>NZ_ATYX01000012.1 GCF_000427905.1 Thermocrispum agreste DSM 44070 | reverse complement strand
GCCATCGAGCTGGGCCCCGACGAGTACACGAACTTCAGGGATCGGGCGGTCACCTACCGATGCATGGGGCGGTTCGAGGATGCGCTGGCCGATCACGACCGGGCCATCGAGCTCGGGCCCAACCGCTACCAGAACTTCGTCGAGCGGGCGGTCACCTATGCCCTGATGGGACGCGAGGAGGAGAAGGCGGCGGACGTGGCTCGGGCGATCGAACTGAACCCCGGCTGCGCGTCGATGTGCGCGCAGCCGGATGACCAGCCACCCGGCCGGCCGGATCCCGCATAGTCAGGCCGCATCGGCGGGCTCACGGAGAGCCGGGCTTGCTGTACCGGATGTACTCGTCCGCCGTGAACGACATGCCGAGGCCGTTTCCCCCTCGGAACCGGCCGACGAGGCGCGCCGGGCGGATTCCCGAAGTGCTGAAGGCGCTGCCGCCGTCACTCGTCGGCGCCGACGTTCCACATCCGCTTGCAGTCATGACCAGCCCAGCCCCGCGAGCCCCGGTCGAGCCTCCGGCCGAAGCACGAAGCCAAGCGCGCCCGACCGTCACCGCCCTCGCCTCGTGCGCGGTGGCCCCCACTGCCGGAGCACCTCGGCCGCGGCGAAAGGGCAGCCACAGCGCGACGAAAGCTGGGACGAGACATGAGGTCTTCCTCCTTCGCGTGCGGTCTGCACGCGCTTGGCTCACGCCCGGCCAGGACAGGAGGTTGCCGCACCGGAGCCGATGCTCGGTGCGCAGGCGGTCGTCGTGCGGCTAACCGGCCCTCGACCTGCGGCTCCAGGTCGTCGTGATGCCGATCGAGAGCAGCACGAAGCCGACGATCGACATGATGAATGCCGTGGCGATCTTGGTCGTGCTGTGCGGCCCGGCGGTGAAGACCAGCTCGTACGCGAAGGCGATGCCGGCACCGGCGAAGACGCCGCCGAGCGTGTTGGCGGTGGTTTCCAGCGCCCCGGACGTCTGGCTCAGCCCCAGCCGAGAGCTGGCTTGCTCGACGTGGAACTCGTCGACCGTCTGCACACCACCGCGTCGCGCGGTCCGGATGGCCTCCTGCGCCAGGTCGGCGAGATAGTCGGCGTGCAGCTCGGTCAGCCGGTCGCGGGCCTGCTGGCTGAGCATCATCGGCCGATGCGAATGCCGGTGCAGCTCGCTATTGATACGGCGGGCGGCTCGCAGCAGGTTGGCGTCCTGGCCGACGTCCGGGTTCTCGGATCCGGGCACGTCGCTGTCGAGGTCCTGGCTCAACGGTTGTCCTCCGTGCGGCCGGCGGGCACGACTTCGAGTTCGCGGCGAAACCAGACGATGTCCTGCGTGGCTTGATCGAACAGTTTTCGTAATTCGGGATCGGTGATGTCGGCGAGCGTGAAAATCGTCTTCGGGCGTATTCGTGACAAGGCAAACGACAGCGCCAGACCAACGCCGAGCAAGGCCACCAATGTGGCGAAGCTGACCAACTCGATCCGATTCAGAAGCTCGGGGAAGACGATGGTGAAGCTGGCCGAGAGGGCGGAGGTGAGAGCCATGAGTTGGGTGACCGCGAGCGCGCTTCGTCCGACGAGGGTTCCCACACGCTTGTCACCCACCGCTTTCGGCGTTGCCTGCTCCGATGGACGCTCGTCACCCACGCGATCATGGTATCGACCTGATCGGCGAAGAAGATGCCAGTTCGCGATCGTTCCCGCTTGTCAGCCGGGCGGCCGCGCTCGCCACAGCCGCACGATGTCCCGTCCGAAGGAGAAGACCAGAAGCGCCAGTGCGGCGGCCACCATGGTCGTCGTGGCCCACGCCGGGAACACCCGCGAGCACGCGGCGATCAGCACGATCCCTTGCATCGCGGCGACGGTCTTGCCGAGCCGGGTCGGTTTCAGCGGCCCGCGGAGCCAGGGCAGGAGCCACCCGGCCACGACGAACGCGTAGCGCATCCCTCCGATGGCCACCACCCACAGGCCGGCGGACGGCACCAAGTAGATGCTGAGCACGGCCAGCAGGGAAGCGTCGACCTCCATGTCGAACCGCGCGCCCAGCGGTGACGCCGTGTTCGTCGAGCGGGCAACCACACCGTCCACGGCGTCCAATGCGAGTGCGACCACCGCGGTCGAGGTGATGAGCACGTACCGGTCCGGCGCCCCGGCAAGGCTGTCCGCGGCAAGCGCTGCCACCGATCCCACCAAGGTCGAGCGCAGCAGGGTGACGACATCCGCCGGCCCCACCGTCCGCCGCTGCGAACGCCGCAGCGCCCCGATCAGCAGCGCGGCCGTCACCAGCCCGTACCCCCCACCGATCAGCCAGCCGGCGACCGTCAGGCCGGATGAGACGGCCAGCAGCCCGAGCTCGGCGAGCTGTGCCGCGACACCGGCCAGCGGCCAGACCAGCGGACCGACCCGCGGCCTTGGGGTGGTGGTCGTCATTGATCAAACATAGGCGACGGTCGGCGCGCCGTCAGTGCGAAATGCGGCGGGTAGTGTCCCAAAGGTGCCGTCAGAGCTGAAGCGCGGCCGGACGCTTGCGGCTGGGATTGTCACCGTTCTCGGTCTCGGCGTGGCCCTGTTCGCCGTGCTGGCCCCGGTCGATCCCGCGGCACTGAGTGTGTGGTCGTTCTTCCGGATCCCCGTCGAGCCGGTCGTCGTCGTTGTCGTGCTGCTGCTTCTTCCTGTCCGGGCGGTGCGCCCGGTGGCGGCCGGTTTCGGGTTCACGCTGGGGGTCGTCGCTTTCGTCAAAGCCCTCGATCTGGGTTTGTTCACCGCACTCGGCCGGAGCTTTCATCTGGCCTACGACTGGCAATCGCTCACCCCGGTGATCGATCTGCTGACGCCCCAGGTCGGCAGGCCGCTGGCCATCGCCACGGTGATTGCGGTGGTGCTTGCTGCCGCTGCTCTGGTGGTCTGCTGCACGATCGCTGCGGTCCGAGTGAGTGGCTTCGTGCGAGCACGCCGGACGCCCGCGATGCGGACCGCCCTCGCCCTTGCCGTGGTGTGGGTGGTCGCGTTGGTTGCCGGGCTGCCGGTCGCGGCGAGCAGCGCGGCCGGGTTCGCCTACGACCAGGCCAGGGAGATCGCAGCCGACCTGCGAGATCGCGCGCAGTTCGAGCGTGCCGTCGCGGACGACCAATTCGCGGACGTTCCAGCGGACGAGCTGCTTACCGCGCTGCGCGGCAAGAACGTCGTGCTGATGTTCGTGGAAAGCTACGGGCGGGTCGCGCTGCAGGACCGGGAGATCGGTCCGCAGGTGCGCGCAACCCTCGCCGAGGGCACGGCGCGCCTGCGGTCGGCGGGCTTCGGAGCACGGTCCGCCTTCCTGACTTCCCCGACCGTCGGCGGCGGCAGCTGGCTGGCCCATGCCACGCTGCAGACCGGGGTGTGGGTGGACAACCACCTCAAACACGCCGACCTGATGGACACCGACCGGTTCCACCTCACGGCCGCGTTCGACCGGGCGGGCTGGCGGACGGTCGGCGTCGTGCCGGCCAACACCGGACCGTGGCCGCACCGCGGCTTCTACGACTTCGACGCCTACTACGACGCGGAGGCGCTGGGTTATCGCGGCCCGCGCTACGCGATGGGTGGCATTCCCGACCAGTACACCCTCGAAGTGTTCGCTCGCCGGGAACTCGCTCGGCATGGTGGGCCGATCATGGCCGAAATCGACTTGATCAGCAGCCACTGGCCATGGGACAAGGTGCCCAGGATGGTGCCGTGGGACGAGCTCGGCGACGGGTCGATCCTGCGCCGGACGCCCGCCACGGTGTCGCCCCCTGGCGGCTCCCGCGCCGGTTACGCCGACACCATCCGTTACACCTTGCGGACGATCACGTCCTTCATCGAACGCTACGGCGACGACAAGACCGTGTTCATCGTCGTGGGCGACCACCAGCCCGCATCGATGATCACCGGAGGTGGCCCGGAACGCGACGTGCCGATCACCGTCGTCACCCGCGACAGAGACGTGCTTGACCGGATCGCGGCATGGCGCTGGGAGCCCGGGATGGCGCCGAGTCCGCGCGCGCAGGTGTGGCGGATGGACACCTTCCGCGATCGTTTCCTCACCACGTTCGGCCGGCCGCCGAGCTGAACCTCGTCACCTGCCCGGTGGGATCGCAAGCAGATCCACGTGGTGCACCACGATGCGGAGCGTCCCCGCCTCCCACGCCGTCCGCCACCGGGTCATGGCTGCCTCGATCGTGGGGACGAGGTGTTGATCGTGCTCGGCCGCGGCCGCGCACCATTCGGTCAGCCAACGCATCTGCAGGTCGGCATGGGTGGCGTCGAGTCGCCACGGGCTCGGTTCGGCCACCACGGTCCAGCCGTGTCTGCGGAAGGCGTCGGTGGTGACCGCTGGGGCCGAAGGACCCAGCAAGCGGCCGCGTCCGCGGATCGGGCGCTGTTGATGGCCGTTGAACGCCGCAGTGATGGCGGCCGTGCCGGGATCGGACGGCTCGCATTCGACGCGGCCGGTGACCGAGAGG
This sequence comes from Thermocrispum agreste DSM 44070, assembly GCF_000427905.1. GTDB lineage: Bacteria > Actinomycetota > Actinomycetes > Mycobacteriales > Pseudonocardiaceae > Thermocrispum > Thermocrispum agreste. Next base: position 36,474 of record NZ_ATYX01000012.1, on the reverse strand, counting down.
GCGAACAACGCCGGAGTGCCTGCGGCTGCCACGGTGTCCACCAGGGTCCGGACTTCGTCAGCAGTCAGCAGGTCGAGCAGCGCCGACGCGCTCACCAGTGACGCATCGGTGAAGTCGTCCGTGGTCAACCGGGTGAGGTCGGCACATCGCGTTTCCACGGTCACCGGAGCGCCGTCGGCTGCGGTGAGAGCGGTCTGCTCGGCCAGCTCGAGCAGACGCCGGTCCTGGTCGATCAGCCACCAGACCTGGGCGCCGGAAATGCGGGGTGCGAGCCAGCGCATGTTCGCCCCGCTGCCGCTACCCAGATCGACCACGACCGACGGCCGTGTGGAGAGCCGTTCGGCAAGCAGGTCGACCAGCTCGGCGGTGCGTGCCGCCGCATCCGCGGGTTCGCGCAGCGCGAGCCAATCGGCAGTGACCCATCCGGGCGTCATGATGCCGTCCCGGAGGGCGTGAGTCGGCGAAGCACCGTGGCGAATCTGCGGGCCGCCGCCGACCACGGCTCGAGTGCGGTGCGACGCTCGTGCGCCGCACCGCGGAGACGGTTTCGCTCGGCGCGGCTGGTCAACCATGTGCGCACCGCCACGGCGAGTGCGGGCGGGTCGTCCGGAGGGACCAGGATTCCGGGCGGGCCGATGCTCGTCGTACCAACCGCCTCCAGCAGGCCACCCACCGCCGACGCCACGACCGGAATGCCGCGTGCCAACGCCTCGACGACGACCATCCCGTAGGACTCGGCGCGGGACGGCAAGACCAGCAGGTCCGATTCGGCGTAGGAGGCCTCGAGCTGATCGTCCGTCTGTGCGCCTGCCAGCACGATCCGGTCCGTCAGACCGAGGTCGGCGATCCGGCGGCGCACGGATGCGGCGAAATCGGCGTGGCGCTCGGCCCCGACACAGCGACAATGCCACGGCAGATCCGTCAGTGCGGCCAGGGCGTCGACGAGCACGTCCTGGCCCTTGACCGGCGCGACCGAAGCGACGCACAACAGCCGATCGCCCCGGGTGCTGGGCCTGGCCCCGGGAGCCGGGTCCACGCCGGGCTCGACGACCTGGACATCCAGTCCGTGACTCCGGCGAAGGCGGTCCGCCGTGGCGTTGCTCGTTGCCACCACGGCACGGGCCATCCGAAGTGTGCGCCGCTCTCGGTCGGCCAGCTCGGCCGCCACCTGGGCGGGCAGCCCGACGTCATCGCCCAACGGCATGTGCACCAGCACGACCAGCCGCAGCCGCTCGGCGTGCCCAGCCAGGACGTCCGGTGCCGAGCAGGCGATCAGGCCGTCCAGCACGACGGGCGCATCGTCGCTGATCTGGTCCAGCACTCGCGCGAGCCCGGCACGATCCTCCCGGGACGGTCGCGGCCAGCTCCCCGCCGCAGCGGTGAACGTGACTTGCAGGCCCGCCGCACGCAGGCCCTCCACCATCCGGCGGTCGTAGATGTTGCCGCCGGTCGGCTCGGCACCGGAAACCGCGCCGGGCGGTGCGACGAATGCCAGGTGTGCCGCCAAGCGCCGATCCTCCTCCACCACGGCCTGCCACACGTTCGTCGACCACCCTCGACGACACCTTCCACAGGGCCTCCGACACTGTAGCGTTCACCACAGGATCCGACGGCCGGACGACGGTAGGGGACGACATGGTGCGGCGTGTTCGCGGGATCGCTCGATCGCTCGTGATGTACCACGGGATTCCGGGGCGGAGCCGTCGCCTGCAGCGCTTCTACCGGGAATTCCTCGGTCCCGGGCGGCTCGGGTTCGACATCGGCGCCCATGTCGGCAGCCGGACCAGGGCGTGGCGGAAGCTCGGTGCCGAGGTGATCGCGGTCGAACCACAGCTGGATTGCCTTGCCGTGCTGCGCTGGCTGTTCCGGCGCGACGAAGGCGTGACGATCGTGCCGCTCGCAGTCGGCGCCCGGCCAGGCCGGGTTCAGCTGCGCGTCTCGACCGCCACACCGACGGTCTCGTCGGCGTCGCCGGAATGGACGGAGACCGTCTCGCGAGACCGCCGGTTCGCCGGTGTGGAATGGGACGCGACGATCGACGTCGAGGTCACTACGCTCGATGCGCTCATCGCCCGGCACGGCGAGCCGGCCTTCTGCAAGATCGACGTCGAAGGATTCGAGGTCGAAGTGCTCGCCGGGCTCAGCAGACCGCTCCGCGCGCTGTCGTTCGAGTACCTGCCGCAAGCGCACGACCAGGCACTGGAGGCGCTGCGGCTGGTCGACGAGCTGGGGGCGGCGGCGGGCGGATACCGCTACAACTACTCGCCGGTGGAGACGATGCGCCTGGTCAGCGAACACTGGCTGGACGCAGAGCAGCTGCTGCGGGTGCTCGACCGCGTGCGGCCCGGTGGGCGGTCCGGTGACATCTACGCTCGGTTGACCGGCGAGTGATGCGGGGTGGGGTGGGGACTGTGGCGACGAAAGAAGAAGTGGCGGAGGAAGCGGTGCCGCCCAGCCAGCGGGCGCGGCATGTGGTGTTGGCAGGCGTGCTCGGTGCCGCCGCCGTCGTGGAGTTCCTTTTCGTCACCGCCGGGTCAGGCAAGAACGCGATCCTCACGGTGGCGAAGTTCTTCGGGCTGCATGCCGCCCTGCTGCTGATCGTTCAGCTGACGCTCGCTGCCCGGCTGCCGTGGCTGGATCATCGGATCGGCATGGACCGGCTGACCGTGTGGCACCGGTGGACCGGGTTCGCCCTGTTCTGGGTGATCGTGACGCATGCGCTGCTGATCCTGATGGGCTATGCCGCGCTGTACGACATGTCGATCGGCGCCACCTTCCTGTCGCTGGCGACGAGACCACGCTGACCGTCAAGCAGATCACCAGCGACGCCATCGACGGCACCCACGAGATCGAAGTGGGCGTCGATGACTTCGCCGCCACCAACGCGCTTCTGAACGTGCTCGGCTTCACCGCGAAGTCCTACCAGGAAACCAAGCGCACGAGCTTCATCCTCGACGGCGCGCAGGTCGAGATCGACACCTGGCCCCAGATCCCCCCGTACCTGGAGATCGAAGCCGGGTCCAAGGACGAGGTGATCAGGGTCGCTGGACTGCTCGGCCACACCGAAGCCGACCTGACCGGCGAGAACACCATCAAGATCTACGCCCGCTACGGCATCGACCTCGACACCATCCCCGAGCTGCGCTTCTGACCATCGCTACCCGTCCACTGCGTCCGCACGCCCGCGCACCGCCGATCGGCCCGCGCGGGTGTGCGGCCCCGCACGCCCACCAGGAGCCCGCCAGCCGTGAGCGCCATGCCCGCGCAAGCAGCCCAAGAGCTGGGCCGACGCCTCCATGCCGCAGGCTTCCGCCCGCTGCCCGACGTCGATGACGACGGCGGGTTGATCGGCACCCGGCTCTGGCGAGTCCGAGCCGGATACGTTGAATACCTCGCGCTGCGCCCCAGCGGACTCGCGCACGCCGTCCGCGCCGAGGCTCTGTTCGACTATCGCCACCCAGCCGAGCACGGCGCGGTGGTCGAACACCGCTTCGGCCACGCCACCAACGCCCTGAACTGGCTGCTGAACAGCGCCGACACCACAGGGGCGCGGCTGCCCCGCCCCTATGCCCCGCACGCCAGATCGTGGCCGCCGAGCGAACCCGACGAGATCGACTGAACCGCCACCCACCGCACCACCATTCACCCGGCAACTCCCTGGGCAACTCATCGACCATTCCCTAGGCAACCCAGAGTTGCCGGGTACGCATCTGGCGTTAGTAGCGGTTGACCTGCGGTTTCAGTCGTGCGGCAGTAGTGGGCGAGTGCCCGGATGGCCCTATATGGCCACCCGTGGCGCGGCGTACACACATCCACACGACCGGATGCGCGCCGGGCGACCAACGGCCACACCAGCGGTTGACGACCACGGAGCACGGATGCAATCTTGATAGATTGATCCGCTGTCGGCTCGGGTCTGCGCAGGTAGACGGTCGAGACCCCGCCGAGGATCGACAGAACGTGTCCCGCACCGTGACGCGCCTTGGTGTTTTCCGCGTCGTCCGACGCCGAGCCAAGTGCCTACCGCGTCCCCGTGTCGTGCGGGATGGTCCGTGTTGTCGGTGATCTTCCTCGGTTGGTGGTGACGATCATGATGCGCGAGCGTGACAGGGGTGCGGTGCCGGGACGCGACGGCCGTCCGGCGGGTGCACGTGGGGGTTCATCTGGGGATACCAATGGGGATTCCTATGGGGAGTCCTCCCAGCGCTGCCGCCCCAACCTGCCGGGTTCCGGCCGTGTCGTCGCAGGTCAGCGCGCCGTAGTAGGCGCGGTTGCGGTGCCAGACTCGACGGATACCCAAATCAATGACACATCTGCGGCGGCGCGGCGGCCTGCGACGGCGGGAGCCGTGGCCGCTGCGGCCGGTCGGATCACCGACCGGGACCGGCGTGTGCTGCGGCTGCTGGAGGAGCACTTCACCTTCACCACCTCCCAGCTCGCCGTGCTCGCCGGGTTCGGCTCGGTGATCACCACTCAGCATCGGCTGGCCGTGCTGCACGCGCGGGGCGTGCTGCACCGCGACCGCCCGTTCCGGCCCGGTGGCGGCTCGTACGAGTGGCATTGGATGCTCGGCCCGATCGGCGCGCGGATCGTCGCCGCCGAGCGCGGCGTCTCGCCGATCAAACCGGCGAAGGTGGCCGCCCGATGGCGCAAGCTGTTCCACGGCTGGCGGTGGGACGAGCTGCACGCCCAGCACGCCTGGTTCTGCGCGCTGGTCGCCGCCGTGCGCGACGAACACGGCACGGGCGGGGAGTTGGTGGCCTGGCGGTCGCCGTGGCGCGTCAGCCGCGCGTGGAAGGCCACCACCGACGGCTACGGCGTTTGGCGCTACCCCGACGGCGGTGAACTGGCGTTCGTGCTGCTGCTGGACGATCCGCCCCGCGTCGGCGTGAGCGAGCTGCGCGACCGGCTGACCACCATCCCCGACCCGGCCATCGCGTTCACCCGCCGCGACGGCTACGGCGACGACACGGTGACCCTGGTGTGGTGCACCACCCTGCGCCGCGAGCAGATCATCCGCCACGCGATCACCAAACACCTCGGCGGCTCGACCGGGATGCCGGTCGCACTCGCCTGCGCCGAGTACACCGAGCCCGCCCCAGCGGGCCTGCACGACCGCGTGTGGCTGCCGCTGGGCGGCATCCGCCGCGACGGGTGCCGACTCACCCTCGCCGAGGTCACCGACGCGGCAGCGGCGTCGGCACGCGGCCCGGCCGAGTCCTGGTGGGAGGTGACAGACGCTGACGAAGTGATCCTCTACGACGACACCGACGACGACGGCCGCCAAGTCGCCTAGCTTGGCGGGCAACGAGCAATCTGGACCCCGCGTCGAGCTGTCCACTGTGGTCCCGCTTCGGCGAGACCACACCGAGACCCGAGACGAGACACCGAGACAGCAACGAGACGACCGAGACAGCCGGTCTCGGCGTTTCTCGGCTGGGTCTCGCCGGAAGTCTCGGACGGACAGTGGAAGAGTCCAGTCAACCGGTGATAGCTGGCCCCGATGCGTGCTACGGCAGTCGGGGAGTCGAAGCGTCGCGGGTTGCACAGCCCGAACCCGTCAGTCCTTTCCGCGCGCCACCCCGTGGCGCGGCCAGCCTTCCCTTACGCCACAAGCGACTGGAGAAGGCGCGGTGACCACGGCTGACGGGTCCGCTGATCGACGGTTGCCCAGTGACCGCTGACCAGCGCCCGCGACCTCCCGCCCTGCGCGGGCTCGCGGGGCATCGGAGGTGCCTCATGCACAGCCACGACAACACCCCGGACAACCCGCACGACGAACACGAAGCAGTGGTGATCCCGCTACCTCGGAAAGCCCCCGACGATGACATCGAAAATCTCCCCGAAACCGGCGCTGACCAGCCGGTTTGGTGGTATGATCAGAGGCGGAAACGCGTTGGGGACCGCCACTATTCCGGCCACGTCAACCACATTCACGGCACAGAAGCCGAACGGGTGCGCGGCGAACTCGCCGACGTGATCCGCGACCTTCTCGACTGGGCCGCGCAACAACAATCCGGTGATCACTCCACTGAGGATGGTGAAGCCGCATGACAACCCTCGGATGAGGTGACCGTCAACCCGCCAGCGCCAGCCCTAACGCGGCGGGCCGCGTCGCTGTCGGCGACCGTGCCGGTGTCCGGGCCGTCCGGCCTGTCGGACTACGCGGTCTCGCCGCTGGGGATGCCGGTGGCGTTGCTGCGGGATGAGGTACGCGTGGCGTTCCTCGGCCGTACGTCCACAGAGGACCAGCAGGACCCACGGCAGTCCCTGTTGCGGCAGTTGGGGAACAGCAAGACCGCGATTCCCGAGTCGTGGGTGATCGTGGCGCACTTCTACGACGTCGAGTCCGGCCGCATGGAACTGGAGGCACGCGGGCAAGGAACCGACTACGAGCGGTTCGACATCCCCATCGCCCGCGACGGCGGCATCGCCGACCTGCTGGACGAAGCGACCCATCCCGGTCGCCGGTTCGACGTGGTGATCTGCGAGAGCGTGTCGCGGGTCGCCCGCCGCACGTTCGAGGGCCTGTCCATCGAACGTGAGTTGGAGCGCGCCGAGGTGCCGCTGTTCGCCGCCAACGAACCGATCACCCTGACCGGTAGTCGGGCACAGCGGATCTTGCAACGGCGGATCAACAAGTCCGTGGCCGAGTACGAGGTGCTCAACACCCTGGAGCAGTCCTGGGGTGGACTGTGCACGCACGTGCGCGAGGGCTGGAACATCGGCAAACCCCCGTACGGGTACAAGGCCAAGACCTTCCGGCACCCCAACCCCACCAAGGCCGCCAAGGGGCAGACCAAGACCCGGCTGGAGCCCGACGGCGTGCGCGGCGAGACGGTCACCCAGATCGCGCTGTGGCGGTATCACGAGGGTCTCGGCTACGACACCATCGCCGACCGGCTCAACGCCGACCCCGCCAAGTACCCGCCCCCGGTGCCGCCCGGCAAGGAACGGGCACGCGGCGCGTGGGGCAAGACCAGCGTCTACGAGGTGCTGAAGAACCCCAAGTACACCGGCTACCAGGTGTTCAACCGCCGCGCCTCCCGCTCCCGGCGCGGCAAGGTCAACGACCCGGTGAAATGGGTGTGGTCCACCGAACCCGCGCACGAGCCGCTGATCCCCAAGTGGATGTACGACGAACTCACCGCCCGCAGCCAAGCCCGGCGCGGCTCCCGCGACGGCAACACCCGCAACGCCCACCCCGAGACCCGCCGCACCTACGTGCTACGCGGGATGATGTTCTGCGGATGCGGACGGCGGATGTTCGGCAACCACCGCCACAACGCCGCCTACTACCTGTGCTGGCCACGCAACAACAACCGCGGACGCCACGACAGGTACGCAGGCCACCCCAAGGCCGTCTACATCCGCGAAGACGCCGTGCTCGACGCGGTGTCACGGTTCTTCGCCGACCGCGTGTTCGGCCCCCAACGTCGCGAGATCCTGGCCGCCGACCTCGCCGGAGTCGACGACCGGGCCGCCCGCGAACGGCAGGCCGAGCGGGAACGGCTCCAACGGGTCGTCGCCGACGTGGCGCGGCGGCAGAACTCAATCCTGCGGCAAGCCCAGGACGGCGACCCCGACGACCCGTTCACCAAGGCCCTGCGGGGCACCTACAACGACCTGGAAGCCGAGAAGACCGCCGCCCTGACCACCATCGCCCAACTCGACACCGCCGACGACCCCGAGCCCGGCCGCCCCAGCCCGGCGGACATCGCCCTGCTGGACGCGCTCCCGTACCTGGCGCTCAACCTCGCCGACGCACCCGAGCCGCTGCTCCGCCGCCTGTTCGAGATCACCCAACTCGGCGTCCGCCTGCACGACGACAGCGACCACGTCACCATCACCATCCGACTACCCGCCGACCAACTACCCGAGATCGCCCACGCAGCAGAAAGGATTAACGAAACCATGATCACTACACAAGAAACGCCTGCTCAAACGGCAGGCGCTGCTTGTGTAGATGCTGTACGCGCCCCCGGTAGGATTCGAACCTACGACACCCGCTTTAGGAGACAGGCAACCATCAACACCGCACTAAGCCTGTTACCTGCGCAAACCCCCGCATCCCCACCAGGTCGAGGGCGTCCGTGGGACCGCATTGGGAATGATCAAGCCCTCGGACCACTCCTAGCGAGATCGATCCGCCAACCGCCCCACATGTATCGCGGCGCTCCGCGAGCGCCCCGTGACCGACGCTCTCAGGGCTCTCGTCAAGACGCCGGCGAGAGCACCATGGGGTCTCCCCTGAGTGCCCACCGAGTGTCAGCGGCAGGTGGCATCCTTCTGGTATGGCGTACAAGAGGACCTTCGGCCACATCCCAGGCCATCCGGAGGGCAGTACCTACTCCAATCGTAGGCAGGTCCAGAAAGCCGGACTGCACGCACACCTCCAGGCAGGAATCTCAGGAACCGCGAAGCAGGGCGCTGACGCGATCGTCCTCAACGGCGGCTACCCCGACGACCGGGACTACGGTGACGAGATCATCTACACCGGCCACGGGGGGCAAGATCCTGTCACCAAGAAGCAGATTAGGGACCAAGATCTCGATGACCCTGGGAACGCCGGACTGGTCCGTAGCCAGTTGGAGGGACTTCCGGTCCGTGTGATCCGCGGGGCTGGTGGCGAGAAGCCTTACTCGCCCAGCAGCGGATACCGCTATGACGGTCTCTACAAGGTCGTCGCGCACTGGTTCGCGAACCATGAGGATGCTCCGCAGTTCCGTGTCTGCCAATTCCAACTGGTCAAGATCTATGATCAAGTCGCTGCCGGCGTGGTAGTTGACAACCCCGATCTGTCGGCGACGGCCGAATCAACTTCAGTGCAGGGACCGGCACCTCATAAGAAGACCACTGTGAGCAAGGCCGTTCGCAGCGCTCAGGTGGTCAAGAACGTCAAGGGATGGCACAAGCACCGATGCCAGGTGTGCGGCATCGTCATCGAAGTGGATGTCGGCCCCTACAGCCAAGGGGCGCATATACGACCACTGGGGCGAAAGCATGGAGGTCCTGACGTGGAAAGCAACATGCTTTGCCTCTGCCCGAATGATCACGTCCGGTTCGACAATGGGGCACTTTACATCACCGATGATCTCAAGGTGGTGAACGCGCTTAACGGTGAGGTGATTGGCCCGCTGCGAGTCCATCCGCGGCACGTCATCGATCTGGACCATATTCGCTATCATCGGAGCCAGTTGCCGAATATCCCCTAATAAGGACGTGTTTTACGCGCGCCCAGTGGCTCATATGTTCTCAACAAGCCGCTGTCTGGCCTGAAAAGTTGCACCGCCACAGATTGTTGATCATGAGCGCTCCACAGGGCTCGTTCGCGGGCCCCTTTGCCGGGATTGCAGCCAGGTCAAATCTAAGGCTGCTTGCGGTGTAATCCGATGTCATCATGCACCAGGATGCTTCGAATCCCTTTGGAACTCGCCACCTGGGAAGCCCTTCACGTGGTGCTATCGATCACACAAGCTACGATCATCAGAGTGCGGGCGATAAGTTCCATTCGCGCATTTTTCAATAGAGGTAGTCTGGGGTGATCCTGTGAATTTTATGGGATCGAGCATGTGTAGTGTCGCGTTGAGTGCCAGCCTTGCTGAGGCTGGCGCAACCCTTGATTGGTATATCGAAAAGTTGCAAGAACAAGGGGGTGTATGTGCCATATGTTACGAGCCCTGTGCGACGGGAGGTCGACTTTCTGTCGATCACGACCATGGTTGCTGCCCCGGTCGCAAGAGCTGCGGAAAGTGTCTCAGGGGGCTGCTATGTCGAAGGTGCGATATTGGCCTTGGAGGCTTCGGTGATGATCCTGAACTGCTGTACTCGGCGGCTGACTATTTGGACGACCATCAGTTACGGCAGCTGTAATTGGGGCTGTGGCCTGCGGTGATCATGTGGTGGTGTCGGCGTAGGCGTGCCATGCCTGGTGGCATTTTCGGGCTCGGTATTGGTGGCGTCGGCGCCAGGTGGACCATGTGCGGCGGTGTTCGGGATCGCGGCGAGGCTCCGGCACGATCGGTCCTCGGATGTTGCGCAGGAGTTCGGGGACGGTGATCGCGATCATGTCGGGATCCTCGTCCGGGCCGGTGGGTTCGGTGGCTGCGGTGACGGCGAGGTAGGTGTAGGCCAGCAGGGCCAGGCAGCTCCAGCGGTGCCAGGACCTCCACCGGGTGGTCTGGCCTTTGTCCAGGCCGCAGGCCTGTTTAGCGAGTTGGTGGTCCTCTTCGATCTTCCAGCGCAGCGTGGCGACTGCGACCAGGCGGGCCAGCGGCGCCGGGCCGGTGGTGAAGCACCGGTAGTAGGACAGTTTGCGGGTGTAGCGGTGCCGCCGCACCAGCAGGACCGCGTCACCGGCCTGTTCACCGGCCTGGTCTGGGCCGTTGGGGGTGTCGTCGGGAGTGATGGCGAGCATGGCCCAGTCGTAGGAGCGGACGCCTTTGGTTCCGGTTCCGGTGCGTACGCGCTGCCATCCGCCGTCGCCGATCAGCCGAACGGCCTTGCGGGCGGTGGTGGTGTGCGGGCCGAGCGCCACGGGATGGTCGTGCTTGACCGCCATCACATAGTTCATGCCCAGGCCGCGGATGTGGCGGCGCAGGTCGCGGCCGCCGTAGACCTCGTCACCGGCGGCGAACGGCGCCCGGATCGCGCGGTCGTGGGCGTGGGTGAGCATCTGGGCGGCCAGCTGCGGTTTGGTGGCGAACTCGATGTGGTCGGGGACGCCGGCCAGCTCACGGCGTTCCTCATCGCTGGCCCAATCACGGGGTAGGTACAGGCGGTGGTCGATGATGGTGTGGCCGCGTGCGGTGACGTAGGTGAGGTTGACCGTGACCTGGCACAACGCGACCCCGCCCAGGCTGCCCGAGTACTGGCGGGCGGCGCCGACGCAGTCGGTGGAGGACTTGGCGTCGCCGGTCTCGTCCAGGATGAACACCGCGTCCTGACCCGCGTGGGGATCGTCGCCGGTCAGGTGCCCGGCCGCCCACACCGCGGTCTGGTCCAGGACCTGCCGCTCGTCCCATTTCGCCCGCGACAGCAGATGCTGCAACCGGTGCGGGCCGGTGTGCCCCAGCGCCTCGCCCAGGGTCCAGCAGTTGTGGTCCTCCAGCTCCATCAGCAACCCCAGCACGAACTCCCGGACCAGCCGCCGGGGCTCACACCTGCGGAAACATCCCGCGATCCGGGCCATCACCGCGTCCAGGAAACCCGCCCGGCGCTCATCATCGGCATGCGCTATCGTGCCCCCGACGGCCGCCGGGTTCTTTACTTTTGTCACACAAAGCAACGATCACGGCGGCCGTCTCGCATGTCCGGCACTCCACCCGATCGTGATCACCCCCGGCTGCCCCGCCGACCAGCAGCAACATCCCCACAGCCACGATCTACAGCTGCCGTATCAGTCCTGAACGGGCTGGCTGGATCGTAGTCCCCATCCCCTGGACCTTCGGCCTGTTGTGAGGGAGACTTGGGCTATGGTCAAGCTCTCCATAACATCGAGCCGTTGGGGTGAACTCACTGCGCTGTTGAAGGACGAGCATAGACTCCGGTCCGAGTATCCCTAGGTGGCCGAGTACTTGGACATGTCGCCGAGGTTGGCGGGGACTGGCGACGATCAAGCTGATGCTCAGTTTGATCTACGGTTTGTACACTATATGACCGGTGGTCGGGCTGTAAGCCAAAACCCATACTGGGACATCATCGAGCCGTTTGTAACTGAGCACGATGGTCGTCGTGTAGTAAATGGTGGCCGAGCGAAGGGGAGCGCGCGGCTTGCCTTTGCTCAGATGCTTCTGCAAGCAGCATATGCTTACGCGATTCCCGCTCCGGAGACTATCGATTGGGTGCGGGAATTCTGTGGGAGTCGTCCGATTGTAGAGCTGGGTGCGGGGCGAGGCTACTGGGCTGCGCAGTTGGCTGATTCGGTGCTGACAGTCGATGCCTACGACTCGGAGCCCCCGGACAAGGTGGGGAACGCGTCGTTCGCGAGAGTCGCCGGCCAGGTGGACACTTGGTTTCCCGTCGGTGATCTAGAGGATTTTGCGGCTCGTGCCCAACCGGCGGACTACGTGTTGTTCCTGTGTTGGCCACCTGGGTGGGGAGACGCGATGTCCTCCGAGGCACTCAAGGTGTTCGAAGATGCGGGCGGCGAGCGGCTCATCTACATCGGCGAGCCGAGGGGAGGAAATACGGGCAACGATGCCTTTTTCGATGCCTTGTCCGAACGGTGGACCCTCGACTCTGTAGATTCGAACTTCGTTTCGTGGTGGACAGACGCGGGACGACCCGCGCACGCCGTCCAGCACGGCCGGACGGGGAGGGTCCCGGCTTGCCGCCAGGGGACCGTCCGGCGCTGAAGTCTGGACCGTCCCCCCGAGCCGATGCCGGACCGTCCGCCCCGCACACCTCCGGACCGTCCGCCGCGCCGTCCCGGACCCGCAAGCGGACCACCGGCGCCCGGTCCACGGCACGCAAGGGCGGACCGTCCGCCCGCCGGTCCCGCAAAACCACGCCACCGCCGAACGTCGACGACCTCATGCCGCTCGGACGGCGCATCGCCGCCGACCTCGCCGAGGCAGGCCAGCCCTTGACCCGCAACGCGCTGGCCGTCCGGCTGCGCGAGGCCGGACAGACCGCCGGCAACGCCCGCGTCGGCGCGCTGCTGGCCCGCCTCAAGACCGAACCCACCACCGACCCCACCAACCCGACCGACTCGTCCGCTGCTTCGTCTGTCGAGGGAGAGAACGCGTCATGAGCCACGCCCGGCCCATGGGTGAAGTCGTCCGACTGCCCGTCAAGCACGCCGACCACGCCGCCGACCCGGCGGCCGACCTCGACGCCGCGCAGACCGCCCCCGTTGTCGAGGATGACGGCGAGGCGCTGGAGGGTCGCGTCCTAGTGGACCGTCCCGACACCTACCGCCCCGACGTGCGCGCCCGCCGCCTGGCCGGCGAGCGGGACCGCCGCCGCCCGATCATCGCCCCGTGGCTGCGCGACCCGGCCGAGGCCAAGGCCACGATGCGGTGGGCGGTCGGGTACGCCGGACACGTCACCGGCTACCACGCCGCCCGCATCCCGCTCTACAGCCTGCGCCTCGCTGTGCGGTCGCCGCGTGGGCTGTGCCGGGTGGCCGTAGGCACGTGGCGGTGGACATTCGACATGGACGCCCGGCCGCTGCGCACGCACGCCATCGACCGCCGCAACGACGAGGCGTATTTGAAGCTGATGGCCGAGCGCAACGACCGCGTGCGCGCCCGCCTGCTGGTCACCGGCGCCGGTCTGGCCGGTACGGGGTTGGCGGCCGCGTCGGTGGCCGCCGCCGGCGGCATCACCCAAACCGTGGTGCTGGCCGCTCTGGTGGCGCTGCTGGGCTGGATCGGCACCCCGACCGACCGGCGCATCCTCGACACCGCCGTCGTCTCCACCAAGGCGCCCAAGCTCACGTCCGAGATCGTGGTGCGGGCGCTGGCCGCCCTGGGCATCGCCGAGATCAACAAGGCCGTCGGCAGCGCGACAACGCCCCTGACGACATCGCCGCCACGCTCCGGTGGCTATCGGAGAACACCAAGCCCGTGTCCGCCCTCACCGAACCCGCTACCGCACGTGCGCTCTTGGATGCGGCAACAACAAAGCTCGACGGCAAGAAGGTCGCCGCCACCACTGCCAGAAAACACCGGATGCTGTTGGCCAACGCCATGGACTACGCCGCCGAGCTCGGCCTCTTGGACAGGAACCCGATACGAGAGCTGAAATGGAAGCCGGCACGTACGTCCGGCGAGGTAGATCGCAGGCGCGTCGTCAACCATACGCAAGCCCGTGCACTGCTAGCCGCGGTGAGGGACCAGCAACCCAGCGGACGACGCCTCATGGCGTTCTTCGCCGTGATGTATTACACCGCCCTACGCCCCGAGGAAGCGGTCAACCTCCGCAAGCCCGATATCACCCTCCCACCCCTCACGCAGAACCCGCAGACCAAGGAGATGGAGGAACCCGCCGACGCATGGGGAGAGCCGAATCACGCGGGCGCGGGCGGGCCGAAGATCGGAGGAACCCGCCGACGCATGGGGAGAGCTCCACATACGCCGCGCTGCTCCGTACGCCGGCCGAGACTGGACCGATGACGGCAAACTTCGAGAGGAGCGCCCCCTCAAGCATCGTGCGGACGGTGAAAGCCGCATCGTTCCGTGTCCGCCGGAACTGACCCGCATCCTTCGCGCCCACCTCACCGAGTTCGACGAAGGGCCAGACGGTCGCCTGTTCTACGGCGTGCGCGGGGGAGAGCTGGCCCCGATCACCTACCGCCGTGCGTGGCGCAAGGCCCGCCGAAGCGGCGCTGTCCGCTGAGGAGGTCGCCTCACCGCTGGCCGAACGCCCGTATGACCTTCGCCACGCGTGTGTGTCCACTTGGCTCAACGCTGGCGTTCCCGCCCCCCCAGGTCGCCGAGTGGGCTGGTCACAGCGTGGAGGTCCTCCTGAAGGTCTACGCCAAGTGCATCGTCGGGCAGGACGAAGCGGCGAAACGCAGGATTTCGGAAGCCTTGGACGGTTGACCGTCGAGTTGCACCAGACGGTCCACTGTCTGGTGCAACTCGCTCACATGTGTGGGGAGAACCTAGACCGGAAGCGACGACTTCCTGCCTGTGCTCCTTGTCCTGGCGGCGCTGTGCGTCGTGTTGGTCATGCTCAACGTGAGCTGCCTGACCTGCGACACATCGTAAGTGAGCTCACGATGATGGTTGCCTTCTACGCTGTCCACGACAAGGAGGGGCAGCGGTAAGGCGTCGCACGCGCTGGCTTAGGGTCCTCCCCCCCCAGGAGGTCTACACCTCCTGGGGAACCCGCGTCCCAGTGGTCGAGTCAAGTGCACTACCCGCTCGGCTGTGGGAACGCATTGGGAACAGCCAGCCGCATAGACCCGTGTCAAGCCGCATACGATTGCACACAGCAGTGAAGCCCCTGACCGGTGTTCGTGCTGGTCAGGGGCTTGTTGGTGCTGGTGGGAGGGGCGCCCCCGGTAGGATTCGAACCTACGACACCCGCTTTAGGAGAGCGGTGCTCTATCCCCTGAGCTACGAGGGCTTCCCTGCTTAGGGTAGCGGCCGCAGTCGCCCGCTTGCACAGCCGTCCGTCATTCCCGGCGATACGCCAGCCGCGCCGAGCCGTCGGCAGCCGAGCCGGCCGAGTTCCACCTACGCGCATTCGCTCAGGTACTCGCCGTTGAGGATCGCCGTCGACAGCTCGATGCGGGACCGGTACCCGGTGTGCAGGAACAGCCGGGACAACCGGCCCTCCACGCTCTTCTCGCTGGTCCGCAGGGCCGCGGCCAGTTGCTTGTTCGTCAGCCCGGCGGCGGCCAGCATGGCAAGCAGCCGCTCGTTCTCGGCCACGGTCTCCTTCCGGCCGGGCACCTTCACGCCGTGCTCCCGCATCAGGTTGCGGGCCCAGGCCCGGTACAGCACCGCGTCCAGGCTGCCGAGCAGCTCGTACGCGTCCGACAGCAGCCGCGGCTCGGCTCCGCCGTGATGCACGAGTCGCTGCAGCACCAGCGCAAGCTCCAAGGGCTGCGCCCGCTCCCTGGCCAGCTTCTCGCATTCCCGGGCGGCATCCTCGTCCTTGTCCACCATGGCGCGGGCCAGCAGTGTCAGCAGCCTGGTGCGCTCGGTCTGGGGCAGGCGCTCCAGGGCGACCAGTCCCTGTTCGGCCTCCGCGCGGTCGCCGCGCGCCAGCGCCATGTCGATCAGCTCGCTCCACACCAGCTCCAGACCGACCGTGAGCTGCGCTTCCGACGTCTCTGACGCGCACCGGAACAGGCGGAGGCGGGCGGCTTCCTCGTCGCCGAAAGCCCGCTCGACCAAAGCTTCCGCGACCTCCACCAAGTGACCGAGTATCGGCGGGGTGGCGCGGGCGGCGGCCAGCAGTTGCTGCGCGGTGATCAGCTCGCCGCGGGCGACGAGCATCCACACCGCGCTCACGTACATCCCCGCCGCGCGGGCCTCCCGGCCGTGCTCCTCCGTACCCGCGATGCTCCGGCGGGCGAAGTCCACCGCTTCCGACGCGTGACCGCGGGTGGCCGCCAGCATGGACCGGCAGTACAGCGGCAGCTGATTCTCGGTGAACTCGTGCGCAGCCAGCAGGCGTTCGGCCCTCCCGACGTCCCCGATGGTCAGCAGCGCGGTCAGCAGCCCCTCGAACTCCGTACGCCTGCTCATCTGGGTCTTGCCCGACAATTCCAGCTGCGCGGCCGTCAGCCGCCGTTCGAACCGCTCCGGCTTCCCCGTCCACAGCTCGGCCAGCGCCCAGGTCAGCTCGCCGAGCATGACCGTGGCCGGGCTAGCGCTCCGCAACTCCGATTCGGTGGTCCGCAGCAGGTCTGCTGCTTCCTGCCAGCGGTCGAGATGCCCCATGGCCAATGCCCGGGTCACGCTCAACTGTGCCGGAGTCCCCGGCCAGCGGCAGTCCCCGGCCGCGATCTCCCGGAGTGCCTCGTGCTCCCCGAGCGCCCGCAGCGATCTGGTGGCCAGCTCGTGCACCTCTTGCAGCGCGTCCGGCGACAGGTGCGCGACGTGCTCGGCGAGGATCCGCTGCACACCGGTCAGCGTCTGGTCGTACTCGCCGAGCAGGAAACAGGTCACCGTGTACTGGAGCAGGACCTTGCCCCGCTCGATCCCGGCCGGAGCCAGGTCCACGGCCGCCGCCAACCAGCGCACCGCCGACTCCGCCCGCTCGTAATGCGTCACCTGCACCTGATGCAGCAACTCACGAAGGGCCCGATCGGCATCGACCAGAATGCCGGCATCGGCGACCCGGTCCGCCATCTCGTCCGGATCGAAATTGGCCGGGACACCGTGTTCCCAGATGGCTTCGACCAGCGCTGCGGACAATCGCCGCCGCTCGAACGGGCCGAGTGACGCCAGCAGTGCCGCGCGAACCAGCGGCACGACGAAGCGCCACGTCCGGCCGAGGTGCACCACACCGGCGCGGCGCAGCCGTCCCAGAATCCCCGCCACCTGGTCCTGCGGTATGCCCGTGCTCGTGGCGAGCAGGTTCGGCACCCTCGGTCCGAGCGGGATCAGCACGGACAACGCCTTCGCGGCCGTCCAGCAGTCGTCTCCCAGCGCCCGGATCGCACGAAGAAGCTGCGTCTCCGCAGCCGGGGCGAACTGGGTGTGCGGGCGCATCAGGTACGCCCGCCGGTCCACCACCTGGATCGAACCGTTCGCACGCATCGCGTCGACGGTGTCCTGCAACGCGGCAGGCAGGCCGCGCGAGATCTCCCGCACCCGATCGACGAGCGCCGGCTCCGGCTTCGCGGTCAGCATCCTGGTGATCTCGTGCGCGACGGCGCCACGGGACAACGGTGCCAGCCGGAACCGATCGACCATCTCGCTCGCGATCAGCTCGCTGAGCTCAGGCAGGGGACCGTGACCCGGCTCCGCGGTGCACACGCAGCGCACCCGCGCGCGGATCAAGGCTCGCAGCACCGCCAGCGAATCGGGGTCCAGACAGTGCGCGTCGTCGATCAGCAGCACACCCTTCGGATACAGCTGGCCGGCGATCATCGCCGCCGCCCGGCGCGCCAGCTCGGCGTCCTCTGCGGCACCCGGGACCGGGCCGAACAGGGTCGCGGCGCGGTCCGGCGACTCCAGCCGCACGGTGTGCTCGCCAGGCTCGAACCGGATCGGCAGCACGTCCGCGCTGGCCGTCACGGTGACCGCGGTGACCTCGTGCCCTTCCTCCCGCAAGCGGTCGCTCAGCTGGGCGAGCAGGGTCGTCTTGCCGGTGCCGGTGGCGCCGGTGACGACGACGAGCGGACCTCGCGCCGCGAGGATCTCCTCCAGCATGAGCCGTCCTCGGAATGATCTGAACCACTTTCAGCTCTTCCCACGTGTGCCGGGTGTGGACGGTTCAAGGAGTCGACGTGGCCGGTGGTCTGACGTGCGCCGGGCAGGCGGCCGCCGCCCGAGAACCGGAGGCCGCCGGCCCGGTGCCGACGGCCTCCACGAACCGCCAGGCAACGCCGACGGAAGCCGTGGCCGGAAGCCGGCACCAGGCCCGGTTTCCCACTTTCGTGACCAGACCACGCGACGGCACGAAAGCGCCTTCCGGCCTCGCGCGATCGTGGAAGCGAGGTGTCGCTCGATGAAACGACCGAGTCACGACTTCGTCGGGCGACGTGCGGAACTCGACGCCCTGCACCAGCACACGAGCAAGCCCGCGCTGGTGGTGGTGCGCGGGGACGCGGGCAGCGGCAAGACCTCACTGCTGCGCCGGTTCTGTGCCGAGACCGAGGCGGCCGTCCTGGATCTCGGCGGCGTCTCCGACGACCCGGCGTGGGACGAGTTCCGCGCCCGTGCGCTGCTCGACGCGGTGCGCGCGGACTTCGAAGTGCTCGGTGAAGGCACCCGCCTCGCCGAGGCGATCGAGGGCTTGAGCAAGCTCGCCGTGCCGGAGTCCTACGCCGCCCCTGGCCGCCGCCACCGGCTGCTCGGCGCCATCAGCGTGCTGCTCTGCCGGATCAAACGGCAGCTCGTCATCGTCGTCGACGACGCCGATCGGGTTCCGGTGAGTGCCCTGGCTTCCATGCACCGGGCGGGCCACGCGGTGGTCGCCGCATGCGCCACCGCGACCTCGATCGAACTGTGCCGGTTCGCCGACGCCGTGGTGGAGCTCG
Organism: Thermocrispum agreste DSM 44070; assembly: GCF_000427905.1. GTDB lineage: Bacteria > Actinomycetota > Actinomycetes > Mycobacteriales > Pseudonocardiaceae > Thermocrispum > Thermocrispum agreste. The sequence continues at coordinate 17,804 of NZ_ATYX01000012.1, read as the reverse complement.
GGCCGCTGACCGACGACGAGATCGCCCGCCTGTTGACCAAGCTCGCACCCGGTCCGCTGGACGAAGCGGTGCCGAAAGCACTGCAAGCAGCGCTCGGCCCGCTGTACGGGAACGCCGCCGCCCTGGTCTCCACGGTGCACCATCTGCTGGATCAGGGACGGCTGGCGAAAGTGCACGGCGTGCTCGCGCTGCGCGAGCTGCACGCGCCGATCCCGCTGCCACCGGGCCATCGTCTGGTCGGTCACCTCGACGCGACCGGGAAGCGACTGGTGGCGGTGGCTGCGACCGAGCAGGGCCTGCGGGTCGACCGCATTCCGGACCTCGCCGACGAGGCGGGACACGCGGCGGACGACTACGGCAGGGCGGCGGACCGGCTGGTCCGCGCCGGAATCCTGGTGCACGGCGAAGACGGCAGGCTGCGCTGCGTGGCCCCGGCCGTCGGTGCCGCGGTGGCTTGCGCGGATGGATCGGCCGCGGGCAAAGCCCGGCCGGTCAAGCCGCTTGCGCACTACATCGCCAACGGCGAGTACGGGCAGCTGCGCGATCTCGTCGCGGCGGAGGTGGCCGCCGCCGGCCACGAGATCGCCGACCAGGACAAGCGGACCGAACTGGCCGCAGCCGCGGCCTTGGCCGCCCTGCACACCGGGTGCCCGGTGCCCGAGCAGATCGGCAGGGTGCTCGCCGGTCCCGCCATCCGGCTGGCCGACCGCTGGTTCGCCGGGGAAACCGGCGGTGTGCACCAGCTCGTCGACGCGATCACCGACAGCTTCTCCTGCTTTGCGCAGCAGACCACGCGGGTCGTCGACGGCAGCACCTTCCCGGACCTGGTGCCGGTGCTGCGCGCGCTGCTCGGATCGCACTATTCGGCTCCGGCCGGTGGGCCGGTCACCTTGTTCCACCGGGTCCGCACCGGCTACGTCGACGGCCGGTGGAGCGAAGCGCTCAGCGCGGCACGCGAGCTGGAGTTGACGCCCGCCGCGGGAAAGCTTCTGCACGACGCCGCGCGCCTGCTGGCCGCGGACATCTGCGGATGGCGCGCGGAAGACCGCCAGGCGACCGCGTGGCTGAGCTCGGTGGACGAGAACACGGCCTTCCCCGCGCTCCGAGCTTGGGTGCAGGCCGGCCTCCGGGTGCACGGCGGCGACCCGGAAGGTGCCTTGGCCGAGGGGTGGGCATGGCTCGCGGCGAACTCCGATCGCATGGAGGAACCGGGTGCGGCGCGGCTGCTGCTCCGGCTGGCGACGATCGCTGCCGACCTCGGTGACCGGGAGGCCGCGCGCAACGTGTTGTGGCGGACCCGGGGTCGTTACGGGCCTGCGCACGGCACGAGCCTGCTCGTGAAGGGAATCGTCGAGCGGGACGTGCGATGTCTGTGCGCCGCCGAGCGGGTGATCCGGGCACATGGCACCCGATTCGAACTGATCCAGGTGTGCCAGCGGCTTGGCGTGCTGTCCGAGGAACCTCGCCGGTGGCTGGACATCGCCTACGAACTGGTGTGCGAGACCGGCGCGGCCCGGCTGATCGCCACCACCAAGCGCGTCATGGCGGACTGCGGTGTGACCGTCCGGGCCCGCCGCGGCCGCAATGCGGGGGTTACCGAGATGGAACGGCGCATCGTCGAGTTGATCCGGTTGGGCAAGACGAACCGGCAGATCGCGCTGGCCTTGCAGGTGAGCACCAAGACGGTGGAGAAGCACCTCACCCGGCTGTTCGCGAAGGTGGGCTGCCGGACCCGGCACGGCCTGGCTGTTTCCAGTTTCGGTGAGCAACCCGAGCTCGTCGGTGCGTGAAACAAGGGGGAGTCGTGTGTCTGGTGTCGCGGAGTCTGGAGAGGCTGGACAGTGAGCAAGGACGTCATCGTCGTCTCCCAAGCCGGTAAAGGGAGGTCGACCATCGCCGAGGCCCTGGCCGTCGCGTCGGTCGGGACGCTGATCGTGGTGGGCCCCGGCCGCTACCGCGAAACGCTGGTGGTGGACAAGCCGGTCACCATCACCGCCGAGGACGGCCCCGGGACCGTCGAGGTGGTCAGCAGGCGTGGGCCGGTGGTGTCGCTGGCCACCGACTCAGCCGCGGTGTCCGGCATCCAGATCACCTGTGACGACCGGGACAACCCGGCGATCGTGGTGATGCAGGGCCAGCTGTCGCTCACCGAGTGCGCGATTCGGGCGGCCGCGTGGGCGACGATCTTCTCGCAGGACAAGGGCACCGTGCTGATGCGGGACTGCGAGGTGCGCAACACCGTCGGCGCGGGCGTGGTCACCACCTCACCGGACGGCGGTCAGCTGGAGGGCTGCCGGCTGGACGAGCTCGGCACGTCCGGGATCGTCGTCGCCGAGGGCGGGAGCCTGACGGTGCGCAAGAGCGCGGTGCGCAAGGCGTCGGGCAACGGCATCTGCCTCAACGGCCGCGGCCAGCTCACCGTGGAAGACACCGAGGTGACCGGCACCGACAAGCCCGCCGTGGCGGTCGAGCAGAACGCCAGCATCTCCGCGGTCCGACTCACGGTCAGCGACGCGAACGCCATCGGCTTCTACCTCGCCACGACGCAGAACGTGTCCCTGGACGAGTGCGCGGTGCAGGGGTCCGGCGCGGAGGCGGTCTACGTCGCCGAAGGGTGCAAGCCGACGCTGAGCGGCATCACCATCCGCAACGCCAGGGGCCGGGGAATGCACTTCACGGGCCGGGCCGGCGGCACGGTGTCCGGTGCCGACGTGGCCGACGTCGACGGTGTCGGGGTCGAGGTGACCGAGCGCAGCCTCACCGAACTGGACCGGGTCACCGTGTCCAGCTGCACCAAGGGTGGGGTGCGCGTGGCGGGCGGCGCCGAACCGCTCTTCCGCAGGCTTCGGGTGTTCGGCTGCGGCGGCGAGGCCGTGCAGATGTGCGAACGGTCCCGCGGCACCTTCGAAAGCATCGAGATCGACGAGGGCAACGTCGGCGTCGCGGTGAGCGACGAGGCGCGCCCGACGGTGAGCGGCCTGACCGTTCGCGGCACCGACGGTGCGGCGGTCAGTGTGCTCGACGCGACGCTGGCGCTGTCCGACGCGACGATCGACTCGGCGGGCGCGGAGGGTGTCCTCGCCGGCCAGGGTGCCGACCTGTCGTTGTCCCGCTCGCGGGTGATCGGCAGCGCCGGCCCGGGCTGCCTGCTCGGTGAGGGCGCTTCCGCGTCGATCACCGACTGCGAGTTCTCCGCCGGTTCGGCCGACGGCATCCGGATCGACACCGACGAGTCGGTCCGGCTGCAAAGCTGCACGGTCCGGGAGAACCGGGGCAGCGGCCTGCGCCAGACCAAACCCGGCACGTCCATCCAGGTGTTGGACCTGATCAGCAGCGACAACGGGGTGCCCGACGCGTACGGGACGTCCGCGGCGGCTGCCGCACCGGCCCCAACCAGGGCCGAGGAGCGGCAGGAGCGGGCCAAGCGTGGCTCCGACCCGCTCGAGGAGCTGAACAACCTGGTCGGCCTGGCCAGCGTGAAAGCGGACGTCAAGTCGCTGATCAACTTGAACAAGATGGCCAAGCGCCGCAAGGACGCCGGGCTCTCGGCGCCGCCGATGGCCCGGCACCTGGTGTTCGCAGGATCCCCGGGCACCGGCAAGACGACGGTGGCCCGCCTGTACGGGCAGATCCTCGCCGAGCTGGGGGTGCTGCGCAAAGGGCACCTGGTCGAGGTGGCCCGCGCCGACCTGGTCGCGCAGATCATCGGCGGCACGGCCATCAAGACCACCGAGGCGTTCGAGTCCGCGCTCGGCGGGGTCTTCTTCATCGACGAGGCGTACACGCTGTCCAGCAGCAAGGGCGGCACCGGGCCGGACTTCGGCCAGGAGGCCATCGACACGCTGGTCAAGCTGATGGAGGACCACCGCGACGACGTGGTGGTGATCGCGGCCGGTTACTCCAAGGAGATGAAGGAGTTCCTGGCCGCCAACCCCGGCATGGAGTCCCGGTTCAGCCGCACCATCGAGTTCGCCAACTACACATCGGACGAGCTGGTGACGATCGTGCAGCAGCAGTGCGACAAGCACGACTACCGGCTCACCGACGACGCGGCCGAGGCGCTGCGGAAGTACTTCGCGGAAATCCCCAAGGACGGCACGTTCGGCAACGGCCGGGCGGCGCGGCGGGTGTTCGAGCAGATGGCGGACAACCACGCGTCCCGGTTGGCCTCGATGCCGAACGCGAACATGGAAGACCTGACCACGCTGACCAAAGAGGACTTGGTCTCGATCTGCGCTGACGTCGGCGGGAAGTGACACATGAACGAGCTCGACCTGCTGATGGCCGAACCGGTGCACGAGCGCCACGTGGTGATCCGGCGGCGCGACGAGGGACCGATCGACCCTGCCCTCGTCGGTCTCGCCGCACTCGGCCCCGGTGAGCTGCTGGTGGTGGCCACCCCGGCCGCGCACGAGGTGCCGAGGCTGGTGGCCGCCCTGCCCACGTTGCTGGCCGGCCACCTGGACGGGGTCGAGTCGGTTCTGGTCGCCGTCGGCGGTCTTGCCATGTCCAGCCAGGACATCCAGTACCTGGCCGGTAGGCTGGGCACCGACGTCGTCGCGCCGGACGGTGGTGTCGCGGCGCTGCCGGGCGCTGCCCTGTACGCGGGGCAGGGGATCTACGGCACCGGCTGGTACTCGTCGATCGGCGGGTTCTGCGGGGTGCGGTTCCCGGCGATGGAATGGGAGTCGTGGTTCCCGGATTCGTCGCTGGAGGTCGACGGGGTCGTCGCCACACCGGCGCCGTGCGGGCTGGTCGTCGGTGAGACCACGGACCTGACCGTGCCCGCCGATCCGCGTTTCCCGAAGCTGGTGGTGGATTCGTCGGTGTCCCCGGAAGGTGTCGCGGCGTTGCTCGGCGAGCTGCCCGACGAGCCGATCGTGGTCGTGCCGCGGTCACCGGACGTCCTGAGCCCGGAATGGCTCACCGCGGTGGCCGACACGCTGGGCCGGGACGTGCTCTTCAGCCCGGGCGTGCAGGTCATGACGGGGTCCGGCACCCCCTCGACGTACGTGCCGGGCGGCGACGGCGAGGCGCTGTTCCATCCCTTCCCGTTGCTGGTGCGGCAGCAGGCGGGCAGCGACGGCCAGGAAGTGCTGCAGGTCGCCGCGCCACCGGAAGGATGGCACGAGAACGGGCCGTGGTCCTACCGATACAGCGGGCCCGGCGAGGTCGTGGCCGACGTCGTGCCCTCGGGCCTGGTGGTGCGCAGCGCGCACGACGGCGAGCTCGACCCGGACGACCCGGCGGTCACCGATCCGTTCGACCCGTCGGGATGGATCATGCGGCTGGGCACGCCGGGACGCGTGGTCGGGCTGCCGGTGCTCGTCGCCGCCGAGAACCTGCTCGCCGGGCTGTCCGACCAGCAGCGGGACGCGGTGCAGGTGCGCATGGTCGGCGACATGGACGACGAGGCGGCACACGCCCTCGATCGGTTCGCCGGTGCCCGCAGCAGAGCGGCTGCGGCCGCTCGCGCCGGGACACGGAACGGGACGCCGGCGCGGTCGGCCGCCGAATCGCCCGCCGGGCAGGCCGGGCCCGAGCCCGTCGCCGAGCAGTCCGAGCCCGCCGCGGCGACGAACGTCGGTGGGATGCCGCCGATCGTCACGGTGTCCGGTCCTCCGGTCGCCACCGTTTCCGGAATGCCTGCCGTCGACGGTCAGGACGACGACGGCGACGAGCTGGCGGAAGACGAAGCCGAGGCCGAGGAGTACGAGGAGCAGGCGGAAGAGGCCGAGCCGGCGCCACCGCCCGAGTACGCCACGGAAACACCGCGTGTCGACGTTCCGCGCCCTGAGCGTGTACCGCACGTTCAGGCGACGCCCCAGATCGACATCAGTTCGCAGCCCACCGACGCCGGTGCTCTGCGTCTTCCGGCCAGGGTCAGCACGTCCGCGGAGCAGGCCCGGTTCACCGCGGCCCTCGGGGAGGACTACCCGATCGCGCTGGCGACGGTGAACGCTGCGATGGCGACCTGGCCGTCGCTCCGCCTGGACACCTCGCCCGGGGCCAAGGCGGACTTCGCCGCGGTGTGCGTGTTCCTCGGGTCGGGCGCCGGGAACGCCAGCGCGGTCAACTCCGCCATCCGCGTCGGGCGGCCGGGCATCATCGACGGCCATGTCTCGTGCCTGATGTCCGGGCTGCGCCGGCTGCCCACGCACCGCAGGGCGGTGCTGCGCCAGGGCAAGATGAACGCCTCCCTGGAACACCTGGCCAAGCCCGGCACGATCCTCACCGAACCCGGTTTTCTGACGGCAAGCACCGAACTCGACGTCACCTTGCCCGACGCCGACCTGGACGTGCTGATCTGGCCGTGCTCGGCCCGGCGCACCTCGGAGCTGGTGGCGAATCGGCCGGTCGACGAAGCGGTGTTCCTGGCAGGCGCACGGTTCAAGGCGCTGGCGGTGCGGACCGCCGAGGAGAACGAGGAGGACGACGAGGAGCGCGAAGGGCCGCCCGCGCCCAAGGTCGCGGTGATGTACCGGGAGCTGGCGCCCAACGAGAAGCCGGTGTCCACCGAGCTGGACGAGCGGGACCTCGCAGTACTGGCGAAGCTGGACAACGTGCTGGCTCAGCGGCACAGCAGCCGGCTGCGGTTGGTGGAGGACCCCGAGGTCGTCGAGCGGCTCACCCAGTCGATGGTCGTGTGGCAGCAGCAGACGGCGGCGGTGGCGTCGTGAAACGGCTGTTCGCGCTGATCGCCGTCGCGCTGATCGTGTTCGTCCCTGCCGTCCCCGCACACGCGCAGGAGGACCAGCAGCAGGAGGATCAGCAGCAGGAGGAGTGCCTGCCGCCGCCGACGACGGTCGAGCGCTCCGTGCCGTGGGCGCAGCGGCAACTGCAGCCGGAACGGGTGTGGCCGCTGACCAAGGGCAAGGGGGTCGTGGTCGGGGTCGTCGACACCGGCGTGGACGGCAGCATCCCGCAGCTGAAGGGCCAGGTGCTGCCGGGCATCGACGCGACGACGTCCGGGAGCGGCGGCCGGGCCGACGACGACTGCTTCGGCCACGGCACGTTCGTGGCGGGCATCATCGCGGCGAAACCGGTCGACGGCACCGGCTACGTCGGTGTCGCACCTGGGGTGAAGATCCTGCCGGTGCGGTGCGCCGTGACGGACGAGCCGGGCAAGCCGGATTCGCTGACGCCGGAATCGATGGCGCGCGGGATTCGGGCCGCCGTCGACGCGGGGGCCGACGTCATCAACGTCTCCGCGAGTACCACCGAGCAGAACGAAGAACTTGCCGACGCCGTGCGCTATGCCGCGAGCAAGGACGTCGTGATCGTGGCGTCGGCCGCGAACACCACCGACAGAGGCATCCCCGCCACGTACCCGGCGGCCTATCCGCCGGTGATCGCGGTCGGCGCGGTGGACGAGAACGGCCGGCCCGCGGACTTCTCCCAGACCGGGCCGTTCGTGGCCCTGGTGGCGCCGGGGGTGAAGGTGCACGGCCTGGGCCGGGGCGGGCACGGCCACTGGACCGGTAGCGGAACGAGCTATTCGGCGCCGTTCGTCACCGGTGTCGCCGCCCTGGTACGGGCCTACCACCCGCATCTGACCGCGGAGCAGGTCAAGTACCGGCTGCTGGCCACGGCCAGCCGCCCGGCCACGGCGCCCGACCCGGCGCTCGGCTGGGGCATGGTCGACCCGTACGCCGCGGTGAGCGCGGTGCTGCTCGAGGAGGAGAACCCGGAGCCGGAACTGGTGCACCCGCCGAGCCCCGCGCCGCCGGACATCCCGGAGCGGGACGAGATCGGGCCGTGGCTGGCCGTCGGCGGGACCATCGGTGTCGTGGTGCTGGCGACGATCTCGGTGGGGCTCGTCGCGATGTGCCGGGTCGGCCGCCTGCGCAAGTTCCGGCCCGCTCGTGTGCTCAGGGTGAAGGACACCGAGTCCCATCGGGCGCCCGCCAGCGGTCCGCCGCAACGGCGGGAAGGTCCCAAGCCTGGCCGAGACACACGGCGGCCGCGGCCGGGGCGGCGGGTGGTGCCTGCGGGGCCGCAGTTGCGGTATGACGCGATGCCGGGCGAGCCGGGCGGGGTGGCTCCCACGCCTGCCGGGTGGGGCTTCCCGGCGCACCAGTCAGGCTGGCAGCAGCCGGTTGTCGCGCCGCAGCATCCGATGCCGCTGCGGCAGGCGTTCCCCAGTTCCTGAATCCGAACCACGCCCAGGGCCGGCTGCCCGAACGACCGCGGCCGCCATCCAGCCGCGCAGGCGGGGCGTGCCAAGTATCTTGGGCGGAACTGGGAGGGCGGCTGTCATGCAGGCGCGGAGCCGGGGCGTGCCAAGTATCTCGGGCCGAACGTGGAGCGGCCGTCATGCAGGCGCGGAGCCGGTGAGATCGATGCGCCGTGTTCGAGGTGGCGAGTGCCCACCGCACGTCCGTTCGACAACTGCGCGGCGCTCGTCGGCTGGGTGGTGGGGTCCGCCGACGGGTGACGCGGAGCTGCCTTCTCGCCAGGCGGGACGAGACGTGGAGTGGCTTCGCCAGCCGATGGGCGGTCGTGCTTCCTGCTGATGACAGGGTGGCGTGCCGCTGTCGTTTCTGCTGGCCGGTGGGGTGCCATGTCGCCGGGGTGGCGCACCGTCGCGCTGTGTTGCTTTGTGAGGGGGCGGCGCGAGTACCGGGCTTGGCGGCTGGGAAGGCGTCTCCCGGCTGGCGTGCTGACCGGTGCTGACGGGTGATCGTGGAGGCCGGGTACTGCCTGCCGTTGGCGACCGGTTCCTGCGCTGCCTCATCGATCGGCATGGCCGCCGCGCAGTCTCAAGCCAGGGCCCTGCACGGCCGGTGACGCCCGTTGTCGAGCCACGACACCGCTGGTGATGGAGTTGCGCCGCCTCGCGATCGTGGCCGGTACATGTGTTACGGGCTCAGGTGCCCGTCGCCTACCGCACTCGCGCGAGCCGCACTCCGGAAATGTGCGCCGTCACTGCGCTCAGTGTGCCGACAGTCGGCGCGGCCGACTCGACCTCAATCCTCGACCAGCGGGGTCTGCAGCAGCCGCACGTTCCGTCGCCGGTCGATGAACTGACCACGGCCGACCGGCAGCGTCCGCGGCTTGACGTTGCCCAGGAACGAGCCCTCGCCCTTCGGGCAGGACATCAGCAACGCCGGGGTACCGAGCTCCCACATGCGCCGGATCGCTGTGCTCATCATGGACCGTCCTGCACCGCTCGTGCTGCGCGCCACGATCACGTGGAAGCCGATGTCGGCCGCCTGCGGCAACAGCGGCGTCAACGGCTCCAGCGGGTTCGACGACTCGGCCAGCTCGTAGGCGTCGATCACGATGTAGAGCCTGCCGCCATTCCACCAGTCCCGTTTCGGCAACCTGCTCGGCGGGATCTCCGGCCCCGGCAGCCGCTTCTTCAGCATCTGCGCGATGCCCTGGATGGTCTTCGCCATCGTCTCGCCATCGACCGAGTACTCGATCTGGTGGCTCTGCGGGATGGAGTCGTGCAGCTCGCGTCGGAAGTCGCCGAACATCACTCGGGCGTCCTTGTCGGAGTGGTGCCTGGCCACCGCCCTGGCGATGTACCTCAGCAGGTTGGTCTTGCCGGTCTCGGCGTCGCCGTAGATCAGCAGGTGCGGGCTGACGTCGAAGTCGTGGATCATCGGCGCCAGGTTCACGTCGTCGATGCCCAGCGCCAGCCGCATCTCCGCGGCCGGGTTCGGTGCGGTCGGGGCGGGCATCTCGCGCTCGGTGACCGTCATCGGCAGCAGCTTCACCTTCGGCGCGGCAGGCCCGCCCGGCACCGCGAGCGACTCGGCCAGCTCGGCCGTCGCCTCCGCCAGGTCGTCGGTTTGCGCTGCGCCGTCGATGCGTGGCAGCGCGGCCAGGAAGTGCAGGCCGTCCGGGGTGATGCCCCGGCCGGGGATGGCGGGCACGGTCTGGGCGATCCGGCTGCCGACCTCCGAGTCCACCGGGTCACCGAGCCTGAGCTCGAACCTGGTCTGCAGCACGTCACGCAGCCACGGCCGCATCTCCGACCAGCGGTTGGTGGCGACCACCAGGTGGATACCGAAGCTGAGGCCACGGGCGGCCAGCTCGGTGAACTTCTCCTCCAGCTCGTCGAAGTCCGCCCGGACCGTGTACCAGCCGTCCACCACCAGGAACACGTCCCCGTACGGGTCGACGTCGCGGAACTTGCCCTGCCGCCGCGCCCTGCGGTAGGTGGCCATCGAGTCGATGTTGTGCTCGGCGAAGATCGTCTCCCGCTTGGTCAGCAGGTTGGTCACCTCGGTCACGGTGCGGTTGACCCGGTCCCGGTCCAGCCGGTTCGCGATGCTGCCGACGTGCGGCATGACCGACAGCGCGCTGAGCGTGCCACCGAAGTCCAGGCAGTAGAACTGCACCTCCTCCGGGCTGTGGGTGAGCGCAAGCGCACACAGCAGGGTGCGCAGCATCGTGCTCTTGCCGGACTGCGGGCCGCCCACCACCGCGACGTTGCCTTGGCTGCCCGCCAGGTCGGCCACCAGCAGGTCCCGTTTCTGCTGGTCGGGCAGGTCGATCAGGCCCACCGGCACCACCAGGCTGCCGGACATGGGGCCGTCCGCCCGCGGCGCGCCGTTCGCGTCCTCGACCAGCGGGGGCAGCAACTGGTCCAGCGTCGCGGGCGTCTTCAGCGGCGGCAGCCAGACCTGGTGGGCACGCGGTCCGATGCCACGCAGCCTGCGCAGCAGGACGTCCAGCACGGTCTCGGTGTTCTCGTCCTCTTCCTCGACCTCGGCCGGCTCTTCCGGCTGCTCCTGCTGCGGCTCGATGTACTCCAGCCCGAACGGCACGACCCGGTTCTCCGTGGCCTTGGCCACCTGCGCTCGGCGCTTCTGCCGATACGGGGCGGAGGAGTACGCGGCTTTGAAACGGATCAGGGTCTGGGTGTCCGGCCGCAGGAAGCCGTTGCCCGGGCTGGTGGGCAGCTCGTACGCGTCGGGGACGCCGATGACGCTGCGGCTTTCCATCGCGGAGAACGTGCGCAGGCCGATGCGATACGACAAGTGCGTCTCGACCTTGTGGATCCGGCCCTCGTCCAGCCGCTGTGACGCCAGCAGCAGGTGCACGCCGAGGCTTCGGCCCAGTCGGCCGATCATCGCGAAGACGTCGATGAACTCGGGCTTCTGGGTCAGCATCTCGGAGAACTCGTCGACCACGATGAACAGCGCGGGCATCGGCTCCAGCGGTGCGCCCTTCGCCCGCGCGGCCTCGTAGTCGCGCCGCGACGAGTAGTTGTGCGCCCGCAGGAACTCCTGCCGCCGGTTCATCTCCCCGGTCAACGCGTCCTGCATGCGGTCGACCAGCTCGATCTCGTCGGCCAGGTTGGTGATCACCGCCGAGGTGTGCGGCAGCTGGTCGAAACCGCGGAAGGCGGCACCACCCTTGAAGTCGACCAGCACGAAGTTGAGCTCCTCCGACGAGTGGGTGACCGCCAGCGCCAGCACCAGCGTGCGCAGCAGCTCGCTCTTGCCGGATCCGGTGGCGCCGATGCACAGCCCGTGCGGGCCCATGCCGTCCTCGGCGGATTCCTTGATGTCCAGCTCCAGCGGCGCGCCGTTGGTGGTGATCCCGATCGGTACCCGGAGCCGCCGCTTGGGTGACATCCGCTCCCTGCGATACCGGTCGACGTCGAACGTGGCGACGTCGCCGATGCCGAGCAGCCCGGCCAGGTCGTAGTCGGCGGACGTCGGCTCCTCTTCCGCGTTCGCCTCGCCCATCCGGAAGCGGGCCATGATGCGCGCCAGCGCCGCCGCACCCCGCTCGCTCAACCGGTCCGGTGTGCACAGCGGTTTGCTCTTGGACTTGCCGAGCCGGTCGAACGTCACCGTGCTCACCTTGTCCTCGGTGACCTCGAGGAACAGCGTCCCCGGCCGGTCCTGCCACGGCAGGCAGCCGGAGACGTCCAGCACCACCGCGTTGCGGTAGCCCTCTTCGGCGACCCGGTGGTCGGCCGGGGCGGTCACCCCGTCCAGGACGATCACCACGAACGGTTCCGACGCGGTGATCGGGGTGTTGGGTTCGAACCGCGGCCTGCCGGTGAAGCTCGGGCCGCCGAGCAGCAGCTCGACTTCGTCGATCTCGCTCGCGGCCAGCCTGCGTGACCCCGCCGCGTCGCGGCTTTCCAGGTCCTGGTGGTGCGGGAGCCATTTGAGCCAGTCCCACCGGTGCAGCTGCTTCTCGCTCGCGCACAGCGCGATGCGGACGTCACCGGGTCCGTGTGCGGTAGCCAGCTGCGCCAGCAGCGCGCGGACCAGATCCATGACGGCCTCGTCCTCGCCGGTGAACTGGATCTGCCCGAACCCGCGCAGATACACCGCGATCGGCGCGTTCGGCAACGTGGAGTAAGCGCGGAGGAAGCGGCGCAGCGCGTGCGCTGCCAGCGGCTCCAGGTCCTCGATCGGCTTGGTGTCGGGCGGGACCAGCTTGAGCGCCGCACGCTGGGAGCCGACCCCGATGCGCACCTCACCGAAGTCGTCGTGGGACGGGCGCCGTTCCCACAGCCGATAGCCGAGCGCGATCGACCACAGCGCCCGCGGATCGGGGTGGATCCAGCGGGCCGCCTTCTGCTGAGCGGTGAGCGCATTCCGCACCCGGCTGCGCAGCTGGGCGAGGTAGCGGATGTAGTCGCGCCGGTGGCCGTGCAGCTTTTGCTTGTGGTTGAGCTGGTTGCGGATGTACTGGGTGAACATCATCCCGACGGTGGCCACCAGCATGAGCGCACCGCCGATGTAGGCCAGCCACCCGGCGCCCGGCCGGATGAGCATCATCATCCAGGCCACGGACATCAGGCCCATCGGCAGGTAGATGAGCACCGAGCTGACGCCGCCGTGCTGCTCCTCCGGAACGGCAGGCGGTTCCTGCAGCTCGAGGTCCTCGGACTCGACCTCTGGTTTGGGGCGACGTTGCCTGCGTGCGAACAGCACGGTGGCCATGGCGATGCTCCCTGAGGCGATTCGGCGAGTGGGGTGCCTCCGGTGCTCGTGGAGGTTCCTCGCCACCGAACACGCGTCAGGACGGCCGATAGGTTCGGTTTGCCGGTGATCTGCCCCCTTCCGTCGGACTCTTGGTGAGTGGAATCCCTCCACTTGCTCCACCAGCGGCGACGCGTCGTGGCGCGGCGAAACTGACCGGTCGTACGTTCGGCCGCACGGCGGTCTGCGATCGCCGGTGGCGATTCGGCGAGTGCTCCCCTTCGTGTGTTCGTGCGGTTCCTCGACCACGAACTCGTGCGCCACGAAGCCGCCGTGTGCGGCTTCGCCGGCGGTCCGAGGTTCCCTGCTTGGAAGGACCTGCACGTCAGATGGAAGCGCAGACACAGCATCGGTACTCGACCACGACCCGGCTGCGGTTCGTGCTGGGCACCAAGGCGACCGAGGTCGCGTTGCCCAGCGACGCGACGCTGACCGATCTGCTGCCCGCGGTGCTGCCCCAGTTCGGGGCGGAGTGGATCGAGCAGGGCGCCGACCACGAGGGCTGGGTCGTGCAGCGCATCGGCTCACCGCCACTGGACGAGGACAAGACGCTCGCCGAGCTGAACCTGCTGGACGGGGAATCGCTCTACTTGCGCCCGCGGTCGGATCAGCTGCCGCCGATCGACTACGACGACCTGGTCGCGGGTGTCGGCGAGCAGGTTCGCGATCACCGGTTGGCCTGGCGCCCGCCGCACACTCGGTGGCTGTTCCGGCTCGCCGCTGCGGCGGCCTTGCTCTACGGCCTGCTGGCGTTGGCGGACTTGCAGGATCCGGCCATCACCGCAGTGGTCGCGCTGACGTTTCCGGTCGTTCTGCTGATCGCCGCGGCGTTGCTGGCGCGCACCATCGCGGACACCATCTCCGCCACGATCCTGACCGGGGTCGCGGCGTGCTGTGCCTTCGTCGGCGGTCTGGCGCTGACCGAAAGCGTGGCGCCGCTGGCCGAGAAACACACCATGGCGACGGTCGGGTTCGCCATCACGCTGCTGGTGCTGTTCATCGGCAGGTACGCGGTTGCCGACGGCGCGTTGCTGTTCGTGGGCGCGATCCTGTTCACCGCGCTGTTGCTGGTGACCGGTTTCGTCGCGGCCGTCGCTCCGCTGTCGACGCACCAGGCCGCGGGTATCGGTTTGTTCATCTGCCTGGTGGTCTCGGTCTTCGTGCCCGCGACGTCGTTCCGCCTGTCGGGGTTGACCTTGCCGCTGCTGCCGACCGACGCACCGGAGCTGAGCGAGGAGATCGACCCGGTGCCCGCGCAGATGGTGGTCGACCGCAGCAAGGTGGTCTTCGGGTACTCGATGGCCATGCACGTCGGGCTCGGCGCCGCGATGTCGCTGCTGCTGCCCGAGCTCGTCGGCAACGGTGACGGCTGGGCGACGGCCTTGTCGCTGGTGATCGGGGCGCTGCTGGGCATCCGCACCCGGCATCCGAACGGCGTGGTGCAGCGCTGGGCGGTGGTGGTGCCTGCGGTCGTCGCGGTCGTGGTGAACGTCGAGAAGTACGCCGCCGAGCTGACCGACGTGGAAATGCTCGTCGCTGTCGCGCTGCCGCTGGTGCTGGTATCCGGGGTGATGTTGCTGTTCAGCAAGGTCATGCCGGGCAGACGGCACCGGCCCTACTGGGGGCGGGCGCTGGAGATCCTGGAGTCGCTCACCGCGATCGCCGTGGTCCCGCTGTTGTTGCAGGTGCTCGGCGTGTACGGCTGGATGCGGGGATTGGCCGGCTGATGCAGTCCAAGAAGGATCAGGTACAGGCCTACTTCTACGTGGTGGGCCGGCTGGTCGCGGCCGTGGTGCACGGCAAGCCCGACGTGCTGGTGCAGCCGAACCGGCGGCTGAACACCGGAACCATGTTCGGCGTGATCATCGGCCTCATCATCGCGGGTATCTGTGGCGTCGTCGGGCTGTTCCTCCCCGGTGGCAACGACTCGTGGCGGATGCCCGGTGCGATCGTGATGAACGAGGACACCGGTGCGCGGTACGTCTTCTTGAACGGTGAGCTCCGGCCGGTGCTCAACTACTCGTCGGCGCGCCTGGCTTCCGGAGGCAACGGTGCCATTCACGAGGTGTCGCAGGCTTCGCTGGACGGAACACCGGTCGGCCAGCCGATCGGCATCCCGGGAGCGCCGGACGCGCTGCCCAAGGCCGAGGACCTGAGCACCGGGCCCTGGGTGGTGTGTGCGCAGCCTCCTCAGGACGGTGCGGAGCAGCCCCGGCCGTCCACCACATTGTTCATCGGCCGGAGCATTCCGGCGAACCAGCCGGACGACCGTGCACTGCTGGTGCGCGCCCCGGACAAGACGATCTACTTGGTCTGGCACGGCAAGCGGTATCGCCTGCCGAGCCGGACCGAGGTGGCGGCGCTCGGCTACGGGCAGGTCGAACCGGTCGAGGTGGACACTGCCTGGCTCAATCCGATCCCGCAGGGACCGGACATCGAGGCCGAGCGGCCACCGGGACTGGGCACGCCGGGGCCGGAGATCGACGGCAACCCGAGCCTGGTCGGGCAGTTGTATCGCATGAAGAACCCGGCGCTGGACAGTGAACAGCTCTACCTGGTGCTGTCCGACGGGGTGCTGCCGTTGACCCGCACCGCCGCGGCTCTCTACCTGGCCGCTCCGTTCACCAAGGAGGTCTACGACGCCGGGGCGGTGGCTCCGATCGACGTGGGCCCGGCCGCGATGAACGGGGTTCCGACGTCGGGCAGCGGACCGGAATTCGTCGACGGGCTGCCGGACCGGCCGCCGCCATTGGCGAATCCGCAACCCAACGAGACGGCCTGCCTGGAGTACACCATGATCGGCGGGGGCCGGGTGAAGATCCGGCCGGGCCTGCTGCCGGTCGACGTGCACCGCCAGGCGATGCCGGCCTCGGTGCACTACGCAGGCAAGACGGCCGATCGAGTGGCAGTTCCGGCGGGCGGTGGAGTCCTGGCCGTTCACCAAAGCACCCCGGAATCGGTGCTCAACACGATCTATTTGATCACCGAGACGGGGGTGCGATATCCGTTGGTGACCGCCGATGTGGCGGCCGCGCTGGGGTATTCGGCGGAAACCGCCATGAGGATGCCCGGTGAACTGCTGGATCTGTTGCCTGTCGGCCCTGCGCTGAGCCAGCAAGCGGCCTTGACCGTGCAGCCACAGCAGACTTCGTGAGGGAAACCCCGATCGTGATCCCGGTCTCGGTGTGGCGTGGATCGCTTCATGGGGGGAGTCCCGATTCTTGCTTTCGCCAGGAGGAAAAGCACGTACGCCAGAAAGTCCGGTAGCTAGTCTCGTTGTCGAGTCTGACGTTGGATATCCGGTTCTTTGGTCACTGTCGTCGAAGGAGTGCATATGTCTACCCAAGTCAGCGATGCGGTAGTCGAGCAGCAGGCATCCAAGTACGAGACCTCCATGGCTGAGCTGGACAGCTTCTTGGAGAGGGCGAATAGTCACGCGAAAAGCCTGGTCGACAATAGCCCGGCGGACCTGACGGTCGCGCTTCAGGATGTCTGCGAGCAGTGGTGCAACAACACGAAGAACACCGTGCTGAGGCACATGGAGGACATGGCCAAGTACATTCGCAAAGCCAAAGACGATATTCTTGACATGGACAAGCAGAATTCCGTGGAGATCCTCAACCTTCCGTTGCCTACATCCCAGTTCTTGGGTGGCTGATCAGCGGCAGGCAGGATATCGATCTCGGGGAAGGAACACATGGACGCCATCAGGTATGCATACGAAGACATCGATGAGGTTGTCGCCTATCTGAAGCAGGTCGCCCAGGACATCATGGATGAAGCGAACAGGCTGCGTAGCAGCGTCGAGTCGTCCATGTCCGACTGGACTGGTGATACTGCCGACATGTATTACAAGCTGAGCGACGACCTGGTTGCAGACCTGCAGAACAACAAGGAATGGCTGAACCATGCGGCAACGATTCTGAAAGAGCGTGCGAACGCAATGTACGAGCAGGACCATGCGGGCGCCAGGAACATGCCTGGTGCCTGATGATTTCCGGGGTGGTGTGCGTGGGGTGAGAGTCCGGCGCATGCCACCCCTTTCCTGTTCGTCCTGAGCATCGGTATTCGTGGAGGGATGGGCGATGCATGTCACCGAGTTCAACCCGGAAGTGATGAGGTCGGTTGCCAAGGCCCTACGCCAGATCGCGGGTGAGGATTCCGACTTCACCCAGCTGCGGAGCGGGGACGGGTTCGGCGGCGGCGTCGGCACGTTCGACATGGGCCAGCAGTTGCTGCGCATCGTCAACGATCGGCGCATCGGAATGCTGGTGACCAAGATCGACTTCGGTGAATCGATCGGCGAGCTCGCCGATGGGCTGGAGAAGCTCGCGGAAGCCATGAGAACGCTCGACGAGGACAACGCGGAGTCGGTCAGGGCTTTGGAAGGGCTGCTCGGCGAGCTGCGCAAACACGTGAACGACGACGACATCGAGTCGCCGGAGGGATCGCAGACCACCTGAGGGGGTTGGTGCCGTGTCGTCGGAGACGTCTTACAGCCCGGAGGGGTTGCGGAAGGTCGCGAAGGAGATCCGGGCGTTGGTTCAGGGTGATGCGATGCGCCCGTTCAACAATTTGAAGCGGGTGTTTCCGGAGTGTGGTGATTTTCCGCTGGCGAATTGGCTGGATCGGCGGGTGCTTGACCGGGCGGACGGGTGTGCGTTGCATGCGGAGCGGTTCAAGGCGGCGCTGACGGCGATGGCGGACAGGCTGAGTCTGATTGCCGACGAGTTCGAGCGGGTCGACGGTGAGAATGCCGCGGAGGTCGCCAAGCTGCTGGGCGAGATCAAGGCGACGGCCGAGGACAAGTATCCGACCAGCCTGGTCAGAAACCCTGACGAC
>NZ_ATYX01000011.1 GCF_000427905.1 Thermocrispum agreste DSM 44070 | reverse complement strand
GCCGGCGTGCGGCTCGCGTACACCACCGACTGCCGATCACTGTCGCGCAAGGCACATGAGGATTTGATGACACGCACTGCCGGGAATCGGCCGGAACATCACATCGCTGTGCACATCCTGGGGGAGGACTGTGGACAACTTGTGGACAGCAGGTGATCGTGCCTGCTCACAGGCCCGTCGAGTTGTCCACACCTGTGGACAACTATCCACAGCGGGGCACTTGTCCACAGCCTGGCCCGGCGCACGGGCGCGTATGGCCCGCCGCCGCCCATACTCCGTGAACGAGTCGGATGCCCCGACCGGATGACCGGAAGCGGTCACCTGGACACCGCAGTTATACGGGCGTATAAACCAGGAGTGTCGAAAGGGAGAGCCGATGACCACCACCACCGACGCTCGCGTTCAGCACCTGCCGACACCACCGGGCCCGAAGCTGCCCGGTGCGATCCAGACGTTCCTGTTTCCCTACCGGCACCTGGTGATGCCCCGGCTCCGCAAGCGCTACGGCGACGTGGTGTCCGTGGAGCTGTTGGGCAGGCCCTCGGTGCTGCTGTACACGCCCGAGCTGAACAAGGTGGTGTTCTCCGGTTCCCCGGAGGTCTTCCACGCCGGTGAGGGGAACCGGGTGCTGCGCCAGATCATGGGCAAGCACTCGGTGCTCACGCTCGACGAGGACGCGCACCGCCGGATGCGCAAGCTGCTCATGCCACCGTTCCACGGGGCGGCGTTGCGCGGCTACCGAGAGACGATGACCGCGCTGGCGGTGGCCGAGGCGGACAGCTGGCGACCGGGGGCGGTGTTCTCCGCGCACCAGCGGATGAACCAGCTGACCCTGGAAATCATCCTGCGCGTGGTGTTCGGTGTGGTGGAAGGGCCGCGGCTGGACGATCTGCGCCGGTCGATCACCAAGCTGGTCACCCAGCCCATGCCGGTCTACATCGGCGAGTTCGTCCCCTCGCTGCGGAAGTTCGGCCCGTGGCGGCGGTTCCGGGAACTGGTCGCGCACGTGGACGGCCTGCTGTATGCCGAGATCGCGGAGCGGCGGCAAGTCGGCGACCTGGCCGACCGGACGGACGTGCTGTCCCAGCTGCTCAGCGTGCGCATCGACGGCGATCAGCTCTCCGACGCCGAGCTGCGAGACCAGATGGTCACGTTGCTGCTGGCCGGCCACGAGACGACGGCGACCGCCCTGGCGTGGGCATTGCACGATCTGGCCAGGAACCCCCGGCTGCAGAACCGCGCGATCCAAGCCGCCGAGGAAGGCGACGAGAAGTACCTGGAAGCGGTGCTGAAGGAAGCCATGCGGCTGCACCCGGTGATCTACAACGTGGCCCGCACGCTGACCGAGGACATCGAGCTGAACGGCTACCGCATCCCGAAGGGCCACACGGTACTGCCGGGCATCGGCGTCATCCACTTGAACGGCGCGTATCACGAGGACCCGGGGGTCTTCCGGCCGGAGCGGTTCCTCGACGGCAGCGCCACACCGGCGACATGGTTGCCGTTCGGGGGCGGGGTGCGGCGTTGCCTCGGCGCCGGGTTCGCCCAGCTGGAGGGCACGATCATCCTGAAGGAGATCCTGTCGCGGTATCGGTTGGAGCCGGAGCGCCCGGCACCGGAACGCACCAAGGCGCGGCACATCACCCTGACCCCTGGGCGAGGGGCACGCATCCGAGTGCACCGCCGCTAACCCGGCCAGACCGCGCACGCATCACCCCCACCCGGCTGGCCGACCCCCGACTCCCGCACCCGGCCGACCCGACCCCCGCATCCGGCCGGGCCCACCTCGGCCCCCGGCCGGGCCGCACGTCCGCCCCCGGCCAGCCCACCTCCGCACCCGGCCGGGCCGCACCTCCGTACCCGGCCAGCCCCGGCCTCCGTCCCCACCGGCGCCAGCCGAGCCGAGGCACCACTCGCCACCGCCGACATCCACACCCGCCACCACCAGCCACAACAAAGCACACCCGCGAGCGCCAACCACACCCATCGACACCGACCGACGCACACACCAACCGCCACCGCCGACATGCATGCCCACCGCGTTCACCGGCGCGTTCGCGTCCGGGCTCGTCGCCGCACGGCCGGCAATGGACGAGGATTGACCCGTGGCAGTACAGCGCAGCGCCGGCATCCTCGTCTATCGCCATCCACCCCAGCCCGAAGTTCTCCTCGGCCACATGGGTGGGCCGTTCTGGCGGCGCAAGGACAACGGGGCGTGGACCATCCCGAAGGGCGAGTACGGCGACTCCGAAACCCCGGAGGACGCCGCCCGGCGCGAATTCACCGAAGAACTCGGCATCCCGCTGCCGCCGGGAGACCTGCAGCCGCTGGGCGAGATCCGCCAATCAGGCGGCAAAGTGGTCACCGCGTGGGCGCTGCACGCCGACGTCGACTTGTCGGCGTTTTCCCCCGGCACGTTCGAGATAGAGTGGCCGCCGCGCTCCGGCCGGCGGCAATCCTTCCCGGAGCTCGATCGGGTGGCGTGGTTCGACGTCGCCACGGCCCGCAGCAAGGTGGTCAAGGCGCAAGCGGTGCTGCTGGATCGGCTCGTCGAGCTGCTGCAGTAGGTGGATCCTGAATCATGTCCCGGCCGGGTGTCGGCCGATCGTGGCACGATGAGCGCATGGCGAGGTCAGCCGAAGAGGAGCGCCTGCGCGAGCTGGTGCTCATGCGGCGCGTGCGCGACCGGATCGACCGCGAGTACGACAAACCGCTCAACGTCGAGGCGCTGGCTCGCGGCGTGAACATGTCGGCGGGCCACCTGAGCCGCCGCTTCAAGGCCGCCTACGGCGAGTCCCCGTACGGCTATCTCATGACCCGGCGGATCGAACGAGCCAAAGCGCTGCTGCGCCGCGGCGATCTGAGCGTCACCGAAGTGTGCTTCACCGTGGGCTTTTCCTCTTTGGGCACGTTCAGCACCCGGTTCACCGAACTGGTCGGGATGTCACCGAGCACCTACAAGCGCGGGTGCGCCCAGGAGCTCGCCGGGCTGCCCACCTGCGTGAGCAAGCACGTCGCCAGACCGATCAGGAATCGAGAAGCAATGCCCGCGCAACGCGTCTAGCGTTTTCGGCATGGATATCACGATTGCCCATTCGTTCCTCCCCCAGAACGACCCGGACGCCGCGTTGAAGTTCTACCGCGACGCCCTCGGATTCGAAGTACGCAACGTCGTCGGCCACGGCGACATGCAGTGGATCACCGTCGGTCCGCCCGCCCAGCCCGACACGTCCATCGTCCTGCACCCGCCGTTCGCCGACCCGGGCATCACCGACGAGGAGAAGCGGGTCATTCAAGAAATGATGGCCAAGGGCACCTACGGGATGGTGGTGCTGGCGGCGAAGGACGTCGACGCCGCGTTCGAGCGGATCCAGTCGCACAACGTGGAAGTCGTCCAGGAGCCCACCGACCAGCCGTGGGGCGTGCGCGACTGCGCGTTCCGCGACCCGGCAGGCAACATGGTCCGTCTCCAGCAAGCGCAATGACGGACACGGCAAGCCCAGCGCAGGAAAACACGGCGGCCGGTCCGCTGACGGAGCCCACCGCAGCCCCTTCGCCGGGCCGGCTGCCCGAACCCCGGTCCCGTGCCCAGCGACGCCGCGACACGGAGTACCGGCTGAACCACGACATCGACCTGTGGGTGAGCAGCGCTTCGCCGGACGGCGTGCCGCACCTGGTGCCGTTGTCGTTCGAGTGGGACGGCCGGACGCTGCTGATGGCTACCCCGACCGACAGCGTCACCGGCCGGAATCTCGCCTCGGCCGGGCAGGCGCGGGTGGCGCTCGGGGACTTCCGGGACGTCGTGATGATCGACGGCACCGTCGAAGTCTTCGCCATCGACCAGATCCCCCGGGAACGCGCGGACCGCTTCGCCGCCAGGGCGGGCTTCGATCCACGGCCGCTGTCCGAGCCGTTCAGCTGGTTCGTCATGACCCCGCGCCGGATTCAGGCGTGGCGCGCGGTCAACGAGATGTCCGGCAGGTTGCTGATGAAGGACGGCCGGTGGCTGGCCTGACCGGCCAGCCCCGCCAGCCGGGGCGCTTCGGCCGGACGACGGGGTAACGCCACCCGCAGCCCGCACCGACAACCCACGAGCCACACCTGCCCGACCGCAGGTCCGACGAAGGAGAGCGATGAGCACCGCCAGCCAGGACGGAACGACGACCGTCGGCCATCCCGCCGACGTCCACGACGTGATCCGCGTGCAGGGCGCGCGGGAGAACAACCTGCGTGACATCGACGTGGAGATCCCCAAGCGCAGGCTCACCGTGTTCACCGGGGTCTCCGGCTCGGGAAAGAGCTCGCTGGTGTTCAGCACCATCGCCGCCGAATCGCAGCGGTTGATCAACGAGACCTACAGCGCGTTCGTCCAGGGCTTCATGCCGTCGCTGGCCAGGCCGGACGTCGACGTGCTGGACGGGCTGACCACCGCGATCATCGTCGACCAGGAGCGGCTGGGGGCCGACACCCGGTCCACCGTCGGCACGGTCACCGACGCCAACGCCATGCTGCGCATCCTGTTCAGCAAACTCGGCGAACCGCACGTCGGCTCGCCCGCCGCGTACTCGTTCAACGTGCCCTCGGTGTCGGCCAGCGGGGCGATCAAGATCGAACGCGGCAACAAGACGATCGCCGAGAAGGCCACGTTCAACCGCCTCGGCGGCATGTGCCCGCGCTGCGAGGGCAAGGGGTCGGTCACCGACTTCGACTTGACCGCCCTCTACGACGAGAACAAGTCGCTGAACGAGGGCGCGATCACCGTCCCCGGATACAGCATGGACGGCTGGTACGGCCGCATCTACCGGGGATGCGGCTTCTTCGACCCGGACAAGCCGATCAAGAAGTTCACCAAGAAGCAGCTGCACGACCTGCTGTACAAGGAGCCGACCAAGATCAAGGTCGATGGGGTCAACCTGACCTACGCCGGCCTCATCCCGCAGATCCAGAAGTCGTTCCTGAACAAGGACCGGGAGGCGATGCAGCCGCACATCCGGGCCTTCGTCGACCGGGCGGTCACGTTCACCACCTGCCCCGAGTGCGACGGCACCCGGCTGGCCGAGCACGCCCGCAAGTCCAAGATCCACGGCAAGAGCATCGCGGACGTCTGCGCGATGCAGATCAGCGATCTGCCGGAGTGGCTGGCCAAGATCGACGACCCCGGGGTGGCGCCACTGGTGCAGGGGCTGCGGCACCTGGTGGACTCGATGATCGAGATCGGATTGGGCTACCTGTCGCTGGACCGGCCGTCCGGCACGCTCTCCGGTGGCGAGGCACAGCGGGTGAAGATGGTCCGCCATCTCGGCTCGGCGCTGACCGACGTCACGTACGTGTTCGACGAGCCGACCATCGGCCTGCACCCTCACGACATCCGGCGGATGAACGACTTGCTGATCCGGCTGCGGGACAAGGGCAACACGGTGCTGGTGGTCGAGCACAAGCCGGAGACCATCGCGATCGCCGACCACGTGATCGACCTGGGGCCGGGCGCGGGCCACGACGGCGGCCAAGTGTGCTACGAGGGTGACGTCGCGGGACTGCGCGCCAGCGGCACCATCACCGGCCGCCACCTGGACGACCGGGTCTCGCTGAAGGAGACGGTGCGGGAGCCGACCGGGAAGCTGGAGATCCGCGGGGGGAACGCGAACAACCTGCAGAACGTGGACGTCGACATCCCGCTCGGCGTGCTGTGCGTGATCACCGGTGTGGCCGGGTCCGGGAAGAGTTCGCTGATCCACTACTCGATGCCGAAGGACGCCGACGTCGTCACCGTCGACCAGTCGCCGATCAGCGGCTCGCGGCGCAGCAACCCGGCCACCTACACCGGGCTGCTCGACCCGATCCGGAAGGCTTTCGCCAAGGCCAACGGCGTGAAACCGTCGCTGTTCAGCGCGAACTCCGAAGGTGCGTGCCCGAACTGCAACGGCGCCGGGGTGGTCTACACCGAGCTGGGCATGATGGCCACCGTCTCCCACCCGTGCGAGGAGTGCGAGGGGAAGCGGTTCCAGGCGGCGGTGCTGGAGTACACGTTCGGCGGCCGGAACATCAGCGAAGTGCTGGAGATGTCGGTGTCCGAGGCGGAGGCGTTCTTCGCCGAGGGCGAGGCACGAGTTCCCGCGGCGCACAAGATCCTGCAGCGGCTGTCCGACGTCGGCCTGGGCTACCTGACCCTCGGCCAGCCGTTGACCACGCTGTCCGGCGGCGAGCGACAGCGGTTGAAGCTGGCGACGCACATGGGCCAGGAAGGCGGCATCTACGTCCTGGACGAACCCACCACCGGGTTGCACCTGGCCGATGTGGAGCAGCTGCTCGGCCTGCTGGACCGGCTGGTCGACTCGGGCAAATCGGTGCTGGTGATCGAGCATCACCAGGCGGTGATGGCGCACGCGGACTGGATCATCGACCTGGGCCCGGGCGCAGGCCACGACGGCGGCCGGATCGTGTTCGAAGGTACTCCGGCGAAGCTGGTGGCCGACCGGTCCACGCTGACCGGGCAGCACTTGGCCGAGTACGTCGGGGCGTAGCAGAGGCGCCACGAGGCGCCCGCCGCGACAGCGGCGGGCGCCTTGCTCTGTGCGCGTGAACTTGGCGCCAGCAGCTCCGCGGGCGTGACCTGCGATGACATCATCGCCGCGGGCAGTACTGGGGGAGGAAGAGCATGACGCCACCGATCAGAACCAGACCGGACGGCACGAAGTATCCGATCACCGGAAAAGGCGGCGGCGAAGCGCGCACGGTCGTGGCGGCAGGTGCGGCGGCCACCCTGATCGCGGCCGGCCCGAGCCTCGGCGGCATCGGAGTCGTCGGCGGCACGGGAGCGAGCGTGACCGGTGGCTTCAGCTCGATCACCAGCTCGGTCATGCGGGCCAAGGTCGTCAAGGCCAAGAAGGTGATGCGGAGCGGGAAGCCCGCACGGGCGTGGCGGCAACTCGGGCTCCGCAAGGGCAAGCCCCGCCGCATTGCCCGGGCGTCCTGCGTACGGAATTCCTACGGCCAGGTGCAGACCTGGCTGCGCTTCCACCCATGTCGGTCACTCAAGCGACTGGCGCTTCCGCTGACCGACGGCCGCGGGAACACGGTGCTCCTCACCGTCGCCTGGGTGAAGATGCGGAACGCGAATGATGCGCGCAACTTCAAACGCTTGATCGACGTGCACGGCACGGGCGACATCAAGCCCGTCGCGATGGAAATGTGGGAACGCAAGTTCGGCGTGGAGTTCACCGGGCTCAACTACGAGTCGCGGAGGAGCCGCACGACGGTCGTCGTGGCCGAATCCGAGCCACTGCGTGGCAGTGCATCGCGCGATCTGTTGCAGGCGACGGCAAGCGTCGGCGCATATCTCCGGTGGCCGGGCTGAGACCCGGCGCTGGCCGTTCGAGCTCACATCCGGTCGCGAGCGGCCGAACGGAGAGCCAGCGTCGACCGGCGCGGCCGCTTGCGAGCTCACCCGAAGCCTTCGACATGTCGCCCGGACCGCAGCAATGAG
The DNA here is from genome assembly GCF_000427905.1 of Thermocrispum agreste DSM 44070. Taxonomy (GTDB): domain Bacteria; phylum Actinomycetota; class Actinomycetes; order Mycobacteriales; family Pseudonocardiaceae; genus Thermocrispum; species Thermocrispum agreste. The sequence goes on along the minus strand of NZ_ATYX01000011.1, from coordinate 122,714 downwards.
CGGAGCGTCGGGCCGACGGCGGTGTTCTGCCACCACACATGGCCCGCACACCGGTTACGCTTCGCGGCGAGGCGCCGCCGGAAAGGAGTGCCGGTGATCCTGCCCAAGGTGCGCGACCCGCGGTTCATCACGATCCGCCGGGGCGGAACGCTGACCGACGAGCACCACCACCTGCTCGCCTTGTGGGCAGCCACATGCGCCGAGCATGTGTTGCCGCTGTTCGAAGCGGCTCGCCCGGACGATCCTCGCCCGCGCGCGGCGATCGAGCACGCTCGTGCCTGGGCGCGCGGCGCGGTCAAGATGATGCAGGCGCGGGCAGCGGGCGGGCACGCCATGGGGGCCGCTCGCGACCTGCGCGGCGCTCCGCGCTTCGCCGCATATGCGGCCGGTCAAGCGGCCGTCGTGGCACACGTCGCCGAGCACGAGCTGGGCGCTGCCGCATACGCGATCAAGGCGGTTCGTGCTGCGGTGCCGCCGGAACAAGCTGACGCCGCAGGCCGCGAAGAGTGTCGATGGCAGCGCGACCAGCTTCCGCCGGAGATTCGCGACCTGGTGCTGGAGGATCAGCGGCGCCGGAACGACCTGTGCTGGTCGGTCTTCGACGTGTGACCGCTGCCCCGGCGGCGGCTCGCCGCTGCACCCGCTGCATCCCTCCGACCCACTTTCGGTCGACTTGTGATTGACCGGGCACCGAAAGTGATCACGCTGCGTCCAAGACGGCGTTCGGGAGATCTTCAGGCCTTGGGTTGTTGTCAGAGGTGCGGTTGTGGGACAGCTGGCTGGCTACACCGAGTTGCAGACGGTGGGTACCGGCGGGTTCGGCCGGGTGGTGCTCGCCCGGCATGACGCTTCGGGCACGGTGGTGGCGATCAAGTACCTCCACCAGCGGTATCTGACGAACTACGCGGTGCTGGAGGGCTTCCGCCGGGAGGCGGCGATGATGGCGGCGGTCCAGTCGCCGTACGTGGTGCGCTTGTTCGACTTCCACGTCTCGCCCGATGTCGCCGCGCTGGTGATGGAGGCCGTGCCCGGCGTCTCACTGCGCCAGATCCTGGAAGCCGAGCGCGCCCTGATGGTCGAGGCGGCGCTGTCGGTGCTCAAGGGCTCGCTGTTGGGCCTGGCCGCCGCCCACCAGGTCGGAGTGGTGCACCGCGACTACAAGCCCGACAACGTGCTGGTCACCAGCCAGGGCGTGTCGAAGCTGGTGGACTTCGGCCTGGCGGTCCTCGACGGCCAGCTCGGGCTCACCGCCGGGTCGCCGTCGTACATGGCGCCGGAGCAATGGGCCGGCCAGCCGGGCACTCCCGCCACCGACGTGTATGCCGCGACCTGCGTGTTCTACCAGTGCATCACCGGCAAGAAGCCGTTCGTCGCCGAGTCGAACGAGGAACTGCGCAGGATGCACGAAATGGCCGCCCCCGACCTGTCCCAGGTACCTCAGCACCTGCACGGGCTGATCGCCGCGGGCATGGCCAAGAACCCGTATGCCAGGCCCACGAACGCCGGGGTCTTCGTCGCCGAGTTGGAACGCGTCGCCGTGGCGGTCCACGGCCCCGACTGGGAGCGGCGCGCGTGGCACGCGCTGGCCACCGCAGCGGGCACCCTGGTGGCTCTCACCCCGCTGGCCATCCTGGCCGGCACCGCGACGACCACCGTTGCCGGAACCGCGACCAGCGGGCTCTCCGCCCTCGGGGCTACCGGCACCACCGCCGGCACCACCACCGTCAGTGGGTCCGCGACCGCCGTAGCGGAGTCGGCCAGCACTGCCGGGACCGGTGTCGGGTCCGCCACGAGCACCGTGAGCGGCGCCGGTGTCGGCAGCGGCTCCGCGGGGACCGTCGGCTCCGGAACCACAAGCACCGCGGCTGGCACCGGTGCAGGGTCCGGCGCGTCCGGATCAGCTGCCTCGGCCGGAACGTCCGGTGCTGGTACTGCCACGACCGGCGCCGGTGGCACAGCGGGCGGAACGACGTCGGCAAGTACCGGGACGGCCGGCACTGCTGGAGGTACGGGCACCGGTGCATCCGGCGCCGGTGGCACGGCCGGTACCAGCTCAGCAGGCGGCACAGCCGGGACCACATCGACGAGCGCAGGCAGCACGACATCCGGCGCGAGCTCCGCAGGGACCGGCACGAGCGCGACATCCGGAAGCGGGGCCGGATCGGGGGCCACTGGCGGCACCACGACCGGCTCGGGCACCGGGACCTCGGCCGGAAACACGGGGTCCACTGGAATCGAAGCGACGAGCAGCAGCGGCGGAACCGGCTCCACCGGCACAGGCTCGACCGGCACCGGCTCCGGCCCGACCGACGGCACTGGCTCACCCGGACCGGACGCCACGCCGGGCGGGCCGGGAACCGAACCGATCGACGGCACGAGCAGCCCAGGAACGGGAGGCACCGACCCCGCCGGTGCCGCTCATCCGGGCACGGTCCCGGACTCCACCGGCGCCAGCACAAGCGGCGCACCCGAGCCCGGCGGCCCCGCCACACCAGCCAGTGACCCCGCCGGTGCCGCTCACCCCGGCACAGTCCCCGACTCCACCGGCGCCAGCACAAGCGGCGCACCCGAGCCCGGCGGCCCCGCCGGCCCGGCCGACGCAGGCTCGTCTGCGGGCTCGGCAGGAGCGGGAACTGGCACGGGAAGCGGAACCGGTGCTGGAACGGCCGCCGGTGCGAAAGCGACGGTGGCCGGGGTCGCGGGAGCCGGTGCCGCGGCCGCGGGCGGCCTGCTGGCAGGCACCGCGGCCAAGCTCATCGCCGCAGGACTCGCCGCGGCTGCAGTCGTCACCGGCGGTGTGGTCGTCGCGAACAGCCTGGGCGAGGAAGCCCGGCCCGCGGCCACTGCTTCGGAAGGTGGCGAAGCCGCTCCGGCTGCCGACTGCTCGACGACTCCGCCGGAGAATGCCATCCCCGGCGCCGACCGCGAGGCCTGCCAGTGGCAATCCACCGCCGAACAGATCGTCGGCTACCAGGACAAGGTCGTCCTCGTCGGGCACGACGGCGAGAACTTCGAAATGCGCGCGGTCGACGGCAAGACCGGCAAGGAGCTGTGGTCGACCGGACCGTTCCCCGGCCGCGTGGAAGCTCCTTACACGCCGCAGACCGAGGACGCACCCCGCACATTGAAGATCATCCAGCATGAAGGCAAGCCGTACGCCGCGTTCATGTACACCACCGACGACGGCGTGGCCACGACGATCATGCCGATCGACGCCGGCCCCGGAACCCAACCGGTCCACTGGGAGCTGGAGTCTCTGACCTACGACTGGGTGGACACCGACGACGCGGCTGCCTTCTACGACCACCGCATGCTGTCCGGGACGGTGGTCGACCCGGACACCGGCGACCCGATCGAATTGCCGGTGGATCTCGATCTGCGGGTGCACGCCATCGGCGACGGCTGGTTCGCCGAAGGGTGGGACGATTCGCTGGTCATTCGTGACTTCGACGGCGGCCTGCTGTGGGAGGTCGCGAGCTACCGGCCGGGTGACCTGCACAGTACGGTCGAGAACCGGTGGATCATCGGCGCCCACGGCGAGTACGTGCTGCTGCTGACCGTAGTCCGGCCGCCGGAGGGCGGTCTGGCGCCCATCCTGTCCGTCCACGACCGGACCGGGCGCGTCGTCGCCGAAACCTTGTACGGCGACAACGCGACTTTCGACGCAACCGTGGTGGCCTCACCGAACCAGCAGTGGCTCGCGGTCCATGCCGGCACGGCCTCCGCTGCGATCAACCTGGAGACCGGGCACGCGCAGGTACTCGACGACGCGGTGCGGCCGCTCACCATCAGCGACGACGGACAGGTCGTCGGCGTGGTGCCCGGTATCACCGACAAGGCGGTCGTCGCCGACGGCCACACCGGGCAGATCACGTGGGAAGGCGACCGCGAGACCCGGCTGCCCCATGTCGTCGGCGATGGCTACCTGGTCATCAACGACCGGATCCACCCGGTGCTGTCCAACTATCCGATCTACCAGACCGGCCCGGTGTGGGCGCTGCGCGGATCCCTCGGCGGATGAGGTCAGCGCCTGGCCCGGACGACCGGCGGTCGGTAGGCGCCGTTCGCGCAGCAGTCGACGAAGCTGGTTGGTCGTGGCCAAGTCGACAGCATCGACCAGTTCGGCCAGCCTGCGAATGGTCACGTAGTCGATGCCGCGGTTCGCATCGACGACGTCGTAGCAGACCGCGAGACTACGTGACCTGCTCCCAGCACCCGCGGCTGACGACCAGCGTGCCGTCGAGCACTTCGAAACCCACCGCCCACGGCGAACCGTTCTGCCGCAGGGTCCACGCGAAGATGGGCTTCGAGGTGGCGAAGACGCGAACGATCGACACTCGGACGACGTTGCCTGCCGTGCCGCGTCAGGCCGGGCTCACCCCACTCGTCACGAAGGCCCAGGTCCGAAGTGGATGGCTTCTGACCTGGGCCTTCGTGCGTGGAGCGGATGACGGGAATCGAACCCGCGTCTTCAGCTTGGGAAGCTGACGTTCTACCATTGAACTACATCCGCATCGCCGCTCCAGCATACAAGGCGGCCTTCGCATGGTGCACCGAACCCCGGGTTCGGCGTCGCTTCTCTTCTCGATCTACCGCATCATCCGCTCGCGATCAACGTCGCACGACTGTCCTTGCCGCTTCGCGAGCGCTGTACCTGGCGCTCCGCGTCGGCGCAAGGCCGGGGAACCCCACGCACCATGACGCCCGTGTGCGGCTGTTCGTCGCGCCGCCAGCATCGGCCAGGGAACCCCACGCACCTTGACGCCCGGCCAGAAAGTGACAACACTTGTTGTCGCTAGCGAGGCGTCCGCGGCGCCGGCGCGACAACGACGGGGAGAACGCGATGCCCGAGGAGCTCACAGCGGAACCCACCGAGCTGCCCGAGCCGGAGCTGTTCGCCCGCGGGCCGCTCCGGCTGGCGGCCCGCCTGTTCGGCCCCGGCGAGCTGCGCGCGGACCGCACCCAGGTGGCCCGCCTCCGCTCGTTCGCCGAGAAGGCCGACCCACTGGCCGACCGGCTCGCCGCCGTGTTACGCCGCGACCCGCGTGCCGGGGAGCTGTTCGAGCAAGCCCTCAAGCACGGCGTCGACAGCCTGGACACCGCCCCGGAGGAACTGTGGGAGTTCTTCCACGAAGTGGAGCGCACCCCGTACTGGGTCGACCACGACCGGATCGACCGCGGCGCCCGCGCCATCGTCCGCACCGGGCTCATCGGGCTCATCCCGCTCGGTGACATGTCCCTGATGGGCGGCTACCTGGCCTCCCGTGCGGTCAAGACCCTGATCGGCACCGGTGACCTCGAATACGCCGCGGCTCGCAGGCTGGCGGAGACCGCAGCGTGGTGGATCGACGTCACCACGCCAGGCTCGCTACGGCTCGGCGGTGACGGTTACGCGGCGGCCCTGCGCGTACGCCTGGCGCATGCGCACGTACGGGCGGCGATGAATCGCCGCGACGACTGGGACTACGAGAAGTGGGACCACCCGGTCAACCAGGTGCAGACAGCCGGCACACTGCTGCTCTTCTCGCACGTCTTCCTCCTCGGCATGCGCATGCTCGGCGTCCGCTACACCCAGCGCGAGCGGGAAGACGTGCTGCACCTGTGGCGTTACGTCGGCTGGCTGCTCGGAGTCGACGAGGCCCTCCTGCCCGCCGACGAGGACGACTCATGGCGGCTGCTGTGGCTGTTGGCCGCCACCGAGTTCATCCCGGACGAGGACTCCCAGCGCCTGGCCCGCGTCCTGCTCGAGCAACACGCCGCGATCGGCCGCCACTTCGGCCCGCTCGACAAGGTCGTCGGCCGTGCGGCGGTCAACCTGCACGGCGCGGTGAGCCGCATGCTGCTCGGCGACGCCAACGCGGACTACCTCGGCTTACCGCCCGCACGGATCTCCTCAGCGGCGGTGCTGACCTTCGCGGCGGTGAACTTCCTCGCCGAGACGGCGCGCCAGGCGCTTCCCGGTGCCACCACCGTCCAGCAGTTCCTGGGGAAACGCTCCCTCCGGTGGTATCTCAAGCAGGTCGACCGCGCCTTTCGGCTCGACCGTACCTACTCCCGCCCGGCGCGAACCGCAGCCCGCTCGCCCGCAGGCTCGTCGGCGGCATGACGGGGACCCCGCGAAACCCGGGCCCGCTGCGTCCACACCACGGTGGCCAGCACGGCGAGGGCAACGCACACGGCCAGGAGCGTTACCTCCTCGCCAAGTAACACCGCCGACCACCCGAGCGTCAGCACCGGCTGCATCAATTGCACCTGTCCCATGCGGGCGACGCCGTCCCTGGCCATCGCGGCGTACCAGGCGAAAAACCCCAGATACATCGTGCAGATCGCCAAGTAGCCGAACGCGATGCCTTGCGACCAGGTCACCTCGCCGATCCCGTCGGCGGTCAGGACGGCCACCGGCAGGGTCAGCGGCAGCGCCAGCACCACGGCCCACGAGATGGTCCGCGCCCCGCCGATCTCGCCGGCGAGCACGCCCCCTTCCGCATACCCCCAGCCACCGAGCACGACCGCGCCGAGCAGAAACACGTCTGCCCAGGAGAAGGCCCCGTCGAGCCCGCCGCTGACCGCGACGAACACCAGGACCGTGGCCATTCCCAGCGCGCTGGCCAGCCAGAATTCGGCGTGCGGCCGCTCCTTGGCACGCAGCACGGCGAACGTGGCGGTGGCCAGCGGCAGGCACGCGATCACCACCGCGCCATGAGCGGAACTCTCGCTGACCAGAGCCACGGAGGTCAGCAGCGGGAATCCGACACCCACCCCGACAGCGACCACCAGCAGCCGCCGAACCAGCCGCCGTCCGGGCCACGGTGCCCGCGTCAGAAGGAGGTATCCGAGCGCAAGCAGGCCCGCAACGGCCGCACGCCCCAGCCCCACGAAGAACGGGTCCATCCCACCGACCGCGACGCGTGTGGCGGGCAGCGACAAACTGAAGCAGACGACGGCGAGCACCGCCAGCCCCAGGCCGCCCGTTATCCGCCGCGGCGCAGTAACGTTATCATTGGCTCTCATGTCCAATGATAACGCCGTCGCACGCGTCACCGCTGCGCTGACGGCGGTGATCGAGGCAGGCAGCCCTGGGGACAAGCTTCCGTCGGTGCGCGAGCTCATGGCGCGGTACCGGGTTTCCCCCACCACGGTCCAGACCGCCGTGCAGCACCTGGCCGCGCGCGGCCTGGTCGACGTGCGTCCCGGACGCGGCACTTTCATCGCCGTTCCGCCCGCGCCCGAGTCCAGCGCACCGCCCGACCTGTCCTGGCAGAGCGTCGTGCTGGGCGACGCCCGTGCCGGGGAGGAGGAGCTGGCCGCCCTGCTGGCCACCCACCACCCGGAAGCCATCCCGCTCAGCTCCGGCTACTTCGACCAGCAGCTCCAGCCGCACGGCGCGCTCGGTGCGGCGATGGCGCGCGCGGCACGAAAGCCGGCGGCATGGACCAGGCAACCCACCGAAGGGCTGCCCGAGCTGCGGGAATGGTTCGCCCACGACATCGGCGGCGGATTGCGCGCGGCGGACATGACCATCTGCTCCGGCGGTCAGCCCGCCCTGGCGGCGGCATTCCGCGGCCTGGGCCGTCCGGGCGACGTGGTGCTCGTGGAAGCGCCCACCTATCTCGGCGCGATCGCCGCTGCCCGCGACGCCGGCCTGCGGGTCGTCGGCGTCCCGGCCGACGAGCACGGAGTCCGGCCGGACCTGCTCGCCTCGGCGTTCCGCTGCACGGGCGCTCGGCTGTTCTACTGCCAGCCCCTGCACGCCAACCCGCACGGTGCGGTGCTGTCCGCCGAGCGGCGCGCCGCGGTACTGGACACAGTCGCGAAGGCGCACGCGTTCCTCATCGAGGACGATTACGCGCGCGGACTCACCCTCGACGGCGTCGCCCCGGCTCCGCTCGCGGTGGACGATCCCGACGGCCATGTCGTCTACGTGCGTTCGCTGACCAAAGTGGTGGCCCCGGGCATGCGGTTGTCCGTCATCGGCGCCCGGGGCGTAGCGGCGGCGCGCTTGCGCACGGCCCGCCTGCTGGACGATCTGTTCGTCGCGGGCCCGCTGCAACACACGGCGGTCGAATTCCTCACCTCGCCCTCCTGGCCACGGCACCTGCGGGCGCTGCGAGCCGGACTCCGGCAGCGGCGCGACGCCCTGGTGCAAGCCCTGCGCACACACGTCCCGTGGCTGCACGTACCGCGGCCGTCCGGCGGCATGCACCTGTGGGTGCGGTTGCCGGACGGCTCGGACGAGCAAGCGGTGACGGCCAAGGCGATGGCGCGCGAACTCGTCGTCTTCCCCGGCCGTCCCTGGTTCCCGGCCGAGCCGACCGGGCAGTACCTGCGGCTCAGCTTCGGCGCGCTGACTGCAGAACTGGCGGCTGCGGCGGCAAGCCGGCTGGCCGAGGCGCTTCGTGCCGCCGGATCAGGCCCGACATGAGTGCGGCGAACCCGCACAGGCCGCCCGCCACGTACCACGCGAGGTCGTAGCTTCCGTGCACGTCCCGGATCGCCCCGGCGCCGTAGGCGGCGGCCGCGGCGCCCAACTGGTGCGCGGCGAACACCCAGCCGAAGACGATCGGCCCGCTCATCCCGAAACGTTCCCGGCACAGGGCCACGGTCGGCGGCACGGTCGCGACCCAGTCGAGCCCGTAGAAGATCACGAACACCCACAGGCTCGGCTCGACGTGCGGCTGCAGCAACGACGGCAGAACCAGCAGGGACAGCCCGCGCAGCGTGTAGTAGCCCACCAGCAGGTAGCGCGCATCGAACCGGTCGACGAGCCATCCGGACAAGATCGTCCCGGCGATGTCGAACACGCCGACCAGCGCCAACAGTCCGGCCGCCGTGGTGTGCGGCATTCCGTGATCGTGGGCCGCGGACACGAAGTGCGTCCCGACCAGGCCGTTGGTCGACGCACCGCACACCGCGAACCCACCGGCCAACATCCAGAAAGTCCTGGTCGGGATCGCTTCCCGGAGCGTGTGCAAGGTGCGCAGCACGCTGCTGCCTGCCACCGGGCGAGCGACTTCGGCCGCTTCGGTCGCACCGTAAGCGGTGGTGCCCACGTCGCTCGGGTAGTCCCGCAGGAACAACACGACCAGCGGAACCACGGCGAGTGCCGTAGCCGCCACGGTGATCGACGGGACCCGCCAGCCGTGTTCGGTGGCCAGCGCGGCCAGCAATGGCAGGAAGATCAGCTGACCGGTCGCCCCCGCGGCGGTCAGCACGCCGCTGACCAGACCCCTGCGCTTGACGAACCACCGGCCGGTGATGACGGCGACGAACGGCATCGACATCGACCCGGTCCCGACGCCGACCAGCACACCCCAGCACATCAGCAGCTGCCACGGCTCGGTCATGAACACCGTCAGCCCGGCCCCCGCCGCCACCAGAACCAGCGCCCCGGCGACCACCCGGCGAACACCCAACCGGTCCATCAACGCCGCGGCGAACGGCGAAATCACCCCGAACAGGATCAAGTTGACGGACACCGCGGAGCCGATCGTGCCGCGCGACCAGCCGAACTCGTCGTGCAGCGGATCGATCAGGACCCCGGGCACGGTGCCGAAGGCCGCCGCCGCGATCAGCGTCAGGAACGCGACCGCGGCGATCATCCATGCCCAGTGCAGCCGCCACCGCCGAGATCCGGCAGGCGCACTCGCTTCGATCTCAACCCCTCGCTGAATCACGCGGCCAGTGTTGATCAACAAGCACGTCGGCAACAGTGGCCTGATTGCCAATATGTGAAAGAATCTGGCCATGTTCCGCGACCTGCACCGCGTCGTCGTGCTGGCTTTGGATCCGGTGGTCGGCTTCGACCTCGCCATCCCGCCGATGGTCTTCAGCTGCGCCACCGACGCCGACGGCTCACCGCTGTACGACATCCGCGTCTGCGGCCTCGGCACGGCGCCCATGCCGACACCGTCGAACTACGCGATCGTTCCCGGCAGCGGCCCGGAGGCACTGCGCGACGCGGACACCGTGATCATTCCCGGCACCAAGATGCCGGGGCCCTTCCGGCACGGCGTCCTGCCGGACGACGTCGCTCGCGCGCTCGACATGATCCCGTCGCACGCCCGCGTGATGTCCATCTGCACGGGCGCGTTCGTGCTCGGCGCGGCAGGCATCCTGGACGGCCGCCCGGCGACCACGCACTGGCATCACGCCGACGAGTTTCGCCAGCTCTATCCGCGAGTGAAGCTCGACGAGACGGTGCTGTTCGTGGACGACGGCGACGTACTGACGTCGGCCGGCCTGTCCGCAGGGATCGACCTCTGCCTGCACGTGGTGCGCTCCGACCACGGGAGCGAAGTCGCCAACCGTGCCGCCCGCTACTGCGTCGTCCCGCCGTGGCGCGAAGGCGGGCAATCGCAGTTCATCGAACGACACGTGCCCGACGACGACACCGCCAGCACGGCCCCGACCAGGGCGTGGGCCTTGCAGCACCTGGCCGAGCGGCTCGACCTGGCCACGCTGGCTGCGCACGCCCACATGAGCGTGCGCACCTTCTCCCGGAAGTTCCGGGCGGAGACCGGGATGTCGCCCGGTGCATGGCTGACCCAGCAGCGCATCGACCACGCCCGGCACCTGCTGGAGACCACCGACCTGAGCATCGACGAGGTGGCCAGGGTCTGCGGGCTGGGCACCGCGGCGTCGCTGCGCCAGCACCTGAGGTCGAGCATCGGGGTGAGTCCGCTGGCCTACCGGCGCACGTTCCGTGCCCCGGACGAACGCGCGGGCTAGGGTGAGTCCGTGCTGCTGAGTGACCGCGACCTGCGCAAGGAGTTGGAATCCGGGCGGCTGGTGCTCGACCCGTACGATGCGGAGATGGTCCAGCCCTCCAGCATCGACGTGCGGCTGGACAGGTACTTCCGGGTGTTCGACAACACCAGGTACACCCACATCGACCCCTCCCAGCAGCAGGACGAGCTCACCTCGTTGGTCGAGAAGTCCGGTGACGAGCCGTTCGTGTTGCACCCTGGCGAGTTCGTGCTCGGCTCGACGTTCGAGATGGTGACCCTGCCCGACGATCTGGCCGGACGGCTGGAAGGCAAGTCGTCACTGGGCAGGCTGGGCCTGCTCACCCATTCCACCGCGGGATTCATCGACCCCGGCTTCTCCGGGCACATCACCCTGGAGCTGTCCAACGTCGCCAACCTGCCGATCACGTTGTGGCCGGGGATGAAGATCGGGCAGCTGTGCCTGTTCCGACTGTCCAGCGCCGCGGAGCACCCGTACGGCTCGGAGCGGGCCGGGTCGCGCTACCAGGGCCAGCGCGGGCCGACGCCGTCGCGTGCCTATCTGAACTTCCACCGCACCGACACCACCCGCTGACCCGGCGGGCACCAGGGGCCAGAACTTCCTGGACGTTCGTTCAGATACTCTGGAGCGATGTACGCCTACCTGCTGCTGGGTCTGGCCATCGCGGCCGAGGTGACCGGCACGGTCGCACTGAAGTTCTCCGACGGCTTCACCAAGCTCGGGCCGTCGCTGGTGGTGGCGGCCGGCTACGGCCTGGCCTTCTACCTGCTGTCCCTGGTGCTGAAGGCAGGGATCCCGGTCGGCGTGGCCTACGCGATCTGGGCGGCGTTCGGCATCGCCCTCATCGCCCTGGTCGGCGTCGTCTTCCTCGGCGAACGGCTGAACGTCACCATGATCGCCGGGCTCGGGCTGGTCGTCGCCGGCGTCGTCCTGGTCGAGTTGGGGAGGTCGGCGACATGACCACCATGCAACGCGACGGCCGCAAGGCCCGCGGCGAGAAGCGCCGCCAGGAGATCATCGAAGCCACCCTGCGGGTGATCGAACGCGACGGCGTCGCGGGCGTGACCCATCGCAGCGTGGCGCGCGAGGCAGGCATCCCCACCGCCTCGATCACCTACCACTTCGCCACGCTCGACGACCTGCTCATCGCGACGCTGATCTCGTGCGCCAGGGACATGGCCACCGAGGTGTACTGGATGATCGACCGCGCCCGCTCGCGCGAGGGCCTGCGCCGGTCGAGCGGTTCCCCGTACAGCGGCCCGAGCGCCGCCGACGAGGTCTCCGCGCTGCTGGCCGAGGCCCTCGGCCCGCGCCGCGGCCGCACCATGGCCGAATACGAGCTCTACCTGCTGGCGGCGCGGCGGCCGTCGCTGCGTCCCGCCGCGCGCCGCTGGCTGGACGTGCTCACCTCGATGGTCAAACACGACGACGAGGTGGCCTTTCGGGTCTTCCTCGCCGGCATCGACGGCCTGCTCATTCAGGGACTGATCGACGACGAGCCGCCGACCGCCGAAGAACTGCGCCCGGTCGTGGAATACCTGCTCAACCCGACCGAGCGCCGCCGGCGTGCCCGGCAGGAGGCCTGAGCACGCCGGCGTGCGGCATCAGCCCTTGTTCTCGTAGACGGGGGTGATGTAGGCGCGGGCCAGGGTGTGGAAGAACAGATTGAAGCCCAGCACCGTCGGCGTGGTGTCCGGGGAGAGGTCGAGCTTTTCCACGTCCACCGCGTGCACCACGAACATGTAGCGGTGCGGACGGTGCTTCGGCGGCGGGGCGGCACCGATGTAGCCCACGTGACCGCTGTCCGCGCGCAGCTGGACAGCGCCCTCGGGCAGGCCGGAGCCGTTCTCGTCCCCCGCGCCGGACGGCAGTTCGGTCACGCTCGCCGGGATGTTGAACACCGCCCAGTGCCAGAAGCCCGCCGCGGTCGGCGCGTCCGGGTCGAAGCAGGTCACCGCGAAGCTCTTGGTCTCCGCCGGGAAACCTTCCCACCGCAGGTGCGGCGAACGGTCCTCGCCGCCCGCGCCCATCTTGCCGGACAAGTGCGGCTGCGGCAGGGTCTCGCCGTCTTTGATGTCGTTGCTGGTCACCGTGAACGTCGGGACCTGGGGCAGGAAGTCGTACGGGTTCGGTGGTGCAGGAGTCTGCTCAGTCACGGGCACCTCCATCCGGTTGGGTCAGATGCGCTTGCGAGGTTAGTGGACCCCGGGGTCCGTTCCCCGGTGACAACCAGGGTCGAACCTGGGGATTTCCCCGATGCCGCGCGGGTTCCCCCGGCCTACCGTGAGCACCGTAAGCACGAACGAGGAGACCAGTACATGTCACGTACCGTCAAATTCGTCGCCGGAGTCGCGCTGCTCGCTGTGGCTGTCGGTTTGGTGACCGGATGGTTCTGGCGGTCGGAGGCCACCACGGTGGAACGCGTCGACCAGCGCATCAACACCGTGGAGATCGACAACGAATCGGGCGACGTGGTGGTGCGTGCCGCGGACGTGACGACCATCGAGGTCCGGCAGAAGTTCTCCTACCGGTTCACCGCCCCCGACCGGGCGTTCTCGGTCGACGGCAGCACCCTCACACTGGACGGCTGCGGCTGGTGGTGCGCGGTCGACTACGAGGTGATCGTGCCGCGCTCGGTCAAGGTCGTCGGCGAGATCGACTCCGGCGACCTGCAGCTGGTCGGAACCATCGGCGGCGAGATCGAACTGAACAGCGGCGACGCCGTGGTGCGCGATGTCACCGGACCGCTGTCGATCAGGGCGAACTCCGGGGACGTCACGGTGACCGGGATGTCGTCCGACCTGACCGTGAAGGCGAACTCCGGGGACGTCACCGCAGAGCTCGCCAAGCCGGCGAACGTCACCGCGGACATCGACAGCGGCTCCATCCAGCTGACCGTCCCGGAAGGCCGCTACCAGGTGGACGGGCAGACCGACTCCGGGCGCAGGGACATCCGGATCGGCAACACCCCCGGCGCGCCGTATCGCCTGCAGCTGGACACCGACTCCGGCAACGTACTGGTGCGCACCGCGAGCTGAGTCACATCGACCCGCCCACCGGACCCTTCGGGAACACACGGCACAGCCCACTCGTTGTCCGGGCAGCAAGGTTGAGTGTGGCAGACTCAAGTTCGCACTCCGTCGCCGAACCGGCGGCATCCCAAACTTGAGCGAGTCAGACTCAGGGGTCGAGTCGCACCCCGACGCAACACCACGAACGACTTACAGGAGGAACACCCCATGGCGCGAGCGGTCGGCATCGACCTCGGCACGACCAACTCGGTCGTCGCTGTCCTGGAGGGTGGCGAGCCGACGGTCATCGCCAACTCCGAAGGGTCCCGAACCACCCCGTCCGTCGTCGCCTTCGCCAAGAACGGCGAAGTGCTGGTGGGTCAGCCCGCCAAGAACCAGGCGGTCACCAACGTCGACCGCACCATCCTGTCCGTCAAGCGCCACATGGGCGAGGACTGGAAGAAGGAGATCGACGGCAAGCAGTACACCCCGCAGGAGATCTCCGCCCGCGTGCTGATGAAGCTGAAGCGGGACGCCGAGGCCTACCTGGGCGAGGAGGTCACCGACGCGGTGATCACCGTGCCCGCGTACTTCTCCGACGCCCAGCGCCAGGCCACCAAGGAGGCCGGGACGATCGCCGGGCTGAACGTGCTGCGCATCATCAACGAGCCCACGTCGGCGGCGCTGGCCTACGGCCTGGACAAGGGTGAGAAGGAGCAGACCATCCTGGTCTTCGACCTCGGTGGCGGTACGTTCGACGTCTCCCTGCTGGAGCTGGGTGACGGCGTCGTCGAGGTGCGCGCCACGTCGGGTGACAACCACCTCGGTGGTGACGACTGGGACCAGCGCATCGTCGACTGGCTGGTCAACAAGTTCAAGATGTCGCACGGCATCGACCTGACCAAGGACCGGATGGCCATGCAGCGCATCCGGGAAGCCGCCGAGAAGGCCAAGATCGAGCTGTCCAGCTCGACGACGGCGAACATCAACCTGCCCTACATCACCGTCGACGCGGACAAGAACCCGCTGTTCCTGGACGAGACGCTGACCAGGGCGGAGTTCCAGAAGATCACCGCGGACCTGCTGGAGCGCACCCGCGAGCCGTTCAACAACGTGCTGCGTGACGCCGGCATCTCGGTCAGCGACATCGACCACGTGGTGCTGGTTGGCGGCTCCACGCGTATGCCCGCGGTGAGCGACCTGGTCAAGGAGTTGACCGGCGGCAAGGAGCCGAACAAGGGCGTCAACCCGGACGAGGTGGTCGCGGTCGGCGCCGCGCTGCAGGCCGGTGTGCTCAAGGGCGAGGTGAAGGACGTCCTGCTGCTGGACGTCACCCCGCTGTCGCTGGGCATCGAGACCAAGGGCGGCGTGTTCACCAAGCTGATCGAGCGCAACACCACGATCCCGACCAAGCGCTCGGAGATCTTCTCCACCGCGGAGGACAACCAGCCGTCCGTGCAGATCCAGGTCTACCAGGGTGAGCGGGAGATCGCCGCGCACAACAAGAAGCTCGGCATGTTCGAGCTGACCGGCATCCCGCCCGCCCCGCGCGGCGTGCCGCAGATCGAGGTCACCTTCGACATCGACGCCAACGGCATCGTGCACGTCACCGCGAAGGACCTCGGCACCAACAAGGAACAGTCCATGACGATCACCGGTGGATCGGCCCTGCCGAAGGAGGAGATCGACCGGATGATCAAGGAGGCCGAGGCGCACGCGGAGGAGGACCGGCGGCGCCGCGAGGAGGCGGAGACCCGCAACCAGGCCGAGTCGCTGGTCTACCAGACGGAGAAGTTCGTCAAGGACAACGAGGACAAGCTGCCGGACGACGTCAAGACGAAGGTCAACGACGCCATCAAGGAAGTCAACGAGGCGTTGAAGGGCAGCGACGTGGCGGCCATCCGCACCGCCATGGAGAAGCTGACCAAGGAGTCGCAGGCCATGGGCACCGCGCTGTACGCCAACACGCAGGCGGCGCAGCAGGCCGCGGCGGGCAGCGACGGTCCCGCTTCCGGCACGAACGCCGGTGGCGCCACGGCCTCGGCGGGCGCGGGCGCCTCGGGCGATGACAACGTGGTGGACGCCGAGATCGTCGACGAGGACGAGAAGAAGTGACTGAACTGCGCAACGACGGCAACGGTGAGGAGCCACGGGTAGTAGTGCGTGACCGTCGCAAGATCGACCCGGAGACCGGTGAGGTCCGGCGGCCGGAGGCCGCCGAGGCCGAGCCCCAGCAGGCCGGTGAAACCGGCCCGGCCGGGGCGCCGGGTGGCTCCGCACCGGCGGCCGGCAAAGCTGACAGCGACAGCGGCGCCGCTGCTGCGGATCTGCAGAAGCAGCTGGAGGAGCGCACCGCGGACCTGCAGCGAGTCACCGCCGACTTCGCCAACTACCGCAAGCGGGTCGAGCGCGACCGGCTCGCGGTGATCGAGTCGGCCAAGGCCTCGGTGCTGACCGAGCTGCTGCCGTTGCTCGACGACCTGGAGCGGGCCGACGCGCACGGCGACCTGACCGGCCCGTTCAAGGCGGTCGCCGACAAGCTGCACAGCACGCTGCGCAGTATCGGCCTGGAGTCCTTCGGCAACGAGGGTGATCCGTTCGACCCGCTGGTGCACGAGGCGGTGCAGCACTCGACGTCACCGGACGTGAAGGAGCCGACGGTGACGACGGTGCTGCGGCGCGGCTACCGGTTCGGCGAGCGGGTGCTCCGGCACGCGCTGGTGGCGGTCACCGACCACGAGCCGGAGCCGTCTGCCGAACAGGCCGAGCAGACCGCGGACCAGGCGGAGCAGCAGTCATCTGCGGACAACTGACGAAGCGAGCGAAGGGAGGGGCGTCCGGTGAGTGCACGGGAGTGGATCGGTAAGGACTTCTATCGCGAGCTGGGCGTCTCTCCCGACGCGTCGCAGGAGGAGATCAAGCGGGCGTACCGGAAGCTGGCGCGGGACTACCACCCGGACGCCAACCCCGGTGACGCCAAGGCCGAGCAGAAGTTCAAGGCCATCTCCGAGGCGTACGGCGTGCTGTCGGACCCGAAGAAGCGCCGCGAGTACGACGAGGCGCGCGCGCTCTTCGGGTCCGGCGGCCAAGGCGGGTTCGGCTTCCCCGGCGGCGGGGCGGGCGGCTTCGACTTCGGCGACCTGTTCAACGCCGCCAGGGGCAGCGGGCTCGGTGGCCTCGGGGACATGCTCGGCAACCTGTTCAACCGGCGCTCGTCCGCCACGGCCACGTCGGCCCGGCGCGGCGCGGACGTGGAGACGGAGATCCGTATCGACTTCGTCGAGGCGGTGCGCGGTGCCACGGTGCCGTTGCGGCTGTCCAGCCCGGCGAAATGCGGCACGTGCGGCGGGACCGGCGCCCGGCCGGGCACCCAGCCGCGGACCTGCCCGACCTGCGGCGGCGCCGGTTTGGTCAACAGGAGTCAGGGGGCGTTCGCGTTCTCCGAACCGTGCCGTGACTGCCGCGGACGCGGGGCGATCATCGACTCCCCGTGCCCGGAGTGCGCGGGCGAGGGCGTGAGCACCCGGACGCGCACCTTGACGGTGCGCATTCCGCCGGGTGTGGACAACGAGCAGCGCATCCGGCTCGCCGGTCAGGGTGAGCCGGGTCGCGGCGGCGCCCCGGCCGGTGACCTGTACGTGAAGGTCTTCGTCACGCCGCACCCAGTGTTCGGCCGCTCCGGCAACAACCTCACCATCACCGTCCCGGTGCACTTCTCCGAGCTCGCCCTCGGCACCACCCTGAGCGTTCCGACCCTGGACGGCAAGGTGTCGGTCAAGGTGCCGCCGGGCACCAACAGCGGGCGCGTGCTGCGCGTGCGCGGCAAAGGCATCACGAAGCGAAACGGCCAGACGGGTGACTTGCTGGTGACCCTGCAGGTCGCCGTGCCATCGTCGTTGAACGGCAAGGCAAAAGAGGCCTTGCAGGCCTACGCCGATGCGGTGGCGCAACACGATCCGCGGCCGGAGATCACGAGGTTGCTGCAGGAGCGAGCATGAGCGGGCGTGAGGAAAAGACATACGTCATCTCGGTGGCCGCCCAGCTGGCCGGCCTGCATGCGCAAACGCTGCGGGCCTACGACCGGCAGGGCCTGGTGACCCCCATGCGCACGCCGGGCGGAGGCCGCCGCTACTCGGCGCGGGACATCGAGCTGTTGCGCGAAGTGCAGCGGTTGTCGCAGCAGGAAGGCGTCAACCTCGCGGGTATCAAGCGCATCATCGAGCTGGAGAACCAGATCGACGAGCTCAAGGCCCAGGTCAAGCAGCTCACCGAGGAACTGGCCAGGGCGTACGCGGCGGCCGAGCAGGCCGCGGCCGCGGTGCACGCCAGCTATCGCCGGGAGCTGGTGCCCGCGCGGCAGGAGACCGCGTTGGTGATCTGGAAGCCGCGGAGCCGCCAGGGCGGTCGCTGACGCGCGGAGAATGCCAGCCACTGCGCTGTTCGTTCCGAGACCCGCTGCACAGGTAGCTGCCGGAGACAGCACGGGACGGCAGCTGCCGGAGGCAGAACGGGACGACCGCCGGCGAAAAGGCCCGCCCAGGCCCGCTGACGAGCGCGGCATCGACCCACGCGGGTTCGTTCCAGTGCGCGGCGCGGGTGAAGCCTCCAGCGGAGCCTCCGGCAGCGCGCCGATCATGGTGTCGAGGCGCTGCCACCCCCGTGGAAGTGACAGGTCAGTCCTCGTACCTGTCGTCGCCGTCCCGGGCCTCCCGCTCGACGCGCAGGACCTTCCCGTCCCTGGCTACCACGTCGACCTCGATCTCCTGACGCTGGTGCACGACCTCCACGTGCCACACGCGGCCACCGAGCTCGTAGTCCCGCTCGATGTCGCCACCTTGTCGCCCACATGACCGACGGCGACCGCGACGGCCTCTTTCGCGCTGATCCCGTCGGCGGTGGACGCTAGCTTGCTGACCGCGGCGAGCTGAGCGGACGTCTCGACGGTCTGCCGCTGCATCGCCGGCTCGACCTGAGCCACCTCGGTGCCGTTCGTCGCCAACAGGACAGCACCGGCTACCACCACCGCAGCCGCCGCCAGGCCCGCGAGGGTCGTATCGGCGTCATGACCGTCCTTTCGTCGATCCTTGCTGTCGCCGACGATGATCCCGCGAGTCGCTCGAACTCCACGCTGCTCGACGGTCGAGACAGCCCTAGATGCGGCCCTCGGTGATGAACGAGTCGTAGGAGATCTGGTCGTACGACGTGCCTTCGACCAGCAGCCGGGAAACCGTCGCGCGGATCATCCCCGGTGATCCGGCCACCAGCACGTCGTGTCCGCTCCACGCACCGCCGAGTGCGGTCACGACCTCGGGCAGCTTGCCGCGCTCGCCGTCGTCGACGCTGCCGTCCTCGGTCACCGGGACGAGCTTCAGCCACGGGAGATCCGCCGCCAGCTCGCGCAGCTCCGGCAAGAAGTACAACGCATCTGCGGTCGGGCCGCCGAAGAACAGCGTCACCGACGACGGCTGCGTGGCACGTCCGGCCAGATCTTCGACCACCGCATGCAGTGGCGCAACGCCCGTCCCGCCGGCGATCAGCACGAGGTCGCGCTGCACGTCGCGGTCCCGCCACAGTTCGCCCATCGGCGCACCGACACGCCACCGGTCACCGGGCACCGTCTGCCGCACCAGCGCCCGGCTCACCCAGCCACCGGCCACGACCCGCACGTGGAAGTCGACGGTCCCGTCCTCGCGGGGCGCGTTGGCCGGGGAGAGGTAGCGCCACAACCGCGGCCGTCGGGGCGACTCGACGCTGACGAACTGGCCCGCCAGATAGGGGATCTGCGACTCCGGCCGGACGCGGATGATCGCCGTGTCCCAGTCCCGCCGCTGGTGCGAGACCACCTCGGCGGTCCACCACGCGGGCAGGCTGTCGTCCGCGACGCCCTCCTGCATGATGCGCGCGACGACCTCGTAGGCCTGTGTCCAGGCCTGCTCGACCTCGTCGGTCCACTCGACCGTGGTGTAGGTGCGGACCGCCGCCCGCAGCGCCACCCCGAACGCGCGGAAATGCTCCTGCCGGACGCCGAACTTGCGGTGATCCCTGCCCAGCCGTCGCAGGTACGGAGTCAGTTCCTCCGGCCGATCGGCCGCCTCCACCAGCTGCACCAGCGCCCGGAACAACCTGGTGCGCTGCTTCTGCATGTTCACCGGGAACAGGTCCCTGGCGCTCGGGACGAGCGAGAACAGCACCGCGTAGAAGTGCTCTGCCATCTCGTCCGCCCTGAGCTCGACCGGAGCGAAACTGGCCTGGATGATCCGTACCATGCGATCGCTTCCGGTGCCGCGCGGCCGGGGCTCCGGCGGATCGGCGAAGGAGTTGAGCACAGCGTTAACAGTCATGGACGACGCATTCACTCCAGATGGTGAGGGCGAAGCCCTGCCGAAACGGTGGTCGATACCGATTCTGACGGAAAAATCCGCTGGTGACTGGGGCCAAACGGGGCTTGTGGGGTCTTCCCTGACGGGATTGACACAGAGTGCGGACCGGATGGAAGATGGCGCAATTTCCGCCCAATCGCGTGAGTTCCTTACCCCAGTCGTGGCACAGTAGGCGGCACCCGACCCGAAGTGATCCGGTATGGACCCGACGCTGAAGCACTCGCTCCGGCTGGCCCGCATGGCGCGGATGGACCTGCCGCCGAATCCGCGCCCACGCAGGTCCCGGCGATCCCGGCCCGAAGCGCCTGCGGAGGCGGCCCCTTCGACGCACCCTTCGACGCACTCCGGCGACCGCGCCGCACGGCCCGGCCGGTCAGCCGCCGACCGTGCGCCCGCGCGGCCGGCGGACCCCGCCCCGCCGACCGAGGCCCAGCAGCAACCCCCACCGGACGAAGAGCCGACCGAACAGCTCCCGGTGGTGCGGCCGCCCGCGTTCGCCGACGTGCCACCACCGGACGACCCGCTCGACGGTGCGGCCGACGACCTGCCCGGATCGGCAGGGGAACACCTGCTGCAGCTCGCCTACGACACCCGGGAACAGGCCGAGCGGTTCTACGCCGAGCAGATGACCGACCGGCTGACGCCGACCATGGTGGAGTTCGTCGGCCGGATGGAGATGGCGTTCATCGCCACCGCCGACTCCCGCGGCGAAGCCGACTGCTCGTTCCGTGCCG
Source organism: Thermocrispum agreste DSM 44070 (assembly GCF_000427905.1). GTDB lineage: Bacteria > Actinomycetota > Actinomycetes > Mycobacteriales > Pseudonocardiaceae > Thermocrispum > Thermocrispum agreste. Next base: position 101,843 of record NZ_ATYX01000011.1, on the reverse strand, counting down.
GGCCGCCCGGGTTCATCCGCGTGTTGGACGACAAGCACGTGGCCTACCCCGAATACCGGGGCAACGGCGTGATGGCCAGCCTGGGCAACATCAGCGAGAACCCGCACATCGGCATCCTGTTGATCGACTTCGCCCGCGACCGCGTCGGCCTGCACATCAACGGGCGCGCGATGATCGTGGAGAACGACGCGATGCGCGCGGAGTTCCCGGACCTGCCGGTGACGGAGGATCGGGGACGACGCGCCGAGCGTTGGGTACTGGTGGAGGTCGACGAAGCCTACATCCACGGCAGCAAGCACATTCCGGCGATGCAGCCGGTCGCCGCCGACCCCGGGCCCGAGCACGACGACTACTTCTGCGTCCGGGCATCACGGCTTGCCGACGCGCGAGCCGCACGCGACACCAGCCAACCGAAAGCGCCGGCGGCCGATGGTGCACCTGATCCGCAGCCTGCGAACGCCGAGGCGGCACCGGATCGCAAGGCGCAGCGGGCGAATGGCAGTCCGGCGCGCAACGGACGGCCGAATCCGCCGGAGACCGATCCGGCCGACGGCGATCACCAACGGTCCGAGGCCGCCGGGAGCAGCCCCGCGCCGCAAGCCGGATCAGCCGGGCCCGATCGAGGCCGGGACGGCCGCCCGGACAGCAGGCCCGACGTGCCAGGGCGGTCCAACGGTGCGGCGCGCCGACGGTCCACGGTTGCGGCCGGTCAGTCCAACGTGAACGGGTCGTAGGCGATCTGGTCCAGCGACGTTCCGGCCACCAGCATCCGTGACACGGTGGCCCGGATCATCTGCGGCGAGCCGGACACCAGGATGTCGTGATCCGGCCAGGCACCTCGGCGGGTCACCGCTTCGGCCAGCGTGCCGCGCTCCGCGCCTGCCACCTCGCCGCGTTCCACCACCGGAATGACGCGCAGCCACGGGTTCGCCGACGCCAGGCGGTGCAGGTCGTCCACCACGTACAGGTCGTCGACCGTGCGACCGCCGAAGAACAGCGTCACGTTCGGGTTCTTCCCCCACCTGGCCAGGTCGTCGAGCAGCGCCAGCAGCGGCGCCACCCCGGTGCCACCGGCGATCATCAGCACGTCCCGGCCCGACTCCCGGTCCACGCTCAACCGCCCGAGCGGCGGACCGATCTGCCATACGTCCCCGGGCTGGGTGTGGCTCACAATCGCCCGGCTCACCCACCCGCCGTCCACCGCGCGGACATGGAACTCCAGCGAGCCGTCCGGGCGCGGCGCGTTCGCCGGGGAGAGGTAGCGCCACAGCCGTGGCCGCTGCGGGATCTCCACGCTCACGTACTGGCCCGCCCGATACGGCAGCCGGGCCTCCGGTTCGACCCGCACCATCGCCAGGTCCCAGCTCAGCCTGCGGTGATCGGTGACCGTGGCGGACAGCCGCGGCGGGGAGGGGTCGGATGCGGCGGCTTCTTGCATCGAGCGGGCCACGATCGTGTAGCCCTCGGCCCACGCCCGCTCCACCTCGGGTGTCCACGCCGGACCGAGGTGGTCGCGCAGCGCCGCCAGCATCGCGGTGCCGATCGCCTCGTAGTGCCTGCTCTGCACGTTGTACTTGCGGTAGTCGCGGCCGAGCTGGGTGAGGAACGGGACCAGGTCCCCCGGCCGGTCCACCATCTGCACCACCCGGGCGATGGCGCGCAGCAGCTTGCCCCTCCGGATCTCGACGTTCACCGGGAACATCTCCCGGATGTCCGGCGCCAAGGTGAACAACAGACCGTAGAAGCGCTGCGACATCTCCGGCAGATACGGCGACGCCTGCCGCCAGGTGTCGGAAATGAGCCGCACCATCGCGGTGACCGCCGGCGGTGCTTCCCGCGGCGCAGCGGACCGCGGCACAGGGCTCACGTCGTCGGTGCTCATCGATCTCCGGGGGATGGTCTCGCCGCATGTCGGGCGGAGGGGCGAACGGGTGCGCGCACCTTGCCCAGCACAGTATCCGCTGTCGCCAGGAAAAACAGGATCAAGCTGCGGAAAGACCCGACTGGCGCATCCGTGAGAGTAACCATATGATCACGCCATTTCGGCGTGTGATCACCCGAACGAGGACCGTGACCATCCCGCCGTGGCGAGCCCCGGTCGGACGCGCCCGGATCGCCACCGAACACGAGCATCCGACGCCCGTGGTTCGGCGCCGACGCGGAGCCGAGAGTGCCGGGAATCCCGGCCTGGAGCACCACAGGCAGGACAGTTTCCCGGCAATTCTGCTCGACACCGGCTCGGGAAGGCGCGTCCCCTGCCAGGGGTACCCCCGGCGGCGGCGCTCGGGTGTCCGCGACGAGCGGAACACCGGGAGCTCGCGGCAGACAGCAATGCCGTCAGCCGCCGAACCGTCCGGACGTCTTCGGCCTCGCACCTCCGCTTCGCCGGCAACCCCAGCCCTACGGACGCCGGACCGCTCCCGGAGTCCCGAGCCGCCCAGCTGGCTTCGCCGCACCAGCCCGGGTGTCCACGGCACCTCACGCCGGGCAGCGTCAAGTCAAGCAACGTGGGCCCCCGAATCGCCCCTCCTTCCGCCCACGACCACCCGACGTCACCCCGAAACCCCCAACCACCCACCCGACCCCACAGGACGCCCGGTGTCCTGCGCCGCCAGCACGGTCCCGCCGGACGAACCAGCCCCGGCAACCGCCGGCCGCTCAGCCCAGCGTGAACGGGTCGCGGGTGGCGCCGGACAGCTCGACCCACACCGCCTTGTCCTCCAGGTAGGCGTCGATCGCTGCGGTGCCGCTCTCCCGGCCGATACCGGACAGTCCCATGCCACCGAACGGCACGCTCGGAGCCACCGCCCGGTCCGGCACGTCTCACCGCACGGCAAGCTGGGCAACCTCTGCGTGACCCACGAAACCTACGCCCGCGGTGTGCTCGACGCCGTGCTCGCGTTCGACCAAGAACTCGTCGTCGTCTGCCAGGAAGGCGTGCTCACCGCGATGGCACGCGAACACGGGCTTCCGGTCGCGGTGATCGGGTTCGCCGACCGCAACTACAACGACGACGGAACTCTGGTCGACCGTCGCCACCCCGACGCGCTCGTGCGCAACGCCGATCTCGTGGTCGAACGCGCTGTGCAGCTGGCCACCAAGGGCACCGTCACCACCGTCAGCGGAACCGAGATACCGGTGCCGTGCGACACGGTGCTCGTGCACGGCGACACGGCTGGTTCTGTCACGCTCGCCCGCCGCGTGCGCGCGGCCCTCGAGGCCGCAGGCGTCACCATCGCCCCGTTCCACGCCCCGGCTGGCGTGCGCTGACCGCGGGCGGAGGCTCAGATCCCCGAGCTTCTTCTTCATGCCTTTCAGGCCGATCCGGCTGATCACGTCGCGCAGCCGGATCGGCGCACCCCGGTCCAGCCACCACGTCACCCGTGCGCCGAGCGGGGCGACGATGACCGGCGCGTCGGTCTCCAGCCCGCGCAATGCGTCGGCGGCCAGCCGCTCCGGCGGGTAGAACTTTGCCGCCCTGCAGCAGCTTCGCCAGGTCGTGGAAGAGCTCCCTGGCTTTCGTCCCGACCGCGGTCTGCGGCAGCCGGTCGTTGGCCTGCGCGAAGATCGGGGTGTCGATCACGCCCGGGCACAGCACGCTCACCTGCACCCCGTGCAGGGCGGCCTCGGCGCGCAGGCTCAGGCTCAACGCCACCACGGCGTGCTTGGTCGCGGTGTACGGGCCGGTGAGCGGGCTGACCACCAAACCGGCCAGCGACGCCGTGTTGAGGATCTGCCCCCGCCCGCGGGCCTTCATCTTCAGGTAGGCGGCGTGCGCGCCGTGCACGACGCCGCGCAGGTTCACGTCGATACAGCGATTCCAGTGCTCGAGCCCGAGCTCGTCGGCCGCACCGCCGACCGCGATCCCGGCGTTGTTCACCATCAGATCCAGCCCGTGCTCGGCGTCGACCTCGTCGACCAGCGCCTGCACGGCTGCCGCGTCGGTGACGTCCAGCCGGCGGGCGAACGCGCGGGACCCGAGCCGTTCGGCCACCCGTGCGGCGCCATCGGTGTCGAGGTCGGCGAGGTAGACGGTGTCGCCGCGGGCCACCAGCTTGTCGGCCAATGCCTCGCCGATCCCGGAAGCGGTACCCGTGACGATCGCAGTTGCCATCAACCGAGCCTACCGATACGAAAGTTGAGCGGAACTCACTCAACTTTTCCGACGTTGACCAGATGACGACGCTGCACACAGCGGTCACACAGGCTTCATCGGAACGCACGGAGAAGGCAGGGGATGGACGCGTTCAACCCGACAACCAAGACGCAGCAGGCGATCTCGTCGGCGGCGCAAGCGGCGACGGTCGCGGGCAATCCGGACATCACGCCCGCTCACCTGCTCGGCGCACTGCTGGCGCAAAGCGACGGCCTGGCCGGCCCGCTGCTCACCGCGGTGGGCGCGGACCCACGGAAGGTGCACGCCGAGCTGGAGTCGATCACCCGCACGCTGCCCACCGCCACCGGTGCGACCGTGTCCGCCCCGTCGTTCGACCGCTACGCGGTCAAGTCGCTGAGCAAGGCGCAGCAGCTGGCCACCGAACTCGGTGACGAGTACGTCTCCACCGAGCACCTGATGGTCGGCCTGGCCTCCGAAGGCGGTCAGGTGGCCGACCTGCTCAGGCGGCACGGCGCCACGCCGGAAGCGCTGCGCGAGGCGTTCACCAAGGTGCGCGGGTCGGCGCGGGTCACTTCGCCGGACCCGGAAGGCACCTACCAGGCGCTGGAGAAGTACGGCGTCGACCTGACCGAGCGCGCCCGCAAGGGTGAGCTCGACCCGGTGATCGGGCGCGACGCGGAGATCCGCCGGGTGGTGCAGGTGCTGTCCCGCCGCACCAAGAACAACCCGGTGCTGATCGGCGAGCCCGGCGTGGGCAAGACGGCCATCGTGGAGGGCCTGGCGCAGCGCATCGTGGCGGGTGACGTGCCGGATTCGCTGCGCGGCAAGCGGGTGGTGGCGCTGGACGTCGGCTCGATGGTGGCCGGCGCGAAGTACCGCGGCGAGTTCGAGGAACGGCTCAAGGCGGTGCTGAAGGAGATCACCGAGTCGGCGGGCCAGATCATCACGTTCATCGACGAGCTGCACACCATCGTCGGCGCGGGCACCACCGGGGAGGGCTCGATGGACGCCGGCAACATGATCAAGCCGATGCTGGCCCGCGGCGAGCTGCGCATGGTGGGTGCCACCACGCTGGACGAGTACCGGAAGCACATCGAGAAGGACGCCGCGCTGGAGCGCCGCTTCCAGCAGGTGCTGGTCGGCGAGCCGTCGGTGGAGGACACCGTCGGCATCCTGCGTGGCCTCAAGGAGCGCTACGAGGTGCACCACGGTGTGCGGATCACCGACAGCGCCCTGGTGGCCGCGGCGACGCTGTCCGACCGGTACATCACCGCGCGTTTCCTGCCGGACAAGGCGATCGACCTGGTCGACGAGGCGGCCAGCAGGCTGCGGATGGAGATCGACTCCCGGCCGGTGGAGGTCGACGAGGTGGAGCGAGCCGTCCGCAGGCTGGAGATCGAGGAGATGGCGCTGGAGAAGGAGCAGGACGAGGCGTCCCGCGAGCGGCTGGCGGCGCTGCGCACCGAGCTGGCCGAGAAGCGCGAGCAGCTGGCCGCCCTCACCACGCGCTGGCAGAACGAGAAGCGGTCGATCGACCGGATCCGTGACCTGAAGGAGCAGCTGGAGCAGCTGCGCGGGGAAGCGGACCGGGCGGAGCGGGACGCGGACCTGGGTCGCGCCGCCGAGCTGCGCTACGGCAAGATCCCGGCGCTGGAGAAGGAGCTGGAGGCGGCCTCGCAGGCGGCGGGCGACAAGGAGAGCCCGATGCTCAAGGAAGAGGTCGGGCCGGACGACGTGGCGGACGTGGTGTCGGCGTGGACCGGCATCCCGGCGGGCCGTCTGCTGGAGGGCGAGACCGGCAAGCTGCTGCGCATGGAGGCCGAGCTCGGCAAGCGGGTGATCGGCCAAGAGGAAGCGGTGAAGGTGGTCTCGGACGCGGTGCGGCGGTCCCGCGCCGGGGTCAGCGACCCGGACCGGCCGACCGGCTCGTTCCTGTTCCTTGGTCCGACCGGGGTGGGCAAGACCGAGCTGGCCAAGGCGCTGGCCGAGTTCCTGTTCGACGACGAGCGGGCGCTCACCAGGATCGACATGAGCGAGTACGCCGAGAAGCACTCGGTGGCCCGGCTGGTCGGCGCCCCGCCCGGGTACGTCGGCTACGACCAGGGCGGCCAGCTGACCGAGACGGTGCGCCGCCGCCCGTACTCCGTGGTGCTGCTGGACGAGGTGGAGAAGGCGCACCCGGACGTGTTCGACGTCCTGCTGCAGGTGCTCGACGACGGGCGGCTGACCGACGGCCAGGGTCGCACGGTCGACTTCCGCAACACCATCGTGGTGCTCACGTCGAACCTGGGCTCGCAGGCGATCGCCGACCCGACGCTGGACGACCGGGGCCGCAAGGACGCCGTGATGAGCGTGGTGCGGCAGCACTTCAAGCCGGAGTTCCTCAACCGGCTGGACGACATCGTGGTGTTCCACTCGCTGGACACCGAACAGCTCGGGTCGATCGTGGACATCCAGGTGCGCAGGCTGAGCGAGCGGCTGGCGCAGCGGCGGCTGACCCTGGATGTCACACCGGCGGCCCGCGAGTGGCTGGCGGTCAACGGCTACGACCCGATCTACGGGGCACGGCCGCTGCGCCGCCTGGTGCAGACCGCGATCGGCGACCAGCTGGCCAAGTCGCTGCTGTCCGGGGAGGTCCGGGACGGCGACAAGGTGCGGGTGGACGTCTCCGACAACCCCACGGCCGACACGCTCGTCGTCACTCGAGCGAGTTGACCTGGATCTGGCGATAGGCTGGCTGACGTGCCTGCCTGGGTTTGGTTCCTGATCGCGTTCATCGCCCTGGTCGCCGGGTTGACCCTGCTGGCGATCGACAAGTCGCGGGAAGGCTCCCGGCATCGTGAGCGGCTGCGCTGGGCGGACTTGCGCGGCTGGAAGTTCGCCGACGAGGACGCCCGCATGGTCAGCCACTGGACCGAGGGCGCGATGGGGTACTACGGCGCCGAGGCGGCGGTCAACGTGGTGGCCGGGTCCACGTTCACCAGCGAGGGCCGCCGCACGGTGTACGTGTTCGACATCGAAGCGGACCGGCAGATCCCGGCGACGGTGGTGGCCATCCGGCTGGGCGAGGTGTTCCCGGTGCTGCTCGAGCTGTGGTTGCCGTCGGTGCCGTTCCAGCGCGCCGAGATGCCCGAGCTGCTCGGGCCGGCAGGCCACCGGTACGCCTTCACCGACGACCTCGAGCTGGCCAAGCAGCACCTGTCGGAGGAGTTGATCGACCACGCCGACGAGCTCGGCGGCGACGTGAGCGTGCTGTGGCTGGAGCAGGACTGGGTGCTGGCCGCGGTGTCGCCGAACGCCGGGCCGACCAGGCTGGAACGGCTGCTGCGCGACCTCGGTGACATCGCCGACATCGTGGACCCGGGTGACGTCAGCGCCTCGGACAAGCACGTGTGGCAGGACCCGCCGGAAGGTGTCCGGCACGTGGATCCGCTCCACGAACGGCCGCACGGCCCGCTGTGAGTGCGGCCGCGAGCGCTGCGATCACCGTTGGTTCGCCGAGCTGCCGGGGCCGTGAGCGGCATGCGCGCCGCCCGGCCCGCGCGCCCGGCCCGTGCTGCCGCGCCACGTTCGACTACGACGTGCTGGTCATCGGGCCCCGCGCGCCCGGCCCGCGCTGCCGCGCCCGGCTGACGCCGCTACGACCGTCGCCCGCGGCTCGACAGGCCGGCGGCGACGACACTCCGGCCACACCGTGGGCTGGAACCGGCACGCTCGGTGATCATGCCGCTAAGCTGGCGGCATGCCGACCGCATTGATCACCGGGGCCAGCGCGGGCATCGGCGCGGAGTTCGCCAGGCAGCTGGCCGGGCGCGGCTACGACGTGGTGCTGGTCGCCCGCACGCGGGAGACGCTGGAGAAGGTGGCGGCCCAGGTGCGTGGCGCGCACGGCGTCGAGGCGCACGTGCTGCCCGCCGACCTCGGCGACGCCGCGCAGCGGCGCACGGTCGAGCAGTGGCTGGCGGACAACCCGGTCGATCTGCTGGTGAACAACGCGGGCTTCGGGCTCAACGGCGCGTTCGCCGACGTGCCGGTCGAGCGGCTGAACGAGCAGCTGGAGGTCAACGTCACGGCGGTGATGCGGCTGACCCACGCCGCGCTGCCCGGGATGATCCGGCGGCGTTCCGGGGCGATCGTCAACGTGTCCAGCTTCGCGGGCTTCTTCCCGGCCGCGGGTGCCGCCTACGGCGCCACGAAGGCGTGGGTGACGGCCTTCTCGGAGGGCTTGGCGGCTTCGCTGGCCGGCACCGGCATCCGGGTGCTCGCCCTCGCCCCCGGGTTCACCCGGACCGAGTTCCACGACCGGGCGGGCGACCAGGATCGCGGTCCACGGTGGATGTGGCTGAACGCGGACCGCGTGGTGCGGGAATGCCTGGCGGACCTCGACCGCGGCAAGGGCGTCTCGGTGCCCGGCAAGCGGTGGAAGACGCTGCTGGCGCTGGTGCGGCTGCTGCCGCCGCCCGCGCGACGGTGGGTGGGGGCCAAGGTCGCGACGCAGCGCGGCCGCACCTGACCGTGCGGCACCCCGGCAATCCGGCCCCCAAGCCACATACGTTTCATCCACGGCACCCGCGAAACGAACCGTGCGGCACGAGCTCGTAGGCTGAAGATTTGTGACGTCATCCCGCCCTACCGCCGCTGTCGACCAAACCGCCCGCGCCCGGCTTGCCCGGCTGATCACCGAGCTGTGCGTCGTGCACGGCAAGGTCACGCTCGCTTCCGGTAAGGAAGCCGACTACTACGTCGACCTGCGCCGCGCGACGCTGCACCACGCCGCCGCCCCGCTGATCGGCAAGCTGATGCGCCAGCTGACCTCCGACTGGGACTACGTCGCCGCAGGCGGCCTCACCCTCGGGGCCGACCCGGTGGCCACCGCCATGCTGCACTCCGCCGCGGCCGACGGCGTGGTGCTCGATGCGTTCGTCGTGCGCAAGGAAAGCAAACAACACGGCCTGCAACGGCGTATCGAGGGCATCGACGTGGCAGGCCAGCGCGTCCTTGCCGTGGAGGACACCTCGACCACCGGCGGCAGCGTGCTCACCGCGGTCGACGCGCTGGAGGAAGCCTCCGCGACCGTGGTCGGCGTGGCGACGATCGTGGACCGCGACACCGGTGCGCGCGAGGCCATCGAGGCCCGCGGCCTGGAATACCGGTCGCTGCTCGGGCTGGAAGACCTGGGACTGGCGTGACGACCGACGAACCGGGCCCCACCGAGTGGACCGCGCGCGGCCAGGTCGGCGTCGGCCCGTGGGAGGGCCCGTGGCCGTCGGACGATCGCTACGACCCCGAGCTGCTGGCCAACGGCGACCGGCGCAACGTGGTGGACCGGTACCGGTACTGGCGCCGGGAGGCCATCGTGGCCGACCTGGACCGGCGCAGGCATCCATTCCACGTGGCCATCGAGAACTTCCAGCACGACCACAACATCGGCACCGTGGTACGCACCGCCAACGCGTTCGCCGCGAAGGCGGTGCACATCGTCGGCAAGCGCCGGTGGAACCGGCGGGGCGCCATGGTGACCGACCGCTACCAGCACATCCACCATCACCCGGACATCGCCGCGCTACAGGCTTTCGCCGACGAGCACGGGCTGACCGTGGTCGCGGTCGACAACACCCCGGGTGCACAGCGGCTGGAACGATGTGAGCTACCGCTGAAGTCGCTGCTGTTGTTCGGCCAGGAGGGGCCGGGGTTGTCCGCCGAAGCGCAGGAAGCCGCCGCTCTGCGGGTGTCCATCGCACAGTTCGGGTCGACCAGGTCGATCAACGCAGGCGTCGCCGCGGGAATCGTCATGCACGCGTGGATCCGGCAGCATGCCGATCTGAACCAGGCCTGGTAGCCCCGCGACGGCATCGTCATCCATCGCAAGCCTGCCCGTTCGAGGCAGGCGGGCAGGGCGTGTCCGGACTAGCCTGCACAACGTGATCGAGCGGGCGGCCGAGGCGGAAGCCGCGGTCCTCGGGCGGCACCTCGGGTTGCTGTGGGCGCTGCCCGGCACCCGGCTGGGCAGGGACGCGTGGCCGCAGGCCATGCGGCACCGGATGCACGCCGGCTGGAACTACTGGTGGCAGGCGCACCTGCTGGATTGCCTGGTCGACGCCCAGCTACGGGCGCCGACGCCGCGGCGCGCCGGGCTCGTCCGCGGTCTGGCCCGCGGCGTGTGGTTGCGCAACCGCATGCGCTGGATCAACAACTACTACGACGACATGGCGTGGCTGGCGCTGGCCTTGCACCGAGCCGCTGCCGTGACCGGCATGAACACCCGGCGCGCCGTGCGTCGGCTGTCCGCCGAGCTGTGGTCGGCCTGGTCCACTACCGAGGGTGGTGGCATCCGCTGGCGACGCGGCACCGAGTACAAGAACGCTCCGGCCAACGGGCCGGCCGCCATCCTGCACGCCCGCCTCGGCGAGCGGGACCGCGCGGCGGCCATCGCCGAGTGGATGACCGAGTGCCTGGTCGATCCGCGCACCGGCCTGGTGTTCGACGGCCTGGCGATCTACCGCGACGGCCGCCCGGCCAAGCTGTCCCGCCGGATCTACACCTACTGCCAGGGCGTCTATCTCGGCGCGTGCGTGGAGCTGTGGTCGGCGCAGGAGCCGAAGTGGTGCGACCGGGCGGTGCGGACCATCGACGCCGTCGCGGAGCATCTGGCTCCCGGTGGCGTGCTGCGCGGAGAGGGAGGCGGGGACGGCGGGCTGTTTCCCGGCATCCTGGCCCGCTATCTCGCCGATGCCGCCATCCGGCTGCCCGGCGAGGCCGCAGGCACGGCAGCGAACCTGGTCCGGACATCGGCGGAAGCATGCTGGCACAACGCCGCACGCGTACACGGCAGACCCCTGTTCGGCCCGGACTGGTCCCAGCCGCTGCGGATCCCGTTTCCCGAGGCGGCCCGCGACCTCACGGTGCAGCTGAGCGGCTGGATGCTGCTGGAGGCGGCGGCCCGGCTGGACCGGGCGGCGCGGTGACCCGGGTCAGCCGACCGGCTCGTCCTCCACCGGCTTGGCGATCTCCTGCCGGTACTTCCACAGACCCCAGATGGTGCCCGCCACGACGCAGACGACCATGCCCCACATCACCAGCTCCTGCAACCACGGCAGCTGATCCAGCAGACCCGATCCGTAGTAGCCGAGCAGCACCAGCGTCGGCACCCACAGCACCGCTCCGACGGCGGTGGCGAACAAGTACTTGCGCTTGTCCATACCGGCGGCCCCGGCGACCAGCGGCGCCAGCGTGCGCACCCACGGCAGCCACCTGGCCAGCACGATCGCGAACACGCCGCGCCGGTCCAGGAACGCCCTGGCACGTTCCAGGTTCTCCCGGTTGAGAATCTTGCCGCCGCGCCTGGCCACGAACCGGGTGCCGACCTTGCTCCCGATCAGATAACCGACGTGGTTGGCCACGACGGCCACGCCCAGCGCCACCAGCGACAACCACCAGGCACTTGCCTCGGCGTCGTGGTCGGCGAGGATCACTCCGGCGGCGAACAACAGCGTGTCCCCGGGCAGGAACAAGCCGACGATCAACGAGCATTCGATGAAGACGAACGACAGAACCACGACCCACACCACGGTCGGCCCTGCATCCGTCAGCCAGCTCAGTCCCTGCACAATGCGTCAGCCTACGTCGATCGGGTGAAGACGACAGAAACCAGGGGCCCGAAGTGCCGTACCCCACGATACGAGCCGTACGACACCGTTTCCACGAACTCCACGGAATTCGGCGTCGTACGGCTCGATGTCTTGTCGTTTCTCACCCCGCGGTTGTTGCCGCGAGTTCGGCATTCGATTCCCGATCGTGCGGGCCGCGGGCGTCGGCCAGTGGGATTTCCTTCAGGAACAGCAGCACCACGGTCGCCAGCAACGCCACGGCGGAGGCGACGTAGAACACCGAATTGATCGACTCGGTGAAGCCGATCAGGAACGGCTTGGCCTGTTCCAGCGGAATTTCCTGCAGGAACGACGAGTCCGCCATGACGTCCACGCCCTTGGGCACGGCCGCGGGCGAGACGCCGAGCGAGCGGAACGCCGACGCGATGTTGCCGGACAGGGTGCTGAACAGGATGGACAGGAACACCGCCACCCCCAGCGTGCCGCCGACCTGACGGAACAGGGTGGCCGACGCCGTCGAGACACCCATGTCCCGGCGCGGCCCGGCGTTCTGCACCGCGATCATCAGCGTCTGCATGCAGGCGCCGAGACCGGCTCCGATGACCGCCATCAGGACCAGCGCGTGCCACGTCGGGCTGTTCCACTCCAGCTGGGCGAACAGCAGCGATCCGAGCGAGATCACCATGGTGCCGATGATCGGGAAGATCTTGTACCGCCCGGTCTTCTGCGTGATCCGGCCGACGATCAGCGTCGACGACATCATCCCGACCATCATCGGCAGGCTCAGCAGGCCGGCCTCGGTCGGCGAGAAGCCCTGCACGATCTGCAGGTACTGCGGGATCAGCACGATCGCACCGAACATCGCCACGCCGAGGATGAACCCGGCGATCAGCGCCACGGTGAACGTCTTGTTGGTGAACAGCCGCAACGGGATCAGGCCCGCCTCGCCCATCCGGCGCTGGACCAGCACGAAGGCGACCAGGCTGGCCAGGCCGACCGCGACGCAGACCAGCGCCGTGGTGGACGTCCAGCCCCACTGGCGTCCCTGCTCGGCCAGGATCAGCAACGGCACCAGGAACGCGGTCAGCGTGGCCGCGCCCCACCAGTCGATGCGCTGCTTGCGCGGCTGGTGCGGGACGTTGAGCACCCTGGTCACCACGACCAGTGCCACGATGCCGACCGGCAGGTTCACCAGGAACACCCAGCGCCAGCCGTCCAGCCCGACGAACGTGTCCATGCCGGCGAACAGCCCGCCCAGGACCGGACCGAGCACGCTGGAGACACCCCAGACGCTCATCATGTAGCCGGCGTAGCGGGCGCGCCGCCGCGGCGGGATGATGTCGCCGACGATCGTCATGGCCAGCGACATCAGGCCACCGGCGCCGAGTCCTTGCACGGCACGGTAGACCGCCAGCTCGTACATGGACGTGGCGAACGTACAGGCCAGCGATCCGATCAGGAACACGGAGATGGCCGTCAGGTAGAGCGGCTTGCGCCCGTAGATGTCGGACAGCTTGCCGTAGATCGGCGTGGTGATCGTCGCGGTGATCAGGTACGCGGTGGTCGCCCACGCCTGGATGCTGAGCCCGTGCAGGTCGTCCGCGATGGTGCGGATGGCGGTGCTGACGATGGTCTGGTCCAACGAGGCCAGCAACATGCCCATCATCAGCCCGGACAGGATCGTCACGATCTGCCGGTGCGACAGCAGCGGAATCTCGTCCGCGTCAGGGGCCGCCGTCGGCGGCTGATGGGTGGTACCCCTGCTCATGCGGTCCTCTCGGTGTGCGATGCGCGATTGCGTTCGGCGGATGGTTCGGTGGCTGCCAGGTTGCGGGTGATGTCGTCGCTGAGCCGGCCGAGCAGCGTCACCAGGCGGTCGACGTCGTCGTCGGGCCAGTGCTGCAAGATCGTCGCCAGCCATCGGTTCCGTACCGCGCGTACGCGCTCGTGAATCTCGTGGCCGGCCTCGGTGAGGGCGAGCAGGCAGGCCCGTCCGTCGTTCGGATCCGCCTGCCGCTCGATGAACCCGGCCTGTACCAGTGCGGATGTCTGCCTGCTGATCGTGGAGACGTCGGCGTGGACCCGCTCCGCGATGGTCGACGTCCGGCTCGGGCCTTCCCGGTGCAGCACGGCCAGGATGGGGAAGGCGCTCGGCTCGATCTCCGGGAGCTCGCTGGACATCCGGAATTTGGCCTTGGTCAGCACCCGGATCAGCCGGCTGAACGTGTCACCGAGCCGCTCGGCGCTCACCATCTTCTCCGGCGGCATCCCGCCGGTGGAGTCGGTGACGGTCGCCGAAAGGTCGGTGGGGGTGGCGGTACCGGACATCGGATGGCCTCACTAGTTGCTTGCATCAATCAACTAATTTCGTCTGTCAACTATCCAGGAAGTCGGGGCGCGTCGCAACCGAATTTCCTGGCGTGTGACCAGATGCACGATTTCGGCCCTACACCCGGGCGGCGCTGCACACCGTGACGGCCGCGCCCGCTGACCGGCCCGAAAGGGAGGTCGCCGACGATCCGGGCGAAGACCGCAGTGCCAAGGCATCGGTGGGCTGGTGAGCCGGACCGTGCGCAACTCGATCGGCGTCCAACACACCGCAGACCGCTCACCCGACCGCCGCACCGCCACACGCCGTACCGAGCCAAACACCGCCCCACCAACCCAAGCGGCAACCACAGCCTCACGCACCCCGGACTGCAGCGACGACCATGCCCACGCGGCCCGGGCGTTCCCGGCGCGCCGCTGACCGATCGCTCGATCAGTGGCAGTCACGGGCAGGCGCTTCCGCTGGGCAACGCCTGCAGCGCTGTCCACACGTGCCAAGCACCAGGAAAAAGGTCCGGCCGTCGCACTCGCCGAGCGAACCTCTCGGCTTGGACGCTTCAAGCCGGGTGCTCGGCGCGGGCAGGCGGCCGCCGCGAAAACATCGCGTCCAGGCGCAGCAGTTACGCCACTTCGATGCGCCGCGGCCCGGGCATCGCCGTCCGGCGGATCGAGCGCATCACGCCGACGCGATCAGTTCTCCGCTTGCGGGCGCACCGGCTCATCGGCCTGCGACTCGGCCGCGTTCTTCTTCTTGCGGCGCGACCGCACGTATTCGATCACGATCGGCAGTACCGACACGAGCACGATCAGGATCGCCATCGCGTCGATGTTGTCCCGGATGAACGCGATGTCGCCGAGCAGGTAGCCGAGCACGATCAGCCCGGCCGCCCACAGGATGCCGCCTAGCACCGTGAAGGTGAAGTACTTGCGCGGATCCATCCGGCCCACGCCGGCGATCCAGGTGATGAACGTCCGCACGAACGGGACGAACCTGGCCAGCACGACCGCCTTGGCACCGTGCTTGTCCAAAAAGGCGTGCGTCTTGTCCACGTACTGCGGCTTGAAGAACCGCGAATCGGGTTTGAACAGCGCGGGCCCGACCTTCCACCCGATGCTGAACCCGACCACGTTGCCGACGACCGCCGCGACGGTGGCCAGCGTGCACACCAACCACAGCGGAGCGTCGATGGCCCCGGTCGCCACGAACAAGCCCGCGGTGAACAGCAGCGAGTCCCCGGGGAGCACCGGGAAGATGCTGCTCTCGGCGAACAGGATCACGCACAGGATGGCGATGACCGCCGGCGTCAGACCGTCGAGCAGTCGCTCGGGGTCCAGCCACTCCGGCAGCAGCGACGCTTTGGCAATCGGCAACGCGAGGTCCACGGGACTTCACGCTACCCGAGTCGCCGGCCACATTCGCAGCGCGGTCGGCCTGTCACGCACCGTCGAAAGCCCGGGATCCGGCCATCGCGGGCGCATGCCGACAGCTCCGAGGCATCCCCGGTCGATCACCAGCTGAGCGTGACCGGAACCAGGCCACGGCCACGGACAGCCATGCGCTGCCCCCTACGGCGAGACACAACATCGACGCGGGCCAGCTCCAGCGCGCCGAAACCGGCCCCCGACCGCGAGGCACAACACACCAGCGCATGCCGGCAGCCCTGGCCGACACCACCTCAACGGTGATCGAGGCCGAGACCACCGCGCCACCTCTGCCGGGAGCGCTCACCGCCGAGGACGGCCACACCGGTCGCACGCTGCACCGTCGACGACGCCTTACACCTGCGCGGTGACCTGGCGATCGGCCAGCAGTTTCCGCAGCTTGGCCAGCGCACGGTGCTGGCACACCCGCACCGCACCGAGCGACATCGACGTCGCCTGCGCGGTCTCCGCCACCGACAAGCCGACCACGAGACGCAGGGTCAGGACGTCTCGCTGGGTGTCGGACAGTTCCGCGAGCAGCGCACCCACCTGCTGACCCAGCTCGTCGTGCAGCAACCGCCGCTCCGGTTCCGCGGCGGTGGTCACCACGTCCGGGATGTCCGCGACCGGCGTGGACCGTTCCCGGGAGTACTTGCGGTGGAAGTCCATGATCTTGTGGGTGGCGATGCCGTAGACGAATCCGAGGAAGCTGGCGCCGGTGGATCGGTACGACCTCAGGGAGGTCAGCACCGCGATGCACACGTCCTGGGCGACGTCGTCGGCGGAGGCGAAGGTGCTCACCGACCGGCCGATGCGGGCGCGACAGTACCGCACGATCAACGGGCGCAGCTGGGCGATCAGGCGCTCGATCGCCCATTGATCGCCCGCCTTGGCCGCTTCGACGAGCTCCGCATACGGATCGGGGGTGGCTTGCTCCGCGCGGCTCGCTTGTTGCGGCCGGCTTGCTTGCTCCGAGCGGCCGGCCTGCCCCCGGCTGGGAGGCGCGGCTTGCCGGCGCTCACCCCGCGCGGGCATGAAGTGCTGGCGCACCCCGAACGACGGAGCCGCTGCGATGGAACTGGACATAGGAACCCCTAACGAGCGCCGATTTCGCGTGGCGTCGCCGGGGTCCAGGACGACGAGAAAGTGTTACTCAAGGTGACCGTGGACTGGGGCCTTTGTAACACACAAGAAGGAACTGTCTGTCATCATAGCGAAAACGGCCGTTCGTCACGATTGGTACATTCGAGGGATTTCGCCAACGGCGCGTCATCGCGCCTACACCACGGTCAGTAATCCGATGACTGCGCCCGCGGCAAGGCCCAATGCCGCGGCGAGCAGCAAGATCCATCGCGGGCTCGCAGACCCTCCCGCCGACCGCATCCCGGCGTCGTGCACGCTCGGTGACCAGTCGTCGGGAACCACCGTCTGTAGTTCTTGCGTAACTCGTTCGGATGAGCTTTGCCGGAAGAGTGCTCCACCGCCGTGGCCGGCTTTCGCCTTCAGCGCGTCGGCGATCAGTCGTTCCTCGTCACGGTCAGTCATCGGTCACGTACGCTTCATCGTCGCCTGCTCGACCTCACGCATGACGCGCTGGAGGGCGTCCAGGCCCCGGCTGGCCGTCGACTTCACCGACCCCCTGCTGATCCCGGTGGCCTCGGCGATCTGCTGTTCGGTCAAGCCGCCGTAGTAGCGCAGCACCAGGACCTCACGTTGCCGGGGCGGCAGCTTGGCCAACGCCTGCACCACGGCCTGGTGCTCGGCCGACATCATCGCCATGGACTCCGCGGACCGCGCCGTCACCGCATGCGGCGGGACGTACTCCCGTGCCGTCTTCCGGCGGCGCAGCACGCTCCTGGCTCCGTTCACGACCGCCGCACGCAGGTATCCGACGGCGGCCGCGGAATCACGCAGCCCTTTCCAGTTCCGGTGCAGTCCGGCGAACGCCTCCTGCACCACGTCCTCTGCGGTCGCAACGTCGTCCACCAGCAAGATCGCCAGCCGGACCAACCGCATCCGGTGCGTCTCGTACAGATCCGCCAGCGTCAACGGCTTGTCGCGTGCCTTGTCGCCGGAAGCCTCCTCGGGAAACGACTGGGGAGCATCCATTCGTCGCAGCTGTCCGAGTGTCCGCTCGACGGCGCTCTCGACGTCAGCTTTGGTCATGCTTCCTCCCCATTCGCACTGCCGCCCACGATATCGGCCCCCCGGCTCCCGCGTGGGAGCCGAACCGGCGAACACCCGCAGATACACCCGAGCGAGCAGTACCGGTGTACCGATTGACAATCGCCGATTTGGCGATCGACCGCTCCTGATCCCTGCGCGAGAGGCGGCAGCGCTGGACGCCACGGACGCGGTAACCGGTCAGTCTTGCCCCGAGCCCCGCACGAAGCGCACCCTCCCGCACAGAACCCCACGAACACCGCACCCACTCCCGCCCGATCCCCACACGACAAGCACCACTACCGGACCCCACGATCCGGCAACCGAACCGCCCCGAGCCACACAGCACCCTCCGCCCCAGGACCCCCCCACACACACCGCACCCACTCCCGCCGACCCCTGCACGCAAGCCACCACTACCGGACCCCACGATCCGGCAATCGGACCTGCCCCCGATCCCGCACGATCCGGCCCCGTAGAGGCACACCGGACACGGCAGGGAGCTCCTCCGACCCTGCACAAAAAGGGGCCCCTCCCCGCTTGGCACCGCGGGGAGGGGCCGTGAGAAGGATCGATGACTCGATCAGCCCTGAATGTGCATCTGCTTGCCGCTCAGCGCGCCGGTCAGCTTGGCCCACAGGCCACGCAGCCCGGTCTGCTTGATGCCGGCGTTCCGCTCCACCGTCGGCAGGTCAGCCGGCGCAGGCAGGTCGACCTGCGGCAGCTGGACGTCCACCGGCAGCTCACCGGCGTCGGGCAGTTCCGGCAGCTCGGGCAGGTCGGCGATCTTCGGCAGCTCCTGGGTGACGTCCGGGGCGCCGGAACGCTGGTACGCCACGGTCTTCACCGGCAGCCCGTTCACCGACGGCAGCTCGGTGGCGAGCAGCTCGGCGCCGTCCAGCACCAGGCTGTGCAGCTCGTCCTCGCCGACGGTGACGTCGACGGTGTTGCCGGTCACCGTGCCGACCGCCTCGCCGAGCACGTCGACGCTGAAGTTGTACACCTGAGCCAGCACACCGACCGGCAGCTGCGCGTCGATCGCGTCGGTGTCGACCGCGCCGCCCGCGGCGCCGACCACCTCGTTCTCGGCGGTGCCGAACGCGTGGCCGCCGACGGCGACCGCGTTGCCCAGGACCTGCGCGATCGCGGCAGCGGGCAGGTCGAAGACGTTGCCGCTCAGCGCCCCAGCCTCGCCGGAGCTGGCGATGTCACCACCGGCGAACGGGTAGGTGCTGTTCTCCGCCCAGCCGTCGGCGAAGCCGGCGACGGTCACCGCGTCACCGAACACCTGGGCCACCGGCACCACGTCGGCGCTCAGCACATTGCCGGACACCGAGCCACCGTCACCGTTGGTCTCGGTGAAGTCACCGCTGATCGCCGTCACGTCGTTGCCCGCAGCGCCCTGGGCGAACCCGACGACCGAGACGGCGTCACCGAACACGCCGGCCGCACCGCCGATCGGGCCGTTGACCACGTTGCCGCTCAGCGCCCCGCCGGAGCCGTCGGTGGTCGTCATCCCACCGGCGAACGCCTCGGTGACGTTGTCCGAGTAGGCCGTGGTGTTGCCGATCAGCGAAGCGCCGAGGCCGTGTGCCTGCGCGGGCAGCGCGTTGGTCACCGCCGCGACGTTGCCCGACGCCACGCTCCCGGCACCGCTGGTGTCGTTGTCACCACCCGCGGAGGTGGAGCTGAAGTTCTCCGCAGCGGCGGTGGTGATGCCGCCCGCCGCAGCGGACGCGCCGAACACCTGGATCGGAGCCGCGCTGGCCGCCTGGACGATGTTGCCGGAGCCGACCGCGTGCTCACCGGAGCCGGTGTACTTGCCACCGGCGGTGGTCTCGGTGTCCGAGGTGGCGAAGCCGTCGGCGATGCCGACACCGGCAGCGGACAGGCCGAACGCCTGCACCGGCTGCGCGATCGGCGTGGCGATCACGTTGGAGGCCAGCACCGCGTTGTCGTCCTCGGTGTTGCCGTCGCCACCGGAGCTGACGTCCTTCTCCTCTTCTGCCGAGGCGTAGCTGTTGCCGACCAGCGAAGCGGCGCCACCGAACAGCTCGATCGGGGTCGCCACCGGGGTCTGGACGATGTTGCCACCGCCGACCGAGCCGTCACCGCGCGAGCCGTTGTAGCCGCCCGCCTTGATCTCCTTGGTCTCGGTCGCCTCGGCGTCCGCCGTCCCGATCACCGAGCCGGCCAGGCCGAACGCCTCGATCGTGCCGCCGACCGGGGTGGTGGCGGTGGTGCCGCCCAGCACCGAGTCGGTGCCGTCGGTGAACGTCTCCCGGCCCGCCTTCGCCGTGGTCTCGTTGTCGCACTGCGCCGAAGCCTTGCCGACCACACCGGCAGCCGCGCAGTAGCCCTCGACCGGGAACGCCACCGGCGCGTCGGCCACCGTGCCGCTCAGCACACCGCCCACCGCGGAGGTGTTCGAGTAGCCACCGGCCTGCGCGGTCGTGCTGCTGGTGTTGCCTGCCGTGGTGCTCTTGCTCTCGCCGAGCCCCGAAGCGGCGATGCCGCCCACCGCACCTGCCAGGCCGTGCACGTTGACGTCGCTGGCCACCTGCGGCTGGATCAGCGTGCCGGAGGCCACGCCGTTGTCACCGTGGGTCTCCGCGTAGGTCTTCATGACCCGCGAGCCGTGCCGCACGTCGCCCGCCTGGGCCTCCGCGGAGGTGGCGTTGTCCGTGCTCTGGGCCTTGCCGATGCCGGCAAGCGCCGAGTTGTTCAGCTCGACCGGCAGCGCGACCGGCACACCGGCCACGTTGCCCGCCAGCACACCGTCGGTCCCGTCGGACAGCAGCGAGCCGCCGCTCTGGGCCTTCACCTCGCTGGTGTTGCCGCTGGAGTCGGCCTTGCCGATGAGCGCCGCGGCGTTGTTGGTCAGCTGCACCGGGGTGGCGCCCTGCGGGGCGATCACGTTCCCGGCGAGGACCCCGCCGGAGCCGTCGGTGGCGGTGTGGTCCCCGGTCTTGATCTCCTGGGTGGCGTTGTTGCCCGTCGAGGTCGCCTTGCCGCCGACGCCGAGCGCGTTGTTGGCGATCTGCACCGGCAGTGCGTAGTCGACGTCCACCACGTTGCCCGCCAGCACCCCGCCGGAGCCGTCGGTGGTGACGCCCGAGCCGCCCTCGTAGGTCTGCTGGTGGTCGCCGCCCGACACCTCGGCGTCACCGAGCAACGCGATGGCGTTGTTGGCGATCTGCACCGGGACGACGATGTCCACGCTGCCGCGGTTGCCCTCCAGCGTGCCTGCCTCGTGCGACGAGGTGGCCTTCTTGGCTTGCTGCGGAGCGGCCGCGGTGGCCTTCTGCTGCACCCCCTGGGCGACCGCAGCCGCCTTCTCGCCAGCCTGCTGCACCCGCTGGCCGGACAGCTTGGCCGCCGCGCCCTTCAGCGCGTCGGTGACCGGCTTGGTGCTGATGGTCTTCTTGACCTCGGGCAGGTTGACCTGGCCGAGCGGGGTGCCGATCGCGTTGTTGCCGATGTCGATCGGAATCGTCAGCGAAGCGTCCAACGGGTTGGCCGGCTTGTCCGGATTCACCGCGTCCTTCTCGTCAGCGGACGCGATGCCGGTGCCCAGCATCAGCAGGCCGCCGGTGACCAGCGCAGTCTGGAGGCCGCGCTTTGCCCAGTTCTGCATGATGATGATCCTTCTCCTTGATGATGTGAGGTTGTCCTGGTCGAGATCCGGCGATTCGGGGGGTCGCCGGGCGCGCCGCCGTCACGCGGGCAGCGCGGGGAGGCCGCAGCGGCGCGGACGAGTGAGCTGAACTGCGAGCAGCGATCGTCCGCAGGCGCCTACGGCCGCGGGGAGAACCTCAGTCAGGGGTGACACCGGGCTGACCGCCTGGGCGGTACACACCCGGAATGGAACGACGCAGCGTCGACGTGACGCCGCAGGCGGCAACAGCCGCCGTCGCAACGGTGATCGCCATCGGCGACCCGTCAACGTGCCCGCCGTGCGCGACACCGGCGTTCGGTGCCGTCGTCGCGGGCTGCCCGGGCGCGTCCGTCGGAACCTTCTCGCCCGGGAAGTCTTCGTCGGTCGACTGGTCGGCAGAGCCGAACCCAGCCTCGATGTCATCGGCGGCGCCGGTGACGGCGGCACGCCGGTTCAGGTCGTGCAGGGACAGCGGCGCGGTGACGGCCCGGTAGGCGGTCGCGTCAGTGGCCGGCAGCTGCTGGCCGACCGACGGCAGCAGCGGCATCAGCCCGACCGCGGGCAGCGTCGGCAGGAGCGGGGACTCCTCGTCGCCCGGCAGCACCGGGAGCTGCTCCTCCGGCCGGGTCACCTCGAACCAGCCGCACCATGCCCGGAAGCGCTTCGCGCACTGCGGGTTTCCCGGCTGGCCGGGCACACCAGGCGCGTCGGCGAACTTGCCGCCGCCCAGCACGTCGGCCAGCAGACCACCCAAGTCGTGCAAGCCCTTGCCGAGGTGGCGACCCAGCTTGCCGATGTGCGGCCGCGCCGACCCGGCTGCGGGGGAGTCCGTCAGCTGCGGCAGGCGCTCCGCCTCGGACTCGGGCTTGCCCGCCTGCTCGTCGTCCTTGCGGCCGCCGCGGAACGCCTCGCGGGCCTTCTCCGCCCCACGCTCGACCGCTTCCTTCATGGAGGCTGCCGCTTCCTTCATGGACGCGGCCGCCTTACGGGACGCCTCGGACAGCTTCTCCGCTGCCTCGGCGGCCTTCTCGCGGAAGTGCTTGCCCGCCTCGTGCATCGGACGGGCCGGGCTCTCGTCGGCCGTAGCGGCGTGCGCGACGCTGCCCGCCAGCGCCCAGGCAGCGACACAGCCCGCGATCACACCGCCGATCATGACGGCAGCGCGAGCCCACCAGCGCCACACGCGCCGGAGTGTCTGCGAGCCGGACTTAGCCACGGGAACCGGTCACTACCTTCGGGTCGGGTTGGACGAGCAATTCGGACAACTCGGGGTCAATGGGACGCAACGATGATCAAATCGTTGCTCTCCGTGTCTGGTTGAACACTATACGTTGCTCTACTTCGAGCTTCGCAGGGAGGGTCGGGGTTGGCACGTCCGGCACGCCCAGAGTCCCCGATCGTGTGACAAACACTCCGTGCAACCGGGAACCACGGCGGGTGATCGCACCAGGTCGAGCGTCTCCCCGGGCGCGACCGCGCCGGGGCGAGCCCGACCATCGTCGTTCCCGCCCCGGCACCCACGGTCGCTCGGCACGTTCAGCCGCCCAAGTAGTTGCCTGCCTCCTCGACGGCGTCGATCACCGAAGCCGGGACCCCCAGGTACGTCGCCGACACCAGCTGCGCGGCGCCCATGCCCAGGTTCTTGCCGCCTTCGATGAAGATCTGCTGCTGCTCGACCGCGCTCGGGAACGGCGGCACGTCGTAGGTCTCGGCCGCACTGGCCACCGCGGAGCCGCAGACGGCCATCCCGGCCGCGATGCCGAAAGCGGCACCGACCCGAATCAAGTTCTTGCGCATGATGTCGTTCTCCCTATCCGCCCGATGACGGGAATCGCAGGTGTTTGCCGAAACCAGGCCGGTGCGCCGGTTTCCGGCAATTGCTTTCCGAACACGGCAACTCAATCACGAGGCATGCCGGACGGCCACCCGAAGATCACACTGACGGGGTCGCCGAGAAGTGTGATGTTTCCGCTGGCAGGAGCGCTCTCAACGGATCACCCCCGACAAACCTCGGCGACCGAGGGCATCCGACGTCGGAATGACACGACGCCCAGCCTTCCATTGTTTCCCGGGCGTGAGCTGACCACTTTCAGCGACCCGGATCACTCGACCGAGCACATTTGTAGAAATGGTGTCACTATCGGTCTCCGCGCTATTCACTCGACGGATGTGACGTTTCCCGTCCGGGCGTCCCACACCGGGGGTGTCGTTCCTACCGGCAGTCGAATCCGGATACCGTGATGTGGTGAGCAACTCCGAGGAGTCCGCACACCGAGGTCAGGACGCTCCCGACGTCGGCGGCGAGCAGGAGGGCCCGGTCCAGCCCGGCGCCAAGGTCGTGCCTCCCCGGGACCTCTCGCCGCCACCGGAGGACGTGACGCCGTACGTGCCGGTCGGCGTCCGCATCGCGGCCGCCTACTCGTGGCGGCTGCTGGTCATCGCGGGCGCGCTCGGCGTGGTGATCTGGCTGATCGGTGAGCTCTCCGTGCTGGCCACCACGCTGGCCATCGCCCTGCTGCTGGCCGCGCTGATGGTGCCGTTGGTCAACCTGCTGACCCACAAGGCGCGGCTGCCGCGCGGGCTCGCCACGGCCGTCACGGTGATCGCCGGGCTCGCCGTGCTCGGCGGGCTGATGACGTTCGTGATCATCCAGTTCTCCGACGGCCTGCCCGCGCTGCAGCAACAGCTGAACCGGAGCCTGGACGAAGCGCGGCGCTGGCTCATCGAAGGGCCGCTGCACCTGAAGTCGAGCGACATCAGCCGGTTCATCGACCAGATGATCACGCTGATCCAGGAGAACCAGGCTTCCATCACCACCAGCGCGCTGACCACGGCGACCGCGGTGGGCGAGTTCCTCACCGGGTTCCTGCTGACCCTGTTCATCCTGATCTTCTTCCTGGTGCACGGCGAGCACATCTGGGCGTTCCTGCTTCGCGCGGTGCCCAAGCCGGCCAGGCAGGTGGTGGACAACGCGGGCAAGGAAGGCTTCGCATCGCTGATCAGCTACGTGCGGGCGACCATGGTCGTCGCGGTGGTCGACGCCGTCGGCGTCGGCATCGGGCTGTGGATCCTCGGCGTGCCGCTCGTCGTCCCGCTGGCCACGCTGGTGTTCCTCGGCGCGTTCGTCCCGATCATCGGTGCCGTGGTGGCAGGCGGCGTCGCGGTGATCATCGCGCTGGTGACGGTCGGCTGGATCAAAGCGCTGGTCCTGCTGGCCATCGTGACCGCGGTGATGCAGCTGGAAGGCCACGTGCTGCAGCCGATCCTGCTCGGCCGCGCGGTGAAGCTGCATCCGCTGGCGGTCATCCTGGCCATCACCGGCGGTCTCATCGTCTCCGGGATCGCCGGCGCGCTGCTGGCCGTGCCGCTGCTCGCGGTGCTCAACGCAGGCACGAAGTCGCTCATCGCCGATCAGCGCAACGCAAACTCCGGGAATTCCCCGGATTCGCCGGAGCCTGCCGAGGACTAGCCTGGCAGGTATGAGCGCCGAGGGCACGACCGTCCACCCGCGCGACTACCGGGTGTCCGACGAGGAGCGCGAGCACGTCGTCCAGCTGCTGCAGAAAGCGATCGGCCGTGGCCTGATCGACCTGGACGAGTTCACCGAACGCACCGACATCGCCTACTCCGCCACCACTCGGAGCCAGCTCAACGTGGTGCTGTCGGACCTGCCCGGGCTGACCCACCCGGACGCCCCGCGGCCGGGATCGAGGCCGGGCGCCGGCCCCGGCGAGCCGGCTTCTCCGCCGTCCGACCGCCTCGAGCTGGTCAGCAGCTACGCGAACCTGGTGCGGGAAGGCCCGTGGTACGTCCCGGAATACGTGCTCGCCCGCAACAGGTACGGGAACACCCGGCTGGACTTCTCCGAGGCGGACTTCGCCGCGGACGTGGTCAACCTCGAGGTCGACTGCAAGTGGGGAAACGTCGTCATCACGATCCCGGAGGGCGCCGCGGTGGACACCAACGGGATCACCCACGTGAAGTTCGGCTCGATCGACGACCGCACGCACACCACCGGCAGGCCGGGCAAGCCGCGCATCGTGATCACCGGGCGAGTCCACGGCGGCACGCTGATCATCAGGTTCCCGCGGCGCGGCTGGTTCGGATCGATGTACGGGCACGGGTACGGCCACGGGCATCGACGGTGGCACTGCTGACGAGCAGCGGCTCGAGCCTCCGCGGCAGCCGTGCGGAAACGTGCGCTGGGGCTACGAGGCCACCTGAGCCCCGTGCCGGGTGACCACCTCCGCCGCCCGCACCACGGCCTTGCCGGTCGCTTCGCGTAGCGACGAACCGGCCGCCAGGTGACTGCACAGCGTCCCGGCGAACGCGTCCCCAGCACCGGTCGTGTCGACCACGTCGACCTGCGGCGCGGGCACCTTCGTGAGGCCTTCGGCGTCAGCCACCACCGCGCCGTCCGCGCCGAGCGTCACCACGACCGATCGGGGGCCCAGCTGACGCAACGCCTCGGCCAGCTCGGCACCATCAGCGGCCGCGTGTCTGCCGGGCAGCAGCGCAGCGGCCTCGTGCTGATTGACGATCAGCGGATCGAGCACACGCATCGTCTCGTCCGGCAGCTTCGCGACCGGAGAGGCGTTGACCACCACCCGCACGCCCGCGCCTGCGGCGATGCGCGCGGCGTACTCCACAGTCGGCAGTGGCACTTCGAGTACGGCGAACAGCACCGCGGCGGCTCGGATGGCGTCCGCGGCCCGGTCCACCATTGCGGTGTCCACCCGGGCGTTGGCCCCCGGCGACACGACGATCGTGTTCTCACCCTCCCGATCCACCGCGATGTAGGCGGCACCGCTGGGGCCGTCGGTGCGCTGCACCCAGGAGGTGTCCACCCCCGCGTCACCGAGCGCGGTGAGCAGCAGCTCACCGTTGGCATCCGAGCCGACCGCGCCCAGCAATGCGACTCCGACCCCGGCCGCGCCTGCGCGCGCGGCCGCCACGGCGGTGTTGGCGCCCTTGCCGCCGGGGGCGGTCACCGTGTCCCCACCGAGCACGGTTTCGCCGGGACGCGGATGCCGGTCGACCGGCACGATCAGATCAACGTTGGCCGAACCGACCACGATCAGGCCGTTACGCATGCCATCACCTTGGCACATCGCCGACAGCGGCCGCTGTGCGTCGATCGGAGGGGTTTCCCGCCGATCATGGCGCTCGTTCCGCACGAATCACACAAGAAGTGCAACAATGCACAGCAGCGGCACGACAGGTTGCTCGAGACCCCACGATCGAGCGAGGAACGCAACACGTCCCATGGCCGTCGGAGGCCTCGCATGCGTGCGGACGGCGTGACCGTCCGCATCACTGGGTCCGGCCGGATCCAGTTCGAGTCACCGGCGTCGGTCGCGTAGCCCCCCGAGCGACCGACGCCGGTGGCACCTCGACCGGGCGAGATCGGGCGCACCGGCGCCGGGCCGGGCTCGGGCCTGCGACGTCAGCCACGACACCGGGCGGTGGACGTCAAGCGACGACGTTGACCAGCCTGCCGGGCACCACGATGACCTTGCGCGGCTCGGCACCACCCAGCAGCGCGGCGATCTTCTCGTCCGCCAGCGCGGCCTTCCGCAGCTCCTCCTCCGAGGCGTCGGCGGGCACCGTCATGCGCGAGCGGACCTTGCCGTTGACCTGGATCGGGTACTCCACAGTGTCCTCGACCAGGTACTGCTCGTCGGCCTCCGGGAACGGGCCACGCACCAGCGACTCCTCGTGGCCCAGCTTGCTCCACAACTCCTCGGCGATGTGCGGGCACAGCGGCGCCAGCATCAGCACCACCGGCTCGGCCAGCTGCCGCGGGGTGCCCTTGGCGCCGTAGTGCTTGGTCAGGTAGTTGCACAGCTCGATCAGCTTCGCGCCGGCGGTGTTGAAGCGCAGCCCGTCGTAGTCGGATCGCACGCCGGCGATCGTCTTGTGCAGCGCCCGCAGGTCCTCGACCGTCGGCTCGGCGTCCGTGACCCGCACCTCGCCGGTGTTCTCGTCGACGATCAGCCGCCACAGCCGCTGCAGGAACCGGTGCGCCCCGACCACGTCCTTGGTGGACCACGGCCGCGAATCGGCGAACGGGCCCATGGTCATCTCGTAGAACCGGAA
Organism: Thermocrispum agreste DSM 44070; assembly: GCF_000427905.1. Taxonomy (GTDB): domain Bacteria; phylum Actinomycetota; class Actinomycetes; order Mycobacteriales; family Pseudonocardiaceae; genus Thermocrispum; species Thermocrispum agreste. The sequence continues at coordinate 74,449 of NZ_ATYX01000011.1, read as the reverse complement.
GGTGTCGGCGCCGAACCTTTCGAACATCTCGTCCGGGGTGACGATGTTCTTCAGGCTCTTGCCCATCTTCCCGTATTCCTGGAAGACCTCCTGGCCCTGGTAGTAGAACTTGCCGTCCCGCTCCTCGACCTCTTCGGCCGGCACCACCGCACCGCGCGCGTCACGGTAGGCGTAGGCCTGGATGTAGCCCTGGTTGAACAGCCGCCGGTACGGCTCCTCGGAGCTGACGTGGCCCAGGTCGTACAGCACCTTATGCCAGAAGCGCGCGTACAGCAGGTGCAGCACCGCGTGCTCGACACCGCCGACGTACAGGTCCAGGCCGCCCGGGTCGTTCTCGCCGTGGATCTCCGGCCGCGGCCCCATCCAGTACCGCTCGTTCTCCGGGTCGACCATCCGCTCGTCGTTGTGCGGGTCGATGTAGCGCAGCTGGTACCAGCAGGACCCGGCCCACTGTGGCATGACGTTGGTGTCCCGCCAGTAGCGGCGTGGGCCGTCGCCCAGGTCCAGCTCGACCTCCACCCAGTCCTTGGCCTTGGCCAGCGGCGGCGACGGCTCGGTGTCGGCATCGTCCGGGTCGAACGTGGTCGGGGAGTAGTCCTCCACCTCGGGCAGCTCGACCGGCAGCATGTCCTCCGGCAGCGGGTAGGCGATCCCGTTCTCGTCGTAGACGATCGGGAACGGCTCACCCCAGTACCGCTGCCGGGCGAACAGCCAGTCGCGCAGCTTGTACTGCACGGTGCCCTGGCCGTGGCCGGTGTCCTCCAGCCAGGCGATGACCTTCTTCTTGGCCTCCTCCACGCCCAGGCCGTTGATGTCCAGGCCGGAGTCGTTGGCCGAGTTGATCGCCGGGCCGTCGTCCAGGTACGGGCCGGAGAAGTCCTCGGTCGGTGGCTGGACGGTGCGGATGATGGGCAGCCCGAACTTCTCGGCGAACTCCCAGTCCCTGGTGTCCTGGCCGGGCACCGCCATGATCGCCCCGGTGCCGTAGCCCATCAGCACGTAGTCGGCGATGAACACCGGGATCTGCTTGCCGTTGACCGGGTTGGTGGCGTACGCGCCGGTGAAGACGCCGGTCTTCTCCTTGGCCTCCTGACGGTCCAGCTCCGAACGCTGCGACGTGGCCAGCCGGTACTCGGCCACCGCCTCCTTCGGGGTCGCCTTGCCGCCGGTCCACCGCTCGTCGGTGCCCTCCGGCCATGCGTCCGTGACCAGCTCGTCGACCAGCGGGTGTTCCGGCGCCAGCGCCATGTAGGTGGCACCGAACAGCGTGTCCGGCCTGGTGGTGAACACCTCGATGGTGTGCTCGCCCGAGCGGAAGTAGACGTTCGCGCCGTGCGAGCGGCCGATCCAGTTGCGCTGCATGGTCTTGACCTTCTCCGGCCAGTCCAGCCGGTCCAGGTCGTCCAGCAGCCGGTCGGCGTACGCGGTGATCCGCATCATCCACTGCTTCAGGTTCTTGCGGAACACCGGGAAGTTGCCGCGCTCGCTGCGGCCCTCGGCGGTGACCTCCTCGTTGGCCACCACGGTGCCCAGGCCGGGGCACCAGTTCACCGGCGCCTCGGCCAGGTAGGCCAGCCGGTAGCCGGCCAGCACCTCCTGCTGCTCGGCCTTGCTCAGCTCGTCCCACGGCCTGCCGTCCGGGGTGCTCCGCTTGCCGGAGCGGAATTCCTCGATCAGCTCGCTGATCGGCCGCGCCCGCTGCTGCGACTTGTCGTACCAGGCGTTGTAGATCTGCAGGAAGATCCACTGCGTCCAGCGGTAGTAGTCCGGGTCGGTGGTGGCGAACGACCGCCGCTGGTCGTGCCCCAGGCCCAGCGCACGCAGCTGGCGCTTCATGATCGAGATGTTCTGCTCGGTGGTCACCCGCGGGTGCGTCCCGGTCTGCACCGCGTACTGCTCGGCGGGCAGGCCGAACGCGTCGAAGCCCAGCGTGTGCAGCACGTTGCGGCCCAGCATCCGGTGGTACCGCGCGTAGGTGTCGGTGCCCAGGTAGCCCAGCGGATGCCCGACGTGCAGCCCCTTGCCGGACGGGTAGGGGAACATGTCCTGCACGAACAGCTTGTCGCCCGGCACCTCACCCTCGGCGAGATCTCCGACCGGGTTGGGCGCGTGGTACACGCCCTCCCGCTCCCACCGGTCCTGCCAACGGCGTTCGATCTCGTTGGCCAGGGCAGCCGTGTAGCGGAATGGCGGGACGTCCTGCGTCTGCTCACCGGTCGCTTCACTCATCGCTCATGCCTTTCTGCGTGCGATCCACCTGCGTACGCGCCCAAAGACGACACAACCCCTCAGCCGTCAGGCATGAGGGGTCGCCGCGCTGGACCTGATCCGGCCTCAGCGCGGCCACATAAGAAGCAGGTGAGCCGGGCTCATGTCCTTCATCGTAATGGGCGTGTCAGGTGGAATAGTGCGCGGGCCCGCGGGCTGCCGCGCTCCCGCCGGAACCGAGCCCGCATGTGCCCGGAAACGCCGTACCCGGGAAGCCGCTGGTCGCCGGGGTGACCGGGCACACCGCGGGCCTGTCCCGGCCGGCCGGTTCCCGTATCCTCGAGCCGTGCAGGTGGTACTGGCGTTGATTCCCATCGTCGCCGGGGTGTTCGTCGGGATCGGCGGACTGCTCGGCTGGCGCGGCAAGCTCTCCCGGGACACCGGGGCGGGTCTGCGTACCGCCGCGACGCTGCGCAGCGACGAAGCATTCGCCGTCGGCAACCGGGTCGCGGCGCTGCCGACGATGGCCGCGGGCGTGGTGGGTATCGCCTCCGGGCTGGCCGCACTGGCCATGCCGACCGACGCGGGCGCGATCGTCGCCGCGGTCATCGGCATCGTCGGCGTCGTCGGCCTGGTCTACGGCGGCGGCGTGATGGGCAGCAGGGCGGCGGCCGCGGTGCCCGAGCCCAAGCCGGCGCGCACAGGTTGCGGCGGATGCGGCTGCGGCGGCGGAGGCTGCGGCGCGACTGAGTAGCCACGTCGGACCTGGTTTGCTCGTTTGCCAGGCCCATACGGATGCATCTTCTGTCCAGGCACGTGGGCCCTGCCGTGGATTCCCGTGATGCGGTGACGCCGTGACGTTCATGTCCGGTGGACGCTGCGCCGGGTTCCCGCCTCCCCGATCACAGGTCGTCCCGGCGCAGCGTCACACGCTCGTCAGTTCAGCTGCAGGTCCCCCGGATGCGTCGCGAGCAACGCCAGCGGCAACCCCTGCCTGCGCAGCACCGCCGCCCACAGATCCGTGCTCGGCTCCGCCAGCACGTCGCTCGGCAGCGCGGGCGCGACGATCCAGTCGCCGCGTTCCAGCTCACCGGCCAACTGGCCGGCGTCCCATCCCGCGTAGCCGGCGAACACCCGCATGCCCCGGAGCCGTGGCACCAGCGGCTCGGGGTCGGAGTCGAGCACCACCAAAGCGAGCGGACCGTGCACGCCGATGGTGCCGGGGACGGATCCCGGGACCTCACCGGTCCGCAGGGTGGCCACCCCCAGTGGCGTGTCTCGCTCCACCGGACCGCCGACGAACACCGACGCCGGGGCCGCGACATGATCGGCCCAGTGCGGCAACACCGAGGCGACCGGAATTTCACTCGGTCGATTCAGCACCACGCCCAGCGTCCCCTGCGAGCTGTGGTGCAGCACGAGCACCACGGTGCGCCGGAAGTTCGGGTCGGACATGGTCGGGTCGGCGATCAGGAGGGACCCCGGTTCAACGGCGTCGACATCTCGCACGCATGAATCATGCCACCGGCCACCGACGACTCCGCCTGCTCGCACCGGGCCCGATGCCGCTTCGCTACCCGACCGTGATCGATTTCGGCGAAGTCCCGTGCGGACGCCGAGCGGGGACGCAAGGATAGGTTCGGCAAGCGAGAACTGGAGGGATTCTGCGTGCGCCATCAGGTCTATCCCGCGACGCACCCGGACGCGTTGTACGCGATCTGGGGCGACCGTCCGTACCAGGCTCAGCGCTCGACCTCGGACGGGACGGTGCTGCTCACCGCGCCACGGGACGAGGACCCACCGGAAGGCTTCGACCGGGAGTTCGAGGGCGCACCCGCGAAAGTGGTGCCCGCGGAGGAGGTGCCGGACAGCTTCGTCATCCACACCCACTTCCGGTTCTGCGACGAGACGTTCGTGCTGGCCGCGCAGGCCCCCACCGGTGAGCTGACACTGCAGTGGACCGGGACGGACGAACGGAACGCCCGCCGGCTCGGTCTGATGTCGGACCAGACGCCGAACGGGACGGCGTTCGGCACCATCGCCCACCCCGAGCACATCGAGGCGTGCTGGCAGGAGCGGTTGGACTTCTCCGAGCGCACCGGCCCGGTGACGACGGAGTTCGAGACCACTCAGCTGCTGCGGGACATCGGCAGGCTTCTGCGCGGCATGCGGCCGGAAGGCGCGGGCCCGATCGCTGCCCAGTTCCGGCAGGTCGGCGGCTACAGCGAGCTCGAGGTCCGCACCGCGGTGGAGGACGTCACCTACTCGCTGGCCGCCCCACCCCAGCTGGGTCAGCTGTTCAACGTGCTGCGGGCGGCGATGTACGAGCCGGGCAAGGGCTCCTGGTTCACCGGCACGTTCTCGCTGACCCCGGACAACAAGTTCGACTTCGACTACGACACGACGTCGCAACCGCAGTGGCGGCGTCCGCCCGACGCCGACGGACGGCCGACGGGCAAGGCCTACGCGCACGAGCTCGCCCGCTTCCCGCGGGACAAGCAGAACATCCCGCCGTGGCTGGCTGCCCGCGCCGGCCTGCCGCTGGACGTGCAGTTCCGGCACGCGCAGGTGGTCGACGCGCACACGCCGGGTCAGCGGCCGGTGGTGAACCGGCCGCCGGTGCCGCAGCAGGAGGTGCGCGGGGTCTTGCACTACCTGTATTCGGCACCGGTGGTGCTGGTGGGCAACGGTCCGCAGCCGGACATCTTCGCGCCGCAGACCGCGCCGAGCGTGCCGAACGCGTACCACACCGACGGGAAGTGGATCTGGCCCGCGGCGGTGCCGCACTACTTGCGGATGCACGGGGTGGCGCCGGAGCCGGAGCTGCTGGAACACATCAGGAAGAACTCCTACCGGCCGCCGTTCGTCAGCCAGAAGCTGCGGGAGACGGCGCGGGCGGAGCTGCTCGGCGAGCCGTACCCGCCACAGTCTGCGGACGACCTGGACGAGCCGGACGCGGTGACCGAAGTCGAACGAGACGACTCGTCGCGCCCGGTGCTCAGCGCGTCCGAGGTGCTGCAGCTGCTCGACAAGCGGCTCGGCGAGCTGGGGGTGTCCCCGCAGGTGTACCGGATCGGCGAGATCGCCGACGACGCGTGGTGCCTGTACCGGAGGGATGCCGACCCGGAGGAAGGCTTGCCGCCGCGGTGGGAGGTCGCGCTGCACACCGGCGGCCGGGTGTTCCGGCACCAGATGTTCGAGGACGTCAGCGCCGCCGCGGCGTATCTGCTGGGCATGCTGGCCTTCCACCCGACGCGGGCGCTGGCCAAGCCGGACCCGGCCGAGCACCCGACGGATTGGCCGATCCAGCCGATGCGGGGCGAGCCGCCGCTGCGCCTGCTGCGAGGCAAGCGGATGGTCGTGCTGCCGGTGGGCACCGAGCTGGTCCGCTGGGGCGGCGAGAACGGCAACCTGACGCACGCGGCGGGCACGACGTTCCGGGAGGCCGCGCTGCTGCCGGATCGCGAGCAGTTCAAGGCCTACTACCGGGTGGCGCGGCCGTTGCGGGTGCTCACCGGGGTGTCGCTGCCGTTCGGCGGCATGCCGGGCGGTGCGCTGGCGTACCTGCTGCCACGAGCGGTCGGCTACCACGTGCAGACCGGGGCGCTGGAGAAGCTGGACGAGGCGGACGTGGGCCAGCGCGCAGGGCAGTGAACGTCGTGCAGATCGGCTTGGGCGAGCAGCGCCCGAAAGCGTTCGCGGACGTCAGGCGGGGCTAGCCGCAGCGAGGTGTCCAAGGCGGCTTGATTGACCGGCCGCGGCCGTATGCACCGGCCACCGGCTTCCCACTTCTCGACCGCCCGGGCGCTCACCCCCAGGTGCTCGGCGAAGCGCCGCACGCTCATGCGCCGGGCAATGCGGAGCGCCCGGGCGGTGGCACCGGTCCATTCGCCGACAACGGTCATAGCCCGCGTCGACGGTCCCGCAGGGCGTCCCGGATGAGGCCGCCGAACGCGGCGAGCACCGCGACGACGAACAGCGCGGCGATGAGCGGTGTTTCGGGAAGGAGCTGCATGGCGTGTGCTCCTGGGTGTCGGTTTGCCGGTTCCGGCTTCCGACGGTCCACCCGGAAATCACAAACCTGTGGGACACGGAACCGGAAACTCCGGATCTGAAATGTTCACTTGTGAAGATGGGGGTGACGGGTAGTGACGGAGCGCACACATAGTGGAGACGAGCCCAAGCTTTCGACGACGACGTCTCGGCCGCCGCCTGCGTCAGCTGCGGGAGAAGGCGGGCCTGACGCTCGACGAGGCAGCGAAGCTACTGGAGAAGCATCGGCTGGCGCTCTGGCGCATCGAGAACGGCCAGACGAAAGCTGACGTGCACCTGGTCCGCTCGATGATGGACGTCTACGACGTCCGTGACGATCAGCTGTTGAATCTGGCGCGTGATGCCGCACGCAAGGGGTGGTGGCGGCAGTACGGGCTGGCAGACCTCGGCTACGTCGATGTCGAGACCGAAGCGGTACGGGTGCTGGAGTACGCGGTGCAGACCATTCCCGGCCTCCTGCAGACCGAGGCGTACTTGCGCGCTCACATGGCTGGAGCGAGTTTGCCGCGCACCCCGGAGGAGATCGAGAACCAGTGAAGGTGCGGCAGATACGCCAGGAGCGCCTCACCGACGACGAATACCCGCTTGAGCTCGTGGCGGTGATCGACGAGGCAGCGTTGCACCGGCCGATCGGCGGCCCGGACGTGATGCGAGCTCAGTTGACGCACCTACAACTCGTCGGGGAGCTGGATCGCGTAACTGTTCAGATCTTGCCGTACTCCGCAGGGCGACACGACGGAATGAACGGCGCCTTCACGGTGCTCGAGTTTCCTGAGCCGGACGACCCTGAGTTGCTCTATGTACATCACGTGGCCGGTGCGCTGCCTTAGAGAAGGCCGAGGATGTGCGGGCAGCTAGGATGACTCACGACAAGTTGCGTGCTCAGGCACTGACGCCTGAGGAATCAGTGAGGTTCATCGAGCGCCTCGTCCAGCAGTTCCCAAAACCGAAAAGAGGGCGACGTGTCACCAGTGGTGTGGCGTAAGAGCAGCTTCAGCGGCACTGACGGCAACAACGACAACTGCGTCGAGGTCGCCGCCTTGCCCGATGGACGGATCGCCATGCGCAACAGCAAGCACCCCGAAGCCGGCACCGTCTACTTCACCCGCGAAGAAATGGCCGCCTACATCGCAGGCGTCAAAGCCGGAGAATTCGACGACCTCACCTGACGGCCGCTTCGCGCACAGCGCGTCTGGCAAGCACGCGCGTCAGCTTTCGGCTCGCCCCTGCTCGTCCGCCTGCACCTGATCGGCCGCGTTCTCCGGCACCTCGATGCCCTGCTCCTGGGCCCAGGCCAGCAGCTCCGCCACCGCCTCGTCGCGCTCCAGCGGGCCGCGCTCCAGCCGCAGCTCCTTCAGATGACGCCACGCCTTGCCCACCAGCGGACCCGGCGGGATCTGCAGGATGCGCATGATCTCGTTGCCGTCCAGGTCCGGGCGGATCTTGGCCAGGTCTTCCTCCGCGGCGATCCGCGCGATGCGGCGCTCCAGGTCGTCGTAGGTCCGCTGCAGTGCGGCCGCCTTGCGCTTGTTCCGCGTCGTGCAGTCGGCCCGCACCAGCTTGTGCAGGCGGGTCAGCAGCGGGCCCGCGTCGTTAACGTACCGGCGGACCGCGGAATCCGTCCACTGGCCCCGGCCGTAGCCGTGGAACCGCAGGTGCAGATACACCAGCCGGGACACGTCCTCCACCACGTCCTTCGGGTACTTCAGCGCACGCAGCCGCTTGCGCGCCATCTTCGCCCCGACCACCTCGTGGTGGTGGAACGACACCCCGCCGCCCGGCTCGAACCGGCGGGTGGCCGGCTTGCCGATGTCGTGCAGCAGCGCCGCCCAGCGCAGCACCAGGTCCGGCTCCATCGCCGGCTCGTGCTTGGTCTCCAGTTCGATGGCCTGCTCCAGCACGGTCAGCGAATGCCGGTAGACGTCCTTGTGCTGGTGGTGCTCGTCGATGGTCAGCTGCATGCCGGGCACCTCCGGCAACACCACGTCGGCCAGCCCGGTGTCCACCATCAGCTCGATGCCCGCGCGCGGGTACCGGCCGAGCAGCAGCTTGGTCAGCTCCTGCTGCACCCGCTCCGCGGTGATCCGGCCCAGCTCCTTGGCCATCGCCGTCATCGCCTCGACCACCCGGGGCGCCGGCCGGAAGCCCAGCTGGGACGCGAACCGGGCGGCCCGCAGCATGCGCAGCGGGTCGTCGGCGAACGACTCCTCCGGCGGGGCCGGGGTGTCCAGCACCTTCGCCTTCAGCGCCGCCATTCCGTCGAACGGATCGACGAACCGCTTCGACGTCAGGTCGACGGCCATCGCGTTGACGGTGAAGTCACGCCGCAGCAGGTCACCCTCGATGGTGGAGCCGAACTCCACCTGCGGGTTACGGCTCACCCGGTCGTAGGTGTCCGAGCGGAACGTGGTGATCTCCAGCGTGGCGTCACCGCGGCGCAGCCCGACCGTGCCGAACTCGATTCCGGTGTCCCACACCGCGTCCGCCCAGCCCGCGATCAGCTGCAGCACCCGCTGCGGGCGGGCGTCGGTGGTGAAATCCAGGTCGGTCGACAAGCGGCCGAGCAATGCGTCCCGCACACTGCCGCCGACCAAGTACAGCTGGTGACCACCCGCGGCGAAGCGCGCAGCCAGCTCGTCGGCGACCCCGGAGACGCGCAGCAGCTCGGCGACGGCGTTGCGCTTGGCGGCTTCTGACACAGAGGACGAGCCTACCGGGACGGCCGTTACGGCTAGCATCGCGATATGCCTTCGTCGGCCGGCAGCAACCCCGATGGCGACGCACCGAAAGGCCGTCCGCAAGGCCGGAAGGGTCGCCGGCGGCGACGTGCGGCCATGCGAACGCGCCGGAGGCGGCGTGGCAGCAAACTCACCACGGTCAACGAGACGTCCGCGGGCGGTCTGGCGATCGATCCGGAACGGGAATGCGCGGTGCTGATCGGCCGCCTGGACCGGTCCGGCACACTGCTGTGGTCACTGCCCAAGGGCCACATCGAACCCGGCGAGACGCCGGAGCAGACGGCCGTGCGTGAGGTGAAGGAGGAAACCGGCATTTCCGCTGAGGTGCTCATGCCACTCGGCACCATCGACTACTGGTTCGTCGCCGAGCACAAGCGCGTGCACAAGACGGTGCACCACTTCCTGCTGGCCGCCGTCGGCGGGGAGCTCAGTGACGCCGACGTCGAGGTGACCGAGGTCGCGTGGGTGCCGTTCGCCGACCTGCAGCACAAGCTCGCCTACGCCGACGAGCGCGAGCTCGCCGGCAAGGCCCTGGAGCTGATCGAGGCCGCGAAGGCCCGACTGACCCCTCGCTCGTCCGATGAAGCCGGTGACTGAACGCGTGAGAACGACCGCCGCCGCCGTCGCCGCATTGTTCGTCCTGCTCGGCTCGCTGTGCGGCATCCCAGCATCCGCCCAGACCCGCCAGGTGCCGCCGCCCGAGCCGGTACTCAAGGTCGACGTCACGGCGATGACCCCCCGGATCGTCACGGAATCCGACGACGACCTGCGCATCACCGTGCGGGTGCGCAACATCGCCAAGGTTCCGGTGCGCAACCTGGCTGCCCGCCTGCAGTTCGGCGAACGCCAGCGGACCAACCTCCAGGTGCGGCAAGCGCTGCGCGGCACCGCGCCCCAAGACGCGCAAAGCACCCCGTTCCAGCAGGTCAGCCCGGAACTGATGCCCGGGGAGGCGACCGAGTTCACGCTGACGGCGGCGCTGACGCCGGGGGCGCCGAACGGGGTGGCCTTCCTCGAGCCCGGGGTGTACCCGCTGCTGGTGAACATCAACGGCATCCCGGACGGCGGCGCCGAGGCCCGGCTGGCCGGGGTGAACATGCTGCTGCCGGTCCGATCGGCACCCGGCCAGGTGACGACCGCGACGCAGCGATCGCTCCCGCTCACCGTGCTGTGGCCGATCGCGGCCCGTCCGCGGGTGGCGGCGCGCCCGTTCAACCAGTCCGTCGTGCTGGCCGACGACATGCTCGCCGCCGAGCTCCGGCCGGGTGGCCGCCTGCACACACTGGTCGAAGCGGCCGCGAAGGTCCGGACCGGTGGTATCGGCGACGGACTGTGCTTCGCCATCGACCCCGACCTCGTCGCGACCGTGCGCGACATGGCGAACGGCTACCGGGTTCGCACCCGCGAAGGCCTGGTCCGTGGCGAGGGTTCGGAGGAGGCCAAGGCTTGGCTGACGTCGCTGCGGGAGCTCGTCGCCGACCAGTGCGTCGTGGCCACCCAATACGCGGGCGCCGACCTGGCCGCGCTGGCCGCCCATTCGCCGCGACTGGCCACCGCCGCGGCGAACCGCAGCTCGGTGCTGTCCGAGGTGCTGGATGCCGATCCACTGCCGGGCGCGCTGTGGACGACCGACGACATCGACGAGCGCGCTGCCAAGGCCGTCGCGAAAGCAGGCACGGACCTGGTCGTCGCCAACGCGCGCGGGGTCGACGTGCGGTGGGCTCCGGCCGAGCCGCTCACCGTGGACGGAGACGACTCGGGCAGGCTGCGGGTGCTGCCGTTCGACGAGCTGGGTGCGCTGGCGTTGCGGCCGCGTTCGGCAAGTCCCCAGCTCGGCTACCCGGCGACGGTCGCGGCCGACGATCGCACCATCGCCGGCCAGAACGCGATCGCGACGGTGCTGTTCAAAGCCATGGCCGACCCGAGCAAGCCGATGCTGCTGGCACCGCCGCGCACTTTCGCCGCCACCGCGGACGAGGTCGACTGGCTGCTGGGCACACTGAACGGCTTCATCGCGGACGGTCTCGTCCAGCCGGTGAGCCTGACGGCGCTCGCGGGGGCGGACAGCGTGGGCAGGGCCCGGTTCGACCGGAACGCGACTGGCGGCCGCCTGCCGAAGGGCATGATGCGTGAGCTGGACGAGCTGGACGGCCAGATCACCGACCTGTCGGAGGCGATGAAGGAGGACCCGACCAGTCAGGTCGAGCCGCAAGCCATCGTCTCCCCGCTGCGCGAGGCGCTGCTGCGCACCGCCTCGGCCGACTTCCACGGCGTGCGGGGTGCCCGTGCCAGGGCCCTGGAGTCGGCCACCGCACAGCTGCAGACGGTGCGTCACGGCGTGCGTATCTCCGATCCCGGTCGCACCATCGGGCTGGCGTCCGGGTCGTCACCCATCCCGGTGTCGGTGACCAACCGGCTGCCGGTCCAGATCACAGTCCGGGTCAAGCTCACCTCCGGGGCGGGTTTGCGCTTGTCACAGCCGTCCGCGGTGGAGATCCCTGCCGGCCGGTCACGCAATCTGAAGATCCCCGCGGAAGTGTTGCGAGCAGGCCGCTTTACGGTGAACGTGTACTTGTCGACCCCTGGTGGCACCCAGCTCGGTGAGCCGACAACCTACGAACTGACGTCCACCGAATACGGTGTCATCACGGTGATCGTGACCGCGACGGCGGCAGGCGCGTTACTGTTGTTGGCCGGTCGCCGCATCTACCGGCGGCTGCGCTCGAACGGCGCGGGCCGCGGGTAGACCGATACCCGAGCAAGGACGAGTCGATCGAGTGAACCCACCGCCGCCCCGGCACTCGCGGCCGCCACCAGGCGGCCAGCCGCCCCGTCAGCAGCCGCCGCGCGATCCGCGCGACCCGCGCTACGGGCGTCCCAGCGAACCCCCGCCACCCCCGGTGACGAGGCAAGACGGCACGCCGGTCGCACCGCGGCCCGGTGGACGGGGTGACGTACCGCAGCCGCCGCGACCGGTGTCGCCCGACGAAGAAGGCACCCGGCCGGTCCGCAGGCGGATGCCGCCGGCTTCCGGGCAGCCTCCCCGTCGAGGCCCGGCCGGTCGAGGCGTGCCACCACGGCGGCAGCCGGCCGCTGGTCAGCCGCCGCGCCCGGCAGGCAGTGGTGGCCAGCCGGCACAGCGGCGTGTGCCCGGTGGTCCTCCTGGCCGTGGCGGACGACCTCCGCTGCGGCCGCCGCAGCGAACGCAACGGCTGGCCGCCGGTCCGCAGTGGCCGACCACCGATCCGGACGAGCTGCGGCCGTTCGAGGTGACCACGATGCTGCCGCGCATCAGCGCGGCCAGCCAGACCGGCTTCCTGCGTTCGGTCGACGCCGGCCCGGAAACCGGCCTGATCGCGGCGGTCGAGAAGGAACCGTCGCTGGCCCGGTCCACCGGCAAGATCGCGATCGCGTCACTGACCAGCCGGATCACCGGCTTCCTGTGGAAGATCATGCTGGTCTGGGTGGTCGGCATCGGCGTGGTCAACGACTCGTTCAACGTGGCCAACACGCTGCCGAACATCGTCTACGAGCTGCTGCTCGGCGGGGTGCTCGCCAGCGTGGTGGTGCCGTTGCTGGTGCGGGCGCAGGACGACCCGGATGGCGGGGAAGCTTATACCCAGCGCCTGCTCACCATGGCGTTGACGCTGCTGGGCGGCGCGACCGTCGTCGCCGTGCTGGCCGCGCCGTGGTTCACCGCGCTGTACGTGGACAGTTCGACCAATCAGGCCAACCCCGAGCTGACCACCGCGTTCGCCTACCTGCTGCTGCCGCAGATCCTGTTCTACGGCATTTTCGCGCTGCTGATGGCGATCCTGAACGCCAAGCAGATCTTCGGGCCGCCCGCGTGGGCGCCGGTGGTGAACAACCTCGTGGTGATCGCCACCATCCTGGTGTTCGCCATGGTGCCGGGGGAGATCTCGCTCGACCCGGTGCGGATGGGCGACATCAAGCTCCTGGTGCTGGGCGTCGGCGTGACGCTGGGCATCGTGGCGCAGGCCGCCATGCTGGTGCCGCCGCTGCTGCGCACCGGGTTCCGCCCGAAGTGGAACTGGGGCATCGATCACCGGATGCGTGAGTTCGGCGGGCTGGCCCTGTGGATCGTCGCCTACGTCGCGATCAGCCAGATCGGCTACATGGTCACCACCCGGGTGCTGACCGCGGGCGATGCCGGCGGCATGACCGCGTACTACAACGCGTGGCTGCTGTTCCAGCTGCCGTACGGCGTCATCGGGGTGTCGCTGCTGACCGCGATCATGCCGCGCATGTCCCGGGCCGCCGCGGACGGCAACATCAAGAAGCTGATCAGCGACCTGTCGTATGCGTCGCGGATCACCACGGTGGCGCTGCTGCCGATCGCCGCGGTGATGACCGTCGTCGGCAGCTCGATCGGTGTCGCGCTGTTCTCGCTCGGCCGGGGCGGTGCCGGCGACGGTGCCGAGCGGCTGGGTGAGGCGTTGGGCATCGGCGCGTTCGGCCTGCTGCCCTACGCGCTGGTGATGCTGCAGCTGCGGGTCTTCTACGCGATGAAGGACGCGCGCACCCCGACGCTGATCATGCTGGTGATGACGGTGGTCAAGGTGCCGCTGCTGTACCTGTGCCCGGTGCTGCTGGAAAGCCACCAGATCGTGCTCGGCGCGATGCTGGTGAACTCGCTGACCTTCCTGGTCGGCGCGGTGCTCGGCCAGATGTGGCTGTGGGTGCGGCTGGGCAACCTGCGCAGCAAGCGGGTGCTCGGAGTCATCCTGTTCACGTCGTTCGCCAGCATCATCGGGGCGCTGGCCGCGTTCGGCGCCGGATGGCTGATTCCCGATTGGCTGCCCGTGACGCTGACCGCGTGGCTGAAGTTGTTCGTGCAGTCGGCGGTCGGTTTCGGTGTCACCCTCGGCGTGCTGGCGCTGCTCAAGGTGGACGAACTCAAGCCGATCACCACACGGCTCAATGCGCTGCGCAGCAAAGTGCTGAAGAAGTGACCGAGTTCGCGGCACCCTGCGACAACCTCGGCCCGCGCCACAGCGTCTACCCGACTGAAGGTCGTCGCGAAATAGGTAATGTCGGTGGAAAATGGGCTGTGTCGCAGGTGTGGGAGGTAGTCGGCGAGGGTGAACAGGCGGACCGAGCACGTTGAAGCTGCGCCGGGGACGAGCGTTCGGACCCGGAGCGGTTCGTTGGCGCCGGGTGGCGTCGTCGGTGACGGCCGTTACCGCCTTCTCGCCCAGCTCGGCATCGACCAGCGCGCGGGGGCGCATTTCTGGCGGGCTCGCGACGGCCAGCTGCGCCGCGACGTCGCCCTGACCTTGCTGGTCGGGGACCCGGCGGACGCCGAGGCCGCTCGTGCCGCGCGGCGCACGCTCGAGCGGGCGGCGCATGCCGCGCAGTTCAACCACCCGGCGGTGGCGCGGGTGCTGGACGTGCTCAGCCTCGGCAGCGGCATCTCCGCGGGGGAGGGGCTGCTCGGCATCGTGGTGTCGGAGTGGAGCAAGGGCACCGACCTGATCGACGTGATCGCCGACGGCCCGGTCACGCCCGCGGCGGCGTGCCGCATGCTGGAGCAGCTGGTGGACGCCGTCGAGCAGGCGCACAACCACGGTCTTGTCCTGGGCATCGATCATCCGCAGCGGATCCGGGTGGGCCCGGACGGTGTGCTGCGGCTGGCTTTTGCGGGTCCGATGCCGCAGGCGACGTTACGGCACGACGTCCGCGCCCTCGGTGCGCTGCTGTACCTGCTGCTGACCGCTCGGTGGCCGCTGCCCGGCGGGCCGGGGATCATGCAGCCCGCTCCGCAGGGGCCGAACGGGCGGGTGGTTCCGCCGCGGTCGATCAACGCCTGGGTGCCGCAGGAGCTGTCGGCGCTGGCCACGCACACGTTGGCGGACGGCGGCGAGGGCGGTATCCGCACCAGTGCGGCGTTCTTGCGGGTGCTGCGGCAGGCCGCCGAGGTGGCCGAGCGGGACGAGCTGATCCAGAGCGGTCAGCTGCCGCCGGACAGCCACCAGGATCCGGACGGCGGGATCTGGACGACCCAGCGTCCGACCAACGATCCGGCCCGCCGGCGGAAGGTGGCGCTGGGCGCGACGCTGCTGGTGGTGGCCGCGGTGGCGATCATCGCCTGGGTCGGCTTGTCGTTGATCAGCTTCTTCGAGACCGACGACGGCGCCACCGGCCCGGAGGTCAACGTCGCGGAAAGCTCGGGCAAGAGAGGCCAGAAGGACAAGAAGGACAAGGAGAAGCAGGTGGCCGCGGCCGCGGTCACCCCGTCGCAGGTCCAGGTCTACAACCCGGAAGGCACCGGGGACTCGGTCGACCGGGCGCCGAAGGCGATCGACGGTGACCCGTCGACGCTGTGGAAGACCGACGTCTACAAGCAGCAGCTCCCCGCGCTGAAGTCCGGTGTCGGCCTGTCGGTGAGCTTCGACAAGCCGATCGACCTGGCCAAGGTGGTGATCCACCGGGCGACCAAGGGCAGCAAGGTCGAGGTGCGGGTGGCGGACAATCCGAACCCGTTCCTGGACGACGCCCGGGTGGTGGTCAAGGAGACCGAGGTGTCCGGGGACAAGGTGGAGTTGACCTTGGCCAAGCCGACGAAGACGTCGCACGTGATCGTGTGGATCACCAAGCTCGGCGGGGACGAGGGCGCGTTCGCCACCAGCATCGGCGAGCTGAAGTTCTTCCCGGCTGCCCAGCCGTGACGAGCCGCGCACGGACGAGCACGGGCCGGGTAGTCTCTGGCGAGTGACCGCAGCAGCACCAACGGATGAGGACCTCATTCGCGCGCATGCGGCTGGGGACCCGCATGCGTTCAGCGAGATCGTCCGGCGCCATCGGGACCGGATGTGGGCGGTCGCCTTGCGCACCATGCGTGATCAGGAAGAAGCCGCGGACGCGTTGCAGGACGCGTTCATCTCCGCCTACCGGGCCGCGGCCAACTTCCGCGCGGAGTCCCAGGTCAGCACGTGGTTGCACCGGATCGTGGTGAACGCCTGCCTGGACCGGATTCGCAAGCGCCAGGCCCGACCGACCGTGCCGTTGCCGGAGACCGACGAGTACCGCGAGCCGGCGGCTCCCGGTGACTCGATGGCACAGCGGGAAACCAGGATGCTGATCGAGCACGCGTTGCGCCAGTTGCCTGAGGAGCAGCGCATTCCGATCGTGCTGGTCGACGTCGAGGGGTACTCGGTGTCGGAGACCGCGCAGATGCTGGGCATCGCGGAGGGCACGGTGAAGAGCCGGTGTGCGCGAGGTCGCGCGAAACTGGCAAAGGTTCTGGGCCATCTGCGGAACCCCGATGCAAATGCGAACGTCCCAATTTCCGATAGCAAGCGCGGTGCCGCGTCCGGCACTGCACGTGGCAGCCGACAGGACGCGCCACGCGAGAGGGAGGGACGATGACCGAGATGGGCAAGCCAGGGGGGCCGGGCGGTCCACCGTGGTCTGTCGATCTGCTAGCCGACCTGCACGCTGGCGCCGTCGACGAAGCGCAGGCAGAACGGTTGTGGCCACTGGTCCGCAAGGATCCGGAGGCGATGGCGGTGCTGGCCGCGCTGGACCGCACGCAGGAGGCTCTCGCCGACCTGGCGCAGGCTCCCGCCCCGCCGATGCCTGCCGAGGTCGCCGCCCGTATCGACGCGGCACTGGCAGCCGAGGCGGCCCGCGCCGGACAGTCCCAGCAGGCACTGTCGTCGCAGCAAGCGGAACAGCAGGGCAGCACGGCAACGGATGCGGTCGAGCAGCCGCACGCCGAGCAGGAGCGGCTGGCGCCGGTGGTGGATCTGGCCGCGGCTCGTCGGCGGCGCAACCGGGTGATGGGCTGGAGCGCCGGGCTGCTGACCGCGGCCGCGGCGGTGGCCGCGATCGCACTGATCAGCCCGGGGACCACGACCACCGGTAGCCCGATGGCCGGGGGGAGTCCCGACACGGGGGCGCCGTCGAACCAGGGTGTGGTGGTCGATCCGGGGAACCCGGCCGCGGCGTTCGGCGACATCCAGGGTGTGCAGGACTACGGCCCGCTCGGCAGCCGGGAGCAGCTGGAGGCGTGCCTGAAGGCCAACGACATCCCGGTGACGGGGCAGCCCATCGGGGTGAAACCTGGCAAGGTGGACGGCCAGGACGCCGTCCTCGTGGTGTTGACCACCGGTGAGCTGGCGCGGTATCGCATCGTCGCGGTGTCGCCGGACTGCAGTGGGAGCAACCCCGGAGAGGTGTACCTGGACAAGGAGTTCGGCCGATAGAGCGAGCGGCCCGGACACGGGTCCGCTCGCTACTGGCCCCTTCCTTTGCCCATGGCCGCTGCGGCGGCCTTTTTCTTTGCCCGTACATGACGGTCACCGCGAACCGCGAGCGGTACGGGTGGCTGGTGTTCCGTCATCTGAACAGCCGGTGCCGTTCGCGGGGTCGCTGTGGCGTGTGCGTTCGGGCGGGTGTGGCGCGCACCGCCCCAGCGCGGGAACACCGCCGCCTACGATCGTGTTGAGGTCGATAGATGACAATGGCCGGCTGACAGGAGCGAGCGGGCCGAGCGGAGGTTCGTGTGGCATCGGAACAGGTTCGGAACCTGATCATCGTGGGTTCGGGGCCCGCTGGGTACACCGCCGCCTTGTACGCGGCGCGGGCTCAGCTGGAGCCGCTGGTGTTCGAGGGCACGCAGTTCGGTGGTGCCCTGATGACGACCACCGACGTGGAGAACTATCCGGGCTTCCCGGACGGCATCATGGGGCCGGACCTGATGCAGCAGATGCGGGCGCAGGCGGAGAAGTTCGGCGCCGAGCTACGTACCGAGGACGTGGAGGAGCTGGAGCTGACCGGCGACATCAAGTACGCCACGGTGAACGGTCAGCGGTACGCCGCCAAGGCGGTGATTCTGGCGATGGGTGCGGCCCCGCGCTACCTGCACGTCCCCGGCGAGCAGGAGCTGCTGGGCCGCGGTGTCTCGTCCTGTGCCACCTGTGACGGGTTCTTCTTCCGTGACCAGGACATCGCCGTCGTGGGCGGCGGGGACTCGGCCATGGAGGAGGCGACGTTCCTGACCAAGTTCGCCCGCTCGGTGACCATCGTGCACCGTCGTGAGGAGTTCCGCGCCTCGAAGATCATGCTGGAGCGGGCGCGTGCGAACGAGAAGATCCGGTGGCGGCTGAACACCCGGGTCACCGAGGTACTCGGCGAGGACAAGGTGACCGGGCTGAAGGTGCAGGACACGGTCACCGGTGAGGAATCGACGCTGGACGTGACCGGGTTCTTCGTCGCGATCGGGCACGACCCGCGCAGCGAACTGGTGCGTGGCCAGGTCGATCTCGACGAGCAGGGCTACGTCCTGACCAAGGGCCGGAGCAGCTACACGACTCTGGACGGCGTGTTCGCGTGCGGTGACCTGGTCGACCACACGTATCGGCAGGCGATCACGGCCGCGGGGTCCGGCTGCGCCGCCGCCATCGACGCCGAGCGATGGCTCGCCGAGCACGGCGACGTCGCTCAGGCCCAGGAAGCCGCGGAACTGGTTGGTGGTGGTTACGGCGCCTCGTCCTGACCGCTCCACACGACCGCAACGTTTCACGTAAAACAATTCGAGGAGATGAGATGGCCGGATCGACCATCGAGGTGACCGACGCGACGTTCAAGGACAAGGTCCTGGGCAGCGACAAGCCCGTGCTGGTGGACTTCTGGGCCGACTGGTGCGGTCCGTGCAAGATGATCGCTCCCGTGCTGGAGGAGATCGCCGCCGAGCACTCGGACAAGCTGACGATCGCGAAGCTGGACACCGACGCCAACCCGTCGACCGCGCGTGACTACCAGGTCATGTCGATTCCGACGCTGATCCTGTTCAAGGACGGGCAGCCGGTGAAGCAGATCGTCGGTGCGAAGCCGAAGCCGGCTCTGCTGCAGGATCTCGCCGACGTCATCGGCTGATTCACGCCTTCGTCAGCGAGCCGTCACCGGGCCCGTTACGGCCGGTGGCACCCTGCCGAGCGGACCTGCATGCAAACGGGTAGCCCCGCCGACACCGTCGACCTACTCGTACCTACGGACAGTTCACAGGGCACAATGGGATCCCCGGGACCAACCATCCCGGGGATTCCTGCGCCGGGTGATGCTGGCGGCTGAGTGAAGGACGAGACAAGTGCGAGGAGTGCATGCGAGTACTCCGCCGCGGTGATCGCGGCCCGGACGTCGCAGAGATCAGATCGCTGCTGGTCAAGCAGGGTCTGCTCGCCGACGACGGCTCGTCCAGCGACGTTTTCGACCATGCCGTTGAACACGCGGTTCGCACGTTTCAGCAGCAACGTGGACTGATCACCGATGGAGTCGTGGGTCCGGCCACGTATCGGACTCTCCGGGGAGCGAGCTTCCACCTCGGCAGCCGGCCGCTGGCGTACTTGATGTCCGCCCCCGTACACGGCGATGACGTGTTCGCGTTGCAGGAGCGCCTGACCGAGCTGGGTTACGACAGCGGCCGCCCGGACGGCATCTTCGGCAAGGCGACCGAGCGCGCGCTGCGGAACTTCCAGCGGGACTACGGCCTGGTGCCGGACGGTATCTGCGGCGCGGCGACGGTCCGGGCGTTGAATCAGCTGTCACCGCGGGCACGTGGCGGCCGCCCGGTGCTGCTGCGGGAGCAGGAGCGGGTGCGTCAGTCGGGCCCGCGTTTGCGCGGTAAGCGCATCGTCATCGACCCGGGGCACGGCGGCGCCGACCCTGGCGTCCAGGTGGCAGGGCTGCGCGAGGCCGACATCGCGTGGGACCTGGCGCGGCGGCTCGAGGGCAGGATGAAGGCCACCGGAATGGAGGCGTTGATCTCCCGGGGCCCGCACCACAGCCCGTCGGACGCGGAGCGCGCCCAGTTCGCCAACGACGCCGGCGCGGACCTGTTCTTGTCGTTGCACTGCGACCAGAACAGCTCGCCGAAGGCTCAGGGAGTGGCGACGTTCCACTTCGGAACCGGCAACGGGACGACGTCGACCGTCGGTGAGCTTCTGGCCGGCTACATCCAGCGCGAGCTGGTGGCCCGCACGGGTTTCAAAGACTGCCGGACGCATCCGAAGACGTGGGAGATCCTGCGGCTGACCCGCTGCCCGGCGGTAAGGGTGGAGATCGGTTACCTGACCAACGAGCGCGACCGGGCGCGCCTGTCCGACCCGGCGTTCCGGGACATCGTGGCCGAGGGAATCCTGGTCGCGGTGAAGCGTCTGTACCTGCTGGGCGAGAACGACCAACCAACCGGGACGTTCACGTTCGCCGACGTCCTCGCGCATGAGCTGACAAAGCAGCAGTAGGCCGAAAAACGTCGCTGCCCACGGCACACCTGCTTTCACGGCCGTCCGGCCGCCGACGCACGGCTTCTCCGCCCTTCGCAGCCCCATCCTTCGCAGCCCCCGCCCTCCCTGGGGGGCGACCCCGTCTCGAGCCTAGAGAGGACGGAAAGAAGCGCGTCATCCACACACCTGTGGATAACTCCCAGAACTGTGGATAAATCCTGTGGATAACGTGTGGATCACTCGGAGCGCACGACCATCAACCCAGTGTGACGGACGTCTCACCGACGCACAAACCCGCTGGACTGAGCCGTGGAGATCGACACCTGCCCGAGCAACTGCTCCAACGCGGCCTCCACATCCTCTTTCCACAGCATCCCCCCACGCAGCTCCAGCCGAAGCCGCGGCCAACGCGCATGCGGCGCCACCGTCTTGAAGCCGACCCGCGACAAGAACTCCGCCGGCACGACGCAGTGATGCTCACCCTCGTCACGCTCGTCCGGCCGCGCGTCCCCGAAAGCTTCGATGGCACGCACGCCACGCCGCGTGAGGTCCTTCGCCACTTCCTGGACCAGCACACGGCCGATCCCGCCACCCCGGAACTCCGGTTGCACGTGAAACGCGGTCAACAACACCGCATCCGGGCTCGCCGGAGAAGTCGGGAACGCACCCGCGCGCGGCACGACCGTCGGCGGCGCGTACAGGACGAACCCGACCGGCAATTTGTTGCTGTACAGCAACCGCCCACACGACCCCCACTCCAGCAGCACGCTGGACACCCACGCTTCCTTCTCCAGCTCGGTTTCGCCGAACTGCTCGACCTCACTCCGCAGGTGCGGGGCGACTTCCCAGTACACGCACTTGCGGCAATGCCGCGGAAGGTCCTCCAGATTGTCCAGCGTGACGCCCACGACCTGCCGCGACACGTAACCTCCCAAAGCGGTGTGCGCCCCCCCCCAGAAGCAAACGGGCCGACTCGAGGCAGATCGCTCGAATGGCCCACGACGATCGTGATCGAGGATAGGCGGCCCACGACGAGCCTGACTACCCCGGGGTAGCCCGGGCGACATTCTGTGACATCCGACCCGAGCCTGACGACCCACCCGACATCGGCGTTTACACTCGACAGACCATGGTGCTGCAACCCTCCGCGGCCGGCGACCCAGCCCGCCACAACCTGGACCCCCACCTCGCGCGCTATGCCGCGCGCACCGAGGGGATGACCGCGTCGGAAATCCGCGCGCTGTTCGCGGTGGCGAGCAGGCCGGAAGTCGTCTCACTCGCCGGGGGCATGCCGAATCTCGCCGCGCTTCCACTCGAATCCCTGGCCAGCCAGGTGCAAGACATCATCGCCCAGGACGGCCTGGTGGCCCTGCAATACGGGTCGGCGCACGGCGTACCGAAGCTCCGGGAACAAATCTGCGAGGTCATGGCCTTGGAAGGCATCAAGGCCCACCCGGACGACGTCGTGGTGACCGTCGGCTCACAAATGGGCCTGGACATGATCACGCGGCTGTTCTGCGACCCGGGCGACACCGTCATCGCCGAGGGCCCGTCGTATGTGGGAGCACTCGGCTCGTTCGCCGCGTACCAGGCCCGGGTCGTGCACGTCGCCATGGACGACGACGGTCTGGTACCCGAGCTGCTGGAAGAAGCGCTCACCTCGGCCGCCGCCCAGGGCAGGCCGGCCAAGCTGCTCTACACGATCCCGAACTTCCACAACCCGGCGGGCGTGACGCTCTCGGTCGAGCGCAGGTCACGCATCGTGGAGATCTGCCGCAAGCACAACGTGCTCATCGTCGAGGACAACCCCTACGGCCTCCTCGGCTTCGACGGCCAGACCTACCCGGCGCTGCGGTCGCTCGACCCGGACAACGTGGTCTACCTCGGCTCCTTCTCCAAGACGTTCGCGTCCGGGCTGCGGGTCGGCTGGGTACTGGCCCCGCACGGCATCCGGGAAAAGCTCGTGCTGGCCGCCGAATCCGCCACGCTGTGCCCACCGACGTTGAACCAGCTCATCGTCAGCCGGTACCTGGACACCCACGACTGGAAAGGCCAGATCAAGAAGTTCCGGGAAAGCTACCGGGAACGACGCGACGCCATCCTGGCCGCCCTCGCTCAGCACATGCCGCAAGGCTGCACCTGGACCGAGCCGGAGGGCGGCTTCTACGTCTGGGTCACGGTCCCGGAAGGCATCGACACCAAAGCCATGCTGCCGCGCGCGGTCACCGCCCGCGTCGCCTACGCGTCCGGAACCGGCTTCTACGCCGACGGCTTCGGCTCCCGGCAGATGCGCCTGTCCTACTGCTACCCGACCCCCGAACGCATCAAGGAAGGGGTGCGTAGGCTGGCAGCGGTTCTCGAGTCCGAGATGGAGCTCGTGCAGACGTTCGGCACGGTCCAGCGGCGACCCGTGTCCGGACCGCAAACTCCCGGACCCGACACCGCCTGACAGCTGACATCACGCAGATCGCACCACACGGTCCACATAAGGACTGTTCGGGACGAGAGGGGTAGTGGCCTGATGGCTGACCGTGCTGTTGCCGTGCTCGCTGGCGGCCTCTCGCACGAGCGCGACGTGTCGCTGAGATCAGGACGGCGACTGTCGGCCGCGCTCAGAGCCGAAGGCATCCACGTCGAGGAATGGGACACCGACGCGGAACTCGTCTCTCGCCTCCGCGAG
Organism: Thermocrispum agreste DSM 44070; assembly: GCF_000427905.1. Taxonomy (GTDB): domain Bacteria; phylum Actinomycetota; class Actinomycetes; order Mycobacteriales; family Pseudonocardiaceae; genus Thermocrispum; species Thermocrispum agreste. The sequence continues at coordinate 51,524 of NZ_ATYX01000011.1, read as the reverse complement.
CAGCGCCCGGACGCCGTCGTGGTGGCCCTGCACGGCGGAGAAGGGGAGAACGGTTCGGTCCAAGCAGTGCTCGAACTGCTCGACGTGCCCTACGTGGGCACCACAGCACAGGCGTGCCGCCGCGCGTGGGACAAGCCGATCGCCAAGTCGGAACTGCGCGAGGCCGGCTTCCACACCCCGGACTGGGTGGTCCTGCCGCACAGCACGTTCCGTGAACTCGGCGCGCAGGCCGTCCTCGACGCGATCGTGGACCGGCTCGGCCTGCCCCTGATCGTCAAACCGGACCAGGGCGGATCCGCCCTCGGCGCCCAAGTCGTCCGCGACGCCGCCGAACTGCCGGCCGCCATGGTCGGCTGCTTCGCCTACGGCGACACCGTGCTGGCCGAGCGCTACATCGAGGGCACAGAGGTGGCGGTCACCGTCGTCGAACGCGACGGTGAGCCCCAAGCCCTACCGCCGGTCGAGATCGTGCCCGAATCGGGCATCTACGACTACACGGCCCGCTACACCGCGGGGCTGACCGACTTCTTCACCCCCGCACGGCTGAGCCCGGAAGCCGCGGCCGCGGTGAAAGAGCTCGCGGTCGCCGCTCATCGCCGCCTCGGATTGCGCGACGTTTCCCGCACCGACGCTGTGGTCCAACCCGACGGCACCGTCCAGTTCCTCGAAGTGAACCTGTCGCCGGGCTTGACCGAGACGTCGACCGTTCCGATGGCTGTCGAAGCGGCGGGCGGCTCGCTCGGCCAGATCTACGCCGAACTGATCGAGCGAGCCGTCGCACGTGCCTCGACCAAGGACATCACCGGCTGAGATCGTCCGTCACGTGACGAAATAGCACGCGTGTCATTTGTCGTCGAGATTCATCAGTCCGACGATCCGTTCCAGGTCGTCGATCGACCCGAACTCGACGACGATCCGGCCCTTCCGCTTGCCCAAGTCCACCTTCACCCGGGTGTCGAACTTGTCCGACATCCGCTCGGCCAGCTCCTGCAGCCCGGGGGCATGCAGCGGCTTGCGCGGTGACGACTTGCGCTTGGCCGACGGCTTCTCGCTGCGGGCCAGGGTGACCGCTTCCTCGGTCGCCCGCACCGACAGCCCCTCGGCCACGATGCGCGCCGCGAGCTCTTCCTGCTTCTCCGGATCGTCCAGCGCCAGCAGGGCACGGGCGTGACCCGCCGACAACACACCGGCGGCCACGCGCCGCTGCACCGGCAACGGCAGGCGCAGCAACCGAATGGTGTTGGTGATGACCGGACGGCTCCGGCCGAGCCGGTGAGCCAGCTCGTCGTGCGTGACGTTGAACTCCTCCAGCAGCTGCTGGTACGCCGCCGCTTCCTCCAGCGGGTTCAGCTGGACCCGGTGAATGTTCTCCAACAACGCGTCACGCAACATTGCGTCATCGGACGTCTGGCGCACGATGGCCGGGATCTTCTCCAAACCGGCCCGCTGCGCGGCTCGCAGCCGGCGCTCGCCCATCACCAGCTCGAACTTGTCGTCGTCCAGCTGGCGCACCACGATCGGCTGCATCAGGCCGAACTCGCGGATGGAGTGCTCGAGCTCGGCCAGCGCGGCCTCGTCGAACACCTGGCGCGGCTGGCGCGGGTTCGGCGTGACCGATTCGACCGGTACCTCACGATAGACCGCGCCGGCGACTTCGCCGCCGACCTCGGACGTGGCTCGCACCGCGCCGTTCGCGGCGAACCAGTCACCTTTCGCCTTGCCGCTCTCACGCACCGATTCGGCCGCACCGGTCGGGATGAGAGCCGCCAGGCCTCGTCCCAGTCCGCCCTTACGTTCCGCGCTCATCGGTTCTCCCTCGCACCCCGCTCGGCCAGCTCACGCGCCGCGTCGAGGTAGCTCATCGAGCCCCGCGACCCGGGGTCGTAAGCCAGCACCGTCTGCCCGAAGCCCGGAGCCTCCGAGACCTTCACGCTCCGCGGAATGATCGTCCGCAGCACCACCTCACCGAAGTGACTGCGCACCTCCTCGGCCACCTGGTCCGCGAGTTTGGTGCGACCGTCGTACATGGTGAGCAAGATCGTGGTCAGCGAGAGCGACGGGTTGAGGTGTGCCCGAACCAGCTCGATGTTGTTCAACAGCTGCCCAAGACCCTCCAGCGCGTAGTACTCGCACTGGATCGGGATCAGCACTTCCTGGGCCGCGACCAACGCATTGACGGTCAGCAGGCCCAACGACGGCGGACAGTCGATGAAGACGTAGTCGACGCCCAGCTCGTTCAACGCCTGCTCGGTGAGCGCCTCCTTCAGCCGCGACTCGCGCGCCACCATGCTGACCAGTTCGATCTCGGCGCCGGCAAGGTCGATGGTCGCCGGAACACACAGCAGGTTCGGAGACTGGTCGCTGGCCTTCACCGCGTCGAGCAGGGAGATCTCACCGATGAGAATCTCGTACACGGACGGCGTGCCGGATCGGTGCTCGATCCCCAGTGCGGTACTGGCGTTGCCCTGCGGGTCCAGGTCGATGACCAGAACCTTCAGCCCGTGCAGGGCGAGCGCGGCGGCGAGGTTCACCGTGCTCGTCGTCTTCCCGACCCCGCCCTTCTGATTCGCGACCGTCATGATGCGACGGCGGACGGGGCGAGGCAGCTTCTCCTTGGGGTGCAGCACCCGCGCAGCGGTGAACGCTTCTTCGGCGATCGGCGTCCACGCGGGGGAGTCACCGCTGTGGTCGGCAAACGTGCCGGTCACCGGGCGTAGCACCTCCCCGGCGCCAATGGCCCCTGTGGTCGTGGTGCTGGTGTTGACATCGGTGTCCGACGGGACCGGGACCGCGGCCGGACTGTGTACGCCGGTTTCACGTGAAACATCCCTCACTTCGTCACGGATAGGCACACCATCGCTCCCTCGACCCAGTACGTCGTCCATCGCGTCAATGGTCGCATGCGAAGCGGTCAATTTTTCAGCGCCGCTCCGGTCTGACGCACGGGTTGAGGGTCTTCCCCGGGAAACGGTGGGAATTACGACATTAATGACACCACTCGCGTCACCATGCGGTGACCCCGGGGAACCATCGCAGTGCTCGGACAGAGGGGTCGCCAACCTGAGGATTGGACCACGCATCACGGTGGCGCGAAAAAGGGAGGGCGCAATCCCGACCCGAGCCAGCGCCGAACAGCGGGCAAGCGGGTCGATCACGGGGTCAACCAGGAGGATGTCCCATGTGCCGCGTCCAGTAGGACGCCGAACCTGTCCGGGGGAGGTCCAGCGACACGCGATCAGGCACGCACAGAGACCGACCATCAAGCCGGCCACTGTTTCACGTGAAACGTGACCGCGGGCATGGCACGGATGCCTCGCGCCGGAGGACGGACGCAACCGCTTTCACGTCACCTCGGCAGCGCCGCCGATTCACCAGCCCGGCAGTGCCGCCGATTCATCGCCGACGCCGGCGCCCCTTCCTCGAGCGCACGGATCGTGGTGCAGCCTCGATCACGACGACGGTGGCAGGAACTTCGAGAACGTCCACACCACACTGGACGACATCGATGCTTTCCCCGCCCGCCTTCTCCACGATCGCCTCGTCACGCGCGATCTCCTCGGCAACGCTCGCACCCTTGACGGCGAGCAACAAGCCACCGGTGCGCAGCAACGGCAGGCACCACTGCGCCAGTCGCCCCAACGGCGCCACCGCGCGAGCCGTCACGACGTCCACCGCACCCAGTTCAGCACGAACCGCCTTGTCTTCCGCACGGCCGCGCAGCACGTCAGCGTTCTCCAGTGACAACTCGTCGAGGACTTCCTCCAGCCACTGCACACGCCGCGCCATCGACTCCAGCAAGGTGATCGAGATGTCCGGACGCGCCAGCGCGAGCGGCACACCGGGGAAGCCCCCACCGGATCCGACGTCGACGACGTGAGCGCCTTCGGGAACGAGTTCACCCACGACGGCGGAATTGAGCACGTGACGATCCCAGATGCGCTCGATCTCGCGTGGCCCGATCAACCCCCGCTCGACACCCTGCTCGGCAAGCAGGGCAACGAACCGGTTCAACCGCTCCACGCTCTCACCGAACATCTCCGCCACCACGGTCGGCGGCGCAACGAGCCCGTCGGGTTCCTTGGTCACCACAACTCCCACCATCTCGTGCGATCCGTAGCCAATGCCAGCCGATCACCCCGGGCAACCGACGCCAGTTTTACGTGAAACGAGCTCCTCGACGAGGTACCGGGTCCGGCCCGAGCGCCGGGCGACACACATCGACACCCACCCGATGATCCCCGGCGGCACACCCCGAGCACCGTTTCACGTGAAACGTCTCCCCACAGCGAAGGGGTGCGACCGCCGAAGCGATCGCACCCCTCAGCCCGTCGGCGATGTCACTTCTCGGGAATCACCACAACACGACGACGCGGCTCCTCGCCCTCGCTCTCGCTCGTCACGCCGTCCACTGCGGCAACGGCGTCGTGCACCACCTTGCGCTCGAACGGCGTCATCGGCTGCAGCTTCATCGGCTTGCCGGTCTTGGCCACCTGCTCCGCCGCGGACCGGCCGAGCTCCTGCAGCTCCCGCCGCCGGTTCGTCCGCCAGCCGGCGATGTCCAACATCAGGCGGCTGCGCACACCGGTCACCTGCTGGACCGCGAGGCGGGTCAGCTCCTGCAGCGCCTCCAGTACCTGACCACGGGGACCGACGAGCTTGTCGAGATCCTTGCCACCATCGATGCTGACGACAGCGCGCCCGGCCTCGACATCCAGATCGATGTCTCCGTCGTAGTCCAGCAGATCGAGCAGGCGCTCCAGGTAGTCACCCGCGATGTCGCCCTCGCGCACCAACAGGTCGTCGGTGTCGGACTCGTAGTCGTCGTCGATCACTTCCACGGGGTCCGTGTCGTACACCCCCGGTGGCGTCGCCCCATGCGCCCCCAAGGGGTGTTGCGCCGTCTCAGACATGATGGGTCTCCTTCTGTTGCTCGCGCGCTCACCACGCGCGGAATGCCTGGGTGCTGATCAACGCCGCTTGCGGCCGGGCTTCTTCTTCGCCGCACCGGCCCCGCTCGACGCGGTGGACGGCTTGCCGGGAGCCGTGGAGGGTTTGTTGTTCGCGCCGCCGGGCTGCCCACCCGACTTCGACTTCTGAGTGGCCGGTTTCTGAGCGGCCGGCTTCTGACCCGGCTTGGGCGCCTTGCCCGCCGACGACGCTGCGCCCTTCTTCTTGGTCTGCATCGGCCGCGCACCCGGCTTCGGAGCCAGCGCGCTGCGCTTCTCCAGCGCCGCCTTCTTCTTCTCCTCTTCCTCCCGGTCGATGCGGCGGTAGACGATCCGCTGCTGCATCAACGTCCACGCGTTGTTGGAGAGGAAGTAGATCAACAGACCGATCGGGATGAACGCACCGAACACCAGCAGGCCGATGGGGAAGACATACAGCGTCAGCTTGTTCATGACCGCTGTCTGCTGCGTGGCGTTCGCCGGGTTCTGGCGCGAGACCGAGTGACGGGCGGTCAGGTGCGTCAGCGCACTCGCCAGCACCATCAACGGAATCGCAACGGGGACTGCGGGGGAGTGGAACCCGTCGCCGCTCATCCCCATCACGCCGGTGTTGTAGATGGCCTGACCGAGGTTGGAGCCGAACAGGTCGGCCTGCATGTACTGCTGCGTGGCCTCGGGGCTGAACGTGTAGTTCCCCCAGCCCTTCTCAGCGTGCACCGCGAAGGCCCGCAGCACGTGGTTCAGACCGATGAAGACCGGGATCTGCAGCAGGATGGGCAGACAGCCACCCAGTGGGTTCACGCCGTGTTCGCGCTGCAGCTTCTGCATCGCCAGCGCCTGCCGCTGGCGATCGTTGGCGTAGCGCTTCTGGATCTTCTTGATCTCCGGCGCGAACTCCTGCATCTTCTTCATCGACCGCACCTGGCTGACGAAGGGCTTGAACAGAATCGCCCGCACGGTGAAGGTCAGGAAGACGATGCCCAGCACCCAGGAGATCGCCTGGGCCTCGCCGAAGATCGTCCCGAACACCTTGTGCCAGATCCACAGGATGAAGGTGACCGGGTAGTAGAGGAGATAGTCGAACACTGCGGTTACTCCTGGGGTGTGCTGTAGCGGCGGAGTCGCCGGCCGGGCCCGGCCGACTCTCCGTGCCTATCACTGTCAGGTCGAGGTGCCCGCCACCGGAACCGCTCAGGAACTTCGTCGATTCCGCCCGGATGCCACGGGTGGCAGCGCAACAACCGGCGCACCGTCAGGTACAAACCGGCGAACGCACCATGACGGGTGATCGCCTCCACCGCATACGTACTGCACGTGGGGTAGAAGCGGCAGCTGGGCGGCAAGAGCGGACCGATCGTCTTGCGATACAGGTGGATCGGGAGCAACAAAACGAACGCCAGCGGACCCGGACGTGGCAACGGCGACCGTTCGGTGGTCGCCACATCCGATTCCTGCATGGTCGCCGTCATCTCCGCTCGCCCTGAACCAGGCGAAGCTTGCGCAACGCGGCGTCGAAATCCGACGCCAGTTCGGCACTCGTGGCCGAGGAAGCTGGGGGCAGTGCTCGCACGACCAACGCGCAACCCGGCGGCAACGTTCCCAAGCGCGCCGCGACGACATGCCGCAGCCGGCGAACGACCCGGTGCCTGACCACCGAATTGCCGATCGCCTTGCTCACCACGAACCCCGCCCGCGGCTGCTGCTCGGGCAGGCCCGTCACGGCGTGCACCACGAGCCGCCGCCGTCCGGCCTTGGCGCCGCGGCGCAGAATCATCTGGAAGTCCGCGCTGCGGCGCACCCGCGCCGACCGGGGAAGCACGGTCGAGGCATGCCGGCGGCCGTCAGGCCGTCAGCCTCTCCCGGCCCTTGCGGCGGCGCGCGGAAATGATGGCCCGACCCGCACGCGTGCGCATCCGCAGACGGAAACCGTGCTTCCGTGCGCGCCGACGGTTGTTCGGCTGGAAGGTACGCTTACCCTTGGCCACGACAGTTTCTCCCGCATCGTCGTCGTCTGTGCTGTCTCCAACCGGCGACGCGAACCGCTTCTGTGGCGGTAACCCGGGCATGCCAACACCGCCCGATGCCGACGGGAGACTCATACGAGGGTACGGCAGGCCCTCCTCCCCTCACCCAACCGCCCCCACTTAACCGCTCCAGGTGCAACGTCGGCCAGCCGAACTGCGACACGCCGAATAGGATGAAATCCTTGCCCCTATCGGGACCTTGTGGCACTGGCTCGGCCTTGTTAGCGTGCCCCTTCTAGCGCTCAACCAGGGGGCCGCCCGCGGGCAGCGTCAGCGGGGCACGCGTCAGGCCGGGGCGGCGGCACGGCCTGACGCGGGCCGTCGTACGTTAGTGCACAGTTGTGGATAACCGTGTGGATACCCGGTCGCCGGGTGGAAGCACGGCGAAGAGCGTAGCCGACCGCAGCGTGGTCACGCGATGCGGCCGTGGCGGGGGATGGGAGCGGAACAGGTGTCGTCGGAGCACCAGGTCAACCTGGGCGTCGTGTGGGAGCAGGTCGTTCGGGAACTGTCCGCCGGGACGCTGTCCCCTCAGCAGCGCGCCTGGATGCGGGTGACCCGGCCGATCGGCCTGCTGGACGGGACCGCGTTGCTCGCCGCACCGAGCGAATTCGCCAAGGACGCCATCGAACGCGTGTTGCGCGAACCGATCACCGACGCGTTGTCCCGCCGGCTCGGCGGGCCCGTTTCGCTCGCGGTGAAAGTCGACACGATGGAAACCGGCGAGGCGGCCTCCGCCGTGCCGTCGGTGCCCGAGACGCAGCCGCCCGGCAACGGCGCATCAGCTTACCGGCCCCCGGCCCCCGAACCGATCGGGGTACCGTCGGCCGACGGGGAAGTCGGCGACGGGGACAACGCCGAAGTCGACGAAGAAGGCGAAGCGCTGGCGGCGGTGCACGACATGTGGCCGTCGTTCTCCGGCCGTCCGGTGGCCGGGCAGCCCTACACCGCCCCGGCGCAACCGGAGACGTCCAAGACGAAGCTGAACGAGAAGTACACGTTCGACACCTTCGTCATCGGGGCGTCGAACCGGTTCGCGCACGCTGCGGCGGTCGCCGTCGCCGAGGCCCCGTCCCGCGCGTACAACCCGCTGTTCATCTGGGGGGAGTCGGGGCTCGGCAAGACGCACCTGTTGCACGCGGTAGGCCACTACGCCCAGCGGTTGTTCCCCGGGATGCGGGTGCGCTACGTCTCCACCGAGGAGTTCACCAACGACTTCATCAACTCGCTGCGTGACGACCGCAAGGTCGCGTTCCAGCGGCGGTACCGCGACATCGACATCCTGCTGGTCGACGACATCCAGTTCCTGGAAGGCAAGGAAGGAACCCAGGAGGAGTTCTTCCACACCTTCAACACCCTGCACAACGCCAACAAGCAGATCGTGGTCTCCTCCGACCGGCCGCCGAAGCGGCTGGAGACGCTGGAGGACCGGTTGCGCACCCGGTTCGAGTGGGGCCTGATCACCGACATCCAGCCGCCCGAGCTGGAAACCCGGATCGCGATTCTGCGCAAGAAGGCCGCACAGGACCGGCTGGACGTCCCCGGCGAGGTGCTCGAGTTCATCGCCACCCGCATCGAGGCCAACATCCGGGAACTGGAAGGCGCGCTGATCCGGGTGACCGCGTTCGCGTCGCTGAACCAGCAGCCGGTCGACGTCAACCTGGCGGAAATCGTGCTCCGCGACCTGATCCCGGATTCCCAGGCGCCGGAGATCACCGCGGCCACGATCATGGGGGTCACCGCCGAGTACTTCGACGTCAGCATCGACGACCTGTGCGGCCCGGGAAAGACCAAGGCGCTGGCCACCGCGCGGCAGATCTCGATGTACCTGTGCCGGGAACTGACCGACATGTCGCTGCCGCGGATCGGACAGGCCTTCGGTGGCCGCGACCACACCACGGTCATGTATGCGGAGAAGAAGATCCGTAAGGAAATGGCCGAGCGTCGTCGCATCTACGACCAGGTGCAGGAGCTGACCAGCCGTATCAAGCAGCGCGCCCGCCAGTAGACGCGGGCCTCGCTTGCATCTCGGACTTCACGAGCATCGGCTGCCCCGTGTTGCGCGCCGATCAAGACGCCACGTACACGCGCCTGTATAAGTACTGTCTCCCCTATAAGCACTGTCAGTACTGTCGCCACGTTCGCGAGGTACGCGACGTCTTCCGCACAGTATCTATATACGCGCTGTACGTGACCCTTATATAGATACTGTGCGCGCCGGTCGGTTGCCGGCGTCTACACAGTTGTCAACGCGAGCCTTCGCTAGGGCGCGTACGCGATCCCGTCCGCTCGCGGAACGCGCGGACCTTCTGCCGGTTTCCGCAGCGTCGCATCGAGCACCACCGCCTATTGCCCGGACGCGACGTGTCCAAGAACAGCAACGAGCAATCCTCGCCCAGACATTCGCGAACCCGGCTCGCCCTGACGCCAATGACGTCGATGGCGTCGCGCGCAATCGCCCCCAACACTTGCTGGCCGCTCATGGGCGCCCAGCGCAGTTCGAGCGTGTGGGGATCGACCTCCAGATGCACCGCTTCACGCGCGTAATCGTTGATTGCCTCCAGCTGCTCCGGCCGCGGAGCCTCGTGTCGAGCGAGCGTGGACATCACCCGCCATGCGAGCTCCCGCAGCTCCTTGACCCGCCGCAGCTCGGACGGCCGCACGGTCACATCCCGAGGGTCGATCGCCGAGACGCGCGCCAGCCGTGACGCGGCCAGCCAGCGCACGAAGTCCGCGGGCGACCGCAGCGATTCGCCCTCGGCGAACCCAGCCGGGCCTCCGGTCAGCAACAACTCGAGACACAAGCTGCCGGGATCGAACAGCCACCGCCGGCCATCCGCTCCGGTGACCATCCTGACGCCTGGATTCATGTAACTACTATATTCGGTTTCTTACACCTCTTTAACCAGTTACGTCGGATGTCGCCGGCACACGGCTTCTGCAGCCGAGCCCTGGACGATCCGCACGGTCACCGTCGCTCGCACCCATTCCCGAGAGACCAGGGGCACACCGCTCAGCCGACAGACCGGGGCGCACTGCTCACCCGACAGACGGGGGCGTACCGCACTCCCAAGAGACCGGAGGCGCACCGCACTCCCGAGAACCGGGGCGCATCGAACCCGTGAGACCGGACGCATCAGCCGAACGAGCGGACGGTGACGAAGCCGGGTGAACGGTCGCCACCGGCCCCACCGACCGTCAGCCGTCTGGGGCAGCGCGCGTTACTCGTCGATCGCCGGCGGGCGTTATCCACCGAGCGGCCAACGACACGAGTGCCGAGACGGTGGGCGTGCGTGGACGGCACCGACCTCCGCAGACAGGCCACCCCCAGGCCCCGATGAGCCAGTGACGGCCGCCCCACCGTGATCGGACTCCTGCTGAACTTCGCCGGCACCGAACTTCCACCGAACCGAAGAACTCGTGTGGAACTTCTGCCGAAGCGAAGTGCGGCCGATGCGCCTGGCTCGATCGGCTTGATGGCATTCAGCGCGGCGAGCATGCGCACGTGGCAAGGCGGCACACGCGACGAACATCGGTGGGCTAGGGACACCAACATCCCCGGGGGCGCCCGCCACGTCCGAACGCGGATCAGCCCCGTCCCTCAGGACTCGGGTGCCGACACCGATCACATTCGCCGTCGGGACGACCGCCACGCCGAGACACTCTGGGCCACCGACTCCCGCGCATCGTCAGTCGTCGTCGACGCGAAGTGCCACCGCTGCGACTGCGCCCGATCACGACAGAGCGTCCGACAGCACCGGATCGCAATCGACGAGAGCCGACACCCCCGAAGCAGCCTCCCCGTCGAAGTGCGCCGCCGGGTCGGCGCAAGGCGACACGCCACCGGGTGGTCCTCCTCACCTCCTGGGGGGATTTCCATCGGCACCCAGGCCACGCCCGCGAACTCGGCTCATCACCACCGAACTACCCCACATCTGGGGACAACCCTGTGGATAACTGTGGAGAACCGGTGGATCGACGGTGGACAGCTGCGAACAACCCGAAGTTGTCCACGGTGGCGCCCAGTTGTCCACGGATCCATCCCCGGGACTATACACAGACCGTGACGGCCTCTCACGTGCAGTGATGGTCAGTTATCCACAGTTTCCACAGCACCTACTACTACGACGGTATTTCTCTCCGATTGGGAAAAGATCCCAAGATTGGCAGCGCTCGCGCTTTTCTGTGGACAACCTCTGAACTTTCGCCGAACTCCAGCTTGGGGGCCGAGGTGACGGGGGTGGGCGGGACGTTCTACCGTTGAAGGTCCGCGCGGAAGGTGCGCCGTTCGCAGGGGAGCCACCTGTCGTGCACGACGTCCGCTGCGCCGAGCGATCTCGGCTGTCGGGAAAGGGTGACGCATGAAGATCCGCGTCGAGCGTGACAACCTCGCCGATGCCGTTGCCTGGGTAGCCAAGAGCCTGCCCACTCGACCGTCCGTCCCGGTGCTTGGTGGTGTGCTGCTCGACGCAGGTGGCGACGACGGCGACGGAGCGTTGACCGTCTCCGGCTTCGACTACGAGGTCTCGGCGACGGTGAGCGTGTCGGCCACCATCGCCGAGGGCGGGAAAGTCCTGGTCTCCGGCCGGTTGCTGGCCGACATCACGAAAGCCCTGCCTGACCAGCCGGTGGACATCACCGTCGACGGCGCCCGGGTCGGCATCACCTGCGGCAACGCCAGGTTCAGCCTGCCCACCATGCCGGTGGAGGACTACCCGCAGCTGCCCGCCCAGCCACAGTTCGTCGGCGAGCTCGACGGGCACGCGTTCGGCGAGGCCGTGGCGCAAGTCGCGGTCGCATCCGGCAAGGACGACACGCTGCCGATGCTGACCGGCATCCGGCTGGAGATCTCCGGCGAGACGCTGACCATGGTCGCCACCGACCGGTTCCGGCTGGCGCTGAAGGAGTTCACCTGGAAGCCGGCCGACGGCGTCACCGGCGCGGCCGTGCTGGTGCCTGCGAAGAACCTGGCCGACGCGGCCCGGTCGCTCGGCGCAGCGGGTTCGACCGTGCGACTCGGGCTGTCCAGCGGCGAGGGCATGCTCGGGCTGTCCGGCCCGGACCGGCACACCACGACCCGGCTGCTGGACGCCGAGTTCCCGCCGTATCGCAAGCTGCTGCCTTCGCAGTACACCTCGCGTGCCGTGCTGGACGTGCCCGCGGTCACCGAGGCGATCCGGCGCGTGTCACTGGTCGCCGAGCGCGGCACCCAGGTGCGGCTGGAGTTCACCGAGGGGTCGTTGCGACTCGCCGCGGGCGGGGACGACGAGGGCTCGGCCGAGGAAGAGCTGCCGGTGACCTACGAAGGCGAGCCGGTGGTGATCGCGTTCAACCCGAACTACCTGCTCGACGGCCTGACCGCGCTGCCGACCGACCAGGCCGAGCTCACCTTCACCACGCCGAACCGTCCGGCGTTGATCAAGCCGCTGGACGACGAGGGCAAAGTCGCCGCCGGGTACTTGTACCTGCTGATGCCGGTTCGCCTGCCGGGCTGACCGGCGTCCGCCACCGCCGGGCTAGGGTCGGGGCTGACCGGCCACGAACGGAGGTTCACATGGTGCAGCTGGGCATGATCGGCCTCGGCAAGATGGGTTCCGGGATGCGTGCGCGGCTGGAAGCCGCCGGGCATCAGGTCATCGGCTACGACCGCGATCAGTCGGTGTCGGACACCTCGTCGCTGGCGGACCTGGTGGCGTCGCTGGACCGGCCGCGGTTCGTGTGGGTGATGGTTCCCGCCGGGGACGCCACCCGCCAGACGATCGCCGAGCTGGCTGATCTGCTGGACGAGGGCGACCTGGTCATCGAGGGCGGCAACTCCCGGTTCACCGACGATGCGGCGCACGCCGAGAAGCTGGCCGCAGGAGGCGTCGGCTACATCGACGCGGGCGTCTCCGGGGGCATCTGGGGTGAGAAGAACGGCTACGCCCTGATGGTCGGCGGCCTGCCCGAGGACGTCGAGCGCGCGATGCCGATCTTCGACGCGCTGCGCCCGGAGGGGCCGCGCGAGGAAGGGTTCGTGCACGCCGGCGGCGTCGGCGCGGGCCACTTCGCCAAGATGGTGCACAACGGCATCGAGTACGGCCTGATGCAGGCCTACGCCGAGGGCTACGAACTGCTGCGCGCGGCCGACCTGGTCACCGACGTGCCGGGGGTGCTCAAGGCGTGGAAACGCGGCACGGTGGTGCGATCGTGGCTGCTCGACCTGCTGGTCAGGGCGCTGGAGGAGGACCCGGAGCTGGCGCAGCTGAAGGGGTACGTCAACGACTCCGGCGAAGGTCGCTGGACGGTCGAGGAGGCGATCAACCACGCGGTGCCCGCACCGGTGATCTCGGCCGCGCTGTTCGCCCGGTTCGCCTCGCGGCAGGACGATTCGCCCGCCATGAAGGCGGTCGCGGCGTTGCGCAACCAGTTCGGCGGGCACGCCGTCAGCAAAGCGGGGGAGTGACGCCGGGCGCGGGGCACGGAGCCTGCTGAGCCGATGTATCTCAGACACCTGCAGGTCGAGGACTTTCGGTCGTGGAAGCACGCCGACCTGGCGCTCACCCCGGGTGCCACGGTGCTGGTCGGCCGCAACGGGCGCGGCAAGACCAACCTGCTGGAGGCGGTCGGCTATTTGGCCACCCTCGGATCGCATCGGGTGGCCACCGACGCTCCACTGATCAGGCAGGGGTGCGACCGGGCGATCGTGCGGGCCGCGGTGGTCAACGGCGACCGTGAGCTGACCGTCGAACTGGAGATCAACGCAGGCCGGGCCAATCGGGCACGGGTCAACCGCGGCCAGCCCGGCCCGCCGCGGTCGGTGCTGGGAATCTTGCGCACGGTGCTGTTCGCGCCGGAGGACCTGGCGCTGGTCAAGGGTGACCCGGCCGAGCGGCGCCGGTTCCTCGACGAGCTGCTGGTGCAGCGTGCCCCGCGGTTCGCCGGCGTGCGAGCCGACTACGACAAGGCCTTGCGGCAGCGCAACGCCCTGTTGAAGACCGCGGGTAAGCGCGGCAGGAGCGGACGCGAAGACCCGTACGCGCTCAGCACGCTGGATGTGTGGGACGCGCAGCTGGCGGATGCGGGAGCCCGTCTTCTGGCCGGCCGGCTGGATCTGATCGCTGCGCTCACCCCGCACGCCGTCGCCGCGTACTCCGCGGTGGCGGGATCTGCGGCGGTGGGCCGGGAAGCGTCACTCGTCTACCGATCGAGCCTCGGTGACGCGCTGCCGGAAGGATTCGGCATGCCGGAAGGCCGGGAGGCCGACAACGAACCGGGAGTCGCGCAGCTGCGCGACGTCCTGCTCGATGCGCTCGGGCGGGCGCGCGACGTCGACTTGGAACGGGGCGTCAGCACCGTCGGCCCGCACCGCGACGAACTCGAGTTGCGGCTCGGTGAAGCGCCGGCGCGTGGTTATGCCAGCCATGGCGAATCGTGGTCGCTGGCGTTGGCACTCCGGCTCGGCGCCTATGAACTGTTGCGTGCGGAGGCGGGCGAACCGGTGCTGATGCTGGACGACGTCTTCGCCGAGCTCGACCGCGATCGGCGTGCCCGGCTGGCCGAGGTCGCCGCGCAGGCCGAGCAGGTGCTGATCACCGCAGCGGTCGACGAGGACGTGCCGAGCAAGCTGACGGGTACCCGATTCCGTGTCGCCGAGGGGGAGGTTTCCCGTGAAACATGAGCCGCACGACGCTCGGCCGACCGGGCTACCCGGGGTGACACCTGGGGAGAATCAGGGTCACCCGCCTGGGGATAAAACTGTGGATAGTGTGGATAACTCGAGGTCTCGCCCCGCCTCGTCGGCCAATTTCGAACGCGGAGAGCGACCTTCTCCCCCTGCCGGGGGTGAACTATCCACAGGCAACAAGCCACAGAACGCGGGTGCTTCCGGCCGGGATCTGGCGTTCGCGGCGCTGGACGCGGCGCGGCAGGCCGCGGGGCGGCGTGGTGCGCAACGGCCGGGCTGGCGGCCGCCCGGGGTCAGCCCCCGCGAGCTGCGCAGCAGGCGCCGGAGATGGTCCGGCCCGGGGCCCGACGATCGCGACCCCCAGCCGCTCGGCCGGGTGCTGGAACGGCTGACCAGGGAGCGCGGCTGGCGGTCCCGGCTGGCCAACGGCACGGTGTTCGGCGAATGGGCCAGCCTGGTCGGCGCGGAGATCGCCGAACACGCCCGGCCGGTGTCGCTGCGCAACGGCGAACTGACCGTGCAGGCGGACTCGACGGCATGGGCCACCCAGCTGCGGCTGCTGCAAGGCCAGCTCATCGGCAAGATCGCCGCGGGCGTCGGCGCCGGGGTGGTCAAGCGGATCCGGATCAACGGGCCGGTCCGGCCGGATTGGCGGCACGGCCGCAGATACATCGCCGGGCGCGGGCCCAGGGACACCTACGGCTGATCGCCGAACGTGGGCCAGGGCCCCGTACGCCGCGAGTGGAGCCAGGGGTGCGGTTCCCTCCCGTCCTGGGTCGAATTCGGCGCTCTGTGACGCCGTGAGGGGTGTCCTTGCCGCCCGTTCGCATAAGCAGGCAAGTAGACTTGCAGTAGTGCGTCGGGCGCTTGCGTGCGATGACCCGCGCCCGTGAACATTCCGCCGCGTTCACCGCTGCGGCGACGACCCAGGGAGACACCGGAGCAGGTGGCAGCCAAGAAGAACGAGTACAGCGCATCGTCCATCACCGTCCTGGAAGGCCTCGAGGCCGTCCGCAAGCGGCCCGGCATGTACATCGGCTCTACCGGTGAACGCGGCCTGCACCACTTGATTTGGGAGGTCGTCGACAACGCGGTCGACGAGGCGATGGCCGGGTACGCCACCCGGGTCGAGGTCACACTGCTGGCCGACGGTGGCGTCCGTGTGGAGGACGACGGCCGGGGTTTCCCGGTCGACGAGCACCCGACGATGAAGAAGCCGGGCGTCGAGGTCGCACTGACGGTGCTGCACGCCGGCGGCAAGTTCGACAGCAAGTCGTACGCGGTGTCCGGCGGTTTGCACGGCGTCGGCGTGTCGGTGGTGAACGCCCTGTCCAAGCGCCTGGAGGTGGAGATCCACCGCGGCGGCGTGATCTGGACACAGAAATATGTCAACTCCGAGCCCGGCCCGCTGCAGAAGGAAGGCACCACCGACCGCACCGGCACCATCCTGTCGTTCTGGCCGGACGAGACCATCTTCGAGACGACGTACTTCAACACCGAGACGGTCGCCCGCAGGCTGCAGGAGATGGCGTTCCTCAACAAGGGGCTGACCATGGTGCTGCGGGACGAGCGCAAGCAGGAGGACGCCGAGGACGCCGAAGGCGAGGAGGCCGCGCTCACCGAGCGCACCTACTACTACCCGGGCGGCCTGGTGGACTTCGTCAAGCACATCAACGCCAGCCGGGACACCGTGCACGACAAGGTCATCTCGTTCGAGGCCAAGGGCGACGGCATGCAGGTCGAGGTGGCCATGCAGTGGAACACCGGCTACACGCCGTCGGTGTACACGTTCGCCAACACGATCAACACCCACGAGGGCGGCACCCACGAGGAAGGCTTCCGCGCGGCGCTGACCAGGGTGGTCAACGCCTATGCCAGGGACAAGAAGCTGCTGAAGGACAAGGACGCCAACCTCACCGGCGACGACGTCCGGGAGGGGCTGGCGGCGATCGTGTCGGTCAAGCTGGCCGAGCCGCAGTTCGAGGGGCAGACCAAGACGAAGCTGGGCAACTCGGAGGCCAAGTCGTTCGTCCAGACCACCACCAACGAGTGGCTGGCGGACTGGTTCGAGCGCAACCCCAGCGAGGCCAAGCTGATCATCTCCAAGGCGATCTCCAGCGCCCAGGCCAGGCTGGCCGCGCGCAAGGCGCGCGAGCTGGTCCGCCGCAAGGGCGCGCTGGACATCGGCGGCCTGCCGGGCAAGCTGAAGGACTGCCGGTCCACCAACCCGGAGGAGTGCGAGCTCTACATCGTGGAGGGCGACTCGGCCGGTGGCTCGGCCAAGGAGGGGCGGGACTCCCGCTACCAGGCGATCCTGCCGATCCGCGGCAAGATCATCAACGTCGAGAAGGCCCGCATCGACAAGGTGCTGAAGAACGCCGAGGTGCAGTCGCTGATCACCGCGCTGGGCACCGGCATCCACGAAGAGTTCGACATCAGCAAGCTGCGCTATCACAAGATCGTGCTGATGGCCGACGCGGACGTCGACGGCAAGCACATCACCACGCTGCTGCTCACCTTGTTGTTCCGGTTCATGACGCCGCTGATCGAGCACGGGCACGTGTACCTGGCGCAGCCGCCGCTGTACAAGATCAAGTGGCAACGGGCCGAGCCGGAGTACGCCTACTCCGACCGGGAGCGGGACGGCCTGCTCGAGCGCGGCCTGGCGGCCGGCAAGAAGATCAACAAGGACGACGGCATCCAGCGGTACAAGGGTCTCGGCGAGATGAACGCCGACGAGCTGTGGGAAACCACCATGGACCCGGCCAACCGCATCCTGTTGCAGGTGACGCTGGACGACGCGGCCACCGCCGACGAGCTGTTCAGCGTGCTGATGGGCGACGACGTGGAGTCGCGACGCGCCTTCATCACTCGCAATGCCCGCGAAGCCGGACTGCTCGACATCTGACCCAGCCGCCTGACGTGCGCATCACTGGACACAAAGGAACGTTTTCGTGACTGAGACGCCGGAACGCAGCCGCATCGAACCTGTTGACATCCAGCAGGAGATGCAGAGCTCCTACATCAACTACGCGATGAGTGTCATCGTGTCGCGAGCTCTGCCGGATGTCCGCGACGGTCTCAAACCGGTCCACCGCCGGGTCCTGTACTCGATGTACGACAGCGGCCTGCGACCGGAGCGCAGCTACACCAAGTGCTCGCGCATCGTCGGCGACGTCATGGGGAACTACCACCCGCACGGCGACTCGGCGATCTACGACACGTTGGTCCGGCTGGCGCAGCCGTGGGTGATGCGCTACCCGCTGGTCGACGGCCAGGGCAACTTCGGCTCGCCGGGCAACGATCCCGCGGCGGCCATGCGGTACACCGAGGCCAAGCTCACCCCGCTGGCCATGGAGATGCTGCGGGAGATCGAAGAGGACACCGTCGACTTCGTCGCCAACTACGACGGCAAGACGCAAGAGCCGACGGTGCTGCCGTCGCGGATCCCGAACCTGCTGGTCAACGGCGGCTCCGGGATCGCGGTGGGGATGGCGACGAACATCCCGCCGCACAATCTGCGCGAGGTGGCCGAGGCGGTCTACTGGGCGCTGGACAACTGGGACGCCTCGGACGAGGAGACCCTGGCCGCGGTGATGCAGCGGATCAAGGGCCCGGACTTCCCGACCAAGGCACTGATCCTGGGCACGTCCGGCATCGAGGAGGCCTACCGCACCGGGCGCGGGTCGATCCGGATGCGGGCCGTGGTCGAGGTGGAGGAGGACTCCAAGGGCAGGCAGGCCCTGGTGGTGTCCGAGCTGCCGTACCAGGTCAACCCGGACAACCTGATCGAGAGCATCGCGACGCTGGTGCGCGAGGGCAAGATCAGCGGCATCGCCGACATCGCCGACGAGTCCAACAAGCGCAGCGGCATGCGGATCGTGATCTCGCTGAAGCGGGACGCGGTGCCGAAGGTGGTGCTGAACAACCTCTATAAGCACACCCAGCTGCAGCACAACTTCGGCGTGAACATGCTGGCGATCGTCGACGGCGTGCCGCGCACGCTGCGGCTGGACCAGATCATCCGGCACTACGTCAAGCACCAGGTCGACGTCATCGTCCGGCGCACCCGGTACCGGTTGCGCAAGGCCGAGGAGCGGGCGCACATCCTGCGTGGCCTGGTCAAAGCGCTGGACATGCTGGACGAGGTGATCGCCTTGATCCGGCGGTCGCCGAACACCGAGGAGGCCCGCACCGGCCTGATGCAGCTGCTGGACGTGGACGAGGTGCAGGCCACCGCGATCCTGGACATGCAGCTGCGCAGGCTGTCGGCGTTGGAGCGGCAGAAGATCATCGACGAGCTGGCCGAGATCGAGCGCACCATCGCCGACCTGGAGGACATCCTGGCGCGGCCGGAGCGGCAGCGTCGGATCGTCGGCGACGAGCTGCGGGAGATCGTCGACAAGTACGGCGACGACCGCCGGTCGAAGATCATCCCGTACGACGGCGACGTGACGATGGAGGACCTGATCGCCGTCGAGGACGTCGTGGTGACCATCACCCGCACCGGGTACGCCAAGCGCACCAAGACCGACCTGTACCGGGCGCAGAAACGAGGCGGCAAGGGCGTGCAGGGGGCGGCGCTGAAGCAGGACGACATCGTCCAGCACTTCTTCGTCTGCTCCACGCACGACTGGATCCTGTTCTTCACCAACAAGGGTCGGGTGTACCGGGCCAAGGCCTACGAGCTGCCCGAGGCGAACCGCAACGCTCGCGGTCAGCACGTAGCCAACCTGCTGGCGTTCCAGCCGGACGAGGAGATCGCCCAGGTCATCGAGATCCCCAACTACGAGGTCGCGCCCTATCTGGTGCTGGCGACCAAGGGCGGGCTGGTCAAGAAGTCCCGGCTGAGCGACTTCGACTCCAACCGGTCCGGCGGCCTGATCGGCATCAACCTGCGCGACGGCGACGAGCTGGTCGGTGCCCAGCTGGCCGGCCCGGAGGATGACCTGCTGCTGGTGTCGGCGAACGGGCAGTCCATCCGGTTCCACGCCAACGACGAGGTGCTGCGCCCGATGGGCCGGGCCACCTCCGGTGTGCTGGGCATGCGGTTCAACGAGGGCGACGAGCTGCTCGCGATGGCCGTGGTCCGGCCGGGCACGTATCTGCTGGTGGCCACCTCCGGCGGGTACGCCAAGCGCACCCCGATCGAGGACTATCCGGTGCAGGGTCGCGGCGGCAAGGGCGTGTTGACCATTCAGCACGACGACCGTCGCGGGAAGCTGGTGGCAGCACTTATCGTGGACGTCGAGGACGAGTTGTTCGCCATCACGTCCAGTGGTGGTGTCATCCGCACCGCCGCCAAGCAGGTCCGCAAGGCGGGCAGGCAGACCAAGGGCGTGCGGTTGATGAACCTCGACCAGGGAACGACACTGCTGGCAGTGGCGCGCAATGCCGACGAGCCCAACGGCAACGGGCAGGGCGAGACCGCTGACGCGACGAAAGCGACCGACGGAGAAGCATGACTGGCCCGGACAAACCCAGCGGAGGAACCCCCACCCACCAATCGGAGGCCTACCCAGGCGGTGAGGGAGCTGCGGGCGGGGAAGCCGGCTCTCCGCCGTGGCAGCGGGTGACCCAGGAGGGTGGATCCGACGGATTCGGCGGCGGTGAGCTGTCGCCGCACACCGGGAACATCCCCAGGGTCGACGGGGCCGCGGGGCAGGGCGGCGCTCCGAACGGCCTTTCCAACGCCGAGCAGCGCACCGACTACCTCCCGCAGCCGGAGCGGGACAAGCCGCCGCGGGACGTCGAGGGGGTCACGTTGAGCACTCGAGGCCGGGCGTCGTCCTCGTCCGCGCCGTCGGCGCTGCGCCGGCCGGGTCGGGGCCCGCGGCGGGCCAGCCTGATGGTCAAGCGCATCGACCCGTGGTCGGTGCTGAAGCTGAGCCTGGTGCTCGGCGTGGCGATGTTCTTGGTGTGGATGGTCGCCGTCGGCCTGCTCTACATCGTGCTGGACGGCATGGGGGTGTGGGACAAGCTGAACGGCACCTACACCTCGCTGGTGTCCGGCGCGAACGCGGACGCCGTGGCGGAACCGCTGATCAGCGCGGGCCGGGTGTTCGGCGTGGCGGCCATCATCGGCATGGTGAACATCGTGCTGCTGTCGGCGCTGGCGACGGTCTCGGCGTTCATCTACAACGTCTCGGCCGATCTGGCCGGCGGGCTGGAGATCACGCTGTCCGAACGGGATTAGGCCGGCGGTGCGGAGCGGGCCCCCGGGCGCAAGGGCCGTCCACCGGTGCGGTACGCTCTCATACGTCGCGAGGGCCTATAGCTCAGGCGGTTAGAGCGCTTCGCTGATAACGAAGAGGTCCCAGGTTCAAGTCCTGGTAGGCCCACCCAGAACGGACAACCCCCTGACCGGCGGGTCAGGGGGTTGTCCGTTCTCGGAAGCCACAAGGCCGCCACATCCGGGCAAGCTTCCCGGCGTCACGAACGGCCGCGGACTATCCGGCCGAGATCACTGGGAGTGCGTTCAGCAGCTGGCGCACCTTTTCTGCGCGGCTACGGCCGTTGATGAAGTAACTGGGGTAGTGCTTCTTGACGGCATCGATGCTCGGCGCGCCAACCAGAAGGACGTCCACGTTCGAAGGGCCGTGATGGCGACGATCGGTGAACCGCTCTTCCGCTTCGTTCAGCGCTGCGACCGCCATGGTCTGATCGGTGAACTCGCGGATGTCGGTCCGGCCCTCGTTCTTGTGGTTGACGAGGAGGTACCACCGGTTACCTACTGTCACGGTGCGAGCCTCCTTCCTCGTCAAGCCATGCGACCACCTCGGCAGCCGAAGCCTCGAGTGGTGCACGGTCCATCTCCGATTCTGCTACGCCGTCATCCCGTAGGCAGAGATACCGACTTAGTTCACGAAGGTAACGAAGGAGTGGTTCAGGACCTGTCTCGTGCTTGAGGTCGGTACCGAAGGCAGTGTCGAACTGTTCGACGGTGTCGGCCCAGCGCTGCTGACGTTGCGTCCTCAGCTGCACCTCGACCTTGAAGCCGTCTTGGCGGCACCAGAGGTGAAGCGCTCGATAACCCCCAGATTGCTGGCTTGGCGTTGTAATCGCGCACGCGTTCGATCTGCAGTGCACCAGCCAGCTCGAGATGCTCCTTGACCCGCACCACGTGCTGACGTGTCGGGAGAATTGCGCGACAACCGGCAGTGTCTTCCATCTCCGCCAGTCGCGACCGCTCGCGGACGAGCTTGGCGACGATGCTTTCCCATCGCTTCAGTCGCCGGACAACGGGGGAGACAGGCGAACATACCCCTGTCAATGCTGCTTCGAGGGCTGCGCAAGCCCTGGCGAGAGGCATGCTGTGTGCAGAGCGCCACCGCTCTACCAGGACCTCGTCGTGTGCTGCTTGTTCGGCGTCGATCTCCAGCTCGCCGGTTGCGCGCTTGCGGATGCGGCGTCCGGCGGTGTTGAGCTGATTCTTGGAAGGAAGGGACCAGCCGTCGTCCCTGTCATCGGCGCCATGTGTGGAGCCATTGGTTACTTGTACCCGGTAGGTCTCCGGCGCCGGTGCTCGGGGCATCTGCAGATGTTCAGGGAGGACCGTCGGCAGGTTCGACATGGCGCGAGCCCGTGTGCGCAGCACCGAGACAGATGTGTCCGTGAGGTTGGTTTCACGTGAAGCAAACGGGGTTGTTGCCCAACGCCGATCGCGGTACAGGTAGCATCGTGACGGTTGTGAGGCGTTGAGGAGGCATACGGGGATGAAGAAGCTTTTGGCCATCGCAGCCGTGGTGGGTGTCCTGTTCGCGATCAAGCGGAGCCGGGACGCCAAGGCCGACGCTGACCTGTGGCGCGAGGCCACCGCGCCGTCCGGTACCTCCGGCGCGGGCAGCGCTAACGGTTCGACGCCGGCGACCGCGACCCACGGTTCGGCCAGCAAGAACTGACCGACGTCCACGCGGGTCCGCCCGCGTTCCGGGGCCGTAGCTCAATTGGTAGAGCGCTGCTTTTGCAAGGCAGAGGTCAGGGGTTCGATTCCCCTCGGCTCCACTTCGTGACCCGCCGCGTGCGGCGGATCGGATGCACTCCTCGGGCGGCGTGTACCGCGCTGTCTCCTTGACGCCTCATCGAGCCTGCGGCAGCGCCGCTCGACTTGGATTTCTGGCGGCTCTGGCGCTCGGTAGCGACCGTCGACAGCGGGAAATCACCGAGAGTATCCGCGGCCCGTGTCGGCGCGACGAGGCCTTACGTCCCGTTCCTGCGGCCCCTACGGCACGGAGTCCGCCTCTTTCTGCCGTGTGGTGTCGCCCTGAGCGCGATAGCGTCCGGGGGTGACGCCGAAGTGCCGCTTGAAGGCGTGCGAGAAGGCGAACGGCGAGCTGTACCCGACCTGGCGGGCGACAGCTGCCAGCGGCCGGTCCGTGGTGCGCAGGAGTCCCGCAGCGGTCGTCATGCGCCACCAGGTCAGGTACGCCATCGGTGACTGTCCGGTGAGCGCGGTGAACTTTCGCGCCAGGGTGGCGCGGGAGACGCCGACGTGCGCGGCCAGATCCTCCACCCGCCAGGGCGCGTCCGGTTTGTCGTGCAGTGCCGCGAGTGTGGCGGCGACGTAGCGGTTGCGGAGCGCCCGCGGCCATCCGTCGTGGTCGTTGTCGTCCAGCCACGCGCGGATCAGATAGGTCAGCAGCAGGTCGAGCAGGCCGGTGATCACGGCTTCCCGGCCGGGTCGTGCTTCGGCGAGCTCGATGGTGAGCAGTTCGATGGCCGAACTCAGTTGACCATGACGCCGGGCGCGCGCCGGCACGTGGACGACGTCGGGAAGCTCCGCCAGCGCGGGATGCATGCGCGTGTGGTCGAGCCGGTACTTGCCACACAGGAACTCCGTGTCGCCGAGCGGGTCGTCGCTGACGCGTGAATCGAACGGTACGGAGTTGTCCGCGCGCGGGGTGTCGGACAGGACGTGTGCGGTGCCTCGGGGCAACAGCACGATGTCGCCGCTTGCCAGGTAGGTCGGCTCACCGTCGTCCAGGACGAGCCACCCGGTGCCGTGCAGGAGAACGTGGAATCCGGCGCCGTCGTAGCGGTCGAAGCGATAGCACCACGGCGAGTTCACCCGCAGCCGGCTCGACGACGGGCGGCCCGTTCGCATGGCGGCGATGGCGTCGCTCAGCACGTCCACAGCGTCAGCCTATACGAGCTTGAGACGATCGCGTATCAAACTGCGCCATTTCAACATTGGAACGCTCACGCTTTGCTCGTAGGTTGCTTGTGTGGACACAGTGCAGCTCGGTGACGTCGAAGTGACCAAGGTGGTGGAGTGGCAGGGCGAGTTCGGCCGCGCACGGGACGCGATCCCGGACAGTCCGCCGGAGGTGTGGCGGGACAACGCGTCGTGGCTCGACCCCGAGCACTGGAACGCAGAAACCGACGGCTGCCGCGCCGCCGTTCAGACGTGGGTGTTACGCAGCGAGGGCAAGACCATCCTGGTGGACACCGGCATCGGCAACGACCGGGACCGGCCCCAGATGCCGCTGTTCGATCACCTCGGCACTGACTTCCTGGACCGGCTCGCGCGGGCCGGAGTGCAGCCGGACGACGTGGACATCGTGGTCAACACGCATGTCCACTACGACCACGTCGGATGGAACACCCACCTCGTCGACGGCGAGTGGGTTCCGACATTTCCGAACGCCACCTACCTGATCCCCGCCGCCGACCAGGTGTACTTCGACCCACGCAACGAACACCGCCGCCCTGCGCCGGTGAACGAATACGAGCAGCTGCGGCGCAAGGGAAGCCACATCGTCTACGCCGACAGCATCGCCCCGGTGCTGGACCGAGCCGTGCTGTGGGAGGACGACTACCGCATCGACGCAAACCTGAGCCTGGAACCTGCGCCCGGACACACACCCGGCTCGTCAGTCGTTCGCCTGGAATCCGGACGAGACCGGACGGTGTTCGTCGCCGACGTGCTGCACAGTCCGGTGCAGATCCTCGCGCCGCACTGCAACAGCCGCTTCTGTGAGCACCCCGGGCAGGCCGCCGACACCCGCCGACGGGTGCTCGAGCGGGCGGCGGACAACAACGAGCTGGTCATCCCCGCGCACTTCGCGGGGTCCGGCGCGGTGGAGATCCAGCGGGACGGAAGCCGCTTCGCCATCCGCCGGTGGGTGCCATGACGGGAACCGTTCGAACGTCCGCTTTCCCGGCGGCCGGGCACACCAGCGCCCTGCGTCGTCCGGGAAGCCAGGGCGCCGGCACGCGCGGTGACAGCCGTCGTAACAAGACCGCGGATGCAGCGACAATCTGGCGATGAGATCGATCCTGATGGTGCCCGTGCTGCTGCTCGCCCTTGTGCTGGCAGCGTGCACCGCTGGGCAACCTGTGCGGGAATCGGATCCGAGCCGGACGAGTGGTTCGGCCGCGTCGCCGACGACGGCGGCCCCCACGCCAACGACCACCACGACCACCACGAGGACGGCCGCCACCAAGCCGACAACGTCGGCTCGGGCGGTGGTCGAGCAACCATCCAAGGCCCGCCCCACCGAGCAGACCCCGGTTCAGCCCAGATACTCCTGCGAGCCGGGCGCGCCACCCAAGTTCGACGATCCGGTCAACCCGAACATCATCACCAACAGGGACTGCCCGGAGCTCGACGCCGAGAAGGAACGCTCGCACCGCGAGTTCATCAACTGCGAGCCCAGCGGTGGCACCTGGGACATCGACCGGCAACGGTGCGTCTACGGGCAGGACCGGCAGGAGCCCCCGGGGTGATCCAGCCGACGGTGCGATGGTGATTCCGGACCACTCCTGGCAGGGCGGAGCTGGGCCGACTGGGAGGCACGGCGGGGCGCAGGGCGGGCGGGCCGGTAGGTGTGCGAGGTGGGGGTGCGCTGCTTGGTGTGCGGGGCGGGGTCGCGCGGGTCGAGGTCGCGCTGGTCGGGACGCACGGCGGGGCTGGGCCGGTTCGGACCCCGGGCAAAGCCGGGTCGGGGCGCACTCGGGCAGGCCTGGTCCGTGCGCACTCAGGGCAAGGCTGGGCCGCTTCGGCGCGGCCGGGTCACCGGTTCGATCGACGGCCTACCATCGCCATGTGATCCAGCGATCGGCCCTTCATGCCTGACATCGTCGAACGGCTTGTCGAGCGGCTTCGAGCCGCCGGATGTGTCTTCGCCGAGGACGAGGCGCGGATCCTGCTTGACGCGGCACGGCGGCCGGACGAGCTGGAAACCATGGTCGCCCGCCGGGTCGCCGGGGAGCCGCTGGAGCACGTCGTCGGCTGGGCGGAGTTCTGCGGGCTGCGGATCACCGTCGCCCCGGGCGTGTTCGTGCCGCGGCGACGCACCGAGTTCCTGGTCGCGCAGGCGCTCCTGCTGGCACCGGCATCGGCCGTGATCGCCGACCTGTGCTGCGGTTCCGGCGCCATCGGTGTCGCGCTGTCCGCGCGATTGCCGGACGCACAGCTGCACGCCGCGGACATCGACCTCGCCGCGGTGCGGTGCGTCCGGGTCAATGTCGGCGATCGCGGCACGGTGTATCAGGGCGACCTGTTCGATCCGCTGCCCGCTCGGCTACGGCAACGTGTCGACCTGCTGACGGTCAATGTGCCGTATGTGCCCACGGCTGAGCTCGACCTGCTCCCGGTCGAAGCTCGCCGGCACGAGCCACGCGCGGCGCTGGACGGCGGCCACGACGGCCTGGACGTGCTGCGCCGGGTGGCCGGGGAAGCACCGGCTTGGCTCACCGACGGCGGCCACCTGCTGTGCGAAGTCGCCGAGCACCAGGCCACCGCAGCCGTCGCCGTGGTGGCCGCTCATGGCCTGCAGGGTCGCACGGTCACCGACGGGGAAGCGACCGTCCTGATCGCAACACGCTGATCGTCGCCGTCACCGCGATGGCAGGACGGCCTGAGTCTGCGTCACCTGGGCGACCCGCCGCTCCTGCTCGTCGAACAGGTCGGTCTGCGCCACGATCGTCATCTTGCCCACGTGCAGCGGCTTGCTGACGGCGATCACCGCGGAGTCCTTCACGGCGCGGAACAGGTTGGTTTTCGACTCCAGCGTTGCGGTCGACGCGCCTTCCGGCAGGTTCAAGAACGCGCACACGGCGCCAACGGTGTCGGCGAACGCCATCAACGCGCCGCCGTGCAGGATGCCGCCCACGGTGCAGTTTCCGGGATTCCACGGCAGCCGGGCGCGGACCTCGGTGGGTGACGCCTCCGTCAGTTCGATGCCCAGCGCCGCGGCGAACGGCATGGCCGAGACCAGCTGGGCGAGATCGTCAGTGCGCTGGCTCATGAACGCACACTAGACACCCCGTCCGGCTCCGGCCCAGCCCTTTACTTCGTGCCGGTGGCCTCCACCTCCGCCATCAGGTCGCGCACCCGCGCCTGGATGATCTCGTCGGACCAGTGATCGTCCTCCCGCAGCAGGCCGGTCAGTGCGAGGCCGCGCAGGGTGATCAGCAGCGCCTCGAAGGCCGAGCGCACACCGGTGCCGGCCGTGCCGGTGGACCGGCTGAACACCTCCCACAGCTCTTTGCCGATCCGCCGCTCCGACGGGACGAGCGCCGCCCGCAGCCTGGGATCGGTCCTGGCCGCCATCCACAGTTCCAGGCCGGCCAGGAAGTTCGGCCCGGACATCGCCTTGCGCAGCACTTCCACCAACCCGGGTACCGCCTGCTTGCCCGGCGCCATCTGCTCCGCCGCGGCTTTGATCTGCTCCAGGTGCAGCTCGGCGATGTGCCCGATGGCGGCGACGAACAGCTGCTCCTTGGACCCGAAGTGGTGCAGGAGCGCGCCACGGGAGACACCGGCGCGGTCCTGGATGCGCTGCGTCGTCGTGCCCGCGTAGCCGTACTCGACCAGGCAGTCCACGGTGGTGTCGAGCAGGTGTTTCCTCGTCTGATCGCGTTGTTGCTGTCTGGTTGTGGGTGGCACGGACCCAGCCTAAACCTCGGCCGTCATCACCCGATCGAAGACATTGACAGTCCGGACGGTCTGTGAAAATGTGCTGTGCCGTGCGAGGAGTGGATTTGGTGCGACGCGGTGCAGCGCGGCACCGCGACAGGATCGCTGTGGTGGCGGGCGACCGGGCCATGACGTACCGCGAGGTCGACGTCATGGCGAACCGGATCGCGAACGTCCTGCTCGGCATGGGTTACGGGCGTGGCTCACGCGTCGGCTTGCTGCTCAACAACGAGATCTGGTCGATGCCGATCGACTTCGCATGCCTGAAGGCCGGGGTGGCGCGGGTGCCGTTGAACTCCCGGCTGGCGCAGGCCGAACATGCGAAGATGCTGGCCGAGACCGGCGTCCGGCTGCTCATTCACGGTGCGGACCTGACCGAGCGGGCACTCGCACTCGCCGAGGAGCTCGACGGGCTGACCCTGCTCGGTCTCGGCGAACCGCAACGGGCGGGCGACCGCAACCTGTTCGCCGAGGCCGACCGGGCGCAACCCACCGATCCGCAGGTTCCGGTGGAACCCGACGACGTGATGCTCGTGCTCTACACCTCGGGCACCACCGGCACGCTCAAGGCCGCTCAGCACACGCAGGCCAGCTGGGCCGCGATCGCGCGCAACATCCTCACCAACCTCATCTCGCCGGGCCGTGGCGACGCGATGGTGCACGCCGCGTCGCTCATCCACGCGAGCGGAACGTTCGTGCTGCCGTTCTGGCTGGCCGGTGGCCGGTCCATCATCCTGCCCGGTTTCGACCCGGAGCAGTTCGTGGCGACCATCGAACGGGAGCGGGCCACCGCGATCAACCTGGTGCCCACCATGCTCGGCATGCTGCTGGCCAGCGGTGTGGTCGAGCGTGCCGACACCAGCAGCCTGGACACCATCATCTACGGCGCCAGCCCGATGCCACGGCCGCTGCTCGAGCAGGGCATGGCGACGTTCGGCAACAAGTTCGTCCAGTACTACGGGCAGACCGAGGCGCCGCTGTGCCAGACGGTGCTGACCAAGGACGATCACGCCGAGGGCGGCGACCTGCTCGGCTCGTGCGGATACCCGTCGGTCGACGCGGAGATCATGATCACCGACGACGACGGCAACCCGGTCGAGCAGGGCGAGATCGGCGAGATCCGCGTCCGCGCCCCGTTCACCATGGCCGGCTACTTCAACGCCGACGAGCTCAACGCGCAGACCATCACCCCGGACGGCTGGATCCGTACCCGGGACATGGCGCGCGCCGACGACCGCGGCTACCTCTACTTGGTCGACCGGGCCAGCGACATGATCATCACCGGCGGATACAACGTCTATCCCCGGGAAGTCGAAGACGCTTTGCTGGCCCATCCCGCGGTGGCCGAATGCGCCGTGGTCGGCGCACCCGACCCGAAGTGGGTGGAAGCGGTCACCGCGTTCGTGGTGTTCCGTCCCGGCGCCTCGGCGTCCACCGAGGAACTGCGCGATTTCGTGCGTGGCCCGCTGGCCGGCTACAAGGTGCCGAAGCAGGTCCACGTGGTCGATGCCATTCCCAAGTCGCCGGTCGGAAAGGTCTTGCGCCGCAAACTGCGCGATCCATTGTGGGAAAGGTGACAGGTCGATGACGAATCGCGATTCCGCAAAGAAGCGGACTCGGTCACTGGTGCGCCGAATGGCGACCGGGGTGACGCTGGCCGCCGCATTGTGCATGTCGATGGCGTCGCCGGCCGTGGCCGAACCGGCGGCACAAAACGACACAGCGAACGTGGAGTGCCGCGACGTGCGCGTACCGGTGACGTTCATCGGCGGCTCGGGCCACATCGCGGGTACGTTGTGCGTGCCGCAGGGGGCCAAGACCGTCCAGCTGCTGGTGCACGGCTACAGCTACGCGCGCTACTACTGGGATTTCCCGTATCAGCCGGAGACCTACTCGTACGTGCGCCGCGCCAACGAGGCCGGGTACGCCACGCTGGCGATCGACCGGATCGGCGACGGCGAATCGACCCATCCACCAGGGGCGACGCTGACCTGGGACACCGCGGCCCGTACCGTGCAGCAGGTCGTCACGGCGCTGCGTGACGGCAGCCTTGGCCGGTCGTTCGACAAGGTCGTCCTGGTCGGCCACAGCTACGGTTCGGTGACCAGCTACCTGGTGGCGGGCCGCTACCACGACGTGGACGCGATGATCGTCACGGGCATCGCGCACCGGGTGAACCTCGCGGACCTCACCGCACGGCTGATCGCGCAGTCACCGCCTGCGGTGCTCGACCCGAAGTTCGCCAAGTCCGGCTACGACCCGCTCTACGTCACGACCAGGAAGGGCGCGCGCAGCCTGTTCTACAACACCGACAACGCCGACCCGAAAGTCGTCGAAATCGACGAGGAATTGAAGCAGACCGCCGGGGTGCTGGAAATTCCGACCGCCGCGGTGTACCTGCTGAACGACGTGTCGAAAACGACGAACATTCCGGTGCTGACCGTCAACGGGGACGCGGACACGTTCTTCTGCGGGCCGCTGGCTGCCGATTGTTCGTCGGACGAGGCCTTGGCTGCGTTCGAGCGCCCGTTCTACGGGCCGAACGCGAAGGTCGAGGCGATGGTGATCCCCAACGGGGGCCACGACATCAACCTGGAGCTGACGGCGCCGCAGGCGTACGACCGCATGATCGAGTTCGCCGACAAGTACGTCGGTGCCTGATCGGTCGCCGATCACTGCGACATCGCCCATCCGACGGGCCGATCACTTCGACATCGCCCATCCGACGGACCGGGCCCGGCGCATCGCCGGCCGTGCCATGGCGCATCGGCCGACGAGCCGGGTCCGGTCTTCCGTGTGCCAGGCTTGCTCGTGACGCACGGCCGGGCCGGAGGTCGCCGAGGGCACCCGACCGGTGAGAGAGGAACGCATGACACAGCAGTACGAGTCGATCCGCGTCGAGAAGCGCGACCGCGTGACAACCGTCGTGCTCAGCCGCCCGGAACGGCGCAACGCGGTGGACGGACCGATGGCCCGCGAACTGGCGAGTGCCTTCCGCGCGTTCGACGCCGACGAGGAGTCCGACGTCGCGGTGCTGTGGGGCGAAGGCGGTACGTTCTGCGCGGGCGCCGATCTGAAGGCGATCGGCACCGACCGGGGCAACGAGGTGTCGCACAGCGGCGACGGCCCGATGGGCCCGACCAGGATGATGCTGCGCAAGCCGGTCATCGCCGCGGTGGAAGGTTATGCCGTGGCGGGCGGCCTGGAGCTGGCGCTGTGGTGCGACTTGCGGGTGGCGGCATCCGACGCCACGTTCGGTGTCTTCTGCCGCCGGTGGGGTGTCCCACTGGTGGACGGGGGCACGGTGCGCCTGCCCCGGCTGATCGGCATGAGCCGGGCCATGGACATGATCCTCACCGGCCGTCCGGTGGACGCGCAGGAAGCGCTGTCGTTCGGCTTGGTCAACCAAGTGGTGGACCCGGGCGCTGCGCGGGAGGAAGCGGAAGCGCTCGCTCGCCGGCTGACCTCGTTCCCGCAGACCTGCATGCGCAACGACCGCTGGTCCGCCTATCAGCAGGCCGGAATGTCGGAGGAGCAGGCGCTGCGGTTCGAGACGAGCATCGGGCTGGAGTCGCTGCGCTCCGACGCCGTCGCGGGTGCGGCCAGGTTCTCCGCCGGGGAGGGCCGCCACGGGAGCTTCGGCTGAGCGTTCACGAGCCGGCTTCGCCGGCACCCGCGGCGGGCGATCACCTCCGCCACCGGTACCGGACCGCTCTCCGGAGGTCGGACGGCCGCTGGGCCCGGCGGGGTCGGGCGTTCAGGCGAGCAGGCCGGCTTCGTGCAGGGCCCGCACATGGCTGCTGATCTGCGGACCGAGCGCGCGCAGCGCGTCCATGTCGCCCGACACCAGCGGCCCGGTCACCATGGCGCTGGTTGCTGCCACGACCATCTGACATGCGAGGCGCCCCTGTGCGGTCTGTACGCCGAACACCTCGGCGATCGCGTCGACGAACCAGGTCTGCTGCGCCAGCCGCGCCTCGATGGCTTCCCGCCCCGCGGCGTGCACTTCGACCAAGAACAGCCGCGCGAACGTCGCGTGCGTGGCCAGCGCATCCAGGTAGGCCTCGAAGAGGGCCGAGAATCGCTCCACCGGATCATCGGCTGCCCGGCCGGCTTCCGCACGTGCCGAGATGTGGCTGATCAACAGCTCGCCCGCGCGCCGGAACGCCGCCATGAAGCAGTCCTGCTTCGAGCGGAACATCCGGTAGAACGTCTCCCGGGACACCCCGGCCTGCTTGACGATGTCCTCGACGACCGTGCGCGCGTAGCCCTTCTCGGACATGGCGGACGCGGCGGCCAGCAGCAGGCGATCCCGCTGTGACCGCTCCACTTCCTCGCGCGACAAGCCGTGCCTGCCGTGCGGGAGGCGCCCGGGGATGGACGTCGACATGTCGTCACCGTATGGCAGGAGCGGGCCGGGTGATCACCCGGGCTCACCCGGCGGCGACGACCGCGGCCCAGCCCGCCCTGGCGTCCGGGTAGCGCGGCGACCACGACGCGGTCTGCCGGAAACGCCGGTTGCTGACGCGCTGCGAGCGGGTGAGGGCCGCCGTGTTGCGCCCACCGAGCGACGTCAGCCGTCCCGGGCCGCGCAGCCACGGGCGACGGCCCACCGCGGCGGCGATGGCGTCGGTGAACTCCCGAGCCGTCAGCGGCTCGTCGTCGCACACGTTGTAGGTGCCCGACGGAACGTCCAGCGCCGCCACGACCGCGGACGCGGCATCCTCCAGGTGAATCGCCGGCTGGTAGGCCCCCGGCCTGCCCAGCTGCACGCCGAACCGCTTGCGGGCGAAGCTGAGCATTTCGTCGCTGTGGCTGGAGCCCGGCCCGTAGAACAGCCCGAAGCGCAGGACGACACCGGCCCCGTGCTGCTCACCGAACTCGCGCGTGTTGCGCTCGGCCACCAGGTTCGCTTCCAGGATGGGGAAGACGTCCGGCTCGACGGTCTCGTCGATCCATTCGTCACCGCGATCCGGGTACAGGAACACCACGGATTCCTGAATCAGCCTTCCGACACCGGCGGACCGCGCGGCCTCGGCCACGGCCGTCGACCCTTCGGTGCGGATGCGGTCGTTGGCCCGCCAGGCGCGCCGGAACGCATAGCGCGCCGTCGAGGGGATCGCGGTGGCGAGGTTGATCACCGCGTCGTGGCCCGCGAACGCCGCCGCCAGGGCTTCGGCGTCGAACAACGACACCTGCACCGGCGTGGCGCCCTGCCGCTGCAGGCCGTCGGCCTTCTCCGGGCTGCGGGCAAGGGCGCTGACCTCGTGTCCGGCCTCGACGAGTTTCGGCACCAGGTGCCTGCCGATCGCCCCGGTGCCGCCGGTGAGGAAGACCTTCATGCGATGACCACCTCGTCGTGTTCGCTTGACGTGACTCGGCCCCGACTCTCGGCGCCGGACCCGTGCCAGGGCAAGTGACCCGGGTCGCTTTCGATCAACGGTCGCTCTGCATCGACGAGCGGATCTCGTGATCACACTTCCCGGTCAACCCGCCGCTCCGCACGTTTTCAACGTCCGGCCCCCGAGGGCAGTATCCGGCGCTGTGAGTGGCCAGGCACGGCGTTCTGCGGAGAGCAGCGGCGGGTTGACCCGCGTGCTCGTCCGTGCATGTGCCGTGCTCGGTGGCACGATCGCCGGAACCGCGGTCGCCTGGGCGCTCGCCTCCGGAACCGCATCGGCCGAGGACGACCGGGTCGTCGAGCCGTCGATGCCCGTGACCGACGCGGTGCACGTGGTCGAACACGGCGGTGACCGGCTCACCGAAGCGGCGGACCGGGTAGCCCCGCGGCTGTCCGGCGCCGACCAGGTCGTCACCGAGGTGGCCGCCCCGCATCAGGTGGGGGTTCCGGCCGTCCAACCGGCCGAGGCGATGGCGATCGAGTCACTGGTACCCGACCGGTTTCCGCTGCCGGATACCGTCCAGTGGTCCGCCGATCACAGCCGCGACGTGAGCGAGCTGGGGGCGGACCGGGCAGGCACTCACCGTGCCGACAGCGACCGTGCCGAGGTCGCTGACCCGACGCGGCAGGCGGACGACACGGCAACGTCCGGCACGAAGCTGCAATCCGCACCCGGCACCGATGTCCCGGAAGACCGGACGGGTGAGCAGGCAGTGCACCACCCGGAGTCCGTTCCGGCTGTGCCGTCTTCGCCGGTCACGTCGTGCCCGGCGGCCGCCACGTGCGGCGGCTCGGCCGGACACCTGTCGATGCTCGCTTTCGTCGGCACGATTCCCGCGGCCACGACGTACCACGGTGACCACGTCCTGGTGGTGACGAACACGCCACACGGCCGCACTGTCAGCACGGGCGATCAGCCCGGCACTTCCCCCGACTAGCACCAGCCAAGGCCCGCGGTCCCTCGCTCGGGCATGTCGGCGCATGCCGGCGCCCTGGCGGGTACGCGGGCCTTGCTTGTGCCCTTTTCCAGCAATTCGACCGGAACAAGCGAAGGAGAACCATGCAGCAGAGGACCCGTCGCGGCATCCAGGCCGCGGTCGTCACCGGTGGCCTGTGGATGATGGGGGCCGGTTTCGCCGCGGCCGATCACGGCATCGTGCCGACCGACGGCGTGCTACCGCCCGTCGACACCACGGTGCCCGCGGCCGTCGATCCCACCACACTTGATCTTGAGCAACCCGCGTTGATCGACAGCGAGGACACGAACGTGGCAGCAACACTTCCGCGCGAGCTCTCCGACGGCGGGCGGCCCGAGGGGCTCGGGGAAGCGGTCCGGGGAACCGAACCGCTGGGCGTTCCGGCGCAGGGTCGCGCGCATCCCGAGCTGGAGCAGGTGCCTGCGCGGCTCGGTGCGGCGGTGCAGCAGGCCGTTCCCGGCAGCGGCGAGCGGGCGGCGAAGCGTCCGGCGGACCACGTCATCCCGTTCGTCGGGCCGCTCGACGACCTGCTGGCGGCCGACGAGGTGGCGGAGCCGGAGGACTTCGACCCGTTCGCGCTGAACCCATCCGACTACTTGCTGCCCGCAACCGGGGTGCCGGCGTTGCCCGTCGACGGCGTCGTCGCGCCGCCGTCGGTGCGGTCGGACATCCCGGCGGCCGACCTCGTGGAAGACACCGTCCTGCTGCCCGCCGTGGGGCAGCTCGACCTGGCTGGGCCTGCCGTTCTGCCCGCGGCCGACCTGCCGGAGGCCGACGTTCCGGAGTTGCCCGGCGCCGACCTGCCGGAGCTTCCCGAGGCCGAACTTCCCGAGTTTCCCGAAGCCGAACTGCCCGACCTGCCCGGCGCCGAGCTGCCGACCATGGAGTACCCGGGCCTGACCGACGCGCTGGCCGCGCTGGAGCAGGGCATGCCCGCCCGGGCGGAGCGTGACCTGCCGACGACGCAGTTCCACGTTCCGGAACTGACCGAGGCCACGTCCAACAAGCACGTCCAGATCCCGCTGGACCGTGAACTGCAGACGGACAAGCTCGGCCGCACCCGGTCGAATGCGGAAGCGTTCCGCGGCACGTCGACGGACCCGGTGGAGCCGTCCCAGGTCGGTTCGATGAGCGGTTACCTGCCGCTGGACGAGCTGTACGGTGCCGAGGAAGCGATCGACGAACTGCCGACGACCGGCGTCGGCGCGCACCGGCCCGACACGGCCGGACTCGTTAGCGTCGCTACCGGTCAGCGGATCATTTGACGGTAGCGCACGCAGTCAACGGCGACATGGAAACCCCGAGCATCGGCGCTGCTCGGGCGTGCATTACCGTGTGGCGCATCTTGATCACCCCCAGTACTTAGGTGAAAGGCAGTACCCGTGACGACTTTGAAGTCTGCCCTGCTGGACTCGTCCACTCGTCCTTCCGTGGTGTCCGACCTGAACCAGCTGGTCGACACCGAAGTTGACAAGAAGGGCATTGCCATCAAGAGCAGCTACGGGCTGGTCAAGAAGATCAAGCCGGGCATCATCGAGGCAGCGATCGACTCGCTGCTGGACGACTTCGTCGAGCGGCTGGAGCCGTTCTACGCCGAGTACGCCCAGTCGGGTGGCGGGTCGTTCGGCGAGTACTTGGCTGGCCGCGCCGACGAGGTGTCCGACGCGATGCTGTCGGTGACCGACGCGCGCGCGGAGAAGTCGCAGCGCGAGACGATCAAGAAGGTGTACAACAAGCTGCGCCCGCAGGGGAAGAAGAACGTGGAGGAGGCCCTTCCCGCGCTGGGTACGGTGATCGAGAAGTACACCAGCTGACCCGAGCCTCAGCACGGAAACGGCCCGCCGAGCACGCGCTCGACGGGCCGTTTTCCTGTACCTGGCCTCGCTCCGGGTGATCGCCCTGCGCCGGTTCGTCCGGCGGCTCCACTCCTCCGGCGACCAGCCCTGCCCAGCGCCGGTCAGGCGGTGCCGGACGTGTCGTCCTTCGCGGAGTGCTTGCCCGAGCTGGACTTGGACTTCGCCGACTGCGTGCCGCCCGACGAGTCGGCGTTCTTGCCGGAGCCGCCGGCATCCGCTTGCGACTCCGCGGTCGGCGGGGCGTCCTCGGCGGCGGATGCGGCCTTGCCGGTGTCCGCCGTCCCGCTGGACGCCGTGCCGCTCGTGCCGGACTTGCCGGAGGCACCGGAACTCGGCTCACCCGACGGGTTCGCCGTGGTCGGCTTCGGCGCGGGCGGAGGTGGCGGTGTGGCCGCCGACTGCTGCTCCTGCTTGGACCGCATCGCGTACGCCACGGCGCCGACGATCAGCCCGAGGCCGATCAGCTTCGGCAAGCGCCGCTTCTTCTTTTTCTGCACCGGCGCCGCCGCGCGCTCCGCGGCCTTGGTCTGCTTGCCCGCGGCCTTCGCCGCGCTCTTGGCCTTCTTCGACGCCTGCGCGGCCGACCGGAACTCCTCGGCGGCCTGACGGATGGTGTCCCGTGCCTCCTTCTTGGCCGCCTTGCGGGCCTTCCGGTCGGCCTCCAGCTTGCTCAGCTGCTCCCTGGTCTGCATGACCGTGTTGCGGAACTCCTCCCGACGACGAGCCACCTCCTGCTTGGCCGCTTTGCGGCTCGCCTTGGCGCCGCGGGCGATGTCCTTGCGCGCCCGTTTGGCCGTCTTCTCCGCCTTCTTGCGGGCGCGGCGGGACTGTTTGGCCACCTCCTCGGCGCCGCTGCTGAGCGTGTCGGCCAGTTTCTCTGCGGCCGTCGTCATGGCCTTCACCTCGTATTCGGATAGCTCGACGGTGCAAGGGATCTTGTCAACAGGTCTGTCACCCATCCTGCCCCTTGCCGCTGTTCTTCGCTCGTGATGGCACGATGTATCGGGTGACTGACAGTAGAAGTACCCCAACCCGTGCGACCTTGCACACCAACTTCGGGGACATCCGGCTGACCCTGTGGCCGGAACTGGCCCCGCAGACGGTGGCGAACTTCGTCGGCCTGGCGCAGGGCACCAAGGAGTACACCCGGCCGAACGCCAAGGGATCGGTGTCCGGGCCGTTCTACGACGGCTGCATCTTCCACCGGGTCATCGACGGTTTCATGATCCAGGGCGGGGACCCGACCGGCACCGGACGGGGTGGCCCCGGGTACCAGTTCCCGGACGAGATCCACGAGAAGAACAGCTACGACCGGCCGTACCTGATCGGTATGGCCAACGCGGGCCCGAACACCAACGGCTCGCAGTTCTTCATCACGCTCGGCCCCCAGCCGCACCTGAACGACCTCCACACGATCTTCGGTGAGGTGTCCGACGCGGAGTCGCGCGAAGTGGTGGACAAGATCGGCGCGGTGCCCACCCGGCCGCCCGCCGACCGGCCCATCGAAGACGTGGTGATCGAGCGAGTGACGGTGGGTTGACGGCCCGCCATGTGGGGTGAGTGGTGACCGAACCGCAACCCGGAAGTCCCCAGGCCGCGCCTGCGACCTGCTGGTGGCACCCGGACCGGCCCACCGGGCTGCGCTGCGTGCGGTGTGAGCGATCCGCCTGCCCGGACTGCCTGCGCGAGGCGGCCGTCGGTTATCAGTGCATCGACTGCGTGGCGGCGGCCCGCCGGGAGGAGAAGGCCCGCGCGGCGCTGACCCGCAGCCGGGGCTTCGGCCCGCGCACGGTGGCCGGCGCGCGGGTGACCGACCGCGTGGTGATCACGCCGCTGCTGATCGCCCTCAACGGGCTGGTCTACGTCGCCACCGCGGCCGAGGCCGGCGACGTGATGAACAACCAGTCGTCCGGTCTGTTCCTCGAGGGTGCGCTGTGGCCGCCGCTGATCGCCGCCGGGGAGTGGTGGCGGATGATCACCTCGGCGTTCCTGCACATCGGCCCGTTCCACCTGCTGATGAACATGGTGGCGCTGTGGTTTCTGGGCAGGGACCTCGAGCAGCTGCTCGGCAAGGCCAGGTTCGTCGCGCTGTACGTGGTGTCGCTGCTGGGCGGGAGCGTCGCGGTGTACCTGTTCGAGGACATCCGGCAGTGGACCGCGGGCGCTTCCGGGGCCATCTACGGGCTGCTCGGCGCGATCCTGGTCGCGGCGATCCGGTTGCGGCTGGATCTGACCTTCATCGTGGTGATCATCGGGATCAACCTGGTGATCAGCTTCCGGGTGCAGGGCATCTCCTGGCTCGGCCATCTGGGCGGGTTCGCGGTCGGCGTGCTGGTGACCATTGCGTTGGTCTACGCCCCGGCGAAGGTCCGCACTCCGGTTCAGGTCGGCACCGTCGTGGCGGTGACGGTGGCGCTGGTCGTCTTGTTCCTGGTGCGGGACGCGCAGCTGGCTGCGCAGCTCGCGCCGTTGCTCTGAGGCCCGGTCGTCACGACGAGCGCAGCCGGTTGAGGTCTGCCAGGACGTCGTCCGGTTCGGCACCGAGCTCGAACTGTCCGAGCACCACCAACTCGGGGTCGGCCATCACGTCGTCGGCGTCGGCCAGCTCGAGCTCGAGCGTGCGGGTGTCCCGGCCCAGGCGCCTTGTCGTGGTCACCCTGGCCTCGACGTGCCGCCATTCGGCCGACCGCACGCCTTTCATGGTGCGCACTTCCACCCCGACCTCGTTGGCGAACAGGCGAGGGTTGAGCAGCGAGCCGTACGCGGTGACGGCGACGAACACCAGGGCGCCCAGCCACAGCAGCAGCGCGCCCAGCCGGTCGCCGTCGCGTCCGTAGAGCGTCGCGCCGATCGCGCACCCGATCCCCACCAGGCCGAGTGCCACGATCACCGAGCGGCGAGGGCCCCAGGTCATCCCCAGGTTGTCCACAGGGCGGCCGCTGTCCGAGAGGTTATCCACAGGAGTTGTCCCCAATGGGGATCGGTTACAGGGGTGTAATTCCGCGTGTTCGCGGGGTCACCGCCACCGCATGGTCATCAGCAGGCCGGCGATGAGCAGCGCGAAGCCGATGGCGAAGTTCCAGTTGCCCAGCTCGGCCATGAAGCCGATCTTGTCGCCTGCCAGGTAGTTGACCACCAGCCAGGCCAGTCCGAGCAGCATGAGCCCGAACATGACGGCCTTGTACAGCGGATGCGACGGCCCCTGCGCCTTGACCTTGACCGGTGTGGTCCGGTTGGACGGCGGCGTGTACGCGGTCTTCTTGCGGACCTTCGATTTCGGCATGGTTCGGACCCTCTCACCACTGCGCTGTCGCGGTTGCAGTTCGGCATCTGTGCAGGCCGGAGCCGTCACGAGCCGTCTGCTCCCACGTTAACGTAACGACCGCCGCTGATGTACCGGGATCCCGGGGGTGCCAGGTGGGCCGACCGTCGCTCGGGGTGTGGTATCGCGTCCTGCGTACCGTCGGCGAGCTGCTGATCACCGCGGGCGTAGTGGTGCTGCTGTTCGTGGTCTACGCCCTCTACGTCACCGGCTTCCAGACGGCCGAGCGGCAGCGCAGCGCCGAAGCGGAGCTGGACCGGGCATTCGCGGCCGCCGCGGCACAGCGGCAGCGCCCCGCGTTGATCCGCGGCAAGCCGTTCGCCCGGCTCTACGTTCCCGCTTTCGGCACGGACTACCGGTTCGCTGTGGTGGAGGGCGTGGGCAGGGACGAGCTGGCCGTCGGGCCCGGGCACTACCCGCATTCGGCCCTGCCTGGCGAGCCGGGCAACGTGGCGATCGCCGGGCACCGGGTAGGCCGGGGCGCGCCGTTCCGGTGGGTGGACGAGCTGCGTTCGTGCGATGCGATCGTGCTGGAGACCAGCCGGGACTTCCTGGTCTACCGGGTACTGCCGATGGCGGGCGAGCACGCGAGCTGGGAGCAGCGCAGGCGGACGGATCCGCACTGCGCTCAGGTACCGTCGCTGGCCGACGACCGCGAGTACCGGCAAGTCCTCGGCCGGAAGGTGGTGGCGCCGGACCGCTCGGACGCCGTGGCGGCGGTTCCGTATCGGGCGGACTCCACGCTGCCGATCGCGCAGCGGAAGGCGTTGCTGACGCTGACCACGAGCCATCCGGAGTACGACAACAGTCAGCGGTTGGTCATCCACGCCGTGCTGACCAATCAGTTCTCGAAGGATGTGGCCGACCGGGACGACCAGCACGGCCCGGCCGGCTATCCGAGGGTGCTGCGGCAGATCGGAGGACGCTGAATGGGCGCCTGGACCAGGCGGCGTCCACCGCCGCGACCGGGCGGCGGTGGACGCCGCCATCCGGTCCGCCGTCACCCGCTCGAGCCGATCGGAGGGGCTGAATGTACGCGTGGATCTGGCGGCACCTGCCCGGACCGTTCGCCGTGCGGCTGATCCTGGCGGTCGTGCTCGCCGCTGCCGCCGTGGCCGTGCTGATGCTGATCGTCTTCCCTTGGCTGGAGCCGATGCTGCCGTTCAACGACGTCCTGGTGGGCAGCGTCGCAACCGCGACGGCGGTCAGCGGCGCGGCCGGCTGGGCGGATGCGCAGGCGGCTTCTCCAGCACCGTGAAGCTGATCCCGGCCTTGCGCAGCCGCTCGATGAGTGCATCGCCCATGGCGACGGCGGTGGTGACCTGGCCGGCCGTCGGCGGGAGGTCGTCGAAGGCCAGGCACAGCGCGGACTCGCTGAGCATTTTGGCGGTCTCCTCGTAGCCGGGATCGCGGTCGCCCGACACCTCGGTGATCACGCTGCGGCCGTTCGCCACCCCGTGGAACCGTGCGGTGAACCAGCCCCTGGCGCGAGTGTCCGGATCGGGGCCGTCGCCGGGCTCGCGCAGCTTGCCCAGCAGCTTCCTGGCCTGCGGAATCTGCGCCACCGCGGCCACCAGCGCCGTGCCTGCGGCGGTGCCGACCGCGACCGGCAGACGACGGAAGGCCGCGTAGTGGCTGTAGGTGAAGCGCGGCCCGTACTGTTCGAGCACCGCGGCCGACCTGGCGACGATCTGCGGATCGATGGTGGGCATCGGCAACACCCACGCCTGCGCCACGCTGTTGCGGTGCGGCTTGCCCGCCACCACACGCACGGTCCGGTCACGCGGCTTCTCCTCGGCACGGCGGCGAGCCCTGGCCACCGCCTGGGCCTGCCGGAGCCTGCCCATCGCGCCCAGCGCGGACGCCACCGTCCCGCCGGACGGCGCGCCTCCCGCACGGATGAAGCCGTCGACGTGGATCGGCTGGTCGTCGGGCAGCTGCCGGACGGTGAAGTACACCCCGAGGTCGTACGGGATCGAGTCGAACCCGCACGCGTGCACCAGGCGTGCGCCGGACTTCTTGGCCTGCTCGTGGTAGCGCAGGTACATCGTGTCGACGAACTCCGGCTCACCGGTCAGGTCGACGTAGTCGGTGCCTGCGGCGGCGCACGCCGCCACCAGCGGCTCGCCGTAGGTCAGGTAGGGGCCGACGGTGGTGATCACGACCCGAGCGGATTCGGCGATCCCGGTCAGGGTGTGCGGTGCGGTGACGTCGGCGGTGAGCAGTTCGAGCCGTGCGCAGGCCGGGTTGATCGAGGCCAGGCGGTCACGGACCGCCTCGAGCTTGGCGCGGTTCCGTCCGGCCAGCGCCCAGCGCGCCTGCCCAGGGGCGTTGCGAGCCAGGTACTCCGCGGTCAGCTGCCCGGTGAACCCGGTCGCTCCGAACAGCACGATGTCGAACCGTCGATCGGCCATGCGCCCCACTGTAGACGCATTCGCCTACCGTCGGTATGCGGCGCGAGCCGGGTGCCGCCTGCCGGATTCCCGGTCGCGCACAAGGATCGCTGGGCGGCGCCGGATAGCCTTGATGCATGCGCGTCCTGGTCGTCGACAACTACGACAGCTTCGTCTACAACCTGGTGCAGTACCTGGCGCAACTCGGTGCCGACTGCACGGTGCAGCGCAACGACGCGGTCGATCTGGCCGCGCTCGATCGATACGACGGCGTCCTGATCTCCCCGGGGCCTGGCACGCCGGAGCGCGCGGGCAGCAGCATCGAGGTCATCCGTCGCTGCGCTCAGGCGGCGCAACCGGTGCTCGGCGTGTGCCTCGGCCACCAGGCGATGGCCGTTGCCTGGGGCGGCACCGTCGACCGCGCCCCGGAACTGCTGCACGGCAAGACGTCCGAGGTGCACCACGAAGGCAAGGGCGTGTTCGCCGGCCTACCCAGCCCGTTCACCGCGACCAGGTACCACTCGCTGGCGGTGCTGCCGGACA
Source organism: Thermocrispum agreste DSM 44070 (assembly GCF_000427905.1). Classification (GTDB taxonomy): domain Bacteria; phylum Actinomycetota; class Actinomycetes; order Mycobacteriales; family Pseudonocardiaceae; genus Thermocrispum; species Thermocrispum agreste. The sequence goes on along the minus strand of NZ_ATYX01000011.1, from coordinate 9,474 downwards.
CGGTGCCGGAGGAATTCGAGGTGACCGCGCGCACCGAGTCCGGGGTGATCATGGCGATGCGGCACCGTGAGCTGCCGGTGGAGGGCGTGCAGTTCCACCCGGAGTCGGTGCTGACCGAGTACGGGCACCGCATGCTGGCGAACTGGCTGGCCATCGCCGGTCACCCGGTGCCGGACGAGAAGGTGAACGAGCTGGTCAACGCCACCCGGGCCCTGCAGGAAGCCGCGTTGCACTGAGTTCGGGCCGCGAATCACCAGGCGGCCGATCCCGCCGCCCGTCGTCGGCCCAGCCCGTCAGGATCAGTCCCACCCGGACAGGGCGGCCGTGTCCGAGCGATGTTTGTCGACAAATCGACTTCTCATGCCGAAGTCGTGCTTGCCTCGGTGCCGCCGAGCCCGTGGCAACGAACGAGCGGCAGCGACCACGGCCTACGGCGCGATCGCTGCCGCTCGTCGACGCCGCTCGCTGCTCGGCGCCCTGGCTACTGCCCTGGCGGGCAGGCTGGCTGCAACGGTCCGCCACAGTCGGAGCCGTCACCACCGCCACCGTCGTCGTCTCCGCCGCCGTTGCCCGGATCCTGATACCGGTAGACGTGCAGCACGACCTTGTCCGACGCCTTGAGTTTCGAACGTTCGCCGGGCTCGGTGGAGGCGACTCGGCCGTCCTTGTTCGGGTCGTCGGTGGCTTCCTCGACCACCTCGACACTGCCCTTGTGCCCGGCTTCGGCGAGTTTCGCCTTGGCCTCGTTCACCGTCAGGTCGACCAGGTACGGCATCTCGATCTCGGCGTTCGCGCCGTTGGACACCTCGAGCGTGATCACCGAGCCCTTGACCACCTCGCCGCTGCTCGGCGACTGGCCGACCACGGTGCCTTCCGGCTCGTCCGAGTCGACGTCCCGGCGCTCGACCTTCAGGCCGAGGGCCTCCAACCCGGCCTTGGCCTCCTCGAACATCTTGCCGGTGTAGTCGGTGACGGTGACCATCTCCGGCTGGGCGTAGATCTTCAGCGTCACCTCGGAGCCCTCGAGGACCTTCGTGCCCGCGGGCGGGTCCTGCTCGGCGATCCGGCCCGCCTTGTCCGGATCGTCGTTGGGCACTTCCTCCATCTCCGGGTTGACCAGCAGATTCTTCTCCTGCAGCCGCTTGATCGCCTCGTCCTTGGTGCGATCGGTCACCGTCGGCATGGTGACTTCGTCCGGAAGCACGCCGTAGCGCACCGAGATCGGGTCGTTCTTGGCGATCTGCACCCCGTGCCGGGGATCGGTGGACAGGACCTTGAGCTTGTCCTGCTCCTTGTCGCAGGCCGGCTTGGCGCCCCACTCGGTGGCGATGCACTTCACCGGCTGCCACTTGATGTTGGTGAACCCGGCCTCGCGCAGCGTCATCTCGGCCGACGGCTTCTGCTGACCGATGATGTTCGGCACCGCGATGCGTTCCTCGCCGGAATCGAACAAGCCACCCAGCCACAGCGCGAGGAACACGCCGATGACGCCGAGCGCGGCCAGCGCCACCACCAGCTTGCGGCGACCGCGCTTGCGGTCTTCCTCGTCTTCCTCGTCGTACTCGTCCGTCGGCCGGGCGGCGCTGAGCACCTGGGTGCGCTCTTCGTCCGACATCACCATCGGCGCGGCCGGGCGCTGGTTGGACAGCACCCGGATCAGGTCCGAGCGCATTTCGGCGGCCGACTGGTAACGGTTGGCCGGGCCCTTGGTCAGTGCCTTGAGCACCACCGCGTCCAGCTCGGGGCTGACCGCCGGGTTCAGCGTCGACGGCGGGACCGGATCCTCCCGCACGTGCTGATAGGCCACCGAGACCGGGGAGTCACCCGTGAACGGTGGCTGGCCGGTGACCAGCTCGAACAGCACGCAGCCCGCCGCGTAGACGTCCGACCGAGCGTCCACGGACTCGCCGCGCGCTTGCTCCGGCGACAGGTACTGGGCGGTTCCGATCACCGCCGCGGTCTGGGTCATCGCCGCCTGGCCGTCGTGAATGGCCCTGGCGATGCCGAAGTCCATCACCTTGACCGCCCCGGTCCGGGAGATCATCACGTTGGCCGGCTTGACGTCGCGGTGGATGATGCCGTGCCGGTGCGAGAAGTCCAGCGCCGCGCAGACGTCGGCCATGATCTCCATGGCCCGCCGCTGGTCCATCGGGCCCTCGGTCTTGATGATGTCGCGCAGGGTCCGGCCCTCGACGTACTCCATCACGATGTAGGGCAGCGGCCCGTACTCGGTCTGCGTCTCGCCGGTGTCGTACACCGCGACGATCGCCGGGTGGTTCAGCGCTGCCGAGTTCTGCGCCTCGCGCCGGAAACGCTCCTGGAAGACGGCGTCACGGGCCAAGTCGGCGCGCAGGATCTTGATCGCCACCTCGCGGCCCAGCCGCACGTCGTGCCCGCGGTGCACCTCGGACATGCCGCCGTAGCCGAGCGTCTCGCCCAGCTCGTAGCGGTTGGAGAGCAGGTTAGGGGCACTCATTGCAGTGTCGTCCTCTTCATCAGGCGCCTACCACCCCTCAACGGGTTGACGCACGTGGTCACCGCCCAGGTTGGCTCCGAAGCCGGCATCCGGCGCGTCGTACGGCGCCGCCGGGTTCTCCTGCTCGGCAGGGGGCTGGCTCGGTTGCTCCTGGGGCTGCTCATTCTCGTCCTGATCGGGCTTGCCGGCGTCCGGCGCGGGCGACGTGGCCGGGGCCTGCCGGGCCGGGGGCTGCTGCGGGTTCGGCTCGGGCGCCATCCCCGGTCCCTGGTCGTGCGGCACCTGCTGGCTGGACGGCGTGGCGCCGTCGCCAGGGCGGGGATCGCCGTCGGAGTCCTCCGACAGCAGCTGCGGGAGCAGCACCGCCGCCACGACGACCAGTGTGACGCCGACGACGGCCAAGACCACCCAAGGCCACACCGCGCGTTTGACACCTTGCGGCTGATACGCCGGGGCGCCGGGGGTCGGTGTGGGCGGTCCGGGGGCGGACACCGGCATCATTGCAGGATGGGACGGTGGTCCCAGCGGGCCACCCGCGACCGGCAGGCCGCTCGGCGGGGTGCGGGTGACGCCGACCGGAGCAGGGGGCATGTGCCCGGCCCGCACCATCGCCACCGCGTTCGCGAACTCGCCTCCGTTGGCATACCGCTGTGCGGGGTCCTTCACCAACGTCGATTCGATCAGCGCGCGGACCGAGGGCGGCACGTCGGGCGGCAACGCCGGAGGGGTGTCCCGGATGTGCATCATGGCCACGGTCACCGCGCTGTCCGACACGAACGGACGGCGCCCGGCCAGGCACTCGTACCCGCACACGGCCAGCGAGTAGACGTCGCTGGCCGGCGTCGCCTCGTGGCCCATGGCCTGCTCGGGCGCGATGTAGTGCGCCGTGCCCATCACCATGCCGTTACGGGTCACCGGCGCCGCGTCGGCCGCCTTCGCGATGCCGAAGTCGGTGATCTTGACCGTCTCGGAACCGTCCGCCTCGCGGACCACCAGGATGTTGCCCGGCTTGACGTCCCGGTGCACCAAGCCGCGTTCGTGCGCGGCGTTCAACGCGCGCGCCGCCTGCTCCAGGATGGGCAGCAGCCGCTCCGGCGCGATCCGGCCCTCCCTGGCCAGGATGCCTGCCAGCGGCTCGCCGCTGACCATCTCCATCACCAGGTACGCCAGGTCGTTGCCCGGCTCGGTGCCGGGCACGCCGGATGACGCCTCGCCGTAGTCGTGCACCGCGGCGATCCCCGGATGGTTCAGCGACGCCGTGGTGCGGGCCTCGGTACGGAACCGGTGCAGGAACTCCGCGTCCCCGGACAGCTCGGCCTTGAGGATCTTGACCGCCACGGTGCGATCCAGCCGGGTGTCCGAGGCCTGCCACACCTCGCCCATGCCGCCCACCGCGATGCGGGTGTCCAGGCGGTAGCGGTCGGCGAGCAGCTGGCCGGCGGAGAGCGTCACTGGTCACCCTCCAATACCGCGGCCATGGTGATGCGGCCGATCTCCGAGGCCAGCGCGCCACCGGTGGCGGCCAGGTCACCGTGCTTGCCGCCGCTTTCCACGATCACCGCGACGGCCACTTTCGGGTCGTCGTACGGGGCGAACGCGGTGTACCAGGCGTGCGGCGGCGTCTCCTTCGGCCGCGCGCCGTGCTCGGCGGTCCCGGTCTTGGACGCGATCTTCAGGTGGGAGTAGGCGCCAGCGCCCCGCGTGTTCTGCTCGGACTTGATCATCATGTCGCGCAGTACCTCGGCATTCTCCGCGCTCAGCGCGGGCTCGCCGGTCAGCTCCTCCGGTTCGAACTCGTCCAGGCTGGACAGGGCCGGCGCCAGCAGTTCCCGCACCAACTGCGGCCGCATCGCCATGCCACGGTTGGCGATGGTCGCCGACAGCAACGCGTCCTGCAAGGGCGTCAGGCGAACGTCACGCTGCCCGATGGCCGCCTGGTACAGCTCGGCATCCGAGGCCAGCTCCCCGAGGTGCGACGGCACCACGCTCATCGGGATCTCCAGGTCGTCGATGCCGATGCCGAAGTTCTCCGCGGTCTCCCGCAGCTTGTCCGCGCCCAGTTCGGCGGCCAGTTTGGAGAAGGCGGTGTTGCACGAGTGGGCAAGCGCCGCTTCCAGCGTCGAGCCCGGGCACGGCGTGCCCGCGAAGTTCGACAGCGACGTCCTGGTGCCGGGCAGCACCACGCTGGCCGCCGACTCCACCTTGGTGTCCTTGGTCGCGCCGTTCTCCAGGGCCGCGGCGGCGACCACCAGCTTGAACGTCGACCCGGGCGGGTAGAACTCCTGGATCGCCCGGTTGCGCATCGGGTTGCCGTGCTCCCGGCAGCCGGAGTCGCTGTCCGGATCGCAGTTCCACCTGATCCACGCGCGTTCCTGCTTGCGGCCGTCGTGCGAGGCGAGCTGGTTCGGGTCGTAGCTCGGCACCGAGACCATGGCCAGGATCTCGCCGGTGTCCGGCCGCAGCGCCACCACCGCGCCGCGGTGGCCGCGCTCCACCATGGCCCGGTAGGCGGCCTCCTGCGCCCGCGGGTCGATGGTCAGTCGGACGTGGCCGCCCCGTGGGTCACGGCCGGTGAACATGTCCGACAGCCGCCGCACCAGCAGCCGGGCGTCGTTGCCCGCCAGGATCTCGTTCTCCGCGTGCTCCATGCCGCCGGAACCGTAGCGCAGCGAGTAGTACCCGGTCACCGGCGCGAACATCGGGCCGTTCGGGTAGCGGCGCTGGTACTCGTACCGGCCGCCGGTGGCCCTGCTGTGCGCCAGGATCTTGCCGTCCCGCGCGATGATCTGCCCACGCTGCCGCGAGTACTCCTCCAGCAGCACGCGCTGGTTGCGCGGGTCGTCGCGGTAGTCGTCGGCATCGACCACCTGGATGTAGGTCGCGTTGGCCAGCAGCAGCGCGACCATCGCCAGCATGGCCAACCCGACGCGACGCAGCGGCGTGTTCATGACTTACCACCCGGCCCGTCCGGTGCCTGCACCATGACGGTGTGCTGCTCGGCGATCGCCGGCTGCTGCGGGCGCGGCTTCTGCGGCTTGCGTGGCCTGCGCGCCGCGTCGGAGATGCGGAGCAGCAACGCCACCAGTATGTAGTTCGCCAGCAGGGACGACCCGCCGTAGGACAAGAACGGCGTGGTGATACCGGTCATCGGGATGAGCTTGGTGACGCCGCCGACGATGATGAACACCTGCAGCGCGATGGCGAACGCCAGCCCGCCGCCGAGCAGCTTGCCGAACGTGTCGCGCACCGCGAGCGCGCCGCGCAGCCCGCGCATGGCCAGCAGCAGGTAGATCATCAGCACCGCGGCCAGCCCGACGAAGCCGAGCTCCTCGCCGATCGCGGCGGTGATGAAGTCGGTGTTGGCCGCGGGCACCGTCTCCGGCCTGCCGGAACCCAGCCCGGTGCCGAACACCCCACCGGTGCCCAGCCCGAACAGGCCCTGGGCGATCTGGTAGCCGCCGCCCGGCTGGTCGTAGGTGGCCAGCGGGTCGATCCAGTTCGCCACCCGCTGCTGCACGTGGGTGAAGAGCGAATACGCGATCACGCACCCGACGCTGAACAGGGTCAGGCCGAGCAGTACCCAGATGAACCGCTCGGTGGCCACGTACAGCAGCACCAGCACCACGCCGAAGAACAGCAGCGCGGGCCCGAGGTCCTTCTGCAGCACGAAGATGCCCAGGCACACCCCGGCGGCGATGACGATCGGCCCCATGTCCCGCGCCCTGGGCAGCTCCATGCCGAGCACCCGCTTCCCGGCGGACATGAACAGGTCCCGCTTGGAGACCAGGAACGCCGCGAAGAAGATCATCAGCAGGATCTTGGCGAACTCGCCGGGCTGGATGCTGAAGAAGCCGAGCTTGATCCACACCTTGGCGCCGTTGATCTCGGACAGCGACCGCGGCAGCAGCGCGGGAAGCGCCAGCGCGACGAGGCCGACCAGGCCGCACGTGTAGCCGTACCTGGTCAGGGTGCGGTGGTCCTTGATCAGGATGAGCACGGCGAGGAACAGGGCGAGCGCGATCGCCGTCCAGATCACCTGCTTCGGGGCGTCGCCGGTGTGTGTGGTGCCGATCTGTTCGGCTTTCGCCGCCAGCGCCAGGTCGATGCGGTAGATCATCACCAGGCCGAGCCCGTTGAGCACCGCCACGGACGGCAGGATCAGCGGATCGGCGTACGGCGCCCAGCGTCGCACCGCGACGTGCGCGATGAGGAAGACGCCGAAGTAGGCCAGGCCGTACCAGACGATGGCCCAGGTGAGCTCCTGCTCCTGGTTGGCTTCCACCAGCACCAGGGCGGACGTCATGATGACCGCGGCGAACCCGAGCAGCCAGGCCTCGGTGCCGCGGCGTGTTGCGGGCTTACCGAGCGGGCCGATACCTGGGCTGGTGGCTGACCCGTCGCTCCTTCCACCCGCCAACCCGACCGGCCGGCTCATCAGCCACCGCCGCCGTCATCGGGACAACGTTGCGTGGGTGCCGCAGGCGCTTGCGTTTGGCCGTTGGCGTGGTTGCGGCCGCCGTCGCTGCCCTTCTGGCCGCTGCCACCGGGGGCATTGGTGGCGCTGTCGGGGGGCTTGATGCCACTGCCGCTCGGATCGCCGGTGCCGTCCTCGGGGGGTACGCAGTCCTTGACGAACTTGGTGCGCAGCGTGTGGATGTAGGTGCGGGCCTCGTCCAGGCTTTGCCGTTTCACTCCGCTGCGCAGCAGGTCCTGCACGTTCTCCTCGAGGTCGGCGGCCATCAGCGGCTCGCAGGCCGGGCCGTCCGCCGGGCCGCACGAGCGCTGCTCCAGGCTGCTCAGCTCGACGCCGAGGATGTCGCCCTGGATGCCGCGAAAAATCGACACCTCGCCGTCGTGGATCCCCACGTAGTACTGCTGGATGACGAAGTACCGCGTGGTGATCGCGGCCGCCGCCAGCACGACGATCGCGGTGGCCAGGCCGAACAGGAGCTTCCAGCGCTTGCGGCGCTTGGCGCGTGGGTCCGGGGGTTCCTCCAGCTGCAGCGGCTGCGGCGGAGGTGGCGGGGGCGAGGTGAGCGCGTGTGCCCGCGCCGCAGGCGAGTCGAGGCGGGGAGCCTCGTCCGTGCCGTCACCGGCGGCGCCGCCCACGATGGGCGCGTCGTCGCCGTAGTCGACGTCGACCACGTCGGCGACGATGACCGTCACGTTGTCCGTGCCGCCGCCCTTGAGCGCGAGCTCGATCATGCGATCGGCGCACTCCTGCGGGTCCGGGATCTGGATCGCCTCTTCCAGCGTCTCCTTCGAGACCATCCCGGACAGGCCGTCCGAGCAGAGCAGGTAGCGATCGCCCGCGCGCGCCTCCCGGATCGTCAGGCTCGGCTCCACCTCGTGTCCGGTGAGCGCCTTGAGCAGCAGCGACTTCTGCGGGTGGGACTCGGCTTCCTCTTCGGTGATGCGGCCTTCGTCCTGCAGCTTCTGCACGAACGAGTCGTCGTGCGTCATCTGGGTCAGCTTGCCGTCCCGCCACAGGTAGGCCCGTGAGTCGCCGATGTGCAGCAGGCCCAGCCGGTTGCCGGAGAACAGGATCGCGGTGAGCGTGGTGCCCATGCCCTCCAGCTCGGAGTCGGCGGCCACCAGCTCGGCGATGGCGCTGTTGCCGCCTGCGACGGACTCCCGCAGCTGGCCGAGCAGGTCGTCGCCCGGTTCGTCGTCGTCCAACGGCGCCAGGGCGGCGATGACCACCTTGCTGGCCACCTCGCCTGCCGCGTGCCCGCCCATGCCGTCCGCGACGGCGAGCAGGCGTGGTCCGGCGTACACCGAGTCCTGGTTGTTGGACCGCACCAGGCCCCGGTCACTGCGGGCCGCGTAACGAAGCACAAGGGTCATGGGCGAAGCTCGATCACCGTCTTGCCGATCCGGATGGGTACCCCAAGTGGCACTCGGAGTGGTGCTGTGACCTTAGCCCGGTCGAGGTAGGTGCCGTTGGTCGAACCCAAATCTTCCACGTACCAGTCGGTTCCGCGCAGCGACAACCGGGCGTGTCGGGTGGATGCGTAGTCGTCGTCGAGCACCAGTGTGGAGTCGTCCGCCCTGCCGATGAGGATGGGACGGCCGTCCAGCGCGATGCGGGTGCCTGCCAGTGCGCCGTGCGTGACGACCAGCTGGCGGGCGGTCTTGCGGCCGCCGATCGGCCGCTTGGCCTGCTTGTCCCGCCGTCCCGGCAACTCGACCCGCAGTCCGGACGCGGCGTAGAGGTCGGACCGGACCACCCGCAACGCCGCGAAGACGAACAACCAGAGCAAGGCGAGGAAGCCCGCTCTGGTCAGCTGCACGACGAGCTCTGGCATCGCAGTTGGTCCGCTTCCACTTCCGAGCCGGTAGGGGTGTATTCACGAGTATGCCCATGCCTGGTCGGCGGGTGTGCACCACCAGCAGAAAACAGGTCCGTGCCGGCATGCCACGAGGCATGTCGGAGGAAGGGCCGCGGTCACCGAGGGGGCGACCACGACACGGTGGACCAGCCGCTGCGGAGCGCCGCCGACCGGTGCCTCCCGCCAGGGGCAGGCTCAGCTGGGCGTCGTGCGGAAGGTCAACGACGAGTGACCGACCCGGATGACGTCGCCGTCCGCCAGCTGCCACGTCTGCACCGGGGTGCCGTTCACGGTCGTGCCGTTGGTCGACCCGATATCGGCGAGCGTGGCGCTCTGGCCGTCCCAGGTGATTTCCAGGTGACGACGGGACACACCGGTGTCGGGCAGGCGGAAGTCGGCGTCCTGGCCGCGCCCGATGACGTTGCCGCCCTGCTTGAGGTTGTAGGTGCGGTTGGAACCGTCCTCCAGGTGCAGGGTGGCGGTCAACTGACGGCTGGTCTGGGTGGCCGGCGGCTGGTATCCGCCCTGGTCGTACCCGCCTTGGTCGTAGCCGGGCTGGCCGTACCCGCCCTGGTCGTACCCGGGCTGGGAGTAGCCGCCCTGGTCGTACCCGCCTTGGTCGTAGCCGGGCTGGCCGTAGCCGCCTTGGTCGTAGCCGGGCTGGCC
>NZ_ATYX01000010.1 GCF_000427905.1 Thermocrispum agreste DSM 44070 | reverse complement strand
GGACATGGCGAATCGGGACAACTGAGCAGGTGAGCCGACAGGTCCGGGCGACGACAGGGAGGTGCTGGACATGGCCAATCGGGACAACTGAGCGGGTGATGGAGAGCGGGAGCGAGTCGAGCGGAGGTGTGCGGTGGCGAATCGGGACAACTGACAGCGGCAGCCGGTTGGGTTCTGCGGTGAGGAGGTGTGGACATGGCGAATCGGGACAACTGAGCAGGTGAGCCGACAGGTCCGGGCGACGACAGGGAGGTGCTGGACATGGCCAACCGCGACAACTGAGCGGTCGGTGACTACGTGCGGGCTTCGTCACGGAATCGGAGGTGTAGGCAGTGGCCAACCGGGACAACTGACGTGGTCGCTGGGGTGCAGGGTCGGCAGCCGAACAGAGGGGAGTCCGAGATGGCCAACCGGGACAACTGAGGCTTTCGTACGGTCGGGACGTCGCTCGCGTGCTTGCGGGACGGCTTTCGTGGTGGCGAATCGAGACGACTGAAAAATTGGTGCGGAGACGGATTCCCGCGGGCGCGCCCCCGACCGGTGCCGTCATGCTGCTGCGCTCCGAACCGGCGGCGTGTGGCGTACCCGGGCCCACGAGATCGCGATCGGGATCGCGACGAGCACACCAGCCACCGCGGCCACGCCGATGGCGTTCGCCGCTCCGATGAGGTCGGCCAGCCCACCGGCGGCCAGCGCGCCGAGGCCCTGGACGGTGATCACCCCGGAGGACGCCAGGCCGGTGCCCTGCGCGCGTCGTTCGTCCGGCAGGCGCTCGGTGAACTGCACGACGGTCTGGAAGTGATATCCCGTGGCCAATGCGCCGGACAGCGCCAGCAGTGCCAGGGCCACGATCAGTGCGGGCTTCAGCGCCAGCAGGATCAGCGGGATGCCCGCCGCGATGCCGAGCAGGCCGAGCGCGCGCACATTGGTCTCCTCGGAGACCCAGCGGCCGAAGATCGCGGCGCCGATGACCGAGCCGAGCGGGTCGGCCGCCATCAGCAGACCCACCGCGGCTGGTCCTGCGCCGATCTCGTCGGCGTACGGTGCGGCAAGGCCTTCGGCCACGACGTAGAACCCGGCGAGCCAGTTCAGCGCGAGCAGCGTGCGCAAGGCAGGAACGCGGAACACCAGCGCGGCTCCGGCGGCGATGGAGGACAGGTAGGACTGCTGCCCCTCCTTCGAGCTGGGCGTCACCGCAGGACGACGGCGCAACAGGAGCAGCAGCGCGGCCGATGCCACGAACGTGCCCGCATTGACGGCAAGCGCCACGAACGGCCCCCAGTGCGCGACCATCAAGCCTCCGCCGGCGAACCCGGCCAGCTGGGCCGCCTGCGAGCTGATGTTCCGCAGCGCCATGCCGACCCGGAACTTGCCGTTGGTGAGCACGTCCGGCAGGAGCGCTTGCTGTGCCGCCTTGAACGGGCCGTTCAGCAACGTCACCGCGGCCACCAACGCGCACAGCGCCCACAGCGGCATGCCCGGGACGATCATCAGGCCGACCAGAACGGCGCGGCCGATGTCGCTGGCGATCATCACGGTGCGTCGCGGGTGACGGTCACCGAGGCCGGACAGCATGACTCCGCCGACCAGGGCGGGCAGGAACGTCAGCGCGTAGGTCAGCGCGGTCAGCGCCGCCGAGTCCGTCCGGTCGAACACCAGCACGGACAGCGCGACGCGGGCGATCTGGTCTCCCGCGACCGACAACACCTCGGCCAGCCACATGGCCCGGAACTCGGCCACCCGCAAGACAGCGGTGAACGTCGGCGTACTCACCTAAAACCTCTCCCCCCTTGCGCGGCATCGGCGACCATGCCGCGCGGCGGAGGCTAGCAGCGGGCAGCCCCGGCGTCAGCCACTACGAGGAGGAATCAGTCGAATTCCCGCCGTAACCGAGGAAAGTTGTACGCAAAACGGGTGCTGTCCGTTCCGCGCGGGGTTGCGCCGCCGTTTACAGCTTCGGGTCTCGCGCCACGGTACATCGGACCGGGCGTGCGGGTGGGCTCCACGTCTGTGCAGGTGATCCACATCCCTTTCCGGCTGGCCCATGCGACACGCGTGAGTTGCCCGCAAGAGCAACGCGAACCGAACCGGGTTGCGGGCCCGGTGGGCGGCCGGTTCCCGGCCGGCCGAGCAGCGAAACTCGGCAGCCACGGCGGATCCGCCGATGGCTCGGTGATCCCGCTCGGCTCACGGCGGGAGCTCGGTGATCCCGCTTGGCTCACGGGGGGAGCTCGCTGATTCGTCCTGGGTTCCGTCAGCTCGTGGCGGACTCGTCGATGCGGACGCCGACCTGCCCGCTCGTGCCAACGCGCCGGTCTGTACCGGATACCGGGCACAACTCGCGGTGGCACACCGCTTCGTAGCGGGATCCGTCAGCTCGCGCCCGGCTCATCGATCCGCACAGTGATCCGTTCGCTCGTGACGGCACACCGGTCCGTCCAGGTTCCGCCGGTTCGGGTCGGCGCTTCGGTCCGTGTAGGTTGTGGCCGTCGGCGTCGGTTCCCCGGTTCGTATGGGGTTTCGCCGCTTCGGGTCGGCTCCCCGCTCCGCACCTGGATCCGTCGGTTCGCGCCCGGCTCGTCGACCGGCGTCGCGATCTCACCCAACTGCCGACCCCATCGACCCGCGTCGCGCTCGCCGACTTCCGCCGCCGCACCTGTTTTCGTGTCGGTCCTATCGGTGTCGGCCACTGGTCGGCGGTGCGCCACCACTGGCAGGCCGGGCCTCGGACGTACCGCGGCTCCGGCTGCCGGTCGTCGGTGTCGTCATCGCCGGCAGGTGCTGCGACCGGCCCCTGACCGGCTGATCTGGTTGCGTGCCGTCCCACTGGGGGAGCCCGGTTCGCTGTCATGACCTGTCCATCGCACGTCCAGGTGCCGAGCGCGCCGAGGAGTCTGCCGCGCTGGTGGTGGCGGGTGTGGATGTCGGCGGTGCACCCAGCTTGCCCGCGAGTGCGCACGAGCCGGCCCAGCCACAGGCCGAGCGGCCGGACGGGCCGGGCCGGCTCGCGCACTCACCTGCCCTCGTCCGCGCGGGGAGACGAGGACCCAGCCATGCGGTGCCGCGCTCGCTGATCTCACCTGCCCTCGTCCGCGCGGGGACGAGCGGCACTTCCTCGACGAGCGGTCAGTCCTCGTCCTCGACCCAGCCGAAGGTCTTGGTGACCGCCTTCTTCCAGTTCTTGTACTCGCGCTCGCGCCGGGCCTCGTCCATGTTCGGCTCCCAGCGCTTGTCCTCGGCCCAGTTGTTCCGGATGTCCTCCTCGGACTCCCAGAATCCGACGGCCAGGCCCGCCGCGTACGCCGAGCCGAGCGCGGTGGTCTCGTTCACCACCGGGCGGATCACCGGTACACCGAGGATGTCGGCCTGGAACTGCATCAGCAGGTCGTTGACCACCATGCCGCCGTCGACTTTCAGCGACTTCAGCGGCACACCGGAGTCGGCGTTCATCGCGTCGATCACCTCGCGCGACTGGAACGCCGTCGCCTCCAACACCGCCCTGGCCAGGTGACCCTTGTTGACGTAGCGGGTCAGGCCGACGATGGCGCCACGGGCGTCGGACCGCCAGTACGGCGCGAACAGGCCGGAGAACGCCGGCACGAAGTAGGCGCCACCGTTGTCCTCGACCGTGCGGGCGTGCTCCTCGATCTCGGCCGCCGAGCTGATCATCTTCAGGTTGTCGCGCAGCCACTGCACCAGCGACCCGGTCACCGCGATCGCGCCTTCCAGCGCGAACACCGGTGCGTTGTCGCCGATCTTGTAGCAAACCGTGGTGAGCAGGCCGTTCTGCGACAGCACCTTCTCGGTGCCGGTGTTGAGCAGCACGAAGTTGCCGGTGCCGTAGGTGTTCTTCGCCTCGCCCGGCGACAGGCAGGCCTGGCCGAACGTGGCCGCCTGCTGGTCGCCCAGGATGCCTGCGATGCGCACTCCGCCGAGCGCGCCCCGCTCCCGGACCGTGCCGTAGACCTCGGACGACGACCTGATCTCCGGCAGCATCGACATCGGGATGCCCATGTCCGACGCGATGTCCGGGTCCCAGTTCAGCGTGTCCAGGTCCATCAGCAGCGTCCGGGACGCGTTGGTCGGGTCGGTGATGTGCAACCCGCCGTCCGGGCCGCCGGTCATGTTCCACAGCAACCAGCTGTCCATCGTGCCGAACAGCAGGTCACCCGCCTCGGCGCGCTCACGCGCGCCGTCGACGTTCTCCAGGATCCACATCACCTTCGGACCGGAGAAATAGGTGGCCAGCGGCAGCCCGGTCTTCTCCCGGTAGCGCTCCTGGCCGCCGCCCAGGTCACCGAGCTTGGCGATGATGCGGTCGGTGCGGGTGTCCTGCCAGACGATCGCGTTGTACACCGGCTTGCCGGTCTTGCGATCCCACACCACGGTCGTCTCGCGCTGGTTGGTGATGCCGACCGCAGCGATGTCGCCCGCCGTCAGGTCCGCCTTGGCCAGCGCGCCCGCGGCGACCGCTCGCGTGTTCTCCCACACCTCTTCCGGGTTGTGCTCGACCCAGCCTGCCTGCGGGAAGATCTGCTCGTGCTCCCGCTGCTCGCTGGCGATGACACCGCCGGAGTGGTCGAAGATCATGCAGCGAGTGGAGGTCGTGCCGTGGTCGATCGCTGCGACGTAAGAAGCCATGATGTCCCTTCTTTTGCGAGCTTGTCGGTCGGGATGTGCCGGAGGTGATCCGGCGGTCGGTTACAGCAGAGCCTGGGACAGCAACCCAGCCAGCACACCACCCACGATCGGGCCGAACACCGGCACCCACGAGTAACCCCAGTCGCTGGAGCCCTTCTTGCCGGGGGCGTCCGAGCCGGGACCAGGGTCCTCCGGCAGCTCGCCGCCTGCACCGGCGGCCACGCGGGCGGCCGCACGGGAGCCCTTGTAATGCAACGGCAGCACTGCGTGCGCCACTCGGGGGCCGAGGTCACGAGCCGGGTTGATGGCGTACCCGGTCGGGCCACCCAGCGAGGCACCGATCGCGACCACCAGCAGCGCCGCAGCGAGCGGGCCGAGGCCGGTCGGCGTCTTGCCGAAGCTGAGGATGACGAAGACCAGCACGAACGTGGCGATCACCTCGGTGGTGAAGTTCCACCCGTAGTTGCGGATCTCCGGACCGGTGGAGAAGACGCCGAGCTTCTTGGACTCGTCCGGGTCGTTGTCGAAATGCGGCTTGTAGGCCGCCCATGCCAGGCAGGCTCCGATGAACGCTCCGATGAACTGTGCGGCGATGTAGACCAACGTGGATCCGAACGTGATGGCCACGCCGGGCGCGTATTCCGCTTCTCCGCTGGCCAGGATGCCGAGCGTGACGGCCGGGTTGATGTGGCCGCCGCTCCGGTAGGCGACGTAGACGCCGGCGAACACGGCCAAACCCCACCCGATGTTGATCAGCAGCCAGCCGCCGTCGTAGCCCTTGCTCTTCCTGAGCAGCACGTTGGCGACCACGCCCGCGCCCAGCAAGATCAGCATGGCTGTGCCGACCAGCTCACTGACGAATACCGTTCCTAGGTTCACAGCTCCTCCAAGCGTCCGATCCTTGCGGGCACGTGAGGACACGGAGCATCCCCTTGCAACGCGACTTCGGTCGACGGAGTCGATCGGTTACGCGCTGCTGGAGGAGTCGACCCGCAGTGCCCCCGCGAAGTTGATTATGGCTCAGCTCACAAGCCAATGGGTGAATTCATGTGGTGCGGGCGAGGCCGTGACCGGAGATCTTCCGTTTGGTGCGGCCCTGACCTGGACAAACTCGATCCGGACGGGCGGGAGCGCGGTGAGATGCGTCGTGACTGGTCCAATCGCGTCGAATGCGCTGGTAGAGCGCAGGTGAGGGTGGCGAACGAACGTACCCAGCACAGAAGGCAGGGCGCGGACGGAAACAGCGGAGGCCGGCATACGGACGCAAGCTGCGGGAGGCTGCGAACGGACGAAACAGGCCGTGCAGGAAAGCTCCTGCACGGCCTGTGGGCGTCGGCGAGCCGCCGGTGATGACGGCTATGAAGCCCCGGCGGGTACCGTCAGCGCGTCAGCGGCGTGAAGTCCCGAGCGGCGATGAATTCCGGACGCGGTGCGGGCGCCGCGAACGGTTCCACCAACGTGTTCTCGACGCTGTTGAACACCAGGAAGATGTTCGAGCGCGGGAACGGCGTGATGTTGTTGCCCGACCCGTGCATGATGTTCGAGTCGAAGAACAGCGCCGACCCGGCGGGCCCGGTGAACTGGTCGATGCCGTGCTCGGCGGCCAGCTTGGTGATGTTCTCCTCGCTCGGCACGCCGATCTCCTGCTCGCGCAACGAGTTCTTGTAGTGGTTCTCCGGCGTCTCGCCGATGCACTGCACGAACGTCCGCTGGGATCCCGGCATGACCATCAGCCCGCCGTTGAACGGGTAGTTGTCGGTCAGCGCGATCGAGCAGCTGACCGCCCGCGGCCGCGGCATGCCGTCCTCGGCGTGCCAGGTTTCGAAGTCCGAGTGCCAGTAGAAGCCGGTACCGCGGAATCCGGGCATGTAGTTGACCCGGCTCTGGTGGATGTACACCTCGGAGCCGAGGATCTGCCGTGCCCGGTCCAAGATGCGCGGGTCGGTGGCCAGCTCGGCGATGGCCTCGCTGATCTTGTGCACCTCGAAGATGGACCTGATCTCGCCGGAGCGCTTCTCGGTCACCACCCGCTCGTCCGATTTGAGCTGCTCGTCGCTGGTCAGCCGCTTCAGCTCCTGCCAGTAGGTCTGCACCTCGGCGGGGGTCAGCAGGCCCTCGATGATGGTGTAGCCGTTCTTGTCGTGCGCCGCCAGCCCGGCCGCGTCGAACGGGCCGTCCGCTTCGTCGCCCCAGACGGTGGGGTCTGTCCGCTCGAGCAGCTGCGCCCGCCCGCTGGCGAGTCGGGTCGGATAGGTGTCCGGAATCCGGCTCTTTGCGAGAGTCACGGTGTTTCGCCTCCTACGAGTGCTTCATCTTCTGGTGCTCGACTATTGCGCTGAACCTGGTTCCCTTCCTTCTTCTGGTGTCCGACCGGCGGTACGGCTCGATCTCCTCGGCCGTGGTCCGCTCGGTACCGGTCGCGAGATGCGTGGCACCGGCGACCGGAGCTTGTGGTCGGCCGCGCGGCGGGGCGGTGGAACGTATTCGCCGCTCCGATTGCGCAAGCCGCTCAGCCGGGACAGACGGGTGTGGCTGTTCACCTACCCGCTCATCAACCGTGACAAACCACGCGCAGTGAACGATGTACTCATCGACGACAAGTGCGCCGAAACCGGATTCGGTATTCTCGGAGAAATTCAGGTCGTCGTCGGCTGGAATGCCAACGGGATACCGTTGATCCGATCACCGGCTCCGATGGTGATGACGCGGCAGGCGGTGAACCGGGCCGGTCGAATTGTCACCCGTCTGTCTTGGTGCCGTCGGGCCGTGTTCCCGCCGTCATCCCTTGCGGCTTATGCCCATGGGCCAGTGCAGGCCGGCTCTGCTCGGATCCGCGCCCGGAGCGTCCAGCGCTGATACGTGTACCGAGCCGACGGCATCCAAGTGATGAATCAATCGATCGCTCTTGGCATTGTCGTGCACACCCCCCGCGGTTTGCCGCCATCAGCAGGCAATGCGTGCTTTCCCGACATGTCCGTGCACCGTAACAGACAAACTCGCGCGATTCAGCCGTCGCCTGTTCACAAAAACGCAATCACCTGCAGCGACGCAGACTGTGCTGTGACAATATCGACAAATGCCTTCCGTGGCGCTGTTTCGTCTGCTATCAGCAATCCTGATCATCAGGCGTGTCGGCGGTGCGTGATCACCATCGAGAAGTTTGCCGAAACCGTCCTGGCAACGGCGGGGGTGCGGTGCCGACAGCCTCAGCGGCACATGCTCGAGCCCGTCAACCGAACACGAAGCGCGTCGCGTCGCGTGGATAGTCCGACCACGCCAGCACCTTGCGCGGGATCAGCACGTGCCCGTCACGCCACAGCTCGGCGTTCGGCGGGCCGTACTCCGGGTATTTCTCGGCGAAGGTCGTCGCCAACCGCGCGGCCTGCTCGTCGTCGATGCCCGCCGTGGACACCGTGCCCTGGACGATGACGACCTCCCACGGGTGGGGCAGGTGCATCGTCACTGCCGGATTCTTCGCCACCAGGCGGCGATGCAGCGTCTGCGGGCTTCCGCCGTGGTACCAGCGGTCGTCGATCCACATGCCGTCCAGCGGCACCACGTGCGGGTTGCGGTCACCGTTGTCGACCGCGATCCAGTACTGCTTGGCCTCGACCAGCTTGGCCCGCACGGTCGGCCAGGCCAAAGTCGTCTGCTGCTCGCCGTAGCCGGGCGGCATGGGCAGCGGCTGGGCAACCGGGTCCTGGCCGCCCCGCTCGCCGATGGGCGTGGTGTCGGTCATGGCCGTGATTGGAGCACCGGCCACCGACGGTCTCGGCTCGAGCGCCCCGGCAGGCAAGCAGACGGCCCGCCGGGGCCAAGCGCTCCCGGCGGGCCGTCACCGGAGTGGGAAGGACGAAGTGTCAGTTCTCCGTCAGTTCTCCTCGTCGTCGCGGACCTCGACACCGATGTCCGGGTTGTCGGTGAACACCCCGTCCACGCCGGCGTCGAAGTAGACCTCCAGTTCCTCGTGGATCCGGCCGTAGTGCGCCGGGTTGTCCGAGGAGCGGAAGTCCGCGGGCAGGAACGAGTTCTCCGCACGGAAGGTGTACGGGTGGACTTTCAGCCCCACCCGGTGGGCGTCCCGGACCAGCCGGGTCGGCTCGCCGAGGGTGCCGTCCGGGTTCCACGGGATGACCAGCTGCTTGTCCGGGCCGATGCCGTCGGCGTAGCTGGCGATCTCCCGCAGGCCCTTCGGCGTGATCAGGTCGGCGTAGGTGCGCGGATCGCCGGAGTCGACGAAGTCGTACGGCGCGCCGGTGGAGGAGATCAGCTGCACCAGCGGCACCCGCAGCTGGCGGTCGAGCTCCTTGAGGTTGCTCACCTCGAACGACTGCACGATCACCTTGGCGTTCGGGTGGTTCAGCCCGGCCTTCTTCAGCTCGGCGACCAGCCGCGGCTCGATCGGCAGGCCGATCTTGCGGAAGTAGGTCGGGTGCTTGGTCTCCGGGTAGACGCCGATCGGCCGCCCGAGCTCCTTCGACAGCCGCTTCGCCTCCTTGAGCACCTCGGCGAACGTCGGGATGGTGTAGCGCTCGTCGTAGATGGTGTTGCGCTGGCGGATGTCGGGCACCCGCTCCTTGGCCCGCAACGTCTTCAGCTCGGCGAGCGTGAAGTCCTCGGTGAACCAGCCGGTGATCTCCTGGCCGTCGATGGTCTTGGTGGTCTTGCGGTCGGCGAACTCCGGGTGTTCGGCGACGTCGGTGGTTTCGCTGATCTCGTTCTCGTGCCTGGCGACCAGCACACCGTCCTTGGTCACCACCAG
Organism: Thermocrispum agreste DSM 44070; assembly: GCF_000427905.1. Lineage (GTDB taxonomy): Bacteria > Actinomycetota > Actinomycetes > Mycobacteriales > Pseudonocardiaceae > Thermocrispum > Thermocrispum agreste. The sequence goes on along the minus strand of NZ_ATYX01000010.1, from coordinate 135,095 downwards.
GTCCGGCTCGATGTAGTCGGCGCCCATCCTGGCGGCCAGCCGGTAGGACGCCAGCGTGTGCTCCGGCCGGTAGCCGGACGAGCCACGGTGGCCGATCACCAGATCCTTGCGCACGTGCAGGCTGTTCGGCGTGGCGAAGTCGGACTCCGCTTGCGCAGCCGGCACGACGAAGCCGCAGGTGACTACCAGCCCGGCAGCCCCGGCAAGCACCGCCATGCGTCGAACCCACTTCCTGAACATCGTCGTGAACACCGCCCTCCAGTCGGGTCGAAACCCTCGATGCGGACCTTGACCGGTCCGGTCAACGACCGCCTGTCGATGGCAATACCTTTCGGTGGCCACCTCGTTAATTTCTCGCACGAGGTGGAATCCGCCAAGGCGCGATACAGTAATCGGGCTTCAGGGTCCGGCTAGGGGAGCAGGAGATCACTTGAGCGACCGCGGCGACACTGCGTCGGAGCGGCCGGGGGCGCATCCGTCGGCCCTGGAGGAACCGCCGTCCGGCGGGGAATCCGGGGCGAGTGGGGGTGACGGCACCGGCGAAGCAGGATTCCGGTGGTTTTCGTGGCTGATCCTGGCGTTCGCCGCCGCCGGCGCCGTCGCGATGGCGCTGGTCGAGCCGTTCACGTTCACCGCGGCGACGCTGCCGACGGCGGCGCTCTTCCTGGTGGCGTTCGTCGCCGCGGAGACACTGGCCATCAACATCGACGTGCGCAGCGGCATCTCCTGGACGGTGTCGTTCACCGAGATCCCGCTGGTCGTCGGGCTGATGGTGGCCGAGTACGAGCTCATCCTGGTCACGCATGTGATCGCCGGAGTCGGCACGCTGGTGGCGCGCGGGGTCAACCGCCGCAAGCTCTACAACTCCGGCGTGCTGGTCATCGAGATCACCACCGCCTACGCGGTGGCGACGACGGTGGCCGCGGCGATGGGTGCGCAGTCGATCACCTGGCCCGCCGCGTTCGCCGGTGCGGTGGCCGCGCCGGCCGCCAGCACCGTGCTGGCCATGGTCTCGGTCTGGGTGCTGCGCAACCGGATGAAGCTGTCCACCGGGCTGCGGTTCATGACCCGGGTCCTGGTCGTCGGCATGATCAACGCCTCGGCGGGCCTGGTCGGCTACCTGGTGGCTACCGAGGTGCCCGCGGGCTGGCTGCTGGTCGCCGCCATGGGCATCGGCCTGGCCGGGCTGTACTGGGCTTACGGCGATCTGCTCCGGGAGCAGCGGGACATCGACGCGCTGGCCGACGTCAGCCTGATGGTGGCCAGGTCGGGGCAGCTGACCGACACCGGCCTGCCCGGTGAGTTCGGCCCTGCGGACTGGGAAGCGCTGGCCGCCAGGATCAAGGATCAGCTGGCGGCCCGGCGGGTGGTGCTGCGGCTGCGACTGGACGGCGCGAACACGCTGACCACGGTGGTGGCGGGCGACCCGCTGGACGGTGAGGACGTCTCCGCGGACGACCCGCTGATCCGGCTTCCGCACAGCAGGCCGCGGCACGTCCGGCTGGTCGACAGCCGCCCCGATGTCCGGCGTGCGCTTGCCGCGCGCGGCGCGGAGGAAGTGCTGATCTGCCCGTTGCGCAGTGCCACCCAGCTGCTCGGCGTGGTGGAAGCGCACGATCGCCGCTCGCGCTGGCGCGGGTTCGCGGCGGCCGACCTGCAGCTGCTCGGGGCGATGTCGGCGCATCTGGCCACCGCGCTGGACAACCGCAGGCTGACCGCCACGATCAAGCACGACGCCTACCACGACCCGCTGACCGGCCTGCTCAACCGCCCGGGGATCTCGCACGCCGCGCGCGGTCCGTTGGCTTCCGGGCGCAACGTCGTGCTGCTGCGGGTGGACCTGGACAACTTCTCGACGGTCTGCGACGCGCTCGGCTACGCGTGGGCGGACCGGATGGTCAGCATCGCGGGCCGCCGGCTGGTCGACGTCCTCGGCCCGGAGGTGCCGGTGGCCAGGCTGGAAGGCGCATCGTTCGCCGCCCTGCTCACCTGCCCGGAGTCGACCGCGCGGGAGATCGCCGAGCAGGTGCGCAGCGAGCTGTCCATGCCGTATCCGATCGACCGGCTGACCGTCGAGGCACACGCCATCGTCGGATACGCCAGCAGCGACGTGGACGACGCGGTCGGCCGGATGGACGTCGACGGCCTGCTGCAGCGCGCCGACGTGGCGCTGCGCGCCATCACAACCAGCGGCAACACCGACGAGGTGCGCGGCTACGTGCCGAGCATGGGGCAGATCTTCATGCGCCGGTTCCAGCTGGTCAGCCAGTTCCGCCAGGCGCTGGAGAGCAACCAGGTCACGGTTCACTACCAGCCGAAGATCTCGCTGCCGAAGCGCACCGTGCTCGGGGTGGAGGCGCTGGTGCGGTGGAAGCACCCCGAGTTCGGCGACCTGCACCCGGACGAGTTCATCCCGCCGATCGAGGCGGCCGGACTGATCGGCGCGCTCACGTCGTTCGTGCTGGACGAGGCGCTGGCCAGGGCCCGCAAGTGGCTCGACGCGGGGCTGCGCATCTCGGTGGCGGTGAACATGAGCGTGCGCAGCCTGTCCGACGAGGAGTTCCCCGGGCTGGTGGCCGCCGCGCTGCAGCGCTTCCAGGTGCCGCCCGAGCTGCTCACGCTCGAGCTGACCGAGTCGGGCGTGATGGCCGACCGGCAGCGCGCCCTGCCGATCCTGCGCGAGCTGCACGCGCTCGGCGTGGTGCTGGCCGTGGACGACTTCGGCACCGGGTACTCGTCGCTGGCCTACCTGCGCCAGCTGCCGGTGGACGAGGTGAAGATCGACAAGAGCTTCGTGCTCGGCATGGGCACCGACCTGAACGACTTGGCGGTGGTGCGGTCCATCGTCGAGCTCGGCCACTCGCTCGGGCTGACCGTGGTGGCCGAGGGCGTCGAGGAGGACGTGGCGCGCGACCAGCTGGAGGCCATGGGATGTGACGTTGCTCAGGGCTACCTGATCTCCCGGCCGCTGTGCGAGGAGCGGCTGGAGGCGTGGCTGCACGCGCGCACCGCCCGTCACCTGGACGTTCAGTCCGAGACGGTGCTCAAGCTGCTCAACTGACCCCCGCTTTCATCGCCCGCGGGCGGGGTTGTAAAGTTCTAAGTGCTCTCGCAGAGAGCATGCCCCTTTAGCTCAGTCGGCAGAGCGTCTCCATGGTAAGGAGAAGGTCTACGGTTCGATTCCGTAAAGGGGCTCCACGCTGACCTGGCGGGGTAGCTCAGGTGGTTAGAGCACACGGCTCATAATCGTGGTGTCGCGGGTTCAAGTCCCGCCCCCGCTACTCGAAGTTGGGATGATGAGAAGGCGCCACGGCGCGCCACGAGAAAGGACACGCAGTGGCTGCCACCGATGTGCGACCGAAGATCACGCTCGCGTGCGAAGAGTGCAAGCACCGCAACTACATCACCCGCAAGAACAAGCGGAACGACCCTGACCGCCTCGAGCTGAAGAAGTTCTGCCCGAACTGCGGGAAGCACCAGGTGCACAAGGAGACCCGCTGAGTCTCCCTGCGCGGCGGATAAGCTCCTGACGTGGCACTCAGTCGGTCATTCGTCGGGCGGTGCTACCCGCCCAAGGAGACGTACGAAGTCAGTCGCGCCAAGATCGCCGAGTTCGCCGACGCGATCGGTGACACCAGCCCGCTGAGCCGGGACAAGGCAGCCGCGCAAGCCGCTGGCTATCCCGACGTCATCGCCCCGCCGACGTTCTTGACGATCATCAACCTGGACGCCATCAACGCGATCATCAACGACCCCGAGCTGGGCCTGGACTACTCGCGGATGGTGCACGGCGACCAGCGCTTCGTCTACCAGCGCCCGGTGCACGCCGGGGACAAGCTGCGCATCACCACCTACGTCGAGGACATTTTCGACCGCATGGGCAACGACTTCTTGAACCTGCGCGCCGAGATCACCGACGAGTCCGGCGAGCTGGTGTGCACCACGCGTGCCCAGCTGGTCGTCCGGGGAGCCGACGCATGAGCGCCGATCTGAGCGCCGTCGAGGTCGGCACCGAGCTGCCCCCGCTGAACGTCCGCATCACCCGCAAGGACCTGATCCGCTACGCGGGCGCTTCCCTGGACTTCAACCCGATCCACTGGAACGAACGGCAGGCCACCGAGTCCGGCCTGCCGGGCGTGATCGCGCACGGCATGCTGACCATGGCGCTGGCTGGCAGGCTGGTGACCGAATGGACCGGGGACTCCGGGCGGGTCGTCGACCTGTTCGCGCGGTTCACCCGGCCGGTCGTGGTGCCGGACGACGACAAGGGCGCCGAGGTCGAGCTCACCGGCAAGGTGACGGAGATCTCCGACGGGCGCGCCACCGTGGCGATCACCGCGAAGTTCGAAGGCCGCCCGGTACTGGGCAAGGCCACCGCCGTGGTGCGGATCGACTGATCACCGACCCGCCACGCCTCTCACCTACCCACCACGGCCGATTCAGGACGTGATCTGCGGAGCTTCGCGGGGGCTCCCCATCGGGAACGGCCGAACCAGCGATGGCCACGACCACGCGGTAGGGGTGGCGAACATCACCGAGTTTCCTCGTGCGGGATGTCGGCTCGCGCGCCGATCCGGCAGGGTCCGCCGGTCGTCGGTTGCCGAGTCCGGCGGACCCTGTGCCGATCGCGCTTCACGCCACTTCGCTGAGCAGCTTGCCGAGCCGGGACACACCCTCGACCAGGTCGTCGTCGGACAGCGCGTAGGACATCCGGAAGTAGCCGGGGGTGCCGAACGCCTCACCGGGGACGATCGCCACCTCGGCGTGCTGCAGCACCAGGTCGGCCAGCTCCACGGTGTTCTGCGCCGTCGAGCCGCGCAGCGGCTTGCCGAGGAACGATTTCACCGACGGGTAGGCGTAGAAGGCGCCCTGCGGTGTCGGGCACTCGACGCCGGGGATCTCCGACAGCATCGAGACGATCTTGCGCCTGCGCCGGTCGAACACCTGGCGCATCTCCTCCACGGCGTCTTGCGGGCCGGAGAGCGCCGCCAGGGCGGCCTGCTGGGCCACGTTCGACACGTTGCCGCACAGGTGCGACTGGAACGACGTGGCGGCCTTGATGACGTCCTGCGGACCGTGCATCCAGCCGACCCGCCAGCCGGTCATCGAGTAGGTCTTGGCCACCCCGTTGAGCACCAGCGTGGTGTCGGCCAGCTCCGGAACCGCTGCGGTGATCGGCGTGGCCCGGACGCCGTCGTAGACCAGGTGCTCGTAGATCTCGTCGGTGACCACCCAGATGCCGTGCTCCAGCGCCCAGCGGCCGATCGCCTCCACCTGCTCGCGCGGGTAGACCGCGCCGGTCGGGTTCGACGGGGAGTTGAACAGCAGCACCTTGGTGCGCGGCGTCCTGGCCGCTTCCAGCTGCTCGACGGAGACCAGGTAGCCGGTCGACTCGTCGGCGGTCACCTGCACCGGCACACCACCGGCCAGCTTGATCGCTTCCGGGTAGCTGGTCCAGTACGGCGCGGGCAGCAGCACCTCGTCGCCCGGGTCGCACAACGTGGCGAACGCCGAGTAGACGGCCTGCTTGCCGCCGTTGGTGACCAGCACCTGGGACGGGCTGATCCGCACACCGGAGTCGCGCAGCGTCTTCTCGGCGATCGCTTCGCGCAGCTGGGGCAGGCCCCCGGCGGCGGTGTAGCCGTGGTTGGCGCGGTCCCGCACCGCCTTCGCCGCCGCCTCCACCACGTGCTCCGGCGTGGGGAAGTCGGGCTGACCAGCGCCGAAGCCGATCACCGGGACACCCTGGGCCTTCAGCTCCTTGGCCTTGGCGTCCACCGCCAGGGTGGCGGAGGGCTCGATCGAGGCGATACGCTCGGAAATTCGACGGGCTTGCGCTGAGTGTGAATCGGCCATGGATGCATCGTTTCACGGGACCGAACTCAGGCACGAGTCGGCGTTGCCGTACACTCCCTTACTTGAACGCCGACGACCGTGTGCCCGCGGGGCCGACACGGTGTCGAGTTCGTGTGTCCGCTTCGGCGCAAGCGGGCGCTGCCATAGGGGTGTAGCTCAATTGGCAGAGCAGCGGTCTCCAAAACCGCAGGTTGCAGGTTCAAGTCCTGTCACCCCTGCCAAGTGCACAGACCGGCCACGAGCTAAGGAGTTCGAGCGTGAGCGACGACGGCGCGAAGGGCAACGGCGAGGACGCGCGGCGTCCGCGCCGGCCGGAGACCGCCGCGGGTCGGCGTGCCCGCAGGCGGGCTGCCGGCGATGCGGTCAAGCAGCCCGCCGCCGTCGGTGCAGGCAAGGCCGGTCGTGGTTCGTCCGCCTCGGCGCCCGCCAAGCGCAAGGGCTCCCCGGCCCCGGCAACCAAGCGGGAGGACGACGGCGAGAAGCAGTCGATCTTCCGGCGGATCTCCCGCTTCCTGCGGGAGGTCGTCGCGGAGCTGCGCAAGGTCATCTGGCCAACCCGGAAGCAGATGGTCACCTACACCGCGGTCGTGCTCGCCTTCGTCGCCTTCATGGTGGCGCTGGTGTGGGCGCTGGACTGGGTGTTCGCCAAGGCCGTCTTCGCGTTGTTCGGCTGATCGGCGCGAGCGAAGAGAGATTGTGAGGACTGCAACGTGACCTCGGAGAACGCAGCCAACGGTGCTGCCGTCGACGCCACGGACGAGGCGGTGGCCGACGAGCGCCAGCCGGAGACTGCCGAGGAGACCGGCCAGGACGCCCGCCCAGAAGGCCAGGCTGACGCCGGCGACCAGGCCGAGGCCGCCGAGTCGGCCGAGGTCGACGAGGAGCCGGATCCGGCCGAGCAGCTGCGCGAGGAGCTGAGCAAGCTGCCCGGCCAGTGGTACGTGGTGCACTCCTACGCCGGGTACGAGAACAAGGTCAAGGCCAACCTAGAGATGCGTCGGCAGACGCTGGACGTCGAGGACTACATCTTCCAGGTCGAGGTGCCGACCGAAGAGGTCACCGAGATCAAGAACGGCCAGCGCAAGCTGGTGCAGCGCAAGGTGCTGCCCGGCTACATCCTGGTCCGGATGGAGCTCAACGACGAGTCGTGGAGCGCGGTCCGCAACACGCCGGGCGTGACCGGTTTCGTCGGCGCCACCAACAACCCGTCCCCGCTGAGCCTGGACGAGGTGGTCAAGTTCTTGCTGCCGAAGCCGGAGAAGGCGGCGGGCAAGGCCAAGGCCGGTGCCGAGGAGGGGGCGGACGTCGCCGCGGGCGAGGTCGTCGAGGTGGACTTCGAGGTCGGCGAGTCGGTCACCGTCATGGACGGCCCGTTCGCCACGCTCCCGGCGACGATCTCCGAGGTCAACCCGGTCGCCCAGAAGCTCAAGGTGCTGGTGTCGATCTTCGGTCGGGAGACGCCGGTCGAGCTGGGCTTCCACCAGGTCTCCAAGATCTGACGGTCCACGAGGCCGGCAGAGCTTGCAGGAGCCCGCGCTACGGCAGGTGCGCGGGATGACAACACACACAAGGAAACGACATGCCACCCAAGAAGAAGAAGCTGGCGGCGATCATCAAGCTGCAGATCCCCGCGGGCCAGGCCAACCCGGCTCCGCCGGTCGGCCCTGCGCTGGGTCAGCACGGCGTCAACATCATGGAGTTCTGCAAGGCCTACAACGCCGCGACCGAGTCGCAGCGCGGCAACGTGGTGCCGGTGGAGATCTCCGTCTACGAGGACCGCTCGTTCGACTTCAAGCTCAAGACCCCGCCCGCGGCGCAGCTGCTGCTGAAGGCCGCCGGCGTGGAGAAGGGCTCGGGCGAGCCGCACAAGAACAAGGTCGGCACGGTGACCTGGGACCAGGTCAGGGAGATCGCCGAGACCAAGAAGGCCGACCTGAACGCGACCGACATCGAGCAGGCGGCCAAGATCATCGCAGGCACCGCCCGGTCGATGGGCATCACGGTCGAGTAAGCAACCCGCTTCGAGCGTGGGAGGGCCAGGCGCTGGCCCGGACACCACGACTGATCCGCGAAGGACAGACACATGGCAAAGCGCAGCAAGAAGTACCTGCAGGCGTTGGAGAAGATCGACCGCACCCGGCTGTACACGCCGCTGGAGGCGGCCCGGCTGGCCAAGGAGACCTCCACCACCAAGATGGACGCGACGGTCGAGGTCGCCATGCGCCTGGGTGTGGACCCGCGCAAGGCGGACCAGATGGTCCGGGGCACCGTGAACCTGCCGCACGGCACCGGTAAGACCGTCCGGGTGGCCGTCTTCGCGACCGGTGAGAAGGCCATGGAGGCCGAGCAGGCCGGCGCCGAGGTGGTCGGCAGCGACGACCTGATTCAGCGCATCCAGGGCGGCTGGCTGGACTTCGACGCCGCCATCGCCACCCCCGACCAGATGGCCAAGGTCGGGCGGATCGCACGCATCCTCGGTCCGCGTGGCCTGATGCCGAACCCGAAGACCGGCACCGTGACTCCGGACGTGGCCAAGGCGGTCGCCGACATCAAGGGCGGCAAGGTCACCTTCCGAGTGGACAAGCAGGCGAACCTGCACTTCATCATCGGCAAGGTGTCGTTCACGGCCGAGCAGCTGGTGGAGAACTACGCCGCCGCGCTGGACGAGATCCTGCGGGCCAAGCCGTCCGCGGCCAAGGGGCGCTACCTGAAGAAGGTCACGTTCACCACGACGATGGGCCCGGGCATCCCGGTCGACCCGGCGAAGACCCGCGACCTGCTGGCGGAGGCGGAGGCAGCGGCCTGACGGTCATCCGCAGCTGACAAGGCTCACAAGCTCTGCCGAAGGGCGGCCCGGCCATCCCGGGCCGCCCTTCGGCGTTGTCAGGGGACATGTGCGTCTCCACAGAGTGCTTTGGTACGCGATCGGATCGTGAGCACCTTCGAGGGCGGTCGGGTCGAGGACTTCGACATGGACGGATCGTTTCCCGGATCCGATCAGCACGATGCTCACGTACACGCCGCAGCTGTCGCCCGCGGTGCTGACTACGTCTTGAGCTGCGACCGTGGTCTGCAGGAGGCAGCAGCGGAGGACGTCGAACTGCCGTACGAGGTGTACGCGCCGGACGAGTTCTTCCTCTTGATTGACGAATGTTCTCCGATCCACGTCCGGGAGGCCACGCTGCGGCAGACCCTGTATTGGCTGAAGAAGAGCGGCAAAGCGTCGATGGCGGAGCACCTGGAGAAGGCTGGTTGTCCGCAGTTCGCACAGAGAGTGCGCCAGTACCAAACACGGCTGTCGCTACCGAAGGACTTGCCATGACCGTCGGTCCTGTTGGTGGTAGCGGGTGTGGCCGGGGTCGGCCGCGGATCAGGGCTTCCGCGGGCACTTCTCCGGGCCGGGGACGTACTCGGTGATGATCCACTGGTCGCCTTCGGCGTTCGGGATCTTCGACACGGTGAACACACCGAGCGCGGGCCCGCCGACCACGCCCCCCGGGGCGATACCGACCTGGCACGAGTCGATCTCGATCTCGTCGCCGAGCTGCGGATTGGACACGTGGGACGGCAGCGACTCGGCGTAGGAGTCCGCGTCGGTGACCTTGCTGTGCAGCTCGGCGGCGGCATCGCTGCAGGTCTCGTGGTTGAAAGCGGAGGCGAACTGCTCGCGCGCCGCTTCGTCGAACCGGTAGCAGATGTCCTCGGTCGCGCCCTGGGCGATGTCGTCGTAGACGCGGCGCACCGCCTCGTACGGATTGCTCGCGTACAGCTTCGTCCCTTCGGCCTTCTTACCGCCCAGGCTGGCGTGCTCCTCCGGGCTCACCGGGTCGTCCGCGCCGAAGAAGTAGTCGATCGCGATGGCCGCGCCGACCACGATCGCCGCGAGCATCAGCAAAGCGCCGAGGATCTTCCCGCCGAGGGAGACCAGCCACCGGGGGGCCTTGCCCTTGCCTGTCGGCTGGCCGTTCGCTTCCCCCGCGGCCGATGGCATGACCTCGCGGGCGGCAGCCGGCTGGAGCTGACCCGTGTGCGCGGGGCCGGCCTGCTGGACGGCAGCGCTGGGCGGCTGCACCGGTGGTGCAGGAAGCGCCGTCCCGGCCTGTTGGGTGGCAGGCGGGATCAGACCCTGCTGCTGGGCCTGTTGGAACTCCTGGAACCGCTTGAACTGTTGGAACTGCTGGAATTCCTGGAACAGCCGCAGCTGCTCCGGGTCCAGCTGGGTGGCGGGGACCTGGGCGTCGCCGGGGCCGTGCTGCCCGGAGGCCACGCTCGGCGGTCCGCCCGGCGCGGGCACCGGCGCGCTCGAGGCGCCCGGCGCGTCCGGTGAACCCGCTGCGGTGCCCTCCGGGGTGTCCGCAGACGTGCTCGCCCCGGCCTGGGATCCGGGCGAAGCCTGCTGGCCGTCGCGCGGGTCCGGCTGCTGGTCGTCGTGTCGCTGATCCGCCACGGCGTCCATGATGCCTGCCGCGGTCGCCGAGGTCTCGGGTGTCCGCGGCAAGTTGACCCGGCTTGCCCACACCGGCCCGCAAAGCCCGACCCGGTGCCGGGGGCTGCGAAGCCGTGCCGTATCCTCGACAAGGTTCTACCGAAGACCGCTGGTCATCCATCCCCGGGATGGATCGAAGGTCCCGCAGCCGCGGGCGGCCCGCGCAGGAGGACGAGGCTTGGCCACGCTTGTGCGTGTGCTCATGTGTACGCCCCGCGCCGTCCTGCGCCGGGGCGTTTGTCGTATGTGGGGGCTTCGATGCCTGCGGTCGCCAGCCAAGAGAGGAGGCGCTGGATGGCGAAGCCGAGCAAGGTGGCCGCCGTCGCCGAGCTCGCGGAGGACTTCCGCACCAGCTCGGCCGCGGTGATCACCAAGTACGACGGCCTCTCGGTATCCCAGCTCACCGAGCTGCGTCGCGCCCTCGGCGCTGGTGCGAAGTACCGGGTCGCGAAGAACACGCTCGTCAAGCGCGCTGCCGCGGAAGCGGGCGTGCAAGGTCTTGACGACCTGTTCGTCGGTCCGACCGCGATCGCCTTCATCAAGGGCGAGCCGGTCGACGCGGCGAAGGCGCTCAAGAAGTTCGCGAAGGACAACGACGCCCTGCAGATCAAGGGCGGCTACATGGACGGCAACCCGCTCACCGTCGACGAGATCTCCCGTCTCGCCGACCTGGAGAGCCGCGAGGTGTTGCTGGCCAAGGCCGCTGGCGCGTTCAAGGCGAAGTTGTCGCAGGCCGCCGCCCTGTTCGCGGCTCCTGCCACCCAGGTCGCCAGGCTCGCCGCCGCGCTGGAGGACAAGCGCAAGGGCGAATCCGGCGACAGCACCGACACCCCTGCCGAGAGCTGACACCAGCCCAAGCCCGCACAAGAAAGGAAGGCCACCATGGCCAAGCTCAGCACCGACGAGCTGCTCGAGGCGTTCAAGGAACTGACGCTGATCGAGCTGAGTGAGTTCGTGAAGAAGTTCGAGGAGACCTTCGAGGTCACCGCGGCTGCTCCGGTCGCCGCCGTGGCCGCCGCGCCGGGTGCCCCGGCCGCCGGTGGCGAGGCCGCTGCCGCCGAGCAGGACGAGTTCGACGTCATCCTCGAGTCGGCCGGTGACAAGAAGATCCAGGTCATCAAGGTCGTCCGGGAGATCGTCTCCGGCCTGGGCCTGAAGGAGGCCAAGGAGCTGGTCGAGTCCGCTCCGAAGCCGATCCTGGAGAAGGTCGACAAGGAGGCCGCCGAGGCGGCGAAGGAGAAGCTCGAGGGCGCCGGCGCTTCGGTCAGCCTGAAGTAACTTCTCGTCGAACGACCGACGAACGCAGTGCGCACAGGGCAGGCATCCGTTCGGGTGCCTGCCCTGTGCTGCGTCCGGGGCAACTTCCGTTGGCCTGCAATGTGGTAACGGTTGCTATGAGCTGGGCCACGCGGACGGTAGGTTGCCCCCCCCCTGGGCCGTCCCTGCCGGAACGGCACTTGCGGGTGAAAAGAACATGACTGGCGAGTAACCTGTGCCGCTCCGGCTCGTTGCACCGAGAAACTGCGGCCCGCGGGCGTGGCCTTGAGCAGTGCGGATTCAGGAGGGTCGATGGGAGCCGAGGTCATCGTCGAAGGCCTGACGAAGTCCTTCGGGAACCAAACCATCTGGCGGGACGTGACGCTGACGTTGCCGCCGGGTGAGGTGTCGGCGCTGCTTGGCCCGTCCGGTACCGGCAAGTCGGTGTTCTTGAAGTCGATGATCGGGCTGCTCAAGCCGGATCGCGGCAAGTGCATCATCAACGGCATCGACATCGTGTCGTGCTCGGAGTCCGAGCTGTACGAGGTGCGCAAGCTGTTCGGCGTGCTGTTCCAGGACGGCGCTCTGTTCGGCTCGATGACCCTCTACGACAACGTGGCGTTCCCGCTGCGCGAGCACACCAAGATGTCGGAGACCGAGATCCGGCGCAACGTGCTGGAGAAGCTGGAGATGACCGGCCTGGCAGGCGCGGAGAAGAAGCTGCCCGGCGAGATCTCCGGCGGTATGCGCAAGCGTGCCGGACTGGCGAGGGCGTTGGTGCTGGAACCGGAGATCATTTTGGTGGACGAGCCGGACTCGGGCCTGGACCCGGTGCGCACCACCTACATCTCCCAGCTCTTCCTCGACGTCAACGCGCAGATCGACGCGACGTTCCTGATCGTCACCCACAACATCAACCTGGCCCGCACGGTGCCGGACAACATCGGCATGCTGTTCCGCAAGGAGCTGGTCATGTTCGGGCCGCGCGAGGTGCTGCTCACCTCCGACGAGCCGGTGGTCAAGCAGTTCCTCAACGGCCGCATGGACGGCCCGATCGGCATGTCGGAGGAGAAGGACTCCGCCACGCTGGCCGCGGAGAGGGCGATGTTCGAAGCAGGCCACCACGCGGGCGGGGTGGAGGAGATCACCGGCGTGCCCAAGCAGATGCAGCCCACTCCCGGCCTGCCGCCGCGCAAGGGCGACAAGCGCCGGACCGATCGCGTCATGCGCATGCTGCACGAGCTGCCGCCGAAGGCGCAGGAAGCCATCATCGAGTCGCTCACCGAGGAGCAGAAGCAGTTCTACGGGGTGCGCTCGCCCGCGGTGGCCGCGGCCAACGCCGCGCCGGCCGCGGCGGGGAAGCAGGCGTCCCAGCCCCGCCCGCAGCCGCCGGGACCCGGCGGTGACCAGCCGGGCGTGCAGCGCGGGCAGCTGCCGCCCGAGCAGGTGGCGCGCATCCCGGAGAATCGGTGGTCGCCGTACCCGCCGGGCCGCGAACCGCGGCCGCCGCAGGGCCAGGGAGGCCTTCGGTGACGCAACGTTCGACGGTTTCGTTCCCGGGACGGGGCGCGCTGGAGTCGACCGGCAAGCTGTTCGCGCTCGGCGCGGACGTGGTCCGGTTGACGTTCAAGCGGCCGTTCCAGGTCCGGGAGTTCATCCAACAGGGTTGGTTCATCGCCGGGGTGTCGATCCTGCCCGCGATGCTGGTGTCGATCCCGTTCGGCGCGGTGGTCTCGCTGCAGCTGGGCCAGGTGGTCAACCAGCTGGGCGCGGCCTCGTTCACCGGCGCGGTGAGCGTGCTGGCCATCATCCAGCAGGCCTCACCCATCGTGTGCGCGCTGATCGTCGCCGGCGCGGCCGGGGCGGCGATCTGCGCCGACATCGGCGCCCGCACCATCCGCGAGGAAATCGACGCGATGGAAGTGCTGGGTGTCTCGGCGGTGCACCGCCTGGTGGTGCCGCGAGTGCTGGCCTGCACGCTGGTCGCGCTGCTGCTCAACGGCGTGGTCAGCGTAGTCGGCGTGCTGGGTGGCTACTTCTTCAACATCATCCTGCAGGGCGGCACCCCCGGCGCCTACCTGGCCAGCTTCTCCGCCCTCGCCCAGCTGCCCGACCTGTGGATCTCCGAGATCAAGGCCGCGCTGTTCGGTTTCCTGGCCGGCGTGGTGGCCTGCTACCGGGGGCTGAACCCGCCTCCTGGCCCGAAGGGTGTCGGGGACGCGGTGAACCAGTCGGTGGTCATCACGTTCCTGCTGCTGTTCTTCGTCAACTTCATCCTCACCGCGGTGTACCTCACTGTCGTCCCACCGAAGACCGGGTGATGCGGCGATGTCAACACTGAACACCGTTGGGCGCACCGCACGCAGGGCGGTGCAGGTGCCGTTGAACAAGCTGGACGACCTGGGCGACCAGCTGTCGTTCTACATCCGTGCGCTGGCGTGGATCCCGAAGACGCTCGTGCGCTACACGCGCGAGGTGATGCGGATCCTGGCCGAGACGTTCTTCGGCAGCGGCGCGCTCGCGGTCATCGGCGGCACCGTCGGCGTCATGCTCGGCATGACGCTGTTCGTCGGCATCGTGGTCGGCCTGCAGGGCTACGCCGGCCTGGACCAGATCGGCGCCGCGGCGGTCTCCGGGTTCGTCTCGGCCTTCGTCAACACCCGTGAGGTGGCGCCGCTGGTGGCCGGCCTGGCGCTGTCCGCGACGGTGGGCGCGGGCTTCACCGCTCAGCTGGGCGCGATGCGGATCTCCGAGGAGATCGACGCGGTCGAGGTCATGGCCGTGCCCAGCCTGCCGTTCTTGGTGACCACCAGGATCATCGCGGGCTTTCTGGCCATCATCCCGCTGTACATCATCGGGCTGTTGGCCTCGTATCTCGGCTCCCGGCTGACCGTGACGTTGTTCTACGGCCAGTCGATTGGCACCTACGACCACTACTTCGAACAGTTCCTGCCGAAGGAAGACGTGTTCATCAGCTTCGCCAAGGTGCTGATCTTCGCGGTGTTCATCATCCTGGCGCACTGCTACTACGGCTACACCGCCTCCGGCGGGCCCGCGGGTGTCGGGGTCGCGGTCGGCAAGGCGGTGAAGACCACCATCGTGGTGGTCGCGCTGATGAACTTCTTCATCGGATTCGGCATCTGGGGTACCGACACGACGCTGAGGATCGCCGGATGAGCAGGGGATTGGGAACCGTGCTGAAGCGCCGACTGCTCGGCATCGGCTTCATCGTGATCGTGCTCGGACTGGTCGGCTTGAGCGTGGCGAGCCAGCAGCACGCGTTCCGGGACGTGGTGACGGTGAAGCTGGAGACCGACAAGGTCGGCAACCAGCTGGCGGTGAAGTCGGACGTCAAGGCGCGCGGGGTGTTCGTCGGGCACGTCGCCAAGATCACCCCGACCCCGGACGGCGCCGTCCTGGATCTGGCGCTGGACCCGGAGTACGCGGCGCAGCTGCCGAAGAACGCCACTGCGCGGATCATGCCGAAGACGCTGTTCGGTGAGCGCTACGTGCAGCTGTCCTTCCCGTCGCTGGACGGTCCGAAGATGTCCGAGGGCGACGTGATCACGCAGGATCGATCGAGCGCGGCGCTGGAGCTGGCGCAGTCGTTCGACAAGCTGCTCCCGGTGTTGCGCGCGGTGCAGCCGCAGAAGCTGAACAGCACGCTGACCGCCATCGCCAACGCGCTGGAGGGCCGCGGCGAGCAGCTCGGCGACACGCTGGTGGAGCTCGGCGAGTACATGGGCGAGCTGAACCCGGAGCTGCCCGAGCTACAGCAGAACCTGCAGGAGCTGGCCAAGTTCTCCGACAACCTGGAGGACGTCGCGCCCGAGCTGATCGACACGCTGGACAACATGCGCACCACGTCCGCCACGCTGGTGGACAAGCAGCGCAACCTCGACTCGCTGTACCGCACGCTGACCACCGCCTCGCGTGACCTGCAGGACTACCTCGAGGCCAACCGGAACAACATCGTCACGGTCAACAAGGTCAACAAGCGCACGCTGGCCATGCTGGCCAAGTACGCGCCGGAAGTGCCGTGCGTGACCAGTCAGATGGCGGAGGCGCTGCCGCTGCTGGACGCGGCGTTCGGCAAGGGCACCTCCACCCCCGGCCTGCGGGCCAAGGTGGTCATCGGGCCCGCGCAGGAGAAGTACAAGCCGGGCCAGGACGAGCCGGAGTTCGGCGGCATCGGCACCGACGAGCTGGGCAAGTACCGCGGGCCGTGGTGCGTCGACGTGCACCACGAGGACATCCCCAGCCCGCTGCCGATGCCGTACAAGTTCCTGCGGTTCGACGACGGCACCGACCCGGCGGGCGAACCCGATCCCCGCGCGCCGGAGTGGGACGCCGAGGGCCTGCCGTGCGACGTGGTGAACGTGTTCGGCAACAAGGTGCCGGAGCAGTGGCTGAAGGAGTGCAAGCCGGGCACCAAGCCGAAGGGCATGGCGGGCACCTACGACGCGAGCGGCGGTGGCGCCGCCCCGGCCGCCGCCGTGGCCGACGAGGTGAACACCCCGGCGGAGAACAACCTGCTCAGCCACCTGGTGAGCATCGAGACCGGCATGAAGCCCAACCAGATGCCCAGCTGGGGCAGCTTGCTGGTGGGTCCGCTCTACCGTGGAGCGGAGGTGGAGATCCGGTGAAGTCGGCGACCCATGTGACCGGTCCGCTGATCAAGCTGACCATCTTCGCGGTGATCACCGTGGTGACCACGGCGGTGCTCGGCATCAGCATCGCCAACATCAACATGAGCGGCACGGTGACCTACACGGCGCGGTTCTCCGACGCCACGCTGCTGCTGGAGAACGACGACGTCCGGATCGCCGGTGTGCGTGTCGGCCAGGTCACCGACGTGCGGGTGGCCGACCGCAACCAGGCCGAGGTGGAGTTCGAGGTGGACGCCGACCGGCGCCTGCCCAAGCAGACCATCGCCACCGTGCGGTACCGGAACCTGGTCGGCCAGCGCTACATCGCGCTCGACCCCGGCCCGCCGTCCGGCCGCGACGACTACCTGCCGACCGACGGCACCGGACGGATCCCGCTGGAGCAGACCCGGTCTGCTGTCGATCTCACCGAGCTGTTCAACGGGTTCAAGCCGCTGTTCACCGCGCTGTCGCCGAAGGACGTCAACCAGCTGTCCTACGAGATCGTGCAGGTGCTGCAGGGCGAGGGCGGCACGGTGGAGAACCTGCTGGCGCACACCGCGCAGCTGACCAACACGCTGGCCGACAAGGACCGGGTGATCGGCGAGCTGATCGACAACCTGAACTCGGTGCTGGACACCCTCAACGCCAAGGGCCCGCAGTTCCGGGAGACGGTCGACACGCTGCAGCAGCTGGTCTCCGGCCTGGCCGAGGACGCGGTGCCGATCGGTGACGCGGTGGAGTCGCTGGACGAGCTGGCCCGCACCACCGCGGGCTTCCTCGACGACACCCGCAAGCCGCTCAAGGACGACATCGCCGAGCTCGGCAGGGCCACGCGGCTGCTCAACCAGCACGAGGACAAGATCGAGCACTTCATCGTGTTCGGGCCGAAGAAGTACACCACGATCGGCCGCACCGCCAGCTACGGCTCCTGGTTCAACTTCTACGTCTGCGGCCTGGACATCACGGTGAAGGTGCCGGGCGGGCAGGAGATCCCGATCGAGACACCGCGCGCACCGCGAGAGAGGTGTGGCACGGCATGAAGTCGTTCCAGAAACGCAACCCGATCACCATCGCCGTGGTGGCGATCTCGGTGATCGCGATGGGTCTGGTGGCCGCGGCCAACGCCGACGACCTGCCGTTGATCGGCGCCGGGACGACCTACAGCGCCCAGTTCGAGGAGGCGGCCGGGCTCAAGCCGGGCAACGAGGTCCGCATCGCGGGCATCAAGGTCGGCAAGGTGGCCGACGTCGAGCTGGACGAGCAGAACCTGGTCCGGGTCACCTTCTACGTCAAGGACGCCTGGATGGGCGACCAGACCAGGGCGGACATCAAACTCAAGTCGCTGCTCGGGCAGAAGTTCCTGTCGCTGGAACCGGCCGGGACGAAGCCGCTGGATCCGAACGAGGTCATCCCGGTCGAGCGCACCACGTCGCCGTACGACGTGCTGGAGGCGTTCCGGGACCTGGCGCAGACCGTCGACGAGATCGACACCGACCAGCTGGCGCAGAGCTTCGACGTGCTGTCCGAGACGTTCCGCGACACCCCTCAGGAGCTGCGCGGTGCACTGACCGGCTTGTCCCGCCTGTCCGACACCATCGCCAAGCGGGACCGGCAGCTGGCCAAGCTGCTGGCCAACACCCGCGAGGTGTCCGACACGCTGGCCGACCGGGACGAGCAGCTGGTGAAGCTGATGCAGGACGGCAACGTGCTGCTGGCCGAGCTGAATCGGCGCAAGGCGGCCATCTCGGCCCTGCTGGAGAGCAGCCAGCAGCTGGCCGCTCAGCTCAACGGCCTGGTCGACGACAACGACAAGCAGCTGCGCCCGGTGTTGAAGGACCTCGACCGGCTCACCAGCCTGCTGCACCGCAACCGCAAGGCGCTCGGTGAGGGGATCGAGGCGTTCGCCCCGTTCGTCCGGCAGTTCAACAACGTGCTGGGCAACGGCCGGTGGTTCGACAACTACCTGTGCGGTTTCCTGCTGCCGCAAGCGGGGCCGCTGAACGAGGACGGGTGTGATCCGCGATGAGCCCGCAGACTCGTTTCGCAGCGCAACTGTGGCGCGGGATCGCGCTCGCCTGCGTGCTCGGCCTGGTGGTGGCCGGCGCGCTCTGGTGGACCCTCAAGGACGCCAACGTCCGCCGGGTGACCGCCTATTTCCCGTCGGCCATCGGCCTCTACGAGGGCAACAGCGTCCGGGTCCGTGGCGTTGCCATGGGCACGGTCGAGGAAGTGCTGCCGATGGGCGACCGGGTCAAGGTCACCATGACCTACGACCGCACCGTGCGGCTGCCCGCCGACGTGCAGGCGGTCATCGTTGCCCCGTCGCTGGTCAGTGACCGCTACGTCCAGTTCACTCCCCCGTACACCGGTGGGCCGACGCTGAAGGACAACGCGGTCATCGGCATGGAGCGCACCGCCGTCCCGCTCGAGATCGACGACCTGTACGAGACGCTGATCGAGGTCAGCGAGACGCTGGGGCCGAAGGGGGCGAACAAGGACGGCTCGCTGTCCCGGCTGCTGAAGACGGCGGCGGAGAACTTCAAGGACAACGGCAAGGCGCTCAACGCCACCATCGACAAGCTCGGCAAGGCGTCCGGCACGCTGGACGGCAACAAGGACGATTTGTTCGCCACCGTGACCAACCTGGCCAAGATCACCAAGACGTTCGCCGACAGCGACGCCGACATCCGCACGTTCGAGCAGCAGCTGGCCGAGGTCAGCGCGTTCCTGTCGGAGGAGCGGCACAACTTCCGCGAGACGGTGAAGGTGCTCGGCTCCACGCTGGCCAAGGTCAAGCGGTTCATCGACCAGAACAAGGACCGGTTGCGCAGCAACGTGGACAAGCTGGCCGAGGTGACCAAGACGCTGGTCGACCAGCGGGCGGCGCTGACCGAGATCCTGGACATCGCGCCGGTGGCGTTGGGCAACGTGATCAACGCCTACAACGGCAGCACCGGTGCACTGGACACCCGCTCGGACTTCAACGAGCTCGCCCAGCCGCCGCTGGTGATGATCTGCAACATCGTCAAGCAGGTGCCCGAGGCCGGCAAGCCGCTCGGTTCGCTGTGCGACAAGGTCGCGCCGCTGGGCGATGCGCTGCCCTCGGTCGGTTCGGTCATCAACTCGCTGCAGAAGGGCAAGATCCCGCCGCCGCTGCGGCAACTGCAGGCGATCCAGTACGGAGGTGGCCAGTGATGCGCATGCGACGTGCGCTGATCGCGCTGCTCGCCACGCTGGCCCTGGCGGCGACCGGGTGCAGCTCGTTCACCGGCATCTACGACCTGCCGCTGCCCGGCGGCGCCGACCTCGGCGAGGACCCGATCCGGGTGAAGATCCAGTTCCGGGACGTGCTGGACCTGGTGCCGCAGACCCACGTGAAGGTGAACGAGGTGCCGGTCGGCCGGGTGGAGAAGATCGACCTGGCCGACGACGGCTGGCACGCCGAGGTGACCGTGCTGCTCCGCAGGGACGCCGACATGCCCGCGAACAGCCTGGCCAACATCAAGCAGTCCAGCCTGCTCGGGGAGAAGTACATCGACCTGGTGCGCCCGCCGCGGGGCACGGCGCGCGGTGAGCTGACCGACGGCTCGGTCATCCCGCTGTCCAGGACCAACCGCAACGTGGAGGTCGAGGAGATCCTGGGCGCACTGTCCATGCTGCTCAACGGCGGCGGCATCGAGCAGGTCAACACCATCACCAAGGAGCTGAACAAGACGCTCACCGGCAACGAGCCGGAGATCAAGGCGCTGCTGCACAACGCCAACACGCTGGTGCGCGGGCTGAACGGGCAGACCGACGACATCGACAGGGCGCTGCACAGCCTGAACCGGCTGAGCAAGACGCTGCGCAAGGACAAGCACGTGGTGGCCAAGGCGCTGGACGACCTGTCGCCCGGCATGAAGGTGCTGGTCGACCAGCGCAAGGACCTCACCCGCATGCTCAAGTCGCTGCGCAAGCTGTCCGAGGTGGCCACCGACACGCTGCAGCGCAGCCAGGACGACTTGATCGACAACCTCGAGTCGCTGCGGCCGATCCTGCAGAACCTGGCCGACGCGGAGGACCTGCCGCAGTCGCTGGAGCTGCTGGTGTCGTTCCCGTTCTCCGACGGCGCGGTGGAAGGCGCCAAGGGTGACTACTTCAACCTGTTCGCCCGGGTCAGCCTGGATCTGGAGGAGATCGTCAAGAACTTCCGGCGCAACCGCGGCCACCCGATGCCTGGGTTGCCGATCGTCAAGGACCTGCCCATGGCCGAAGGCGAGCTGCTGGATCCGAACCAGCTGCCGTTGCCGGACCTGGAAGTGCCGCAGATTCTGCCGGAGATCCCGATGGACGGGTCGGGTCCGCGCAGGCTGATCGAGTCGCTGACCGGCGCGCTGCCGATGGGGGGTCACTGATGCTCACCCGCAAGACCAAGCTGCAGCTGGTGGCGTTCGTGCTGATCAGCTGCACGGCGCTGGTGTACGCGCTGATCCGGTTCACCGACGTGGGCAAGGCGTTCGGCGATGCCGGCTACACGGTGGCGGTGCGCATGCCGGACACCGGTGGGGTGTTCCCCAACGGCGAGGTCACCTATCGCGGCGTCAAGGTCGGCCGGATCGGTGACATGCGGCTGACCGACACCGGGGTGGAGATCGACCTGAACATCGAACCGGACGCCCCGCCGATTCCCGCGGACGTGCAGGCGGTAGCGATGAACCGGTCCGCGGTCGGTGAGCAGCTGATCGACCTGCGGCCGCGCAAGGCAGGCGGGCCGTACCTGAAGAACGGGTCGGTCATCACCGACACCAAGCGGCCGCCGGGCACCGACGACGTGATCGAGGAGCTGACCGACCTCGCCGACTCGGTGCCGACGGACGCGCTGCGCACCGTGGTGAACGAGTCGTACGACGCGTTCGCCGGTGACTACGGCAAGGACCTGCAGGTGCTCATGGACACCTCCAGCGAGTTCGTCCGCGGTGCCCGGAAGAACCTGCCGGATCTGCGGCAGTTGCTGGAGTCCGGCAATCAGGTGCTCAGCACGCAGAACGAGGAGTTCGACCACGTGCGGTCGTTCGCCACCGACCTGCAGAAGGTGTCCGAGGCGCTGAAGGGATCCGACGAGGACCTGCGCAAGCTGATCGACCAGGTGCCGTCGTCGGCCACCCAGGTCAGCGAAGTGGTGGACGAGATCGGTCCTGGCCTCAGCCATGTGATCGCCAACCTGATCACCGTCGGGCGGATCGCCGGCACCCGGCTGGAGGGCCTGGAGCAGGCGTTCCTCACCTACCCGGCGCTGTCCGCGGGTGCGGTGACCATGCTGCGCGACAACAAGGGCGAGGCGCCGTTGGGGTTGACGCTGAACTTGTTCGACCCGCCCCCGTGCGTGAAGGGCTACGAGGGCACGGTCCGGCGCAAGGGCAGCGACATCACCAACGACCCGCCGTACAACAAGGACGCGTACTGTGCCGAGCCGAAGGGCAGCCCGATCAACGTGCGCGGTTCGCTGAACGCGCCGTACAACGGCATACCCGTGGGCGAGGCCACAGACGAGGAAGTCGCCGCCAACGCCAACCGCGACCAGGAATCGCTGGACTACCAGCGCCGTATGGACGGCCGCCCGGACCACCTCACCGTCAGCAAGACGGTGACGTCGTTCGGCGGCATGCTCGGGCTGGGGTGACCTCCCCCGAACGGGCGGAACGGTCGGCCGGGCAGGCGCACGGTGACCGCCATTGACGTCGAGAAAACAGGCACGGCCGTACCCTGATGCGGCAGCCGGAGCAGGGATTGAGGAATGACACACGACAGGACCGACGCCGACGGCGGGCGGCACGAGCCCGCCGGCGAGCCCGTCGACCCGGTCGCTGCGGACGGCGAGCGGACCGACCGGAAAGCCGGCCGGCGGATCCTGGTGGACAAGGCCGAGCGGCGGCCGGAGCCGTCCAGGACCGCGGTGTTCGTTGCGGGCGGGGTGGCGGTGGTCGCGCTGATCGCCGCCGTGGTCTTCGGAATCCTGTGGTGGACCACGATGTCGTCGACCGAGTACGAGGCGGCGCAGACCAGGCAGGCGGTGCTGGACACCGCACGCCGGGCGGTCGTGGCCTATTCCGCGTTCGACCACGCCAACCCGGACAAGGCCCGCCAAGCGCAGCGGGCGATGTCGACCGACGAGTTCAACGCGGCGACCGAGGCGGGGTGGCCGAACGCGCGCAAACTGATCGTCAAGGAGAAGCTCGACACCAGCGTCCAGATTCTCGACATCGGCATCGCCCGGCTCGAGCCGTCCACGGCCGAGGTCGTCGCCGCCGTGCACGCCAGCAAGATCAAGGACGGCAAGACGCTGGGGACGATCCCGCTTCGACTGGTCACCCAGCTTCGGCTGGTCGGTGACGAGTGGAAGGTGGACAACTTCGCCCCCGCCCCCAGCATCGCCAGCAGCGGATCGGAGTGACGACTCGTGCCCACACCACGTCGCCGTCCCAGCCCTTACCCGACGCGTCGCCCGCACGTCGCCGGGCGCCGCAAGCCCGGCGGGGGCAAGCCGAGCCCGCGGCCGCGGCCCGCGCCGTACTCGGCGCAGCTGGAGGACCTCACCGGCACCGAGGAGACCGCTGCGCGCACCACCGAGGCGGTGGGCGCGGAGGAAACGCCCACCGCTGACGCCAAGGCCGCCGGGGCGAGCGCGGAGCCCGTCGAGGAGCAGGCGGCAGCCGAGGGAGCCGAACCGGAAGCCCGAGCCGCCGAGGTGGACGACCGAGCCGCCGAGCTGGCGGAACCGGAGCCACGCCGGGTGCCCCGGTCCAAGTCCAGGGACACCGGGAGGTTGCGGCCCACCAAGGAAGAGGACGTCGACACCACCGCTGAGCCTGCGAGCGTGCGGCGGGTCACTGCCCGCAAACAGCGGGAGTCCGGCAGCTCGCGGCGCGTGCCGTTCTGGACGGCCGTGGTGGCCGCGGTGGTGTTCGCCGCGTTCGCCGGCATCGCGGCGTGGCAGTACTACTCCGCGGCGGACCTGATCGGGAACAAAGCGCAGATCGATCCGATCACCACCAGCCAGGCCAAGAAGGAGATCGACGCGGCGGTCGAGACGCTGTTCACCTACGACTACCGCGACCTGGACGGCCGCGACGACGAGGTGAACGAGCTGCTGGCGTCGGACAAGCTGCGCAAGCAGTTCGCCACGCTCAACTGCGCGATCCAGAAGCAGGCGCCGAAGCAGAAGACGGTGTCGGCGACCAAGGTGTCCTACAGCGCGGTCACCGCGCTGACCGACGACACCGCGCGCGCCATCGTGTTCGTGGAGAACATGTGGGAGCGCAAGTCCGCGGGGCAGACCGAGAAGAGCTCCGGCTCGCTCGCCGTGACGGCCCGGCTGGTGGACGACCAGTGGAAGATCGCCGACCTGGAGATCCACGGCGGTGACACCGGCGAGGATCCGGAAGTTCCGCAGGGGTGCCGCGAGTAGGTCGGTGGCTGCTTGTGGGGTGGCGGCCGGTGGTGGTTGCCCTGGCGGGGGTCCGGAGGTTCTGTAGGGGTGCCGCGAGTGGGTCGGTGGCTGCTTGTGGGGTGGCGGCCCGTGGCGTTTGCTCCGGCGGGCAGGCCGGAGGCGGCCCGCGCAGGGCGGCTGGCAGCTACTGACATCCGCAGGGAATTGGTGCGGGGAGAGGCGGCCCGCGCAGGGCGGCTGGCAGAAGCCCCGGCCACGCGGTCGGTGGAGTCCGTCGCGGCTGCCGGGAGCCGCACCAGGCGGCCGCCCCAGGCCGGCTGAGGCGGCCACACGTTGCGACAATCGCAGGCGGCCGGACGGGTGGCCGGTGGGGACGCGTGTCGTCACTGTGTGTGATCAACACCAAACCGAGCTCGACTGATGAGACGTACGGCGTCCCCGGCCTGACGTGCTACGCTTTGGGCACGGAAGCGGTTACGGCAGGCCGTGCGGACGGGCCGTCGAGTTTCGAAGCCACGCGGGTGTGGAGCTTCCTCGACAGAGCCGCTGTGACCAGCTAGACTGAGTTGTTGCGCTGCCCGCTGTCATGCTGCCTCAAGCAGGGCGTTAAGATAGTTGGTACACCCGCACCGTGACCAGTTGCGTTCCTCTTCGGCTTGCTCCTGTAGAGGTCAACGCTGCTGCTCAACCGCTTTCTGTCCCCGGAAGGACGCATCTTGGCAGTCTCTCCCGCGAATCAGGCCACTGCTGCGACCACATCGGAGATTCCTGGAGCCCCGCGACGAGTTTCGTTCGCCAAAATCCACGAGCCACTCACCCTGCCCGACCTGCTTGACGTCCAAAAGCGGTCGTTCGAGTGGTTCGTCGGCAGCGACGAGTGGTACCAGCGTCGCGTCGAGGAAGGCGAGGAGAACCCCGTCGGCGGCCTCGAGGAGGTCCTCAACGAGATCTCGCCGATCGAGGACTTCTCCGGCTCGATGTCGCTGTCCTTTTCCGACCCGCGCTTCGACGAGGTGAAGGCCTCCGTCGAGGAGTGCAAGGACAAGGACATGACGTACGCGGCTCCGCTGTTCGTCACCGCGGAGTTCGTCAACAACAACACCGGTGAGATCAAGTCGCAGACGGTCTTCATGGGCGACTTCCCGGTGATGACCGAGCGCGGCACCTTCATCATCAACGGCACCGAGCGTGTCGTGGTGTCGCAGCTGGTCCGGTCCCCCGGCGTCTACTTCGATCAGGCGATCGACAAGACGACGGACAAGGATGTCTTCAGCGTCAAGATCATCCCGAGCCGCGGCGCGTGGCTGGAGTTCGACGTCGACAAGCGCGACACCGTCGGCGTCCGCATCGACCGCAAGCGCCGCCAGCCGGTGACCGTGCTGCTGAAGGCGCTCGGCTGGACCAACGAGCAGATCCGGGAGCGCTTCGGCTTCTCCGAGACGCTCATGGCGACCCTGGAGAAGGACCACACCACCACGCAGGACGAGGCGCTGCTGGACATCTACCGCAAGCTGCGTCCGGGTGAGCCGCCCACCAAGGAGTCGGCGCAGACGCTGCTGGAGAACCTGTTCTTCAAGACCAAGCGGTACGACCTCGCCCGGGTGGGCCGGTACAAGATCAACAAGAAGCTCGGCCTCGAGCTGCCGTACGGCGACGGCACGCTGACCGAGGACGACATCGTCACCACGATCGAGTACCTGGTGCGGCTGCACGCCGGCGAGCAGAAGTTCACCGCGCCCAACGGGCAGGAGCTGCCGGTCGAGACCGACGACATCGACCACTTCGGCAACCGCCGGGTGCGCACGGTCGGCGAGCTGATCCAGAACCAGGTCCGGGTCGGCCTGTCCCGCATGGAGCGGGTCGTGCGCGAGCGGATGACCACGCAGGACGTCGAGGCCATCACGCCGCAGACGCTGATCAACATCCGCCCGGTGGTGGCGGCGATCCGCGAGTTCTTCGGCACCTCGCAGCTGTCCCAGTTCATGGACCAGAACAACCCGCTGGCCGGCCTGACCCACAAGCGCAGGCTGAACTCGCTCGGCCCGGGTGGTCTGTCCCGTGAGCGGGCGGGCATGGAGGTCCGCGACGTGCACCCGAGCCACTACGGCCGGATGTGCCCGATCGAGACCCCGGAAGGCCCGAACATCGGCCTGATCGGCTCGCTGTGCTCGTACGCGCGGGTCAACCCGTTCGGCTTCATCGAGACCCCGTACCGCAAGGTGGTCAACGGCCGGGTCACCGACCAGGTCGACTACCTGACCGCGGACGAGGAGGACCGTTACGTCAAGGCCCAGGCGAACGCCAAGGTCGACGAGAACGGCTACTTCGTCGAGGAGAAGGTGCTGGGCCGCCGCAAGGGCGGTGAGGTCGAGCTGATCGACCCGATGGAGATCGACTACATAGACGTCTCGCCGCGCCAGATGGTGTCGGTGGCGACGGCCATGATCCCGTTCCTGGAGCACGACGACGCCAACCGCGCGCTGATGGGCGCCAACATGCAGCGGCAGGCCGTGCCGCTGCTGCGCAGCGAGGCGCCGCTGGTCGGCACCGGCATGGAGCTGCGTGCCGCGGTGGACGCCGGTGACGTCATCCAGGCCGAGCAGGCGGGTGTGGTCGAGGAGGTCTCCGCGGACCTGATCACGATCATGCACGACGACGGCTCGCGGAAGAGCTACGGACTGTACAAGTTCCGGCGCTCCAACCAGGGCACCTGCATCAACCACAAGCCGATCGTCAGCGAAGGCCAGCGGGTGGAGAAGGGCCAGGTCATCGCGGACGGGCCGTCGACGCAGAACGGCGAGATGGCGCTCGGCAAGAACCTGCTCGTGGCGATCATGCCGTGGGAGGGCCACAACTACGAGGACGCCATCGTCATCTCCGAGCGGCTGGTGCGCGACGACATCCTGACCTCGATCCACATCGAGGAGCACGAGATCGACGCGCGCGACACCAAGCTGGGCGCCGAGGAGATCACCAGGGACATCCCGAACGTCTCCGAGGACGTTCTCGCCGACCTGGACGAGCGCGGCATCGTGCGCATCGGTGCGGAGGTCACGGCGGGCGACATCCTGGTCGGTAAGGTCACGCCGAAGGGTGAGACCGAGCTGACCCCGGAGGAGCGCCTGCTGCGCGCGATCTTCGGCGAGAAGGCCCGCGAGGTTCGGGACACCTCGCTGAAGGTGCCGCACGGCGAGACCGGCAAGGTGATCGGCGTCCGGGTGTTCTCCCGCGAGGAGGACGACGAGCTGCCGCCGGGCGTCAACCAGCTGGTCCGCGTCTACGTGGCGAAGAAGTCGAAGATTCAGCCGGGTGACAAGCTGGCGGGCCGGCACGGCAACAAGGGCGTCATCGGCAAGATCCTGCCGGTCGAGGACATGCCGTTCATGGAGGACGGCACCCCGGTCGACGTGGTGCTGAACACCCACGGTGTGCCGCGCCGGATGAACATCGGCCAGATCATGGAGCTGCACCTCGGGTGGCTGGCTTCGCAGGGCTGGAAGGTCGAGGGCAACCCGGAGTGGGCCAAGGACCTCAAGCCCGAGCTGCGCGAGGTCGAGCCGGGCACCAACACCGCGACCCCGGTGTTCGACGGTGCCAGCGAGGAAGTCATCACCGGGCTGCTGGGATGCACCAAGCCCAACCGCGACGGCGAGCGCCTGGTCGGCACCGACGGCAAGGCGCGGCTGTTCGACGGGCGCTCCGGCGAGCCGTTCCCGGAGCCGGTCGCGGTCGGCTACATGTACATCCTGAAGCTGCACCACATGATCGACGACAAGATCCACGCTCGGTCGACCGGGCCGTACTCGATGATCACCCAGCAGCCGCTGGGTGGTAAGGCCCAGTTCGGCGGTCAGCGGTTCGGCGAGATGGAGTGCTGGGCCATGCAGGCCTACGGCGCCGCCTACTCGCTGCAGGAACTGCTGACGATCAAGTCGGACGACGTGGTAGGCCGCGTCAAGGTGTACGAGGCGATCGTCAAGGGGGAGAACATCCCCGAGCCAGGCATCCCGGAGTCGTTCAAGGTGCTGCTCAAGGAGCTGCAATCGCTGTGCCTCAACGTCGAGGTGCTGTCTTCGGACGGGGCCGCCATCGAGATGCGCGACTCCGAGGACGAGGACCTGGAGCGGGCCGCGGCGAACCTGGGCATCAACCTCAACCGCCCGGAATCGCCGTCGGTCGACGACGTCATGCACTGACAAGCCCCTAGCCGCTACAACCCACCAGGGAAGAAGGAACGACGCGTGCTGGACGTCAACTACTTCGATGAGCTCCGCATCCGCCTGGCCACCGCCGACGACATCCGCCAGTGGTCCTACGGCGAGGTGAAGAAGCCGGAGACGATCAACTACCGCACCCTCAAGCCGGAGAAGGACGGGCTGTTCTGCGAGAAGATCTTCGGCCCGACCCGGGACTGGGAGTGCTACTGCGGTAAGTACAAGCGGGTCCGGTTCAAGGGCATCATCTGCGAGCGGTGCGGCGTCGAGGTGACTCGCGCCAAGGTGCGCCGCGAGCGGATGGGCCACATCGAGCTGGCCGCACCGGTCACGCACATCTGGTACTTCAAGGGTGTGCCGAGCCGCCTCGGCTACCTGCTGGATCTGGCGCCGAAGGATCTGGAGAAGATCATCTACTTCGCCGCCTACGTGATCACCAGCGTGAACACCGAGCTGCGGCACAACGACCTGCCCACGCTGGAGAACGAGATCAACGCCGAGCGCAAGGCGATCGAGCAGAAGCGCGACGCGGAGATCGAGGAGCGGGCGCAGAAGCTGGAGGCCGACCTCAAGCAGCTGGAGGAAGAGGGCGCCAAGGCCGACGTCCGGCGCAAGGTGAAGGAGGCCGGCGAGCGCGAGATGCGGCAGATCCGCGACCGCGCCAACCGGGAGCTGGACCGCCTCGAGGAGGTCTGGAACACCTTCACCAAGCTGGAGGTCCGGCAGCTCATCGTGGACGAGAACCTCTACCGTGAGCTGCACGAGCGGTACGGCGAGTACTTCACCGGCGGCATGGGCGCCGAGGCGATCCAGAAGCTGTGCGAGGACTTCGACGTCGACGCCGAGGCGGAGAAGCTGCGGGAGATCATCCGCACCGGCAAGGGACAGAAGAAGCTGCGCGCGCTCAAGCGGCTGAAGGTGGTCAACGCCTTCCAGCAGACCGGCAACGACCCGCGCGGCATGGTGCTGGACGCCATCCCGGTCATCCCGCCGGACCTGCGCCCGATGGTGCAGCTGGACGGTGGCCGGTTCGCCACCAGCGACCTGAACGACCTGTACCGCCGGGTGATCAACCGGAACAACCGGCTCAAGCGGCTGATCGATCTCGGCGCGCCCGAGATCATCGTGAACAACGAGAAGCGGATGCTGCAGGAGGCGGTCGACGCGTTGTTCGACAACGGCCGCCGCGGCCGTCCGGTCACCGGGCCGGGCAACCGTCCGCTGAAGTCGCTGTCCGACCTGCTCAAGGGCAAGCAGGGCCGGTTCCGTCAGAACCTGCTCGGCAAGCGGGTCGACTACTCCGGCCGTTCGGTCATCATCGTCGGTCCGCAGCTAAAGCTGCACCAGTGCGGTATCCCGAAGGGGATGGCGCTGGAGCTGTTCAAGCCATTCGTGATGAAGCGGCTGGTGGACCTCAACCACGCGCAGAACATCAAGTCCGCCAAGCGGATGGTGGAGCGGCAGCGTCCGCAGGTGTGGGACGTGCTGGAAGAGGTCATCGCCGAGCATCCGGTGCTGCTGAACCGTGCGCCGACGCTGCACCGGCTGGGTATTCAGGCGTTCGAGCCGCAGCTGGTGGAGGGCAAGGCCATCCAGCTGCACCCGCTGGTGTGCGAGGCGTTCAACGCCGACTTCGACGGTGACCAGATGGCGGTGCACCTGCCGCTGTCCGCCGAGGCGCAGGCCGAGGCGCGCATCCTGATGCTGTCGGCGAACAACATCCTGTCGCCGGCGTCGGGTCGCCCGC
Source organism: Thermocrispum agreste DSM 44070 (assembly GCF_000427905.1). Taxonomy (GTDB): domain Bacteria; phylum Actinomycetota; class Actinomycetes; order Mycobacteriales; family Pseudonocardiaceae; genus Thermocrispum; species Thermocrispum agreste. Next base: position 105,460 of record NZ_ATYX01000010.1, on the reverse strand, counting down.
TGGCCATGCCGCGGCTGGACATGGTGACCGGCCTGTTCTTCCTGACCAAGATGGTCGAGGACGAGCCGGGCGCGGGCAAGGCGTTCTCCTCTCCTGCCGAGGCCATCATGGCCTACGACCTGAAGGAGATCGGCCTGCACGCCCCGGTGAAGATCCGCATCTCCGACCGGCAGCCGCCGAAGGAGCTGGAGGCCAAGCTGGCCGAGGAGGGCTGGGAGCCGGGCAAGCCGTGGCTGGCCGAGACCACGCTGGGCCGGGTGCTGTTCAACGACCTGCTGCCGCCGGACTACCCGTTCGTCAACGAGGTGCTGCCGAAGAAGGCCCAGGCCAAGATCGTCAACGACCTGGCCGAGCGGTACTCGATGACGCAGGTGGCGCAGACGCTGGACAAGATCAAGGACGCCGGCTTCTACTGGGCCACCCGCTCCGGGGTCACGCTGTCCATCTCGGACGTGCCGGTGCCGGACGAGAAGCAGCAGATCCTGGAGACCTACGAGGCCAAGGCCGCCCAGGTGGAGCGGCGGTACCAGCGCGGTCAGCTGTCCCACGCGGAGCGGAACAACGAGCTGGTCAAGGTGTGGACCCAGGCCACCGACGAGGTCGCCCAGGTCATGGAGGACAACCTGCCGGAGGACAACCCGATCGCGGTGATCGTGAAGTCGGGTGCGGCGGGCAACATGACCCAGGTGCGGTCGCTGGCCGGTATGCGTGGTCTGGTGTCCAACCCGAAGGGTGAGTACATCCCGCGCCCGATCAAGTCGAACTTCCGTGAGGGCTTGTCGGTGGCGGAGTACTTCATCGCCACCCACGGTGCTCGGAAGGGTCTGGCCGACACGGCGCTGCGTACCGCCGACTCGGGTTACCTGACCAGGCGTCTGGTGGACGTCTCGCAGGACGTCATCGTGCGCGAGGCGGACTGTGGCACCAACCGCGGCATCGAGATGGCCATCGGGCACAAGACCCCCGACGGCCAGATCGTCCCGGCCGAGCACGTGGCCACGTCGGTGTACGCCCGCAACCTGGCCGAGGACGCCACGGACGCGGACGGCAACGTGGTGGTCAACCGCGGTGACGACCTGGGTGACCCGGAGATCGAGAAGCTGCTCAGCCTGGGCATCACCAAGGTCAAGGTGCGCAGCGTGCTGACCTGCGAGTCGGCCATGGGCGTGTGCGCGATGTGCTACGGCCGCTCGATGGCCACCGGCAAGCTGGTGGACGTCGGCGAGGCCGTCGGTATCGTCGCCGCCCAGTCGATCGGTGAGCCGGGTACGCAGCTGACCATGCGTACGTTCCACCAGGGTGGCATCGCCGGTGACGACATCACCACCGGTCTGCCGCGTGTCCAGGAGCTGTTCGAGGCGCGGACCCCGAAGGGCAAGGCGCCGATCGCCGAGTGCGACGGCCGGATCCGCATCGAGGAGTCCGACCGGTACTGGAAGATCACCATCATTCCGGACGACGGCTCCGAGGAAGTGGTGCTGGACAAGCTGTCCAAGCGGCAGCGCCTGGCCATGGGCCCGAACGGTCCGCTGCAGGACGGCGACCACGTCACGGTGGGTCAGCTGCTGCTCGAGGGCACGCCGGACCCGCACGAGGTGCTGCGCGTGATGGGCCCGCGCCAGGCCCAGATGCACCTGGTGGAAGAGGTGCAGAAGGTGTACCGGGCGCAGGGTGTGTCCATCCACGACAAGCACATCGAGATCATCGTGCGGCAGATGCTGCGCCGCGTGACGGTCATCGACTCCGGCGACACCGACTTCCTGCCCGGCGAGCTGCCGGAGCGGACGAAGTTCGAGGCGGTCAACCGGCAGACGGTGGCCGAGGGCGGCCAGCCGGCCTCGGGTCGTCCGGTGCTGATGGGTATCACGAAGGCGTCGCTGACCACGGACTCGTGGCTGTCGGCCGCCTCGTTCCAGGAGACCACCAGGGTGCTGACCGACGCCGCGATCAACGGCAAGTCGGACAAGCTGGTCGGTCTGAAGGAGAACGTGATCATCGGCAAGCTGATCCCGGCCGGTACGGGCATCAACCGGTACCGCAACATCGAGGTGCAGCCGACGGAGGAGGCGCGGGTCGCGGCGTACTCGATCCCGTCCTACGACGACGGCTACTACGGCACCGACATGTTCGGTTCCACCGGCAGTGGTGTCGCGGTGCCGCTGGACGACTACGACTTCGGTCGCGACTTCCGCTGACCGAGCGTCACGTCACGAAGGGCCCGGGGCGAACCCGGGCCCTTCGTCGTGTTGGGGGCCGTTGTCGTCTCGGGTTCTGTGTCGTGTTGGGGGCCGTTGTCGTCTCGGGCCCTGCGTTGTGTTCGGGCCGCTTTCGCCGCCTGTTTCCGTGCGGCCGGCCCAGACCCGTCCGATCCGGGAACGGATGGCTGGGGGTGAGCACGCGCGTTGCGGCAGACGCCCGCGCTAGGCCGGAGCGGTGGCCTTTTTTCCGAACCCTCGCTCGATCGGGGGATCTCGCCCTAGCCTGCTCGGATGACCGCACGGACGTTTCTCGACTTGCTGTACGAGCAGGCTCCCCGGGAGGAGTTCGAGCGGCTGGTCGTCGACGCCGAGCAGCGTGGTGACCCGGCGGCGGCGCGGCTGCGGGAAATGCTGCCGCGTGCCCTGCACGTCCGCGACACCCTGGAGCGGCAGCGCAAACGGGAGGCCCAGCTGTCCGCGTTGTACGAGACGGCCAACGACCTCACGGCCATCCGCGACCTGAACCAGATCCTGCGGGCAATCGTGCGCCGGGCACGGCAGCTGCTCGGTACCGACATCGCCTACCTGGGCCTCAACGTGGAGTCGGAGGGTGCGGCCTACATCCGCGTCACCGAGGGGTCGGTCTCCGACGCGTTCGCCAACCTGCGGCTGCCGCTGGGCACCGGGCTGCTCGGCCTTGTCGCCCAGACCGGCCAGCCGTACGCCACACCGGACTACCACGCCGACGATCGCTTCGAGCACCGCCCGTACATCGACGAAGCCGTCGCTGACGAGAGCATCCGCGCGATCCTCGGCGTGCCCATGACGGTCAGCGGGCGCGTCATCGGCGCCCTGCTGGCGGCGAACCGCACCCCTCGGCCGTTTCCGGCGGAGGAGGTGCAGCTGCTGTCGTCGTTCGCCGCGCATGCCGCGATCGCGCTGGAGAACGCCCGGCTGTTCGAGCAGGTCATGCAGACCAACAAGCGGCTTCGCGAGCATTCGGCGGCAGTGGAGATGGCCGCCGATGTGCACGACAAGCTCACCGGGGTGCTGCTGCGCGGCGGCGACTCCAACGACGTGGCAGGCGTGCTGAGCGAAGCGCTGGACGCGAAGGTCGAGGTGTGCGAGCCCGACGACCCGCAGATTCCTGCCGAGTCGGTGCACGAGGCACAGGCCACCGGTCATGCGGTGCAGCTGACCGGCGGGCAGTGGATCGCCGCGGCCACCGCGGGCGGTGACCACCTCGCCACCTTGCTGGTCAACGGCCGGCCCGGCCTCGATCTGGCCGAACAGCGAACGCTCGAGCGCGGTGCCATGGTGACCGCGCTGCTGCGCATGGTGTTGCGGGCGGTGGCCGAGGCCGAGGACCGAGTGCGCGCCGACCTGCTCGACGACCTTCTGGCCGAGCCTCCCGCCGATCCGGCGCTGCTCCGCGTCCGGGCGCGCAGGCACGGTGTCCGGGTCGACGAGCCGATGGTGCTGGCGGTGGTGGACGTCGGCGACGCCGACCGTACCCGCGCGCAGCGGGAGGCCGCCCGGCTCGCCGCCCAGTCCGGCGGTTTGTCCGGCACCCGTCAGGGAAGCATGGTCCTTGCCCTGCCCGGTGACGACGCCTTGCGCGTGGGCGGCACGATTCAGCAGCGGCTGGGTCCGGTCACGGTGGGGGTGGCAGGTCCGGTCACCACGGTGACGGCGTGGACAGGTGCCTATCGCGAAGCCCGGCAGTGCGAGCGTGCCCTGCTCGCCCTCGGCCGCGCGGGGCAGGTCGCCGACCAGGCGCATCTGGGGTTCGCCAGGCTGCTGCTCGGCCATTCCGGCCCCGCGGAGCTGGACGACTTCATGCGCCAGACGATCGGTCCGCTGCTGGACTACGACCAGGCGCGCGGCACCGAGCTGGCCGCCACCCTGGACTGCTGGTTCGAGGAGTCCGGCAGCGCGACCGCGGTGAGCAGGAGGCTGCACATCCACCCGAACACGGTGGCGCAACGCCTGGACCGGATCACCACGTTGCTCGGCCACGGGTGGCGGGAACCGGCGCGCGTGCTGGATCTTCGGCTGGCGCTACGGCTGTGGCGGCTGCGGGAATCGTTCGACGATGGGGTCGGACCCCACTGATCAGCGAATTCTGTGTGTCGGCGGCACATGGCCGCCGTTGGGTGATCTCCGTAGCCTTCCCAGCCATGACGGCCGAGGTACCCGCCAACGATGTCGAAGCCCCCGTAGCCGACCTGTCCGGTCACCGTGCCCTGGTGACCGGCGCCGCCAGCGGTATCGGCCGCGCGTGCGCGGAAGCCTTCGCCGCAGCCGGTGCCGAGGTGGTCGTGGTCGATCGCGACGCGGACGGTGCCCGCGCGGTCGCCGACGCCGTCGGCGGCGAACCGGTCGTGGCCGACCTGGCCGAGAGGGACGTGGTGGCGGAGCTCCCGCTGGACGGTGTCGACGTGGTGATCAACAACGCCGGATTCCAGCACGTCGCCCCGGTGCCGGAGTTCGAGCCCGCGGTGTTCGGCTCGATGTTGCGGGTGATGGTGGAGACCCCGTTCGCGCTGGCCCGGGCGGTGCTGCCGGTCATGCAACGGCGCCGCTGGGGCAGGTTCGTGCACATCTCCAGCGTGCACGGGCTGCGGGCCTCCGCCTTCAAGGCCGGCTACGTCACCGCCAAGCACGCGCTGGAAGGGCTGTCCAAGGTGCTGGCCGTGGAGGGTGCCCCGCGCGGCATCACCTCCAACACGATCTGCCCCGGGTATGTGCGGACCCCGCTGGTGCAGCGGCAGCTGGCGGACCAGGCCCGCACCCACGGGATCCCGGAAGAACAGGTGCTGGACGACGTGCTGCTGGCCCGCACGCCGGTGAAGCGGCTGGTCGAACCCGCCGAGGTGGCCAGGCTGGCGGTGTTCCTGTGCGGGCCCGGCAGCGCGTCGATGAGCGGTTCCTCCTACGAGATTTCCGGCGGCTGGACCGCCACCTGACACCACGGCAGACGAGAAGGGATCGGCTATGAGTACGGCGAGTACGTCCAGGCCCGGCCAGCCCGACCGCACCGGAATCGGCAAAGTCGTCGGCGCCAGCATGATCGGCACCACCATCGAGTGGTACGACTTCTTCCTGTTCGGGTCGGCGGCCGCGCTGGTCTTCGGTGACGTGTTCTTCGCCGAGGAGATCGGCGGTACCCAGGGCACGCTGTACGCGTTCATGGTCTACGCCCTCGGCTTCATCGCCCGGCCGCTGGGCGGCATCGTGTTCGGGCACTTCGGCGACCGCCTCGGCCGCAAGAAGATGCTGGTGCTCAGCCTGCTGCTGATGGGCGGCGCGACGTTCGCCATCGGCGTGCTGCCCACCTACGCCCAGGTCGGTGTCCTCGCGCCGGTGCTGCTGGTGGCCTGCCGGCTGATCCAGGGCTTCGCGGTCGGTGGCGAGTGGGGCGGCGCGGTGCTGATGGCCGCCGAGCACGGGCACAACCAGCGCCGGGGTTTCTGGACCTCGTTCGTGCAAGGCGGGGTGCCCGCGGGCAACCTGCTCGCCGCGGGCGTGCTGTGGATTCTGCAGGGCACGCTCAGCGAAGACCAGTTCCAGTCATGGGGATGGCGGGTGTCGTTCCTGCTCAGCGCCGTGCTGGTGGTCGTCGGCCTGTGGGTGCGGCTGACCATCGAGGAGTCGCCGGTCTTCGCCGCCACCCAGGCCAAGCTGGCCGAAGGCGCCGAGCGCAGCCACCAGCCGCTGCTGGAGGTCGTCAAGCACTACCCGAAGGAGATCCTGCTGGCCATGGGCATGCGGCTGGCGGAGAACATCTCGTACTACATCTTCACCGTCATCTCGATCAGCTACCTGAAGGACTACCTGGACACCGACGGCAGCATCGGCACCCAGGCGGTGCTGATCGGGTCCGCGGTGCAGGTGGTGCTGATCCCGCTCATCGGGCTGGCCTCCGACCGGTTCGGCCGCAAGCCGTTCTACCTGGCCGGGGCGGCAGGTGTGGGCGTGTGGACGTTCGTGTTCTTCGGCATGTTGGACACGCTGTCCGGGGGCACGGTGGCGCTGGCGGTGACCATCGGCCTGCTGTTCCACGGGCTGATGTACTCGCCGCAGGCGGCGTTCTTCTCCGAGCTGTTCGGCACCAGTGTGCGCTACTCCGGCGCCTCCATCGGCTACCAGCTGGCTTCGGTGCTCGCGGGCGCGCTCGCCCCGATCATCGCCATTGCGCTGCTGGGTGACGTGAACGACCCGAACCAGGCCGCGGTGGGCATCTACGTGGCGATCGCTTCGGCGCTGACGATCATCGCGGTGCTGCTGTCCCGGGAGACCCGCGGCCAGTCGCTGGAGCACGAGCGTGCCCTGCAGGCCGCCACTGTGTCGAGCTGAGCGCAGTGTCCTGTCACCGGACCCCGGGAGTCGGGAGGTGTCCCGGGGTCGTGGTGTGCCGGGTGGTCGTCACCGGACGGTGTAGCGGAGCCGTGCAGGCCCGGTCGGTTCGGATGACGGGTCGTCGGCTGCCCGGACCGAGGTCCGGCCGTCACGAGTGCGGCTCGCCCGGTGTCAGACGTCGGTGATCTGGGCCAGCAGCGCGTCGATGTCGAAGAACTCTTCCTCGCGGCCTTCCGGCACCAGCTGCAGCGTCATCTCGACGAACTCCTCGGCCTCGGTGCGGTCGAGGAACCACGAGGCGCGGCCCTGGTCGGACTCGACCTGCATCAGCAGCAGCTTGTCCCCTTCGTCCTCGAACGGAACGAACCGCACGTCGCCGATGCCCGCGGGGCCGTGCAGCCCCGCGATGAGCAGGTCGCGGGCGAAGACCCATTCGACCCAGCGGTCCTGGCCCGCTTGGAAGGCGACGGTGACCGAATACGGCTCGTCGGCACGGTAGGACCACCGGGAGAGCACCGGGGTGTGCTCGCTGAGCAGGTTGATGTACCGGTCCTGTCGCACGGAGTTGGCGGGCATCGTCGCGCCTCCTGTTTCTTCTTCGTGCAGGCTTCTTGCTGGCTACACGGATGAGACGCGCGACCATGACGCTTCGGTGGCAAACATCAGCCGATTCGGTGTTTCCCGTCGCACAGGTGTAACGGCGCAGGTCAGCGCGACGATGGCGGCTCCGGGCGGCCGTCGGGGCCGACCCCGTGGAGCGGGACCCCGTGGTGCGGGAGGGGAGCGCACCCGCGCCAGGAAGCGTTCCGCCTCCAGCGGTGGCGTGAACGTCCGCCACGCTTCGGCCGGGATGGTCGCGGCCAAGCGGATCGGGCTCCCGATGCTCATCCGCATGTCGGCCACGGTCAGCCTCGCCGCTCGCCTGACCCACAGCACCCCTCGGTAGATGAGGAAGTGCCGGACGCGCAGCCACGGGTCGGTCATGAACACTCGGTGGACCTCCGGAGTGATGGCGGCGCGGGTGAATTCGGGGTCTTCCGCGGCGACCAGGTGCCGGAATCCGGGAACCCGCTCCAGCTCGTCGGGGTCGAGCGCGGATACCTCGCGTGGCTTCATGTACGCCATGTGGCGGCGGCTCGCGGCGAGCGAGCTGAAGTCCGGTCGGATCATCACCGCGGACACGGCATTTGGATCCAATGCCGGACCTGTTCCCAATACCGAAACCGGGACAACCGGTAGGTCGGCGTGGTCTTGGTCATACCGTCCACGAACTGAATCCCGGGGACGGGGTGGCCGAAACGCTCGGTTTCGACCGCGAGTTCGAAGGCGGCCCGGGGATCGTCATGACGGACGATCCCTGCGGGGATGGCAGCAGGCCGAAGCTCGAGGCTGTCCTTCGCCGTTCTGCGCCACGACACCGGTCTTGCCTGCCCAGCGGCTCATCTAGAGCTTCTGCTGCTGGTGCCGGACGAACCAACCACGATGCCGGCCGTCGGGATGGGGAGTGAGCCACGCCCACGGTCCGCGAACGTTCCGTAGGTGAGCATGTACACGGTGGCCGTCGTCGCGGCGAACCCGCTGATGCTGAGGAAGATCTCTTGCGTCGACGGGGCCGGATCCGGGACGCCAGCAGCAACCCGAGCGCAAGCGCGTAGCCGCCCCAGATGATGACGGCGTCGATGGGCGAGAACTTCACAGTTGCAGGATTACCCGGCTGCTTCCTGTGTACGTCGACTTCGGCGAGAAGCCCGAACTGACGTGACCCGCGTGCAGCTGCTGATGGTGTCGTGGGAAGGCAGCGTCACCTCGGTGACGTCACCGGTTCGGTGCAAGGACACCGTCCGTGGGATCAGCCGGTCCTGCCCGGGTGGCTGGAGCAAGGAGGAGCGCAGTGCTGACGATCGACCGCTGAAGTCTCGGACTTGGTGCAGAAGGCCAACCAGGCAACCGCGGATGTGGTGCAGGCCTCGGTCACGTGAGTGGGGCATCGAGCAGACCGTGAGCTAGCCTAACGATTATGGCGACGGGCACCCGGCGTGTGTCCCGGGTGCGCTCTGCGCTGGCCCGGGCGGTGATCGACACCCGGCCGCTGCGCGTACCGCAGTTTCGCTGGCTGTGGTTCTCCACCGTGGCGACCGCCGTCGGCAGCCAGCTGACCGCGGTCGCGGTGCCGAAGCAGATCTACGACATCACCCAGTCGTCCGGCTGGGTCGGGGTCGCGGGCGGCGTCGGGCTGGTTCCGCTCCTGGTGTTCGGGTTGTGGGGCGGGGCGATCGCCGACGCGGTCGACCGGCGCACGGTGATGCTGGTCAGCAACCTCGGCATCGCGGTGACTTCTGCCTTGCTGTGGGCGCAGGCGGCATGGCGTCTCGACTCGGTCGCGGTCGTGCTCGTGCTGCTCGGCCTGCAACAGTCGTTCGTGGCGGTGAACATGCCGACACGCTCGGCGGCGATCGCGCGCCTGGTGCCCATCGAGCTGGTGCCGACCGCCAACGCACTGAACTTCACCACCTCGACGTTCGGCATGGTCTTCGGCCCGCTGTTGGCCGGTGCGCTCATCCCGGTGCTCGGGCTGCCGACGCTCTACCTGATCGACACCATCGCGTTGGCGATCGCCGCGGTGATGGTCTGGCAGCTCCCCCGCATGCCGCGTGCCGCGGAGGCCACCGGGCGTGCCGGGCTTCGCGACATCGCCGACGGCCTGCGCTACCTCGCTGCGCGCAAGCTGCTGCTGGTGTCGTTCCTGGTGGACATCGTGGCCATGGTCGCAGGCATGCCGCGGGCGCTGTTCCCGGAGATGGCCGAGCGCACCTTCGGCGATCCGCCGGGTGGTGGGGCGGCGCTTGGCTGGTTGTTCGCCGCGATCCCGCTGGGTTCGGTGGTGTTCGGGCTGTTCTCCGGCTGGTTCTCCCGGATGGCCCGCGCCGGGGCGGTCATCACCGTGGCGGTCGTCGCCTGGGGCCTGATGATGGTGGGCTTCGGGCTCGCGCCCACGTTGTGGCTGGCGGTGGTGTTCCTTGCCCTCGGGGGTGGTGCGGACCTGGTGAGCGCGGTCCATCGCAGCGCGATGCTGCAACTCGAGGCCACCGACGAGATGCGCGGCCGCATGCAGGGCGTTTTCACCGTGGTGGTCGCGGGTGGCCCGCGGGTGGCCGACCTCGTGCACGGCTGGGGCGGCGCCGCCGTCGGACCCGCGATGGCCAGCGCCGTCGGCGGTGTGCTGGTTGTGCTCTTGACGGTGGCGATCGTCGTCTGGGTGCCCGGCTTCTGGCGTTACCGGACTCCCGCCGCCGCTGCTTCCGCTCCGCCGTCCGATGCTGTGGAGCAGCGCGATCCGGCGAAGACGTGAGTCATCCCAGCGATCAGCTGAAGATGTCGATGAAGTACTCGCGCGAATCCCAGCGGTCCAGGTGACCGACGAAGGTCAGATGCTCTCTCCGGCAGGAGAGGTGGATCGTCTTCGTCTCGGTGATCTGCCCGTTGTGGCGGGGTGATCAGGCCGAGCGCTGCCGGGTCGTCGGAAAGCTGAGCCGGTGTGTGTTCCTTGAGGTGGTCGGCGAGCTCTTGGGTGAGCCGGCGGACGTCCGCTTCGCTGCGGGTGGTCACCACGGTAAGCGTGTCGACGTGCTTGTTTTCCGGCATGGCCGGATCACGTCGACCCGGCCCTGCTTCCCGGGCGATCGGCGGCGGATGGCCCCGACGATCCACTGGACGAGGAGTTCGCAGCCGAGCAGGACGGCCAGGACGACCATCACCACGAGCCGGATGGCCAGCTCCACCAGGGTGAGGAGGAGCAGCACGATCCCCAGAGTCGGGTACAGCGCGAACAAGACGGTGCCGAACGGCAACAGTGCCCAGCTGCGCCCGTCGGGCAGCCGGTCTCAGGAGATGCGCCGCCAGCCGGAGGGGTACTCCCGCATGCTGTCGTCCGGCGATGCCGGTCGCGGTGCAGGCCGTTTCGGGGTGACTTCGGTGTAGCGGCGGTTCCTCAGCCAGAGGATGCCAAAGGCTGCGTGCGCCGCTGCCATGGCGAGATGCGGTGTTCGATCTGCCATTTCGCCCCGCAGAGTCGGCCGTAACAGCGTCGGTCGGCTCATATGGATCTTGATCTCAAGAACCAGGCTCGCGTGCCGTCGCGGTCCAGCTTCCCGGCAAGAGTGACGTATCCCTTTCCCCCGCCAAGGTGCACGGTTTTCCTGTCGGTGATCCACCCATGATGGTGGGCGATCAGGCTGCGCGCACCCGGATCGTCGACCAGATCCACAGGTGCATGGTGGATGAGGTAGGCGGCCAGTGCTTGGGTGAGGTTGCGTGCTTCGGGTTTGCTCTGCGTAGTGACGACCCAAAGGGTGGCGATGCACTCGTTCTCCGGCACGGTCCGGAGCACGTCGACCCGTCCTGGCCGGTGCGGTGTGAGCATGCGTATGGCACCGACGACCCACTGAATCACGATCTCGACGGCGGCGAAGATCGAGACGACCAGCGCGAGGGAGAACCGGATGGTTCCTTCGACCACGGTGAGGACGATCAAGAAAGCAGCGTAGACGCAGGCCAGAACGGCCACCAGCGCGGCAACGGTGATGGCCACCAAGATCGACTTGAGGTCGTCCGACGACTCCTCCTTCGGCTCCTTGGTTGCCTCGTCGTCCTTGCGGCTGGCTGGGGTGTCGCCCTTGTCCGGGGGCGGTGGTGCTGGGCGCTTCGGTGTGACCTCGCTGTAGCGGCGTGGCGCCCACCAGACGATCGCGATCGGCTGAATGAGGCGTCGCCAGGGCGCGATGCGGTACTCGACCTGCCACTCGACGTTTGCCGGGTCCTTGATCTTCAAGGCGGGTCGGAACAGCGTCGGTCGACGGGCTCGCTGTGGTTGCTGCGTGGTGGTCATGGCTGTGTCTGCTGATCGATGTGGTCGGCCGTCAATGACGAGACGGGTCCACCGGTCACGGGAAAACCCCGTTCCGCGCCATGCCGCAAGAGCGTCGGCCGGCGGATTCTCGTGGTTGCCGTGTGGTGGTCATTCCTCGTCCCAGGAGAACGTCTGGAATATCTCTTTCGCCAGGCCGGAAACGTGGGCCCAGTCCTCCGCGTTGTTGCTGCTGACTTCGATCACAGCGGTCTGCGGCAGGTTCGGGGAGGGGATCCAGGCGCTGAGGCTGCGGGAAGTCACCGTCACCGGGCCAGCCGGGGTGTCGTGCCGTGACGAGTGGGCTGTCTCCACCAGAACGGCTTGTCCGGCAGGCAGGGTCACCCGTCGGACGTCGTCGAACTTCTTCGCCGCGGAAAGCTTCTCGACCGACTCCAGGGCCTCGGTGACAGCGGAATGGCCGGTCTCTTCCAGATACGTGCTGACCAGGACCATGACCGGCCGAGAAGCTTCCGGCGAGCGATAGATGGCCGCCGAGACGTGAGCCGACCCGGTCACTCCCGCGGCCGCGCCGGTCGCGGCGAGCATGGCTGCTGTCTGCACGCTCCCCTCGGTGAGTTCAGCGGGGTTCTCGACACCGAGGGCCGCTTGCCACTCGTGGGCGAGCTGGATCAGCCGGTCTACCGACGGGGTACGTTCTCTCGGCAGTTCGACGAAACCTGCCGGCAACGTCACCGAACAGCTGGCGGATTCCATGCAATCGTTCCGTTCTCGATCGTGCCGTCAGCTTCTTTCCACCTTGTTGTCAGGCGAGTCAAGCGCCTCCCTCAGGCTGTCTCGGATCGGGTCGCCCACCTGTTCCCGGAGCTCTTTCTTGAGTGGATCGACGATGTGCTCCTGGAATTTCTCTTTGAGGGGATCCACCACATGTTCCTCGATCTTTTCTTTGGCGAAGTCTTTGACTTCGTCCATCGCCATGTCTTTCAGCGTTCCATAAGTGGCGCCGACAAGACTTCCCGCTGTGGTGTCAGGGTTGACGTTCGCCTTGATGCCTATCCGGTTCAGGTGCTTGTTCAGGCTTGCGACGTTGTCCAGGTGCGACTGTCGCGCGGTGTCGTGAATGATTTCAGATACTTTCCCTTTGCTGAGGTTTCGTGCCAGGTCATTGATGTTCGAGTAGTCGGCGGGCTGGATCTTCTTCAAGCCGACTTTTCGGAGGGTGTTCTTGACGGCCGTGTAGGCAGCGTCCTCGACCGCGTCTTCCACGGCGGTTTGCAGGCCTGAGATGGTTCGGCGGATGGTGCCACGGTTGGCCCACTTCACCGTCTTCGCGCCGGCCGTGCCGGTGTTGCCGAGCTTGGCGAACTTGCCGAGTTTTCCGCCCGGGAACGCGCCGAGCGCGTCCATCCCGATGTCGGCCCAGGAGACGTTCGCGCCTCCCGCCTTGGCGAGCAGTCTCGTTCCGGCAGCGGCGGCACTGAGGCCGGCAGCTGCCGCGGCCGTGACCGCGTTCACGCCCGGGATGAAGGCCGTGGCCAGGGCGAGTGCGCCCGCGACATCGGAGAGAAACGACAGGCAGTCGCCGATCTTGGCCAGTACGTCCGAGACGTCCGAGAGGAAGTCTCCGATGGCGTCGCCGATGTCGGAGAAGAAGTTTCCGATGGACTCGAGGATGCCGCTGACGTCGATCCATGGCAGGTCCGGGGCGATCTCCCGTGCCCGGTCGAGGGCGGCCGCCACGCGGATCGCCTCGTGGTCGTGCTGTTCGCGCAGTTGCTCGGCTCGGCGGCGGATGTCCTCCAGGTTCGCCCGGGCTCTTTCCAGCTCCGCCTGGGCGGCGTAGAGCCGTCGCTGCGCATTCTCCAGCTCCGGGCCGAGTTCGAAGATCTGGTCGACCAGGCCGAGGTCGGGATTCGCCTCCGCGCGGATGAGGTTGGCCATCGCCTTCGCCGCCTCGGCCTCCAACGACGCCGCTTTCCGCTGCATCTCGCCGAGGTCCTGTGCCCAGCCGGACAATGCCGAGGACGCGTCGTTGAAGGAGCTGTTCGCTTTGTCCAGATACTCCGGGAGTTCTTCGACGGTGTTCGCGAAGGCTTGCGCAGCCGTCCCGGTCCAGATTCCTTCCGATTTCCCCAGATTCTTCAGGTCCGTGTACGCCTCGCCCAGATCGCGAGCGATGTCCGAAAGGCAGTCGGCCAGAGTGTTGATCCGTTCGATGCTGCCGGGTGCCGGGTCGAATCCGAGCGCGAGAAACCCGGGCCGATCGATGTTGCCGGGTGCCGGGTCGGAGCCGAACGTGGAATCGAACATGGGATTCAGCTCCGCCATCACTCCCCCTCCAACCGGCGGGCGATGATCGAGTCGCCCGGGTCCGGGCCGGCACCTGCGACGTAGCCCTGCTGGCCCCCGCCAAAGGTGTCGCGGATGCTCTCGTCCAGCTCGCGGTAGACCCGGATCGCCTTCCGCAGGCCTTCGACGATGTCCCCGGTGAGGTCGCCGATCTCGTCGATGCCGTCTTCCCAGTCGTCCTGGAACGCCTCGGCCGCCCGGTCCAGCCGGGGATGCCCCAGGTCGGAGCAGCTGGCGTCGCGCAGCCGATCGGTGGCCCTGGTCATGCGCTCCTCGGCGTGCTCCAGGGTGTGTGCCAAATGGCGTACTTCGGACAAATCGATGCTGAATCCGCCAGCCATCGGTAGTACCCCCTCGTTCTCCCTGCGCGCGAGAACAACACACGGCGAAAGCGCGTGCAACCGAATCCGGCGAAGTCAGCCCATCAGGTTCATCACATCCCGGCCGGGTCGACTCAGCGTGGTTCAGCCACGGTCACGCGGGGAAAAATCGGTCGGACGACGGTTCGATTCTTCGGATACTGAACGAGTGAAGCGCGAACAAGCGGAGTACGAGTGGACGGCCTACCCGTTCGGGTTGAAGGCCTCATGGCGCCTGGTGCTCGGCGTTCCGCGGCGCGTGGTCGACGCGGTGCGGTGGAACCGCAGTGTCATCCCGACCTGGCGTAGCTACGTCGTGGCCGGCCTTGTCGGCTTGGTGCTGGGGCTCGCCCTGTACTTCGCGTTCGCGTGGCCATGGTGGCCGTTCCCGGTCGCTGCGCTCGTCGTCACCGCGATCGCGTTCGCCGCGACCGCATTGACTTCGCCCGCAGCGCGCAGCAACACGGCAAGGGACCTCCGCGAGGCCGTGACGATCTCACCCGAACGTGCCTACCTGCGTCGTCGGCTGGACCAGGTGAAGCCGTACCTCAAGGCCGATGTGCCGATCTACGGCCTGCAGCCGGAATGGCAGGGCCTGCGGTATTTCGGTCTGTTGGAGGACGACGGTCGCCAGTTCGCCGGCTGGGGATTGACCCATCGGCTCGAGGACCCCGCGGAGCCGGAGCTCGAGGTGATCACGTACCGGACGCCGGTGTCGCGTGGCGAAGCGGTCGTCGAGGTCGCGGCGTCGGGTGATGACGACTTCGACGACCTGCTCGAGCGGTCGGAGGGGCAGTGGCGGACCCTCGTGGTGACGGTCGACGGCGAGGCGAGTGAGTTCTCCCTGCTGGCCCACCAGGACGAGTGGTGGGCGTATCGCACCATTGGCGGGCGGGGCGTCCTGCTGCACGGCATGCAGGGCTATCCGCGAGAAGGCATCGAACTCGCCCGCGTCCAGGACTTCACCCCCTACCTCGACGGCCACGTCGAGATGCTTCGCCGGCTCGGCACGGCGTAGTTCGGGTGGTTCGGCCATTGGACGATCGCGTCGTCCCGCGTGTTGGCGATCCGAAACGTTTCCCGGTCACCAGTGGCGTGTGGGAACCCGGGGCGGAAAGGCGTCGTCGGACCGAGTGCACAGTTCACGAACGGGGCATGATGAAACTGCGGTGGTCATGGCATCCAGCTGACCGTTGTTCGTGGTCGCGGTGGGTTGCACCTTTCGTGTTGGGGCTGGCTGTTCTGGCGGGGTGTTCCGACGGCGGTGCGCATGGCGAGGTCGATCCGCTCGACGCGCCGGAGGTCACGACGCCGCTCGATCCGGCGGATTTCACGGACAACCCGTGTCGTCTGGTCCCGGAAGAAGTGTTGCGGGAAAACGAATTGTCGCCGGAGGGGAAGCCGAACCCGGACTACAGTGAAGATCTCGGGAAGTTCGAGAAGTTCAAGGCGCCGGGGTGCACGTGGAACGCCGAAGGGCTTCGCGTGTACTTCGTGACCCTCCGAATCAGGGACTACTCCGACTCCACCTACAAAGGAATCGCAAACGCCTACCACGGTAAGCAGACCGGCTGGTATCACGACGTGCGGCCATGGCAAGTGCCTGGGCGGCCAGGCAATCCCGCGGTCGTGGCGCAGGATCTCGAGGACGAATCGTCGTGCAAGGCGATTGTCGGGCTGACCAAGGACCTCGCCCTGGAGTTCTTGCTCTTGGATGCGCACAACGACGTCGGCGGGTGTGACCGCACCAAGAGCCTTGCCGAGGCAGCCGTCAAGACGCTGGTCGAACACCACGAAAAGAGCGGCACGTAGCGCTGAGTCGTCGGCTCCTACCGGGCCGCAGCCGGTGGCAGCGCAGGTAGGCGGGCGATCCGAGCATCATCGCGCAGGCCGGGCCGCCGTGCCCGCGCGCGATGCCGGAGTCGGCGGGCGTCCTGGCTTGTCGACGGGACGCGCCGTCCTTGGGGTGGCGCGTCCCACCGGCGGCTGTCCCATCCGCAAGACGGGCAGGCTCACGACGACTTCCGCAGCTCTCGCGCGATCACCAGCCGCTGGATCTGGTTGGTGCCCTCGAAGATCTGCGGCACCTTCGCCTCCCGCATGTACCGCTCCACCGGGAAGTCCCTGGTGTAGCCGGCGCCGCCGAGGATCTGCACCGCGTCGGTGGTGACCTTCATGGCGTTGTCCGTGGCGATCAGCTTCGCGATCGCCGCCTGCCGCGCGAACGGCATGCCTCGGTCCCTGCGGCGGGCCGCATCGAGGTAGGTCGCCCGCGCCGACTCCACCGCGGCGGCCATGTCCGCCAGCATGAACTCCACGCCCTGGAAGTCGATGATCGGCCGGCCGAACTGCGTGCGCTCCTTGGCGTACGCCACCGCTTCGTCCAGCGCCGCCTGGGCGAGGCCGACCGCGCACGCGGCGATCCCCAGCCGTCCGGACGCCAGCGACTCCAGCGCGATGCGCAGCCCCTGCCCCTCGTCGCCGATGCGCCGCTCCACCGGGACGCGCGCGTCGTCGAAGATCATTTGGGCAGTCGTGGAGGCCGTCATGCCCATCTTCTTCTCGGGCTCGGCCGCGCTCAGCCCTTCCGTCTCGGCGTCCACCAGCAGGCACGTGATGCCTTTGCCGCCGTCCGGGGAGGTGCGGACCATCGTGGTGTAGAAGTCCGCTTCGCCGCCGTGCGTGATCCACGCCTTCGTGCCGTTGATCACATATTCGTCCCCGGAGTGAACTGCTCTGGTGGACAGCGCTGCGGCGTCGGAACCGGCGTGCGGCTCCGACAGCGCATACGCGCCGAGCAGGTCACCGCCCAGCATGGCCGGCAACCACTTGTCACGCTGTTCATCAGTCCCGTAGTGCGCGAGGGCGTAGCACGACATGGTGTGCACGGACAGCCCGACGCCCACCGACATCCACGCCGTGGCGATCTCCTCCAGCACCTGGAGGTACACTTCGTACGGCACGTCTCCGCCGCCCCAGCGCTCCGGGTAAGGCAGTCCGAGCAGGCCAGATTTGCCCAGCAGCCGGAACTGCTCGCGCGGGAACCTGGACTGTTCCTCGTACTCGGCGGCCAGCGGGGCCAACTCCTCGCGGGCGATCTCCCGCGCCAGCGAGACCAAGTCCTCGGCCTCGGTGGAAGGCAGCAGACGCTCGGCAGGCATGGCGCTCCCTTGCGACTTCATGCGAACAGCTGGTCGCTAAAGACTACCGAGCGCCCCTGTCCCAAGACCTAGTGGACGACAGAGTGAGTTGTCTCACCCGATCGGATCGTGATCGTGGTGACGGATAGTCGTCGGCGTGCTGCGGGGATCGGCGATGTTCAGCTAGGTTAGGGCCGAATCCCCAATCCACGTGAGAGGACCACCCATGTCCGACGCCGCAGCCAAGCCGAGCAGCGAAGAGACAGCGACGCTGCGTGTACCGGGTGGCGAGCATGTCATGAACATCGTGCCGGCTACCGAAGGCGCGTCCGGCATCGAACTTGGCAAGCTGCTGGCCTCCACCGGGTACATCACCCTGGACCCCGGCTTCGTTAACACCGGGGCGGCATCGTCGGCGATCTGCTACATCGACGGCGAGGCGGGGATCCTGCGCTACCGCGGTTACCCGATCGAGCAACTCGCCGAGCAGTCGACGTTCATGGAAGTGTCGTACCTGCTGATCTACGGCGAACTTCCGACCAGGGAGCAGCTCGACGCCTTCACTGACCGGGTTCGGCGGCACACGTTGCTGCACGAGGATCTGAAGCGGTTCTTCGACGGCTTCCCGCGCGACGCGCACCCGATGCCGGTGCTGTCCAGCGCGGTGTCCGCGCTGTCGACCTTCTACCAGGACTCGCTCGACCCGTTCGACGCCGAGGCCGTGGAGCTGTCCACGGTGCGCCTGCTGGCGAAGGTGCCGACGCTGGCGGCTTACTCGTACAAGAAGTCGATCGGGCAGCCGTTCCTCTACCCGGACAACTCGCTGAGCCTGGTGGAGAACTTCCTCCGAATGACGTTCGGGCTGCCTGCCGAGCCCTACGAGGACCCCGAGGTGGTCAAGGCGCTGGATCTGCTGTTCGTCCTGCACGCCGACCACGAGCAGAACTGCTCGACGTCCACCGTGCGCCTGGTGGGTTCGTCCGAGGCGAACTTGTTCGCCAGCATCTCGGCGGGCATCAACGCGCTGTTCGGTCCGCTGCACGGCGGGGCGAACCAGGCGGTGCTGACCATGCTGGAGGGCATCCGCGACGAAGGCGGCGATGTCGACCAGTTCGTCACCCGGGTGAAGAAGAAGGAAAAGGGCGTGCGCCTGATGGGCTTCGGCCACCGGGTGTACAAGAACTACGACCCGCGCGCCAAGATCATCAAGCGGACCGCGGACGAGATCCTCAACAAGCTCGGCAAGAGCGACGAGCTGCTGGACATCGCCGTCCGGCTGGAGGAGCGCGCGCTGTCCGACGAGTACTTCATCGAGCGCAAGCTGTACCCGAACGTCGACTTCTACACCGGCCTGATCTACCGGGCGCTCGGCTTCCCGACCGAGTACTTCACCGTGCTGTTCGCCCTCGGGCGGCTGCCCGGCTGGATCGCGCACTGGCGGGAGATGATGAGCGACCCGGCACGCAAGATCGGCAGGCCCCGGCAGGTCTACACCGGCTACGGCCTGCGCGACTACGTGCCCATCGACCAGCGCTGATCGGCGCGAACAGCGCACACCCAGCCGATGCGTCACGGCCCGCGGCGCCCGAGTGGCCCGCGGGCCTTCGTCGTTCGGCCGTGTCCCGTTCAGCGGGTTCCGCGCAGCGCGTCCCGCACCCGCATGCGGCTTCCGGTGTGCAGCACCGCATTGTGATACACCCGGCCGCCGAGCCAGGTCAGCGCCACCACGGCGGCAAGCGTGACGATCAGCGACAGGGCGATCTCCCACCCGGCGACCTGGCCTGCGGTGATCCGCCCCGGCATGATCACCGGCGACAGCAACGGCACGTGCGACAAAGCCGCCACACCCGTGCCGTCCGGGTTCTGCAGCATCAGGTTCAAGCCGACCACGAAGCCCAGCGTCAGCACGATCGTCACGGGCGTGACGACGGACTGTACGTCCTCCTGCCGAGAGACCAGCGAGCCGGCCGCAGCGAACAACGTGGCGTACAAGAAGAAGCCGACCACGTACCAGACCACACCCCAGATCAGGGCGCCGATGGCGACACCGGACAACGTCACCACACCGCTGGCGACGGCCATGACCAGGCCGACGCCGGCGACGATCACCAGCTGCGCCAGCCCGACCAGCCCGATCCCCACGACCTTCCCCAGCAGCAGCTGCCACGGCTGCACGGTGGCCAGCAGGATCTCCACCACCCGGCTGGCCTTCTCCTCGACCACCCCCTGGGCGACCATGGTCCCGTACGTGCTGATCGCCATGAACAGCAGGAACACCATGATCAGGCCGATGCCGAGCCGCTGGCCGTGTTCCGCGCCGGCCGGCGCGACCGTGGTCACCTCGACGTCCGCCTGGCTTGCCTGGGCGAGCACCGCCCGCGGATCGGTCACCCCGGCCTTGGCCAGTTCCCCGGTGAGGATCTGCTGCCGGGCGATGTCGATCAACACGGCACGCAGGCGGTCGTCGAGCTCGGAGCGCACCAGCACCTCGGGTTCGGCCGGGTTGCCGAACACCACCGCGTCCAGCTCGTCGGCCTCCAGCTTGGCGCGCGCCGCCGTGCGGTCGCCGACCTGGGTGGTGTGCACTTCGAGCCCGACCGCCTTCCCGGCGACCTGCAACGGTCCGGCGATGCTGGTGGCCTGGCCGGTCAGGCCGACGTCGACCCGGTGCGCGTCGCTGAACAGGGACGCTTGCAGCAGCAGGTAGCCGGCCAGCACGGCGATGATCACCGCGGTCGACATCACGAACGACCGCGTGCGCAGCCGGGTGTCGATCTCGCGTTGCGCGACGAGCCGGACCGCGGTCGCCGGTGCGACCTCGGTGTGCGAGCGGGCCAGTTCACGCATGACGACTCCCACCGCCGTCCTCGGTCACCACGGCGCGGAACAGCTCCACCAGCGACGGCCGGTGCCTGGTGAATCCGGTGACCGGCCCGGTGGCCAGGGCGGCATGCAGCACGGCCTGATCGTCGGCACCCGGGGCCAGCCGCAGCACGGTCCGCGGCCCTTCCTCCGCGACGACCGTCACGCCGGGCAGGTTGGCTGCCCAGTCGGGCTCCGCCTGCGGTGCGACCACCTCGAGCTCGGCACCCGCCGAGGCGGTCAGTTCCTCGACCGATCCGACCGCCACCATGCGGCCGCCCGCGATGATGCCGATCCGGTCGCACAACCGCTCGACCAGATCGAGCTGATGGCTGGAGAAGACGACCGGCACACCGCGCGCGGCCTCTTCCCGCAGCACGTCGCTCATCACGTCCACCGCGACCGGATCCAGCCCGGAGAACGGCTCGTCGAGCACCAGCAGGTCCGGCTCGTGCACCAGGGCGGCGGCCAGCTGCACTCGTTGCTGGTTGCCGAGGCTCAGCTTCTGCACCTCGTCGCCGCGGCGGTGGTCCAGTCCGAGCCTGCCGAGCCAGCGCTGGGTGGCGGCCCGCGCGTCGACGCTGCTCAGCCCGTGCAGTTCGGCCAGGTAGACCAGGTGGTCGGCAACCTTCATCTTCGGGTACAGCCCGCGTTCCTCGGGCATGTAGCCGATGCGGGTGCGCACCTGCCGCGTGATCGGTGCGCCGCCGAAGGTGACCTCGCCGGCGTCCGGGTTGAGCACCCCGAGCACGATCCGCATCGTGGTGGTCTTGCCCGCGCCGTTGCTGCCGACGAACCCGAACAGCTCGCCCGGGCGCACCGTGAAGCCCACGTCCCGCAGGGCGACCACCTGTCCGAAGCGCTTGTGCAGCCCGCTGATGGCCAGCGTGTGCTCGGGCACGGCAACCTCCAGCTCCGCGGTGGGCCCAGGCGTGGACGGGGTTACGCGCGCAATGATCGCGTACCGTCGGTGGGTCGTCGTCGCCGGGTCGGTGCCATGCCTTCGCAATCAGCGGCTGGTTCGGCCGCAACCGGCCGAACCGGCGGTCGCGTCCGGGGCATGCGGGCCAGGTGCGACCGGTGGCTTCCCGGTGCGCGACCGGCGCAATTCACCATCGCGTTCGGCGCAGCGGCCTGCTGAGCCGTCCGGCGAACGGCGAGGGCCGAGCCGCCGTGCCGATCGCGCGACGACTCGGCCCTCGGCCGGAGTCGATGCACCCGCCGCCCGCGGGGCTACTTCACCGTCTCGACGGTCAGCTCCCCTTGTGCGTGCCGGGCGCGCAGCCGCTTCTTGTCGAACTTGCCGACCGAGGTCTTGGGCACCTCGTCGATGAACGTCCAGTACTCCGGCAGCTGCCACTTGGCCACCTTGTCGACCAGGAACTCGCGCAGCTCCGCGGCGGTCACCGACTGGCCTTCCTTGATCACCACGGCCACCAGCGGCCGCTCGTCCCACTTCTCGTCCGGGATGCCGACCACCGCGGCCTCGGCCACCGCCGGGTGCGCCATGACGTGGTTCTCCAGCTCCACCGACGAGATCCACTCGCCGCCGGACTTGATCACGTCCTTGGCCCGGTCGGTCAGCGTCAGGAAGCCGTCCGGGGTGATGTGCCCGACGTCGCCGGTGCGCAGCCAGCCGTCGTGGAACTTCTCCGGGTCCGGGTCGCGGTAGTAGGCGGCGGCGATCCACGGTCCGGCCACCTCGAGCTCGCCGACGCTCTTGCCGTCCCACGGCAGCTCCTTGCCGTCCGCGCCGATCAGCCTGGCCTGCACGCTGGCCGGGAAGCGGCCCTGGGTGTAGCGGTAGGCCCACTCCTGCTCGCCCGTGACGCCCCGCGGCGGCCGAGCCACGCTGCCCAGCGGCGACGTCTCGGTCATGCCCCAGGCGTGCACGACACGCACGTTGTGCTTCTCCTCGAACGCGTGCATCAGCGACGGCGGCACGGCCGAACCGCCCACCACGACCTCCCGCAGGTGGGAGATGTCCTGGGGATTCTGCTCCAGGTACTGCAGCAGGCCCTGCCACACGGTGGGCACCGCCGCGGCGAACGTCGGCTTCTCCGTCGCCAGGATCTTGGCGATCGGCTCGGGCTGCAGGAACCGGTCCGGCATGACCAGCGAGGCGCCCGACATGAACGCCGCGTACGGCAGGCCCCAGCTCATCGCGTGGAACTGCGGCACGATGGCCAGCGTCTTGTCCCGCTGGGACAGCGCCATGCCGTCGGTCATGCAGACCTGCATCGAGTGCAGCCAGATCGACCGGTGCGAGTACACCACGCCCTTCGGGTCGCCGGTGGTCCCGGACGTGTAGCACATCGCGGCCGCGGTGTTCTCGTCCAGCGACGGCCAGTCGAACTCCTCCGGCTGGGCGGCCAGCAGGTCCTCGTAACCGTGCACCTCGACGCCGTCCGGTGCCTGCACCGTGCTCGGGTCGCCGTTGGCCACCACCACGTGACGCACCGTGGTGAACTTCGGCAGCTGCTGGTTCAGCAGCGGCACCAGCGTCCCGTCGACGATGATCACGTAGTCCTCGGCGTGGTTGACCACGTAGATCAGCTGTTCGGGGAACAGGCGGATGTTCAGCGTGTGCAGCACCGCGCCCATCGACGGCACCGCGAGGTAGGCCTCGAGATGCTCGTTGTTGTTCCACATGAACGTGCCGACGCGCTGGTCGGAGTCCACCCCGAGGCTGCGTAGCGCGTGCGCCAGCTGAGCTGAACGGCGACCGATCTGCGCGTACGTCGCTACCCGAGACTCGCTGCCGGTCCAGGTGGCCACCGTGCTGCTGCCGTGCACGGTCGAGCCGTAACGCAGCAACTGTGCGATCGACAGCGGCACGTTCTGCATAGTTCCGAGCATCGGACTTGCCTCCCGAACGATCGTTTGTGTGCCGCGAGCCTAATCCCCGTCCCCCTGCCTCAAAAGGGGG
Source organism: Thermocrispum agreste DSM 44070 (assembly GCF_000427905.1). Taxonomy (GTDB): domain Bacteria; phylum Actinomycetota; class Actinomycetes; order Mycobacteriales; family Pseudonocardiaceae; genus Thermocrispum; species Thermocrispum agreste. Next base: position 82,397 of record NZ_ATYX01000010.1, on the reverse strand, counting down.
GAAATCGCCCGGTCAGGCGGCCAAAACCGGTCGTGAGCATGGCGTGTCGGTTGCGCGGGTACCTGACAGGTGGCGTTTACTGGGGGAACGCACCCTCCCGGGCACGACAGCGGCACAGGCATCCGCACCCGGATGGGTGACCGGATAGGAAGGATCAGTACGTTGGCTCTGCCCACGTTTGACTCCCGAGCAGCGCGCTGCGGCGCTGGCGAAGGCCGCCGAGGCCCGCAAGGCGCGGTCGGAACTGCTCGCGGCGATCAAGTCCGGCGAGAAGAGCATCGAGAACGTGCTCAAGGCCGCCAAGGACGACAAGACCATCGGCAAGACCAAGGTCGCGCAGCTGCTCAAGGCGGTGCCAGGGCTCGGCGCGGTGAAGGTCGCCGCCTTGATGGAGCAGGCCGGCATCGACAAGGACCGGCGGGCCGCCGGCCTGGGTGCGCGGCAGCGTGAGGCGCTGCTGGCGGCGCTGAAGTAGGCCGGCCGGATCCTCGTCGCGGTGGGGCGCGCCAGGCCATGGTCCGGCGCGGCCTGCCGAGTGGTCGTTGCCCGGGTCACGTGCGGCCCGGGCGCCGGGGAGCCGCGTGCCAGAATCGTCGGGTGACCGATACCGCGCGCGCTGAGGTGACCGATCCGGCCAAGCTGCTGGACGGTTACCGGGCGGGCGAGTTCGCGTTCGCCACGCCGGAGCGCACGCTGCTGGCCGTCGGTGCCGACCGTGAGCTGACCGGCACCGACGTGGTCGCGCTGGACGATGCGCTCCCCGCGGAATTCGCCACGGCGGCGACACCGATCGCGGTCGGCGTCCTGCCGTTCGGCGACAGCGCGCCCGCGCGGCTGACCATCCCGAGCCATTTCCATTGCACCGGGCCGGCGCATGCGGCGATGGCCGGCAGGCCGGACCGGGTGCTGAGCGCGCCCGCGCGGATGATCGCGGTGCCGTCGGAGCAGCAGCACCAGGAGGCGGTGGCCGAGGCGGTGCGGCTGTTGCGGCAAGGACAGCTGAACAAGGTCGTTCTGGCTCGCGCGCTCGACGTCACGTTCCACGCGCCGGTCGACCCGGCGGCGCTGCTGCACAACCTGGTCTCCGGGAATCCGACCGGTTTCACGTTCGCGGCGCCCTTGCCCGGCCCGCGGTCGGCCACGTTGATCGGGTCCACCCCGGAGCTGCTGGTCCGCCGGGTGGGCAATCGGGTGTTCGCGCACCCGCACGCCGGTACCGCTCCCCGCTCCAGCGACCCGGTCGAGGATGCGGACAACGCCGCGCGGCTGGTCGCATCGAGCAAGGAGCGCACCGAGCACGCCCTGGTCGTCGAAGCCGTCGTGGAGGCGCTGCGTCCGTTCTGCCGGAGCATGTCGGTTCCCGCCGAGCCGTCCTTGACGTCGACGCCTGCTGTCTGGCACCTCGGCACGGCGATCACCGGTGAGTTGTCCGAGTCGGGCTCCGACGCCAGCGCGCTGCGGCTGGCCGCGGCGCTGCACCCGACGCCTGCGGTGTGCGGGACACCGACTGCCGCGGCTCGCGAGCTGGCCGAGAAGCTTGAACCGTTCGACCGCGACTACTACGCGGGCGCGGTCGGCTGGGTGGATGCCGCGGGAGACGGCGAGTGGGCGGTCAGCATCCGATGTGCTGAGGTCGACGGGGAAAGGATGCGGCTGTACGCCGGTGGAGGCATCGTCGCCGCGTCCGATCCGGCGGCGGAGCTCGCCGAGACGTCAGCGAAATTCGCGACGCTGCTGCGCGCCCTGGGTATCACCGCGACGGCTTGAGTTCGCCGAAGTCCGCCGCGCGCCACCATCGCTGGTTCACGGTGAGGCCGTTCGCGGTGAGCGCGGCGACCGCGGCCGCATAACCCTGGCCGGCGTCGAGATCGACGATTGCCGTCGTGGCTGGGTCCAACGCGTCGTGGGCGCTGGCCAGCAACGCAGGCGGGGCCTCCGGCGGCGCGAGCGTGATGCTCCTCAGCGGCACCTTCAGGCCGAGACCGGTGGCTTTCATGAGCGCTTCCTTGCGTGCCCAGTAGGTGAAGAACAGCCGTGCGCGTTCCGCGGCCGGCCGGCCGGCGACGGCGTCCAGCTCGGCGTCGGACAGCGCATAGTTCAGCAGGTCGTCGCCGCTGGAGCGGGAGGTGGACTCGACGTCCAGCCCGATCGACGTGCCGACGGCGACCGCCAGCCCGACCCGTTGGCCGGCGTGCGAGATGGACAGCTCGAGGTCGTTGCCGGGTATGCGTGGCTTCCCGTGCTGCTTGCCGCAGTCCGGGCAGGTCGCATCCAGCTCGACCGACGTCGGCGGGACACCGAGATACCTTCCGGCGACGGTGCGGGCAAGCACGCGGCCGGTCAGGAAGCGCAGGCGGTCGGCAGGCCGGCGATACGCCTCGTACCGGGTGCGCTCGGCCGGAGCGAGCATCGCGAGCCAGGTGCTGGCGGCGCCGGCGGGGAGTGGCGTAGCCCACCACACATCACACGCCACGGCTTTCGACACGCTGTTAAGTTACGCCAGAAACGCACCGGTAACCGGGAGGGCTTGATGGCTGATCTGAATGGTCGAGTCGCAGTGGTGACGGGAGCGGCGCGCGGCATCGGCGCGGCGACGGCACGGCGCCTGGCCGCCGACGGCGCGGCGGTCGCGGTGCTGGACCTCGACCCGGCGGCTGCCGAGCCAACCGTCTCGGCCATCACGCAAGCCGGCGGCAAGGCGATCGCCGTCGGGGCCGACGTCAGCGACGAGGACGCGGTCAAGGCCGCGTTCCAGCGCGTGGCCGACGAGCTCGGCCCGATCGGCATCCTGATCAACAACGCCGGCGTCACCAGGGACAACCTGCTGTTCAAGATGTCCGCCGACGACTGGGACACCGTCATGGGGGTGCACCTGCGCGGCGCGTTCCTGTGCAGCAGGGCGGCCCAGTCGTACATGGTCGAGCAGAAGTGGGGCAAGATCGTCAACACCTCGAGCGTGTCCGCGCTCGGCAACCGGGGGCAGGCCAACTACTCCGCGGCCAAGGCCGGGTTGCAGGGATTCACCAGGACGCTGGCGATCGAGCTCGGGCCGTTCGGCATCAACGTCAACGCGGTCGCACCGGGCTTCATCGCCACCGAGATGACCGACGCGACGGCGCGGCGCCTCGGGCTGAGCCCGGAGCAGCTGCGCGAGGAGACCGCGAAGGTGACGCCGCTGCGTCGCGTCGGGGCCCCGGAGGACATCGCCAACGTGGTGGCGTTCCTGTGCAGCGAGGACGCCTCGTTCGTGACCGGGCAGACGATCTACGTCGACGGCGGCCGCAAGCTGTAGCCGCTCAGATCTTGATGCCCCACGTGCTGCGGGCGATGGCGCGGCACCGGTCCATGTCCGGCTGTGCCGGGGCCGGGCTCGCGCCGACCGTCCGCAGCACCAACGCGGCGTAATGCACGCCGATGTCGTGCAGGGTGAGCGGACCGCGCGGCGAGTACCAATGCGCGACGCCACTGCACATCTGCAGCAGCGCGCGCCTGGTGACGCCGTTCTCGTCGGGCAGGAAGACACCCTGCTTCTGCCCTTCGGCCAGCACGTCGGACCAGATCTGCTCGTAGGCGTCCCGCTGTTCCACGACGCGGCGGCGGATCCTCGGTGACAGCGCGCGCAGCTCGTTGTCGACTACCGCCGTTTCCTTGGCGTGGGCGGCGTGCGCGATGGTGTGCAGCGCGGCCAGCCTGCCCAGCTTCTCCTGGGGGTCGTCGGTGTCGTTGGTGGCCTCCTTGGCCGCCGACAGCAGCCGATCCAGGCAGTCCGCCATGATGTCGGCCAGCAGGTCTTCCTTAGTCCCCATGTAGTGGTACAGGCTGGCCGAGGAGAGCTTGGCCGCGTCGGCCAGCTCGCGGATGCCGACCCCGTGGTAGCCCTTGGCGGCGAACAGCCGCACGGCGGCTTTGCGGACCCGGGTGTGCGTGGTGTTCACAGCCATGCCCGCGCCACCCTGTCGTAGGCGCCGGCCAGCGGGTCGGCGGACTTCAGTCGTCCCTTGGCCACTCGCTCGGATGCTGTCATCGGCAATTCGTCGACCACCTTCCAGTAGCGCGGCACTTTGAAGTAGGCGAGTTTGGCGGCGCAGTGCTCGGCGAGCTCGTCCGGCGTCGGGTCGGCACCGTCGGCCGGGACGACAAACGCCTCCACTTCTTCTCCACGGATCTCGTCCGGTACTCCGATCACTGCCGCCAGCCGCACACCCGGATGCAGCAACAAGGCGCGTTCGACTTCGTCGGCGGAGATGTTCTCCCCGCTGCGGCGGATCATGTCCTTGGTGCGGCCGACGTAGTAGATCCGGCCGCGGTCGTCCATGCGCACCAGATCGCCGGTGTGGAACCAGCCGTTGCGGAACGCTCGCACGGTGTCGTCCGGGCGCTGGTGGTAGCCGAGCATCAGGCCGACCCCGCGGATGGCCAGCTCGCCGGTCTCGCCGCGAGGTACCGGCCGGTCGTCCGGGCCGAGCACGGCCACTTCCCGTCCCGGCACCGGGGTTCCGATGCACCCGGTCCCGACCACCTCGTCGTGGTCCTGTGGGCGCACCCGGATGTCCGCGCCGGTCTCGGTCATCCCGAACGCCTCGAACCACGGCACGCCCCAGCGTTCCTCGAGCCTGCTGTGCAGCTCGCCCGGGATCGCCGACGCGTGGACCGCACGGACGCGGTGTCGCTTGTCCTCCTCGGACGGCGGCTGGCGCAGCAGCAGCGTCGGCATCATGCCAAGGCAGTAGAACCAGGTGACACCGTGTTCCCGCACCTTGGACCAGAACGTGGACGGGTGGAAGCGGTCCAGCACGACCAACCGTGCCCCGGACGCCAGGCCGACGGCGACATGCCACTGCGGGTCGATGTAGTGGAACGGCTGGGCGGTGAGCATGACGTCGTCGGAGCGGAGCCACGGGTGCTCGGTGATCATCCCGCGGGCCAGCGTGGTCCAGTACCGGTGCGGCAGCACGCAGCCCTTGGGGGCGCCGGTGGTGCCCGACGTGTACTGAATGTTGACCGGTTGCTCGCCCGCAGGCAGTGGCAGCTCGGGTTTCGGCTTGCCTGCCGGCAGTTCGCCCGGGGTGAGTACGCGCTCGACACCGGCCTTCGGGGCGATCACCCGCAGCATCTCGACGAACTCCGGGGCGCCGACCACCACCCGGGCCCCGGCGTCGGCGAGCACGTGCGAGCCGTCCAGCTCCCGGTAGTTGACGTTCACCGGGACCATGGCCGCACCCAGCTTGGCCGTGGCCAGCCAGAGCAGGGGGAACTCCGGGCAGTTGCGCAGCATGAGCGCGACCCGGTCACCCGGGGACACGCCCAGGCTCGCCAGCGCCCCGGCGAATTCGTCGCTGCGCGCGTGCACCTCGGCGAACGTGAGCGAGCGGGGTTCTCCGCCGGTGTCGAACACCCATGCCGTGCGGTCCGGCCACGACTCGGCGGCCCGGGCCGTCAGGCGTGCCAGATCGTCGATGCCGGTCAGATCGGTCATTCCGCCCTCCGGGTGCGGAAACGCTCGGCGGGCTCGGCTACTTCCGCGGCGGTGTCGGTGATCAGCGCGTGCGCGACTTCCAGCTCCAGCGCGGCGTCCAAGGCGGAGTCGATGCCGGCGTCCAGCGCCCGCTTGGCCAGCGTCACCGCGTAGGCCGGTTTCTGCGCGATCGCCCGCGCCCAGCGCAGCGCTGTCTCCCTGGCGTCCGGCACGACCGCGTTCACCAGACCGAGCCGGGCCGCCTCCGCGGCGTCGACGCGTTCGCCGAGCAGGAGCAGTTCCTTGGCCTTGAGCGGTCCGACGAGCAGCGGGAGGAGTCGGGAGATCCCGCCGGTCACGCTCAGGCCGAGCCCCGCCTCCGGGAAAGCGAACTGCGCGTCCTCGGCGGCCAGCACCAGGTCGCAGCCGAGCGCGAATTCCGCCCCGGCGCCGATGGCGTAGCCGTGCACGGCGGCGATCACCGGCTGGGGCAGCTCACGGATCCGGCGGGTCACCTGCTGCAGCCGTTCGATGCGGCGCCGGGAATCACCGCCCGCCGGGGGTTCCTTCAGGTCGTATCCGGCGCAGAAGGCCCGGCCCGCGCCGGTCAGCACGACCGCGCCCGCGTCGCTGCCCGCGACCTCCGCCAGCCGCGCCAGCAGGTCGTCCACCAGTGCGGGAACGACCGCGTTCAGTCGCTCGGGCCGATTGAGGGTCACCACCGCGACGCCGTCGGTGAACCGGAGCGCCACGGTGTCCGATGTCCGAACCGCCATGCAGCCGAGTCTAGCCGGACGATCGATCGATCGATAGGCTGAACGGCATGCGGGTCGACGTGGTCTACACGGGAGCGCGGGTACTCACCGGACCGGACTTCCGCCCGGCCGACGCGGTGGCGGTGCACGCCGGGCGCGTGGTGGCGCTGGGCGCCGATGCGGCTGAGCTGGACGCGCGGAGCCGGATCGATCTCGGCGGTGCCGTCGTGGTGCCGGGCTTTCACGACGCGCACAACCACATGGCCTGGTACGGCATGCAGTTGACGGCACTGGACTTGAGCGAGCGGACGTGCCGCAGTGTCGACGACGTCTACGCCGCGGTGGCGAAGGCCGCCGCCGAGCAGCCGCCGGGCAGCTGGATCATCGGCAGCGGCTACGACCAGAACAAGCTCGCCGGGGGACATCCCACGGCCGAGGGGCTGGATCGGGTGGCCGGGGAGCATTTCGTCCAGCTCAAGCACACGTCCGGGCACATGTGCGTGGTGAACTCCGCGGTGCTCCGGCAGCTGGATCTGGCCAACGTGCCGACCGGTGGCGACGTGGTGCGGGACGCCGAGGGGCGGCCGACCGGGCTGCTGCGGGAGCAGGCGCAGCGGCTGCTCGATCCGCTCAGGTACCCGGTGCCGCTGGAGGACGTGACGCGCGGCATCGCCCTGGCAAGCGAGCGGTATCTGGCGGAGGGGATCACCAGCGTTCAGGAAGCCGGCATCGGCAGGGGGCTGGTCGGCAACACGCCGATCGAGCTCGCGGCCTATCAGCAGGCGCGCGAGGCCGGGCAGCTCGGCGTGCGCACGACGCTCATGGTGGCGGCGCAGTCCCTGCGCGAGCTGGACCACGCGCCGTCCGACGACGTGGTTTTCGGGCTGGACCTGGGTATCCGGACGGGCTTCGGTGACGACTGGCTGCGCATCGGCCCGATGAAGCTGTTCTCCGACGGCTCGTTGATCGGCCGGACGTGCGCGATGCACGAGCCGTTCGAGGGCGAGCCGGACAACCGCGGCTATTTCCAGATGCCCGAGGAGGACATCGCCGAGACGATCCGCAAGGCGCATCGCTCGGGCTGGCAGATCGCCACGCACGCCATCGGCGATCGCGCGGTCAGCGTGGTCCTGGACGCCTACGCCGCCGCGCTGGCCGAGTTCCCGCGGCGGGATCATCGGCATCGCATCGAGCACTGCGGGGTGATCGGCGACGCGGACGTGGCCCGGCTGGCCGAGCTGGGCGTGATCCCGGTGCCGCAGGGCAGGTTCGTGAGCGAACTCGGCGACGGCATGCGGGCCGCGCTCGGGCCGTCACGGGAGGACCACTGCTATCGCGTGCGCAGTTTCCTCGCCGCCGGATGTGTGGTCCCCGGCAGTTCGGACCGGCCGGTGGTGGACGGGGCGCCGCTGCCGGGGATCGTGGACATGGTCCGCCGCCGCACGTCGAGCGGGGTGCTGTTGGGCGCGGACGAGCGGGTCAGCGCAGCCGAGGCGCTGCGCGCCTACACGTTCGGGTCGGCTTTCGCGTCGTTCACCGAGGCGGATCGGGGCACGATCGAGGTGGGCAAGCTCGCGGACTTCGCGGTGCTGTCCCACGACCCGACCGATCCGGAGACGTTGGACGAGGTGCGCGTGCTGGCCACCGTGGTCGGCGGCGACATGGTGTTCGAAAGGAGCGGGGATGCCGGTACGTGACGCCGGGCCGAACGACATCGAGGAGATCTGCGCGCTGATCGAGGAGCACGCGGAGTACGAGGGCAAGCCCGATCTCAAGCTGGACCGGGCCGAGATGGCCACGTACTTGTTCGGTGACGACCCCAAGGCGTGGGTGGTGCTGGCCTACCCCGATGGGCAGCCGGAGACGGTTGCCGGCTTCGCGTTCTGCTGCTGGAACTTCTCGACGTGGCAGGGCAAGCCCGGCATCTGGATGGACGACTTGTACGTCCGGCCGCAGTTCCGCCGCCTGGGCCTGGCCACCGAGCTGCTGCACGACCTGAAGTCGCGCACCGACGGCCGGGTCGAGTGGGAGATGCAGGTCGACAACGACAAGGGCAAGGCCTTCTACGCGCGGCTGGGCGCCCAGCCGGTGCCGGGGTGGATCCGCTACCGGTGGATCTAGCCGCTTCGCCGGCGCGGCGTGGCGATCCGCCGCCAGGCTTCCCATGACGGAGCCCGGTATGGGGTCGACGGTGCAGGAAACCCGGATCTGACCAGGCCTGATTAAGGTGAAGGTATGCCGGAGGCGAAGCGGCGCTCGGCGTCGATCGAGGACTACGTGCGGGTGATCTACGGCCTGGTGGAACGGGGCGAGCAGGTCACCAACACGTCGTTGGCTGCGCGCATGTCGGTCAGCCCGTCCTCGGCGTCGGGCATGGTGACCAAGCTGGCGCAGCAGGGCCTGGTCGCGCATGCCCCGTATCGCGGCATCGAGTTGACCGCGGAGGGCGAGAAGCTGGCCCGCTCGGTGCTGCGCCGCCACCGGCTCATCGAGACCTACCTGGTGTCCGAGCTCGGCTACACCTGGGACGAGGTGCACGCCGAGGCGGACGCGTTGGAGCACGCGGTGTCGGACCGGCTGATCGAGCGCATGGCCGCCAAGCTGGGCAATCCGGTGCGCGACCCGCACGGCGATCCGATCCCGACGTCGGACGGGGTGGTCGACGAGGCGCCGCTGCGCATCCTCGACGAGCTGGAACCCGGTGCCGTCGGCGAGATCGCCCGGGTCTGGGACACCGACCCGGAGCTGCTGCGATACCTGTCCGAGCGCTCCATCGGCCTCGGCGAACGCATCGAGGTGATCGAGCGGCAGCCGTTCGGCGGCCCCTTGGTGGTCAAGGTCGGCTCACCGCCACGGGAGACCACCCACGCCCTCGGCTCGAAGATCGCCCGGGCGTTGTCGGTCGCGGTCAAGTCCGGCTGACCGTCAGCCGCGCGGCGCATACATGATCACCGCGACGCCGACCAGGCACAGGCCGGCGCCGACCAGGTCCCAGCGATCCGGTCGGAAGCCGTCGACGACCACTCCCCACAGCAGGGATCCGGCGACGAACACGCCGCCGTAGGCGGCGAGGATCCGGCCGAAGTGCGGGTCCGGCTGCAGCGTCGCCACGAAGCCGTATGCGCCGAGCACGATGACGCCGGCGGCCACCCACAGGTACCCGGCGTGCTCGCGAATACCCTGCCAGACCAGCCACGCGCCGCCGATTTCGCACAGTGCCGCCAGCGCGAACAGGAACACCGAACGTGCCACCGTCATCCGGCGAGAGTACTGCGCCGCCCGGATCGGCCACGCGACTCGAGCGACGGTCGTCAGGGCGCACCGACCCAGGGCGCCCGCGACCACCGAACGGTGACACCGTGCGTGCCGCGCCGGGTCATGATGATCAGCCCCGCCCGGCGAGTGCAGTTCCGTAGCCAGGCCCGGGACACCAGACACCCAGAAGACGCCACGCCAGACGCTCAGAAGACGCCACGCCGAATCGTTCGGCGTCGGTCACACCGCCGGATCACACCGCCGGATCACACTGCTGGATGACGAGGACAGGGGTGCCGGTCCGGGTCGGACAGGTCGGTCGGTCGAGCGGGGAGGCGCGCCGAGGGCTGGCGAAGGCGTCCGCCGAGCCGCTCGTCGCGCCGAACCATCCATTCGTCGACAGGCCGGCCGACACGCTTCGAACATGCCTCGTCACACTGCGACCCGTCTGCAGGCTTGGATTACGACATTCGGTATGGTCTGCCGCCGAGTCGGCGCGAGTGCAGCGGACTCGACACACTGGGTAGTTTTTCGCCCACTGGACGCGACGGATTACGCCCGTGTGGGTGAAGGCGATGGTGGGAGGTTCGGCGCGTGCGTAGCCAGGAGCGAGACGAGGTCGCCGCGGTGACTGCGTGGACGGTCCGCGTCGGTACGACGGTGCTGATCACCATCGGCGGGCTGGCGGGGCTGAGCTCGCCGGCCTGGGCCGTCGATGCGACGGCTCCCACCAACTTCGGCGTCCTGGGCCCGGTCGGCATCGTTGCCGTCGGCGTCGGCGTGCTCGGCATGATCGCGGGCGTGGCGCGCCGCCGCAGGCAGGCCCTCGCCCGGTCGGTCGCCGAGCGCAATGCGGCGGCGGAACAGGTCGTCGCGGAACGCGCGGCGCGGGCCGCGGCGAACGAGACGTCCGGTCGGCAGACCGTCCCAGGGCCTTCGCGGCCGCCCGCCATCGAGAACACCGCCCAGCAGGTGACCGTTCACGACACCCAGCTCGCCTGAGCGCCTGCCCGGAGCCCGCGTTCCGCCCTTTCGACATTCGTCGTCATCCGCGGTGTGACCGAGTACACGCTCCGCCGTTGTCCTCTCTTCCTGCACGTCGGCTCGGCCGCATGCGCGTTGACATGCGGCTTCGGTTTCGCCCATCCGCCGGGGGCAGTATGCGTCCGCTGGAACCCGTGGCGAGGGTGCCCAGAACTTCCGTACTGTCGGCTGCATGATCCCGTCTCCTTCGGCTTTGTCACGGGCATTGCGTCGCGCGGAGACCGGAGCGACGCTCGACGTCACCGAAGCGACCACCCTGCTGCACGCCACGGGCGAGGAGTTCGACCGGTTGCTGGCCGCGGCCGCCCGCGTCCGCGACGCTCACCTGGCCGATCAGGGACACCCCGGTGTCCTCACCTACAGCCGGAACGTCTTCGTCCCGCTGACCCGGCTGTGCCGGGATCGGTGCCACTACTGCACGTTCGTCACCGTTCCCGGCAAGGTGCCGCACGCGCTCTACCTCGAGCGGGACGAGGTGGTGGAGATCGCCCGCAAGGGCGCTGAGCAAGGCTGCAAGGAAGCGTTGTTCACGCTCGGCGACCGGCCGGAGGCGCGCTGGCCGCAAGCCCGCGAATGGCTGGAGGAACGGGGCTATTCCTCCACCGTCGACTACGTCCGGGCCTGCGCCATCGCCGTGCTGGAGGAAACAGGGCTGCTGCCGCACCTCAATCCCGGCGTGCTGACCTGGGAGGAACTGCAGCGGCTCAAGCCGGTCGCGGCCAGCATGGGCATGATGCTGGAGACCACCGCGGAGCGGCTGTGGTCGGAGAAGGGCGGCCCGCACTACGGGTCGCCGGACAAGGAGCCCAGGGTCCGGCTCCGCGTGCTCGACGACGCCGGCCGGGTCGGCGTGCCGTTCACCACCGGCATCCTGGTCGGGATCGGGGAGAACCGCGCCGAGCGGGCCGAGTCGTTGCTGGCCATCCGGCAGCGCGCCCGGCAGTACCGGAACATCCAGGAAGTCATCGTGCAGAACTTCCGGGCGAAGCCGGACACCGCGATGCGGTCGGCGCCCGACGCGTCGCTGCACGACCTGGCGGCGACCGTGGCGGTGGCGCGCCTGCTCATGCCGCCCGGGGTGTCCATCCAGGCGCCGCCGAACCTCATCGACGAGGAGTACGAGCTGCTGCTGCGCGCGGGCATCGACGACTGGGGTGGCGTGTCGCCGCTGACCCCGGACCACGTCAACCCGGAGCGCCCGTGGCCCGCGGTGGACAAGCTGGCCGAACGGACCCGGGCGGCGGGTTTCGAGCTCCGCGAGCGGCTGACGGCCTATCCGCGCTACGTGCGGGCTGCCGAACGCTGGATCGACATCCGGCTGCACGAGCACGTGCGGGCCCTGGCCACGCCGGACGGCCTGGCGAACCCGGATGCCGAGGTGGTCGGCCGCCCATGGCAGGAGCCCGACGGCGGCCTGCAGACCGAGGGACGATCCGACCTGCACACCGCGGTCGACACCGACGGCCGCACCGACGACCGTCGCGGCGACTTCGACTCGGTCTACGGCGACTGGGACGTCCTGCGCGATCAGGTTTCCTCGCGGGGTGCGCCGGAGCGCCTGGACGGTGACGTTCTCGCCGGGTTGCAGCTGGCCGCCGAGCGTCCCGCGGCGTTGCTGGAGCGGGAGAACGAGGCCGCGGCGCTGGCGCTGCTCACCGCGGACGGCGCCGCGTTGGAGCAGCTGGCCCGGCTGGCCGACGACCTCCGCGCCGACGTGGTCGGCGACGACATCACCTACGTCGTCAACCGCAACATCAACTTCTCCAACGTCTGCTACGTCGGCTGCCGGTTCTGTGCCTTCGCGCAGCGCGAGCGGGACGCCGACGCCTACCGGCTCTCCGTGGACGAGGTCGCGCAGCGGGCCGTGGAAGCGGCTGAGGCCGGTGCGACCGAGGTGTGCATGCAGGGCGGCATCGACCCGAAGCTGCCGGTGTCCTACTACGCCGACATCGTCCGTGCCATCAAGGACCGTGTTCCGCAGATGCACGTCCACGCCTTCTCGCCGATGGAGATCGTCTCGGTGGCGGCCAAGGCCGGGGTGTCCGTCGAGGAATGGCTGACCGAGCTGCGCGACGCGGGCCTCGGGTCCATCCCGGGAACCGCGGCGGAGATCCTGGACGACGACGTGCGCTGGATCCTGACCAAGGGCAAGCTGCCGACCCAGACGTGGATCGACGTGATCACGACCGCGCACCGGCTGGGTATCCCGTCGAGCAGCACGATGATGTACGGCCACGTCGACCGCCCGCAGCACTGGCTCGGGCACCTGCGGGTGCTGGCGCGCATCCAGGACGAGACCGGTGGCTTCACCGAGTTCGTCGGCCTGCCGTTCGTGCACCACAACGCCCCGATCTACCTGGCGGGCGTGGCCCGGCCAGGCCCGACGATGCGGGACAACCGGGCGGTGCACGCGTTCGCCCGGCTCGCCTTGCACGGGCGGATCGACAACATCCAGTGCTCGTGGGTCAAGCTCGGCGATCAGGGCACCGCGCAGCTGTTGCGCGGCGGGGCCAACGACATCGGCGGCACGCTGATGGAGGAGACCATCTCGCGCATGGCGGGCTCCGAGCACGGATCGTCGCGCACGCCGAAGCAGCTGGAACAGCTCGCCGCGCTGGTCGGACGGCCGGCGCGGCAGCGCACCACCACCTACGAGCGCGTGCAGATGGCCGCCTGAGCGGTGGCGGCCTGCAACAAAGCCCACACCGCCCGATACGCGGTCTCTGGTGACAAGGCCGTCGGCGCTCGCGGGCCTGCTCGACTCACGGGTGTTTGGGACGGGAGTGCGGGCTTGCCGGGTTTTGCTGGGTATCTGTCGGCCCTTGATGTCACGCTGGGAAAGCAGGTAGACACCAGCAGTGACGAGGGGGGATAGTGCTGATGTCCCGGACCGTGAAGCCTGTGGAGACGCTCGATGTGGAGCAGGTCTGCCGGATGTTCGGGCTCAACAAAGTGTGGGTGGCCGCGCAGGTGGCGCTCGGGCGGCTACCACGGCCGGAACGGATTGGTGTCCGCCGTTGCTGGCGAGCCGACCAGCTGTGGCGGGCCATTGCCGCGGTGAATCCTCGCGCGGCGGGTCGGGCGCCGCTGCGGTACTGGCCAAGCCTCGTCGAGACGCCCGGGCACAGCATGCGGCAAATCCCTGGGGCGATGGTGCAGGACTGGTACGTCGGTCAGGTGACGCTGCGGGTGGTCTGGCCGCTACCGGGACTGGCCGAGCCGAGCCTGAAGACCGCAGCGGGCTTGCGGCCGGTGGTGGACCGGCTGCTGAAGGTCTCGGTCGAGATCGGCCTGTACGGTCCCGTGCTGATTGCGTACGACCGTCACGGCAAGCCCGACGAGAGAGCCGGGGGTGAGGAGGACTGGGCCGTTTACGCTGACACGATCGGTGGCACCGCCCCCCACTGGCCCTACACTCTGAGCCCGCCTGCGGTCATGGAGCGCTGGGAACCGGGCATCCCGGTCGCTGAGGTCGCCGCGACACCGGAGGTGGACATCACCCCACTGCTGCAGTTGGCGGCCGCGCTCCCCGATGCATCGCCCGCCCAGCGCACCCTGATCAACTTGGCGCGGACCATCCAGTCCCGCGCTACCGACAGTGCCCGTAATGACCTCGAGATCTTCGCGGGCGAGGAACGTTTCCGCGCTGTGGCACCGGCCGTGTCGCCGATGCCGGTTCCCGACGCCGAGACCGACGATTTGCCCGAAGACATCCGACGCGCGGGCTGGCTGGAAGTTCTCAGCCGCCGGGACGACCTCGCCGCAGCGGCGATCCATCGGCTGCGGGTCTGGGACGGCGGCGAAGCCCTGCCGTTCAGCAAGTACGAGACGATCGATCTGCGCGATCCGCACAGCAAAGAATGGGCGGCCCGACTCCGCCCCGTAGACCAGCCCACCGTCGCTTTCGACGTGGTGCGTGTCAACGAGAGAGGTGGCCGAATACCTCATCGACCCAGAGACTGACGCTCCAGTGATCCGCCCGGTCGGCAAGGACCACGTGCTGCATGCGGCGGTCCCGCAGCGTCTTCCTGCCCGCAGCCCGCTGGCCGAGCTGATCCTGAAAGGGCCGATCTGGATCCGCACCGAAGACGGCACCCTCTACATGGCACCTCGTGGCAACTATTTCGGTCTGTCGTGGGGGTATGCAGGCTCGGGTCCCGGCACCCTGGCATTGCTCATCCACCGCCTGCTGGACGACATCAACGCGCCCGCGGCGAACAGCAGCAACGGCGCACCAGCCACCCTGAAAGTGTTCACCCAGATCAACTGGCCCCAGGGAACTGTCTTCACCCGCCAGCAACTGGAAGCAGCTCGCAACGGCCGCCCCTACCACAAGCCGGGCGGTGAGTCGTGACGGTGCGCCCGGTGAGCATGGGGAAGCGTCGAATCGCGGTTAGCCGACGAGCTGCGGGTGAGTACCTGCCGAACAGTCCAGTTGATCGACCGTCATGCAATGCTCGGCCGGGCCGATGGCCGGAGCTACTTTCCGTTGTGGTGCGTAAGCACTAACCCAGTGAGGTAGGCGTTCGGCGTCGGTTGCGACGTGACCGGCGTTCGAAGACTTTGCTTTTCCCGTCCGGCTGCGGCATCGCGGCGCCAAAGGTGCCGCAGTCCGACCGGCTGCACGCCCTGGGCCTGGGTGAACGTGGGTGTGTGCGGGCGTCGGCTGCCGAGCCGTCGTCAGTACGATGACCGTATGTCGCAGCCATCCCGGAAGATCTCGCTCACGGGCATCCAGGCCACGGGTGACCCGCACCTCGGCAACCTGGTGGGTGCCATCCGTCCGGCGCTGAAGCTGGCCGAGACCTACGAGACGATGTACTTCATCGCAGACTTCCACGCGGTGAACGCGGTGCACGACCCGCAGCAGCTGCAGCACAACATCCGGTCGGTGGCGGCGACGTGGCTGGCGGCGGGGCTCGACCCCAGCCGCACGGTGTTCTACCGGCAGTCCGACGTGCCGGAGATCTTCGAGCTGAACTGGGTGCTGTCGTGCGTGACCGGCAAGGGCCTGATGAACCGGGCGCACGCCTACAAGGCCGCGCGGGACCGCAACATCGCCGCGGGCAAGGACCCGGACGACGGCGTCAACATGGGTCTGTTCAACTACCCGGTGCTGATGGCCGCGGACATCCTGATCATGGAGGCCAACGTCGTCCCGGTCGGCAAGGACCAGATCCAGCACGTCGAGTACGCCGCGGACATCGCGGGCAGCTTCAACGCCTTGTACGGCGAGAAGTACTCGCTGACCATCCCGGAGGCGCTCATCCCGGATGCCGAGTCGGCGCACACCGTGCCGGGCTTGGACGGCCGCAAGATGAGCAAGTCCTACGACAACACCATTCCGCTGTTCCTGCCCGAGAACAAGCTGAAGAAGCTGGTGCGGCGGATCCCGACCGACTCCACGCCGGTGGAGGAGCCGAAGGACCCGGACAGCTCGGTGGTGTTCCAGCTGTTCGAGCTGTTCGCCTCGGCGGATGCGGTGGCCGAGACGCGCAAGCGCCTCGAGGAAGGCGGCATGGGCTGGGGCGAGCTGAAGAACCAGCTGTTCGAGGTGCTCAACGCCGAGCTGACGCCGATGCGCGAGCGGTACAACGAGCTGATGGCCTCCGGCAGCGAGCTGGACAAGGTGCTCGCCGAGGGCGCCGAGCGCGCCAGGGAGAAGGCCTCCCGGGTGCTGAAGTCGGTGCGCTCGGCCGTCGGTATCGACGCCTGATCCTCGTCGACGCCCGGGCGTGCGATGCCGCGCGACCACGACGGGCGAGGCCGGGCGATCGCGGTTAGCGTGACGGAGTGAGCGAGCAGAAAAGTGAAGGCTTCGTCACCCGGATGCGGCGGCGCTATGTCTGGCTGGACCACGTCCTGCGCTCTCACGAGGCCTACACCAAGCGGTACGGCGACCACTACGCCGCGGCGATCACGTACTTCAGCGTGCTGTCGATCGTGCCAATCCTGATGGTCGCCTTCGCCGTGGCCGCTTTCGTGCTGGCAGGCAACCAGGAGTTGCTGGGGAAGCTGGAGGACGCCATCACCTCGGAGGCTCCGGCCGAAATGGCGTCGACGTTGAACATGGTCGTCGAGCAGGCCATCGAGTCCCGCGCCACCGTCGGTGTGCTGGGTCTGCTGACCGCGCTGTACGCGGGCATCAACTGGATGTCCAACCTGCGTGACGCCCTCACCGCCCAGTGGGGGCTGGGCAAGGTCGACCGCCCGCTGATCAGCGGCACGCTCAAGGACCTGCTGGCGCTCGTCGGGCTCGGGCTGGCCCTGCTGGTGTCGTTCGGGCTCAGCGCCTTGGGCGTCGGTGCCGGTGATTTCCTGCTCGAGCTGGTCGGCCTCAGCGGATACGGCTGGGCGCAGGCGCTGTTGGCCGCGCTGGCCATCGTGCTGTCGATCGCCGCGAACTGGCTGGTGTTCCTGTGGGTGATCGCCCGGCTGCCGCGGGAGAAGGTCGCGCTACGGGCGGCGGTCAAGGGGGCGCTGATCGCCGCCGTCGGTTTCGAGATCCTGAAGACCGCGGCGACGTTCTTCCTGTCGTCGGTCACCTCGACGCCGACCGGTGCACTGTTCGGGCCGATCATCGGCCTGCTGATCTTCGCCAACCTGGTGGCCCGGTTCCTGCTGATGGTCACCGCGTGGACGGCCACCTCGTGGGAGAACGAGAAGCCGCCCACCGAGCCTGCGCCCGTGGTGCTGCGCATCGAGGTGCGGGACCAGCCGACGGCCGGGCGCGTGGTCGGGCTGCTCGGTGTCGGCGGGTTGATCGGGGCGGGGCTGAGCAGGCTGCGCCGCCGCTGACGGCCCGTGGGCCGCACATCGGCGTGAACTTCCATCCTGGCAGGATGTTCTCAGAGGCCGTGTACGGCGTCGCTGTCATCGGCGTATCGCGTGATTTGTGCTGACGAAGTGTGACCCCAACGGAGGATCGGTGTCCGAGTCGGAGTTGAGCTGGGTTCAGCGTGCCGCGGACCAGGCGATCGAGCACGCCCAGCGGGCGGGTGCCAAGAAGATCATCTGCGCGTCCGGGGTGTCTCCGTCCGGGCCGATCCACCTGGGCAACCTGCGCGAGGTGATGACCGCGCACTTCGTCGCCGAGGAGATCAAGGCACGCGGGTTGGACGCGGTGCACCTGCACTCGTGGGACGACTACGACCGGTTCCGCAAGGTGCCGGTGGGCTTGGACGAGTCGCTGAACGAGCACGTCGGCAAGCCGCTGTCCGCCGTGCCCGACCCGTACGGCGAGCGTGACTCCTACGCGTCGCACTTCATCGCCGAATTCTCCGCGTCGCTGCGCCGCCTCGGTGTGCAGATGCACGAGATCCGGCAGTCGCAGCAGTACCCGCGCGGCACCTACAACGCGGCGATCCGCAAGGCGATGGCCGAGCGCGGCCGGATCTTCGACATCCTGGCCCGGTTCCAGACCGAGGGCAGGCACGACACCCCGGTCGAGGAGCGCAGGGCGCGCTACTACCCGTTCAAGCCGTACTGCGAGTCGTGCGGCACGGACTTCACCACCGTCACCGAGTACGTCGATCCGGTCGTCTCCTACGAGTGCCGCTGCGGGCACTCGGGTCGGATGTCGCTGGCCGACGGCGAGCCGATCTCCGGCAAGCTGCAGTGGAAGGTGGACTGGCCGATGCGGTGGGTCCACGAGGGCGTGGACTTCGAGCCCGCCGGCGAGGACCACCACGCGCCGTCCAGCAGCTTCGCCTCCGGAAAGGTGCTGGTGGCCGACATCTTCGGCGGCATAGCACCGTTCTCGTTCGCCTACTCGTTCGTCGGCCTGGCCGGCGGGTCGAGCAAGATGTCCGGCTCGGCCGGTGGTGCGGCGATCCCGGCCACCGCGCTGGACGTGATCGAGCCCGCGATCCTGCGCTGGCTGTACCTGCGGCGGCTGCCGTCGCAGAAGTTCACCATCGACCTGTCGCCGCGCGCGGTGCAGAGGCTCTACGACGAGTGGGACCGCTTCACCGATCAGGCCAGGTCGGCGGACGCCTCGCCGATCGAGAAGCACCTGCACGGCATGTGCTTGGCGACGTCGGCGGGCCCGGTGGAGTACTCGAAGCGACCGGTGTCGTTCCGGCTGCTGTCCTCGGCGGCGGACATCACGCAGGCCAACACCGAGCAGATGGCTCGGCTGGTCCGGCAGCACATCTCGGACGACGCCCCGGCCGACACGGAGACGCTGTTCGCCGAACTCGAGCCGCGGGTGACGTGCGCGATCAACTACGCGACCCGGTTGGTGCCGCCGGAGGAGCGGACGATCCTGCGCACGGAGTTCAACACCGAGGCGTGGAACCAGCTGGACGACCAGACCCAGAAGGGCGTGCAGATCCTCGCCGAGCGGCTGACCGAGGACTGGACCCTGGACGGCCTGACCAGACTGGTCTACGGCGTGCCGAAGATCCTCAACGGCCTGCCCGAGGACGCCCCGCCCACCCCGGAGCTGAAGAAGGTGCAGCGGGCCTTCTTCAAGGCGCTCTACCAGTTGCTGTGCTCGTCGGACACCGGGCCGCGGCTGCCCACCTTGTTCCTGTCCATCGGACCGGAACGGGCACACAAGCTGCTGGTCGGCGACGCTGCGCAGTGACCGGCTCCGGCCGTGCCGTGAGCGTGCGATGGCTCAGCCGCCTTCGAGGACCAGCGTGGTGTGGCGTTTGGGGATGACCCGGCCGGTCGCACTCGGTCGTGTCCCGGCCGGCCAGGCAGTGACGACCGGCTGTGCGGCGCGGTCGAGGTTCCAGCGGCGGATCACGGTGACCAGGCGCTCAGCGAGCTGAGGACCGCGCGGGCCGTGGCCGGTGGCGCCCAGCTCGTAGCGGCGCTGCCCGTTGTGCGATGGCCGCCGGGTCTTGGTGAGATAGCCGAACGAGTCGCCGTCGGCGATCGCCGGGGTGACCGCGGGAAAGATCGGGTCGATCGGGCCGCGGGCGATGGCTTCGTCGGTGGCGGCGAGGCGGCAGGTGTTCGGCTCGGTCACGGTGAGCCAGAGCCAGATGCCGTCCACGGTCTGGTACGAGGTGACCGCGACGCCGGACCACAGCGTGGTGCCCGGTGACGTCGCCGCGGGCCGTAGCGCGCCGGGGTCGATCTGCTGGTCGTCGTCCCAGAACACCGTGACGCCGTCTGCGATGTCCGCGCTGCGTTCGCCGTTGGGCACGAGGCCGATCATGGGGATGAACGCGCACGGTTGGCTATCGGCCGCGCGGAGGTGGTCGGCGTGCCGGGTGAAGGCGATGCTGCGGGTCTGACCGCGCCACTGCAGCGGCACGACGAGCCGCCCGCCGACCGCGAGCTGGTCGAACCATGCCGGCGGGAGGTCCCACGGTCCGACGGTGACGATGATCTTGTCGAACGGAGCGTGCTCCGGCGCGCCGAGCGCCCCGTCGGCGGTGATCACCCGTACGTGGTCGTACCCGGTGGCCGCGAGCGCGGAACGGGCATGGGCGGTCACGTCCGGGTCGATGTCGACGGTGGTCACGGCCCCAGTGGGGCCGACCAGTTCGGCCAGCAGCGCGGCGTTGTAGCCGGCGCCGGCGCCGATCTCCAGGACGTTGTCGCCCGGCTGGGGATCGAGCTGGCCGAGCATGATCGCCACCACGGTGGGCATCGACACCGAGCTGAGCGGGTGCGTCGGCCCGGATTTCACGATGACGGGCCGGTCGGCGTAGGCGTCGGCGGCGCTCACCGCGGGGACGAACAGGTGCCGCGGCACGGTGCGCATCGCCTGTTCGACGCGCTCGGAGGGCATGAAGCCGGCGCGGCGGATGCGGTCGACCATCCGATCGCGCAGGTCTTCAGGCTTGCTGCTGCTGCTGTTGGTCATGGTCCAGCTCGGCGACGCTACTCGTGGCGGGATGACTCGTGGTGTCGGCATGGACATGGTGACGTGCTCCCGGTCGATTTTCGAACCGGAGGCTCGGCGGATCGCCTCGAACAGCTCGATCTGGCTGGGATGTGCCAGGCGTAGCGAGGTGTCGAGCGCGGCCTGGTCGACGGGACGCGGGTGGACGGCGCTGCCTGCGGACTCCCACTTGGCGACCATGCGGGCGCAGCGGTTGAATGACGACGATCATCCGCTGGAACATCTGACCGACTGTGTAGTCACCGACGGAGGCACGGGGTCTCCTTCGTAGGTCTCGACGACCTCAGGCACCGATCGGCCCCGTATCACGGCCACGGTCCACGCTTCGATCTCGTTGATCCACGAATACTTCTCGGTCAGCGCTTGCTCCAGCACCAACCCGGCTCCTTGGTGGCGTCCCCGCCGTGCACGGCTCGGCAGCGATCGATTCCGGATGGACGATCACCACCACGAATTGCCCGCCGTCCTCCCGCTACCTCTCCAGGGGACTCGGGATGCGGAAGGTGGGCAGTGGCGCGTCGAGCCATGCCGGGTCGATTTGCACGCCGGTTCGCTGTTCCAGCAGGGCCACGCATGCTGCCCCGGTGGACTCTGGCTCGTCGAAGATGGCCCAGCCGGGTCGCAACTCGTCGTCCGGCGATGGCGAGTCCAGTGGGTTGAAGCTGGCAATGATCTTCCCGTCGACGGCTTCGATGACGTATTCGTCAGCATTGACGTTCCAGAACACGCTGAAGAAGTGGCCACCATCGGCCGAGCAACGGCGAGCGACGTCCGGCTCGCTGCCGTTGTAGTCGTTCTCCTCGAGTGCCACCGCGTACTCACCGACGCGGAATACCTGGACGAAGGAGCCTGCGAACGGGTTCAGGCGCACCTCGTGCAGCCGATTGAAGGCGTAGTCGCCGACCGGGGCCCGCGGATCGCCTCCGTAGATCTCGACGATTTCCTGCACCGGGCGGCCGCGTATCACAGCCAAGATCCAGGCATCGATCTCGTCGACCCACGAATACTTCTCGACCAGCGCGCCGTCCAGTGCCAACCCTGCTCCCTGTCCACACCGGTCTCCAGTCGGAGCCGGTCAGGCGTGACACGGTGTGCGGGTCGGCCGTCGTTCACGTCAGCCGGTGAACGACGTCGGCCGTCGCCGACAGCCGCTGTCGGATGCGCCGTGTTCCCTAAGCCGGAAGACCGTACCCGCGGCAGACCGGCTGGAAGTCCTTCGGACCGTCGGCCAGCGCATTCATCGTCAGCTGCATGGTGGGGTCGTCGTTGAACAATCCGATGTGGCTCGCGTGGTCGTGTGGGCAGCGGTCCTGCAGCAGGATGTTGTTGACGTCCCGGCCCTCCAGCCGCTGGGTGTAGTAGGGCGTCACCACCCAGTCGTACTTGGTGATGATCACCGTGTACTTCGGGCCGGGCGGCACCTCCGGGCCGTCGGACCACAGCTCCTTGATGTAGTCGCTGGTGTAGAACTGGTCCGCCACACCACGGATCTGCGCCACGTCGGTCAGCGGCATGGCCAAGCCGAGCAGCCTGAGCTCGTGCGCCAGCGTGACGATGCCGTTCACCGACGTGCCGTGCGAGCTGGGCGCCCAGCCCACGTAGTGCGCCACCTTGTGCGCGTTGCCCATCTTCTTCATCCACCACATCGGCACGTTGCCGCCTTGCGAGTGGCCGACGATGTCGACCTTCTTCGCCCCGGTGGCAGCCAGCACCTTGTTCACGAAGGCGTCCAGCTCTCGCGCCGACTCGGGGATGTGTTTCAGGCCGCCGACACGTCCTGCCGAGAGCGCCGTCATGCCGTAGTTGGTGGCGAAGACGCAATAGCCCGCGTTCTTCAGCCGCGGCGCGATCTTGACGAAGTTCACGCCGATGTTGAAGAACGTGCCGGGAAGCAGGATCACCGGATACGGCTTGTCCTTCGACGGTTTGCACGACCAGTCGTTGGCACCCGCCACGGCGTTCGGCGAGAGCACGTAGTTGATCAACGCTTGCGGCAGATCACCTTCCGGGATCTGCTTGGCCTGGGCGGGCGCCGCACCGAACAAGGCGACCGTGACGGCGGTGATGACGGCAATGCACCAACCACGCACACGTTGACGGGCCATGAGCGCTCCCTTGCGCAGGAAGGGTCCGTGAGTGTTCACGATCATGGCCAGGCACCCCGGTCGGCACAATCCATCGACCGGGGAATACCGAACATTTGTCACCTACGGTCCGTAGACCGTGGATCGCGCCGACCGATCGGCCGCCGTGACCACAGCGCCGCGGATCGCTCGGTCGTGGTGCGGTTGCTGATCTACCGTGATCGAGGCGGATGTCGGTGGAGCGGGGTCTCGCTGGCGTCGTGGATTGCTCGGTCGTGGTGCGGTCGCTGCTCTACCGTGACCGAGAAGGCCGTCGGCGGAGCAAGATCCCGCCCACCAGCGCCGCGACGATGATCGCCAACCCGACGAGCCACACCGTGTTGTTCGACTGCGCCCCAGCCGTGGCCGAATGCGGCTCCGTCCGCCGGTCTTGGGCTGCATCGGCGGCCGCTTGCCCGCCGTCGGCCTCACCCGGCTCGGCGGACTGCGGCTCGACCAGCTTCCCCACCGGCTCGGTGCCCGCGGCGGCCAGCTTGAAGCCGTAGTCGAGCAGCCGCCGGGCCTGCTGGTACGTCCGCAGCGGCTTGACCTCGGCCCGCATGAGCACGACGAACAACCGTCGGCCGTTGCGCTCCGCGCCGCCGACGTAGGTGTGCCGGGCGTCGTCGGTGAACCCGGTCTTCCCGCCCAGGAAGCCCGGATACGCCTCCGGTCCGTGCAGCAGACGGTTGTCGTTGTAGAGCGTGATCGGATGCTTGCGGCGGTGCCAGCGGAACCGCATCGACGTCGTCTGCACCGCCTTGACGAACCGCGGATGCTTCATCGCCTCGCGGTAGATCAACGCCAGGTCGTAGGCCGAGCTCATCATCCCCGGGCCGTCCAACCCGGAGACGGTCGCGGCGCGGGTGTCCAGGGCGCCCAGCTTGCGCGCCAGGTCGTTCATCTTGCGCAGCGCCACGTCGGTGCCGCCCATGGCGGTGGCCAGCGTGTGCGCGGCGTCGTTGCCCGAGCTGATCAGCAGCCCGGTGAACAGCTTGTGCACCGGATACCGCTGCCACGCCCTGATGCCGATGCAGGTGCACTCCTGGCGGGCGTCCTCCAGCCTGGCTTGCACGATCTTGTCCGGCGGCAGCTCCTGGAGCACCACCAGCGCCAGCAGCATCTTGATCAGCGACGCCGGCCGGTGCCGGGCGTGCGGGGCCTTCGCCGCGAGCACGTCCCCGGTGTCCAGGTCGGCGATGATCCACGAAGCCGCGCTGATCTGCCGCGGCGGGCGCAACGACCGATCGGGCAGGATCGTCAGGCAGCCGCCCATGCGCGGCCCGCCGACCGGCTTGTCCGGCACCGGCAGCGGCTTCGGTGTCGGCTGTCCCGGTGGCGGGACCTCCGACGTGTCGACCGGCGGCGGTGGCAAGGCCTGACCCGGGCACACATTGGCGGCCGTCGTCACGTGTGCGGCGTGCGCGGGCGGGAAGGCCCCGGCCACCAGCAGGCAGCACAAGATGACGCTCAGGACGCGGCCTGTAAGGCGTGACACGTCCGAAGACTAGCGTTCAGGCCGGCGATGATCGGCGGGGCTACTATCGCGGCAACCCCGACAACGACAAGCGAGGTCCCACCATGGAGTTCCTGCGGCTGCTGCTGGTGTTCCTGCATCTGCTCGGCATGGCGCTGCTGATCGGCACGTTCATGCTGCAAGCCAAGGCGGGCCCGCAGGCCCCGGTGAACAAGGGCTGGCTGCACGGCACCGGGTTGCAGCTGCTCACCGGTCTGATCCTGATGGGCCTGGACCCGCTCAACGACGAGGTCTCGTACAACCCGATCAAGATCGGGATCAAGCTGCTGGTGCTCGTCGTGATCGGTGCGCTGGCCATCGCCTTCCTGCGCAAGCCCGCCGCGCCGCGCTGGCTGAACCCGACGCTCGGCGCGCTGGTCGTGGTCAACGTCGGCCTGGCCGTGTTCTGGAGCTGACCGGGAACCGGGCACACGCCCGCGGCACCGAATCGCGCGGGCGCCCCCCCCCGGGGGGCGGGCGGACCTGGCGCGCAAGCCTGGCAATTCGGGCGATTCTCCTGGCCGAGAAGGCCAACGTTGCCCATGTGAACCTACTGGGCGGTATACACGGACAACGTTCATTCGATCGTGTTAATGGGCGTGTCACGATCGTGGCCAGGAGGTCGATGTCAGTGTCCGTCTTGCCTCGAATCACCAGAAGATCCCGATCCCGATCCCGCAAGATCCTGGCGATTCCGGCGGTTGCAGCCGCGGCGTTGGTGTTCGCCACCCCGGCGGCCGAGGCCGGAGCGCCGCACGGCAAACCGGCAGGCCCACCGCACGAATTCTGGCGCGTGGTGTGGGAGGACCACTTCAACGGCCCGGCAGGCGCGCCGCCGTCGCCGGCGAAGTGGATCATCGACACCGGGCACAGCTACCCGGGTGGCCCGAACAACTGGGGCACCGGGGAGATCCAGGAGTACACGGCGAACCCGGAGAACGTGGCGCTGGACGGGGCGGGCTACCTGAGGATCACGCCGCGCCGTGACGACTCCGGCCACTGGACGTCGGCTCGCATCGAGACCAAGCGGAAGAACTTCAGACCGCCGAAGAACGGTGTGCTGGCGATCGAGGCAAGGATTCAGCTTCCCACCGTGACCGGCACGCAAGCGCTGGGGTACTGGGCGGCCTTCTGGGCGCTCGGCGCCCCGTACCGGGGGGACTACTGGAACTGGCCGCGGATCGGCGAGTTCGACATCATGGAGAACGTCAACGGGCTCAACCAGGTGTGGGGCGTGCTGCACTGCGGCATCCAGCAAGGCGGCCCGTGCGACGAGACCAACGGCATCGGCGCCACCAGCCCTTGCCTCAGCACGGCGTGCACGGGCAACTTCCACACTTACCGGTTCGAGTGGGACGACGCGCGCGACGAACTGCGCTGGTACGTCGACGGCGTGCACTACCACACGGTGACGAGGGGCCAGATCGGCGATCAGGCCTGGACCGAGATCACCGGCCACGAGGGCTACTTCATCCTGCTCAACCTCGCGATGGGTGGCGGCTTCCCAAACGGCGTCGCCGGCCATCCGACCCCGGTGCCGGAGACCCAGCCAGGGCACCCGATGGTCGTCGACTACGTGCAGGTGTCCACGCTTCCCTCGGGGAAGGGCAAGTTCGGCGGGAAGGGCCACCACTGAGCGGAACCGTCACGGGCGCGATCCGCTGACCCGACTCGGCGGATCGGCATCCGGACACCCGGATTCCGGACACACGACAAGGCGGAGCGTCCCTCGATTCGCTCGAGGTGACGCTCCGCCTTCTCGGTATGCGCTGGTGGTGCGCCCGGCAGATCAGGTCCGCCGGAACAGCAGCGCCCGTTTGACCTCCTGAATGGCCTTGGTGACCTCGATGCCGCGCGGGCACGCGTCGGTGCAGTTGAACGTGGTGCGGCAGCGCCACACACCCTCGGCGTCGTTGAGGATGTCCAGCCGCTCCTCGGCGCCCTCGTCCCGCGAGTCGAAGATGAACCGGTGCGCGTTGACGATCGCGGCCGGGCCGAAGTAGCTGCCGTCCGCCCAGTACACCGGGCACGACGTGGTGCACGCCGCGCACAGGATGCACTTGGTGGTGTCGTCGAACTGCGCCCGTTCGGCGGGCGACTGGATGCGCTCCCTGGTCGGCTCGTTGCCGTAGGTGATCAGGTACGGCTTGATGGACCGGTACGCCTCGAAGAACGGCTCCATGTCCACATAGAGGTCCTTCAGCAGCGGCAGGCCCTTCAGCGGCGCCACCGTGATGGTGGTCTTGCCCTTCTTCGCCAGTAGGTCCTTCACCAGCACCTTGCACGCCAGCCGGTTGATGCCGTTGATCTGCATGGCGTCCGAGCCGCAGATCCCGTGCGCGCACGAGCGGCGGAAGGCCAGCGAGCCGTCGATGTAGGACTTGATGTTGATCAGCAGGTTCAGCACCCGGTCGGTGGGCAGCGCCGGGACGTCGTAGGACTCCCAGTGCGGCGCCTCGTCCTGCTCCGGGTTGAACCGGTGGATCTTCACCGTCACTTCGACGGAGCCCTCGGGAGCGGGGATGCCGGAGGGATGCGTGGTGGATTCGGCAGTAGCGGGTGCAGCCATCAGTACTTCCGCTCCATCGGCTGGTATCGGGTGAATACGACGGGCTTGTAGTCGAGCCGGATGTCGGCGGTGAAGCCGCTCAGGCCGAGCGGGGCGTCCGGGTCCGGCTCGTCCGGCAACTGCTTGTACGACATCGAGTGCCGCATGAAGTTGACGTCGTCGCGGTCCGGGTAGTCCTCGCGGGCGTGCCCGCCGCGCGACTCCTTGCGCGCCAGCGCCGCGTTCACCAGGCACTCGGCCAGGTCGAGCAGGAAGCCCAGCTCGATGGCCTCCAGCAGGTCGGTGTTGTACCGCATGCCCTTGTCCTGGATGGCCACCCTGCCGTAGCGCTCCTTGAGCGCGTGGATGTCGTTGAGCGCCTGCTTGAGGGTGTCCTCGGTGCGGTAGACGGCCGCGTTGGCGTCCATGGTGGCCTGCAGCTCGGTGCGGATCACCGCCACCCGCTCGCTGCCGGTGGACTCCCGCAGCTTGCCGACCATGGTGGACACCAACTCGGCCGCGTCGTCCGGCAGCTCGGGGAAGTCCACCGAGTTGGCGTACTCGGCGGCGGCGATCCCGGCGCGCTTGCCGAAGACGTTGATGTCCAGCAGCGAGTTGGTTCCCAGGCGGTTGGCCCCGTGCACCGACACGCACGCGCACTCGCCCGCCGCGTACAGGCCGGGGACCACGTGCTCGTTGTCCCGCAGCGCCTCGCCGCGCACCGTGGTCGGGATGCCGCCCATGGCGTAGTGCGCCGTCGGGTACACCGGCACCGGCTCGTGCACCGGGTCGATGCCCAGGTAGGTGCGGGCGAACTCGGTGATGTCCGGCAGCTTGGTCTCCAGCACCTCGCGGCCCAGGTGCGTGCAGTCCAGCAGCACGTAGTCCTTGTTCGGCCCGGCGCCGCGGCCCTCCAGCACCTCCTTGACCATCGACCGGGCCACGATGTCCCGCGGCGCCAGATCCTTGATGGTCGGGGCGTAACGCTCCATGAACCGCTCGCCGTCGGCGTTGCGCAGGATCGCGCCCTCGCCGCGGGCGCCCTCGGTGAGCAGGATGCCCAGGCCAGCCAGACCGGTCGGGTGGAACTGGTAGAACTCCATGTCCTCCAGCGGCAGGCCCTTGCGGAAGTAGATGGCCATGCCGTCACCGGTCAGCGTGTGCGCGTTCGACGTGGTCTTGAAGACCTTCCCGAAACCGCCGGTGGCGAAAATGATCGACTTGGCGTGGAAGACGTGGATCTCGCCGGTGGCCAGCTCGTAGGCGATGGCCGCCGAGGCCACCGGTCCGCCCGCGGTCTCGGTCAGCGCGATGTCGAGCACGTAGAACTCGTTGAAGAACTCGATGCCGTGCTTGACGCAGTTCTGGTACAGCGTCTGCAGGATCATGTGGCCGGTGCGGTCGGCCGCGTAGCAGGCCCGGCGCACCGCCGCCTTGCCGTGCTCGCGGGTGTGCCCGCCGAACCGGCGCTGGTCGATCTTGCCGTCCGGGGTCCGGTTGAACGGCAGGCCCATCTTCTCCAGGTCCAGCACCGCGTCGATGGCCTCCTTGGCCATGATTTCCGCGGCGTCCTGGTCGGTGAGATAGTCACCGCCCTTGACCGTGTCGAAGGTGTGCCACTCCCAGTTGTCTTCCTCGACGTTGGCCAGCGCCGCACACATGCCGCCCTGCGCGGCGCCGGTGTGCGACCGGGTCGGGTACAGCTTGGTCAGCACCGCGGTGCGAGCCCGCTGACCGGCTTCGATGGCTGCGCGCATGCCCGCACCACCCGCGCCGATGATGACCACGTCGTACTTGTGAACCTGCATGGTCTTCTCGCTTCCGTGGTGGTGGGTGTCAGATGTTCGGGTCGAAGGTGAAGATCACCAGCGTGCCGAGCACGAGGATGACCACCATCGAGACGTACAGCAGCATCTTCAGCCAGAATCGCGTGCTGTCCTTGCGCGCGTAGTCGTCGATGATGGTGCGCAGCCCGTTGCCGCCGTGCAGCTGCGCCAGCCACAGCATCAGCAGGTCCCAGAACTGCCAGAACGGCGAGGACCAGCGGCCGGCCACGAACGCGAAGTTGATCCGGTGCACGCCGCCGTCGAGGATGTTCATGATGAACAGGTGGCCGAGCACCAGGACCACCAGCAGCAGGCCGGAGATCCGCATGAACAGCCAGCTGTACAGCTCGAAGTTGCTGCGGCGGGCGGCAGGCCGCCTGCGGGAGCGGGGACGGTCCAGAGCGATCGTGTCAGCCATCAGGCACCCCCGAACAGTTCGGAGATGGTGCGCTCGAGCATGAAGTAGGTGCCGGGGATCATCACCAGCAGCCACACCACGACGATGCCCCACAGCATCTGCCGCTGGTAGCGCGGTCCCTTGGACCAGAAGTCGACCAGCATGACACGCAGGCCGTTGAGCGCGTGGAACAGCACGGCACCGACCAGCCCCACCTCGAGCAGGTTCACCAGCGGTGTCTTGTAGGAGGAGATGACCTCGTCGTACGTGCTGGGGGAAACGCGCACCAGCGCGGTGTCCAACACGTGCACGAACAGGAAGAAGAAAGTCAGAACGCCGGTGATGCGGTGCAGCACCCACGACCACATGCCTGGGTCGCCGAGGTAAAGGGTGCCGCTGCCGCGGCGGGCGTTTCCGGCCCCCGTGGGCGGACTAGCCGTGGTGGTCATTCGGGAACCGCCTCCAGCCCTTCGTTGGACGAACGAGAGTCGAACGGAACTGTGATGCCCGGATGCTAGACCCGCATCGGGCTTTCGGCCTTGTGGTGGGTTGATCGGTGTGACCGAACAGACACCCAGGTGAGCGCGCCGCCCGGGCGGGAAACCGATGGGCGGCGACGGGCGAAGAACAATCGAGCGGGTGCTCTGCGGCGGGCCGATGATGACGCAACGGCCACCAACTCATTACTGAGCGTCGTCTGTTGTACTCCGCGAGGACGCTTTGGCTCAACGATTCGATTACGCAGGGTCGTCCGTTCCCAGATCGTTCGATCGGGCAGGTAGCCTTCCCGGTCGTTCCAGGCTTGTGCTTGGCACTTGAGAACTGGACCGCTCGCAAACCGAGCGGGGAGGGAGAAGGCGCGGTGCGTCGTACACACACAATGCGTTTGGTCGCCGCGGTGGCGGCAGTCGGTTTGGCGACCGCGGCTTGCGGTGAGCCGCCGGGTGAAGGTGGCGGCGGCGGGCAGGCCAACGGCGAATCGGACTTCGTCCCCTGCATGGTCACCGACGAAGGCGGCCCGGACGACAAGTCGTTCAACCAGACCTCGTACAAGGGTCTGCTGGACGCCGCCGAGGAGGGCATCACCGCCAAACCGCGGTTGGCCGAGTCCAACGCGGCCAGTGACTACGAGCCGAACGTCGACCAGATGGTCAAGGCCGACTGCGGCCTGATCGTCACCGTCGGCTTCCTGCTGGCGGACGCCACCAAGCAGGCCGCGGAGGCCAACCCGGAGGAGAAGTTCGCCATCGTCGACTTCCTCTACACCGACAAGTCCGGCAAGCCGACCCCGATCGACAACGTCAAGCCGCTGGTGTTCAACACCCACGAGGCGGCGTTCCTGGCCGGCTATCTGGCCGCCGCGCAGTCGAAGACCGGCAAGGTGGCCACCTGGGGCGGGGCGAAGATCCCCACCGTGACCATCTTCATGGACGGCTTCTACGACGGCGTCCAGCACTACAACAAGGAAAAGAACAAGAACGTCCAGGTGCTTGGCTGGAACAAGAAGACGCAGGACGGCCAGTTCGTCGGCGACTTCTCCAACGCCAACAAGGCCAAGCAGATCTCGGAGAACCTGCTCAACGACGGCGCGGACATCATCATGCCGGTGGCGGGCCCGATCGGTGAGTCCGCCGCGGTGGCCGCCAAGGAGCAGGGCGACGCGCTGATCATCTGGGTGGACACCGACGGCTACGAGTCGCTGTCCAAGTACAAGGACATCATCCTGACCAGTGTGGTCAAGGGGATGGACGTCGCGGTGAAGGACGCGGCGGCCGAGGCGGCCGAGGGCAACTTCTCCAACGAGCCGTTCATCGGCACGCTGGAGAACGAGGGCGTCTCGATCGCTCCGTACCACGATTTCGAGGACGAGATCTCCGACGAGACCAAGCAGGAGATCGACCAGCTGCGCGAGCAGATCATCTCGGGCGAGCTGAAGGTGGAGTCCGACGCTGCCTTCTAGCAGTCGGCGCACGCTGCGGCGGGGGCCATGGCGCCCCCGCCGCAAGCACGTGCACGGAAGGAGAACCATGATCACTGCGGAGCGGGGCAGGGCACGGTGAAACTCGAACTGCGCGGCATCACCAAGCGGTTCGGGTCCCTGGTGGCCAACGACCACATCGATCTGGTCGTCGAGCCGGGGGAGATCCACTGCTTGCTCGGCGAGAACGGTGCGGGCAAGTCGACGTTGATGAACGTCATCTACGGCCTGCTGCAGCCGGACGAAGGCGAAGTGCTGGTCGACGGCAAGCCGCTGAGCTGCAACAGCCCGAGCGAGGCGATGGCGGCCGGGATCGGCATGGTGCACCAGCACTTCATGCTGGTGCCGGTGTTCACCGTGGCGGAGAACGTCATGTTGGGCGCCGAGCCGGTGCGCACCGGCGGCCTGCTCGACCTGGAGACCGCGCGCAGGCGGGTGCGCGAGATCTCCGAGAAGTTCGGCTTCGACGTCGACCCGGACGCCGTGGTGGAGGATCTGCCAGTCGGCGTGCAGCAGCGCGTGGAGATCATCAAGGCGCTGGTGCGGGACGCGCGCGTGCTCATCCTGGACGAGCCGACCGCGGTGCTCACGCCGCAGGAGACCGACGAGCTGATCGAGATCATGCGGCAGCTCAAGGCCAACGGCACGTCGATCGTGTTCATCACGCACAAGCTGCGCGAGGTGCGCGCGGTGGCGGACCGGATCACCGTGCTGCGGCACGGCAAGGTGGTCGGCGAGGCCGACCCGTCCGCCGAGGAGGCCGAGCTGGCGTCACTGATGGTCGGGCGTGCGGTGACGCTCGCGGTCGACAAGCAGCCGCCCAACGTCGGTGACGTGGTGCTGGACGTCGACGGGCTGACCGTGGTCGACGACCGGGACTACGTGGTCGTCGACGACGTCTCGTTCGACGTCCGCGCGGGTGAGGTGCTGGCCATCGCCGGTGTGCAGGGCAACGGGCAGACCGAGGTGACCGAGGCGATCCTGGGGCTGCTGCCGAAGGCCACCGGTTCGGTGAAGCTGGACGGCAAGGAGCTGCTCGGCCGTTCGGTGCGGCAGGTGCTGCGCGCCGGGGTGGGTTTCGTGCCCGAGGACCGCAAGGTGGACGGCCTGGTCGGCGACTTCTCGGTGGCCGACAACCTGGTGCTGGACCTGCACGACCAGCCGCCGTTCGCCGCCGGCCCGCTGTTCAAGCCGTCCGCGGTGCAGGCCAACGCCGCCGAGCGGATCGCCGAGTTCGACATCCGCACCGGCAGCGCGGCCACCCTGGCCAAGACGCTGTCCGGCGGAAACCAGCAGAAGGTGGTCATCGCGCGCGAGCTGTCCCGTCCGCTGCGCCTGCTGATCGCCGCCCAGCCGACCCGCGGGCTCGACGTGGGCTCGATCGAGTTCGTGCACAAGCGGATCATCGCCGAACGGGACAAGGGCACCGCGGTGCTGATCGTGTCCACCGAGCTGGACGAGGTCAGCGCGCTGGCCGACCGGGTGCTGGTGATGTACCGGGGCAAGGTCGTCGGCATCGTGCCCGGCGACACCGACCGTGACGTGCTCGGCCTGATGATGGCCGGGGTGCCCCCGCAGGAGGCGGACAAGCAGGCGGAGGAGCACCCGACGCTGATCGAGCACGCGGACGAACTGCTGACCAAGCAGGACGAGGACGAGAAGTGACTGACCAGGACGAGCGTCCGGACGCGCAAGCGCAGGACGGTGGCCGCGACTCCGCCGCGGCCACCGCGACCGAGCCGAAGCCGGACAACAGGACCGAGGAAGAACCCTCGATCGGTCAGCGTTTCCTGCGTGAGCTGACCACCGGAAGCACCGCGCTGACGTTCCTGTCGGTGGTGCTGGCGCTGCTCATCGGCGCGATCTTGATCGTGGTCTCCGACCCGGACGTGCACGCGGCGGCGAGCTACTTCTTCTCCCGCCCGGGCGACACGTTCGCGGCGGCGTGGACCTCGGCGAGCGAGGCCTACGCGGCGATGTTCTCCGGGGCGATCATCGACTTCGACGAGTACACCGTCGGCCGGGCACTGCGGCCGTTCGCCGACACCCTGACCTACGCCACGCCGCTGATCGCGGCCGGCCTGGCGGTGGCGCTGGCGTTCCGCACCGGCCTGCTGAACATCGGTGCGCAGGGCCAGCTGATCCTGGGCGCCATCCTGGCCGGTTACATCGGCTTCGCGGTCCAGCTGCCGCCGGTGATCCACATCGTGGTGGCGATGCTCGCCGGTTTCGTCGGCGGTGCGGTCTGGGGCGGGATCGCCGGGCTGATCAAGGCCACGCGCGGCGCGCACGAGGTGATCGTGACGATCATGCTCAACTACATCGCGCTGTTCCTGCTGGCCTACCTGCTCACCACCGACGCGTTCCAGCGGGAGGGCGAGGACCTGCCGCGCAGCCCGTTCATGCTGCCCACCGCCGAGCTGTGGCGGCCGATCGAAGGCTCCCGGCTCAACCTCGGTCTGCTGTTCGCGCTGCTGGCCGCGGTCTACACCTGGTGGCTGCTCAACCGCAGCACGATGGGTTTCCGGTTCAAGGCGGTCGGGCTCAACCCGCACGCCGCCACCACGGCGGGCATCTCCGTGCCGCGCAGCTACACCATGGTGATGTTCATCTGCGGTGGCCTGGCGGGCATCGCGGGCGCCACCCAGGTGATGGGGACGTCGCTGCACCTGCACACATCGATCGCCGAGCAGCTCGGTTTCGACGCCATCACGGTGGCGCTGCTCGGCCGGTCCAGCCCGGTCGGGACGGTGCTGGCGGCGATCCTGTTCGGCGCGCTGCGCGCCGGGGCGACCACCATGCAGGCGCAGACGCAGACACCGATCGACATCGTGCTCGTGGTGCAGGCGTTGATCGTGCTGTTCATCGCCGCTCCGCCGCTGGTGCGGGCCGTGTTCCGACTGAAGGTGCGCGCCACCACCCCGGTGGCGCCGGGCAGCGGGGGGCTGGCATGACCGAGACCGCGACACGTACCGAGCCGGAGCGGGTGGAGCCGGACAGCGAGACCGTGCTGGCGCTGCGGCGCAACTGGGGCCCGCCGATCGCCTACCTGGTGCTCGGCCTGCTGGCGCTGCTGGTGTTCGGGATCTTCGCCGAGGGCGGCAAGACCGCCACGTTCGGGCTGTCCACCCGCACCGACGCGATCCAGCTGGATCCGCTCGCCGTGCCCGCCAAGCCGACGTCGATCGTGTTGGCCGTCGGCTGCCTGCTGGCCACCGCCTACGCGTTCTGGCTGACCAGCAAGGGCAGGCGGACGCCGCTGTGGCTGCCGATCGTGTTCGGCATCCTGTTCGTGCTGTCGTTTCTGTCCTGGGCGGTCGGCGGGGCGGCGATTTCCCTGACCGGCCTGCTGCAGGGCGCGCTCGCCCTGGCGGTGCCGTTCATCTTCGGCGCGCTGTGCGGCATGGTCGGCGAACGCTCCGGCGTCATCAACATCGCCATCGACGGCCAGCTGTTGTTCGGTGCGTTCCTGTCCGGTGTGGTCGCCTCGCTGTCGGGCAACCTGTGGGTCGGGCTGATCGCCGCGCCCATCGCAGGCGTGATGGTCGCCTGGCTGCTGGCGATCTTCACCATCAAGTACTTCGTCAACCAGATCATCGTCGGCGTCGTGCTGAACGTGCTGGTGTACGGGGTGACCAACTTCCTCTACGGCTCGCTGCTCGGGCCGGAGCAGGAGACGTGGAACTCGCCGGGCAAGTTCGGCAAGCTGGAGATCCCGCTGCTGTCCGACATCCCGGTGATCGGCCCGGTGCTGTTCAACCAGACGATCATCGTCTACGTCATGTACGTGGTGGTGGCGGTGGTGCACGTGGCGCTGTTCCACACCCGATGGGGACTGCGGGTGCGCGCGGTCGGCGAGCACCCGGAGGCCGCGGACACCGCGGGCATCGACGTCAACTCGGTCCGCTTCCGCAACGTGCTGATCGGCGGGGCCATCGCCGGCTTCGGCGGGGCGTTCTTCACGCTCGCCCAGCAGGGCATCTTCAGCAAGGAGATGACCGCGGGTGCCGGGTTCATCGCGCTGGCCGCGATGATCATGGGCCGGTGGACCCCGATCGGGGCGGTGTTCGCCGCGCTGCTCATCGGGTTCGCCGACAACCTGCAGAGCGTGCTGGGCATCATCGGGTTCCCGATCCCCAGCGAGCTGATGGCGATGACCCCGTACTTGCTGACCATCCTCGCGGTGGCCGGGCTGGTCGGGAGGATCCGGCCACCGGCGGCCAACGGCGTTCCTTACATCAAGTCATGACTGTGCAGGTGAACTGGCCCGATCTGCGGGCCGCGGCGGTCGAGGCCGCCGAATACGCGTACAGCCCGTACTCGAGGCTGAAGGTCGGCGTCGCCGCGCTGGTCGACGACGGCCGGGTGGTGATCGGCTGCAACGTGGAGAACGCCTCCTACGGGGTCGGCCTGTGCGCCGAGTGCACGATGGCCGGGCAGCTGCGGCTGACCGGCGGCGGGCGGCTGGTGGCCGTGGCGTGCCGCAGCGGCGACGCCGAGCTGCTCATGCCGTGCGGCCGGTGCAGGCAGATCATCTACGAGCTGGGTGGCCCGGAGTGCCTGCTGGACACCCCGCGCGGCGTGCTGCCCATGTCGGAGGTACTGCCGGACGCGTTCGGACCTCAGGATCTGCCATGAGCCGATTCCACAGCGCTGTCGACATCATCCGCACCAAACGGGACGGCGGGCGGCTGTCCGACGACCAGATCGACTGGGTGATCGACGCCTACACCCGCGGGGAGGTCGCGCCGGAGCAGATGTCGGCGCTGGCCATGGCGATCTTCCTGCGTGGCATGGACGCCGGGGAGATCTCCCGGTGGACGGCCGCGATGATCGCCTCCGGGGAGAAGCTGACCCTGGACGTGGACCGTCCCACGGTGGACAAGCACTCCACCGGCGGCGTCGGCGACAAGATCACGCTGATCCTGGCGCCGCTGGTGGCGGCGTGCGGCGCGGCCGTGCCGCAGTTGTCCGGGCGCGGCCTCGGGCACACCGGCGGCACGCTGGACAAGCTGGAGGCCATCCCGGGCTGGAGCGGGGACGTGCCCGACCTGGCGGCTCAGCTGCGCGAGGTCGGCGCGGTGGTCGCCGCGGCGTCCGACCGGCTGGCCCCGGCGGACCGCAAGCTGTACGCGCTGCGGGACGTCACGGCGACCGTGGAGTCCATCCCGCTGATCGCCAGCTCGATCATGTCGAAGAAGATCGCGTCCGGGCCGGAGTCGCTGGTGCTGGACGTCAAGGTCGGGTCCGGCGCGTTCATGAAGACCACGGAGCAGGCCAGAGAGCTGGCCCGCACCATGCTGGCCATCGGGCAGGCGCACGGGGTGGCCACCACCGCCGTGCTGACCGACATGTCGACCCCGCTCGGCCGGACGGCCGGGAACGCGGTCGAGGTGGCCGAAGCGGTGGAGGTGCTGCAGGGCGGCGGCCCGCAGGACGTCGTCGAGCTGACCCTGGTGCTGGCGCGCGAGATGCTGCGCCTTGCCGGGTTGGACGACGTGGACCCGGCGGCCGTGCTGGCGTCAGGGCAGGCCTACGAGGTGTGGGCGCGGATGATCCGGGCGCAGGGCGGCGATCCAGAGGCGCCGTTGCCGCGGCCGAAGCACGTCGAGGTGGTCACCGCCGAGGCGGACGGTGTGCTGGCCGAGGTGGACGCGCTGGCCGTCGGTGTGGCGGCGTGGCGACTGGGCGCCGGGCGGGCGGCTCCGGGTGATGCGGTGCAGTCCGCGGCCGGGGTCAAGCTGCTTGCCGTGCGCGGGGAAACGGTCTCCGCCGGGCAACCCATTGCCGAGCTGCACACGGACACCCCAGAGCTCGTTCCGGCCGCGCGAGAGGCGTTTCTCGACGGGATACGCATTGCTGCGGAGGCGGACGTGGAGCGGCCGCCGTTGGTGTTGGACGTCCTGCGCTGAGCTCAGCCGGTCATTGACCCCCGTGGGCTCCGGCCTACACCGTCGCTCGGTTCGCCGTGAGCGGCCGCGCTGGATCTGTCGTGGAGCTCGCCAGCGGCCTGAGCGTGGTCGTGGCTGACGTCGTTGGCGAAACAGCCGTCAGGAACTGAGCCTGCAGTGCCGCGCCACACTTCGTGCTGGGCGCGCGATCGGCCTCCGTGGCCGCGGCCCCAGACAGCCGAAAGGCCCGCCAGCTGACGGCTGCGCGGGCCTTGGGTGAGGCGTCCGCGGGATGCTCCCACGGCTGAGGTGTCGTCGTGGTCTCGGTGACCGGGCTCGGCGACGTGGCCGTCGCCCGCATGGTCACTCCGCGGTGGCTTCGGCCTCCTTCTTCGCGCCGTTGCGCCGCGCGTTGGCCTGACGGGTGCGGCGCGGCTGGCGGGGCGGCGGTGCCTGCATCATCGAGGTCTGCGGCGGGCCGCCCAGCATCAGCTCGGCGAACGTGGCCATCGCCTCGTCCAGCTGCGCACCGATGTGCCGCTCGGACTCCTCGTTGCGCCTGCGCACCAGGTCGTCCAGCGACTCGGTGTCCGGCCGCTCCTTCACCGCGTTCTCCACGCTGGCGAACTTGGCCTTGACGATGCCGTCCAG
This sequence comes from Thermocrispum agreste DSM 44070, assembly GCF_000427905.1. Classification (GTDB taxonomy): domain Bacteria; phylum Actinomycetota; class Actinomycetes; order Mycobacteriales; family Pseudonocardiaceae; genus Thermocrispum; species Thermocrispum agreste. The sequence continues at coordinate 45,093 of NZ_ATYX01000010.1, read as the reverse complement.
GTCGCCGAACCGGGTCGTGACGTTCTCCTCGACCGCGTCGAGCCGCTTGCCCAGCTGCTCGACGGCGGTGGCGAGCGCGTCCAGCTTCGCGGTGATGGCGTCCAGCCGCTCGGTCGGGTCGATCGCCTGGGCGGCGTCGTCGACGCTCTTGCGCAGCGTCTCGGTCGATGCGGCCAGCTGCTCCTTGAGCTCGGCCTCCAACGCCTCGGTGCGCGCCTTGGCCTCGTTGTCGACCGCGTCGAGCCGCTCGCGGAGCGTGTTCTCGGCCAGCTCGATCCGCTCGCGCACCATCCCGTACACCGTGCTGGGCAGGTTCTCCAGCCGGGAGTCCTGCTTGTCCAGGTGCCCGTCCAGCTCGTCCAGCCTGCGGTGGATGTTCTGCAGCTTGTCCTCGAGGCCCTCCATCTTGCCCTGGACGCCCTCGAAGCGGCCGGCCACACCGTCCAGCCTGCCGTCCAGCTGCGCGAACGGCTTGGCGAGCCGGTCCACCACGTTCTCGATCGCTCGCGTCACCGCGGCAATGGCGTTGTCCTGCGCCTCCAGGCGCGACATCGCCTCGTCCAGGCGCTCGGCGAGCACCCCGACCTCGGTGCGGTCGGGCAGCTCGGACAGGCGCTTGCGGACCGCACCCAGCGACTCGACCGGAGCCAGCCGGGCGTAGATGTCGTCCAGTGCGTCAAAGATCTGCTGCTGTTCGCTCTCCCGCACTTCGGCAGCGCGCACCAGCATGTTGCGCATCTTGTCGAAGGACGGGGCAATCGAGTTCTCGTTCACGGCGTTGACCTTCGTCGGCGCGATAGGGGGTGCTGAGAGATTACCTACACCGCGCGTGCTGCCGATCACGCCCCCAGGCAAGATCGGACCAGCGCAGGTCAGCCGATCACCGCGACGTTGCGACCGGCCCGTCGTGACCCTTCGGCCGAAGGTGAGACACGTCTGGTCCGATGTGGTCGGCGGTGGGCCGTTGCGGCGGCCACCGCACGTGTTGATCTTGGCAGCTCGCGCGGTGCTGCCTGGGGCCGACACGCCGATGGTGACACACCCGATCGTGTCCCCTTCGCCCCACCCGGGGCGATCCGCCGCCACGGCCGGACATGCGCCGTGACCTGCACGGGAAGCGGCCGGTGACGATCATTCGGTGGTCTCGTTCGACCTGGCGACGCGGCGGCGCGCGGCGGGTGGGGAGCACCGGGTCCGCGCGCCGCGAAGCGGATGTGGTCACCGAACGCAACCGGGCCCGGCCGCAAGATCAACTGCTCGAGCCATTTTGCGCGGACACTGCGCACTCGTGCGCGTCGGCGCCCCGAAAGGGAAGGGCCGGATGCGCGCGCGACGGCGGCGCAGTACGCCGGCCTGAATCTGTTGCCGATCTGTTGCCGAATCTTGCTCCCGGCGCCCGGTCAGTGCACCTGGAAGCGGTCCTCCAGCGCGTTGACCAGCTTGACCCAGGCGGCCACCTCGTCGTCGAACGGCGGCGACGGCTCGAGCCGGTTCACGTTCGGCCGGAGCACGAACGACACCAGCCAGCCCAGGCTCTCCGATTCGGCCAGCGCCTCGGCAGGGGCGTCGTCGCCCGCCCAGTCGGCCGCGTCCAGGATCAGCTCGACCGCCAGGTCCAGCTGGTTCGGGTCGATCGCGCTGGGGCCTTCCGCGATGTCGTCCTCCAGCCCGGCCAGCACGTAGGTGTTGTCCTCGGTGACGTCGACCTCCAGCTCGCCGCTGGTGGCCTTGGCGACGATGTCGTCCCACGTCGGCATCTCGGCCATGTCGTTGTCGCCGAGTTCCTTCGGCTCGGCCAGCTGGCGGGCCAGCGCGCGGGCGGAGGGGAAGACGTCGATCTTGCCGTCCTTGCCCAGGAACACCGGCTCGTCGTCGAGGTAGCAGCGCAGCGTGTAGTACTCGGTGTTGTTGCGGGTGACGATCTTGATCGGGTCGATGCCGACCTCGCCCCAGAAGCCGACCGGCTCGTCGTCGGTGTCCTCGTCGTCGGAGTCGACGGTGTCGATGTCGTCGCTGCCTGCGGTGAGCACCTCGTCGTCCACGCCGGCTTCCGACTCGGCCGACTCCTCGTGGAAGGCCGCCAGCTCCTCGGCGGTCTCCTCCAGCGCCGCCTCGTCGATCTCCGGGACGACCACCAGCTCGTCGATCGCGTCGAGCACGATGTCCCACTTCTCGGCGACCGCGGTGGCCAGGTCGTCCCACAGCTTGGCGCCTTCCCGGCCGGTGAACGGCAGCTTGCCCTGGGGCAGCAGCGAGAAGCCCTCGTGCGCGTCGAGCACCTCGTGGACCTCGTCGAGCCCGCACACGTCGGCCAGCGACCGGACGATGTTGACGATCTCGGCCAGCTCGCCGATGGTCCACGAGTCCGGCTCCTCGGCGACCAGTTCCGGCACGCCGACCAGGTCGTAGGAGTGGTCGTCGTCCGGGATCAGCTCGGGCACGTTGAGCGCGGGCACGATGTGCCACGACGGGTGGTCGATGAGGTCGTGCTGCTCGGCGGTGCGGACGAACGCGGCCAGGTGGGCGGCGTCCGGGAACGCGTAGAGGTCCTCGTCGTCGCCGAGGAAGGCCTCCCACTCCTCGCCGTCCTCTCGCCAGCGCGGCGCCCAGAGGGTGACCAGGTCGCCTTGCGGCAGCCCGAGCTCGATCGGGATGATGTCGCTTGCCACTGCGTCCTCCGGGTGCTCCAAACGCGGGTGCGCGCGAATGTGCGAGAGTGAGCCTACGGGTTCGGTGACGATCGTCGCCTGCCGGGGCTTGCTGCGCGTCGGGATGAACTCCTCGTCGGCCTGATTCCCCTGGATGGCACAGTGTAGACACGATGACCGCTACCCGCGCCACTCTGTTTCGTGCCCTGCCCTGTTTCGACGGATCCGCCGACCCCGACGAGCTCTACCAGGCTTTCGTCGACTGGGCGGCGGGCCGTGGCCTGACGCTGTACCCGCATCAGGAGGAAGCACTCATCGAGCTGGTCTCCGGCTCGAACGTCATCCTGTCCACGCCGACCGGGTCGGGCAAGAGCCTGGTGGCGATGGGCGCGCACTTCTTCCTGCTGGCCAACCTGATGGAAGGCCGGCGCGCGTTCTACACCGCGCCGATCAAGGCGCTGGTGTCGGAGAAGTTCTTCGACCTGGTCGAGGTGTTCGGCGCGGACAACGTCGGCATGATGACCGGCGACTCGGCGGTGAACCCGAACGCGCCGATCGTCTGCTGCACCGCGGAGATCCTGGCCAACATGGCGCTGCGGTCCGGGCCGGACGCCGACGTCGGCCAGGTGGTGATGGACGAGTTCCACTTCTACTCCGACCCGGATCGCGGCTGGGCGTGGCAGGTGCCGCTGCTGGAGCTGCCGCACGCGCAGTTCCTGCTGATGTCCGCCACGCTCGGCGACGTGTCCTTCTTCCAGAAGGACCTGACCCGCCGGACCGGCCGCCAGACCGCGGTGGTCACGTCGACCGAGCGGCCGGTGCCGCTGACCTTCCGGTACGCCATGACCCCGCTGCACGAGACGATCGACGAGCTGCTGCACGGCGGTCAGGCGCCGATCTACGTGGTGCATTTCGCCCAGGCGGCGGCGGTGGAGCGGGCCCAGGCGTTGATGAGCGTCAACGTGTGCAGCAAGGCGGAGAAGGCGGCCATCGCGGAGGCCATCGGGGACTTCCGGTTCGCCTCCGGGTTCGGCAAGACCCTGTCCCGGCTGGTGCGGCACGGCATCGGGGTGCACCACGCGGGCATGCTCCCCAAGTACCGGCGCCTGGTCGAACAGCTCGCCCAGGAGGGGCTGCTGAAGGTCATCTGCGGCACCGACACCCTCGGGGTGGGCATCAACGTGCCGATCCGCACGGTGGTGTTCACCGCGCTGACCAAGTTCGACGGCGAGCGCATGCGGCACCTGAAGGCCAGGGAGTTCCACCAGATCGCCGGGCGGGCCGGTCGCGCCGGATACGACACCGACGGCTACGTCGTGGTGCAGGCGCCGGACCACGTGGTGGAGAACGCCAAGGCGCTGGCCAAGGCGGGGGACGACCCGAAGAAGAAGCGCAAGATCGTCCGGAAGAAGGCGCCGGAGGGGTTCGTCAACTGGACCGAGTCGACCTTCCAGCGGCTGATCCAGTCCGAGCCGGAGCCGCTGACCTCCAGCTTCACCGTCACGCACGCGATGCTGCTCAACGTCATCGCGCGGCCGGGTGATGCGTTCGCCGCGATGCGCAAGCTGCTGGAGGACAACCACGAGCCGCGGAACCGTCAGCTGAAGCACATTCTGCGGGCCATCGCGATCTACCGGGCACTGCGCACCGCAGGCGTGGTCGAGCAGCTGGACGAGCCGGACGAGGAAGGCCGCCGGGTGCGGCTGACCGTCGACCTGCAGTTCGACTTCGCGCTCAACCAGCCGCTGTCGCCGTTCGCGCTGGCCGCCATCGAGCTGCTGGATCCGGAGTCGCCGACGTACGCGCTGGACGTGGTGTCGATCATCGAGTCGACCGTCGAGGACCCACGCCCGGTGCTGGTGCAGCAGGAGTACAAGGCGCGCGGCGAGGCGGTGGCCGAGATGAAGGCGGAGGGGATCGACTACGAGGAGCGCATGGCGCTGCTGGAGGACGTCAGCTATCCCAAGCCGCTGGAAGAACTGATCATGGCCGCCTACGAGACTTACCGGCGCGGGCACCCGTGGGTGGCCGACACCCAGCCGTCGCCGAAGTCCGTGGTGCGGGACATGTACGAGCGGGCGATGACCTTCACCGAGTACATCAGCTTCTACCAGCTGGCCCGCTCGGAAGGCCTGGTACTGCGGTACCTGTCGGACGTCTACGACTCGCTGCGGCACACCGTGCCGGACGACGACAAGACCGAGCCGTTGCTGGATCTCATCGAATGGCTCGGCGAGCTGGTGCGGCAGGTCGACTCGAGCCTGCTGGACGAGTGGGAGGCGCTGCGCCATCCGCTGGAGGAGGGCGAGGCGAAGCGGCCGGAGCCGAGCGCGCCGCGCCCGGTCACCGGCAACGAGCGGGCCTTCCGGGTGCTGGTGCGCAACGAGATGTTCCGCCGGGTCGAGCTGGCGGCGCGGGAGGACTACGAGGCGCTGGGCGCGCTGGACTCGGACAGCGGCTGGGACGCCGACGCATGGGAGGAGGCGTTGGCGGACTACTTCGCCGAGTACGACTCGATCGGTACCGGCCCGGACGCGCGCGGGCCCGCGCTGTTTTCGATCGAGAAGGGGTCGGACAGCTGGACGGTGCGGCAAACACTGGACGACCCCGACGGCAATCACGACTGGGCGATCACCGCCGAGGTCGATCTGGCGGCGTCCGACGAGGCCGGGTGTGCGGTCGTCCGGGTCGTCGACGTGGGTGAGCTCTGACGGCGGACGAGTCGTGGCTGGCGGGCCGGCTGCGCTGCCTCCATCGGGCGCTCAACGGACGAGTTCCTGCCTCACCCGCTCGATGTCCCGGTCTTCGAATGCCACGCTGCCGAACAGTCGCGGCCCCGGCTCGGACGACCGCGGGCTGCGCCATGCCAGGTAGATCAACGGTGCCAGTACCACGAGCAATGCGATCACGAGTTCCATGGCATTAAGTTTGCGACCAGAAAAATACTGCCACCAGTGGCAGGACTGACCTTGTGCGCAAACTTTCTGCCACATACCCTGGCGGCCATGCTCGACAGCGTTGCCGCGGTGGTCATCGACCACGTCGCCCCGTTCGAACTCGGTGTGGTGTGCGAGGTGTTCGGGATCGACCGGCGGGAAGAAGGCGTGCCCCTGTTCGACTTCCGCATCTGTGCCGAGCGCCCCGGTGAGCCGGTGCCGACCAGCATGCCGATGCGGCTGATTCCGGAGTGCGGGCTGGACGAGCTGGTCGACGCCGATCTGGTGGTCGTACCGGCTGCGACCGTCCGCGACGAGTACCCGCCTGCCGTCCTGGAGGCCCTGCGGGCCGCACACGCGCGGGGAGCGACGTTGATGTCGGTGTGCAGCGGGGCGTTCATCCTCGGCGCGGCGGGCCTGCTGGACGGCCGCAAGTGCACCACCCACTGGCGGTATGTGGCCGAGTTCATGGCGCGCTTCCCGGAAGCCGACGTCGACCCGAACGTGCTGTACGTCGACGACGGGGATTTGGTGACCAGCGCCGGGACGGCCGCAGGCATCGACGCCTGCCTGCACCTGATCCGCCGTGAGATCGGCTCGGCCGCGGCGGTGGCGGTGGCCAGGCGCATGGTGGTGCCCCCGCACCGGGACGGCGGTCAGCGGCAGTTCATCGAGCAGCCGGTGCCGCCCGCGGAATGCGACAGCTTGCAGCCGATCCTGGACTGGGTGCTGGACAACCTCGCCGAGCCGCACACGGTGAGCAGCCTGGCCAAGCGCGCACAAATGTCGGAGCGGACGTTCGCGCGCCGCTTCGTGGCCGAGACCGGCACGACGCCGAACAAGTGGCTCACCGTGCAGCGGGTCGTCCACGCGCGGCGGCTGCTGGAGGAGTCGGACCTGCCGGTGGAGGAGGTCGCTGCGGCCGTCGGTTTCGGCAGTGCGGCGTTGCTGCGGCACCACTTCCAGCGCATCGTCGGGGTCTCCCCGAAGGCGTATCGCCGGACGTTCGCGCACGCCGGGGCGTGAGGACGGACGCCTCCTGACGCCACGTCCGGGTGCGGTTCAGGGTTCGCGCCCCAGCCAGGCGAGCAGCCGGTCCGAAGACGAGCTGGCCGCGGGCACCGGCACGGGGTCGGCGAACCGGCCTGGCCGGTCCTCGTCGGTGACCAGCAGCGGAGCCAGCCGTAGCAGATCGGCGGCCAGCCCGTCCGGCAGCGGCCTGGGTGCTCCGCAACCTTGCGCGAGATCCCAGCCGTGCACGGCAAGCTCCAGCGCCCCGGTGACAGCCACCACCGCCCCGGCGATCTCCCGTCCGTCGATGTCCACCGTCGGCACCCCCGCGCGCCGCTCGGCGATGATGGCGAGCAAGGCCCGCGCCGACTCCCTGAGCACGTCGAGCGGACATCGGTCCTGCAGGTCCGCATCGACGTGCACCCACCCGTCGTCGAACGCCTCGCCGAGGGCGCTCATCCCGTCGTTGAGGTGATCCAGCAGGTCTTGCACGGACCACTCCCGGCACGGGGTGGCCGCCGTGAGCACATCCGGCGTGACGGCGCCGAACGTGCCCACGGTGTAGCTGATCGCGCGTTCGAGCAGCTCCATGCCGCCGGACAGCGACTGAACTCCAGGGGCGCCCGCCATCAGCGGCCGGCGTCCTGCTCGACCGAGTCAAGCACCGCGGGCAGGCCGCCCAGCTCGAACAACGACACGTCGAAGAACACGTACGCGTGCCGGACGCCGTCCGTGCCGAGATCCAGCACCTGCAGCTGGAACGCCTTGAACGTGCCGTCCTCCTGGTCCCGCATGTACAGCGCGAACGCCGGTTGACCGTTCGCCCTGGTCGGCACCATGCGCATGTCGCCAGGGCGCTTCGCCGGGCAGTAGGTACGGATCAGCTCCCCGATCCGCTTCGCGCCCTGCACCCAGTTCAGGAACGGCGGCATCTCCCACACCGCTTCGTCGGTGAACAGCCGCACGATCTCGTCGACGTCGTAGGTCTCGAACGCCTTGGCGTATCGCTGCAGCAGCTCGCGCTGTCCGGCCTCGTCCGGCTCGTCGAGCTCGTCCGGTGACGGGGCCGTGCGTTCCAGTTGCGCATGCGCGCGTTGCAGCAGGCTGTTCACCGCCGCCACGCTGATGTCCAGCACCTCCGCGACCTCGGCCGCCGACCAACGCAGCACGTCGCGCAGGATGAGCACCGCCCGCTGCCGCGGCGGGAGATGCTGCAACGCGGCGAGCAGAGCCAGGCGGGTGTACTCGCGGGTGGCCACCACCGCCGCGGGGTCACCGGTCTCGTCGGTGGTGATCATCGCGTCCGGGATGGGCTCCAGCCACGGCACCTCGCCGCGCTGCAGCTTCTCCGCGCTGCTGCTGGTTTCCGGATCGGCCACGTCGGTGGGAAGTTCCCGGCGGCTCTTGTGTTCCAGCGCGCTCAAGCAGGTGCGCGTGGCGATGGAGTACAGCCAGGTGCGCAGCGACGAGCGGCCTTCGAACTTGTCGTAAGCCCGCCACGCCCGCAGGTACGTCTCCTGGACCAGATCTTCCGCATCGTGCACCGAGCCGAGCATGCGGTAGCAGTGCGCGAGCAGCTCGCGCCGGAACGGGTCGGCGAGCCGGACGAAATCGTCGTCGATGCTGGGAGCGGACATGCCGGACACAGTACCCCGATCCGGCGACAAAACCGCCGTCATGAGTCAGCCCATCCGCGCTCGCTCTTCCTCGGAGACGTGCATCAGCTGGACGTAGTTGCCGTCCGGGTCGATCGCGGTGGCGAACCACGAACCGTCGCGGTCCTCCGGCGGCGCCAGCCACGTCGCGCCCGCCTTCTCGAACCGGGCGGCCGCCTCGGGCACGTCGTCGACGTGAATGTTGAAGATCGCCCGGCCCGGCTCCTTGGTGCGGCCGGAGACGTCGTCGCGGTGATCGAACATCACGAAGAACCCGCCGACGTTCAGAAAGCTGTACTGCCCGTCGGGCGACCGGCCGGACTCCAGGCCGAGGGCATCGGCGTAGAACGCGCACAGGCGCTGCGGGTCGTCGCTGGACAGCAGCATGGAACCCAACACGGCACTCATCGCTTCCTCCTCGGTCGGCTGGAACGGGTTCACCGAGGAAGACCGGGCGAGCCCGGCGAACTCATCGGTTGGGGAAAAATTTTCGTTCCCAGCTCTTAACAGCACGCCCGATCTGGAGTAGGACTCACGCCATGAAACTCAAGTCGGTAGTCACGTGGACGGCCGTCGCCATCGTGGGCGCCGTCTGCTGGGGCGTGCTCGCGCTGGCGCGCGGTGAGTCGATCTCCGCGATCTGGCTGCTCGGCGCGGCACTCGGCTCGTACGCCATCGCGTACCGTTTCTACGCCCGGTTCATCTGCAAGCGGGTGCTTCAGGTGGACGACACCAGAGCGACGCCCGCTGAGCGGTTGAACAACGGCGTCGACTACCACCCGACCGACCGTCGGGTGCTGCTCGGGCACCACTTCGCGGCCATCGCGGGGGCCGGCCCGCTGGTCGGCCCGGTGCTGGCGGCGCAGATGGGCTACCTGCCGGGGACGATCTGGATCATCGTCGGCGTGATCTTCGCCGGTGCGGTGCAGGACATGGTGATCCTGTTCTTCTCCATGCGCCGCAACGGCAAGTCGCTCGGCCAGATGGCCAGGGAGGAAATCGGTGTGGTCGGCGGGGTCGCCGCGCTGCTCGGCGTCTTCGTCATCATGATCATTCTGCTCGCGGTGCTGGCGCTGGTCGTGGTCAACGCGCTGGCGCAGTCGCCGTGGGGCACCTTCTCCATCGCGATGACCATCCCGATCGCCCTGTTCATGGGCTTCTACCTGCGCGTGGTCCGGCCGGGCAAGGTGATCGAGACGTCGGTGATCGGCGTCGCGCTGCTGATCCTGGCGATCATCGCCGGTGGCTGGGTGGCCCAGTCGTCGTGGGCGAGCGCGTTCACGTTCGACCCGGAGACGCTGACGCTGTTCCTGGTCGTCTACGGCTTTGCGGCGTCGGTGTTGCCGGTGTGGATGCTGCTCGCGCCCCGTGACTACCTGTCGACGTTCATGAAGATCGGCACGATCGTGCTGCTGGCCATCGGCGTGGTGATCGCCGCACCGGTGCTGCAGGCGGACGCGGTGTCCAAGTTCGCGTTCGACGAGATCGGGCCGGTCTTCTCCGGCGACTTGTTCCCGTTCGTGTTCATCACGATCGCGTGTGGCGCGCTGTCCGGGTTCCACGCGCTGGTGTCGTCCGGCACCACGCCGAAGATGATCGAGAAGGAGTCCCAGGTCCGGCTCATCGGCTACGGCGGAATGCTGATGGAGTCGTTCGTGGCGGTGGCCGCGATCATCGCCGCGTGCATCCTCGACCCGGGCCTGTACTTCGCCATGAATTCACCGGCGGGCGTCACCGGCGGAGCGGTGCAATCGGCGTCCGAGTTCGTCAACAGCCTCGGGTTCGTGATCACCCCGGCGGAGCTCGACGCCGCGGCCGCGGCGGTGGAGGAGGAGTCACTGGTGTCCCGCACCGGTGGCGCACCGACCCTGGCCGTCGGCATGTCCGACATCTTCGCCCAGGTCTTCGGCGGCGAAGGGATGCGGGCGTTCTGGTACCACTTCGCGATCATGTTCGAGGCGCTGTTCATCCTGACCACCGTCGACGCGGGCACCCGGGTCGGCCGGTTCATGCTGCAGGACACCCTGGGCAACATCTACAAGCCGCTCGGCCGGGTGTCCTGGAAGCCGGGCCTGTGGTTCACCAGCGCCGTGGTGGTGGCCGCCTGGGGCTACTTCCTGTGGGCCGGTGTCACCGACCCGCTCGGCGGCATCAACCAGTTGTTCCCGCTGTTCGGTATCGCCAACCAGCTGCTCGCCGCGATCGCGCTGACCGTGGCGACGGTGATCCTGGTCAAGAGCGGCAAGCTCAAGTGGGCCTGGGTGACGGCGGTGCCGCTGGCGTGGGACGCCGCGGTCACGCTGACGGCGAGCTGGCAGAAGGTGTTCTCCGACGACCCGAAGATCGGGTTCTTCGCCCAGCGTGACCAGTACGCGGCGGCGCTCGAGCGCGGCGAGGTGCTGGCCCCGGCAAAGGACCTGGACGACATGTCCACGATCGTCACCAACTCCACGGTCGACGGTGTCCTGGCCGCGCTGTTCGCCCTGCTGGTCGTGGTGGTGATCGGCAACGCGCTGGTGGTGTGCTGGCGTGCGGTGCGCTCGCCGGAGCCGTTGCCCACGACCGAGGAGCCGTGGCAGGAGTCGAAGATCGTCGCTCCGTCCGGTCTGTTCGCGACGGCGGAGGAGAAGAAGCAGCTGGCCGCGATCGGCGCCCCGCCCAACGGGTCCGGGGTGCGTACGGACGACGGCTCCGGCGGTTCGGCAGGCAAGGACGGTGACTCGTCATGACGGCGGCCTGGCGGCGTTTACGCCGGACACTGCGCGGCGTGCGCTGGTACCTGGCCGAGCTCACCGGGGAGACCGAGTACGACCGCTTCGTGGAGCATCGGAAGCGGCTGCACCCGGACGAACCGGTGCCGAGCAGGCGGGAGTACGAGCGCATCCGCCACGAGCGGCTGGCGCAGCCCGGCGCACGGTGCTGTTGAGCTGAGCCCGCGGCGGGCTGGGGTCGTGCCGCACGGCCCCAACCCGTTTGGTCGGGTAGATCGGCACAGCGCCGGAGTGCGTCGTGCGGGACCGGTCGACAACCGCGTGGCGGTCTCGATGTCGCTCATCCGGCGGGCGGCCCCCCGCGTGGATGGCGTCGGCCCATGGGCAGCACGGTGCCCGCGTACTCCAGTACCGCACCCCGACCAGGCTCGGGTTGCCGTCGATCTCCGGACGGTGCCCGCGTACTCCAGTACCGCACGCCCCGCGTGGATGGCGTCGGCCGGCTCCGCCTGGCCGGTGTCGTGCGCCACCGTCGGGTCTGGTTTGTGGCGGCGGCAGCGGGTCCCCGGTCGTGCGGATCCGAAAGACCGTGCCGCGGCCGGGCGCAATCCGGCACCGGCCGCCATGGCAGGCATGTGCCGGACCGGGGTCCGCCATGGATCGTCGAAGCCGCTCTCACGTGTGAGCACTGGCGTGGGGCCGATCCCATATGCGCCGCGTCCACCGGTGCCCGTCCCCGAAAAGACTCCGGCCCTGGCGGGAACTCCCGCCAGGGCCGGTCGTCATGTCGCCGGGTGATCGCGGAGGGTCAGCCCTTGACCGAGCCGGCCATCAGGCCACCCACGAACCACCGGCCGAGGATGATGTAGACCAGCAGCGTCGGCGCGGAGGCGATCAGCGCACCCGCCATGGACGCCGCATAGTCCTGCAGCTGCCCGGCGGCGAGGAAGTTCAGCCCGATGGTGACCGGCCCGTTCTGCGCGCTGGAGAAGAACATCGCGAACAGGTAGTCGTTCCACACCGAGGTGAACTGCCAGATGATCGTCACCACGAAGCCGGGGATGGACACCGGGAGCACGATCGAGAAGTACGTGCGCAGCATGCCCGCGCCGTCCACCTTGGCCGACTCGATGACTTCCGTCGGGATGGATGCGTAGTAGTTGCGGAAGATCAGGGTGCAGATCGGCAACCCGTAGACGACGTGAATGAAGATCAGCGACGGGATCCCCCGCTCGAATCCCATCGTGTCGATCACCTCGACCAGCGGGATCATCACCGCCTGGTACGGGATGAACATGCCGAACAGGATCAGCGTGAAGACCAGGTCGGCGCCGCGGAAACGCCACTTGGACAACACGAACCCGTTCATCGAGCCGAGCACCGACGACAGCAGCGCCGCCGGGACGACCAGCAGGAACGTCCGTCCGAGCGAGTCGCTGAGCCGTTCCCAGGCGCGTTCCCAGCCGGAGGTGTCCCAGTTCTCCGGCAGTGCCCACGCGGTGTCCGGCGACACCTCGGCACCGCTTTTGAAGCTGGTGACCAGCAGCACGTAGGCCGGGATCAGCACGACGACCGTGAAGAACAGCAGCAGCGCGTACCGGATCGTGCGCACCGCCGCCGCCCGCGGCCCCTTGCTGCCCGGCGGCCGCACCGGCTTGGTCTTCGGCTTCTTTGCCTTCCCGTCGACCCTCGGCTTGATGTCTTCGAGCACGGTGGTGGTCATCGGCGACGCTCCGCACGGTAGGTGCTGATCAAGTACGGCACGATCAGCACGGCCACCACCAGCAGCAGCACGGTGCCGATCGCCGCGGCCTCGGCCCATTCGCCGCTGGTGTACTTCAGCCACATCTGGGTACCGGGCACCTGCGTGGTGTAGTTGGTCTGTCCGGCCACCGCCATGATCAGGTCGAACACCTTCAGCGACATGTGGCCGATGATGATCACCGCGGACAGCGCGACCGGCGACAGCTGCGGGAACAGCACGTGCCGGTACAGCTGCCACTCGGTGGCCCCGTCGACCCGGGCAGCCTCACGCAACTCCTCCGGGATGCCCCGGAAGCCGGCGAGGAACAGCGCCATCACGTAGCCGGACAGCTGCCAGATGGCAGGCATCGCGATGGCCAAGATGCCCCACCCTTCGTGGGTCCACCACTGGCCCTGCAGGAAGCCGAGCCCGACCATGTCCAACAGCCGGTTCAACCCGCTGGCCTGCTCCCCGGTGTTGCTGTTGAGCAACCACCGCCAGACCACACCGGAGGCCACGAACGAAACGGCCATCGGAAACAGGTACACCGCGCGGAAGATGCCCTCGCCGCGCGCGCCCCGCTCCAGCAACCACGCCCAGAGGAACCCGAAGAACAGCGTGCCTGCGACGAACGCGCCCGTGTACATCGCCACGTTGCGCAGCGAGTAGACGAACGTGTCGTCGTTGAACAGGTTCTCGTAGTTCTCCAGGCCGACGGTGCCGGTGGTCTGGCCTCGGACGTTGTCCGTCAGCGAGGTCCAGACCCCGGCACCGATCAGCCCGTAGACGAAGATGCCGAGCAGGATCAAGGTCGGGGCGATCAGCAGGACGGGGGGACCCCAGCTCCTGATCCTGGTGAACACTCAGCGTCCCTTACTGCTTCTTCTGGTTGTCTTCCGCTGCCTTCACCAAGGCGTCGATCAGCTTCGCCTTGTCCTTGTTGGCGGAGAAGCTGCTGACCGCCTCGGTGATGGCGGTCGACCACTTCACCGACGCCGCGGCACCGTGCGCCAGCGACGGCACGATGGTGTCGTTCTTGTAGGACTCGATGGCGGTCTTCTGGTACTCGCCGTAGTCGTCCGGGTTGGCGTCGGTGCGGGCCGGAATCGAACCCTTCTTGATGTTGAACGCCTTCTGACCCTCGGCGCTGCCCACGGTCTGCAGCCACGCCTTGGTGCCTTCCTCGTTCTTCGCGCCCACCGGCAGGGTGAACGAGTCGGCGAGGAAGTCGAACACGCCGTCGGTGCCGGGCACGGGGTAGGTGATGTAGTCCTTGCCCCATTCCTTGTCGGCTTCCTGGAAGGCCGCCTCTGCCCAGTCACCCATGATGTTGAACGCGGCCTTGCCGTCGATCACCATCTTGGTCGCGTCCGGCCAATCCAGGTTCTGCCGGTCGGTGTTGGTGTAGGACAGCAGCGTGGCGTAGTGGTCGATCGCCTTGCGCACCTCCGGCCCGTCCCACTTGGTCGAGCCGTCCCACAGGCCGATGTACTTCTCCGGCCCCAGGTCGGCGATCAGCACCGTCTCCAGCAGGTGCACCTGAGTCCAGTCGGTGGCGATGGACAGCGGCGTGTCCACGCCGGCCTTCTTCAGCTTCTCCAGCTGGTCGATGAACTCGTCGAGGTCCTTGGCAGGCTCCTCACCGATGTTCGCCTTCTTCAGCACCTCGGGGTTGGCCCACACCACGTTGGCTCGGTGCACGTTGGACGGGACCGAGTAGATCTTGCCGTCCACGGTGAGCAGCTCGATCAGGTCCTTCGGGAAGACGTCGTTCCAGCCGTACTCCTCGTACAGCGCCGAGATGTCCTGGATCTGGTTCGCCTCGATGTAGTCGAGCAGCTCGGCGCCCGCGTGCGCCTGGAAGGTGCTCGGCGGGTCCTGCTGCTGCAGGCGGGAGGCCAGCACGTTCTTCGCGTTGCTGCCCGCGCCGCCGGCAACGGCACCGTTGACGAAGTTCAGATCGGGGTGCTGCTTGTTGAACTCCGCGACCAGGGCGTCCAGGCCGGCTTTCTCACTGCCGTCTGCCCACCAGGTGAACACCTCGACGTCCTTGGTGTCGTCGCCGTCGTCACCGCCGCAGCCCGCGGTGAACGCCAGCGCGACTGCGGACAATCCCGCGATCAACGCTCTGAGCTTCATGGTGAAGCCTCCTCGCTTCCCTTCACATTGGATGTGGACGGTAGTCACGTCCCGTTGCCGCGTGCAATCGGCAACTCACCGGACCCGCGCGGGATCAACCGCGTGGGCAACCGAACCGTTTTCGCACGTCCTTGCCGGTCTCCGCCCAGCCGCTCGAACAACAGCTCGGCGGCGGTGCGCCCCAATTCGGCAGGATCCTGTGCCACAACCGTGATCGGCGGCTGCAGCACGTCGGCGAGCTCGAAGTCGTCGAAGCCCACCAGGGCGGGCCGTTCGGGGCGCTTGGCAAGTTCGCGAAGAACCTGGACCGTCACGCGGTTGTTGCCGCAGAACAACGCGGTGGCCGGGTCCTGCCCGGCCAGCACGCGCGCCAAGGCGTGACGGATCGCCTCGGCCGTCGGCGGCGCGAGATGGGTCAGCGACTCGTCGTAGGGCAGGCCGGCGGCTTCCAGCGCGGCCCGGTAGCCGGCCAGCCGTGCCGTCGCGGTGAAGATCGACGGGGCGTCGCCGAGGAAGGCGATGCGCCGGTGGCCGTGGGCGATCAGGTGCTCGACCGCCGTCTGGGCGCCACCTTCGTTGTCCACCAGCACCGTGTCCGCGTTGATGTCCTGCGGGGGACGGTCGACGAACACCGCGGGCGTGCCCGCCATGATCTCCGGCACCAGGTAGCGGTGGGTGTCGCCCGCGGGTACGATGATCAGCCCGTCCACCCGGCGGGCGCAGAACGCCAGGGTCAGCTCGCGCTCGCGCACCGGGTCCTCGTCGGAGGAACCGGCGAACACCAGCGAGTCGTGCCGGCGGGCGACCTCTTCCACGGCCCTGGTCAGGATGGAGGAGAACGGGTCGGCGACGTCCTCCAGCACCAGTCCGATGGACGCGGTGCGGCCCTGGCGCAGCAGGCGCGCGCCTTCGTTGCGTCGAAAGCCCAGCTTGGCGATGGCCGCATGGACTCGCTCCGCGGTGTCCGGGCTGACCGACCCTTCGTTGTTGACCACGCGCGAAACGGTCTTCAAGCCGACACCGGCCAGTGCCGCGACGTCTTTCATCGTCGGGCGGGCGGACATCATCGGCGCAAGACCTCTTTCGACGGCAACGTTGTCATCGGACGAACGGTAGCGCATCGGACGAGGACGACAAGGGGTCTTTCGTCACACCCCGGGGCGGCTATGACAACGTTGTCTGAACGGTACCCCAGTTGTCGCCCGATCGGGCAGCAAGCATCGATTATGGTGACTCTCCGCTGGCGAGACCAGACGGTGTGACGGTCGGTACGACGTACGGCTTGCGCGGCCGCGCGAACGGACCGTTCGGCAGCGGCGAGGTCGTCCGTTCAGGGCCTCCGGCCTTGAGGCAACCATGATCGGGGCCGCCCTTGCGCGCGCGTCCGTGCGCCCGCTGTCGTGGATTTCCAGGTCGAGATGGGCTTCCGCGGCCCCTGTGTCCGCAACTGTGGCGCACGACTACCATGGCCACGGCCGTCCGAGGGCCGTGGCTCCTGCGTCCGTGGCTGTGGCAGTACTTGCTCTTCTGCGGCATCGGCCGCTGCGCCGCGGCTACTGCACCCGCGGCCGTGGCTTGATCTGCGCGAAGTGGTGTCACTCCGTCGCAGCTCTTCCTGCGCTGCCGGGCTGTCCAGGTGTCTCGCCACCGTTGTGGCGCAGCCTGCTGCTGTCCAGGTATCTCGCCACCGCTGCCTGTGCTGCCGGCCGTCCGGGCATCTCGCCAGCTCGGAGACCGAGCACAGCGGGCCGGATGGGCCGGGGCAGGTCGTCTCCTCCGGCCGCCGGGTGTTCGCCGCCGGACCCGGGATTCGCTGTCGTGAGGGTGAGTGCTGGCGGGGTTTCGCTGTGTCGCTGCCGCGTCCACGGCGGTTCCCGAGAAGGTGAGGCGGGTGCTCGCGGTGTCACTGCGCGGCGAGGCGGGCAAGCTGATGATCGATCAGGCGTTCGGCTTCCTCGATCGTCCGATGGCCGAGCAGGATCGCATCGATCAATCCGGTCACCACCGCGATGAGCAGGTCGGCTTCGGTGACCGGATCGCAGTCCGCGTTCAGCTCACCCGCCTGCTGTGCGGTGGAGATCATCGCGGCGACGCCGTGGCGAAGCTGTTCGTGCCCGGTGCGGAAGCGCTCGGCGATGATCGGATCCTTGAGCGCCCGCACGAAGAAGGCATTGGCCACGAGCGCATCCGTTCTGCTCGCCGCGTCACGGGGGAGCAGCGCGAGCAGAATCATTCGGAGGCCGGCGAGCCCTTCCGGCAGGTCGGTACCGACGCGGCGATCCACCTGTTCGCGCAACGTGCCGGTGGCATAGCGCAGCATCTCGTCCTTGGAAGCGAAGTAGTGCTGCACCAACCCCTTGGAGATACCCGCCTCGGTGGCGACTTCGCCGAGGCTCACCCCCTCCAGCCCGCGATCGGCCGCGATCCGTCGCACCGCCGCCGCGATGAGCTGTCGGCGCTCCTCGTGATCGACGCGCTTGGGCATCCGCCACCCCTTTCGCAATACGACCGGCTTGCAAAAACCTGCAGGGCATTTTATAATCCGATCGTATTGCAAAAACATGGGGAGGACGCATGGGGCTCAGTGGATTCGTCTCAAGCCAGGCGCGCGAGGAGTACTTCGCGGTGTACGAACGCGCCTTCGCCGCCTTGCCCCGTGCCGCCGCGCACTTCGATGTCGAGACGGCGTTCGGGACGGCTCGGGTCTACCGGTTCGGCGAGCCCGGGCCGTCGCCGATGGTGCTGCTGCACGGGCGGGCCGGTGCCACCGTGATGTGGGAACCCAACCTCGCGGCATTCGCCGAGCGTGGTGGCCCGGTCTACTCGATCGACATCATCGGGGAAGCCGGTCGCAGTGTGCAGACCGCGCCCATCCGCAACGCGCGTGATCAGGCTGCGTGGCTGTCCACGGTGCTCGAGGAGCTGGAGCTGTCGGGTGCGCACCTGGTCGGTTACTCGTTCGGTGGCTGGCTGGCCGCGAACTTCGCCGTCCACGAGCAGTCCCGGCTCGCCTCGCTCACCCTGATCGAGCCGGTGCAGACCTTCGCGCCGTTCACCGTCGGCCTCGTCACGCGCAGCGCCTTGGCGGCGCTCCCCGTGGTCCGGCGCTGGGGGAGGCCCTCGTTCATCGAGTGGATCTCCGACGGCGCGGAGGTCGATGCCGACGATCCGGTCGCGTCCGTCATCGAAGAAGGGATGCGGACGTTCCGGATCGGGTTGCCGACGCCTCGCGTGTTCCGCGACGAGCAGCTGCGGTCCATCCGTGTGCCCACGCTCGTCCTGGTGGGCGGCCGGAGCGTCATGCACGACGCGCGGAAGTCGTTCGAGCGTGCCCGTCGGCTGCTCCCGGACGCGCAGTGCGAGTTGTGGCCCTCGGCCACGCACGCCATTGCCGGGGAGTCCGCGACCGAGGTGAACGAGCGCGTGCTCGAGTTCGTCTCGTCGGTCGAGCAGCGGGTGCAGCAATGAGCGGCGCGAACTCCGACGCCAAGCCGCTGCTGACCCTGCTGGTGTGGGACGCCGGCTTCCCACTGGCGGTGTACTACGGCATGCGCCTGGCCGGTGCTGACGAGCGTCTCGCGTTGCTGACCGGTGCCATCTGTGCGGCAGCCCGGCTGGCCTTCGTCGCCGTGCTGAAGCGTTCGTTCGACGGATTCGCCGCGTTGCTGGCCGCGGTACTCGGGGTCGGCCTGCTGCTCACGTTCATCTCGGGCGACGAGAAGTTCCTCCTGGTGAAGGAGTCGTTCAGCGTCGCAGCGGCGGCGGTGATCCTGCTGGTCAGCTGCTTCACCAGCAAGCCGCTCGTGCTGGTCGTGGCCCGGGCCGGCTCGTCGCAGGCGCACCGTGCGGAGATCGACCGGTTGTGTGCGTCCATCCCGCAATTCCGCCGCGCCTTCGTGCTGATGACCGCCGTGTGGGGGGTCGCGTTGCTGGTGGAGGCGGCGCTGCGGGTGCTGCTGGTTTACCTGGTGCCCGCCGACGTGATGGTCGCGCTGAGCCTGGTGATGTTGCTCGGAGTAGTGGCGCTGCTGTCGGTGTGGACCGTGTGGTACTCCTCGCGGGTGCAGGCGCGCTACGAGGTCGGCGCGGCCCAGGCGGCGGGCTGAAGCAGGGTCCACCTCGGGGGACGACCTTCGTACTCGAATGGTGAGAAGGCCGGGGTCGCGGTGAGCGGCCCCGGCCTTCTGCGTACGGACACCCGGTGCAGCTCGACATCCCGTGCCTCTTCCGGGCATCCTGTTCCGCCGGATGATTCGCGGTCCGGTCGCCGCACCGTTCTCGTTTGGCTCAAGGCGCGAGGTTGCAGGCGCCCGAATCCTCGCCTCAACCTGGCCAGCTGCTTGCCCGCCTCGGTTCTTGATCGCTGACGCCGCCGCGATCAGTTGTCAGCGTGATCAACAAGAGGAGGACGGTCGGGCCGAGCGCGCCGATCACGCCGCCGTCGACCCAGGCGATCCGCGTGGAAGCACTTTCGGGCGTCGGGTCACAGCCGTACCGGGTGGACTCGGCACCGCAGGGCTGGCAGGGGCCAGGGGTGTCCGGGTGTCGTAGAGCCGCGAGATACTGCGTCAGCTCGACCTGCTGTCCGACGGCGAGGAGTTCATGGATTGAGCAAGCTGTACTTCTACTACTCGGCGATGAACGCGGGGAAAACCACGACGCTGTTGCAGAGCGCGCACAACTATCACGAGCGGGGCATGCGGACGTTGCTGTTCACGCCCCGCGTCGACGGCCGGTACGGCACGGGTGTGATCGCGTCGCGCATCGGCCTGAAGGCCGACGGGCGCGCATTCACCGCCGACGAGGACTTGCTCGAGCTGACCAAGGCGGACGTCGAGGCGAACGGCAGGCTGCACTGCGTCCTGGTGGACGAGGCGCAGTTCTTGACCAAGGTCCAGGTATGGCAGCTCACCGAGATCGTGGACCGGTTGAACATCCCGGTGCTGGCCTACGGCCTGCGCACGGACTTCCGGGGAGAGCTGTTCGAGGGCAGCAAGTACTTGTTGGCGTGGGCGGACACCCTGACGGAGATCAAGACGATCTGCCACACCGGCAAGAAGGCCACGATGGTGGTCCGGGTGGACGAGCAGGGCCGGGCGGTCACCGAGGGACCGCAGGTGGAGATCGGCGGCAACGACCGGTACGTGTCGGTGAGCAGGGCGGAGTTCAAGGAGATCACGCAGGGCCGGAAGGTGCTCGGGCCGGAGATCCGCGGCCTGGGCGAGTGAGCCGGGGTAGGCGGCGTCCGCTGGCGGCGCTCGGCCTGAGTCTGTGCTCGGACCGGCGAGGCGGTGGCTGCTGGGTCGCCGTCCTGGTGGGTGGGCTGGCGTGGCCGGGGAGGGGGCCTGGCCTGTGTCTCGGGGGTGGGTGCCGGCTGGGTTGCTGCCCTGGCTGGTGAGTCGGGTGCCGTCGGCGAGTCCGAGCCACTGCAGTGGCCTGCCGGAGCGTCGGCCGGCTGCGGATGAGACGAAGATCGTGGGGCTGCCGGGCGGTCGATGGGGTGGGCAGCTGACCCGTTGCGTTGGGGTGGCCGAGCTCGAGCGCGGTGCCGGTGGTGATGGTCGTGGATTGTGGCCTGGGTGGAGCTGTTGGGTGTGGTGTGAGTCGGTGAGGTGCAGTCTGGGCTGGAGCCGTTGGGGCGTGGCGTGAGCGGGTGCGGTGTGGCCTGTGCTGGAGCCGCTGGGGCGCGGCGCGCCTGGGCGCGCGGCATCGACGGCCCTGGCGGTCAGGTCCACGCGTAGGCCAGGCCGGCGGTGCGCCACCGTCCGGGTCGCGTCACCAGCGCCGTTCGTCGGAGCGGCACTCGGATCTTCCTTCGACTCGGCGCGGCCGACGGCCGCGCTCAGCCGGCCAGGGTTCCGTATCTCTTGGCCGCCTTCGCTCTGGCCTTCGCCGCTTCGACCTCCCGGTTCTTCGGCGGCGCGGACGTCACCAGGCTGTCCAGCAGCTTCCGGGTGGCGGCGGCCACTTCGCCTACGGCACGCTCGAACGCCTCCGCATTGGCGGCCGACGGCTTGGTGGTGCCGCTGATCTTGCGGACGTACTGCAGAGCTGAGGCGTGCACTTCTTCGTCCGTCGCGGGCGGGTCGAAGTTGTGCAGCACGCGGATGTTTCGACACATGCGGGCAAGCATGACAAACCGGGCCGACACCTGGCCAGGCCGAACGCTCGCCGCACCTGCGGGAACCAGGTGGTCGCCGGATCGTCTGCCCTGGGCGGGCACAGGGCCGGCCTGCCCGCCCTCACGGCAAGAGGATTGCTGTCCGCACCGCCCTCACGGCAAGGGTGCGGCTACCTGCATGGCCCCATGGGGGACCTACACGGCCCCCATGGCAGGGGTGCGGCTACGTGCGCGGCCCCCATGGCAAAAGGGCGGCTACCCGCCCCGCCCTCACGGGCTCGGCGCGGGTAGCCGCCGGGTGCCAATGCGCCTCGTCAAGCGCGATCGATCAGCAGGTGGCCGTTGTTCGAACGCCTACCAGGCGCGGCCGACGTAGTAGCTGCTGCTGTAGATCTTTGCCTTCTTCACCGACTCGCCGGACTGCGGCGCCGTCCACATGGTGTTGTTCCCGGCGTAGATCGCCGCGTGGTAGACGTTGCCGCCGCGGTGGAAGAACAGCAGGTCACCGGGCTTGCGGTAGGACTTGCTGATCTTGCGCACCTTCTTGTACTGGTCCCGCGACGTGCGGGGCAGCTTGATGCCGACCTGCTTGTGCGCGTACTGGGTCAGCCCGGAGCAGTCGAACGCGTTCGGCCCGGACGCCCCGTAGCGGTACGGGGACCCCTTCTTGGCCGCGGCCGCCCGCACGATCCGCAGGTTGATCGGCACCTTCGCGACCACCTTCTGGGTCCGGGACCACGACTTGGCGTGGCCGGAGGTGCCGCGGAAGACCCAGCGGTACTTCGCGGTCGCCTTGATCTTGACGTTGGTGACCGACACCTTGCCGTTGCTGTAGGTGCGCGGGCTGGCCACCCGGAACCACTTGCTGCCGTTGTAGGTCCGCATCAGGTCGACCTTGTAGCCGCCCAGCGGCGAGCCGCCTGCGGTGGTCAGCTTGCCCCGGAACGTGATCCGGCTGCCCTGCTTCACCGAGTCGGACACCTCGTAGAAGCCTGTCCTGGTCTTCGCCGGCGACGCCGCCTCGGCGACGGCCGACGAGTCGAAAGTCAGCAAAGCTGCGGCTGATGTTGCCGCGACGAGAGCGGTGGCACCAATTCGTCGGCCGCGGCCGGAGCCGCTTACCGATGACGTGGGCACGTTCGTCCTCCAGATGTGTATGGAATGAATTACACGTCTCCCCGCGGACGTCGGCCGGGCGATCCGGCCGCTGGCTACGATAAGCACACGTGGCCCGGTATGGAAAAGGTTCACCGGAATTTTCTTTCCGGTCTTGACTATCGAAGTGTTATGTGATTCAGCAGAAAAACCGCAGGTAATCAGGGTTGTCGTGATCTGTGCGTGATCGTGTGGAAGGGTCCGATCGGGTGCTTCGAGTCACACCAGATGGGTGGTGTATGTCACCCCAGGCGCGCTGTTTGACGATTGGTTTACCTTGATACAGAGAGTGTTTTGACGAATACCGATCTTGGTGTCGTCGTCCGATCTGCTGGCTTTTGCCGGGCGCGGTGTTTACAGTTCCTGTCATGGTGTCGGCACACTCTGTGCACACGTGGTCCGGGTCGCCAAAGCCGCCGCGAAGGCACGGTAAAGGGCTGGTCATCGGGGCAGGCGGGGTGACGGGGTTGGCCTGGTCGGCGGCCACTTTGGTGTCGCTGCAGGAGGTCGCGGGCTGGCGGGCGAGCGAGGCGCGTGTCCTGCTCGGGACGTCACAGGGCGCGCTGTTGGTCTCGCTGCTGGCAAGCGGGATCGACGTGGACGACCTGCGCCGCTGGTATCGCAGGGAGCTGCCGGACGGGCACCCGCTGCGCGCCAAGCCTCCGGCCCGGCAGGTGGTGGCGCCGGTGCGAAAGCGCCCGTTGCCCGCAGCGCCGAAGCTGACCCTGCGTGGGGTGCTCCAGCCGCATCGTGTGCGCCCGTCCGTGGCGCTGTCCGGGCTGTTCCCGGCGGGCACGATGAGCTTGGACGACTTCCTTGCGCCGTTGCTGGCGCTGACCGAGCCCGGCGAGTGGCTCGGTCACCCGGCGACCAGGGTGGTGGCGGTCGACTACGACTCCGGAGAACGGGTCGCGTTCGGTGCGGACGGGCGAGCAGGCATACAGCAAGCCGTGCGCGCGTCCTGCTCGGTGCCTGGCGTGAGCCCGCCGGTGACGATCGACGGCCGGCGGTATGTCGATGGGGCGGTGTACTCGTCGACCTCGGCTGATTTGCTGGTGGGCGCTCCGGTCGACGAGATCGTGGTGCTCGCGCCGATGGCCGGGGCCACCAGATGGCAGCGTCCGCGCTCGAAAGGCGAAGCGGTGGACATGGTGCTGCGCCGGTTCATGCAGCGTCGGCTGGAAGCAGAGGTGTCGGCGTTGCGTCGCGCGGGCTACCAGGTGCGGGTATTCACGCCGACCCTGGCCGACCGGGCGGCAATGGGGACCAACCCGTTGAGCGGGCGGCAACGGATCGCCACGTTCGAAGCAGCGCTGCGCAGCGGTCCGGCGCGCGTCGCGGAAGCAATGCGACAGGAGTCGAAACTGGCTGCTGGGTGACGACCGGCCGGGCAGCACCCAGGGGTGGTGCTGCACAGGCGGTGAGCGCGCCACACGGTCGTCGGGTCGGACGGGGATCGGCGTCCGCGGTGTTTGCCGCCGGGTGCGACGTGACTGCCTGAGTGATCAGCCGACGGTGGAACGCCCGGCGGGCCCGGTCAGGAACGGCCGGTGGCGGTGCCATGCGCTCGCCGGTGAACGCTCGTCGAAGCATGGTTGCCGCGGCTGCACCCCGCGGGCGGGCTGCCAGGTCGGGCGGGCACCGAACATGCGAGCCGTGCACGCGATCGGGGCGCGACCGCGGCGCCGAACGGCTCCGGGCGGCCAGCCGCCGCACGCCGCGGCGGCGACGAAGATCGTTCCGGCCCGGGCGGTGGCTCAGTCGGCCGGCTCCACCAGCAGCTCGAGCAGCCTCGGCAGCATCTCGTCGACGTACGGGTTCGGCCCGGAGGGTGGTAGGTCGCCCAGCAGTGCTTCGTCGAGCATCGCCTGGTAGACCGCGGTGACGGTGATGACGACCATGCGCGGGTCGGCGGTCAAGCGCATGCCGATCCGCCGCAATGCGTCGGTCAGGATCTCGGCCAGCTCGGCGTAGAACCGGTTCTCCGCCTCCACCGTCGGGGCGTGCAGTTCGGGCTGGCGCAGTGCCAGCGCGCGGAACTCCGCGCTGAGCAGATACCAGGTGACGTCGTCGGACAGGTTGTGCAGGAACACCGCGGTGGTGTCGTGCAGCACGCGCTGCATGGCGTCCGGGCCGGTCATGTCGGCCGCCTCGACCGCGGCGTCGACGGCTTCGCGCAGACGGCGGATCCGCTCCTCCGCTTGCGCTTCGAACACCGCCAGATACAGCTGCTCTTTGCTCTCGAAGTTGGAGTAGAACGCGCCGCGGGTGTACCCGGCGCGATCGCAGATGACCTCGACCGGGGCGTCGCGGATCCCGTACTCGGCGAAGACTTCGTAGGCGGCGTCGATCAGGCGTTTCCGGGTTTCCGCGCGACGGCGAGTCAGTCCGTCCGGCTTGGCGCTCGCCGTCATCGCGTCCTCCTCGGTGTCGGTGGGGCTGCCCGGTGTGCTGCAGATCTTGCCAGGTGATCCGATACACAGTGCATCGGATACACTCTGCATCTACGATACACAATGTATCCAAATACCGATAGGAGCTGATTGTGTCGTCGTTGCTCTACCGTCTCGGGCGCGCGGCAGCTCGGGCTCGCGTGCTCGTCGTCGTCCTGTGGGTGGCAGCGCTGGCCGGGATCGGCGGCGTGACGGCCGTGGCGGCACAGGGCACCGACGACACCTTCACCATCCCCGGCTCGGAGTCGCAGCAGGCGCTCGACCATCTCGGCCGGGTCTTCCCGCAGGTCAGCGGTGCCTCGGCGCAGCTGGTGCTGCTGGTGCCGGACGGCGAGTCGGTGGACACCCCGCAGATCAAGCAGGCCATGGCAGGCGCCGTCGACCGCATCGAGCGTCTCGACCAGGTAGCCGCCGCGATCAGCCCGTTCGACAAGAACGTCAAGGGGGCGATCGCCGAGGACAAGCGCGCGGCGATGCTGACCGTCGCGCTGGAGGTCGACCAGACCCACGTCGACCCGCAGACCCGCGCCGACCTGACCGAGATCGCCGCCGACCTGGCGGACGAGGTGGGCGGTGGCGCCGAGGTCTACACCGGCGGCAACGCGTTCGCCGACCAGGTGCCCAAGCTCAGCGCGATCGAAGGCCTCGGCATGGTCGTCGCGCTGGTGGTCATGCTGCTGCTGTTCCGCTCGCTGATCGCCGCGGTGGTGCCGCTGATCACCGCCGTCGTCGGGGTGGGCATCGCGGTCGCGCTGGTGTATCTGGCCACCGCGTTCACCACGATCTCGTCCACCACGCCGATGCTGGCGATCATGCTCGGCCTTGCGGTCGGCATCGACTACGCCTTGTTCCTGCTGTCCCGGCACCGGGACCAGCTCGCCGAAGGGCTCGAGGTCGAGGAGTCCATCGCGCGCGCCACCGCCACGGCGGGTTCCGCGGTGATCTTCGCCGGCCTGACCGTGATCATCGCGGTGGCGGGCCTGTCCGTCGCAGGCATCCCGTTCTTGAGCATCATGGGCCTGGCCGCTGCCATCGCCGTCGCGCTGGCCGTCGCGGTCGCCGTGACGCTGGTGCCCGCGTTCATGGCCTTCGCCGGTGAGCGGCTGCGTCCCAAGCGGCGCAGGCGCCGGGCGCAGCGGAGCAATCGCCGGTTCGCCCGCGGTTGGGTGCGAGCCGTCACCAAGGTGCCGGTGCTCACCGTCGTGCTGGTGATCGGCGGCCTTGGCGTGATGGCGATCCCCGCGGCGGATCTGCGCCTGGCCCTGCCGGACAACGGCACCGAGGCCGAGGGCAACCCGGCCCGGGACACCTACGACGTGGTCTCCGAGCACTTCGGCCCCGGCTACAACGGTCCGCTGATCGTCACCGCGGACATCATCACCAGCCGCGATCCGCTCGGCCTGATGGACGACCTGGCCGACGAGATCCGGCGGCTGCCCGGCGTCGCATCCGTGCCGATGGCCACGCCCAATCCGTCCGTGGACACCGGCATCATCCAGGTGATTCCCGAGACGGCGCCGGACTCGCCGGAAACCGATCAGCTGGTGCAGACGCTGCGCGAGGAACGGCCCCGGCTGGAGGAGAAGTACGACACCAAGCTCGCGGTCACCGGGCTGACCGCGATCGGCATCGACGTGTCCGAGCAGCTCGGCGACGCGCTGTTGCCGTTCGGCATCCTGGTCGTCGGCCTCTCCCTGATCCTGCTGGCGATGGTGTTCCGCTCCCTCTGGGTGCCGATCAAGGCCACGGTGGGCTACCTGCTGTCGGTCGGCGCGGCGTTCGGTGCCACCTCGTTCGTCTTCCAGCACGGGAACTTCGCCGACGTCCTCGACGTCACGCACGTCGGCAGCGTGATCAGCTTCTTGCCGATCATCCTCATGGGCGTGCTGTTCGGCCTGGCCATGGACTACGAGGTGTTCCTGGTCAGCCGCATTCGTGAGGACTACGTGCACGGCGGGGACGCCCGCCGGGCCATCGAGACCGGGTTCGTGTCGGCCTCCCGGGTGGTGGTGGCCGCGGCCGTGATCATGTTCGCGGTGTTCGCCGCGTTCGTGCCGGCGGGCAGTCCGGTGATCAAGCCCATCGCGTTCGCCTTGGCGGTGGGGGTGTTCGTGGACGCCTTCATCGTGCGGATGACCTTGGTGCCCGCGGTGATGGCGCTGCTCGGTCGTGCCGCGTGGTGGTTGCCGAAGAAGCTGGATCGCGCGTTGCCCGCGTTCGACGCGGAGGGCGAAGGCCTGGTACGCGAGCTGAACCTGCGCGAGTGGCCGGGCGTGGACGAGGC
Organism: Thermocrispum agreste DSM 44070; assembly: GCF_000427905.1. Classification (GTDB taxonomy): domain Bacteria; phylum Actinomycetota; class Actinomycetes; order Mycobacteriales; family Pseudonocardiaceae; genus Thermocrispum; species Thermocrispum agreste. The sequence goes on along the minus strand of NZ_ATYX01000010.1, from coordinate 18,236 downwards.
GGTCAGCGCCCGCGCGGTGAGCCTCGACGACCACCGCGGCGAGCCGATCTACCGCGACGTGGACATCCGTCTCCCGCACGGCGACGTGCTCGTGGTGCACGGGGCCGGCGAGGTCGGGAAGTCCGCGCTGCTGTTCACCCTGGCCGGACGCGTCACCAGGGTGCGCGGCGACCTCAAGGTGCTCGGCCGGGTGCTGCCCCAGCACACGCACGCGGTGCGGCGCGACGTCGCGGTGATCCCGTGCCGGGACGCCGAGGATCCGGTGGCGGAAGTCCGCGCCGCGCTGCACGACGACGTGCGCCTGGTGCTGCTCGACGACGCCGACCTGGTGCTGCGCACCGATTCGCGTGACGAGCTGCGCGAGATGCTGGCGCTCGGGCGGACCCGGTCCGGGCGGCCGGCCACTTTCGTGCTCAGCTGCCAGGACCCGCAGCGGCTGCTCGACCTGCTGCCGGGGGCGCGTACCCACTTCCTTGCTTTGACGCCACAGCTGGTGGAGGTCCGCTGATGTTCAAGCCGTTCGCCAACTCCGCCCGCGCGTTGTCCTCGGGCCCGTTGACGTGGAAGACCTGGACCGGGCTGATCGTCATCCCTGTGCTGGTCATGGGCCTGCTCACCTGGGCGTTCTGGGCTCCGGACAGCGACCACGGCACCGCGACGGCCGCGGTGGTGAACAACGACAAGCCGGTCGAGGTGAACGGGCAGATGGTGCCGCTGGGCAGGGAGCTGGCCGGCAGCCTGACCCACAACGAGGACTCCGCCTTCCGGTGGGTGCTCACCGACGACGAGGACGCCGAGGAAGGGCTGAAGAGCGGCAAATACGCCGCGGTGGTGACCATCCCGGAGAACTTCTCCAAACGCGCCACGTCCACCGCGGAGAAGGATCCGCTCAAGGCGCGCCGCGCCGTCGTCCAGGTGCGCACGTCGACCAGCGCGGGTGTGGTCGATCCCAGCTTGGCGCAGATGATCGCCCGGACCACGCAGCAGACGCTCAACCGCCAGGTGGTCGAGACGTACCTGGACAACATCTACGTCGGCTTCTCCACGATGCACAAGGAGATGGGCAAGGTCGTGGAGGGCGCGAGCAAGCTGGCCGACGGCACCGGGGAACTGGTGCCCGGCTCGCGCAAGCTCGCCGACGGGTCCAGCCAGCTGGCCGATGCGATCGCCCAGCTGGCCGACGGTGCGGCGCAGCTGGCCGACGGCACCGGGAAGCTGGCCGACGGTTCGTCGCAGCTGGCGGGCGGGCTGACCAAGGCGGAGAAGGACACCGCGCAGCTGCCGAAGCTGACCCGCCAGCTCGCCGACGGGGCCAAGCAGGTCGCGGACGGCAACGAGCAGCTGGCAGGCAACCTGGTGCCGCTGGCCAACCGGATCATCAATGCGGTCGACGCGCTGCCGTCGGCGGAGGACGCGGCCAAGAAGCTGCAGGAGCTGGTCGATCGGTGCCCGAGCTCGGAAGAGCTGCCGGGGTTCTGCGACGAGCTGCGCGCCGCTGCGAACCGGCTGGCCGCCGAGGCCGGGAAGATCGACGCGGCCAAGAACTCGGTGCATTCCGCGGCGGTGCAGACCCGGGATGCGGTGTCGGCGCTGGCCAAGGGGGCACGGAAGGTCGCGCAGGGCAACGAGCAGCTGGCCGACAACATGGGCACGCTGGTGCGTGGTATCGCCGACGCGGCCAGCGGAGCCAGGAAGCTGGACAGTGGCATCCAGCAAACGGACGAGGGTGCCAAGCAGCTGGCATCCGGTGCGAAGGAGCTGGGCGGAGGTGCCAGCGAACTGGCCGGCGGCGCCCGCAAGCTCAGCGACGGCACAGTGCAGCTCGACGAGGGCGCCAAGAAGCTGAGCGACGGCCTGGCGAAGGGGCGCGACGACATCCCCACCTACAGTGCCGACGAGCGCGACCACCTCAAGACGGTGGCGGCCACCCCGACGCTGACCAGCATGCAGGGGACCCCCATCGGACCGCTGGCGATCACCCTGTTCGCCGCGCTGGCGCTGTGGTCGCTGGCGCTGGCCACCTACATCGTCACGCGGGCCGTGCCGGACGAGGTGCTGACCGCGCGCGAACCGACCTGGAAGATCATCGTTCGTTCCGCCGTTCCCGGCGCGACGGCGGCAGCGCTCGCGGCCGCCGCCATCACCGCGGTGGCCGTGCCGGTGCTGGAGCTGAGCTTCGGCGAGTCGGTCGGATTCCTGGCGGTCGCGCTGCTGGCGTCGTCGGCGTTCGTCGCGTTGAACCAGGCGCTGGCCGCGATCTTCGGCAGGCCGGGCAGGCTGGCATCGCTCGCGGTGCTGGTGCTGACCGGCGCCACCGGTGTGGTGTCGACCCTGCCCGGGCCGCTGTACACGGTGTCGGACTACCTGCCGACCCACGGAGCGATCCAAGCGTTGCGGGCGATCGCGGCCGACGGGCCCGGGTTGGCCGGGGGCATCGCCGAACTGGTCGGCTGGCTGCTGGTCGGCACGCTGGCCGCCGTCGTGGTCACCGACCGCCGCCGGTACCTGTCGGGCAAGCGGCTCCGCCGGCCCGCCCTGCCCGCGCACGCGTAGCCGGAGTAAGTTGCCCGCCAAGCGGGCGTGTCCACCGGAAGGCCCTGCCCGCGCACGCGTAGCCGGAGTACGCCGAGATCACACGCGGCCGTCCTGGGGCAACCGGGACGGCCGCCTGGCGCTGCCTTCGGAGCTGGCTGGGCGGCACGCCGGTCTCGCTGTCGTCGGCGGGATTGGACACGCCTTGCTGCAGGAGGAGCCCGCCCTGGGCGCTGTTCCCGTCAGCGCCTGGCTCGACCGCGTAACCAAGGGTGCGCCGACACCGCCGGCCATGCCCTGCAGCCCGGCGCCGGGCCGTCGAGCCGATCCGGCGACCGGACGGTCACCTGCCGGAAGCCGCACACGAAAACCGCGCGGTGCCGTCCGGCAGGACGACACCGCGCGGCAGCGGAGCTGACAATCAGCTCGGGTCAGTCGTGCAGGTCGAACCGGTCGAGGTTCATCACCTTGTCCCACGCGGCGACGAAGTCGCGCACGAACTTCTCCTGCGCGTCGTCGGCGCCGTAGAGCTCGGCGATGGCCCGCAGCTCGGAGTTCGAGCCGAAGACCAGGTCGACCCTGCTGGCCGTCCACAGCACGTTGCCGTCGGCGTCGCGCGCCTCGAACGTCTCGGCCTCGTCGCCGGTCGGCTTCCACTCCACACCCAGCTCGAGCAGGTTGACGAAGAAGTCGTTGGTCAACACGCCCGGACGCTTGGTGAACACGCCCAGCGGGGACTGTCCGGTGTTGGCGCCCAGCACCCGCAGGCCGCCGACCAGCACCGTCATCTCCGGCGGGGTGAGCGTCAGCAGGTTGGCGCGGTCGATGAGCAGGTACTCCGGCGGCAGCGGGGCGCCCTTGCTCACGTAGTTCCGGAAGCCGTCGGCGACCGGCTCCAGCGGGGCGAACGACTCGACGTCGGTCTGCTCCTGGCTGGCGTCGGTGCGGCCGGGGGTGAACGGCACCTCGACGGTGACACCGGCGTCCCGCGCGGCCTTCTCCACCGCCGCGCACCCGCCGAGCACGATCAGGTCGGCGAGCGAGATCCGCTTGCCGCCGCTCTGGGCGTCGTTGAACGACTTCTGGATGCCCTCCAGCGTGCTGAGCACCTGGGCGAGCTCGTCCGGGTCGTTCACCTCCCAGTTGCGCTGCGGCTCGAGCCGGATCCGGGCACCGTTGGCGCCACCGCGCTTGTCGCTGCCCCGGAACGTCGACGCCGACGCCCACGCGGTCTTCACCAGCTGCGCCACGGTCAGCCCGGAACCGAGGATCTGCTCCTTCAGCTTGGCGATGTCGTCGGCGTTCACCAGCTCGTGGTCCACCGGCGGCACCGGGTCCTGCCAGATCAGGTCCTCCTGCGGCACCAGCGGGCCGAGGTAGCGGGACTTCGGGCCGAGGTCGCGGTGGGTGAGCTTGAACCACGCCCGGGCGAACGCGTCGGCGAACTGGTCCGGGTTCTTCCAGAACCGGCGCGAGATCTGCTCGTAGACCGGGTCGAACCGCAGGGCCAGGTCGGTGGTCAGCATGGTCGGCGGGTGTGTCTTGGTCGGGTCGTGCGCGTCCGGCACGGTGCCCGCACCCTCACCGTCCTTCGGCCGCCACTGCCAGGCGCCCGCCGGGCTCTTGGTCAGCTCCCACTCGTAGCGGAACAGGTTCTCGAAGAACCAGTTGTCCCACCGGGTCGGGGTGGGGGTCCAGGTGCCCTCCAGGCCGCTGGTGATGGTGTCCGGGCCCTTGCCGGTGCCGTAGCTGTTCTTCCAGCCGAGGCCCTGCTCCTCCAGCGGAGCGCCCTCCGGCTCCGGGCCGACGTACTTGGCCGGGTCGGCCGCGCCGTGGGTCTTGCCGAACGTGTGGCCGCCGGCGATGAGCGCCACGGTCTCCTCGTCGTTCATCGCCATCCGGCCGAACGTCTCGCGGATGTCCCTGGCCGCGGCCAGCGGGTCCGGGTTGCCGTTCGGGCCCTCCGGGTTGACGTAGATCAGGCCCATCTGCACCGCCGCGAACGGCTTGTCCAGCTCCCGGTCGCCGCGGTACCGCTCGTCGCCCAGCCACGTGGTCTCCGGGCCCCAGTACACGTCGTCGTCCGGCTCCCACGCGTCGACGCGACCGCCGGAGAAGCCGAACGTCTTCAGCCCCATCGTCTCCAGCGCCCGGTTGCCCGCGAAGATCAGCAGGTCGGCCCACGAGATCTTGCGGCCGTACTTCTTCTTCACCGGCCACAGCAGCCTGCGCGCCTTGTCCAGGTTGGCGTTGTCCGGCCAGCTGTTCAGCGGGGCGAACCGCTGCTGGCCGCCGTCGGCGCCGCCCCGGCCGTCGTGGATGCGGTAGGTGCCCGCGGCGTGCCAGGCCATCCGGATGATGAACGGCCCGTAGTGGCCGAAGTCGGCGGGCCACCAGTCCTGCGAGGTGGTCAGGACCTTGTCCACGTCCTTGGCCAGCTCGTCCAGGTCGAGGGTGAGGAATTCCTTGCGGTAGTCGTAGCCCGGGTCGTTCGGGTCGGAGCCCGGGTGGTTCTTGCGCAGGATGCCCAGGTTGAGCCGGTTCGGCCACCAGTCCTGGTTGCCGTGACCGCCCGCGGTCGGATGGTTCACCTGGCCGTGCGCCACCGGGCAGCCACCGGCCTCCTCGACGTTGACGTCTCCGACTTTCGCGTCGTGCCCCTCTGTCACTGACTGTCCTTTCGGAATCGGCGGGTTCAGGAACTCGCTTCGCGGCATCGGGGGCAGTACCCCCAGTAGATGACCTCTGCCTCGTCGATGACGTACCCGTGGTCGTCGGCTGCGGTCAGGCACGGTGCGGGGCCGACGGCGCAGTCGACGTCGGCGATGGCGCCGCACGAGCGGCACACGACGTGGTGATGGTTGTCCCCCACGCGCGTCTCGTAGCGGGCCACCGAGCCCAACGGCTGGATGCGGCGCAGCAGGCCGGCGTCGGTGAGTGCGTGCAGCACGTCGTAGACCGCCTGATGCGACACCTCCCCGAGACTCTTCCGCACCGCGCGGATGATCGTGTCGGTGTCGGCGTGCGGGTGGTCGTGCACCGCCGCCATGACCGCCAGGCGCGGACGGGTGACCCGGAGCTGTGCCTCACGCAGCTGGCGTGCGAACTCCTCCCGGGTCGGCATGCCCGGAGTCTGCCGAATTTTCTTGAATGATTCAAGTTTGGGGTGATCTTGGCCGCGTTCGGGTGACAACGGTCGCGCGATCTGCACAGCAACCATCCGGGGTCGGCAGGCGAATTGCAGGAAACCGACGGCGCTCTGGCCGATCCGGTCGCGCCACCTCGTTGGGAGCAGTCATGGCCAGTACAACCCCGGACCAGCAGGAGCAGCAGATCGCTGCGCAGCCGACGTCGTGGCGCGTCGCCGTCGGCGCCGGGCTCGCGGTCGCGTTGTTCATCGGCCTGTTCGTCGCGGCCTTCCTGTGGCCGATCACCACGGCGAGCCCGCAGCACATCCCGCTCGCCGTCGCCGGGCCTCAGCCTGCGGTCGCCGCGGTCGAACAGCAGCTCACCGCGCGCAGCCCCGAGCTGTTCGAGGTTGCCACGGTGCCCGACCGGCAGGCGGCGGTGGCCGCGATCCACGCCCGCGACGTGCGTGGTGCCATCGTGCTGGGGCAGCAACCGGAGATCCTCACCGCCAGCGCCGACAGCCTGCAGATCACGCAACTGCTCAACCAGCTGGGTGTCGCGCTGAATGCGCAACTGGCCGCAGGGGGCCTGCCCGGCACGGTGACGGTCACCGACGTGGTGCCGGTCGGGCGGGCCGGTCAGGCGGTGAACATCGCGATCCTGCCCGTGCTCATCGGCGGGATCGCCGGAGCGGTCGTCGCCCTGGTGCTGGTGCGTACCCCGATTCGCCGCTTCGCGACCCTGGGGGTGACCGCGGCGGCGGGCGGGCTCGTCGGTGGCGCCGTACTCGGGCCCTGGTTCGACGTGCTGCCCGGCAACTACTGGCTCGTCTCGGCGGCGCTGGCGATGGGCATGCTCGCCATCGGCGCCTTCGTCGCGGGCCTGGGCACGTTGCTCGGCCGAGCCGGGATCCTGGTCGCGATCCTGCTGGTGGTGCTGGTCGGCAACCCGTGGGGAGCGATCTTCGCGCCGCGCGAATTCCTCACCGAACCGATGGCCACGGTCGGCGCCTACCTGCCGAACGGCGCGGCGGTGGAGTTGCTGCGCTCGATCAGCTTCTTCCCCGGAGCCTCGACCGGCGGCGAGTGGCTGGTGCTGGCGGTGTGGGCGGCGGCCGGGCTGATCATGCTGGGCGCCGGTGCCGTGTGGCGGCGCGGCATGCCGAACGTGGCCACCGCCGCGCCGGCCACCGGCGGGCGCTAGCCGACGCGGGGCAGGGCGGCAGGGAGGCAGGCCCGCGATCACGGTGCCGCGAGCGCTTCTGTCGGTGTCAGGCGGGCGGCGCGGATGGCCGGATACAGCCCGGCCAGCGCGCCGATCGCCATCGCCGACCCCAGCCCGCCGAGCGTCGCGTCCAGCGGTACGACGGCGGGCCAGCTCTTGATGGCGGAGTAGACGGCGGTGCCCAACACGCCGAGCAGCACCCCGGTCAACCCGCCGAACAGGCACAACACGACGGATTCGGTCAGGAACTGGGTGCGGATCTGGCCCTTCGTCGCGCCGAGTGCCCGGCGCAGGCCGACCTCGCGCTTGCGCTCCAGCACCGAGATCACCATGGTGTTGGCCACCCCGACCCCGCCGACCAGCAGCGCCACCGCGGCCGGCCCGAGGAACAGCCCGGAGAACGTGGTCTCGGCGATGCGCTTGGCCGCCAGCGCGTCCGACGGCCTGCTGGCCTTGATGCGGGCCGGATTCTCCGGGTACACCGTGGCGGGCAGCACGTCGCGCACGGACTCCAGGTGCTCCTCGACCGCCCTGGCGTAGATCACCGTGGGATGGCCGTCGAAGCCCAGCCAGGTTCGCGCGGCCCCCCATCCGACCAGCACCGAGCGTTCGACCTCCGGGTCCAACGGCGTGGCGGCCAGGATGCCGACGACGGTGAACCACCGGTTGTTGATCCACACCTTGGGCGCGGGCTGACCGGGCGGCAGGGACGTGATGCCGAGCCTGCTCGCGGCTGTCGCGCCGAGCACCGTCACGGGAAGCCCCTCGTTCTCGCGGGTGATCGGCGTGCCCGCGACCAGCTCGGCGTCCAGCAGCCGCAGCAAGTCCGGCCGTACGGCCAGCACGGTCAGGCCGGAGGACTGCTCCGGCGGGATCTTGTCCGTGCGGCGGATCTGGGCGTGGGTGGTGGCGGCCGCGCTGGCCTGGGTGACGGGTCCGATCCCCTCCACCATCGCGTCGGCCTGCTCCGGAACGGGCGGCAGCGCGTTGGTCCGCTCGTCCATGGTCGCCTGCGCGCGCAGCAAGTTGGTGCCGAGTGCGGACAGTTCCCGGCCGAGCGCTTGCTGGCTGGACGCCGGAATCCCGACCACGACCACCATGGTCGCGATGCCGATGGCGATGCCGAGCGCGGAGAGCGCGGCACGCAGGGGCCGGGAGCGCAGGCCGACGACGCCGTGCGCGAGCACGTCGAGCGGGTCCAGCCGGGGCCGGCGCGGGCGTGGATCGCTCATGCCGCGACCTCCTGGCCGGCCCGGACGTCCCGCCGGATCGTGCCGTCGCGGATCTCCACCTGCCTGGGCAGCCCGGCCGCGATCTCCCGATCGTGCGTGATCACCGCGATGGTGGTGCCCGCCGCGTTGAGCTCGCGCAGCAGCGCCATCACCGCTTGGCCGTTGGCGGTGTCCAACGCGCCGGTCGGTTCGTCGGCGAGCACGATCGCGGGTTCGCTGACCAGGGCCCGGGCGATGGCGACGCGTTGCCGCTCGCCGCCGGACAGCTGGTGCGGACGATCCGGGGAGGGCCAGGATGGGGAACTCGGCCGGGGTGCAGTTGATCCGCGCGATCCGAGGCGCACGGTGTGCCGCACCGGGTCGAGGACGAGGTCTCCCACGCTGAGCGAGCGGTCGGCCCGTGGTGCCGCCCGGCGCAGCAGGGCGCGCACCCGGGCCATGAGTTCGCGCGGGTCGTAGGGCTTGGTGACGTAGTCGTCCGCGCCGAGGTCGAAACCGAGCAGCTTGTCTTCCGCGTTCTTGCGTGCGGTGACGATCAGCACCGGCACCTCGTAGTCGCGGCGGAGCGCCCGGCACACGTCGAGGCCGTCGACACCCGGCATCATGACGTCGAGCACCAGCAGGTCGGGGGGGGCCGGCGGCGGACCTCGTCGATGGCGTCGCGACCGTTGGACACGACGCGTACCGTGTGATCCTCTCGGCACAGATAGCGGCGCACCAGTTCCGCCTGCTTCGGGTCGTCCTCGGCGACCAGGACATAGGCGCACACGGCGCGGCCCCCCTCCTCTCGGTGTCGTCACGATCCCCGCCCGATCCGAGGGCGTGCCGCAACCCCACGATGGTGGTTTCGTGTCCTTCCGGGCAGGTCGTGTGCGCCGCTGTCGCCCGCGGGTGATCGCCGGACGCCGTAGTGCGTGCGCCCCGCGGCCGTCGTCAGTGCGCGGATCCGAGGATGCAGAACTCGTTGCCCTCGGGGTCGGCGAGCACCACCCAGGATTCCTCGCCGGTCTGGCCGACATCGGCGCGCCGGGCGCCCAGGGAGAGGAACCGCTCGACCTCGGCGTCGCGGTCGTCCGGGCGCAGGTCGATGTGCAACCTGTTCTTGCCGGTCTTGGGTTCGCTCGACGGAACGAACAACAGGCCCGGTTTGCGGTCCGGGGCCGGGCGGATCTCGATGATCTCGTCGTCCTGGTCGACGACGACCCACCCCAGCGCCCGCTGCCACCAGCGTCCCAGCGCGATCGGGTCGGCCGCGTCCACGATGACTTGCTCCCACTCGACGGCCATGGCCGATCACGGTAGCGGCTCGGCCCGACGGTGGCGATCGATGTCCGGCCGTCCGCACCTGCTCCGTCGTGCGGTCCACCGGCGGCCGGTCCCGTTCCGGCGGGCTGGACGGGATGGGCGGGTGGTGTGGGCTGCACGGGCTCGGCGAAGCAGCACGTGATCGGAGTCGTCCCGGTCGGCGAAAGGGTGTTCTCCTGCGCGCCGGGTCCGTATGGTTGCCCTGGTCGGCAAGGCCGCCGGACGGCATCGGCGAGCGTTCGCGATGGTCACCGTTGCGCGTGCCGACAGTAGTTGGCACGCTACCGAAAGTAGCGGTGACATCCGAGGGCATGCCAGTGGTGCGGGGTTGTGGCAGCAGTAGGCAGGAGGCCGAGGTGGCTGAGCGGCCGCTTGGCTTTCGGGCATTGCTCGGTGACGAAGGGTGGGCTCGCCTGCTGATGCTCGGCACCCACCGCGAGTTCGCCTCGGGCACGTACCTCATGCGACAGGGCGAGCCAGGCGGCTACCTGGTGGCGCTGGTGTCCGGGCGGGTGAAGGTCCTCGGCCACACACCGGACGGCGACGAACTGCTGGTCTCCCTGCGCTCGGCAGGCGATGTGGTGGGCGAGATGGCCACCGGCGAGCACTCCCGGCGAACGGTCAGCGTGATGGCGATCGACCGGTGCATCGCCAAGGTGATCGAGACCCATCGGTTCCACCGCTTCCTCGAAGAGAACCGTGCGGTGGGGCGGTACGCGGACTATCTGGTGCTCAAGCTGTCGCAGACCATCCCCAGCCAGATGCAGCTGGCGCGCTTCCCCGCCGAGCGGCGGGTGGCCAGGCTGCTGCACGAGCTGGTCACCCTGGCCCCGCCGGACAAGCCCGATCGCTTCCTCATCCCGCTGTCGCAGGGGGAGCTGGCGCGTGCCCTCGGGCTGGCCCGCAGCACCGTCGCCGAGCAGATCGCCCTGTTGCGCAGTACCGGCGCGCTCTCGTCCGGGCGGCGCGTCGTGGTGGCCGACGTGCGGAAGCTTCGCCGACATGCGGGATTGTGACGTGAGCCACACTACGATTTGTCCGGTGGTGGACAACGCCGGCCGCGTATCGGCGCGATCCTCCCTGGCAACGTCGAGGTCGTCCCATCGGGAAGGCTGATCTGGAATGGACCGACACCCGCAGGTACTGCCGCCCTACCGGTCGCTGTTCGTGGTCGACGTGAAGGACTTCAACGGCCGGGAAGGCAGCAGGCACGCCGAGCTGACCAAGGACATCCCGCAGATACTCCGGCTCGCCTTCGAACGAGCGGGCCTGGCGCAGGCATGGCAGCAGCAGCGGTTCCACCGGCACACCGGGGACGGGTACTTCGCCGGGTTCGACTCGGCCATGCTTCCGTTGCTGCTCAACCCGTTGCTGTCCGCGCTGCAGGACGAACTGCTGCACCGCAATGCGCGCGGACTGGCCGCAGGCCACGGGCAACCGCTGCGGATGCGGGCCGCGATCACCGTCGGCCCGGTGACCGAGTTCGCGAAGAGGCCGACCGGCGACCGCAGCGGCGATGCGCAGATCGAGACGCACCGGCTCGTCGACGCCGATCCGGTGCGGAACCTGCTGACCCGCTCCGGCGACACGACCTGCCTGGCCGCCATCGTGTCGGAGCGGGCCTACCACGACGCCGTGGCGTCCGGGTACTCCGCCGAGCGCCCGGATCTCTACGTGCCGGTGGAAGTGGAAGCCAAGTCGTATCGGAGCCGCGCGTTCCTGCGCGTTCCTTCCCCGTCCGGTGAGTTGCTGGCAAAGGGTTTCGTCGCGGCCGAGCCCGCAGGCTCGGCGCCCGCCAGGGCACCGGACGAGCGGCGCGGTGCCACGCCCACGACCTCGACGGTGCTGGACAAGGCCTACGCCCGACGGTGACCGGGCGCGGGGACCGGAAAGTGGGCCGGATGGTGCAGAGCCTCGGCAGCTCACCGCGGGAGTAAGCGGTGACGAAGGCGGGGCCCACGCACCGGAGGAATCCGGACCAGCTCGGGGCCGTCTGACGAACCGTCACCCGGACGGCACCGGCCACCGCGCCGGACGTTCGCTTCGGATCGCACAAACGCACCCGAAGCCAACTGAATGGCCAGGCTCGAGCGGGGCTCGGGATCGGCCTTGCCGATGTTGAACGGCCAGGCTCGAGCGGGACTCGGGATCGGCCATGCCGATGTTGAACGGCCAGGCTCGAGCGGGGCTCGGGATCGGCCATGCCGACGTGCCGAGCCTTGGCGCGGCGGCTCACGGTGGCGCGGTCGGCTCAGGAGGCGACGAGCCTGCCGTAAGCAGCACCGGCCACGGTGTCCGCCCAGCAGGCGACGGCCCGCATTCCGACCCCGCATTCCGGCACAGGACGGCGACACCTGGCCTGCGCAATCCGGATTCCTTCCGGCGCAGGCCGCACCCGAGACGAGTGCCGTCTACCGGCCGCCGGTCCACCATGACGGTGTCGACCGGTCCCGCAGGCAGTGAGGTCACCAGTGGACCGGCACGGGGCTCGCCAGCCTGCCGTCCCGGGGACGGGAATCGTGCGTGCCGCACGGCTCCGCGCACGACCGGGCGCACCGGCGGTGCCGCGTCATGACTGGAATTGAGCGCGGAGCTCGCGGCGCAGGATCTTGCCGGTCGGGTTCCGCGGCAGCGCTGCCACGGCGGTGACCGACGTCGGGCACTTGTAGTGCGCCAGCTTCTCCCGGGTGAAGTCGATCAGACCCTGCTCGTCGAGGGTGGCCCCTTCCTTGAGGACCACGACCGCCTTGGGGGTTTCGCCCCACTTCTCGTGCGGCACCCCGACGACGGCGACCTCCGCCACGTCCGGGTGCTGCGCGAGCACGCGCTCGACCTCTGCCGGGTAGACGTTCTCCCCACCGGTGATGATCATGTCCTTGACCCGGTCCTCGATGTAGAGGTAGCCGTCCTCGTCCACCCGGCCGGCGTCCCCGGTGCGCAGCCAGCCGTCCTCGGTGATGGTTTCCTTCGTGGCCTCCGGGTTGCGCCAGTAGCCGGCCATCACCTGCTCCGACTTCACCCAGAACTCGCCGAGCTGACCGGTCGGCACGTCCTGGCCGGTCGTCGGATCGACCACGCGGAGTTCTGTCTCCGGCAGGATGCGCCCGGCCGACGCCAGCAAGTGCCTGCGCGACTCGTCGCGGTGCTCTTCCGGCTTCAAGCAGCAGAACGCCCCCGACATCTCGGTCATCCCGTACACCGAGTACAGCGGCGTGGACAGCTTCTCCAGGACCTGGTTCATCACGTCCAGCGGCATGGGGGAGCCGCCGTAGGCAAGGACGCGGACGCTGCCGAGCGCTTGCGGCGTCTGCGGGTGCTGGATCAGGGCCTGGATCACCGCGGGCACCAGGAAGACGTGCGTGGCCTGGTGCTTGGCGACTTCTTGCAGCACCTCCGTCACTTCCCGCACGACGACCGTCCGCCCACCCGTCGCCATGCTGCCCAGGGCCCAGCTCGTCCCGCCGACGTGGAACAGCGGCATCGCCACGATGTTGACGGTGTCCTCGTCCATGGCGTATGCGGGTGCGACGGCGTTGGTGTGCGCGGTCATGCTGCGCTGGGTGAGCATCGCGCCTTTCGGCCAGCCGGTCGTGCCCGAGGTGTAGAGCTGGAGGAAACAGTCGTCGGCCGACGTGGTGGGCAGCTCCGCCAGCGGTTCCTCCTGTGCCAGCCACTGCTCGTACTCGTCTTTTTCACCGCCGAGCACCACGGTCCGGCAGACGGACGGCAGGCGGTCACGAATGCCGTCGAGCGTTCCGGCGAACTCCGCGCCGACCACGACGAGTTTCGCCGTGGAGTCGTCGAGGACGTGGACCAGCTCGTCCGGTGCCAGGCGGAAGTTCACCACCACGTTGACCGCACCGATGATCGACGCGGCCAGCGTCAGCTCGAGGCAGGCCGGGTGGTTCTTGTCCAGCACCGCGAACCGGTCGCCCGCGGACAGCCCCGCGGCACGCAGGGCACTCGCCGCACGCCGCACCCGGTCGTCCAGCTCCGCCCAGGTCCAGCTGCGGTCCTGGAAAACCAGTGCCTGCTGGTCCGGCTTGCGGGCGGTCCAGTGCGCGAGGAAATCACCCATGCGGGACAGGGGAATGGCCATGGCGGGACCCTCCGTGGTGGATGTCGCGAGCGTCGTGCTGAGGATGCTAGCCGCGATCGCCCGGGGACTGGAAGGCTCATTCCGCGACGCCCGAAACGACGAAAGGCCGGGGACCGGGCGCCGGCCCCCGGCCTTGCCGGGACGGTCACCGGTCAGGGCCGCACGAACGCGTAGATCGGGTGATCCCAGTCGCCGTCCTGACCGTTGTGGTCGTAGATCACCGCGGCGGCCGTGCCGTCCGCGCCGACGGCGTACTCCTTCGACCAGGTGTCGATGCCATTGGCGACTTGCTTCGGCACCGCCCAGGACTTGCCCGCAGGCTTCTCGGCCGCAACCAGCCCGCACGGGTAGTAGCCGTCCTTGTGCCACACCGCGGTGGCGTTGCCCTGGCCGTCCATGCCGACCATCGGGTTCATCGCCTCCACGTCGAGCCTGCGCGCGGTGCCCCACTTGCCGCCCGACGGGCGGCTGTTGGCGTCCACCTCGTAGCTCCAGGTGTCTCCGCCGGCGAGCCGGACTTGCCAGACGGCGACCGCGGAACCCCGGGCGTCCAGGACGACGTCCGGTTCGATCGATGTCCGTTTGGTGTTGGAGATGGTGACGGTCTTGGTCCAGGTGCTGCCAACCGGACGGTGGGCTTCCTGGATCACGGTGGGGGCGCGGCGCTGGCTCCAGACCACCATTCCGCTGCCGTTCTGGTCGACCGCCACGGCCGGTTCGTCCGCCCGGCGATCCGATGACGACAACGTCGCGAACGTCGACCACGCGCCGCCGGGCGTGCTGTAGCGGGCGCGGATCCGGTCTGGTGCCGAGCTGTTCGACTTCTGGCTCCACGCGGCGTAGGCGACGCCGGTGTCGTTGATGGCGACATCCGGATTGGCGCCCGACGACGACAGGGTCCTCGGGGCCGACCAGCCGTTGGCCGGCGTGTACCGGCTGGCGTGGATGCCGTCGTCCTGCCGCCAGACCAGCATCACGTGCCCGGACGCCGCCCCGGCGATCCGCAACTGGCTGATGCCCTTGGCGTTGGCGACCTGCTCCGCCGCACCCCAGGAGCCACCTGCGGGTTTGACCCTGGCCATGATCCGCGGTGTGGATCCCGACGCGTCGATCCACGCGGCCGCCGCACCTCCTGCGGCCGTCGCGGCGATCACCGGCTCCTGGAAGTCGTCGAACCCCGACGCCTTCTCCGCCAGGACCTGGGGCTCCGACCACGAGCCGTCGGCCGCTCTGGTCCGGACCCGGACGGCTTGCCGCGGACCGTCGCCGCCTTCGCCTGCCCAAATGACATTGGTCGTGCCTTTGGCGTCGACGGTCACGTCGTATCCGTCGATCGCTTCGTTTCCGCTGACCCGGGTCTTCTCCCATCCCCCTCTTGCGCCTGTGCCGCCGCGCCGATGCTGGTAAGCATGGCCGCGACCGCAGCTGCGACGACACATCGGCGAAGATGTGTTCTTCTCATGTGGATATCCCTCCTCAGGCGCTCAAGAGCCTGTCCGACTCACGCTTGTGCGCGCCCAGAGGTTGCCTTGCGGGCATATCCGCGCGTAATCCGTCAGCTATCGGCCGTCTGCGCGCGGGGAGTGAGCCTGGTCTCGTTCAGGTGCACGGCCATTCCGGCTGTCGGCCGCTTGCGTGCGGGGAGCGAACGTCATGAACGCGTTGCTCGTCGCGCGGCTTCACCCGGTCGCGCTGTGATCGGAATCGCGGCGGCCTGCGTGCCGATCGGCTCGACGGC
Source organism: Thermocrispum agreste DSM 44070 (assembly GCF_000427905.1). Lineage (GTDB taxonomy): Bacteria > Actinomycetota > Actinomycetes > Mycobacteriales > Pseudonocardiaceae > Thermocrispum > Thermocrispum agreste. The sequence goes on along the minus strand of NZ_ATYX01000010.1, from coordinate 2,977 downwards.
TGCCTATGCCATGGACACCCCGCACCACCCGTCCGACTGGGGCGGTGGTGACGGCTTCGATGCCGGTGGTGGCGGTTTCGATGGCGGTGGTGGCGGCTTCGATGCCGGTGGCGGAGGGTACCGAACCGTCTGGTGATAGACCTTGCCCGGCGCTCGGCCGGTGGGCTGGCGGCTCGCGGGCAGGATCGTCCCTGACAGGAGGACGTCGGTCGATTCCGGCGGCGCAACGCATTCGTGACGAGGGCGTTTGATCGAATCGCGTCACACGGTCCGTCACGTCACGGATACTGAGGGGACACCCCGATGCGATTCGCTCCGCCACGAGGAGCTGTCCGAAAGGCTGCCGGGAAGCGTGAACGAACGGACCGACCTGCAGAGCATCATCAAGAGGCGACAGCGCGCGGACTTCGTGGGGCGGCAGGAGCTGCTTGCGCGGTTCACCGAAAACCTGGCTCTCCCGGTGGACGACGAGCGTCGCACGTTCGTTTTCGCCGTGCACGGTGTCGCGGGCGTCGGCAAGACGTACTTGGTGCAGCAGTTTCAGCGCATAGCCGCCGAACATGGGGCTGCGTGCGGTAGCACCGACGAGAGCGCGTACGACGTCATCGAGACGATGGATGTGCTCTCGGCCGCTCTGGCGGGCGAGGGGAGCGAGTTCAAGGATTTCCGGTGGCGGCTGTCGGCCTATCGCGAGCGCCAGCGCGAGCTGATGGCCGATCCGCAATCGCGCGAGTTCGGCACGCTGGGTGCCCTGCTCACCAGGGCAGGAATGGCCGCGGCCAAGGCCGACCCGAGCCTCGGGGTGCTGGCGGACGTCGCCAGCGCGGCGATCACCGACGAACACCTCGACCGTTTCCGGACCTATGTGAGCCGGAAGTTCCGCAATGCCGAGGATGTCCGGCTGGTGCTCGAGCCGGTCGCGGTGCTGACCAAGCTCTTCGTCGCCGATCTCAGCCGGCTGGCCAAGCGCAGGACCGTGTCGCTGGTGTTCGACACTTTCGAACGGACGTCGCACTTCCTCCAGCCGTGGATCCTGGACCTGCTGGAAGGCAAGTACGGCGCCCTGCCCGCCGAGCTGGTGATGACCATCGCCGGGCAGCGTCAGCTCGATGTCAACGACTGGGCGCCGTACCTGGGCATAGTCGAGGACGTCCCGCTGGCGCCGTTCACCGAGGCCGAAGCGCGCGAACTGCTCGCCAGGCACAACGTCCACGACCCGCACACCGTGGCGACGATCCTGTCGCTGTCCGGGCGGCTCCCGGTGTGGCTGAACGCCCTGGCGGTCAGGGGACCGGCAGACGAGCACTCGGTCGAGGATCCTGCGAACAGCGCCGTGGAGCGTTTTTTGAAATGGGAGCCGGATGCCCGGCTGCGCGATGCGGCTCTCACCGCAGCGACACCGCGGCACTTCAACGCCGACGTGCTCGCGGTGATCAGCAACGACGCCGATGAAGCGGACGTCTTCGACTGGGTGTGCAATCTTCCTTTCGTCACCAGGACCCGGGACAACTGGAAGTACCACGATGTCGCGCGGTCAGCGATGCTGCGCTTGCTGAAAGCGCGCTCGCCACAACGATGGCGGGACCTTCATCAGCGGCTGGCCGGCCACTATCGCACCGAACGCGAAGCAGTGCCCGAGCCGGACGGCGACGAGTGGGAGGACCCCACCCGGCTGAATTGCGGTCTGGAAGAGTGCTACCACCAGCTGTGTGCCGAGCCGCAGGCCAATCTGGCCGACGCCATGGCAGATTCGGTCGCGATCGCGGAAGCGGATCGTGCTGTCCTGCGGCGCTGGGTCTCCATGATGAACGAGGCGGCCGCCGACAGTGGGGACGAAACGCTTCTCCGGTGGACCCGACGATTGGATGACGCCGTCCGGAAAAACGATCTCGAGGCGTATCTGACGATCTTGCTGGGCTTTCCGAACCTCGCTTCAGACGCTCGGCTTGATGCGCTCGTCCAGCGCGGCTACGAACGCATGAGCAGCGCGCGCTTCGAGGACGCGATCGAGGACTTCGATCAGGTGTTGGACGAGGATCAGGACATGGTCGGGGCACTCGGCGGCCGGGCCGTGGCGTTGCGGGCAGTGGGGCGGTACGGAGAAGCGTTGGCTGATGCCGCCCGGCTGGCCGAACGTTTTCCGAGCGAAGACTGGCCGTTGGAGGTGAGCGCGGGCATTCATCACGACATGGGACGGCATCTCGATGCGCTGATCGATTACACCCGGGCGCTCGACCGTAGGCCGGACAATGACGGCTGCCTCTTCAAGCGCGCGGAGGTCTATCTGGACATGGGGCGCGCGGCGGACGCGCTGAACGATTACACGCGCGCGCTCGAACTCAATCCGAACGAGGGATGGTATTTCTCGCGGCGTGCGGTGGCGTATCGAACACTGGGCGACTACGACAAGGCGCTTGCGGACCACGCCAGAGCGGCCGAGCTCGAGCCCGGCCTCAGCACGGTCTATGCCCAGTGGGCGGTGACGTACGAGAAGATGGGCAATTGTGCGCAAGCCGTCGAAAAACTGACCAAGGCGATCGAGCTGGACGAGGATCCCGTATACCTGTTGCTGCGCTCCGCGATGTGGAGAGGCACGGGTGATGGCGACCGGGCGCTGACCGACATGGAGCGAGCGATCGAGCTCGACCCTGAGGACGCCGAAAACTTCTTCATTCGCGCGGTCATGTACCGGGAAATGGGACGGTTCACCGAAGCGCTGGCCGACCATGCCCGAGCGATCGAGCTGGTGCCCGGCGAGGCCGAAGTCTTCACGCAGCGCGCGGTCACGTATCGGGACATGGAGCGCTATGCCGAGGCGCTGGCCGATCACGATCGGGCGATCGAGCTCGGCCCCGACGGCTTCGCCATCGGTCAGCGTGCCATCACCTACCGATGCATGGGGCGGTTCGAGGATGCGCTGGCCGATCATGACCGGGCCATCGAGCTGGGCCCCGACGAGTACACGAACTTCAGGGAT
>NZ_ATYX01000009.1 GCF_000427905.1 Thermocrispum agreste DSM 44070 | reverse complement strand
ACACAACCACATCCTTCGGGATGCCAAAAAAAAAGGGGGGGTCGGGAGTTCAGCTGAATCCCGACCCCCCCCTTTTTTTCTTTTTTCTATGGGGGACTGCGGCCGCCCTTTTTTCTTGGGATTCCGCTCAGGCGAGGGCACACACCACACGAGCACACGCCACAAGAACACAACGGGTGGGGTGAACCCCCGGGCCGCAAGAGCACAGGCTACAAGTCGACCAACCGGCCGCCCGCGATGTCGACCTTGCACAGGCCGGGCGGCACAGCAACAAAGTATGGCCCCGCAGAGTGCGAGCCACAGACAGCACGGGTGCAGCAACAAGAGGCCGGCAGACCCGCCCACAGCACGGGTGCAGCACTAAGAGAGGGCCCTGCAGAGTGCGGGCTACAACGGCAAACCCCCAGGCCGCGACGCACAGCATCAGAAGGCCGCAGATCACAGGCCCGCAAGCTGCAAGGGCACAGCACCAAAACCCCCGTAGAGTGCCGGCGACAACGACAAGATGCTCAGGCCGCAAGGGCCGAGGCTACAGGTCGGCCGACCAGCGTGCCGCGACGCCGACCATGCACAACCCGCAAGGCTGCAACCGCAGAACTCCCCAGGCCGCAAGAGCACAGCGCCAAGAACCGATCAGGCCGCAAGGCACAGCAGCAGAAAGCCGCAGGCCACAAGCCAAGCGAGAACAACCCCCAGACCGCCAGAACAGGCTACAAGAGCACAACCCGCCAGGGCACAGGCCGCAAGGAACGATAAAGCCCCCAGGTCACAAGGCGCACACTGCCAACTCGCAGCAACACCCCCCGCAGCAGCCACCACCCCCCAGGGGGCCCGGGCACCGAGCCGGTGCCGCTCCACCTCAGATACAGCCACCACACCACCCAGAGGCCCCGGACACCGCGCGGGTGCGGCTCGACCCCGGACGGCATCCACCACACACACCCAAGCGCCTCCCGCCAACACACCCCACCATCCACCAGTAAGGCCACACCCGCGAAACCTGCTGGACCCACCACCACGCTCCACATGCTGGAGGCTGCAGAGCACACGCCCACGAGCCACGGCGCGTACTACGGCGGTGCGGTCATCGGCCGGTGACCGTTCTCCTGCGGCGGTGTGACGTCCAGCATCAGAGTGTCTTGATCGATCATGCTGGGAGTCGCGGCATTCTGGGACGCAGATCCGCGGATCGAGGACGGCAGCACGTGGCGGCGACTACTGCAGCGGTAGCCGGTTCGAGGCAGCGCGCCTGTGCGGGCTAGCCTGGAGCGAGTGACTACAGGAGGTCAGGTGTCCGATTCGGACGGGCGCGGAAGACCTGCCGGGGCGAAGGCGGCCGGCAGCTCGGGCAAACCGCGCGACACCAATCACGGTCAGCGTGGCGGGCGAAGCCCCGGGTCAGGCCACGATCGGCGTAACCGCGCAGGGCGTGGAGCCACCGGCCGTAGCGGCGGCTATCGCGAGGATTCGACAGGCGGTCGCAGGTTCCCGAATGGTCAGCACAAGGGCAGGCGGCCGGCTCGTGGTGAGGCTTCCGCTCGCGATGGCTGGCGCAACGGTGGCGGACGAGAGGGTGCGGCCAGGCGCGGCCCCGGCAAGCAGACGAAGCAGGACCCGGATACTCGCCATGAGGCCGCGGCGAAGGTCGAAGCCCCGCCGCTGGATGACGACATCGAGTTCACCGAGCTGGACATCGACGTCCGCAAGGAACTGCGCAGCTTGCCCAAGCCGACGGCCGAGCTGGTCGGCAAACACCTGGTCGCCGCAGGCCGGTTGATCGACACCGATCCGGAGGCCGCGCTCGCGCACGCCCGCTACGTGAAGACCAAGGCGTCCCGGATACCGGTCGTCCGGGAAGCGGTCGGGCTCGCCGCCTATCACGCGGGTGAATGGGCGGAGGCGCTGTCCGAGCTACGCGCGGTGCGGCGCATGACCAACAGCAACCTGCACGTGGCCGTGCTGGCTGATCTGGAGCGCGCTCTCGGCCGGCCCGAACGGGCGCTCGATCTGGCCAGGGAGACCGACATGGCGCAACTGCCTCCCGAGGTCGCCGTGGAGCTGCGTATCGTGGCCGCGGGTGCCCGCCGCGATCTCGGCCAGCTCGAGGCGGCGGTGGTCGCCCTGCAAGGCCCGGACCTGGACCCGGACACGTGGGAACCGTGGAGCGCACGGCTGTTCTATGCCTACGCTGACAACTTGCTGGCCGCGGGCCGCAAGGACGAAGCCGTCACGTGGTTCATGCATGCGGCTGAAGCGGACATCGACGACGAGACCGACGCCGCGGAGCGAGTCACCGAGCTGACCCAATGACTTCACGACCCCAGCAAGCGGACAACACAGCGGACGCGGACACACCAGCGGGCGACACGCTGCTCTCCCGGCATGACGCCGTCCTGTTGGATCTCGACGGCACCGCATTCCGCGGCTCCCAGCCGATCGAGGGTGCGATCGAGACGGTCGAACGTTTCCGCAAGGAAGGTGTGGCGGTCCGGTTCGTCACCAACAATGCGTCGCGCGCACCCGAAGCGGTGGCGGAACACCTGCGGGGAATCGGCTTTCCCGCGGACGCCGACGAGGTGGAGACTTCCGCCCAATCCGGAGCAGCTCTGCTCGCCGACCTCGTTCCGTCCGGCTCGGTGGTCTTGGTCGTCGGGACGGAAGCCCTTGCCGACGAGGTGCGGCGGGTGGGGATGCGCGTCGTTCGCACGGTGGATCCGGATCCGCCCGCGGCGGTCATCCAGGGACATTCGCCCACCACGGCGTGGCGCGACCTGGCCGAAGCGTGCATGGCCATCCGGGAGGGTGCCACCTGGGTGGCGTGCAACCTCGACCCCACTTTGCCCACCGAACGGGGTGAACTCCCCGGCAACGGGTCGATGGTGGCCGCGTTGCGGACGGCGACCAGACGTCAGCCGCGGGTCGCCGGGAAGCCGGCGCCCGGCCAGTTCCAGCGCGCCGCAGCGACCGCAGGCGCCAGCCGCCCGCTGGTGATCGGTGACCGCCTGGACACCGACATCGCCGGCGCGAACGCGGCGGGCTACGACTCCCTGCTCGTGCTCAGCGGTGTCACTGCCGCCCACGAGGTGCTGGCCGCCCCGGAGGACCAGCGACCCGGCTACATCGGCGAAACGATGGCGGCCGTGCTCGAACCGTCCGCGACCCTGGCGGTCGGCCCCCAGGACGGCTGGCGGATCGCCGTCACGGCCGATGCCTTGGAAGTGTCCGGGGAAGGTTCCCCGGTGACGTTGCTGCGCGCGCTGTGCCAGCCGGCGTGGGAGTCCGGTGTCACCGCGGTACGGGTCCGCGGAGAAGGCGCCGCGCGGGCGGCACGATCGCTGGGCCTGCCCGGCATCGATTACCGTTGACCCATGAACGACCAACCGAAGCCCGGCCTTGCGCGGCTGGAGACCGACCCCAAGGCGGGCGTGGCCGAGGCGGTGGCCGGTCTGGACGAGCTCGACCAGCTGCCGCTGAGCGAGCATGTGGAGCGGTTCGACGCGGTCCACACCGAGCTCACGGTGGCGCTGTCGTCGATCGACAAGGTCTGAATCAGCGGTGACGGCGAAGGCACGCAAAGCCCGGCTGGACGCCGAGCTGGTGCGCCGCGGGTTGGCCCGGTCGCGCGAACACGCCGTGAGCCTGATCAACGCGGGACGGGTGAGCGTGCGCGGCATGGCCGCGCGCAAACCGGCCATGGGCGTGGACCGCGACACGTCTATCGTCGTGAAGAACGACGACGACCCCGGCTGGGCGTCGCGAGGTGCGTACAAGCTGCTCGGCGCGCTCGACGCGTTCGGTGTGGACGTGGCCGGAAAGCGTTGCCTGGACGCGGGGGCGTCCACCGGCGGTTTCACCGACGTGCTGCTGCGCAGGGGAGCGAAGAGCGTGGTGGCGGTCGACGTCGGTCGTGGCCTGCTCGACTGGCGGTTGCAAACCGACGAGCGGGTCACCGTGCTGGACAAGACCAACGCCAGGTCGCTGACCGCGGACCTCGTCGGCGGCGAAGTCGACCTGGTGGTCGCGGACCTGTCGTTCATCTCGCTCCGGTTGGTGCTGCCCGCGCTCATGGCATGCACCCGGGTGGGCGGTGACCTGCTGCCGATGGTGAAACCGCAGTTCGAGGTGGGCAAGGACAAGGTCGGCAGCGGTGGAGTGGTGCGTGATCGCGGGCTACGCGCCGAGGCCGTGCTCGGCGTGCTCACCGTGGCGGCCGACCTGGGACTGATCACGCAGGGGGTGGTGGCCAGCCCGTTGCCGGGGCCGGCAGGCAACGTCGAGTACTTCGCGTGGCTACGGCACGCAGGCGACAAGATCGCGGCCGACGACCAGGACGAGCGCGCCAGGATGGCGGACCTGGTGCGCTCCGCCGTCGAGAAGGGGCCGGCATGAGCCGTGAAGTCCTCCTGGTGGTGCACTCCGACCGGAAGCAGACGCTGGACGCGGCGCGCGAGGTCGGGGAGCGGTTCACCGCCGCCGGGTTCGCCGTGCGGTTGCTCGGCACCGCGCCCGACGACGCGATCGCCGTCGCAGGTGCGACGTTTCCGTGCACCGTGGTGCGGGCCGACGAGAACCCGGCCGACGGTGTCGAGCTGGTGTTCGTCCTCGGCGGGGACGGCACTCTGCTGCGTGCGGCGGAGGTGGCCAGGCCCGCCCGCGTGCCGGTGCTCGGAGTGAACCTCGGACGGATGGGTTTTCTGACCGAGGCGGACTCCGATGCACTCGGCGAGACGGTCTGGCGCGCCGTCGAAGGCTCCTACCGGGTGGAAGAGCGGATGACGCTCGACGTCACTGTGCGGCACGGCGACACCGTGCTGGCCAGCACCTGGGCGCTGAACGAGGCGAGCGTGGAAAAGGGTTCGCGGGAACGCGTGCTGGACGTGCTGATCACCATCGACGGCCATCCCGTGTCGGCGTTCGGATGCGACGGCGTGCTGGTGGCGACGCCGACCGGATCGACGGCGTATGCGTTCTCCGCGGGCGGGCCGATCATCTGGCCGGACGTGCAGGCCATGTGCGTGGTGCCGAGCAACGCGCACGCGATGTTCTCCCGGCCGATGGTGGTCTCGCCGTCGTCGGAGATCGCCATCGAGCTGGACCCGAACGGCACCAACGGTGTGCTCAACTGCGACGGGCAGCGGTACGTGGAAGTCCCCGTCGGGGCCAGGGTGCAGGTCGGCAGCGGCGCCATCCCGGTGAAGCTGGCCCGGTTGTGGGACGGCCCGTTCACCGACCGGCTGGTGCACAAGTTCGCTCTTCCGGTGAAGAGCTGGCGGGAGCGGCACACCACGTGATGCCGGGCGTGGAGCACCCGGAAGTGTCGGTGCAGCCGTTACGGTAGAGCCCGTGCTGTCCGAGATGCGGATCCAGGGCGTCGGAGTCATCGACGACGCGCTGCTCGAACTGCACCCCGGGTTCACGGTGGTGACCGGTGAGACCGGTGCGGGCAAGACCATGGTGGTCACCGGCCTGCACCTGCTGTCCGGCGGCAGGGCGGACGCCTCGCGGGTGCGGGCAGGGGCGCAGAAGGCCGTCGTGGAAGGCCGGTTCGACCTGACCACGGTGCCGCAAGCCGCGGCGATCGCGGAGGAAGCCGGTGCCGAGACCGACGACGACGGCAGCCTCATCGCGGTCCGGTCGGTCAGCAAGGACGGCCGGTCGCGGGCCCACCTCGGCGGCCGCTCGGTGCCCGCGGGTGCGCTCGCCCAGCTCGCCGAGCACCTCATCGCGGTGCACGGCCAGAACGACCAGCTGCGGCTGCTGCGGCCCGCGGAGCAGCTGGCGGTGCTGGACCGCTACGCGGGCGAGTCCGTGGCCGAGCCGCTGGCCGCTTACCAGCGGGTGCGGGCAGAATGGCAGGCGGTCGTCGCCGAGCTGGCCGAGCGCACCACGAAGTCCCGCGAGCTGGCCCAGCAGGCGGACATGCTGCGGCACGCGCTGACCGAGATCGGCGCGGTCGATCCGCAGCCGGGGGAGGACGCGCAGATCGCCGCCGAGGTCAAACGGCTGGCGGAGGCCGACGAGCTGCGGTCCGCTGCCCACGGCGCGCAGCGGGCTCTCAGCGGCGCCGAGGACGGCGATCCGGACCAGCCGGGGGCGCTCGGACTGATCGGCGAGGCCAAGCGCCGGCTGGAGGCGACCGGCGACCCGGCGCTGACCGAGCTGGCGAGCAGGTTGGACCAGGCCCTGGTCGTGCTCACCGACGTCGGCGGCGAGCTCGGTGCGTATCTGGACGACCTCGACGCCGACCCCCAGCGGCTGGAGGGCCTGCTGGCCCGGCAGGCGGAGCTGAAGAAGCTGATCCGCAAATACGCCGCCGACGTCGACGGAGTGCTCGCCTGGGCGGAGGAAGCCCGGCGGAAACTGGCGTCGCTGGACACCTCCGACGAAGCGCTGGCCGAGCTGGCGGCCCGGCGCGACGAGCTGGCGCACGAGCTGGCCGGCCACGCCGCCAGGCTCACCAAGGCGCGGTGCGCGGCGGCCGAGGAGATGGGCGCGGCCATCACCGCGGAACTGGCCGGTTTGGCGATGGGCCAGGCCGAGGTGCAGATCAGCGTGCGCCGGCGCACCGCCACCGCGGACGATCCGGCGGCGCTCGAGGTGGACGGCGTGCTCTGTCACGCCGCCGAGCACGGCACCGACGACGTGGAGCTGCTGCTCAAACCGCACGAAGGCGCTCCGCCGCTGCCGGTGCACAAGGGCGCGTCCGGCGGGGAGCTGTCCCGGGTGATGCTGGCCATCGAGGTGGTGGTGGCGAAGGCCGACCCGGTGCCGACGATGGTGTTCGACGAGGTCGACGCCGGGGTCGGCGGGCGTGCGGCGGTGGAGATCGGCCGCCGCCTGGCCCGGCTGGCGCGAACCCATCAGGTGCTGGTCGTGACGCATCTGCCCCAGGTGGCGGCGTACGCGGACCGCCACCTGGCGGTGCGCAAAGGGACGTCCGGCGGCGTGACAGCCAGCGACGTCCGGACCCTGTCGGACTCGGAGCGCGTCGCCGAGCTGGCGCGCATGCTGGCGGGCATGGACGACACCGAGACGGGCCTGGCGCACGCGGAAGAGCTGCTCGAAGTGGCCGCGGAGGACAAGGCGAAACTCACCTGATCGGGGGATACCGCGGGTTGGGTGTCCCGGCGTGGCGGACCGGCGAACGCCGCCTCATGAGTCACTATCGACCCATGAAACTCAACGGCCTCCTCTCCTCGTCTCGCGGGAAAGAGGCGCTGCCCGGTGTGTCCGGCGTCGCGCGGGTGGACCGCAACACGCAGCGGCTGCTCCGGCGCGTCGGACCGGGCGACATCGCGGTGCTGGACGAAGTCGACCTGGACCGGGTCACCGCAGAAGCCCTGGTGCGAGCGGAGGTGGCAGGCGTGGTCAACGCCTCACCGTCGATCTCCGGCCGGTTCCCCAACCTGGGGCCGGAGATCCTGGTCGGGGCGGGCGTCCCGCTGATCGACGGGGTGGGTGTCGAGCTGCTGCGCACGGTCAAGGACGGCAGCAAGATCCGGTTGCTGGACGGCGTGATCTTCGCCGGGGAGAAGGAGCTGGGGCGCGGCGTGGCGCAGACGCCGGACTCGGTGGCCGATCAGATGATCGAGGCCAAGGCCGGGATGATCGCGCAGCTGGAGGCGTTCTCGGCCAACACGATCGAGTTCCTGCGTGCGGAGCGGACGCTGATCCTCGACGGGGTGGGCGTGCCGGACGTGCGGGTACTGGTCAAAGGCAGGCACGCGCTGGTCGTCGCACCGGGCCCGGGCCATGCGCAGGACGTGAAACGGCTGAAGAAGTACATCGCCGAGCACAACCCGGTGGTGATCGGGGTCGGCGCGGCGGCGGACACGCTGCGGTCCCAAGGGGTGCGCGCGGACATCGTGCTGGGTGATCCCAGTGGCATCGAGGAGGAGACGCTGCGGCACGCCAGGGAGGTCGTGGTGCCTGCCCAGCCGGACGGCCACGCACCCGGCCTGCAGCGGATCCAGGACCTGGGCATCCAGGCGGTCAGGTTCCCCTCGTCCGGCAACCCGGAGGACCTGGCCCTGCTGCTCGCCGACACGCACGGCGCGAGCCTGGTCGTCACGGTGGGTTTCCAGGCCACGCTGGCCGAGTTTCTCGACCACGGCCGAGCCGGATCCAATCCGTCCACGTTCGTCACCCGCCTCAAGCTCGGGTCGAAGATCGTCGACGGCAGGGCGGTGGCCGAACTGCACCGCAACCGGGTGTCGATCGGTGCGGTGCTGCTGCTGGTCGGCGCCGCGCTGCTGGTGGTGATCGCCGCGTTGCTGGTGTCCGACGTCGGTGACGTCTACCTCGACTGGATGCAGCGGCAGTGGTCGTCGTTCGTCACTTGGCTCGAGGGGTTGTTCGCGTGATCTCATTGCGCTACCACATCGTCTCCATCGCGGCGGTCTTCCTCGCCCTGGCCGTCGGGGTCGTGCTGGGCAGCACGGCGCTGGGCGGCAGCCTGCTGTCGGCGCTGACCGAGGACAGGGACGAGCTGGCCAAGCGGGCCAGCTCGCTGGAGGCCGAGCGGAACGAGCTGCAGGCCCGCCTGGACGATCAGGACGCGTTCTCCGCGTCGGTCGGCCCGAAGATCGTCGCGGGGAGCCTGGACAAGCGCACGGTGCTGCTGGTGACCAACTACGACGCCCGCCCGGCGGACCGGGACGCGTTGCGCAAGCTGATCACCGCCGCGGGCGGCAAGGTCACCGGGGAGGTGCAGCTGACCGAGGCGTTCGCCGACCCGGGGCAGGCGGACCAGCTGGCGGAGCTCGCGACCCGTCTGCAGCCCGCCGGGACGAAGTTCCCGACCGCCGGAGGCCCGGGCACGCTGGCGGGTGCCCTGCTCGGCCACACCCTGCTGCTGGACGCCAAGACGGCCCAGCCGCAGTCGACGGCGGCGGAGCGCGACGCCGCGTTGGCCGGGCTCGCCGACGGCGGCTTCATCAAGGAGCCGGGTGACGTGCAGGCCGCACAGCTGGCGGTCGTGCTGGTCGGCGGCGAGCTGACCGGCGACGGCGTCGGCGACCGCACCGCGACGATCAGCCGGTTCGCCACCGAGCTGGACAAGGCGAGCGCCGGCGTGGTGCTGGCCGGAACGCCCGCGGCGGCGAAGTCCACCGGGCCGATCGGCTACACCCGGTCGGACACGGCATCCACCGAGGTGCTGTCCACGGTCGACAACGTCGACACCGCAGCAGGCCGCGTGGTGACCGTGCTGGCGCTGCGCGAGCAGTTGGAAGGCGACGCCGGGCAATACGGTATCGCGGGCAACGCGCAGGGGCCGGCACCCGGCGTGGCGGGCAAAGGCGACTGACGCCGCAGCGCCGGCGGAGGCACGCCGGGGCACTGCGGCCCGGGTCCGCGTCGGCGGGTCTCAGCCGGCGAGGCGGCGGATGCGGCCCTCGTACCGCTTCTCGATCTCCCGGTTCCGCTCGAATCCGCCGGGCACGTTCGACGAGACGTACACCGGCGGCTCGACCCCGGCGTCCACCAGCTTGCGGATCGCCTCGGCGACCATCATCTGCACCAGCAGCCCGGCGCTGAGCGACGAGAAACCGCACGCCGTGCCGCCGTTGGGCAGCGGCAGCACCGCGTCGCCGTAAGGGGCGCCGTTGTCCAGCACCACGTCGGCGAAATCGGCCAGCCGCTTGCCCTCCGGGTCACTGGGTGTCACCCGCATGGTGTGCTGCATCGACGTGATGGCGATCAGCGGGTGGCCCTTCTCGGTGACCAAGCGGGCCATCTCGGAGACGACCGCGTTGACGCCGGAGTTGGAGGCGATGACGAACACGTCGCCGGGTCGCGCGCCGGCGAGCTGGTACAACCGCTCCGCCAGGCCGGGCTGCCGTTCCAGCAGCTGATCGGCCAGCACATCGGGCTGGTCGCCGCCCACTACGACCAGATCGGTGAGCCGGATGCGGTTGGTGGGGATCAGCCCGCCGGCGCGCCCCGCGATCTCCAGCGCGACGGCTTGTGAGTGTCCGGTGCCGAAGGCCTGCACGATGCCGTCCGAACGCACCGCGTTCGCGATCAGCTCGGCGGCCGCGTCGACCGCGTCGGCGGCCTTCTCGGCCACTTCGGCCATGGCCGACAAGGCGTAGGAGGCGAATCCCGCGGCGGACAGTTCCGGTGTCATGAGCGCTCCCGGTAGGCGTGGGCGCGGGTGATTCCCGCGGTGCGGTTGAGGGCATTGCTGGCGCGGTCGCCGGACAGCTGGGCGACCCGGATGTACAGCAGGTCGACGACCACGAGCTGGGAGTGCCGGGCGGCCAGTCCGCCGTGCCGGAAGCTGGTCTCCAGCGCCGCCGTGGTGAGCACGTGATCGGCCAGCTTGGCCAGCGGGGAACGGGCACGGTTGGTGATGGCGATCGTGGTGGCACCCTGGTCGCGGGCGATCGCCATCGGCTCGACCGTCTCCCTGGTGGAGCCGGTGTGCGAGACGCCGACCGCGACGTCGTCGGATCCGAGCAGGTAGGCGGACGTCTCGGCGAGGTGGTTCTCGGTCCACACCCACACCGGGCAGCCGATCCGGTGCAACCGCATCTGCAGCTCGGTGGCGCTGGTGCCGCTCCCGCCGGTGCCGATCACGTCCACCCGGCGGGCCCGCGTGATGGCTTTCGCTGCCTCGTCCATCGCCTTCAAATCCAGCTGGGCGGCGGTCTGCTGAATGGCTTGCAGGTCGGCGTTGACCACCACTGCGGCGACCCGTTCCATGTCGTCGTTCGGTTCGATGCCCACCCCGACGTTCAGTGCCGGGTTGACCGTGGCCCGGCCCAGTTCCTCGGCGATGGCCAGCTTCAGTTCCCGGTACGACTCCAGGCCGATGGCCCGGCAGAACCGGGTGATGGTGGCCGGGGACGTGCCGGACGCCTGAGCCAGGTCGCCGATCGAGGCGTGCATGGTGCCGGGCAGATCCGCCAGGATGTACTGCGCGACGTCCCGCAGGGCGCCGCCGAGGCTGGGCTCGGCCGCGCGGATGCGAGCGGACAGGGCCGCGGGCATCGCCTGCTCGATCGTCACTGAAATTCCCTATCGAACGACAAACGGTTTGCTGAAATGATTTACTACCACGCCGCGGTCGGTCAAGCGCGGTCGGCCGGGCGGGCTCGACGGAGGTGGCGATGGCTGTCGTGATCGGGGTGGACGCAGGCGGGACCGGGATGCGTGCGGTGGCCGTCGACCACGGTAGCGAGGGAGAAGCCGTCCTGGGCAGTGCGGACGGGCCTGCGGGCAACGCGCTGTCCGTACCGCCTGACCAACTCCAAGCGCGCCTCACCGCGTGTGTTGCCGCATGCCTGGAGTCAGCCGGGGCTCGCCCGGAGGAGGTCGGCGCGGTGGTCGCGGGCCTTGCCGGGGTCCGTGCGGCGCCGCACGCCGCGGACACCGTCCGCGCCGCGGTCGCCGCCGCCGGGATGGCATGCCCGGTGGGTGTCTGCTCCGATGTCGAGGTGGCGTTCGCCGGCGGCAGCGCGGAGCCCGACGGCGTGGTGCTGATCGCGGGCACGGGCGCGTCCGCTGCCAGGATTCGTGGCTTCACCACGGTGGCGACGGCCGACGGCGCCGGCTGGTTGCTGGGCGACGACGGCAGTGGCTTCTGGATCGCCCGGCAGGCCTTGCACGCCGTGCTGGCCTCGCTCGACGGCCGCGGGCCACGTACCGAGCTCGCCGGCGCGCTGTGTGCCGAGCTGGGAACGAGACCGGTCACCTGCGATGTCGTCGCCGCGGCCATGGCGGTGCCGCCACCGGCACTGGCACGGCTGGCACCCCGTGTGCTGCGGGTGGCCGAGGCGGGAGACGAGGTGGCGCACGACATCGTGCAAGGCGCCGTGCAGCACCTCGCGGCGACCGCGACGGCACTGGGTCCCCGGCCGGACCAGCCGTTGGTCCTGGCCGGCGGACTGATCGGGGCAGGCGGCCCCCTGAAGTCGCGCGTGACGGCAGCGTTGAGCCCTTCCGGGCGGCCCGTGGTGGTCGCGGTGGACACCCGGCAAGGGGCGGCCGTCGGCGCGGCCAGGCTTGCCGCGATGGCTCTTGCTGAAAACAAATTTTGCCACTAGCGTCCTTGCTCGATCACAAGTATCGTCCCTGCCCATCCATCGGATGAGGGAGGCCGACATGGTCGACGTGGACAGGCGGGTCTTTCTGCGCCAGGCTCTTGCGGCCGGGGCGCTGTTCCTGCCGGTGTCGGGGATGATGGCGAGCTGCGCCACCGCCGGGAGCGGCGGCAACGAGCAGGCCAAGGGGGAGGTTTCGGCGAAGAACCCGCTGGGCGTCGATTCGTCGGCCCCGCTCGAGGTGATCACCTTCGCCGGCGGCTTGAAGACCACGTTCCCCGAGGTGCAGGCGGCGTACAAGAAGGCGCACAGCGGGGCGAAGGTGACCGTCAAGGGCATGGTCAACATCAACTCGCTGCAGCCCCGGTTCGCCAGCGACGATCCGCCCGACCTGATCGACGACTCCGGCGCCCAGAAGATCCCGCTGGGCACGCTGGTCGGCGGCAAGCAGCTGGCCGACCTCCAGCCGCTGCTGGACGCGCCGTCGGTGGACGACCCGAACGTCAAGGTCCGCGACACGCTGGTCGACGGCACCGTCGACGTCGGCAGCTACAACGGCACCT
The DNA here is from genome assembly GCF_000427905.1 of Thermocrispum agreste DSM 44070. Lineage (GTDB taxonomy): Bacteria > Actinomycetota > Actinomycetes > Mycobacteriales > Pseudonocardiaceae > Thermocrispum > Thermocrispum agreste. The sequence goes on along the minus strand of NZ_ATYX01000009.1, from coordinate 242,111 downwards.
TCCACGCGCTGAACTACGTCCTGTTCGTCTACGGCATGTGGTACTCGCGGTCGCTGTTCGACAAGCACAACTGGGAGATGCCCAAGCAGTGGGACGACTTCCTGGACCTGTGCGCGGAGATGAAGTCGGCCGGCCTGGCCCCGGTCGGCTACGCGGGCCAGAACGCCGCCCAGTACGTCACCACCACGCTGCTGACCATGGCGGCCAAGCGGGGTGGCCCGGACGTGCTGGTCAAGATCGACAACCTGGAACCGGGCGCGTGGGAGCAGCCCGCGGTCGGTGACGCGGCGGCGGCCATCGAACAGCTGGCGGCCAAGGGCTACCTGCTGCCCGGTGCGGCCGCGCTGGAACACACCGAGGCGCAGACCGAATGGGTCAAGGGCAAGGTCGGCGTCTACCCGAACGCCTCGTGGGTGGAGAACGAGATGAAGTCGGTGACCCCCAAGGGGTTCGACATGGTGATGTCGCCGGTGCCGAGCTTGGGCAGCGACGACGCGATGCCCACCGAGGCGCTGTACGCCAGCCCGGGCGAGTCGTTCATCGTGCCGAGCAAAGCGGACAACGTCCGCGGCGGGATGGAGTTCCTGCGCTACATGCTGGCCAAGGACAACGCGATGGCGTTCACCGAGCTGACCGGGTCGCTGACCGTGGTGAAGGCGGCCAACGAGGCGGTCGAGCCGAAGACCACCGGCCTGGAGTCGACGCAGGCGGCGCTGCAGGCGGCCGGCGAGAACACCGTCACCTACATCCACAACCTGTGGTACGGGGACATGCACAAGGCCTGCACCCAGGCGATGGCCGACCTGCTGGCCGGACGCAAGAGCGCCGAGGAGTACGTCAAGGCGTGCCAGCAGGCCGCGGACAAGACGGCCGCGGACGATTCGATCGAGAAGTACGAGCGGAAGTAAACATCGCCAGTGCGCCACGGGAAGTACCGGTTCATCGTCTCGTTCCTGGCGGTGCCGCTGGGGCTGTACGTGCTGTTCGTCGTCTCGCCGAACGTGCAGGCGCTGATCTACAGCTTCACCGACTGGAGCGGGTACAGCGACGAGATCAACTTCGTCGGGCTGGACAACTACGCCCGGCTGCTCGCCGACGAGACGTTCTGGATCGCGTTGCGCAACAACGCGGTGCTGCTGGTGGTGCTGCCAGTGGTGACCATCGCGCTCGGGCTGCTGTTCGCGTACCTGATCAACGTGGGCGGCGCCCGGCGCGGCGTGGTGGCCACCGGCCTGCGCGGGTCGAAGTTCTACAGCGCGGTGTTCTTCTTTCCGTACCTGCTGTCGGTGGCCATCATCGCCATCCTGTGGCGCCAGGCCTACAGCCCGCGCGGCGGCCCGGTGCCGAAGACCATGGCCGCGGTGGGCGTGGACCCGCCCACCGACGGGCTGCTCGGCTCGCCGGAGACGGCGCTGTGGGCGGTCATCGGCGTGGCGGTGTGGCACGCGGTCGGCTTCTACGTCGTGCTGTTCACCGCGGGGCTGGCCGCCATTCCCCGGGACGTGTTCGAGGCGGCCGCGCTGGACGGGGCGAACCGGTTCACCGTGTTCTTTCGCATCACGCTGCCGCTGTTGTGGGACAACGTTCAGGTCGCGTTCGTCTACCTGGGCATCATCGCGCTGGACTTCTTCGCCATCGTCAACATCATGACCCCGCATCCGGAGGCGATCTCCAACTCCACCGAGGTCGTGGCGCACTACCTGTACACGCGAGCGTTCAGCGGTGACATCAACCCGCAGTACGGCTACGCGTCGGCGATCGGCGTGGCGCTGTTCTTCCTGACCTTGACGCTGGCGGCGGTGATGTTCCGGGTGACCCGCCGGGAGCAGGTGGAACTGGGATGACGCAAACCGTAGCGCCGCCGCGCACCGAACCGGCCGCACTGCCGCCGAAGCAGGCGCCGCGCCGCGCCTGGCGGCCGACCGACGCGTTCTTCCACGTGGTGCTGGCCGGGTGGGCGATCGTGTCGGTGATGCCGCTGCTGTGGGCGGTGGTGACCGCGTTCAAGCCGAACGACGAGGTCTTCGGCGCGCCGTTCGCCCTGCCCAGCGAGTGGCGGGTGGACAACTTCGGCCGCGCATGGGGCGGGGCGTCCATCGGGCAGTTCTTCGTCAACACGGTCATCGTGGTCTCCGGCGCGCTGCTGTTGACCATGCTGCTGTCCACGATGGCCGCCTACGTGCTGGCCCGCTACGAGTTCCGCGGCAACCGGTTCCTGTTCTACCTGTTCGCCAGCGGGCTGATGTTCCCGGTCTTCCTGGCCGTCGTGCCGCTGTTCTTCGTGGTGCGCAACCTCGGGCTGCTGCACACGCACCTCGGCCTGATCCTCGTCTACACCGCCTACGCGCTGCCGTTCTCGGTGTTCTTCCTGACCGCGTTCTTCCGCACCCTGCCCAACGCGGTGGCGGAAGCGGCGCTGATCGACGGGTGCTCGCACGCCGGCGTGTTCTTCCGGGTGATGCTGCCGATGGCCCGTCCCGGCATCGTCAGCGTCGCGCTGTTCAACTTCCTGAGCATGTGGAACCAGTACCTGCTGCCGCTGGTGCTGAACCAGAACAACGAGTCCACCGCGGTGCTCACCGAAGGCCTGGCGATGCTGCAGGCGCAGCAGGGCTACGACGCGGACTGGAGCGCACTGTTCGCCGGCATGGTGATCAGCATGCTGCCGGTGCTGGTCGTCTACCTGATCTTCCAGCGCAAGATCCGGGAAGGGTTCGTGGCAGGCGCGCTGAAGTGAGACGCGGGGGTGGACACCTCCTGGGTGCAGCGCACCGACGGCCCCGGCGGTGCCGCCTGCATCGCGGCGGATCGGAAGGGTGAGAACACGATCGTCGTGTCGCCGGGGGCCAACGCCCGGGCGGACACCGCAATGGCGGACGCGCGTCGCGCCGGGACCTCACGAGAGCCCGGTCGCGATCATCGCGCTCCACGTCTCGACGAATCCGGGGAACGTCTTGCCGACCGTTGCGGGGTTTTCCACCTGCACGCCCGGCACCCGCAGCCCGACGACCGCCGCAGCCATCACCAGCCGGTGATCCTCGTAGGTGTGGAAGCGGCCGCCGTGCAGCTTGCCCGGTGTGATGCGCAGGCCGTCCTCGGTTTCGTCGACCGACGCTCCGAGCCCGCTCAGCTCGGTGGCCAGCGCCGCGAGCCGGTCGGTCTCGTGGCCACGCAGGTGCGCTACGCCGGAGATGGTCGACGGGCTGTCGGCGAAGCACAGCAACGCGGCCAGCACGGGCGTGAGTTCGCCGACCTCGTGCAGGTCGAGGTCGGCGCCGCCGAAGCCGTCCGGGCCGGTGATGGTCAGCCCGTCCACGTCGAGGGTCACGGTGGCGCCGAGGTCGCTCAGCAGGTGCCGCAGGTAGTCGCCGGGCTGGGTGGTGGTGGCCGGCCAGTCGGGGATCCGCACGGTGCCGCCGGTGAGCATGGCGGCGGCGAGGAACGGCGCCGCCGTGGACAGGTCCGGTTCGACGGTGTACTCCGGGCAGTTCAGCGGACCTGGCGGCACGTGGAAGCGCACGCCGTCGCGCTCCGGCCGCGCGCCGAAGGTCCGCAGCAGGTCGAGCGTCATGGCGATGTGCGGCTCGCTGGGCGGAGTGCCGCCGACCAGCTGGACCGTCACGCCCTCGTCGAACGCCGCCCCGCTGAGCAGGAGCGCGGACAGGAACTGGCTCGAGGCCGACGAGTCGAGCTCGACGTACCCGCCGCGCAGGCCGCCGCCACCACGCACGGTGAACGGCAGCCCGTCACCGTCGACGCTGGCGCCCAGTTCGCGCAACGCCGCCAGCAGGGGAGCGATGGGACGCCGGTACAGGGCCTGGTCGCCGTCGAAGCGCACTTCCTGCGTGCCGAGTGCGGCCACCGGCGGCACGAAACGCGCGACCGTGCCCGCATTGCCCAGCTGGACGGTCACCTGCGGCTCGGCATCACCCCTCGGGTGCACCAGCACACCGTCGTCGACCGGTTCCGAGCGCGCGCCGAGCGCCGACAGTGCGCCCAGCATCAGCCGGGCGTCCCGGGAATCCAGCGGATGACGCACCCGCGTCCCGCTGTCGGTGAGCGCTGCCAGCAGATACGCCCGGTTGGTGATCGACTTCGACCCCGGGACGCGCACGGTGGCGTGCAGGGGCGGATCCGACGGTGTCACAGTGGGAACGGCCCAGTCGGGGCTGCGCATGCGCGGAAGACCTCCGATGACGATGCGGGTGTCGCGGGTGTCGCCCGCCGGTCGGGCGGATGCGTGTTAGCGTAGAGGCCCGTGGGACTTCAGCCAGGCAAGGCCGCCGCAGTCAAGCACGTGTTCGTCACCGGCGGTGTCGCCTCCTCTCTCGGCAAGGGCCTGACGGCCTCCAGTCTCGGGCAACTGCTCACCGCACGCGGGTTGCGGGTGACCATGCAGAAGCTCGACCCGTACCTCAACGTCGACCCGGGCACGATGAACCCCTTCCAGCACGGCGAGGTGTTCATCACCGAGGACGGCGCGGAGACCGATCTGGACATCGGTCACTACGAGCGGTTCCTGGACCGCGATCTGACCGCCAACGCCAACGTCACCACCGGCCAGGTGTACTCGGCGGTGATCGCCAAGGAGCGGCGCGGGGAGTACCTGGGTGACACCGTGCAGGTGATCCCGCACATCACCGACGAGATCAAGTCGCGCATCCTCGGCATGGCCGACGAGGACACCCACGTGGTGATCACCGAGGTCGGCGGCACCGTCGGCGACATCGAGTCGCTGCCGTTCCTGGAGGCTTGCCGTCAGGTGCGCCACGAGATCGGCCGGGAGAACTGCTTCTTCCTGCACGTGTCGCTGGTGCCGTACCTGGCTCCGTCCGGTGAGCTCAAGACCAAGCCGACCCAGCACTCGGTGGCCGCGCTGCGCAACATCGGTATCCAGCCGGACGCGCTGGTGTGCCGGGCCGACCGGCAGATCGGCCCGGAGCTGAAGCGCAAGATCGGCTTGATGTGCGACGTGGACGCCGACGCGGTCATCGCCTGCCCGGACGCGCCGTCCATCTACGACATCCCGAAGGTGCTGCATTCCGAGGCGCTGGACGCCTACGTGGTGCGCAAGCTGGACCTGCCGTTCCGGGACGTCGACTGGACGGTGTGGGGCGACCTGCTCGACCGGGTGCACCACCCGAAGGAGACCGTCAAGATCGCCCTGGTCGGCAAGTACATCGACCTGCCGGACGCCTACCTGTCGGTGACCGAGGCGCTGCGTGCCGGCGGGTTCGCCCACCGCGCGAAGGTCGACATCCGGTGGGTGGCCTCCGACGACCTGTCCACGCCGGGCGGAGCGGCCGCAGTGCTGTCCGACGTGCACGGCATCGTCGTGCCCGGCGGGTTCGGCATCCGCGGCATCGAGGGCAAGATCGAGGCCATCCGGTTCGCCAGGGAACGCAAGATCCCGGTGCTCGGGTTGTGCCTGGGCCTGCAGTGCATGGTCATCGAGGTGGCCCGCTCGCTGGCCGGCATCCCCGACGCCGGGTCGACCGAGTTCGAGCCGGACACCAAGCACCCGGTGATCTCGACCATGGCCGAGCAGGTCGACGTCGTCTCCGGCGCCAAGGACATGGGCGGCACCATGCGGCTGGGCGCCTACCCGGCGAAGCTGGTGGACGGCACCCTGGTCGCCAAGGCCTACGGCACCACCGAGGTGTCCGAGCGGCATCGGCACCGGTACGAGGTCAACAACGCCTACCGCAAGCGGCTGACCGACGCCGGGCTGGTCATCTCCGGTACGTCGCCGGACGGCAAGCTGGTGGAGTTCGTCGAGCTGCCGCCGGACGTGCACCCGTTCTTCGTGGGCACCCAGGCGCACCCGGAGTTCAAGAGCAGGCCGACCCGGCCGCACCCGTTGTTCGACGCGTTCATCGAGGCGGCCGTGAAGTACCAGGCCGCGGAACGGCTGCCGCTGCCGTGACCGAGACCCGGCCGGCCGGACGTGGCTCCCCGCGACCCGGGGAGCACGAGTTCACCGTGGTGTCCAGCACCGACGTGCACATCGGCCGGGTGGTCGCGCTGCGCATCGACGAGGTGGCCATGCCCGGCGGCGGGACGGCCCGCCGGGAGGTGGTCGAGCATCTCGGCGCCGTGGCCATCGCCGCGGTCGACGACGAGCAGAACGTGACGCTGGTGCACCAATACCGGCATCCGATCGGGCGCCGCCTGCTCGAGCTGCCCGCCGGCCTGCTGGACGTGGCGGGGGAGGACCCGCTGCGGACCGCGCAACGCGAGCTGGAGGAGGAAGCGGGGCTGGTGGCAGGCCGGTGGGACACCCTGGTCGACGTGGCGGCCTCGGCCGGGTTCACCGACGAGGTGGTCCGGGTCTACCTGGCGCGCGACCTCACCGAGGTCGGCCGCAAGGTGCTGGAGGACGACGACGAAGAGCGCGACATCGTGCTGCATCGGATGCCGCTGCGGGAAGCCGTCCGGCGTTGCCTGTCCGGTGAGCTGATCAACGGCGCCACGGTCAGCGGTGTGCTGGCCGCCGACGCGGTGCTCAACCACGGCGTGCCTGCCCGGCCGGCGGATGCCCCGTGGCCGGACAAGCCGCAGGCGCTGGCCGCACGCAAGCGCCGCTGACCGATCGACCCGCGTTCGCCCAGGCGCCCGGGGCGTGCCTGCCCGGGATCGTCCGGCCGTCCGGCTATCGTGCAAGGCCATGAGCGGCACCCGGCCGGACCGGGTCATCCGGGCGTTCGTGGATCACCTGGTGGTGGAACGCGGGATGGCCCGCAACACGGTGGACAGCTACGCCAGGGATCTGCGCCGGTACCACGCTCATCTGCAGGCGCGCGGCCGGACCGATCTTGCCGAGGTCGACGCCGAGGACATCACCGCGTTCCTGGTCGCCTTGCGGGAAGGCACGGAAGATTTTCCCCCGCTCGCGGCTTCGTCGGCGGGGCGGGCGTTGGTGGCCGTCCGTGGCCTGCACCGGTTCGCGGTTCGGGAAGGCCTGGTGCCGCGTGACGTGGCGCGGGAGGTGAAGCCGCCCGCACCACCACGACGGCTGCCCAAGGCGTTGCCGGTGGACGACGTGCTGCGGTTGCTGGAGGTCCCGGGCGACGGCGACGCGCTGGCGCTGCGCGATCGTGCGCTGCTGGAGCTGCTGTACTCCACGGGGGCGCGGATCTCCGAGGCCGTCGGGCTCGATGTCGACGACGTCGACATCGAACAGCGGACGGTGCTGCTCGACGGCAAGGGCGGCAGACAGCGTCTGGTGCCCGTCGGCAGGCCCGCTCTGGCGGCGATCGACGCGTACCTGGTGCGGGCCCGCCCGGCGCTGATCGCCCGGACGAAACGCGCGTCGGCGACCCCGGCTCTGTTCCTCAACACCCGCGGTGGCCGCCTGTCCCGGCAGGGGGCGTGGCACGTGCTCAAGGGCGCCGCCGAACGAGCGGGCATCACCGGCGGCGTCTCCCCGCACACGCTGCGGCATTCGTTCGCCACTCATCTGCTCGAAGGAGGCGCGGACGTGCGGGTGGTCCAGGAACTGCTCGGTCACGCGTCGGTCACCACCACGCAGGTCTACACGCTAGTGACGGTCAACACGCTGCGCGAGGTGTATGCCACGGCTCACCCGCGCGCCAGGGCATAGTGCGGCATAGTTCGACAGGTGAGTGCAATCGATCCTGACCGCCCGGTCCGCTGGGGGATTCTCGGTGCAGGCCGCATGGCCGGGAAGTTCGCCACGGATCTGCGTGTGACCAAGGGCAACGAGCTGGTGGCGGTTGCCGCGCGAGACGCCGACCGGGCGCGTGACTTCGCCGCCGCATACGGCGCGAGCCGCTCATACGGTTCGTACGCCGATCTGCTGGCGGACGACGACGTCGACGTCGTCTACATCGCCACGACCCACGGCCAGCACTACGAGCAGGCGCTGCAGACCTTCGCCGCCGGCAAACCGGCGCTGGTGGAGAAGGCCTTCACGCTCAACGCCCGGCAGGCCGCCGAGGTGATCGATGCGGCCCGCAGCCGGGGCTTGTTCTGCATGGAAGCCATGTGGATGCGCACCAACGGCCTGGTCCGCACCGCGGTGCAGCTGGTGGCCGACGGCCGCATCGGCGAGTTGCGCAGCGTCACGGTGGACAACGGCCTGCTGTTCCCGTTTGACCCGGCACACCGGCTATACGACCTGCACCTCGGCGGCGGCGCCCTGCTGGACCTGGGCGTCTACGCGGTGACGTTCGCCTGGATCTTCCTCGGCGAGCCCGCCCGGGTCCGGGCGACCGGGACGTTGTCCCCGACCGGTGCGGATCAGACGATGGCGATGCAGTGGGAGTACGACGACGACCGGTTCGCCCACGTCTCCTGCACCACCGTCGCGGCGACACCGCAGCGTGGCGTGGTGGTCGGCACCAAGGGCTCGGTGACCCTCGAGCGCCCGTTCTACCGTCCCGAGCGGCTGATCCTCGAACAGGCCGAGGGCCGGACCATCACCAGCGAGGAGATCCTGCAGCCGATCGTCGGCAACGGCTACGGGCCGGAGATCGCCGAGGTCGAGCGCTGCCTGCGGCAGGGGCTGACGGAAAGCCCGCTGGTGCCGCTGGACGACACGCTGGCGATCATGCGGCTGATGGACGACGCCCGCGCGCAGGTAGGGGTCCGCTACGCCGCCGACGAATGACCCGGCCCCCCGTGAGCCGAATGCCGGCCCGTGATCCGAACGCCGCCCCGGCGACTGTCTGCTGCCGACGACAGCCGGATCGGCCGCACCTGTCCACTGCGGCTCAGCACCGCCGGAAAAATCATTGGACTCCGGCGGCGGTGATCAATAACGTCTGGGCCATGCCGTACTTGGTGATGGTGCGCCGTGTCCGGCGCTCGGCGATCGCGCCGGGCGTGGGGCTGGCATCCGCTTGTCGACGAATGGGCAGCGAAGGTCGTCGCTGACGCGAACGTGCGCCCCGGGCAGTACGTGCTGGACATCGGGGCTGGTACCGGTGCCCTGACCAGGCACCTGGTCGCTGCCGGGGCCCGCGTGCTGGCGATCGAACCCCATCCTGGGCGGGCCGACGTACTCCAGGAGCGCTTCGCCGGCCAGCCGGTGACCGTGCTGCGGATCGACGCCCGTGAGCTGGTGCTGCCGCGCCGGCCGTTCCGTGTCGTGGCGAACCCGCCGTATTCGATCACCAGCGACCTGGTGCGCAAACTGCTCAAGACTCCGTCGGGCATGGTCGCCGCGGATCTGGTGCTGCAACGCGCGGCGGCGCGCCGGTTCTCCGATCCGGCGCGTGTCCCGCCGCGTTGGCGGACGGAGATCGGCAGGACGGTGCCGCGGAAGGCGTTCCGTCCGCCGCCCCAGGTGGATTCGGCCGTGCTGGTGATACGCCGCCGCTTCCGGTGAACGGGACGGAAAGCGCGGGGATTCGGCGAGGAATCGTGGCCGACTCCGGCGAGCCGCTTTGTCGGCTGCCGTGCCGGGTGCTTAGTCTTCCGACAGCAGCCTCGCCAAGGAGTCTTCTCGCTATGTCGACATTCGAGCCACTGACGATTCCGGCGACCAAGAGTCCAGGCGCCGACGAGATCGACGACGTCGACACGAACACGAACGGAACGGAGTCACGCGTGGGCCCAACCGGGCGTCCGGTGCGGGAGATCCCGGTCCCGCCACCGGTGAAGGAACACGGGCCGGCACGCGTGCTGGCGATGTGCAACCAGAAGGGCGGCGTCGGCAAGACGACCTCGACGATCAACCTCGGCGCATCACTGGCCGAGTACGGGCGCAAGGTGCTGCTGGTCGACTTCGACCCGCAGGGTGCACTGTCGGTCGGCTTGGGTGTGCAGCCGCACGAGCTCGAGCGGACCATCTACAACGCGATCATGGAGGACTCCTGCGACGTTCGCGACGTGCTGCGGCCGACCGGCGTGGAGAACTGCGACCTGCTGCCCAGCAACATCGACCTGTCGGCGGCCGAGGTGCAGCTGGTCGCCGAGGTGGGCAGGGAGCACAGCCTGCTGCGGGTGCTCAAGCCGGTGCTCGCCGACTACGACTACATCCTCATCGACTGCCAGCCGTCGCTGGGGTTGCTGACGGTGAACGCGCTGACCGCGGCGCACGGCATCATCATCCCGCTGGAGTGCGAGTTCTTCAGCCTGCGCGGGGTCGCGCTGCTGATGGACACCATCGAGAAGGTGCGTGAGCGGCTGAACCCGCAGCTGGAGATCACCGGGATTCTGGCCACCATGTTCGACCCGCGCACGCTGCACTCCAAGGAAGTGATGGCGCGCGTGGTCGAGGCGTTCGGCGACAAGGTCTTCGACACGGTGATCAACCGCACCGTCCGCTTCCCGGAGACGACCGTGGCAGGCGAACCGATCACCAGCTGGGCGCCGAAGTCCGCGGGGGCGGAGGCGTACCGGCAGCTGGCTCGCGAGGTGATCGCGCGGTGAGTCGTCGGGCACGGCTGCCCGGAGCGTCCGAGCTCTTCTTCCGCAAAACGACCGACATCGCCGGCACCGACGGCAGCAGCGGGTCCAAGCCACGTGTGCCGCGGCGAGGGTCACCCCGGGTCAAGCACGACACCAAGATCACGGTGTACCTGTCGCAGCAGGAACTGCTCGCGCTCGAGCAGGCCCGGCTGACCTTGCGTGCCGAGCACGACCTGCGGGTCGACCGCGGACGTCTGGTGCGCGAGGCGGTCGCGGTGATGCTGGCCGACCTCGAGGTGGCCGGGCGCGACTCGGTGCTGGTGCGCAGGCTGCGCAGTGACGGCGAGGAGGAGGCCGAGGCGGCCCGCCGGGCCGAGGAAGGCGGCACCAAGGAGACGGTGGCGTGATCGTGGCCGCCGACGACACCTCCGGCCCGGCGTCGGACACCGCGGACCGGCCCGGCGACCAGCCGGAGGGGCGGCCGAGGTTCCGGGTGCGCCTCGACAACTTCGAGGGGCCGTTCGACCTGCTGCTGCAGCTGATCTCGCAGCACGAACTGGACGTCACCGAGGTCGCGCTGAGCCAGGTGACCGACGACTTCATCGCGCACATCCGCCAGCTCGGGCCGGCCTGGGACCTGGACGAGACCACCCAGTTCCTGGTCGTCGCCGCGACGCTGCTGGACCTCAAAGCCGCCCGCCTGCTGCCGTCCGGCGAGGTGGAGGACGAGGAGGACCTGGCCCTGCTGGAGGCCCGTGACCTGTTGTTCGCCCGGGTACTGCAGTATCGGGCGTACAAGCAGGTCGCCGCACTCTTCGCCGAGCTGGAGGCGGGGGCGTTGCGGCGCTATCCGCGGTCGGTGTCGCTGGAGGAGCGGTACAACGACCTGCTGCCCGAGGTGATGCTCGGGGTGGACGCCAAGGCGTTCGCGGAGATCGCCGCCGCGGTCTTCCGGCCGAAGCCGCCGCCCACGGTGTCGCTGGACCACCTGCACACCACGAGGGTGTCGGTGCGGGAGCAGGCGGCGGTGCTGCGGGTGCGGCTGGCCGAGCGGAAGGAAGCCACGTTCGCCGAACTGGTCGCCGACTGCGAGAACACCATGCTGGTGGTCGGGCGGTTTCTGGCCCTGCTGGAGCTGTACCGGGAGACGGTGGTGAAGTTCGACCAGCCCGAGCCGCTCGGTGAGTTGCGGGTGCGGTGGACCGGCGGCACGGTGGACGAGGCCAAGGCGGCGTCCGAAGCGGATCTGGCCAGTACCGAAGAGGAGGACTACGGGTGAGCGGGACCGCGGCCGGCGGGCCGTACGAGTCCGGCGCGGACTTCCGGCTGGGAAGGTCCGGGCCGGCGGCGGTGGCCGGCCAGGAGGCTCGGGAGCACTCCACGCAGCAGGCGGAGCCTGTCGCGAGCGCTGCGGGCACGGAGCCGCGGGCGGGGAGCACGCCGGAGGCGGCCGACGGCCAGGCCGAAGTTGCGGCAGCGCACGACCCCCGGGGTGAGCAGGCCGAGACGGATTCCGAGTCCGCAGGTACCGGCGGCGAACAGCCCGATCCGGTGGCGATGGCGAACAAGGACGCGCTGCCGGACCTGAGTTCCGACGAGGCGTTGATGGCCGCCCTGGAGGCCCTGCTGCTGGTGGTGGACGCACCGGTCAGCGAGCAGACGCTCGCGGCCGCGGTGGAGCAGCCGGTGGACCGGGTGACCGAAGCGCTGCGCACCATGGCCAACGACCTGCAGGACCGCCGCAGCGGCATCGATCTCCGCCGGGTCGGCGAGGGCTGGCGCATGTACACCCGGGACATCTACGCGCCGTACGTGGAGAAGCTGCTGCTGGACGGGCAGCGGTCGAAACTCACCCGGGCGGCTTTGGAGACGCTGGCCGTCATCGCCTACCGGCAGCCGGTGACCAGGGCACGGGTCGCTGCGGTGCGCGGCGTGAACGTCGACGGGGTGATCCGGACGCTGCTCGCCCGCGGCCTGATCGCGGAAGCAGGTACCGACCCGGAGACCGGTGGGACGCTGTACGAGACCACGGAGCTGTTCCTGGAACGCCTCGGGTTGAGTTCGCTCGACGACCTGCCGCCGATCGCGCCACTGCTGCCCGAGGTCGATTCCATCGACGATCTGGACCGGCTGTAACGTCGGAGACGGTCCCAGCAAGTCCTGGCTCGAGCCGTCGCCGCGCGCGGGGGTGCCGAGCCGGGGACGTCGAGTCACCGAAGCGCAGAGGTCACTGAGAGCGAGCATGTCCGACAAGCAGAACGTCGAGGGTGTCCGCTTGCAGAAGGTGCTCGCACGCGCCGGAGTCGCTTCCCGCCGGGGAGCCGAGGAACTCATCGCGCAGGGCCGGGTCAGCGTGGACGGCGAGGTCGTGCGCGAGCAAGGCCGCCGTGTAGATCCGGAACGGGCGGTGATCAAGGTCGACGGGCGGCGCATCGAAGTGCGCTCGGGCATGGTCTACCTGGCGTTGAACAAGCCGGTGGGCGTGCACACCACCATGCGGGACCAGCGCGGCAGGAAGTGCGTCGGTGACTTCGTGCGGGACCGGCCCGAGCGGCTGTTCCATGTCGGCAGGCTGGACGCCGACACCGAGGGCCTGCTGCTGCTGACCAACGACGGCGAGCTGGCGCACCGGCTGATGCACCCGTCGTTCCACGTGCTCAAGACCTACCTGGCGGAGGTCGACGGCGCGGTGCCGCGCAGCCTCGGCAAGAGGTTGCGCGCCGGGATCGAGCTGGACGACGGCCCGGTCGCCGTCGACGGCTACAAGGAGATCCAGAAGCTGCCCGGGCGGACCCTCGTGGAGGTCGTGCTGCACGAGGGCCGCAACCGGATCGTCCGCCGGATGTTCGCCGCGGTCGGGCACCCGGTGCGCAGGCTGGTGCGCACCGCCATCGCCGACATCCGGCTCGGTGACCTCAAGCCGGGCACGATGCGCGAGCTGACTCCGCAGGAGATCTCCTCCCTGCACACCGTGCTGGAGCAGTGACGGCCCGCCCGCCGAACGGCGCGTCGGACTGCGTGCGTAACCGGGCGACTGCGTCCGGAACCGGGCGGTGCGGCAGGCGGTGCGCTATGCCGCCGACGGGGCGGTCTTCACCCGCGTTACCCGGTCCGCCACCGGCTCGGCGACCCGCGCCATGATCGGTCCCAGGATCGCCATCAACAGCACGTAGGTCGTGGCCAGCGCGGCCAGCTGCGGAGGCGCCGCGCCGGAGGAGACCGCCAGGCCCCCGATGACGATGGAGAACTCACCACGAGCGACGAGTGCGGCCCCGGCACGGATCCGGCCTTTGCGTCCGATGCCGCTCCTGGCGCCGGCGAACCACCCGGTCGCCACCTTGGTGCCCGTGGTCACCACCGCCAGGATGAGCCCGTAGACCAGCACCGGCGGGATGTCGGCCGGGTCGGTGTTCAGCCCGAACGCGACGAAGAAGAGCGCCGCGAACAGGTCGCGCAGCGGCTCGAGGATGCGCGTGGCGCTGTGCGCGGCCGGGCCTGCGACCGCGATGCCCAACAGGAAGGCGCCGACCGCGGCGGACACCTGCAGCGCGGCCGCGATACCGGCGACCAGCAGCGCCGACCCCAGCAGCTTGAGCAGGAAGATCTCGCGGTCCTCGGAGTAGAGCACGGCCGAGACGACGCGGCCGAACTTCACCGCCACCAGCAGCACCGCGGAGACCACCAGCAGCGAAATGCCGACGGTGGTCAGCCCGGCGATCAGGCTGACGCCGCCGAGCACGGCGGTGAGGATCGGCAGGTACAGGGCCATGACCAGGTCCTCGAGCACCAGGATGGCCAGCACCACCGGTGTTTCCCGGTTACCCATGCGGCCCAGGTCGCTGAGGATCTTGGCGATGATGCCCGACGAGGAGATGTAGGTGACGCCCGCCATGACCAGCGCGCCGACCGGGCCCCAGCCCAGCATGAGCGCGACCAGGGCGCCGGGCAATGCGTTGAGCACCAGATCGATCGAGCCTGCCACCCACGACCGCTTCAGGCCGGTGACCAGTTCGGCCGCGGTGTACTCCAGGCCGAGCATGAGCAGCAGCAGGACGACGCCGATCTCCGCCGCGAGTTCGGCGAACGAATCGATGTGCAGTTCGACGACGCCGCCGTGCCCGAAGAACAGGCCACCGACCAGGTAGAGCGGGATGGGCGACATCCCGATGCGCTGCGCCAGCCTCCCCAGCAATCCCAATCCGAAGAAGACGGCACCGAGCTGGATCAACTCAAGTGCGGTGCTCGCCACGGATCAGCCCTTCTGCAACAGCTTCGCAGCGGCGGCCAGGCCCTCGGCGGTGCCCACGCAGACCAGCAGGTCACCTGCGGTGAAGGTGAGCTCGGGACCGGGTGACGGCAGGACCTGCCCGGCGCGCATGACGGCGACGATCGACACTTTGGTTCGCGTTCGCATTTCGGTGTCCCCCAGTGTGCGTCCGTCGAAGGGTGAACCCTCCGGAATCGGCAGCTGCTTGGTCATGATGCCGGGAACGTCGCGATGCTCCTCGGTGAGCTGTGCCACCAGCTGCGGGGCGCCGAGCAGGTTGCCGAGCGTCGCCGCCTCGTCGGTGGTCAGCGGCACCGAGGCGATGCACGCATCCGGGTCGTCGGTGCGGGACACGATCAACTCGACGTCGCCGTCCCGATGGTTGATCACGCCGATGCGTTTGCCTGCCCGGATCGCGAAGTCCTTGCGCACACCGATGCCGGGAAGCGGGGTTACTTCTACGTTCACGCGCCTAACGTATCCCAGCCGCGTGACAAGCTCAGCAGCAGGCAGAATGAGCGACCGGGTGTTCAGCCGAGGAGTGAGGGAGTGGCCGTGACTGCAGTGCTGCGCGGCGTGGTCGCGTTGGACGGCCCGTCCGGCACCGGGAAGACCACGGTGGCCAGGCGGCTGGCGCAGCGACTCGGCGCCGGATACCTGGACACCGGTGCGATGTACCGGGCCGTCACGCTCGCCGTGCTGCGCTCCGGGACGGACGTGGGCGACGCGGATGCGGTGGCCAAGGTGGCCGAGCAGGCCGAGGTCGTCGTCGGCACCGATCCGGGCGCGCCGTTCGTCAAGCTGGGGGAGGAGGACGTCAGCGCGGAGATCCGTGGCGAGCAGGTCACGTCCGCGGTGTCCGCGGTCGCCGCGGTGCCGGCCGTGCGGGAGCACTTGGTCGCCATGCAGCGTGCGCTGGTCGCCGAGGGGCTGAAGGCGGCGGGCGGCATGGTGGTGGAAGGCCGGGACATCGGCACCGTCGTGGCGCCGGACGCCGGGCTGAAGGTGTTCCTGACGGCTGACCCGCAGGTGCGTGCCGCGCGGCGGGCCGCCCAGGACAGCGCCGCGGGCCGCCGGGTGGAGCAGGAGTCCGTGCTGGCCGCGGTCGAACGCCGAGACCGGCTGGACGCCACCCGGGCGACCAACCCGATGCGCCCGGCCGACGATGCGGTGCACCTGGACACCAGCGAGCTCGACATCGAGCAAGTGGTCACCGCGCTGCTGGAACTGGTGGCGCAGCGCGACCTGCTGCACACCGGGGCGCCACGGTGAGCGACACCGGATTACCGGCCGGGGCCAGCCCGCTGCTGCACGACGTGGCCAGGGTGATCGCCCGGCATCTGTACCGTCCGGCGTATCGCATCCGGGTGCACCACGCGGACCGGGTGCCGCCGAGCGGGCCGGTGCTGCTGGTGGCCAACCACATGTCGCTGATCGAGCCGCAGCTCATTTTCGGGTTCGTGCCGCGGCGCCCGGTGTTCCTGGTCAAGCAGGAACTGTTCGACACCCTGGGCGGGGTCACCGGCGTGCTGCTGCGCAAGCTCGGCCAGCTTCCGGTGCGCCGGGGCGAGCCGGATCGCACGCCGCTGCTGGACGCCGTCCGGCTGCTCCGCTCCGGCGGCTTGGTCGCGGTGTTTCCCGAGGGTACGCGCGGTTCCGGTAATGTCGAGAAGGCTGAACACGGTGCGGCCTGGCTGGTGCGCGCCTCGGGGGCACGCGTGGTGCCGGTGGCCGCCCGCGGGACGGCGCGGCCGCCGGGAGGGCGGCGACGCTTCCGGCCGACCGTGGACCTGCTGTTCGGTGAACCGTTCACGCTCGACGTCCCGCGCGGGCGGGACGGATTGCGGAGCGGAACCGAGACCGTGCGAACCCGGCTCGCGGCGACCGTGGCCGAGCTGGACGAATGGCGTGCCGGGGCAGGCGGTGCCGCCCCGGGCAGGAGTGAGGCGCGATGAGCGAGGAGACCGAGACCTACGCCGTCGGCGAGCTGCCGGACGTGCTCGGTGACGACGGCGGTACCTGGGAGTCGGAATCGGACTTCGCCGAGGCCGACGCCGCGGGCGAGGCCTCGGACGGGGCAGACCAGCAGGTCGTGCAGGCCCAGCCGGTGGTCGCCGTGGTGGGCAGGCCGAACGTGGGCAAGTCGACGCTGGTGAATCGCATCCTCGGCAGGCGGGAAGCGGTCGTGCAGGACACCCCGGGGGTCACCAGGGACAGGGTCGCCTACGACGCGTCGTGGGCGGGACGCCGGTTCACCCTGGTGGACACCGGTGGCTGGGAGCCGAAGGCCAAGGGGCTGCAAGCGGCGGTGACCGCGCAGGCCGAGCTGGCGATGACGACGGCCGACGTGGTCGTGCTGGTGGTCGACGCCACGGTGGGGGCCACGGCGACCGACGAAGCGGTGGCGAAGACGCTGCGACGGTCGAAACGTCCGGTGGTGCTGGCGGCGAACAAGGTGGACGACGAGCGCCTGCTGCCGGAGGTGGCGGCGCTGTGGAATCTGGGGCTGGGCGAGCCGTATCCGGTCAGCGCGCTGCACGGCCGCAACTCCGGTGATCTGCTGGACGCGGTGGTGGCGGCACTGCCCGATGCGCCGCCCGAGCGTGTGATCACCGGCGGTCCGCGCCGGGTCGCTCTGGTCGGCAAACCGAACGTGGGGAAGTCGAGCCTGCTCAACAAGCTGACCGGGGAAGACCGCAGCGTGGTGCACGAGGTCGCGGGTACCACGGTCGACCCGGTGGATTCGCTCGTCGAACTGGACGGCGAGAAGTGGCGGTTCGTGGACACCGCGGGCCTGCGCAAGCGGGTGAAGACGGCCCGGGGGACCGAGTACTACGCGTCGCTGCGCACCAAGGCCGCGATCGACGCGGCGGAAGTGGCCGTGGTGCTGCTGGACGCGAGCGAGCCGATCGCCGAGCAGGACCTGCGGGTGCTCACCATGGTGGTCGAATCAGGGCGTGCCTGCGTGCTGGCGCTGAACAAGTGGGACCTGGTCGACGAGGAACGGCGGTACCAGCTGGAGAAGGAGCTGGATCGTGGCCTGGTCCGGATCCCGTGGGCGGAGCGGGTGAACATCTCGGCGTTGACCGGGCGCGCGGTGCACAAGCTCGCCCCGGCCATGCGCAGGGCGCTGGCGTCGTGGGATCAGCGGATACCGACCGGGCAGCTGAACGCGTGGCTGTCCGACATCGTCGCCGCCACGCCGCCACCGGTCCGGGGCGGCAAACAGACCAAGATCCTCTTCGCCACTCAGGCGGCCACGCGCCCGCCCACGGTCGTGCTGTTCACCACCGGGTTTCTGGAAGCGGGCTACCGGCGTTTCCTGGAACGGAAGCTGCGTGAGCAGTTCGGGTTCACCGGCAGCCCGATCCGCTTCAACATCCGGGTGCGTGAGAAGAAGGCGCGCAAGTCAGCCAAGCGGCGGTGAGAACTTGCCGGCTTCGTCGGGGCATCGCCGGCTGGCCAGACGCCCCGACGAAGCGGCACGTCTCGCCGAGCGGGGTAAGTCAGGCGACGGACTCGAGGTTGAGCGCTGCCTTGCCCGCTTCGGTCAGTACGGCGGGTACGCGCTCGCCGGCGCGTCCCTTCCGCACCGCGGCGATCAAGCCGCGACGGACCAGTTCACGGGCGGTGGCCTGGTCGCAGAACGCCAGGCCGTCGATGAAGAGGTCCGGTACGCGGCTGCAGGTGAGTTCGGCCGTGTTTTGGGCCACCGCGCGCAGGGTGGCCCGCTCTCGATGGTTCAACTCGACGACCGGCCCAGACACGGTCGCGCTCCCTTCCTGCTTCCCGGCCTGTCGCCGGGACGTTGGTCACTATTAAACCTCGTGATAGCTAAATCACACTGGCGCAATGTGGCCGACGACACAAAGAGGTCACGCCGCGCGGCCCGAATGCGGTATAGGGCCGAGCGCCGCCCGGCCCGCGGGGGTGATCTCGGCGGGGACGCGTTCGCCCGCGGCGCCCGGCCTGCCCGGGGCGATCAGCCCGCGGTGGGCCAGCCGGCGCACGGTGATCTGGTCGCAGCAGGCGAGCCCGTCGATGAACAGGTCCGGCTCCGCGCTCAGGGTGATCTCGGCACCGCCACGGGCCACCGCCCGCAGTGTCGCCCGTTCCCGGTGATTCAGTTGTTCGCCCGGTTCCGCACCGCCCCCGGTCATCGCCGCACCTCCACGATCCCCATTGGTCAGCGCCCGCGTGACTTGCCTGTGTGACTTGCCTGTGTGACGTTGTGTCGCTCGGCACAGTTCCGTCGTTAGCCGAGTGGGTGACCGTGGCGGGTTTCGAAGGCGAGCCGAGACGTGCCGGTGATCGTCGCGCAACGTGCCGCGCTGTCCGGCGCTCGCCGCACGATGCCGGGGCCGCCACTCCGGCCGTTGTGGGTCCGCGCTAGGCTGTGCAGTGGACGGGCTGTGGCGCAGCTTGGTTAGCGCACTTGACTGGGGGTCAAGGGGTCGCAGGTTCAAATCCTGTCAGCCCGACCGCGGAGATGCCCGAGGCATCAGGCCCCGAACCTACCGCCGTAGGTTCGGGGTTTTTGCGTTCCTGTTCGGCCGCAACCGGGTTCGGCGGTGGCTAGGTCTCCGGTGCGGTAATGCCTGCGACGGCGAACCATCGGTTCATGTCCGTCAAATGGTTCATCGACGTCCGGCGGTTTCGTTGCGCCGGTGCGGCTTCGGCCAGCCAGGGTGCGTTCATCTCAGTATGTCACTTGCTTTCCGTCAGCATGCTGTCTGCGCAGGTCAAGTAGGGCACTCGGGTCCAACGGTCGAGTGCTGCCAGGAAGTTCGAGCGCATCGCGACAATTCTGCTCGCGGGATTTCGCAATGGTTGTCCGCGACCTGAGGTCGGGCATTCGAAACTGCCCAGCAGGGGCTGGAATGACGCCGGTAGTATGGCGCTGTGACGGATTTCTGGCTGCAGCGCACGACCACGCGTGCACCGAAATCGTCCAGGCGGAGGCCAGCCGGACACCGCGCAGGCATGTCGATGAGCCGAAAGGATCGCCGCGACGATGCCCACGATGCATGACGTCGCGAAAGCGGCGGGGGTGTCGCAGGCCGCGGTGTCGTACGCGTACAACCGGCCGCACAAACTCTCGGAGGCCCGACGCGCGCACATCCTCGCAGTGGCCGAGAAGCTCGGCTACGCGGGGCCGAACCCGGCGGGACGGAGTTTGCGTACCGGGCAGGTCGGCGCGCTCGGCCTGATGATCACCGATTCGCTGCCGTACGCGTTCGACGATCCGGCGACGACCGAGCTGCTCAAAGGTATCTCCGAAGTGGGGGAGCTGGCGGAAGTCGCGTTGACGTTGCGATGCGCGACTACGGGGCCCTCTTTCTCGGTGACCGCACCTGTGTGCCGTACGGCGACAAGGTGATCGGCACCAACCACGTCCTGCCGACCCGGGGCGCTGCCCGCTACACCGGCGGCCTGTGGGTGGGGAAGTTCCTGAAGACTGTGACGTATCAAGAAGTGCGGGACAAGATGAGTTCGGCCCAGCTTGGCGAGATCTGCGGTCGGCTGTCCAGGGTGGAGCGGTTCGAAGGGCATGCCCGCTCCGGTGACTTGCGCGCCGCCAGATTCGGTGGCGGCCAGATCGACTGGGCCCGCCTGGACGAGCTGACGAAACGGTGAGTGACAACGACCTTCGGTTCGCTTGCCAGCACCTGGCGGGCGTGTGCGAGCACAGCGGTTACCGTGAGGCTGAACCGTCCGCAACGGATGAGTGGACTCGTCGAGCGCTCGGTTCTCGGGGTTTGCGTCACGACGGAGTGTCCAGGATGAAGCTGATCGAGGAGACGCCTTACCGGTTCCGGATCGACCCGTCCGGCGACATGCGCGTGCCGGGCGTGGTCTTCGCGTCGAAGCGGCTGCTGCCCGAGGCTGCCGGGGATCAGTCGCTGCAGCAGGTGGCCAACGTCGCGACGCTGCCGGGGATCGTCGGCGCCTCCTATGCCATGCCGGACATCCATTGGGGATATGGCTTCCCGATCGGTGGTGTGGCGGCTACGGACGTCCGTGCCGGGGGAGTGGTCTCGCCCGGCGGTGTCGGCTTCGACATCTCGTGCGGTGTCCGACTGCTCGGTGCAGACCTCAGCCGTGCGGAGTTCGCGGAGGTCCGCGACAAGCTGATGGACGCACTGGCCAGGAAGACGCCGCGCGGGGCCGGCAAAGGCGCGATCTGGCCCATGAAGAGCCGTCGCGAACTGGAGCGGGTGCTCACCGGCGGCGCGCGGTACGTGGTGGAGCAGGGCAAGGGCAGTCAGCGGGATCTGGATCGATGCGAGGAGTTCGGGGCGGTCTCCGACGCCGATCCGGGCCAGGTCAGCGACCGCGCGGTCGAGCGTGGGCTGGCCCAGCTGGGCAGCCTCGGCTCGGGGAATCACTTCCTCGAGGTGCAGGCGGTCGAGCAGGTCCACGACGAGAAGATCGCGGCCGCTTTCGGGCTGCGCGAGGGCCAGGTGTGCGTGATGATCCACTGCGGCTCGCGCGGACTCGGCCACCAGGTCTGCACCGACCACGTGCGTGGCATGGAACGGGCGATGCCCAAGCACGGCATCCGGGTGCCGGATCGGCAGCTGGCCTGCGTGCCGGTCGAGTCCGCGGAAGGCCGTGCCTACCTCGGGGCGATGGCGGCCGCGGCGAACTACGCCAGGGCGAACCGGCACCTGCTGGGGCTGGCCGCGGCCGAGGTGTTCCGCACCATCACCGGACGCGGCCTGGCGTTGATCTACGACATCTCGCACAACCTGGCCAAGCTGGAATGGCACCAGGTCGGCGGCGAGCGGCGGGAGCTGTGCGTGCACCGCAAAGGTGCCACCCGCGCATTGCCGCCGCGGCATCCGGACTTGCCGCCGGATCTGAGCGAAGTGGGCCAGCCGGTGCTGATCCCGGGCTCGATGGGCACCGGCTCGTACGTGCTGGCCGGTGTGCCCGACGGCGGGGCGTTCCATTCGACGTGTCACGGCGCTGGGAGGGTGCTCAGCCGCACCCAGGCGGTGAAGTCGGTCGACGTCACGAAGATGCTCGATCAGCTCGAGCGGCGGCACGGGATCGCGGTGCGTGGTGCCTCTCGCCGTGGTCTGGCGGAGGAGGCGCCGGAAGCGTACAAGGACGTGTCCGAGGTGGTGTCGGTCGCCGAACGAGCCGGCCTGTGCCGGATCGTCGCGAAGCTGGTCCCGCTGGGTGTGGTCAAGGGATGACGAGCGAGCGCGGACACCGCATCGTGCCGCACACCGCGGACATCCGGATCGAAGCGTGGGCGCCGACGCGTGAGGCGTGCCTCGCCGAGGCGGTGGCCGCGATGGTCGGCAGCTTCGCCGACATCCGCGCGCAGCCGGAACGATCGGTGTCCGCAGAGCTTGCCGCGGACACCGACGACGACCGCCTGGTCGCTGTGCTCGACCAGGTGATCTACGTGCTGGACACGGAGAACGCCGTCGCGGCCGGCCTGACGGTGGACATCGGGTCACGGATGCTGCGAGTGGTCATGCCGGTCGCGGATCTGGAGGGCGTGGAGATCATCGGCGCGGTGCCCAAGGCCGTGGCACTGTCCGGGCTGAGCATGGACCATCGCGACGGTCGGTGGTGCGCGGCGGCCATCATCGACGTATAGCCGCTCTGCCCGGGTCGCGCGCGGCTCCCGCAGGAGAGCCGTTCCGTGTGATGTCGGCAGTACCGGGTGCAACGAATGCTCAAGCGATGTGCACGCGATCAAGTGCCCGATTGATCACGTCGACCAGGGGTTCCTTGCCGCCCTGCTCGAACCACAGCGTCCCGGCGGTGCGCAGCACCGTCATGAACGTCGTGGCGGTGAGCCTGGCGACTTCGTGGGTCATGCCGGGCTCGCGCTCCTGGAGGACGGCGGCGATCTCCCGGGCGAGTGCGAAGTGGTCGGCTGCCTGCCTGGCCATCAGGGACGGATGCCGCATGAGCAGCCGGAACTGCTCGATGCGGGCAAGATCGGGTGTGCTCTTCTCACCGTAGAGCTGGAGCGCGCTGCGCCGAAGGGCGAGCCACGCCTTCTCCCCCGGAGGCCGGCCGCGCAGTAGGTCGAGCAGTTTCCTGGTGCGTTCCCGCTCCGCGTGCAGGATGGCCTCTTCCTTGTTGGCGAAGTAGTTGGAGAACGTGCGCCGGGAGACACCGACCTCGTCGGCGATCTGCTCCACGGTGACGTTGTCCAGCCCCTCGCGAAGCGCGAGCTGCAATGCGACCTCGTGCAACGCCTGCCGGGTCGCCGCCTTCTTCCGATCGCGGAGGGACTCTGCGGTCGCCATGAGAGCACCTTATTCGATATGGCTTATTTCACTCTGCGAAAGTTTGCTCAGTGGGAAACGTTCGCCCGCCCGGCGGCGTTGTGCATCACGGGGGAACAGCCGCGTCGATGGGAAGGAGCCGGATTTGGACACACCAGAGGTGATGGGGCGACGGCAGGTGCTCGAGTCGTTGAGCGGGCTGCTGCTTGTCCTGTTCGTCGCGATGATCAGCTCGACGGTGGTGTCCATCGCCCTGCCGCGCATCATCGGCTCGCTCAACGGCTCGCAGACCCAGTACACCTGGGTGGTCACCGCGACGCTGCTGGCGATGACCGCGAGCACGCCGATCTGGGGCAAGCTGGCCGACCTGTTCAGCAAGAAGCTGCTGCTGCAGATCGGCATCGCCATCTTCGTGCTCGGCTCACTGTTCGCCGGGCTGTCCCAGAACGTCGGCCAGCTGATCGCGGCCCGCGCGTTCCAGGGTCTCGGCGTCGGCGCGTTGCAGTCGCTGGTCCAGGTGGTGATCGCGGCGATCATCCCGCCCCGGGAACGCGGCAAGTACAACGGCTACCTGGGCGCCGTGATGGCGCTGGCGACGGTCGGTGGGCCACTGCTCGGCGGGCTGATCGTGGACGTGTCGTGGCTCGGCTGGCGGTGGTGCTTCTTCGTCGGCGTGCCCATCGCCGTGATCGCATTCGTCGTTCTGCAGAAGACGCTGCAGCTGCCCACCGTGCGGCGCCCGGACACCACGGTCGACTACCTGGGGGCGTCGCTCATCGCCGCCGGTGTCAGCCTGCTGCTGATCTGGGTGTCCTTCGTCGGCAACTCGTTCGCCTGGCTGTCGTGGCAGACCGCGGCCATGGCAGGTGGGGCAGTGGCGCTGCTGGTGGTGGCCGTGTTGGTCGAGGCGCGGGTGGCCGAGCCGGTCGTGCCGCTGCGCATCGTGACCAGACGGACGCCCGCACTGGCCATCCTGGCCAGCATGGCGGTGGGCATGGCGATGTTCGGCGGCGCGGTGTTCCTCGGGCAGTACTTCCAGGTGGGCCGCGGCTATTCGCCCACCGAGGCCGGGCTGCTCACGATCCCGATGATGGCCGGGATGCTGGTGTCGTCCACCGTGTCGGGCCGGTTGATCAGCCGGACGGGCAAGATCAAGCCGTACGTGATCGCCGGGACGGCGATCCTGGTGCTGGGGTTCGTGGGGCTCGGCCTGATGGACCACGCCACCCCGCTGTGGGAGGTCGGCGGTGCCATGGTCGTCGTCGGCATCGGCGTCGGCATGACGATGCAGAACCTGGTGCTGGCGGTGCAGAACGCGGTTCCGCTGTCCGACGTGGGTGCGGCCACCGGCGCCATCACGTTCTTCCGGTCGCTCGGCGGCACCGTCGGCGTGTCGGTGCTCGGTGCGGTGCTGGCCAACCGGGTCACTGCCGATCTGTCCGCGGCCTTCGGCGGGACCGGTGCGTCGCTCGGCGGTTCGGGCGGGCCCAGCGCGCTGAACCTCGAGGCGTTGCCGCCGCAGGTTCGCGAGGTGGTGCAGTCGGTCTACGGGGACGCGACCGCGCACATCTTCCTCATCTCGGCCGCGGTCGCGGTGGTCGGCGTGATCGCCGCGCTGCTGCTCAAGCCGATCAGGCTGCGCACCACGTTGGACATCGAGTCCACGCCGGCGAAGGAAGTGGCAAGGGCCGAGTCCGTTCCGGCTTCGGCGCGCTGACCGTTTCCGCTGCCGCTGCGGACGCGCGACGCAGGGATGCCCGCGTCAGCGGCGACGACGGCCGGTGCGCTATCGTGGAGCGCGCACTCCAGGACGCGGGGTGCGGCGGGCTGTGGCGCAGCTTGGTTAGCGCACTTGACTGGGGGTCAAGGGGTCGCAGGTTCAAATCCTGTCAGCCCGACCATCGAGACGCCTCAGGACATCGGAACCCCTGGATCTACGGGTCGTAGGTTCGGGGGTTTCGTGCTCTCCGGAGGCTGCAAGAGCCGCAGGCACACCCGGGCGTGCGAACACGACCGAGACGATACGCAGATTGATCTCGGTCATGTCGGGCAAGCGAGAACAGCGTCGAGGTCGTCTCGCTCACGGCAGAAGGGAGACGGTGACTGGGCAGTCACACCGGACAGAGCCTTGGTCACGGGGGAGCCCTCCGGCCGGCCCAAGTGGCCACTTGTGGCAGCAGGGGGTGGCGTTCAAGCGCTGTCTTCCTGCCGGTGCATCTCGGATCGAGCGGCCGCCTTGACCATGTCGGTCAGCGTGTCGAGTGCCGGGCTGCGCAGACGCCACCGCTGCCAGAACAGATCGACGTCGACCGGCCCGGTGCCAGGAATGCACACCAGATCGCCGTGCTGCAAAGCGGGGACGAGCTGGGGGACAGGAATCAGGCCCCAGCCGAGGCCGGCACGGACGGCCTCGAAGAAGTCGGCCGAGCTGGGAACCCGATGGATCACGCGGGGCCGTGACGCTTGGTGGGCGGCGAGGACGGTGTCCTGGAGCCGGTCTTTCTCGTTGAACACGAGCATCGGCATGGCGGACCAGTCCACGTCCGCACCGTGCTGATGCTCGGCGAGCAGTTCCGGGGATGCTGCAGCCCGGTAGCGCAGCGAGCCGAGAAATTCGACGTTGCATCCCTGCACCGGCCTTGGCTCCTTGGTGACCGCGGCGAGGACTTCGCCTCGGCGAAGCAGCTCGTGGGAATGCCCCTCGTCCTCGACGGCGAGCTGGAGTGCAGTGTTGCGGAGCCGGCCGATGGCGGACAGCACCGGCCGGAACCACGTCGCCAGTGAGTCGGCGTTGACTGCCACCCGCAGCTCCACGACGTCGTCGTGCCCCAGTTCCGCACCGGCCTCGGCCGTCAGCATCCGCAGCTGCTGGGCGAGCCGGAGAAGTGGCGCGCCGGCGTCGGTGATCTCGGCGGGAGTCGTCCTCCGGACAAGCACCTGGCCTGCGGCTGATTCCAGCGCGCGGATGCGCTGGCTGACCGCGCTGGGGGTGAGGTGCAGCCTGCGGGCTGCGGCCTCGAACGATCCGTCCTCGGCGATCGCGAGCAGCGTTTCGAGCTGGGCGGGGTGGAAGCGCACGAGCTCAGTGAAGCACAGCTTCAAATACTGAAGAATCTTTCGCTGAACTGTTCCCGATCGCGCCTTAGCGTGGAATGCGTGCTCGTTCCTTTCGGTGCCGGGTTCCTGACCGGGGGATCCCTGATCGTCGCCATCGGAGCTCAGAACGCGTACGTGCTGCGCCAGGGGATGACGCGAAGCCACACCGCCGCAGTGATCGCCGTGTGCGTGGTGTCCGACATCGTTCTGATCACTGCCGGTGTCGCCGGTGTCGGGACAGCCGTCGCCCACGCTCACTGGCTCATCGACGCCGTCACCTGGTTCGGCGTCGCGTTCCTGTTGTGGTACGCGGCGAGTTCGCTCCGCCGGGCGTTCTCTCCGGGCGCGTTGATCGCCACCGACGGGAGGCCGGTGGGGGAGTCCCGTGGCCGCGTCATCGCCCGGACCGTTGCGTTGACCTGGCTCAATCCGCACGTTTACTTGGACACCGTGCTGCTGATCGGCTCGATCGCTGCCACGTACGACGCTGCCCACGGTGCGCTCGACGGTCGGTGGTTGTTCGCCGCGGGCGCGGCAACGGCCAGCGTCGTGTGGTTCACCAGCCTCGGGTTCGGGGCACGCAAGCTCGCACCGCTACTGGCCCGCCCGCGCGCATGGCAGCTACTCGAGATCGTCGTCGCCGCCACGATGCTCCTGGTCGCGGCCAAGCTTGTCCTCGCCCGGGTCACCGCACCAGGCGCGTGACGTCCCGAGGAAGCCAGTGCTCGGTCAGGAGCTTGAACATGGCTCCGGCGTCGGCCGCAAGATGCCGCACCAGGTTCCAGGTGTGGAAGTAGCTCAGGTAGTAGGCGGACATCGGTGAGGGTTTCATGGCGGGAACCACGGCGGTGATCTCGTCGTCGTCGTAGAGCGCCCACTGCGCCAAATAGTCGGCGATGTCGTCGTTCGCCCGGCCCTCGGCGGCCATCAGGGCAGTGTTGGCCCACACACCCCACAGCATGTTCTTGGCCAGGTGGATGTCGGCGACATCGCTTCCGTCGTACTCGATCCCGGTGTCCGGAAGCACTGTGTGGCGAAGCCATTCCGTCGCTTCGGTGCCGGGGAAGATGACGGACTCGGCGGCCAGCCCGATGCCTTCGCCGAGCGCGAGAGACGGTGAGAAGAGGAAACGAATTCGCTGGTCGAGGCGGGTGGCTCGACGGATCTTGGTGCGTGTCTCGGCGATGTGGCCCGGGTGGCTTTCGTGGGCCACGTTGTAGATCAGATCGGCGACGTTGAAGGGTCTGCCGGCGTTGACGAAGATCGTCGACGGCGCGGTCGGCCGGTACAGGCCGGCGAAGTGGAAATGAGCGTCAGGCACGACCTGACAGTCGACGGCGTCGTCGGGCTCGATGCCGAGGATTCGGCGAGTACGCACTCGGCACTCGTGATCTGTCTTGAGGACGAGACGTTCCATCAACCGAAGATCGGTGACCGAGTAGTGCCGCTGCCACGCCTGGTAGCGCTCCGCCAGGGACCCGTGCCGGGGCGGCAGCGCTCGGTCGAGCAGTTCGTGGGCGTGTTCGAAGATGGTCTCGGGAATCCACTCCGCCGGCAGGCCGACGATCGCGTCCACCAGGTCGCCGAAGGGCATCGGCTGCCCGGTCGTGAATCGCGCGACTGCCTTCATTGCGTCGAGATGGGCGACGAGGTGCGGCGAGTCTGCGTCAGCCAAGAGCTCGTCTGCCTCGTCGATCAGCAATTCCGCCGCAGTGGGCTCTTCTGCCGCCACCTGTGATTGCCACTCTGCCGGACCGTAGTAGAGCAGGGCGCTGCCATGCAGCAGGCGATTCAGTCGTAACGCGAGGAAGCAGTAGCGGCGCTGCCAGTCCTGATCGTCGCTCATGCACCTGGAAAGTAGTCGTACGGAATTCCGTACGGTGTACGGTGGAACCATGGACTCGGTTTGGTTCCGAACGGAACCCGCTCACCGGCCCCGGCTCTCCCGGAAACGCATCGTGCAAGCCGCCGTCGGCCTGCTCGACGTGAGCGGGCTGGACGGCTTCTCGATGCGTGCGTTGGCCCGGCGGCTCGGCGTGGCGCCGATGTCGGTGTACGAGTACGTGTCGGGTCGGGAGGACGTCTTGGACTTTGCCCTCGACGCGGTGATCGGGGAGATCGAGCCGGCCGCGGACGGTATGCCGTGGCGGGACGCTGTGCTGGAACAGCTGTGCCGGATGCGCGAGGTCATGCTCAGGCACCGCTGGATGCCCACGCTGATGTCGACGCGGCCGCTCATCGGCCCGAACGCGCTGCGTCGTTCGGAGCGGTTTCACGCCTCGTTGATCGAAGCGGGGCTGACGGGCGCCACTCTGGTCGCGGCGGTCGGCGCACTCACCAACTACGCGATCGGGTTCGCGGCGGCGGAAAGCTCCTGGTGGGCCACGGTGCGCACACCCGAAGGTGACAAGCAGATCCGTTCGGCGGTCGCGGAACATCTTGCGGCTCACGCTCCGCTGCTCGCCCAGCATGCTCCGGTCGAACTCGACGATTTCGACGAGCAGTTCAGGCTGGGCGCCGAGGTCATTCTGGACGGAATAGCGATGCGATCGTCCGGCGGTCGGTGCCGATCTGGGAGCCGCGACGACAGTGACCGATCGTGATCACACCCTTCGACGTCGCGTGGCGGTGGGCGATCACACGCGGCCGACGCTGGACTTGGTGCGCGCCAATGCCTCGCGGATGGCGGTCTTGGCCTTCTGGTACGAAGTCCGCACGATGTCAGCGGCAGCGTCGCTGTCCCGATTCCGTACTGCTTCGATGAGGTCCGGCTTGTAGTGCCACAGGCTGACGTTGCCCTTCTCGCTGGCCTTGCTCGCCCAGACGACCTTGTACGGGCGACACCTGTCCCACAGGCCCCGGATGAGGTCGACGAGGACAGTATTGCCCGAGGCTTCGTACAGCGCGCCGAGCAGGAGTTCGTCCTGGTGCAGGGCCTCGGTGACGTCATCGTTCCGGGCAGCCTGCTCGAGCAGCTCCCAGTGTTCCTGCATACGGTCGGCCACCACGAGCGGCGCCGCCCGTGTGCCGAGCCGAGCGCATTCGCCTTCCAGCAGGATGCGCACGTCGTAGGCGTGTTCGAGCTCGGTGACGTCGAGTTCGCGCACGGTGGCGCCTTTGTAGGGCTCGTGCACGGCGAGGCCGGATTCCACCAGTCTGCGTACCGCCTCGCGCACCGGCATCACGCTTGTGCCGACGCGGTCGGCCAGATCGCGGATGCGCAGTCGGTCGCCCGGAAGCAGTTCTCCGTTGATGATCCATCCGCGGAGCAGCGCGAAAACCTGATCGGCAAGGGGAGCGGCGACGACGGGTGCCGCCGGGTCCGCCTGTCCGGGATCGCGTAGGTAAGCCACAAGACGATCCTACCGCGCGAGATCTGTTATCACATCGGGTTGACTGTGATGTGTGATCACATTTACCGTCGTCCGTGTGACGAACCCCGGTTCGGGTGATCGGGCCACGGTTCGGGACGCGGTCGGCGGATCCCGACCACGGCCCGGGCTGCCGACGTTCCGGCAAACCGACCGTGACTCGGGCGGCCGAGGCACCGGCGAACCGAGCACAGGCAGTCCGGGTCGATGGCACCCGGCGCCCGGTCGTCCGGACCGCGCATCGGGTGACGGGCGTGCGGGTGCACCGAACGACAGTTCGGGTGACCAGAGTTCGGGGGCACCCGCAAGCGCCGGGTGGACCTGGGATTCGGGTGCACCGAGGTGCGGTGTTTTGGACTCGGTTTCGGTGACCGGAGCACTGCCGACGGGGAACCCCGGATGTCCCGGCCCGCTAGGGAGTGCAGGACGTGCCGCCTGATCCGCGCGAGCGACGGGCGCCGATGTGAAGGGAGTACTACGTGACTGGCGAGCTGGCGGGAGCCGCCCGATGACGATCGTGGTCATCGGCGCGGGCGTCATCGGACTGGCATGTGCCTACGAGCTGTCCGATCTCGGTCTCGAGGTGACCGTGCTCGACGCGGGCGCGGTGGGCGCAGGAGCTTCGGCTGGCAATGCCGGGTGGATCACGCCGTTTTTGTCAGTCCCCCGGGCCGCGCCAGGCGCGGTGCGGGACGCGGTGCGTAGCCTCTTCAGCTCTGCAGCCCCGGCACGTCTGCGCCCGCATCTGGAGTGGGATTTCGCCTCCTGGGTCATGAGGTTCCTGCGGGCCTGCTCCAAGAGGCGAAGCAGCCGGGCAACGGCCGCCCTCCAGGCCCTCGCCCGTCACGCCCATGAGCACGTCGACTCGCTCCTCGAGCGCGGCGTCACCTTCGAGCACCACACCGAAGGGCTCGCCGTGGTGTTCAAGCGCGCCGCGAATCTTCAGCAGTTCCGGCGGCTGACCGATCGGATGCGCTCGCTGGGCTACGTCGGCGAGATCGAAGTCCACCGCGGCCAGGACATCGTCGCCTTCGATCCTGCCCTCCGCCCGGACCTGGCGGGAGTCGTCCACCTGGTCTCAGAGCGGCATGTACGCCCGGAGACGCTGACTGCCGGGTTGGCGAAAGCCCTGGCAGCCAACGGCGGCGCGGTCATCGAGCACGATGCGGCCGTCCGGCTCCAATCGCGACCCGGTGGGAAATGGACCGTCGACACCTCGGAGGGCCGGCAGCTCGAAGCCGACCAGGTCGTGGTCGCCGCGGGATACGCATCGCGCGCCCTGCTGAAACCACTGGGCGTGCCGGTTCCGCTGGAAGCTGCGAAGGGCACCAGCATGACGGCCTACGGCCGGGGAACGGCGCCCTCTCATCCGCTCAAGCTCTACGAAAGCATGGTCGCGTGCTCGCCGTTCGGTGGTGCGGTCCGGCTGTCCGGCACGTTCGACATCGGACGCCGTGACTTCGAACTCGACCGCAAACGCTTGGACACGGTCGTCCGCGAAGGACTGTCCTACCTGAAGACCTGGCGGCCCACCGAGATCGACGTCGAGTGGGTTGGTCACCGCCCGACGACCGCGGACGACCTGCCGGTGATCGGGCCCGTGCCCACCCACGAAGGCCTCTACCTCGCCACCGGGCACGGCACGCTCGGCGTGACGCTCGGGCCGGTGACCGGGGCCTTGGCCGCCCGCGAGATCGCCCAGCGAACCGAGCATGCCCTGCTCACACCGTTCCGTCTCGACCGTTTCGGCGTGCGTATCCGAACCCCCGAGCTCGTGTGATTGGAGCAGCCCCGTGATTGGTGTCAACCATCCCGTGCAAGGAAACTTCCGCGTACCGGCTCCACAGAACGAGCCGGTCCGGGAATACCGGCCGGGTTCGCCCGAGGCCGAGTCGCTGAAGGCGGAGATCAAGCGGCTTTCCGAGCTCACCCAGCCGATCCCGCTGGCCATCGGCGACAAGGTCTTCGAAACTGAGCGGTCCATGCCGGTCGTGGTGCCCCACGAACATCGCCGAGTGATCGGCAGGCTCAGCCTGGCCGACGAGCAGCACGTCCGCGACGCGATCACGGCCGCGTTGGAAGCACGGCACGAATGGTCCCGCCTGCCGTGGTGGGAACGCATCTCTGTGTTCCTGCGCGCGGCCGAGCTGTTGACCGGCAAGTACCGCGACGAGGTCAACGCCGCCACCATGCTGAATCAGTCCAAGACGTTCCACCAGGCCGAGATCGACGGCGTGTGCGAGCTGGCCGACCTGCTGCGGTACAACGCCTACTACGCCGAAGAGATCTACACCCGGCAGCCCCGTTCGGTGCAAGGCGAGAACAACTACCTGGACCAGCGGGGGCTGGAAGGCTTCGTGCTCGCCGTCAGCCCGTTCAACTTCACCAACATCGCCGGCAATCTGCCCGCCATGGCGGCGATGATGGGCAACACCGTGGTGTGGAAGCCGTCGGAGAAGTCCGCGTTGAGCTCGGACGTCGTCCGGCGGGTCTTCGAGGAAGCAGGGTTGCCGCCCGGCGTCATCAACACCGTGCACGGCGATGGCAAGCTCGTCACCGACGTCGCCATGGCCGACCCGAACTTCGCCGGATTGGCCTTCGTCGGCTCCACCCAGGTGTTCCGCGAGCTGTGGAAGAAGGTCGCCAAGAACATCGACATCTACCGCAACTACCCGCGGCTGGTGGGGGAGACCGGTGGCAAGAACGCGGTGGTCGCCCACCCGTCGGCCGATCTGCAGGCCCTGCTCACCGGTCTGACCAGGGGCGCGTTCGAATTCCAAGGACAGAAATGCTCGGCCGCGTCGCGCGCCTACATCCCGCGCAGCATCTGGAAGCGGTTGAAGGACCGGCTCGCCGAGCAGACCGAATCGCTCGTGGTAGGTGACGTCGCTGACCACCGCACGTTCCTCGGCGCGGTGATTGACGAGGCCGCGCACGACCGCCTGGCCGACGCCATCGCGCGGGCGAACTCGTCCGGAACCCACACGGTGGTGGCCGGTGGGACCACGTCGAAGGAAGTCGGGTACTTCGTGCGCCCGACCATTTTCGAGACCACCGACCCGATGGCCTTCACCATGACCACGGAGTTCTTCGGGCCGCTGCTCACGGTGTACGTCTACGAGGACCGGGACTGGCTGGACACCTTGAAGCTGGCCGACCGGACCAGCCCCTACGGTCTGACCGCATCCGTCTACGCCACCGACCGCAAGGCGATCAACGAGGCACTGGACGTGTTGCGGGACGCCGCTGGCTATCTGGCGATCAACGACAAGTGCGCCGGGATGCTGATCGGCAGGCAGCAGTTCGCGGGTGCCCGGGCGTCCGGCACCAACGACAAGATCGGCTCACCGTTGGCCCTGCAGCGGTGGGTGAGCGGTCGGTTCATCAAGGAGAACCTCGCGCCCGACACCGACTACCGATACCCGTACATGGGCGTCTGACGCCTACCCGCGCAACGGAGTAGACCCATGGCAACGACCGATCCGCTGCTCGATCCGTTCCGGCTCAAGCACCTGCGGCTGAGGAACCGGGTGGTCAGCACGTCGCACGAACCCGCGTACGCCGAGGACGGGATGCCGAAGGAGCGGTATCTCCGGTACCACGAGGAGAAGGCCAAAGGCGGTCTTGCGCTGACCATGATGGGTGGCGCGGCGTGCGTCGCCCCCGATTCACCCGCCTTCGTCAACAACATCGCGCTGTATCGCGACGAGGTGGTCCCGTATCTGGCTGCGATCGCGGACGCGGTGCACCAGCACGGTGCGCTGGTCATGTGTCAGGTGACCCATGCGGGCCGCCGCACCAGCAACTACGCGGGCGACTGGCTGCCGGTCGTCTCGGCATCGGGCGACCGAGAACCCCAGCACCGGGCCTTCCCGAAAGTCGCCGAGGACTGGGACATCGAGCGGATCGTCGCCGCCTACGCGGACGCCGCCGAGCGCTGCCGGGCGGGCGGAATGGATGGCATCGAGCTCATGGCCAACGGGCATCTGCTCGATCAGTTCTGGTCCCCGGCGACCAACCATCGCGACGACGAATGGGGCGGGGACTTCGAGCGTCGCCTGCGGTTTCCGATCGAGGTGATCCGAGCCATCCGGCGCCGCGTGGGCAACGAATTCGTCGTCGGGCTGCGCATGGCCGTCGACGAAGCGCGACCCGGCGGCCTCACCGCCGGCGACGGAATCGAGATCGCGCGCCGCCTGGTCGCGGAGGGGATCGACTTTCTCAGCGTGATCCGGGGCAGTTTGGACACCGACAACAACCTGTCCAGGGTCATCGCCCCGATGGGCACCCCGGCCGCGGCCCATCTCGCGTTCGCCGGAGAGGTGAAACGGGCGCTGGACGTTCCGGTCATGCATGCCGGGCGGATCAACGACCTGGCGACGGCCCGGTACGCCATCGCAGAAGGTCTGCTCGACATGGTCGGCATGACCCGGGCGCACATGGCCGATCCGCATGTGATGCGGCGGGTCGCTGCCAAGGAGGAAGACCGTATTCGGCCGTGCGTGGGTGCCGGCTACTGCATCGACCGGGTGTACGAGGGGGCGGACGCCCTCTGCGTGCACAATGCGGCGACCGGACGGGAGTTCCAGCTGCCCCACACCATCGAGCCGAGCAGCAGCCCGAAGACCGCGGTCGTCGTGGGTGCGGGCCCCGCCGGCCTGGAGGCAGCCAGGGTGCTGGCCGAGCGCGGCCACTCGGTGACCGTGTTCGAGGCCAACAGCCAGCCGGGTGGACAGGTTGCAGTCGCCGCCCGTCTTCCCCGGCGGCGTGACCTGATCGGCATCGTCGACTGGCGCGTGCAGGAATGCGAACGCCTCGGGGTGAAGATCCACTACAACACCGTCGCCGAGTCGGACGACGTGCTGGCGGAGGATCCCGACGTCGTCATCGTTGCCACCGGTGGAATCCCGAACACCGGTGGTGTGGACGGGCCCGCGGATCTGGTGACGGACAGCTGGCAGATCCTGACCGGGGAGGCGAAGCCGAAGCAGTCGGTCCTGCTGTACGACGACAACGGCGATCACCCCGGGATGAGCGCGGCCGAGATGATCGCCACCTCCGGCGCGGATCTCGAGATCGTCACTCCCGAACGCACCGTCGCCCCGCTGGTCGGCAGCACCAACTATCCCGCATACCTGACAGTGTTCGCCGACCACTCGGTGACCACGACGCTCAACACGCGCGTGGTGGCCGTGGAGCGAACCAGCGACCGGCGCATCAAAGCGACGCTGGTGAACGAGTACTCGCAAGCCACCGAGACGCGCATCGTCGACCAGGTCGTGGTCGAGCACGGCACCGTGCCGGTGGACAACCTCTACTTCGACCTCAAGGACCTGTCGGTGAATCACGGAGCCGTCGATTACCCGGCGCTGATCAGCCTGTCGCCGCAACGCATCGTGCGGAACGAGTCCGGTTCCTTCCAGCTCTTCCGCATCGGCGACGCCGTGACCAGCCGCAACATTCACGCGGCGATCTTGGACGCCTACCGCCTGTGCTGGGCGATCTGACCCGGTCGAAAGGAACCGAAGTGTACGACGCAGTTGTCATCGGAGGTGGCCTCGCCGGCCTGGCTGCGGCGCACCGCTTGCGTCACCGCGACATCCTCCTGCTCGAAAAGGGCACCCGCTTCGGCGGTCGTATCCGGTCCGAACGCCGCGGCCCCTACTGGTTGAACTGGGGAGCGCACGTCTACAACGGGCCAGGCTCCGCCACCGGGGCCCTGACGGACGCCATCGGCATCGACTCGGTACCGGTGCCCGGCACCCTCACCGGCCTGGCCATGAACGGGAAGGTGATCACGTCCGGACCGGTCGCCAGCTATCCGTTCCGGGTGCCGATGTCCTGGCGAGATCGGGCCGCCGTGGTCAGGGCGGGCATCAAGGTCCGCCTCGCCGTGATGAGGTACAGCAAGGTCTGCGCGCCGCGAGACGGTGAGGACTACCGCGTCCGGCAGCAGCGCATCTACGACTTCCTCGGAGATCGCACCTTCACCGACTTCGTCGGGCAGCTCCCGGCCGACGCCGACGCGTTGTTCCGGCCTACTGTCAGCCGATCGGCGGGTGATCCGGAGCAGATCTCGGCCGGTGCCGGAGTCGGCTACTTCCAGCTGGTGTGGAGCCGTACCGGCGGACTCTCCCGGAACATCGTCGGCGGGCCGTCGACGCTGACCGAGACGCTCGGCGCCAGCCTCGGACCTGCCGCGAAACTCCAGGCGGAAGCGCACGAGGTCGTGCACGCCAAGGACCACGTCGTCGTGCGCTACCAGCACGCGGGCAAGGAGCACGAGATCAAGGCCCGGTACGCCGTGCTGGCCATTCCCGCTCCGATCGCGCACCGGATCGCCCCGGATCTGGAAGCCGACGTCCGTGCGGCGTTGAGCAAGATCGTGTACGGCCCGTACGTCTCGGTCGCCATTTTGACCAACGAGTCCACGCCCCAGGTGTGGGACGACGCCTATGCGATCGCGACACCGAAGCGGGCCTTCAACGTGTTCTTCAACATGTCCAACACCATCCGGGCGATCGAACGGTCGCGTGGCCGGGGCAGCAGCATCATGGTGTTCTCGCCCGCCCAATTGGCCCGGGCGCTGCTGGACAAAAGCGACGACGAGATTCTCGACGTCTACTACCGGGATCTCGACGACATCTTCCCGGGCTTTCCGTCCCTGGTGGAAGAGGCGCATGTACAGCGATGGCCGCAGGGCCTGGCCTATTGCTTCCCGCGGCGCGGCGAACTCCAGCCAACGCTCACCCGGCGTTCCAGCCGCATCATGCTCGCCGGGGACTATCTCGGCACCTGGTACACCGAGACGGCCGTGCAATCGGGATTCGCCGCCGCCCAGGACATCCTCAGCGCTCTCGCGGTCCCCGCGACGTCGATCGCCTCGTGATTCCGAGCGGAGACAGCCATGGCCGAACTCACCGGCAAGGTTGCCCTGATCACCGGCGCGGCCCGTGGACAAGGCGAGGCCGAAGCACGCCTGTTCGTCGAACGCGGAGCGAAGGTCGTGATCGCCGATGTCCGGGATGTCGAAGCGAACAAGGTCGCGGCCGACCTCGGCGCCGATCGAGCGATCTCGGTGCACCTGGACGTCAGTGACCCGGATCAGTGGTCAGCCGCATTGGCCACCGCGAAATCGGCCTTCGGGTACGTGGACGTGCTGATCAACAACGCCGGGATCTACCACCAGGGGCCGATCACCGAAACGCCACTGCAGACGTACCGGAAACTGATCGACGTCAATCAGATCGGGGTCTTCCTGGGCATGCAGACCCTGGCCCCGCACATGGCGGAGATCGGTCACGGCTCCATCGTCAACATCGTGTCGATTTCGGCGTATGCGCCGCTGGACTACACCGCCGCATACGCCTCGACCAAGTCGGCCCTGCTGGCCATGTCCAAGGCCGCGGTCGGTGAGTTCGGTCCGCTCGGAATCCGGGTCAACATGATCCATCCCGGCGGCGTGTCCACCGAGATGGGCGCGCCGGGCGGCGTGGTGCCAGAGGAGTACGCCAAGGCACCGCTCGGCCGTATCGGACAGCCCGCGGAAATCGCCGCGGTCGCGGCGTTCCTCGCCTCCGACGACAGCTCCTACTGCAGCGGAGCGGAGATCGTCGTGGACGGTGGATGGACGGTCGGCACCCGTAATCCGTGGACCCCGGCGAGGTGAGGCCGCTCGCCGTGACGTCATGCCTGCCGAGAGTCCTCGCGCAGCTTCCCGTTGTCGGTTTCCTGTTTCGGCACCTTCGGAGAATGCCATGGCTCAGTCAGTGATCGACGAAGCACCATATGGTTCGTTCCACCGGAGAATGGTTCTGCTCAGCGCCGGTGGGCCGTTCGTGGACGGCTACGTGCTGACCAACATCGGCGTGGTCAGTGCGCTCATTCAGCAGCAGCTGCGTCTGGACGAGACCGAGTTGGGCCTGGTCGGCGCTGCGGCGCTGGTCGGCCTGTTCGTCGGCGGTCTGGCGTTCGGCCGGGTCACCGACATCATCGGCCGCAAGCTGATGTACACGGTGGATCTGGCGGCGCTGGCGATCGGTTCTGCGCTGTGCCTGTTCGTGCAGGAGGGCTGGCAGCTGATCGTCTTGCGCTTGGTGCTCGGCATCGCCATCGGCGCCGACTATCCGATCGCCACGGCGATCTTGTCTGAATGGCTGCCCCGCAAGGAACGTGGGCGCGCAATGGGGCAGTTGATGGCGTGGTGGTTCACCGGCGCCTGTGCCGCGACGGTGGTCGGCTACGGCATGGTCGAGCTGCTCGGCGACGACTCGTGGCGGTGGGTGCTGGCGAGTGCCGCCGTGCCGACCGTGGTCATCATGATCGCGCGGCGGCATGCCCCGGAATCGCCGCGGTGGCTGGTGGCCAACGGTGAGCGGGACAAGGCGCGCGAGGTCATCAGCACCTCGCTCGGGCACGAGTGCACCGACGCCGAGTTGGACGCGCTCATCTCCGACGAGTCGCCGAGCGGCATGACCTTCTGGAGCGCTTTCAAGAGCGGGTACCTCAAGCGGACGCTGTTCGTGTCCCTGTTCTGGACCTTCCAGATCATCCCGCTGTTTGCGCTCTACACGTACGGGCCCACCATCCTCGCTGCCTTCAAGATCTCCGAGCAATCCCTGCTCGGCCAGGTCCTGATCAGCGTCGTGTTCTTGGTGGGCCTGTTCCCTGCCATCTGGCTCATCGACCGCATCGGACGCCGCCGACTGATCATCTACTCGTTCGCGCTGATGACCGTGCCGCTGGCCGTCCTCGGTGTCGTGCCTGACGCGGCCCCGTGGGTCGTGGTGGTGGCTTTCTGCGCGTACGCGCTGTTCTCCGGCGGTCCGAACATCCTGGAGTGGGCGTATCCGACCGAGCTGTTCCCTACGGAGATCCGGGGCACCGCGGTTGGCATCGCGACTTCGGCCAGCCGGATCGGCGCCGCGATCGGCACCTACCTGCTGCCCTACAGCCTGACGCACCTGGGACTGGGCACCACCATGATGCTCGGCGCCGTCATCACCGCCGCCGGCCTGCTGGTGTGCATCGCCTGGGCTCCGGAAACCAAAGGACGCACGCTGGGTGAAGCGGCTCGGGTCGACGCCCGGCCCATGGCCGATCCGCAGACGGCGATCGGCTGACCGGTGGAATCCGGGCACGGAATCGGTGCCGTGCTGCGTCATCGAAGTCATTGGCGCTAGAAGGGAAGGTCGCGGTGCGGCTTGCCGAGCCGGGGAGGCAGGTGATGGAGGAGGGCTCGGCTCGGCGGCTACCGCGACCTTCCCGGAACGCCGGTCCGCTGGGCGAGGGGGCTGCGGCGACTAGGCGGCGTCGTCGCGCCAGCGGTCCCGACGGGCCTCGGTGAGGGTGCGGTCCAGCCACCGCCTGCCTTCGGCGGCGATGCCTTCGAGCAGGTGCAGTGTGTGCTGGAAGCCGGCCATGTCCAGGTCGATGCTCGCCACCTGCTTGTCCAGCTCCTCCGGCGACAAGCCGATCGGGGGCAGGTCACCGGCGTCGTCGCCGGATCGCGGGGGAGGGATTTCCACGGTGCGTGTCGGACCGTTGGTCAGCGTGAGCGACAAGGAATGACCTTGGTCGGGGCGCCTGGTCACATCGACCGACGAGATGGCGTCGAAGCGATAGTTCCTGCGCTCCTCGCCGACGAAGGTCGCCTTGGTGAACTGCAGTTCGGTGCCGAACTCCCGGACCCCGTCGCGGGACACCAGGACCAGCAGCACGTTGTAGCGGGAGTAGCGGGCCGGGCCGCCGCGCGCCCGAGCGGACTGGCACGGACGAGCCGGAGTGAGCAGGAAGCTGTACTCGACGACGTCGCTCTTGCGGAGCTTGTAGACGTTGAGCGCGCGGTCCAGGAGCACGGCCCGGTCCGCGTTCAGCCAGGCTTCCATCTCCGCTTCCGACGGGCGGTTCTCTCGCAGGAAACGCGCCCACTCCTGGTACGCGATCTCTCGTGCCGTCTTGGCTTTGGTGTACTCGTGCAGGTCGTCCGCGTAGCGGCGGCGTTCTGACACGTAGGTCCACCAGCCCGGCACTGCGACGCGACCGGCCGCAGCCGCGACCACGATCGCGATGACTGCCTGCACGGGTGCGTTCATCACCGCGTGATAGAGCGCCACAAGGGCCGCAACGGCGGCGACACCGAGAGAACCCACACACGTCAGCTGGGTGTTGGCGGAGACGCGCACCGCATCCCGCTCGGCTTGCCACTGCCCGCTGGTGTACCGGTCGCGGACGTCCTGGGCCAGGAACCGGATCAGCCAGTTGATCTGACCGACGGTGACCCGCTGTTCCCGGTAGATCTCGGCCAGCTCGTCGCTGAGCTGGTGCCGGACTCCTTCGGTTTCCTCCAGCCAGCGCTCTGCGGACACTCCCGGGGGCCGGATCTTGCCGAAGTAGTGCTCGAACGACTGGCGTACCCGGTCGGTGAAACCGTCCTGCGGGGCGTGGTTCACCCAAACCAGCCCCTGGCGAATGCGATCCAGCTCGGCCAGCCTGCCGGCTCGGTACTTCCAGTCGAACGCCGCGCGACCGCCGAGGTACGCCGCCGGGATGCTGATCAGGTAAGCGGCGATCGGGGCCAGCGCGGGTTCGCTGACCACCAGCCAGCCGAGAAACAGAATGGCCAGCCCGCCGAGCACCGAGTAGACGATCGTCCGGGTGTGGTCGAACACCTGTGGCTGAATCGGTTGCCGCGCCCGCGGCCCGGCAGGTCTGGGCTGGAAGAATATCCAAGCCCGTTGTGTCCGGTTGTTGCCGAGCTGGGCTTTCCTTGCGGATTCTTTGGTGGATTCCCACAACGCGTCGGTGACGCTGCTGGACAGCACCAGTTCCAGATGTCGGGTGATCTTCTCGCGGATGTCCGGTGGCAATCCGGCGAAAATTCGCCAGCCGGCCGTTTCGTCGTCGGCATTTTTCTCGGATTGACCGATCAGCTGGAAGATTGCCTGGAGTGCGGTGGTCCACCGGCCTTTCGACCACCGGGCGATCTTGCCCGCGATGTCGTCCAGCAGGTGGTGATCCTCCGCGGTCAATTCGCGGCGAGAGCGCTTGCTGAACACCGCGAGCACCAGGTGGAAGCAGACCTCCGGGTTGGTCATTCCCGCTGCCAGCGCGTCCTTCAGGTACTCGCGAGCCTTGCTCGGCACGCCGTGGTCCAGGCAGCGCAGGCCGCGTTCGAATTTCTCCTTGGCGGACAGCTCGTCGGAGCCCAGATACAGCGTGGAGTCGATGATCGCGACGTTGTCGTCACCGTCGATCGCGATGTTGTCCTCGACGGTGTGGCCCTGGAAGACGCCTTTGGCGTTTCCTCCTGCCAGGTTGCCGACCGGTTGCGGCGACTCGGTCATGACTGCACCCCCAGCGCGGTCAGCACGACGGCTACCTTGGCGGCGATGTCGGCGGCGTCAGCGACCAGCCCTCGTAGCCGTTTCAACGCCATGACCACCCGTTTTTCGCTGTGTGGCGTCTTCTGGCGGAGGGCGGAGCGGGCTTGGGCGAGCTCGTCGTGCGCGGCCTCGACCGTGTCGGCGTCGATGCGCCCCTCGGTGGCTGCGCGGTCCAGCTGGTGCCGCAGCGCCTCCAGTTCCGCGGCGATGTCGGTCGGGGACGTCGCCGGGGCCGCGGCCTGGATGGCGATGTTGCCCTTGACGTCGACGCCTTGCACGGCTTGACCGCCGTAGGAGATGTTCGTGACGGGTTGGCCCGGATGGTGTGGTGTGGGTGAGGACGACACGGGATTCTCCGTTTCCGGCCGATCGGCCAGCTGGTAGCAAGATCACAGTCGATCGCGCGGCCGTTCGGGCGGCACGATCGGTCGCCGTTCACTGGGCTGCCACGGTCACGTGGACGTCAGCGCTCGAATGGTTTCGTGCGTGGCGGCAAGATGCTCCCATTACGTGGGAAGACGCGGATTGTCGTTCATCGACCGTGTCGACGGGTTGCGCCGCCCGAGTGCATCAATCCTGCATGACGGTGTACTCGTCGTCGCTGGGTGTGCTTTTCTGTGATCAACCGCGGCCACCTGGGCTTTGCCTCCGGAACTCGAACGCTGCACCGCTTGCTGAAGACCTGCGGGATACCACGGTGCCAGATCCGCCGGAAACGGGAATCTGCCGATCAGGTGGTCGTCCCGCCTGCGACGGCAGAAATACCTGAGTGAGGGAAGGAAATCGGACGAATTTCAGAATTGGGTGGTGTGCTGCCGAATTTGATCATGACTTGGCCTCGACGGCTTCATCACGGCAGGTGACTGATTCCATCAGCGATCACTTCACCACTGCGTGTCCGGCCTTGCCGACCGACGCGTGGCCGGGCACGGCGGGCGCAGGCGAGGAGGACGATGCCGGGTCAGCACGCCCTGGGCAGTATGCGTGACGCCCGCGACATCTTGGAGCGAAACGAACGAGGCGCCCGGGACGACCCGGGCGCCTCGTGGCTCGGTGGCCGGCTGGTCAGCTGCTGCAGGCGCGCACGCTCCGCGAACGCGTCTTGCCCGACCAGTTGATGGTTCCGCGCGCGGTGATGCAGGTGTAGCCGAGGGCCTTGATGCCGACCGACTTCTGGGTGGTCGTTCCGCCGTTGTAGAGCGAGAGGCTGCCGGCGACCACGCGGATCGTGGTGTACCGGGCCTTGCCCTTGGCCGCCCCGGCGTGGATGAATTGCGCGCACTTGCTCTTCCCGCTGTAGCGGTAGACGTTCACGTAGCCGACGGTGCGGCTACCGGCCTTGACCGCGAAGTGCTTGAGCCGTTTCCCGCCGCTCCAGCATGTGGAGACGGT
This sequence comes from Thermocrispum agreste DSM 44070, assembly GCF_000427905.1. Classification (GTDB taxonomy): domain Bacteria; phylum Actinomycetota; class Actinomycetes; order Mycobacteriales; family Pseudonocardiaceae; genus Thermocrispum; species Thermocrispum agreste. The sequence goes on along the minus strand of NZ_ATYX01000009.1, from coordinate 199,966 downwards.
TTGCAGGCTCGCGCTCGCCGTCGCCTCGGTGGCCGGTGCGGTCGGTGTCGCGGCGGCATCGGCCGGCGACATCGTGAGGGTGAGTGCGGCAGCCGCGAGTGCCCCGGCACCGGCGCGGCGCAGTCGCGTGCGTAGTTCGATGGCCATGCGCTGTTCAGGTCCTTCCCTGTCTGCCGGTCAGCGGCATCAGGCGATGCTACGGACGAATCCGGCTGCTGAGCGGCCCGTGGCAGCGACCGGCCATCGGCGCGGACACCAGGACGCTGCGAGCAAGGCGCGAGCACGTCAGGAGCCGGCCGGGACTCCGTGCTCGAGGTAGCGCACCTGGTCGGCGTGCGCGGCGCAGTGAATCCGGCGGGCGAGCCGGGGAACGGTGTACTCGTCCACCTCGTCCAGATCGACGTAGCGGGCGAGGGAGATCTCGCCGTCGGCGAAGGTGAATTCCGTGCCTGCCGGCAGCTCACCACCGTCGAAGACGAAGTTCAGCTTGTCGCCTTCCTGCTCCGACGGTGCCCAGTCGACGACCAGCAGCCGCCCGACGGGGACATCGATGCCGAGTTCTTCGGCGACTTCCCGGTGCGCCGCTTGGCGGGGTGACTCGCCCGGCTGCACGTACCCACCGGGAATTTCCCAATAGTCCTTGTACGTGGTGCGCAGCATCAATACGCGCGACTTGCCTTGATGGAACAGCACGCCTGCGGCGACACGTGGCGTCGCGTACGCGGATTCCAGACCACCCACTCGGCCAGCGTACGCAGGTGGCCCGCGCATTGGCTGTGGCAAAGAGCCAGCTTGCAGCCGGCTGCGTCAGCAGTGCCTCACCGTGAGCTCGAAAGGTGACGGGAGAGCAAGCTTCCGGTGGCGTCCGCGATCAGTTTCCGGGCCAAGTCCAGGTCGTCGATGCACTTCGGGTCGGCCCGGTCGATCGCGACGACCTCGTCGAACGGGCCGGGTGCGGAGCCAGGCAGGCTCGAGTGGCCGACGACCGCGACACACGGCACACCGTGGTTGCGCGCATGTTCCGCTACGACATACGGTGCCTTGCCCCGCAAGGTTTGCCGATCGAGGCGGCCTTCACCGGTCACAACCACGTCGGCATGGGCGATCTTGTCCGCCGCGCCCAGCAACTCGAGGAACGTGCGCGCTCCCGACGTGACCTTTCCCCCGAGCAGCATGCCCGCCCACCCGAGGCCACCGGCGGCACCGGATCCGGGTTCCCGGCACACCCCGCGCACACCGAATGCCGGTTCGAGGACGTCGGCGACATGCCGCAACGCCTCGCTGAGCTGGTGAATCGTCGGCTCATCGGCTCCTTTTTGCGCGGCGAACATCTCCGCGGACCCGTCGGAGCCGACCATGGGCGTGTCGACGTCGCATGCCAGCGTGAGCTGGACGCCGTCCAAGAGGCGAGTTGCCTGCTCGAGACCGTCGACGCCGGTCACCGACGTCAGGGCGCGGGAGTCACCGAACACGTCCCGTCCGTGTGCGTCGAGGAGCCGCACACCCAGGGCGCGCAGCATGCCGGTGCCGGCATCGGTGGTGGCTGAGCCCCCCAAGCCCAGCGTGATCTCGTTGAAGCCGCGTGTGACGAGGCCGTGCAGCACCATGCCGACGCCGTAGGAAGAGGCACGCGCTGCGTCTTGCGCTGTGGGTTTGCGGGCTCCCAGCCCGCAAATCGACGCCACTTCGGCGATCGCAGCTCGACCGGACACCGCCACGGGGGTCTCCTGTCGGTCTCCCCACGCGTCGACGGTGGGGAGGGTTCCCGGCTGCCAGCCTGCCGTGATCGCGGCGTAGACGCTGCCGTCGCCGCCATCGGCGACGGGAACCACGTCGGCCTCGATGTCGGCGGGGACCCCGCGCAGCATCGCCTCCGCGACTTCCCGTGCCGTCAGTGTTCCCTTGAACTTGTCCGGCGCCAGCACGACGCGTCGCCGGTGGATGTCGGCCACAGCGCAACCTCCTCGGCTCGATTGTCCGGGAAGGGACGCGGCTGCGGCGACGTCAGCCTCGGCGGTGGCTAGTGTCCGTGTTCTCCGCCGCGGGCGGTCGGCATCGGGTCGGCCGACTCGGGCAACAGCTTCGGGTACTCGGGAGCCGCGGTGTCCAACGGAACGATGCCGGAACGGACCAGGCCCAGCTGTACCCGCTGACGCGACAACAGAGCATCCGTCAGCCAGTCCAATGCCACGCGAACGCGGTTGCCCGGCATCGCCAGCAGGTGATAGCCGCGCGTGATCACCTTCGCCGGCAAACCGGACATCGGGATGTGCAGCGGGTCCGCGGCCGCGTCCTTGCCGCCGAGGTCGACGACGAAGCCCAGGTCGCGATAGCGATAGCGGCGCGGTGTGCCGTAGCCGAGAGAGGCCGCGACGTTGCGGCCGGCCAGCTTGCCCTGACGCACGGCGTGTTGCGCCGTCATGGGACACAGCTGCCCCGGATCGCCCGGTTTCGGCACGGCGGCAGCGTCCCCGCACGCGAAGATGTCCGGGTAGCCGGGCACGCGCAGTTCTTCGTCGACCACAAGGCGACCCTGCACGGTCTCCATGCCGGTCGACTCGACCAACGGGTCCGGCCGCACGCCGACGCACCACAGCAAGGTCCGGGTGGCCACTTCCGTGCCGTCCTGCAGGACGACGCCGTCCGCGGTGGCCTCGCGGATCGACATCTCCGTCATGACTTCGACGCCACGTCGGCGCAGCACGGCGTCCGCGGCCTGGGACATCTTCTCGTCCAGGCCGGGCAGCACCCGCGGGGCGGTGTCCAGCAGCAGCCACCTGATCGGCTGGCCGGCCAGCTCGGGACGCTTCCTGGCCAGCAACGCGGTGAACAGCTGACCTTGCGCGACCACCTCGGTGCCGGTGTACCCGGCCCCGACCACGACGAACGTGCAGCGGGCGTCCCGCTCGGCCTGGTCGTCGGTGGCGGCGGCCAGTTCGATCTGCCGGGTCATGTGGTCCCGCAGGTACAGCGCCTCGGGAATGCCGCGGAACCCACGGCCGTGCTCGGCCAGCCCAGGAACCGGCAGCAGCTTGTTGACACTGCCGACCGACAGCACCAGACGGTCGTAGGCCAGCGAACGTTTGGTGTTCTCCGGATCGACGTAGGTCAGCTCGTGTGCCTGGTGGTCGATGTCTCGCACGTCGCCGAGTACCAGCCGTACGTTGCGGAGACGACCCGGTACGGGAATCGCGATGGCACGAGGATCGACGATGCCGGCGGCGACTTCCGGCAGCAGCGGCAGATACAGGAAGTAGTCGGTGGGATTGACCAGCACGATCTCGACGTGGTCAGGCGACACCTGCGCCGAGAGCGCCTTGGCCGCGTGATACCCCGCGAAGCCACTCCCGACCACCACGACGCGCCGTCGTGCCATGGCTGACCTCTTTCCCGTAGTCGCTGGTTGTCCAGTGGCTCCCCGGCAGAGGTGCACCTTCAAACACTGCGCACAGCAACCGTGGACGTGGGGGAGGAGAACGAACGGGCCCGGCGTCCGCGGGCAAACGACGAGTTGCGCTCATTCAGGGCACGGCCACGCACGGTTGGTGCCGGTGGGGGTTGTTCGGACTGTTGACGTCTCCTGGGTGGGCTCTCGTACGGCTCGGTGCTCGCGGGGGTGCTCGCGGGGGTTTCTGTGGAGCAGGCGTGCCAGCGTGGCGGTTGCCTGCCACGGCTCGGTGCCCGCGGGGGCTTCCGGCCGGGTCCTCGTGCTCGGCGCGGCGGGACCTTGGTCGGCTTCTCGGTCACGGGACGGCAACGCGCTCGGTTTCTTGCTCACGAACGGTGCGGACAGCTCGACAACCCCGGCAAGCCGCTCGCGTCAACAGCGGCGTAGACCTGGGAGGAATCCGTGCAGCGAAGTGCCGATCGGCTGCGCCCGCGTGCCCGCGGTGCCGCCGTCCTTGTCGCCATGGTTGCGGCCGCCCTGACATCGTGTGAAGTCGCCGGGAATCAGGCCGTTCCGGTGTCGGGCACCACTGCGCAGGAAACAAGCACGACCACGACCGCGCAACCGCAGCCGCGCACCTCGGCCAAGAAGCGGCGGCCGGCGAAGACGAAAACGGTGTATGTGCAGCCCCCGCGCACGCACACGGTCTACGTCCCGCAGCCCGGATCGGCACGCATCCCGGCATCCGAACGGTGGTACGCACAGCCGGAGTGGATCCAGTCGCAGCCGTGGATCGACATCACCCCGGGCACTGGACAGACACCGTGCCAGTGGCTGCACGCCAACGGCTACTCGTATCCGCAGGCGTTCGCGGCCTGGGCGCAGCACGGCTACCCGCCCAATTGGTCCGCGACCAACGACGGCTACCCCTGTCAGCGCTCGTACGGCATGCAGAACTGAAACGCCGGTACGACCTGGTGATTGTCCGGCCGCCGACGTCTGCGCAGCGTGGCTTCACGGCACGTTTCCGCGTATCCCGGCCGGTCCGGTGCGGGATCACGTGGCTGATCGACGGAGTTCGGTGCAGTGCGCGATCGTGAGCCATCTGCGCGTTGCTCGAACCGAGGCGTACCGGCTAGTCATGCGGGCGCGACAGCGGTGTCTTGGCCGGGCCCTCCAGGATGTCGCCGTCGGCGGTGAACCGCGAGCCGTGACATGAGCAGTCCCAGCTGGTCTCCGCACCGTTCCAGGTCAGCGGGCAGCCGAGGTGGGTGCAGGTCGGCTTGACCACGTGCAGCCGGCCGTCGGGATCCCGGTAGGCGCCGACCGTGTCGCCCTTGAGCTTGACGATGCCGCCCTCGCCCGGCTTCAGCTCGGGGTCCGGTGAGCGCAGTGCGCGCATCAGGTGACCACCGGTGAGCTCGACCCCCGACTTCAGGTTGTGCTCGGCCGCCTGCACCACCGCGCGGGTGTCACCGATGCGGCCGGTGTCGAACACCTTCTGCCACGGGTTCGATCGCCCCAGCATCTCGTCGAGCACCATGAGCGCGGCGGCGGTCCCGTTGGACAGGCCCCACTTGCGGAAACCGGTCGCCACGTACAGAGACTTGTGCAGCGGGACTCGCCCGACGTAGGGGACCTGGTCGAAGGTCTGGTAGTCCTGCGCCGACCACCGGAACTCGCACGAGTCCACGTCGAAGGTGTTCTCCGCCCACCGCTGTAGATCCTCGTACGCCGCGGCGTAGTCGGTGCTGTCGCCGGTCTGATGCCCGTTGCCCCCGATGATCAGTCCGTTGCCGCCGTCCGGCGCCAGCCACGGGCGGATGGACCGGGTCGGCTGGTCGATCGACAGCGACATGCTCACCGGAGCCTGCTCACGCAACCGCACGGCGAACGCATACGAGCGGACCGGCTTTGCCCTGGCGAAGAAGCCGCCGGTCAGCCCGGGCGGCAGCAGCGTGGCCAGCAGCGCGTTCTGGGCCCGGATCGTGCCGCGAGCCGTTCGCACGTGCACCCGCCCGCTGCGCTCGTGGTAGCGCACGACGCGGGAGTTCTCGTAGATCAGGCCACCTGCTGCGACGAACGCGTTGGCCAGCCCCGCCAGGTACTTCGCGGGATGGAAATGCACCTGGTCGGGGAAGCGGACCGCGGAGGCCACCGCGTACGGCAGATCGGTCTCGGTCACCACTTCGGCGGCCAGGCCGGCCTGGTTGGCGGCCTCCGCCTCGGCGACGAGGTCCTTCCGCCTGCTCGACTCCTGCGTGTACAGGTAGGACGGCGCCCGGGTGAGATCGCATTCGATGCCGAACTCCTCGACCAGGTCGACGACCTTGTCCATGCCCGCCTGGTTCGCCGCGGCGTACCAGGTGGCTGCTTCGTCGCCCAACCGCCGGCGCAGGCTCGCGTAGGTCAGGCCGTGCTGGGTGCTCACCTTCCCGGTGGTCGAGCCGGTCGTGCCCGACCCGAGTGTGCGCGCTTCCAGGACGACGACGCGGCTCAAGCCGGCTTGCGTGGCCAGCAGGGCGGTGGTCAACCCGACGATGCCGCCACCCACCACGACCAGGTCGGCCCCGATGTCGTCGTCGAGTGCGGGGAACGAGGGGAGGTCGGCCGTGGCGGTCCAGACGCTGTGATGCCGCATGCGCCGGGACTACCCGCAACCGTGACCGGCCACACACCGGCGGCCGGGGCATCCGCCCGGGCAGAGCGCTCGGTGCATGGCTCGGTGCGCACGCGGGGTACCCGGCAGTCACCACACCCAGAAAGAAGGCGATAGGCATGGTCGACACATCGAGAGGCATGGTCGACACATCGAGCCAGGCGGCCGCGCCACCCGCGGCGGACCGCCCGATCGGTCAACTGGTGGGGGACGCCTCGGCGCAGCTGTCCCGTCTGGTGCGCGACGAGATCCAGCTCGCCGTCGCGGAGCTGCGGGACAAGGGCAAGCACGGGGGCATGGGTGCCGGCTTGCTCGGCGCCGCAGGCGTCACGGCGTTGTTCGGGGTGGCGACCCTGCTGGCCACCGCCGTGCTGGCACTGGCGCTGGTGTTGCCGGCATGGGCGGCCGCGCTGATCGTCGCGGTCGTCGTGCTCATCGCGGCCGCCGTGATGGCCCTGCTGGGTCGCAAGCAACTGAAGTCAGCCACCCCCGTCGTCCCCCAGGACACGGTGGGCAACGTCCGCGCGGACATCGACGCGGTGAAGGAAGGACTGCACCGATGAACGGAGCTCACCGCAAGCCGGATGGTGCCGCGGCGGCCAAGCCGACGACGGCCGAGCTGAAGGAAGACATCGAACGCACCCGCGCGGACCTGGCCGACACGGTCGAGGCACTGGCCTACAAGGCCGACATCCCGTCGCGGATGAAGGACCGCGCCCGGGCGACGTCCGCAACGGTCAAGCAGCGCACGTCGCAGATGACCGAGCAGGCCATGGCGAAGCTGCCGCCCCCGGCTCGCGAGAAGGCCGAGCACGCCGTGGCGGCCGCCCGCAGCAATCCCAAGCAGATGGCGGTCGTCCTCGGCATGCTGCTGACCCTGTGGGTCATGCTGCGTCGGGTGGCCAAGCGGAAGGCGGCGGACGAATGAGGATCCTCTACCAACCGTTGAGCCTGGTGGCGAGCGTGCTGGGCGGGATCATCGCTTCGCTCGCCTTCCACCGGCTGTGGAAGGCGACCACCGGCGAGAAGGACGCACCGGACGCCGCCGACCCCGACCGGTCGTGGTCGGAGGTCATCACCGCGGCGGCGGTGCACGGCGCGATCTTCGGCGGGGTGAAGGCGCTGGTGGACCGCGGAGCGGCGACCGGATTCCAGAAGGCCACCGGAACGTGGCCGAAGAAGAGCAAGAAGAACGGCAAGAAGTAGGCGGCACCCGGGTCCGCGGTTCAGCCACCGAGAGGCGGACGACCGCCCGCTCGATCGCATCCCGTTCGCTTGCGTCCTGCAGCCCGCGGCCCAGCCGACGGAGCGCCGGACGGATGCTGCGCTCGGCCTCGAACTGCTGAACGACCCGAGGGTCGACGTAGGAACCGCGGGCAACGGCGGGAGTGTTGCCGAGCTCGTCGGCGACCTCGCGCATCACCGCTGCACGCACGCGTTGCCGCGCTCGCCGACCTCGTGGGGTCTTGTGCTCGGCGAACGCTGCGGCGGCCAGCACCGTGGCGTTCCACGTGCGCAGATCCTTGGCGGTGAAGTCATCGCCGCCGGTCAGTTCTCGCGCCGGTCAGTTCTCGGTAGCGCTCGTCGACGTTCTCGGACCGGACCTCGCGCCACCCCGAGCCGGTGCGGTAGGCGAGTAGGCGCTCGGTGCCCGGCCGTGCCCGGCGCAGCGACCGCACCAGCGCAGCCAGGGCGGCATCGGCGATGACCACCTCACGGAGCGCGCCACCTCTGGCCACATGACGGAACCGGATTTGCTCGCGGCACAACCACACGTGGTCGCGCTGCAACGTCGCCACGCTGACGTTGCTCCGGGCGTACTCTTCGCCGCCAGTGCGGAAGACGCCCAAGCCGAGGATTCGTAACGCCCCAGCGAGCACGCGCTCGCGTCCGGTCCCGCGCGCACTCAGCTGCCGGGCGACCTCCTTGCGGAAGGCAGGCAGCAGCCGGGCGAGCTCCAGGACGCGCTCTTGCTCTTCCTCGCGTTTCGCGCGATGCCCCTGGTCGTGGTACAGGTACTGCTCGCGGCTGGCGTCATCGACACCCATCGCCTGCAGGTGTCCGTTTTCGTCCGGGCGATCCACACGTCACGCCACGCCAGCGGAATGACCAGAGCGTCGAATCCGGTCGCGGTTTTCTTCGTCCACCGGTGCCCCGTCGGCGCTGTGGAAGGAGTGTCCGTGCCCGCGGCGCACGCGTTGATGCCCGGCCGAGACGGATCACTACGCCGCAGCCGCACCGCGCCCCACCGCATCAGTGAGGGGCATGCGCGGTGACTACTCCGCGTCGTGCGCGTCCATGCTGTGCCGGTCAGGCGGGCGCCTTCTCGCGCTCTTCGTCTTCCTCTTGCTCTTCGGCTTCTTCCGGGGCCTCTTCGCCGACCTCGTCGGTCTCCTCGGCCTCGGCCGTCTCCTCCTCCGGCTCGCCGTCGCCGGTGTCGGTGGTCTCGTCCTCGTCGTCGGGGCCGCGTACCACTTCGCCGTCGGCGATCTCCCCCCGCCACGAACCGGTGGCTTCACCGTTGGTGGTCACGAACCGGCGGAAGTGCTTCAGGTCCAGCCGGGCCCGGCGGCCGACCGCCCGCCAGATGTTGCCGGTCTTCTCCACGAACCCGCTGGGGAAGTACTCCAGCACCAGCAGCACCTTGGTCAGGTCGTCGGCGAGCGGGTGGAACGTCACCACACCCTTGGACGACCCCTTGGCGCCGTCCGACGTCCAGGCGATGCGGCGGAACGGGACCTGCTCGGTGACCGTGGCCTGCACCGTCCGACGGGACATCGCCACCTTGAACCGCCAGGTGCTCTCCACCTGGTCGCTCTGCTCGACGCTCTCCACGCCCTTGGTGAACGAGGAGAACTCCTCGAACTGCGTCCACTGGTCGTAGACGACGTCGACCGGTGCGCCGATGTCGATGTCCTCGACGATCACCGTGGCCTTCGTGCTCTTGCTGCCGCCGCCCCCGCCGAACATCGACTTCACCTTCTCCTTCACCCCGGTGGCCGCGCCGCTGAGCGCCGCCTTGCCGGGAGAGCCGCCGTCGGCGAGCTTGTCCGCTGCGGCCTTGCCCGCCTTGCCCAGCGGGCCGCCGTTCTCCGCGGCGTCGTTGAGCTGCTGGGTCACGTCGGTCAGGTTCGAGCCGAGCCGGCCCATCACGCTGGACGACTTGGCCTTGGCGTACGACTTGAGCTCGTCGGTGATCTTCCCGGCGACCGGGCTGTCCTTGACCGCGGAGGCGATCTTGCCGAAGGGGGATGTGCTGTCTGCCATGACCGCTCCTATCGCTTGGCCGACGCGCTGGAGCGCTTGCCGGACGTGGACTTGCCTCGCGAAGACGATCCGGACCGGCTGCTGGTCCCCGAGCGGCCGCCGGTCGTCCCCGTGCGCGTGCTGCGCGTCTTGGCCGTGGTGGAGCTGCCCGCCTTCCTCCCGGTCGAGCGTGCTGTCTTGGTCTGCTTCGTCCGTCCCTTGGCGGTCCTGCTCGACGGTTGCGAGCGTGCGGCGCGGGAATCCTCGGCGGGCTCCTGCGACTCTTCCTCGTCCGAGGCCTTCTCGTCCGGCGTTTCCTCGTCCTGTTCGGCCTGCGCGGATTCGCCTTCCGCCTCGTCGGAGTCCGGGTCGGCGAGCTCGGGCTGCAGAGCCACGGTGCGCTCGTGCAGGCGGTCGGCAAACGCCTCGGCCCGGCTTTCCACCGTGGCCAGCGCCGCCTTGGCCGCCGCGGAGGCAAGCGGTCCGCGGATCTGGCTGATCAGCTCGCCGGCGACCGGCGAGTCCTGCAGTTTCGTCAGCGCCATGCGGGCCAGGTTCTGCGGCTGCAGCATCTTGTTCCTGCCGGTCAGCCACAGCGCCACGGTGATGGCCTTCTTCGCCTTCTTGGTCCGTCCGAGCAGGTACCCGGCCACCAGCGCCGAGCCGAGTCGCACAGTGTCGGCCATTGGTGCTCTCCTTCCCGGGCTCGCGCCCGGCTCGTGCCCCCGATTTGCTTCGCGGTCACCAGCCCCACCGCGACTGGGGTTCCTCCGCCTGCACCGCGGGCAGGAAGCTGAACGTGGGCATCGGGCCGAAGTAGCCGATCCGGACCTCCGGTGCGGTCTGCCCGATGCCGCGCACCGCCTCGTCGGCCTCGCTCAGCCGTGTACGTCGCACGAGCACCGCCCACTTGTCCTCGTGCACGTCGTCCACCGGGAGGCGCACGACCGATTCCGCAATACCGTCGAGAGCGGACATCAGGTTCTCGCCGCGTTCCACCACGAGCTGTTCGACACGCTCCGCGATGCGCTGGCCGAGTGAGACTCGGACGTCGAACGACGTTGTCTGCGCGTCCTCGCGAAGTCCTGGGTCCCCCGCGATGATTTCCCGCAGCAACGCTTCCTCGTCGTGGGTGAATTCGAGGCGGACCTCGACGAACGGCTCCAGTGCGTCCAGGGATGCGCGCAGCCCGGGAGCGGTGAGCACTTCCCGCCGCACCGCGGCGTCGTCGGGCGCAACCGTGCCGAACTGCATCGGGAGCACCACCTGCTGCGATGCGAGCGCGTTGAGCACGTCGAGGTGGCCGACCGCGTCTTGTTCGGTGAGCTCGTAGGCGTCGGGCAGGTCGCTCACCACGGCCGCGATGTCACCGTCGACGATTCCGCGTACCGGCGTGGCGGGATCACCGATGCCCGGCCCTTCGGGCATGGTGTCCTCCGCGCGGACGACGCCGTAGACGTAGACGGTCACCAGCGTCACCGTTGCGCTCGCCGGGAGCGCGCAGCGCTGCGGCCTGCGGGCGCCTTGCGCGACTTCCGCTCCGATGCCTCTTCCTGCTCGGTGTCGTCCTCGTCGTTCTCGTCGTCCTCGTCGTCCGAGCCGGTGAGGGAACCGAGCAGGTCCTTGGCGGAGTCCTTCACGCCTTCCAGCGCGCCCTTGGTCTTGTGCTGGGCGCCGCCTTCGGTGATCTTCTCCATCATTCCCGGCAGGCCGCCGACCTGGTCGTTCGGCTGCAAGTCCAGCCGGTTCACCGCTTCCGCGAAGCGCAGATACGTGTCCACGCTGGCGATGACGATCCGCGCGTCGATGGTGAGCAGTTCGATGCCGACCACGGCCACCCGGATGTAGGCGTCGATCACGATGCCCTTGTCCAGGATGACCTCCAGCACGTCGGCAAGACTGCTCGGTCGCGGGGCCCGGTTGATTCCGTGTGCGACGGTCATGGCTTCCTCTCCATCTCGGCGAGAAGCTCGGCGGCGTCGAACGGCAACGTCGGGCCGGAACCGACACCGAAGGTCTCCCGCAACTCCTCGAATCTCTCTTCCAGGGCGAGCAGCGCCTGGCCGAGCCGCTCCACCTCGTCCGCGGACAACCCGCTCGCGTCGACCCGCCGCAGCGCCTGGCGTTCCAACAGCTGGCGCACCAGGTCCAGCACGGCCACGACGAGCCCGCCGAGTCCCCGGCCGACGTCGTCCGGATCGGCGTCCAGCCGTAGCGGTTTCCTGCCGCGCGGGGCGGTCATCGTGGTTCCTTCTCGACCGAACCGACGGCCACCAGCAGCAGCCGCAGATCGAGCCGGATCAGGTCGACGCCCGCCAGCGAGATGAGGATGTCGCCGCTGACGACGGCGCCGGTGGACACCACCCGGTCGAGCAGGTCGACCAGGCTGGTGCCTTCGGCGGTGATCACATCCGACATCGATCAGCCTTCCTCGGAGGACACGAAGCTGTACGGCGGCCACGGCCCGGTGAGGCGGACGGCGACACCGGAGGCGGACAGCGGATGGGCCAGGTGGCCGAGTTCTGCCTGGAAGGCCGCTTCGTCGTCGGCGGCGACCAGGTATGCGACGTCTGCGAGCACGCCGGCGTTGGCGGATCGGCGCACCGACGCCGAGCTCCGGGCGCTCAGACGGTCGTGCGCCCGATCGATCGCGACCGTCCGATCACGGCGACGGCGCTCCTCGGCCGCGAGCGCTTCCCGCCGCTGGGTCAGGTAAGCCGTTCCCGATGGCGATCCACCGGTTCGTGCAGCGGCGGGGGAGGGCGTCGGGGTACTGTCCGGGACGCCCTTCGCCTGGTCGTCGGGAAGGAACTGCACGCCCCATTCCCGTCGGCCGCGGAGTTCGGCGAGCTGTTCTCGAGCGCTCTCCCCACGACTGTGCAGCAGCTCGCGGGCGGCGTCGTCGTCGGCCACCGCGGTGCCGAGCCGCAGCGGCAGCACGGTCGCCTGGCCGGCGGCGACCCGTACGACGTCGTCGTGCTTGCGGGCCAGCCGGGCGAGCGGGCCGTCCTCGGTGATCTCGTCGGTGGGCAGGTCGGCCAGGTCGCTCACCGCCATGTCCGAGACGACCAGCGCGAGGCCTTCCGAGCCGATGCAACGCAGCCCGTCACCGGTGCCGTCGAGCTCGGCGAAGTCGAGGTCGGCGCGATCGGTGATGGCGTAGGCGTACAGGCAGCGTTCCAGGCCGGCGGCCGGGCGCGCCCCGTTGGCCGGGGCCGGTTCGTGCCCGGGCGACCGGTCCGGTTGCGAGGTCCGATCGACGGCGGGGTCGTCCACCGCCGCCACGCCTGGCGCGGTGTTTGCGGGGTGCTCGCCCGGCGCTGCCGCGGCCGCGCGCAGGGCTTCGGCCACGATGGCTCGCCGCAGCTGGTCCACCAGGTCGGCGCGGGCCAGCTCCCGGGCTTCCTCGGCCGCTTCCGTCAGCAGCCCGCGGGCGTGCTCGCGGGCCAGCCGGGTCAGGGAACCGTCGTTCATTCCCGACGCTCCCGCTGGATCCGTTCCAGCTGCTGCCGGAGCTGCCGGTTCTCCTCCACCAGCGCCTGGTGGTCGCCGCCCTCCGGCAGGGCGGCGCGGTCGCCATCGGTCACTTGCTGCCGGGGCGCCTGCGAGGAGAAGAACGGGTCGGTGGTCCACCAGTCCATGCCCATCTCGCGTGCGGTGTCCGCGGAGGCGATGAACAGGCGCAACTTCAACGACAGCAGTTCGATGTCCAGGACGTTGACGACGATGTCGCCGGCGATCACCACGCCCTTGTCCAGCACCCGCTCCAGGATGTCGGCGAGGGTGTCCGGCTGGCGGCGCGCCAGAGCGGTCGGCTGCACGGTCATGTCGGATCAGTCGCTCCTCGGTGATAGCGGCGGAGCCGCTCGTATCCGGCCAGGTCCCCGGTGCTGGTGATGTCCACCCGGTAGGTCGCCAGGACGTCGGTGGACGACGGGATGCGCTCGAGTTCGACCACGTCGACCAGCACGGACCAGCCGCCGTCGTCGTCGGACCGCACACCGGTGACCGCCTCAGGGTCCGCTGCTGACGGTCGGCCACGGCAGGCTCGACCGGGACGGGCTGCTCGAGCTGCTGGCGGCCGCCGGAGTCGAATTGCTGGTCGACGTGCGCCGCTACCCGCACAGCCGCGCGAATCCTCAGGCAAGGCGAGAAGCGCTCGCCGGCTGGCTACCGGGCAACGGCATCGGCTACCGCTGGGACCAGCGGCTCGGCGGGCGGCGGCGGGTGGAGCCGGACGCGGTCGACACCTGGTGGCGGGTCGCCCAGTTCCGGGCCTACGCGGCATGGACGCGCACGCCGGACTTCCGGGATGCCATGCGTGAGTTGCTCGACGACGCTGCGGTGCATCGCACCGTGATCATGTGCGCCGAGGCGGTGTGGTGGCGTTGTCACCGCAGGCTCATTGCCGACGTGGCGGTGCTGCTGCACGGAGTCGAGGTGATGCACCTGCTGCCCGAAGGCAGGCGTGTGGACCACAAGCCTGCGTCGGGCGCTCGCGTCTGCGGACACGGTGTGGTGTGGGACGGCGGGCGGTGATCTCATGCGGCGACCCGGGGACGACAGGACAGTCCCCGGGTCGCCGGTGCACGCGTGCTCGGCGCATCAACTGGTGTCGTCGGCGCCGTCGGCGCGCGGGCAACTGGTTCCCTGGCACCGGGTGATTGCGGCGCTCATGGCACTGACAGCGCCTTCAGCAGGTCGCCGACCTCGGGTTGGTCCAGCGATCGGGCGACGTCCGCCTGCGCGACGATGCCGACCATGTCGTGCCCGTCGATGACCGGGAGCCTGCGCACCTGGTGCTGCGCCATCGTCTGCAGAATCTCCTCGGCGCCGTCGTCGGCCCCGATGGTGACCGGCTTGCCCTCCGCCAGGTCGCCGACCCGCACCGCGCGGGGATCTTTGTCCTGCGCGAGCACCTTGGTCACGATGTCCCGGTCGGTGATCATGCCCTTCAGCCGGTTGTCCTCGCCGCAGATCGGCAGCGCGCCGACGTCGAGATCGGCCATCCGTTTCGCCGCATCGAGGACGGTGTCGCTGGTCTTCGCGCACTGCGCGTCCGGTGTCATGATTTCCCGTGCTGTGCTCATGGCTGGTCCCTTCTCGTGGGTGATGGGCATCCGGCTACCCGGTGCCCGTTGTCGCTCAATCCCGCCCGTCACGGACGCAGCAGGATCTTGATCGCGCCGTCGCTTTTGCGCTGGAAGTCCCGGTAGGCCTGGGGCGCCTGGTCCAGCGGCAGATGATGGGTGGCGAGCGATTCCACGCCGAGCGGGTCGTCGTCCCGCATGACCAGCGGGAGCACGTGGTCGATCCAGGTCTTGACGTTGGCCTGGCCCATGCGCAGCTGGATCTGCTTGTCGAACAGCTCCAGCATGGGCAGGGGGTCGAGCGCTCCGCCGTAGACGCCGGACAACGAGATCGTGCCGCCGCGGCGGACCGCGTCGATGGCCGCATACAGCACTGACAGCCGGTCGACCGCGGCCTTCTCGGTCAGTTTCGCCGAGAGCGGCTTGGGCAGCATCGACACCAGCATCTGCCCGAAGTGGGCGATGGGGGCGCCGTGCGCTTCCATGCCGACCGCGTCGATCACCGAATCCGGACCGCGGCCGCCGGTGAGCTGGCGCAGCGTGTCCACCGCGTTGCCACGAGCTTCGCCGACGTCGACGGTGATCGCTCCGTACTCCCTGGCCAGCTGCAGACGTTCCGGCACCAGGTCCAGGCCGATCACGGTCTCCGCGCCGCGCAATGCGGCGATCCGGCACGCCATCTGACCGATCGGTCCCAGGCCGAACACCGCGACGCTGCCCCCGTCGGGGATGTTGGCGTACTCGACGGCTTGCCACGCGGTCGGCACGACGTCCGACAGGTACACGAACCGGTCGTCCGGCGGCCCGTCCGGGACCGGGATGGGCCCGAAGTGGGCTTGCGGCACCCGCAGGTACTCGGCCTGTCCACCCGGGACCTGCCCGTAGAGCTTGGTGTAGCCGAACAGCGCCCCGCCCTTGTCGTACTTGCGGACCTGGGTCGTCTCGCATTGGGAGGTCAGGCCGCGGGAGCACATGAAGCACGATCCGCACGCGATGTTGAACGGTACGACCACCCGGTCGCCGGGTGCGATGTTCCTGACGTCGTCCCCGACTTCTTCCACCACGCCCATCGGTTCGTGCCCGAGGATGTCACCGGGCTCCAGGAACCCGCCGAGCACTTCGTACAGATGCAGGTCGGAACCGCAGATCCCGGTGCTGGTGACCCGGATGATCGCGTCGGTCGGTTCCTGCAGCTGCGGGTCGGGCACTTCTTCGACTGTCACGTCGCGCTTGCCCTGCCAGGTGACGGCCTTCATCGCGGTACCTCCTGCGGGGAGTGTTCGGCGGATTTCCTGTCGGCTACCCGCAGAGCGCACCCCGCCAATCCCTTCCGCTGCGTCGCTGCCGGTGGCGCTGGGTACCCCGTCGCATGAGCCGAGCGCAGCTTGCCACGAAGCTGATGGAGCTCGCGGGCACGACGTATGCGGAGGAAGCGGGTATCACCCTGCGGAACAAGCCGGCGCCCCTGTATCGGCTGCTGGTGCTGGCGACCCTGCTGTCGACCAGGATCAAGGCGTCCATCGCCGTCGCCGCCGCCCGAGAGCTGCGGGAGTTCGGCACCCCGCGCACCATGCGCGATGCCACCTGGCAGCAGCGAGTCGACGCACTCGGTCGCGGCCATTACGTGCGGTACGACGAAAGCACGGCGACCGCGCTGGGCAAGGGCGCCGAGCTGCTGCTGAACGACTACCGCGGGGATCTCCGCCTGGTGCGCGAGCGTGCCGCAGGCGACCTGGCGAACCTGCGCAGCAGGCTGACCCGGTTTCCCCGCCTCGGCCCGGTCGGCGCCGACATCTTCTGTCGCGAAGCCCAGCAGGTCTGGCCGGAGCTGCGGCCGTACGTGGACGCCAAGGCGCTTGCCGGAGCGCGCGCGGTCGGTTTGCCGGACCGGCCGAAGGCGCTCGCCGGACTGGTCGACGACGCTGACCTTGCTCGCCTGAGCGCGGCATTGGTCCGCGCGAGCCTGGACCGCGAACTGGCCGCACGAGTCCGAGGGTGAACGCGCCGTCGCCGGCGTGCCGCGGGCGGAAAGCCACCGGTGGTGACCTTGCGAGGGAAGCAGCGGGTGGGCCGCGCCGGGCCGGCGTGATCGATCCGGGGGTGTGGGCGTCGCTTTCGGTCGTGGTGGGTGCGGCGCGCCGGGGCTTGTCGCTTGCCGGGTAAGGCTCCCCGGATTGCGCGGCGTCCGGCCGTGGACCCAGCGGGATGTCGATCCAGCGGGTATAGGTGAACGTAGCGGCGGTGTACCGGTACACCCTGGCGGGTACACCGGGGAATGCGTGACGGGAGGAGGCGGTGATGACCGAGGAGTACGGCGATCACGCGTTCGACAAGCCCGAGGCCGACTCGCTGGACCAGCAGCGACCGACCCGTCCGGAGCCTGCGGTGGAGCCCGTCGGCCAGTTCGAGGCGTCCGACGGTGACCTGGCCGATCAGGCGACCGTGGTGCGCCTCGACGAAGACGACTTCGTCGAATGACTTCGCGGGCGCTGTTCGGCGCGTACCTGGTCGTCGTCTTCGGCGGCCTGCTGTACTTCCTGCTCATCTCGCTGCTGAAGTAGGAGTGCACGTGGCGGCCGAGCCCGGGCGGTGGCGGCGGTTCCTGCGGGACAACGGAATCGGACTGGCGTTCGGCCTGCTGTTCCTGCTCGCGCTGACCGGACAGGCGTTCGCCGGACTGGCCGCGTTCAACCACGAGCAGTCGATCACCGGTGAGGAGCCGATCGGCTTCGGCGGATACGTCACCTCCGCCGAGTTCGCCGTCGATGTCGCCGAGAACTGGCAATCGGAGTACCTGCAGTTCTTCCTCTACATCTTCGCCACGGTGTGGCTGGTCCAGCGCGGGTCGCCGGAATCCAAGCCGGCGCGGCGGATCGGATCCGAGCCGGAGCGCGATCAGCGGCTCGGGCCGCACACCACCGAGGACTCGCCGCTGTGGGCCCGCGCAGGCGGGTGGCGCGCCGTGGTGTTCTCCCGTTCGCTCGGCCTGGTCATGCTGGTGATCTTCCTGCTCAGCCTGCTGGCCCAGGCCGTGGCCGGGCACGTGGCGTTCAACGCCGACCAGCTGGCGGAGAACGCGCCGACGGTGTCGTTCGGCGAGTACCTGCTGGCCGCCGACTTCTGGAACCGCACCCTGCAGAACTGGCAGTCGGAGTTCCTTGCCATCGGGTCGATGGCGGTGTTCAGCGTGTACCTGCGGCAGCGGGGGTCACCGGAATCCAAGCCCGTCGGCGCGCCGCACCACGAAACTGACGTCAGCGGGTAGCCGGCCCGTGGTCGTGCGTGCGACGACCCGGTTCGCCGGCCGGTCACGCGGGCGTGGTCTCACCGCCGAGCGCGGCGAAGACCTGACCGCTGTAGTACGACGACAGCCGCTCCGACGCCAGGAACACGTACGAAGGGGCGAGCTCGTCCGGCTGCGCGGCTCGCTCCATCGGGGCCTGTTCACCGAACGACCCGACGCGTTCCGGAGGGAACGTCGCCGGGATCAACGGCGTCCACACCGGGCCGGGCGCGACGCAGTTGACCCGGATCTTCCGGTCGGCCAGCGCCTGCGCCATCGAACGGGTCCACGCGATGATGGCGCCCTTGGTGGCCGAGTAGTCGATCAGCGTCTTGTTCCCGCGGAGCCCGTTGACCGAGCTCGTGTTGATGATGGCTGCGCCTTCCCGCAGGTGGGGCAGGGCCGCTGCGGTCACCCGGAAGTAGCTGTGCACGTTGACGGCGAACGTGTGCAGCCATTGCTCGTCGGTGAGTTCTTCCGGTGAATCGACCGGCTGCTGGGTCGCGATGTTGTTCACCAGCACGTCCAGCCGGCCGAACGCGCTGATGGTGTCGGTGACGACGTCGCGGCAGTGGCCGGGCTCGGCCAGGTCACCGGGCAACAGCAGGCAGCGCCTGCCTTCCGCGCGCACCAGGTCGGCGGTCTGCTGCGCGTCGGTGTGCTCGTTCAGATAGGCCACCGCCACGTCCGCGCCCTCTTTGGCGAACGCCACGGCCACCGCGCGGCCGATGCCGGAATCGCCACCGGTGACGAGGGCAGCACGGCCGTCGAGCAGCCCACGTCCCCGGTAGCCCTCCATACGGTCGTGCGGTTCCGGCTGCATGTCGCCGGTCTCGCCGGGGGCGGTCTGCTGCTGCTGGGGTTGCTCTCCGGAAACGGACATGGTGGCGCTCCATTCCGCGGCGCTGCCGCGTGATCGGAAGTAGGTGGACTCGGGTGCGGGCGGCGTGACGGGTCAGCGTTCACTGTCGGACGCGAGGACGGGGCGGTCTTCGTGCGCGGACTGCTCGAAGGCGACGTAGAAGCCGGCGACCATGGTCAGCGCGTAGACCACGACGTTGCCCCAGCCGATGTTGAACCCCGCGTCCGGGTTGGGATCGATCGCGGCCGGGATGCCGTAGGCGAACAAGCCCAGGCACGCCACCCCGACCGCCATGCCGAACACCCGGCGGACCACGGGAAATGCCTTCAGGGTGACGATCAACGCGGCCACGCCGATGACGGCATGGACGATGGTCAGGATCGCGTCGACGCCGAAACCGGCGACCATGTTCTCGGTGTATGCGTGGGCGAGTGATCGGGGTGCGAGCACCACGGCAGCGATCGCGACGAGCAGGTAGAACGCCGCGAGCACCGCGGTGATCGTTCGAGCGCGATTCATGGCGGGTGACTACCCGTGGCTCCGTCCGGCGAATCGTGGCGATCCAGCGTGCCCGCAACCCGCATGCGCATCGGTGCGTGCGTGATCAGCACGTTCTGCGCACGGGTAGCGTCTGGACCGCGCTGGTGGCGGTTCTGCCCGCGGCGTCGGTCGCGGTGACCTGCCAGCTGACCTGATCGGTGCCGGTCACCGGGCCGATGCGGCCCGCGTACTCGTTGCCGCCCGCCGGCGACATGTCCATCGAGTGCGGCTCGCCGGAGCCTTGCTGCCAGACCAGCACCACCCGGACCACGTCCTTCCCGGTCACCGTCGCCGTCGCCGACGTCGCGGAGCAAGATCCACCGGGACTGAGAGACGCCCGGTCGGTCGACAGGTTGCTGATCGCCGGGGGCGTGGGCCGCTGTGGGCGGTCGGCTGGGCCCGCAGGTTCGGTGCGGGCCGGGGTGGTCGGCGAGGGGGCAGGTACCGCGTCGGTCGATCGTGCTGCCGGGGTGATTCCGGCAGGCTCCGACGGTCTCGGAGTGGTCACGGGCGCTCTTGACGTACTCGATGGGGTCGACGGGGTGGTGGAGGGCGGCCCGCCGGCGGCCACGGATGACGGGACCACGCTCGGCGTGAGGGTCACCGTCGCATCGGCACGCACGCCGGCGGCCGTCCTGGTCTCCGTCGGATCCGGCTCGTCCGGGGTCAGCAGCAGCGCGAGCCCGGTGGCCAGTACGGCGATGATCGCCGCGGCGGCGGCCGCGGCCCTGCCGCGAGTCTGCCGGTAGCCACCGAGCCGCTGGTGCGAGGACACCAGGCGGATGTCGTCCAGCGTGCGCTGCCGCAGGTCTTCCGGAGCCGGGACCAGCGGCACCGCGGACAGCAATGCCAGCGGGCTGACCATGCGCTCGCGACGCTCGCCGCACACCTCGCACCGGTCGACGTGGCGCGCCACCCGCTTGCGGATCAGCGGGGACAGCGTGCCGTCCCAGCCCCGCAGAAGCGCTTCGAGATCCGCGCAGTCACCGCGCCCGGTGCGGCCGACCAGCAGCGCGGTGAGCGAACGCCGGACCTGCTCGCGAACCCGGCTGAGCATCACCGTCGCGTGGTGTGCGCTCACCCCAAGCGCAGTGGCGAGCTCCCGGCCCTCGAGCCCGCCGCGCAGGTGCAGAAACAGCACCGCACGGTCGCGCTCCTCGAGCCCGTTGGCCGCCGCCACGACCAGCTCGCGCAGCTCGCTCTCGGTGTACTTCCGGTGGGCGTCACTGCCGGACGACGTGTCGGTCATCTCCGGCACCTCGGCGGCCGAAGCCTCCCGGGCTCGCCTGCGGATCGCGGCCAGCGCCTCGGTACGGCAGATCGCATACAGCCAGGGGCGGAGCTTGCTGGGATCGCGAAGCTGGCCGATCTTGGCCGCCGCCGTGACGAACGCGTCGTGCAGGACGTCGGCGGCCTCCTGCCGGTTCCGCACCATCGCGTAGCAGTAGTCGTACAGACGATCGGCACAGGCGTCGTAGATCTCCGCCCAGGCTTGCTGGTCTCCTTCGATCGCTCTCGTCGCGACGGCGACATCGTCCATGGCAGGAGCCTATGGCCTGCCCGCCTCGGCGATCTTCTTGTTCCGCCTGGTCGGGGCATCACTGTCACCCTCTTCGTCCGGTTCGGCGCCGCAGCGCCACTGCCGGTGAGAGGGCTACGCCATTCGGGTGGTCACAGAAATGTCCCGGAAAAAAACTGTGACCGGGGCAGGTGCCGGTGCCTCATGCCGTCGTCAACACCACGACGACAGGGAGATCGACATGGCAACCGAGCGAGGGAGGGTGGCCTGCTGGGCGGCGCTCGGGCTGAGCGTCCAGCTGGCGCTGGGTGCGGGCCTGCCCGTCGTGGCGCATGCCCAGCCCGCAGCAGCGAACGCCCTGGCGCGCACCGCGCTGGCCGCGAAGATCGACGAGGTCCAGCCGATGGCCGGGGGCAAGGCACTGGTCGCCCCGCTGACCGCGGTCAAGGCCGGGGCGAAGGACCGTTGGGTGCTCAAGCTGGACCTGTACGTGGAGAACACCGGCTCCGGCGTGCTGGACGCGGACAAGGTGCGGGTCACCTACCAGGGCTCGAGCGCCCCGTCGGCGTGGGAGGAGCCGGTGAACGTCACCATCGGCGTCGGCCAGACCCAGATCGTGCAGGTGCTCGACGGGTTCAAGCGCGACCTGGTCGGCCCGGTGCCCGATTCCGCGACGGTGACGGTCGAGTTCGCCCAGAACGTGGCCCCGCTCACCACGAAGCTGAGCCTGGCCGCGCACAAGAACCCGGCGCCCAACGGCGCCTACTTCTTCCCCGCGAAGGCCGGCGACCTCGGCAAAGGCCAGTACTGGAGCTGGCGCACCCGGCACATGGGAGCTGCGCCCGGCGTGACGTGGACCGACCGCAACCGATTCGCCTACGACATGGGCGTGTCGCGGTGGGACAAGAAGGCCAAGGAATGGACCGGCCTGCGCGAAGGTGCCGATCCGGGCAACCCGAAGAACGCGGACTACCTGGTGTGGGACAAGCCGGTGTACGCGATGGCCGACGGCAAGGTGATGTACTGCCGGGAGGACGTGGTCGACCACGAGGGCAGCGGCGGCGGCCCGGCCAATTCCGTCTGGATCGACCACGGAGGCGAGTTCGCCGGGTACGTCCACCTGAAGCTGAACAGCATCCCCAGCTCCGTCTGCCCGCAGGGCTCGGAGAAGAAGTGGGGGATGAACGGCAAGACGGTGACGGTCAAGGCCGGGCAGCTGATCGGCCGGGTGGGCAACACCGGCAACAGCTCGGCGCCCCACCTGCACCTGGAAGTGCTCGACGGAGTGCCACCGGGCAACCCCGGCGCCAGCCCGCGGCCCAACGGGCTTCCCGTGCTGTTCCAGAACGCCCTGGTCCGGGGTGACCGGGCCGACGTGGACCCGGACGCCGGCCCGATCGACTGGACGACCGCGCGTGGCCAGGCCATCGGCTGGAACGCCCTGGTGCTGCCCAACCGCTGCGGTTTCGACGTGATCCCGTCCGGCCTGTCGGAGTGGGCCAGGCACGGCATCACCGCGGCGTGCTTCCAGGACGTGGTGAACCGCGCCACGGCGGCCGGCTACGAGCCCGCAGTGGTCGACGGCTACACCGTTGGTGGCAACACGTACTTCAACGCCGTGTTCCAGCCGAAGGACCAGCTGCCGTCGGCCACCCGGCACGGGCTCACCGCTGCCCAGCTGGACAAGCTGGTCGACGAATGGGGCGAGCTCGGCTACCGGATCCGGCACCTCGACGGCTACCAGTACAACGGGATGCCCCGATACGTCGCGATCTTCGTCAAGGACGGTGGACCGCGGCAGTTCGTCACCCACAGCCTGTCGTCCTATGCGCACCAGGCCGTGTACAACCTGCTGACCGGCGCCGGATGGCGCCCGGTGATCAACTCCGGGGTGTCCGACCACTACCTAGTTCGGTACTTCGCGGTGTACGAGCAGAGGTCGCTGGGTTCCTACCGCGCCGAATGGGCGATCCCGGAGGCCAACTACCAGGAGTTCGCCGAAACGCAGCTGGCCCTCGGCCGGAGACCGCTCTACCTGAACGCTTACAACCACGGCGGCAAGGCGTATCTGTCCGCGATCTACACCTCCACCGTCCCCGGGCCGTTCGAAGCTCGGCACGGGCTGACTGCTGCGCAGTACCAGGCCGAGTACGACACATTGGGTGGGCAAGAAGTACCGAACCCGTCAGGTGACCGGATACGCGAGCGGTACCGGACACCGCTTCGCGGCGGTCTGGCGGCCGTAGCACCGGGCACCTCGGCCCGCTCCCCGGAGATCTCCGAGCGAGCGGGCCGAGCGTCGTCGCGGCGGGAGCGTGGGCCTGGTTCGCGCACGCGACGAGTCGTGCTCCCGATGCGCGATGTTCGCTGCCGGCTACCAGGACGGCGTGGGCCATTACACAGCCGCCGGGTGTGTAGTGATCTCGCCGGGCCGGGTAGCCGAAGGGAACCCCATTGAGAGGAGTGCCCATGAGCACGATCACGGCCTCGGTCGACGTGAACGTCCCGATCGCCCCGGTGTACGACCAGTGGACGCAGTTCGAGACGTTCCCGCAGTTCATGGAAGGCGTGGACCGTGTTCAGCAGCTCACGCCGACCAAAACGCACTGGGACGTGTCGGTCGGCGGGGTACGGCGCGAGTTCGACGCGACGATCACCGAGCAGCACCCGGAAGAGCGCGTGGCCTGGAGATCGGACAACGGTCCGCAGCACGCGGGTGTGATCACTTTCCACCGGCTCGGTGACGACCAGACACGGGTCACCGCCCAGATGGACATCGACCCGGAGGGCTTCGCGGAGAACGTGGCCGACAAGTCCGGCTTGCTCAGCCAGCGGGTGGAGGGCGACCTGAAGCGGTTCAAGGAGTTCATCGAGCATCAGGGGCACGCCACCGGCGCTTGGCGCGGCGACGTGAACCGTCCGGAGTAAGTCCGGCCGACCAGCTTGCTGTGCCGCCGTGCACCTTCGGGTGTGCGGCGGCACAGTCGTATGCACGACTGCACCGCCGAGAACAGCACTGAACATGCATCGCGGCCGAGCTCCATCGGGTTCGTCGACCACGGGCGGGGGGAGGGGCGGCGCGTGGACGAGGTTCCTGCGCGATGCAGGCCAGCTCCCGTCAGCGTGCCGGTGCTCGGGCGGTGTGTCATCGGTTCACAGCTTGGCCGCCGACTCCGCGGGGATGAGCAACACGTCCCGCGAGTCGTGGAGCGGCAGCGGGCCGGTCGAGTACAGCTGGCTCGTGGTGAGCAGATGCAGGCGGGATCTCCCGACGGCGAAGACCACATAGCCGGCCGTGTGGAACCTGAGCAGGAGTGACCGCAGCCTGCCGGGGGAGCGCTGCACCTTCACCATGACGGTCGCCCTGCGGGCGAGCACGTTCTCGGCGGCCGCCTCGAGAATCGCGGCCTCGCACCCCTCGACGTCCAGCGTGACGAGGTCGGCTTGGGCCAGTACGCCTGCTGCCGGGACCGTCGGCACTCTGATCGTGCGCGCTGTCGGACGGCCGGCAACGCCTTCCGCATGCCCGACGACGTAACCGCCGGTCGGTGCGACATCGCGGTCGTGGTCCGGGACAGCGAGCTCCGCGTGGCCCGGCTCGGCCACGTCGAGCGCAGCCGCATGGATCACGGTGACGTGTGACAACCCGTTGAGCTCCACGTTCCGGCGCAGGACTTGGGCGGAACCGGGATGTGCTTCGACAGCGGTGTAGACGGAGCCAGCAGGCTGCGCCTGCGCACCGACGACGGTGAAGAAGCCGATGTTGGCGCCCAGCTCCACGACGGTCCCCGCGTTCCGGCACAGATCCCGCCAGATTTCGGCTGCCACGCCCGCGTGCTCCTGCACGCCGCACCAGTACAGCTGCCGAATCGCCCGCGACTCCGCCGTGACCATGCGGACGCGTGGGGCACCGGGCACCGCGCAGGCCTCGATCGGCCCGAACGGGCGGTGCCGGAGCACTGCCACCAGCGGACGCGAGACCCAGCGCATCCGCCCCGACGTGTATGCGCCCTGCACCTTGCGCATGACCACGGCCGGAACCAGGCGAAGCGGTGCCACCAGCACAGCCCGGGCCACCTGTCCGGCGCGTTTGAGCAATGACCGTGCCACATGAACGACTACGGATCGCAGCACCGAACAGTGCACTCGTTCATGAACCGGACGGCGTTCGCGGGCGGATGATCCGAGTTCCGGTGTGCATGTCCCGCGTAGGGGAGGGATGCACGCGAGCCGTGAGGAGCGGTGGGGCGGTGGCCGGGCCGGGGGAGCAGGCCTGTCAGCGGGGCGCGCGACACGGGCCACCGCGTACAGTGCTGCTGCGGAGCGACTTCAGCGGCCCGCCTTGGCCGGCTGGCTGTGCGGGCGGGAGTGGCAGGCGAGCAGGGGCTGGAGCCAGCCGAAATCGACATCACTGCGGGGTCGCCGACCTGTCGAGCCGTGATCCGCAGCCCGCACGTCCGGGAGCCGATTCCGCGGGCCGTCGCGATCAGCCCGCGGCGCAGAACTCGTTGCCTTCCGGATCGAGCATCAGCCACCAGTGCCCGGCCGGCACCTTGTCGTATTCCTGCACGCGTTTGGCGCCCAGCGACTCCAGCCTGCTCACCAGCGCCTCGAGCCCTTCATCGCCCGCGTGCACGTCGATGTGCAGCCGGTTCTTGACCGACTTCTCCTCCGGCACGTCCTGGAACAGGATCCGCCGTCCCTTGCCGATGCCGGACACCGGGTCGTACGGGTCGTCCGGATGCCGGATCGCGGCGAAGCCGCGGAAGTACTTCCGGCCGCCGTGCTCGACGACCGCTTCCTCCGGCAGCTGGCCGGCGGCAACGAGCTGATCGATCAGCGCGCCCGCGTCCTCCACCTGATAGCCCAGCGCGTTCGCCCAGAAATCGGCGATGGCGATGGCGTTCTTGCTGTCGACGATCAGCTTCCAGTGCAGTGCCATGCGCCCGTTGTACCGCCGAGGACCGACAGTTCCGCGGCGCGCGGTACCGTGCCCGCCACACCGGCGAGGCCGCGATCGGCCCCGGCCGACGACGACGCGTCAGCCCCGTTCGACCAGATGGCCCACCAGGTCCGGCACCCGGCTGGCCTGCCCCGATCCGTCCCGCCGGTGGTCGACGTCCGGCAAGTCGACCGGCTCGCCCTTGCGGGACGAACCCGCGGGCCGCGGCCCGACCCACGCCAACGACAGCTGCGACTCCCCCTTGAGGAAGCGCTGCGCCCGCACACCGCCGGTGGCGCGGCCTTTCGCCGGGAACTCTGCCAGCGGGGTGACCTTGACCGTCTGCTGGGTCGCGGTCACCACCATCGGCTCGCCGTGGTCGGGATCGTCGGTGGCCACCGCGCCGAAGAACACCACCCGGGCGTCGCCGCCGAGTTTGATGCCCGCCATGCCGCCGCCCCTGAGCCCTTGCGGCCGGACCAGCGAGGCGGAGTAGCGCAGCAGGGAAGCCGCCGAGGTGACGAACACCAGCGTCTCGTCGCCGCTGGTCAGCCACGTGGCGCCGACCACCCGGTCGCCCTCCTTCAGCGAGATGACCTCGAATTCCTCGGCCCGCACCGGCCAATCCGGGGCGCACACCTTGACCACGCCCTTCTCCGTGCCCAGCGCCAGGCCGGGGGAACCTGCCGCCTGCTCGCCCAACGGGGCCAGGCCGACCACCTTCTCACCCGCTTCCAGCGGCACCAGTTCGGTGACCGGGATGCCGCCGCCCAGCGACACGGTGCCGACCTGCTCGGGCAACACCGGCAAGGGCAGCACGTCGGTCTTGAACGCGCGGCCGCGGCTGGTGATCAGCAGCACCCTCCCGCGCGCGGTGGTGTGCACCAACGCGGCCACCGCGTCGTGCTTCACCCGCCCGCTGCGCCGCCGCTTCTCCAGGACCTCCTCGGACTCCGCCGCGGTCCTGGCCAGCAGTCCCGACGCCGACAGCAGCACCTGGCACGGGTCGTCGCTGACCTCCAGCGGGCCCTTCGGCTGGGCGGCGAGCACCTCCTTGAGGTCGCCGTCGATCAGCGACGTCCGCCGGGGCGTGGCGAACTTCTCCGCCACTTGCGCCAGCTCCTCCGACACCACCCGCTTCAGCTCGGCCTCGTCGTCGAGGATCTTGTTCAGCTCGGCGATCTCGGACCGCAGCTTGGCGTGCTCGGCGTCCAGCTCGAGCTTGTCGTACTTGGTCAGCCTGCGCAGCGGGGTGTCCAGGATGTAGGTGGCCTGCACCTCGGTCAGGTCGAACTCGGCCATCAGGGCTTCCTTGGCCGCCTGCGCGTTCTCGCTGCCGCGGATCAACGCGATCACCCGGTCGATGTCCAACAGGGCCTTGAGCAGGCCCTCGACCAGGTGCAGCCGTTCCTCGCGCTTGCGCCGCCGGTACTTGGTGCGCCGGGTCACCACGTCGTAGCGGTGGCGCAGGAAGACCTCGAGCAGCTGCTTGAGCCCCAGCGTCCTGGGCTGGCCGTCGACCAGCACCAGGTTGTTGATGCCGAACGACTGCTCCATCGGCGTCAGCCGGTACAGGTCGGCCAGCAGCGCCTGCGGGTTCACCCCGACCTTGCACTCGATGACCACCCGGGTGCCGTTCTCCCGGTCGGTCAGGTCCTTCACGTCGGCGATGCCGGTCAGCCGCTTGGTCTTGGTGACCTCTTCGGTGATCTTCTCGATGATCTTCTCCGGGCCGACCGCGTACGGCAGCTCGGTGATGGTGATCGCCTGCCTGCCCCGGCTGCCGGGCAGCGGCCCGATCTGCACCTTGGCCCGCATCCGCACCACGCCACGGCCGGTCTCGTACGCCTTGCGCACCTCGTCCAGCCCGAGCAGCTGACCACCGGTCGGCAGGTCGGGGCCCGGCACGAACTCCATCAGCTTGTCCAGCGAGGCGTCCGGGTGGTCGATCAGCCACCTGGCGGCGTCGATCACCTCGCCCAGGTTGTGCGGAATCATGTTGGTCGCCATGCCGACTGCGATCCCCGACGTGCCGTTGACCAGCAGGTTCGGGAACGCCGCAGGCAGCACCGCGGGCTCCTGCAGCGACCCGTCGTAGTTCGGCCGGAAGTCGACGGTGTCCTCGTCCAGCTCGCCCACCATCAGCATGGCCTCCGCCGACAGGCGGGCCTCGGTGTAGCGGCTGGCCGCCGGGCCGTCGTCGGGGGAGCCGAAGTTGCCGTGGCCGTCGACCAGCGGAACGTTGAGCGAGAAGTCCTGCGCCATCCGCACCATGGCGTCGTAGATCGCGGCGTCACCGTGCGGGTGGTACTTGCCCATCACGTCGCCGACCACCCGCGAGGACTTCACGTAGGCGTGCCCCGGCCGGTAGCCGTTCTCGTTCATCGAGTACAGGATCCGCCGATGGACCGGCTTCAACCCGTCCCGCGCATCGGGCAGGGCACGGGAGTGGATGACCGAGTACGCGTATTCCAGGTACGACTGCTCGATCTCCTGCTTGACCGGGCTGTCGTAGACGTGCGCGCCCGCCTTGTCGAACGCAGCGGGGTCGATGCGGGTGGTAGGGCCGGTGCGGCGTGCCATGCTGCGGCTCCTCGTGTAGCGCTACGCGTGTGGGATCAGATGTCGATGGCTTCCTGGTCGACGCGGGAGGACGACTCCACCAGCCAGTTGCGCCGGGGCTCCACCTTCTCGCCCATCAGCAGCTCCAGCGCCGCTTCCGCGGCCTCGGCGTCCTCCAGCGTGATCCGGCGGACCGACCTGGTCGCGGGATTCATGGTGGTCTCCCATAACTCGTCCGGGTCCATCTCGCCGAGGCCCTTGAACCGGGGCACCGGTTTGACCACCTGATGGCCGGCCGCCTCCAGCCTGGCCACGGTCTGCTCCATCTCCCGCTGGGTGAACGTGTAGTGGGTCTGCGGATTGCGACCCTTGGTCATGACCTTGTGCAGCGGCGGCATCGCCGCGTACAGCCTGCCCGCGGTGATCACCGGCCGCATGTACTTGGCGAACAGCGTGATCAGCAGCGTGCGGATGTGCGAGCCGTCCACGTCCGCGTCGGCCATGATGATCACCCGGCCGTAGCGCATGGCGGACAGGTCGAACGTGCGGCCGGTGCCCGCGCCGAGCACCTGCACGATCGCGGCGATCTCGGCGTTCTTCAACGTGTCGGCCAGGCTGGCCTTCTGCACGTTGAGGATCTTGCCGCGCAGCGGCAGCAGCGCCTGGTACTCCGAGGACCGCGCCAGCCTGGCCGAGCCGAGCGCGCTGTCGCCCTCGACCAGGAACAGCTCGCTGCGCTCGATCCCGGTGGACCGGCAGTCCACCAGCTTGGCGGGCATGGCCGCGCCCTCCAGCGCCGTCTTGCGCCGGGCGGCGTCCTTCTGCTGCTTCTGCACCAGGCGCACCCGGGCCGCGTCGACCACCTTCTGCAGCACGACTTTGGCCTCGGACTTCGTCCTGCGCGCCTGGGTCCACGCCTTGACCTCGCGCTCGACGATCTGCTGGACGACCTTGGTGATGCCCGCCGTGGAGAGCTCGTCCTTGGTCTGCGAGGTGAACTGCGGTTCGGGCAGCTTGACGTGCACCACCGCCGTCATGCCCTCCAGCACGTCTTCCAGCGTCGGCAGCGCCTCTTTCGGCTTCAGCAGGCCGCGGCTGCGGGAGATCGCGTCGTTGATCGCGCGCAGCACGCCCCGCTCGAACCCTTTGCGATGCGTGCCGCCGTGCTGGTTGCGGATGGTGTTGGTGAAGCACTCGACGATGCGCTCGTAGCCGGTGCCCCAGCGCAGGGCGACCTCGACCTCGGCGCGGCGTTCCACGTTGGACCGCATGACGCCGTTGGCGTCGGCCGCGTTCTCCCGGTAAGTGCCCTCCCCGGCGATGACCAGCGTCCCGGACACCGGCTTCTCGTCGCTCGGCGCCAGGAACTCCACCATGTCCGCCAGGCCTCGCGGATA
Source organism: Thermocrispum agreste DSM 44070 (assembly GCF_000427905.1). Classification (GTDB taxonomy): domain Bacteria; phylum Actinomycetota; class Actinomycetes; order Mycobacteriales; family Pseudonocardiaceae; genus Thermocrispum; species Thermocrispum agreste. The sequence continues at coordinate 170,478 of NZ_ATYX01000009.1, read as the reverse complement.
GTGGAAGACCTCCTCGGAGATGCCGTCCTCGCCGGCCAGGCGCAGCACGTACGTCACACCGGGCACCAGGAACGCGGTGTGCCGCATCTTCTGCCGCACCGCCTCCACGTCCAGCGCGGCACCGGATTCGAAGTAGCGGGAGTCGTGCCAGTACCGCACCGACGTGCCGGTGGGCTCGCCGCGCTTCATCTTGCGCACCACGCGCAGCCCGGACCGCTCGGTGAACCGGGCTTTCGGCCCCGGACCGTGGAACTCGCCCGGCGTGCCGTGGGCGAACGAGATCTCGTGGACCTTCCCGTCCCGTTTCACCACCACGTCCATGCGGTGTGACAGCGCGTTGACCGCGGACGCGCCGACGCCGTGCAGGCCACCGGACGTCTTGTAGCCTGCCCCGCCGAACTTGCCGCCCGCGTGCAGCTTGGTGAGCACCAGCTCGACACCGCTGAGCCCGGACTTGGCGTGCACGTCGGTCGGGATGCCCCGGCCGTCGTCGTCGACCTGGACGCTGCCGTCGGCGTGCAACGTCACCACGATGCGGGTGGCGTGCCCGGCTATGCCCTCGTCGGTGGAGTTGTCCAGGATCTCCGACAGCAGGTGGTTGATTCCCCTGCTGTCGGTGGACCCGATGTACATTCCGGGCCGCTTGCGTACCGCTTCCAGGCCTTCGAGGTGGGTCAGGTCGTCCGCCCCGTACAGGGGCTCCACGGTGGCAGTCACGAGCGAGAAGGTTAACCGGGTCGGCCGACGAACCCGTGGACCCGCGCCGGTCGGTGCCCGAGCTGTGACTCGGGCGGCACGAAAGCCGCCGTGCGGAAGTCCGTGCGGAAGTCTGTGCGCAACTCTGTGCGAACCTCTCGGAATATCCCGGCCTGCGGTGGCCGTTGCAGCTGGCAGTGTCGTGATCCGATGTGATCTCCCAGTGGCGAGGACGGCGTGATGCTTCCGGTTCCGTTGTCGGTGCTCGACCTGGCCACCGTCGACCGTGGGTCGACGGTGAGCGCGAGCTTGCAAGGCAGTGTCCGGCTTGCCCAGCTGGCCGAGCGGGCCGGCTACCGCCGCGTCTGGTACGCCGAACATCACAACTTCGCGTCGATCGCCTCCTCGGCGACGGCCGTGCTCATCGCGCACGTCGCGGCCAACACCACGCGCATCCGGGTCGGCGCGGGCGGGGTGATGCTGCCCAACCATGCGCCGCTGGTGATCGCCGAGCAGTTCGGCACGCTCGCCAGCCTGCATCCGGGCCGGATCGACCTCGGTCTCGGCCGGGCCCCCGGCACCGACCCGGTCACCGTGCGAGCGCTGCGACGGGACCCGCAGGCGGCCGACACCTTCCCGGAGGACGTCCTCGAGCTGCAGGGCTACCTGACCGGGGACAGCCGGGTCCCCGGCGTTCAGGCGATACCCGGCCGTGGCACCAACGTCCCGCTCTACATCCTCGGCTCGTCGTTGTTCGGCGCTCAACTGGCTGCCCAGCTCGGGCTGCCGTACGCGTTCGCCTCTCACTTCGCGCCCGCCGCGCTGCAGCAGGCGGTGCGCATCTACCGCGAGCGATTCCGGCCTTCCGATCAGCTCGAGCGCCCTTACGTCATCGCCGCGGTCAACGTCATCGCCACCGACACCGAGGAGGAGGCGCAGGAGCATCTGCAGGCCGCCCGCCGCACCCGGGTGCGGGTGTTGTTCGGCCGCAGGGACCGCAAGATCACCGACGAGCAGGCGGACGAGATCCTGCGCGGGCCGCATGCGGCGCAGGTGGACGAAATGCTCACCTACACCGCGGCGGGCACCCCGGATCGTGTGGTGGAGTACCTGGCCAAGTTCGCCGACCACGCCGACGCCGACGAGCTGATCGTCGCCCTCCAGAGCCCGACCGTGGACACCCGGTTGCGGTCCGCGCAGTTGCTCGCCGAGGCGGCCGGGCTACCGGCCGAGTCCTGATTGTGACGCGCGTCGCCACATTCATGCCGAATCGGACATTGGCAGGGAAGTGAGGTTAGGCTAGCCTCACTAGCCGTGAATGTGCTCAGCGGTCACGCACTCGACGTCGGCTATCACGGCACCACCGTCGTGCACGCGGCTTCCCTGACGTTGACGGCGGGCAAGGTGACTGCCCTCGTCGGACCGAACGGCAGTGGGAAGTCGACGTTGCTGCGCGCACTCGCCCGCTTGCACAAGCCGACCTGCGGCGACGTCCTGCTGGAGGACGGCGAGTCCGCGTTCGCGTTGGCGCCGAAGGAGTTCGCGCGGCGCGTGACGCTGCTGGCACAGAGCCGGCCGACCCCGACCGGCATCACTGTCCGGGACGTGGTCAGCTACGGGCGGTACCCCTACCGGAGCCGGTTCAGCGGCGAAGACCCGGACGGCCTGCGGGCGGTGGAGCACGCGTTGGAGGTCACCGGGACGACGCCGATGGCGCACCGCCCGGTGGACGAGCTGTCCGGCGGTGAGCTGCAGCGGGTGTGGCTGGCGACCTGCCTGGCCCAGGACACCGGCGTGCTGCTGCTGGACGAGCCGACCACGTTCCTCGACCTGCGTTATCAGGTGGAAATCCTGGACCTGGTGCGTGACCTGGCCGACGAGCACAACGTCGCCGTCGGTGTGGTGCTGCACGACCTGAACCAAGCGGCCCAGGTGGCCGACGAGGTGGTGCTGCTGCACCGGGGGCGGGTGCGTGCCTTCGGTCCCCCGGCCGACGTGCTGACCAGCGAGCACTTGACCGAGACCTACGGCATCCGCATCGACGTCACCACCGATCACACGACCGGCCAGCTCACCGCTGTCCCGGTCGGCAAACACACCCATCGAGTAGTCAGGACATGATGATGAGGACCCGGATCGCCGCGTTCGCGGCGTCTGCCATGCTGCTCGCGCTCGGCGCCTGCGGCACGACCGAGAACCCGGAGCAGGTCGCCGACTCCGGCTCCGCCGCGTCGTCCGGCCCGGTCACGGTGACCGACAGCCGCGGCAAGACCATCGAACTGAAGGCCCCGGCCAAGAAGGTCGTGGCGCTGGAGTGGGGCGAGGCGGAAATGCTGGCCAGCCTCGGGGTCATGCCGGTCGGCGTCGCCGACGTCAAGGGCTATTCCACCTGGGTGACCGCCGAGAAGCTGGACGCCGGCGTCAAGGACGTCGGCACCCGCGCCGAGCCGAGCGAGGACTCGATCCTCGGCCTGACGCCCGATCTGGTCGTCATGGAGGAGAACCGGGACTCCAACCTGAGCAAGCGGCTGGAGGACAAGGGCATCCCGGTGCTGGTCACCAAGGGTGCCGACGCCAAGCGCGGCGAGCTGGACCGGATGCGTGACGACCTGATGATGATCGCCACCGCGACCGGTACCGAGGACAAGGCCGAGCAGCTGCTGGAGGAACTGGACGCCACGCTTGCCGAGGCGAAACAGAAGCTGGCCGACGCGGGCAAGGACGGCGCCAAATTCGTCATGGCCGACGGCTACAAGGAAGGCAACGTCATCTCCATCCGGCCGTTCGGGCAGGGCGCGCTGGTGTCGCGGGTCGCGCAGGAGATCGGGCTGGAGAACGCCTGGCAGGGCAAGGTCGACGAGATGTGGGGCCTTGGCGCCACCGACGTCGAGGGCCTGACCACCATCAAGGACGCCGACGTGCATTTCTTCTACAACGCCTCCGACGGCAACGACGTGTTCGCCGACGGGCTCAGCAGCAACCCGATCTGGAAGTCGCTGCCGTTCGTCAAGGCGGGCAACGTGCACAAGCTGACCGACGGCATCTGGACCTTCGGCGGCCCGAAGTCCTGCGCCCAGTACGCCAACGAGCTCGTGCGGATCCTGACGTCTTGAGCCAGACCGTCGCGGCACCGCAGGCGGATCAGGCACCCCCGCCGCTTCGGCCCATCCCGGTGGCCACGGCGTTCGTCGTGGCCACCGCGGCGGTGGTGGTGCTCGCGGCGGTGCACCTCACGCAGGGCACGTCCGGGGTCGGCGCGCTCGATCTGCTGGAGCTGCTGGCCGGCCCGGCCGATCAGCAGGTGCTCGACATCCTCAGCGGCTCACGGCTGCCGCGCATGCTCGCCGCGCTGTTGGTGGGCGTGGCGCTCGGCTGCGCAGGCGCCGCGCTGCAGTCGGTGGCGCGCAACGCGCTGGCCTCGCCGGACACCCTGGCGGTGAACGCGGGCGCTCACCTTGCGGTCGTGCTGTCGGCGGCGCTCGGCATCTCGTTGACCGCGGGCAGTTCTCTGCTGAGCGGGCTGGCCGCGCTCGGCTCGGCCTTCGTCGGCGGACTGCTCGCCGCCGGGCTGGTGCTGCTGCTGTCGTCCGGGGGGACCTCGCCGACCAGGATCATTCTGGCCGGCTCGGCGATCACCATGGCCGTGCAGTCGGTGACCTACCTCTTCCTGCTGCTCTACGAGGAGGAGACGCACGGGCTGTTCGCATGGGGGATGGGATCCCTGGTCCAGGCCGACGTCACCCCGGTCGTGCAGCTCGCGCCGGTGGTGCTGCTGTGCGTCGCCTGCTGCATGCTGCTCGGTCATCGGCTGGACATCCTGGCGCTGGGCAGCGACACCGCATCGGTGCTCGGGGTGCGGGTGCGGCAGACCCGGTTGATCACCGCGATGCTGGCCGTGCTGCTGGCCGCCGCCGCGGTCAGCCTCGCCGGGCCGATCCCGTTCATCGGACTGGTCGCCCCCGCGGTCGTGCGGCTGATGGGCGCGCGCATCCCCGGTCTGATGCGGCACCGGGTGCTGTTCCCGCTGTCCTCGCTCGTCGGCGTGGTGATCGTGCTGAGCTCGGACATCGCGGTGCGTGCCGTGCTCGGCGGGCAGGCGGGCGTGGACGTTCCGGCAGGGGTCGTGACGACGATCCTCGGCGCCGGGGTGCTGATCGCGCTCGCCCGTCGTTACCGGGACGCGGGACCGACCCGCAGGCCACCGACACCGCATTCGGCGGCGGTGCGTTCGCGTCGTTTCGTGCTCACCGTGGTGGCGGTCCTGGCCGTCCTGCTCGGTGCGGCGCTGTTGGCGGGCATGCTGCTCGGCGACCGCTGGGTGCTGACCGGCGACATCGTCAACTGGCTCACCGGCAACAGCAGCGTCGGCATGGCGGCGATGCTGGAAGGCCGCTGGCCGCGGGTGGCGGCAGCGCTGCTGGCGGGTCTGGCGTTGGCGATCGCCGGGTCGGTGGTGCAAGCGGTGTGCCGCAATCCGCTCGCCGAACCCGGGATCCTCGGCGTCACCGCGGGAGCCGGGGTCGGTGCGGTCACCCTGATCACCGTGGTGCCGATGGCCGGGACGGTCACCATGACGGTGATCGCCACCGGCTCCGCGCTGCTTGCGTTCGGCACGGTCTACCTGCTGGCGTACCGCGGCGGGCTCAATTCCGACCGGCTGGTGCTCATCGGCGTCGGCATGTGGATGGGCTGCAACGCGATCAGCACGTTCCTCATCGTCGCGTTCGATCCGTGGAACACGGTCAAGGCGCTGACCTGGCTGTCCGGGTCCACCTACGGTCGGACACCGGAGCAGCTGCTCCCGGTGGGCGTCGCGCTGTTGGTGCTGACGCCGCTGATCGTGCTGGCGCGCCGGGAGCTCGATCTGCTCGCCCTCGACGACGACACCCCGCGGGTGCTCGGGGTGCGACTGGAACGGGCCCGGCTGCTCGCGCTCGGGGCGGCGGCCGTCCTCACCGCGACCGCCGTCGCCGCGGTGGGCGTCGTCGGGTTCGTCGGGCTGGTCGCCCCGCACATCGCGCGCGGCTTGGTCGGGAGCAAACACGCCCGGATGATCCCGGTGGCCGCGCTCATCGGCGCCCTGGTCATCTCGCTTGCCGACACGGTGGGCCGGACGGTGATCGCCCCGGCACAGATCCCGGCCGGCCTGCTGGCCGCGTTGATCGGCACGCCGTACTTCGTCTACCTGCTCTGGCGGACCCGCACGCGGTGATCAGGCGAGCCACCCGTAGGTGTGGCTGACCGCGATACGCAGCACCAGCCTGCGCTCGTCCACCATGGCCTGGCGAAACTCCGCCCAGTCCGGATGCTCCCCGGCGATCGTGCGATAGAGGTCGACCAGCTCGTCGACCGTCGCGTCGTCGGGTTGCCGCGCGACCGGCGTGAGCTCGGCCGTGCCTTCCAGGACGACGTAACCGCGCATGGACGGCGGGGTGACCAGCAGGCTGGCGCGCGGATCCCGCCGCAGGTTGCGCGTCTTGGCCCGCGAGTCGGTGACGGAAATGCGGATCAGCCGGTCCTGGTCGTCGTAGGCGAACCCGACGATCGACATCTGCGGGGTGCCGTCGCGCTTGAGCGTGGTCAGCACACCGTGCCGCACCTTGTCCAACAGGTCTCGTTGCGCATGGTCGAGCATGCCGTGTGCAACGGCCACGACGGCGCGGCGATTCCCTTGGCGAAGAAGTGAATTCGTGATTCACTTCTTGCATGGCGTATCGCCGGACACCGGCCGTGCAAGCCCGGCTGGACGCCCAGCGGGCTGCGATCGTGCAGGCCGCCCACGACGTCCTGGCCGAACACGGCTACACAGGGTGCACGATGGCTGCGGTCGCGGCCAGGGCAGGTGTTGCCACCGGCACCATCTACCGGCATTTCCCCAGCAAGTCGGCGCTGGCCGTGGAGCTGTTCCGGGCCGTGGTGGACCGGGAGGTGTCCGCGGTGGCCGAGGCGAGCGCGTCCGGTGATGCTCTCGAGCGGGTCGTGGCCGTCACCGAGACGTTCGCCCGGCGCGCGCTCAAGGCGCCCCGGCTGGCCTACGCGCTGCTGGCCGAGCCGGTCGACCCCGCGGTGGACGCCGAACGGCTGGTCTACCGGCGCGCATTCCGCGACATCATCGCCAAGCACGTCGCCGAAGGCGTCGCCGCCGGGGTCCTGCCGCCACAGGATGCGGAGCTGACCGCCGCCGCGCTGGTCGGGGCCGTGGCGGAAGCGCTGATCGGCCCGCTGTCCACCGGCGATCACCCCGACATCGTGCCCGCGATGACCGCGTTCACCCTGCGAGCGTTAGGAGTGCAGCATGCCCCCAACCCATGAGGTCACCAACCAGGTCCCGCCACTAGCCGGTCACGACGTCGCCAACTATCCGGCGTTGCTGGAGAGCGTGCGCGCCGGGGGAGCGGAGTGGGCGGAGGCGGAGCTGCATACGCTGGGGCGGCTGGCCGGCAGCGAGCAGGCGCAGGAATGGGGACGGCTGGCGGAGCAGAACCCGCCGGTGCTGCGCACCCATGACCGCTACGGGCATCGCATCGACGAGGTCGAGTTCCACCCGTACTGGCACGAACTGATGCAGGTGGCGGTGGAGAACGGCTTGCACGCCGCACCGTGGGCCGACAGCAGGCCGGGGGCTCATCTGGCCCGCGCCGCCAAGACGTTCGTGTGGACGCTGGCCGATCCCGGGCACATCTGCCCGATCTCGATGACGTATGCGGCGGTGCCTGCGCTGCGCGAAGAGCCGGAGCTGGCCGAGCGGTTCGAGCCGCTGCTTGCGTCCCGTGTGTACGACTACGGGTTGCGCGAACCCATGTCCAAGCGCGGTCTCATCGCGGGCATGTCGATGACGGAGAAGCAGGGTGGCTCGGACGTGCGCGCCAACACCACGCGGGCCACCCCCAACGGCGATCACTACCTGCTCGTCGGGCACAAGTGGTTCACGTCCGCGCCGATGTCGGACATCTTCCTGGCGCTGGCGCAGGCGCCCGGTGGCCTGTCGTGTTTCCTGGTGCCGCGGATCCTGCCGGACGGCACGCGCAACCCGATGCGCCTGCAGCGGCTGAAGGACAAGCTGGGCAACCGGTCGAACGCGTCCGCCGAGATCGAGTACGACGAAGCGGTCGGCTACCTGGTCGGGGAAGAGGGCCGCGGCATCCAGACGATCATTCACATGGTCAACATGACCCGGCTGGACTGCACCATCGGCTCGGCCGCCGGGATGTACGCGGGCCTGCTGCAGGCGGTGCACCACGCGCGGCACCGCTCGGCATTCGGCGGCCTGCTGATCGACAAGCCACTGATGGCCAACGTGCTGGCCGACCTGGCGATCGAGGCGGAAGCAGCGACGACCGTCGCGATGCGGTTGGCTGCGGCCGTCGACCGGGCGGCGGCTGGCGACGAGCACGAAGCGCAGCTGCGCCGCATGGCCCTGGCGGTGTCGAAGTACTGGGTGTGCAAGCGAGCGCCCGCGCACGCCGCGGAAGCGCTGGAATGCCTCGGCGGCAACGGTTACGTGGAGGAATCCGGGATGCCGCGGCTGTTCCGGGAGTCCCCGCTGATGTCCATCTGGGAAGGCTCCGGCAACGTCGCGGCGCTGGACGCGCTGCGCGCCATGGCCAAGCAGCCGGAGTCGTTGCAGGCCTACTTCGACGAGGTCGACAAGGCCGCTGGGGTGGACCCGCGGTTGGACGAGGCCATCGCGCTGGTGCGCAAGGAACTGTCGGACCCCGGCAACCTGGAGTACCGAACCCGGCGGGTGGTCGAGCTGATGGCCATGGTGCTGCAGGGGGCCCTGCTGCACATGCAGGGCAACGCCGCGGTCGCGGACGCCTTCTGCGCCACGCGGTTGAGCCGCGACTGGGGCGTCGCCTTCGGGACCCTGCCTGCCGGTGTGAACACCAAAGCCATCCTCGAGCGCGTCGTCACGGGCTGAGCGCTGGAGGTCAGGTGCCGGTGAGCCCGAGGGCGCGTGGGCGTTCCGTGCGCCCTCGGGCTCACTCCAGGGCATGACCGGTCCCCAGGGACCGGTCATGCGGCTTCCTTGTGCTGCCGGATCATGTCGCGGTACCAGTAGTAGGAGTTCTTCGGCGTGCGGCGCTGGGTCTGGTAATCGATGTGGATCAGGCCGAATCGCTGGCTGTACCCCTCGGCCCATTCGAAGTTGTCGGTGATCGACCAGACGAAGTAGCCGCGCACGTCGACACCTTCCGCGATCGCCTGGCCGAGGGCGTCGATGTGGGCCCTGTGGTAGGCGATGCGTTCTTGGTCGTCGACCTTGCCGTCCGGCCCCACTTCGTCGTGATACGAGCAGCCGCTTTCGGTGATGTAGACCGGAGGGAGCTGCTCGCCGTAGCGGGACTTGAACGTGGTGAGAATCTGCCGCAACCCGTCCGGCACGACGGGCCAGCCGAACGCGGTCGTGGGGTAGCCGGTCAGGGCGCGCGGTGCGAACGGCAGGCCGGCGGGCAGCTGCGCCCCTTCCAGGACGGACGAGTCGGCCTCGCCGTCCGGGTCGGGCGCTCCGACCAGGGTGGGCTGGTAGTAGTTGATGCCGAAGAAGTCCAGGGGCTCGGCGATGATCCGCAGATCCTCCTCGACGGGGCCGGGCATCGCGGCGGCCAGCAGGGGATCGGGGTACTCGCCGCGCAGGATCGGATCCGCGAACAGCCAGTTCACCAGGGTGTCGTAGCCGTTCGCAGCCTCGACGTCGGCGGGGTCGTCGCTGGCCGGCCAGGTCGGCGCGTGGTTGGAGGCGATCCCGATCGTGCCGGCGCCCTCGGCGCGGAGCGCGCGCACCGCCTGGCCGTGGCCGAGCAGCAGGTGATGGGCGACCGGCAGCGCGCCGAAACCGAGCTCCAGGCCGGGTGCGTGCCTGCCGACCGCGTGTCCGAACATCGTCACCACGACCGGTTCGTTGATCGGCATCCACAGGTGCACCCGGTCGCCCAGCCGCCTGGCCACCAGCGCGGCGTAGTCGGCCAGCCGGGCCGCGGTGTCCCGGGACTGCCAGCCGCCGGCGTCCTGCAGCTCCTGCGGCAGATCCCAGTGGTACAGGGTCACCACGGGTTTGATCCCCGCTGCCAGCAGCTCGTCGACCAGGCGGTCGTAGAAGTCGAGTCCCGCCGGGTTGGCCGGGCCCGAGCCGGTGGGTTGCACTCGTGGCCAGGAGATGGAGAACCGGTAGGCGTCCACGCCGAGTTCGCGCATCAGCGCCACGTCTTCGCGGTATCGGTGATAGTGGTCCGCTGCCACGTCGGCGTTGTCGCCGTTGCGAATACGACCGGGTTGGGCGCAGAAGGTGTCCCAGATGGAACGGCCCCGGCCGTCGGCGGTGAGGGCGCCTTCGACCTGGAACGCTGCGCTGGCCACACCCCAGAGGAATTCGCGCGGGATCATCGGCTGCCTTTCCGGTTCGTCGTGTGACTTTTCATGTGCCTGTCACGCCACCGAGGTGATCCTGCCGACGAGCACCGCGCCGAGGACCGCGACCAGCCCGGACGCGGCGAACAGCGCCGGATAGCCGCCGAGCTGGGTGACCAGCGGCGCGGCCAGCGCGGGAGCCACCACCTGCGGCAGCGTGTTGGAGATGTTGAGCACGCCGAGGTCCTTGCCGCGGTCCGCGGCCGCGGGCAGCACCTGGGTGATCAACGCGAAGTCCACCGAGGTGTAGACGCCGAAGCCGATGCCGACCACCGCGGCGGCGATGATCGCGACCGGGTAGGTGGCGACGCCGGCCAGCAGGAACGCGGCCGCGGCCATGATCAGGCCGGAGACGATGACGAAGACCTTGCGGCGAGCCAGCCGGTCCGACCACACGCCGGCGATCAGCACCGCGGCCATCACGCCGAGCACGTTGACCACGGTCAGCACCAGCAGGGCGCCCTCGGCGTCGGCGATGCCCAGTTCGTCGCGCAGGTAGTACAGCAGATACGCCAGCAGCAGCCCGTTGGACAAGTTCAGCAGGAACCTGGTCAGCCACGCCCAGCCGAAGTCCGGGTACCGGCGCGGGCTGACCCAGAAGCCGCGGAGGAAAGCGCGCAGGTCCCACGGTGGTCGCTGCTCGGGTGGCAACGGCGGGTCACGCCGCTGCAGCAGGAACGGCACCAGGCTGACCAGCAGCACCACCGCGCAGGCGAGGTAGCCCGCGGCACCGGGCAGCACACCGGCCAGCCCGGTGGCGATCACCACGCCCAGCATCTGCGCCAACCCGAGATACCCCGCGGCGGCGCCGCGTTGCCTCCGCGGCACTTGATCGGGCACTACGGCGGTGAGTGCGGCCCACGGGGCGTTGAGCGCGGTCTGCACCAGGCACCAGCCGATGACCAGCTCGGCGACCGTGTCGGCGGCCGAGAGCAGGACCAGGCTTGCCGCGCCGGCCAGCCCACCGACCGCGATCCACGGCAGCCGCCTGCCGAAGCGGGACAGCGTCCGGTCCGACAGCGCACCCCACAGCGGGTTGAACACCGTCGAGAAGGCTGCGCCGATGCCGAACACCCACGCCAGCACGGTTTCCTTCGACTCGGCGGCGATGGCTTCCGCCTGGTTCGGCAGCAGCACCTGGATCGGCCCGTAGAAGCCGACCATCACGCCGACCCAGGCCGTGTTGTAGCGCAGCGTCCACGGCCAGCGGACGTTCTCGGTCGGCTCGACCAGCACCGTGCTCATGACGACCACCCAAACGTGAAGATGGTTCACTTTCGCCTGTCGGGTGGTGTGCCGTCAAGGCTTCGACGGGCGACGCGGGTGTGGGGTGGGAGGGGTCACCGGCTCAGTGAGCCGGGTCCGCGTCAGTCGCCGACGTCGGCAGCGGTCCCGCCGGTGATGCGCAGCAGTGTGTCGAAGGTGGTGGGGAAGACGGTGTTGGGATGGCCGGCAGCGGCCCAGACCGTCTCGTAGCGACGGAGCCAGGTGTCCACCAGTGTGCGCAGCGGAGCCGGGTGGCCGACCGGGGCGACCCCGCCGATGGGCTGCCCGGTGGCCTGGCGGACGAATTCCGGCTTCGCCCGGCGGAGCTTGCCGACCTCCAGCAGCTTGGCGCAGCGCTCGGTGTCCACCCGGTGCGCGCCGCTGGCCAGGATCAGCACCGCCTCACCGTCGGCGTCGAAGATCAAGCTGTTGGCGATCGCGCCGACTTCCACGCCGAGCTGCTCGGCCGCGGCCGTGGCGGTGGGCACCGGCTCGGTGAAGGCGCGGACTTCGGAGGTCTCCCCGTGCGCGCGCAGCGCCTCGACGACGCGGATGACGTTGGGATGCTCCAGCACGGTGGTGACTGTACCGCCGGGCGACGGCCGATCCGATTCCGGTTGGCGGCTGCGCGTGCTGCGCAGCGGCCTTGGCAACGAGTCACTGACTAACAGCAGATCCGGTGAACTTGTAGCAGTGGGTAACTGCTGGTCGGTCTCGGTCGATCACATTCTCGCGGACGGTTACCGAAGTGAGGAGAAGTGAATGCGGAGAGTAGCGGCCGTGCTGGGGGTGGCGGTGCTGACCCTGGCCGGAACGATGGTGTCCTCGGCGACGGCGCAAGCTGCCGGGGCAGTGGTGATCTACAAGGTGCAGTACAACTCTCCGGGGACGGACACCAGGTCCAACAAGAGCTTGAACGGCGAGTACGTCGTCATCAAGAACACCGCGAAGCAGACCAAGACGATCACCGGATACCGGCTGCAGGACGAAGCCGGTCACCGGTACGTGTTCGGCACCACCAAGCTGAAGCCGGGCAAGGTCATCTACGTCCGGACCGGCAAGGGCACGAACAACTACCTGAATCGGTACTGGGGACGCAGCTGGCACGTCTGGAACAACACGGGGGACACCGCCTACCTGCGGTCGCCCAACAACCGGCTGCTGGACAAGTGCTCCTGGGGCAGTAAGGGAAGCGCCAAGTACTGCTGACCAGCGCGGGCACCGGGACCGTATGCGGACTCCGGAACGTATGCGGACCCCCGTGGTCCGGGATGGCGAACGTGACGTCCCGCCACGAAGCCCAACCGGATGCGCGGGCTGGTGGCGGGGCGATTCACGGCACGGGGAGGGCTGGGCTCGACCGGGCTGACGGAGTCCGACGGCGACCGGCGCGTCGTGTGCAGTCGATCTATGGTGGGACTCCACGGTCGAACTCGGCCGCCGACGAGCACGCATTCCTGGAGGGCAGCAGTGACACCGGCGCGCGCGTTCTGGGTCAGTGCACCGGGCGTCGGTGAGATCAGGCCGTGCTCGGTGGAACGCACCGACCCGGACGACGTGCTGGTCGATACCCGCTACAGCGCGATCAGCCGGGGGACCGAAACCCTGGTGTTCACCGGACGCGTTCCGGTCGGCCAGTACGAGGTGATGCGCGCTCCGTTCCAGGAAGGGAACTTCGGCGGACCGGTGAAGTACGGCTACCTCAATGTCGGCGTGGTCCGGGAGGGGCCGCCGCACCTGGCCGGCCGGACCGTCTTCTGCCTCTACCCGCATCAGACGCACTACGTCGTGCCTGCGGCCGCCGTGGCCGTGGTACCGGACGAGGTGCCTGCCGCTCGTGCCGTCCTGGCGGGCACCGTCGAGACAGCGATCAACGCTTTGTGGGACGCCAGGCCGCTGATCGGCGACCGGGTGGCGGTCGTCGGTGCCGGCATGGTCGGTTGTGCCGTGGCGGCCCTGCTGGCCGCCTTCCCCGGGCTCCGGCTGCAGCTGGTCGACGTCGATCCGGCTCGCCGATCCGTGGCAGAGGCCATCGGAGCGGAGTTCGTGGCGCCGCACGAGGCGGCGCGCGACTGTGATCTCGTGCTGCACGCCAGCGCCACCGAGCAAGGGCTGCGCACCGCCCTCGACCTGCTCCGCACCGATGGCCGGGTGATCGAGCTGAGCTGGTACGGCGACCAGGAGGTACGCCTGCCGCTCGGCGAGCGCTTCCACTCGGCGCGGCTGTCGGTGCGATCGAGCCAGGTCGGCACGGTGGCCCGGCCCGACAGGACGCACGCCGAGCGGATGGCATTGGCGTTGAGCATGCTGCGGGATGCCCGGTTCGACGCGTTGATCACGGGGGAAAGCCGCTTCGACGACCTGCCCCGCGTGCTGCCCGCGCTGGCCGACGGATCGTTGCCTGCGCTGTGCCATCGCGTGGTGTACTGATCTTGCCCGGGTTTACGCTGACCCGGTGCACGACGCCACTCAGCTGGTTCGTTCCTATCTGTTCCTGCGCCGCGGGCTCGGCCTGATGGGGATCGCGCTGCCGTTCGTGCTGATCCTCGGCACCGCGATCGCCGACGGCGAGCTGTTGTATTCGATCAGCGGCTACTACCACTCGAGCATGCGCGACGTCTACGTCGGCACGATGTGCGCCATCGGCGTGTTCCTGCTGTTCTACCGCGGCTACGCCCGCAGCGACCGGGTGGCCAGCATCGTCGCCGGAATCTCGGCGATCGGGGTGGCGCTGTTCCCGGTCCCCGGGAATGCGCGGGTCACCAGCACGGTGAGCGGCGTGCTGCACATCGCCTTCGCCGTCGTGCTGTTCGCGACCTTCGCCTACTTCTGCCTGATCGAGTTCCGCAAGAGCGACACGGCACGCCCGGCAGGCCGCAAACGCCGCCGCAACGAGATGTACCTGGTCACCGGACTGATCATCGTGGCGTGCCTGGTGCTCGTCGCCGTCGTCGAGCTGATCGGCGGCCTGGACGACCTGCGGCCGGTGCTGTGGCTGGAGGCGATCGCCACGGTGGCGTTCGGCGTCGCGTGGCTGACCAAGGGCGAGGCGATCCTCGGAGATCGTGCCCCCGGCGGCGTACGGTGATCGCATGTTCACCGTGACCGTGCGCGATCACCTGATGATCGCCCACAGTTTCCGTGGCGAGGTGTTCGGCCCCGCGCAGCGGCTGCACGGCGCGACCTACGTGGTCGACGCGACGTTCAGCGGCCCGGAACTCACCGAGGACGGCATCCTGCTGGACATCGGGCTCGCCGCCCGGGAACTGTCCGCGGTCGTCGCCGAGCTCAACTACCGCAATCTGGACGACGAGCCCGCCTTCGCGGGCCGGAACACGTCGACCGAGTTCCTGGCCAAGGTCATCGCCGACCGGCTCGCGGACCGCATCGCTCACCTGGCCATGCCGAACCTGACCGGACTCAAGGTCACGCTGCGCGAGTCCCACGTGGCCTGGGCCTCCTACGAGCGGCAGCTGTGAACCGGCGGTTGCGTCCGGCCTTCCGCTGGGTGGTGGCCGCGGCCGTCGTGGCGCTGCTCGTCGTGCAGTTCGGTGCGGACGGTGTCGCCGCCGGATTCGCCAGGGTCGGCAGCGCCGAGATGCTGATCGCGTCGGGCATCGGACTGGCGGCGACGGCGTGCTGCGCGGCCAGGTGGTGCCTGATCGCTCGCCGAACCGGCTGCGAACTGCGTTTCGGCCCGGCGCTCGCCGAGTACTACCGTGCCCAGCTGCTCAACTCCGTGTTGCCCGCGGGCGTCGTGGGGGACGCGCATCGCGGGATCCGGTTCGGCCGCCTCACCGGAAACGTCGCCCGCGGGGTGCGGACGGTGGTCTACGAACGACTTGCCGGCCAGGTGGCGCTGCTGATCCTCGGCACGGTGGCCCTGATCGGACACCCCCAGCTGCGCCGGATCTTCGCCGAACTCGCGACGAAGAATGCGGCGCTGGTGGTCGTCGCGGGCATGCTGCTCGTCGCCGTCGTGGCCGTGGCCGCCGGTACCGAGAGGGTCCGCGCGTTGCGCGCGGAGATCAGCTCCGCCCTGACCGGAACAGGTGCGCTGGTCGTACTGGTGCTCTCCGTGCTTGCCGTGGCCGGACATCTCGTGGTGTTCGTCGTCGCCGCCCGGGCGGTTGACGACACCGCGCCGGTGGCCGACATGTTTCCGCTGGCGGTGCTGGCGCTGGTGGCGATGTCGCTGCCGATCGGCGTCGGCGGCTGGGGGCCGCGGGAGGCGGCATGCGCGGCCGGTTTCGCCGCCGCGGGTTTCGGCGCCGCGCACGGGGTCGCGGCCGCTGTGGTGTTCGGCGTGCTCGGCCTGGTGGCGTGCACACCTGGCCTGGTGGTACTACCTGCGGACGCGGTCGGCAAACGCGAGCGTATGGGGCCAGCGGTACCAGGCGACGAAGGCGAACAGCACCAGCAGGACGGCGGGCACGACCGCGCCGCCGGGCGAGCGCACCGCGAACTCGGCGACGATCGCACCGATCATCACGGCGGTCAGGCCCAGCGCCGCGAGGCCGCACAGCAGCGGGATCAGCAAGCCGACCGCGCCGGCGAGCTCGATCAAACCGGTCAGGTGCCGGAACCAGTCGCCGAAGCCGATGCGATCGAACGTCTCGGTGACGTAGGCGTCGCCACGCAACATGGGTAGCGCGGAGAAGACCCCGAGGTAGATGGCCAGCGCGAGCTGCAAGGCCCACGTCGCGAGGTTGGCAGGCATGCTGGTGCGCATCGAATCGGAGATGCGACGATTCGCTGCCATGGCACCGCTCCTTCCGTCGGCGGTCCCGTGCCGGTCGGGGACAGGGCCTCCGGCGTACCCGGAGTGTCGTACTCGGGTCGCGGGGGCGTTACCCCGCGATTGCGCGATCGTCACACGTCGCGGCTCGGCTCGACCGTTTCCAGCACCCGCAGGACGTCGGCGTTGATCTCCCGCACCCGGGGAGCCAGCTCGGGAACCTCGATCACCGTGCGCCCGGCCGCGGTGAGTCGTTCCGCGCCCTCACAGACCACGATCAGCTCCGGCTCACGCCACGCGAACACCACCCGGGGAATGCCGGAGGCGAGGATCAGGTCGGTGCACGACCGCGGCCGGGACAACCGCACGCTGCATGGTTCGAGCGAGGTGTAGATGGTCGCGGTGGCCAGCCTCGGGTCGTCGGCGGCCAGCTTGGCCAGCGCGACTTCCTCGGCGTGGTCAGCCGGGCCGGTCTCGCGGGTGTAGCCGGTGGCCAGCACCCGATGCTCGGCGTCCGCGATCACCGCTCCGACGGCGTAGGTGTGGCCGCGCGGGCTGCGCCTGGACAACTCGACGGCCTGGCGGAGCAACCGGAGATCGGCTTGGGTGAGGTCAGGCATCCGCCGCTCCGGGAAGGTAGCGCAGCAGCGCACAGTCTCCGATCTGCCGTACCTCGGCCAAGGTCATCCGTTCGGTCACCGGGAAGGCTCCTGGGTTGACGAATCGGGGCGCACGCTCGTCTGCCACGAACAGCGGTGCCACGACCACGTGGAGTTCGTCGACGAAGCCGGCAGCGAGGAACAGGGTGTGGATGGCTCCGCCCCCTTCGACCATGAGCCTGCGCACTCCGCGCGATGCCAGGTCGGCGAGCATTCCTGGCACGTCCAGTGGATCACCGGCGTCGACCACGTCGGCAAGCGCGCCGAGCCGTTCGGCGGCCTTGGGCACCGCAGAGGTGAGCGCGTAGACGATCTTCGGGCTTTCGCCGAGTTGGAAGAAGTTGGCCGCGGGGTCCAAGTCGCCGCTGCCGGTGATGGTGACCTTGATCGGGTCCGGCGGCTCGCCCCTGGCCCGGCGTCGCTCGCGCAGCCGGGGTGCGCGGACCACCAGCCGCGGGTTGTCGCACCGTACGGTGTTCGCGCCGACCAGGATCGCGTCCACGCCGGCGCGCACCTCGTCGACCCGAGCCAGGTCTTGCTCGTTCGACAGCACCAGGCGCTCGGCGCTCGCGTCGTCGATGTATCCGTCGAGCGACACCGCGACCGACAGCAGCACGTACGGGCGGGAGCTCACGGCCCCACGGTAGCCGGGTCAGGCGGACGAGCGGTGGTCGGCTTGCTCCATGGGCAGGTCGGAGCCGAAAGTCGTGACGAAGATCTCGCCGGGCTGGGCCGTGGGCGTGTTCGCGCCGACGTGGACGGCGTGCCGCACGACGTCGGTCAGGGCGCGAGCCGGCTCCAGCTCGATGAGGTCGATGTAGCCGTTGTCGACGGCCACCACTGCCACCAGCCACCGGAGTGTGGTCACCAGTGGCACGTGGCGGAACGTCAGGCGCCAGCCGGCGTGCAGGTCGTTGCCGAACGGTGCGACCGCGACCACGCCCGCGTAGGCACCCATCCGCAAGCGCAGCACGTTGCGCACGCCGGGAACGGGGCCGCCCACCCTGGCCCGCCGGGGATGGATCGCCACCGGTGCGGCGTGCTGGTCACGCAGTGACCGGTAGGTCGCGGCGAACACGTCGTCGGCCGCCGCCGCCCTGCCGACCAGAAGATCGCTTCCGGTGGCCACCGGCAGTGTCCGCGGCACGAGCAGCTCGGCGAGCAGCCACACCGCGGGGAGCACGATCCCGAGCACCACCAGTGCGGCCGGGTCACCACCGAGCTGGCGGGTCAGGTACGCCCCGAGGAACAGCGCCAAGGCCAAAGCCGCGGTGCGCATCAGCGCCCAGCCGAGCGTGCGCCGGAGCAATCGCCCGAGCGTGTGATCGGAGAAGCTTCGCGAGGGGGTCACGGGTTGCAGATTCTCGCACCTGCGGCCGTCGCGCCAGGGAAAATGTCCGAACTGGCGCCCGATTTGTGTCCCATGTCGTGGTCTGCCCGCGGTCTGTCTACGGAGGAGTAACAAACCCGCCTGCCCCGGCGACTGCACGGGACAGAAGCGAATGGGGTGGTCATGACGGCGCAGGAGTCGTACGTACTCGAAGCGATGGGGTGGCACATCACGGCCGGCCACTCCGACTGGCTCCAGTCCGGCGAATCACTGGCGGGCCGGGCCGACGTCCGGCTGGCGTACGAGGCCCTGGATCGCAAGCTCCGTCCCGATGCGCTGTACCGCGTGATCGGCTTGATGCATCACGACAGCAGCCACACCGAGTACACGCCGGTCGAGGGTGGACGCGGCGTGCGGCTGCTGGTGTCCGGCGACGGCCTGAAAGTGGAGGAGTTCGAGGTGTGTGTCGCCGACGAGGTGGCGTTCGGGCTCGTCGGTGGCTGCGACTGCACGCGATGTGGGGACGACGCGGGTCCTGTCCGGCGCGCTGCTGACCCGTCCTGACGCCATCCGGCCCGTTCGGTCCGCGCTGCCGGCGCCCGGGACGCGGTAGCGTCGGCCGTGTGACCGATGCGTTGACCGATCTGCTGCAGAAGGCGGCGAGGACAGCCGCGGAGTTCCGCACCGGGCTCCCGGAGCGGCCGGTGGCCGCTCGAGCCGACGTGGACGCCATGCGGGCTGCCTTCGCCGCGCCGCTACCGGAAACCCCGACACCGGCATCCGAGGTGGTCGACGAGCTGATCCGCACCGCGGATCCCGGCTTGACGGCCAACGCCGGGCCACGGTTCTTCGGGTTCGTCATCGGCGGTGGGCTGCCGAGCGCGACGGCGGCCGACATGCTGGCCGTCGGTTGGGACCAGTGCGCGTTCAACGGCGTGCTCGCGCCGGCGGCGATCGCCGCGGAAGAGGTGGCGGCGGACTGGATCAAACAGCTGCTGGGCATCCCGCGGACCGCGTCGGCGGGCTTCGTCACCGGTGCTCAGGAGGCCAACACCGTGGGGCTGGCGGCCGCCCGGCACCACGTGCTCGCCACCGCGGGGTGGGACGTCGAGCGGGACGGCCTGGTCGGCGCCCCGCGCATCCGGGTGGTCGCGGGCGAGGAACGGCACGCCACGATCGACCGCGCGTTGCGCCTGCTGGGGTTCGGCGACCGGGTGCTGGAGCTGGTGCCCGCCGACGACAACGGTGCGATCGACCCGGCTCAGCTGGACCGCGTGCTGGCCGACGGCGAACCCGGGCCGTTGATCGTCTGCCTGCAGGCGGGCAACGTCAACACGGGCGCGTGCGATCCGCTCGGCGAAGCTGCCGACATCGCGCACCGGCACGGCGCGTGGGTGCACGTCGACGGTGCCTTCGGGCTGTGGGCCGCCGCCAATCCGCGCACCGCGCATCTGGTCGCGGGAATCGAGAAGGCGGACTCATGGGGCTGCGACGCGCACAAGTGGCTGAACGTCCCCTACGACTCCGGCTTCGTGTTCGTGTCCCGGCCGGAGGCCCATGCCGGCACGATGAGTCATTCCGCGGCGTATCTGACCGGATCGGCCGAGCAGGTCGCCGGCTCGAGCTTCGTGCTGGGCTCGTCCCGCCGCGGGCGCGGGTTCGCGGTGTGGGCGGCGCTGCGTGAGCTGGGCCGGGAAGGTGTCGCGGAGCTGGTCGACCGGTGCTGTCGCCACGCGCGGCATTTCGCGGACGTGCTGGCCACAGGCGGAGCACGCGTGGTGAACGACGTCGTGCTGAATCAGGTTCTGGTCGACGTGCACGCCGATGCCGACGCGGTCGCGGCCGCGGTGCGCCAGGAGGGGACCTGCTGGCTGGGCGCGACGACCTGGCGGGGGCAGCGGTTGCTCCGGCTCTCGGTGTCCAACTACGGCACCACCACGGCCGACGTGGAGCGGTCGGCGGAGGCGATCCTGCGCGTGGCCAAGCAGGTGCGCGACGGGGCGGCCGGCTGATCCTTGCTCTCGGTGCCGACGGCGCGTCGTCGGCACCGAGAGGCGGCCGTGGGCGATGTGTCGGCACCGAGGGGCGACCGTGGGCGATGTGTCGGCACCGAGGGGCGGCCGCGTCCGCGGTGTGGGTGTGCGCTCGGAACGCTCGCCGCGGGCTGCGTCGTGCAGCGGCGCGATGCCCGGTCACAGCAGGTGCGTGGCCATCGGCCTGGCAGCGGCGACTGGGCGGCGCAGGGCTTGAGCACGGTAGGCAGCGTCGGCCCTGGCGCTCGTCCGGCGCCTCAGGTGGACGGAGGCCGACCGTCAGGCATGGGTGCGGGCTCGAGCGCAGCAGGGAGACCAGCGCCACGTCATCGGCGACCGAGCTCACGGTGTGCCAGGAACTCGATGAGGTCGGACCCGGCGCGTTCGCCCCAGGGCCGGTCTCGTTGGTCGGCCACGTGCCCGGCAGGGCCGCGACGGTGCCGACCAACACGGTCAGGTCGAGCCGATGGGCTGTCTGCCGGGAAGTATCAGCCGGGTGGGCAACCCGGTGGAAGTGTCAGCCGGGTGGGTAACCCGATGACCAGGCGACCAGGATCGCCGTCACCACTCCTGGTGACGGTCGGGTGACCTCCGCGCGTCCGTCTCGTGGTGCCGGGCAGCTACCGGGATGGGACGGCAACGATCGTTCCGGCAGCGATTGACAGCGGTTGACAGCGATCGACAGCGATTGACGCTGTACCGAACCAGGTTTGCCGCCGCCTTGCATCGGCCGCCGGGCGGCTGGTCGGGTGTGTGGCCGATCGCGCTGCCGGTGCTTGCGCTCATCTGGTTCGTCCGGCAAGCGGGCAGCTTCGCCGCCCACCAATCAGGCGATGGCGCTGCCGGTGCTTGCGCTCACCTGGTTCGTCCAAACGGGCAGCTTCGCCACCCACCAGCGGGACACCATCGCCGCAAACCGCGGATCGCGTCGTGTGACGTCCCAAATTCGTCCCACGCGCCCCGTCGCCGCGAATCGTGGTGGAGGGGTGCTTGTACGGGTCAGCAGGTGACGTCGATGTCTTCGCCGGAGAAGCTGACATGGACGTGGTCCATGTGGTTGGCGGTGGGGGAGCCGCGGTCTTCCATCATGGACCAGCCGCTGCCGTCGTTGTAGCGCTGCTGCCAGATCACGTAGGTGACGCCGAAGTCCTCCTGGTTGTCCAGGACGTAGTCGGCCAGCTTGTCACCGGTTGCCGGATCGACCATGAAGTCCAGCGCCAAGCCGCTGGGGTGGTCGCTGGCGTTGGCGCGGGCGGCGCGGCCGCCGATGTCGGAGACGCCGAACTTCTCCTTGATGTGGTTGCCGACCTGGGCGACGGGTGGCTGCGTGCCGGCCAGCACGGTCGGGCATGGCTCAGCCGGCTTCTTCGGTGGCGCGGTCTTCTTCGGTGCACGCACCGTCGCCGTCGCCACGGCCTTCGAGCTCGTGACGGTCGGCTTGCTGCGCGCCGTGCGGCGGTCGTCGCCCGACGTGGCGCGCTTCGCCTTCGGTACGGCCGACTTCGCAGCCGTCGCGGCCGAGCTGGACGGCGCGGCGCCGGGGGACGGGTGTGCGGCGACCTGGGCCTGTTCGCCCGACGTTTCCGTACCGTTACTGGCAGTGGCGAACGAGACCGCGGCGGCCAAACCCATCGCGGTGACCGTTCCGGCGATTGCGCCGGGAATCTTCAAGGACCGGGGAGGGCGGGGGGCACGATGTCGGCCAGCCATCACTCAACCAATCAGGACGAATGAACGGATTTCTGGCATTTCGGGGTCTGCCTTGCTGCATTACTGCAAGGCCTCGGCAAGATTACGAAAAGAAAACAGAGGTGTCATCGGGTTGTGACAGCTGTCACGCCCGGTGTGCGAGGAAGGTAGCGAAGCCGCAAGTCAGAGCAGTGATGGCAGCACGGTTCCGAGTGGTCCGCGCAGCACTTCGGCGGCGAGATGATCGTACGGAGTGGGCTCTGCGTTGCAGATGATCACCTTTGCCCCGGCGTCGGCGGCAATTCCGACCAGGTCGGCTGCGGGATGGACCGAAAGGGAAGTTCCGGCGGCCAAAAGGAGGTCGCACGACTCCGCCGCGGATTGTGCGCGAGCTAACACCTGAGGATCAAGAGCTTGGCCGAACGAGATTGTGGCGGATTTCAAAATGCCGCCGCACAGCCGACACGGTGGATCCATTTCACCGGATTCCACGCGAGCCAATGTCTCACGCATCGGCCGCCGATCGGAGCACTGCAGGCACACCGTCTGGTGGATGGTGCCGTGCAGCTCGACGACGATGTCCGCCGACGACCCGGCCTGCTGGTGGAGCTCGTCGATGTTCTGGGTGATGAGCGCGGCGAGCTTGCCGGTGCGCTCCAGCTCGACCAGCGCGCGGTGGGCGGCGTTGGGGCGGGCCTGCCACGCCGGATGACGCAACCGTTCCTGCCAGGCAGCCCGTCGCACCTCGGCGCTGGCCAGGTACGACTGGATGGTCACCAGCTTCTGGGCCGACGGGTTGCGGGTCCACACGCCTTGCGGCCCCCGGAAGTCGGGGATGCCGGACTCGGTGGATATCCCGGCACCGGTGAGAGCGACGATCCGCTCGGCTTCGGCGATCAGCTCGCGGGCGCGCTGCAGCGCCGCCGTTTCGTCTGCGTCGGTCATGTCGCCCCCATCTTGCCGCATCGTGCATCGTCATGGAGGTCGACGACGTGGTTGGCGGGTATCTCGTCGTCTGCGTCCGCACGCTGCAGCCGTCCAAGGCCTGGCGCCGGAAATCGTTCAGGTTCCCGCACCGTCGCGCGCACCCCGCGGGTGATGGCGCCGTCCATGCCCCTGGCCTGCCGGCCATCGGAGCCGTGTCCGGCCGAGTCCCTGGTGAGTGGGAGGCCCCGCGCGTCACCGGGGCTTCTTCGCCCGGCTGGGTGCCACGCGCGGCGGTTCGTTGGGCATTTTCGGGTACACCGGCGGCCACGGCGCGTCCATCATGCCGCTGGCCAGGTCCCGGTCGTACTGCTCGAGCAAGGGTTCGATCGATTGCGGCTCGCGGGCCGGGCCCGACCAGGGGTTCCCGCGCGCTGCGACCAGCGCGGGCACCGTGGCGATGGTCAGGTCGTCGGGCTCGACGTCGTCGAGCTCGTCCCACGCGAGGGGAGTGGACACCTGCCCGCCGACCCGGGGGCGGACACACCAGGCGCCGAAGACGGTCTTGTGCGGCGCGTTCTGGTTGTAGTCCACGAAGACCCGCCGCCCACGTTCTTCCTTCCACCACTGGGCGGTGATCAGATCGGGATGACGCTTCTCCAACAGGCGCGCGAGGGCGACGGCGGCCGCGCGCACCTGGTAGGAGTCCCAGCGCGGCTGCAACGGGACGTAGATGTGCAGACCGCGGGATCCGGACGTCTTCACGTTCGCCCGGATGCCCAGCTCGCCCAGCAAGTCACGCGCCAGGCGGGCGGCCTGCTTGACTTCGTGGTAGCCGACACCGGGCGAGGGGTCGAGGTCGACCCGCAGCTCGTCGGTGTGTTCCGGGGTGGCGGCGTGGAACGGCCACACGTGGAAGCCGAGACAGCCGAGGTTGACGGCCCAGACGACGTGCGCCATGTCCTGCACCACCAGGGCGTCGGACTTGGTGCCGTTCGGCGTGGCGACCTCGGTGGTGTGCACCCACTCCGGGGTGCCGGCGGGTACGCGCTTCTGCCACCACGACTTGCCGCCGACCCCGTTGGGGTAGCGCTCCATCATGACCGGGCGCCCGCGGATCCACTCCATGAACGGCTCGGCGACCGCACGGTAGTACTCGATCAGGTCGAGCTTGGTCTCCCCGCGCTGCGGGAAGAAGACCTTGCCGGGATTGGACACCACGACGTCGACCCCGTCGGCGTGCACGGTGATCGACTCGGCCTTAGCCATCGGTGCCCGTTCCCGGATCGTCTGCGGCATCCGATGGCGAGCCTCCGTCATCCGGCGCGGAGCCGTTCCGGCCGCCGGCCGTTCGCGCGGGAGCAGCTTTCGCCTCGGTGAACAGCGTCGCCAATTCGGCGGGTGGCACTTCTTCCAGCTGCGAGTACGTGCACGACTCCGGCGTGCGATCCGGGCGGAACCGCACCAGGCGGCCGCCGTGCCGCAGCCTGCCCGCCATCAGGTGCTCGTAGCGGATCTCGGCGACCAGCTCGCATCGCAGCGGCTCCCACGACATGTCCTTGTCGGCGTTCCAGCGGTTCAGCCCGCCGGGCATCCGGCTGCCCCGCAACTGGGCCTGCGTTTGCGCCTCCACCCAGTTGCGCCACGGATGGTTCTCGGCCGCGTTCTCGCGCAACGGCGCCAGCTCGTCGACCAGCTCCGCGCGCCGCTTGGCGGTGAAGCTGCTGGCGACACCGATGTGGTGCAGCCGGCCCTGGTCGTCGTACAGGCCGAGGAGCAGGGAACCGATGCCCTTGCCGTCCTTGTGCCAGCGGAACCCCGCGACCACACAGTCGGCCGTGCGCTCGTGCTTCACCTTCCACATCACGCGCTTGTCCTGCTGGTACGGAGCGTCGAGCGGCTTGGCCATCACCCCGTCGAAGCCCGCTCCTTCGAAGCGGGTGAACCAGTCGTGCGCCACGTCGGGATCTTCGGTCAGTGGCGTCAAGTGCACCCTGGCCAGCGTCTCGTCGAGGATGCTCGCCAGGGCTTGGCGCCGCTGCCGGAACGGCGCGGAGGTCAGGTCGTCGTCACCCAGCGCCAGCAGGTCGAACGCGACGAAGCTGGCCGGGGTGGCCTCGGCGAGCATCTTCACCCGTGACGCGGCCGGATGCAGACGGTTCTGCAGCGCGTCGAAGTCGAGGCCGGTGTCGGTCACCACGACGATCTCGCCGTCGACCACACAACGCGGCGGCAACGCCTCCAGCAGCAGCTCGGCCAGCTCGGGAAAGTACCGGGTGAGCGGCCGGTCGTTGCGCGAGCCGAGCTCGATCTCGTCGCCGTCGCGGAACACGATGCACCGGAAGCCGTCCCACTTCGGCTCGTAGGCCAGGCCGGGCTCGCGGGGAACCTCGTGCACGGCCCTGGCCAGCATCGGCCGCACCGGCGGCATCACGGGCAACTTCATGCATTGATCCTAGGAGCGCGCAGGGACGACCGCAGCCGTCCCAAGTCACGACCGCCAGGAGAGCAGCCGCCAGCGGGTGGCGGCGAGCAATCACCCGCTGGCGCGTGGAGGCGAGAAATTGCGCTTGGAGACGGCCTCGGGCAAAGCAGACGGCGCCGGTGGCTTGCGCGCTGCCCGGCAGAGCGGGGAGCTCACCGCGGTACACGTCATGGCGGTCGTCGTCACGCGTGAAGCGAGGAGTGCGGTTGGGGGTGAAGCCGGGTGTGCTGCCATGCGTGGACCGGAGCGTGCTGCCGCGAGTGGAGTGGAGCGTGCTGCTGCGAGTGGAGCCGGGCGTGCCGTCATGCGTGCAGCCGGGCGCGCCGTCGT
Organism: Thermocrispum agreste DSM 44070; assembly: GCF_000427905.1. Lineage (GTDB taxonomy): Bacteria > Actinomycetota > Actinomycetes > Mycobacteriales > Pseudonocardiaceae > Thermocrispum > Thermocrispum agreste. Next base: position 144,920 of record NZ_ATYX01000009.1, on the reverse strand, counting down.
GAATTGAGTGAGCAGCGCCGCCGTGGGCAGAGCGGGGCACGCCGCTAACGGCTTTCGGCAGCGGTGGGCCGCTCCGGCGTCTCGCGCCAAGCGGACAGCGAAGCCGGGCTGGTGAACCACCTCTCCTGTTTGCTGATCGGGTCGATGAACGCCAGCGTGCGGGCCAGTAGCTGCAATGGCCGGCTGAAGTCGTCCCACGCCGACGGCCGGACGTGCGGATACACCGGGTCGCCGACGATCGGGATGCCGAGCGCGTTCAGATGCACCCGCAGCTGGTGCGTGCGCCCGGTGCGCGGGACGAGCCGGTAGCGCCCGAGATCGCCCCGCCTTTCCAGCAGCTCGACGTACGTCTCGGCATTCGGCTCGCCCGGGACCTCGTGCGCCTGCAGCACTCCCCTCCGCTTGACGATCCTGCTGCGCACCACGGTCGGCAGCGTCAGATCCGGTCGCACCGGGGCGATGGCCTCGTACTCCTTGTGCACCAGCCGCTGAGCGAACAGCTTCTGGTAGGCGCTGCGCAACTCCGGCCGCACCACGAACAGCAGCACGCCCGCGGTCGCCCGATCCAGCCGGTGCGCCGGGCTCAGCTCCGGCAGGCCGAGCTTCTGGCGCACCCGCACCAGCGCGGTCTGCATGACGTGCTGCCCCCGCGGCGTGGTCGCCAGGAAGTGCGGCTTGTGCACCACCACGATGTGCTCGTCGCGGTGCAGGATCTCCACGTCGAACGGGACCGGCTTCTCCTCCGGCAGCTCGCGATGGAACCACACCGACAGGCCGGGGCGGTACGGGGACTCCGTCGCCACCGGCCCGTCCGCGGTGACGAACCGCCCTTGGCTCAGCATGGCGTCGATCCGCTCCGGCTCCAGGCGGGACAGCCGGACGTGCAGGTACTCGCGCACCGTCCGCCACGGCCCTGCGGGCGGCAGCACGATCCGCACCGCGTCCAACCCGTCCCGCTGGGGTAGGGGTGACGCCTCCCTCTTGCTCATCGCTGCCAGTGTCGCGCATCGCCGCGCGCCGCCGTCAGCGCACGCCCCGCGGCCGGAACTGAATGCTGATCCGTGGGCCGACCGGCTTGGTCGTCTTGGGCACCGCATGCTCCCACGTCCGTTGGCACGAGCCGCCCATCACCAGCAGGTCGCCGTGGCCGAGGGGGAAGCTCAGCTGCTTGCCGCCCCCGTTGGGGCGCAGCGCCAGCTCGCGCGGGGCGCCGACGGACAGGATGGCCACCATGGTGTCCGCCAGCCTGCCGCGGCCGATGCGGTCGCCGTGCCAGGCGACGCTGTCCCGACCGTCCCGGTAGTAGCACAGCCCTGCGGTGCGGAACGGTTCCCCGAGTTCGGGCAGGTAGTGCGCGGACAACTTCTCCCGCGCTTCGGCCAGGATCGGATGCGGTAGCGGATCGTCCTCGTCGTAGAAGGCGAGCAGGCGCGGAACGTCGACGACCCGGTCGTACATGACCCTGCGCTCGGCACGCCACGGCACCTCGGCGGCCAGCCGCTCGAACAGCGTGTCGGCGCCGGTCAGCCAGCCGGGCAGGACGTCGACCCACGCCCCGTGGCTGAGCTCGATGCGCTCGGCCCTGCTCAGCGGCGCCAGCCCTGGGTCGTCGACCAGATCGAGCAACGATCCTTGCAACTCCATGATGCCAGGGTAGCACACTTTTCGAACATATGTTCTAGTGCGGGTTGCGGGGGAGGGCGTGCCCGACGGCGCGCCCGGCGCAACGATCTACCGGGTATCCGCCGAACCGCCGGGTAATGTTGCGCGCATCGGCAACATTTCGATACCTCCGGATGGCGCAGTGATCGGTCCAAACGGGGTGCCTTAACTGACTTAACCGGTTGTGGGGTTTATGCTCATCGCAAAGTCCTTCCGGAGGTGACACGACATGGCCCGCAACGCCCGACGTCAGTTCGCGCGGCGGCTGCGGGAGCTGCGCGAGTTCGAGCTGGGGGAGAAGATCACCCAGGAGGGGCTGGCCGCGGCGTTCTCGGCGACCCGGGCGATATCGGGTGCGGCGATCTCCGCATGGGAGAACGGCAACAGCGACAAGCGCCCCTCCGACGAGCGGCTGAAGCAGTACGCGCTGCTGTTCAGTTCGCCGGCCAATCTGCGCCCCAAGCCGACCGTTCCCTCGGAAGCGAGCCTGGACGCGCAGGCGCGGCAACGCTTCGTGGAGCTGCGCCGGGAGCTGCACCGGCTGCGTGACGAGGCGGAACAGGAAGCACGCAGGGAGAAGTCGGTCGCCCCGGCGGCCGCACCGCGCAACGAGATGTGGGCGCACGACAGGGCGGACGACATCATGGTGGTCACGTCCGAGGTGAGCGAGGACCGGCTGCCGGAGACGGCGCGGCCGCGCAACGTCAACTACTCGCGTCTGGCTCGTTACGGCGACATCGACGCGTTCTTCGAGATGTACGTGAAGTTGGCCGCGATGGGTTACCAGAACCGGCACCATCGGTCGGCCAACGACCGCGGCATCGACCTCGAGCAGACGCTGGTGCTGATCGGCGGGCCCGGCCGCAACCGGCTGACCCGCAACTACCTGCAGTTGCTCGACCTGCCGGTGCGCCAGCAGGGCCAGCCGTTCGGCAAGCCGGAATTCTTCGTCACGCCGGAGGGCGAGGAGCTGCGGCCCCGGGTGGCCGACTTCGCCGACGGCGAGCAGGAGCTGGTGGAGGACATCGGCCTGTTCGTGCGGGCCAGGAACCCGGCCAACCCGCAGACCGACGTCACGATGTGCACCGGCTGCTACACCGCGGGCACGCTGGCTGCCGTGCGCGCCTTCACCAACCCGGACGTGGCGGACGCCAACATCGAGGTGGTGAAGTCCAAGGTCGGCCGGATCTCGGACTTCTACGTGCTGTTCCGGGTTCCCGTGGTGAACGGCAGGGTGCCCGCGCCCCGGCTGGCCGTCTCGCTGCTCGACGCGCAGGCGATCTGACCTGCTGGACGCGCAGGCGATCTGACGGCCCGGGCCGGACGGGAGCCGGGTGGACCGTGCCACCCGCCGATCGGCACGCGGTGTCAGCGCACGCTGCTGCTCACGCTGTCCTGGTCGAACCTGGCGCTGGCCTCGTCGACGATCTCGGCGAGCTGGACCACGCCGAGCAACAGCACGACCACCACCGCCGCGATGGCGAGCTTGAGTGCTTCGCGCCAGTAGGCGACGGCAAGGATCAGCAGCAGGATGATCGCGATCAACATGACCATCTCTCCTTCCCCCTCGTGCTGCCGGCGTCGCCGGTGCCGCCGGGCGAAGTGAGATGGCCCCCTTCGACGGCGGCAGGCTAAGCCTGGACTCGCGTCATAGTTAACTGCTCCACAGGTAGAGGCAGGTTGAAGTAACAACTTAACCATCGCAGTTGGTGAAGTTTAGGTCAATACTCCAGTTGGGGACTGTGGGGCGATGTCGTCGGACGACCTGGCTCGCCGGTCGCAGCGAGCCCGCCCACGGGAACGGCCGACCGAGAAGGACGTGGTCGGACCGGAACGATCACTGCCGACCGCGCAAGGACGACCCCGGCGACCGAAGGTCCGGAACCTGCGTTGCCGGGCCTGTGACGGCCGGTCGTGACGATCGGCCGTCCGCGCCCCACTCGGGCCGGCCCGAGACGGCGGGACACCCGCTTCCGACGACGACGGGCTCAGGCGCGCGCCGACGCCGGGGACGCCTGCCCGCGAATGGGCATCGGTCCGCGGTGCCGGTGAGCACGGGAGACCCCGGCTTTACCGCATTCCGGCGACGGGAGAAGATCGGCTCATGCGATTCGCACCCGGTGGCCTGCGCAAACTGGTCGGAGCGGTGGCTGCATACGCGCAGAACGGGCTCGAGGTGCTGCGGTTCGGCGGCCTGCGCACCGACGAGGCTCCCGCACCGTACGCGGTGCTGGAGCAGACGTCGATGTATCAGCTGCGGCGGTACTTCCCGGAGCAGCCGAACACCGACGGCGCCCCGGTACTCCTGGTGCATCCGATGATGCTGGCCGCGAACCTGTGGGACGTCGCGCCTGCCAGCAGCGCGGTGACGTCGCTGTACCGGTCCGGGCTCGATCCGTGGGTGATCGACTTCGGCTCTCCGGACAAGGTGGAAGGTGGCCTCGAGCGCACGCTGACCGATCACGTCGTGGCGCTGAGCGAGGCAGTGGACCGAGTGATCGGGCACACCGGCCGCGATGTGCACCTGGGCGGGTACTCCCAGGGCGGCATGTTCTGCTATCAGGCCACCGCCTACCGGCGCTCGGCGGGCGTGGCCAGCGTCGTCACGTTCGGCAGCCCGGCCGACATCCAGGGCAGCACCCCGCTCGGCCTGCCCGAGGAGCTGCTGGTCAAGGGGGCCGAGCTGCTGGCCGACCACGTGTTCAGCCGGCTTGCGCTGCCGGGGTGGGCGGCCAGGCTGGGGTTCAAGCTGCTCGACCCGGTGAAGTCCACCCGGGCGCAGATCGACTTCCTGCGTCAGCTGCACGACCGGGAAGCGCTGCTGGGCAGGGAGAAGCAGCGCCGCTTCCTGGAAGCGGAAGGCTGGGTGGCCTGGTCAGGCCCGGCGATCGTGGAGCTGTTGCGCCAGTTCGTGGTGCACAACCGGATGATGACCGGCGGCTTCGTGATCGGTGACCGCCTGGTGACGCTGGCCGACATCACCTGCCCGATCCTGGCCTTCGTCGGCGAGGTCGACGACATCGGCCGCCCGGCCGCGGTGCGCGGGATCGGCCGGGCTGCGCCGCGCGCCCAGGTGTACGAACATCCGGTGCACGCCGGGCACTTCGGCCTGGTGGTCGGAACGACGGCGAACAAGGTGACCTGGCCCGCGGTCGCGGACTGGGTGCGGTGGCACGAGCAGGGCGGCGAGGCCCCACCAGGAATCCGGCCGCTCACCGAAGCCGCGCCGGAACCGGCGCCTGCGGACGTCACGTCGCTGGTCGGCCAGGGCCTGTCCACACTGGCCGACGTCGGGCTGACCGCGGGTCGCCGGGTGGTCCGGCGCGCCACCGAGGCGGCGCGGACGTCGCGGGAGATCGCGCTGGAAGCCGTGCAGACGCTGCCGCGGCTGTTCCGCCTCGGGCAGCTGCAAAGCCACACCCGCGTTTCGTTCGGCAAGCTGCTCGACGAGCAGGCCGAACGTGCCCCGGACGGTGAGTGCTTCCTGTTCGACGACCGCGTGTACACCAACGCCGCCGTGCGCACCCGCATCGACAACGTCGTCCGTGCCTTGATCCAGGTGGGCGTCCGGCAGGGTGACCACGTCGGGGTGCTGATGCACACCAGGCCTTCGGCGCTGGTCGTCATCGCCGCGCTGTCCAGGCTCGGCGCGGTCGCCGTGCTGTTGCCGCCGGTGGCGGATCTGTCCGTGGCGATCCGGCTGGGCGGGGTGGCCGACATCGTGGTCGACCCGGAGCACGTGGTGCAGGCCTCCGCGACCGGTTGCCGCATTCTCGTGCTCGGCGGTGGTGGTGAGCGCGAGGTGCCTGCCCGCGCCGACGCCGAGGTGATCGACCTGGAGCGGATCGACCCGGAGACGGTCGATCTGCCCGGCTGGTACCGGCCCAACCCCGGATTGGCGCGGGATCTGGCGTTCATCCTGTTCAGCCGCTCCGGCGAGCAGACCGTGGCGAAGTTCATCACCAACCACCGGTGGGCGTTGTCGGCGTTCGGCACGGCGTCGGCCGCCGCGTTGACCAGCAGCGACACCGTCTACTGCATCACGCCGCTGCACCATCCGTCCGGCCTGCTCACCAGCGTGGGCGGTGCGGTGGCCGGCGGGGCGCGCATCGCGTTGTCCCGCGGCTTCGACCCGGAACGGTTCGACACCGAGGTCATGCGATACGGCGTGACCGTGGTGTCCTACACCTGGACGTTGCTGCGGGAGATCGTGGCGCGGCCGCAGGCTGCGGAGCCGCACGCGATCCGCCTGTTCATGGGGTCGGGCATGCCGCGCGGCCTGTGGCGGCGGGTGCTCGACCGCTATCCGTCGGCGCGGGTGCTGGAGTTCTACGCATCCACCGAAGGCGACGTGGTGCTGGCCAACTTGTCCGGCGCGAAGCCGGGCGCGAAGGGGCGGCCGATCCCCGGCAGCGCCCAGGTGCGGCTGGCGCGCTGCGATCCGCGCACCGGGAAGTTGGTCACCGGCGACGACGGATTCGCTGTGGAGTGCGCAGAAGGCGAGGTCGGGCTGCTGTTGGCGAACCCGCGGGCGAGCATCGACACGACGGCGCGCAAACTTCGCGGCGTGTTCGCGCCCGGCGACACCTGGGTGGCCACCGACGATCTCTTCTGGCGCGACGCGGACGGCGACTTCTGGCTCGCCGACAACCGGTTCACGGTGATCGAGACCGAGCACGGGCCGGTGTACACCCAGCCGATCTGCGATGCGCTGACCGATCTCGACCGAGTCGACCTGGCCACCGCGTACGGCGTGCCCGTACGCGGTAGGGAAGAGGTGGCGGTCGCGGCGGTGACCACGTGGCAAGGTGCGACCCTGCGGCCCGAGGACATCACCCGTGCGCTGGCGAACCTCCCGGCCGAGCGGCGGCCGGACGTGGTGCACGTCGTCGACGAGATCCCGCTGACCACGTGGTTCCGACCGAATCCGGCGCCGCTGGCCGCCGAGGGGCTGCCCAAGCCAAGCGAGCGAGCCTGGTCCTGGGACGCGGCCACCGGCCGGTACGTCGAGTTGACCGAGGACGCCCACGAACGGTTGACAACCGCGCGCTGACCGTCGGCCGTCGTGCGGCTGGCGCCGTCAGCCGCTCTTGCGCCGGAACTGCCGTTTCCCCACCGCCGGACGGTGCGGATGGGCGACCTTCGAGCCGGCGTTCGCGTGGCTTTCCCGTGCTTTGGTCGCGGCCTTCTTGCGTTCCAGGGCTGCCCGGAACTGGTCCCGGACGGTGTCGGCACCGTCCGAATTCGCCGTCGGTCCGGATGCTGAGTCGGCCATCGTGACCTCCATGCCAGCGTAGTAGGTCCTGCCAGCCTCGCACGCGCGGCCCGTCCGGTCGAGCCGCGTGGCACGTCGGGGTGAGGGATCGCGACACCGAGTGCCCGGGCGGACGGCCGGGAACCGCCGCGACACACCCGCGGAGTTGCCTCGGATGGCCCATTGACGGCCTAGGTGACGCGGCACACAATTGTGCTCGCAGTTCGTTGCGAATAAGGCAACCCAATCGTATAGCGCAACGACATACCGAACTTTCCTCCTATCTCGTGACAAGTCCCGCCCAGCTGGAGAGGTCCCCCGATGACAGCAGTTGCTCCGAAACCAGCGACCACGACGACGAACGATCAGCCTGCGGTGATGCTGTACACGCGGCTGCGGAAGTCCCCGTTCTTCTACAAGTCCCGCGAACACGGCGTGAAGGTGTACAGCGTGTACAACCACACGTATCACCCACGCCACTACGGTGACCCCGTCGCCGAGTACTGGGAGCTGCTCAACGGCGTCACGCTGTGGGACGTCGGCGTGGAGCGACAGATCGAGATCTCCGGCCCGGACGGCTTCGCGTTCACCAACTACCTGGTACCGCGTGACCTGACCAAGTGCGCGGTCGGCCAGTGCAAGTACGTGTTCGTCACGGCACCGGACGGCGGTATCGTCAACGACCCGGTGCTGCTCCGGCTGGAGGAGAACAGGTTCTGGCTGTCGCTGGCGGACAGCGACGTCGGATTGTGGGCGCTCGGCCTGGCGCATGCGGGCGGCTGGAACGTCACGGTGAAGGAAGTCGACGTCGCGCCGATGCAGATCCAGGGCCCCAAGGCCAAGGAGGTCATGGTCGATCTGTTCGGCGAGGACATCCTGGACCTGAAGTACTACTGGCTGACCCGCAGGCAGATCGACGGCATCGACGTGGTGATCAGCCGCACCGGCTACACCGGCGAGATCGGCTACGAGATCTACGTCGAGCAGGTCAGCCGCAACGGCGAGCACGTGTGGGACCGGGTGTGGGAAGCGGGCAAGGCCCACGGCATGAAGGTGATCGGTCCCAGCCACATCCGGCGGATCGAGGCGGGCATGCTCGCCTACGGCTGCGACATCACGCTGGACACCAACCCGCTGGAGGTCGGCTACGACTACAAGTGGATGGTCGATTTGGACCAGGAGGCCGACTTCGTCGGCAAGGAGGCGCTGCGCCGCATCAAGGAGGAGGGCATCTCCCGGCTGATGGTCGGCGTGGAGATCGACGGTCCGTCGGTGGGCAGCTACAACGACGGCTCGATGCTGGAGCCGTTCCCGGTGTCCACCTCCGGCGGCGAGCAGGTCGGCCAGGTGACCAGTGCCTGCTTCTCCCCGCGCTTGGAGCGCAACATCGGGCTGGCCATGCTGCCCATCGAGCTGGCCAAGACCGGCACCGAGGTGGTGGTGCACACGCCGACCGGGCCGCGCGCGGCCAAAGTGGTCGACAAGCCGTTCATCGACCCGGCCAAGGAAACCCCCAAAGGCTGAGGCGGTATGGCACGGGCGAAAGGCACCGGGCAGGAGCCGACGGGCAAACGCCAAGCCCTCGAGCCGCTGCTCGCGCGTCCGCGCTACGAGGTCCTGCCGCTGGAGTCGGTGCTCACCCAGACGGAGTCGCTGCCCGCGGGGTCGGTGGTGACCGTGACGTCCTCGCCACGGCAGGGCCTGGACTCCACCGTGGCGGTCGCCGAGAAGCTGGCGGCCCAGGGCATGTCCGTCGTCCCCCACCTGGCAGCCCGGCAGGTCACCGGGCCTGCCGAGCTGCGCAGGCTGCTGGACCGGCTGGACGTGGCGGGCATCGGCGAGGTCTTCGTCGTCGGCGGCGACGGCCGCGAGCCACGCGGGCCGTATCCGGACGCGCTGAGCCTGCTGCGGGCGATGGACGACCTCGGCCGGATGCCGGCCAAGGTGGGCGTGGCCGGTTACCCGGAAGGCCACCACGCGATCGACGACGACACCCTGTGGCAGGCGCTGCGGGCCAAGCGGGACTACGCGTCCTACGTGGTCACGCAGATGTGTTTCGACGCCGACGCGATCGGCCGCTTCGCCACGGACGTGCGGCGCGAGGCCGGGCTCCCGGTGATCGTGGGAGTGCCCGGCGTGGTCGAACCCGCCAAGCTGATGCGGATCGCGCTCAAGGTCGGCGTCGGCCAGTCCCTGCGGTTCGTGCGCGGCCACCGGTCGGTGGCTGGGCGGCTGCTGTGGCCGGGGGGCTACCGCCCCGATGCGCTGCTGCGGAAGCTGGCCGCCCGGATCGCGGCCGGCCGTGCCCAGCTGACCGGCCTGCACCTGTTCACGTTCAACCGCGTCACGGCCACCCATCGCTGGGTGGCCCAGGCCTATCGGAGGACCGCGTGAGCATGCCAACGGACCTGGACATCTCCCGGGCAGCCGAGTTGCTGCCGATACCCGAGGTGGCCGCGTCCATCGGGCTCGGCGAACACCTGCTCGAGCCGTACGGGCACTCGGTCAGCAAGATCTCCCTGGCCGCGGTCGACGAGCTGGCCGACCGGCCGATGGGCAAGTACGTGGTGGTCTCGGCCATCACCCCGACGCCGCTGGGGGAGGGCAAGACCACCACCACGGTCGGTCTCGGGCAGGCGTTCGGCCAGCTCGGCAAGAAGGCGATCGTGGCCATCCGGCAGCCGTCCATGGGGCCCACGTTCGGCATCAAGGGCGGCGCGGCGGGCGGCGGCTACGCCCAGGTGGCGCCGATGGAGACGATCAACCTGCACCTCACCGGCGACCTGCACGCGGTGACGTCGGCGCACAACCTGCTGGCCGCGATGATCGACAACCACATCCACAAGGGCAACAAGCTCGGCATCGACCCGTTCTCGATCACCTGGCGCCGGGTCATCGACGTCAACGACCGCGACCTGCGGAGCATCGTCACCGGCCTGGGCGGCAAGTCCGACGGCGTGCCGCGGCAGACCGGGTTCGACATCACCGCGGCCAGCGAGGTGATGGCGGTTCTCGCGCTGTCCACCTCGCTGCACGACTTGCGCGCCAGGCTGGGCCGCATCGTGATCGGCTACACCTACGACGGCGAGCCGGTGACCGCGGAACAGCTGCGGGCAGCGGGAGCGATGTGCGTGCTGCTCCGCGATGCGATCAAGCCGAACTTGATGCAGACGATCGAGCAGACGCCCGCGCTGGTGCACTGCGGCCCGTTCGGCAACATCGCGCACGGCAACTCGTCGGTGGTGGCCGACCTGATCGGCATCCGGGCAGCCGACTACCTGATCACCGAGGCCGGTTTCGGCGCGGACATGGGAGCCGAGCGGTTCTTCAACATCAAGTGCCGCGCCTCCGGCCTGCGCCCGGACGCGGCCGTGGTGGTGGCCACCGTGCGAGCGCTGAAGGCGCACAGCGGCAAGTACAAGGTCGTGGCGGGCAAGCCGCTGCCGGAAGAGATGCTGAAGGAGAACCCGGACGACGTCTTCCAGGGCGCGGCGAACTTGCGCAAGCAGATCGCCAACATCCGGGCGCACGGCGTCAACCCGGTGGTGGCGGTCAACGCCTTCCCGGAGGACTACGAGAGCGAGAAGCAGGCCATCCTCCAGGTGGCCGCCGAGGAAGGCGCGCGGGCGACCGTCGCCACGCACTTCAGCCGCGGTGGCAAGGGCGCGGTCGAGCTGGCCGAGGCGGTCGCCGAGGCGTGCGAGGAGCCGAGCGAGTTCCGCTTCCTGTACCCGGACGACATGCCGCTGGTGGACAAGATCGAGACGATCGCCACGCGGATGTACGGCGCGGACGGCATCGAGCTGAGCCCGAAGGCCCGCAAACAGCTGGAGACCTACGAACGCTGCGGCTTCGGCCACCTGCCGGTGTGCATTGCCAAGACGCATCTGTCGCTGTCCGACGATCCCAGCCGCAAGGGCGCGCCCACCGGATGGCGGCTGCCGGTGCGGGAGGTGCGAGCCTCGGTGGGGGCTGGATTCGTCTACCCCATTTGTGGCGAAATGCGGACCATGCCAGGACTGTCGTCGCACCCTGCGGCGGAACGCATCGACATCGACGAAGCAGGCCAAGTGGTGGGGTTGTCATGACGGACACAAGCAGCGCACAGCGGAAACTCCCGAGCACCGCCGACGTGGTGGTGATCGGTGCCGGGATCGTGGGCAACTCGGTGGCCTACCACCTCGCCGAAGAGGGCTGGCGGAACATCGTGCTGCTGGACAAGGGGCCGCTGCCGGACCCGGGCGGGTCGACCGGCCACGCGTCGAACTTCATCTTCCCGGTCGACCACGCCAAGGAGATCACCATGCTGACGCTCGACTCGATGCGTCAGTACGAGAAGTTCGGCACGCTGACCACCTGCGGCGGCATCGAGGTGGCCCGCAAGCCCGAGCGGGTCGAGGAGCTCAAGCGCCGTATGGCCTCGGCCAAGGCGTGGGGCATCGACGCGGAGCTGATCACCCCGCAGCGGGTGGCCGAGCTGGTCCCGTTCGTCGACCCGTCGATCCTGCTGGCCGGCTTCTACACGCCGTCGTGTGCGGTGGTCGACCCGCTGCAGACCGGGGCGCTGATGCGGGAACACGCGCAGAAGCGCGGTGCCCTCACCGTCTCGGCCAACACCGAGGTGCTGGACATCGAGGTGGTCGACGGCCGGGTCCGCGGTGTGCGGACCGACCGCGGCGACATCGCCACCGAAACCGTGGTGATCGCCTGCGGTGTGTGGAGCCCGCGGATCGCGCGGATGGCGGGTGCGCGCATCCCGCTGACGCCGGCGGTGCACCAGATGATCGACGTGGGCCCGATCCCCGAGCTGGCGGCGACCGGCACGGAGATCGCCTACCCGATCATCCGCGACATGGACGCCCTGATGTACGAGCGGCAGAGCGGGGCGGATCTGGAGATCGGCTCGTACGCGCACCGGCCGATCCTGCATGAGCCGGACGAGATCCCGTCGATCGAGGAAGCCGCGCTGTCGCCGACCCAGCTGCCGTTCACCGAAGAGGACTTCGACCCGCAGATGGAGGACGCGCTCGAGCTGTTCGGGTCGATCCTGAACTCCGAGGGAGCGGGCGTGCGGCACGCCATCAACGGGCTGCTGTCGCTCACCCCGGACGGATCCCCGCTTCTCGGGGAGACCCCGGAGGTCAAGGGGTTGTGGTCGGCTGCCGCGGTGTGGATCAAGGAAGGCCCCGGCGTCGGCCGCATGCTGGCCCAGTGGATGACGCACGGCCACAGCGAGATCGACCTGCACGGTGCGGACATCAGCCGCTTCTACCCGCACCAGCGCACCCCCGCGCACGTGCGGGCGCGCACGTCCGAAGGGTTCAACAAGACCTACGGCATCGTGCACCCGCGCGAGCAGTGGACGTCGGAGCGGCAGCAGCGGCTGTCGCCGTTCTACTCCCGCGAGAAGGCGTTGGGTGCGGAGTTCTTCGAGGTCGCGGGCTGGGAACGGCCGCAGTGGTACGAGTCCAACCGCGACCTGGTCGACAAGTACGGCGTCGAGGACCGGCCGCACGAGTGGGACGCCCGCTGGTGGTCGCCGATCATCAACGCCGAGCACCTGGCGATGCGGGAACGCGCCGCCATGATCGACCTGTCCGCGTTCGCCCAGTTCGACGTCAGCGGCCCGGGCGCGGTCGACTACCTGCAGCGATTGTGCGTGGCCAACGTCGATCGCCCGGTCGGCCGGATCATCTACACGCCGCTGCTGGATGCCAACGGCGGTTTCCGCAGCGACCTGACCTTGGTGCGCCTGGGACCGGACAAGTACCGGGTGATCACCGGTGGCGCGGACGGCGCGCGGGACCGCAAGTGGTTCCTCGACCACCTGCCCGACTCGGGAGTGTCGTTCTCCGACGTGACGTCGGCGGTGTGCACGCTGGGGCTGTGGGGCCCGCGGGCCCGCGACATCCTGTCGGCGGTGACCGAGGACGACGTGTCGAACGAGGGGTTCCCGTACGGCACGGCGAAGGAGATCGTCATCGGCAGCACCCCGGTGCTCGCCCTGCGGGTGTCCTACGTCGGTGACCTCGGCTGGGAGCTGCACGCCCCGTTCGAGCAGGGCACCAAGCTGTGGGACGCCATCGCCGACGCAGGCGAACCGCACGGGCTGATCCCGGCGGGCATCGGCGTCTACGGCACCACCGGCCGGCTGGAGAAGGGCTACCGGCTGATGGGCGCCGAGCTGGAGTCGGAGTACGACCCGGTGGAGGCCGGGCTGGCCCTGCCCAAGGTCAAGTCGGCCGATTTCATCGGCAAGCAGGCGTACCTGGCGGCGCGCGAGACCGAGCCCGCCGCGCTGCTGTGCACGCTGACCGTCGACGACCACACCAGCTCGGCAGGCATCGCCAGGTACCCGCAGGGCGGCGAACCGATCCTGACCGAGGACGGCGAGCGGATCGTCGACAGCAAGGGGCGCAGCTCCTACGTCACCAGTGCGGGCGCCGGGCCGTCGCTCGGCAAGTACCTGCTGATGGCCTACCTGCCGCCGGAACACGCGGTGGAGGGCCGGAAGCTGAAGGTCGAGTACATGGCAGAGCAGTACCCGGTGACGGTTGCCCGGGTCGGCCGGAAGCCGCTGTTCGACCCGGACGACACGCGCATGAAGGCGTGAGGCCCATGAGTCTGGACGTGTTGGTCTGCGTCAAGCGGGTGCCCGCCCCCGGGGCCAAGGTCCCGCTGACCGAAGACGGCAGAGACATCGACACCCGGCATCTCGGCTTCACCATCGGTCCGCACGAGGAATGCGCGGTGGAAGAAGCCGTGCGGCTGAAGGAACGGCACGGGGGCAGCGCGACCGTGCTCGCGGTCGGGCCGCCGGAGGTCGCCGAGCAGGTCCGATACGCGATCGCCATGGGCGCCGACCGCGGCGTGGTGGTGGACACGGGCCAGGACGAGCTCGACCCGCAGGCCACCGCCGCGGCCATCGTGCATGCGCTCGGCGAGCTCGACGCCCGGTTCGACCTGATCATGTTCGGCAACGAGTCGGCCGACGCCGGGCATTACCAGGTCGGTGTGCGGGTGGCGACCGAGCTGGGCTGGCCGATCGTCGGCGGCATCAAGGGCATCGAGGTCACCGACGGCGGTGTGCGGTTGCGCCGTGAGATCGCCGACGGCAGCGAGGTCTACCAGCTGTCGCTGCCGGCCGCGGTGGCGGTCAAGGAAGGGCTCAACCTGCCGCGCTACCCCAGCCTGCCGGGCAGGCTGAAGGCGAAGAAGGCGAAGCTGGACACGATCTCCTGGCAGCCGCCGCCGGGCGGGCTGCGCAAGATCCGGCTGCGCCAGCCGGAGGAGAAGCGAGCGGACAGCGTGCTGCTCGGGCACGGCCCCGAGGCGGCCCCCGCGGTCGTGGACGTGCTGGAAGAACTGGGGGTGTGCTGATGTTGCTGCTCGTGGTGCAGGTGGACGACCACCCCGCATGGCTGGACGCGGTGCAGCTCGCTCGTGGCCTGACCGACGATGTGCACGCAGTGCTGTTCGACGCGTCGCGGGCCGACGAACTGGCCAAGCAAGGCATCAAGGCCGCCCATGTCGTGGAGCATGACGTGCTCAGCGACTACGCCCCCGAGGCGTACGGCGAGGCGCTGGCCCAGCTGGTCGGCGAACTGCAGCCCAGCGGCGTGCTCGCGGTGGGCAGCGAGAAGGGCAACGAGGTCATGGCCCACCTCGCCGCACGCATGCGTGCCCCGTTTGCCGCGAACTGCACCCAGATCAGCGGCACCGGCAGGCCGTGGCTGATCACCCGGATCCGGGGCGGCGGCATGCTGCTGGAGGACGCGGAGATGGACGCGGGCTGCGGTGTGTTCACCGTTCAGCCGGGCGCCGGGACGGGCGCGGAGACCCCGTCGACCGTGGATCAGGTCGACGTCCGGCGGTTCACCCCGGATCTGCGCGACGAGCTGGCGCGCACCCGGGTGATCGAGCGGACCGAGCGGGAGGCCGGGGTCAGCCTGGCCACCGCGGACGTGGTCGTCTCCGGTGGGCGCGGGGTCGGCAGCGCCGAGGGCTACCGGGTGCTGGAGGAGCTGGCCGAGTTGCTCGGCGGCGCGGTCGGATGTTCCCGGGTGGCCACCAACAACGGCTGGCGGCCGCACAGCGACCAGGTCGGCCTGACCGGGACCAAGGTCGCACCGAAGCTGTACATCGCCTGCGGCATCAGCGGAGCCACCCAGCACTGGGTGGGTTGCATGGACGCCAAGGCGATCCTGGCCATCAACACCGACCCGGACGCGCCGATGGTCACCCGGTCGACGTACTCGGTGATCGGTGACCTGCACGAGGTGCTGCCCGCCGTGATCGCGGAAATCCGGGCACGAAACGCGTCCGCTGGGACATCCGGATGAATCTGCCCGCGTCGACCGGCCACTCCGCCGACCGTGACCTCCTAGACTCTGACGGCGTGACCAGCCAAGAGCGACGATCGGGCGGGGTGCAGTCGGTCGAGCGGGCGATTTCCATCCTGGAGTTCCTTGCGCGCTACGGGTGGTCCGGAGTGACCGACATCGGCAACGCGCTCGGGGTGCACAAGTCGACGGCGTTCCGGCTGCTGAGCACGCTGGAGGCGGGCGGCCTGGTGGAGCAGCACGCCGATTCCGGCAAGTACCGCCTGGGCGGCGGCCTGGCACGGCTGGCGCGCAGCGTCAGCGACGAGCCGAACCTCAGCCAGCAGGCGCGGCCCGGCTGCGAGTGGCTTGCCCGCCACACCGAGGAGACGGTCACGCTGAACGTGCTCGAAGGGACCGAGTGCGTCACGATCGACCAGATCGCCTCCACCTCGTTCGTGGTCAGTCGCAGCTGGCTGGGGCGGCAGACGCCGCTGCACTGCACGTCGCCGGGCAAGATCTTCCTGGCTTTCATGCCCGAGGAACAGCTGGCCGAAGTGCTGTCCGCGCCGCTCACCCGCTACACCGAACGCACGCTGGTCGACGAAGCGCAGCTGCGGGCGGAGATCAGTCGCGTGCGGGTCAACGGATACGCGGTGGCGGTGGACGAGCTGGAGGACGGCCTGACCTCCGCCGCTGCGCCGGTGCGGGACCAACAGGGGGAGGTCGTGGCCGCGATGGGCATCTCCGGCCCGTCCTACCGGCTGGATGCCGACCAGCTGAAGAAACTCGTCCCGTTGGTGTGCCAAGCCGCCGACATGGCCTCGGCCCGCCTCGGCTACCGGACAGGGGCGTGATCGCGCGCCCCGGCCGTCGGGTCCGATGAACCGGCCGCGCGCCGCCACGGCGCCCGCGACCACGGCAGGCGCACCGCACGCGGATCGGTGAGTTCGTGCGGGCGGAGCGTGTCGATGTCGAGGGCTTCGGTGTGGCGTCGGAAGACCGAGTCGACGTAGCGGTGCCCGGTGTCGGCCGCGATGAACACCGTGGTGCCGCCCGGCGCGGTCGTGCGCGCGTGCTCCCAGCGCGCGGCCAGATACGCCGCCCCGGTGGACAGCCCGGCGAAGACGGCGTGCCTGCGGAGCAGATCGATGCTGCCGGACAGTGCCATCCGGAAGGACACCCAGTGGATGACGTCGTACCGGTCGTGGTCGACGTTGCCGAAAGGAATCGAGCTGCCGATGCCCGCGATGATCATGTCCGGGTCGGCCAGGTGTTCGCTGCCGAACGTGACGCTGCCGAACGGCTGGACGCCGACCAGCTCGACGGGCACCCCGAGGTCGGCCAGCGCGGTGGCCAGCCCGCCGGTCGACGCGCCGGATCCGACGCCGCCGACCAGCGTGACGGACTGCTCGCCGAGCTCGGCGTGCATCATCTCGGCGACGCTGCGGTAGCCGAGGTAGTGGATGCGGTCGTGGTACTGGCGCATCCAGTGCCAGCCCGGGTTGGCCGCGAGGAGCTCGCGGACACGCCGCACGCGGCGGTTCTGGTCCAGGCGCAGATCGCTCGACGGGGGCATCTGCTCCAGCTGGGCGCCGAGCACCGCCAGCTGCACGCGCAGCGTTTCGTCGACGGTGGTCGAGCCGACGATGTAGCAGCGCAAGCCGTACCGGTGGCAGGCCAGGGCCAGTGCGCAGGCGTAGATGCCGCTCGAGCTGTCCAGCACGGTGTCGCCCGGCCGCACCACGCCGGTGTCGAGCAGGTGCCGCACCGCCGCGACGGCGGAGACGACCTTCATCGTTTCAAACCTCAGGCAGACGAGCCCGTCCGCGAGCCGCACCAGGTCGGGGGTGCCGATGGCCTGGCTGATGTGGTCGTGCACGCACGTCCTCCTTCGTTGCCGAGTTCGATGTCCAGGCGTGGGCCGGGCCCTGTGGCGAACGCTGTGCCGAGTGCTGCCTGACTCGGAACGTTCTGGTCGGGGGAATGCCTGCGCGGCGCAGGCGGACACGACAGCTGTGCAGCTGCTGAGCCAGGTCCGGGCGAGTGGCGTCGAACAGCAGGCCGGCGACGTTCCCGCTGTGCGCCACCTGCACACCGACGGCGCCGACGTCGTCACCGATCTCCTGCAGCGTCGCCAGCTCGGCCTTGGGCAGCACGCGTTGGTTCAGCAGGCTGCTGGCCGTGCAGACCTCGCCCACACCGGCCGGGTCGGCCGCCCGGATGGCGGCCCGTAGCCGGGCCCGCAGTCGTTCGAATCGGGCAAGGTCGGCAGGCCCGTACTCAGGCCTGAGGGCGAGGGTGTCCACCGGCCGCCCTCCGCCGGTGCAGCAGCCGACGACGGCCAGCGGAGGCAGCGAGGCACCGAGATCCTCCAGGATCCTGCCCTCGCGCTGGGCGAACAGCACCGGCTGTCCGTCGTGCATGAGCGGGTCGCTCGCCGTTTCCGCCCGTACCGCGATGCGCGCGATGTCGGTGGGCGACAGGACACAGCGGTAGCACGCGGCCACGGCGCGGATCGTCGCGATGATGTCCGCGCTCGACGATCCCATGCCCAGGCCGACCGGCAGGTGCCCGCGCAGGTGCAACCGCCCACCGGTGGCCGGGACGTCAACGCGTGCCGCGCACTCGGCCACGGCCAGCACCGCGGCTTTGGCTGCCTTCGTCCGGTCAGGTGGATCGACCACGACGTGTCCTGCGGCAAGGTCCGCACAACGCCGGTACTCCGCATGGACGCCTGCGTGCGGCGTCGGGAGAGTGACCAGGCCCCGGCACGGTTTGCCGGCGTCGTCGAGGAAGATTCCTTGGAGGAGTTCGCCGTGGTGGCCGGAGGCGTGTCCGATACCGATCACGGCCTGTCCGCCCGATACCGGTAGAGGGTGGTCGGCTCGGCGCTGAACTGTGAGAACGGGAAGGGCTCCGCGCTGAGCGCGGTCACCCCGTCGCCAAGGAACGCGCGCGCCACGGCCGCTCCGCTTTGCGCGTAGACGAGCAGCGGAACTTCGCGCCGGCGGCATTCGGTCAAGATCGTGTCGAACGTGCCGTTGCCCAACGTCATGCCGGTGGCGACGACAGCGTCGGCGGTGCCGAGCACGCGATGCATGTCGTCGGTCACCGGATCCCCCCACCGCGTGTGGCGCAGGTTGTAGTCGCACGGCAGGCACTCGGCACCACGGTCGCGGATGGCGGCCACCAGCGGGTTCACCACTCCGATGAGCGCGACCTTGCTGCCGGCGGGGACGTCGAGCAGGCCGGCGATGGCCGCGTCCCTGGCGTGCGCTCGCCGTTCCGGGGTGCCTGCCGGCAGAGTGACCCGCTCGGCGCGCGGGTCGTCCCGGAACGGCTGCCTGCCGGCCAGGTAGGCGTCCGCGGCGGCGATCCGCAGCGGCAGCGGGCCGGAGGCGATGAGGTCGGCGAGCGTCGCCCCGGACACCCGGATGCACAGCTCCGGGTCCACTTCTCCGGGTTCGAACGCGCACGCACCGAAGGCGCTGCCGCAGCGCACGAGCACGTACTGATTGCGATAGGTGACGTCCGCTCCGGCCAGCCGGGTGCCGTGGTGCACCCAGAAGACGCTGGTGGCGGTCAGCTCGGCGGGGGACGGGCCGAACCGTCCAGTGAGCACGTCGGACAGCAGGCCTGTGACGGTCACGCAAGCTCTCCTTGGTCGACGGTGAGAACGGGGGAGGGTTGCTCCGTGGCCGGAGCGGGGGACGGGCGGCTGCCTGCGATGGGGTGGGCAGGGTCGGTCAGCGGGTGCAGGCTGACGAACGGATGGCCGCGACGATCGGTCTCGAGCCGGGCGTCGACGGCGAACACCGAGCGCACCCGGTCCGGGGTCAGCACCTCGGCCGGGGTTCCGGTGGCGACGATCTCGCCGCCGGCCAGCAGGGCCAGGCGGTCGCAGAATCGTGCGGCGAGCGTGAGGTCGTGCACCGCGATCAGCACCGTGGCGGGTGATGCCGCCAGCGTGGTCAGCAGGTCCAGCTGGTGGCGGATGTCCAGGTGGTTCGCGGGCTCGTCGAGCAGCAGGCACGGGGTGCGCTGCGCCAGCCCACGGGCGATGTGCGCACGTTGGCGCTCGCCGCCGGAGAGGCTGCGCCACGGACGATCGCGTAGGTGGCTGATGTCCATGCGCGCGAGCTCTTCGGCCACCACCGCGTGGTCTTCTTCCCGCAGACCGCGCCACGGCGAGCGGTACGGTGTGCGGCCGAGCGCGACGACGTCCGCCACCCGGAGTTCGGACGCGACGTGGGCGTCCTGCTCGACGAAGGCCACCTTGCGCGCCAGTTGCCGGGGCGTGAACCGCGTAATGTCGGCGCCGTCGAAGCGCACCGTGCCCGCCGACGGCACCCGCAAGCCTGCCAGGCAGCGCAGCAGGGTGGACTTTCCCGAACCGTTGGGGCCGATGACCCCCAGGGTTTCCCCCGGCCGGACGTCGATCGTGACACCACGGAGGATCCGCTTGCCGTTCGCCGTCCAGCTCAGCCGGTCGGCCTGCACTCTCACAGTTCACCTCGCCGTTTCAGGATGAGCAGGAACAACGGCACCCCGGCCAGCGCGGTGAACACGCCCACCGGCACCTCTTGCGGGGCCAGGAGCACGCGCGCCAGCGCGTCGGCCCACACCAAGAACACCGCGCCGGCTACCGCGCTGTAGGGGAGCAGGGTGCGATGCAGCGGCCCGGCAAGGAAGCGCACGCCGTGCGGGACGATCAGGCCGACGAACCCGATCGCCCCGACCGCGGACACCGCCACCGCGGTGAGCAGCGACGTCACCACGAGCAGGACCAGCCGGGTGCGCCGGACATCGACACCAACGGACGCCGCGGTGTCGGCGCCGAATCCGAGAGCGTCGAGCGAGACCGCGTAGTAGCGGCACACCACCAGCGCGAGCACCGTGACGACGGCGCACCCGACGACGCCGTCCCACCGGGCCGACGAGAGCGATCCGAGCAGCCAGTACGTGACCGACCGGGTGGTGTCGGCGTCGCCGGACGCCATCAGCACCAGCGACGTCAGCGCGGTGAACAGCTGGCCGACCACGACACCGGTGAGCACGACGCGCAGCGAATCGAGCCCGCTGCGCCGCAACAGCAACAGCAGCAGGCCGAATGCAGTAAGGGCACCGGCCAGCGCACCCGCGGTCAGGCCGATCGTGCTTCCGACACCGGACACCGCGACCACCACGGCGCCCGTGGACGCTCCCGACGAGACGCCGAGCAGATAGGGATCAGCCAGCGCGTTCCTGGTCAACGCCTGCAGAACGGCTCCGCACACCGCCAGCGCCGCGCCGACGACCGCCGCGAGCAGCACGCGGGGAATGCGCAGTTGCCAGATGAGCGAGTCGGTTAGGGGCGGCAGGGGCTCCACCGGGAGCCCAAGGCGGGTGCCGAGCACGGTGGCGACGTGCCCGTAGGTGACGTCACCGGCGCCGATGACCACGCAGGCCGCCAGGGAGGCGACCAGAGCGACCACGGCGGCCGGGCCGAGCGCGCCCGTCCTGCCGACCCGCACGACGAGGCGGTTCGCCGTGCTCATCGGGACGTGTCACCGGCCAGAGCAGGCATGTCGGCCAGTGCCTGCGCCACTTCGGTGAGCGCGTTGTGCGAGCGCACCGACGGGTCGAGTTCGATGCCGGACACCGTGACGAACCGGTTGTGGCGCACCGCGTCCAGCCTGGACATCACCGGGTGCTGCCGGATCTGCGCGATCTTCTCCTCGGCGCTGTCGCCTGGCGCTCCACGCTCGGACAGATCGCCGACCACGATGACGTCGGGCTCACGCGCGGCGATCTGCTCCCACGACACCTCCGGCCACTGCTGGCCGACATCGTCGAAGGCGTTGCGCACGCCGAGGATTTCGCTCATCGCAGCCGGGATCCCGATGCCGCCCGCCACGTACGGCACGTCGTTGAACACCGAGTACAGCCACAGCACCGTGGGCCGGTTGCGGGCGCGCAGCGACCGCGCTTTGCCGATCGCCTTCTGCTGCTCGGCGATCAGCCGCTCGGCACGTTCGGTCACCCCGAAGATACGGCCGAGCGTGCGGTAGTCCTGGTGCAGCCGATCGAACGGGGAGTCGTCGCCGGTGGGGCAGTCGACCGCGCTGACGAACGTGGGCACGCCGAGCTCGTGCAGTTCCTCCCTGGTCCCCACGCGGTCACGGGTGAACTGGTCGGCGAACGACGCGACCACGAAATCCGGGTTGGCGGCGCGCAGTTGCTCCGACGTCAGCAGGCCGGGGCTGAGCACCTTCACCCGCCGGTAGTCGGCGGCGAACTGCGGGGCCACCCGCGTCTTCAGGTTCGACGTCCCGGCCATGCGATCGGCCAGGCCGAGCGCCAGCAGTGTCTCGGTCGACGTCTGGTCCAGCGTCACTACCCGCTGCGGGCGTTCGGCGAACGTCAACGGCATGCCGCAACTCGTCACGTGAACGGCCCCTGACGACGCGGACGGTGCCTGCTGAGCGGGAGCGGAGCACCCGCCGAGCAGAACGGCACCGCAGGCCAGCGCGGCGATGACACGAGGGGTCATGGCAACTCCAGGATCGTGTGGGTCTCGTGACGGACCCTAATCGAGGTTGATTATCGTTTTCAATAACGATCGAGAAGCTCACATCGTCGAAGGGACACCCGTGCCGTCGCAGCCGAGCACGTCAACCGATGCCATCCAGCCCGCCCTGGCAGACCCGCCCGCCGATGCGCGGTCACCGGAATCCGGATCGGCGGCGACCACGTCGGGCGAACAGGCCGCCGGACCCGGCCGCCGGGCAGCGGAGGGGCCTCCGCCGACGAACCGGTCGATCCTGCGCGACCGGCACTTCGTCCGGCTGTGGCTGGGCACCACGGCGTCCGGCCTGGCGACGTGGGCCCTTCCTTTCGTCCTGGGCCTGGCCGTGCTCGAGGGCAGCCTCTCCGCCACCGGCTTGGGCATCGTGCTGGCCGCTCGCACCGCGGGCTTCCTCGCCGCCGTTCCGGTCAGTGGTGTCCTGGCGGACCGATACGCCAGGCGACACGTGGTGTGGGCCGCGTGTCTCACGGCGGCGGTCGCCACACCTGTCATCGCGGCAGGGCTGGGGCGGTCGTTGAGCTTGATGGCGGTTGCGGCCGCCTTCGCCGGCGCCGGGCAAGGCGCCTGCCGGCCGGCTTTCCAAGCACTGACGGCCGAGGTCGTGGCGGAGGACCGGCGCCAGCAAGCGAACGCGGCGATGACGTTCTCGGTGCGGGTGACCACGCTGATCGCGCCGGGAGTGACTGCCGTGCTGGCTGCGGTGGCCGGTGCGACGACGCTGCTGATCGGCATCGGAGTGCTGTGGTCGACGGCAGCTGTGGTGCCGCCACGCGGTGCAGCCCGCGCACCCGGCGGCACCAGGCGCGGCATCGGGTTCGTCCGTGAGTTCGCCGAGGGCCTGCGGGAGGCGCGGCGGCACCCGTGGTTCCTGGCCGGCCTGGCGGCGCTGACGGCCGTGATCGCGACCGGGTACGCGGCGACCGGAGTGGTGTTGCCGCTGGTCAGCCGGGACACGTTCGGTTCGGGTGCGGTGCTGGCCGCGGCGATGACCGGATACACCGCCGGGGCGCTGGTGGGCGCGATGGTGGTGGCGCGCTGGCGGCCGCGGGCACAGGGCTGGGCGGCACTGGCCGGGCTCGCCTGCTACGGGTTCGCGCCGCTGGGCATGCTCGTTCCCGTTCACCCGGCGGTGGTGGTCGCCGGGTACGTGATCGCGGGGATCGGCATCGAGCTGTTCAACGTCCCGTGGTTCACCGCCGCGCAACGCGAAGTGGATCCCGGCAAGCTGGCCAGGGTGTCGTCGCTGGACTTCCTGGTCTCCTACGGCCTGTCACCGGTCGGCCTGGCGTTGATCGCGCCCGCGGTCGACGCGTTCGGCGTCGACGCGGTCCTGGTGACCTGCGCTGGCGTGTGCTTCCTCGCCCCGGCCCTGGCGGCGTTGGTCCCGACAGCACGACGATTCGGTCGCGGGTCACCGTGACGGAGGCCGATCGGCTTTCGAGCATGATCCGTTCGTCCTACCCTGGGGCGATGACCGAGCGATGGCCACGGTGGCACGGCCCGGTGGTCGCCGGGGTGGACGGGTCGGAGGCGTCGCTGCGCGCGGTCCGGTGGGCCGCCGCCGAGGCGGCCGGGCAAGGCGCGGGCCTGCGCCTGGTCCATGCCATCGGCTCGGCGGAATTCTTCCCCGGCGGGGCCATCGCCCCGTCCACCGAGCTGTTCGGCCTGCTGGAGCAGGAGTCCACGGCGTTGCTCGAGCAGGCCCGGCTGGCCGCCACCGAGATCGTGCCCGATCTGCAGGTGAGCACGTCGTCCACCACCGAGCCCGCGGTGCTGGCTCTGATCGCCGAGTCGGGCGCCGCCCGGTGCGTGGTGCTCGGTGGCTCCGGGCGCGGAGCGCTCGCCGGGGTGCTGCTCGGCTCGACGACGCTCACGCTGTCGGCGCACGCGCAATGCCCGGTGGTCGCCGTCCGCGGGCGGGATCGGCCGCACGCTCCCGTGGTGGTCGGCGTGGACGGCAGCGAGCTGAGCAACCTCGCCCTCGGATGCGCCTTCGCGCAAGCCGCCCGGCGCAACGTCCCGCTGGTGGCGGTGCACGCCTGCCATCACGGCGACTCCCACCGGCCGCGTACGGAACAGGGCCAGGCGAGTGAACCGCAGGAGGCGGACGAGCGGCGCGTGCTCGATCGCTGGCTCGATCGGTGGGCCGGCTTGTACCCGCAGGTCGACGTCGAACCGGTGGTCGTGCGGGCCCGTCCCCGGGAATGCCTGATCGAACGCAGCGCGGAGGCCAGCGTCCTGGTCGTCGGCAGCCGGGGCCGCGGCGGATTCACCGGCCTTCTGGTCGGTTCCACCAGCCACGCGATGCTGCACTACGCCGAATGCCCGGTGATGGTGGTTCGGCCGCAACCCGGCTAGGCGCCGCCGGGGTGACATCCCGGGCGTGTACGGTCCTGGAATGGACGTGATCCTGGTTCCCGGGTTCTGGCTGGATGCTTCGTCGTGGGACGCGGTGCTGCCCGCGTTGCGTGAGGCGGGGCATCGTCCGCACCCGATGACGTTGCCCGGCCTCGAGTCACGTGAGGCGAACCGATCGGCGATCACACTCCGCGACCACGTGGACGCGGTCGTGGCGAAGGTGGACGCTTGCGCGCGGCCCGACCCGGTGGTGCTTGTCGGTCACTCCGGTGGCGGACCGGTCGTGCACGCGGCGGTCGACGCGCGCCCGGACAAGGTGGCGCGCGCGGTCTACGTCGATGCGGCTCCGCTCAACGACGGCGATCCGATCAACCCCGAGCTGCCCGCACAGGGAGGCGAGATTCCGCTGCCCGACTGGGCGTTCTTCGACGAACGGAGCCTCGCCGGCCTGGACGACGAGCTGCGTGCGCGGTTCCGGGCCGGTGCGATCCCGACCCCGGAGCGCGTGGCCAGGGACCCGGTGCGGCTGACGGACGAGCGGCGATACCAGGTGCCGGTGACGATCATCGCGTGCGAGGTCAGCAGCGCGGAAATACGGCAGATGATCGACAGCGACAACCCGTACACGCGGGAAGTGGCCAAGCTGCGGCACGTCGACTACATCGACCTGCTGACCGGGCACTGGCCACAGTTCAGCCGGCCCGACGAGCTCGGTGCTGCGCTGGTGTCGGTGGCGAACGCGGCGGCAGGATGATCGCGCCCGGTGGTGCTCAGGGGCGTGCGGAGTCGATCAGCTCGCGGCCGTACGCCGCCATCGAACGCTGATACCGGGGGAGATGACGGGAGAGCGCGTAGACGGCGTGCCCGACGGCTTCCCGGCTCCTGCCGACGTCGGCCAGTGCCAGCGCCAGCGTCGCGCGCACCGCGTCATCGAGCTCGTCCGAGTGCGTTTCCAGCTCCCGCTCCAGCAGCCGCACGCCTTCTTCCGCCCGGCCGACGTTGCGCAACGAGCTGGCCAGCTGGATGACCGCCCGGCGCCGACGGAGCCCGGTCAGTCCTGCGCTCAGCGCCTGCCGGTAGAGGGCGACGGCCTGTTCCGGGCAATCGGTGGAGTCGAAGGCCGAGGCCCGCTCGAAGTCGGCGACACCGCCCCCGTGCGGACAGCGCGCAGCCAGCTCGTCGATCCGCCGGCGGAACGTCTCCGGCGGCAGGTCGTCCAGTTGCGCCCAGACCTCCGCCAGCTCGGTCTCCCAGTCCCGGCCCATGGCCCGTCCCTCCGTGTCACCCGCCGCTTCGTCGCCTTCGCCCACGATAGCCACGCGGACGACGAAGGACGGCCCGCCGACGCCGTTGTCGGCGGGCCGTTGACCGGGGGCCCGAGCTCCGCTCAGGCGATCGGGCGGTCGGTGGGCTTGATCGGCGCAGGCAGGATGTCCCGCCCGGTCAGGTAGGCGTCCACGCCCGCGGCTGCCGCCCTGCCCTCGGCGATCGCCCACACGATGAGCGACTGACCACGGCCCATGTCACCGGCACTGAACACGCCGTCGACGTTGGTCTGGAAGTCCGGCCCGCGCGCGACATTGCCGCGCTCGTCGAACTCCACGCCGAGATCGGTCAGCAGCCGGCTCTTCTCCGGGCCGACGAAGCCCAGCGCCAGCGTGACCAGCTGCGCGGGCAGCTCCCGTTCGGTGCCGGGGATCGGCTCGAACCGGCCGCCGACGCGCTCGACCTCGACCACCTGCAGACCGCGCAGCTTGCCGTGCTCGTCGGTGAGGAACCGTTGCGTGCTCACCGAGTACAGCCGCTCGCCGCCCTCCTCGTGCGCCGACGAGACCCGGTAGATCATCGGGTAGGTCGGCCACGGGTGGGCGTCCGACCGCGTCTGGGGCGGCTTGGGCATGATCTCCAGCTGGGTCACCGAACGCGCGCCCTGCCGGTGCGCGGTGCCCAGGCAGTCGGCGCCGGTGTCCCCGCCGCCGATGATCACCACGTCCTTGCCCTTGGCCGAGACCGGCGAATCCGCCAGCTTGCCTGCGGCGACCCGGTTGGCCAGTGGCAGGTATTCCATCGCCTGGTAGACGCCCTCGGCGTCGCGCCCGGGGATGGGCAGGTCCCGCCACTGGGTGGCGCCTCCGGCCAGCACCACCGCGTCGTACTGCGCGCGCAGCTCGTCGGCGGTGATGTCCACACCGACCTCGACCTCGGTGACGAACCGGGTGCCCTCGGCCCGCATCTGCTCCAGCCTGCGGTCCAGCCGCCACTTCTCCATCTTGAACTCGGGGATGCCGTAGCGGAGCAGGCCACCGATGGCGTCGGCGCGCTCGAACACCGTCACCGCGTGCCCGGCTCTGGTCAGCTGCTGGGCAGCGGCCAGCCCGGCTGGCCCCGAACCCACCACCGCGACCGTCTTGCCGGTGGTCGTGGCCGGCGGCAGCGGGCGCACGTACCCGGCTTCCCACGCCTTGTCGATGATGGACAGCTCGACCCGTTTGATGGTCACCGGATCGTCGTTGATGCCCAGCACGCATGCCGACTCGCAGGGCGCGGGACACAACGCGCCGGTGAACTCCGGGAAGTTGTTCGTCGCGTGCAGCCGCTCGATGGCCTCTGCCCAGTTCTGCTTCCAGACCAGCGTGTTCCAGTCCGGGATGAGGTTGCCCAGCGGGCAGCCCTGGTGGCAGAACGGGATGCCGCAGTCCATGCACCGGCCCGCCTGCTTCGGCAGCTTGTTGGCGATGTAGTCGCGCGGGTCCTCGTAGACCTCCCGCCAGTCCTTCAGCCGGAGCGTGACCGGACGCGTGCCGGGAAGCTCCCGGCGCGTGGTGAGGAATCCCTTCGGATCAGCCATGAGCCGCCTCCATCACAGCCTCGTCGATGTCCCGACCGTCGCGCTCGGCGGCAGCCTTGGCGGCGAGCACGCGCTTGTAGTCCTTCGGCATGACCTTGCCGAACCGCTGCACCTCGGCGTCCCAGTCGGCCAGCAGCGCACGGGCCACCGCGGAGTCGGTCTCCGCGAAGTGCTTGCTGACCGCCTCGTGCAGGAACGCGATGTCCTCCTCGTCCAGCGGGTCGATGTCGACCATCTCCATGTTGACCCGGTGCTTGTACGCGGCCAGGTCGTGCACGTAGGCGATCCCGCCGGACATACCGGCGGCGAAGTTGCGGCCGATCCGGCCGAGCACCACCACCCGGCCACCGGTCATGTACTCGCACCCGTGGTCACCGACGCCCTCCACCACGGCGGTGGCGCCGGAGTTCCGCACGCAGAACCGCTCGCCGACCAGGCCACGCAGGAAGATCTCCCCGCTGGTGGCCCCGTAGCAGATGACGTTGCCCGCGATCAGGTTCTTCTCCGCGGCGAACTGGGCGCCGGGGTGCGGGCGGATGACGATACGACCGCCGGAGAGCCCCTTGCCCACGTAGTCGTTGGCGTCGCCGTAGAGCCGCAGCGTGACGCCGCGCGGGATGAACGCGCCGAACGACTGGCCCGCGGTGCCGGTGAAGGTCACGTCGATGGTGTCGTCCGGCAAACCCTCGCCGCCCCAGCGCTTGGTGACCTCGTGCCCGAGCATCGTGCCGACCGTGCGGTTGACGTTGCGCACCGGCAGCTCGAGCTTGACCGGCCTGCCCTCGTCGAGCGCACCCTGGGACAGCTGGATGAGCGTGTTGTCCAGCGCCTTGTGCAGCCCGTGATCCTGCGGCCGCTGCTGGTTGCGCAGGCCGGCCGGGGCGTTGTCCGGCACGTGCAGGATCGGCGACAGGTCCAGCCCGGCCGCCTTCCAGTGGTCGACGGCCTTGCGGGTGTCCAGGTACTCGGCGTGGCCGACCGCCTCGGCGATCGAGCGGAAGCCGAGCGCGGCCAGGTACTCGCGTACCTCCTGGGCGATGAACTCGAAGAAGTTCACCAGGTACTCGGCCTTGCCGCTGAACTTGGCGCGCAGCTTCGGGTTCTGCGTCGCCACGCCGACCGGGCAGGTGTCCAGGTGGCAGACCCGCATCATCACGCAGCCGGACACCACCAGGGGAGCGGTGGCGAAGCCGAACTCCTCGGCGCCGAGCAGCGTGGCGATGATGACGTCCCGGCCGGTCTTCAGCTGGCCGTCGGTCTGCACCACGATCCGGTCGCGCAGCTTGTTGTGCAGCAGCGTCTGCTGGGTTTCCGCCAAGCCGAGCTCCCACGGGCCGCCCGCGTGCTTGATGGACGACAGCGGGGAGGCGCCGGTGCCGCCGTCGTGCCCGGAGATCAGCACCACGTCGGCATGCGCCTTGGCCACGCCTGCGGCCACGGTGCCCACGCCCACCTCGGAGACCAGCTTCACGTGGATGCGGGCCGCCGGGTTGGCGTTCTTCAGGTCGTGGATCAGCTGCGCCAGGTCCTCGATCGAGTAGATGTCGTGGTGCGGCGGCGGGGAGATCAGGCCGACGCCGGGGGTGGAGTGCCTGGTCTTGCCGATCCACGGGTACACCTTGGCGCCGGGCAGCTGCCCGCCCTCGCCCGGCTTGGCGCCCTGCGCCATCTTGATCTGGATGTCGTCGGCGTTGACCAGGTATTCCGACGTCACGCCGAACCGGCCGGAGGCGACCTGCTTGATCGCCGAGCGACGCTCGGGGTCGTACAGCCGCTCCGGGTCCTCGCCGCCCTCTCCGGTGTTCGACTTCGCGCCGAGCCGGTTCATGGCGATGGCCAGCGTCTCGTGCATCTCCTTGGAGATCGAGCCATAGGAGATGGCGCCGGTGGAGAACCGCTTGACGATCTCGGACACCGGTTCGACCTCGTCGATCGGCACCGGCGGACGCACCCCGGTCTTCAGCTCGAACAGGCCGCGCAGCGTGCCCAGTCGCTCGGACTGGTCGTCGACGGCCTTGGTGTACTCCTTGAAGATCTCGTACTTGCCCGCGCGGGTGGAGTGCTGCAGCTTGAACACCGTCTGCGGGTTGAACAGGTGGTACTCGCCCTCGCGCCGCCACTGGTAGTCACCGCCGGGCTCCAGCTCGCGGTGGCTGGCCCGGACCCCGTCCGGCGGGAAGGCCAGCCGGTGCCTGCGCGCCACCTCTTCGGCCAGCACGTCGAACCCGACGCCGCCCAAGCGCGACGTGGTGCCGGTGAAGCAGGTGTCGATGACCTCCTTGCCGAGGCCGAGCGCCTCGAAGATCTGCGCCCCGGTGTAGGAGGCGACGGTCGAGACGCCCATCTTGGACATCGTCTTGCGCACACCCTTGCCCAGCGCCTTGATCAGGTTGCTGGTGGCGCGCTCGGGGTCGACGTCCGGGCCCAGCTCGCCGCGCTCGGCCATGGCCTCGGCCGTCGCCATGGCCAGGTACGGGTTGACCGCCGCCGCCCCGTAGCCGATCAGCAGCGCGATGTGGTGCACCTCGCGGGCGTCGCCCGCCTCGACGACCAGGCCCACCTGGGTGCGCAGCTTCTCGCGCACCAGGTGGTGGTGCACCGCGCCGGTGAGCAGCAGCGACGGGATCGGCGCCAGGTCCTTGGTGGCGCCGCGGTCGGACAGGACGATCAGCCGGGCGCCGTCACGGATGGCGGTGACCACGTCGGCGCAGATCTCCTTGAGCTTGGCCTGCAACGCCGCTCCGCCGCCGCGCACGTCGTACAGACCGCGCACGGTGTAGGACTGGAACTCCGGCAGGGTGCCGTCGTCGTTGGCGTGCACCAGTTTGGCCAGCTGGTCGTTGTCCAGCACCGGGAACGGCAGCACGATCTTGCGTGCGTGCCGCGGGTCGGCGGACAGCAGGTTCGGCTCGCTGCCCACCTGGGTGCTCAGCGACGTGACCAGCTCCTCCCGGATCGCGTCCAGCGGAGGGTTGGTGACCTGGGCGAACAGCTGGGTGAAGTAGTCGAACAGCAGGCGCGGCCGGTCCGACAGCGGGGCCAGCGGCGCGTCGTTGCCCATCGACCCCAGCGGCTCCGACCCGGTCCTCGCCATCGGCCCCACCAGGATCGACACATCCTCCTGGGTGTAGCCGAACACCTGCTGGCGCTGCACCAGCGACGCCTGGCTGGGCGTGCCTTCGCGGGTGCGCCCGGGCAGCTCGTCCAGGTGCAGCATCCCGGTGGTCGGGTGCTCCAGCCACGCCTGGTACGGGTGCTCGGCGGCCAGCTGGCCCTTGACCTCGTCGTCGTCGATGATGCGGTGCTGCTCGGTGTCGACCAGGAACATCCGGCCCGGTTCCAGCCTGCCCTTGCGGACGATGGTGGCCGGGTCGACGTCCAGTACGCCGACCTCGGACGCGGCGATGACCAGGCCGTCCTCGGTGACCCAGTAGCGCGCCGGGCGCAAGCCGTTGCGGTCCAGCACCGCACCGATCTGGGTGCCGTCGGTGAACGCGACCAGGGCGGGCCCGTCCCACGGCTCCATCATCGTGGAGTGGAACTGGTAGAACGCCCGCCGCGCCGGGTCCATCTCCTCGTGGTTCTCCCACGCCTCGGGGATCATCATGAGCACCGCGTGCGGCAGGCTGCGGCCGCCGAGGTGCAGCAGCTCCAGCACCTCGTCGAACGAGGCCGAGTCGCTGGCGCCCCTGGTGATGATCGGGAAGATCCTGGACAGGTCGCCGGAGAACAGGTCGCTGGCCAGCGTCGACTCGCGCGCGTCCATCCAGTTCCGGTTGCCGCGCAGCGTGTTGATCTCGCCGTTGTGCGCGATGTACCGGTACGGGTGCGCCAACGGCCAGGACGGGAAGGTGTTGGTGGAGAACCGGCTGTGCACCAGGCCGATCGCGCTGACCATGCGCTCGTCGCTCAAGTCGACGAAGAACTTCTCCAGCTGCGACTCGGTCAGCATGCCCTTGTAGACGATGGTGCGGCTGGACAGGCTGGGGAAGTACAGCCCGATGCCGCCCTTCGGGTCGGCGTCCGCGCACGCGTGCTCGGCACGCTTGCGCACCACGAACGCCAGCCGCTCCAGGTCCATCCCGGTCACCGCCGGGTCCTGCGGGGCGAGGAACACCTGCCGGAACGTGGGCATGGTGGAGGCGGCGATCCGTCCGACGTGCCGATCGTCGATCGGCAGGTCACGCCAGCCGAGCACACGCATGCCTTCCTCGGCCGCGATCCGCTCCACGGTCTGGACGACCGAGCGGCGGGCGGCGTCGTCGGTGGGCAGGAACGCGGTGCCGACGGCGTACCGCCCGGCGGGGGGCAGGGCGAAGTCGACGACGGCACGGAAGAACTCGTCGGGCACTTGGATGAGCAGGCCGGCGCCGTCGCCGGTGTCCGGTTCGGCACCCCGTGCTCCGCGGTGCTCGAGGTTCTTCAGCGCGGTCAGGGCCTTGCGCACGATCGAGTGGGAACGGCGGCCGGTGAGATCGGCGACGAAAGCGACACCGCAGGCGTCGTGCTCGTACGACGGGTCGTACAGACCGGCCTGCTGAGGGCCAGGGGTGTGGTGGGACACGGCTGGCTGTCCTTCCGTGTGGTGTCAGCGCCGTGCAGGTATGTTGGGCCGATCCGGTGAAGCTGTCACGGTCGGGTAACGGCGAACCTGCCCGGTGCGATGGTCGGCTCGTAGACGATCGCGCCAGTGCGAACAGATGAGCGGGACATCGGCCGGCACCGCACTGTGCGGCCTCGAACATGGAGGAAATCGGCGCACCACGATGTGCGCGAGACGGCGCACCACGATGTGCGCGCGAATCAGACCGGCGGTGGCTTCGCTGTGCGAAGTCGCGGTCGCGTCACGCCCGGGGTCACCGGGAGTTCAGTTACTTTACGGTGAACTTCTGCTCCCGCGAAAGCCCCACCGGAAACACGTGTGAAATTTGTTGTGCTTCTGGCTGTGCCGACGGCGGCGGTGAACGCTGGGGTGACGTGCCGTGCGCCGCGGCGTTTGCGCAGCTCAAACGTGAACAGTACGCGACGGTTGGGCAACACGAAACGGGCCGGCGAGTGGTGTTGCGCACTCACCGGCCCGTCGGCATGACGACCGCCCGCGCTGCTCGGCGTCCCCGGCCGGTGGCCGGCCGGACGCCACCGCCGCGGCCGGTCAGTCGTAGAGGTCGTCCAGCAGGTCCCGGTACTTCTGCTCGACCGCCTTGCGCTTGAGCTTCAGGCTCGGCGTCAGCTCGCCCTCTTCGACGGTCAGGTCGTGCGGCAGGATGACGAACTTCTTGATCGTCTCCCACCGGTTCAGCCTGCTGTTCAGCTCGTCGATGTACTTCTGCACCATCTCGCGGGCCTGGTCGGAGGTCACGATCTCGGCGTAGCTCTTGCCCGCCATGCCGTGCTGCTCCGCCCACTCCTGGATGGCCTCCGGGTCCAGCGTCACCAGCGCGGAGACGAACTTGCGGCCCTCGCCGTGCACCACCAGCTGCGCCGCGTACGGGCAGATGGCCTTGAACTGGGCCTCGATCGCCTGCGGGGCGACGTACTTGCCGCCCGAGGTCTTGATCAGGTCCTTCTTCCGGTCGGTGATCCGGACCTTGTTGCCGACCAGCTCGCCGATGTCACCGGTGTGGAACCAGCCGTCCTCGTCGAGCACCTCGGCGGTCAGGTCCGGCTGGTTGTGGTAGCCGCGCATCACGCCGGGGCCGCGCATCAGGATCTCGCCGTCGGAGGCGATCTTGATCTCGGTGCCCGGCAGCGGCGGGCCGACCGTGCCGATCTGCTGGTCGTCCGGGCGGTTGACGCAGCTGGCGCCGCTGGTCTCGGTCAGGCCGTAGCCTTCCAGAATGGTCAGCCCTGCGGCGTCGAACCACTCGGCGATGTCGTTGTTCAACGCGGCCGAGCCGGAGATCAGGTAGCGGATGCGGCCGCCGAACCGTTCCCGCAGCTTGGTGAACACCAGCTTGTCCGCGATGGCGAACTGCAGCTGCAGCGGCTTGGGCACCGGCTTGCCCGCCCTGCGCAGGCGGGACACCTTGATGCCCACCCGGAACGCCCAGTCGAAGATCTTGGCCTTCAGGCCGCCCTCGTCGTGGGTCATGGTGGTGACCCTGGCGTGCACCTTCTCGAAGATCCGGGGTGCCGCGCCCATGAAGGTCGGCTTCACCACGCCGAGGTTGTCCACGATCTTGTCGATCCGGCCGTCGACCGCGGTGGCGAACCCGATCTCCGCCTGCGCGCACAGCAGCACCTTGCCGAACACGTGCGACAGCGGCAGCCACAGGTATTGCAGGTCGTCCTCGGTCAGCAGGTTCAGGGCCCGGATGGCGGCGCCCTCGTAGCTCCAGCAGTCGTGCACCAGCCGCACGCCCTTCGGTCGGCCGGTTGTGCCCGACGTGTAGATCAGCGTGGCGAGGTGGTCAGGCGTCAGCGCGGACACCGCCTTCTCCACGGCGTCCGGGTTCTCCTTCAGGTACTCCTCGCCCTTCTTCTCCAGGTCGGCGAGCGAGATCACCCAGTCGCCGTCCGGGGTGCCGTCGAACGTGACCACCTGCTGCAGGTCCGGCAACTTCTCGCGGTGCCTGCGCACTTTGGCGATCTGCTCGTCGTCCTCGGCGAACAGCACCCGGCTGTTGGAGTCGGCCAGGATGAACTGGACGTCCTCGCTCCCGGTGGTCGGGTAGACGGTGGTGGTCGCCCCGCCGGCGCACATGATGCTCGCGTCGGCCAGCACCCACTCGTAGCGGGTGGTCGACGCGACGGCGACCCGGTCCTCGGTCTGCAGGCCCAGCGCCAGCAACCCGGCAGCGATGCGGTTGACCCGCTCTCCGACCTGGTGCCAGGTCACCGACTCCCACCGGTCACCGACCGGGTAGCGGAACGCCTCGCGATGCGGCGTGCTTGCCACCCGGTCGAGAAACACCCGTGCGGCCGACGGTGCACGGTCGGCCAGCGTGGCGGACTGCTCGCCCACGGTGTGCTGGGTCATCCGGTCTCCTCCTCGGTACGTCCGCGAACGGACTGCCAGACGCGGTCAGGCAGCAGGCGCGTCGCGTCGGCGTCGAACCTGTGCTCGTTCGTCCCCGGCCCGAGCCGGCCGCGGGCGTGGTGGCCGGGTGACTGGTTCGAACCTTAGTGCCCCAGTATCGCGCCCAGGCAGATCGACGACATCCGCTGAACGCAATGTACGCCCGCAGCCGGGACACCGTCGGCTGGGCACCGGTCCGGGGAACTGGAACGTTCATCGTGCCGAAGATCATCGCGAAACGGCCCGCAGAAAGGAAGCTGCCGCCGCACGGCACGACGTGCGGCGGCAGCCGGATCGGCAGGGTCAGCGCCCTGATCGCTCTGCCTGTTCCGTGTCCCGGTCGAGCTTGCGCTTGGCCTCCTCGATTTCCTGCTCGAGTTGCGCGCGCCTGCGCTGCTTCGCGGCAGGCTCGTCCGTGCGCAGTTCCTCGAGCTGGCTGGCCTTCTCGGCCTGGGCACGCAGGGCCAGTTCCCGCTCCAGCTTCCCGATCACGGCCTGGATCTCGGCGCGGCGTTCCGTCACGCGGGGCTCCCCGTCGTCGATCTGCTCGAGCTCGAGACGCAGCATCCCGAGGCGGTCTTCGAGGAACGTTCCGGCACTGACGGCGGGCGCATACACGTCCGGGTCACGCACCAGCCGGGCAGCTTGGGTTTCGCTCAGGGCCACGAACTCGACATCCTCGTCGCACAGCGACGGCGCGTGGGCACACGCCTTGTGCTCGTGCACGCCGAGCTGCTCCCCGTTCCGCACGACTATCACCCGGACGAGGTAATCGCTCCGGTGGACTCCTTTCCAGTAGGAGTCCTGCGTGAGCCGGTCGCCGTGATATGCGCTGCTGCCCGGATCGGACCTGCAGGAGACCGGCAAGGTGGGCGGATTGGTCAGCGAACACGGGTTGATTTCGTACAGCACGCACCGGGAGCGTCGTCGACCTCGTACGTGATGAGCCCAGTGTCGTCGATGGCCACGGTGGACGTCACCTCGGCGCCCGGCAGGTAGCGCGGCAACAGCTGCGCCAGCGACTCGCCGGCCTTCTCGACCTCGCCACGCACCACGTCTCCTGCTGCAGCCTGCAGCCGGGCAGGCCCGGGCTCCTGCTGCCCGGCAAGGGAGACGGCGCCGACACTTCCCGCGACCACGACGGCCGCAGTCGCTGCCGAGGCCATCATCGTGCGCCTGCGGCGCGCCCTGCGGCGGGCGGTCGCGATCAACTCGTCCGTGCTGAACCCGAGCGGCGGCTCGGCGGTCACCGCAGCCCGCATGCCTTCACGCAGCGCGTGCTCGGTCATGACGCCCTCCTGGCCAAGCTCGGTGTCGACTCCATCCGGTCGAGCACTTCACGCAATCGCGTCAGCGCGCGCGACTGCTGGCTTTTCACGTTGCCTTCCGAACAGCCCAAGACCTCCGCCGTCTCGCTCACGGACAGTTCTTCCCAGAACCGCAGCACCAGCACAGCCCGTTGCCGGGGGGGGCAGCTCCGTCATGCCGCGCAGCACGCGCTCCCGGTCGACCAGCCGCTCGCCGTACCCGTCGATGTCCACCGCGGGATCGGCCTGATCGGGCAGCTCGCCGTCGCCCGACTCGGTCCGGCGCCATGGCCTGCGCTTCTCGTCCAGCCAGCAGGTGAGCACCGCGCGCCGTGCGTAGTTGCCGACGCTGCCGCGGCGCTGCATCTTCGGCCACAGCCGGTACAGCTTCAGCAGCGCGTTCTGCACCAGGTCCTCGGCCAGGTGCCAGTCGGCGCACAGCAGGTAGGCGAATCTGCGCAGCGTCAGCACCTGGTTCTCGGCGAAGTGCTGGAACTGCGCCTCCAGGTCCGCCTTCATGCCCCCTCTCGACCCGCCCCCGGGGTCAGCAGGTTCGTTCGATCTCGTGCCGCCCTTTCTCACGGGCCGGGCCGCTACGAGGTTGCATCCGGCGGCGAGGCAGCGGCGACGAGCATGCCGACGGCGTGTTCGATCAGGCGTTCCCGCGGGACGTCCAGGCTGCCGTCCAGATAGCTGATGAACAGGTACGTGAGTGCGCCGATCAGCGACGTGGCGGTCAGCTCGCGGTGGACGTCGTCATAGCCGTCCGGCAGCCGGTCACGGATCATCGCGGTGAAGGTCGGGAGCAGTTCCGCGCCGCGCTTGTTCAGCGCGGGTTCGGTGATCGGCACCAGCAGCAGCACGGTGCCTTTGCGCGGGTCGTCGATGAGCAGCTCGACGAACGCCCGCACCGCCGCCCTGGCCTGCTCCTCGGGGTCGGTGTCCGCCACGCGGGTCACCGCATCGAGGATGGCCTGGCGTGCCGACTCGGCCACGTGCTCGTACACCGCCAGCATCAAGGCGTCGCGGTCGGCGAAGCTTTCGTAGAAGTACCGCTCGGTGAGCCGCGCGGTCCGGCACACGGCACGCACGGTGACCGCCGTGCTGTCCCCGCCCCCGAGCAGTTCGATCCCGGCTTCGACGAGCCGCCTGCGCCGGTCGGCGCGCCGGTCGGCCAGGGTCGTCCCGCCCCAGGTACGCGTGGCGTTGGTCATCCCGTCCCGCTGAGTCGTGTGATCAATTGACTGCCGGTGTTGTCACATCGTACAGTGACAACGATCGTTTTCAGTTGGAGGACAGGTCCGATGACCACGGACGCTGCCCGCGGTGAGCGTGCCGCGCAGGCCGGCAGGACCACCGGGCCGAAGCCGTTCGGCCCGGATTCGCTGACCTGGCAGGTCTTCGGGGACTGGCGCGGGCTGCTGCAAGCGCTGTGGGCCGGGTCGATGCAGAACATGCATCCGCAGCTGGGAGCGGCGGTGGCCCAGCACTCGACCTTCTTCGACGAGCGCATGCCGCGCCTGTTCCGCTCGCTGTACCCGATCGGGGGAGTGGTCTTCGACGGGGACCGGGCGGTCGAAACCGCTCGCCAGGTGCGCGGTTACCACGACCACATCAAGGGCGTCGACGAGCGCGGCCGCCGCTACCACGCGCTGTCCCCGGACGTCTTCTACTGGGCGCATGCGACGTTCTTCGTCGGCACCATGCTCACCAAGGAGTACTTCTGCGGCGGTATCACCGAGGCCGAGCGTCGGCAGCTGTTCGACGAGCATGTGCAGTGGTACCGGCTGTACGGGGTGAGCATGCGGCCGGTTCCGGGCAGCTGGGAGGAGTTCCAGGAGTACTACGACCACATGTGCCGGAATGTGCTCGAGCCGCATCCCACGGCGCTGGCCGTGCTGGACCTGTCCGGCCTGGACAAGCCGCCGCAGCTGGCGGGGCTGCCGGACGGGGTCTGGTCGTGGCTGCGCCGGCACATCGAGAAGCGCTACGTGTGGCTGACCGTCGGCATGTATCACCCGGCCGTCCGGGACAAGCTCGGCTTCACCTGGTCCGACCGCGACGAGCGGCGGCTGCGCGCTTTCGGCCGCTGGGTGGACCGGGTGTTCCGCTTGCTGCCGAAGCGCGTCAAGTGGCACCCGAGGGCCTATCACGGGTGGCTGCGCGCGACCGGGAAGCTGCCGCCCGGCACGCCGTTGCCGGAGACCCCGCGCCGCTGGCTGCCGCCGGAGTCCGAACGGGGCAAGCCGTGGCATTACAGCCCGGACGTCTGATTGACTGCCGCCTATGAAGCTCGGCTACCACCTCGGGTACTGGTCGTCCGGCCCGCCTGCGGACGCGGTGGATGCGATCACCACGGCGGAACGGCTCGGATTCGATTCCGTCTGGACCGCGGAGGCCTACGGCTCGGACGCGCTGACCCCGCTGGCCTGGCTGGGGTCGCGGACCTCACGCATCAAGCTCGGCACGAACCTGATCCAGATCTCCGCCCGCACGCCGACCGCCACGGCGATGGCGGCGATGACGATGGATCA
Source organism: Thermocrispum agreste DSM 44070 (assembly GCF_000427905.1). Taxonomy (GTDB): domain Bacteria; phylum Actinomycetota; class Actinomycetes; order Mycobacteriales; family Pseudonocardiaceae; genus Thermocrispum; species Thermocrispum agreste. Next base: position 107,047 of record NZ_ATYX01000009.1, on the reverse strand, counting down.
CCTGTCCGGAGGCCGGTTCATCCTCGGTCTCGGCGTGTCCGGGCCGCAGGTCGTGGAAGGGTGGTACGGGCAGCCGTACGCCAAGCCACTGGCCCGCACCCGGGAGTACGTCGCGATCCTGCGGCAGGTGTTCGCGCGTGCCGAGCCGGTGCGGTTCTCCGGCGAGCACTACCAGCTGCCGCTGCCGGGCGGCACCGGGCTGGGCAAGCCGCTGAAGCCGACCGTGCACCCACTGCGCGAGGACATCCCGATCTACCTCGGCGCGGAAGGCCCGAAGAACGTGGCGCTGGCCGCCGAGATCGCCGACGGCTGGCTGGCGCTGTTCTTCTCCCCGAAGAGCGACGCGTTCTACCGCGCCGCCCTCGCCGAGGGGTTCGCCCGTCCGGGAGCGCGCCGCACCGCCGAGGACTTCGAGGTGGCGGCGTCCGTGCCGGTCATCGTGCACGACGACGTGGAGGCCGCGGCGGACATGATCCGGCCGGTGCTGGCCCTCTACATCGGCGGGATGGGTGCCAGGCAGGCGAACTTCCACAAGGACGTGTTCGTGCGCATGGGCTACGAGGCCGTGGCGGAGAAGGTGCAGCAGCTGTACCTGTCCGGGGACAAGAAGGGCGCGACGGCGGCGATCCCCACCGAGCTGGTGGAGGACGTGGCACTGATCGGCCCGAAGGCCAAGATCAAGGACGAGCTGGCGCGCTGGGAGGAGACCTGCGTGACCACGCTGCTGGTGCAGGGACCGGTGGCCACCCTGCCCTCGGTCGCCGACGTGATCCTGGGCTGACCGGGCACCCGGCGGAGCCAGTCCGCGGCGGGCAGGCCGGCTAGGTCGCGGCGGGCAGGCCGGCGGGATCCCAGTCCAGCGTCGGCGGCAGCGCACCCTCCATGACGAGCAGCCAGCGCTTGACCTCACGCCCGTCGTAGGCCCGGCCGCCGCCCGAGTACCCACCCAGGCCGTCGTGTGCGACCACGCGGTGACAGGGCACGACGATCGGCATCGGGTTGGCGCCCATGATCCCGCCGATGGCCCTGGGTGGCACGCCGGTCCCGCTCAGCTCGGCCAGCTCGCCGTAGGTGACCGCGGTGCCGTACGGCACGCGATGCAGCGCCTGCAGCACTGCGAGCCTGGTGCCGGTGGCGAAGCTCCAGTCGATCGGCAGGTCGAACTCCCGGAGCTCGCCGGTGAAGTAGGCCTCCAGCTGCTCGATCACCCGCAGCGCCAGGCCGGCCGGCTTCGCCACCCGGCCGGGTGGCTGCGACCAGTCGACGCGGCACAGGCCCCGCTCGGACACCGCGATGCCGAGCGGGCCGACCGGCGTCGTCAGCCCGGTTGTGGTCACCTCCACATGGCGCATTCTGCCCCGCAGCACCGACATCGGCGGAACCGAACGTGGTCGTCAGCGGCATCCGGTGTGTGGGACGCCGCGGCGCCATAGGCCCGCGGCACGGCATGCTTACCGCATGTCTGACGCCCACTACCTCGTCGGTCTCGATCTTCGTGGACGCCGGGTCGTCGTGGTCGGCGCGGGCAGTGTGGCGCAGCGACGGCTGCCCCGGTTGCTCCGCGCCGGTGCCGACGTCGACGTGATCGCCCCGGAAGCCACACCGGCGGTGGAGGGCATGGCCGCGGCGGGGGAGATTCGCTGGCACCGGCGCCGGTACGCCGACGGCGACCTGCGCCACGCCTGGTATGCCATCGCGTGCACGGACGACACCCGGGTCAACGAGGCGGTCAGCGCGGAAGCCGAACGCGAGCGGGTGTTCTGCGTGCGGGCGGACGCCGGGCCCGACGGCAGCGCGGTGACACCCGCGACCGGCGAGTTCGACGGGCTGCTGATCGGTGTGCTGGCCGGTGGGAGGCCGCTGCGTTCGGCCGCCGTTCGCGACGGCCTGCTGGAGGCGCTGCGGGAGGGCACGGTGCCCGCCGGCCGGCAGCCCGGCGCGCGGCGGCCCGGTATGGGTGAGGTGATCCTGGTCGGGGGAGGGCCGGGCGATCCGGAACTGATCACCGTGGCCGGCCGCCGCCTGCTGGCCAACGCCGACGTCGTCGTGGCGGACCGGCTGGCGCCCAGGGAGCTGCTGGACGAGCTGCCGCCGCGCGTGGAGGTCGTGGACGCGGCGAAGATCCCCTACGGCCGCGCAGCGGCCCAGGAATTCATCAATGCCACGCTCGTCGAGCACGCCAAGGCGGGCAAGACCGTGGTGCGGCTCAAAGGCGGGGACCCGTACCTGTTCGGACGCGGCTACGAAGAGGTCCTGGTGTGCGCGTCCGCCGGTGTGCCGGTGTCCGTGGTCCCCGGCGTCACCAGCGCGTTCGCGGTGCCCGCGCTGGCCGACGTGCCGGTCACGCATCGGGGAGTGGCCCACGAAGTGGTCGTGGTCTCCGGGCACGTCGGCCCGGATCATCCCTCGTCGTTGGTCGACTGGCGGGCTCTGGCCGCCCTGCGGGGGACGATCGTGCTGCTGATGGCCGTCGAGCGAGCCGGGCAGTTCGCCGACGTGCTCATGGCCGGGGGGCGGGCGCCGGACACCCCGGTGGCCGTGGTCCAGGAAGGCAGTACCGCCCGTCAGCGGGTGTTGCGCACCACGCTCGGCTCGGTGGCCGACGAGATTGCGGCGGAGGGGATCCGTCCACCTGCAGTCATCGTGATCGGCCCGGTCGCGGGCTTGTACGCGGAGCGGGAAGGCGCCGTCGGCGAACGCAGCTGACCCGCGTGGCCGCGGCCGAGGCGTGTCCGGCGGCCGGACAGCAGCGGGGCCAACGACGGGTGGTCCGCGGTCAGACCGCAGGGGAGGCCTGGTGTGCGCCTGCGGCGAATCGCTCGCGGAGGAAGCGCAGGATCTCGCCGGTGAGCCGGTGCGGATCGAACCGCAGCTCGACCGGGCTGCGAGCCTGGACGAACCTCGCCTGCGGCATGTCCCTGGCCAGGGTGTCGGCGTCGCCGAACGGGTGGATCGGGTCCCGGGCGTGACCGATGACCAGCGCGGGAATCCCGATCCGCCGCCGCACGGTGCGTGGCGGCGCGATGCGCTGGAAGAACAGCCCGTGCAGCAGTGCCGCCATGGCCGCGGGCTCCTGCTGCAGCACGTCCGCCACCACGTCCAGCCAGACGTACCCACGCGGCACCCGCTGCGCCAGTGCCTTCACGGCGTTGACCGACACCGGCGCGAACCGGGCGGCGAACAGCAGGGGAGGGAAGGCCACCAGGCCGGAGAGCACCGCGTTGTCCAGCACCGGCATCTCCACGATCAGGCCGTGCGTGCGCTCAGGGGCGAGCACCGCCGTCTCCAGGCTGACGTTGGCGCCCAGCGACGTGCCGCCGACCACTGCCGACGTCACGTCCAAGTGATCCATCAAACCGACCACTTGCTCGGCGAATGCGGTCATCGAGTACCGCCAGGACTCGGTCGGCCGGTCCGACTCGCCGTGCCCCAGCAGGTCCAGGGTCACGACGTGAAAGCCTTCGCGGGCCAGGCGCCTGGCGAGGGGCCGGTGCATCCGGCGGGTGAGCAGGATGCCGTGGGTCAGGATCACCGTGCCCGCACTGCTCGCGCTGTCGCCGTACTCGGTGTAGGCGAGCCGGAATCCGTCGTGCCGGAAGGATCCGTGGACCTCCAGCGGGGCCAGCGCGACCGGTCGCCGGTCGTCCCCGTCCCGGCCGGTCCGCTCGTCACGGCTTGCCCACCTCGCGCCGAAACGCCCCAGGACGTGCACCGGTGACCACCTCCGCGCCTGCTCGACTCGATCATGGTAGGGGCCGCACCGGTCATTCGGCGGCCACGACAGCAGCGGAGACGGTAGCGGATCCGCGTGTGCAGATGGTTCCGCCGAGCGCCGACGGCGGCCCCGAGACACATGTCCAGCCCTCGACGGTGCCTCCGGCCGGGCGGTCCGAGCCGGCCGGCTGACGATCGCCGATCTGCTGGTGGAAGGCCCGCACCAGCCGGGTCGCCTGCGCGCACGAGGTCCGACCGTCGGCGACCATCACCTGCAGCAACAGGCCACTCGCCGCCGTGACGGTCCCGCACTCGCCCGATTCACCGGGCTCCGGCGTCGTCCCGGACGGCTCAGTCGGCCGGCGCGACCGCGATGGAGCGGGCGGCGAGGACGACGGGGCAGCCGCGGACGACCGGGCCGGAGCGGACGGCGGAGCGGGCGAGCCGGCGTCCGGTGCACGGTCGCCGACACCCGTGCATCCGGTCAGCGCCGCCGATGCCGCGGCCAGCAGCGCGGTCAGCGAGCGCCGCGTCCTTCGGCCACCCATCCGGGACTCCTTCCGCCGCGCTGGCCACCGGGCGCGGATCGCGCGGTGCCGTGCCGGCCCTATTGTGAGCGAGTGAGCACCGACCAGCCTGCGAGGCGCGCCGAGCCCGCCGAGGAGCCGTTGCTGCGGCAGCTGGCCACCCTGCCGAACATGATTTCGCTGGTGCGGCTGGCCCTGGTGCCGGTCTTCCTGTGGCTGCTGCTCGGGCCCAGGTGGGACGGACTGGCCATTCTCCTGCTGGTGTTCGCCGGGATCAGCGACTGGCTGGACGGCAAGCTGGCGCGCTGGCTCGGCCAGTTGTCCCGGCTGGGCCAGTTGCTCGACCCGGCCGCCGACCGGCTCTACATCGTCGCGACGCTGCTGGCGTTCCTGGTGCGGGACATCCTGCCCTGGTGGGTGATCGCGGTGCTGGTCGGGCGGGAGCTGACGCTCGGCGTGTGCGTGCTGGTGCTGCGCCGGCGGCGGTTCACCTACCCGGAGGTGACCTACGTCGGCAAAGGCGCCACGTTCGTGCTGATGTACGCCTTCCCGACGTTGCTGTTCATCCAGACCGACTTCGCCGACCCGCTGATCATCGACGTGCTGCGCCCGGTCGGCTACGCGTTCATGATCTGGGGCGGCGTGTTGTACGTGTGGTCTGGTGTGCTGTATGTCGTTCAGACGTGGCTGGCCGTTCGTCACCGGCCGTCGGGCGGGGACGAGCGACCTCGGAATGCCGTTGCCGGGGTGTAGCTGGCACACTCTCGACGGCGCACGGTGATGGCAGAAAGGGAAGGCTCGTGACGGTTCCAGACGAACTGCGCTACACCGAGGAGCACGAGTGGGTCTCCGCGGGCGCGAGGGAAGGCACGTTGCGTGTCGGGATCACCGAGTACGCCCAGGATCAGCTGGGCGACGTGGTGTTCGTCGATCTCCCCGAGACGGGGACCACCGTCACCGCCGGGGAACCGTTCGGCGAGATCGAGTCGACCAAGAGCGTCTCGGAGCTGTTCGCCCCGGTCGACGGCGAGGTGACCGCGGTCAACGAGGCCGTCACGGAGGCGCCGGAAGTGATCAACAGCGACCCGTACGGCGAGGGCTGGCTGATCGAGATCACCCCCGCGGATCCGGCGGCGGTCGACGGCCTGCTGGACGCCGAGGCGTACCAGAAGTTGATCGAGGGCTGACCGGTCGAGCAGGCTGCGTCCAGTTGGGGGGAGTCGTGGTCCGCGAGCAGCCCGGACGCGGTACGTTGTGCAAACACGACCCCAGTCGATTCAGCAGCGACGTGAGGAGAGTCCAGGTGACCACGAACGACGGGCCCGGCGTTCCCCCAGAAGAGGCTCCGGAACGGACCTCGGTCTTCCGGGCTGACTTCCTCGACGAAGGTCAGCCGGAGCCGGCCGCTCAGGAAGCCCAGGTGTCCGGGATCGAGGCACTGCCCCCTGGCACGGCCCTGCTGGTGGTCAAGCGCGGACCGAATGCCGGCTCCCGGTTCCTGCTGGACCGTGACACCACGAGCGCTGGCCGTCACCCGGACAGCGACATCTTCCTCGACGATGTCACGGTGTCGCGCCGCCACGCGGAGTTCCGTCGCGAGGGCGGCGAGTTCGTCGTGATCGACGTCGGCAGCTTGAACGGGACCTACGTCAACCGCGAGCCGGTCGACCAGGCGGTGCTCGCCGGTGGCGACGAGGTGCAGATCGGGAAGTTCCGGCTGGTGTTCCTGACCGGCGGTTCGTCAGGGAGCTGACGGAACCAGTGACGGCGGCAGGTCGCTCAGCGGGCGGAGCGTCGGAACGCGGTCAGCGCGGCGGGCTGAGCATCGGCGCGGTGCTCGCCCAGCTGCGCACCGAGTTCCCCGACGTGACGATCTCCAAGATCAGGTTCCTCGAGTCGGAAGGGCTGGTGCGGCCGGCCCGCACGCCCTCCGGCTACCGGCAGTTCAGCCCGGCCGACGTGGAGCGGCTGCGGTTCGTGCTTGCCGCGCAGCGAGACCACTACCTGCCGTTGAAGGTGATCAAGGACCAGCTCGACGCCGCGGACGGGGCGGGCAAGTCCCCCGCGGAGCTGCCCGCGCTAAGGGCGCCCCGGCGGCTGGTGTCGCTGGCGTCCGGCGCGCCGGGCCCGTCGGCGGAGGACTTCGCGCCGGGCCGTCAGGTGCGGCTGACCAAGGAGGACCTGCTGGAGCGGTCCGGGGTGGACGCCGCCCTGCTGGCCGAGCTCGAGCAGTTCGGGATCGTCCGGCCGGGCCCTGCCGGGTTCTACGACACCGACGCGGTGGAGATCGCCAAGACCGTGCGGGCGATGACCGAGTACGGCATCGAGCCCAGGCACCTGCGGGCGTTCCGGGCGTCCGCCGACCGCGAGATCGGCCTGCTCGAGCAGATCGTGGCCCCGGTGTCCCGGCACCGCGACGAGGCGGCCAAGGCCAGGGCCGACGAGCTGGTCCGGGAGCTGGCGGCGTTGTCGGTGACGTTGCACACGCTGCTGGTCAAGGCCGGCATCCGGAGCGTGACCTCGGGCTGAGGCCGCCACGGCCGCCGGCACAGGTGCCCGCTGGGGGATGTCTCGCCGCCTACTGAGAGTGGCGGCGAAACGCTGGGCAGATTGCCCGGATGACGGGTAGCGTCGATACAGACGATGCGGGATCCTCGGACTGAAGCGAGGTGCATTCCCGCGCCACGAGTGGGAGGCGAGGCCCGATGAACGAGATGCGCGTCGTCGGCGTGCGGGTCGAACTGCCCGCGAACACCCCGATCCTGCTGTTGCGGGAAGCCCACGGGGACCGCTACCTGCCGATTTGGATTGGATCGGTGGAGGCCACTGCTATCGCGCTCGAGCAGCAGGGCGTGCGTCCTGCGCGGCCGTTGACCCATGACCTGCTCAAGGACGTCATCGGGGCCTTGGGTCGGCAGTTGGAGCAGGTGGTGATCACCGACCTCAAGGAAGGCACGTTCTTCGCGGAACTGGTCTTCGACGGCAACGTCCGGGTCTCTGCCCGGCCGAGCGACTCGGTGGCGCTTGCGCTGCGTGCGGGTGTTCCGATCCACGCCGAGGACTCGGTGCTGGACGAAGCGGGCTTGATCATTCCGGACGAGCAGGAGGACGAGGTGGAGAAGTTCCGCGAGTTCCTCGACTCGGTCACGCCGGAGGACTTCCGCGGCGCGGACACCTGACCGACGCCCGACGGCGCGGGTCAGCGCGCACGCGACGTACCGCACCGCCGCGCCCGGCCCGGTGCGGCGAGCGGCCGGTAGGCCGGCACAGGCGGTGATCGGGTGAATTCGGTGGGTGCCGGGCGGCAAGCCTCAAGCCGAGGTCGAGGTTTGTGGCGAGTCGCGTTGACCGGGCTTGCGGTGGGGCATACCGTCGGACGCAGTGAATCGCGTGCGTGTGATTCGGCACCGGGAGGTTTGCGTGGTCGACAACGAGACCAGGCCCGTGCAGCGTGAGGGTGGCGAGCAGGGAGAACTGTTCCCGGACTCGTCGGTGCCCGACGACCTTGTCGGCTACCGTGGCCCGGCTGCCTGTCAGATCGCCGGCATCACCTACCGGCAGTTGGACTACTGGGCACGCACCAAGTTGGTCGAGCCGAGCATCCGCACCGCGCACGGCTCCGGTTCCCAACGGCTGTACTCGTTCAAGGACCTGCTGGTTCTGAAGATCGTCAAGCGCCTGCTGGACGCGGGCGTGTCGTTGCAGAACATCCGGACCGCCGTCGACCATTTGCGCGACCGCGGCGTGCGGGACCTGGCCACGGTGACGCTGTTCTCCGACGGCACCACCGTCTACGAGTGCACCTCGCCGGAGGAGATCGTCGATCTGCTGCAGGGCGGCCAGGGCGTGTTCGGCATCGCGGTCAGCGGAGCGATGCAGGAGATCACCGGCAGCATCCACGAGTTCCCGGCCGAACGGGTCGACGGCAGCAAGGTCGCCCTTCCGGTACGGGACGAGCTGGCCGAGCGCCGCTCGGCCCGTAAGACGGGCTGATACCAACACGTGCCGTGACGAACGCCGTCCCGCGGTTACACTGACGGCGTAGTCGTTGACCCGTGCGGGAGAGTCCGAGTACCGCTCGGCGCCGAAGGAGCAACCTCTCCCCGGAACCTCTCAGGCACCAGGACCGCACGGTGAGACGCCTCTGGATAGCAGGCACGGCCCGCGTGCCTCGCCGAAGGTGCAAGTCCGCGTGTGCGGACGAAGCTCTCAGGCACCCGTCGTGGGTAGGGACAGAGGGGGAGGACCGTAGCTGGCGCCCGCTCGATTGCCCGGAGGCCCACGATGTCGCGACCCAGTCTGGCAGAACTCGAACACGGCACCCCGTTCGTCGACCGGCACATCGGCCCGCGCCGCGCGGAGCTGGAGCGCATGCTCCGCACCATCGGCGTGGAGTCGCTCGAGCAGCTGGCCGACGCCGCGGTCCCGCGGTCGATCCGGGACAGCGAGCCGCTGCGCCTGCCGCCCCCGGCCACCGAGGCCCAGGTGCTGGCCGAACTGCGCGCGCTCGCCGCCCAGAACAAGCCGATGGTGCAGATGATCGGCCAGGGCTACTACGGCACGGTCACGCCGCCGGTCATCCGGCGGCAGATCCTGGAGAACCCCGCCTGGTACACCGCGTACACCCCGTACCAGCCGGAGATCTCCCAGGGCAGGCTGGAAGCGCTGCTGAACTTCCAGACCATGGTCGCCGATCTCACCGGCCTGCCGGTGGCGAACGCGTCCATGCTGGACGAGGCGACCGCGGCGGCGGAGGCGATGACCCTGGTGCGCCGCGCGGCGCGCAAGAACACCTCGACCAGGTTCCTGGTCGACGCCGACACGTTCCCGCAGACCATCGCTGTCCTGCAGACCCGCGCCGAGCCGCTGGGCATCGAGCTGGACATCCGCGACGTCGGTCAGTTCGCGGCCGCGTTCGAGGAGAACACCTTCTTCGGTGTGCTGCTGTCCTACCCGTCGGCTTCCGGAGCCGTCCGTGACGACCGCGAGCTGGTCGACCTGGCGCACGCGCACGACGCGGCCGTCGTGGTGGCGGCCGACCTGCTGGCCCTGACGCTGCTGCGGCCGCCGGGCGAGATCGGCGCCGACGTGGTCGTCGGCTCGGCCCAGCGGTTCGGCGTGCCGATGGGATTCGGTGGCCCGCACGCCGGCTACCTGGCCGTGCGGCAGGGGCTGGAACGCCAGCTGCCCGGCAGGCTGGTCGGCGTGAGCACGGACGCCGACGGCTCGATCGCCTACCGGCTGGCGCTGCAGACGCGTGAGCAGCACATCCGGCGGGAGAAGGCCACGTCGAACATCTGCACCGCTCAGGTGCTGCTCGCCGTGGTCGCTGCGGCCTACGCGGTGTACCACGGCGCGGAGGGACTGCGGGCCATCGCGCAGCGCGCGCATCGGATGGCCGCCGTGCTGGCCGCCGGATTGCGGGCCGGGGGCGTCGAGCTGGTACACGACGCGTTCTTCGACACGGTCCGTGCGGTGGTCCCCGGGCGGGCGAAGACGGTCGTCGAGCAAGCCCGCGGCCTGGGGGTGAACCTGCACCTCGTCGATGCCGATCACGTCGGGATCTCGTGCGACGAGACGACCACCCGCGAGCACCTGTCGCTGGTGTGGAAGGCGTTCGGGTTGTCCGTCGCCGACGCCGACGCGCTGGACGACAGCACGCCCGACGCGCTCCCGGAGCCGCTGCTGCGGAGCTCGGAGTACCTCACCCACCCGGTGTTCAACACCCACCGGTCGGAGACCGCCCTGCTCCGCTACCTGCGCGAGCTGTCCGACAAGGACGTGGCGTTGGACCGCAGCATGATCCCGCTCGGGTCGTGCACGATGAAGCTCAACGCCGCAGCGGAGATGGAGGCGATCACCTGGCCGGAGTTCGCCGAGCTGCACCCGTTCGCGCCCGCCGAGGACGCGGCAGGCCTGCTGCGCATCGTCGCCGACCTGCAGCGCTGGCTGGCCGAGATCACCGGCTACGACGCGGTGTCGCTGCAGCCCAACGCTGGAAGCCAGGGCGAGCTCGCCGGCCTGCTGGCGATCCGCGCCTACCACCGCAGCCGCGGCGACGACCAGCGCCAGGTGTGCTTGATCCCGTCCAGCGCACACGGCACGAACGCCGCCAGCGCGGTCATGGCAGGCATGCGCGTGGTCGTGGTCAAATGCGACGCGGACGGCAACATCGACATCGATCACCTGCGTGAGCTGGCCGCACAGCACGCCGACGACCTCGCCGCGATCATGGTCACCTACCCGTCGACCCACGGCGTGTACGAGGACACCGTCGCCGAGGTCTGCCGCATCGTGCACGATCACGGCGGCCAGGTCTACATCGACGGGGCGAATCTGAACGCGCTCATCGGGCTGGCCAGGTTCGGCAAGTTCGGTGCGGACGTGTCGCACCTGAACTTGCACAAGACCTTCTGCATCCCGCACGGCGGCGGTGGCCCCGGGGTGGGACCGATCGGCGTGCGCGGGCACCTGGCCCCCTTCCTGCCGAATCACCCGCTGCAGCCGGGGGCGGGCCCGGACACCGGCGTCGGCCCGGTCAGCGCCGCTCCGTGGGGTTCGGCGTCGATCCTGCCGATCAGCTGGGCGTACATCCGCATGATGGGCGCCGAAGGGCTCAAGCGTGCCACCTTGGCGGCGATCGCTGCGGCGAACTACGTAGCGCGGCGCCTGCACGAGCACTACCCGGTGCTGTACTCGGGCCGCAGATTGGACACGGACACGCCGGGCGCGGTCGGCCTGGTGGCGCACGAGTGCATCCTGGACCTGCGCGGTATCACCAAGGCGACCGGCATCACCGTCGACGACGTCGCCAAGCGGCTGGCCGACTACGGCCTGCACGCGCCCACGATGTCGTTCCCGGTGGCAGGCACGCTGATGGTGGAGCCGACGGAGAGCGAGGACCTGGCCGAGCTGGACCGGTTCTGCGACGCGATGATCGCCATCAAGGGCGAGATCGACCGGGTCGCGGCGGGGGAGTGGCCGAAGGACGACAACCCGCTGGTCGGCGCCCCGCACACGGCGGCATGCCTGACCGGTGAATGGGATCACGCCTACAGCCGCCAGGAGGCGGTGTTCCCGGCCGGGTCACGCGGACCGAAGATCTGGCCCCCGGTGCGGCGCATCAACCAGGCCGCGGGGGATCGCAACCTGGTCTGCTCCTGCCCTCCGCTGGAGGCTTTCGCCTAGGGCCGGGGTGCAGCTGCCGGCTGGCGTCGCGGTGGGTGCGACGAAGTGCCCGCAGCCCGGCACAGTGCGGTAGCGTCGGCGGGCATGCCACCACTGTCCCCGGTCGAGGCGCTACGTCGCATCGCGTTCCTGCTCGAACGCGCCCAGGAGCCGACGTACCGCGTGCGCGCCTTCCGTACCGCCGCTGCCGTCGTCGGAGCGCTCCCGGACGACGAACTCCGGCGGCGCGCCGCGAACGGCACGCTGACCGACCTGAAGGGCATCGGCAAGGTGACCGCCACGGCGATCACCGAAGCGCTTGCCGGGGAGATTCCGGTGTACCTGCGCCGCCTCGAGGCCACCGGAGGACGGCCGGTTGCCGAAGGCGGCGCAGAGATCCGCGCGGCCCTGCGCGGTGACCTGCACACGCACTCGGACTGGTCGGACGGCGGCAGCCCGATCGAGGAGATGGCGCTGGCCGCACGCGAGCTCGGCCACTCCTACATCGCGCTGACGGATCACTCGCCCCGGCTGACGGTGGCCAACGGGCTGTCGGCCGACCGGCTGCACCGGCAGCTGGACGTCGTCGCCGAGCTGAACGAGAAGCTGACGGGCATACGCATCCTCACCGGCATCGAGGTCGACATCAACGAGGACGGTTCGCTCGACCAGGACCCCGAGCTGCTGGAACGCCTGGACGTCGTGGTGGCCAGCGTGCACTCCAAGCTGCGCATGCCGCGGCGGGAGATGACGCGCCGCATGGTGCGGGCGGTGGAGAACCCGCACACCGACGTGCTGGGGCACTGCACGGGCAGGCTGATCGCCGGCGGGCGGGGGAGGAGGCCGGAGTCCGAGTTCGACCCCGAGGTGGTGTTCGCCGCCTGCGCGGATCACCAGGTCGCGGTGGAGATCAACTCCCGGCCGGAGCGGCTTGATCCGCCCAAGCGGCTGCTCCGCTTGGCGGTCGAGGCCGGTTGTTCGTTCGCCGTCGACACCGATGCACACGCGCCGGGACAGCTGGACTGGCAACCGTACGGTTGCGAGCGGGCGGCCGCCTGCGGTGTCCCGGTCGAGCGGATCGTCAACTCCTGGACGGCGGACAAGCTGCTCGCCTGGACCCGCTCCTGACCGCCGGGGCCCACCGGCACCCGCTCGCGATCATCGCCGGTGACGGCGCCCGGCCGCTGCGGTGCCGGGCCAGGAGCTGCTTCCGCGCACTCGCTTCGGCTACTTCGGAACCATGACCGACTGCACGTGGTCGAACCCCGCGCTGTCGGACAGGTTGCCGTTGAGGAAGTCTTCCTCCGGAACCCGCACGGTCTCGCCGCCGGTCGGTTCGTAGATCAGCACGTCTCCGCCTTCGTTGCCGACGATCAGCACGTAATGCATGCCGTCGGCCGGGTTCTGGTTGGCGACCAGCACCGGCACCGGCGTGCCCTCGTTGGCTGCCGTGAGGGCGTCGCGCATGTCGCGCGACACGTCCCGCTGGTCGGTGTCGTCCACGAGGCGCCATTCGTACTCCGTGCCCATGGCGTCGGCATGCTGATTCAGATACGCCGCCATGTCGGGCGGGGTCGTGCCCAGCGCCTGCGGCCAGTGCGGGATACCGCCCGGCAAGCGGTGGGTGTTCGTCCACTCGTGCACCCGGTCGCGCTCGCGCTTGAAGTTCTCCTCGAAGTCGCCCTCGGTCAGCGACAGCGCATACAGCGGGTCCGCCTCCGCCCGAGCGATGATCAGCGACGTTGTGCCGCACGTGGTGTCCTCGTACTGGCGGACGTCGATGCCTCCCCGTCGCTGATCACCGACACCGCCGCGGTCGATCAACGACAGGTGCTGGCTCAGTTCTTCCGGCGACATGCCACGGATCGGGGTGTGAGGAACATCGGAACGGAAACTGGCGCTAAGCCTCCAATGCCCCGATCCGCTCGTTGACGGCCTTGATCGTTTTGCTGAAGCTTCGCTGCGGTTCCGCCGCAGTGGGTGGATGTAGATCTGAAAGGCCAGTGAGTTGCCAGTTGAGTTCCTGTCCGATGAGCAGGCTGCGGCCTACGGCCGGTTGCCCGAGGTGTTGTCGCGGGCAGAGTTGGAGCGGTTCTTTTTCCTCGACGACGTTGACCGGGGCCTGGTGGAGGCCAAGCGGCGCGATTACAACAAGCTCGGGTTCGCGCTCCAGCTCGTGACGGTGCGCAACGTCGGGGCGTTCCTCGATGACCCGCTGGACGTGCCGGTCGAGCTGGTCGACTATCTCGCCGAGCAGCTCGGAATCGTGGACTCGTCGTGCGTGAAGTCCTACGGCGAGCGGGAGAAGACCCGCTTCGAGCACGTCTGGGAGCTGCGCCAGGCCGGTGGCTGGCACGAGTTTTCGGTGGTGGAGAACGAGCTCGGCGAGTGGATCGAGGCCCGCGCCTGGACCACCGGAGACGGGCCGAAGGCGCTGTTCGACGTCGCGGTCTCATGGCTGCGAGAGCGCAAGGTGCTGCTGCCAGGCGTGACCCGGCTGGTCCGGCTGGTCGCCGCCCAGCGAGAGGCGGCGAACCGGCGGTTGTGGGAGACGCTGTGTGATCTGCTTGACGACGAGCAGCGCGCCGCGCTGGATGGGTTGTTGGAGGTGCCGGAGGGGCACCGGAATTCGCGGTTGGACACGCTGCGGCGGCCGCCGGTGCGGGTGTCGGGTCCGGCGATAGTCGATGCCCTTCAGCGCGCGTCGGAGATCCTCGGGTTGGGGTTCGTCGAGGTGGACACTGAGGTGGTGCCGCCGCGCCGGTTGGCGGAGTTGTCGCGGTATGGGGTGCAGGGCAAGGCCAGTTTGCTGCGTCGTCACGGTGATTCCCGGCGGGCGGCGACGCTGTTGGCCACGGTGGTCTACCTGCAAACTCGGGCAGTCGATGACGCCCTGGATCTGCTGGATGTGCTGATCGCCTCGAAGCTGCTGGCGCGGGCGGAGCGGGAATCGGCCAAGGAGAAGCTGCGCACCCTGCCCAAGCTGGGCAAGGCGTCGGCGAAGCTTGCGGCCGCGCTGGGGGTGTTGCTGGAGGTGACCGGCGCGCACGATGGCCTGGCCGAGCAGGCCGCCGACGACGGCGACACCATCGAGCCGGTCAGTTTGGCGCAGGTGTGGGCCGAGATCGAGGCCGTGGTGCCCCGCGCCGAGCTGGCCGAGGCTCTGGTCGCGGTGGTGGAGCTCGCGGGGCCGCTGGACTCGGATGCGGATGAGGCGTGGCGGGCGGAGTTGGTGAAGCGGTTCGTCACGGTGCGGCCGTTCCTGCCGTTGTTGTGTGAGGTGATCCGCTTCGGCGCCGCGCCCGAAGGGCGTCAGGTGCTGGCGGTGTTGCGGGATCTGCCTCGGTTGTGGGGCGGCGGCCGCAACAAGGTCGCCCGCTCCGAGATCGACGAGCAGCTGCTGATCGGCTCGTGGCGCAGGTTGGTGCTGCACGCCCCGAAGCTGGAGCCAGGGACGATCGATTGGCGGGCTTACACCTTCTGTGTGCTGGAGCAGTTCCACCGCTGTTTGCGGCGTCGGGACATCTTCGCGGTCAACTCCAGTAAGTGGGGCGACCCGCGCGCCAAGCTCCTCGCCGGCAGTGCGTGGACCACCGCGAAGCCGGTGGTGCTGTCCAGTCTCGGACTGCCACCCGACCCGAACGAGCACCTCGACGAGTGCGCCGAGCTGTTGGACGCCACCTTCCGCGAAGTCACAGCGGGACTGCCGGAGAACACCGCGGTGCGCTTCGACGAGGACGGCCGCCTGCACCTCTCAGCGCTGCCAGCGGAGGCGGAGCCGCCGAGCCTGGCCAACCTGCGGGCGCTGACCAACCGGATGCTGCCCCGCGTCGACCTTCCGGAGGTGTTGCTGGAGGTCTTCTCCTGGACCGGCGCCGACCAGGCGTTCACCTCGATCACCGGCGGCGAAGCCCGCCTGGCCGACCTGCACATCACCATCGCCGCGCTACTGGTGTCCGAGTCCTGCAACATCGGCTGGACTCCAGTGATCAAGCACAGCGTGCCGGCGTTGACGCGGGATCGTCTGGCGCACGTGGACGCGACCTACCTGCGGATGGACACCCTCAAAGCCGCCAACACCTTCCTGATCGAGCACCAGGCCCGCATCGGCCTTGCTCAGGTGTGGGGCGGCGGGCACGTGGCCAGTGTCGACGGGATGCGGTTCGTCGTGCCGGTGCAGACCATCAATGCCCGCCACAACCCGCACTACTGGGGCCAGAAACGGGGCGCGACCTGGCTGAACATGGTGAACGATCAGGCCGCCGGGCTCGCCGGGAAGGTCGTGGCGGGCACCCCACGCGACTCCCTGCACGTGCTGGACGTGCTGTATGACCGCGACGGCGGGCAGAAACCGCAGATGATCGTCACTGACACCGCCTCCTACTCCGACATCGTCTTCGGGCTGCTCACTCTCGCCGGGTACACCTACGCCCCGCAGTTGGCCGACCTGCCCGATCAGAAGCTGTGGCGCATCGACACCCGCGCCGACTACGGGCCCTTCACCACAGCGGCTCGCGGCCGCATTGATCTCGACCGGATCCGGCGGCACTGGGAGGACATCCTGCGCGTGGTCGCCTCGATCCACACCGGTGCCGTCCGCGCTCACGACGTGATCCGGATGCTGTCCCGCGACGGCCACCCCACCCCGTTGGGTGAGGCGATCGCGCACTACGGCCGGATCCACAAGACGCTGCACGTGCTGCGGATGGTCGACGACACCGGCTACCGCCGCGACATCAAAGCCCAGGCCAACCTCCAGGAAGGCCGCCACGCCTTGGCCCGGCGGATCTTCCACGGCCAGCGCGGCGAACTACGCCAGCGCTACTACGAAGGCATGGAAGACCAACTCGGCGCCCTGGGCCTCGTCCTCAACGCGATCGTGCTGTTCACCACCCGCTACCTGGATGCCGCCATCACCGAACTCCGTGCCGGCGGCTACGAAGTCCACGACGAAGACGCGGCCCGGCTCTCGCCGTTCGTACGCCACCACATCAACATGCTCGGCCGGTATTCGTTCCTGCTCCCCGCCGATCTGGCCCAGGGCCTGCGGCCGCTGCGTGATCCGTCCGAGCCCGACGAGGACAACGAACGGTGACACCCCGCTCGGGGTGGCTTAGGGCCGGTAGGTGGCCACCCCGAGCACGTACCGGCCGCGGCGGCGGGTCAGGTACTGCTGGTCGACGACGAGATGGTGGCGTGCCAGCTCGGAGAGGAATTCCTCGGCGGTGAAGCGGTTCTCGGCCGGGTGGTCGAACAGCAGCCGGTAGGTAGGGGTGGCCAGGGCCAGGGCGGTGACTTCGTCGAAGTAGAACCGCCCGCCCGGGGTGAGGACGCGGGCGATCTCGGCCAGGGCGTCGGGCCAATGGGGGATGTGGTGGATGATCGCGAAGTCGAACACCGCGTCGTAGCGGGAGAGGGGCTCGCCCAGCGTGGTGTGCAGGTCGGTGGCGCTGCCCTGGGCGAGGCGGACCCGCTGGCCGTAGCGGCGGGTCAGGCGCCGCCGGGCCCGGGTGATCATCGCGGGGTCCAGGTCGATCGCGTCGACGTGGCCGGCGCCGAAACGGTCCAGGATCAGCTGGGTGCCGTAGCCCGGCCCGCAGCCCAGCTCCAGCACCCGCGCCCTGGGTGGCAGCGGCCCGCCGAGCCGGCGCATCCACGGCACCTCGTAGTAGCGCTGCAACCACCGCCGGGGCGGGGAGTTGACCAGCGCGGTCTCGACCCGGTTCATCAACATCACAACACCTCGATTGCATCGTCACATATTGCTATTATCGGGTTATGACGATGAATAGCATGGAGGGGTGCCTGGCGTCGAGCCCGCCGGGCGCGAACCTGGATCCGGCTGTGGCGTTGTTTCACAGCCTGTCGGACGCCACGCGGTTGGCGATCGTGCAGCGCCTGGCCGGCGGGGAGGCCCGGGTCGCCGATCTGATCGCCGAGCTGGGGCTGGCGCAGTCGACGGTGTCGGCGCACGTGGCGTGCCTGCGGGACTGCGGGCTGGTCGTGGGGCGCCCGCAGGGGCGGCAGGTGTTCTACAGCCTGGCCCGCCCGGAGCTGATGGACCTGCTGGCCTCGGCTGAGACGCTGCTGGCCGCGACCGGCAACGCGGTGGCGCTGTGCCCGACCTACGGCACCGACACCACCGGTGATACCGAGAACGGGGAGGTCGTGCGGTGAGCGACGCCTGCGGCTGCGGCAGCGACGAGCCCCGCACCGGCGAGGAAGAAGAGCGCGAGCCGGAACGGCTCTGGCAGGTCAGCGAACTGCGCTTCGCCGCGATCGCCGGGGTGCTGCTGCTGGCCGGATACGCGGTGGAGTGGGCCGGGGCGGGCTCCACACTGGCGCTGGCCCTGAAGGCGCTGGCCTTGGTCGCCGGGGCCTACACCTTCGTGCCCTCCACGCTGAAGCGACTGGCCCAGGGCAAGATCGGGGTCGGCACCCTGATGACCATCGCCGCGGTCGGCGCGGTGATCCTGGGTGAGGTCGGCGAGGCCGCGATGCTGGCCTTCCTCTACTCCATCAGCGAGGGCCTGGAGGAATACTCCCTGGCCCGCACCCGCCGCGGGCTGCGGGCGCTGCTGTCCCTGGTCCCCGAGGAAACCACGGTGCTGCGCAACGGCAGCGAGACCGTGGTGGCCCCGTCCGAGTTGCGGGTCGGGGACCGGATGCTGGTCAAGCCCGGGGAGCGCATCGCCACCGACGGCGTGATCCGCACCGGCCGCACCGCGCTGGACGTCTCCGCGATCACCGGCGAGTCCGTGCCGGTCGAAGCGGGCCCCGGCAGTGAGGTGTTCGCCGGGTCGATCAACGGCACCGGGGTGCTGGAGGTCGAGGTCACCACGACCTCCGAGGACAACTCACTAGCGCGGATCGTGCGGATCGTGGAGGCCGAGCAGTCCCGCAAGGGCGCCAGCCAGCGCCTGGCCGACCGCATCGCCAAACCCCTGGTGCCCGGCGTCATGATCGCCGCCGCGCTCATCGCCGGAATCGGCAGCCTCCTCGGCGACCCGACCACCTGGATCGAACGCGCCCTGGTCGTGCTCGTGGCCGCCTCACCCTGCGCGCTGGCGATCTCCATCCCCGTCACCGTCGTCGCCGCCATCGGTGCCGCGAGCAAGCACGGTGTGCTGGTCAAGGGCGGCGCCGCGCTGGAGGCCCTCGGCCGCGTGCGGGGGGTGGCGCTGGACAAGACCGGCACCCTGACCCGCAACCAGCCCGCCGTGGTCGACGTCGCCACCACCGACGGGACCCCGCGCGAGCGGGTGCTCGAGCTGGCCGCGGCGTTGGAGGCCCGCAGCGAACACCCCCTGGCCCGCGCGATCCTCGCCGCCGTCGACGGCGAGACGATCACCCCCGCGGCCGACGTGGAGGCGGTCACCGGCGCCGGGCTGACCGGCCAGCTCGACGGCCGCCCGGTGCGGCTGGGCCGCCCCGGCTGGCTGGAAGCCGGGCCGCTGGCCGCCGAGGTGCAGCGCATGCAGCAGGCCGGGTCCACCGCCGTGCTCGTCGAGGACGACGGCCGCGTGATCGGCGCGATCGCCGTGCGCGACGAACTGCGCCCCGAAGCCGCCGAGGTCATCACCCGGCTGTGCTCCGGCGGCTACCACGTCGCCATGCTCACCGGCGACAACCACGCCACCGCCACCGCCCTGGCCGCCGAAGCCGGTATCGACACCGTGCACGCCGAACTCCGCCCGGAGGACAAGGCCCGCATCATCAGCGAACTGGGCGACCGGCGATCGATGGCGATGGTCGGTGACGGTGTCAACGACGCCCCCGCCCTGGCCACCGCCGACCTGGGCATCGCCATGGGCGCCATGGGCACCGACGTCGCGATCGAAACCGCCGACGTCGCCCTCATGGGCGAAGACCTGCGGCACCTGCCCCACACCCTCGACCACGCCCGCCGCGCCCGCCGGATCATGCTGCAAAACGTCGGACTCTCCCTCGGGTTGATCATCGCTTTGATGCCGCTGGCGCTGTTCGGCGTCCTCGGCCTGGCCGCGGTGGTGCTGGTGCACGAGGTGGCCGAGGTCGTGGTCATCGCCAACGGGGTGCGCGCCGGCCGCGCCAAGCCGCTGCCCACACTGCCCGGCGGCAAGCCTGTGGCGGAGCGGCCCGCGACAGTGGGGCCTCGGCGTAACCCGCAGCGAAACCCCGACGGTAGGGGCGGCCCGGCGGCCCCTACCGTCGGCTGTCGCCGGGCGCCAACAGGCTGGTGATCTCGGCGAGCGCCTGGTCGGAGGGTTTGAAGTACCGGCGCAGGTTCTCCGGCTTCCTATGCCGGGACTTCGCCATCAGCAGCAACAGGCTCGCTCCGGCCTCGCCGAGGTGCGTCAACGCGGAGTGGCGGAGCTCGTGCAGGTCCCAGCCCGTTCCTGGTCCCTGGAGTGCGGTGTGGGCATCCAGCAGAGCACGGGCCTGCCCGTAGGACAGCCGGGCCAGCCCGCTGTCCGGACACACATCACGGGGGCTGAGGACCTTGCACGGGCCGGGGTGGCGGTGAGTGACAAACACCGGGCCCCGGCTGCGGCCCTTGAGCAGGCGCGGCAACAACCGGGCGGTGCCGGCATCCCAGTAGACGGTCTCTAACATGAAATCCGCGCGCCCCTGGCCCCGCCGACGGGCCCGGGCCGCACCCTTGGCCTTGACCGGGCAGCGGCGCCCGGCCAGGTCGAGATCCTCGATGTTGATGCCGAGGATCTCCTCGGCGCGCGCGGCGCTCTCGTAGAGCATCCGGTACAGCGTCTTCTCCCGCAGGCCCACCTCCCGGTGTGCGATCAGCCGGTCGATCGCCAGGCGAGACCGGACTGGGGTTTGCGAGTCCGGCACCGTCATCCGCTTGGTCCACCCCGGAACGCTCGGAGCATCGTGGCCAAGTTCCCGGCACCAAGCCAACCACGACAACACCGCGGCGCGGCGGGCGTTCCACGTGTTGACCGCCGCGCCGCCCCACAGCAGTTCCAGCGCCTCACCGACCTCGTCATCGGCCACCGCCGCCAGCGGCCGGCGCTCGCCCAACCGGTCGGCGGTCTTGCCCACCCCGGCCCCGTAGGCACGGAACGTGTTCGGGTTGCCCAGCGAGTCGAGGAACAGCTCGGCCGCCCGACCGATGGTCAGCGCCGAGGGGTTCGTCGGCAGCGCGACGACGGTGGACACCCGCGTTCTCCCTTGCCGCAGATAACAGGGCCGCCTCACGCGCCGCCGCGGGGATGTTCCCGCAGGACATGATCAGCGATGCCGCAGATAATAGGCCGTTATCTGCGGCATGAGTTCACGAACCTGCCGAAGCCGGCGTCGCGTTGATCAGCGACCAGGGACGACGAGGGCTTAGCGCCAGTTTCCGTTCCGATGTTCCTCAAACCCCGGATCCTCTCGGCGAACCTGGCCAGCTCATCGACCGAGTGATCGGCGGCCAGGCCCTTGAGGATCCATGCCCGCTGCTCGTCGGACGCGGCGGCGTCGAGGATCTGCTGCAGGCGGGTCCGGTCGGCGTCGCTGAGCTCCTGCATCTTCCGGCCCGCGCGTTCCAGCTGGCTGGGGGTGAGGATGCCGTCGTCGTAGCCGTCGCCGAGCTCGGTCGTGACGGTCTTGCCTGCGAGCACCACGGCGTCGTCCGGCGCCATGCCGCCTTCGACCGCGGCCGCCGCCCTGGCCTTCCCGGCGAGATCGGCGAACCGGCTGGCCGGGCGGTCGGCGCTGTCGAGCGCGTCGGTGTAGACGTCGATGCATCCGTTGACCAGGTCGTAGGCCCTGCGGACCACGTCGAGCAACGCGGTGGGATCGGCCATCGGGACATCGCCTTCGAAGATGGTGATGTCCGGACCGGGGAACCAGTCCGGCGTGCCCACCCTGACCCGGATGTGGGTCGCGTCGTAGAAGGCGGCGTCCAGCTCCTCGTGCAGGCGGCTGTGCCGCTGTTGCTGGTCACGGATGTCGTCGGCGAGGTCTTCCAGCACCGTCGCCGCCCGGCGGAAGATCCCGGGGGTGGTGCCGATGGCCTTCTCGGTGGCCTGCAGCACCGCGGAGGCCTGCTGTGCCGCGCCGCCTTCCCATGCGGCGGGCAGGGTGGTGGTGCCCAGCCTGCCGGTGTCGGTGCCGATGAGCGCGATGACGTCCGCCGCGCTGCGATACGCCCGGGCGAGCTCTTCCAGCGTGTCGGGGTCACCCGGTGGCGGGGTGGAGATCTCGTCCAGGACATCCGAGATGAGCTCGGCGATCCGGACCGGGTTGGGGATCCCGCCGGGCAGGAAGAACTCGCTGAGCCGCTTCAGCCGCGACAGGATGGTGCTCACCTGCAGGTAGTCGTCACTGGACACGGCCGCCTCCGAACGATTCCCGGCCGGCGTCTTCCATCGCACGGTAGGTCTTGGCCGCGTTCCGCAGGGCCGAGCAAAGCTGTTCGAGGATGCGAATGTGCACGCCTACCTCGTCGAACCAGGCATCCTGCATTTTCGTGTAGGCGTCCCGGACCACCGAGAATCCGCACGCGCTGCCGCCGTCCCGCGCGGCGTCGTCCCACGTGGCGCGCGCGTTGCGCAGATCGTCGGCGAGATCGCACGCGGTGCGTCCGCCGCGTTCGACGGTTTCCGTCTCGACTCGGTATCCCGGCGGCATCATGGCCTCCCCGCTGTGCCTGGTGGTGAGTCATCCGGCGGCCCCCTGACTCGCCGGATGACCCGGTGGTGTGACGCGGTACCCGCAGCGGCCGTTTCGTCCGCCGGTGAAGTCTTTGCGTCAGCTAAGGCTGTCGTGGTCGCATCCGTACGAACGGCACCACACAGCCCGCGGCCAGCGCAAGCAGGCCGGCCGCCAACGCGAACGGGGCGGCGACCCCGGCGACGGCCGACAGCGCACCGGCGACGGCCGGCACCACGCTCTGTGCGACCCGGTTGCCGCTGACCCGCAACGCCAGCGCCGTGGCGCGGAGCCGTTTCGGCGCCTGCTGCACGACCCAGGTCATGGTCAGCGGCTGCCCCAGGCCCAGGGTCATGCCGAGCAGCACCATGAGCAGGACCAGCACCAGCGCGCCGCCGACCGTGATGAGCGCCGCCATGCCGCAAGCGGCCAGCCCGGTGCTGAGCAGGACGACGGTCAGCCTGCCGAACCGGACGACGAGCACGCCGATGAAGATCCGGGACAAGAACGAGGCGCCCGCACGCACGCTCAGCAGCACGCCGACGAATCCGGGAGACAGCCCGTAGCGAGTGCCCAGCACCGGCAGGTAGGCGGTGAGCAGATCCACGGCGGCGATCACGCTGCCGCTGACCAGCATCGCCACCGCCAGTTGCCGATCAGTGAGCATGCGCAACGCCGATCCCCGGCCGGATTTTTCGCCCGCCCGGCCGCTGGGCGCCACCGCCTCGCTGCCGCGCAGCACGAACAGCAGACCGCCGAACATGACCGAGGCGAGCGCGGTCACCGCGACGGCGACGTAGAAGGCGTAACCGGTGGCGAGCAGCAGCTCGCCGGGACCGGCGAGCGACATGGCCCAGCCCGCCGCCAGCGGTCCGGCCATCTGCCCGAGCGACGCGGCGGCGGTGAACCAGCCGAAGTTGCGATCGCGCCGGCCGGGTGCCGACATCCCGGTCACCAGCGCCTGGCCGCCGAGCATGACGGCCAGCTGCCCCACGCCGTACACCGTGTTGACCATGGCCAGCCACAGCAGTGACTCGATCTGGGACATTCCCAGTGCGCTGCCGAGCAGCAGCGCGAGGCCGCCAAGCACGATGGCGGGGACGCGTCCGCGGTCGCACAGCCGTCCCATCGGAACGGCGGCGAACACCGGAAGTATGGCGCCGGTCGCGACCACCACGCCGACGGTCGTCTCGTCGCCGCCGAGGGCCAGCACCCGGTAGGAGACCACCGGCCGGGCGAGAAAGGTCGTGGCGTGCACGACCGCGTTGCCCAACAGCAGAACCACCAGAGTCGTACGGCCGTCGCGTGGGTAGTTTGGATAAGTAACCGACGACATGGAGGCAACTGTATGGGGCAGGTTCCCAGCATCGACCTGACGACCGACGTGGCGATCCCGCAGTTGGGCTTCGGGGTGTTCCAGGTTCCGCCCGCCGAGACCAAGGCGGCGGTGGCCAAGGCCCTGCAGGTGGGATATCGCAGCATCGACACGGCCGCCGTCTACGGCAACGAGCGCCAGGTGGGCGAGGCGATCGCGGAAAGCGGCGTACCGCGCCAGGAGCTGTTCGTCACCACCAAGCTGTGGAATTCCGAGCAGGGCTACGACAGCACGCTCGCCGCGTTCGACGCCAGCATGGCGAAACTGGGCCTGGAGCAGCTGGATCTGTACCTGGTCCACTGGCCGGTGCCCAAGCGTGACCGCTACCTGGACACCTGGCGCGCCTTCGAACGGCTGCACGCCGACGGGCGGGTCCGGGCGATCGGCGTCTCCAACTTCACCGTGGACCACCTACGCCGACTGCTGGACGTGGCCGAGGTCCCGCCGGCCATCAACCAGGTGGAGCTGCATCCGCGGTTCCAGCAGCGCGAGCTGCGCGCGTTCCACGCCGAGCACGGCATCGCCACGGAGGCGTGGGCCCCGCTCGGCCAGGGCACGCTCATCGACCATCCGGTGCTGACCAAGATCGCCGCGAAGCACGGCCGCACGTCCGCGCAGGTGATGATCCGCTGGCACCTGCAGATCGGCAACGTGGTGATCCCGAAGTCGGTCACGCCGGAGCGGATCGAGCAGAACTTCGCGGTGTTCGACTTCGAGCTGGACCAGGACGATCTCGACGCGATCGCCGCACTGGACGACCCACACGGCCGGATCGGACCCGACCCGGAGACGTTCGACCAGGTGTGAGCGGCGCCGTCAGCTGTCGAAGCCGGCCTCCTCGAGCACGGAGGCCGGCTCCGGCTCGCTGAGGAAGTCGCGGAAGTCCTGGGCGGCGCGCTTCTGCACGATGTCCACCCCTTCGCCGTCGAGCACGACGTACGGGAGCAGGTGACCGGACCTGGACGTCAGCGGCGTCTGCATGCTGGCGACACGCGCCGGGTTGGACTTGCGCAAGCGGTCGCCGGCGTCGGCGGATTCGGCGATCCACACCGACGGCACGGCCAGCACCCGGTCGTCGTGCGAGCTGATCGCCTCCAGCGCCTCTTCCTCGTCGGCGGCGCTGACCTCCACCGTGATGCAGTACCCGGTGACCTCCCGGTCGCCCGCGTTCCACTTGTCGCCCACCTTGGTGAGCGGCCGTACCAGCTTCGGCGGCACGATGACCCGCAGGGTGCGGCGGCCTTCGGCGCATGTGTCGCCTTCCGCGTCGGCCCGGCTGCCGAGGTTGTTCGAACCCCACACCACGGCGAAGATCCCGGCACCCACGACGGCCAGCACGGCCAGCACGGCGAACGGCCATGTGGCCACACCCCTCCGCGCCCCGACCGCACGGTGATACCCGGTGCTCGTCGCGTCTTTGGCTCTGCGCCTGCGGGTCGGCTCGGGCTTGGAGTGCTTCCCCATCGTGGCCGGTTCCTTTCCTCACCGCATCGTCAGCGCCACAGCCCGATCGGGAAATTCGTGACCGAATCGATGCGAAAGGCGCTCACGGCGCGGAAGCTTATCACCCGTATTTCCGACTTTCGTCGCATTGACGGCCACTTCGGGTGATCACGTGACCGTTTTGTCTGTTTCTGGTGACGTGTTGTGCGCCCGTTGTCTGGACGTCACATGCGTGCCGTCACGCACCGTGCCCACGTACTCCTCGACGACGTCCTCCAGGGCCACCACACCGACGGCACGGCCGTCCTGTTCCACCACCGCCAGATGGCTGCCTTCCGCGCGCATGGTGGACAGCGCCCGCTCCAACGACGTGTCCCGCTGCAGGCGGGCCAGCCTGCGCACCTTGTGTTCCGGTACCGGCGTCTCCGGGGCGTCGCCGAGCTGATCCAGTACGTCTTTGACGTGGATGTAGCCGACGACCTCGCCGGACTCGGCAAGCACCGGGAAGCGCGAAAAGCCGGTGGAGGAGACGGCCCGTTCGACGGCGCCGAGCGTGACCCCGGCAGGCAGGGTGGTCAGCTCGGCCATCGGCACCAGCACGTCGGCCACGGTCTTGTCCACCGAGCTCAGCGCCTGACTCAGCCTGCGATGCTCGGACTGCTCGAGCAGCCCCTCCCGGCGCGACTCGCTGAGCAGGTTGGCCAGCTCGTGCGAGGTGTAGGCGGTCTCCAGTTCGTCCTTGGGCTGCACCTTGACCAGCCGCAGCAGCAGGTTGGCCGCGGCGTTGAGCAGCCAGGTGAACGGGCGGGTCACCTTCGCCCACAGCACCAGCGGCGGCACCAGCCACAGCGCCACCCGCTCCGGGTCGGCGATGGCCAGGTTCTTCGGCACCATCTCGCCGGCCAGCACGTGCAGCAACGTCATGATGGTCAGCGCGACGGTGAACGCGACCGGGTGCAGCACGTAGCCGGGCAAGACCAGGCCGACGGCGCCGAGTCCCTGCTCCAGCAGCGCCGCCACCGCAGGCTCGCCGACCAGCAACAGCAGCAGCGAGCAGATGGTGATGCCCAGCTGAGCCCCGGCGAGCAGCAGCGAGACCTGCTGGCTGGCGCTCACCACGATGCGGGCGCTGGCGGTGCCTTCGGCGAGCATGGCCTCGAGCCGGTCGCGGCGCGACGAGATCAGGCTGAACTCGGCGCCCACGAAGAACGCGTTGGCCAGCAGCAGCACCACGATCAGCGGGAGCGCGTTCCACGAGCTCACTGCGGCACCGCCTCGTCCAGCGGGCGGATGGCCAGCTCGGCGATGCGATGCCGGTCCATGCGGGTGACGGTCAGGCGCCAGCCGTCCACCACCACGTCGGCGCCCGGCTCGGGGATGACGCCCAGCAGCGACAACACCATGCCGGCAACCGTCTCGTAGTCGCCGTCCGGCATGCGGAACCCGGTGGCTTCCAGCAGCTCGTCCGGCCGCAGCTGGCCGGACACCAGCCAGCTGCCGCCGGCCAGCCGCCGGGACGGCGGGATCTCGCCGCTGTCGTGTTCGTCGCGGACGTCGCCGATGATCTCCTCGACCACGTCCTCCAGCGTCACGATGCCCGCCGTGCCACCGTACTCGTCCACCACCACGGCGAGCTGGAAGCTGGCGTCGCGCAGCCGGTTGAGCAAGGCGTCGCCGGGCAGCGACTCCGGCACCGTCGGCACCGGGCGCATCAGCGAGCTCGCCCGCACGTGCTTGCGCTGCTCGGCGGGCACGGTGAACGCCTGCTTGACGTGGATGGCGCCGGCGATGTCGTCGAGGTCCTCGCCGCAGACCGGGAAGCGGGACAGCCCGGTGCGCGCCGACAGCTCCACCAGCTCCTGCACCGTGCTGTCCTCGCGAAGGAACTCCACCTGGGTCCGCGGCGTCATCAGCTCGTCGGCGGTGCGATCACCGAACCGCAGCGACCGGTCCAGCAGCGTGGCGGTGACGGTGTCGAGCGTGCCGCTCTCCGCGGCGGACCGGACGATCGATCCGAGCTCCTGCGGGGAGCGGGCGGAGCGCAGTTCCTCCTGCGGCTCGACGCCGAACTTGCGCACCACCCAGTTGGCGCTGTCGTTCATCGCCCTGATCAGCCAGCCGAACACCGCCGAGAAGCGGGCGTGGTAGCCGATCACCGCACGGGCGGTGGGCAGCGGGCGGGCGATGGCCAGGTTCTTCGGCACCAGTTCGCCGAAGATCATCGACAGCGCGGTGGCGATGAGCACCGCCAGCGTCAACGACGTGGCACGTGCTGCCGCGTCCGGCATGCCGATGCCCGCCAGCAGCGGCTGCAGCAGCTCACCGATGATCGGTTCGGCGAGAAAACCGCTGATCAGGGTGGTGAGCGTGATGGCGATCTGCGCGCCGGAGAGCTGGAAGGACAGCGACCGGTGCGCGGCGAGCAGCGTCTTCGACCTGCGGTCGCCGACCTGTTTCACATGGGCTTCGACGGCGCTGCGCTCCAGCGCGGTGAGGGAGAACTCGGCCGCGACGGCCACGCCGGTGCCGAACGTGAGCAACAGGAACAGCAACAACCCGGCGACGGTGAGCAGGACGTCCATCACGCGCCGTCCGGGAAGCGGAGCAGACTGACACGAGCATGGCCGGGTTGGACACCCGGCTCGGTACTGTCACCAGGCGAACGTGACTGACTCACCTTGTCGGTGTCACTCCTCGAAACGTTGTTGCAGCGCATGCGCTTGCGCCTCGCGCCTGCGACCAGGGTACCCGGCGATGCGCAAGATCGCTGCAAACCGGATCGGATTGCCCGCCACGGACAACACCGGATCGGCTGCACCCACGCGCACGTCACCGCCGCTTGCGCCGGGTCGTCTCCTCGACCAGGTCGAGGACCGGTTCCAGACCGGCGGCGGGCATCCCCATCGCCAGCCGGGAGGTCAATCCCTCCAGCACCAGCTCCAGGAACGAGGTCAGCACCTCGACGTCGACGTCGTCGCGCAGCTCTCCGGCCTCGAGCTTGCGTTGCAGGCGCTCGCGGGTGGCCCTGGTCAGCAGCTCGGAGCGCTCCGCCCAGCGGCGGCGGAACTCCTCGTCCGTGCGCAGCCTGCGGGACACCTCCAGCCGCGTGCCCAGCCAGTCCACCAGCTGCGGGGAACTGCCCGCGAGCAGATCCCGCATCACCTGCACCAAGCCCTGCTCGGCGACCACTTCGGCCATCCGGACCGCGTCGTCCTCGGCCAGCGCCAGGAACAGTGACTCCTTGTCCTTGAAGTGGTGGAAGATCGCCCCGCGGGACAGCCCGATGGTTTCCTCGAGCCTGCGCACCGTGGCGCCTTCGTAGCCGTGGCGGGCGAAACAGATCCGGGCACCGTCCAGGATCTGCCGTCGCCGGGCGTCGAGGTGATCCTGGCTGACCTTGGGCACACCGTGATCCTGGCATCGGTGATCGTCGAGTGCAATCCGTACGTACGTTCTGTTGGCGGAGTGTCGCGATCACCACGCAACCCGGGCGTGCGCGGGCGGCCGGAGAAGGGCGCGTGCTACCGGCGGGTCAAGGGAGGCCCGTGGTACCACGCCGGCCGTGGACGGCGGCCCGGCCGGCAGGGTCAGGGGATGGTCAGTGCGACCACGCCCTCGGCTTCCTCGGCCCGTCGTGCGGCCTGGTTCCGTTCCGCCTGCCGGACGGCCGTGACGCGCGGCGGGACCTTCCCCGTGTCCCACTCGTTCATCAGCACCGCCACTCTGGAGAGCATCGCGGTGCGCAGCTTCTGGAACGAGTCGGCCGGATCGGCTCCGACCTCGCCCATCAGCAACCACCAGGCCCAGGCGGCGGCGCCTGCGTTGGCGACGAAGTCCGGCACGACCGGGATGCCGCGCGCAGCGAGCGTGGCGTCGGCCTCGGGGGTGGTCGCGGCGTTCGCCGCCTCCACCACCGCGGACGCAACGACCTCGTCGGCGTTGCCCGGGTTGAGCGCGTAGGAGACCGCCGCGGGCACCAGGATGTCGGCCGGAATGCCGACGATCGCTTCGCGGGGCAGCCGCTGGACGGCGGCGGGAACACCGGAGCGGTCGATCTCGCCGAAGCGATTGCGCAGGCCGAGCAGATGCGGGACGTCCAGCCCGTCCGGGTGGTAGAGCGTGCCTGTGGCGTCGGCGACAGCGACCACGCGCACACCTGCCTCGTGCAGATACCACGCGGCACCGCCGCCCATCGTGCCGATGCCTTGAATCGCGACCGTGGTATCGGCTTCCTGCCACCGCCATGCGTTGATCACTCCGAGGCAGGCCTGGGCCACGCCGTAGCCGCCGATGACGTCGCCGAGCAGCTGGCCGCCCGGCACCGGCGCGTTCAGCCCGGCACGCACGCGTTGCAAGGTCCGTTCCGGATCCGGCGAGCGCCGGATCGCGGCGTGGAACGACTGCTGCAGGCCGAGCCCGGCGAACACGTCGTCGACCAGCGACTGCGGCACGCCGAGGTCCTCGGCCGTGACCCAGTGGTCGTCCAGCCACGGCCGCATCGCGGCGAAGAAGCGCTCCAGGACACCACGCGCGTCCGGATCCTTGGGGTCGCAGTCGATGCCGCCTTTGGCGCCGCCGACCGGCAGGTCGAATGTGGCGGCTTTGAGCGCCATGCCGTAGGCGAGATCGGCGACTTCGGATTCCGTGCAGCCGGCACGCATGCGAGTGCCGCCGGTGGCCATGCCGGAGACCAGCGTGTGCACGACGAGGTAGCCGTTTCTGCCGGTCACCGGATCGGTCCAGGTCACTCGGACAAGGGGAGCGCTGCGTGCCGCGGTCATGCCACCACCTCCGAACTCGCCTGCAGGACCCGGGCCGGCGCGGTCACCGCCTGCCCACGGACGATCGCCGGGCCATCCGCCGGAAAAGCGCGCACGACGACCACCGGCACCGCCTCGGCCTGGTCGATGCCGGTACTCGTTCGCCCGGATGATCCGGCGGTCGCCGGGATGCCGCCGTAGTGTCAGAGTCGGGCCCGGCGGCGGTCGCGTCCAGTTACGAGTGCTGTATGCCGGCGTTTAGCGTTTGTTTACGTCCGGCGCAGGGACGAAGGTGGCGGTATGGAGTTGTCGTTGCACCGCCTGCGCATGCTGCGTGAGCTGAACCGAAGGGGTACGGTCACCGCTGCGGCGAGCGCACTGCACTACACCGCTTCCGCAGTGTCGCAACAGCTTGCGCAGCTGGAACGGGACGTCGGTGCGCGGCTGTTCGAGCGGGTCGGGCGCCGGGTGCAGCTGACCGAACTCGGCAAGCTGCTGGCCGAGCACGCCGAAGAGATCCTGGAGTCGGTCGAGCGGGCCACGCTGGCGTTGGAGGAGGCGCAGGAGGCGCGCACGGTGACGCTGCGCGCCGGGGTGTTCGCCACCGTGGCGGCCGGGCTGCTGCCCGGGGCGCTGGAGCTGCTGTCCCAACGGCAACCGGGCATCCGGGTGCGCACCAAGCAGCTGGCTCCCGAGCACAGCATGCAGGCGGTCAAGGACGGCGAGGTGGACATCGCCTTCACGGTCAACTACTCGGATGCCCCGACACCGTGGGACCCGAACCTGCTCGGGGCGACGGTGGCCGTGGAGCGACTGCACGTGGCGGCGCCGGAGGGGGTGCTCGGCGGCAAGGACGGCGGACCGGTCGCGTTGTCCGATCTGGCCGAGCATCCGTGGATCATCGCGGGCCCCCGAAGCCACTTCGGCCGTGCGGTGCGGGCGGCCTGCTTGCGTGCCGGGTTCCAGCTGCGCGTCACGCACGAGGTGGAAGAACAGTCGACGGCGATGGCCATGGCGGCGGCGGGCCTGGGCATCACGCTGGTGTCGGATCTAGGGCTGACGCTGGCACCGTCCGGTATGGAAGCGCTGCCGTTGACGACACCGATCACCCGCACCGTGTCGTTGGCGTACCGCAGCACGACGGCTCGCCGGCCGGCGCTGCAAATGGTGATCGACGTCGTGCGGGCGGCCGCAGCCGATCTGGGCCTGAGCGCCGGAGGGGAGTAGTCACCGGTCCGGCGCCTGCCCGGCGGTGGTGCCCGCGGACGTCGTCGCCGGGGTGACCGGCCAGGAGCCTTTGATACCGGCCGCAGCTGCGCAGCAGGTCGTCGTGGGTGCCGGACGCGGCCAGCCGCCCGTGGTCGACGACCAGGATGGTGTCGGCGTGGCGGACAGTCGTGAGCCGATGGGTGACGATCAGCACCGCGCAGTCGTCCGGCAGCTGGTCCAGCGCCGCCACGACAAGACGCTCGTTGACGGTGTCCAGGCTGGCGGTGGGTTCGTCGAGCAGCAGCAACGACGGGCGCGCCAGCAGTGCGCGGGCGATGGCCAAGCGCTGGCGTTCCCCGCCGGACATCCGCGCACCGTGCTCGCCGAGCTGGGTGTCCAGACCATGTGGCAGGTTCGCCACGAACTCGTGCAGGTTGGCTTGCCGGAACGCTCGCCACATCGCGTCGTCGGAGGCTCCCGGCGCGGCGAGCGCCAGGTTGTCCCGCACGGTGCCGTGCAGCACCGGGGCGTCCTGTTCGACCAGCCCGGTCATGGCCCGGCATTGGGCGCGGGTGAGTTCGGTGGCCGGCCTGCCGAGGAACTCGATCCGTCCGCTGTCGGGGTCGCGGAACCGGCAGATCAACGCCAGGATCGTGGACTTGCCCGCGCCGGACGGGCCGACGACGGCCGTGCGACTGCCGGGCGGCAGCGCGAAGCTGATTCCGCGCAGGGCCGGGCGCCCGTCGTAGGAGAAGTGGACGTCGTCGAATCGCAGCACTGCGGGGGGCGGGGCGGCCGAGTCGGCAATCCGGGTGATGGCCGGTACCGCGGGCTCGACCGGTTCGGTCGGCAGGTGGAGCGCATCGTCGACACGCTGCAACGCGCCGAGCGCGCGTTTGGCGACGGTGATGCCCTCGAGCATGGTGCCCAAGGGAACGACCAGGTAGACGGCGTACAGCAGCAGGGCGACGAGGTCGCCCAAGGGCAGGTCGCCGGACGCGACGCGCGTACCACCGATCACCAGGACCACCAAAAACGACCCGGTCGCGGCCAGCTGCGCGGCCGGGGTGGCCGTCGCGCTCAGCCGGGCGCCGCGGATCCCGGCCGCGTACGCTTTCTGCGCCGACCGCCCGATCCGGTCCGTCTCGGCGTCCTCGGCGCGGTGGATGCGAATGGTCCGCAATGCGGACAGGCCGCGTTCGAGGTCGGCGGCGAACGTGCCCACGGCGTTCTGGGCTTGCTCCCCGGCCTGCCGGATGCGGTCGAGGACCAGCCCCACTCCACCGGCCGCGACGACGAACACGATCACGACCACCATGAACACGACGGGGTCGAGGAGCAGCATCAGCACCGTCGCGCCGCACACCGTGGCCGCACCGATGACGATGTCGACCACGGTGCGGGTGGCGGTGTCGCGGAGTACGGTGGTGTCGTTGCCCGCTCGGGAGATCAAGTCCCCGATCCGGTGCCGGTCGAGCACGTCGATGCGGATGCGCAGCAACCTGTGCACGAGTCGCCGCCGCAGGCCGAGCCCGACGTCTTCGCCGATGCGCTCCAGCAGGTAACGGCCGGTCGTGTCGAGAAGGATTTGCGCGACGAACAGGGCGGCGAGTGCCAGCGCGAACCCGCTGACCGGCTGTCCGGCGCGCACACCGTCGATGACCGCTCCGGCCAGCATCGGCTGAGCCAGGCCCAGAGCGGACGCGGTGAGCGCCAACAGTGCGGCGACGACGGTAGTACCCCGGTACGGGCGGAGCAGCCGCATCAGGTCCAGCAGGCCGACCTGACGGGTGGATTCGTCACCCGCAAAGCCGTCCGCGCATCGGGTGGACGTCTCGTCGGACGTCATGCCGCAGCTCCGCCGTGGTCCGACTCCCGGAGCGGTTCCGGATCAGCGGACATCGTCGAGCAGCACATCCCCCAGAGCGAATCCATAGGCGGCAGTATGCCCGGATTCGGCGCCGTCCACCGCAGAGATGCAGCAGGCCCACCCACCGGTGCGGTGGGCGGGCCTGCGAGGTGTGGTGGAGTGAGCGGTCAGCCGGTCACCGGAAGCTTGGTGGTCACCGGGGCCGGCTTGGTCGCGGTCGGCGGGGTCTGGTCGTCCTCGTCGCCGTCGTCGACATCGGTGACCCCGCACGTGGCGTTGCCGAGCTTGATCACCTGGGTGCCGTCCAGCAGGTTGAGCTCGAGGCCGGTCACGCTGAACGAGCCGTCCTCGTCGTCAGCCACCTGCTTGTTGATGGTCAGCTGCAGCAACGGGTTCTCCGGCAGGCCGACGTTCTCCGGCGCCTCCGGCAGCTCGATCTTGTGGCCGAGCAGCTTCACGTCGGCGATCTTCAGGCCGCCCTGGTCGCCGTCGCAGTAGACCTCGACCAGACCGAGCTCCAGCACGGACAGCCTGCCCTTGATCACGTCGCAGAGCGGCTTCGGGTCGAGCTTCTTGGTGAGCTCGACGACCAGGTCGGTCAGCGGGTTCTTCGGCAGCTTCTCCGGCAACTTGGGCTTCGATGCGTCGCACGGCTTGGCCAGCAACCCGCGAAGCTGGTCGACGGCCTTCTGCAGGTCCTTGAGGTTCTTCGGCAGCTGGACATTTGCAGGCAGCACGCTGACGTCCGCCAGCTTCACCGACGCCTGGCCGTCACCCGCGGAGACCTTGGCGACCGCCACGTTCAGCAGTGGGTTCTCGGGCAGCTCGACGAGCGAATCGGTCTTGGTCGATCCGTCGGAGGACTCCACGTAGGGGATCGGCTCGATCTCGAGGACGCCCTCGGCGGCGACGCCGTAGGCCGACGATGTGCTGGTCTCGGCGAAACCGACGGTCGTACCGGCCACGAGGGCTACGACCGCGGCGGCCGCCCCAACGGCAGCGGCGCCGGCAGCGGCGATCGCGCGTCGTTTCATGGATTCCTTCTCCTTTTCGATCATTGCTCGTCCACCAGCACGAGGGTGCCGAGTGGAACTTCCTGGAGCTTGCGCAACGCGTCCTGTGGCACACGGATACAGCCGTGGCTGGTCGCGGTTCCGATGACGTCGTCGGTTGGCCAGGTGTGGATCGCCACCGTGCCTGGCCCGCCGCCGAACGTGTCGAGTGTGTCGCTGTGGGTGCCCAGCGGCAGGATCACCGGCGAGTAGTTCTGGCTGGGGTCGACCATGGAGCCCAGCAGGAACGTCCGGCCGGTCGGGGTCGGGGTCGCCGGCGCACCGATGCCGATGTCCCACTGGCCGATCACCTCCGGGCGCTTGCCCGGCTTGTCGGCTTCCAGCAGCTCCAGCCGCATCGACTTCAGATGCACGGCGATCAGGTAGGGGGTGTAGGCGCGTTCCACCTGGTTCGCGCGCAGCCACCCGGTGGAGCCGTTGGGCTTGGACGGCAGCAGCACGTGCACCCAGCCGTTGCGCTCGCCGATCACCGGCAGCCAGGTGTCGCCGATCTGCTTGGGCCCGATCTTGCCGATGGGCTTGCCGTTCGGCCGCTGGTGGATGGTGATCATCGAGCGCGGGTGCACGATGATGCCCTCGGTCCTGGCCTGCGGGTCCGGGTCCGGCATGGTGCCGGTCAACCGGGTGTGCGTGGTCGACTCGATCAGCGCGGCCGGCTTGGCCGTGCCTGCCTGCTTGCTGGGCTTGGGCGCCGGGGACGGCTTCTCGGCGTCGGCCGCCACCGGCAGCGACGGGGCTTCGGCAGGGGAGTCGGGCGGGGTGGACAGCCACATGATCCCGACGACACCCACGACGACGACCAGGACGCCGGCCAGCGCGGACAGCAGGTTGGCGCGCAGCGACGTCGGACGTGCCGTCTTGGTGCGAGCAGACGCGTGCTTGGCCATCGGTTCCTTCGTAGTGATGCGGTTGTCGGTGGATCACCGGGCGGGGACCACGTCTCCGGTGATGTCCGTCGAGCCCTCTCGTAAGGAACAAACGTCGCAAACGGCTGAAGGTCACGGACGGAACCGGATCATATGAGGGGCCCCTGCGCGGGATGATCCGGACACGCAGAACAAAAAGGGACAACCTGGCCAGTCTGCTGTGTGCAATCCGTGCAGGTCAGGACACTGATGAGTGACACACCGGTGCCTGACCGGCGATCGCAGCGACCCTCGGCCGGGCGCTGGGAGACCCCCGAGCACCCGGAGAACTTCACTCTTACGTGTGACACGCGCGATGGGGAGTCGCGCTCCGGCGGCGCGATCCGGGCAGAGAAAAAGCTCGCCGGCGCCCAGCCAGTGGGCACCGGCGAGCCGGTCAGGGATCGGACAGTCAGTTCCGGATCATCTTCCGCAGCACGTACTGCAGGATGCCGCCGTTGCGGTAGTAGTCGGCCTCGCCGGGCGTGTCGATCCGCACCACGGCGTCGAACTCGACCTTCTCGCCGGACTCCTTGGTGGCGGTCACGTGCACCGTCCGCGGGGTCCTGCCCTCGTTCAGCTCGGTCAGGCCCGTGATGTCGTAGACCTCGGTGCCGTCCAGGCCGAGCGAGTCGGCCGACTCGCCCTCCGGGAACTGCAGCGGGACGACACCCATGCCGATCAGGTTCGACCGGTGGATCCGCTCGAACGACTCGCAGATGACCGCCCGCACGCCGAGCAGCCGGGTGCCCTTGGCCGCCCAGTCGCGCGACGACCCGGAGCCGTATTCCTTGCCGCCGAGCACCACCAGCGGGATGTTCTGCTTGGCGTAGTTCTGGGCGGCGTCGTAGATGAACGTCTGCGGGTGACCCTCCTGGGTGAAGTCGAGCGTGTAGCCGCCCTGCGGGCCGTTGCCGCTCGGGTCCAGCAGCAGGTTGCGCAGCCGGATGTTGGCGAACGTGCCGCGGATCATCACCTCGTGGTTGCCGCGCCGCGAGCCGTAGGAGTTGAAGTCCTTGCGCTCGATGCCGTGCTCCATCAGGTAGCGCCCGGCGGGCGAGTCCTGCTTGATGGCACCGGCCGGGGAGATGTGGTCGGTGGTCACCGAGTCGCCCAGCTTGACCAGCACCCGGGCGCCGGTGATGTCCTGCACCGGCTCCGGCTCCAGCGTCATGCCCTCGAAATACGGGGGCTTGCGCACGTAGGTGGACTCCGGGTCCCAGGAGAACGTCTTGCCGGTCGGAGTCGGCAACGACTTCCAGCGCTCACCGCCGTCGAACACGTCGGCGTAGTCCTTGGTGAACATCTCCTTGGTGATCGACGAGTCGATGGTCTGCTGGATCTCCTGCGGGCTCGGCCAGATGTCCCGCAGGTAGACCTCGTTGCCGTCGTCGTCGACCCCCAGCGGCTGGTTCTCGAAGTCGAAGTCCATCGTGCCGGCCAGTGCGTAGGCGATCACCAGCGGCGGCGAGGCCAGGTAGTTCATCTTCACGTCGGGGTTGATCCGGCCCTCGAAGTTGCGGTTGCCGGACAGCACCGACACCACCGACAGGTCGTGCTCCTGGATCGCCGCGGAGATCTCCTCGGGCAGCGGGCCGGAGTTGCCGATGCAGGTGGTGCAGCCGTAGCCGACCAGGTGGAATCCGAGCTTCTCCAGGTACGGCCACAGGCCGGCCTTCTCGTAGTAGTCGCTGACCACCTGCGAGCCGGGCGCCATCGACGTCTTCACCCACGGCTTGACCGACAGGCCCTTCTGCACCGCGTTGCGGGCCAGCAGCGCCGCGCCGAGCATGACCGACGGGTTCGAGGTGTTGGTGCACGAGGTGATGGACGCGATCACCACGGCGCCGTGGTCGAGCTCGAACTCGCCCCGCTCCTCGGAGACCACCTTCACCGGCTTGGAGATCCGGCCGGTGGCGCCGTTGGCCGCCGACAGCACCTTCGGCGCCTCGGCGTCGTCGTTGGCGGTGGACGGCGCGATCGGGTCGCTGGCCGGGAACGACTCCTCGGATGCCTCGTCCATCGACGTGTGCGGGGTCGCCGCGCCGTCACCGACGTAGTCGCGCAGCGCGGTGCGGAACGCCGTCTTGGCCTGACTCAGCTCGATGCGGTCCTGCGGCCGCTTCGGGCCGGCGATGGACGGCACCACGGTGGACAGGTCCAGCTCGATGTACTCGGAGTACTCCGGCTCCCGGTTCGGGTCGTGCCACAGGCCCTGCTCCTTGGCGTAGGCCTCGACCAGCGCCACTTGCTCGTCGGAGCGGCCGGTCAGCCTCAGGTACCGGAGGGTTTCGTCGTCGATCGGGAAGATCGCCGCGGTGGAGCCGAACTCCGGGCTCATGTTGCCGATCGTGGCCCGGTTGGCCAGTGGCACCTCGCTGACGCTCTCGCCGTAGAACTCGACGAACTTGCCCACCACGCCGTGCTTGCGCAGCATCTGGGTGATGGTCAGCACCACGTCGGTGGCGGTCACGCCGGACGGGATCTCACCGGTGAGCTTGAAGCCGACCACGCGCGGGATGAGCATGGAGACCGGCTGGCCGAGCATGGCGGCTTCCGCCTCGATCCCGCCGACGCCCCAGCCGAGCACGCCGAGACCGTTGACCATCGTGGTGTGCGAGTCGGTGCCCACGCACGAGTCGGGGTAGGCCTGGCCGTTGCGGGCCATCACCACGCGGGCCAGGTACTCGATGTTGACCTGGTGCACGATGCCGGTGCCCGGCGGGACGACCTTGAACTCGTCGAAGGCGTTCTGGCCCCAGCGCAGGAACTGGTAGCGCTCGCGGTTGCGCTCGTACTCGATCTCGACGTTGCGCTCGAACGCGTCCGG
This sequence comes from Thermocrispum agreste DSM 44070, assembly GCF_000427905.1. GTDB lineage: Bacteria > Actinomycetota > Actinomycetes > Mycobacteriales > Pseudonocardiaceae > Thermocrispum > Thermocrispum agreste. The sequence goes on along the minus strand of NZ_ATYX01000009.1, from coordinate 69,536 downwards.
GCGGCCGAACACGTCGATGATCACCGAGTGGTCGATGACCAGTTCGGCGGGGGCGAGCGGGTTGACCTTGTCCGGGTCGCCGCCCAGCTCGGCCACCGCCTCGCGCATCGTGGCCAGGTCGACCACGCACGGCACGCCGGTGAAGTCCTGCATGATCACCCGGGCCGGGGTGAACTGGATCTCCACCGACGGCTCGGCCTTGGGGTCCCAGGTGCCCAGCGCGCGAATGTGGTCGGCGGTGATGTTCGCGCCGTCCTCGGTGCGCAGCAGGGCTTCCAGCAGGATCTTCAGGCTGTACGGAAGTCGCTCCGACCCCTCGACCTTGTCCAGGCGGAAGATCTCGTAGGAATTCTCGCCGACCCGGAGGGTGTCACGGGCGCCGAAGCTGTCGATGCTGGACGGGGTCACAGGGTTCTCGGTGCTCACGGGCGATCTCCGTTGCGAATTCTGCGTGGCGGGTAGGTGCGTTCGGGTGGTGCGAGTCTTGCGCACCGGTGCCGGGGAGGCCAACTCGGGTCGTGCCCGGCACCTCAAACAGTACACTCGTACTGTTTGACCTTCAACGTGGGTCCGCGGCGCGTCGCGCATCGGCCGGCGATCCTCGCCGGTTGCCCGGTCGATGATCCGTTCTGCCCTCGCCGATGGCGGTGCCCGCCGGCTCGCTCCTCGGGTTCCCCGGTTGCTGCGCGGCTATTCCGCTTACCTGTTTCCGTGTACGGCGGAGGCGGTCGCGGATGGAGCCGGGCGTGACTCCGCCGTCGGGATGGCGGACGAGCTTGCCGCGCCGGATCAGGTCGTGCACGCCCTGGCGGCTGATCCCCAGCATGGCGCCCGCAACGGGGTAGGAGACGCGCTCGGCAGTCGGGTGGCCGACGCGCCATGCGGTGACCTGCCCCATGGGTGTGCGCCACCAGCTGGCCGGAGGGTCGAAGGGTTCGTCGCTGGGATAGAGGGTGGCGACCAGTCGCATGATCAGGTCGACCGCGGTGTCGTCGCGTGCGTGCACCATGTCGCGCGCCCATGCCTCGGCTCGAGCGTGCACCAGTGAGCGGATGGGTGCCAGCGTCTCGGTGTCCTGGAGCAGGACTTCCAGCGGATCGATGCAGCGCGCGTTCACCAGCGTGACGAGCTGGTCGCGAAGTTCGTCCTCGAGGGCCACCGACGACCTCCGTGTACTTGACGCAGTTTGTCAAGTAATCATAAGGTCAGGGCGCTTGACAGGACTCGTCAAGTAGGAGGGTGACGTGATCGACGAGCTGACCGTCCCCGGAACGCCGGAACTCGTCGTCGCTGACTTCGGCGGACGCCCGGACGGGCCCGCGGTGGTACTGCTGCACGGGTTCGGTGGCAATTGTCTTCATTGGGCCGGATTCCATTGGGCCGGATTCGCGCCGCTGCTGACCGACCGGTGTCGCGTGTTCGCCATGGACCTGCGAGGGCACGGCCGGTCGGGCGACGGTGCGTGGCGCTGGGACGCGCTGGTGGGCGACGTGCGGCGGGTGGTGGAGCACCTGGGCTTGCCCCGGCCGGTCGTCGTCGGTCACTCGCTCGGCGGCTTCGTCGCGACGATGTGGGCGGAGCAGCATCCAGAGTGCCGCGCGCTGGTGAACCTCGACGGCCTCCGGCCGGTGGAGACCGGCTTGCCGAACTACGTCGGTGGAGACCCGGAGGTGATCCGGCGTCAGCGTGCCGAGCTGAGTGCCGTCTTCGCCGCGCGGGAGAAGGCCGAGGCCGGGGCGGTCGACGACGATCGGTATGCGTCTCTGCGGGAGCAGTACCGGCAGCTCGGTGGTGACGCGGCCGTCGCAGAGCTCGCACGCAATGTCGTCGAGCACGACGGCTCGCGATACGTACGGCCCGCTGCGGAAATCGTCCGCGCATTCCGTGTTCAGCTGCGGGAACTCGACATCTTCCCGGTGCTTGCCGCGGTGAAGTCTCCCGCCTTGGTCTGCACGGCGACGCGGCCGATGCCGGGAGCGGAACGATTCGCCGACTTGCTCGATGCGCACCGTCGCGGTGTCGATCGGGATCTCGCGGCCGCCCGGCAGGCCAACCCCGGGCTACGTGTGAAGCACGTCCCGGCCAGCCACAACATGATCTACGAGCGGCCCAGGGCGATCGCCGCGCTGATCCGCGACTTTCTCGGTGAGACCGGCGCCGAGTAGCCTGCAGTTGTCGCGGAAGGCGGTTCGACCTGGTCGGACCCGGTGGAACGGGGTGCAGGCGATGAGTGCGAACACGGTCGACCTCCAGCAGCTAGCCGATGCACTGCTCGCCGAAGCCGCGGAGAACCATGCCGGACGGGCCGCCCGCACGATCGTCACCGGGGCAGCGCAGCGAGCAACCGTGATCGCGCTGCGTGAGGGCACCGCGATGGCCGAGCACGACTCGCCCCCGGCCGCCACGCTGCAGGTCCTCACCGGCCGGGCCCGGCTGCACACCGCGGGCGAGGAGTGGACGCTTCAGGCGGGGGAGCTGGTCGCGATCCCTCCGCAGCGACACGGCCTGCAGGCGCTGACCGACGTCGCCGTCCTGCTGACGGTCGCCTTGCGCTGAAAGACCGCCTGAGTGCGCGTCCAGGCGTCGTCGCTGATCCGATTGCGTGCGGAATGATCACCATGTGACCGATTTCGGTCACCATGAGGGGTATGGCCCTGACCACGGATCAGCTCTGGCGCTTCGCGCAGTCGGTCTTCGACGCGCAGCCGTTCACCAGGTTCCTCGGTGCCGAACTCGTCGACGTCGGACCGGGGCAGGTCACCATCGGCCTGCGGATGCGACCCGAGTTCAAACAACAGCACGGCTTCGCGCACGGCGGGCTCATCAGCTATCTGGCCGACAACGCCCTCACGTTCGCCGGTGGGCTGGCGCTGCGGACCGACGCGCTGACCGCCGAGCTCAAGATCAACTACGCCAAGCCGGCCACCGGGGACTATCTCGTCGCCAGGGCCGAGGCCGCGCTGTCGACGCTGCGCCAGGCGGTGTGCCGCTGTTCGATCTTCTCCCGGGTGGACGAGGGTGCGGCCGACCCGGAGGAACGGCTGGTCGCCCTGGCCCAGGGGACGATCGTGGCGGTCTCCAACGGCGGGCGCACCGATCAACGCTGACCGGCCGGGTCATTCACTCGATAGTGGTGTCGAGGCCGGGTTTGCCGAGTGAACGGGTGAGACGTGATGGAGAAGGACGTCGGAGATCGGGTAGAACGCCACCCGTGAGGAAGATCAACGCGCTATTGACAGGCACCGCCTTGGTGGCGGTGCTCTCCGCATGCGGTGAGGAGGCACCGGACGCGGCGTCGGAGCCGTCGCAGCGCCAGGACTCCGCCAAGCTCACAACCTTGCACGGCGAGGGCGAGTTCACCGACTACCGGCCGGGCACGCAAGCCAGCGCGATCCGCTATGACAAGAAGCTGGTGCCCTCCGGTGCCGAAGCGGAAGTCACGCTGACCGCCGACAGCTCGGGTGTGCGGGTGGAGCTCGAAGTCTCCGGCCTGCTGCCGAACCGTGAGTACGGCGCGCACGTCCACGTGAAGGAGTGCGGACCCACGGGTGACGACGCGGGCCCGCATTTCCAGCACGAGGAGGACCCAAAGCAGCCCTCGGTCGACCCGAAGTACGCCAACCCGGAGAACGAGATCTGGCTCGACTTCACCACCGACGACGAGGGGGAGGCGGAGCAGGAAGCATCGGTGACGTTCACTCTGGGGGATCGCCGCCCTGGCTCGGTGGTGATCCACGAGCATCACACGCATACCGGTGAGGGCGAAGCGGGCAAGGCGGGGGATCGCCTGGCCTGCATCACGCTCGCCGAGCACTGACGGGTGACCGAGGACACTGCCGAGCCGGCGGGCACCCGCGCCGCGGCTCGGCACGCTGACCTGGGTGGTTCGATGCCCGGCACCGGCCGCAGCGGGCCGCGCCGCGTGCGATGGCCAGGCCACCTGTCGGGTGACAGTGGCCAGGGACGATGATCGTGCCATGACCGATGACAGCACGTGGCGTTCCCGCGGTGAGTGGGAGGACATTCGCTACGAGACCACCGACGACGGGATCGCGAAGATCACCATTGACCGGCCGGAGGTGCACAATGCGTTCCGGCCGCAGACGCTGATCGAGATCGACCGGGCATTGACCCTGGCTCGGGAGGACGAGTCGATCGGAGTCATCATTCTCACCGGCGCCGGTGGGCGGGCGTTCTGTTCCGGCGGTGACCAGCGGGTGCGGGGCGACAGCGGATACAAGCTGGACGAGCAGTCGACCGGGCGCTTCCACGTCACGGACCTGCACGTGGCGATGCGCCGCTGCCCGAAACCCATCGTGGCGATGGTCGCCGGGTACGCCATCGGCGGTGGCCACGTGCTGCATCTGGTGTGCGATTTGACCATCGCGGCCGACAACGCGATCTTCGGGCAGGTCGGGCCGAAGGTCGGCTCGTTCGACGGCGGCTACGGCGCGAGCATCCTGCGCGACCTGGTCGGCCCGAAGAAGGCCAAGGAGATCTGGTTCCTCTGCCGCCAGTACGACGCCGAGCAGGCCCTGCAGATGGGGCTGGTCAACGCCGTCGTGCCGCTGGAACGGCTGGAGGAGGAAACGCTGAAGTGGTGCCGGGAGATGCTGGCGCTGTCCCCGCGGGCGCTACGCATGGCCAAGATGAGCTTCCACGCGCACGAGGACGGCTACGCCGGCATCCAGCAGCTGGCGCACGAAGCCAACCTGCTGTTCTACGGCACCGAAGAGGCCAAGGAAGGCCGTGAGGCGTTCAAGCAGAAGCGCACCCCGGATTTCACCAGGTTCCCCAGGCTTCCGTAAAGCGGTGCCGGACTGTTTCCGGGGGCGGCGCTCGAAGTCGCGGTGAGCGCAATCCGGTGCGCCCGCGCGAAGGCCGGGCGGCCCGGCCGCGTTGGCTGCTGCCGACCGGCACGCGTTGCCCGGTGAGCCGATCCTTGCCGGCCATGGCCGTCTGACGGTCGGTCAGGTCCGCTGTGCCTGTGAAGGCGAGGCCGCTGACCGCGTGACCGTGACCGGCGCGCTCGCTGGCGACGAATTCAGTTGCATGGCAGCTTGAATGTCACTGATGCAGTGGTCATCATGGCATGTAACGAATGTAGTCGTCAGGGAGCTGGTCGGATTGAACGAGAAGACGATCCTGCGCAACTTCGTCGCGGGCACCTACACCGATCCGGCCGGCGGCGCCTATGCGGATCTGGTCGATCCGAGCACCGGGGAGGTCTTCGCCGCCGCCCCGCTGTCCGGGCAGGAGGACGTCGACCGGGCGGCGCGGGCTGCTGCGGACGCCTTCGAGACCTGGCGGGACGTCGAGCCACGGCAGCGGCAGCTGGCGATGCTGCGGTTCGCCGACGCACTCGAGGCCCGGGCCGACGACCTGCTGGACGCCGAGTGCCGCAACACGGGCAAACCGCGGCAGCTGACCGCCGAGGAGGAGCTGGTGCCCGCGGTCGACCATTTCCGGTTCTTCGCCGGGGCCGCACGCATCCTCGAGGGACGGTCGGCAGGCGAGTACCTGGCCGGGCACACCAGCTACGTCCGGCGCGAGCCGATCGGGGTGTGCGCCCAGGTCACGCCGTGGAACTACCCGTTGATGATGGCGGTGTGGAAGATCGCCCCCGCACTGGCGGCCGGGAACACCGTGGTGCTCAAGCCGTCCGACACCACCCCGGTCTCGACCTTGCTGATGGCCGAGATCGCCGCCGAGTTCTTCCCGCCCGGCGTCCTCAACGTCATCTGCGGTGACCGGGACACCGGACGAGCGCTGGTGGCGCACCGGATCCCGCGCATGGTGTCGATCACCGGCTCGGTGCGCGGCGGTCGGGAAGTCGCCGCGGCAGCGGCCGCGGACCTGAAGAAGGTGCACCTCGAGCTGGGCGGGAAAGCCCCGGTGGTGGTGTTCGACGACGCCGACGTCGCCATCGCGGCGGACGCCATCGCGGTCGCCGGCTTCTTCAACGCCGGCCAGGACTGCACCGCCGCGACCCGGGTACTCGCCGGTCCCGGCTGTCACGACGACCTGGTCGACGCGCTCGCCGAGCAGGCCCGCGGGACCCGCACCGGCCCGCCGTCGGACGGCGACGTGCTCTACGGGCCACTGAACAACGCCCATCAGCTCCAGCGGGTGACGGGATTCGTCGAGCGGCTGCCGGAGCACGCCACCGTGCACACCGGCGGCACGCGGGTGGGGGAGCGGGGCTATTTCTACGCGCCCACGGTCGTTTCCGGCCTGAAGCAAAACGACGAGGCGATCCAGAACGAGATCTTCGGCCCGGTCATCACCGTGCAGCGCTTCGGTGACGAGGACGAGGCGGTCCGCTGGGCCAACGACGTGGACTACGGTCTGTCCGCATCGGTGTGGACCAAGGACCACGGTCGCGCCATGCGGATGACGCGGCGGCTGGACTTCGGCTGCGTCTGGGTCAACACCCACATCCCGTTCATCTCGGAGATGCCGCACGGCGGCTTCAAGCACTCCGGGTACGGCAAGGACCTGTCGGTGTACAGCCTGGAGGACTACACCCGGGTCAAGCACGTGATGCACAACCTGGACGGCTAGCCCCAGCGCACGCCCCACGGCGAGCCGTACTCGGTGAGCAGGTCGAGGAACGGCACCGGGTCGAACGCCTCGGGGCCGAGCACGCCGCAATCCGACCACGCGCCCGAGGTCAGCAACTCCAGCGCCACGACGGGGTTGATCGCGGTCTGCCACGCGACGGCCTGATGGCCGTACTCGCGCATCGACCACTCGTTGTCGACCACGTGGTAGAGGTAGGTCTCCCTGGTCTTGCCCGCGCCGTCCTGGCCGCGTACCCACGTGCCCGCGCACGTCTTGCCGGTCATTTTCGGGCCGAGCGTGGCCGGGTCGGGCAGGCAGGCCGCGACGACGTCACGCGGCGACACCCGGGCACCGCCGACGTCGACCGGCGTCGTGCGGTCCAGGCCCAGCTTGTGCAGGGTCTGCAGCACGTCGATGAACTCGCTGCCGAGCCCGTACTTGAACGTCACCCGGTTGGCCCGCACCCACCGCGGGATCAACAGGACTTCCTCGTGTTCGACGTTGACGCACTCGACGGGACCGATGCCTTCCGGGAAGTCGAAGACCTCCGGTTCGGAGAACGGTTCGGTGGTGTACCAGCCGCGCTCGTGCTCGTAGATCACCGGCGGATTCAGGCACTCCTCGATGGTGGTCCAGATGGAGAACGTCGGCGCGAACGCATGTCCCCGCGCCACCAGATTCGCCCCGTCCCGCACACCGATCTCGTCGACGGCGGCGAACAAGTGGTCGGCGGCGTAGCGTGCGAAGACGTCCGACATGCCCGGCTCCACGCCTATCCCGACCAGGGCCAGCCGTCCCGCCTCCTCCCAGGCCGCCGCTGCGGCGAACTGGTGATCGCCGAGCTTGACCCCGGTGCGACTGTACGGCTGCTCCGGGTGCGGGGTGGACAGCGACATGGCCATGTCGAGGTAGTCGGCGCCGGCTGTCAACGCGCCGTCGAACACCGGCATGGTGAATCGCGGGTCGACCGCGTTCAGCACGTGGGTGATGTCGTGCGCCCGGCACAGCTGCGCGACGTCGGCGGCGGAGGAGGCGTCGACGGTCGTGGCGGTGAACCGGTCGTCGGACACCGCCGCCACCGCGTGCTTGGCGCGATCGATGGAGTGGTCCGCGGCCACGAACGCCTCGAAGAACGAACGCCGTGCGGCGATGGCGGCGACGGCCGATCCGACGCTGCCCGTGCCGATCATCAGGATTCTCATGCTGCCGCCCTGAGTGCTTTGGCTTGCCGACGCGACCGCAGCTGGACCAGCGCGACGATCACGAAGGCGACGAGGAACACCGCGGTGCCGACCACGTTCACCTCGCGCGGGATGCCGCGCTGGGCCGAGCCCCACACGAACATCGGGAACGTGACGCTGGTGCCCGAGTTGAAGTTGGTGATGATGAAGTCGTCGAACGACAGCGACAGCGACAGCAGCGCCGCGGCCGCGATGCCCGGCATCACCAGTGGCAGGGTCACCTTGCGAAAGGTCGCCCATTCCGTGGCGTAGAGGTCCATGGCGGCTTCCTGCAAGTGCGGGTCGAGCCCGGCCAGGCGGGCCTTCACTGTCACCACCACGAACGACAGGCAGAACATGATGTGCGCGACGACCACGGTCCAGAAGCCGAGTGGGACCTGCAGCGTGACGAACAGCGCGAGCAGCGAGGAGCCCATGACGACTTCCGGGGTGGCCATCGGCAGGAAGATCAGCACGTTCGCGGCGCCACGGCCGCGGAAGCGGTGGCGCGCCATGGCGAACGCCATCAGCGTGCCGAGGACGACCGCCACGAGCGTGGCCAGCAGGGCGATGCCGATGCTCAACCGCAACGCCTCGCCCAGCCCGGCGGTGCCGAACGGGTGCAGCCAGTAGTCCAGCGTCCAGTCGTCGGACAGGTCGTAGGAGAGGCGGTTCGTCGGCCGGTTCAGCGACAGCAGGAAGACGAACACGATGGGCAGGAACAGGTAGCCGAGGACGAGGATGCCCACGGCCATCACCCAGTGGTCGGCGACCCAGCGCCAGAAGCGGGACACTCAGACCACCTCCTCGGAGCCCGCCCTGCGGACGTAGGCGAACACCATGATCAAGATCGTGGCCATCAGCAGGAACGACAGCGCCGCCGCGAGCGGGTAGTCCAGCCGGACCAAGAACGACGAGTCGATGACGTTGCCGATCATGTACTGGTTCGGGGTGCCGAGCAGTTCGGCGTTGATGTAGTCGCCCGCGGCCGGGATGAAGGTCAGCAGGGTGCCTGCGACGACGCCCGGCATGGACAGCGGCAGCGTGACCTTGCGGAAGGTCTGCACCGGAGTGGCATACAGGTCGCGTGATGCCTCCAGCAGGCGCCCGTCGAGCCGTTCGAGGCTGGCATACAGCGGCAGGACCATGAACGGCAGGAAGTTGTAGACCAGGCCGCAGATCACCGCGGCCGGTGTGGCCAGCAGCCGGAAGTCGTCCCCGATCAGCGGCAGGCCGCGGAGGAATTCGACCAGGGCGCCGTTGTCGGACAGGATCGATTTCCAGGCCAGGGTCCGCACCAGGAACGTGGTGAAGAACGGCGCGATGACGCAGACCAGCATGAGGTTGCGCCACCGGCCCGCCTTCTGGGCGATGGCGTAGGCCAGCGGATAGCCGATGACGAGGCAGATCACCGTGGCGATGCCTGCGTAGACGGCGGACCGCAGCAGGTGCGGCCAGTAGGCCTGGATCGCGTCGAGGTAGTTGGAGAAGGCGAAGCCCTGCTGGTACCCGGTCTCCAGGCTCCCCGACCTGTCGTACAGGCTGGTGCCGGCGAGCTGAACGGACGGCAGCACGAAGAACAGCAGCAGCCACAGCCCGCCCGGCAACAGCAGCAGGTACGGCGACCAGCGGCGACGGTTGCGCGCGACCGGCGCGGCCTCGGGAGGTGTGCCTGGGGCGGCACCACCCGAAGCCGTGCCGATCAGGGCGGTCATGGTGCCACGCCCAGCGGATCGGCCGCGTACTGCGGAGCGGGCTGCTCGCCGTGCCCGTCCGGGCGTTGCAGCACGAACGAGTGCGACGGGTACCAGTGCACGACGACTTCGGTGCCGGGGGTGAGCGGTTCGCCTGCCGACTGGTTCGCCGAGAACACCGACATCTCCTGGCCCCACGGTGTCTTCAGCAGGTACTCGGTGCTCACGCCCGCGTAGCAGGTGTCGGTGAGCACACCGCGCACCCAGTTGTGATCGGCCGGGGGTTGCTGTCCGGGCTCGGTGAGCCGGACCTTCTCCGGGCGCACGCCGAGCCAGACGTGCCCCGCCGTGGCGCGGGCCCGCGCGGCAGGCGCGGCGAACCGTTCGCCGTAGGCACTCAGCTGGAGGTCGTCGCCGGACTTGCCGACCACTTCCGCCGCGAACAGGTTCGACTGGCCGAGGAAGTTCGACACGAACGGCGAGGCGGGGAACTCGTAGATCTCCGTCGGCGGGCCCAGTTGCTCGATCCGCCCGGCGTTCATCACCGCGACGGTGTCCGCCATCCACATGGCTTCTTCCTGGTCGTGCGTGACGTGCAGGAAGGTGATGCCGACCTCGGTCTGGATGCGCTTGAGTTCGATCTGCATCTGCCTGCGCAGCTTCAGATCGAGTGCGCCGAGCGGTTCGTCGAGCAGCAGCACCTGGGGCTGGTTGACCAGCGCCCTGGCCAGCGCGACCCGTTGCTGCTGGCCACCGGACAGTTCGGCAGGCTTGCGGTCGGCGAAGCCGCCCAGCTGCACCAGGTCGAGCATGTCACCGACCTGGGCCGCCACGTCCTTCATGCCGCGCCGGCGCAGCCCGAAGGCCACGTTGTCCCGCACCGACATGTGCGGGAACAGCGCGTAGTTCTGGAACACCGTGTTGACCGGGCGTTTGTACGGGCGCAGCCCGGTCAGTTCCTGCTCGCCCAGCCAGATCGATCCCGACGTCGGTTCCTCCAGGCCCGCCACCGTGCGCAGGGTGGTCGTCTTCCCGCAGCCGGAAGCGCCCAGCAGCGCGAAGAAGCTGCCCTGCGGCACGGTCACGCTGAGGTCGTCGACCGCGGTGAACGTGCCGAACCGCTTGGTGACGTCGTTCAGCACCAGATCGCTCGCCATGGTTCGTCACGCTCCGATCACCTGCTGGAACTGCTCTTCGTAGAGGCGTTCCTCCGCCTCGTTCAGCGGCATGAAGACCTTCGAGCCGGCCAGCACCTGCTCGTCCGGGAAGATCAGCGGGTTCTCCGCCAGCTCGGGGTCGATCTTCGCCATCTCCTCCTGGGCGCCCTTGACCGGGCAGATGTAGTTGACCCAGGCGGCCAGCTCGGCGGCGACGGCGGGCTCGTAGTAGAAGTTCATGAACTTCTCGGCGTTGCGCTGGTGCGTCGCCTCGTTGGGCACCTGCATGTTGTCCGACCACAGCATCACGCCGGCGTCCGGCGGCACGAACCGCACCTTCTCGTCCTCGAAGTTGAGCTGGATGACGTCGCCCGACCACGCCACACAGGCGGCGATGTCTCCCTTGGCCAGTTCCTGGGCGTAGTCGTTGCCGGTGAACCGCCGCACGTGCCCGTTGTCCACCGCGGCCTGCAGCTTGTCGAGCGCCCGGGTGAACTCCTGCTCGGTGAAGTTCGACGGGTCGGACCCTTGATCGAGCAGCAGCAGGCCCATCGTGTCGCGCATCTCCGACAGGCAGGTGACCTTGCCCCGCAGGTCGGGCCGGGTGAGCAGCTCGTCCATGGAACGGACCTCGGAGGTGACGTTGCCGTTGTAGGCGATCCCGGACAGGCCGGTCTGCCACGGCACCGCGTACTTGTTGTCGCTGTCCCAAGGTCTGTCGCGCAGCGAGTCGAGCAGGTTAGCCGTGACGTTCGGCAGCGCGCCGGGATTCAGCGGCTGCACCCAGCCGAGCCGGACCAGGCGGGCGGCCATCCAGTCGGTGAGCACGACGATGTCGCGGTCGATCGGCTGGCACGCCGACAGCTGGTTGCGCACCTTGCCGAAGAACTCGTTGTTGTCGTTGATGTCCTCCTGGTAGGACACCGAGATGCCGGTGCGCTCGGTGAACAGCTCCAGCGTCGGCCGGATCGACTCGTCGTCCTCGGACACGTCGATGTACAGCGGCCAGTTGGACACTACCAGCCTGCGATCGCTGCCGGACCGGTCCGGCGCGCGGCATTCGGCCGGATCACGCCTGGTGCCCGGCATGCCGCAGCCGGCGAACACGCCGGTGGCGGCCAGCGCGCCCGCGGCTGCGGCGCCCCGGAGTACGGTTCGGCGGGACGCGCCGGATCTCCCCGAGGACAGCAGTGACATCACCGCGCCCGCCTCGGGGCCTCGGGGGAGATCCCGGAGCGTTGCCAGGCCCGCATGACGACGATATTGACACGATGGATGGACTCCAACAAGGGATTCCGTTGTAACGGTCGTGATACGCAACGAAATACGGCATGCTGTGGGGTGGGAAGGAGGCCGACATGACGAGATCGGCGGCGGAGCGCCGGCTGGTGGTGCACGAGGGTGCGCACGCCCTGCTCGACGAGGCGGGCAAGAAGATCATCGAGCAGCTGCAACAGGACGGCAGGCGGCCGTACGCCACCATCGGGCGCGCGGTCGGCCTGTCCGAAGCGGCGGTCCGCCAGCGCGTCCAGCGCATGATCGACGCCGGAATCATGCAGATCGTGGCCGTGACCGACCCGATGCAGCTCGGGTTCGCCAGGCAGGCGATGGTCGGCGTGCGGGTCTCCGGAGACCTGGAGGAGACCGCGGACAAGCTGGCCGAGCTCGCCGAGGTCGACTACGTGGTGATCACCGCCGGATCGTTCGACCTGCTCGTGGAGGTGGTGGCCCGCAACGACGACCACCTGCTGGAGATCATCAAGCGGATCCGCGCGGTGGACGGGGTGGTCACCACCGAGGCGTTCACCTACCTCAAGCTGCGCAAGCAGACCTACACCTGGGGCACGGCCTGACACGGAATCCGTAGCAAATCAGGGTGTGAGATTTCGATATCTCTTGTAAAGGCGCCTGATTTGTGCGATAACCGTTGCATGTCCGGCAATCTGTGGATGCACTTCACACGGATGTCGGCGTATGCGCACGAGCCGGTCCCGACGATCGCTCGCGGCGAGGGCGCCTACATCTACGACACCGACGGCAGGCGCTACCTGGACGGCCTGTCCGGATTGTTCGTCGTCCAGGCCGGGCACGGCCGGGAAGAGCTCGCCGAGGCCGCCGCCAAGCAGGCCCGCGAGCTCGCCTTCTTCCCGATCTGGTCCTACGCGCACCCGAAGGCCCTGGAGCTGTCCGAGCGGCTGGCGTCGCTGGCTCCGGGGGAGCTGAACCAGGTCTTCTTCACCACCACCGGGTCGGAAGCGGTGGAAAGCGCGTGGAAGCTGGCGCGCTCGTACTTCAAGCTGATCGGCAGGCCGGGCAAGCACAAGGTCGTCTCCCGGGCGATCGCCTACCACGGCACGTCGATGGGGGCGCTGTCCATCACCGGCCTGCCGAACCTGAAACAGGAGTTCGAGCCGCTGGTTCCCAGTACCGTCCGGGTGCCGAACACCAACATCTACCGGGCCCCGCAGGGTACGGCGGGGCCGGACGGGGACGACGCGGAGGCGTTCGGCCGATGGGCGGCCGACCGCATCGAGGAAGCCATCGAGTTCGAAGGGCCGGAGACGGTCGCGGCGGTGTATCTCGAGCCGGTGCAGAACGCGGGTGGCTGCTTCCCGCCGCCGCCGGGATACTTCCAGCGCGTCCGGGAGATCTGCGATCGGCACGACGTGCTGCTGGTGTCCGACGAAGTGATCTGCGCCTTCGGCAGGCTCGGCGAGTACTTCGGCGCGATCAGGTACGGCTACCAGCCCGACATCATCACCTGCGCCAAGGGCATGACCAGTGGATACGTGCCGCTCGGCGCGATGATCGTGAGCGAGAAGCTGGCCGAGCCGTTCCGGCACGGCACCAACTGGTTCGCGCACGGCGCCACGTTCGGCGGGCACCCGGTGGCGTCCGCCGTTGCCCTGGCGAACCTCGATCTGTTCGCCAGGGAAGACCTCAACGCGCACGTACGAGCCAACACCGACCTGTTCCGCTCGTATCTGGAGCGGTTGTACGACTTGCCGATCGTCGGAGACGTGCGCGGCGACGGGTACTTCTTCGGCATCGAACTGGTGAAGGACAAGAACACCCGCGAGACGTTCGACGAGGACGAGTCGGAGAGCCTGCTGCGCGGGTTCCTGTCGAAGGCGCTCTACGAGAACGGCCTGTACTGCCGTGCCGACGACCGCGGCGATCCGGTGGTACAGCTGGCGCCGCCGCTCATCTGCGAGGAACCGCATTTCGCGGAAATGGAGCAGATCCTCCGGACGGTGTTGTCGGAGGCCTGGAGCCGCTTGTGAGCGGCCAGGGGCCGATCAGCTACTGGCTGTCGACGGCAGACCTGACACCGCGCGCGGCACTCCCGGGCAGCACGGACGCCGATGTCGTCGTCATCGGCGCCGGATTCACCGGGCTGTGGACCGCCTACTACCTCGCCGCAGCGGACCCCGGGCTGCGCATCGTCGTCCTCGAGGCGCAAGTGGCCGGCTACGGGGCCAGCGGACGCAACGGCGGCTGGTGCTCGGCACTCTTCCCGGCATCGCCGGCCGCGGTCGCGCGCAAGCACGGCGTGGCCCGGGCGAGCGCCCTGGTGGCGGCCATGCGGGACACGATCGACGAGATCGGCCGGGTCGCGACGGCAGAAGGTGTCGACTGCGACTACGCCAAGGGCGGCACGGTGGTCCTGGCCCGATCGGCAGTGCAAGAAGCGCGCGGACGAGCGGTCGTGGACGCCGAGGCTCCTTTCGGCACCGGGCTGGCGTGGCTGGCAGCGCCGGAGGCGTCTGCTCTGTGCAACGCAACGCGAGTGCGCGGCGGGACCTACACACCGCACTGTGCGGCGATACACCCCGGGAAGCTGGTGCGCGGCCTGGCCGACGCGGTGGAACGGCTTGGCGTGACCATTCGCGAACAGACTCGTGTGCTGCGGCTGCAGCCGGGACGCGTCGAGACGGAAGCGGGCAGCGTGCGCGCCGAGGTGATCGTGCGCGCGACCGAGGGCTACACCGCCGGGTTGCCCGGTCACCGTCGTCTGCTGGTCCCGCTGTACTCGCTGATGGCGGTGACCGAGCCGTTGCCGGCGTCCTTCTGGGCGCATGCCGGTCTCGCGCGCCGGGAGACGTTCTCCGACTTCCGTCGCATGATCATCTACGGCCAGCGGACCGCGGACGACCGGCTGGCATTCGGCGGGCGTGGCGCGCCCTATCACTACGGCTCGCAGGTGGCGCCCGCATTCGGCCAGGACACGCGCGTCCACACCGCGATCGACCGGACGCTGGTGGATCTGTTCCCGGCGTTGGGCCCGCGGCCGCCGGTGACGCACAGGTGGGGCGGACCACTCGGTGTTCCGCGCGACTGGACGGCGTCGGTGGGACTGGACCGCTCGACCGGGCTGGCGTGGGGCGGGGGATACGTCGGTGACGGTGTCGCGACTGCGAACCTCGCCGGACGGACGCTCGCCGACCTGATCAGCGGGCGGGATTCAGCACGGGCCCGGCTGCCTTGGGTCGGTCATCGGTGGCCGCAGTGGGAACCCGAACCGCTGCGCTGGCTGGCGATCAACGCCGGCCTGCGCCTGGCCGAGTTCGCCGATGCCCGGGAAACCAGGACGGGGCGCGTGTTCCGGCCCGCTGCGGTGCTCGGCCACCTCACCGGCGAATAGCGCACGCGAGCTCGGCGCTCACCTGATCGCCAGGTCACTGCGCAGCGCACGGCCTTGGATCGCCCGCCACACCGCGGCGGGCGTGAGCGGCATGTCGGCGTGCCGCACCCCGCAGGGCCGGAGCGCGTCCATCACGGCGTTCACCACCGCGGCCGGGGAACCGACCGTGGCCGCTTCGCCGATGCCTTTCGCCCCGACCGGGTGGTGCGGCGACGGCGTGACGGTCTCGCCGAGCTCCCACGACGGGCATTCCAGCGCGGTGGGCAACAGGTAGTCCATGAACGAGCCGCCCAGATGGTTGCCGTCGGCGTCGAAGGCGATGTGCTCCATCAGCGCCATGCCGATGCCGTCGGCCAGGCCTCGGTGGATCTGGCCGTCCACGATCATCGGGTTGATCCGCACCCCGCAGTCGTCGACGGCGACGAACCTGCGCACCGTGACCTGTCCGGTATCCGGGTCGACATCGACCACGCACAGATACGCGCCGAACGGGAAGGTGAGGTTCGGCGGGTTGTAGACGGTGCTGGCGGCGAGCTGGCCGTCGACCCCGTCGGGAAGGTCGATGTCGGCGTGCGCGGCACGAGCGATCTCGGCCAGCGTGTGCCCGGCGCCTTCGACACCGCGCACGTACCAGCGTCCGTCACCCCACTCGAGGTCTTCGGGGTCGGCTTCCAGCATGGCGGCGGCGATCAACCGCGCTTGTTCCCGCACCTTCCGCGCCACGGTCACCGCGGCCGCTCCCGACACGGCGATCGAACGCGATCCGTATGTGCCCACCCCGAACGGCGTGTGGTCGGTGTCGCCTTGCACGACGTCCACCTCGTCCACGCCGATCCCGAGCTCGTTGGCCACCAGCTGCGCGAACGTCGTCTCGTGCCCCTGGCCTTGCGACATGCACGACACCCGCAGCACCGCGGTACCCGACGGGTGGACACGCAGTTCCGCGCCGTCGGCCATGCCGAATCCGTACATGTCCAGGTGCTTGCGTGGCCCGGCGCCGACCGCCTCGGTGAAGAAGCTCAGGCCGATGCCCATCAGCTCGCCGCGCTCACGCTTGGCCGCCTGCTCGGCGCGCAGGTCGTGGTAGCCGGCCATGTCCAGCAGCTTGGCCAGCGCCCGCGGGTAGTCGCCCGAGTCGTACCGCCACCCGGTGGCCGTGTCGTACGGGAACTGCTCGGGCCGGATCAGGTTGCGCATGCGCAGCTCGGCGGGGTCCATGTCCAGCTCGCACGCCAACAGGTCGACCATGCGCTCGACCAGGTAGACCGCCTCGGTGACGCGGAACGAGCACGAGTAGGCCACCCCGCCGGGCGCCTTGTTGGTGTAGACGCCGGTGACCGAGCAGTGGGCGGCTTGCAGGTCGTAGGAGCCGGTGAACACACCGAAGAACCCCGCCGGGTAGCGGGACGGCTGCGCGGTGGCGTTGAACGCGCCGTGGTCGGCCAGCACCCGGACGCGCAGGCCGAGGATCGTGCCGTCGGAGCGGGCGGCGATCTCGCCGCGCATGTGGTAGTCCCTGGCGAATGCCGTGCTCATCAGGTTCTCCGCCCGGTCCTCGATCCACTTGACCGGTTGCTGGGTGATCATCGACGCGACGATCGCGCACACGTATCCGGGGTAGACGCCGACCTTGTTGCCGAAGCCACCGCCGATGTCGTTGGCGATCACCCGGATCCGATGCTCCGGAATGCCGGTCAGTTGCGCGTACAGCGAGCGGTGGGCGTGCGGTGCCTGGGCGGTCGACCACACGGTCAGGCGGCCGCTGACCGGGTCCATGTCGGCCACGATCCCGCAGGTCTCCAGCGGCGCGGGATGCACCCGCGGATAGAGCATGTCCTGCTCGACCACCACGTCGGCCTCGGCGAACACCTCGGCCACGCGCTGGGCGTCGCCGGATTCCCAGTCGAAGATGTGGTTGTCCTGCTGACCGGGCCGGTCGTCGCGGATCACCGGGGCGTCCGGCGCCAACGCCTGGTGAGCGTCGACCACGGCAGGCAGCGGCTCGTACTCGACGTCGATCAGCTCGAGAGCGTCGCGCGCGGCGTAGCGGTCTTCTGCGACGACGAAAGCGACTTCCTGCCCCTGGAAACGCACCTTGTCGGTGGCCAGCACAGCTTGTTGGTCGTAGGACAGCGTGGGCATCCAGGCCATGCCGCGTTCGGCCAGCATCTCCCCGGTGATCACGGTCTTCACTCTGGGGTGTGCCAACGCGGCACTGACGTCGACCGACACGATCCTGGCGTGCGCCATCGGGCTGCGCAGCATCGCGCCGTGCAGCATGCCGGGCAGAACCACGTCGTCGACGAACTTTCCCAGCCCGCGGACGAACCGGGCGTCCTCTTTGCGGATCCGTGAGCCGAAGGCCGAGCCGTTGCCGTCCGCGGTCACGACGCCACCTCGTCTCGTTGCTCACCCGCCAGGGCCGCGGAGGAGCCGTCGTCGTCCGCCGTGTTGCTCAGCTCGGCGGCGCGCCGGATAGCCCGCACGATGTTCTCGTACCCGGTGCAGCGACACAGCTGTCCGGAAATCGCCTCGCGGATCCGCTCCTCGGAAGGATCCGGATCGCGGTCCAGCAGCCAGCGTGCGGTCATCAGCATGCCCGGGGTGCAGAATCCGCACTGGGCCCCGTGACAGTCGATGAACGCTTGCTGCACCGGATCCAGCTGCCCGTTGCGCGCCAGCGACTCGACGGTGCGTACCTGTTTGCCGTCGGCCATCGCGGCCAGCACCGTGCACGACTTGACCGGCAGGCCGTCCAACCACACCACGCACGCCCCGCAGTTGGACGTGTCGCAGCCCAGGTGGGTACCGGTCAGGCCCAGCTCGTCCCGGAGGAAGTAGGCGAGCAGCACCCGCGGCTCGATGGTGCGCCGGTACTGCCGACCGTTGACCGTCACGGTGATGTCCACGCCTCACACCTCTCGCCCTGCCCGGTGGCTTGCCAGCGTCAGCGAGCGCGCCACCAACGTCGCCGCCAGATGCCGCTTGTAGTCCGCCGGGCCGCGCTGGTCGACCGGTGGATCGCAGTGCTCGGCGGCGATGCGCCCGGCCTCGGCGAACGCCTCCGCCGACACCACTCGCCCGCGCAGGAAGTCCTCCGCCTCGACGGCGACGAAATTCTGCGCGCCGAGCGCGGACAACCCGATCCCGATCTCGGTGATCACGTCGCCCGCCAGCCACACGGCGGCGCCGACCGCGCCGACCGCCCAGTCCCCGGCGCGCCTGCTCACTTTGACGAATGCGCTGCCGCTGCCCGGCCGCACCGGCACGCGCAGCTCGACCAGCAGCTCGTCCGGCCCGACGACGGTTTCGTACGGGCCGACGAAGAAGTCTCGGATCGGCACCGTGCGCCGAATCTGCGGACCTTGGATGACCGCATCAGCGCGCAGCGCGCTGAATGCCGCGGACAAATCCTCGGACGGATCGGCCTGGCACAACGATCCGCCGACGGTGCCGCGATTCCGCACGATCGGATCGGCGATCACCCGTTCGGCGTCCACCAGAATCGGAAACAGCTGCGCCGCCTCGGCCGAATCGAGCAATTCGTTGTGCCGCACCAGCGCCCCGATCCGCAGTTCGTCGCCGTCGCGCACGATTCCGGCCAGTTCACCGACCTCGTTGATGTCGATGAGCACCTCCGGCCTGGCCAGCCGCAGCTTCATCATCGGGATCAGGCTGTGCCCGCCTGCGATCACCCGGCCGGCGCCGTTGTACTTGACCAGCAGATCCACCGCATGCGCGACGCTGGTGGCTCGTTCGTATTCGAACTGCGCGGGTACCTGCATGCGGGTCTCCCAGCTGCCTGGTGAGCAGTGCCGGCGCCGGTCATCTTCATCGGCGCATGCCCCGCTGGCAAGGCCCGGTTAAGCGATCTCTTACCTGCCGCGCCGCTATCACCCGATAGTGATTAACCAAAGCCTTATTACTCGGTTTTGCCGCACGTCCGAGGGGTGGATCATCACGGTTCCACCACATGACGCCAGCGCGTCCTGTCGAGAGGTGTCAGCCATGCGGACGGAGTCGGACGGCCACAGCCGCGGCAACCCGCGGCTGATCGAACTCTTCGCCAACGCACCGCAGGAACCGAAACCGGGCGGCAGCCCGACCGTGCAGGCCTGGCCGCAGCTGCTCGAGTTCTTCAAGGTCGCAGGCCAGCCGGTACCGGGGCCGTGGCCGCCGCACCAGCAGCCGCGGCCGGACCCCGCCGACGACACGGTGCCGATCGCGGTGCCGGAACCGCCCGACGAGAACCGGATGCGCGAGTAGCCCGGCTTCGCCCCGAGGAGGATCCATGTACCCGCCCCGCTTCGCCTACGAGGCGCCCCGTTCGCTGGACCAGGCCCAGGCGCTGCTGGCCGAGTACGGCGACGAGGCCAAGGTGCTGGCCGGCGGGCAGAGCCTGGTGCCGCTGCTCAAGCTGCGGTTCGCCGCGCCTGCGCTGCTGGTCGACCTGAACACCGTGCCCGACCTGGAGTACCACCGCACCGGGTCGGACGGCGCGCTGCACGTCGGCGCGCTGTGTCGGCACGCCGACCTGGAACGGTCGACGCTGCTCGGCAACTTCCCCGTGGTCGCCTCCGCGGCGCCGCTGGTGGCCGACCCGGTGGTGCGGCATCGCGGCACCCTGGTCGGCTCGATCTGCCACGCCGACCCGCAGGGGGACTGGTCGGCCGTACTGCTGGCACTGGACGCGTCGGTCGTGGTCGTCGGGCCGGACGGCAGGCGCACCGTGCCGATGACGGAGTTCGTCCTCGGCCCGTTCTCGCCCGCGCTGCGGCCGGGCGAGATCGCCGTCGAGGCGGTGATCCCGCCGCCACGGCACCAGCCCGCGGGCGCCTACTTCAAGCTGGAGCGCCGGGTGGGCGACTTCGCCACGGCGGGAGCGGCTGTCGCGGTGGAGACCGATCAGGGCCGCATCACCCGCGCAGGCATCGCCCTGACCGGCGTGGGCACGCTCGGGCAGCGGGCCACCGCCGCGGAAGAGGCGATCGTCGGTCGTGAGCTGACCGAACAGACCATCGCCGAGGCGGCCGAGCTGGCCGCGGAATCGGCCAATCCCCAGACGGACCACCGAGGCAGCGCGGACTACAAGCGCCACGTGGTGCGCACGTTCGTCAGCAGGGCGCTGCGTCGCGTCCTACCCACCCCCGCGGGAAAGGCGGCATGAGATGACGGTTGTGCACGAAGAATCCGCGACCGGCGCCGAGGTACCGATCCGCCGGATCCGCGTCATGGTCAACGGGGAGACCAAGACGGCCGAGGTGGAGCCACGGCTGCTGCTGGTGCACCTGCTGCGCCGGGGGCTCGGCCTGACCGGCACCCACATGGGCTGCGACACGACGAACTGCGGCGCCTGCACCGTGCTGGTGAACGGGCGCCCGGTGAAGTCGTGCACGATGCTCGCGGTGCAGGCCGACGGCGCCGAGGTGCAGACCGTGGAGGGTCTGTCCACGCCCAGTGAGCTGCACCCGCTGCAGGAAGGCTTCAAGGAGGAGCACGGCCTGCAGTGCGGGTTCTGCACCCCGGGGATGCTGATGTCCGCCAAGGCCCTGCTCGAGGAGAACCCGGACCCGTCGGAGGACGAGATTCGCTGGGCCCTGTCCGGAAACCTGTGCCGCTGCACGGGCTACCAGAACATCGTCAAGGCGGTGCAGTGGGCGGGCCGCAAGATGCGGGGTGAGCAAGCATGACGGCGGTCGACGAACGCAAGATCGGCGGGCTCGGCNCCAGCCGCAAGCGCGTCGAGGACGACCGGTTCATCCGCGGCAAGGGCAACTACGTCGACGACATCGTGCTGCCCGGCATGCTGCACATGGAGATCCTGCGCAGCCCGGTGGCGCACGCCCGGATCAAGAAGATCGACACCAGCCGCGCATGGGAAGTGCCCGGTGTGCGCATGGTGCTGACCGGCGAGATGGCCGCCACCCGCAACCTGGCCTGGATGCCGACGCTGTCCTACGACACCCAGGCGGTGCTGGCCACCGACAAGGTGCGCTTCCAGGGACAGGAAGTGGCCTGCGTGGTGGCCGACGACCCGTACATCGCCAAGGACGCCTGCGAGCTGATCGACGTCGAGTACGAGCCGCTGCCCGCCCTGGTCACCCCGGAGCAGGCGATGGCCGAAGGCGCCCCGGTCATCCGGGACGACAAGGCGGGCCAGCAGGACAACCTCATCTACACCTGGGAAGTCGGCGACAAGGAGGGAACCGACCGCGCGTTCGAGCAGGCCGACGTGATCTCCAGGCTGCGGCTGCACTACCCGCGCTCGCACCCGTCGCCGATCGAGCCGTGCGGTGCGGTGGCCGACTTCAACCGGGCCACCGGCAAGCTCACCGTCTACATGACCACGCAGGCCCCGCACATCGTGCGCGCCGCCGTGGCCATGATCGCCGAGCTGCCCGAGCACATGATCCGTATCGTCGCCCCGGACATCGGCGGCGGCTTCGGCAACAAGGTGCCGGTCTACCCCGGCTACGTGTGCGCGATCCTGTGCTCCATCCTGCTGGAACGGCCGGTGAAGTGGATCGAGGACAAGACCGGCAACCTGATCTCCACCGGGTTCGCCAGGGACATGTACCTGGACAGCGAAATGGCCCTGTCCAAGGACGGCAGGATCCTCGGCATCCGCATCCGCGCCGACAGCGACCACGGCGCCTTCTACGCCGACGCGCAGCCGAGCAAGTTCAAGATCGGCCTGCTGCACTCCACGTTCGCCTGCTACAACGTGCCGAACGCGCACCTGGTGGCGCGCGGCGTCTACACCAACAAGGCACCAGGCGGGGTCGCCTACCGCTGCTCGTTCCGGGTCACCGAGGCGATGTACTTCCAGGAACGGATGATGCACGCCGCGGCCAACGACCTGGGCATGGACCAGGCGGAGTTCCGCAGGCGCAACCTGGTCCGTGACGACCAGTTCCCGCACCGCACGCCGTTCGGCTTCCTGGTCGACTCCGGCCAGTACCACAAGTGCCTGGAGGTCGGCCTGAAGGCCATCGACTACGACAACTTCCGCAAGCAGCAGGAGGAAGCCCGGGCCAAAGGCAGGCTGCTCGGGCTGGGCATCTCGACCATGACCGAGCCGCTCGGCGCAGGCAACAGCCGGGAGTACGACATCCTCGGCATCAAGATGTTCGACTCCGCCGAGCTGCGGATCCACCCGACCGGCAAGGCGCTGCTGCGCATCGGGTCGAAGACCCAGGGCCAGGGCCACGAGACCACGTTCGCCCAGATCGTCAGCCACGAGCTGGGCATCCCCGCCGACGACGTGGTGGTCGAGCACGGTGACACCGACACCGCGCCGTTCGGCATGGGCACCTACGCCTCACGGTCCACGCCGGTCGCCGGGGCCGCGACGGCGATGGTGGCACGCAAGATCCGGGCGAAGGCCAGGGCGATCGCCGCGCACCTGCTGGAGGCTTCGGAAGAGGACGTCGAGTGGGAGCTCGGCCGGTTCTACCTGCGCAGCTCGCCCGAGCGTGGCGTGACGATCCAGGAATGCGCCATGGCCGCCTACGGCAACATGCCGGACGGCATGGAGCCCGGGCTGGAGCACCACGCCTACTACGACCCGCCGAACATGACATGGCCGTTCGCGGTCTACATCGCCACCGTCGAGGTCGACCCGGAAACCGGCGTGTGGGACGTACTGAAGGTGGTCGCCGTCGACGACTGCGGGGTGCGCATCAACCCGATGATCGTCGAAGGACAGATCATGGGCGGTCTCACCGAGGCCTACGCCATGTCGAGCATGCAGTTCCAGACCTACGACGCGGAAGGCAACTGCATCGGCTCGAACTACATGGACTACCTGCTGCCGACCGCGTGGGAGACGCCCGGCTTCGAGCTGCACAGCGAAGTCGTCACGCCGTCGCCGCACCACCCGATCGGCGCCAAGGGCATCGGCGAATGTGCCGCCGTCGGGGGGCCCGCGGCCTTCGTCAACGCCGTGCTGGACGCGATCTCGCACACCGGGGTGCGCAACATCGACATGCCGCTGTTGCCGGACCGGGTGTGGGAAGCACTCACCAAACGCCGCGACGTCTCCGGTGCGCCGCCGGTGCGCACCGAGGACTGACGGCTGGAGTGGCCCGCGGAACCGGCGGGCCGGACGGGCAGGTGGATGGACATGGAGCACCACACCGGCTGGGGCGTGCTGGAACAGGCTGCGGCGATGGCGCAGCGGGACGAGGCGTTCGCGCTGGCCACCGTGGTGTGGCGGCAGGGGCCGTCGTCGGGCAAGGAGTGCAACCGGGCGATCGTGACCGCCTCGGGCGAGGTGCACGGCTGGATCGGCGGTGCGTGCGCCGAGCCGGTCATCGTTCGCCACGCGCGCGAGGTCCTCGCCGACGGCGAGCCCCGCCTCCTGCTGCTCGGGCCCGCCGACCAGATCGGCGGCGAGGTGCGGGAAGGCACCACCGTGGTGCCGATCTCGTGCCAGAGCGAGGGCGCGCTCGAGGTGTTCGTCGAGCCGGTGCGGCCGGCACCGCGGGTCGTGGTCGTCGGGCGCTCGCCGATGGCGCACACCCTCGTCGACCTGGTCACCGCGCTGGGCTGGCGGGCGACGATGGTCGACGGCGCGGCGTTTTCCTCGGCCGACGTGCCGCCCAACGCCCTGGTCGTGGTGGCGACCCAGGGCCACCACGACGAGGAGGCGGTCGAGCAGGCGCTGGCCGCCGAGCCCGGATACGTCGCGCTGGTGGGATCCCGCAAGCGTGGCAAGGCGGTGCTCGGCTACCTCGCCGACCGCGGCGTTGCCAAGGAGCGCCTGGACATGGTGCGGGTCCCCGCCGGATTGGACCTCGGCCACGTCTCGCACCGGGAGATCGCCGTGTGCGTGCTGGCCGAACTGGTGCAGCTGCGGGCAGCAGGCGAGCTGCCGGCGAGCGGACTGCCCGCGGTCGGGCAACCCGCCGAGGCGGTGGACCCGGTGTGTGGCATGACGGTGACCGCCGACGAGTCGGGGAGGCCGTTCGAGTACCAGGGCCACACCTACTACTTCTGCTGTCCCGGTTGTCGTCGCGCGTTCAGCCGGGATCCCGCGTCCTATGTGTCGGATCAGCCGGAGGAGGCCCGATGCTGATTGCCAATCACTTCGACGTCGCGCAGCCGGTGGAGAAGGTCTGGCGCTTCTTCGACGACGTGCCCAGCGTCGCGGCGTGCCTGCCCGGCGCGGAGATCACCGAGGACCTCGGCGACGAGAACTACCTCGGGCGGGTCAGCGTGCGCATGGGCCCGGTGTCGCTGCGGTTCGAAGGCAAGGCGGCCATCGCCGAACGGGACGAGGCGGCCAAGCGGATCGTGGTCGACGCGGCAGGCTCGGAACAACGGGGCCGCGGCGAGGCGAGCATGAAGGTCACCGCGGTGCTGTCCAGACAGGGGACCGGCACCCGGGTCGACGTCACC
This sequence comes from Thermocrispum agreste DSM 44070, assembly GCF_000427905.1. GTDB lineage: Bacteria > Actinomycetota > Actinomycetes > Mycobacteriales > Pseudonocardiaceae > Thermocrispum > Thermocrispum agreste. The sequence continues at coordinate 44,854 of NZ_ATYX01000009.1, read as the reverse complement.
CAGGATCTGCAGGTCACGGGCGCGGCGGCGCAATACGGCCGGGGCATGATCTCGGACGTCTCGTCGGTGCTGATGCGCGACTTCGCGGCGAATCTGCAGGACGCGATCCGCCGCAAGGAGCGCGGCGAATCGCCCGCACACGCCGCCCCGCGGCCGGCCAGGGGATTCCGTATCGGGTTCCAGGCCGCGATGTTGGCGCTGAAACGTGTCTTCGCCCGGTTCTTCCTGCCGTACCAGGGCAGCCCGAGCTGAGGAGGCAGAACCATGACGTGGTGGTGGATCGGCAACGTGGTGCTGGCAGTCGTGGTGCTGCCGGTGGTGATCGCGCTGCTCAACCGGGTGCTCGCCGCGGTGGAGCGGATCCGCGCCGCGGTGGACGACATCGCGGTGGCCGCCGGGGCGCTCGACGACGAACTGGCCGGCGTGCCGGACGCGCTGGCCGAGACCGACCGAACGATCGAGAACGTGTCCGTGGGCGCGGTCCGCTACGCGGGCAGCGTCGGGACGCTGTTGGGCTGAGGAGGAATCATGCCTGCCGCCGCCTGGGTCACGCTGATCATCGCCGCGCTGATCATCGGACTCACCGCCGTCGCATTGCTGCGGGTCATCATGCATCTGAACTACGTGCGCAAACGGCTGGCCGTCATCCACGCCGGCGCCGAGTCGATCGCCGAACGCACCGAGACCGTGCCCGGCGTGCTGACCTCGGTGAACGCCAACCTCAAGCCGGTACGCGACTTCTGCGAGGGGGTGTGAGATGACCGCGCTCGCACAAGCCGCCGACACCGACGTGACCGGCTGGGTCGTCGGCTTCGTCATCGGCGGGATCGTGGTGCTGGCCGTCGTCGCGCTGGTCACACCCATCCTGCTGCTGGCCCGCCGGATCGGGCAGCAAGCCGAGGAACTGAACAAGCCGCTGCAGCGAGCGGTGCACAACACCGCCGCACTCGAGCAGCTGCGCACCACCATCGATCACGCCGAGGTGATCGTCGCAGGCCTCGCCCGTGGCCGGGCCAGGTTGGGGGGTTGAGTCATGACGGGTACCGACGAGACGCTGTGGTGGATCGCGATCATCGCCGGCTTCGTGGTGGTGCTGGCCGTCGCCGCGCTGCTCAGCCTGCTGATCTACCTGGTGAAGGTCATCGACCGGAACGTGGTGACGGTCGGTGAGACGCTGACGGCCGCGGCCGGCAACACGGCGAACACGACCCTGATTCCGGAAACCGCGACCCGGGTGGACGCGGTGCTGGCCGAAGGCCTGCAGCACCACCTGTTCCTCGGCCGCGTCCTCGGGGAGGTGAAGTCATGAGCCTGCTCGTCTTGCTGACCGTCGTCGACATCGTGCTACTCGTCGCCGGGCTGGCGTTCTACCTCTTCTGGGCCGGCTCGCTGCTGTCCCGCATCGCGGGCAATCTGGAACAGGCCGCCGAGACCGTGCGGACCATCCACGGGCACGCGAAGCTGATCGGCCCGGGGGTGGAGCACATCAACCGCACCGGCGGCGTGGTGGCCGGTGCCCTCCCGCTGCTGTACGGGATGGCCGAAGGTGTCGTGGCAGGCACCACGGCGCAGACCGTCGACCCGAGCGTGCAGCCGCCGGTCAACCGCCCGGCCTCGGGCGTACGCCGGACGCGGCTGCACGAGACGGTCGGTTACACGCCTGCGGACGACGTGGTCGCCGCGCGCTGAAATCGCCCGCGTTCCCGGATGGCCACGAAGGTCGGGGCCCTCCGGCGTCGGGGACCAGCGCAGCGCTCACGCGCGGTGAAAATCGGTTTCGTCGGGAAGGCGGATGCACACTGGCGGCCGCCCTGGGGGTCGTGTCGTCCGCCCGGTCGACGTCCCGCGGCGCGCTGCGCTAGGGCGTGCGGGGCTCCGGCCCCTGCTCGGTCAGCGGACCGGTGGTGGTCGGAGCCTCATATGCCCCGATCCAGTGGTCTTTCCAGGCGCGTTCGTATCGCTCGACGTTGCAGCGCGGACGGTAGTGGGCCACGAGTTCCCGGACGATCTCCGCGCGGTGTGCGGCGGTGCAGCCCGGGGCGTGGAACGTGCAGATCGACAGCTTCCACTTCGACCCGGCACGTTCCACCCAGCGGTGTGCGGCGGGGTGCCGGAACGGGAACCCTTCCTGGGAGAGGTCGTCCGACTCACCGACGTAGATCACCGCGTACCGCTTGCGCCCGGGGTCGGGCTGATACACCACGGCGTACACGCCCGGCTCCTTCGGTGGAGACCAGCCGGCCAGCAGACGGGGGCCGTCGAAGACGTATCCAGCGGCCGAGCCCAGACGGATCATCGTGCCTCCTACCGCAGGTCGGGCAGCAGTGCCGCGAGTCGTTCGAGACTGCGGAGGTCGTGACCCGGCAGCATCCGGTCGACATGGGGCGCGGCCACCATCATGCCCAGCGACTGGGCACGGAAGCCAGGATCGTCGCCCAGATGCGGGTTGACCCACACCAGCCGGTGGCACTGTCGGCTGAGCCGTTCCAGCGCGGTGTCCAGCAGCTCCGGGTCACCACGGTCCAGGCCGTCCGAGCAGATGACGACCACCGCGCCTCGGGTCACGCCGCGGCGGCCCCAGCGGCGGAGGAATGCGTGCAGCGATTCGCCGATGCGCGTGCCGCCGTCCCAGTCGACGACGGCTCTGGACGCCTTGTCCAGGGCCGCGTCCGGGTCCCGGCCCTCGAGTTCCCTGGTGATCCGGGTGAGCCGGGAGCCGAAGCAGAACACCTCGACCTTGGCGGCCGCGCGCCGGGTCGAGTAGGCGAACTGCATGAGCGCGCGGGAGTAGTCAGCCATCGAGCCGGACACGTCCAGAAAGAGCACCAGTGGCCGGAGCCGGTGGCGGCGTGCCCGCCAGCGCAGGCGGAGCGGGTCGCCGCCGGTGCGCAGGGAGTTGCGCACGGTCCGGGGAAGGTCCGGCCTGCGTCCGCGCGGTGCCGGGCGGGTGCGGCGGGTCAGCCGTCGTGGGGGAGTGAGCCGGATGCGGGTCATGATCCTGCGCAGCGCCGCCCGTTCGTCCTCCGTGCACGCGGCGAATGCCTTCGCCTTGAGGATGTCCACGTCGGAGGCGGTCAGCCCGAGCGACGTCTGTTCCTCGCGCTCCTCGATCGGTTCGTCTGGCTCGGTCTGCGGAACGTTGAGCACGCCGAAGGTCTGCGCAGGGGAGTGGATGCGCAGCAGCACGTCCGGAGCGTTGAGGTCTTCGCCGAGGAAGTAGCGCGCGAAAACCTCGTCGTAGGTTTTCAGATCCGCGTGCCGGCGGATCAGCGTCGTCCGGCCGCCCCAGTACAAGTCCGCCACGTCGGTCGGATCAAGCGGATCCATGGCCGCGCAGTAGGTCAGGACGTCACCGGTTCCGACGGTGACGCCTGCGTCTCGGAGCGCCCTGGCGAAGCCGACCAAGGCGGCCACGAACGGTGCCTTACCCACCGGAGGTGACTTCCCGGAGTGTTCGCCGGACCAGGTCCAGATCGTCCCGGTCCTTGACCACGGCGCCGAGCGTGTCGGCAGCCAGGTCCTCGGTCAAATCTTCGGCGCCGAGGAACGACAGGGTGCGGGCCCAGTCGATCGTCTCCGCCACCCCCGGCGGCTTGACCAGGTCCATCGTGCGCAGGCGCTGGACGGCCGCGACCACCTTCTTCGCCAGGGTCCCGGGGATCTCCGGCTGCCTGGCCAGCACGATCTCCGTCTCGCGCTCCGGGCTCGGGTAGCCGATCCAGTGGTAGAGGCAGCGGCGCTTGAGGGCGTCGTGCAGGTCGCGGGTGCGGTTGGAGGTGAGGACGACCAGCGGTGGGTCGCCGGCGGTGACCGTGCCGATCTCGGGGATGCTGATCTGGAAGTCCGACAGCACCTCGAGCAGGAAGGCTTCGAACTCGTCGTCGGCGCGGTCGATCTCGTCGATCAGCAACACCGCGTTCGACCCGGCCCGCACCGCCGCCAGCAGCGGCCGCTCGAGCAGGAACTCGGGGCCGAACAGCGCGCGCACCGCTGCGGAGTCGGCGAGCTGGTGCTCGGACAACGCGCGGATGTGCAGCAGCTGGCGGGTGTAGTCCCACTCGTAGAGGGCCTGGTTGGTGTCGATGCCCTCGTAGCACTGCAGGCGGATCAACTGCTTGCCGTACGTGGCGGCCAGTGCCTTGGCCACCTCGGTCTTGCCGACCCCGACCTCGCCTTCCAGCAGCACGGGACGGTGCAAGGACATGCCGACCAGCAACGCGGTCGACAACCCGCGGTCGGCGAGATACCCGGTCCGGCGAAGTGCGTCGGTCAGCTCGCCGACGGTCTGCGGGTAGTCCATGCACGCTCCTTGCCGTGGGGCTGGTGGTGTTCCGTGCCGTGGGCGTGGTGGTGGGAGTCGTGGTGGTCCTGCTCGTCGGCCCGCTGACCGGGGTGGTGACCGGCCCGGTGGTGGGTGCCGGTGCCGGCCGGTCCGGGTGGGTCGCCGGATCCGAGGACCAGCTCACGCAGCGAGCCGCCGGGGCGCAGCTTGCCCTCCCTGGCCAGTCGCGCCTTCCACGCTCCGACCGGGTCGTCGGTGTCACCGGCGAGTTCCGCGTACCCGACGGCGGCCATCCGCTTGCACGACTTGCCACCCGACTCGGCGAACACCTCGGCGACGTTCTGCCCTTGGGCCCGCCAGATGTCGCGCAGCACTTCGACCGCCTCGTCCGCGTGCTGCCTGCCGTCCGCCATGACTGCCTCCCCTTCGTTGCGGGGTCGCGGGGCCGCTGGATCCCAAGCTAGCCCGGTCGGGGCTTTTCGACGTGGTGAATTAAGGGTTCGATTAAGTAGGCTTGATTTGTGATCAGCATCACGATGAATGTAGTGATGTGACCCTAGCCCAGCTCAACGCGTTCGTACTCGTCGCCAGGCTCGGATCGGTCACCAACGCCGCCAAGGCGTTGGGGGTGAGCGAGCCTGCGGTGTCGCAGGCGCTGGCGGCGCTGCGGCAGCACCACGGGGACAAGCTGTTGATCAAACGGGCCGGCGGCATGACCCTGACGCCGGGCGGGCGGCAGCTGCTGCCGATCGCGTCCCAGATGGTCGCGCTCGGCGCCGAGGCCGAGGCGGCGGTGCGGCGCGCCAACGGCGCACCCGAGCGCCTGCAGGTCGCGGTGACCAGCGAGTTCGCCGAGTTCGTCGCCAACCCGCTGTTCGAGGCCTTCGGGAAGCGATTGGCTGGCCGGATCGAGGCGACGGCGGGCTTGGCGCAGGTGTCGGAAATGCCGGTGCTGATCACCAACCGGCTGGCCGACGTGGCGATCGGGCCGCGCCTGGACAGCGAACCGGGGCAGGAGATCGACAGCGTGCCGATCTTCCAGAGCAAGTTGGTGGTCGTGGGCTCACCACGCCATCGATACGAGGGGCCGCCATCGCACTGGCAGTGGCTGGTGGACCCGGCGGGAGCCGATCCACAGACGGACACGAGCCGGCTGTTGCGTGCCCTCAACGTGCCGGACGCGGCGGTCCAGGTCTTCCCGAATCAGACCGCGGCGTGGTCGGCGGCAGCTCGCGGTGCGGGCGTCACGGTGGCGCTGGAGCACCTGGTGGCGGCGGAGCTGCGCAGGCAGGAGCTTGCCGTCGTGCCCACGCCCGCGACACCGATGCCGGTGTGCTGGCATGTCAGCACTCTGCCGGCAGATCGGCGGTCGGCCGCGGCGAACTCGCTGCGGCACTTCCTGAGCACACCGAGCGCGATGCACGTGATGAAGTCGCCGAGCAGTGGCGTGCCGCCGTCGCGCTTCAAACCGCCGGTGTACGTGACGATCTGGCGCTGACCTGCACGTCATCCGCGCAGGAAATGTCATCCGCGCAGGAAATAGAGCACTGTCGTGGTGACGGCGGTTGCCAGTAGTGCCGCACGCAGCAGCCAGGCGGGCAGGCGCCGTGCCAGTTGGGCGCCGAGGAAGCCGCCCGCTATCGCACCGGCCAGCATCACCACCAGGATCGTCGACGCGTCGAGCGCATCCGAGGCGACGAGGAACAGCACGCTTGCGCTGAGGAAGATGGCGGCGAGCTGGGTGACGCGCATGGGGTTGCTGACCGCGGGATCGAGGCCGAGGCCGACGCTCCACAGGCTCACCATCAGAATTCCGACCGCGCCACCGAAGTAGCCACCGTAAGCGGCCACGACGAACTGCCCGACCAGGACGGCGCGCGGGCTCATGGCCACGGTTCGGTTCAGCGCCGCGCTGAGCGCCTGGGACAGTCGCCGCCCGAAGGCCAGCACGACGGTGGCGAAGGCGAGCAGCCAGGGCACGGCGGCGTCGAACATCGACGAGGGCAGTACGAGCAGCAGGGCGGCGCCGACACCGCTGCCGAGCACGCTGACGATCGTGACGGTTCTGGTGGACGTGGTGCCGAGCGAGACCAGGTCGTGGCGGTAGACCCACGCGCTGGTGATGGCCCCGGGCACCAGCGCGACCCGGGAAACGGCGTTGGCGGTCACGGGCGGCAGGCCGAAAGCGACGAGGGCGGGCAGCGCCACGAAGGTGCCACCGCCGCCGATGGCGTTCAGGGCACCTGCCGCGATTCCGGCCAGCAGGACGAGAACGTGCTCGAGCACGCCCACAGCATCGATGGGCGGCCGGATGGTGACAAGCACGGTCACACGCACTCGGCGGCACCGACTGGCACCGACTGGCACCGACAAGCCCGGACGGCACCGGCCATGGCTGAGGCGTGCGCCCGGGTGGGGTCGGCTGTGCTGTGTGAACGCTGGGCGAGGACCGGCTGTGCTGGGTGAACCAGGTAGGAGTCCGGTGGGCTGTGTGAATCCGTGGTGGGAGTCAGGTGGGCTGCGCGGCCAGGTGGGGATCCGAAGGGGTGCATCACCGGGCGGAAGCCGGTGGGCTGCGCGATCCCGGGTGGGAGTCCGGAGTGCCGGGTGCCTCTGCGGTCAGCGCGCGGCGGTGGGCGGAGTCGGCTTTCGTGCCGGGGCTCCGTTGGCCGTGACGTCTGCGATCGTCCAGACCGCGCTCGTTTCCAGCCGGTGAATGGACGCGTCGTATCCCTGGCGCGTCGTTCTCGGATCGGCGTGTCCGAGCAGGTCTTGCACCTGGGCGAGGGTGGCTCCGTTGGCGAGCGCGACGGTGGCCGCCGTGCGCCGGGTGGAGTGCGGCGTGATGGTCGCCGCGCACCTCAGTCCGGCTTGCCTGGCAAGCGTGCGCAGCCGCCGCTGCACGTGCTTCTGATTCAGCGGCGCGCCGCCGGTGCGCTCCGGCTGGTGCGGATGGGGCGTGGAGACGAAGAGCGGGCCTTCGAGGTCCTGGACGGTGACGAGCTTGCCTCGTTCGGCGCTTTCCCGGCGAGCGCGCAGCGTCCAGTAGCGGGTGAGCGTTTGCAGAAGGTGCTCGGACAAGGGCACGAAGTCCCAGTCGTCGGCGGTACGGGACTTCTTGCGGTAGTAGAGCACGCAGTAGCCGGACTCGAAGCGGATGTCCTTGAACTCGGCCGTGCAGCTGGCCGTGACCCGCAGGCCGGTGGCGAACAGCAAGTGAAGGTGCGCGGCGTCCCGCCAGGCCGCTTCGGTGCCGAGCCGTTCGGCGCGGCGGATCAGCCAGTCGATGAAGCCGCACATTTCGTCGGCGGACAGTGCGGGCAGGCGCGACCGTGCCGGGGGCTTGGGCCTGCTGCCGCCCGCCGCGGGGTTGCGCACGTCGATGTCGTTCTCGGCCAGGTAGGCGTACCAGCTGGACACGACGGCCAGGCGCTTCGCGACGGTCGCCGGTGACGCCGGGATCGTGGAGACGACGTTGCCTGGGCCGACCTTGCGGGAGGTCATGCCCGCCTGCCAGGCATCGCGGTCCGCGCGGCGCGCGGCGAGCGGGTCGACGCCGTGGCGGTCGCACCAGGCCAGCCAGTCCGCCAGTGCCTGGTAGTAGCTGCGGCGGCTGGTCTCGCTCAGCCTGACTAGCCACAGCACCGTCAGGGTGCGGACGTGGTAGCGGTCGCTCGGGTCCGGCGGCGGCAGGGCGGGGAGGAGGTCGACGGCCGCGGCGATGTCGCGCATGTCGCCGCCGTCGGCCGGGCCGAGCCCGGCCAACCCGGATCCGGGGCTGGTGAGGTCAACGGCGGACATGGCTGCGGTCGGTCGTCTGGGGGCCCAGCGCGGTCACGAGGACGTCTCCATCTCCACGGACGATGGCTCTCGATCTTGACCTTACGTCACGGACAGCCCGCGGCGGCAATCCATTGATCAACGGGCGCACGACTTCGTGAGCTTGCTGCGCTCGCATTCCCGACGGTGCCTACGTCGCCTACGTCGCGAATGTCGCGGCGCCTGACGAACGCTTCTCGTTGCTCCTGCGCCCTTCAGTCCCACTCGGTTGCACCTGCGCCCTCCGGTCCCACGTGGTTGCTTCCGCGTCTCCCGGTCCCACGCCGCGCCGCTTCCTGCTTCCGTGGCGTCCCCTACAGAGCTCCCTGGTGCCCCCTTACAGAGCCCGTGGTGCCCCTGCAGAGCTCCGGGTGCCGGTCGGAGGGGGATCCGTCTTTTTCCCGCGCCAGAAGGAGGGGTGAGAACAGTCATTCTCACCCCTCCCTTTCCTGTTACCTATCAGACTTAATTTAGAGATAGTAGCAATCAACTACAAAACTAGATCAAGTAGGATGACGTGTAACGGAGGAACGGCGTTGGATCTGCCGCGCCGGACGGCGCGGTCCGGCGGCCAGGCAGGAGCAGGCAAAACACAGGCAGGAACGAGATGTCGAACGAGAACGGAGCGCAGCACGCGAACAGCAGGAGTGATGCGAGCGTGGGCGACGCGACAGCGTCGGGTGAGGCGACAGCGTCGGCCGGGGAGACCGGAGCGGCCGGCATTGGCGGCGCACGCCCAGCAGACGCGCCGGGTGTGGTTGGTGCGGTCGGTGCATCCGGAGGCCGGGATGCAGGCGATGTGACCAGCACCCCCGATGCGCACGAGGCCTCCGGCGGAGGCGGTGCTCGGCCGGTCAACCGCTGTCAGTGCTGCCAGCAGGTGCTGCCGGAACAGAAGGGGCGCTCGCGGCCGCGGAAGTACTGCGCCGACGGCACTGGCCGGTTCGAGGCCGAGTACGGCATCACCTGCGCGGAGCTGGGGCCGGCCCTGGAGAAGGTACGGCAGGTGTTCGGCGCCGAAGCCGTCCCGAACGCCGACCTGGATCTGCTCACCGAGCAGGTGACCACCGTGCAGCAACTGCTCGGCCCCGAGGGTGCGATCGCCGGCCTCACCGACACGCTCCACGGCGTGCGAGTCCGCCTGGACGAGACCGTCAAGGCCGCGCTTGCCCGAGCCGAGGCCGCAGAGGCCGCCGAACGGGACGCTCTCGGCCGTGCCGAAGCCGACGCCCGGTTGCGGCGCGAGGCCGAGGAACGAGCCGAGGCGGCACAGCAAGCGCAGCGGGAGGCCGAGAAGCAGCGAGAGCGAGCCGAGCGCCGCGCGCAGGAGGCCGAACGACGCCAACGGCAGGCGGAAGCGGAGGCGGCTCGCGCTCAGTCGGCCGCGGAGCAGCACGCCGGCCGGGCAGAACGGGCGGAACAAGCCGCCGAACGCGACCGCGAGCGGCTGGCGCAAACCCAGGCGGAGCTGGCCGCCTGCCAGGCGACCGTGGAAGCGTTGCGCCGGCAGCTCGCTGACGCGCAGCGCAGCGCCGAGCAGGAACGACAGCGCGCCGATTCCGCCGTCGAGGAGCGAGACCGCGCGCGGGCCGCGGCCGACGCCCGGATCGCCGAGGCCCGATCACAAGCCGCCAAAGAGATCGCTGCGGCGACGGCATCCGCCACGGCGTCCATGAAGCAGCTCGCTGAAGAGCACCGCGACGAAGTACGCCGCATCGAGCGGGAGCATGCCGCCGAGATCGTCGGCTACGAACGCAGACTCCAAGCTGCGCGAAGCGAGCTGGACTCGCGCCTACGTCGCGCCCGTGCGGCGCTGGAGAAGCTGATCCGGGAGAGCAAGCGCCGCGACCAGGACCAGCAGTACGTCGCCGTGGCCGACCTGGCGTCCTTCGCGGCCAGCTGGCTCGGCGAGCGCGGTGGCGGCGCCGAACCGGAAGCGAGCGAATCTGACCGGATCGTCACGTGATTTTCACCGATGGTGGTGCATCGACCGAGATTCGTGACGATCCGTGACGGGCCGGGCGGTGACGTACCGCTGCGGGGTGAGAATCGGGCCACCTCATTCCGTGCACGCGGGCCGCCAGGCCCTGCGTCATGTGACGATCTTGTGTCCTTCCGGCCGTCACCGGGCCGCTGCCCTCACCATGATCAACATCGGTCATGCTTTCCTGGAAGGACAAGAGAAGAGTCGCCGTCGCTGTCGGCTCGGAAGACGGATCTCAGCGGGACGGAGGACCTGGTGGCCCCAACAGCGACGCGCGACCGACGGCGAACCGCTCGGCCCGGCACGTCCGGTGACCGTGCGCTGAGCACCGTCGCAGGCACGATCGCCCGGCACGACGTCCTGGCCTCCTTGGTGGTCTTCCTGGTCGCCGTGCCCCTGTCGCTCGGCATCGCCCTGGCCTCCGGCGCGCCCATCGCCGCCGGATTGATCGCCGCGATCGCCGGGGGAGTGGTGGCAGGCGCAGCGGGCGGATCGCCACTGCAGGTCAGCGGTCCCGCGGCCGGCCTGACGGTGGTCATGGCGGAAACCATCGACCAGTTCGGGTGGGCGGTCACCTGCTTGATCACCGTGATCGCCGGGGCGATCCAGATCGCTCTCGGCCTCAGCCGGGTCGCCACGGCCGCCCTGGCCATCTCCCCGGCGATCGTGCACGGAATGCTCGCCGGGATCGGGGTGACGATCGTGCTCAGCCAGCTGCACATCGTGCTGGGCGGCAGCCCGCAGAGCTCGGCGTTGGCCAACATCGCCGACCTGCCCGGCCAACTGGCCGGGCACCACGACACCGCGGTCCTGCTCGGTGTGGGCACCATCGCCGTGCTGCTGGTGTGGTCACGCGTCCCTGCGCCGTTGCGTCACGTTCCCGGCCCGCTCGTCGCGGTGACGGCGACTACGGTCGTCGCCGCGCTGACTTCGGCCGACGTCAGCCGGGTCGACGTAGCCGGAGGGCTGCTCTCCCTGGATCTCGTTCCCGAACTCCCGCAGCGAGGCTGGCCCCAGGTGCTCATGGCCGCGCTGACCGTCGCGCTCATCGCCAGCGTCGAGTCGCTGCTGTCGGCGGTCGCCGTCGATCGGCTGCACTCCGGTCCCCGGGCCAAGCTGAACCGGGAACTCGTCGGGCAGGGCCTGGCGAACATGACCTCGGGTGCGTGCGGCGGCCTGCCGGTCACCGGCGTGATCGTGCGGAGCTCGGCGAACGTGGCGGCCGGGGCGCGCACCAGGGCCTCCGCCATCCTGCACGGCGTCTGGATCCTGCTGTTCGTGGCGCTGCTGGCCGGCCTGCTCGAACAGATCCCGCTGGCGGTGCTGGCCGGGCTGCTGGTGCACGTGGGTGCCAAGCTCGTCGCACCCCACCACATCGGAACGGTGCGTGCGCACGGGGACCTGCCGGTCTACGCGGTGACCTTGATCAGCGTCGTCGTGCTCGACCTGCTCGTCGGCGTGCTGACCGGGATCGCCGTGTCGCTGCTGCTGACGCTGCACCGCAGGGTGAGGGCCCGGATCCATGGCGAGGAGACCGGGCCCGGACGATGGCGGGTCAGCATCGAGGGAGCCGTGACCGCGCTGGCCGTGCCGCGCTTGTCGCGCGTTCTCGGCTCAGTGCAGGCAGGGTCGGTGGTGACGATCGAACTCGTCGCCGACTACGTGGACCATGCCGCGTTCGAGTACCTGTCCACCTGGAAACACGGCCACGAGCGTGCGGGCGGCCGGGTGAACGTCATCGAAGTCGGTCACACATGGTTCGGCCGGAAAGGGGCGCCGGTCCACACTTCAGGAGGTTTCCGGGCATGGCTGCATGCCCTTGCGCCGCGGCAGCGCGGCCAGAGGACGATCACCGGGCCCGGGCTGCCACAGGCGATGTCCCGCTCCGGCGCTCTGGTCATTGCGTGCACGGATGCACCGGTGCTGCCGAATCTGCACCCGCCCGCCCCAGCGGGTGACATCGTCACCGTACGCACCGAGGGCAACACCGTGCCTACCGCTCGTACCGGGCCCGCCGGTTCCGTCGTCGCGTCGATCGAGTTCGCCGTGCGTGTCCTCCACGTGCGGAAGATCGTGGTGTGCGGGCACTCCGGCTGCCGTGCCATGCGGGCCCGGAACGAGCATGCCCCGCCTCCGGCCGGCGGAGAACACCCCACCCTCGACGGTGCGCTTCCAGCCGACCCGGCCGACCGCCTGGCCCTGCGCAACGTCCTGCACCAACTGGAGCATGTGAACCGCAATCCCGTGGTCGCGGCCGCAAAGGCGGCAGGTCAGCTCCGCGTTGTCGGCATGTACGTGGACGCCGCTGACGTATACCGCGCGAACGAATCCGGTCACTTCGTTCAGCTCCGGCGCAGCGAATCGACTGACGAGGACGAGCAGGAATCCGTCGCGATTTGAGACATTTCACGCAAGCGCCACGAGCTGGACGTGCGCCGGAAATACCCGTCGGTTCACCTGTGCAAACCAATTCGGCGACAACCAACGATCTTCATGCCGATCTCGTACGATGCTGGCGGGATGGCACAACACTGGGAGGACCGCCATGGAGGGGGCCGGTTTCGTCGTCGACGCCGAGGTCATGAAGAACTTCGCCACCAAGGACCTGCCGCAGTACACCGAGCAGGCGGGGAAGTTCATGGAACTGGTCGACAAGGCCGACGTCAGCAATGAATCGTGGGGCGCGGTCGGGCTGTTCACCAAACAGGGCTACACCAACATGCTCGGCTCGCTGAAGGGCTTGCTCGACCAGATGCAGGAGGGCTGCAGGCAGGCCGGGGAGAAGTTCTCCGCGGCGGCACGTGTCTACACGGAAACCGACGACGAGATCGCCGGCGCGTTCAAGTCGATCGCCGAGCGCCTGGGGGATGACTGATGGCCGAGGTCGAAGACGCCACCGAGAACGTCAAGCTGAAGTCGACCGATCCGACTGTGCAGGAGTACGCCGAGAACATCGTCAAGGCCGAACCGCTCGGGTCGGAACGGCTCGCGATGGCCAAGAGCACCGCCGGGTTGGCGACCTCGGTCGCGGACCTGATGCAAGGGCAGGCCGGCGTCGGCGACGTCGCCACCGCAGCCGCCAACGTCGTCCTCGACACCACGGATTTCGTGGCAAGCGCGGTCGGGGACATCACCAGCTTCGCGTCGGACCCGATCGCGTGGCTGGTCGGAAACGGTTTGGACATGCTGCTGGCCGTGGTGACCCCGCTGCAGGACGCATTGCACTTCGTCACCGGTGACGGGCCGGCACTCAAAAAGGGCGCGGAGAACTTCGTCGGGATCGCCAAGGGCCTGGAGGACATGGGCAAGAACCTGTGCGAGGTCTCCGACGATCGCCTCAAGGAGTGGACAGGCGACGCCTCCGAGGCAGGCAAGAAGGCGCTGGCCGAGTTCGCCGACGGCATCAACGGCGTCAGCGCGGCCTCGGTCCGGGTCGCCGAGGTGCTGCAGAGCTCGGCCTTGCTCATGGAGACAGTCGAAACGGTCGTCAAATCGCTGATTTCCGACTTCGTGGCGGAAGCGATCAAAATCATGGTGCCGCGGCTGGCCGCAAGCGTGGTGACGTTCGGTGCGTCGATCGCCGAAGGCATGGCGGAAGTGATGGCCAAACTGGCGATCACCTTCCCCAAGATCATGAAATATGTCGAGAAGCTCACCAGGATCCTCGGCCGGATCGCCAAGTTCATGGCCAAGGTGGAGAAGTTCCTCGGCGACCTTGCCGGCAAGGCCTTCGGCAAGATGTTCGGCAAGGTCGCGGGCCGGCTGATCGGCGAGGCGGCCACGGAGGTTGCCGGCAAGATCGGCAAGACCGTCGGCGAGTCGGTGGTCAAGGCCGGTTTCAAGGGGGCCAGGAAATACGCCGACGGCAAGATCAACGGCCCGTCCCTGGGGGATCTGAAGGGCACCTACGTCGAGACCGACTCCGTCGGCGAAGGGGACAAGCAGACCAAAGAGCTGGTCGACGACGGCTTCCGCAAGGGCTACCAGCGCGACGTCTACCGAGAGCGCTACGACGACGACGGCAACCTCATCGGGGTCGAACGTTCCCGGGAACCTGTGCGCAAGAGCGTGTTCACCGGCGAACTCACCGACGACGGCACCGGTATCGCGCTCGACGACGGTGGCGCAGGCGCCGCATCGTCGGCCATCAAGGTGGTGACCGGGGGCATCCGCAAAGGCATCGACCTCGTTTCCGGCGACGACGAGGACGAGCCCGGCCAGAACGCGCCGAGCGAGGAGGAAACGCGCGGCAAGCTGGACGCGTTCTGATCCGCGCCGAACGACTGCGGCATTCGGCTGACCGAGCGGCGAAAGCGATCTTCTCCGTCGGCCACCGGGGATAGCCTCCGATCATGATCTCGGCGGTCGCGCGGGTCGCTGCGCGCGTGATCCTGGCTGCCCTGGTGCTGATCGTGCCGATCGGCTGCCTGCTGGCCGTCTTCGTGCTCAACATGGTGGCCGCGTTCAGCGACGCGTCCCCGGACACGCGACACGAGCTGGCGCTCGCCGCAGGCGTCGTGATGCTGGTCTTCTGGCTCGCGGTGTCCTGGACCCAGCTCCGGGCACCCGGCGGGGACAGGCGGAAACGTTCGCGCCTGGCGCGCATCGTCGGCTGGGGCCTGATCTACGCCACGTGGACGACCCAGGTGGCGCTGGCGTCGTTCACGACGTTCTTGTTCACGGTCAGTGTCACGACCACGGATTTCCGGCCCGCGGTCGCCGTGGCGGCCGGGAGCTACGCTCTGCTGTCGGTGATCATGAAGTTCGCCAGGTGGGTCGCCGGTTTTGCGGTGGACTGGTCGTTCCTGCGCGGCCGGAAGCTGCTCCGATGGCTGGCCGGCGTCGCGACGCGGGTGGCCATCGCCGGATACGGCGGGCTGCTCGTCGAACTCGTCAAGGTCGTCGGATGGGACATCCCCACCGGCTTCCACGCCTTCTTCCGGGACTGGACTGGCTCGGGGCTGCTGGCCGTGCCGTGCACGGCGGTGGCGTTCGTGCTCTACGTGCTCGTGGTCCTGGCCTGTGACACCGTGCTGCAGCACGTCGCCGCCCGCCTGCTCGGCCGCGACAACGCGGTCGGGGCGTGGCTGGCCGAGCACGCGCCCATTCACCTGGAGAACACCGACGAGAAGTTCGTCTTCGAGTTCCGCTTCTTCGTCCGCTTCCGCGTCCACAAACAACGCCACCCCTGGGAGATCGAGGAGAAGTACTCGAGGAAGTACGGCCCTCACGCCCGGCCGCTCGCCGCGGAGGAGCAGGCCGCGCTGGTCGATCGTGTGGCCGACGCCGTCGTCCCCCAGTTGCCGCCCGCATGGCTGAGCTGCCGGCTCGTCTACCGGGCAGTGGGCAGTCATGAAGAGGTGGTGGTCAGGGCCAGCACACTGGGCCCACCCGATCCGTTCGGTGATCCGGTCGTCGAGGTGGCCGACACGGAGCTGACCGGCTTTCCCGAGGTCGACGCGCTGCGACGGCTGCGGGCGGCCGGCTACCGCCCCGGCCGTGGGGCCGGGTTCGAGTGGGTGTTGACCTTCGACGCGGAAGGTGCCGGCACGTGGCAGGCGGACGCCGAGGCCACCAGGGGCGAGGCGACGTGGCATCGGGCGCCGATCGGCCGTGAACCGGCATGGGTTCGCTCGCCTCGGCGCAAGGACTTCCGGGACGATCTGCGCCGCTATCCCCTCAAGCGTTCGCTGCGCCCGATCTGGTTGTGGCTGCGGCTGGCCGGGATCCCGGCCAGCCGCAGCCCGGCATCACGTCGGCAAGTCCGGCAGCGGACACTCCAGCGGTGACGGTCCCCGACCGCTGACGCCGCCCTACCGCGCGGGTCCGGCCTGCAGGGCACCGTCGACGCGCCGCGGAATGCCCAGCGGGTTCGCCTCTTGCAGCTCTGCGGGCAGCAGGTCGTCCGGCACGTTCTGGTAGACCACCGGGCGGAGGAAGCGCCGGATGGCCGTGGCACCGACCGAGGTGTGCAGCACCGAGGTGGTTGCCGGCCACGGGCCGCCGTGGTGCTGAGACCAGGTCACGGCCACGCCGGTCGGCCAGCCGTTGACGATGATCCGCCCTGCCTTCTTTCGCAGGATCCCGAGCAGAC
Organism: Thermocrispum agreste DSM 44070; assembly: GCF_000427905.1. Classification (GTDB taxonomy): domain Bacteria; phylum Actinomycetota; class Actinomycetes; order Mycobacteriales; family Pseudonocardiaceae; genus Thermocrispum; species Thermocrispum agreste. The sequence goes on along the minus strand of NZ_ATYX01000009.1, from coordinate 28,675 downwards.
CGGCCGCGGCGGGATCGTCCGGTTCCGCGTGCAGCGAGCCGGTCAAGCTGCCCGGCAAAAGGTCGAGCGCGGACTTCAGGCCCGCGGCGTCGCGATAGGACACCAGCAGCGTGACCGGGCCGAAGCACTCCTCGGTGAGCTTCGCGGCATGGGCCCGGAACGTCTCCACGTCGACGGCCAACACGGTCGGACGCACCTGATAACCCGCGCCTTCCACGCGCTCCGGGCCCAACACCGGTGTCACACCCGGGACCTCGCACAAAGCCGCGAGCCCGTCCTGGAAGGCCGAGTGGATCTTGGCGTCCAGCATCGGGACGAGCTGCGCCGACCGGGCGTGGTCCGCCACGGCCTTACGGAAGGCTTCGTCGTCCGGGGCGAACACCAGCCCGGGCTTGGTGCAGAACTGCCCGCTGCCCAGCGTGAACGAACCGACCAGCCCGGCTGCGATGTCCTCCCGCCGCGCCGCCAGAGCCGCCTCGGTGACGACCACCGGGTTGATGCTGCCCAGCTCGCCGTAGAACGGAATGGGGTCGGGGCGTCGACTGGCCAGGTCGAACAGGGCCCGGCCACCCGTCGTCGACCCGGTGAAGCCGACCGCAGTGATCGCCGGATGGGTCACCAGTCGTCGTCCGGCCTCGTATCCGTGCACGACTTGCAGGACGTCGGCGGGCACGCCGGTGCGGGCCAACGCCTGGGAAGCGATCTCCGCCACCCGGTTCGACAACCCGGGGTGACTGGGATGCGCCTTGACGACGACCGGGCAGCCGGCGGCCAGGGCGCTGGCCGTGTCGCCGCCGAGCACCGAGAAGGCGAACGGGAAGTTGCTCGCGGCGAAGACCGCCACCGGGCCGAGCGGGACGAGCATCCGGCGCAGGTCGCCGTGCGGCGGGACGGCATCGGGGTTGGCGTGGTCGATCACGGCTTCGCAGAACGACCCCTCCTCGACGACGTCGGCGAACATGTCGAGCTGCGCCGCCGTGCGGGCCAGCTCGCCCACCAGCCGCTGCTTGCCCAGCGCGGTCTCCGCATCCGCCAGTGCGACGAGCTCGTCCTCGGCATCCCGCACCGCCGTGGCGAGTGCGCGCAGCATGCCCGCCCTGCGGGTGTAGGAGGCGCCGGCCAGCCACTCGGCAGCCTGTGCAGCTCGTTCGACGCACGCGTGCACGTCCTCGGCGGTGTGGTCGGGGATGGGCTCTCCGACCGGTTGTCCGGTGCGTGGATCGATTCCCTGGCTCACCATCGTGTCCTTCCTCGACGTCGCTCGGGTCATACCACTCTGCACCGCAACGGTTCACCGGCGAGGGCCCGCGCCCCCTCTTCGGCCGCGAGCCGCTGCAGATTGTCGAGCGAGGAATCCGAGTAGAACGCGACGTGCGGCGTGAGCAAGACCTGGGGGAAGGCGCGCAGCCGCGACTCGTGCGGCAGCGGCTCCGGATCGACCACGTCCAGGCCGGCCGCGGCGATCCGGCCCGATTCTATCGCATCGGCCAATGCGTCGTGGTCGATCAGCCCGCCGCGGGAGGTGTTCACCACGATCGCGCCCCGGCGCATCCTGCCGAACGCATCCGCGTCGAGGATGTGCTTGGTCTCGCTGGTCAGCGGGGCGTGCAGAGAGATCGCGTGGGATGCGCTCAGCAAGTCCGGCAGGTCGGTCAACCGCGGTCCGTCGCCGGTGCCGACGTCGGTCCGGGCGTACGGGTCGTAGGCCAAGACGGTGCACCCGAAAGCGCGAAGCCGCTGGTGCACGGCCATCCCGATGCGCCCGATGCCGACCAGGCCCACGGTGGTCTCGGACAACCCGGGAAGCGGGCCGAGGTCTCCGGGGGCGCACCAGCCGTCCTGGCGGACCCGGCGGTCGTAGGCGGGCAGCTTCCGCAACAGCGCCAGCAGCAGGGCGACCGTGTGGTCGGCGACCGTGTCGCTGCCGTAGTCGGGCACATTGGCCACGGACACCCCGAGGTCCCGCGCAGCCGCCACGTCGACGTTGTCGTAGCCGACTCCGTAGCGGATCACCGTGGCACCGGGAGCCATGGCGCGGAGGACCCGCGCGGTGATGGGGGCGAAGTTGACGAAGACGACGTTCGCGCCTGCCACGGCCGCCTCGGTCTCGTCCTCGGTGGTGCACTGGTGCACCGAGAAGTCGGCGGCGAACCGGCGGGCGAGCGCTTCCTCGTGCTCGGTGCCGTGGAACTTGTGGTCGGTGACGACGATCTTGGTCATGCCACTGCTTCCGTCTCCTCGGCGCCACCCCGCAGCAGCCCGCGCGCCGCGAGGTTGGTCATCAGGGCGCGGATCCCGAACGTCCACTCGGGTGCCTGCTCGGCGTAGGTCACCACGTTCACCAGGCTGCCCAGCCGGGGCGAGGAAATGCACACCACGTCGCCCTTCTTGTGGGTGAACCCTTTGCCCGGCTCGTCGCGGTCGTCGGTCGGGACGAACATCGTGCCGGTGAACAGCACGAAGCCGTCGGGGTACTGGTGGTGGCGGCCGCAGGCGTGCCGGATCAGCTCGGTGACGTCGCGGCTGATCTCGCTCACCGGGTTCACCCCGCGGGAGTGGTAGCCGTCCTGGCCGGTGATCTCCAACGTCACCTCGACCTGCCTGGCGTCGTCGAGCGTGAACTGCTCGTCGAACAGCCGCAGGAACGGGCCGATGGCGCACGAGGCGTTGTTGTCCTTGGCCTCCGGCAGCAGCAGGGCGCTGCGACCTTCGAAGTCACGCAGGTTGACGTCGTTGCCGAGGGTGGCCGCCACCGGCGTGCCACCCGAGGTCACCGCGAGCACCAGTTCCGGTTCCGGGTTGTTCCAGGTCGACCGTTCCAGCACGCCGATCTCGGCGCCGGCGCCGACGGCGGACAGCACCGGTGCCTTGGTGAAGATCTCCGGGTCCGGCCCGATGCCGACCTCCAGGTACTGCGACCACAGGCCCTCCTCGACGAGCACCTGCTTGACCCGCTGCGCTTCCGCCGAGCCCGGCCGGACTTGGCTGATGTGCCCCTGGATGACCTCGGCAAGCCGTGTGCGGAGGGCTTCGGCCTTGGCCGGGTCGCCCTTGGCGCGTTCCTCGATGACCCGTTCCAGCATGCTGCGCACGAACGTCACGCCCGCCGCCTTCAGCACCTGCAGGTCCACCGGGGCGAGCAGGTGGGGGCGAGAGCGGTCCCGGGTCAGCGTGGCCTCCAGCAGGTCCTGCACCTGCCACGTGGTGCCGCCGTCGTGGTTCCGCACCACGTCGACCGCGTCGCTGCGCTCCAGCAGGCCGGCAACGGTCGGTTCGGCGGACGTGATGTCGACGGCCGTCGTGCCACGGATCGCCGCCACACAGGGGCCGCCGCACTCCGGGTCGAACACGCGAGCGAGCAGCGTGGCGCGATCGGCGTCGTCCGGGAGAACTCGATCGAAGTAGGGCAACAGATTCACGTGACCGCCTTCCTTGCTGGCGTGCTTGTCGTCGGCCGCCGGAACATCAGGCGCGGCGCATCAGCACACCGTTAGTCATATCATCGTATGAATGAACGAGCAATTGGCGAGTCACCCAGAGCACAATCGTCGGGTCGCCCGATCGGGGCCTGTCGTGCCCGGCCGGGGGTTGTCGTGCCCGGCTACCGAGCACGTTGACCCAGGTCACGCGGGCGGGCGACGAATCGTGGTCGGATCGGCCCGTCCTTAGAATCGCGCGCATGGCATCCGAACTTGGCTCACGGAAGCGCCTCCCCGAAATCCTCGCGGACACGCTGCAGGAGGAGATCCTGCAGCTGCGGGTGGGGGACCGGCTGCCGACCGAGCCCGAGCTCGCCGAACGCTTCGGGGTGAGCCGCACGGTCGTCCGGGAGACCGCCCGGCTGCTGGTCCAGCGCGGGCTGGTCACGGTCAAGCCCGGGCGCGGGATGACGGTCGCGGAGTTCGACGGCAGGCTCATCGCCGACCAGTACGGCCTGCTGCTTCGGCTCAGCGAAGGGTCGTTCGAGCAGCTGCTGGAGCTGCGCCTGGTGCTGGAGGTCGAGATGGCCGTGTTCGCCGCGGCCCGGCGCAGCGAGGAACACCTGGCCGGGCTGCGCGAGGCGAACCGGAAGCTGGCCGCGTCGATCGGCACCGACCGCTTCCTGGATGCCGACCTGTCGTTCCACGAAATCCTCGCCGAGGCCAGCGGCAACCCGTTCTTCGCGCTGGTCATCCGGCCGGTGAACAGTTTCCTGCGGCGGGTCTACCGGGACAGTCCCGGCTATCCGTCGGAGGCCAGTCACACGGTGCGGGAGCACGAGGAGATTGCCGACGCGATCGCCGCCGGTGACCCCTCCCGCGCCCGTTTCGCCAGCGAGAACCATCTGCGCCGCGTGATGCGGCACGCCGACGTGCTGGTCGGCGAGTCCGACAAGGAACGCCGTCGTCGCCCATCCGGCTGACACAGCGCGGCCGGAACTTTGCCGCGTCAAGGTCTTGCGCTTGTCCACGGCCTGCTCTATCGTCCGATCATCATACGAATTACGGCTCGGTGGACGCCGGGTTCCAGGACCGACATGCCGATTGCCGCGCCCGCCAGGGACGCAGCAACGGAAGGTGCCGGGCTGGGGCCTCCGGCGTGGACGCCGGGCGCAGGTCCCGTGCAGCCGCCCCCGGCGACGGGACGGTCAGCCGTCGGTAGGCGAGAGGCTGGTGGATCGCATGCGAGCATGGGCGGGCGCTCGTCTCGGCGGGTATACGGCTCCGGTCATCCGGTAGGCCGGGTGACCGGGCAACGGCCGCGCGAGGCTCCGTCGATCCGTTTCTCGAACAGTCCGCTGACCAACGCGAAGGGGCTCAGGAGTATCAGCCATGTCATCCCTCACCACCCCGATCACCTGCCGCAACTTCTATGCCGGCACCTGGCACGACGGCTCCGGCGACGTCATCGAGCGGAAGAACCCGGCCACCGGTGAGCTGGCGGCGATCGCGCCCCGGTCGCAGGCCGGCGACGTCGACGCCGCGGTGCAAGCCGCTGCCGAAGCGTTCCGCACGTGGCGCAAGACGCTGCCCGCTGAGCGTGCCGGGTATCTGCACCGGCTGGCCGAGGAGTGCAGCCGCAGGGTCGACGACATGGCTGCGGCGATCACCCGCGAACAGGGCAAGCCGCTCAACGAAGCGCGCGGGGAAGTGCGCAAGTTCGTCACCGCGCTGCACTATTACGCCGAGGAAGCCACCCGCGTCTTCGGCCGCACCATCCCCAACGACGTCGGCGGCTTTCTGAGCATCGTGCAGAAGGAACCGATCGGACCGGTCGCGGGCATCGCGCCGTGGAACTACCCGATCGAGCTGATCGGCTGGAAGCTGGCCGGGGCCACCGCGGCAGGCTGCACCATCGTCATCAAGCCGTCGGAGTACACGCCGGGGTGCGCCCAGATCCTCTCCGAGTGCGTGCAGGCCGCCCTGCCTGCGGGCGTGGTCAACTTCGTCTACGGCGACGGCGGCACCGGTCAGGCGCTGGTGTCGCACCCCAAGATCACCAAGGTCGGGTTCACCGGCTCGGCCGCCACCGGCCAGCAGATCATGCGCTCGGTCAGCGGCATCACCGCCCTGTCCCTCGAGCTGGGCGGCAGCTGCCCGATGATCGTCACGGCCAAGGCGGACCTCGCCGCCGCGGTCAAGGGCGCCACCCGCCGGTCGTTCCGCAACGCCGGGCAGATCTGCATCGCCATCAACCGCATCTACGTCGAGCAGCCGGTCTACGACGAGTTCGTCTCGGAGCTGGCGGCGGCCGCCGACGCGCTCGTCGTGGCCGACGGCATCAAGGACCCGGACGCCGACGTCGGGTCGATGACCATCGACGAGACGTTCCAGCGCACCCTCGACCACATCGCCGACGCGCGCAAACGCGGGGCGTCGGTGGTCGCGGGCGGCGACCGGATCAACGAGCTCGCACCCGGCTTGTTCGTCCGGCCCACGGTCGTGGCGGACACCCCTGACGACGCCCTGGTGATGAGCGAGGAGACCTTCGGCCCGCTCGTCGGCGTCGCCCCCTTCACCGACCTCGACGACGTCATCGCCCGTGCCAACGGCGTGCCGGGCGGTCTGGCGGCGTACGTCTACACCCAGGACACGCGGGAGACCTTCGCGTTGGCCTCGGATCTGGACTTCGGCAACGTCGCGGTGAACAACGTCGACGCCGGAATCATCAACGCACCCTACGGCGGCCGCCGGGAAGCCGGCTTCGGCTACGAGCACGGCCCCGAGGGGCTCGAGTCGTACCTGCAGCTGAAACACATCAGGCTTCACCACGGTGCGCGATGACGCCGTGCAACGGAGCGCGGAAAGGATCCCAGCATGTTGATCGGTATCGACCTCGGAACGTCGACCTGCAAGGTGATCGCGGTCGACGACCACGGTGAAGTCGTCGCCAAGTCCAGCCGCGACTACCCCATGATCAACCTCCGCCAGGGGTGGGCCGAGCAGGACCCGGCCGAGTGGTGGCGGGCCACCGACGAGGCCGTCGCGGCGGTGACCGCGCAGCTTCCGCAGCGCGGCCGGGAGGTCAAGGCCATCGGGCTGTGCGGCCAGATGCACGGTCTGACCGCACTCGACGAGTCCGGCGCTCCGTTGCGCCACGCGATCCTGTGGAACGACCAGCGAGCGGCTCCGCAGTGCGACTGGATCACCGAACGGGTGGGCGGCCTGGCCGAGCTGCTGCGGATGACCAGGAACCGGATGCTGCCCGGGTACACCGGCGGCAAGATCATCTGGTTCCGGGAGAACGAGCCCGATCTGTTCGAGCGCACCGTGCGCATCCTCAACCCGAAGGACTACATCCGGCTGCGCATGACCGGAAACTACGTCACGGACGTCTCGGACGCCTCCGGCACCGGGCTGTTCGACGTCGCGCGGCGCGTGTGGTCCGACGAACTGCTGTCCCGGCTGGAGATCGACCGGTCGCTGCTGCCGGACGTGGTCGAATCGATCGACGAAACCGGCACCCTGCGGGACGAGCTGGCCGAGCGCTGGAACATCCCCACCGGCACCAAGGTGTTCGGCGGTGGCGGCGACGCGGTGATCCAGACGACGGCGATGGGCCTGGTCGACCCCGGCCCGGTGGGCTTCACCATCGGGACCGCGGGTATTGTCGCAGGCGGGGCGTCCACGTGCCCGGAGAACCCAGGCGGCCGGGTACAGGTCTCCTGCGGCAACGCGCCCGGCCGTTGGCACATCATGGGCGTCTCGCTCAGCGCGGGCGGCGCGTTCCAGTGGTTGCGCGACGCCCTCGCACCGGCCACCACGACCGACCCGGTGACGTTCGAGCGGCTGGTCGGACTGGCCAAGGAGGTCAAGCCCGGCTCCGACGGCCTGCTGTTCCTGCCTTACCTGCTGGGGGAGCGTTCCCCGCACATCGCGCCGGAGGCGTCGGCATGCTGGTTGGGCCTGACGCCGATGCACAAGCTGGGCCACCTCGCGCGCAGCGTCATGGAAGGCGTGCTGCTCAACATGCGCGAGATCCTGGAGGTGTGCACGCAGGCCGGTGTGCCGTGTGAGCGGATCGTCGCCTCCGGCGGTGCGAGCAGCGAAGGGCTGTGGCTGCAGATGCTCGCCGACGTGCTGAACCGGGAGACGGTCACGGTGACCGGCGCCGCCGAAGGCGGTGCCTACGGAGCCGCGCTGGCCGCCGGCGTCGGCTCGGGGGTGTGGCGCGACTTCGACGAAGCACTGAAGGGCGTGTCGGTGGAGCGGACGTTCGTTCCTCAGCAGGCCAACGCGGAAACCTACGACCGAGTCTTCGCCGTCCACCGCAACCTCTACACCAACCTGCAGCCGGTGTACCAGGAGGCCGCGGCGTTGTGCTGAACGAACGGAATCCGGCGCCGTCCGCGGTGGTGTTCGACCTCGACGGCACGCTGGTCGACAGCGCGCCGGACATCACCGACGCGCTGAACATCGCGCTCACCGCGCACTCTCTGGACCGGCTCGACGTCGAGCAGGTTCGTCCGCTGCTCGGCCTAGGCGCCCGTGAACTGGTCGCACAAGCGGTCACCATCGCTGGCGGCCAGGAGCCGGACGTCGAGGGTGTCCTTGCCGATTACGCCGCTGCGTACGAGGCGAAGCCGGTGGAGGCGACCACGGTCAACGCCGACGCCATCCCGGCTCTGCGGCGGCTGCGGGCAGCAGGCGTGAAGATCGGCGTCTGCACCAACAAGCGGACACACATGGCTCGAGCCGTGCTCGCCGGGACCGGGCTGGCCGACCTGGTGGACGTGGTCGTGGGTATCGACGCGACCCCGCAGGCCAAGCCCGACCCGGCGCACCTCGCGGCGGCGCTGGAGGCGCTGAACGTCGCCCCGTCCGAGGCGATCTACGTCGGCGACACCGAGATCGACGCCCGGACGGCACGCAATCTGGGGGTGACCTACCGGCACGTGGCGTGGGGGAGCCCGGTCGAGGACTGCCCGGTCATCGAGCGGTTCGCCGACGTGACCGGCCCGACGCCGATGTCGTGATCGAACGGCTTGCACAGGAGAAGCGAATGGAACCGCGCACTGCACAGGACAAGGCCAAGTGGACGGCCGGGAAAGCGGCCATCGACGCCTACGTGCGGGACGGCATGAAGCTGGGGCTCGGCTCAGGCACCACGTCGCACTGGTTCGTCCGGGCGCTGGGCCAAGCGGTGGCCGACGGGCTGGACGTGGTGGGCGTGCCCACCTCGACCGCCACACGTGACGTGGCCAAGGAGGCGGGCGTGCCGCTGACCACACTGGCCGAGGTCGACCGGCTCGACCTGACCATCGACGGTGCCGACGAGATCGACCACGACGGCGCGATGATCAAAGGTGGCGGGGCCTGCCTGCTGTGGGAACGCATCGTCGCCGACGCGTCCGATCGCATGGTGGCCATCGTCGACGACAGCAAGCTGGTCGACACGCTCGGTGCGTTCCCGCTGCCCATCGAGGTCGTCCCGTTCTCGTGGGAATCCACGCGCCGGTCCATCGCGCGCCTGCTGGCGCATCACGGCTATGCGGACCCGGAGCTGCGGTTGCGCACCCGGGACGGTGAGACCGTGGTCACCGACAGCGGGAACTACATCATCGACGCCCACCTGGGTGCGATTTCCGATCCGCTGGTGCTGGACGCCGAACTGAACTGGATTCCGGGCGTGGTGGAAAACGGTCTGTTCACCGGAATCGCGGACGAGGTCGTCATCGGTTCGGCGGACGGGACGCACGAGATCCGCGACGTCGGTTCCGCGCCGTCGGCGCGGCCGACGACCACGCGGCGCGGCCGTTCAGCGCAGACCGGCTGACCTGGGCATCCAGTAGCTCAGCGGGGATCGCGGCGGCTGTGCCGTGATGGGCGCGGTGACGGTCACGCGTCGTTCGTGATCCGCCGTCGCCTCGGCGGCGTGCCGCCGGAAAGTATTTCTCTTCTTCGACGTCGCTACCGCCGGGAATTCTTCGGGTGGTACCGGCGTGCCGTTTTCCGTCGATTTTTCGTCAGATTTCGTCAGATTTGTCAATTTCTCCGTCAATTTCTCCGTCAATTCGACACAGTGTGGGGTGATCCGTGGCCGACATCTTCTTCTCCGAGGCGCTGGGCAGCATGCTGCTGTTGCTGCTCGGCTGTGGTGTGGTCGCCAACGTCGTGCTGGCCAAGTCGAAAGGGTTCGCAGGCGGCTGGCTGCTGATCAACTTCGGCTGGGGTCTCGGTGTGTTCGCCGGCGTGTACGCCGCCGCGTACTCCGGGGCGCATCTGAACCCGGCGGTCACCGTCGGCCTGTGGGTGGCGGGCGAGGACTTCGCCGAGAACGTCCCGGCGACGTTCGGCAACTTCGTCGTCTACTTCGCCGGACAGCTGGTGGGCGCGATCGTCGGTGCGGTGCTGACGTTCGTGGCCTACAAGCGGCACTTCGACGAGGAAGGGGACCCGGCGGCCAAGCTGGGTGTGTTCGCCACCGGACCGGCGATCCGCGCCTACGGATGGAACACCGCCACCGAGGTCATCGCCACGTTCGTGCTGGTCTACGTGGTGCTGGTGTTCGGCAACACCCCGAGCGGGCTCGGCCCGCTCGCGGTCGCGATGCTGGTCGTCGGCATCGGTGCCTCGCTCGGCGGGCCCACCGGTTACGCGTTGAACCCGACCCGCGACCTCGGCCCGCGCATCGCGCACGCGCTGCTGCCCATCCCGAAGAAGGGTTCGTCCGACTGGGCCTACGCGTGGGTTCCGATCGTCGGGCCGATGCTGGGTGGTGTCATCGCCGGGCTGTTGTCCACCGTCACGCCCACCGTCGTGTCCTGACGCCGGCGTCTTCCGTGACCGACCGGGTCGCAGGATCACCGGGTCAGCCCGGCCGGGCCCCGGAGAGATCCTGCAACCCGACCACGGAGAGAAGGTCGAGACGCTCCGCGTCGGTGCTTCCCGGTTCGGCCGTGTAGACCATGATCCGCAGGTCGCTGCCCGCCACGCTCAGCACGTCGCAATCCAGCGTCACGGCGCCGACGAGCGGGTGGTCGACGGTCTTGCGGGAAGTTTCGTGAACGCCGGCGACTCCGGTGTCCCACAGCTCGGCGAACAGCGGACTGCTCGCGTACAGGTCGGCGATCAGCCGCTGCAGCCGGGGGTCGGCCGGATACCGGCCGCCGGCGGAGCGGAGATCGCCGACCAGGGCCGTTTGCAGGGCCCGCAACGACTCGGGCGTGTGGCGCACGCGCCCGGGGGAACCGTGGAAGTTGCGCCACACGGCGTTGCGGTGGTGGCCGTGCCATCCGGACGGATCCCCCATCAACGCGGAGTAGCTGGGGTTGGCCATCAGCAGCGTCCACATGGCGTCGAAGACCGCCACCGGCGTCCCGCGGAGACGGTCCAGCAGCCGCTGCACGCTCGGCGTGAGGTGAGTGGGAATCCGTTCGGGACCCGGCGGCTGCAGCCCGGCAAGGACGAACAAGTGCCCGCGCTCGGCGTCGGACAGCCGGAGGGCCCGCGCCAGCGCGGCGACGACCTGCTCGGACGGCGCGGAAGCACGACCTTGCTCGAGCCGCACGATGTAGTCGACCGAGATCCCGGCGAGCATCGCCAGCTCCTCGCGCCGCAGCCCGGGGACTCGCCGGTTGCGCCCGCGCGGAAGGCCGACGGTGTCCGGGGCGATGCGATCGCGCCAGCGCCGCAGGGCTTGGCCGAGTTCGGTGGACGACACCCTGCCAGTATTCCTGGCGGCGGCGCAGCCTGCCTGGTACCGGCATTCCCAGGACGACCGGTCGCTGGTGGAAAGCGGTCGCCGGGGCCATGCTCGAGTCAGCCCGTCGGGGCCTGCCGTGTTTCGGCCCCGATGCCGATCCACGACTCGACAAGGACGGACCTGCCTCATGAGCGAACTCGCCCTGGTCACCGGCGCCACCTCAGGCATCGGGAACGCCTTCGCCCGCCGGCTGCTCGGCGACGGCTGTCACGTGATCGCGGTCGGCCGGCGCCAGGACCGGCTGGACCAGCTGGCCGCCGCGTATCCCGGAAAGGTGCGGACCGTGGCCGCCGATCTGGCCACCACCGCCGGAATCGACGCGGTCGCGGAACTGTGCGCCACGGAGCCGCTGGACGTGCTGGTGAACAACGCAGGGGTCGCCCACTACATGCCGCTGGCCGACCTGCCCGCCGCCAAGGCCGCCGAGCTGGTCGCCGTGAAGGTCCTGGCGCCGACCCTGCTCGCCCGCGCCGCCGTGGGGCCGATGGTCGAGCGCGGCCGGGGAACGATCGTCAACGTGGCGGGCATGATCGCTTTCAGCGGGCCGGCGCCCCACACCCAGATGCCGCGCCGCGTCGTCTACGCCGGCGGGCTGGCCTACCTGGTCACGATGTCGCAGACCCTCAGCGCAGAACTGGAGGGCAGCGGCGTGCAGGTCCAGGTGTTGTGCCCGGGGGTGGTGGCCACGGAGTTCCACCAGCGCCAAGGCATCGACATGAGCGCCGTGCCGAGGATGAGCGCCGAGGACGTGGTGACCGCCAGCCTGCGCGGCCTCGAGCTGGGTGAGGTCGTGTGCGCTCCCGGAGTCGAAGACGCCGCTCTGCTCGACGCGGTGGGCGAGGCCGAACTGGCTGCGTTCTACGGGCAAAGCCCGCAACTGGCCAGCCGGTACCGCAGCGCGTAAGACCCGGGCTGCCTGCGGTATCTCACCGCGTCGGCGCGTCCGCTGCTCGGGCGGCATCACGCGGCTCGCGGGAGCGCAATGCCACGGAACCGTGGTCCCGGTTTGCTACAACTGCCGTGCGAGACGAACCCACTCGCGGAAACGGCAGGTCGGGCGTGTTCACGGTGCATCGCGCGGAGCGAGCAGACACCCTTGTCGGGGCGCTGACGGAGCTGCTGGCGACGCCACCGTCCGACGTGTTCGCGCCGGAGGTCATCGCGGTCCCGGCCAAGGGCGTGGAGCGGTGGCTGGCCCAGCAGCTGTCCCAGTCGCTCGGCGTGGCGGCCAACATCGCCTTCCCGCATCCCAGTGACCTGGTTGCCGGCGCCGTCGCGGGTGTGCAGGGAATCGATCCGGACGACGATCCATGGTCACCGGGCCGGCTCGTGTGGACCCTGCTCGAGGTGATCGACGACTGCACAGGCGAGCCGTGGTGTGCGATGCTGGCCCGCCACCTCGGCGTCGGCGACGAGGAGCAGTCGCATCGCCGCGGCCGTCGCTACAGCACCGCCGAGTCCCTGGCCCGGTTGTTCACCGCCTACGCCGAGAACCGGCCCGGCATGCTCGTCGACTGGGCCGCCGGCGGTGACAGCGACGGCGCCGGCGGATCGGTCGATCCGGATCTGCGGTGGCAGGTGCAGCTGTGGCGGCGGCTGCGCGAACGCATCGGGACGCCCAGCACCGCCGAACGCCTGACGGACACCTGCGCCACGCTGGCTGCCGACCCGAGCGTGATCGATCTGCCCGCGCGGCTGTCGCTGTTCGGTGCCACGCGACTGACCCGCGCGCAGCTGGCCGTGCTCGAAGCTCTCGCCGTCCACCGCGACGTGCACCTGTGGCTGACCCACCCGAGCCCGGCCATGTGGGACAAGCTCGCCCGCCGCCCGGCCCCGCAGCGGCGTGCGGACGACGACAGTGCGCTGGCCGTCGACCACCCGCTGCTGGCCAGCCTGGCCAGGGAAATCCGCGAACTGCAGCACCGCCTGCCCGGGGCGGACGTGCACCATCCGGGCCAGGACCCGGCCTCAGGGGTGCTGGCGGCCGTCCGCGCGGACATCGCGGCCGACCGCCCTCCGGGTTCGGCCGGGCGGGTCCCCAACGACGACAGCATCCAGATCCATGCGTGTCACGGTGCGGCCCGGCAAGTGGAAGTGCTCCGCGAGGCCCTGCTCGGCCTGCTCGCCGCCGACGACACGCTGCAGCCGCGCGACATCATCGTCATGTGCCCGGACGTGGACACGTACGCGCCGCTCATCGCTGCCGCGTTCGGGCAACCCGACGTCGCCGAACACCCGGGCCACCAGTTGCGCGTGCGGTTGGCGGACCGGAGCCCGGCGCTCACCAATCCGCTGCTGGACGTGGTGTCGACGCTGCTCCACCTGGCCGATGGCAGGGTCACTGCGAGCGAAGTCCTCGACTTGGCCGCGCGCGAGCCGGTGGCTCGCTGTTTCGGCTTCGCCGGCGACGACCTGGAGACGCTGCGCAGGTGGACCGTCACCGCAGGTGCGCGCTGGGGATTGGGCCCGCGCCAACGCGCCGCGCACGGTCTGGCCGGCGTCCCGCAGAACACTTTCGACACCGCGCTCAACCGGCTGCTGCTCGGCGTCGCCGCCGACGAGACGGACCTGGCCTGGCTGGGCTTGGCGCTGCCGCTGGACGACGTCGATTCCAGCGACGTGGATCTCGCCGGTCGATTCGCCGAGTACGTCGACCGGCTCGGCGCCGTCCTGGACCGGCTGACCGGAGAGCACCCGGCGCCGGAGTGGACCGCCACGCTCACCTGGGCGCTCGACATGCTCACGAAGGTCCCGGCCACCCAGACCTGGCAGCGCCTGCAGGCCACCAGGGAGCTGACCGCAGCCACCGAACACGCCGGTGACGTGCGGCTGCGCCTGCCGGACGTCCGGGCGATGCTCGCTCGCCGCCTGGCCGGGCGCCCCACCCGGTCCAACTTCCGCACCGGGGAAATGACGGTCTGCACCCTCGTCCCGATGCGCTCGGTGCCGCACCGGGTCGTCGCGGTGATCGGCCTGGACGACGACGCATTCCCTCGGACCACGGCCGCCGACGGCGACGACGTCCTGGCCCGCGACCCCTGCCTCGGGGAACGCGAGCCGCGCAGCGAAGACCGGCAGCTGCTGCTGGACGCGATCCTGGCCGCCACCGAACACCTCATCGTCTGCTACACCGGCGCGGATCCGGTCACCGGCGCCACCCGGCCGCCCGCCGCCCCGCTGGCCGAGCTCGTCGACGTCGTCAAAGCCACCGTCATCGACCCGGAGCAGGTCGTCACCCGTCAGCCGCTGCAGCCGTTCGACCCGGCCAACTTCGTCCCGCCGGAGCCGTTCAGCTTCGACCGGCACGCCTTCTCCGGTGCCCTGGCGTCCCGAGACCAGGCCCCGGCCCCGCGGCTGCTGGAGGCACCGCTGCCTGCGACGACGAAATCGGACGTCGACCTGGACGACCTCGTCGCGTTCTTCCGCAACCCGGCACGCGCGTTCCTCCGCCAGCGTCTCGACGTCACGGTGACCGACCCGGCCGACGACGTCGACGATGCGCTCCCGTTGGCCGTGGAAGGCCTGCACCGCTGGCAGATCGGGGACCGGATGCTCACCGCGGTTCTGGCCGGTGCGGATCCGGAGGCGCTGTGCCAGGCCGAGCTACGGCGCGGCACGCTGCCTGCGGGCAGGCTGGGTTCGACCGCTCTCGGCGCCATCAGGGACAGCATCATCGCGCTGCACAGCGCAGCGACGCAGTATCTGCGCCACCCGCCGACGAGCGTCGACGTGGCCGTCGATCTCCCTGACGGTCGTCGGCTCACCGGCACCGTGCCGGACGTCCGAGACAAGACCCTGGTGACCGTCCAGTTCTCCGCTTTGGCGCCGCAGCATCGCTTCGCCGCGTGGCTGCGCCTGCTGGCGGTCGCCGCGACGACCGGAGAACCGGACTGGCAAGCTGTCACCATCGGACCCCGGCAGGCCGGGGCACCGACCGCCCGCCGGTCGGCGCTCACCGCCCCCAGCGACCCGGAGCACCTTCTGCAGCAGCTCGTCGACGTCTACGACAAGGGACTGTGCGAACCGCTGCCGTTGGCGCCGAAGACGGCGGAGAAGTACGTGAGCCGCCGGATGGCAGGGGAGAGCGTCACCGAAGCCATGGCCGACGCGCGAGCAGTGTGGACGACGACGCGCGGTGGGTACGGCGAGAACAGCGACGCCGCCGTTCGCTACCTCCATGGACCGGACATGCCGTTCGCCGAACTGTGGGCGACGCCGCCCGGCGCGGACGAGCGGTGGTACGACGACGAGCCGAGCCGGTTCGGCGCGCTGGCCCGCCGGATCTGGGAGCCGATGCTGATCGCGGAAACGGCAGGTCTGGTGTGAGCGCGCGCGGCCGCTTCGACCTCACCGGACCGTTGCCGTCGGGCACCACGGTCATCGAAGCCAGCGCGGGCACCGGCAAGACTTACGCCATCGCCGGGCTGGCCACCCGCTACCTGGCCGAAGGGCTGGTGGATCCGCCGGAACTGATGCTGGTCACGTTCGGTCGTGCCGCCACCCACGAGCTGCGGGAACGCACCCGGGCCAGGATCGCCGCCACGGCCGCAGCGCTGGCCGATCCCCGGCAAGCCCGCTCGGACGAGGACCGCCTGTTGGCCTACCTGGCCGACGCCGACGACGAGGTCGTGCGCCTGCGGCGCAGCCGCCTGCTGCGGGCGTTGTCGGACTTCGACGCGGCAACCATCGCCACCACCCACAGCTTCTGCCAGCAGATGCTCGACGGACTGGGGATCGCGGGGGAGCGCGAGCCGGACGCCGTGCTCGTCGACTCCGTCGACGATCTCGCCGAGGAGGTCATCTCCGACCTGTACCTGGCGCGATACCGCAACGACGAATCGCTGCTGCCGCTCGACGAAGCACGAGCGGCAGCCCGCGCAGCCATCCGCGACGGCCAGGCCCGCCTGGTGCCCGACCCCGACGACGACTCCGTCGCGGGCCGCCGGGTGGCGTTCGCCTTGGCCGCACGTGCGGAAGTGGAACGACGCAAGCGCCGCCTCGGCATCCGGGACTTCGACGACCTCCTCGTGCTGCTGCGCGACACGCTCACCCACCCCGAGCACGGACCCGCGGCCTGTGCGCGCATCCGGCAGCGCTACCGCGTCGTGCTGGTCGACGAATTCCAGGACACCGACCCAGTGCAGTGGGAGGTGCTGCGGCTGGCATTCCACGGTCACCGCACCCTGATCCTGGTCGGCGATCCCAAGCAAGCCATCTACGCCTTCCGCGGCGCCGAAGTGCTCGCCTACCTCGACGCGGTCCGCCAGGCCGATCAGCACCTGGAGCTGAACGTCAACTGGCGTACCGACGCCGGTGTGCTCACCGCGCTGGAACGGGTCTGCGGCGGGGCAGCGCTCGGCCACCCGGAGATCGTCGTCCACCCGGTGGCCGCACAACACACCAAGCGTCGGCTGCCGGGAGCCCCGCTGCGGCTGCGGTACCTCAAGCGCACCGACTGCCCGCCGTTGAACAGGAACGGGTTCCCCGCTGTGGACGCGGTGCGGCAACGCATCGCGGCCGATGTCGCCGACGACATCGTCGCTCTCCTGCAGGACGCACCCACCTTCGTCGACCGCGCCCTCGTCCCCAGCGACATCGCCGTCCTGGTACGTAACCGCACGCAGAGCGCTCTCGTCCGCGACGCTCTCCGCCAGGCAGGCGTGCCGTGCGTGCAGACGGCCGGCAACAGCGTCTTCGCCGCACCCGCAGCCGAGGCATGGCGGCATCTGCTGCAGGGCATCGAGCGACCACATCGCTCCGAACGCGTCCGGCTGGCGGCGCTGACGCCGCTGATCGGGATCACCCCCGCCGAGCTGGATGCCGGCGGCGACAAACTGGTCGACGAGCTGACGAGTCTGCTGCGTGAACTCGGCGCCACATTCGCCCGGCACGGCATGGCGGCGTTGTTCGAACGGCTCGCCGCCCGGACCGGGTTGAACGAACGCATCCTCCGGCAGGAAGGCGGCGAACGCACCCTCACCGACCTGCGCCACATCGCACAGCTACTGCACCAGGAGGCTCGCACGCAGCGCCTGGGCATCACCGCACTCATCCGCTGGCTGTCGGCGCGCATGGCGGAGGATCAGCCGGCCACCTCGACCGACCGCAGCCGCATGCTCGACCGGGACAGCGCCGCGGTGCAGATCGTGACCATCCACGCCTCGAAAGGCCTGGAGTACCCGGTGGTGTACCTGCCGTTCGGCTGGGACGGCAGCAAGCCACGCGACATGAAGTCGCTCCTGCTGCACCTCGACGGCCACCGTGTGCGCGACGTCGGTGGCCCGACCGGCCCGGGACATGCCGACAGGAAGAAGCAGCACCAGCGGGAGGAGGCCGCCGAGGATCTCCGTCTGCTCTACGTCGCCCTCACGCGCGCGATCTCCCGCGTCGTCGTCTGGTGGGCGCCGGCCACCAACACCAAGAGCGGCCCGCTGCACCGGCTCATGTTCGGCCGCCAGGCGGGGGCAGAGCCCACTGCCACCG
This sequence comes from Thermocrispum agreste DSM 44070, assembly GCF_000427905.1. Classification (GTDB taxonomy): domain Bacteria; phylum Actinomycetota; class Actinomycetes; order Mycobacteriales; family Pseudonocardiaceae; genus Thermocrispum; species Thermocrispum agreste. The sequence goes on along the minus strand of NZ_ATYX01000009.1, from coordinate 11,008 downwards.
CGCCGGTGCCGTCCGACGCCGAGCTGGATCGGGTGGTCGCCGAGTGGGCACGCGACAGTGACGGTGCGATCGCGGTCGAACGGGTCCCGGTGGACCGCGTGGCGCGACGCTGGCAGCCGCCCGCCGAACCGCGGCACGACCTGGCCGTGGCCACGTTCGACCGCGCACTCGATCAGATCTGGCGACGCGGTTCCTACAGCGCACTGACCGCGGCAGCGCACACTCATCCCGGCGTGGCCAGCGAGATCGACGACCGTGCCACCCTCGACGAACCCGAGCCGCCTGCCATCGAACCCCCGGGGTCCCGCACCGACAGTCCGACCGCGTCCTTGATGAACGACCTGCCCGCCGGGGCGGAGTTCGGCACCCTGGTGCACTCCGTGTTGCAGGAGGTCGACACCTCCGCGGCCGATCTTGCCGCCGAGGTGCGGTTGCGCTGCGAGCGGGCGGCCGCCCGCACCATGCCGTCGGTCGACGTCGACCTGCTGGCGCGGGCACTCACCGCCGCCCTGCGCACGCCGATCGGTCCGGGCGCCCTCGCCGACATCCCGCCCGCCGACCGGCTCGCCGAGCTGGAATTCGAGTTGCCGGTCGCGGAAACGATCAGCGTGCGGCACATGGCCGACACGATCCGTGCGCACCTGCCCGCGGACGACCCGCTGGCCGCCTACCCGGATCTGCTCGGCGAGTTGACACCGCCACCGCTGCGCGGATTCCTCACCGGCAGCATCGACGCGGTGCTGCGACAGCCGGGCCCACGGTTCACCGTGGTCGACTACAAGACCAACAAACTCGTCGCGGGCCCGGTCGACGCCACCGACTACACCCAGCAAGCGATGGCCGAGGAGATGCTGCGCGCCCACTATCCGCTGCAAGCCTTGCTCTACCTGGTGGCGCTGCACCGGTACCTGCGCTGGCGCATGCCCGGTTACACCCCCGAGCAGCACCTCGGCGGCGCCAAGTACTTGTTCGTGCGCGCCATGATCGGCCCGGACACGCCCCCCGGATGCGGCGTGTTCACCTGGTCCCCGCCCGCGTCGGCGGTGACCGCACTGTCCGACTTGCTCGAGGGGCGGCGATGACCGACCTGGAGACCTACCGGACCACCGGCCTGCTGCGCACCTTCGAACAAGCAGGGGTGCTCGCCCCGGCCGACATCCACGTCGCCACCCGGCTCGGCGCCTTGGGCCGGGAGGATCGCGAGCCGGTGCTGCTCGCCGTCGCGCTGACCGTGCGGGCCTTGCGGCTGGGATCGGTGTGCGTCGAAGTGGACCGCATCGCCGACCTGGCCGCCGACGCCGAGGTGGCCGGCCTGCCGTGGCCGGACCCCGCGGAACTGCTGGCCCAGTTGCGCGACAGCCCCCTGGTGCGCGGCAGCGACCAGGGGCCGTTGATCCCGCTCACGCTCGTACGCAGCGAGACGGGATGGCTGCTGTTCTTCACCCGGTATCACCGCGAGGAACAGACCATCCGCCAGGCGCTGGCCGAGCGGGAGCGTACCCGCCCCGAGCTCGACCTGGCCGCAGCCCGGGCCCAGTTGGACGTGCTGTTCCCGGCCCGCGGCGGACCGGACCGGCAACGCATCGCGGCGGCACTGGCCGCCACCGAGTGGACCACCATCGTCGCCGGCGGGCCGGGCACCGGCAAGACGCACACCGCCGCGCGCATCCTCGCCCTGCTGTACGCGGTGCACGGGCCGTCGTTGCGCGTCGCACTGGCCGCTCCGACCGGGCGGGCAGCCGCGCGCATGCAGGAATCCGTCCGGCAGCAAGCCGCCGAGCTCCGGCTACCGGCCGACCTGGTCGCGACCACGCTGCACCGCCTGCTCGGCCTGCGTCGGGACAGCCGCAGCCGCTTCACCCATCACGCCCGGCACCGGCTGCCCTACGACGTGGTCATCGTGGACGAGACCTCGATGGTCTCACTGACCCTGATGGCCCGGTTGATGGCGGCACTCCGCCCGGACACCCGGCTGATCCTGCTCGGCGACCCCGACCAGCTCGCCTCGGTCGACGCCGGCGCGGTCCTCGCCGACCTGGTCGCCCGGCCCGTCGACCGTGCCGCCAACCCCGCGCTGAGCAGACTGGCCGACCTGGACGGCACCGCAGACACCGGAGAGCCGCCGCTGAGCGACCAGGAACGCCTGCGGCTCCGGGCGGGCATCGTGCGGCTGCATCGCGGCCACCGGTTCTTCGGCACCATCGCCGAGCTGGCCGACGCCGTCCGCCGCGGCGCCGCCGACGAAGCCTTGGCGCTGCTGCACGGCGGAGACGACGCGGTGCGGTTGCATCAGCCGACCGAACTGGCCGAGCTGCGCGCCGACCTCACCGCGACCGCGCGTCAGCTGCAGAGCGCGGCCGAAGCCCACGACCTTGCGTCCCTCGACCACCACCTGCACGCCCACCGCATACTGTGCGCCCACCGCGAGGGCCCCTACGGCGTGCAGGAGTGGAATCGCCGCGCCATCGACTGGGTCGGTGCGGCGACCGGCCATCCGCTGGATCCGGACCGGGGCTACCCCGGGCAGCCGCTGTTGGTCACCGAAACCGACTACGACGTCGGCGTCAGCAACGGCGACACCGGCATGGTCCTCCGGCGCGACGACGGTCTCGTCGCACGGTTCGACACCGGCGTCGAGGTGCATCCCAGCAGGCTCAGCGGGGTCCAGACCGCCTACGCGATGACCATCCACCGCAGCCAAGGCAGCCAGTACGACACCGTGTCGATCGTGCTGCCGGAAGAAGCGACCCCGATCCTCACCCGCCAGTTGCTCTACACTGCGATCACCCGCGCCCGGCACCGCGTGCGCATCATCGGCACGGACGACGCGGTGCGCGGCGCGATCGAACGGCAGGCGCTGCGTGCTTCCGGGTTGAGCAGGCGTGTGCTGAGTTCCTGATCGCCGACGTGGGACGTCGGCCGGCGCTGCTGGACGGATCCCCGCGAGGCGACCACGGCCGACGGTGACGCCGTGATCAGCACCGGCGAGCGACCTGGCGGGCACGGCAAACCGACCATTACGGAGGACGGCTGACGGTGTGGCCGCCGCGGCGTGCGGCCATTGTCAACTGGCCGAAACATTCGGTCGTCCACCAGTAACAGCCGCTGCCTAGTTTCGTCGCCGTGACAGCGGCACCGTACACCGAAGCAACCGGCGCCCGCCCGCCGATCGGCGAACCGGCGGGGACGCAGGTCGACACGCACTGCCCGTACTGCGCGCTGCAGTGCGGCATGACACTGGTGCCGGACGGCACCGGCTCGGTGCAGGTGCGGGCGCGTGACTTTCCGTCGAACGGTGGCGGGCTGTGTCAGAAGGGCTGGACCTCGGCGACGCTGCTGACCTCGCCGGACGGCTCCAGCACGTCGTCGTGCAGGCGTTCGATCTGGTCGGCGAGGTGACCGAGCAGATCGGGGGCATGCTGGCGCCACCCGCCGCCGCGGTGCGGATGCCGTGCAGGATGCGACGGTCGGTCACCGCGCTGCGGGGCAGGATGACCGCCACGCGGCATTCCACGGCGGCGGGCAGCTCCTTGTCGTGGATCTCGTCGACCGCCAGCACCACGGGAGCGCCGACGTCGCGGGCAACCCCGCGCAGCAGCCGGATCCCCGGCACGGACAGCCGGTCGAGCACCGTCCGCACCGTTCGACACAGCCGTAGCAGCCGTATCCCAACGAAAGGCCGGTCGATGGAAACCACGCAAAGCGGCATTGTCGCGTTGACCACGGACAACTTCCACGACGTGGTGAACACCGACGACGTCGTCGTCATCGACATCTCGGCGACCTGGTGCACCCCGTGCCGGGCGTTCACCGCGGTGTTCGACGAGGCTGCCGCGGAAACGCCGACGACGTCGTGTTCGCCACCATCGACACCGACGCCCAGCCGGAACTGGGCGAGGCGTTCCGCGTCGAGTCGATCCCGACCATCGCCGTGATGCGCGCAGGCGCGGTCATCTTCATGCACGAAGGATCGCTGAGCGCCACGGCACTGCGCGACGTGATCAGGCAAGCGCGCGCCACCGACGTGGAGAAGGTGCGCGCTTCGATCGCACGTTCCCGAACGGCCGGCGAGCACCAGCCGCCGGACAACTGACCGAACTGCCGAGGAGGCGGGCCCATGGCGCTCGAACCTGGTGAACGAGCCCCGGATTTCACGTTGCCGAACCACCGGCTGGAGCCGGTGACCCTGTCGTCTTTCGTCGGAGAGAAGAACGTCCTGATCGTCTACTACCCACGCGCGTTCACCCCGATCTGCCGGGGCGAACTGTGCCAGCTACGGGACGAGATCCAGATCTACAAGTGGTACAACGTGCAGATTCTGGGGGTGTCGGTCGATCAGCCGTTCAGTCTGCGCGCATGGGCCGAGGAACAGGGATGTCCGTTTCCGTTGTTGTCCGACTTCTGGCCACACGGCGAAGTGGCGACGACCTACGGGACGTTCGACGACGCCAATGGCGTCGCGCGGCGCGGCACGTTCCTGATCGACTCGCAGGGCATCATCCGGTTCGCCCACGTGCAAGACCAGGACCAGCCGCGTGACCAGCGGACATGGAAGGAAGCGGTGGCCAAGCTGCTCGACCCGGATCCCAGCTACCAACCGGCCATCACCGTGCCTGCCGCGACCGGGGAGTGGATCTCGCTCGACCACGACGGCGAGGGCGATGCCGATGCCGGATCGCACGGAGTTCGCTGCTGAGGTGCGTCATGGCGGTCAGCGATCACGTGGATTTGCCGACGTTTCTTGCCGGCGTGCGCAAACGCAATCCGGGGCAGCCGGAATTCGTGCAGGCCGTGCAGGAAGTGGCCGAGGACGTCTTCGACTACATCGCCGACAAGGCGGTCTATCACGAGTACCAGATCCTGCGCCGGATCGCCGAACCGGACCGGGTGGTCAGCTTCCGCGTGTGCTGGGAGGACGACCGGGGCAACATCCGGCTGCAGCGCGGCTGGCGGGTGCAGAACAACAACGCGATCGGCCCGTACAAAGGGGGCATCAGGTTCCACGCCTCGGTCACCGAGAGCGTGCTGAAGTTCCTGGCGTTCGAGCAGACGTTCAAGAACGCGCTCACCGGGCTGCCGATGGGTGGTGCCAAAGGCGGGGCGAATTTCAACCCGAAGGGCAAGTCCGACCACGAGATCATGCGCTTCTGTCAGAGCTTCATGACCGAGCTGTACCGGCACGTGGGTGCGGACGTGGACGTCCCGGCAGGCGACATCGGGGTGGGTCCGCGCGAGATCGGCTACATGTTCGGACAATACAAGCGCATCACCAATTCGTTCACCGGCGTGCTCACCGGCAAGGGCGTGGAGTACGGCGGGTCTCCGATACGCACCGAAGCGACCGGGTACGGCGTCGCGTACTTCCTGGCCGACATGTTCCGCACACGCGGCTGGGATCTGGACGGCAAGGTCGCTGCCGTGTCCGGTGCAGGAAATGTGGCGCTGCACGCGGCGGAGAAGCTCACCCAGCTCGGCGCCCGGGTGGTGACGCTGTCCGACAGCACCGGGTTCGTCCACGATCGCAAAGGGCTCGACGCGGAAAAGCTGGCATGGCTGAAGGAGCACAAAGCCGGCAAGCGCGCATCGCTGGCCGGCTACGTCGCTGCGTTCCCGGACGCGGAGTTCTGTCCCGATCGGCGGCCGTGGGGCGTGGAGTGCGATGTCGCCGTTCCCTGTGCCACCCAGAACGAACTCGGCGGCGACGACGCACGAGAACTGCTCCGCAACGGGTGTGTCGCCGTCGTCGAAGGCGCGAACATGCCCTGCACCCTGGAGGCGGTGCACCTGTTCAAGGAAGCAGGCATCCTCTACGCCCCCGGCAAGGCGGCGAACGCGGGCGGGGTGGCCGTCTCCGGCCTGGAGATCAGCCAGAACGCCACGCGCCGGCCGTGGACACCGCAACAAGTGGAGGACGAGCTGGTGAAGATCATGGCGCGCATCCACGACCAGTGCGCCGAGCACGGTGAACGCTTCGGCACCGGCCGGATCGACTACGTGCGCGGGGCCAACATCGCGGGCTTCAAACGGGTGGCCGACGCGATGCTCGCGTTCGGCGTCGTCTGATCGGCCCGCGCAAAGTCGCCAGGCTCCGCAATCCGGGACGTCCGTTCTGATCGATTGGTTCGTTTTTCGTGGTGGCCGGGCAGCCGGCTGGCGCACAAGGGACGAAGGCCTGCACGGCTGGTCACCCGTTCGTGACGGCCGGGATAATGACATTCCCCGGGACATTCCAGGGCGCCCGCTGGCCAATCGATGGAGCAGAACAGCGTGAACGGGACGGGCGGCGACTCGTTGTGGATCCAGCTGCTGGGTGAGGTGCGGGCGTGGCACGCCGGCCGGGAGGTGGCGCTGGGGGCGCCCAAACAGCGCGGCCTGTTCGCGCTGCTGGCCATGCGCCACGGCCACCTCGTGACGGTCAGCGAGATCATCGATGCGCTGTGGGGCGAGACGCCACCGGGTTCGGCCGAGGGCAGCATCCACACCTACGTCCACGGCCTGCGCAAAGCATGGGAGGCGGTGGGCGTCACCGGTCTGCTGGTAAGGGCGGGCGGCGGCTACCAGCTCGAGGTGACTGCCGATCAGGTCGACGTGGCGGTGGTCGAGGCGTGCGCGGCCGATGCGCGGCAGCTGGCCGCGCAGGGCCGAAAGCAGGAAGCAGCGCGCCGCCTGCAGCGGTGCCTGGGGCACTGGCACGGAACCCCGCTCAACGGCGTGCCCGGGCCGATGGCGGAAGCGGAGCGCAACCGGCTGACCGTGCTCCGGCTGAACCTGATCGAGGAGCGCGCCGGGCTGCTGCTCGACGAGGGCGGTCACCGCGAAGTGCTCGACGAACTCACCGACGCGGTGCAGGCGGATCCGCTGCGCGAGAGCCTGCGCGGCCAGCTGATGCTGGCGCTCTACCGCAGCGGCAGGCAGGCCGACGCGCTCGCGGTGTTCGAGGAAGGCAGGCGGGTCCTGGCCGAGGAGCTGGGCATCGACCCCGGCCCCGAGCTGAAAGCCCTGCACACGGCGATCCTGCGATCCGACCCGAGCCTCGCGGTGACGACGGCGAAGCCGAAGCCGCCACCGCGCACCACGGTGGTGCCCGCCCAGCTGCCGCACGCGGTCACCGGTTTCGTCGGCAGGCGTGACGAGCTGGCCATGCTCGAGCGCTGGCGGGAGCCGTCGTCGCCGGGGGTGCAGACGCTGGTCGTCTCGGCGATCGACGGTGCGGGCGGAATCGGAAAAACGGCACTGGCCCTGCAGTTCGCCCAGATGGTGCGGGAGGACTATCCGGACGGCCAGCTGTATGTGAACCTGCGCGGTTTCGATCCGAGCAGGCAGCCGCTGACGGCCGCGGAAGCGCTGACCCAGCTGTTGCAGGGGTTCGGGGTGACCACGCAACCCGGGACGGTCGACGCGCAGGCGGCGCTGTACCGGAGCCTGGTGGCGGACAAGCGGGCGCTGATCATGCTCGACAATGCGGCATCCGCCGACCAGGTGCGGCCGCTGCTGCCCGGCTCGTCGAACAGCCTGGTGCTGATCACCAGCCGGAACCAGCTCGGTGGCCTGGTGGCGCGAGACGGGGCACGCCGGTTGACCCTCGGCTTGCTCACCCAGGCGGAGGCACTGGACCTGCTGCGGCAGCTCATCGGCGCCGAACGGGTGGATGCGGCACCGCACGCCGCGGAGGAACTGGCCAAGTTGTGCGGCTACCTGCCGCTGGCCCTGCGGATCATCGGTGTTCAGGCGTCCGGGCGAACCGAGCAGAGCCTGGACGACGTGGCCAAGGAGCTGCGCGCGGTACAGCACCGGCTGGACGCGCTCGCCATCGAGGACGACGAGATGGCCTCCGTGCGTGCGGTGTTCTCCTGGTCGTACCAGGCGCTCAAACCGGAGCTGGCGGCCGCGTTCCGCATGTTCGGGCTGCATCCGGGCCAGGATTTCGCGATCGAAGCGGCGGCGACCCTGGCGGACGTGACCGTGGACGAGGCCGAGCGGATCGTGCGCAGCCTGTGCGAGGCGCACCTGCTGGAACGAACCGGCAAAGGGCGGTACCGCTTCCACGACCTGCTCCGGTTGTATTCCACCGAACTTGCCGAGAAGCACGATCCGGTGGAAGTGCGACGCCGCGCGCTGCGACGGCTGATGGTGTGGTATCTGCACACCGCGCAAGCAGCGGCCAGCCACACCGGGGTGGGCCTCGGCGACGAACACTTGCCGGACGCTCCGGAGCGGGTGCCGCCGCTGTCGTTCGAGTCGACCGGGTCGGCGGCGGCGTGGCACGCGCTGGAGATCCCCAACGTCTTCGCACTCACCGAGAAGGCGGTCGAGCTGGCATACGACGACCTGGCATGGCGGCTGGTCGTCACCACGTATCCGTACTACTACTCCACCGGCCTGCTCAGCGAGTGGATCAGGCTGTTGACCATCGGGGTCGGTGCGGCCAGGCGTGACGGGGCCAAGGTCGGGCAGGCGCGGCTGCTCAACCACCTCGGCGTGGCCAGCTCACGGATCGGCAACAACGACGAAGCCGTGCAATGCCTGCAGCAGGCCATCGCGCTGCTGAACGAGACCGACGCCGATCTGTACCGGGCGAGCCTTCTCGGCAACCTGGCGTCCGTCCTGCGGGAGATGGGCAAGCCGGGGGAGGGGCTGCAGTACGCCTTGGAGGCGGCGGAGATCGCGCGGCGCCACGGCAACGACTACTACATCATCGCTTCGTTGGACATCGTCTGCGAGATCTACGTCGAGCGGGGGCAACCGGACAAGGCGCTGGAGTACGGCACGGCCGGCCTGGCGTTGGCGGACCGGAAAGGTTCCGATCTGATCGTGGCCAACCTGCGCGCCTGTGTCGCGCACGCCTACCGCGATCTCGGGCAGTTCGAACAGGCGCGAGCCGAATACGAGCGTGCCCTGGCCAAGTGCGAGTCGATCGGCGACCGCTACCACCAGGGCCGCGCACTGCTCGGGGTCGCCGAACTGAATCGGCGGTCCGGGCAGGAGTCCAAGGCACGGGAGGCCGCACAGCAGGCACTGGAGATCTTCACCAGCCTCGACGCGGAGGAAGCTGTGGTCGCCAAGGACTTCCTGGCCGGCCTTCCCCAACAGCAGCAGTGAGCCAGCCGCCGGCTGTGCTGCCGGGTGAACCGTGCGTGACGGTTGCGGGCCGGCCACTGCGCCGCTCAGCCCGTTTCCCGGCGTTTGTCTGATTAGACCGGCTTTTCGTCTGCACATTTCCGCGGCCGGGTGGATCCGCAGTGTCGATCCGGCCGTCGTAGGGCGGAAACGACCCACGGCCCCCGGTTGGTCACCCCTTCGGCGGACTGCTGCCAGTCCGTGAAGCGCAACCGTTGCGCCTCGGTACACTGCAACGGCCAATCGGCGGGCAAGATCATCACAGGGGGAGTAATCCGCTGTGGAAGCGAATCCTGAGAGCATTCGGGCATACGGGACGTACTTGGCCGCGGAGGCTGCCTACAACCTGCCGGTCATCGAGAAGTACGCCATCGACTACGGCCTGAAGACCGACAACGTCGGTGGCGCGGCCGGGTTGTTGCTCAAGCCGCTCGGGGAGGCCATCAAGAACGTCGCCCAGCCCGCGGTGGAAGGGGTCTTCGACAAGATCAGCTTCGGCATGGCCGATCTCGGCGACGCCATGATCGACGTGGCGGACAACCTGCAGGGCCGGGACGAGACCAACGCGAGCCTGTTCGACCAGTTCCACCTCGGCGACGACGAGCCGGGGGACAGCCACGGCCGCGACTACTACGGCAAGGACGGCAAGTCGGCGTTCCAGATCGCCGAGATCGACCTGCAGCCGCCCGAGGCGGAGGACGGCGGCAACAAGGACCTCACGCAGCACCTGCGCGGGCCGGCCAAGGACGCGGCGTCGATCGCCGACTGGTTCCTGGAGGCCTGGCACGAGCTGGCAGGCAAGTTCGGCCTGCCCAAGATCGGCGAGGGCGACCCGCCGACGTTCGAGACGGTCGTGCTCGACCCGCTGCTGGGTGACTTCAACGAGCTCACCAAGAACGGCAACGCCTGGAAGGCGGTCCTGGCGGACGGCTTCGCCGAGATCATCGTCCAGATGAGCAAGAACTTCCACACGCTGGTCGACAGCCACCTGTGGACGGGCGAGGCGGCGGCCGCCGCGCAAGGGTTCATCCAGCACCACTGGTCCGAGATGGTCAAGGGCGCGGCGGAGCAGATCGGCCAGTTCATCGCCGAGGCCTTCAAGAAGATCGCGGACGTGCTGGCGCAGCTGGCCGCGCGGCTGGTGAACGCCATCGGCGAGGTGCTCAACGACATCCTGGTGAACCTGATCGCCAAGCACATCACCCGCGGTCAGCTGGGCACCATCTGGGAGACCGCCAAGGCGGTCGTGGACACGTTCCTGGAGTTCTTCGGCATCGACATCGACGACAACACCATCGTCGACGTCATCGAGCGCATCGCCAGGGTGATCGGCGACATCTTCGAGGCCTACCGGACCATGAAGGAGCTGGTCGGCCAGGCCAAGGAGATCTTCTCGCTGTTCAACGAGCTCAAGGGCGCGCTGGACAAGATCCCCGAGATCAAGATGGTCAAGAACGCCAAGGAGTTCGCCAGCGAGGTCAAGCAGATCACCGAGCAGGTGCAGAACAGCGAGGCGTTCAAGAAGCTGCAGAAGGGCGCCGAGATCTACGACAAGTACGAGGGCGACTACAAAGAGGCGAAGGAACGCGCCGATCGGCTGCGCGAAGGGCTGCCCGAGGAGAACCCGCTGCCCGAGCAGGAGAAGCCCAAGAAGGAGGACTACACGCCGGTCCAGGGCCCGTACGTCAACGAGGACGATCGCCCGTACATCAAGAACGACGGCTCGGGCGAGGTCAGGTACGGCCGGGACTTCAAGTAGGCGGCGGCTGAGTGCCGAGGCACGCAGAGCACGTGATGACGTGACGGCCCAGCCGGCGCCCGTGGTCGCCGGCTGGGCGCAGTCCCCTCACCCAACACGGTCGGAGTGGTGGAATGACGTATTACGGCAGGG
>NZ_ATYX01000008.1 GCF_000427905.1 Thermocrispum agreste DSM 44070 | reverse complement strand
CCCCCCCCCCGGCCGAGTCGTGCCCGGCCGGTGTGCCGGAGCCGCTGGGCTGCGCACGATGTGGGGCCGGAACGCCCCGGACACACAACAAGCCCCCGGCAGACACGTCCACCGGGGGCTTGCTGGTCAGGCGAGTCGTCAGATGGCCCGGACCTGCTGGGCCTGCGGCCCCTTCTGTCCCTGGCCGATCTCGAACTCCACGCGCTGGTTCTCCTCGAGGGTCCGGAAACCCTTGCCCACGATCTCCGAGTAGTGCACGAACACGTCACCCTCGCCGCCGTCCTGGGCGATGAAGCCGAAACCCTTTTCGGCGTTGAACCACTTCACAGTGCCTTGCGCCACCGCTTTTACTCCTCGTTTACTCCGCTTCGGGAACCCGTGTGCGGATCCCCGCGACCGTCCCGGGCGGTTCCAACGAGAGAGCAGGTGCGCAACGGCACAGCTCACGTCAGAAGTTCCGCGAGTGTGAAGCCACGACAACGCAAAACGACGGCCTTCAGGTAGCGTACCCGGAACTTGCCAATTCGAAAGACCCGAGCGCATCTCACCCCGTTCGGGCTACTCACCGCGTGTGCCGAACCGGGCACTCAGTGCGAGATCCGGCGGGTGAAAGGTGGTTGAATGTGCATGCTTCGCCCGCCGCGGTCGGCGAACCACCGGCGGCACGCCGCCGGTGTGACGTTCGACTCCGGCGGTAGGCGGGGCGATCAGCTCAGCGAGAGGGCAAAGCAGTGCGGACCTACTCCGTGGCAGCAGTTGTGCTGGCTGCCGTCCTGACCGTTGGTGCCGCGGGGTGTGCTGGCTCGTCGGCGACCGAACGACAGAACCCGGTCACCGACGCGACCGAGCGGACCGTGTTCCGGATCCTGCCGGACCCTGCATTCGGCGCGCAGAACGTGGTGCCGCGCAGGCCGGCGAGCATCACCGTGACGTCCGGTTCCTTGAAGTCCGTCGAGCTGACCGACGCCGCGGGCAACCGGGTCGACGGCTCGCTCTCCTCCGACAAGCGCAGCTGGACGGCGGACGGCAAGCCGGCCTTCGCCACGCAGTACCAGTGGCAGGGCGTGGCGGTCGACAAGAACGGCAAGCGCTATCCGATCTCCGGGTCGTTCCAGACGATCGACCCGGACGTTCTGGTCACCACGACCACCAACGTGGTGGATGGGGGAATCTATCCGGCTGATCTGCGCATCGCCGTCACATTCAGCGCGCCGGTGCAGAAGCGCGACATGGTGGCGAACCTCATGCAGATCACCACGTCGCCGCGCACGCGTGGCTCGTGGCAATGGTCGGAGGACGGCCGCGTTGCCACGTGGCAGCCGCGCGGCAGCTGGCGACCGGGCACCAAGGTGGAGCTCGACGCCGAGCTGTACGGCGTGATGCTCGCCCCGGGCCACTATGGCGCAGCCGACAAGAAGCTGGGGTTCCGGATTACCGATCAGTAACGTGGGGGCGTGGGAGAAAGAATGCGTACCTGGCCGCCGGTCGAGACCGAGCCGCCGACGATTCACCGCCACGCGCCCGAGCCGGGCGAGAAGCTGTCGTCGCACTACGCGGAGTGCTTCGGGTGCGGTCCCGAGCAGCCCGGTGGGCTGCGCATCGAGACCGAGGCCGCCGAGAACAACATGGTGCGCGCCCGCTTCGAGGTGACCAAGAACCATCAGGGCGCCCCCGGCCTGGCCCACGGCGGATTGCTGGCTTGCGCGTTCGACGAGGCGCTTGGCGTGGTCGTCGGCCAGATGCTGCGCCGCCCGGCGGTGACGGGGCGCCTGGAGACCGACTTCCGCCGTCCGGTGCCGGTGGGGTCGGTGCTGCACATCGCCGCGAAGGTGGACGGCGTGGCCGGGCGGAAGATCTATGCCAGCGCCGACGGCCATCTCGACGCCGAGGACGGGCCGATCGCGGTGCAAGCGCGCGCCCTGTTCATCAGCGTGGGCCTCGACCATTTCATCAAGCACGGCGATGCCGACGCGTTGCGCAAGCTCGGCGCCTCGATGTCCGAGCGGGAACGCGAAGGCTGGGACGTCAATCCCTAGCGGCTCGACGGAACCGTGAGCGGCCGCGTGCGAGTTGTGCGCCGGGCACACCTACGCCGGGGCTGCGCGCGCCGACCTGGTCACCGACGTGCCGGGGTGCGGCGACGAGCACACGAAGCGACCGTGTGCGCCGGTGAGCGTGACTTCGACAGGGCCGGGTGGCGAGCGAGGTCGTCGGCGGGATGGGGGGTGGTGCGGCCGAAGGAGCGCGGCCTGCGGGAGCGTCGTGGCCGGGGCTTGGGAACGCCGCCTACACCGAGTGCGGCGGTGCGCCGCGGCCTGCCTGGGGTGGGTGCGCGTGCGCGCCTCGCTGGGAGTCGCGTGACCCGGGTGGAGGGTTGCCGAGGCGAATTCAGGCAGCCGCGAGGGCGCAGTGAACCGCGCTTCGAGGGGCTAGGCGATCGTGGGTTGCCGGCCACGTCGGGTCACTGGGCGGGGCTGCGGCCGCGGTGAGTGTGCGGCTTGCCGGGCGGCTTGGCAGCGCATGACCGGGGCGCAGACCACGCGAATCCGGGCTTCCCGAGCGCCCGGTGACCACGTCTACGAGCGCGCGCGTGGCCGTGGACGGCCGAAGCGGCCGAGCGCCGTCTGCGAAACCGGTGTGGCGCAGCCTTCCGCCGGGCAGATGACCGTGCCTGGCTGCAAGGTCGGCGAAAAGGGCGCGAGCGGGCCAAGGACCGCCGCCTGCACCGAGTGCGGTCGGCGAAGGCGGCGGGAGCGGCGTTCGCGCGAGTTACCCGACCCTGCTTGTCACGTCCTGGTCAGCGGGCGGACGTCGTTCGCCTTGTCGACCAACGCGATGCGCTCTTCCTTCGTCTGCGCCAGCCTGGCCAGCGCGCGATAGCACCGCTCCAACCCGAAGCGGATGTCCCGCTCGTTCAGCTGGCAGCCCAGCACCGTCGCATGGGACGGCTGCCCGTTGCGCCGCTGAACGAGGGCGAACGCCGCCTCGAGCACCTCAGCCGACAACTTCGCCCGGCGCTCGGCGTCCAGGCTCAGCCGCTCCAGCCAGCCGGCCGCGTCGACCAAGTCGCGTTCGTCGAGCGACCCGGTCCCGGCCGCACCGCCGCGCATCTTGATCTTGATCGCGGCCACCTGGGCCGCCGTGTAGTGCGTCGACGCCGCCGGGATCGACTCCAGCGCCTGGATGGCGCTCTCCCGTGCCCCTTGTGCCAGGTAGACGCGCGCCAGGCCGAATGCCGCGCTCACGTACGAGCGGTCGGTGCGCCACACCTGCTCGTAGCCGCGGGCCGCGGTGAAGTAGTCACCCAGCAGCTCGGCCGCCACCGCGCGGGCCAGCTTCGGCGCCATCTCCCCGGGCAGCTCGTCGTACACCGCATCGAACGCCGCGTGCGCCAGCTTGGGTCGTCCGGCGACCAGTTCGATCAGTCCTCGGTACCACTCCAGCCGCCAGTCGTGCGGGAAGCCGGACTTGACCGCGATGTACTGGGCGGCTTGCAGCTGACGGTGCGCCTCCGCCAGCTCGCCGAGTGCGACGCGGGCCCGGACCACGCGCAGCCGCACCTCGATCGAATCGTGCGGGGCGTTCTTCAGCGCCTCGATCACCGCCCGCGGCTCCGCCGCCGTGGTGGTGGCCAGCAACGCGGCCGCCGCGTCCTCGGTGTCCACCATCGGCACCGGCAGCCCTTCCACCACGTCCTGCGGATCAGGCTTCGGCGGGGTGTGGCTGCCCTCCTCCGGCACGACCGCATCGACGCCGAACGTGTGCGTCTCCGGGCTGAACAAGGTTGACGTGCCGGGCCGCGGCTCGCCGGTGCCCAGCGCCATGACCTCGCGCAACACGCCCTTGAGCTGCTCGGCCATCTCGGCCGCCGAGGCGAACCGCCGCTCCGGGTCGGCGTGGGTGGCCCGCTTGAGGAACCGGTAGTAGCTGTCGAACAGCATGAACAGCGGGACTTCTTCCCGCGGCGGCAGCGTCGTCTTGTACTTCGACGAGTAGCCGGAGAACTCGAACGACAGCACCGCCATGGTGCGGCCCACGGTGAACAGGTCGGACTGCACGCTGGCGCCGTGCGTGGCCAGCTCCGGCGCGCTGTAGCCGGAGGTGAAGAACAGCGGGCTTTCGTAGTCGTCCATCCGCCGGACCGCGCCCATGTCGATCAGCTTCAGCTGCTCGTTGGTCTGGATGACGTTGTCCGGCTTCAGGTCGCAGTACAGCAGGCCCTGGCTGTGCAGGTAGCCGAGCGCCGGCAGGATCTCCAGGCCGTAGGCGATCACCTGGCCGATCGGCAGGCCTTCCGCCCGGCCGGTGCGCTTGTGGTGGTCCAGCGCGATCTGCCGCAGCGACTGGCCGCCCACGTACTCCATCACGATGTAACCGACCGTGGTGCCGGTCTGCGGGTCCGGGTGCTCGACGAAGTTGTAGATCTTGACGATGTTCGGGTGCTCGACCTCGGCCAGGTAGCGGGTCTCGCTCCTGGCGGCCTGGATGGCGTTCTCGTCGCCCGCGTTGATCAGGCCCTTGAGCACCACCCAGCGGTCGGCCACCTTGTGGTCCTGTGCCAGGTAGATCCAGCCGAGGCCGCCGTAGGCGAGCGCGCCGAGCACCTCGTACTGGCCGCCGACCAGCTCACCGGGCTGCAGCTTGGGTTTGAAGTAGAACGGCGTGCCGCACTTCGGGCAGGTGCCCTCGGTGGGGCCCGGCTTGCCGTCCTTGCCGCGGCCGACCTTGGCGCCGCAGTTGCTGCAGAACCGCTTGTGCTCGGCGACCACCGGGTCCTTCATCACGGCGGACGACGGCTCCCGATACGGCACCGGCGGCACCTCGACCAGGCCGGCGCCCAGCCCGCCGCGGCGGGACGTGCGCTGGGTGGACGTGCGACGGCGAGTGAACGGGCGGCTGCCGGTGCCCGTCCCGGTGCCGGTGAACGCGGTGCGGCCGATGCCGGAGCTGCCCGTTCCGGTGCCGGTGCCCGGTGCGCTGCCGGTCCCCGTACCAGCCGACGGCTCGCTGGAGCTCGACGGTTCGCCGTCGATGGGCCGCAGGCTGCCGGTGCTCGGGACGGACATCTCAGGCGTGTCCGGACGGGCCTGCCGTGCCTCCGGAGGGGGCGCGACCAGCCGGGTCTGCGGCGCCTGCTGCAGCACGCTGGTGACGTCCGGGGCGTTCGCGGGCGGCGGCTGCCACTGCTTGGCCGACTCGGGCTGGATGGTGACGAACCGGGTCGCCTCGGCCAGGCTCATGTGCTCGAAGGCGGAAGCCGGCGGCATCGCCTCGTCCTGTCCGGACTCCGGCTGGGCGTCGCCTTCCTGGTCGGTCGCTGCGCTTCCGGAGGGCTGCGGCGCCTGGTCCGCACTGCCCGGCTGTGGCGCGGCGGATTCCGACGACTCCGGAGATGCGGCGTGGCGGCCGCTGGGCTGTGACCGCTCCGCGGATTCCGGCTGCGCGGGGGCCGGCGCTTGCCGCGGCGACTCGGCGGGCCGGGAAGCGTGCGATTGTTCCCCGGCGGGCCGCCCCGGTCGCGATGCCTCACCGGGCGCCGAGGGATGTCCGCTGTGCTGGGACGAGGGCTGCGATGTCGGCGGGTGTTCGCTGGGCTGTGACGGTGGCTGTGCGGCCAGCGGGTGTTCGCTGGGCTGTGATGGTGGCTGTGCGGCCAGCGGGTGTTCGCCGGGCTGTGACGCCAGCGGATGTCCGCTGGGTTGTGACGGGGGGTGCGAAGCCAGCGGATGCCTGCCGGACTGCGAGGCTGGCTGAGGGGCCAAGGGGTGTCCGCCGGACTGTGACGGCGGCTGTGCGGCCAGCGGGTGTCCGCTGGGTTGTGATGGCGGTTGCGAAGCCAACGGATGACCACTGCCATGCGACGGCTCCGGCGACGCCGCGTGCCGCCCGCTCGGCTGGGACAGTTCCGGCCCGGCGGACTCCCGCTGCGCCCCCTCACGTGCTCCCGGCGTTGGTGGCGACACCGGCCGCATGTTCGGCTTCGTCGGCGCCTCAGCGCCGGGAGGCCCGGACCGCCGTGGCGGCTGCCCCGGCCGATGCGGCACCGGGGCGTGCTGCGGTCCCGGCTGCGGGCGCAGCGGCTCCGATGCGCCCCGCTGGTGGAGCGGGGGCTCACCGCCGGCGTCGGAATCCGCTGCCTGCCTGCCCGGCTCCGAGGACGTCGGCTGGTAGTGCGGCGGCGCGTCCTCCGGGCGCGAACCGGGCGCGCTCGGCCTGGCCGGGGACGGCTGACCGGCCTCGCGCGCGGGCTGCGCGGGCTCGCCCCGCCCGCGACCGGTGTTGGTGGGCTCCTCCGGTGACGTCATCGGGTTGACTTCCCCCTAGCGGTACTTCGGCCTGGGCGGCGAGTTCGATCCGAGCGCGGGCTTGAGCCACTTGTTGTAGCTCTGCTGCCACAGCCCGTTGCGGATCTCCTCCAGAACCGCGTTGACGTAGCGGACCATGTCCTTGTTCTCTTTCGGGATCCCGATGCCGTACGGCTCCTCGGTGAACCGATCGCCGACCACGTGCAGCGTCGGGTCCTGCTGGGCCATCCCGGCCAGGATGGTGTCGTCGGTCGAGATGGCCTCGACCTGTCCCTGCTGCATCATCACCAGGCAGTCCGACCAGTTGTCCACCGCGACCGGGATCGGCTTGGCGGGCGACGCCGCGATGTTGCGCAGCGAGGTGGACCCGCTGGTGGCGCACACCCGCTTGCCGCCGAGATCCTCCAGGCCCTTGTACTCGGACGCCTTCTTCACCAGCACCCGCTGCCCGGCGACGTAGTACACGCTGGAGAACTCGATGTCCTTCCGGCGCTCGCAGTTGATGGTCATGGTGCGCACCACGATGTCCACCTTGCCCGACTTCAGCGCTTCGATGCGCTGGTCGGAGGTGATCGCGCGGAACTTGGCCGCCGCCGGGTGGCCGAGCAGCTTCTCCGCGATCGCCTTGGCGATGTCGATGTCGAAGCCCTCCAGCTGGCCGGTGGCCGGGTTGCGGAAGCCGAACAGGAACGTGTTCTGGTCCACGCCGACGACGAGCTTGCGGCGCTTGCGGATCTTGTCCATCGTCGACCCGGGCGGGATGTCCAGGCCCTGCGGCCGCAGGCTCACCGTCGGGTCGCCGCAGTCGTCCCCGCTCGACGACGTGGTCTCGATCTCCGGATTGATCGTGACGTTGGCCGGCATCGGCGGCTCGACCGACACCATCGGCGAGAGGTCCCGCGGCCCGCCGGAGGCGCAGGCACTGATCACGGCGAACACGGTCAGCAGTGCGGCCAGCGGCGCCGCCGCTTTCAGCCTCCTCATCGGTACTCCCTCAGCCGTTCCTGGATGCCCACCGCGACGCCGCCTGCGGCGACGAATCCCAGCACGATCCAGCCCCAGGGCAGCAAGGTGAGCGCGGCCCCCGCGTCGGAGGCGTCGTCGAAGAAGTTCTGCCTGCCGTGCTGGATCGCGGTGTTCAGCTCGATGTCCAGCTTGTTGAACGCCCGCGCGCTGCTGTCCTCGCGGGTGTCGTCGATCGCGACGCTGGCCGCCTCCAGGTACTCGCCCTCGTCGTCCAGATCGCGGACCTTGGCGTGTGCCTTCAGCCACGCTGCGGCGTGTTCCTGCGCCTTGTCCAGCGTGGCGGCCAACGCGTCGTGCCCCTCGGCGGCTGCCCGCGCCTCGGCCAGCAGGCCGCCGCGGCCGTCCTTGCCCGCCATCTCCTCCGACATCCGCGTGAACTCTTCCGCGTACTGCTGGCCCTCACCGCGCGAGACGAGCAGCAGCGTCTCGTCCACCCTTGCCTTCAGGCCGGCGATGCGCGCCCGCACCAGGCGGTCCACCTGTTCGGAGCCGTTGGTCTCGCTGCTGCTGATCAGCACGCTCTGGGTGATCAGCGCCGCCGAGCTCCACAGCACACCGACCACGATCGCCGCGGTGGCCACGACCAGGCCGATGTTGAACACCCGCTTGGTGCGCCGCTTCAGATACAGCTGGGTGGCGATCAACGCGGCCAGCAGCCCGGTCACCAGCAGCGCGGTCAGCCACGGAAACCCGCGGGCCTCGGCCTGCCGGTCGGCCAGCGCCCGGGTGTCCGCCTCGTACAGCGCCTCGGCAGCGGGCAGGATGGTCGACTGCATCAGCTGCGACGCCTCGCGCAGATACGCCGCGCCCGCCGGGAAGCCCTGCTGGTTGTTGGCCCGGGCCGTGCCGACCAGCTCGGCGTAGATCGGCAGGTACTCGCCGATGATGTCGATCTGCCGGGAGATCTCCGGGCCCGCCTCCGGGTCGGAGGCCGCACGGGCCAAGAAGACGCCTGCCTGGGCGATGTCGTTGATGAACCGCACCCGCAGCGCCGGTGGCTCGTCCCCGGTGGACAGGAACGAGCTGGACGCCGTGGCGTCCGCGTCCGACAGCGCCCGGTAGACCTGCCCTGCCGCGGCGGTCAGCGGCTCACGGCGGTTGGTCAGCTCGCTGACCGCGTCCGTCTTCTGCTGTGCCATGACGGCCGCGGTCAGGCCGGTGAGCAGCGTCAGAATGACCAGGCCGGTGGCGATGAGCGTGAGCCGTCCCGGCGTGGTGGTCCACGAGCGCACCACCGTGCGCACGCCTGCACGGGCCAACCCCACCACACCGCGCAGCCCGGACCTGCCCCGGTTGTCCGGCGGCATCTGCCCCGGCGACGTCAGCTGCCCGGGCGGGCGGGGTTGGGCCGTAGTGGTGATCGGCAAGATCGTCCTCCGCGCCAAATGCCTACGAACCCTCCAGCGAGCGCGCGCGGCCCCCAGACCGGCGAGATGCGCCCCGCTTGAGCAACGTAGTCCAATCTGCAGGGTCCGGCGGTATCAATCGGATCAATCGACGCGGTGTTCGTCACTTTGGTGTCAACGCAGAGACGAATCGCGTCACCAATGGTGAGTATGGTGCGCCGCGCCGTGACACGAACGAGCGAACCGGGCGAGGGCGCTTCGCGGTGGCCACGAGGGCCGGGTGACCTCGGTGTTCCGCGGGACGCCCGCCGAGCGGCGCTGAGCCTTGCGGGGCGACGGCCGACGGGCGCCGCGTCGCGATTCGACGCCAAGTACCAGGCTTTCCAGGCGGCAACCGCGGGGCTCGACGAGCTCACGAATGTGCCGCGCGGGGCTATGGCCGGTGACAAGATCACCGCATCGGCGCAGGAGATCGTGAATTGTTCCCGATGCGACCTGCCAATTGACCGAGCGAGAAAGGATCGGACGCCGCGGCGCGGGTCAAGAACGGACCAGCCGCGCGATCGCAGCGCTGGCCTCGGCCACTTTCGCGTCCGCGTCCGCGCCGCCGTTGGCGATCGCGCCGGCCACGCAGTGCTTCAGGTGCTCGTCCAGCAGGCCGAGGGAGACCGCCTGCAGCGCCTTGGTGACCGCGGAGACCTGGGTCAGGATGTCGATGCAGTACTCGTCCTTCTCCACCATGCGGGCGATGCCCCGGACCTGACCCTCGATGCGCCGCAGCCGCTTCAGGTAGCGGTCTTTGTCCTCGGTGTATCCGTGCATGCGCCCAGGATACCCGGAGGGGGTATGAAAATCCGGTGCTCGCCGGGCGGCCGGTGAGCGTCCTGCCGGTTTCTTGACACCGTGTTCGGGCGCGTGTTTGACTCCCCGCGCGTCGAGAGGATTGACATGGCTCAGGGCACCGTGGCGTGGTTCAACTCGGAAAAGGGCTACGGATTCATCCAGCCCGATGACGGCGGTCGCGACGTGTTCGTGCATTTCACCGCGATTCAGGGCACCGGATTCCGCACCCTGGAGGAGAACCAGCGAGTCGAGTTCGAAATCGGCAACGGGGCGAAAGGGCCCCAGGCGACCAACGTACGGGTGCTCTAGCCGTCGGCGGACCGCGAGCCCGCGAACAGCCCGACTTCCCCGGTCGCGGCGGTGCTGGCGCTCGGCGAGCACGTCGGCCCCCGCGTTGTTGCCGACTTCCCCGGTCGTGGCGGTGCTGGTCCGCGCGCCGCTTTCCACCAAGCGGGGCGAACCTCGGCGAACATCCGGGCAACGGGTTTCCGACGACCAGCCCGAACCGCTACTGTGCGCGGCGTGTCTCAACCGCCGTTTCAGCGCCGTCGCCCTCCGGGGTACGGCAACCCGCAGCGCATGACCGACGAGCCGTACGGGCACGCACCACAGGCGGGCGGTGACTACTACTCACCGGCCCCGCACCAGGAGTACCAGCAGGCCCCGCACCGCGACGGCTACGCGGACCGGTATCGCCCGGAGCAGGCTCCGGCGTACCAGGCACCGGAACCCGGCCCCGGGCTGCGGCTGCCCGGACTCGGGCTGATCCTCGCCGTGGCCGGCGTCGCCGTGCACGCGATCAGCCTGTTCCTGCTGCCCTGGGTGACCACCGGCGACGGCGACCTCACCGCGCTTCAGGCGTGGGAGGCGATCGACCTCGGCGAGCCGAGCGGCTTCGGCGAGTGGTACCTGTTCCTGCTCACCTATCCACTGGCCGCGCTGAGCGTGGTCCTGACGCTGGCCGCGCTGTTCGAATCCGTCGCGATGAAGGTCGTCTGGGCAGGCCTGACCCTGCTCGGGCTCGCCTACCTGACGGTGTGGCACGGTGCACGGCCGCTGTTCGGCCTCGTCGACGGCGACAGCGCCGAGCCGAGCCAGGTCGATCTGATCATCGGTGGGGTCGCGGTGGTGGCCATCGTCGTGGTGGCCTTCATGCTCAAGGTCGCGGTGTCGATGTTCCGCCGGGTGGCCGTCCTCGTCCTGCTGGTGGCCGGTGCCGTGCACGTCTACGCGGTGACCGACCTGACCGGGACCTCGGACTTCCTGTCGCTGGATCTCGGTGCGTTCGCTCCCGTGCTCGGCTACGGGCTGTGCGCCAGCTCGGTGCTGCTGCCCAAGCGGCTACCCGGCGTGTGAATCCCTCGCGAACTCCGCCCGCACCCCGAGCAGCCGGATCGGGCGGTCCCGCGGGAACTCCCGCAGCACGGCGAGCGCGGCTCGCTCCAGCTCGGCCGGGTCGCTGGTCGGCGTCGGCAGCTTCGCGCTCTTGGTGCGGGTGAAGAACGGTGCGAAGCGCACCTTGACGGCGATCCGCACCGCCGGGCGGCCCTCGGCCGCGACGTCCTCGCTGACCCGCCGGGCGAGCTCGGCGGTGGCCGCTTCGACGTCGGCCCACTCGGTCAGGTTCTGCTGGAAGGTGGTCTCCCGGCTCCGCGAACGTGCCATGTACGGCGTCGCGGCCACCTCGGTCTCGCCGCGGCCGTGCGCCAGGTGCCGGTACCACGGGCCCATCACCGGACCGAAACGCGCGGCCAGCATGTCGCGGTCGGCGGCGGCGAGCTGATCGACGGTGTGAATGCCCAGCGCGGCCAGCTTCGCCTTGGTCTTCGACCCGACGCCGTGCAACGCGTCCGTGGGCCGCTCGCCCATCACCGCGAACCAGTTCTCGGCGGTGAGCCGGAAGATCCCCGCGGGCTTGCCGAAATCGGTGGCGATCTTGGCCCGCAGCCGGTTGTCGCCGATGCCCACGGTGCAGTCCAGCTCGGTTTCCTCCCGCACCCGCTGCTGGATGCGCCGTGCGAACGCCTCCGGGTCGTCGGTGGTCACGCCGAGGAACGCCTCGTCCCAGCCGAGCACCTCGACCGGCACGTCGAACGACCGGAGCACGTCCATGACCTGCTCGGAGACCGCGTTGTAGGTGTCCGGGTCGGTCGGCAGGAAGATCGCGTCCGGGCAGCGCTTGGCGGCGGTGTGCATGGGCATCCCGGAGCGGACCCCGAACGCGCGGGCCGGGTAGGACGCCGTGGCCACGACCGCCCGCTCGGTGGGATCGCCCCGCCCGCCCACGATGACCGGTTTGCCGCGCAGCTCGGGCCGCCGCAGCATCTCGACCGCCGCGAGGAACTGGTCGAGGTCGACGTGCAGAACCCAGCGCATGACCCCAGTCTGCCCCGCTAGGTTGTCGGTGTGGATCAGCTGAGCGAGGTCGAGCGGGCCGAGGCCTGGTTCCGCAGGCGCGGCCTGCCCCTGGTGGTGCGCCGCCGGGACCGCGGCGTCGACCTGCTCCCGCGGGCCACCCCGTCCCTGGTGTTCTTCCTGCTGGTCGAGCCGATCCTGCAGATCCTCGCCTACGTCGTCGACCGGGTCGGCGCGCTGTGGCCGGGGGAGGGCCGGGAGTCGACCGGGTTCGCCCTGGTGGTGCTGGGCCTGACGGTCGGTGCGCTGGTGGTGCCGCCGCTGGGTGGCTGGCTGGTGTCCCGGTCGATGCGCCGCCTCGGCGACCGCGGGCAGATGCTCGTCGCCGTCGGGGTGCTGGCGGTGACCGTGGCGGTGCTGGTGGTCGAGCAGGTCACCGGCCTGCACGAGCAGCCGTTCTGGGTGTCCGCGACGGTGACCGCAAGCAGCGTGGCGTTGTTGCTGCTGCTGACCTACCTCGGCGCGGGCTCGATCCTGGCCTGGGCGGCCCGGGTCGCGGTCAAACAGGTCAACGCGGTCGGCACGCTCGCCTCCAAGGCGCTGCCGCTGCTGATGGTGGTCATCCTGCTGTCGTTCATCGCCGCCGAGGTGTGGCAGCTGGTCGATCCCCGCCACATGGACCGTGCCCGGCTGTGGGGAGTGGTGGGGTTCCTGGTGCTGCTCGGCGCGCTGTTCCTGCGCGCGGTGGTCTCCGACGAGATGCGGGAACTCGAGCGGCAGCAGGCGGCGGGCACCGTCGACGAGCTCCGCGAGCGCCTGGCCGGAACGCCGCTGGCCGCGCACGTGCGCGGCGACGTCGACATCGGCGCGTACCCGCTGTCCCGCTCCGAGCGATTCAACATCGCCCTGGTGTTCTTCCTGGCCCAGGCGGTGCAGGTGGTGTTCTTCTCCCTGCTGGTGTTCGGCTTCTTCGTGGTCTTCGGCACCATCGCGGTCACCGATCCGCTGATCGAGGCGTGGCTGACGCATCCGCCGGACCCGGCGGGTGGCAGGCTGTTCGGGCTGTCCATCCCGGTGCCCAACGAACTGATCCACGTGTCGATCTTCCTGGCGGCCTTCTCCGGCCTGTACTTCGCCGGGGCCGCGGCCACCGACCCGGTGTACCGGGACAAGTTCTTCGACCCGCTGGTGGCGGACATCCGGGTCAGCCTGGCAGCGCGCGCGGCCTACCTGGCTCGCTGGCCTGCCGAGCGCGGCTGAGCGGATCAGATCCGCACTTTGCCCGACGCGACGTCGCCGGGGTACTCGGGATAGAACTCCACGTAGGTTTCCCGGCTCGGCAGCACGTAGAGCGGATCGGACACTTTGCCGGCGTCGAAGCCCTCGTTGCGCAGCTCCACCTTGCGGCTTTTGAACGTGGACGTCTGCTGCACCTCGTCGATGATCCGGATGAACAACGGCACCGCGTACCCGGGCAGCCGTCGTACCAGGTGCGCGGCCACGCCCGCCGGGTCGAACTTGGCCCCGTCGACGAGTTTCACCGCGGCCATGCCCGCTTTGCCGTCGGTGCCCGGCACCGTCACCCCGTACACTACCGCCTGCTCGATGTCCGGGTGCTCGGTCAGCGCGGCTTCGACCTCGGTGGTGGCCACGTTCTCGCCCTTCCAGCGGAACGTGTCGCCCAGCCGGTCGGCGAACGCCACGTGGTTCCAGCCCTGCTTGCGCACCAGGTCGCCGGTGTTGAACCAGGCGTCGCCGGGCTTGAAGGCGTCCCGGATCACCTTCTGCTCGGTGGCGTCCGGGTCGGTGTAGCCGTCGAACGGCGAACGATGGGTGATCTTGGTCAGCAGCAGGCCGATCTCGCCGGTCTTGACCTTGCGCAGCCGCCCCGCCGGGGTGCGCACCGGCTGCTCGGTCACCGGGTCGTAGGCCACCACCGCGAACGGTAGCGGCGTGATGCCCGCCGTGCGGTCCAGGTTGAGGGCGTTGATGAACGCCAGGTTGCACTCGCTCGCGCCGTAGAACTCCGCGACCCGGCGGATCCCGAAGCGCCGGGTGAGCTCGGTCCAGATCTCCGGTCGCAGGCCGTTGCCGACCACCACCCGCACCTGGTGCTCCCGTTCGGCCGGCTTCTCCGGCGCGTTCAGCAGGTACCGGCACAGCTCGCCGATGTAGACGAACGCCGTCGCTTCGGTGCGCACCACCTCGCTCCAGAACCGGCTGACCGAGAACGACCGGCCGAGCGCCAGCGTCGCCCCGGCGGACAGCACCGACGACAGCGACACCGTCAAGGCGTTGTTGTGATACAGCGGCAGGCAGCAGTACAGCGTGTCCGACGGCCGCAGCCGCACGCCGAGCCCGCCGATCCCGGTCATCGACTTCAGCCAGCGCAGGTGCGACATCGTGCTGGCCTTCGGCAGGCCGGTGGTGCCGGACGTGAAGATGTAGAACGCCTTGTCGGCGGCGCGCACCTGCGCGCACTGCGGCGGGTCGCTGTCGCGGGCGTACCTGGCCAGCTCGGCCAGGCTCGGATACTCGGCCAGCGTGTCCGACCGCACCTGGTCGTCCGGGAGCCGGAGCACCGTGCCGCGCAGGTCCTGCTTCGGCAGGCTGTGCAAGGCCTCGGCGCACTCGGTGCCGACGACGAGCACCCGGCTGTTCAGCAGCCGCTGGCTGTGGTTGAGCACCTCGCCGCGCTGGTGGTGGTTCAGCATGCCCGCGATGCCGCCGAGCTTGACCGTGGCCAGCGCGACCAGCAGGGTTTCCGGCCGGTTGGTGGCCAGGATGCCGACCACCTCGCCGTCGCCGACCCCGTGCGCGGACAGCACCGACGCGTACCGGTTGACCAGCTCGTTGGCGTCTCCGTAGGTCAGCTCGCGGACCGTGCCGTCCGGCTCGACGAAGCGCAGGAAGACCCGCTCCGGGTGCTTGTGCGCGGCGCGTTGGAACACCAGGCCGACCGAGGCGACGGTGCTCGGTTTCATGGTGAGCAGCCGGACCGCGCTGGATGCCATGCGCGGCGCGTCCGGGATCAGCGACGGCGCCGCCTTGAGCACGTCGAACAGGCGCACTCTGCGATCGCGCGGCATGCTCCCCTGCGCCGCAGTCGCGTCGATCGAAGCCATCCCGATCACCGCCTCCCTCGCTGCCCCAGCGGCGACCCTACTAGCCAGTAGGGTAGGTTGCGCAACCGAAAGGTGACATGGACAGCGCCTGATGTGGTTCGGCGCACCCTCTCCGTGCTCCGGGGACCGTCGGCGGCGGCTGCCGGATCGGGCCGCCAGGCCGTCGCCGTGGGCTACGCAGGGTCTCGGTCGCTGTCCTGCAGCACCGCGGTGAGCATCCGGCCTGCCACCGCGCGAGGATCCGGGTCCGCTTCGATCAGTGCGTTCACCACCGCACCGTCGACCAGCGCGATGTAGCGCTCCAGCTCGTCCGGCGTCACCGGCCTGCCGGACCGGGCGAACACCTCCGACAGCAGCTCGCGCAGCTCCCTGCCCAGCTCACGCATGAGCGGCCGCAGGTAGGGGCGGCGGCCGGTGGCCACCAGCCGCTCGTAGCGCAGCAGCACATACTCCGCGTCGGCCTCGGGGGTCGGCTGCCGCGGCCCCAGCAGGTTGTCCAGCATCAGCTCGACGATGGTGGCCACGCCCCGCTGCCGGTTGGCCAGCTCGGCCAGCTTGCGCCAGCCACGTTCCAGCTCGCGCCGGGAATGGTGTTCCACCACCGCGGTCACCAGGTCGTCGAGCGAGGAGAAGTAGTACGTCGTCGAGGCCAGCGGCAAGCCGGCCCGCTCGGCGACCGCGCGGTGCCGCACCGCGTCGAAGCCGGCCTCCACCAGCAGCTGTGCACCGGCTTCCACCAACGCTGCCCGGCGGCGCTCGCCTTTCGGTGTGCTGCCCGTGGTCACGACTGCGTATTCTGCCTTTTTCCGGCCGGTCTGCTGGGCACGTCGATCACCGCCCTGGCCACGCCGCGGCGATTCCCTCGGCGATCTGGAGCAACCGGGATGCGTACGGCGGTTCGCTGCTGCCTTCCCCGCGCGACACCACGACGATCACCGACCCGTCAGCGGCCTCCGCGCTCGCGTCCGGGAGATCGTCCGCGTTGAGCTGGTCGACCGCGGCGGGTGAGGCGGCCAGCCGCGCAGAGACCCTGGCGACCGAAACGACGCCGCGCCGAGGGCCGTCGCTGACCCGGTAGGCGGCCGACGTCACGCCTGCGGGACAGGACAGGTCGCCGGGAATCGGCTCGGAGGAAGGGTCGACCGGAAGCTCGCCAGCGAGGGCAGTGGCGAGCTTCCGGTCGACCACTGCGCACCTTTCGGTGCGAGCGGCGTTCCCCTCGGGGGCGGAAAAGGTACCGCCCCCCTGCTTGGACGATGCCTCGCCCCCCGAGGGGAAGCCACCGTCTGAAGGACGTTCCGGCGCGCCGGAAGGTTGCTTGTTCGTCCGTACGCCCATCTGTGGTGCCTCGGCAGCTATGTCGCCGCCTGCGCCGCCGGAGTTACCGCCGCCGGACAGCGGCCCCACAGCGGCGAACAGGCCTCCGCCGACGAGCACCAACGCGGCCGCTGACGACGCCATGGCGATCCGCATCCGCTGGCGGGCCGCAGCGCGCCGGGACGCGGCTTGCACGTCGGCCAGCCCGAAGCTCGGCGGCGGGACCTCACCCGGCGCTTCCTGGAACAACCGCCGCAGGTCACGCTCGTCCATGAGCGTTCACCTCCGACCCCAGGGCGGCGCGCAGCGCGGCCAGCCCACGCGCCGCCTGGCTCTTGACGGTGCCCTCCGAACACTTCAACGCCTCCGCCGTGGCCGCCACGTCCAGCCCCTCGAAGTAGCGCAGCACCAGCACCGCGCGTTGCCGCGGCGGCACCTTGCGCAGTCCTTCCAGCAGCATCTCTCGCGTCACGACGGTGTCGTCCAGTCCTTTCTCCGGCTGTACGGCCCCCGGCGGTTCGGGCATGTCGTTCACGAAGCGCTCCCGCCGCCACGGGCGACGCGACTCGTCGATCACCGCCCGCACCAACGTCCGGCGGACGTAGGCGTCGAGCGCGCCCCGGTCACGCACCTTGCGCCACCGCCGATGCAACGCGACGAACGCGACCTGGGCCAGATCGTCGGCACGGTGCCAGTCACCACACAACAAGTACGCGGTGCGCCGCACGGCGTCGAGACGTCGTGCGAAGTACTCCGCGAACTCCTGCTCATCGCGCTGATCCACGCGCCGGACACTCCGCATCTGCACCAGGGACGGAATCGATGCCGCCTAGGGTTGCACGCCGGATGTGCGGTGAGTGCGAAACCCCGTTCACCCACCCCGGTTTCGCTGCTCCCGTCACGTGTGATGTGATCGAACCGTGACCTTCACGGCAGCAACACCGGTCGATCTGCGTTCGGACACGGTGACCCAGCCGGACGAGAAGATGCGCGCGGCGATGGCCACGGCGAAGGTCGGCGACAACGTGCTCGAGCACGACCCGACCATGCGTGAGCTGGAGGAACGGGCCGCGGAGCTGCTGGGCAAGCCGGCCGCACTGTGGATCCCGTCCGGCACCATGGCCAACCTGATCGCGCTGTCGCTGCACCTGCAGCGGGGCGACCGGTACCTGGCGCCGGAGGCGGCCCACGTGCTGACCGACGAGCTCGGGTCGGGGGCGTGGCTGGCCGGCGGCATGCCGCACCCGCTGCCCACCGACGCGGGCCCGGGCAGGCCGTCGGTGCAGACGCTGACCAAGGCGGTGGAAGGTGCCGCCGATCCGCCGCCGTACTACGCCCTGCGCACCCGGCTGCTGTGCCTGGAGAACACCCACACCAATGCCGGTGGCGCGGTCATGCCGCCGCACGAGCATGCGCAGCTGGTCGCGGTGGCGCAGGAGGCCGGGCTGGCCGTGCACCTGGACGGGGCCAGGCTGTGGAACGCCGCGGTCGCGCTCGGGGTGCCACCCGCGGCACTCACCGTGGGCACGGACACCGTGACGGCGTGCCTGTCCAAGGGCCTCGGCGCTCCGGTCGGTTCGGTGGTCGCCGGTTCGGAGGAGTTCGTGGCGCGGGCCCGCCGCATGCGGCAGATGCTGGGTGGCGGCGTGCGCCAGGGAGGCGTGCTGGCGGCCGCGGGGCTGTGCGCTCTGGAGAACATCGACGCGCTGGCGATGGATCACGCCAACGCCCGGCGGCTGGCCGCCGGGCTTGCCGAGCTGGGCTGGGACGTCGACGAGCCGCAGACCAACATCGTCATGGCGCGGGTGCCGGACGTGCCGCGCACCATGCAGGTGCTCACCGAGCTGGGCGTCCTGGTGCTCTCCGGCGGCGGGCGGATCCGGTTCGTCACGCACCGGGACGTGTCGGAAGGCGACATCGATTCGGTGCTGGACCGGCTGGCGGACGCCTCGCGCCGCAAGGTGCTCGACCCCGGCCCGTCCGCGCAGGTCGGCTGAGGCCGTCACGCGGTCACCGTGCGCCCTCGGCCGGGGCTCCTGGCAGGGCTGGCAGCCCTTCGGGCCGCGCCTGCCGAGCCCGCTGGCCCGCGTGCCCGGCCGCCGGCGGGAAACGCCTGGTCGCGGTCGTGGTGGCCCGCTACGAGCGGATGTGCTTGTCGGCGCCGCGCTTGAGCGCGGTGTACGCCGCGGTGCAGACGAACAGCACGCCGCCGATCACCGCCAGCCAGAACAGGCCCTTGACCAGCACCCCGATCAGGGTGAAGGCCAGCCAGAGGATGAGCAGCGCACCGGCGATCTTGAGGATCATCTCCATGTCTCCGTCCTTCGTGGTCGCAGCGCGGCGGTCACGAGTGCCGTCGCTCTCCGATGACTCCAGCGTGCCAGTGCGCGAGCCACCTGTCGCCGCGTGACGGCGAGAGATCAGGGTGTTCTCCGGGTTTCCCTGAGCCAGCGACCCAGCCGGCCGAGGCACTCGTCGATGTCGGAGGAGGGCCCGGCGAAGCTGAACCGGACGAAGCGCCCGCCGTCCACCGGGTCGAAGTCGATGCCGGGCGTGATCGCCACTCCGGTCTCGGACAGCAGCCGCTGGCACCAGCTCAGGCTGTCGGTGGTGTATTCCGACACGTCCGCGTACACGTAGAACGCGCCGTCGATCGGGGCGATCTTGTCGATCCCGACGCGGGGCAGCCCGTTCAGCAGCTTGTCCCGGTTCTCCCGATAGTGCTGCACGTGGCCGTCCAGCTCGGCGTACGACTCCTCGGTGAACGCGTGCACGGCCGCTCGCTGCGACAGCGTCGGCGGGCAGATGGTGAAGTTGCCGGTCAGCACGTCCACCGCGCGATGTAGCCGGTGCGGCACCAGCATCCAGCCCAGCCGCCAGCCGGTCATCGCGAAGTACTTGGAGAACGAACCGAGCACGATCGCCTCGGTGCTGGTCTGCCACGCGGTGGCGGCCCGCTCGGTGTAGCAGATGCCGTGGTAGATCTCGTCGCTGATCAGCTGCACGCCGTGGGAGGAGCACCAGCCCGCGATCGCCGCCAGCTCGCCGGGCGACAGCATCGTCCCGGTCGGGTTGCTCGGGCTGGCCACGATCACCCCGTCCAACGGCTGCGCGCGGTGCAGCTCGTCCAGCATGCTCGCGGTCGGCTGGAACCGGGTGTCCGCGCCGACGGGGAACTCCACCACCTGGCAGCCCAGCGCGGACAGCAGGTTCCGGTACGCCGGGTAGCCGGGGCGGGCCATCGCCACCCGCGCCCCGGCGTCGAACGCCGCCAGGAACGCCAGCAGGAAACCGCCGGACGAGCCGGTGGTCACGATGACGTCGTCCGGACTCACCGCGACGCCGTAGCTTCGCCGGTAATGGCCGGCGATCGCGCTCCGCAGCTCGGGGATGCCGAGTTGTTCGGTGTAGCCGATGTCGCCGCCGGCCAGCACCTCCGCCGCGGCCGCGAGCACCGGTTTCGGCGCACCGGCGGTCGGCTGGCCCGCGCACATGGTGACGACGTCGCCGTGGGTTCGTTGCCGGGCGGCCGCGGCCGAGAGCACCTCCATGACGTGGAACGGTGCGACGTCGGCGCGGGACGCCGGACCGGGAAACGCAGCAGTCACGCCGCCAGGCTAGTACCCGTCAGTAGCCCTGGTAGGCGCCCCCGCGGGCCATCGACTTCAGGCCCGGGTGGCCTTCGAAGCCGCCGTAGCGGTCGAAGATGTAGCGCACGCCTGCGATGATGTTGTCCACCGGGTTCCAGATGTCGTCGTGGCCCGGCAGCTTGTACCGCTGGAACGTCGGGTCGATGCATTGCATCAAGCCCTTGGACGGCGTGCCGCGCTCCCAGTTCGAGTCCCACTTGTTGATCGCGTGCGGGTTGCCGCCGGACTCCTTCTGGATGATCGTCCAGATCTCGTCGATGTGCTCCTCGGTCACCGGGACGCCGTGCTCCTGCAGGATCTTGATGGCCTCCCGGATCCACGCCTCGACGTTGCCCGGCGGCGGCCCGCTGGTCGGCGGCGGGCCGGACGGACCGTAGCCGCCACCCCCTCCGCCGCCACCGCCGGAGTAGCCACCGCCTCCTCCGCCACCGCCGGAGTAGGCGCCGGAATAGCCACCGGAGCCGTTGCCGCCCAGGTCCGGCCCGCTCTTGGTCGGGTGCTTCACCGGCTCGGAGGAGCTGGGGCTGGTCCCGGACTCGCCCGGCTTGCCGACGCTGGTGTAACCGCCGTCGATGTCGTCCAGCGTCTTCATCGCGTCGGCGATCGCCGAATCCGCCTCGTCCAGCTTGCGCTGGATGTCCTCGGCCGCGTCCTGGGCGACCTTCTCGTTCTTCTTGACGGTGTCGGCCTGGATCTGTGCGTCGGGGACGTACGGGCCGGGCACCAAGCCCTTCTCGTACGGGTCGTTGAGCCGCATGGCTTTCTCGGCCTCGGCGTTGTTCTTCTGGATCTGCTTCTCCGCGTTCTCGCGGATCTGCTTCACCTGCTTCTTGGTGTTCTCCAGCACGTCGGCCAGCGCGTCGAGCGCCTTGGCCGCCTTCTCCAGCTTGCCGTTGACTTTGGCGCCCGCCGAGCTCAGCTTGGTCAGGTGGCCGATCAGCGCGTCCGCATCGGACCCCTTCTGCCACGCCTCGCGCAGCTCACCGGCCAGGCGTTTGAACGCGCTGCTCTGGTCGTCCGCGCTGTCGGCGGCCGTGGACAGCTTGGCCTCGATCGCGCGCACCGCGCCGGGGTCGGCCGTGGCGATCTTCGCTTCCCGCTCGGTCACCTCGCCCCAGTTGGGCGGCATTCCCAGTCCCATGTGCTCCTTGTCCCCCCACCGTCACTCGGGCTGCCTGCCGCGGAAGGTGCGCGCGCCCTCTTCCTCGTCGGCGTCCATCCGCCCGGCGATCTTGGCCAGTGACGCGCCGGTGCTGCTCGCCTGCTCGGCACCGGCGTCGAACTCCTTCCGCGCGCCGGAGACGAACTTCTTCAGCGCTGCCGAGATGGCGCCCGAGCTGGGCAGCTCTCCGAACATGCTGTCGCCGCCGAGCCCGTCCAGGCCGGTGCCCGCCTGCTTGATCTTCGGGCTCAGCTGGCTGACCTTCTTCCCGACGGCGCGGATCTCGTCTGGGTTGTACGCCCGGTCCGTCACGGATCGACCCCTCTCGACGCCTGCCCTGCAGCCTGGGACGAGGCTGACCCGGCAGTGGTTCCGGGACCAACTGTAGGAACTGGCCACTGTGGCCCGGCTCAGCTTGCGCGGATTTCACCCATGGTGCGAACGCGCTTGTCACACCTGCTCGAGCAGCTCCCACACCCGCTGCGCAAGCAGCGCGTTGTCGGCCGGGGTGACCGTGCACCACTCCACGCCGTCCGGGTTGCGCTCGACCTGCATCAGATACCGTCCGGCATCGGTGTCGTGGAACGCCACCACGTACTCGCACCGCCGGGTCACACCGTCCGGGGTGCGCCGCTGCGCGCCCCACTGGCCGCGCGCTTGCTGGCCGAGCAGCATGCCGGCGAGTTCCTGCGCGGTGTACAGCGGAACTCCGCGGTCCTGGAGCGCGGTGACCAGCGCGTGTGCGTCACCGCGGGCGATGCCGGCCGCTTCGATCAGGACGTCGTGCGGAATCGACACGGTCTGGCCGACACCGGGCCCGAGTTCCCCGATGACCGAGACGGCCGACTCCGCCAGCGTCGACGGCTGCGCGGGCACCAGCCACACCTCGTCACCGTCCACCACGCCGAGCACGGCGTAGTTCCCGCTGCACGCGGCCAGGCCGGAGACGCGCTGCTCCGGCGCCCACACCCAGACGTCGATGCTGATCTCCGGGGCGGCCAGCAAGCCCATCACGTCCAGCAGGTCGTTGTCGGCTCGCCTGCCGTTGGCCAGCCCGCGCTCGGCCAGTGACATCCACGCCTTCTCCACGATCTCGGCGCGTTCCGCGTAGGTGGCACCGGGGCTGGGGGTTTCCAGCGCGACGTGCCGGGTGCCGAGCCGCTCTTCCTCCCACAGCACGTCGAACTCGACGGTGGAGAGCACCACCGCCTGCTCGCTCACCGGGTCTCTCCCCGCTCGTCCCCGATCACCTCGGGGGCGACCAGCCGCTGGTCGGCGAACAGGTCGACGTCGTCGACTCCGTGCGTGCGGACCCGGGTCTGTTCGGTGACACGGGGCGGCATCGCGGCCTGCTCCAGGTAGCGCGGCTGGTCGGCGGCCTGCTCCGGCTCCACCTTCTCCACCGCTCGCGCTTCGTCCTCACCCGGGGTTTCCCCGGCGTCGAAGTCGTACAGCTGCCTGCCGTCGACCACCGTGTGCTTGCCGAGCTGTTGCGCGCGGCGCTGCTTGTCCTCTTCCGTACCTGCCGCGCCGACCGCGCCACCGGCCGCCAGCGCGGCCGCACCGCTCGCGGCGGCACCCGCAGCGGCCGGTGACACCCCCGACGGGGTGCCGCCCACGTAGGTGGTGGCGCTACCAGGGGCGGCCTGCCCGCCGAACGGCGTGACGCCGGAGATCCTGCCGCCTGCCAGCTTGTCCGGAGGCGGCGCGGCGCCCGGTCCGCGGCCGCCCGGCCCCTCCGGCGGCTGGTTCGACCCGTGCTGGCTGCCTCCGGGACCCCGTCCGGCGAAGCCTTCCGGGCCGGGCACGAAGCGGCCACCGCTCGCCGCACCCCCGCCCGGCCTGCCACCGGTTCCCGCGGCGATCCCGCCCGCCGAGCCACCACCCGGTTGCTGCGCGCCGCCGCGCGGCGCAGGGCCGGAGCCCTTCCCGCCGGGTTGCTCGCCGGTGTTCGCGCCCGGCCCGGTGCTCGTTCCGCCCCGTCCGGCTCCGCCCGTGGAGCCGCCGGAACCACCGGACCCGCCGGTACCACCGGACCCGCCTGATGCCCCGGGAACACCATGCCCACCCGGGGGCACGGTCTGGGCGGGCCTGCTGCCGGTGGACTGCCCACCGGGCACGGGCACGGCGCCCACCGCGCCGATCACGGTGCTGCCGTGGCCGCTGCTCGGCGCCGTCGCCCCGGCCTGCGACGGCGAGGTGCCAGCCGGCACGTCCGTCGCGGGCGCGCTGGCGTGCGGGCTCGTGCCACTGTCGTGCGAGGACCGCCGGTCGGTGACCGGAGGTGGCGGTGCCGGAGCGCCGTCCGGGACGGTGCCGGGTCCGACCGTGCCGCGGCCGCCGTTGGCCCAGCCCGCCGCACCCGGCGCGCCCGCGGGACCCGCACTGGCCGGGATCTGCGTCTCGGCCCCGGGCGGGACACTGACGCTCGCCAAGGTCGTCGTCGCCGTACCGCCCACACTGCCCACTGGCGGGCGCGGGCCGGTGCCGTCGTCCAGGTGCAGCTGCTGCGGCTCGTCCAGCGGCCGAATGCCCTCCAGTTCGTTCGCGGCGGTGAGCTGGAACTCCTTGATCGCGTCCACCGTCTGATCCCGCGCGGCCTTCGCCGACCGCACCCGTGCCGCATGGTCGGTCTCGTGCCCGATCAGGCCGGCCAGCACGTCACCGAGGTTCAGGCCCTCTTCCCCGGCCCGCAGCGTCTCCGGATCCGGCAGCTTGTTGACCATGCTGGTGAACGCTTCGCTGATGACGAACGCGGCCTGCGCACTGTCGTTCAGCTTCTTCGTGGCGTCGGCGGCGAAGTCCACGTCCTTGGTGAACACGGCGGCGACTTGCTCGCCCGCGGCGCTCTGCCACGAGGCGCCGATCTTGCGCAAGCCCTCCCGCAGCGCCTCGTCGACCGCGCCGAGCGCGGTGGCCACCGACTTGAGCGCGTCGACCGCTTCCGCGATGGTTCCGGAGCCGGGGCCCTGCTTGAACAGCTCCACTTCGATGGCGAGCATCCCGAGGGTGTAGCCCTCGAAGCGGTGGCCGGTGATCTTGAGGATCTTCTCCGCGTCCATCCCCTCTTACCCCTTCTCGCGTAGCGCGGCGACCGCCGCGGCGGCTGCCTGCTCGGCGATCTCGCATGCTTGCGGGTGCTCGGCGTCCGGTTCCTCGGACCGCTCTTCGGAGGACTGTGTGCTCGGGTAGGCGCTGACCCGGACATGCAACGACTGGCTCTCCGCGACGCCGACGGCCACATCGCACTCGCCGGGCGCCTGCTCACTCGGCGTCATGCGCACGGCGGGGAACCCGTCGATCACCCTTTGCTGCACCGCCGCCGCTCCCGGGCGGGCCGTGCGGCCGGAGATCCAGGTCTCCACGCCGGCGTCGGGGTAAGCCGTGACCAGCACGTCGTACATCGGTTGCTCGCTCTGCTGGTGCAGCGTGCAGGTACGCATGCCGTCGGCCGTGCCTGCTCGCGGGTCACGGTCGATGGACAGGCCGCGCAACGCCGACTTGGAGAACAACGTGCAGGGATCCACCGTGTCGAGCGGGAGCTCGGCGGGGCGGCCGGGCAATTGCGCCTCCGCCGGTGGTCCGGCGCCCTCGCTGGGCTCGGACAGCGGGGATCCGGTGCCTTCCGTCGGCGTGCACGCCACTGCTGCGCACGCCAAGGCTGCCAGCGCGGCGGCGCGCGCCGGCAACGACCCGGGCACGGTGAAGCGTGCTGCGCGTTGCCTAGTCGGCACGTCGTTCACCAAACGCCGCGGCGATCTCGTCGTCGTCGAGCTGGTACCGCTCGGCCGCTTCCCGCAGCTGCTTCTGCAGCTGACGCAGCTCGGCGAGGTACTGCTTGACCCGCGCCAGATACGACTCGTCCCCGTCGACGATCACGCTGTTCCAGGCGTCCGCGACGGCTTTGCTCACCGCGTTCTCCGATGGCGGGCCGACGCGCATCAGCGGGCCGTGCCGCAGCAGGGCGTCGCTCAGTGCGTCCGCCTGCTCGACGACGAGCTTGGCCGCCTCGAGGATCTGCTGGGGCTCGACCGTGATACGCACCCCGGCGGCTACGTCGACGGCTACCGAGCGAGCGTCGTTGCCGATACCGGAACCGGCGTCACCGGTGGTGTCCGGCGGGCCGGTCTCCGAGCCCGTCGCGCCGCCTGCCGAGCTCGTCGCTCCCCCCGCTGAGCTGACCATTGCTGCTCGCACCCCCGTGCTCACGGTCCGTGTCAGTAGTCGCTTCTGGGCAGGCTACCAACTCGGGGAAGCTCAGCGGTCCGGTTTCGCCGGGAACTATCCGTTTGCCGCGGCCTGTGCCTGGTCGCCACCGGGGACGGTGACCTCGCCGCGGGCCGCAGCAAGCGCGATGTCGGTGCGGTGGTGGCCGCCGGGCAGATGCACCGAACGTAGCAGCTGGTACGCGTTTGTCCTGGCGGCTTCCAGGTCCTCCCCGGTGCCCACCACCGACAGGACCCGGCCACCGGAGGACCGCACCGACCCGTCCTCGGCACGACGGGTGCCCGCGTGCAGCACGCCCGGGGCGTCCGCGCCGGTGATCACGTCGTCCACGCGGGGACGGCCCGGGTAGCCCTCGGCGGCCAGCACGACGGTGACGGCCGCTCCCGGTGCCCACTGCAACGGGGGCTGCTCTGCCAGCTTCCCGGTGGCCGTGGCGTGCAGCAACGTCGCCAGCGGGGACTCCAGCAGCGCGAGCACGGCCTGCGTTTCCGGGTCGCCGAACCGGCAGTTGAACTCGACCACGTGCGGCCCGTCGGCGGTCAGCGCCAGCCCGGCGTACAGCAGGCCGGTGAACGGGGTGCCGCGGTTGGCGAGCTCGTCGACCGTGGGCTGGACGATGCGCGCCACGATGTCGTCGACCAGCCCGTCCGGTGCCCACGGCAGCGGCGCGTAGGCGCCCATGCCGCCGGTGTTCGGCCCGGTGTCGCCGTCGCCGACCCGCTTGAAGTCCTGCGCGGGCAGCAGCGGACGCACCGTGGTGCCGTCGACCAGGCAGAACAGCGAGGCTTCCGGGCCGTCCAGGTAGGACTCCAGCACCACACGATGCCCGCCGTCGAGCAGCGTGACCGCGTACGCACGGGCTTTGGCCAGATCGTCGGTGACGACCACGCCCTTGCCTGCGGCCAGCCCGTCGTCCTTGACCACCCAGATGGGGCCGAACCGGTCGAGCGCGGCGTCGATGTGCGCGGGGTTGTCGACGACTTCGCTGTGGGCGGTCGGAACGCCCGCGGCGCGCATGACCTCCTTGGCGAAGGCCTTCGAGCCCTCGATGCGGGCGGCTGCGGCGCTGGGCCCGAAGCATGCGATGCCGGCCGCGCGCACCGCGTCGGCGACGCCGTTGACCAGCGGTGCTTCCGGGCCGATGACCACCAGGTCGGCCCGCCATTCCCTGGCAAGTGCGGTCACCGCTGCGGGATCGGTGGCATCCACCGGGAGCTGTTCGGAGATCGCGGCGGTCCCGGCGTTGCCCGGCGCACATGCCAGAGCGGTGACGGCGGGATCGTGCGATGCGGCCAACACCAACGCGTGTTCGCGGGCTCCGGAGCCGATTACCAATACGCGCACGACGTGCAGCGTAGCGGGCGACGGGCCGGTCCCTGGCGTGGGCATGGTTACCGGCCGGTATGCCCCGTGTCACGATCGGCCCAGGTCAGAACGGTTGTCGTGGTTCACTGGTTGGCGATGTCTACTTCACAGCGAAGGACCGGACCAGCCATCGGGCTCGCCGTCGTGGCGGGGATCGCAGGCGTGCTGACCGCGTGTGGCGCGGCGGAACAGCCGGATGGTGCGCGGACCGCGGCCGACTCCGGAGAAGCCGCCGCGGCCGCCGATCCTGTCAAACAGGTCCAGAACAAGACAGTCGACAGTAAGCAGCGCGACCGGGAGAAGGTCGTGCGCGTCATCGACGACTTCCATCGGGCGGTGGACCGCGGCGACGGCAAGCGGGCGTGCGCCCTGCTGACCAGCACGCTGCGGGACGTCTACGCGATGAACCCCGGAGCGTCGAACTGTGCCGAAGGCGTGGAGTACACGCACGAGCAGCTGAACGGCGCCAAGATGTCCGCACTGAAGGTGGCGCCGGAAGACGTGCGGGTCAAAGGCCGCGAAGCCATCGTCAGCCACAAACTGATCGCCAAGCGCAACCACACCAAGGCCTCGGCCACCGACTCCTACAACCTGGTCCGCAGCGGCGGCACCTGGAAGATCGACTACGTCGGCTGAGCACCTGCCCGCACCCGGCACGGGACCACGACAAGGACGACGACAAGACGAGGGCCCCTTGGCCGTCCGGGTCGTGCCGGATGCCAAGGGGCCTCGTCGTGCGAGGACCGTACCGGGCTCGAGGCCGCCGGTCAGCGTCCGCGTGGTTTGCCGATGCTGCCGTGCGGGTTGTAGACGGCCACCACCGCAGGCCGCGGCTGTGACGACCCGCCGTCCGGCCAGTGCGACGCGGGGTTGTCCGCGCTGTGGCCGTCCACCTCACCGGGATGTTGCACCGAGACCAGCACGAAATCCTTGGTGATCACCGGACCGCAGGTCTCCGCTCCCGGCGGCACGGTCAGGAACTGCTTGACGTGCCCGCGCTCCTTGCCTTCCAGCGGCACGGCGAACAGGCCGTCGTTGCTGCCCAGCGCGTTGCCGTCGGTGGTGACCCACAGGTTCCCGTAGCTGTCGAACGCCACGTTGTCCGGGCAGG
Source organism: Thermocrispum agreste DSM 44070 (assembly GCF_000427905.1). Taxonomy (GTDB): domain Bacteria; phylum Actinomycetota; class Actinomycetes; order Mycobacteriales; family Pseudonocardiaceae; genus Thermocrispum; species Thermocrispum agreste. The sequence goes on along the minus strand of NZ_ATYX01000008.1, from coordinate 256,573 downwards.
AGATCGGGCTGACCTGCGACTTGTCGTAGCCGGCGAAGTAGGTGCTCGGATCGTTCGGGTCGCCGCAGACCAGCAGCAGCCGCCAGGTGAACGTGGTGGAGGTGTTGTCGTTGCGGTCCTCCATCAGCTCGAGCACCTGGCCGTGCTTGTTTTTCACCCGCGGGTTGACTTCGTCGGGGCCCGCCTTGCCCTCGGCGCCCCGCTCGGAGTTGTTGGTCAGCGCGGCGTAGACCCGGCGCGTCTTGAGATTCGGCTCGACGTCCTCGGGACGGTCCATCTTGGTCGCGCCGACGGCGTCCGCCGCCATGCGCGTGAACACGTAGACCTCATCGGCGGTGAACCCCGGTACGTACGACTTGTCGTTGTGCGCCAGCAGGATCCACTCGCCGGTGCCGTCGAACTCGCCGTCGGAGGGCAGCTTGCCGCTGCCGTCGATCTCCTCGGCCGGGCTGTCCCCGCGGAACTTGGCCACGTAGAGCTTGCCGGAGTCGAGCAACCGCTTGTTGTGTTCGCGCGCCCGCTTGCTCATGCCCGGCTTCATCCGGCCGTCGGAGACGAACTTGTACAGGTACTCGAACCGTTCGTCGTCGCCCATGTAGGCGACCACCCGCCGGTCCGGGGTGACGATGAGGTTGGCGCCCTCGTGCTTGAACCGGCCCAGCGCGGTGTGCTTGATCGGCGTCGAGTCCGGCTCCAGCGGGTCGATCTCCACGATGTAGCCGAACCGGTTGGGCTCGTTCGGCTCCTTGGTCAGGTCGAACCGCTCGTCGTACCGCTCCCACTTGCGGTGGCTGGCGCCGGTGTTGATGCCGTATCGCGCGTACCGTTCCCTGGTCTTGTCGTCGGGGGCCTGGTCGGCGTAGGCGAAGTACTGGTGGATGTTCTCCTCGCCGGACAGGATCGTGCCCCACGGCGTGTGACCGCCGGAGCAGTTGTTCATGGTGCCGAACACCGTGGTGCCGCTCGGGTCGGCGTTGGTCCGCAGGTACTTCGACCCGCGGGCCGGTCCCTGGACGGTGAACGGCGTGTGCAGCGTGACGCGCCGGTTGTACTTGCGGGCCTTCGGCGACGACACCGGAGCCTGCCGCAGCGCGCCGGTGCGCTTGTCGGTCTCGAGCAGCACGACGGACATGCCGTGCGCCGCCCAGCCGATCTTGACCTGCTCCTCGGTGGGGTTCTCCGGGTCGTACCCGGTGAACATGAACTCCTCGGTGGTGTACTCGTGGTTGTTGACCATCAGCCACCGGTGCGGGTCACCGGGCAGCGGCACCAGCGTGCAGTAGTCGCAGTTGAAGCCGAACTGCTTGACCTGCGCGGCGGCCGTCTGGTTGTCGAAGTCGAACTCCGGCGCGCCCGCCAGCACCGGGTCGCCCCAGCGGATCACCACGTGCTGGCGGTACCCCTTCGGCACCACCACTTCGTCAAGGGTGTTCGGCTCCACCGGTTCGAAGTCGGTGCCGGGGGCGGGCCTGCCGGGCTTTCCCGGCTTGCCGGGACGGTGCCGGTCGGCGGGTGCGGCGGCCGCGGTGCCGGACAGCAGCGCCGCCCCGGTGCCCGCGGCCGCGACCACCGCGCCGGAGCGCAGCGCGCCACGCCTGGACAGCACCTTGGTCAGCACCTCACCGAAGTACTCGTTGTCCGTGGTGTTCGGCGCCGGGTGAAAGCACTGGTCACCGCACCGGTAGGTGCAGGTCACCCGCTGCCTGCCGAGCGGGTACCTGGTCAGCAGGGGCAGTAGGCGTCGCTGAGATGGGGTGGACATCCGGGCCTCCCTTGGCAGGTCGGACGGGAACGACGTGACGCTATGCGTTGACCGTATGGTCCAGACCACCTTTTGGTGAATTTCGCGCGAACAGTCTGCTCGACCGGCGAATTTCCGGCAACCGGCATTCGAATGACAATTTCGTCCGCTTGTTCACCGCCGGGAGTGGCACGCGAGCGTCCGGGAGGGCCGGCGCGGCGGAGTGAGGAGGTGGGGTGAGAAAAGACAGCGGGCAGGCCGCGCGGGGTACGCCGGCCTGCCCGCTGGGCAAGGGAGTCACTTGTGATTCACGGCAGCGACGGGACCGAGGGAATGCCCGGGGTGCTCGGCGCTACCGGGAGCGCCGGGCTGACCGGCTGCACGGGAATCCAGTCGGCCGGGGCGGCGGCGGCCGTCCCGGCGCCGAAGGCTCCGGCCAGGGCGAGTGCGGCCGCGCCGGTCAGCACGACGCGGGCGGCCTCGCCGACGATCATCTTCTTGCTGCGGTTGGTGTTCACCTAGTGCGCCATGCCACTGACACGGTGTGATCATGTGAACAGTTCACCGGGGATGGCAGGAGTGCGTGAAAGATCACAGCAACCAAGCAGCGGGCAGGGCGCGAGGTCGTCGCGGCCTGCCCGCTGGGCAAGGAATCAGTTCCGTATCACGGCAGTGGCCGGACCCAGTGCTCGCCGGTGGGCGGCAGCACCGGGCTGGCCGGGTAGTCCGGGCAGGCCGGGTGCTGGGGCCGGATGTCGGCGGCCGCCGTCCCGGCCCCGAGGGCGCCTGCCAGGGTCAGCGCGGCCGCGCCGGCCAGTACCACCCGGGCGATCGCCTTGCCGATGTGCTTGCTGGGGCGAGGGTTCATTTTTCGTGTCATGACCATCACACGCGGTGGCGGGCATGAACGGATCACCGGACGAGAAGGCAGAGCGCAAGAAAAGAACATCGCCGGTCGAAAAGGAACCGCCCGGCGTGCGCGGGGGCACACGCCGGGCGGCCAGGGTGACGAACTGTCACCGCTCGATCTCGCCGCGGATGAACTTCTCCACGGCCTCGCGAGCCTCGTCGTCGCTGTACTGCACCGGCGGCGACTTCATGAAGTAGGAGGACGCGGACAGGATCGGCCCGCCGATGCCGCGGTCCTTGGCGATCTTGGCGGCACGGATGGCGTCGATGATGATGCCCGCCGAGTTCGGCGAGTCCCACACCTCGAGCTTGTACTCCAGGTTCAGCGGCACGTCACCGAAGGCACGGCCCTCCAGCCGGACGTAGGCCCACTTGCGGTCGTCCAGCCACGGCACGTAGTCGGACGGACCGATGTGCACGTCCGCCTTGGCCATCTCGTGCGGGATCTGCGAGGTGACCGACTGCGTCTTGGAGATCTTCTTCGACTGCAACCGGGACCTCTCCAGCATGTTCATGAAGTCCATGTTGCCGCCGAAGTTCAGCTGGTAGGTGCGCTGCAGCTCGACGCCGCGATCCTCGAACAGCTTGGCCAGCACCCGGTGGGTGATGGTGGCGCCCACCTGCGACTTGATGTCGTCACCCACGATCGGCACGCCCGCGTCGGTGAACTTCTGCGCCCACTCCGGGTCGGAGGCGATGAACACCGGCAGCGCGTTGACGAACGCCACCCCGGCGTCGAGGGCGCACTGGGCGTAGTAGCGGTCCGCGTCCTCCGAGCCCACCGGCAGGTAGGAGACCAGCACGTCCGCCTCGGTCTCGCGCAGCACCTTGACCACGTCCACCGGTTCCTCGTCGGACTCGGTGATGGTGTCCCGGTAGTACTGGCCAAGGCCGTCGAGCGTGTGACCGCGCTGCACCTGCACGTCCAGCGGCGGCACGTCGGTGATCTTGATGGTGTTGTTCTCGCTGGCGACGATGGCTTCCGCCAAGTCGCGGCCCACCTTCTTCGCATCGACGTCGAACGCCGCAACGAACTCGACGTCGCCGACGTGGTAGCCACCAAAGTCCACGTGCATCAGGCCCGGGACACGGGTCTCCGGGTCCGCATCGCGGTAGTAGTGCACGCCCTGCACCAAGGACGCGGCACAGTTGCCAACGCCCACGATTGCCACGCGCACACTTCGGTTCTTGCCCATGCCGGTATCTCCTTAGTGCTATCGGGTGAGCGAATGGAATTCGGAGCGAGCCGGGTCAGTCGCTGTCGCGCTGCTCGGCTTGCTCGTGCGCTATCAGCTCGTTGAGCCAGCGCACCTCTCGTTCCGTGCTCTCCAGGCCGAGCCGGTGCAATTCCCGGGTGTATCGATCTATTCGCTCCTCGGCGCGACTGAGCGCGGCTCGTAACCCTTCGCGCCGTTCCTCGACCCGGCGACGCCGACCTTCGAGGATCCGCATACGCACGTCGCGCGGCGTACGCGAGAAAAACGCCAGGTGAACGCCGAACCCTTCGTCTTCCCAGGTCTGCGGGCCGGCATCGGCCACCAGGTCGGCAAAGCGCTCCTTGCCTTCCGCGGTGAGCTTGTACACCCGGCGCGCTCGGCGCCCCCACGCCCGACCGTCCTTGTCGGGCGGATCGTCCTCCTCGACGATCCAGCCGGCCTTCTGCATCCGGCGCAGCGTGGGGTAGAGCGAGCCGTAGGAGAAGGTGCGGAACGTGCCCAGGGTCTCGTGCAGCCGCTTGCGCAGCACGTACCCGTGCATCGGTGCCTCGTGCAACAGCCCGAGGATCGCGAACTCGAGCACGAGCACCTCCCCGACGAACTCAACGCCGCGACGATCGATACGGACGTCTCGGCCGGATATGCCAGGCCAGTATATCGGTCCGATACATCGAGTGCCACCATCGAACGTGTGAACTGGGCAAACGGCGCGATCGAGGGTGCAGTACGAGGTTGGGGCTGTGACCGGACGGAGACTGTCTTCTACGCTGGGCACAACCGCCCGAAATGAGGAGGACGGTGCGAAACCAGCGTCAGATCGTCGACTACGGGCTGCAGCGATTGGCCGTGCTGCGGCGCTATCGCGCTGGGTTCCTGACCCGCGAGGACGTCTGCGACGCCGGCCCGTACCTGCGGCAGGCGGCGCGCTTCCACGGCGAGCCGGCCGAGCACGACTGCCCGGTGTGCGGCAAATCGCAGCTGGCGCTGGTGGCCTGGGTGTATGGTGACGAGCTTGGAATGGCGTCCGGTTCGGCCCGGAACTCGGCCGAACTCGAGCGAATGGCGAACCTCTTCGCCGAGTTCACCGTCTACGTGGTGGAGGTGTGCCACGCGTGCGGGTGGAACCATTTGGCCATGTCTTACGTTCTGGGCACGGGCGAGCCCGGAACCGGCGCGCCCAGGTCCCGTCCCCGATCACGAAAGTCTGCCGCCCCGTGACACTGTCCACCCGCTCCGCGCAGGGTTGGCTCACCCGCGTTGACGTCTGCGCCCGGGAGGTCGAGCTGTGAGCGACCATCGCCGCCCTGAGTGGCCTTCCTCCAGGCAGCCCCGATGGCCGGTCGCCGACCGGGATCCGCAGTGGCCGTCGTCCGGCGACCCGGCACGGCAGCGGCCCCAGCCACGGCAATCGGGCGCCCCGGGCGGCCGTCGCCCGGCGACCGGCCAGCCCCGCCACCAGCAGCCGGTACAGCGGCGTGCCGCGCAGCCCCCGGCAGGCGGCGCCGGTCAGCCGGACCCCCGCCGTACGCCGGGCCGCGACGCGCAGCGCGGCCGCACCGCGCGTGACCCGGGTACGGCCCGCCGAGCCGCGCCGGGTGCGGGCGCCGCGGGCCAGCCGGGCGCAGGCCGGGCAGGAGCCGTCCGCGATCCTCGGGCTGCACGGCGGCCGCGTGCGGGAGAGCCGAGCGCGCCGCGGCAGGAGCGGCCGCGTGACCCGAACGCGATGCGGCGCAGGCCGCCGCGCCGTGACGACGCCACGCGCAAGCCACAAGGAGCGCCCGCGCGGCAAGCAGGTCCCGCTGCCGCAGGGGCTGCCGCCGGTGCCGCGGCCGGTTACGCCGCCGCGTCCCGCAGGCCGTCGCCTGCTCATCCGGACGGTCCCACCGAGACGCTGCTGCCGATCGACGAGGCGGACTACCGGATCGCCCCGTCCAGGGAGCCGGAACTGCTCACCCACCGCTATCACGACAGCGGTTTCGAGCAGCACGATCCGGCGGGCGAGGACAGAATCAACGCCATGGTCGCCGAGTCCGCCGGTGCAGAGCCGGACGCCGACGACGCCGACGAGGGTGACGGCAAGCCGCAGCTGACCCGCAAGCAGCGCAGGCGGCGGTTGATCAAAAGGCTCGCGTTCGGCTTCGTCGGCGTGTTCGTCGTGGTGCCCATCGTGGCGTTCGCCATCACCTATTTCCTGGTGGACATCCCGAAGCCGGCGGAGATCATCGCCGCGCAGTCGAAGACGGTCAACTACTACTTCTCCGACGGCACCACGTTGCTGGGCCGCGACTCGCAGGACGGCAACCGGGTCATCCTCAAGCCGGAGCAGATCCCGGAAGTGGTGAAGAAGGCCGTCTACGCCGCGGAGGACGAGACGTTCGAGACCAACTCGGGTTTCGACATCATGGGCATCCTGCGCGCCGTGCGTAACCAGCTGACCGGCGGTGTCGGCGGCGGGTCGACGATCACCCAGCAGTACATCAAGCAGGCCACCGGGTACGACGACTACTCGCTGACCCGGAAATGGACGGAGCTCGTCAAGGCCTTCAAGATGAGCAACGAGCTCTCCAAGTCCGAGATCATCACCGCCTACCTGAACACGATCTACTTCGGGCGCGGTGCGTACGGCGTCCAGGCGGCCGCCCAGGCCTACTTCGGCAAGGACGTGGACAAGCTCAATCCGTCCCAGGCCGCGTACCTGGCGGGCATCATCCAGGCGCCCAGCCGGGGCGACAACCGGGAGTACGCCGAGCGGCGGTGGAACTACGTCATCGGCCAGATGAAGGAGAACGGCTGGCTGACGCCGGAGCAGGCGGCCGAGGCCGAGTTCCCGAAGATCGTCTCCGGCGAGCGGCGGATCAAGGGCTTCACTGGCCCGCGGTTCTTCATCAAGGAGCGCATCCGACAGGAGCTGAACGCGCTCGGCTTCACCGAGGACAAGGTTCGGCTCGAGGGCTACAAGATCTACACCACGATCAACAAGCGCGCGCAGGCGCTGGCCGAGCAGACCGTGCGCGAGGTGATGAAGGACCAGCCGAAGAACCTGCGCGAAGCGCTGGTGGCCATCGACCCGAACACAGGCGGGGTGAAGGCCTACTACGGCGGTGAGAACGACAAGTCCGACCAGGTGGACTGGGCCAACACGCCGCGCAACCCCGGGTCGGCGATCAAGCCGTTCGACTTCGTTCCGCTGCTGAAGCAGGGCAAGGGCCCCTACGCCGCCTACGACGGCAGCTCGCCGCGGACCTTCCCCGGCGTCGGGGTGGAGATCCGCAACTCCGAGAACGTGCAGTGCCCGATGCCGTGCACGGTCAAGGAGGCGATGGAGAGGTCGATCAACACGGTCTTCTACGACATCGTCGTCAACGAGGTGAAGCCGTCCGGGGTGGTCCAGGCGCTCAAGGAAGCCGGGGTGCAGAACACCTCGAAGCTGAGCGAGACGTCGGTCAACATCGCCATCGGCGGTGGGGACAACATGATCAGCCCGAAGGACATGGCGGCCGCGTACGCGACGTTCGCCGCGCAGGGGATCCAGCGCGACGCGCACTTCGTCTCGAAGATCACCACGCCGGACGGCGAAGTGGTGTACCAGGCGCACGACAAGTCCAAGGGCAAGCCCGCGTTCGACCCGAACGAGGAGAAGAGCAAGCAGATCGCGGGCAACGTCACCATGACGCTGGAGCCGGTGCTGTCCTACTCCGGCCTGGAGTGTGCCAACGGCCGGGCGTGCGCGGGCAAGACCGGCACCCACGAGGCCAGGGAGCCGTACTCGGACCAGAACTCGCAGGCGTGGATGGTCGGCTACTCGCGCCAGCTGTCCACCGCGGTGTGGGTCGGTGACTCGGCGCTGAACCCGATCAAGAACAAGGACGGCAGGATCATCTACGGGCGGGGCCTGCCCGGCGAGATCTGGCAGAAGTTCATGGACGCCTACCACGAGAAGCTGGAGAACCTGCCGTTCGACGAGGTCGAGGTGATCGGCGAGGCGGCGCCTCCTCCTCCGGAGCCGGAGAACACGCCGGACGAGGAGGAAGAGGAAGAGCCGGAGCAGGAGAAGCCGGAGCACAGCCGTCCGGAGCGGCCGAGGCCGCCGCAGGGGCCGCCGTCGCAGCAGGAGCCTCCGCCCTCCAGCCCGGAGCCCTCGCCGACGGATCCCACGGTGCCGTGCCCGCCGTTCTGCCAGCCGGACGACCCGCCGCCGCCCGGTGGGGACAACCCCGAATCCGAGCGGGGACTGAACGCCGCGTGACGCCGGTGTTGCCGGGACGTTGACGGCAGGTCGATCCCGCAGGCTTTAGGGTGCGGGAGTGCGCGAGGAGTCGGGGCTCGGCAGCAAGCGGAGGCAGCGTGCCCGCGCCAGGGCGGCGGGCTTACCGCCGGAACGACCACGTCAGGTGTCGCTGGAAGGCACCAGGCGGGTGATACCGACCTGGACCGATCCGCTGGCGGCGAAGGCGAGCAGGCCGATCGGTGGCCCGCTCGGCAGGCACGCCGCGGTCGGCACGCACTGGTTCTTCAGCCCGCTGCGGGTGGCGTTGCTGCTGGCCGTGGTGGCGTTGATGTTCGGCTGGTTCGGCAAGGCCGCGTGCATCCAGCAGCTGGAGCGCGAGGACGGCACGCTCGGGCTGGACTGGCGGTCCGGCAGGCCCTACGTGGCGATGTGCTACTCCGACATCGTTCCGCTCTACGGGGCGGAGCGGCTCAACCGGGACGACTTCTTCGTCTACCGTGACGGCTGGCTGGAGCTGAGCACGCCGGGCGGCAGCCAGGCGAGCCTGACCCTGCTGGCCGACGGTGCGGACACGTACCGGATCGCGGGCACCGACGGTCCGGTGACCGCGCTGGATGCGGCGGGCGAGATGTTCCAGCTCCAGCCGGGCGAGCGCATCCAGGTGCTGCCGGACGACCAGCTGCGGTTGCCCGGCGGGCGCACGGTGAGCTTGAGCCCGGGCGACGAGTTGCGGTTCATGGAGTACCCGCCGTTGACCGGGTTGTTCCAGTGGGTCAACGCCCAGCTCACCGACCTGTGGCTGTCCGGAGCCGACGCCGGGTTCCTGCCCGGGGCCATCCCGGTCGCGGTGTACTTCAACATCAGCGCGCTGTTCCTGGCGTTCGCGTGGCTGACCACGGTGTGGGCGGTGGCGCAGACCGCGCGGAGGCGACCGTGGGACGCGGTGCTGGTGGCCATCTCGCCGCTGGTGCTCGTGCACGCGTACACGAGCTTCGACGCGCTGGCCACGGCGGCCACCGCGGCGGCGATCCTGGCCTGGTCGCGGCGGCGTCCGATGCTGGCCGGGGTGCTCATCGGCGTGGGCGGGGCGATCAAGCTGTACCCGCTGCTTGTGCTCGGGCCGCTGCTGGTGCTGTGCATCCGGACCGGGAAGCTTCGCACCTGGCGCGCGACCGGTCTGACCGCCGCGTTCACCGTGGTGCTGATCAACCTGCCGCTGGCGCTGCTCTACCCGCGCGGCTGGCGCGAGTTTCTGCGGCTCAACATCGAACGGGGCATGGACCCCGACTCGATCTACAACGTGATCAGCTCGCTGACCGGCTGGCCGGGGTTCGACGGGCAGCTGGCCGCCGGCGAGGTGCCGGTGAAGCTCAACGCCTTCACCGGGATCGTCTTCGTGCTCTGCTGCGCGGCGATCGCCTACGTGGCGTTGTCGGCACCGAAGCGGCCACGGCTGGCTCAGCTGTGCTTCTTGGTGGTGGCGGCGTTCCTGCTCACCACCAAGGTGTGGAGCCCGCAGTACTCGTTGTGGCTGGTGCCGCTGGCCGCGCTGGCCGTGCCGCACTGGCGGTTGCTGCTCGGGTGGATGGCGATCGACGCGGCGGTGTGGGTACCGCGCATGTTCTACTACCTCGGCACCGACAACAAGGGCCTGCCGCAGGAATGGTTCCTCGGCGCCGTGGTGGTGCGGGATCTGGCGGTGCTGGGGTTGTGTGCGGTGATCGTCTACCAGATCTACCACCCGCACCGGGATCTGGTTCGCCGCAACGGGGACGACGACCCGGCGGGTGGTGTGCTCGACGGGGCGCGGGACGTGCGCGTGCTGCCGGTGGGGAACTCGCGGGAGCGCCCGCGCGGCGGTCGGCGCCGTCAGCGCAGGGACTCGCGCAGGAACGCGATGTCGTCGGCCTGACCCTCGGCTGGCGTCTCGACCACGACCGGGGCGCCCGCCTCCTTCGCCACCCCGGCCAGCACCTCGGGGTCGATGGTTCCGTCGCCGCCGACCACGTTGGCATGCCGGTCGCGGCCGGAGCCGAACTCGTCGCGCGAGTTGTTCAGATGCACCAGGTCGATCCGGCCGGTGATGGATTTGACCTTGTCGACGGCGGTCTCCAGGTCCCAGCCCGCCGCGTACGCGTGGCAGGTGTCCAGGCAGAACCCGGCGCCGAACTCCCCGATCGCATCCCACAGCCTGGCCAGCATGTCGAAGTCCTTGGCCAGCGCGCCGTCGCCGCCCGCGGTGTTCTCCACCAGGATCGGCACCTCGAACGGCGCGTCGGCGGCCCGCTCGAACAGCTTGCGCCAGTTGTCGATGCCGACTTGCGGGTCGGTACCCCGTGGCACGTGCCCGCCGTGCACGACCAGCCCGAAAGCGCCGAGTTCCGCGGCCATCTTGGCGTCCTGCGCGACGAGCTTGCGTGACGGGATGCGGATGCGGTTGTTCGTCGAGGCGACATTCACCAGGTAGCGCGCGTGGATGACCACGTCGGCATCCGAGGCGCGCAGTTCGTCCGCCTGCGGGTGCGGCTTGGGGGCCGCCCAGCCCTGCGGGTCGGCGAGGAAGAACTGCACCACCTCGGCACCGCGCTCGCGGATGGCCTTCAACGGGTCGTCGTCCTTGGCGTGAGCACCGATGCGCATGTGTGCAGGCTAGCCCTCGCAGCTGACCGTCCGAGACCTGCATGCGAAGGACCGGGCACGACACGCTCGAGTGAATTCGGCAGGCACCGGCCGGTCCGCCCGCGGGGCGCAGGCCCGGCCGAATAGGACGACGCACGGTAAGTACGCGTGCGTACACCGTCAGTGAGGAAGGCATGGTGAGACGACTTTTCGGCACGGCGCTGGCGGTGCTGTCGGCTGTGGTCATGATCGGGGGCACCGCCCATGCCGAGGAGAAGCCGATGGCGTGGCACAGCAACACCGACGTGGTCCACGGCAGGTGCGCGGCCACCCTGTTGAACGGGCGCGGCGCGCCGCTGGTGGTCGACGCGGACGCGCTCCTGGTGGAGGGCGGCCTGCCCAGCGCCCGGCTGGGGTCGTCCACCGTGCGCGTGGGCGACACCCCGGCGCGGTATCTGCCGGTCGGTGACGCGGTCGAGCTGCTCCGGCTGAACGAAGGCCCCCTCGCCGCGCCGTCGGCGGCCCTTTGCGCAGCGGTCGACGACGTTGCCGCGGCGGTGAACGCGGTGGGCCGTTCCACCCGCGCGGCCGTGCCTGCCGGCTCTCGGCCATTCGCTGGGAACGTGTTGCTCGCGCCATGACCAGGCCGTAATGTCCGAATCACGTCACGACCAGCGAGTTGGATCGTTGGCACAGGTGTAACGGCAACGCACACGACCGGGACTTCCCTTGCGGGAGGACTCGACGGCGAGCAGGGGCGAGACGGATGCGGGTCTGGCGGAGAGCGGCAGCGCTCGGGGCGGCGACGGCCATCGCGACGGCCTCGGCGGCCTTCGGCATGCCTGCCGTCGCGGCAGCGGAGACGATCAGCACGCACTGCGGCGGATCGGTCACCGGCAAGCCCGGAGACACCGTCAAGGCGAGCACGTCGGTGCTCGGCCTCAACCTGGGCACCGTCGACCTGGGCGTCATCCAGGAAGGCACCACCGTGCTCAGCAAGACGGTCGGCCTGGTGCAGAAGTTGCTGTGCCGCGTGACGGTGACCGTGACCGGGGCCGCCGACGAGGTGGTCAAGGGTGTCGACAAGGCGACGCCGGAGCCGCTGAAGCGGGTCACCGAACCGGTGACCGGTGCGGTGACCGGGACGACCGAGACGTTGCGCACGGCGGCCGGCGCCCGGCAGGCGCCGTCGGCGGAGTCCCCGACCGTTCCGCAGCGCCCGGCCGAGAACCCGGCTGCGCCTCCGGCGAGCGGACCAGCCGCCACGTCCGGCGGAGGGAAGTCCGCACGTGCCGGAACCGTGCAGACGGTCCGGCCGTCCGAGCAGGCGACCCGGGGGACCGGTGGCGGTGTTCCGGGCAGCGCGCTGCCTTACACCAGCCCGCTGGGTTTCCACGGCGGCGATCCGTCGTCGTTCGCCGTCCCGGGGCTGCGCTACGGCAACGAGCCGGAATACGCACCGCAGTTCGGGCAGCTCGGTGATGACGGGCTGGGCGACCAGGGCGGCCCGGACATCCGCAACGCCGGGAGCGCCAGGGCGCTCGGAGCGGCCGAGGGTGAGGTCGGGCTGCCCGTCCTGCTGGCGGTGCTGGCGCTGGCCGGGGTGAGCGCCGGCCTGGTGCGGACCTGGGTCGTCCGGTCCGCTTCGGGGGCTGGATACTAACCAGCTGTCGCGTACCCTGTGGCAGGATTGTTCGTTACTACCGAGTAGCCTCGCTCTACTCAGGTTAGGAGACGTTGGTGGCTAGGTGGACTGCGCGCAGGACGGTGGCGGCGTTCGCCGTCGGCGGCGTGCTGGCGGGCAGCACGATTCTCCTCGGCATGGGTGACGCCGTCGCGGTCACGGCCGCCGACTCGTGCGGGGGCACGGTGACCGGCAAGATGGGCGAGACCGTCACCCTGAAGTCCTCCGCGGTGCAACAGGCGGCGGTCGATGCCGTCAGCGGGGGTGTCCACTTGCCGCTGCTCGGCATCAAGAACAACAAGGCCAAGCTGCGCGAGCTGTTCGAGGCAGGTCGGTTCGAGCCGATCAGCCTGACCACCGTGCCGCACGCGCCTGCCGGTGTGTTCAGCGACGAGAAGATCGCCGAGGCCGTGGTGCGGACGATCGACGCCGACAAGAACGGCAAGAAGATCCTCGACGCGAAGAACAACCGGGCCGAGGTGCTGAAGGCGGTGGAGGCGCACTGCTCGGACCTGACCGTGCGGGCGTCCGACTACGTGCCGCCGAAGCAGGGCGGCAGCGGGGAGCAGTCGCAGGGCAAGGAGAACAGCAGCGGTGCGGCCCGGCCGGATTCGTCCGGAGCCGACAGCGGTTCGAGTTCCTCGTCCAGCGCGTCCGAAGGCGCCGGTGCGGAGCCGGACGGCGCGCTTCCGGCCACCGGAAGCGGCACCGCGCGCGCCCCGCAGCGTGATTACGGGCAGGTGCCCTACCAGCTGCCCGGTATCGGCTCGGACAAGGTGCCCGACGTTCCCGATGCCGCCCCGTATGGCTCCGCACCGGGGGCAGGCGACATCGGCATCCTGGGCGCCGACGGTGACGGGCCCGAGGTGAGCAACGCGGGCAACGCCGAGCAGATTCACGCGGCCGAGGGGCACGACCGGGCGCTCCAGCTGCCCATGCTGCTCGCCGTGGTCTCGCTGGCGTGCGTTGCGGCGGCGCTGGTCCGCACGTGGGTGCTGCGGCGCGTTTGAGTGACCGGGTGGGCCAGGTCTATGCCGTGCTCGGCTGGCTGCCTGGCCGCGCTGGTCCGACGCCGGCCTGACTGCGTGCGGGTGGCCGGTTCGGCGGGCTGCCAGGCCGGCATCCGGGTCCATTGCCGTGATCAGCCGGACTCGGTCGCCGAGGTACGGTTCCGCCGCTGATGCGCCGGGCGGGCGGGGTGTGTCCGTCGATTCCGGCGGGCGGGTGTGGATTGGTCGAGGCTTGGTGGTGGTTTCCGGGTGTTCCTGTCCGGGCGGCCTGCGGTGGTTGCCTGGGGAGGATTCCTGCCGCTGATGCGCCGGGCGGGCGGGGTGTGTCCGTCGAATCTGCCGGGCGGGTGTGGATTGGTGGAGGCCTGCGTTGCTTCCCGAGACCGCCCCGCCCGAACCGCCCGTGCGCCCGGCCGCCGGGGCCGGGCACGTGATCTTCGACCGCCGCGCAGGGGGATTTCCAGCGGCTTTGCGGAGGGCCGCGCTGAGCTTGTCGGCCCGGCCAGGTAGCCTGTGGTAGCTGACAACCCTCCTGCCACGGATGGTCCGTGGCCGCTCGAGACCACAGGAGGTGAGTGGTTGTGGCACGTCATTACGAGGTCATGATCATCCTCGATCCCAGATTGGACGAGCGCACCGTCGCGCCGACGCTGGACAACTTCCTCAAGGTCGTCCGGGACTCCGGCGGCGAGGTGGAGAACGTCGACGTCTGGGGTCGCCGTCGGCTGGCCTACGAGATCGCCAAGCACAGCGAGGGGATCTACGCGGTGCTGGAGCTCTTCTGCGAGCCGGAGGCGGTCAAGGAGCTGGACCGCCAGCTGTCGCTGCAGGAGAGCGTGCTGCGCACCAAGGTGCTGCGGCGCGACGAGAAGTTCATCGCAGCCGTCAGAGCAAAAGCAAAGGCGTGATGCCCCATGGCCGGTGACACCATCATCACCGTAGTCGGCAACCTGACCGCCGACCCGGAACTGCGGTTCACCCCGTCCGGTGCCGCGGTCGCCAACTTCACCGTCGCGTCGACGCCGCGCGTGTTCGACCGGCAGACCGGCGAGTGGAAGGACGGCGAAGCGCTCTTCCTGCGCTGCAACATCTGGCGTCAGGCGGCGGAGAACGTCGCGGAGTCGCTGACCCGTGGCACCCGCGTGCTGGTCCAGGGGAGGCTCAAGCAGCGCTCCTACGAGACCAAGGAAGGCGAGAAGCGCACGGTGTACGAGCTCGAGGTGGACGAGATCGGGCCGTCGCTGCGCTACGCCACCGCGAAGGTGAACAAGGTCAGTCGCGGCTCGGGTGGCGGCGGCTACGGCGGTGCACCGGCCGGTCCTCCCCCGGACGACCCGTGGGGTTCCGCGCCCCCGGCTGGAGGCGGCGGCTACTCCGACGAGCCCCCGTTCTAGCCAACCCCTCGTGACCGGTTGACTTCACACACATCAGGAGATTCATCGTGGCCAAGCCACCTGTTCGCAAACCGAAGAAGAAGGTCTGCGTGTTCTGCAAGGCGGAGAAGCAAGGCCGCCCGGAGCCGATCGACTACAAGGACACCGCCCTGCTGCGCAAGTTCATCTCGGACCGGGGCAAGATCCGCGCCCGCCGCGTCACCGGCAACTGCAGCCAGCACCAGCGTGACGTGGCCACCGCGGTGAAGAACTCCCGCGAGATGGCCCTGCTGCCCTACACCTCCACCGCCCGCTAAGAGGAGACGTCATGGCCAAGGTAATCCTGACCACCGACGTGGCGAACCTGGGCGGCCCCGGCGAGATCGTCGAGGTCAAGGACGGCTACGCCCGCAACTACCTGCTGCCGCGCGGGTACGCCATCCGTGCCACCAAGGGTGCGGAGAAGAACATCGCCACGATCCGCCGCTCGCAGGAGCTGCGCCGCATCCGCGACCTCGACCACGCCAAGGAGGTCAAGGAGACGCTGGAGAAGCTCGGCACCGTCACGCTGACCGCCAAGGCGGCCGAAGGGTCGAAGAAGCTGTTCGGCTCGGTGAAGGCTGCCGACGTCGCCGCCGCGATCAAGCAGGCGGGCGGTCCGGTGCTGGACAAGCGCACGATCGACCTCGGCGGCCACATCAAGACCGTCGGCAAGCACCCGGTGACCATCCGGCTGCACCCGGAGGTCACGGCGAACATCAAGGTCGAGGTGACCGGACAGGCGCAGTGACGCCCACGCTTCGGCTCACGATCGAAGGCTCTCTCCCTCGGGAGGGAGCCTTCGTCGTTTCGAGCCCGCGCCGAGGTCGAGGTTGCCACGACTTGCTTGCGGAGCGAAGTCAAGGCCATCGTGGAGCGGATCCGCCGGGCAGCAGGCCGGGACATCGATTTTGTTTCCCGCTCGGGCTGCTGAGCGTGCCAAGGCGTACGTGCACGATTACCGGTACGGCTTCGCGCTTGGGCTGCTGAGCGCACACACCAAGGCCTACCTGCGCGATCACCGGCGTGCCAAGAAGCCGAGGCCGGCTGAATTGCAGAAGAAGCCGTAGTGACACGGACTGCGAACGGTCAGGCCACGTCCAGTAGCCGCTCGCATTCGGCGATCAGCCGCTGCCGGAGCGGAGCGGCGCGTTCGGTGAAAGTCCGCTGGGCCTGGACGTACTCCCGCTTGCCCTCCGGGGTCTCGATGCGGACCGGTTCGAACCCGAGGTCGCTGAGGTCGTACGGTGACGCCCGCATGTCCAGCACGCGAATGTCCCAGGCCAGCTCGAAGCAGTCGGCGACCAGGTCCGACGAGACCATCGGGGACAGCCGGAAGGCGTGCTTGTACAGGTCCATGCCGGCGTGCAGGCAGCCGGGCTGCTCGAACTCGGCACGGTCGTCGCGGCCCGGGGAGAGGGTGTTCAACGGACGCGCGGCCGGGGTGAAGAAGCGGTAGGCGTCGAAGTGGGAGCAGGCGATGCGGTGCTGCTCGACGACCGCGTCGGTGCCTGCCGAGCCAAGCCGCAGCGGCCAGGCGGAGTGCCGGGTCTGGTCTTCGGACAGCCGGTAGACCATCGCCCACTCGTGCAGGCCGAAGCAGCCGAAGTTGCCAGGCCGCCGGGCCGTTGCGGTCAGCAGCCGGTGCAGCGACTCGACGAGCGGTCGTTGGGAGGTGACGTAGTCGCGCGAGATGGTGACCGTGTGCCTCGGAACCGAAGAGCCCGCCGCGACCGGCGCGTACCCCTTCAGCCCGGTGTATTCCTTGGCCTCGGCGAGCGCGACGCCGAACCCCGGGTGCCAGCGGCGCAGCTGTCCCGGCCGGTAGGAGTAGTAGGTGAAGAGGAAGTCGTAGACCGGGTGCTTCACGCCCGCCTTGCGCCTGGCCAGGTGGGGTTGCAGGTAGCGGTCGACGCGCGCGGCGTGGGCGGCGGCGCGTTCCCGCCACCGCTCGGCCGGCAGCACCGACAGGTCTGCGACAGTCGTCATCCCCACGAACGACCAGCGTAGAGACCCCTTGGCAGGCCGGACACAACGGGCGCTCGGACGAATCCGCCGCGCCCCAGGCCATGCCGTCGGCTTTGTTCGGGCTGGCTGGTCGCGACCTGGAAGGGGTTTGTTCGGGCTGACTGGTCGCGACCAGGTAGAGGCTCGTTCGCGCTGACTGGTCACGACCAAGAAGAAGCCCGCGGCCTCGAGGCCGCGGGCCGAATCATCCGGGAACGCGAACGACCCGGCGTGCCGCGCGCGGCACACCGTTCACACTTGGTCGCTCGCGCCAATCCTGGTGGTGACGATGTCGAGGTCCGTCATGTCGTTGTCGGTCCGACCGTCCGCGGAGCCGCCGGCTCCGTTACCCCCAGTGTCGTCGTCCTCGAACCCGACGATGAGAACGACGACCAGGACCCCGAGGGCGAGCAACAACATCACGACACCTGCGGTCATGGCGTCTCACCTTCTTCCCTCGGATCACCGGCTGTGCAGCCGATCACACTTTCGACGACCAAGACCGCGTACCCGTTGCAGTGGTTGGGGCCCTACCCGGCATCCGCCACCAGTAATCCACCGAACGGAGCATTGCCTCCACAGGTTATCCACAGGGTTGTCCCCAGCTGAGGGTAACTTTCCGCAACCCATGCGCAACCGTGGGTGCATGGCCGGACACGCCAAGAAGCCCGGGAGCGCCACGCACTCCCGGGCTTCGCCGCAGCCAGGTCCTGTCAGGTCCTGACAGGCCTCGTCACCGTCAGCCGAGCCGCTGCTTGAGCGCCTCCAGCTCGTCGCGCAGCGCCGACGGCAGCTTGTCACCGATCTTGGCGAACCACTCCTCGATGAGCGGGATCTCGGCCTTCCATTCCTCGGGGTCGACGCGCAGTGCCGCCTCGACGTCCTCGCGCGACACGTCCAGGCCGTCCAGGTCCAGGTCGTCCGCGCTGGGCACCCAGCCGATCGGGGTCTCGTGCGCCGCGGCCTTGCCTTCGATCCGCTCGATGGCCCACTTCAGCACGCGCGAGTTCTCGCCGAAGCCCGGCCACAGGAACCGGCCGTCCTCGCCCCGGCGGAACCAGTTCACGTAGAAGATGCGCGGCAGCTTGCCCGCGTCGGCCCGCTTGCCGGTGTCCAGCCAGTGCTGGAAGTAGTCACCGACGTGGTAGCCGAGGAACGGCAGCATGGCCATCGGGTCACGCCGCACTTCGCCGACCTTGCCCGCGGCCGCGGCGGTCTTCTCCGACGACAGCGTCGCACCCAGGAACGTGCCGTGCTGCCAGTCGCGCGCCTCGGCGACCAACGGAACCGTGGTCTTGCGGCGGCCGCCGAAGAAGATCGCCGAGATCGGCACCCCCTTCGGGTCGTCCCACTCGGGAGCCAGGATCGGGCACTGCGACATCGGCGTGCAGTACCGCGAGTTCGGGTGCGCGGCCGGCTCGTCGGAATCCGGCGTCCAGTCCTTGCCCTTCCACGACGTGGCGTGCGCGGGCGTGTTCTCCAGGCCTTCCCACCAGACGTCGCCGTCGTCGGTCAGCGCGACGTTGGTGAAGATCGAGTTGCCCTGGTCGATCGTCTCCATCGCGTGCGGGTTGGTCTTGCGGTTGGTGCCGGGCGCCACGCCGAAGAACCCGGCCTCCGGGTTGACCGCGTACAGCCTGCCGTCCTCACCGAACCGCATCCACGCGATGTCGTCGCCCAGGGTCTGCACCCGCCAGCCGGGGATGGTCGGCCGCAGCATGGCCAGGTTGGTCTTGCCGCACGCGCTCGGGAACGCGGCCGCGATGTAGTAGACCTTGTCCTCGGGGCTGATCAGCTTCAGGATCAGCATGTGCTCGGCGAGCCAGCCCTCGTCGCGCGCGATCACCGAGGCGATGCGCAGCGAGTAGCACTTCTTGCCGAGCAGCGCGTTGCCGCCGTAGCCGGAGCCGTAGCTCCAGATCGCCCGCTCCTCCGGGAAGTGCGAGATGTACTTGGTCTCGTTGCACGGCCACGGCACGTCCTTCTGGCCGGGCTCGAGCGGCGCGCCGACCGAGTGCAGTGCCGGCACGAACTCCCGCTCGGTGCCGTCGGGAGCGATGAACTTGTCCAGCGCCGCCTTGCCCATCCTGGTCATGATCCGCATCGAGGCCACCACGTACTCGGAGTCGGTGATCTCGATGCCCAGCTTCGGGTCGTCGGACCCCAGCGGCCCCATGCAGAACGGGATGACGTACATGGTGCGGCCGCGCATCGAGCCGCGGAACAGCTCGGTCAGCGTGGCCTTCATTTCGTCCGGGTGCATCCAGTTGTTGGTGGGGCCGGCGTCCTCCTCGCGCTGGGAGCAGATGAACGTCCGCTCCTCGACGCGAGCGACGTCGTTGGGGTCGGAGGCCGCCCAGTAGGAGTTGGGCTTGGACTTCAGCGGCACGAACGTCCCCGCCTCGACGAGCTTCTGGTTGATGCGTGCCGACTCCTCCTCGGAGCCGTCGACCCATACCACTCGGTCCGGCGTCGTCAGCTCGGCGACCTCCCGCACCCAGGCAAGCACCTTGCTGTGCGTTGTCGGCGCGGCGTCCAGTCCAGGGATGGCTACTGCGGTCATCTCTTCGTATCTCCTGACTCCAACCGGGCGGTCCGCGCGCGGAACAAGCACGGACCCCCCCCTCGGCGGGCTCGCGGTTTGCCGGTGACCGAAAAACTCAATGCCGCTGACGGCGACGCTGCCGCCAGCGGCTGCGGTGTGGGGTTGCCTCGAGAGTAACCGCGACGCGCGCGCAGGCGAGCGGGCCGACCTGTCGGATCTCTCACAAGAACGATCAGGGAATCGATTCAGTTGGGTCGAAATCCCCTCTTCGGTGGAGGATTTTCGGTGCTGCGCAGGGCCTGTCGTACCCGGCGGAAGCCTCTTGCGATCGATCGCTCGGCCGGTGCGCCCGGCGGGAGAACGTAACGAGGCCCGACACCTCCCCCAACCGTGCCGGGCCTCGTGCTCACCAGGAGCGTCAGTTCATGTTCACCCACAGGCCGGTGTTCGCGTCGATCTTGACCACGCCTTCGGTGAAGCCGCTGGGCCCGCCCGTGTCGGCCGGTGCCCCGCCCGGCGTGCCGTCCACGCCGTCGACCTTCGTCCACTGGCCGCCGCCCTGGTGCTCCAGCGCCTGCGTGCTGCCGTCCTGGCCGACGATCACCACGTAGTCGGCTTCGCCGTCGTTGTCCACGTCGGTGAAGTAGTAGGTGTTGCCCGCCTGGTCCTCGCTCACCGCGGTGTCGTTGACGCCGTCGGAGTTGGTGTCGATCGTCGGCGTGCCGACCTCGACTTCTTGCCCGTCGGGCAGCTCGGCCTTCAAGACGCCGCCGCCCACCGTCGACGTCTCGTCGGCGGGCTCCGGGGCGGGCGCGGGCTCGGCACCGTCCGTCGGCTCCGGTGCGGGTCCTGGCAAGCTGGGGTCGACCGCCACCCATTCGCCGGTGGTCTCGTCGAACCGGGCCTCGGCCACCAGCTCACCCGTCGCGCTGACCTCGGCGTACTCGTCCGCCACCCGGTCGCCGTCGGTGTCGACGTAGACGCTCTTGGAACCGTCCGCGTTGTTGACGACCGCAGCGTCCGGGGTCCCGTCATGGTCGAGGTCGATGTTCATCTCGGTGGCGTACTCGGTGCCGTCGACGGTGACCGTCATCTCCTCGTTGCTGGTCACGGTCGGTTCGGTACCGCCAGTCTCATCGACGTACATAGCCCTCAATCCCCTTAGTGCCGGCGCATCCGTCCGCTCGGTGTCAACACCAGATCTGACTCACCGTAGGCCGGTTCGGTTCCCCATCACAACTTGCTCGCCCTGCTTCCCCCCAGCCGGGCACGGACTTTCTCCAGCATCGCCGCCGCCTGAGCCCGTCCGTCACCGGCCAGCGTCAGCTTCTTGCCGACGGCGCCGAGCTTCTTGGACTTCTCCACCGCAGTCATCTTCAGCGCCTCGTCGACCTTGGCCAGCTCGGCCTCGATCGCCTCCACCCGTTTGCTCAGCGCCTCGTCCAGCGCCATGTGCAGCTGGTGTTCCGCCTCGATGATCTGTTCCTGCACCAGCTGATCCATCGTGGAGCGGGCGTCGGCGATGGCGTCGGCCAGCCACGTCTTGACGTGCTGTTTGTTCGCCGCGTGTCTGCGGGTCCGGCCGATCCACCAGCCGGCCCCGAGGCCGATCGCCAGCACCGGCGCGGCCACCAGGCCCGCCGTGGCGAGGGTGACCGCGCCACCCGTGGCCAGGCTCAGCCCCATGCTGCTGGCGCCGATCCCCATGTAGGCGCCCATGCCGATCATCAGCTTGTCCTCGGCCGTGGACGGTTTGCGGTCCGGGGGCCGGATGACCACGTGCGGGCGGCCGGTGCGAGCCACCTGAGCCCGGAACTGCTGCAGCTCCTCCGGTGTGAACAGTTCGGCGAGCACGTTGCCCGCCACCTCGTTCAGCCGCTGCGACAGCAGCGCGGTCAGCCGGGCCGAGACCACCTGCAGCGCCGAGTCGACCTCGGCGGGCAGCTGCTCGAGGCGGTCCGCGTCGGCCCCGTCGATCTGATGCCGGAACCAGGCCTGCACGTCCCGCATCTGCCGGGCGACCTCGTGGTTGAGGTCGACCCGGGCGTGCTGCACCTCGCTGCGCAGCTTCAGCACCCAGCCGCGGGTGGAGGACTTGCGTTCCGCGTTCAGCTCGTCCCGCCTGGCGCGCAGCGCATCGGCTTCGGACTCGCCGGAGGTGAGCGTGCGCCGCTCGGCCTGCAGCTTCGCTTCCTGCTCGTCGAACGCCGTGATCAGCGTGCGCATGGTGTTGGCGCCGGTGAGCAGTTCCGCCTTGCCGATCAGCTGCTCCTGCAGCACTTCCTGCAACGCGATGATCCCGGACTTCTCCCGCAGCATGGCCGCCGCCTGCTCGTTGGGCGCCTTGCCCGCCATCTCGAACAGGCGCGCCGAGACGGGGTGGAACTCCGCGTCGGCGAACCGGGGCGCGTGCTGCCGCAACAGCTCGCGATTGGCGTCCCTGATCTGCTCCCAGCCGCGGAAGGCGTCCACCTTGGACAGCGCGAACAGCACCGTCTCCACGCTGTCACTCATCTTTGTCAGGAAGTGCAGCTCGCTGGAGGTCAGCGGCGCCGAGGCGTCGACGACGAACAGCAGCGCGGTGGCCGACGACGCCGCCTCCAGGGCGAGCTCACCATGCTGGGAATCCAGGCCGCCGACCCCCGGGGTGTCCACCACGCAGATGCGCTGCAACAACGGGCACGGGCCGGCGACCTCCACGTAGCGCGGTGGGGTCTGGCTCGCCGGGAGCTCGTGGGCGGCCGAGGTCCACATGGGCAGCTCGGCAAGCTCGAACGGCACCGGCTGCCGTCCCGGGTAGCACGCCTGCGCCCGCCAGTCGTCGGCGTGGTCGAAGATCAGATAGGTCGCGGTCGCCACGTCGGCGTCCACCGGAGACAGGCCCGGCATGGCGAGCAGCGCGTTGATCAGGGAGCTCTTGCCCCGCTTGGTCTCCCCGACGACCACGACGGACGGCTTGGTCTCCTGCTTGCTCCGCACGCCGGCGACCCAGGTGGCGGCTTCCGGGTCGATCTCCCTGAGCTTGCCCAGCAGCGTGTCGGTGGTCTTGCGCAGCGCGTCCGGAAGCGCGTCCTTGACCTTGGCGGCCAGGAAATCCGGGATCGTCATCCGGTCTCTCCCGCTTTCACCGAGTACACCGTGACGATCGGGGCGCGCAGCACCTTGTCGCCGTCGCGGAAGCCGACCAGCTCGGTCTCGGCGATGGTGCCGTCCAGGTCCGGATCAGTGGTCGGGACCGTGCCGCCCGCTTCGTGCACGGCGGGATCGAACTTCTCGCCGTCCGGCCGCAGCGCGGTCACCCCGACGCCGGCCAGGCCCTCCTCCAGCCGTTCCACCACACCGCCGCTGCGCGCCCGGTCCAGCGCGTACAGGCACAGCCTGATGAGCTCGGCTCGCTCCGCTCGGAGGCGGTCGATCTCCGCGTTCTGCGCGGTGTCGGCGGCCGGAGTGCCTTGCTCCGCCGGCGCGGCGTGGGTGGCGTGTTCCGGCGATGCCGCGTGGCCTGCGTGTTCCGCCGGTGCGGCGTGGCTGGCGTGTTCCGCCGGTGCCACGTTCGCGGCGCTTTCGGCCGGTGCCGTCTCGGCCGCGTTCGGCACCGGTGTCACCTGGGTGGCATGCTCCGGCACCGCTTGCCCGGCAGGCGCGTCTGAGGCCGCTTGCGCAGCCGCATCGGCGTTGCTGATCACCTGCGCGGCGATCTGCCCGGTCGGGCTGTCGTCTCCGGCTACGTCGTCGTGTTCGACGGTGTCGCGCTTCCTACCGAACCAGGCCATGGCCCCCTCCTCACTTGCCTTCGCGCAGCTGCTGCCAAATCAGGAAGTACGCGCGATGCACCACGTGCGCTACTCGGCTCTGCGCGGGCGTGGCGCCGAACGAGGCGAACGACCGCCACCAGCCCGCCCGTTCCAGGGCACGCTCGGCCAGCGCGGCCCGGTCCGCGTCCGGCATGCCCAGCTGCTGGCGTACGTCCGCGTTGCTGCCGACGCGCAGCACCTCCTCGGTGAGATCGGGCGGCAGGTCCACGGCGCCGCTGGTGATGAGCGTCAGCGCCTCGAGCAGGCGGAGCTGGTGGGCTTCCGGTTTGGCCAGCAGCACCTCGATCGCGTCCCGCACCTTCGCTCGCTCGGTCGGGTCCTCCGCGGCATGCGCGAGCGCGGTGATCGACGCCAGCGCGGCGGCCGCCTTGATGCCGTCGGCGCGCGCGGCGAACACGGTGTTCAGCCGGGCCCGGACCGCGTCCAGCCCGGACGCGTCCAGGATCGTGCGCCGCAGTCCACCTGCGGTGATCGACGGATTCGCCCGGATGGCCCGGACACTGGCCCGGATCCCGTACAGGTCCAGCCGTTCCAGCAGCCGCGCGCGGGTGCTCGCCGAGACGTCGCACTCCCACGACGTGAACATGTCCGCCGACAGCAGCATCGTCTCGAGCACGTCGTCGGGCAGCTCGGCCAGCTCGCGCAGGGCGTCGGCGTCGGTGGAGGTGAACACGCCCGTTTCGGCCGATTCGGCGAGCAGTCCGATCACCGGCAGGACGTCGGCCACCCGGGGCTTGAGCGTGGCGGCCTGCCGCTCGGCCAGGATCGACGCCGCCTTCCACACGTCGCCGTCGGCTCCTGCGACGGACTCGGCCGCGATGGTGTCGGCCTTGTTCAACACCGCGATGGCGTTCACCGGCCCGGCCTCCCTGGATGCGGTCGCCGCGGTGAAGGCGGCCAAAGCCTGCTGGTCGTCGGCGCGCACGCTCTGGGTCACCACGTACAGCACCGCCTCGGCTCCCGCGACGGCGTGCCGGGACACGTCGTCCAGCTCGGTGACGGCGGGCTCGGCATCGTCCTCGTCGTCGCCGGGCCTGCGGTGCTTGCCCGTGGCTCCCAGCAGGTTCTCCGTCCTGCGCACCGACGCGGCATCGAGCGACCCCAGCCCCGGGGTGTCGATGACGGTCATGTCCTGGAGCACGGCGTTGGTCAAGTACGCCTCGATGTGCGAGACCTTCTCGACGTCGATGCCCAACGTGGACGGGATCATCCCGTCGGAGGAGAACGGCAGGACCTCCTTGCTGCCGTCCCGCATCACCACTTCGATGCGGTCCACCGTGCCGTACTGGAAGCGGGTGACCAGACGGGTGCACTCGCCTACGTCCGTCGGTGCCACCCGGCGCCCGATCAGCGCGTTGACCAGCGTCGACTTGCCCGACTTGATCCGGCCGGCCACGGCGACCTGCAGCGGAGCTCCCAGCCTGCGCAACACCTCGGTGAAGCCGGCGGCAGTGCGCGGCCCGACCTGCGGCTGCAGCCGCCTGCACAGGTTCGCCACCGACGTCGACAGCGGCCCTGCGAGGGTGCCCTGCTCCATCACGTGTGGTGTCCCCCATCCCGTTCGACCGTGGCTGGGCGCCTGCCAGACAGCAGCATGCCATGTGTCCCGGTAACTGATTAACGGGTCGGCCCGACAGCGGTAGGGGGGCGCGCCGCGCGCGAGTGGTGTTAAGTCTGCGTAAAGCGTCTGTGATACCTCTCACGAAGTGCGGCTGTACCGCCTCTGACCAGGTCAAATGGACTTACGGGCGTGACATGAGCCCGCTGGAGGTGTCCCGATTGCCGCCTGCTGAGACAGACAGCAAAGAATTTTCCGACCCACGACTGCACGTGGAGCCGACCGCGGCACTGCAATGGCTTCAGGCAGTCGAAGTACCGAGCAGTGCGGCCAGTGCTACGACCCCAGCGGGAATCCGCCGCGCCTTCTTGCACCGCGCCCCGCAGACCGAGGTGCTCGCGCTGTACCGGCAGGCGTGCCGGGCGGCCGGGGATGCCGCAAGCAGCGTGCCCGCGCCGTGGTGGCTGCGCGCGCTGCACCGCGGGGCGATCGATTCCCGGGTGACCGCGTTCCGCATCGAGGACCGGGTGGCGCAGCTGCTGCAGCCCCGCACCGGCTGGGAGTTCGTGCCGTGGGCGGCCGACGGGGAATCCGGGTACTGGGAGTTCGTGCCGTCCGAGCACGGCCCGTCCGGCTACCGGGTGCCCACCACGTTGCTGCTGACCGACCGGCACGACGGCTGGATCGACGTGCTGCCTGCGCACAGCGGCCCCACCCCGGAACCGATCGCCATCGAGGGCCTTGCCGGGCTGCGCGCCCAGCTGGGCAACATCGAAGCTTTGCGCTGAGCACCCCTCGGGTTGTCCTCGCACCGAGGGTCAGCGCACCGTCCTCCCAGGGGATCACCGCAGCAGCGTCCGGCGCGAGCCCCCCCCGGAAGGCGGATCCCCTTTCCCTCGCGTCCGCACCCGCCGTACGGTCGGGCCGGGCGGCATCGCCGTGCCAGCCGCCGACGGTGCCGGCAAGCCCTGGTCAGCGCCGCGGCGGGCGCGCTCAGTAGGGTCGATTCCCGTGCGTAGTGAGCAGCAACCCCGCATGCGCAGCGTGGTCAGCTATGTGCGGCGCGGCGGCCGGATGACGGTCGGCCAGCAACGGGCATGGGACGAACGGTGGCCGTTCTACGGCCGCTCGGTGCACGATCTGCCGGAGGGCCCGCTCGATTTCGCCGCCTGGTTCGGCCGCGAGGCCCCGGTGATGCTGGAGATCGGCTCCGGCATGGGGGAGACCACCGCGCAGCTGGCGCATGCCGCGCCGGAGCTGAACTACGTCGCCGTCGAGGTCTACGAGGCGGGCCTCGGTCAGCTGATGCTGCGCGCGGACCGGCTGGCGCTGACCAACCTCCGGTTGATCCACGGTGACGCGGTCGAACTGCTGAAGCACCACATCGCGCCCGGCTCGCTGCACGGCGTGCGCATCTTCTACCCGGACCCGTGGCCGAAGAAGCGGCACCACAAGCGGCGGCTGATCCAACCGCCGTTCGTGCGCCTGGTGGCCGAACGGCTCGTGCCGGGCGGCACGCTGCACCTGGCCACCGACTGGGAGAACTACGCGGAGCAGATGCTCGAGGTCTGCTCGAACGAGCCGCTGCTGCGCAACCGATATCCCGGCGAGGGGTGGGCGCCGCGGCCGGAGTGGCGGCCGGTGACCAAGTTCGAAGCCCGGGCGGAGCGGGAAGGCCGGGTGTCCCGCGACCTCATCTTCGAGCGGGTCGCCGAGGCGTCCGATGACGACGGGCCGGCCGGCGGGGAGCGGGCCGGAACCGAAGGGGGCGGCCTACCTGCCGGTGATGGCGGTGCCGCCGCCGACGTGCGCGCCGAGGCGTCGAACTGACGCCAGGCGGGTGCCCGCATCCTTCGTTCGTCCCCGGTGGATGCCCGGGCGATGCGGCGAACCGATCGACCACTGCCGCCGATCGGTCCCGGTGACGAGCGACGGCCCACACCTGGCGGGCTCGGGAATCCGGCTCGCTCGGCGGGCGGCCTAGGATCGCGGTCATGGTTGCTCGTCGTCTCACCGCGCCCGTGCTGCTGCCCTGTGACCCGGAGTGCAGCGTCGTGCGGGATGCCGCCGTCGACATCACCGCGGACGGCCGGATCGGCTACTGCGGCCCTGCTGCCGATGCGCCCGCGCTCGACCCCGGTGTGCCGGTCAGCAGGCTCAGCGGGATCCTGCTGCCCGGGCTGATCAACACGCATGCGCACAGCCCGATGACCGTGCTCCGCGGCATGGGCGGCGACCTGCCGCTGCTGCGCTGGCTGCACGAGGTGATCTTCCCGGCCGAAGCCAGGATGCGGCCGGAGGACGTGCGGGCAGGCATGGTGCTCGGCTCGGTGGAGATGCTCCGGTACGGCGTGACGACCAGCGCCGAGATGTACTTCCACGCCGAACAGATCGCCGAGGCCGTGCTGGCCACCGGAGCCCGCGTGGTGCTCGGGGTGTCGATCATCGACCTGCCGGGCCTACCGTGGCGGCCGGTGGTGGACGAGGTCGGCAAGTGGATCGACAGCGACGGGCTGCGGTTCGGCCCGCACGACCGCGTCGAGCTCAGCTACGGCGCCCACTCGGCCTACCTGCTGCCGGAGGAGGCGCTGCGGTTGGTCACCGAGTCGGCGCGGCAGCGCGACGCCCTGGTGCAGATCCACGTGGCCGAAGCCCGCAACGAGGACACCGAGCAGCGGGCCGAGCACGGCTCGGTGCCGCGCCTGCTGGACAAGCTGGGCATGCTCGACGGCCGGGTGCTGGCCGCGCACTGCGTCCATCTGGACGACGACGACATCGCGTTGTTCGCCGAGCGGGGGACCGGCGTGGCGCACTGCCCCGGGTCGAACGCCAAGCTCGCCTCCGGCATCGCCCGGCTGGCCGACCTGCGGAGAGCGGGCGTCCGGGTGGGGCTGGGCACCGACGGGCCGGCGTCCAACGACGACCTCGACCTGTGGCACGAGATGCAGCTGGCCGCGTTCCTGTCCCGGCTGGCCACCGAGGACTCCACCGCCCTGCCCGCGGATGCCGCGCTGCTGCTGGCCACCAGGGGCGGTGCCGCCGCGCTCGGCCGGGACGACATCGGCGCGATCGCAACCGGCCGGTGGGCCGACCTGGTGCACATCGACCCGGACGACCCGGCGTTCGCGGCAGGCATCGACGTGCCGGATGAGCAGCTGCTGGCCAACCTGGTCTGGGCGGCGGGCTCGCGGCGGGTCAGCGACGTCTGGGTGGCCGGTGAGCTGGTGGTCGCGGAAGGGGAGCCGACCCGCGTCGACCGTCAACAGGCGCAGGCCGACGTCGCAGCGGCCACGGCACGGGTCCGGGTCTGACCGGGCGCAACAGACTCCTACACGCATTCGACCGGTCCGCCGGATCACCGTGCGGACGGGAAATGTCCCTGCGGGTCGACTGTGTGCTCCTGCGCTCGTCACCGCTTCGTCGTGATCGTTCGCCGGTGCCCTTCGCGACGCACCATCGCACCCATGATCGATCCACATGCGAGACGGAAGTACGTGGCAGCAGGACTGATGGCGATCATGCTCGGCGGTGCGGGAGCGGGCGTCGCGTACGCCGCCGACTGCCCCGGCGCGTCGGCGGCCGGCCACCGGGTGGCGGTCTCCGTCCATGACGACGGACGTCATCCGGAGGTCCTGGACGGTCGTCACCCGGGATCGAGCCCGGACCGGCACCGCGATTCGGTGGACGGGCGGCACTTCGAGCCGGCCGAACGGACCAGGCACGCCCTCGCCGTCAGGGTGCCCGGCGACGCTCCCCTGCAATGGCGACTCCCGCGCTTCATCGACCTGACCTGGCTGGCGCAGGTGTTCGAGAACTTGCGCGCCACGGGCCACACCGCCGCCATGGCCGTCCGGATCCCCGCACCGGCCAGGTCGCTCCGATCGGACACCGCGGAGGAGCGCCAGGCACCGCCCAGCCAGGACCCCCGGCCGTCGGACGCGCCGCTGCCCGAGGAGCAGGCCGTCGTGGACCTGGTGAACAAGGAACGGGCAGCCGCGGGCTGCCAGCCGCTGACCGTCGACGACCGGCTCGCGCGCGCCGCCCGCAAGCACAGCGCGGACATGGTCGCACGCGGCTACTTCGACCACACCACCCCGGAGGGTGCCTCGTTCGTCGACCGGGCCAGGGCCGAGGAGTACCCCAACCCGGGCGCGGAGAACATCGCCAAGGACCACCGCAGCGCGCAGAGCGTGGTGCGCGGCTGGATGGCATCCGACAGGCACCGGGCGAACATCCTCAACTGCGATCTGCGCACCATCGGTGTGGGATTGAGCAAAGACGGCTGGGTGTGGACGCAGGTGTTCGGCTACTGACCTAGGATCGGCAGCGTGGAGATTCTGTTCACCTCGCTGCTGATCCTGGCCATCGTGGCCGTCACGTGGTTCGCCGGCTACGTCGTGTACCGGCTGTACCAGGACTGAAGCCGGCACCGATGTCCGACGGCAACGAAGCGATCCAAGCCGCCGCGGAGCGCGCCAAGCTGACCCGGTGGCGGAACATCCCGCAGCTGGACGGCCTGCCCATCGACGGGGACACGGCCAACCTGCGCGAGGGGCCGCCACTGCACGAGGCGTGCCAGCCGCTGCTGCCGTTGGTCGGTGTCTGGCGGGGTGAGGGCCAGGTCGACTACCCGACCATGGACGGCCCTCGCTCGTTCGCCCAGCAGATCGTCATCGCGCACGACGGCAGGCCGTTCCTCTTCCACGAGGCACGGTCCTGGCTGCTCGACGCGGACGGCAACGTGGTGCACACGGCCGCCAGGGAGACCGGCTGGTGGCGGCCGCAGCCGGACGGCTCGTTCGAGCTGCTGCTGGCGCACAGCACCGGCATTCTCGAAGTCTTCTACGGCAAGCCCCGCACCCAGACGTCGTGGGAAATGGGCACGGACGCGGTGATGCGCACCGTGTCCGCCAAGCAGGTCACCGGGGCCAAGCGGCTGTACGGGATCATCGGCGACGGCGACCTCGGTTACGTCGAGGAGCGGGCCATGGCCGGCCAGCCGCTCCAGCCGCACACCTCCGCGCGCCTCGAGCGGATCGTCGGCTAGGCGTACTGCGCTTCGTACAGCTCGGTCAGCTCGCGGTGCAGCGCGGTCGCATCCGGCAGCCGCTGCCCGTCGATCGTGTGCACGCGGGTGATCAGCCGCACCGAGGAGGTCAGGAACACCGCGTCGGCGGCGAGCAGGTCGGCCACCCGCAGCTGCTCCACCTTCGTGCCCCAGCCGGCGCGCTCGGCGGCCCGGAACACCGCTGCTTGCGTCGTCCCCGGCAGGATGCCCAGCGCGGCAGGCGGGGTGTACAGGGTGCGGTCCTTCACTGCGACCACCGACGAGGTCGGCCCTTCCAGAACGCGCTCACCGGAAACGAACACGGCGTCGTCCGCACCACGGCGCTCCGCCTCGCGCACCGCGGCCATGTTGACCGCGTACGACAGCGTCTTGGCGCCGAGCAACAGCCACGGGGCGGTGTCCACCAGCGACGGGTCCAGCCCGCGCTCCAAGGTCACCACGGCAACGCCTTCCTGCCGTTGCCGCACGATCTTCTCCTCCACCGGTGAACCGAGCCCGAAACCGGTGGGCACCCCGTTCACCCCGCGGGTGTAGACGAGCTTCAGCGCCATCTCCCGCCCGCCGTGGTAGCCGTCGATCACCGCCTGGCTGAGCCGCTCCCACGCGGCCAGGTCCGGCTCCGGCAGGTCCAGCATCGCCGCAGAGCGGGCCAGCCGCTGCAGGTGCGGGCCGAGCTCCCTGGCCTTGCCGTCGACCACGAGGATGGTCTCGAACACCCCGTCGCCGCGCTGGACGACTTGGTCGTCCACCCTGATCTGCGCGGTGTCCGGGTCGGCGGTGCGTCCATCGAGGAATACCAGCGAGCGCATAATCGTCAGGGTAGAGGCATCGGCACGAGGAGGCCCGTGAACTCACCGAACCTGACCCGCCCGCGGGCCGTCGAGCCGCCGGAC
Source organism: Thermocrispum agreste DSM 44070 (assembly GCF_000427905.1). Lineage (GTDB taxonomy): Bacteria > Actinomycetota > Actinomycetes > Mycobacteriales > Pseudonocardiaceae > Thermocrispum > Thermocrispum agreste. Next base: position 225,867 of record NZ_ATYX01000008.1, on the reverse strand, counting down.
GACCATCCCGAGGCCGGCGTCCCGTGGCACTTCGGCGACCCGTTCGCCGAACAGCGCGCGGCCGCCAGGAGCGCGGCCGTGGTGGACCGGTCGCACCGGCAGGTGCTGGCCGTCCGGGGCGACGACCGGCTGTCCTGGCTGCACCTGGTGATTTCCCAGCACGTCAGCGAGCTGCCGATGGGCAGCGGCACCGAGGCTCTGGTGCTCGATGCGCACGGCCGCATCGAGGCGCACATGACGCTGGCCTACCCGGAACCGGACGGCGACGAGGAGCCGGCCGTGTGGCTGGACGCCGACCCCGGCGTACAGGTGACCAACGCGCTGCCCAAAGGCGGCAAACAGCCGTTGCTGGAGTACCTGGACGCCATGCGGTTCTGGTCGAAGGTCACGATCACCGACGCGACCGCCGAGCGTGCCGTATTGAGCGTCCTCGGGCCGGACGCCCGTGACGTGCTCGCCAAGACCGGGCTCCCCACCGGCACGGCGGACGCCCAGGACTATGCCTCGGCCGCCGCTCGTGGTGTCGTGGTCCGGCGAATGCCGTGGCCCGGGCGCGGCTCGTACGACCTCCTGGTGCCGCGCGACGAGCTCGTCGAGTGGTTCGACCGGCTGGTGGAAGCGGGCGCCCGGCCCGCGGGCAGCTGGGCCTTCGACGCACTGCGGGTGGAGGCGCTGCGCCCACGGCTGGGCGTGGACACCGACGAGCGTGCCATCCCGCACGAGGTGAATTGGATCGGCACCGCGGCCCACGTGGCCAAGGGCTGCTACCGCGGGCAGGAGACCGTGGCCAAGGTGCACAACGTGGGCAGGCCGCCCCGCCGGATGGTGCTGCTGCACCTGGACGGGTCGATCGACGTGCTGCCGGAGACCGGTGACCCGGTGGTGCTCGACGGGCGCACCGTGGGACGGGTCGGCACGGTGATCCAGCACCACGAGCTCGGCCCGATCGCGCTGGCGCTCGTCAAGCGCTCGGTGCCGACCGACGCCGAGCTGCTCACCGGGGTGGACGACCGGGTGGTGCAGGCCGCCATCGACCCGGACTCCGAACCGGGGGAGCACGTCGGCCCCGGTCGTCGGACACTCGAACGGTTCAAAATCCGCTGAGGCTGCGGCCATCCGCGTGACAGCACCCCACCCGCCTTGGCAGTGCACGGACGGCTGGAGCAAGATGACGCCGTGATCGAAGTGCGTATCGGTGGCAGGCGGCGCATCGACCGGGTGCTCGGGCCAGGGTTCGCCACCGACCTGGACCGGCTGCCGCTGGCCGACCTGCGGCGGCGCAGGGACGAAGCGGCGCAGGAGGAGACCGATCTGTCCTACCTGCGGCGCTTGCTGCACGCACGGATCGACATCGTCAAGGCCGAGCAGCGTCGGCGTCGCACCGGTGACCAGACCAACCTGATCGACCAGCTGCGCACCATCCTGGCCGACGAGTCGGTCGGCCAGCGCGGCCGGTACCAGCCGCTGGAGCCGTCCAGGGTCACCGAGCGCAGCAGGCGGCAGATCGATGCCCTGCTGGCCGATGCCGGCCTGACCGACGTCGGCGCGTTGTCCGACGAGGAGCTGGACGACAGCCTGCGCCGGTACACCGAGCAGGAGGCCACGGTCTCGCAGTTCCGCCGCGAGGTGCAGAAGGTCGTGGACACCATCAACGCCGAGATCGCGTCCCGCTACGCGCGGGGCACCGCGTCGGTGGACGACCTGCTGGCCGAACAGCGCGAGCGCGAGTGAGCTTCCGGCCGCGGCGGACGCGGCCGATCAGTTGCACCGCTCCCGCGCGGCCAGCTCACCCCAGAAGTCCTGCAGCTCGGCGAACAGATCGGTTAGCTTCTCCACGTCACCGTCTCGCAGCGCCGCCAGCACGGCATGCACCTTCTCCGCGGTCGTGTCCGTGGAAAGCTTCTCGTCCGGAATCAGCTGCACCAGCCCGCCGTAGTCCAGCTCCACCGCGGAGTTCGGGTGGAAGTTCGCCAGCCAGCGGTCGGTGTCGACGAGCACGCGCGTGGGTCCCTCGTCGCCGAGCACCGTCTCGGCCAGCTCGCGCGCCTGGGCCACCCGCCGGCGGGCGTCGGCCATGGCCACCCGCCAGGACACCTCCCGGTTGGGGTCGTGCTGTCCGGTGCCGAGCACCAGCCGCCGCTGGGCCGGGTCGACCATGGTGAACCAGGGCAGCGGAACGCTCCACGTCGACGAGACCACGTGCAGGGCGGTGTGGTCGGCTTGGCGCAGGACGGACGTCGCCCGGGCGCGGGCCGTCTCGATGGTGGCGCCGCTGGCGTCCAGGACGTGCGCGCGCACCACCGGGTGCGACTCGTTGAGGAAGGCCATCAGCGCGGCGGCCGACCGCACGCGCAGCTCCAGCGGGCACACCAGCGGGCCGGGACCGACGGTGACCCCGCGGCCGGCGGGCACCTCGTCCGGCGAGAGCACCAGAACGTCCGCCATGTCGTTGCCCGAAGCGCCGCGGTCGGTGGGCTCGACGGGCAGCAAGCGCGGCGGCGTGACCCGCTGTGAGGTGAACCACAGTGTGCGTTCGCGCTCGCCCGCCGAGGTCTTCGTCAGCTGGGCAGCACGTACCGCCGCATGCAAGTGCGGGTCGGCCGGGTCGCCGAAGGCCTCGAGGGGCTCATAGACTCGCAGGTACGCGGCATGAGGGCGGAGCACGTGTTCATCGTGTCATGGACCGCCCGCCAGGCCGCGACGCCCGGCGCCGCGGCGGCCATTTCGTCACATGTGACGATTTACCCGCCGAGCCGCGTCGCGAGCGACGGGCAGGACACGGTACGGTGTGTAGAGGAAAATGTTGAGACGATGCGGGGCCGCCGACTCCCCCGGCCGCCCCGCCCCTGTGTGAGGGGGTCGAGCCATGGGGCGCGGCCGTGCCAAGGCCAAGCAGACGAAGGTGGCCCGGAAGCTCAAGTACAGCACTCCCCCCACGGACCTGGAGGCCCTCAAGCGGGAGCTTTCCGGGAAGGCGTCCAAGGAATCCGACAGCGGTCGTGAGTCGGAGTACGACTATGACTACGACTACGACTACGAGGACGAGTACCGCCGCTGACGGGTAGTGGTAGCACCGCGCGTCATCCGTACCGGGCGTCCCGCGCAGCCGGGCAGCCGGTAGCGGGATGGCGCCCTTCGGCGCACCCGAAGGGCGACAGCGGCGGGGCACCCCACCACGGACGTCGCCCGTGGGATGCATCGGGGCCATCGGATGTGCCGTCGTGTGCTCGCGGAGCGCACGACGGCACATCCCTCGTCACCGTCGTCCGGTGAATTCGGACCGTATAGGCTGCGCGCGTCAGTAGCGCGGATGAGCGCCGCGCAGTTCGGCGCGCGGGCAGTCCGGGTCCTCGGCACGCTGCACCTGGCCGAGAATCCACGCGGGCACGTGCCTCGCGGTCAGCACAGCCAGCGCACGCTCGGCGTCGTCCGGTGCGACGACCGCGACCATGCCCACGCCCATGTTGAAGGTCCGCTCCATCTCGGCGGTGCCGACCTTGCCGCGCTGGGCGATCATCTTGAAGATCGGCTGCGGTGTCCAGGTCGCCCGCTCCAGCACCGCGGTGAGGCCGCGCGGCATGACCCGTTCCAGGTTGGCCGCCAGCCCACCCCCGGTGACGTGGGCGAAGGTGCGGATCTCCGTCTCGGCCACCAGGGCAAGGCAGTGCTTGGCGTAGATCATGGTCGGCTCGAGCAGTTCTTCGCCGAGCGTCCGGCCGAACTCCTCCACGTAGCCGGTCAGCGGCAGGCGGGCGTCGTCCAGCAGCACCTTGCGGGCCAGTGAATAGCCGTTGGAGTGCAGGCCGCTGGAGCCCATGCCGATCACCACGTCACCGGGGCGGACCCGCTCCGGGCCGAGGATGTCCGCGGCTTCCACCACGCCGACACCGGTCGCGGACAGGTCGTAGGCATGCGGCTCCATCAGGCCGGGGTGCTCGGCCGTCTCGCCGCCGAGCAGCGCTGCACCGGCCTGCTTGCACCCGTCGGCGATGCCTTTCACCAGGGCCGCGACCTTCTCCGGCACCACTTTGCCGATCGCGATGTAGTCCTGCAGGAACAGCGGCTCGGCCCCGCACACCACCAGGTCGTCCACCACCATCGCGACCAGGTCGATGCCGACCGTGTCGTGGACGTCCATGGCCTGGGCGACCGCGATCTTGGTGCCCACCCCGTCGGTGGAGGACGCCAGCACCGGCTCGGTCCACCGGTCCAGCTTCAGCTGGAACAGGCCGGCGAACCCGCCGAGCCCGCCGAGCACCTCGGGCCTGGTCGCCCGCTGCGCGTAGGGCTTGATGCGTTCGACGGCTTCTTCCCCCGCGGCGATGTCGACACCTGCGGCTGCGTACGTGGATCGTGATGCGTCGGTCGGTGTGCTCACCGATGGCCTTCCGTCATGGGACTTCATCTGGCGGTCTCAGGGACGCTGGAGGGCGTCCTCGGCACCGTACCCGCTCGACACCGCCGAAGACGAGGCGCCGTCCGGTCCACGCACGCCCTTCTCGATGTCCTCGAGCAGATGCTTGCCGATCTTCGCCTCGTCCGGCAGCGGGATCGGGTAGTCGCCGTCGAAGCACGCGGCGCACAGCCTGCTGCGCGGCTGCTCGCTGGCGGCCACCAGGCCTTCCAGCGAGACGTAGCCGAGCGAGTCGGCTCCGATGGACCGCCGGATGCCTTCCAGGTCCGTGCCGTTGGCGATCAGTTCGGCACGGGAGGCGAAGTCGATGCCGTAGAAGCACGGCCAGCGTACCGGCGGCGCGGCGATCCGCACGTGCACCTCGATCGCGCCCGCCTCGCGCAGCATGCGCACCAGGGCGCGCTGCGTGTTGCCGCGCACGATGGAGTCGTCCACCACCACCAGGCGCTTGCCGCGGATGACGTCCCGCAGCGGGTTGAGCTTGAGCCGGATGCCCAGCTGCCGGATGGTCTGCGACGGCTGGATGAACGTGCGGCCGACGTAGCCGTTCTTCACCAGCCCCTGCCCGTACGGGATGCCGCTGGCCTGCGCGTAGCCGATGGCGGCGGGGGTGCCGGACTCCGGCACCGGGATGACCAGGTCGGCGTCGGCGGGTGCTTCTTTGGCCAGTCGCCTGCCGATCTCCACCCGGGCGGCGTGCACGCTGCGGCCTGCGATGGTGGTGTCCGGCCTGGCCAGGTAGACGTACTCGAACAAGCAGCCCTTCGGGTTCGGGTTGGCGAAGCGGTTGGAGCGGAGCCCGTCGGAATCGATGGCCAGCAGCTCGCCCGGTTCCACCTCGCGCACGAACGAGGCGCCGACGATGTCCAGTGCCGCGGTTTCCGAGGCGACCACCCAGCCGCGCTCCAGGCGGCCGAGCACCAGCGGCCGGATACCGTACGGGTCGCGCGCGGCGTAGAGAGTGTTCTCGTCGGCGAACACCAGGCAGAAGGCGCCGCGCACGGTCGGCAGCAGGTCCAGTGCGGCGGCCTCGACACCCTTGTCCGCCGCGGCGCCCGCCAGCAGCGTGGTCAGTACGTCGGAATCGGTGGTCGCTCGGCTGCCGGGCTCGAGGCCCTGCTCGCGCACCCGCTCCGCCAGCTCGGCGGTGTTGACCAGGTTGCCGTTGTGGCCGAGCGCGATGCCGCTGCCCGCGTGCGTGGTCTGGAACGACGGCTGGGCGTTCTCCCACCGGCCGCCACCGGTGGTGGAGTAGCGACAGTGACCGACGGCGATGTGGCCTTCCAGCGAGGACAACACCTTCTCGTCGAAGACCTGGGAGACCAGCCCGAGGTCCTTGAAGACCACGATCTGCGAGCCGTCGCTCACCGCGATGCCCGCGGCTTCCTGGCCGCGATGCTGCAATGCGTAGAGGCCGTAGTAGGCCAGTTTGGCGACTTCTTCACCCCGAGCCCAGACACCGAACACGCCGCATTCCTCCCGCGGCACGGGCTCAAGATGGTTAGCGTCTGTGCTCGACACCTCTCACAGCTCCTGCGCGAACGGAGGCGACCGGTCCAGGCCAGTGTACGGGCGTTCCGTCCGCGCAGGAGCCGTTCGAGCGGCGTCAGTCGTGCATGTCACGCGCTGGCCGGGACCCACTTGGACGTCCGGTGGTCCACCGGAACCCAGCAACCGCGGACCACGTTCCCCTGGTCGTCGTCCTGGTCACCGGGATCGTCCGGAAGCTCGAGCACATCGGCGAGCACCCGGGTCACCGCGCCGGATGACTGCCACAACACCCGGCGCGGGGCCATCACGTCGTCCTCGTCGGCGGGTATCCGCATGGCGCTGACGTCGTCCTCGGCTTCCAGCCGCACGACGTCGATCACCCCGTCGTGCACCCGGACGCCGACCACCGCGGCCAGCTGACCGGAGGCGTCGGTGGGGTGGACGAAGCGGAAGCCCCGCGCAACGAGCTGTCGTAACTGCGTCGAGTACTCGGGTTCCTCAGCTGACGAGGTCATCGAACTCGCCGTCCTTGGCTCCTTGGACGAACGCAGCGATCTCGGCCGGGGTGTAGATGAGGGCGGGGCCGTCGGGGAAACGAGAGTTCCGCACCGCGATCGCACCCGAGTCGAGCCGCGCCACCTCGACACAGTTGCCCAGTGCGCCGCTACGGCTGCTCTTCCGCCACTGCACGTCGAGCTCGGTGGCCGGCATGCCGTTGTACACCCTCTTCGCCATGATCCCCTACCTTCCCGACTCACGTTCGGAGGTTGCAGATGCACGTGCATCTGGCTGTGCGAGCGCACAGTAACATGATCGACCCGGAGAGCGACAGACGATATGCGGGGGAGTTTCACCACTTTTTGATAAACCTGCCCGGTCGTTCACCGCCGGCGTACCCACAAGCACCAGGCAAAGGCCATCCGCCTGCCGAAAATCCGGCAAATCGGGCTCGATGTCGGTGGGGGCGAGTGGCTCGGACGGCGGGGTGATCGGGACAACGATCAGCGTCTCTGCGGACAGTCGGTGCGGCCGGTAAGCGGGCGGATCGGCCCCACGGCGGGATGTCCGCACGGCAGGTCCGAGTCATTCGGCCGTTCGGGCGGCGGTACGTGGTGCCGGTCCCGGCTGTTTGGCAGTACCTGGCGCACGCTCCACGGATTGCATCGCACCATCGACTTCACCATGGAAGGCGTCTAGACGGGCCGGGATGCGGGTCGGCCGGTGATCGTGGCGCCGGTTGCCTGCGCAGCTGTTCGGCCGGTTGCCTTCACCAGCTGGTCGGTGGAAGGACCGCGCACCAGGCCGTTCGGCGTGGGACCGCAGTGATCCTCACGAGGTCTGTCGGACGGAGCGGTTCGCGCCAACCGTTCGGCGCTGAACCACGGTGATCTGCGGGGTGGGGGTCAGAGGGTGGCGAGTGCCTTCTCGATCATCGCCCTGCTCGCTGCCGGGGTCTCGCAGTCCACGGCGAGGCGGTCGATCGCCCTGCTGTACGGCTCGCGTTCTTCGGGCTTGTCCAGGTACAGCGCGCCGGTGAGGTGCTCGATGTAGACCACGTCCGGCAGTTCCGCCTCGGCGAACCGCAGCATGGTGAACGCGCACTCGGCGGCGTGCCCGCTGCGCTCGTACGGCAGGATCTGCACCGTCACGTGCGGCTGGCTGGTCCACTCCAGCAACACTTCCAGTTGCTTCTTCAGCACCTTCGGCCCGCCGATCGGCCGATGCAGCACCGATTCGTCGAGGAACGCCCACACCTTGGGCGGGTTCGGCCTGGACAGGATGCGCTGCCGCTGCATGCGCAGCGCGATGCGGCGCTCGACCTCCTCGTTGATCCACTCCTTGCGGCCGTGGCAGGCGATGACCCGCGCGTACTCCTCTGTCTGCAGCAAGCCGGGCACGAACTGCATCTCCAGCGTCTGAATCCGGCTCGCCGACTCCTCCAGGCCCACGTAGTCGGTGAACCAGGAGGGCAGCAGGTCGTTGTACCGGTGCCACCAGCCCGGCTTGTTGGCCTCCGCGGCCATCGCCAGCAGCTGCTCGCGGTCCTTCTCGTCGTGCACGCCGTACAGCGTCAGCAGGTCTGCGACGTCGCGCTTCTTGAATCCGACGCGGCCCAGCTCGAGTCTGCTCATCTTCGACTCGGAACCACGAATGGCGTAACCGGCCTGCGCCCTGGTGATGCCGGCGGCCTCGCGAAGGCGGCGCAACTGCGCGCCGAGAACCATCCGACGGACGGTCGGTCCACCACCTTGGGGCGGCTCGGCATCGTCTCCGAGCTGCGGTGGCATCGCCATCCTTTCGTCGCAGCATGCGGTTGACAGACAACTCAGCGTACCGCAGCGGGCATTTCGGTCAAGGGAGCCGACTCGTCACGCAGCGAGCTCGACCGAAGACCCTTCGCGTGACCTGGATCGCTGAACAGTGTGACGGTCGCAGGATGCGGCCACCGCTCCCACCCCCGTGCCGCCTGCGGGTCGCTGTCCGCCGTGGCCGGGCACCGGCGACGCACCTCCGTCCCGCCGCGATCATGCAGGGTGGTAGTCGCCCGGCCATCCGGGTCCTGTACGCCGGTCGCGCCAGGTGCGACACCCTGGCCGCCTTGAGGGTGGCATCCGGGTCGTGTGCGGGATCACGCAGGGGCAGGCAGCGGGAGGCGGTGGTCAGTGGTGGCATCCGGGTCCTGCGCCGGGGATCCCGCGTACCGGTGGACAGCTGGCCGGTGACGATGCAGATCCAGCTCCTGGGTGGGGATCACGGGGCGACCCGCGAGCTGGCCGAGGCGGTCACGGAGGATTCGGCTCCTGCGCAGGGATCACGGACTTTCGAGCCCCGGCGAACTTTCCGGCCCCGGCGAACGACCACGCGGCTGCCGAACGGATCCAGCACGTCGTGGCGAACGGCCTCGCCGGGATCGTTCCCCGATGCGCGATCTGGAGCAGCCGAACCGACGGACGGGGAGCTGGTCAGGCCGGGACTCGGTGCGTCGACCGTGGGCGGACGGTCCGCGACTCGAGCCGCTCACCGGCACCCGGCATTGCGTCGCACGTGGTCAGCCGCAAGGTCCGAAAGAACGCGGTCGCGGTGCCCCGCCGCGTCACAGCCGCACCAGCGGCAACCACGCGCTCAGATCCGCGCGGGTACCGGACGCGGTCACTGCACCGCTGGCCACCGCTTCCTGCCACCGGACTCGGCCGAGTGCCAGCTCGAGCCAGGTTCGCGGCGCCATCTCCACCACGTTCGGCGGCGTGCCCCTGCTGTGCCGGGGGCCTTCGATGCACTGCACGGCCGCAAATGGCGGGACGCGCACCTCGACCGACCGCCCCGGCGCGTCCGCGGCCAAGGCACGCAGGCTCAGCCGCACGGCTTCGGCCAGCTGGGCACGGGGCGGCGCGGGCGCGTCCGGGTCGGCGTCCAGCCACTCCACCACGGCCTGCATGGCTTGCCGCAAGCGCACTGGATCCGAAGTCACTGCCATGGCCCCAGCATGCCTGGCCGGCCCGACCGTCAGTCCTTCAGGTGACCTCGAGTCGCCGGATCAGGGCAGCGGATTCATCGTGAAAAGGATTCGTGCAACCGCTGCACCGAGGGGAGGGCCCGTGCTGCTGCCCGTCCGACGCGCCCTTGCCGCTGTGGCAAGTTGCTCGCTGATCGCCACCGCTCTCGCCCCGGCCGCGACGGCTGCTGCCGGTGATGCGGTGTCGTCGGCTCCTCGGGAACCGATCGCGCCGGTGTCTGCACGGCCGTCCACTGCGGACGGGCACCGTACCGCCCATCCGATGGATCCCTACGCGAACGCCGACGAGCACTACGCGGGATCCCAGATCGCCAAGTACGAGGGCGGGCTGCACGGAAAACCGCCGAAGCTGCACCGGCCGCTCGGCAACGACGTCAGCGGCTGGCAAGGAGAGGTCAACTGGTACCTGGTCTCGGAGAAGGGCGCGAGGTTCAGCTACGTCAAGGCGACCGAAGGCACCGGCTATCGCAATCCCCACTTCTCCCAGCAGTACGACGGTGCGGCCAGAGCCGGCCTGATCCGCGGCGCCTACCACTTCGCCCGGCCCGACCTCAGCGGTGGTGGTACCCAGGCGAAGTTCTTCGTCCGGCACGGCGGCCAGTGGCGCAACGACGGCCGCACCCTGCCGGGCGCGCTGGACATGGAATACAACCCCTACGGCACGGACAAGTGCTACGGCCTGACCCAACGGCAGATGCGTTCGTGGATCCGGGCGTTCGTCCGGGTCTACGCCGACCGGACCGGGCGGCTGCCGGTCATCTACACCTCGACCAGCTGGTGGAAGCTGTGCACCGGCAACTCCGGTGCGTTCGCGCACAGTCCGTTGTGGGTCGCCCGGTACAACACCTACATCGGCGCGCTGCCCAAGGGATGGGAACGGCACACGTTCTGGCAGTTCTCCGATTCCGGTTCGCTGCCGGGGGATCAGAACTACTTCCACTCTTCGATGCGCACGTTGCGCAGACTCGCCACCGGGTGGTGATCGCCACGCACCGCGCACGGTTCTACTCCATCCGGGTGTAGAAATGGTAATTCACCATTAATTTTTCTGCCGCTCTGTCATCGCGCAGTAGAAATTTGCGGCAACTGCTGACAAGCGGAAGATTATCGCCGAGAATCACTTTCGGCGGGCCTGCTACCGCCACAAGACGAGGGCACGGAGGACACTCCAATGAAGACAATCACATCCCGACGGCTGCGTATTGCCGCCGTCGCGGCGGGCTGTGTGGCAGTTGCGGTGGCGTTCAGCGGACCGGCCACCGCGACACCGACCACCTCCGCCGACATCGACCGGTACGTGGCCAAGTACGACCACCCGATGGGCTCGCAGATCCGCAAGCACGAACGGGTGGACGCCGGCCCGATGACGCCGAAGGACGTCTCCGCGGCGGCCACCGTCTACGGAATCGACGTCAGCGGCTGGCAGGGCAACGTGGACTGGAACTACTGGTGGAACCAGGGCAAGCGGTTCGCCTACGTCAAGGCCACGGAAGGCACCACCTACAAGAACCCGTACTTCGCCCAGCAATACGTGGGCTCGTACAACCGCGGATTCATCCGCGGCGCCTATCACTTCGCATTGCCGGACCGTTCGAGCGGGAAAGCGCAGGCGAACTTCCTGGCCGACAACGGGGGCGCCTGGTCGCGTGACAACCAAACGCTGCCTGCCGCGTTGGACATGGAATACAACCCCTACGGTTCGACGTGCTACGGCCTGACGAAGGCGCAGATGCAGAAGTGGATCAAGGAGTTCCACGACACGTACTACCAGCGCACCGGGCGGTGGCCGGTGATCTACACCTCGACCAGCTGGTGGAACCAGTGCGTGGGCAGCGGTCACGGCCTGGAGAAGACGGTGCCGCTGTGGGTGGCGCGCTACAGCAGCTCGGTCGGCACGCTGCCGTCGGGATGGTCGGTGTGGTCGTTCTGGCAGTACACCTCGAGCCCGATCGACCAGGACCGGTGGAACGGGTCCATCGAGCGTCTGCGGGTGCTGGCCAACAACGGCTGATCTCCGCGCGACGCACGGCCCGCTGGGTTCCCTGCACCCAGCGGGCCTTTTGCTGCTCGGCGCTTGCCTCCCTCGCGCAGCAGCGGCCTCGCTGGTGGCGCCCGCCGTGGATGCCGTCGTGGTCACTCCCGGGGCGTTCCGCTCATCACCGCCGCCGCTTCGCAAGCGCACACGTTTCGCCTGTCCGTGATTCGCCGCTCGCGGCCGCCAGGCAGAATCCGACACGGCGGTATCAGGAACAGATTCGTTCCTTGACCCGCCAGCACAGTTCGTGGCGCAAGCACGTGGAGGACCATGTGACGACCCCCGGTGCCCGCGCGCCGGCGACCGGGGCCTGCCTCCCGGTGCCGACGGCCAGGGCAGTCACCGGATAGTCCCTGGCCGGTTCGCGGTCACGTTCGGCGAGCTCGTGCCATCGCCAAGCGCACGGTTCGCGAGTTCATCGGATCGACTGATCGGAACGAGATGACACAACCGAATGCTCCATACGGCCAGGGCCAGCCGCAGAGCGCCTACCCACAAGGGCAGGGCCAACAGCCCTACGGCCAGCAGCAGTACCCCGCCACCGGCGGCTTCCCCGCAGGTGGCGGCTATCCACCCCAGCCACCGAAGAAGTCCAACACGGCGGTGATCGTGACCATCGTCGCCGTCGTGGTCATCGCCTTGGGCGCACTCGGCATCACCGGGTTCGTGGCCCCCGGCTTCTTCCTCTCCGACGACGACGAGAAGTCCGACGGCAACAAGGACAGTGGCGGCGGTGGCCAGCAGACCGACCCCACATCCAGCCCGCAGGCGCTGGCCGAGCGCATCGTGGCGGAGATCAACAACAAGAACGTGGACGCGCTGTTCGGCCTGAAGTGCCAGCAGACCGGACCGAACGTGGACGACGTCATCAAGATGGTGCCGCAGATCCAGTCTGTGGAGCTGACCGGCCAGGCCCGGGAAACCGGTCCTACCGAAGCGATGGCCGAGGTGCACGCGGTGACGGCCAAGGGTGCGGCGAACGTCACCGGCATCATGACCAAGCAGGGTGACAAGTGGTGCTGGAGCGACGCCCGGCTCAGCGGTCATGCCGAAGGGCCCGCGATGAACCCGGGGCAAAGTCCCGCGCCGCCCGCGGGGATGCCGGACGGTCCGCAAGGGGGATTCGACGAGGCGCCGCCGGTCGGCAAGGCCGCGATGTCCGAGTTCGTGAACAAGGTGAACGCCGGGGACGCCGAAGGTGCCAGTGCGATGCTCTGCGCGGCCGCCGAATACCTGAAGGAGGACGTGCAGAAGGTGGTGGACAACGGGGCCAACATCGTTCTCGAAGCGACGCAGGACATCGACTCGGGTGTCCGCGCGGACCTGGGGGGAACGATGAGCGGCAAGAAGGCGAGCGGCGTCCTCTCCATGATGAGCCCGGACGACGGCGCCACGTGGTGCGTGAGCATGTTGTTCTACGCCACGATCGGATAGGTCGCTGCGCTCCGGCCACGATCAGCGAATGCCCGTGCCGCCGACGAGGCGGTGCGGGCATTCGTTTTGCCGTGCCTTCCGCGAAGGCCGGGTGTTTGCCGTGCCTTTCCCTTGGCTCGGGTGTTGCCGTGCTTTCCGACGGCCGGGCGCTCGCCCGTCGCCGGGTGCCGGACTGCCAGACAACCTGCCACGCGCACGCAAGCTCGGCATGAACTGGGGAACTGCTCTGACGTCGGTGGAATCGAATCCGCTGAATCCTCGGCAGGCCACGAGCACACCAGAGGACACCGAGAAAGCCGGTGGTCCCAGGGCTGGTCGCGGTGGTTTCCTTTTCGTCTCCGGCGCACGCGGAGGAATGTCATGACCAATCCGTACGGTCCGCACAACCAGCCTCGGGGGCCGGCGTAGCAGCCGTATCCGCAGGGCCAGGGCGGCTTGCCGAAGTCAGGGTGCGCCCCATGGGCAGCACTGTCCCCCGGCTGGCGGCTTTCCCGCGGCGGGGCTTCCGGTGGCTATCCGCCTCAGCCGCCGAAGAAGTCCAAAGCACCGCTGATCGTCACTGTCGTTGCCGTGGTGGTAGCGCTGGCGGCACTGGGTATCACCGGGTTCGTTGCGCCCGGCTTCTTCTTGTCCGGTGGCAGCAGCGACGGTGAGAGCGGGCAGACCAGCTCTGGCCAATCGGGGGGGGGCTCGGCCAAGGAGCCGGTTGGCCAGAAACGTGCAGCCGAGGGGACGATACCGAGTGAGGAGGACGAGGTTCCTGAGGTCGCCAAGGAGACCCGCGGGAGATTCCTGTCAGAGATCAGCAATGGCAACGCCGCGGCCGCCAAGGCGAATACATCGACGCTGAGGTGGGCCAGGGTGATCGCCGACCGGGTGGCCGGGATGCAGCACTACATCGTCTTGGGCCGGGCGATCGTGGATCCGGAGCGCATCCAGACGAACTTGACAGGCAAGCTCGGTGCGCAGGATGCGACTGGATTGATCACGCTCCGGCTCCCGGACGCCGACGGCGAGTGGTGTGTGAGCGAATTCGAGTTCGGCTGACAACAGGAGAATTTTCGTTCAACTGAAAAACCGGAGATTCGGTGATGCCCGCGTCGCCGACCGGGCGACGCGGGCATCACTTTGTTTCGCTACGCGCGAGCGTCGATCACGGGGGCGGTCATTCCTTCAGCGCGTAGAAGGTCCGGCCTTCGCGGAGGCTGAACGTCGGCTCGACGAGGATGGTCGCCCCGTCCAATTGCTCGGTGGGGACGGAGATGCAGACGTTCCCGGTGACCGTGCCGCCCGGGAAGGTCTCCCCGGTCTCGTCGAGCGGCTTCGGAATGACGCCACAGTAGTCTTCCGCGCCGGTGCCGAAAGTGTTGCCCTTGCCTCCGACGATCGCCCAGCGGAAATCGACGATCGCGGTACCCGAGTCGTTGCCCTCGTAGGTGGCTTGCACGGTGAACATGACGAGTTGACGGCCCTTGGCCGGAGGCTCGTTGAACTCGTTCTCCTTGAGCACTCTGTCGGTCGCGTCGAGCGTGACGTCCGTGACCGCGACGGTCCAGTCGCCGACTTTGATCTTGGTGCCCGGTTCGAGGGGGTTGTCGCGGGTACCCGGTGCTGCTTCGCCGTCTTCGGCCTGCCCGGGATCGACGGCTGGTGCCTCGTGGTTCCCGCTGCCGCCGGAGGCTTTGCCGTCGACGATCTCCGCGCCTGAGCCGGCCGCGGGCCGGTCTTCACAGCCGGTCAGCAAGGTCAAAGCCGCAGACAGGGCAGCGGCGGCAACGAACCGGGTCGAATACCGCATGCGTGCTCTCCTATGATGTTTGTTCCCTTTGCGAGTTATGAGTGAATCACGCGTGATCGCCGACGGCAGGGCACGCCCCCCCGGAATGGGGAGGGCGGATCACGATCGAGTGCGTCGTCCCCTCGCCGGTCGCCTTCCCCCGGGACGGGAAGCGCGGGCATCACTGCGCCGCGAAGTACGCCACCCGGTGCGTGAAGCAGTGCTTGCCGGGCCGCCGTCCGGTGGGGTGCCGCCGCAACGCCATCCCTGTGCGTGAGGCAATGCTGCGTCGCAGGTGCGGCGGTGCACTCCTGCGCGTGAAGCAGTGCTCTGTGTTGATCACATCCCGGGACAGGCGCCGGGCGGATCGGCGAAGACCGCCGTAATGTCGGCACCGCGAGGCACGCGGAGGAACCATGGGTGTGGACGAGCTGCAGCAGCTGGTGGCCGGCAACGACGTCGCGGGCATGCAGCGGTGGCTGAAGCAGCACCCGCCGCACGTCGTCGCGGACGAACTGGCTCGCCGGGACGCCATTGATGCGGTCCTGCTGTTCCGGTTGCTGGACAAGGACAAGGCCCTCGCGGTCTTCGAAGAACTGGAGCCGGTGGACCAGCAGAAGATCCTGGAGGGCCTCCGGGACAAGACGTTCCGCGAACTGATCGAGGCGATGGCTCCGGACGACCGGGCCATCCTGCTCGGCGAGGCGCCCGCCAAGTTCACCCGCCGGGTGCTTGCCGGGTTGTCGCCGCGGGAACGGGAGATGACCGCGGCCCTGCTCGGCTACGAGGACGGCACGGTCGGCCGCATCATGAGCCCGGAGGTGCTGGTGCTGCGCCAGGGCTTGACGGTGCGGCAGGCGCTCGAGCTGGTGCGCCGGCGAGGACCCGAGGTGGAGACCATCTACACGCTTCCGGTGGTCGACGACAGCCGGCGCTATCTGGGATATGTGACGCTGCGGGAGCTCGTGCTCGCCGATCCGAACCAGACCGTCAGCGAACTCGCCCACGAGGACGAACCGGGCGCGCACACCACGGACAGTGCCGAGGACGCGGCCCGCCTCATCCAGGAGTTGAACGTTCTCGCGCTGACCGTGGTCGACAGCGAGAACAGGGTGGTCGGCGTGCTGACGGTCGACGACGCGCTCGAGGTGATCGAGGCCGCGGACACCGAGGACGTCGCCCGCCAATCAGGGACCACGCCGTGGTCCGGCCACTACATGGCGGTCAGCGTGCTCTCGCTCGCCCGCTCACGTGTTGTCTGGCTGTTGCTGCTGATCATCGCGGCCACGCTGACGGTCGGCGTGCTCGAAGCGTTCGAATCGACGTTGTCCCAGGTCGTTCAGCTCGCCGCCTTCATACCGCTGCTCGTCGGCACTGGCGGCAACAGCGGCGCGCAGGCGGCAACGGCTGCCGTGCGCGCGCTCGCCGTCGGTGAGCTTCGCAGCGGCGACGTCATCCGAGTGGCGTTCCGCGAATCGCGCGTCGGGCTCCTGGTAGGGGTTGCGCTCGCCGCGGTGGCCTTCGCCTTCGCTGCGCTGGTCGCCAGCACGTCCATCGCCGTCGCGGTGGCGCTGTCCCTGGTGGTGATCTGTGTCTGGGCGGCCATGATCGGCGGGACGATGCCGCTGCTGGCCAAGCGCGTCGGCATCGACCCGGCGGTGGTTTCCGCGCCGCTGGTGACCACCCTGGTCGACGCCACCGGGCTGATCATCTACTTCTTGATCGCCCGAGCGGTGCTGGGTATTTGAGTCGCCGCACGCTCGGCCGACTTCGCCGGGCAGGACGTTGCCGCGTGCGGGCCGCGCTGGAACCCAGGTCGGGGTGGGCAGACTTCGGGTCAGTTCGGCGATGGAGGCCACGGTCGCGTCCGGGCCTGCGGCATGTAGCCGAGCGCGTTTGTGGGGTTTGTTGATGTAGGCGATCACCCGTGTTCCGGCGTTTCGAGCGGCCTGGACGTCGCTGACGGAGTCGCCTACCAACACGCATTGTCCGGGCCGCATCCCGTGGCGTGCCATCGCGGTACGCACGAGGTGTGGATGCGGCTTCAGCAGATCAGGCCGGCCGGGCACCCGCCCGACCACAGTGTCGACATGACGACCGAGATCGTGCTTGTCCAGAAAGGTCCGAGCTGCTGCCGTGGAATTGTTCGTCACGAGGCAGACGGGGACACCCACGGTCGCGAGTGCGGAAAGCAGGTGAGCAATGCCGTCGGTCGGTTTGGCCGCCTGTACCGATCGCACCTCGAGCGAGGTGAGCAAGGCGTCGATGTCGTCGGCTCGCCCCTGGGTGGCCGCGTATCGAAGGACGACGAACGGATCAGACGCCTCCGTCACGGCGGGCGGCAGCGGGCCGGTCAGCTCGGCACGCAGTCGGCGGGCGACACTCGGGAGCCGGTATGCCGCTGAACACCGAGCACACCGGACCGTCGAAGTCGAGCAGCACGCAGTTGGCCGACCTGATCAGTCGAGCCGCGGCGGTCATTCGGACAGCCCCCGTGCAACGGTGTTCCACATACTGTCGAACCAAATGCGCGACTGCTTGACGAACTGTGACCCGACGTCGTCGTCATCGGGGTGGATGGCGAGGTGCGATAGCACGGCGTCTTTGCCCATCAAGCCCCACATGGGTGTGCCAGATCCGGAATGTGGCCGGGCGCTTGGCGTGCACCAGGAGCATGCTCCGCGAACAGGACGTGGTGCTGGCCGTCGTGTTCCGTCAGAGGCAGTGGGCGTTGGACGGCACGGCCCGTGACGTGAGGACTTTGACGGCCGACCGCGCTGCAGAACTGGCTGTGCTGCTGGCGGACACGGCATCGCTGGTACGTCACGCCAAGGGCGTAACGAGAGGCTGGGCCTCGGAGGTGAACACGAATCCGACACATGACCGCTCGATGCTCGCCCTGGAGCTGGAGCGCCTGCAAGCCGACACACGACACCCGGCCGCGAGGCTGAGCCCCACGGCCGGGCCGCCGAGGTTTCGCTTGTGCCTTCGCGTCAGTCGAACAGGGCCGGAAGCGTGCCTTCCCAGGCTTGCCGCAGCTCGTCCAGCGGGAAGGTCGCCACGTCCTGGATCTCCAGGGCGTTCGACTCCGGGTCGACGACGCCGATGCGCCGCCACGGCAGCCCGCGCGCGGTGCACATCTCGGTGAACCGCAGTTCCTCGGTGCGTGGCACCGCGACCAGCACCCGGCCCGCCGACTCGGAGAACAGCTGAACGAACGGATCCTGGTCTTCGTCCAGGATGATCCGCGCACCGGTCTGCCCGATCAGCGCCGCCTCCACCAGAGCCTGCGCCAGGCCTCCTTCGGAGAGGTCGTGCGCGGCCGACAGCATGCCGTCGCGGGAGCCCGCGACGAGGATCTCCGCCAACAGCTTCTCCCTGGCCAGGTCGACCTGTGGCGGGCGGCCGCCGAGATGTCCGTGGACGACGTGCGCCCACTCGGAGCCGCCGAACTCGTCGCTCGTCTCGCCGAGCAGGATCAGCGTTTCGCCCGGCTCGGCACCGATCCCGGTGGGGATGCGCCGCCGCACGTCGTCGATCACGCCGAGCACGCCGACGACCGGGGTCGGCAGGATCGCGGTGGAACCGGTCTGGTTGTAGAAGCTCACGTTCCCACCGGTCACCGGGATGCCCAGCTCGCGGCAGCCTTCCGCCAGGCCTTTGACGGCCTGCTCGAACTGCCACATCACGCCCGGGTCCTCCGGCGAGCCGAAGTTCAGGCAGTTCGTCACCGCCAGCGGTGTCGCGCCGGTGGTCGCCACGTTCCGGTACGCCTCGGCCAGCGCGAGCTGCGTGCCCACGTACGGGTCGAGCTTGACGTACCGGCCGTTGCAGTCGGTGGACGCCGCCACCCCGCGGCCGGTCTCTTCGTCGATGCGGATCATGCCGCTGTCCGAGGGCTGCGCAAGCACGGTGTTGCCGCGCACGTAGCGGTCGTACTGCGAGGTGACCCACTCCTTCGACGCCAGGTTCGGCGACGAGATCAGGCGCAGCAGCGTTTCGCGCAACTCTTCGGGGGTCGACGGGCGCGGCAGCTTCGCCGGGTCGTCCGCTTGCAGCTCGTCCTGGTCGGCCGGGCGGGCGATCGGCCGGTGGTACTCCGGGCCCTCGTGCGCCACCGTCCGTGGCGGAACGTCCACCACGGTCTCGCCGTGCCAGGTGATGACCAGCCTGCCGGTGTCGGTGACCTCGCCGATCACCGTGGCCAGCACGTCCCATTTCTGGCACACGCGCATGAACGCGTCGACGTCCTCGGGCCGCACGATCGCGCACATGCGCTCCTGCGACTCCGACGACAACACCTCGGCCGGGGTCATTCCCTTGGCGCGCAGCGGCACCTTGTCCAGTTCGATGTGCATGCCGCCTTCACCGGCGGAGGCCAGCTCCGACGTGGCGCAGGACAGCCCGGCGCCGCCCAGGTCCTGGATGCCGACCACCAGCCGCTGGGCGAACAGCTCCATGCAGCACTCGATCAGCACCTTCTCCGTGAACGGGTCGCCGACCTGCACCGACGGCAGCTTCTTTCGCGAGGCGACGTCCTCGTCGTCGGAGAACGACTCCGAGGCCAGCACGGACACCCCGCCGATGCCGTCCAGGCCGGTGCGGGCGCCGAACAGGATGACCTTGTTGCCCACCCCGGAGGCCTTGGCCAGCTGCAGGTCCTCCACCCGCATCGCGCCGATGCACATGGCGTTGACCAGCGGGTTGCCCTGGTAGGACGGGTCGAACACGACCTCGCCGCCGATGTTGGGCAGGCCGAGGCAGTTGCCGTAGCCGCCGATGCCCGCCACCACGCCGGGCAGCACGCGCTTGGTGTCCGGGTGGTCGGCCGCGCCGAACCGCAGCGGGTCCATCACCGCCAGCGGGCGGGCGCCCATGGCGAGGATGTCGCGCACGATGCCGCCGACGCCGGTGGCCGCGCCCTGATACGGCTCGACATAGGACGGGTGATTGTGCGATTCGACCTTGAACGTGACCGCCCAGCCGTCGCCGATGTCGACCACGCCCGCGTTCTCGCCGATGCCGGCCAGCAGCTTGGCCTGCATCTCCGGTGTGGTGTTCTCCTTCCAGTGCCGCCAGTGCACCTTCGACGACTTGTAGCTGCAGTGCTCGCTCCACATCACCGAGTACATGGCCAGCTCGGCCTCGGTGGGCCGGCGGCCGAGGATCTCGCGGATGCGGGCGTACTCGTCGTCCTTGAGCCCGAGCTCGGCGTACGGCTGCGGGCGGTCGGGGTCGGTGGCCGCCTTGTCGACGGTGTCGATCTCGGTCATGCCGTCACCAGTGAGCGGGTCGCGTCCAGCACGGAGTAGAAGACACCCAGGCCGTCGTCCGACGGGCCGGTCAGCGCGTCGATGGCGTGCTCCGGGTGCGGCATCAGGCCGACCACGCGGCCGTCCGGGCTGCAGATGCCCGCGATGTCGTTGATCGAGCCGTTGGGGTTGCCCTCCACGTAGCGGAACACCACCCGGCCCTCGGCTTCCAGCTCGCGCACGGTTTCGGCGGACGCGGTGTAACGGCCGTCGATGTTCTTGATCGGGATCAGGATCTCGGCGCCCGGCTCGAACCGCGTGGTCCACGCGGTCTCGGTGTTCTCCACCCGCAGCCACTGGTCCTTGCAGACGAAGTGCAGGCCGACGTTGCGGAGCATCACGCCGGGCAGCAGGCCGGCCTCGCAGAGGATCTGGAAGCCGTTGCAGATGCCCAGCACCGGCATGCCGCGGCGGGCCGCGTCCACGACCGACTGCATGATCGGCGCGAACCGTGCGATCGCCCCGGCGCGCAGGTAGTCGCCGTAGGAGAAGCCGCCAGGCACGACGACGGCGTCCACGCCGCGCAGATCGTCATCGGCGTGCCACAGCGGCACCGCCTCCGCTTCGACGGCCCGCGCCGCACGGGCGGCGTCGACATCGTCCAGTGTTCCGGGGAAAGTGATGACGCCGATCTTCACGATTCCACCCGCCGCACCACGTAATCCTCGATGACGGGGTTGGACAGGAATCCTTCGGCGATCTTCTCCAAGGTGGCGTCGTCCACCTCGTCATCCACTTCCAATTCGAAGTGCTTGCCCTGCCGTACGTCGCGCACACCGGTGAAGCCGAGGCGCGGCAGTGCCTTGACGATGGCTTGACCCTGAGGGTCGAGGATCTCCGGTTTGGGAATGACGTCGACAACGACCCGAGCCACACGAACTCCCGAGAATGGCGGGGAAGGGGACGGCTCGAGCCTAGCCGACCTGGGCGGTTCGGATCGAGCTCGCCGCCCACGGGTGTGAGGCGGACCGCTGCCGCGCCGGCACGCGAGCTGCTCCCGCGGCCGACCCGGCGTCGGTCGCGCGACTCGCGAGCCGTGCACGCCTGCTGCCAGCCGCGACCGGGTGATGGTGGCATCGGTCCCGCAATTGGAGCAGTGACAGCGTCCACATCGGCGGCGCTGGACTCTCCCTGTTCGGCGTGGTGAAGGTGAGCTCGGCCGGTGCGGCCGATTCGCATCGCGCCGGTTCCTGGCTCATCGCATTGGCAGGTCACGCAGCTCGGTGACAGCTACCAGCCCTACTTGTCGGAGACAACCCACAATGCGCGACGTTCGCCGCCAATCAATATGCGACGTTCACCACTGATCCCAATGCTTCGAAGTTCGGTGACCACCTCCGATCTTCACCGCTGGTGACGGCCGTCGATCCGTTGTCAGGTCATAACCGCACATGCACGCGCACTGACCGTGGGGCATCTCGACCGCTGGACGCAACGACCAGCACCAATTTGTCTTGCCGCCGGGTGCCTACGGGACGATCTGGATCTTGTCGCCGACCTGCAAGTGGTAGAAGAACTTGCGCGCGGGTGTCTGGGTAAGGCGAACGCAGCCGTGCGACTGGGATTGCACGCTGCCGTAGTGGAATGCATGCCCTTGCCAGGTGAAGAACACCGAGTAGGGCATCGGCCCGTTGTACTGCTTGCTCCAGTAGTTCTTCCGCTTGTACTTGACCGTGAACGTGCCGGTCGGCGTGCGATAGCCCGGCTTTCCGGACGAGATGCGCACCGGGCCGTAGATCGTGCTCGAGTTCTTGTACTTCAGCCACGCCCGCTTGGCGCTGAGATCGACGCACGCCCGGGAAGCCCACACCCTGCTGCACGGCCAGCTGCCGTAATCGGTGCCCTTCGCGGCTGCGGACGGCGCCACGGCGAGCATCGTCGCGAAGCCGACCAGCACAGCGGCCACCGCAGCCGCTGCCCTCCGCACCGTGGAGATCATGACGGGGCCTCCCCTCCGCGCCCTCCGAGTCGATCACAGCATCTGTGCGTCACAGCGTAGTCTTACGGACGCGTAGCGTACAGAGCGATCTGCTGTCAGCAGTTCGATCTGCTGTCAGCGACATTCGGTGGACTTCGCCGGGGACCCGGGCGCAAGCTCGGGTCATGCGGCTTTTGATCTTCGGCGGCACGGTGTTCCTCAGCCGCGCGGTGGCGGCCGAAGCGGCCCGCCGTGGGCACGAGGTGCTGTGTGCCGCCCGTGGCGAATCCGGCTCGGTGCCGGACGGCACCCGCCTGGTGCGGATCGACCGAGACGACCCGTCGACCCTCGACCAGCTGGTCGGCGAGCGGTTCGACGCGGTGGTCGACACATCACTGCTGTCCTACACCTGGACGGCAGACGCGCTGCGGGTGCTGGCGGGCACGACCGGCCATTGGCTGTTCGTCTCCTCCGTCAACGTGTATGCCGATCACCGGAAGCGGGGGCAGCGGCCGGGAGCCCCGCTCCTGCCACCGCGCCGCGAGCACGCCACGCTTGCCGACCGCGAGGCCGATCCCCAGCTGTACGGCGGGATCAAGGTGGCGAGCGAGAACGCGGTCCTGGACGCCTTCCCGGACGCGTTCATCGTGCGGCCGGGCCTGATCAGCGGCCCCGGAGACCACACCGACCGGTTCGGCTACTGGCCCATGCGTTTCGCGCGTGGCGGTCAAGTGCTGGTGCCGGACGTGCCGGATCAGCCTGCGCAATACGTCGACGTGCGTGACCTGGCGGCCTGGATGGTCGACGCCGCCGAGCAGCGACTCGGCGGGGTGTTCGACGCGATCACTCCGGCCGTGCCGTTGCCCTCCCTGCTGGCCGAGATCGCCGACGCCGTCGGCTTTGCGGGAGAGCTCGTGCCCGCCGCGCCGGAGAAGCTGCGAGCCGCCGAGGTCAGGCCCTGGTCAGGCCCGCGCTCGTTGCCCGTCTGGGCGCCGGACGAGGTGTACGGGATGTTGGACCACGACGCCGAGCCGGCCACCGAAGCCGGACTGCGGCACCGGCCGGTGGCCGACGCCGCGCGTGCTGCTTTGGATCACGAGCGGGCGCTGGGGGTGGACCGGGATCGCAAGGCGGGCTTGACCCCTGTCGAAGAGGCAGAGTTGATCTCGATCGTGGGTAATTGACGCACGGTCCCCGCGCAGCCGTCCGTGACCGGGAAAACTGACTGCGAACAGGCGTGAGCCGACCGTAGTTCTGGAGGACCCGAATGCGAGCTTCGAGCCCCGCGCGCCGCGTCGGCTCCGCGGCCGCCGCTGCCGCTCTCAGTGCTGCGCTGTGCGTGGCCGCCACCGCTCCGGTGAGCGCTGCGCCGGCCGCGGCAACCGGACACCACCTCACCGGCACCCCGGTGGCGAAGGTGACGAAGGCCGACTGGGAGAAGGGGCTGCGCTCCTACTTCGTGCTGGCGGACCCAGCCGACGTCGAGGCGGCGAAGAAGGCGGTGGTCGACAACGGCGGCACGGTGTTCGCGGCGTACGACAAAATCGGCGTGGTGGTCGCCCACGCCAAGGGCGAGAAGTTCGCCGACGCCGTGCGGGCGGTCCGCGGTGTTCAGGCCGTCGGCGCGACCCGCACGTCCGACGTGCCCAGGCAGGCCTACGACCCGCCGATCCCGAAGGCGCCCACCCAGCAGCAGCCCACCGAGAAGGAGCGGCTGCGGTGGGACATGGAGCAGATCCGCGCGGATGAGGCGTGGAAGGTCACCACGGGTTCCCGTGACGTGGTCGTAGGCGTCCTCGACACCGGGGTCGACGACCAGCACCCCGACCTGAAGGAGAACTTCGTCGCGGGCAAGTCCGCATCCTGCGCTTACGGCAGGCTCGACCGGCGGGAAGGCGCCTGGCGGGACACCGGCTCGCACGGCACCCACGTCGCCGGAACCATCGCGGCGGCCAAGAACGGCGTCGGCGTGGTCGGCGTTGCCCCCGGCGTACGCATCGCGTCCGTGCGCATCGCCGAGGAGCCCACCGGCTTGTTCTTCCCGGAGAACACCGTCTGCGCCTTCATGTTCGCCGGCGATCAGCGGTTCGACGTCACCAACAACAGCTACTACACCGACCCGTGGCAGTTCGTCTGCCCGAACGATGTCGACCAAGCCGCGATCTTGGACGGCGTCCGGCGCGCGGTGCGCTACGCCCAGAACCGCGGCGTCCTGCATGTCGCGGCGGCCGGGAATTCCGACTACGACCTGGCGAACAAGACGACCGACAGCACCAGCCCGAACGACTCCACACCGATCAAGAACCGCCCGATCGGCAACTCCTGCTTGGACATCCCGACCGAGATCCCCGGCGTGATCACGGTGTCCGCCACCGGCGATGCCGGCGTGAAGGCGTCGTACTCGAACTACGGCGTGGCCAAGATCGACGTGGCTGCTCCCGGTGGTGACCCGCTTGGCGGCCAGGATCGCGGCGTGTACTCGACGGTCCCCGGTGGTGGGTTCGGCTACAAAGCCGGAACGTCGATGGCGTCGCCACATGTCGCGGGAGTCGTGGCGCTGTTGGCCAGCGTCCACCCGGACGCCGGCCCGGCCGAGCTGGCAGCCCTGTTGCGCAAGCAGGCGCGGGATGTCCCGTGTCCCGACGACGACCGCTGCACCGGCGGGAAGGAACTCAATTCCTTCTACGGCGAAGGGGAAGTGGACGCGGCCAAGGCAGTGCGAACCAGGCGGTAGGCGGGCCGGTTGGCCTCGCGCGCCGGGTCGGGACCGTGACCCGCGCCGACCCGTGCACCCTGGTGAACTGGTTGGCCTCGCGCGCCAGGTCGGGCCCGGGGGCGGCCGGTGATGGTGAGCAAGGTGTCCCGCTTGGCCTCGCGCACGACGGGTCCGGGTCGGGCCTTCGGGAGCGCAAGCCGCCCGCAGCTGCACGAGCAATCCTGGTCCCGTCCGGTGAGTGCCGCCCATTGAGTCGCCGGCCATCGGAAGAGCTGTCGCTTCGTGAAGGCGCTCGGCACAGGCGAGCTGGGCGCTTTGCGGCACCCGCGCTCTTCGGTGGCCGGTGCACGGCGCCGAGGTGGCGTGGCATTGCCACGCAATCGGCGGGCTCGCCTCCACCGGGGTGCCCCGTTAGCCTGGAGGTCTGCCAGCAATGCCCCCGCCAGCGAGGACGGCCTGATGCGCATCGTTCACTACGGACACTCGTGCGTTCTGGTGGAGACCGAGACGGCGCGCGTGCTGATCGATCCCGGCGCGTTCTCCTCCGGGTTCGAGCAGTTGCGTGACCTGGACGCGGTCATGATCACCCATCAGCACTTCGACCACATCGACGCGGAGAAGCTGCCGGGTCTGCTGGAGGCGAACCCGTCGGCACGGCTGATCACCGACGCGGGCACCCAGGAACTGGTCAGCAAGCTCGGGCTGGAGAGCGAGACCGCCTATCCCGGGCAGTCGCTGCAGTTCGGCGAAACCTCGGTGCACGTGGTCGGCGGCGAACACGCGGTGATCCATCCGGATATCCCGACGGTCAGCAATGTGGGCTACGTCTTCGACGGTGGTGCCTTCTACCACCCGGGGGACTCGTTCCGGGTCCCGCAGAATCGCATCGACGTTCTCGGCCTGCCGACCGCTGCGCCGTGGCTGAAAGCGTCTGAGGCCGTCGACTTCCTGCGGGCGGTCAAGCCGCGCATCGCAGTGCCGATCCACGAGGCGGTGCTGGTGAATCCGGCGATGCACTATGGGCTGTTCACCAATCTCGCGCCGGAAGGCACCGAGGTTCGTGTCCTCGGCGCAGGCCAAGCGCTGGAGGTTCAGCGAGTCTGAGCGGTCTGAGCGGCACCTAGCGCTGCCGCCGAAGGTTGCCGCGTAAAAGCCGGGTCGGTTGCGCATCCTCGCGGGTCGTGCGGCTATGCGGCTTTGTGCGCAGCTTTCACGGCCTTGCGGTTCATGCGCAACGCACGGCCCTGCCGGGTTCGTAATGGTGCACACCCCCGACGGCCGGCTGCTCGGCGTGCAGATGGTCGGCAGCGGCGACGGGGTCGCGAAGGCACAGCTCTCGCGGTCATGCGGCTTTGCCCGAGCGATCCGTCTTGCGCGCCACGAGCTGCCGATACGCCTGGGGCACGGCCCCGGCCTCCAACGCGATGTCCACCGCGTCCAGGAACGCTTGTCGCGGCCCCGGTCGGACCGCCTGCGTTGCGTCGATGTGCAGGCGAAGCAGCTCGACGCGATTGACCATGCGCGCAACGGTCAGCAGCAAGGCGAAGCAGCGCAGGGCTTCTGCGCGCTCCGAGCCACCGCCGCCGAACGGAAACACCCGCCCTCGGTGGACGGTTCCGGTGCGCAGATCGTGCACCCGGCCGCCGTCCGCACACAACGCGAGGCGGCTCTTCCGCAGTGCGGTCAAAGTCCCGTCCGAAACCATCCAGCCCGGCGGGGCGAACCCGGTCACCTCGCGGGCCGGGATCCCGGCCTGTGCCATGGCACTGGTCGCCGCGCTGATCCGCAGGCCGGCTTCGTGCTCGGACAACCCGGCGAACTCGGCGCGGCTGCTGCGCAGGACCGGCCGCTGCTGCGGGATCGGGTCGCCGTAGCCGTGGATCAGCAGGTCGTCCCCGCTGTGCACACGGGACCTCACCCAGTCGGCAAGGACGGGCGACGCCGCCACGCCGCGCGGGCGAACGAACAGAGCCACGGGTGTCGAGCGAGCCCGCAGCTCGGCGGTGATCTCGGTCAGCACCGGAAGGGTCGGTGCGCTTGCGCCGGAGAGTGAAACCAGGAGTCGTGAAGCCACGTGTCCAGTGAGCCAGAGTCCCATGACGGCGGCGCTACCGGAACGTGACAAAGACGCTGCAGCCCCGGACCTTCTCGGAAACGGTCGGCGGATGACGCCTGCTGATCCCGTGGTGTGCCGGGGCTGGCTTGGCCTGCCCGGCTGGGGTGACCGGGTGCCGGGGCCGGCCTGACGGCCTGACACACCTCACCGGGTGCCTGTCGGCCCGGGCCGCTCGTTCGAATCACCGGGTGCCTGCAGGTCCCGGACCGCTCGTGCGAATCATCGGGAGCCGGGGGCGCCTTGTCCAGCTCACCGAGTCAACGCCGCCCGGTACCCCGTGGCCGGCCCAAGGAGCAGCCCGGTGCCGAGACCACTCGGCCCGCCAGGCCATACGGCGCCGGCCACCTCGGTGTCACCCGCCGCGGGCCACCGGGCGGCGACTTCGCCCAGATCGCCAGCGCCGCAGGCGTCGGCGCCGTAGTGGCCTTTCCGGATCAGCCCTCCGCCGCGAGTGCGAGCTCGCCTTCCTCGGTCTTCTCGGCCTTGGCGCGCTCGGCACGCGTGGCCCGCACCGCCGACACGACCGCGATGATCCACAGCGCGGCCACGGCCACGTGGATGGCGATGTTGAGGCTGCGTGCGGTGCCGAACTCGGACAGCAGCTTGTCGGTGTTGGTGAGCACGATGAGGCCGCCTGCGGCGGCGCCGAGCACGCGGGGCGGCAAGAAGCGCACCAGCCACGCGGCCACCGGAGCCGCGATCACGCCACCCAGCAGCAACCCGAGGACGATGGTGAAGTCCACGCCGGACCCGCTCAGGGCGAACAGGAAGCTGACGCTGGCCGACAGCGCCACGATGAACTCCGCAGCATTCACCGACCCGATCACCTTGCGCGGGTGCAGCCGGCCGCTGGACAGCAGGGTGGTGGTGGCAAGCGGCCCCCAGCCACCGCCGCCGGACGCGTCGACGAAGCCGGCCACCAGGCCGAGCGGCCCGAGGAACTTCGCTCCCGGCCGACGGTTCGCCACCAGCGTCCCCAGCCGCAGGAAAGCGAACCGCACCAGCACGTAGAGGCCGAGCAGGGTCAGCAGCGCGGCGATCCACACACTGGCGAACTCGGTGGACACCGAGACCAGTGCGTACGCGCCGACGGCAGCCCCGATGCCGCCAGGCACCGCAAGCAAACCGACGGTGCGCCAGTCGACGTTGCCGAAACGCCAGTGCGAGACACCGGAGATCAGCGTGGTGCCCACCTCGGCAAGGTGGATGGCCGCCGATGCCAGCGCCGGCGCCACGCCGATGGCCAGCAGCGCGGTCGTCGCGGTGACGCCGAAGGCCATGCCCAGTGACCCGTCGACCAGCTGGGCCAGAAATCCGGCTAACCCGAACAACAGCAAACTGGGCATGTCCTCTCCTCGGCGTTCACTCTGTCGCGTGACAAACGCCTACGATCGTGAGGGCCGAGCCATCATTTGGAAACGCTTCCCACATGTTGAACGAGCGACGGAGCGGGCATGTACGAGTGGATTTCGTTCACCACGGACTACGGCCTGCGTGACCCGTTCGTCGGGGTGTGCCACGGCGTGATCGCCCGCATCGCGCCACGCTGCCGCATCATCGACATCACGCACGGCGTGCCGCCGGGGAACATCCGGCACGGGGCCTTCGCGCTCGCCCAAGCGGTCGGCTACCTGCCGCCCGCGGTGCACCTCGCGGTGGTCGACCCCGGTGTCGGGACCGAGCGCAGGGGCATCGTGCTGATCGCCGCGTCCGGAGTGCTGGTCGGCCCGGACAACGGTCTGCTGCTGCCTGCGGCCGATGCGCTCGGCGGAGCCCGGCACGCGATCGAGCTGGTGGCGGAGGAATTCCGCCTGCACCCGGTCTCGTCGACTTTCCACGGTCGCGACCTCTTCGCGCCCGCCGCGGCTCACCTGGCAGCCGGTGTCGACCCGGCCGAGTTCGGACCGTCGATTCCGCTCGACGAGCTGCATCGGCTGCCCACGCCGGCACCGTCGGTGCGCCCAGGGGAAGTCGTCGCCGGAGTGGCGACGATCGACCGGTTCGGGAACGTGCAGCTGACGGCGCAGGCGTCGAGCCTGACGGAGGCCGGCCTGGCCGAGGGCACCAGGGTGCGCATCCAACAGCGGTTCGACGGCGTTGTCGGCAGGACGTTCGCCGACGTCAGTGACGGAGAGCTGGTGGTGCTGGCCGATTCCGCCGGCCACGTCGCGATCGCCGTCAACGGCGGCTCAGCGGCACAGCGGCTGGGGCTCGGCGCCACCGCGACCGATCAAGTGACGATCTCCGCGGACTAGGACCAAGCATCGGGCCGGCCGCTGCCTCAATCGGCCGTCAGCCCGGGGCCCCACGCGGTCACGTCGACCGGATCTCCCACGGCGAGGCGGCCCGGCCGGACGACATTGCATTTCACCGCGAAGGCGACCCGTCCCTTCTCCGGGTCACGTCGGTAGGTGGCCAGCGTGCGGATCGGCTCGGATCCCCGCCGCACGCCCGTCGCCTGATCCACCAGCGTGATCGAACACCGGGTGTCTCGCTTGGCGAAGCCGATCTCGGCGGTCCCGACGATCATCCGCCGTGCTCGATCTTCGATGAACGGTTCGGTCCAGCCGTCGACGACGATGTTGGGCCGGAAGCGATCCATCGGCACGGGTTCGCCGCCGCGCATGACGATGCGTTCGTTCAGGTCGGCCAATGACGCCAGAGACGCCACCGTCAGCGCTTGCCCGTCCGCGAACCCGGTCGTCCCCGGCGTTTCGCCGCTGGCCACCCGATGATGATCCGGCGCCACCCGTACCAGGCGGCACGGCCTGCGGAGATAGTCGCCGAACCACGTCGCAGCGTCGTCACCCTGATCCACTCCGTCGCCGCTGAACGTGAACACGGTCACCGGGTGCCGCTTGCCGTCGAGCTGAACAGGAATGCTCAACTGCCCCTGCGACGACGCCCTCACCGTCAGCACGTCATCTCGCAGGTCGACGGTGACTGCGGCCAACGCCGGGTACTCGCGCTGAGTGATACAGCGACCGAACTCGTCGACCACAGCGAACGAGCGATCGTGGCGGAGGCCAGTGGCCAGCACGTCGGACGCAGGCACGCTGACACCGCGGCACGACTTGACCGGGTAGTAGTGCAGCGAATGGACGACCGGGAGCGGCATGCGGCCGACTCTATGCCGGAACTAGAGGATGGGGGCGGGTGTGTACGCGGCCGCCTCCGGGTACCGCTTCACGATCTCGTCCACCCGGCGCACGACGGAATCCACCTGCGCCGAGGCCAGCCCGGTGAACGACAGCGGATCGGCCAGCAGCGATTCCAGCTGCGCCCGGTCGAGCGGCAGTGTTTCGTCGGCCGCGAGACGGTCGAGCAGGTCGTTCTCCGCGGCGCCCTGCTCCCGCATGGCCAGTGCGGCCGCCACCGCGTGACGTTTGATCGCCTCGTGCGCGGCCTCCCGCCCGACGCCTGCGCGCACGGCCGCCATCAGCACCTTCGTGGTGGCCAGGAACGGCAGGTAACGGTTCAGTTCGCGCTCCACCACCGCGGGGAACGCACCGAACTCGCTCAGCACGGTCAGGAACGTCTCCAGCAGGCCGTCGGCGGCGAAGAACGTGTCGGGCAGGGCGACCCGGCGAACCACCGAGTCGGACACGTCACCCTCGTTCCACTGCTGGCCGGCCAGCTCGCCCGCCATGGACGCATACCCACGCAGCACCACGGCCAGCCCGTTGACCCGTTCGCACGAGCGGGTGTTCATCTTGTGCGGCATCGCGCTCGATCCCACCTGGCCGGGCTGGAATCCTTCGGTGACCAGCTCGTGCCCGGCCATCAGCCGGATCGTGGTGGCCAGGTTGGACGGCGCGGCGGCCAGCTGCACGACGGTGGTGATGACCTCGTAGTCCAGCGAACGCGGGTAGACCTGGCCGACCGACGTCAACACCCGCTCGAAGCCCAGGTGCTCGGCCACCACCCGTTCCAGCTGCTCGACCGCCGCCTGCGAGCCCAGCAGGTCGAGCATGTCCTGCGCGGTCCCGACCGGGCCCTTGATCCCGCGCAGCGGGTACCGCTGCAGCAGACCCTCCAGCCGTTCGAAGGCCACCAGCAGCTCGTCGGCGGCCGTCGCGAAGCGTTTGCCCAGCGTGGTGGCCTGCGCGGCGACGTTGTGCGAGCGGCCCGCCATGACCAGCGTGGCGTGCTCGGCGGCCAGCTGGGCCAGCCGCGCCAGCACGGCGACCGTGCGGTCCCGCAGCAGCTCGAGCGACCGCTTCTGCTGCAGCTGCTCGACGTTCTCGGTCAGATCGCGGGAGGTCATGCCCTTGTGCACGTGCTCGTGCCCGGCCAGCGCGTTGAACTCCTCGATACGTGCCTTCACGTCGTGCCTGGTGACGCGCTCACGCGCGGCGATCGACGCCAGATCGACCTGGTCGATGACCCGCTCGTAGGCCTCGATCACCCCGTCGGGTACCGGGACACCGAGCTCGGCCTGGGCCCGCAGCACCGCCAGCCACAGCTCCCGCTCCAGCCGGATCTTGTGCTCCGGAGACCACAACCGTGCCAGCTCCGCGGACGCGTACCGGCTGGCCAGGACGTTCGGGATCTGCGGCTTCTCGGTCACGCCTACAGCGTACGGGCAGCGCTGAAGCGTCAGTCTCGGCGTTTGGTGCGAGTGCGGCGACCGCCACGGCGGGGAAGAATCGGGGCAGTGTCGATCACTGTCGATCACTGCGGCCACTATCGATCACTGTGGCCACCGTCGACCACTGTGGCCACCGTCGACCACTGTGGTCACGGTCGATCACGGTGGTCACAGTCGATCACTGACCATCACCGGGCGTGAGGAGTCGAAATGAGCAACCGCACCTATCGCGTGACCGAGATCGTCGGCAGCTCCACCGAGAGCGTCAGCGACGCCATCCGGAGGGCCGTGCGCCGGGCCTCGCAGACGCTGCGCGGGCTCGACTGGTTCGAGGTCACCGAGATCCGCGGGCACATCGTCGACGGCGACGTGGGGCACTTCCAGGTCGGTCTCAAGGTCGGTTTCCGGCTGGAGGATCCTGCTTGATCCGCTGCAGCCTGCGCGGAGCGACCACCCACAGGTAGGTGAAGCACGCGGACACCAGCACCGCGAGCACGATCAGTGCGACCAGGCCGAACACCACGTAGCCGATCAACGACACGGTGACGGTGAGCGCTGCCGCCAGGCAGGCCAGGCCGGCCAGAACCATGCGGTTGCCTTCGGCAAGGATCTCCCGGCGCAGTCCTTTCCGGAACAGCACGCGGTGCCACGTGGCCGGGGCGGACAACAGCGCGGTGGCCAGCACCGCAAGGAGCACGGCGGCCAGGTGCAACGCCTTCACCAGCAGTCCGGCTTCGGCGAACATCGGCGTGAACACCACGGCGAGCAGGAAGCCGAACAAGATCTGCACGCCGGCCTGGGCGACCCGCAGCTCACCGAGCAACTCGTTGACGTTGCGGGTCAGCCGCTGGTGTTCCGTCTCACCCCGCCCCGTCATGTCCACAGCATTCACCTGTTCGAACGAAGGTCAAACGCACAGGAGCTGGACTTGACCGGTTCAGCGACGGGCAAACCGCGCCCCTGAGGCCGACGCCGAACGCTCAAAGCTCGGCGTCGGCCCGCCGCCGGTCAGCCGGCCACGTTCAGAACCCGCCTACTCGCCCACCACGTCCGGCGGCGCGACGCCGATGAGTTCCACAGGCGAGCCGCAGGAACCGTGGCCCGTCCCCCAGGTGCCTAGGCGAATATGTGGCCGTATTGGCTCCGTCCTAGAGAGCCGTACAAGGCGCGACACCGCACTCTGTCGATGTATACCCATCTATTCGTCGAATAGTAGAAGGTCGAATACTGTGCACTACTCGTCCTCGCCGACCCGGCTTCCATGGGGTCGCCGCTCGTGTTCTATTGCCTTATCTAGCGCGAGACATATAGAGCCGTAGAAAGCGCCATTGGCCGACGTGTCGGTCCTCGGAGGCCGCGGGCGGCGCCTCGACACGCCGTAGCCTTGTATGCCGCAATATCGGGTCTGCGCTAGAGATGCGGATACTGTTCTAGGGCATGGACCCGGTTCGCAACCCGTTCGCTCCCGGTGCGGGGCAACGCCCTCCCGAGCTCGCCGGACGGGAGCGCGAGCTCCATGCCTTCGAGGTCGTGCTGGAACGAGTCGCGCGCGGACGCCCGGAGCGCAGCCTGGTGCTCACCGGACTGCGCGGCGTGGGCAAGACCGTCCTGCTCGGCGAGCTGCGTTCGATGGCGATGCGGCGCGGCTGGGGCACCGGCAAGATCGAAGCGCGCCCGGACTCCGAGCTGCGCAGGCCGCTTTCCGCCGCGCTGCACCGGGCGATCCGGGACCTGGCCGTCCGCCACCGCGCACCCGATCGCGTGGACGAAGTTCTTGGCGTGCTCAAGGCCTTCGCGCTACGCGCCAGCAAGCCGGACGCCAAGCTGCGTGATCGCTGGCAGCCCGGCATCGACGTACCGGCAGCGACGGGACGTGCCGATTCCGGAGACATCGAGATCGACCTGGTCGAACTGTTCACCGACGTGGCCGAGCTCGCCGCGGACGTCGGTACCGGCGTCGCCTTGCTCATCGACGAGATGCAGGACCTGCAGCCGCAGGACGTGTCCGCGCTGTGCGCGGCGTGCCACGAGCTGTCGCAGTCCGGTGCTCCTCTGGTCGTCGTCGGCGCCGGCCTGCCGCATCTGCCCACGGTCCTGTCCGCGTCGAAGTCCTACTCCGAGCGGCTTTTCCGGTACACGCGCATCGACCGGCTGGAACGCGGAGACGCCGATCAGGCGGTCCGGGTGCCGATCGAACGAGAAGGCGCGGGCATCAAACCGGAAGCACTGGACGCCCTGTTCGAAGCGTCGGGCGGCTATCCGTACTTCATCCAGGCCTATGCCAAGGCTGCTTGGGATGCTGCCCCCACCGACCCGATCGGTCCCGAAGACGTCGAGGTCTCCGCGCCGGAAGCGGAAGCCGAGCTCGCCGTCGGCTTCTTCGGCTCCCGGTACGAGCGGGCCACTCCGGCGGAACGGGAGTACCTGCTGGCCATGGCGGAACTGACCAATGGTCGCGACGAGTCGGCGCGCAGCGCGGACGTCGCCGTCTACCTCGGCCGGAAGCCTTCGTCGCTGTCGCCGGCGCGAGACAGCCTGATGAAGAAGGGCCTGGTGTACTCCGCCGAGCGTGGCCGTATCGCGTTCACGGTGCCGCACTTCGGCCAGTACCTGTTGAACCGGCCGGACGATTGATTACCTGCGCGTTACCCCGCAATGACCAGGTAAAACTGGACGTAAAGGGATATTTCTGGCGCTGTCTATCGACCGGTGAGTGATTCATGTCACAGTCGGGGAAATCTGTAACACGCTGTATGTGGGCGCCGATAGCCCAGGTGACCCCGTGATGCTGGCGGACCCCCGACCTGGCAGCACCACGGGGTTTTCCAATGTCTGCATCCGGCCGCTCCGTCGGCCGGTGCTGCGACGGGCCATCATCGGCGCCTGGCCTGCTTGGCATCACTCGCGGGCTGCACCCTCCGGCCGGATCACAGTGACCGGAATGCTGCGTGCACGAGCAGCAGTGACCACGTCGGCGGTTCCTCCGTAGCCGTCTGACGGCTCGCCGTCCCACACTGCGATCAGGACATCCACATTGCTGAGCACGTGCTCACTTGCGGCCATGTACGCCTCGCGGTTGGACTGCTGGAACGGCATGGCATGGACCTTGTCGGCCTTGCCGATCAGCTCGTCGAACTCGGCGGCGTTGTCCGGCTTGACCTTGCGCTCCCGGTAGTCGGCGGCGGGCAGGACGACTTCGAGCTTGCCGCCCTACTCCAGGACGACGCGGGCGAACACCTGATCCGCGCCACGCGCGAGGCAGCTCACCCCGACCAGCGTGGCGGGATCGTGCTGGGCCAGCTCGGCACGGATCTCGTCAGCGACCAGCGGAATGGTTGGGGCGGAGAGGTTGGAATGGCCGGTGATCCGATACGCAACGGAGTGGGATCCTTTCTTCCGACCAACCAGGTGCGCCCTGATCCCGGATGTGCGGAGAAGCCGTGAACGATGCGATCGGCCGCGATCGCACACCACGTACGGCCTCGCCAAGCACACTTGCAACGTCCGTCCGACCTGCACCCACCAGTCTCCTTGGACGCGCCATCACGGCCGACTTGTCAACCGGGCGTCCGGGTAGTGCCGGACGCGTCGGATGATGAACTATCGGAACCATCGGCAGTCCGATGTCGCTGTGCAGGCTGTAGCGGGCACGAAGGTGCCAGGCTTCCCGGCAAACTGTGATTTGGCAGAAGGGAGGCAGGCGTGGCACAGGACACCGGTCGGTGGCTGTATGTAGCCGGATCTTCGGACGCGCCACCGGACGGGTCCAATGCTGGTGACGTCATCCGTTGGTTCCGCCAGGAGCGCGGACTGTCCCAGACAGAGGTGGCCGAGCTTCTGCACACCACACAGTCGAGGGTTTCGAAGATCGAGAACGGTGACATCCTGCTGAAGCTCGACGAGCTTCGCGAAGTGAGCATCCCGCCGGAGCATTTCGGCGTTCTACCCGACTGCAGCGCGGACTCCGTTCCGGATCCACGACAGATCAGCGACCTGCAGGGCTCGGAATGGGAGAGCCAGCAAGCTTGGCGGGTCGTACGTTCCGAACTCAACGCGCACCGGGTCACGTTGAGCGATCTCGCGGCCGACTTGTACCCCGGCTTTGCTCGTATACCCGGAACGACGGTTCTTACCAGGGACGACTGGACACCGGGCGAGCCGGTGGAGCTGGCCGACATCCGATTGACCTGGCGACCGGACGATCGGATGCCAATCCCGGCGATCACCGGAAGCATCGAGCAAACCGCCCACGTTCGCCCGCTCACGGCAACTGGTGCGCGATACCGCCGCTATTCGTTGGCACTGCGTGATCTGGCCCGCCCCAGATTGCTCGACAACCGCTTCGGATACCGTTTGCTGGATGCGAGGTGGTCCGCAGGGAAAGGCGTCTTCGAGTTCGGCTACACGTGCTACTTCGATGTGCTCGATGTGCATGAGGCGGTAGCTCACGAGTTCGCCGATGCGTGGTTGCGCGCTGGGCGGGGACGTCCGAGCTTTGCCGATTTGACCCTGCGTCGCCATGTCGCCGACCCGTTCGACCTGGCGGCTCGGCCAGTCATGCCGAGCATCAACACCCTGACGATCAGACGAGACCCGATCGACGGCCACCGAATCTACCTGCACCGTAGGGACGCCAAGTCGGTCGCTGCGGCCGGTGGCATGTACCACGTGATCCCCGCCGGGATGTTCCAGCCCGCGGCTTTGGCCCCCGCCCATCAGGCCAACGATTTTTCCATTTGGCGAAACATTCAACGCGAATACTCGGAAGAATTTCTGGGCAACCCCGAGCACGACGAAAACTCGGTGGACCCCGTCGACTACTTGAACAGTGATCCGTTCAAGTCATTCATGGCCGCTCGCGATGCCGGGGACTTCCGCGTATTCGTCTGCGCCCTGGTGGTGGAACCACTGACGTTGTGGATCGAATTTCTCACCGTCGCGGTGATCGAAGGGGCGGTCTTCGACCGTCTCTTCGCCACCATGGTCGCCCGGAACGACGAAGGCTCCGCGGTGGGCACAGCGGCAGGCCGGCCGACCGTGGGCATCCCGTTCACCTCGGACTCGATCCAGCGGCTGCGTGACGAGCCACTGTCGCCGATTGCGCGCGCGTGCCTCACGCTGGCCTGGGAGCATCGGCACCGATTGCTGGGAGCTTGAGGCGTGCGAGTACTGGTCACCGGCGCAACCGGTTTCGTCGGCAGGGCGGTTGTGGCTGCCTTGGCCAAGGCAGGTCACGACGTCGTCCCAATGGCGCGACGCAGCGGCCAGTTGTCAGGGCCTGTCGCCGATGTGCGCGATTCCGACGCTGTCCGTGCAGCAGTCGCCGGCGTCGACGCCGTCTGTCATCTGGCTGCTCTGACAAGAACGCGCGAGTCAGCATCCGCCGCATCCGACTACTGGGCAGTCAACGTCGGTGGAACTTTCAACGTCGTATCGGCATTGCTCGCCACAGCGAGTCCGGCAACGCCGAAACGGCTGGTACTCGCCTCGACTGCCGCTGTTTACGGGACGAACGTCCCGCAGCCAGTGACGGAGGACTCGCCCACCGTGCCGGCAAATCCGTATGGCGCGAGCAAGCTCGCCGCAGACCACATCGTTGCCGGCTGCACCGCTACCGGCGCGATCGGCGCCGTAGCGCTTCGCGCGTTCAACGTCGCCGGAGCTGCGCACGGCGCATCGGACCAGGACAACACGCGGATCGTGCCGAGGATCGTCGCGGTGCAAGCCGGCATCGCACCGGAGCTGACTCTCAATGGTGACGGCATGGTCGTCCGAGATTTCGTGCATGTCGCTGACATGGCAGACGCGTTCGTGCTCGCGCTGGAATCATGTACTCCCGGTAAGTGGCGGACGTACAACGTCGGAAGCGGGCGCGGCACATCACTCGCCAAGTTGGTGAAGATCGCAGAAGAGGTCAATGGCCGCCCGGTGCGGGTGAAGCACGGGCCCCGGTGGACGAGCCGGCAGTGTTGCTGGCCGACAGTTCACGGATACGCCGCGAATTGGGTTGGCACCCACGGCGCTCCGCGGTGGAGACCATCCTCGCCGACGCATGGCAAGCCCTGATCCGCAGCTGTTCCGGATAGGAATATTCCGGAAGCGAATATTCCCAGAATTCGCCGGATCGGCAGTCCCGCCGAGCGACAGTCGCGGTTTCATCACGGCATGGCCGTCACATCACGCCAAGCTGACCCCGCGCCGCAGCATCGGCCCGTCCTGACCGACATGCCGAAGCGCTACCCCACCAGGAGCAATGGCGGAACATCGCGCACCCCTACGAACTGCGATATCCGCACTACCCCTGCGCCAGGTGCGGATTGTGGCCGGGCGCGCCGATCCACCAGGTTCGCCCCGATCCCGGGTGTGCGGAGCAGCCGTGAACGATGCGATCGACCGCGATCGCGAGCTGTTCGCCCGGATCGCCGAGGTGAACCCCGGCGTGGTGCGCACGTTGAGCCTGCTGCTGTCCGAGCTCGACGGTGGCGGGTTCGATCCGACGACGATGAGGGAGCTGGGCGACCGGATCCGCCGGATCGGCGAGACGTCGATCATGCGGGCCGGCCGCGGCACGGCTGGCTACGGCGGCCGTGACGCGTGCCGGCCGCCGGGAAGCGCGACACGCCCGGGATGACGTTTTGCCGCGACACGCCGAACGTCTGATCACAATCTTATCCACAACTTATCCACAGGGTCTGACCTGCGGTTTTTCCCACATGGGGGATAGTTGTCCCCAAGTTGTCCACAGCCTCGCGGGCTCCTGTGAGCGACTGGGGACAGTTGCCCCCAAGTAGTCCACAGGTCATCCACAATTCATCCCCAGGCCGATTTGGCAGGGGTGCGCGGAGCGGTTTAGCGTGCCAACGTCCGCGCCGCCGGCAGCTGCGGCGAAAGACCCGTCAAACCCGACAAAAGTGAGCGTCGACCTGCGGCCGAGTCACCGTGGCCGGGGCGGGCGGCGCCACCCCGGCGGACGGCGGGTCGCCGATTCGTGGTCCGACACGACCGCAGCCTGCCCGCGGCAGGGGGATTCGTGCGGCATACTGGGAATCGAACGAGTGTTCGAGACGGGGAGGTTCAGCGGCGGTGGCATTGACCGACGACCGCAGTCCGGCACTCACCGGGTCCGCTCCGGCGTCCTCCACCCCGGGTGGCGGGTTCGACCGGCAACCACCGCAGGACATCGCGGCCGAGCAGTCGGTGCTCGGGGGGATGTTGTTGTCCAAGGACGCCATTGCCGACGTGTTGGAGGTGCTGCGGCCTGCCGACTTCTACCGTCCCGCGCATCAGGCGATCTACGACGTCATCCTCGACCTGTACAGCCGGGGTGAGCCGGCGGACCCGATCACGGTGTCGGCGGAGCTGGAGCGCCGCGGCGAGCTGGCCCGCGTGGGCGGTGCCCCGTATCTGCACACGTTGATCGCCACCGTGCCTACGGCCGCCAACGCCGCCTATTACGCGCAGATCGTGGCCGAGAAGGCGGTGCTGCGCAGGCTGGTCGAGGCAGGTACCCGGATCGTGCAGTACGGCTACGGCGCCGCTGACGCCCAGGGCGCGGCCGTGGACGAGGTGGTGGACCGGGCCCAGGCGGCGATCTTCGAAGTCACCGAACGCCGCACCAGCGAGGACTACGTGGCGCTGGAGGACCTGCTCCAGCCCACCATGGACGAAATCGACGCGATTGCTTCCGAGGGCGGCCTGGCCCGCGGGGTGCCCACCGGGTTCACCGACCTCGACGAGGTCACCAACGGCCTGCACCCCGGTCAGATGATCATCGTGGCGGCCCGACCCGGTATCGGTAAGTCCACCCTCGGGCTGGACTTCTGCCGGTCCGCCTCCATCAAGCACGGCATGACCAGCGTGATCTTCTCGCTGGAGATGAGCCGCACCGAGATCGTCATGCGCATGCTCTCGGCCGAGGCGAAGATCCGCCTGCAGGACATGCGCAGCGGCCGGATGTCCGACGACGACTGGACCCGCCTGGCCCGCCGCATGTCCGAGATCTCCCAGGCGCCGCTGTTCATCGACGACTCGCCGAACATGACCATGATGGAGATCCGGGCCAAGGCCCGGCGGCTCAAGCAGCGGCACGACCTCAAACTCATCGTGCTCGACTACCTGCAGCTGATGACCTCCGGCAAGAAGGTCGAATCCCGCCAGCAGGAAGTCTCCGAGTTCTCCCGCCAGCTCAAACTGCTGGCCAAGGAACTCGACGTGCCCCTGGTGGCCATCAGCCAGCTCAACCGTGGCCCGGAGCAGCGCACCGACAAGCGCCCCATGCTCGCCGACCTGCGTGAATCCGGCGCGCTCGAGCAAGACGCCGACATCGTCCTGCTCATCAACCGGCCAGACGCCACCGAACGCGACGACCCGCGCGCCGGCGAAGCCGACCTCATCCTGGCCAAACACCGCGCCGGCCCCACCACCACCGTCACCGTCGCCCACCAGCTCCACTACTCCCGCTTCGCCGACCTCGCCCGGGGGTAGCGGCGGTGGTCAGGCGGGTTGGTCAGCCGGGCGATGGCCGGCCTGCAGGGGCGGTACGGGGAGCGGCGGTCATTGTCGTGGCCTCCTTGCCAGGCCGCACCGGAGCGCATCGGGGCATCGAAGCTAGCGGGACGGGATTTGCGGGCCGTCCGGCAACATCCACGCAGCCGAGTACCTGGCGGACCGCGCCGACGGCGCGCCGCGGGATCGGCCGCGCTGACGGGGTGCCGTGGGATGGGTCGTGCTGAGGGGGTGCCGGGGGATGGGCTGTACTGACGGGGTGCCGTGGGATAGGTCGTGCCGAGGGGGTGTCGCGGGATGGGTCGTGCTGACGGGGTGCCGCGGGATGGGCTGTGCTGAGGAGGTGCCGTGGGATCGGCCGCGCTGACGCGGTGCCACGGGATGTTGTCGTGCCGACGGGATGCCGTGGGATGGGCTGTGCTGAGGGGGTGCCCCGGGATCGGCCGTACCGACGGGTGCTGCGGGATGGACGTCGGCTCCCATTCACAGCTGACGGCCTGCTGGCAGCGCTGAAGCAGACGCTGCGAGATCGCCGACCTCGCCCGGTGGGTGACCAGCTCCGAAGAGCGGCGTTCGCGCGGATGCCAGCCGGAGCGGCCCGCAGGGCGCGCCGATGATCATCAGGTGATCCGGTGCAGAACCCACACGTTCGGTTCGACGTAGGTGGCATAGCCGTGGTCCGGTTCGCACAACACCGGGACGAGTGCCCCGGGCACGTGCACCGGACCCCGGTGGTCGAACGGCAAGCCGGTCCATGTACGCCATTGCGCCACCGTCCCGGAAATCTGCATGGACATCGGGGCGATGTTCACCACCGTGCCGCCTGCCCGCACGTGCACCCGTAGCCACGGGTCCTCCGGGAGCCCGTCGTCGCGGGTGCGCGCGACATAGCTGGTCATCGGTTCGTCCGGGCGCTGGTGTTTGCCGCTGGGACGGACCGGGGCGACGAGGGTGGTGAAGCCCAGAGCCGCGACGTTGCGTCGCATGGCCTCCAGCATGACTCCGGACAGCCCTTTGCCACGGTGGTCGGCCTGCACGCTGATCTCCAGTGCACACACCAGGTTCGGGTTGCTGCCGGAGAACCGGGTCTGCACGCTCTGCCGGATCGCCCAGTCCCAGCCGTCCTCGGGCAGCCCGGCCGCAGGATCACCGTCCCAGGCCAGCGGCACGCTGAACGAGCGGGCGATCGGCCGGTCACCGTCCAGCGCGAGCATCACGTACTCCGGATACAGCCGCACGCAGGTGTCGTAGTACAGGTCGGCGGTCCGGTCCTGGTACATGAACTCCCCCCAGACGCCGGGGAAGTCCCACAGCCTGTCGGCGAGCTCGGGGCGCTGGGCCAGCGTGACCGTCTGCATGGGCCGAACGCTACCGAGATGCGGCCCACCGGCCGAGGGAATTCTCTTCGCCCGGGCGCCCCGGCAGCAGGACTCCCCGGCCGACCTGGCCCCAGGAATAGCTCCGTCGCCGAAAGGGTTCCCTACGGCATGAGCCAACCGATGCCGGTCCTCTACCTCAGCCACGGCGCACCGCCGCTGGCGGACGATCCCGTCTGGCCGGCCGAGCTGGCCGCCTGGTCCGCGCGGCTACCGAAGCCGCGAGCCGTTCTGGTGGTCTCGGCGCACTGGGAAGCCGCCCCGTTGACCATCGGGGCAACCTCCACCCGCCCCTTGGTGTACGACTTCTGGGGTTTTCCGCAGCGCTACTACGACGTGCAATACCCGGCCCCTGGCGCTCCGGAGCTGGCTGCCGAGGTACGCAGACTGCTCGCCGGCGCCGGTTATCCCACCGCGGACGCCCCGGACCGCGGGCTCGATCACGGCGCTTACGTGCCGCTGATGGAGATGTACCCGCAGGCGGACGTTCCGGTGCTGCAGATTTCCATGCCGTCGCTCGACCCGCGCGAGCTGTACGAGATCGGCCGCAGGCTGGCGCCGCTGCGGCATGCCGGCGTGCTGATCGTGGGCAGCGGCTTCTTCACCCACAACCTGCGCGAGATGAACCCGATGTCCGGCCCCGCCGACGCGCCCCCGCCGTCCTGGTCGGTCGAGTTCGACGACTGGGGCAACGAGGTGCTGTCCACCGGCGACGTCGACGCCTTGCTGGACTTCCACCACAAAGCGCCGGCCGCCGGCAGAGCCCACCCGCGCACCGAGCACTTCGCGCCGCTGTTCGTCAGCCTCGGCGCAGGCGAAGAGGCAGGCGTGGCGCGGACGGCGATCGAAGGTTTCTGGTACGGCCTGGCGAAACGGTCGGTGCAGCTCGGCTAGCCGGCCTGGTCGGACTTCTCCAGCGCCGCTCGCGCGCCCGGGCCGACCACCGCGGATTCCCGTGCGCCCCTGGTGGCGATGTCCCGCATCGCTTCGGCATCGGCCTGGGCCACGCCGGTTCGCCCGCTGCCGATCTCGATCAACGGCGGCAGCAGCGAACGGAGCAGCTTCATGGCACCCACCCAGCGCGGCACGTGAATGGTGCGTGCCCGGCGCAAGGTGCCGCGTTCGAGGTGATCGAGGGCGACCTCGAGCGGATAGGTCTTGCCGAGGAAGGCGGGCATCCGCCCGCGCATCTTGCCGAAGACCGGGTGCCGGTCGGCGCTGGTGACAAGGTCGGTGCCGATCCAGGTGGGGTGCGCGACCCCCACCCGCACCCCCAGGTGCCGCAGCTCGGCACGCAGGCTGTTGCAGAACGCCTCGACGGCGGCCTTCGACGCCGCGTAGTTGGCCATCCCCGGGGCGTGCGCGATCGCGGCCAGCGACGAGATGGCCAGCAAGTAGCCCTTGCGCTCGATGACGTGCGGCATCGCGACGCGGAACGTCCGCCAGACGCCGAGCAGGTTCACCTCGATGACCTTCTCGAACGCCACCGGGTCGACGGACCGCACGAATCCGGTGCTGGCGATGCCGGCGTTGGCCACCACGACGTCGATGCCGCCCCACCGCTGCACGACCTCGGCAACGGCCTTCTCCAGGTCCTGCCAGCTGGTGACATCGGCCTCCCACCACGCCGCGTCCGGCCCGATGCGGCGGGCCACCGCGGCCAGTTCCTCCGGCTCCAGGCCGAGCAGCGCGACCTTGGCCCCGCGCGCCGCGAAGCGCTCGGCGAGCCCGGCGCCGATGCCCCTGGCGGCTCCCGTGATCAGCACGACCCTGTTCCTCAGCGACCTGGACGTGAACGGGTTGCCGGCCACGGCACCTCCTCGCAGCAGCTACCGGAGAGTAGGTCGAGCCGAGCCTAACAGGAGACTGCCCACAGGGGCAGACCGCTTGTGGTACGGGCCCGTGTCCCGTCCGTAGGATGGGCCCTGGACCAGGCTTGATACCGCGAGCACAAGGAGCGCCGATGCCCATCGCAACCCCGGAAACCTACGCCGCGATGCTGGACCGCGCGAAGGAAGGGGGATTCGCCTACCCGGCGATCAACGTGACGTCCTCGGAGACCCTGAACGCGGCTCTGCGTGGGTTCGCCGAGGCGGAGTCCGACGGCATCATCCAGATCTCCACCGGGGGCGCCGAGTTCGCTTCCGGCCAGAAGGTCAAGGACATGGTGACCGGCGCCGTCGCGATGGCCGAGTTCGCGCACGTGGTGGCCGAGAAGTACCCGGTCACCGTCGCACTGCACACCGACCACTGCCCGAAGGAGAAGCTGGACAAGTTCGTCCGCCCGCTGATCCAGATCTCCCAGGAGCGGGTCGACCGGGGCGAGAACCCCTTGTTCCAGTCGCACATGTGGGACGGCTCGGCGATCGACCTGGAGGAGAACCTGCAGATCGCCGCCGAGCTGCTGGAGCAGGCCAAGCGCGCGAAGATCATCCTCGAGGTGGAGATCGGTGTGGTCGGCGGCGAGGAGGACGGCATCTCGGCGGCGATCGACGAGAAGCTGTACACCTCGGAAGGCGACTTCGTCCGCACCGTGGAAATGCTCGGCGCGGGTGAGAAGGGCCGTTACCTGCTGGCGGCGACCTTCGGCAACGTGCACGGCGTGTACAAGCCGGGCAACGTGAAGCTGC
Organism: Thermocrispum agreste DSM 44070; assembly: GCF_000427905.1. Classification (GTDB taxonomy): domain Bacteria; phylum Actinomycetota; class Actinomycetes; order Mycobacteriales; family Pseudonocardiaceae; genus Thermocrispum; species Thermocrispum agreste. The sequence goes on along the minus strand of NZ_ATYX01000008.1, from coordinate 182,038 downwards.
GCCCCGAGGTGCTCAAGCGCGGCCAGGCGGTGGCCGCCCAGAAGCTGGGCCTGCCGGAGGGGTCGAAGCCGTTCCAGCTGGTCTTCCACGGCGGGTCCGGGTCGTCGCTGGAGGAGATCCACGAGGCGGTCTCCTACGGTGTGGTGAAGATGAACATCGACACCGACACCCAGTACGCGTTCAGTAGGCAGATCGCCGACCACTTCTTCAAGAACTACGACGGCGTGCTGAAGGTCGACGGCGAGGTCGGCAACAAGAAGGTGTACGACCCGCGGTCCTACCTCAAGGCCGCCGAGGCAGGCATGGCGGCGCGCGTCGTCCAGGCGGCCGAGCACCTGAAGTCCGCGGGCAAGAAGATGAGCTGATCCGCGTTCCGCTGGCAGCAGACCGGCCGGCCGGTGCCACGAGGCATCGTCGGCCGGTCTTTTGTGTGTGGGGGGCGCGACGCGCTCGGTCTTGTCCGGGTGGCGTGGGGGTGCGGCGTGCCTGGTCGGCGTGGTGGGGCGACTGGTTCTTGTGTGGCCGGGTTGTGGTGCGCATGGCGCTAGCGGCCGGTCTTCTTGTGTCAGGAGGTTGAGTGCGCTCGGCCTCGTTGGGTGGGCGTTGGTGGTTGGATGCGGGTGCGTACGAGCCTTGCCTGGGGGCGACAGGCCGACGGGTGTGTGCGGTTTCGCCTGGCCGGTGCCGTGAGGGCATCGTTGGCCGGTCTTTTGTGTGTGGGTGGGCGCGACGCGCTCGGTCTTGTCCGGGTGGCGTGGGTGTGGGGGTTGCTTGGCTGGCGTGGCGGGGCGACTGGTTCTTGTGTGGCCGGGTTGTGGTGCGCATGGCGCTTGGGCCGGTTTTCTTGTGCAGCCCGACAGCCCGACACCCCGGCCGGTGCTCCCGTTGTCGGCCGGGCTTCGACCATTACCGGCAGCGCCGCATCCGGTGCAGGCACGTGGTCCGTTGCGCGCGATGGGCGGTTGGCCGGGTAGTGCTCGGCTGAGCAGCCACCGGCCGTTCAGCGCCTCGGCCGGCCCGTTCGCATCAGCCGAGCCGCCAGCTCCGCCCCGGCCGGTCATGATGGGCAGTGATGATGTCGAAACGTGCGATTGCTCTGGTCATGGTCGTGCTTCTGGTCGCCGCGGGCGGCAGTACGCTGCTCAGCCTGGTTCTCTGACCTGGCACCATGACCTGGCACCATGACGCCATGACCAACCTGCTCGAACCGGAGCCGATCCAGCTGCCCGGCAATCCCGCCGCCGAGGCCGCGCTCGACTCGGGCACCCCGGCCGCCGACGTCGCCGCCGAGCACCCGCAGTTCAGCGAGGCCTGGGCGCAACTAGCCGACGAAGCCCTGGCCGCGGGCCAGAACGTGACGGCGTACGCCTACGCCCGCACCGGTTACCACCGCGGTCTGGACCAGCTGCGGCGGGCCGGCTGGAAGGGGCACGGCCCGATCCCGTGGCAGCACCGGCCGAACCAGGGCTTCCTGCGCTCGCTGGCGGCGCTGGCGCGAGCCGCCGAGCGGATCGGAGAGACCGACGAATACGAACGGTGCCTGCAGTTCCTGGCCGACTCCGACCCGGCGGCGGTGGAGGCCACTGGGCTGAAGAAGTAGCACTGCCGCGGAGCGGCGCTGGCTGGCCGGCGCTCTTCGGCGCTCGGTCCCGGTCTCACGTGGCGATCCGGGCGGGCATGCAGCACCGTTCGAACAGCCGCACCGGCCGCTCGGCCGGTGGTGGCCGGTGCGGCCTGCCGCGATCGGCTCGGTGACGCGTCCAGGGACCCGCTCTCCCGATCAGCACCGGTCGAGCATGTCGTTCAGCGCGGCCTTCTCGTTCGAAGACGTGGTGAGGTCGTACTTGTACTTCACCCCGATCCACATCCGCGCGTACGTGCACCAGTAGCTCTGTGACGGTGGCTTCCAGTCCTCGGGGCCCTTGTCGCCCTTCGACTGGTTCACGTCGTCGGTGACGGCGATCAGCTGCGGGCTGTTCAGGTCGTTGGCGAACGCTTTCCGCTCGGCCTGGGTCCAGTGGGAAGCGCCGGTGCGCCACGCCTCCGCCAGCGGCACCATGTGGTCGATGTCGACGTCCGACGGGTCGGTCCAGGTGGCCCCGTCGAATGGGCTGTACCAGCTGCCGGAGATCGGATAGCAATCGTCGCCGACTTGCACATTGGTTCCGTCGCGTCGCAGGACGACCTCGCGCGTGTTGCACGAGTTGCCTTGGTTGCTCCAGTGCGGGAACTTGTCACGGTCGTAGCCGTCCTGCGAGCCGTCCGGCCGAACGGTCAGCTGGGAGAGCATCGAGGCGGCGGTGGCCGGATCCGGGATGTTGGGTGGCTCCGCGATCGCGGAACCGGATGACGTGGCCGCGACTCCGGTGGAGAGCAGCGCGGTCGAGCCGAGAACGGTCAGTGCGCGGCGAAACGTGAAGGACATGCCGGTTCCCTTCTGCCGTGGGCCAGACAGAGGGAACGTGACGCTTCGTGCCGGTGTGCGCTACCTGAAAGTGTGACGAATTCTCTTCTTGGTGATAACTACACCCGCTTGGCCGTGTACAGAACGCGCATATCGCCCGAAGTTCCGGCCCGACGATCGGCCGGTCACGGCCGGACGGCCAGCAAATCCTCGGTGTGCCGGTACACGGTCCAGCGGCGCAGTGGCCGGTCACGACGGACCCCGTCGGTCACCGGGTGGACCGGCACCCGCCCGCCGTACTGGAAGGCCCGGCCGCGGAAGGTCGCCGTCTTGCGCAGCAACCGACCGTGGGTCACCCGCACCGCGACACCCGCCGGGTCCGGCCGCACTTCGATACGACGGGCCGCACCCCGCAGCGCCAGCACGTCGTCGCAGTACGCCTCGCCGTCGACCGCTTCGACCAGGCCGCGTCCGAGCAGCACCCCGCCGGTGTCATCCCGCACCAGCGTCATCGGCCGTGGCTCACCGTAGGTGGCGATCCGAAGTGCCTCGGCCGGATCGTGCGGAAGGCCCCACAGCGCGGCGACCGCTGACTCCGCGCTTGCGGGCACGTATCCCACGGCTACCGAACTCAGGACTTCCCTGCGCAGCATGCGCACCACGACCGCGGCGAGATCCGCGTCGTCGCCGACGACGATGACCCGCTTGCTGCGCTGCAGGACCTCGTCCACGTGCTTCTTGCCGGGACGGGCGGGCACCCGGACGACGTCGGGGGCAGCAGGAGGGTCGGATAGGTCACCGCAAACCAACGTCGTGCCGCACACCAGGCCATCCTCCGATACCCTCGCACCGGCGGTTTCCCGCGCAAACCTGCGCCCGCAGGACGTTCACCGCAATACCAGGAGTGTCACATGCCGGCCATCGTGCTGATCGGTGCCCAGTGGGGCGACGAAGGCAAAGGGAAAGCCACCGATCTGCTGGGCGATCGCGTGCAGTGGGTCGTCCGCTACCAGGGCGGCAACAACGCTGGTCATACCGTGGTGTTGCCGGACGGGCAGAACTTCGCACTGCACCTGATCCCCTCCGGGATCCTCACCCCGGGCGTCACCAACGTCATCGGCAACGGCGTGGTGGTCGACCCGCGCGTGCTGCTGGACGAACTGGCCGGGCTGGAAGCCCGCGGGGTGAACACCGACAAGCTGCTGATCTCCGCGGACGCGCACCTGATCATGCCGTACCACGTGGCGATCGACAAAGTCACCGAGCGCTACCTGGGCTCGCGCAAGATCGGCACCACCGGTCGGGGCATCGGCCCGTGCTACCAGGACAAGGTGGCCAGGGTCGGGGTGCGGGTCCAGGACCTGCTGGACGAGAAGATCTTCCGGCAGAAGGTCGAGGCCGCGCTCGAGGTGAAGAACCAGATCCTGGTCAAGGTCTACAACCGGCGGGCGCTCGACCCGGACCAGGTGGCCGACGAGGTGCTGGCCATCGGGGAGCAGTTCGCGCACCGCATCGCCGACACCCGGCTGCAGCTGAACAAGGCGCTGGAGGCTGGGGAGACGGTGCTGCTGGAGGGGTCGCAGGGCACGCTGCTGGACGTCGACCACGGCACGTATCCGTTCGTCACCTCGTCCAACCCGACGGTGGGCGGCGCGTGCGCGGGCAGCGGCATCGGGCCCAGCAGGATCACCACGGTGCTGGGCATTCTCAAGGCCTACACCACGCGGGTCGGCTCCGGTCCGTTCCCCACCGAGCTGCACGACGAGATGGGCGCCCACCTGCGCAAGGCCGGTGGCGAGTTCGGTGTCACCACCGGGCGGGAGCGTCGCACCGGCTGGTTCGACGCGGTGATCGCGCGCTACGCCACCCGCGTCAACGGCATCACCGACTACTTCCTGACCAAGCTGGACGTGCTCTCCGGCTTGGAGAAGATCCCGGTCTGCGTGGCCTACGAGGTGGACGGCTTCCGCACCGAGGACATGCCGATGACGCAGACCGACGTGCACCACGCCGTGCCGGTCTACGAGGAGCTGCCCGGCTGGCAGGAGGACATCTCGGGCTGCCGGACGTTCGAGGAACTGCCGGCGAACGCGCAGCGCTACGTGGAGCGGATCGAGGAGCTGGCCATGGCCAGGGTGTCGGCCATCGGCGTGGGACCCGGCCGCGAGCAGACCATCGTCCGGCACGAGTTCGTCTGAGGACAGGGGCGGCTCCGGCCAGTTGCGCCGTACGCCGCCCGGAGCGGTGCGGCGGCCGCGAGGTGCGGCCTGCCGGGCGGCGGTCCAGGTACGACCGCTTGAGGCCCCGAAAAACGCGTTTCCCCGGTGCCGAACCGGCACCGGGGAAACATCCGGAAGGAAGAACGGGGCGTCAGGTGGTCTCAGACGGACACCGACACCCGGTACAACTTCGGCGCGTCGGTCTCCACTGCGGCCTCACCTGTTCCCTCGGCGTGCAACGCCCGCACCGTCCACTTGCCCGCCGCGGCGTAGAAGCGGAACTCGCCCTGCTCGGACGCCTGCACCTCACCGGCGAACTCGCCGTCGGCGTTGAGCAGCCGCACGTAGGCGTTCGGCAACGGTTGGCCGCCTGCGGTCACCGTGCCCGCGATGACCACCTGGCCGCGGGTGTCGAAGTCGTCCGGTGTGGCTTCCTGCGCCGGGGCGGCGCAGCCGCTGTCCACCTGCACGCTCACGAGTTGGCTCCCGTCTCGATCGGCACACCGACCAGCGAGCCGTACTCGGTCCACGAGCCGTCGTAGTTCTTGACGTCCTGCAGGCCGAGCAGCTCGTGCAGCGCGAACCAGGTGTGGCTGGAGCGCTCACCGATGCGGCAGTAGGCGATGGTCGGCTTGTTCAGGTCCAGGCCCGCCTCGGTGTAGATCTGCTTCAGCTCCTCGTTCGACTTGAACGTACCGTCCTCGTTGGCCGCCTTGGCCCACGGCACGTTCACCGCGGACGGGACGTGACCGGGACGCTGGGCCGACTCCTGCGGCAGGTGGGCAGGCGCCAGCAGCTTGCCGGCGAACTCGTCCGGCGAGCGCACGTCGACGATGTTCTTCTGGTTGATCGCCTCGACGACCTCGTCCCGGAAGGCCCGCAGCGACAGGTCCTGCTCTTTGGCCACGTAGCTGGTCTGCGGCCGCTGCGGCACCTCGGTGACCAGCTCGCGACCCTCCAGCTCCCACTTCTTGCGGCCGCCGTCGAGCAGCTTCAGCTTCTCGTGGCCGTACAGCTTGAAGTACCAGTAGGCGTAGGCGGCGAACCAGTTGTTGTTGCCGCCGTAGAGCACGACCGTGTCGTCGTTGGCGATGCCCTTCTCGCTCAGCAGCTTCTCGAAGCCCGCCTTGTCCACGAAGTCACGGCGGACCGGGTCCTGCAGCTCGTTCTTCCAGTCGATCTTGACGGCGTTGCGGATGTGTCCCTTGTCGTAAGCGGAGGTGTCCTCGTCGACTTCGACGAACACGATGCCGGGCGTGTCCAGGTTCTCCTCCGCCCACGCGGTGGACACCAGGACGTCTTCGCGGCTCATAACTGCTCCCTTTCCCAGGCTGCGAATCAGGTGGTTTGCGTGCCGGCCGGCCGGCCGAGGCGCTTGATCAGCAGGTAGGCCTCGCAACCGAGGCAGAAATTGAATGCCACGTTGAGAAAGGCGCCGCCAGCAGCGCGGCAGCCGTGGCAACGATCCCCAGCGTGGTCAACCCGGAGGCGTAGCCGATCACCCCGGTCACGGCGAAGACGAACCCGACCGCTTGCGCGAACCGCGGCGGGGCCTCGTCCTCTCGTTCTGTGGCAGGACCGAGGCGCGGCTGCACCGCGACCCGGTACAGCGCCCCATACGGCGAGAACCGGAGGCCGAACAACGCGCCCGCGGCGAACACCACCGCTTGCGCGGCCAGCAACGGCCACCAGCTGGTGATCAACACGACGGCGAGCACCACGGTGGTGATCCCGGCGGCGAATCGCGGGCCGCGGGGATCGATCTGCTGGCTGGTGGACATGCCCCGACGCTACGGCGTTTTCCCTGGTTATGGGAGCGGTGTCCACCATGTGGACGCCCGGCCGCGGCGGGTCGGCCGAATGGCGGGCGGGTGGTCACGTGGTGAGGGGTCGTCGGTCTCCGGCATGCAGGGTGATGCAGTGGGCTGGGGTGACGGGAGGGGGCGTCGTGCGGTGTGCGGGCTCTGGGTCTCCGGCAGCTGGTCGTGCGGTGGGTCGGTTGTGTCGTGGGGTTGGGGCTGCCGGGTGGGGTTGTCGTGTGGTGTGTGGGTTGTCGGTGTCTGGCAGCTGGTCGTGCGGTGGGTCGGTTGTGTCGTGGGGTTGGGGCTGCCGGGCGGGGCTGTCGTGTGGTGTGCGGGCTCTCGGTCTCCGGCAGCCGGGTCCTGCAGTCGGTCGTGCAATGGATCAGGCTGCCAGGTGCGGCCGTAGGGCGGCGAGCAGGCTGTCGGTCTCCGGCAGGCCGGAAACCCGCACGATCTCCGTGCCGGATGCGGTGTAGGCGATGGTGGTCGGGGTGCGCAGCACGCCGAGCGCGTGGGCGACCTCCGGCTGGTTGGTGACGTCGATGTCGACGTGGCGCAGCCCTTCCTGTCGCTCGGCCAGTGCGCTCAGCCGCGCCCGGGTGTGCCGACACGGCGCGCAGAACGTCGTGGAGATCTGCACCAGCGTCACACCGGGCCCCAGTGATTCCGCCACCGGGGCCGGAAGTCCCGCTCGCTGCTTCCCGCTGCGCACCTTGCCCTCACGGCCACGGAGGACGAGCCCGATCACCAGGCCGGCGGCGAACACCGCGGCGGTCACCACCAGGCCCGTCATCCGTCCTCCCGGCTATCCGTGGAACGGCACCCCCTGGTCGAAGCGCACGTCCTTGGCCTTGCCCTGCACCAGCAGCGCACCGTTCTCCACCGCCACGCCGCCCGGCTGCACGCCGAACGGCAGGCTGCCCGGCTGGATGGTCCGGTCGAACCGGGGCAGGAACGCCTCCCGCACCTGATCGGGCACCGTGATGACCTCGCTGCCCTGCTGGAACTCCAGCCGCTTCGGGATGATGCGCACCGCCTTGCTGCTCAACTCGATGATGCCCAACACCACGATCTGCGTCTCACGACCTGAGATCTGTGTGGTGGCGGCCAGCCGCACCCCGGCCTGCGGCGGGAACTCGTCCATCGCGTCGCGCTGCTCGTCGAGCTCGTCGATGCTGACCTTGTCCTCCTCGTCGCCGGTCTCCACGTAGCGCAGCGCGGCCGGTTCGATGGTCAAGTCGGGCAGCCGGGTGAGCCGGCCGATGTCTGCCTGCCTGATCTTGGCCACCACTTCCAGGTCGCCGACCACCATGGAGTCGGTCCGGCCGTCGATCAAATCGGAAAGCGGCGCGGTGACCTCGCGCAGCTCGGCCAGCAGCGTCAGATCGCGCAGCGTGTTGCGCACGGCGATTCCCTGCGCCTCGACGGTGATGCGATCGTATTCGCCCGTCAGCGCCTGGGTGGTGAACGGAAAACCGTGCACGTTCACCGCGGGATCGTCGCGCAAACCGAATTTTTCTCGCGCTTTCTGCGACACGGTGTGCTCGGCGAACGCGGCGAGACCGAAGTCGGCCGCCACCAGCAGCCCGAACACGACCAGCAGCGTGACCAGCAGAACCCGGCCACGACGACGGGGTTTGCGCCCTCGCCGGGGCTGGCCGGTGCGCGCAGCGCGTCGGTCTCGGTCGGTCACCCTTGCTCCAATCCCGCCGTGTTAACGGCATGTGACAAGCGCGTTTTTCCCAGGTAAGCAACTGTGATGCCGACGTCAGGGGGCTGATCCGGCATCATTCAGCGGTTATTCTCAGGTATCAGCCGAATCCAGCTCGGCGCGTTCGGTCCGGCACGACATGAGGCGGTGCGAGGCGATGAGCCTGAACCTGCTCCTGCTCACCAACGAGTCCTCGGTGAATTCGGTCCTGCCTGCTCTTGGCCTGCTTCCCCACACGGTCCGGGTTCGCACGCCCGAGGTTACCGCTTTGCTCGACGGCGGTCACCGGGACGTGATCTTGGTGGACGCGCGGCACGACCTGGCGTCGGCCAAGAGCCTGTGCCGCCTGCTGGCCAGGGCGACCGAGGACGACACCGTGCCGGTCATCGCCGTGGTCGGCGAGGGCGGCCTGGTGGCGGTGAACGGCGAGTGGCGGGTGGACGACGTCATCCTGCCGTCGTCCGGCCCGGCCGAGGTGGACGCCCGGCTGCGGTTGGCCACCACGCGGGAGGGCGTGACCACGCAGCCGGAGTCCGAGCTGCGGGTCGGGGACCTGGTGATCGACGAGGCCACCTACACCGCCCGGTTGCGCAAGCGCACGCTCGAGCTGACCTACAAGGAGTTCGAGCTGCTCAAGTTCCTCGCCCAGCACGCGGGCCGGGTGTTCACCCGCGCTCAGCTGCTGCAGGAGGTCTGGGGCTACGACTTCTTCGGCGGCACCCGCACGGTGGACGTGCACGTACGGCGGCTGCGCGCCAAGCTGGGCCCCGAGTACGAGCAGATGATCGGCACCGTGCGCAACGTCGGCTACAAGTTCGAGCGCCCGGCCAAGGCGTCGGAGTCGCAGGACATGGCGCCCGAGCGGGAGGACGCGCTGGACCGGGAGCTGCGCGAGCTGACCCGATGACCGCGCCGGCGGAGGTCCGGCAGCAGGGCAAGCCCCGGTAGCTGCGCGGGACCAGGCGCGCGAGCCGCCGCGTCGGCGCCGATCTTCGGCTACCGTCGGCCGCGTGAACATTCGCTGGGTCGACGACCTCTCCCAGGACGAGGCGGCCGTGCGTGCCCTTCTGCAGGCCGCAGGCGGCGTGGACGGATGGCCGCAGCTGCCGCCGGGAGCCCCGCTGCCGTCCGAGCTCGCCAAGGGGCCCTACTTGCTGGGCCAGGACGACGGTCTGCTGGTCGCCGTAGGGCAGCTGAACGAAGCCGGTGACGCGTTCGGCAGGCAGGTCGCCGAGCTGATCGTACACCCCGGCCACCGCGGCCGCGGGCACGGCGGCGCCATGCTGGACCACATCCTGGCCAGGGCGGCGACAACGCTTCGGGTGTGGTCGCACACCGACCACCCGGCCGCCGCAGCGCTGGCGCGCAGGCACGGGTTCGCCCGGGTACGTGAGCTGCTGCGCATGGGCATGCCACTGTCCGAGGACCTGCCGTCTGTTCAGTTGCCTGAGGGCGTCACGCTGCGCACGTTCCGGCCCGGGATCGACGAACGACCGCTGGTCGAGGTCAATGCGCGGGCGTTCTCCTGGCATCCGGAGCAAAGCCAGCTGTCCGTGGCGGACGTGGCAGCGGCCGAGCGCGAGGAGTGGTTCGACCCCGAGGGCCTGTTCGTCGTCGAACGTGACCAACGTCTCGTCGGATTCCACTGGACCAAGGTGCATCCGGCCGCGGACGGCGAAGACCCGGTCGGCGAGGTGTACGTGGTCGGTGTCGACCCGGACGCGCACGGCGGCGGCCTCGGCCGCAACCTCACCATCGCCGGCCTGCACTACCTGCGGAAACGCGGTCTGAAACGGGTGATCCTCTACGTGGAGGGGGACAACGCCCCGGCATTGGCCGTGTATCGCAAGCTCGGGTTCACCGTGGAATCGACCGCCGTGCAGTACGAGCGCACCGTGACGACCTGACCGCGGGGAGTGGCACGCGACAGGGTGATTCGCCCGCTTTCGGCGAAACGTCGGTGCGTTCGTCATCACACCTTCAGGTGGTGTCACCTTCCGTTCACCTTCGGCTTCTACCGTCGGGCTCGGTCAGGCCACATGGTGGCTTGAGCCGAGTGTCGACCGAGGAGTCGGGGGTTATGCGCTACGGGTGGGTGACGGCCGCCGCCGCGGTGGCCGTGGCATCGCTCGCGGTCACGGCCTGCGGGCCGGCAGGCCAGGGCGGCGGGCTGTCCATCAAGGTCGACGGCTCCAGCACCGTCGGCCCGCTGACCCAGGCGGCCGCCGAGCTGTTCAGCGACCGGAATCCCGATCTGCGCGTCGGCGTCGGCACCTCCGGCACCGGTGGCGGGTTCGAGAAGTTCTGCAACGGCGAGATCGACATCGCCGACGCGTCGCGCAAGATCACCGCCGAGGAAGCGGAGATGTGCCGTGCGGGTGGCGTCAGCTACTACGAGCTGCAGGTGGCCAACGACGCCATCACCGTGCTGGTGCACCGGGAGAATCCGGTGAACTGCCTCACCGTGGACCAGCTCCGCCAGATCTGGGCTCCTGGCTCCCAGGTGAACAACTGGAACCAGATCGACGGCATCGACTACGACGCCGAGCTGACGCTGTACGGGCCGGGCACCGACTCCGGCACGTTCGAGTTCTTCGCCGAGGAGATCAACGGCGACAAGGAGGAGCAGCGCGCCGACTACCAGGACATCGGCGAGGACGACAACACCGGTATCGCGGGCGTCATGGAAGACGAAGGCGCGATGTTCTACGTCGGCTTCGAGTACTTCGACGCCAACAAGGACAGGGTGAAGGCGCTGCAGATCGACGCCGGCGACGGCTGCGTCGCGCCGACGCCGGAAGCCGTGCAGAGCGGCGAGTACCAGCCGCTGAGCCGCCCGCTGTACATCTACCCGTCGCGCGAATCGATGCAAAAGAAGCACGTCAAGGCGTTCGTCGACTACTTTGTCGACAACTCCGCGGAAATCGCCAGGCTGGCCGGCTACATCCCGATGACCGACGAGCAGGCCGCGAAGACCGAGCAGGCGCTGAGCGACCGATGACGCTGACGAACCCGACGACACCGAACAAGGCAAGGATCCCGAGCACAGTGGTAAGCGCATGCCCACACGTGTGAACCAGGCAGGCGGCGAGGTCGCCCGGCCCTCGCTGAAGGCCACCAGCCCGCGCTACGGCGAGAAGCTGATCAAGGCCTTCCTGTTCCTGTGCGCCGGGCTGTCGGTGCTGGTCACCACGGCCATCGTGATCTCGCTGCTGGTGCCGACCGTCGACTTCTTCTCCGAGGTGTCGCTCACCGAGTTCCTGTTCGGCACCGAGTGGCAGCCCGGGCGCGGCACGCAGACCAGCTACGGCGTGTTGCCGATCGTGGTCGGCACGCTGAACATCACGGTGATCGCGCTGATCGTGGCCATTCCGGTCGGCTTGCTGTCGGCGTTCTATCTCTCCGAGTACGCCAATCCGCGGCTGCGCCGGATCGTCAAGCCGGTGCTCGAGGTGCTGGCGGGCATCCCGACGGTGGCCATCGGCCTGTTCGCGCTGTACTTCATGAAGCCGTTCTTCGCCGATCTGCTGCCGTGGGTGGACCTGGACGGGTTGTTCTCCCAGGGGGTGGCCGGGGTCGCGGTCGGCGTGATGATCGTGCCGCTGGTCGCCTCGGTGGCCGAGGACGCCATGCGCGCGGTCCCGCCGGGCCTGCGGGAGGGCGCGTTCGCGCTGGGCGCGACCAAGCTACGGGTGACGCGGAAGGTCGTGTTCCCCGCCGCGATCTCCGGCATCGTGGCCGCGTGCGTGCTGGCCGCGTCGCGGGCGATCGGCGAGACGATGGTGGTGCTCATCGCCGCGGGCGCCAGCCCGAAACTGGTCGGCCCGTGGGAGTTCGGCGAGTCGGTGCTGACCATGACCGCCTACATCGGCCGCACCGCCACCGGCGACATCGCCACCGGGACCATCACCTACAAGACCATCTTCGCCGTCGGCACGTTGCTGTTCTTCATGACGCTGATCATGAACCTCATCTCGATCCGCCTGGTCCGCCGCTTCCGTGAGGTGTACGAGTGATGGCCGACCGGTACCAGGGACCGCGACGGGCCCGGCTGGCCACCGCAGGGGCGCGGGCCGCCGTCGAGTCGGTGTTCGGCGAGCAGCCGCGCGGCGACCGGATCAGCGGGATGGTCTTCCGCGCGCTCATGCTGCTGGCGCTGGCGACCGCGCTGGTCATGCTGACCAGCCTGATCATCTACTCCGCGTGGCGGGGCTGGGGGCGGCTGGACCTGGACATGATCACCGAGAAGCCGTCCCGGATCCGGCCGGAGCAGGCCGGCTACGGGCCGGCGCTGGTGGGCAGCATCTACATGATCGTCGGGGTGATCGTCCTGGTCGTCCCGGTCGGTGTCGGCGCGGCCGTCTACCTGGAGGAGTACGCCAAGAAGGATCGCTGGTACAACCGGCTGATCGAGCTGAACATCCAGAACCTGGCGGGCGTGCCGTCGATCGTGTTCGGCATCCTCGGCCTGGCGTTCATCGCCCGCGGGCCGATCGGGCTCGGCCTGGTGGTCGCCACCGGTTCCATCACGCTGGCGCTGCTGGTGCTGCCGACCGTGATCATCGCGGCCAGGGAGGCCATCCGCGCCGTGCCGTCGTCCATCCGGGAAGGGTCGCTGGCGCTGGGCGCCACCCAGTGGCAGACGATCAGCAGGCAGGTGCTGCCTGCCGCCGCGCCCGGCATCCTGACCGGCGTGATCCTGGCCGTCGCCAGGGCGATGGGGGAAGCGGCGCCGCTGCTGCTGGTCGGCGCGGCGGGCTTCACCCCGTTCTTGCCGGTGCTGTTCGACGGCCAGTACTCGGCGCTGCCGGTGCAGATCTACCGCAACGCGGTCGAGCCGAGGGAGGAGTTCCAGACGCTGGCGTTCGCGGGCGTGATCCTGATGCTCGCGGTGCTGCTGGCGATGAACTCGTTCGCCGTCTGGCTGCGCAACCGCTACGAGCGACGCTGGTAGGAGCCTATGCGAGGAGAGCGACCGCAGGTGACCACGAACAGCCCCGACGCCCCGGCGGGTGGCCGCACCAGCGTCGAGGCCGCGCTCAAGCCGGCCTCCGGTGCCCAGCGTGCCGCCAGGGAGACGGTGTTCGAGCTGCGCAACGTGTCCGTCTTCTACGGCCGGCAGAAGGCCGTGAACGACGTCAGCATGGACATCTACCGCAACACCATCACCGCCCTCATCGGCCCGTCCGGCTGCGGCAAGTCGACGCTGCTGCGCAGCCTGAACCGGATGAACGACCTGATCCCCGGCGCCAGGGTGGAAGGCAAGGTGCTCTACCAGGGCGCGGACGTCTACAGCCCGCAGGTCAACCCGGTGCAGGTGCGCAAGAAGATCGGCATGGTCTTCCAGCGGCCCAACCCGTTCCCCAAGTCGATCTACGACAACGTCGCTTTCGGCCCGCGCACCGTCGGCATGAAAGGCGACATGGACGAGATCGTCGAACGGGCGCTGCGCGGGGCCGCGCTGTGGGACGACGTGAAGGACCGGCTGAAGGACAACGCCTACGGCATGTCCGGCGGTCAGCAGCAGCGGCTGTGCATCGCGCGGGCCATCGCCACCGAGCCGGACGTGATCCTGATGGACGAGCCGTGCTCGGCGCTCGACCCGGTGTCCACCGGCCGCATCGAGGACCTGATGCTGCAGCTGAAGGAGCGCTTCACCATCGTGGTGGTCACCCACAACATGCAGCAGGCCGCCCGGGTGTCGGACATGACGGCGTTCCTGATGGTGCAGGTGGGTGCGGACGAGCACAGCCGCTGGGGCGAGCTGGTGGAGTACGACGAGACCAACAAGATCTTCACCAACCCGTCCGACGAGCGCACCGACAACTACATCTCCGGCCGGATCGGCTGAAGACGTGCAGTCAGTGAGGAGTCGCAGCATGGCAGCGCAAGGCCGCAACCCGGCACGCGGGCTGGACCTGGAGACGGCGTCGGCCAACGACCTGAGCCTGCCCGGCCGGGGCAGCCCGGTGCTCAGCTGCAAGGACGTCAGCGTCTACTACGGGAAGTTCCGCGCGGTCAGCGACGTCAACCTGACCATCGGGGCGAACGAGATCACCGCGATGATCGGCCCGTCCGGCTGCGGCAAGTCGACCGTGCTGCGCAGCCTGAACCGGATGAACGACCTGGTGCCCGGCGCCAGGGTGGAAGGGCTGATCGGCTACCACGGCGTCGATCTGTACGGCAAGGACGTCGACGTCATCGAGGTCCGGCGGCGCATCGGCATGGTGTTCCAGAAACCGAACCCGTTCCCGGCGTCGATCTACAACAACATCGCCTACGGGCCACGGGTCACCGGCATGAAGGTCGACGACATGGACGATCTGGTGGAGCAGGCGCTCACCCGCGCGGCACTGTGGGACGAGGTGAAGAACAAGCTGCACAAGTCGGCGTTCGCGCTCTCCGGCGGCCAGCAGCAGCGGTTGTGCATCGCGCGCGCTCTCGCCACGAATCCCGAGGTCATCCTGATGGACGAGCCGTGCTCGGCGCTCGACCCGATCGCCACCCAGAAGATCGAGGACTTGATGCTGGACCTGGCGCGCGAGTACACCATCGTGATCGTCACGCACAACATGCAGCAGGCGGCCCGGGTCTCCCAGCGGACGGCGTTCTTCACCACGGTGGTGGACGAGCAGACCGGCGAGCGCACTGGCCGGCTGGTGGAGTTCGACGCGACGGAGAAGATCTTCAGCACACCGTCGGACGAACGGACCGAGGCCTACATCACTGGGCGCTTCGGCTGAGCGCGCGTCACTGGTGATCGTCGCGGCGGGACGCGGAGATCACGAACGGCACCGACAGCACGCCCCAGAAGACCGCCCAGCCCACCCGGCTCGGGCGTTCGATGATGCAGGACCTGTCTTCGATCTGCTCGTTGCTGGATCGCTCCACGTCCACCCACAGGAGCGAGCCGCACTCCGCCCCGAGGCTCGATTCGTCCGGGCCGAGCAACAGCATCATGCTCACCCCGACGCAGGTGGCCGCGGCGACGTGCTGCCACGGCACCCACGATCCACGGACCTGCCTGATGCCGAGCCAAAACGGCAACAGCGCGACAGCCGCGAACGCCATCCCGCGCTCGGTCTCCACGGTGCGCTCCCGCGCACACCGCCGCTCACCGTACTCGCTGGCCTCGATCCGTTCGGAGCCGCTGGCGCCGAGCCGGTGGGCGGTCGAACCGAACGCCGCCCCACCGCACTCGTACACGGTTTCGCCCCCGTTGTTGGTGACGTGCACCGGAATCACGAAGAGCCGGAAGATCGCCACGCCGAGCAGCACGACGGCCACCCACCACAGCGGAGCCCACACGACCCGTCGTCCGAACACCCGGTACGTGTACCGGCCTTCGCCACGCTCGAACACCTTCGCCATGCGCAGCTCCTCTCTGTTTGCGAATGGACGGAAGGTACTCAATCGCCGGTTCCGGTGTCGCCGCGGCTACCGGCCGGTGGCCGCGTGCGGCTGACTCGAGCGCCTGCGTTACGAACGGTTCGTCGACGATCTGACCGCGGAGAATCCGCAGGACGGAGACCCGATCGACGTCACGGCGTCGAACCCGTCCTGGGGGGACGCTGCGGGCGAGATGATCAGCACCACCGCGGACAGCAACAAGTTCCTGCGGGCCCTGGTCAGCGGCAAGGTCCTGCGGCCACGGGAGCTGGCCGAGATGACCAGGACGGTCCGGGCCGAGCCGCGCGACGCCGCCTGGCTCGGTGCCCGCTACGGCCTCGGCCTGGTGTGGATCCCGAACTCGTGCGGTGGGTCCTGGGCGCACGGCGGGGACATCCCGGGTTTCATGACCCGCAACGGCGTCAGCCCCGATGGCAGGCGCAGCGTGACGGTGTCGATCAACACCGACTCGTTGGTGCCGGCGCCGGACGCGCCGGAGGTCGCCGGGGACGTGATCGCGGACCTGATCGAGCACGCCCTGTGCGGCTCCTGAACATCCCGGAAGTAGCGGGTTTCCTCCGATTGCACAGCACGCCGGGACACCTCGGGTGACGAGACGGACAAGCCACCGAACAGCGCCACCAGGCGGTTCGGTGGCTTGCCCACTGTCGTGCTCGGCCGCCCGCCTGAGGAGGGCAGCCGGTGGTCGGCCGAGCTACAGGTCGGCGTCGGCGTCGGTGTTGTAGCCGGGCATCTTGCCGGTGACGATGAAGATCACCCGCTTGGCCACCGACACCGCATGGTCGGCGAACCGCTCGTAGAAGCGGCCCAGCAGGGTGGTGTCCACCGCCGCGGCCACCCCGTACTCCCAGTCCTTGTCCATGATCACCGAGAACAGGTGGCGGTGGATGTCGTCCACCTTGTCGTCGATGCGCTCGAGCTCCTGCGCCTTGGAGACGTCGCGCTCCCGGATCACCTGCTCGGCCAGCCGCCCCAGCTGCACCGCCACCTCGCCCATCTCGGCGAAGTAGTGCTCGACCGGCTTGGGCACCACGTGGTCGGGGTGCCTGCGGCGCGCCGCACGGGCCACGTGCAGGGCCAGGTCACCCATGCGCTCCAGGCTCTCCGCGGCGTGGATGGTGGCCAGCACGGTGCGCAGGTCGGTGGCGACCGGGGCTTGCAGGGCGATCAGCTGGTAGGCGTGCTCCTCGCACGCCGCGCGTGCGTCGTCGATCTTCTGGTCGTCGCTGATCACCTGCTCGGCCAGGGTCAAGTCCGCATCGAGCAGCGCCCTGGTGGCCCGTTCCATGGCCGTGGCCGCCATGGCGGACATGTCGGCCAGCCGCTCGGCGAGCCGGTCCAGCTCGACGTGGTATGCCTCGCGCATTCTCAACTCCTTCGGTGCCGGCGGCCAGGTCGTTCCGGCATGACGCCACTCTACGTTCGCGTCCGGTGGCATGCCGTAGCGTGGAGGTGAACCAGGGGTGAATCGCGGACGAAAGGATCGCGTCCCGCTTCGTCAGGGGTGACCTGCGCGGCCGGACTACTGGCCTTCGGGTGATGTTCCGCCCTGGTCGGTGGACGAGTCGTCGCCTGAGGTGTCGTGCGACGCGTCCTCGCCGGTGTCGACCCCGGGTATCGGTTCGTTGTGGATGATAGCCGAGAACAATTCCTGGGCTCGGTCCTCGAGCAGCACCTCGTTGCCCCGTTCGTTGGCGTAACCGGTGGTGGGCACGGTGAGGAAGACGACCGAGTCGGTGTCCAGGCCCTTCAGCGACTGGGCCAGTTCCAGCAGCTGGTCGACGCCGATGTTGTCGCCGAACGTGGCGTCGGCGAACGCGTTGACGAACGACGTGAGCTTGTCCGGGTCCAGCAGCACGTCGCGGGACATGGTCTTGGTCAGCAGCGCGGCGATGAACTGCTGCTGCCGTTTGATCCGGCCGTAGTCCGACGTCGGGTCGCCTTCGACGTGCCGGGCCCGCACGAAGCTGAGCGCCTGGTCCCCGGTCAGCGTGACCAGGCCCGGCTTGTCCACCACCGTGCCGAGGATCGAGTCGACGATCGGCGTGTCGACCTTCACCTGCACGCCCCCGACCGCGTCCACCATCTCCTTGAACCCGGCGAAGTCGATGCCGACGAACCTGGTCATCCGCATGCCGGTCATCTTCTGCACCCACTTGATGACGCACCGCGGCCCGCCCTCCGCGTAGGCGGTGTTCAGCTTGACCTGCGGCGTCTCGGGGACGACCTCGTCGCTGTACTCCCCGGTCTTGTAGTTCCACCGGTGGCACTCGGGGCGGGTGATCTCCAGGTCGCGGGGAAAGGACACCAAGACCGCGCGATCGCGTTCCTTGGGCAGGTGGGCGATCATTATCGTGTCCGAGCGGGCGCCTTTGACCGTCTCCTCGGTGCCGATGCCTGCGCCCTTCGGGGCGCCGACCCGGCTGTCCGAGCCGAGGATGAGGAAGTTCTCGTCGCCGACCTGCGCCGCCTTGTTCTTGATGTCCTTCGATTCCTGATCGAGCGCGGAGACCTCGGTGAACTTGGAGTCGTACCACGTCTTCATGCCCCACGCGGCGCCTGCGGCGAGGAAGATCAGCACGGCCAGTGTGGCGGCCGCGGCCTTGCCTGCCAGCAGCAGCCTGCGGTCCTTGCGTTCGCGTTTCTCCTGCAGCCGGGTGCTCGGCGCCGGCTCGTCGGGTTTCTGGGGTGGTTCGCCGTCCTCGGTGACCTTGGGGATGACCACCGTCGGCTCGTTGCGCCACGACCGCTGGACGACCGTGCTCTGTGCGGAGGTGAGTTTCGGGGGGCGCGGGCGTGGCGGGGGCGGCGCGGGCAGCCGCGGGCGTGGCTGCTGCGGCTCGTCCTCCGGTTTGCGGATGTGCGCCGCCAGGATGTGCGTCTTGACCTCGCGGTCGGCAGGGGCGCCGTTCCGGTCGGCCGGGTCCTGGCCGTGGTCGCCGGGCCGCGGGCTGCCGTCTCGGCCGGCAGGGGCCGGGCGGGAGTGGCCGGGCTGAGCGGACCGGTTGCGGTCGCCCGGTGCGTGGCGGCGCTCGCGGTCCGCGACGAACGGACCGCGGAGCCGGTCGCCGGATGCCGGGCGCCGGTCCCGCTCGGGTGCCGCACCTGCGGGGCCGCGCTGCTGGTCCGGACGCGCCGGGCCGCGGGCGCGGTTTTCTCGGTCGGCGGGTGGGGTACCGCGGGCGTGACGGCCAGGTGCCGGGTCGCGGTGCCGGTCATGGGGCGCTGGGCCGCGACGCCGGTCACCAGGGGCATCCGCTGCCTGCTGTTTCGTAGCGCCCGGCGACCGCCTGGATGCGCTGTCGGCTCGGGGGACGAACGCCGCTCGCCGGCGGCCCGGGCGGTCCGGAGTGGGTTCGGCATCGTCCGCTTTGCGTTCGGCGGCGTGGGTTCCGGCCACCCGTGACGGCACCGGAGGACGGACCTGCGTGGTCTGTTCGGCGCGCGATTTCCTCGGCTTTCCCGCTGGGCGGTCGGCGCGCCCGGGCACGCCCGACGGCGGGGTGAAGGCGCGGCGCCGCCGTGCGGGTTCGGGCCGCTCGTCCCGTGGGGGCTCGGTCACGCGGGTGCGTTCGCCGACCTCGCCGGGTGACCGGCCGCGCGGCTCGGCGGCGTGGTGTCGCGGTGGTTCGGTTTCCGCCGTCGGCCGCCGGAGACCGAGGCGGGGTGCTCGCCGGCCGGATCGGGAACGCTGAGCGCCGTCGTCGTCCTGCACTCAGTGCTCCCCTCTGCTCACACCATCTGATACACGGCGAACTCTTCCGCGTTGGTTGCCTGTGTGTTACACGCCGTCGGCATTCGGTTCGTTACCGTACGGATATCACCGCAATGGAGCAGAACACAATGGCGCGGTCCAACGCTGTGACGAAATCGCTGGTCGGTGTGCCCAATCGCGCCGTTACCGGTCACCGTCGCCGGTGTTCGCCAGCTTGATCGTGTCGGCCATCCGATAGCTGACCGCGTTGCGGCCGGCGCGCTTTGCGGCATAGAGGGCTTCGTCGGCCAGCCCGAGACACAGTTCGGTGTCGGCCGGGTAGTCGCCGCCGCCGATGTGGACCACGCCCGCGCTGATCGTCACCCGGAGATCGGGTGCCAGCATCGTCCACGGATGCGCGGCCACCCGGCGGCGCGTCCGTTCCACGCAGCTCACCGCGGCTTGCGCCGTCGTTGCCGGCAGGACGAGCACGAATTCCTCACCGCCGTACCGGGCGCAGAAGCCGCCGTTGGGCAGTTCGGATTGCAGCAGCCGGACCACTTGGCGCAGTACGCGGTCGCCGATCAGGTGCCCGTGCCGGTCGTTGACGTCCTTGAACAGGTCCAGGTCGACGAGCGCGACCGCAATGCCGGGGCTGCGCGGGTCCGCGGAATGCTCGGCCAGCAGTTCCGCGAGCCGTTGGTCCAGATAGCGGCGGTTGTACGCAGCGGTCAGCGAGTCGCGCATGCTGGCGTGCAACGCGGCCGCGTGGGCGCGGTGCAGCTCGGCCACCTGCATCCGGAACTGCTCGGGAACGACCGGGCCGGCGTTCTCGGCCTCGCGCGCCAGGCGCAAGGCCGCGTGCATGTGCGAGTACGCCCGCTTCCAGTTGCCCTGGACGGCCAGCAGCTTGGCGATCGACTCGTGCAGCGCGATCAAATCGGCCGGTGATGCGCCGTTGCCGTTCGGCCCCAGTTGCGGGTGGCCTGCTGCCGACGACAGGGCGGAAGCGGTTGGAATGCGACTGGCTTCCGG
The DNA here is from genome assembly GCF_000427905.1 of Thermocrispum agreste DSM 44070. GTDB lineage: Bacteria > Actinomycetota > Actinomycetes > Mycobacteriales > Pseudonocardiaceae > Thermocrispum > Thermocrispum agreste. The sequence goes on along the minus strand of NZ_ATYX01000008.1, from coordinate 161,763 downwards.
TCCATGCATCCGCGCCCCGCCTCCCTGATGTTCGTAATGTGTTTCGACGGATTCGCGAATGCGCTTGAGGTGCCGTCCCCCGTGGTGGCGAGAACATCACTCGATCGGCGGGTGAGCGTGGTCACAGTCGTGCTCTCGATCGGTGCGGCCGCGCCGACGCCACCCGCAGTTCTCGTGCGCCTTCCCCAGTTCCACCGACCGGCCCCCAGCGGCCGGGACAGCGCCCAGCAACACCACCCGGACACCGCGGCTTCTCCACCTCACGGATGCCGGTGCACGGTCACCGAACCGCTGGTTCCCGGGTCGCCACCAGGCGTTCGACCAGCCCGTACCGGAACCGTTCGACCTGCTGCACGGTGTAGCCGCGGGCTTGGACCGACAGCAGGGGACGTCGCCGGAAGTTCTCCCCGGCCAGCGGCACCGTGATGCGCTCGAGGAGCCATTGCCCGGCGCGCAGGAATCGGTTCGTGGAGACGACGTGGTCGACGAGGATGAGCCTGCCGCCGTCGCGCAGCACCCGGTCGATTTCGTCCAGGGCGGCTTCGTGGTCCGGGATGGCGCACAGGCCGAACGTGCACACCACCGTGTCGAAGCTGTCGTCGGCCAGGGGGAGGCGCTGAGCGTCGGCTCGCAGCAGGGTGATCGGGCGTCCGAGGCCGGTGGCTCGCCGTTCGGCCAGGGCGAGCATCTGTGCGCTGAAGTCGATGCCGGTGAGCCGCACGTCCGGCGGGTAGTGGGGCAGGTTGAGCCCGGTGCCGACGGCGACCTCGAGCACGTTGCCGCGCGCCTGCGAGCACGCCCACGACCGCGAGTCGCCGAACAGGCGCTTGTCCCAGCGCATCATCTCGGCGTCGTGGCGTGCGGACTGGCGGTCCCAGTACCGCGCCCAGCGTGCCCGGTTCATCGCCTGCTCACCCTGGCCGCCAGGTCGGGAAGGGTGCGTGCCGAGGTCAGCAGGAACTCGTGGCACAAGTCGATCAGGCCGTCCCGGTCCAGGTCGAGGCCGCCGTCCAGCCAGACCAAGATCATTTCCGCCACGCCGCCGGTGAACAGCAACGCGAAGGCCTGCCGCACCACTTCGCTGTCCGGCGGCATGTCGAGCAGGGTCGCGGCTTGCTCGGCGACGACGTCGGCGATGGTGCGCATCGCGCGGAACCGCAGCCGCATCAACGTCTCGCTGGCGTGCGCTTCGGCGAAGACGAACCGGGCCCGCCTGGGGTCGTCGGTGAACGCCCTGATGATCGTGGCCACGCCCGCGTGCGATTTCGCGGCGAGGTCGTCCGGCGCTTCTCGCACCGCACGCAGCGTCTTCTGCAATGCGTCGTCGACCAGTTCGGCGTGCACCGCCGCGGCCAGTTCGTCGAGGTCGGCGAAGCTTTCGTAGAAGAAGCGCGGGCCGACCCGGGCCCGTTCGCACACACCGCGCAGCGTGGTCTGCGCCCAGCCCTGGGTGCCGATGAGCTCCAGCGCCGCGTCCATCAGGCGGCGCCTGCGCTGGGCGCGCCGTTCCTCGGCGGTCGCTCCGCGATAGATGCCTGTCGCCGCTCTGGTCACCTCGCCGAGTCTGCCACACGGGCGATATTAGGAAACGAATGTTTACGGAAACGTTTGATTCCGCTATGGTGCGCATCACGCCTGATGTTGGAGGGCCGATGACAGCGACGCTCGCATCAACGGTGAAGTCGACGGTGGTCCGCCGCGTGCACACCACCCTGGCCACGGCGTCGAAGCGGGTGCAGGCGCCGGTGCAGCCGCTGGCCACGCCGCCGCCCGGCAGTGGGCTCGAACCGGTGCTCGGCGACGCCGGTCCGCCGCTGCTCGGCTACTCGCTGGTGGTGACCAGCGACCTGCTCAGCTTCGCCAGGGAGCGGTACCGGCGGTTCGGGCCGGTGCACTGGGTCGGCGGATTCGGCACCAAGATGGTGATCGTGCTCGGCCCGGAGCCGATCGGCCGGGTGCTGGTGAACCGGGACAAGGCGTTCGCCAACGGCCCCGGGTGGGAGTACTTCATCGGACCGTTCTTCCACCGCGGCGTGATGCTGATGGACTTCGACGAGCACCATCGGCATCGGCGGATCATGCAGCAGGCGTTCACCAGGGACCGCCTGCTCGGCTACCTGGACGTGATGAACCCGGCCATCGCGCGCGGCCTGGCGCAGTGGCAGCCGCGCGGCCGGTTCCCGATCTATCCCGCCCTCAAGCGGTTGACGTTGGACATCGCCACCGAGGTTTTCGTCGGCGGCAAGCTCGGGCCGGAGGCGGACCGGCTGAACGAGGCCTTCGTGGACACGGTGCGCGGAGGCCAGGCGCTGATCCGGGCGGATGTGCCCGGCGGGATCTGGCGGCGAGGCCTGCGTGCCAGGCGGCAGCTGGAGCGGTACTTCGCCGAGCGCATCCCGGCCAAGCGGGCGGGCGGCGGCAGCGACCTGTTCAGCGTGCTGTGCCGGGCGGAGACCGACGACGGCCAGCGGTTCACCGACGCCGACGTGGTCAACCACATGATCTTCCTGCTCATGGCCGCGCACGACACCAGTACGGTCACCGCCGCGATGATGGCCTACTACCTGGGCAAGCACCCGGAGTGGCAGGAGCGGGTGCGGGCCGAGTCGATGGCGCTGGGCACCGAGCGGATCGGGTACGCGGACCTGGACCGGCTGCGGTCGCTGGACCTGGTGTTGAAGGAGTCGCTGCGGATGTCCGCGCCCGTGGGGGTGCTGATGCGCCGGGCGATCGCCGACACCGAGCTGGAAGGCCGCTACATCCCGGCAGGCGCCCGGGTGGTGCTGGGGGTGTACCCGACGCAGCGGATGGAGCCGTGGTGGTCGAACCCGGACGTGTTCGACCCGGAGCGGTTCGCCGAGCCGCGGCGGGAGGACAAGTCGCACCGGTTCGCCTGGATGCCGTTCGGCGGCGGCGCGCACAAGTGCATCGGCATGCACTTCGGGACCATGGAAGTGAAGGCGATCATGCACCAGCTGTTGCTCCGCTACACCTGGTCGGTCCCGGAGGACTACGAACCACCGATGACCTACGGCACCGGGCCGATCCCGGCCGACGGGCTGCCGCTGCGCATGCGGGCGATCTGAGCTGGCTGGGGCGGGCTGGTCGGGCGGCGATTCGTCGACGACGTGCGGCGTCCGCCCTGGCGGACCTACCGCACAGGGGTGGTTTTCGGCGGGCGCTTGCCGGGCATGCGGCCGACCCGGCGGCCGATCTCCATCGCCATGAACTCCGCGCACTCCCGGGCGCGGGCGGCAAGTGGGCCAGGCCATGTCTCGTCGGCGTAGGTGCAACCGCGATACAGCTCGATGGCATGCCGCAGGACCGGCCGGTGTTCTTCCGGGAGCAGTGGCAGCGCCCACTCGGCGGCTGCGTCCTTGGCCAGCAGCCGGCCGGTGGATCCCGTGGCCCAGATGCGCGCCAGGGTCAGCAGGACGTTGCGCCGATCGCCGTCGAACTCGGCGAGCAGCTCGGGGACGGTTGCCACGCCCGCTTCGACCACGTCGCGGTGCGGCACGGGGGCTGTCACCACGTCGGCAGGCGGCCCGAAGATCGGGCGTCCGCACTCCCGCGCCTGCGCCAGCTGCACGGCAAGGTCGGGCAGCGGATGTGGCGGAAGCGGGCCGCGCGCTTCCAGCTCCTGGCGCAACCATTCGCCGTAGACGAAGTCGGCCTTCGGCGGATACCGCCAGGGGACGATGTCCGTGCGCACGACGACGGTCATGTCGATCGGACGCACGTCGACAGCGACGCCGGACATGTCGAGCAGGCCAGCCAGCAGCGCTGTCCGCTCCTGCCCGCGCAAGCTGCGGTCGGTGACCAGGAGCAAGTCCAGGTCGCTGGCCGGCCGCAGCTCGGACGACGTGGCCGAGCCGTGCAGGTAGAGGCCGATGGCCGGCGCGCCGACGACGTCGGTGACCAGCTGGGTGACGGCTGCCAGCTGCGCGGAACTATCCACCGGAGTGCATCATGTCGGCGCCTTCCGGCACGCTCGGGTCGTCCGGGTCGTCCAGCCACCCGTGCGGGAGGGTGACCTTGCCCGGGGAACCCTGGCGGCCGCGCGGCCCGGTCGCCGCCTCCGGGAAGGGCGCCTCGTGATCCAGCTGGGCGATCAGCTCGTCCAGCTCGGCCAGGCTGCTCACCATCGCGAACTTGCGGCGCAGCTCGGAACCGACCGGGAAGCCCATGAAGTACCAGGCCATGTGCTTGCGCAGGTCCCGCATGGCCTTGTCGTGGCCGTCGTGCTCGATCAGCAGCTCGGCGTGCCTGCGCAGCACCTTGGCCACTTCGCCCAGCTTCGGCCCCGGCGGGATCGGACGCCCGGCGAAGGCGGCTTCCAGCTCGCCGAACAGCCACGGCCTGCCCAGGCAGCCGCGGCCGACGACCACTCCGTCGCAGCCGGTCTGCTCGACCATGCGCAGGGCGTCGTGTGCGGTGAAGATGTCACCGTTGCCCAGCACCGGGATGCTGGTGACCGCTTCCTTGAGCCGGGCGATGTGCGACCAGTCGGCCTTGCCCGAGTAGCGCTGCGCGGCGGTGCGGGCATGCAGGGCGACGGCGGCCGCGCCCTCCTGCTCGGCGATCCGGCCTGCGTCCAAGTACGTGTGGTGGTCGTCGTCGATGCCGACGCGGAACTTCACGGTGAACGGGGCACCGTAGGGCTCGGCGGCGGCGACCGCGGCGGCCACGATCTTGCCGAACAGCCGCCGCTTGTAGGGCAGCGCGGCGCCTCCGCCCTTGCGGGTCACCTTCGCCACCGGGCAACCGAAGTTGGCGTCGATGTGGTCGGCCAGCCCCTCGCCCAGCACGATCTTGACGGCTTCCGCGATCGTGGCCGGGTCCACACCGTAGAGCTGCATGGACCGCGGATACTCGCCGGGTGCGAAGCTCATCATGTGGAAGGTGCCGGGGTGGCGCTCCACCACCGCCCGCGCGGTGATCATCTCGCAGACGTACAGACCTGCCCCGTACTCCCGGCACAGCTGCCGATACGCCCGGTTGGTGATGCCCGCCATCGGGGCGAGCACGACCGGCGGATCGACCTCGAAACGGCCGATTCGCAACGGCTGGGCTGGTGCAGGCACATCGTCCAGGTTAACTGCCCGGTCCTGCCGGCCAGATCCGCCCGTTGTCGCAGGTGACCGTGGTCATCGTGGTGCGCGCCCGGCCCGGGTCTGGCGCACCTTCACCTGACCACCCGGAGGACGGGCATCGTGGTGCGCGCGACCCGGGTGAAGCGTGCCGGTCCCAGGTCCTGGCCGGGCTGCTGCTCGGGCGGCCGCCGGGCGTGGGCAAGGCCGTCGTGGACAGCGGCGGATGGCCGGGTCCGCGGCCCCGGCCATCAGGTGTCACTACAGGTTGGCTTCGGCGTAGGCCTTCATGGCGTCCCGGACGAACGCCGCCGTGCCCTCGCCGTGCTTGTCGTAATTCTTGGTGAAGCGCGGATCGTCGACGTACATCTGACCGATGCAGGTGAACTGCTCCGCCGACGGCTGCTTGCCGCCCCAGGCGTTGGTGATCCACTCGAGGTGACGGCGGGTGATCTCCTGCACCTGCTTGCTCGCCGGGGTCTCCCCGGCCTGGTACGCCTTGGCGTAGTCGGCCGCGATGGACTCCTGCCTGCGCTGGAACTCGCGCTGCTCGTCCTTCGACAGCGAGCGCCACCAGCGGTCGCTGCTCTCGTAGGCCTCCTTGCCCCACCGTTGGACGACTTCGTCCTTGTACTGCGTGTGGTCGAAGCCGTCGAACGCTTCGTCTGCCATGATCGGCTCCCCTTTCTCCAGTGCGTCCAGGGTTCGGCGAACCGACGCGATCTGCCTGGCCAGGCGAGCCCTTTCGTGTTCGAGCCAGTCCAGGTGCGCCCGCAGGGCGGCGCGCGAGTCCTGCTCGCCGTCCAGCACCTCGACGATGGCGTCCAACCCGAGGCCGAGATCGCGCAGCAGCAAGATGCGCTGCAGTCGCACCAGCGACTCCTGGTCGTAGTACCGGTAGCCGTTGCTGCCCACCCGGCTCGGTCTCAGCAGCCCACGCTCGTCGTAGTAACGCAGCGTCCGGCTGGTGGTCCCGGCCGCTCTGGCGATCTCCTGGATGGACCACTCGGACGTGGCTCTCGCGGCGGTCACTGTTCCCTCCTTACGCCGACCACGGTAGGAGTTGACGTAACGTCAAGGTCCACCGATTTGTCGACGCTGTTTATGTGGCCTCGATCACACTGACCATCATGCAATCTGGCCCTCTCTAGCGGAATCACTAGAGAGGGCCAGAGATCTCTACCGCGACCGGGGCTACTTCGCCGCGACCTTGCGGTACTTGGCCACGGCCAGCGGCATGAACACGACCAGCAGCACCAGGCAGCTGATCAGCGCGTACAGCGTGGGGTTCTGCTGCGCCCAGGCGTCCGTCGGCGGCCGCAGCTGGTAGTTGCCGAACAGCGACCGCACCGAGTCGGACAGCGCACTGATCGGGTTCCACTCCGCGAACGCCTGCAGCGGCCCCGGCAGCCGGTCGGCCGCCACGAACACCGTGGAGATGAACGTCACCGGGAAGATCCAGATGAACCCGGCGCTCTGCGCCACCTCCACGCTGCCGGAGATCAGGCCGACCAGCGCCCCGATCCAGGCCATCACGAAGGCGAACAGGATCAGCACCGCGTAGGCCAGCACCGCGTCGGTGAAGCTGCCCCGGATCCGCCACCCGATGACCAGGCCGCACAGCGACATCACCAGCAGGCCGAGCAGCGTCACCGCCAGGTCGGCCATGGTGCGGCCGATGAGCACCGCTGCCGGGGACATGGGCAGCGAGCGGAACCGGTCGATGATGCCCTTCTGCAGGTCGTTGGCCATCCCGATGACGGTGAACGCGGAGTTGAACGCCACCGTCTGGACGAAGATGCCGCCCATCAGGAAGTCCCGGTACATCACCGGGTCGTCGCCGATGCTGCCGCCGAAGACGTAGGCGAACAGCAGCACGAACATGATCGGCTGCACGGTGGCGCTCAGCAGCAGCTCCGGGTTGCGGCGGACGTTCATCAGGTTCCGCCACATGATCGTGCCGCCGTCGCTGAACGTGCGCGCCAGCGCGCCACCGAAGCCGCCCTGCGGAGTCAGCGCGAGCGTGGTCATGCCTTCACCTTCTTCTTGCTCGTGGTGCCGGACTCCGCCGCCGCTTCCTCGGCCGCGTGCCCGGTCAGCGCCAGGAAGACGTCGTCGAGGGTCGGCCGGTGCAGCGCCACGTCGTTGACCACGACGCTGTGCTGATCGAGCCTGCGCAGCGCCTCGATCAGCGCCTTGGTGCCGGTGTCCACCAGCACTTCGGCTCGACGGGTGTGTTGGTCGACGTGCGGTTCGCCGGAGCCGACGTCGGCCAGGACCTGCTGCGCCAGCGGCAGGTCGGCCGCGTCGTCCACGACCAGCTCCAGCCGCTCCCCGCCGATCTGGGCCTTCAGCTGGTCGGCGGTGCCGCGGGCGATCACCTTGCCGTGGTCGATCACCATGATCGTGTCGGCCAGCTGGTCGGCTTCCTCCAAGTACTGCGTGGTCAGCAGCACCGTGGTGCCGTCGTCGACCAGTTCGGAGATGACCTCCCACATGTCGATCCGGCTGCGCGGGTCGAGCCCGGTGGTCGGCTCGTCGAGCGCCACGACGGGTGGCTTGGCCACCAGGGCCCCAGCCAGGTCGAGCCGGCGGCGCATACCGCCGGAGTAGCCCTTCGCCGGCCGGTCGGCGTCCTCGGTCAGCCGGAACCGTGCCAGAAGTTCGCGGGCCCGCGCCCGCGCCGTGGAGCGGTTCATGCCGTACAGCCTGCCGACCATGTAGAGGTTCTCGGCGCCGGTGAGATGTTCGTCGACCGCCGCATACTGGCCGGACAGGCCGATCGAGCGGCGCACCTTGTCCGGCTCGGTCAGCACGTCGTGGCCCGCGACGTACGCCCGACCTGCGTCGGGCCGCAACAACGTGGTCAGGATGCGGACGGTGGTGGTCTTGCCAGCACCGTTCGGGCCGAGCAGACCGAGCACTGTGCCCTTCGGGATCTCCAGGTCGACGCCGTTCAGCGCCTTCGTCGATCCGAAGGACTTGACCAGGCCCTCGGCCCGTACCGCGATGTCGGATGCGCCAGTAGCCATGGCGAAGAACGTACGGACGAAGAAAGTGCCTGTCGTCCGGTTTTCTCCCTGAACTCGGCCTGAACCGACCCTGAGATTTTCTCAGGGATGAAGGAGAACGTGCAGGTCAGCGTGGTTGTCGGTGGCATGCACGGCCGAGGGTCGTGCATGGCCACGGCTACAAGAAACACGTCGGCGGCGCGAACGTACCGCTCGCGCCGCCGACGCCCCAGCGGATGGGCCGGGCTCGTCTTACCGCTCGAGAATGGCCGTCACGCCTTGACCGCCCGCCGCGCAGATGGAGATCAGTCCGCGGCCGGAGCCCTTCTCGTACAGCGCCTTGGCCAGCGTGCCGACGATCCGGCCGCCGGTCGCCGCGAACGGGTGCCCAGCGGCCAGCGAGCCACCGTTGACGTTCAGCTTGCTCCGGTCGATGCTGCCCAGCGGCTCGTCCAGGCCCAGCTTCTCCTTGGCGAAGCCGGGGTCCTCCCACGCCTTGAGGGTGGCCAGCACCTGGGAAGCGAACGCCTCGTGGATCTCGTAGAAGTCGAAGTCCTGCAGGGCAAGGCCGGCCCTGGCCAGCATGCGCGGCACCGCGTAGGCAGGTGCCATCAGCAGGCCCTCGTCTCCGTGCACGTAGTCCACGGCGGCCGTCTCGCAGAACGTCAGGTACGCCAGCACCGGCAGCCTGCGCTCCTTGGCCCATTCCTCGGTGGCCAGCAGCACCACCGAGGCGCCGTCGGACAGCGGCGTGGAGTTCCCGGCGGTCATGGTGCCGTTCTCGCCGCCGAAGACCGGCTTGAGCTTGGCCAGCTTCTCCACCGACGTGTCCGGGCGCAGGTTCTGGTCACGGGTGAGCTTCAAGAACGGCGTGATCAGGTCGTCGTAGAAGCCACGCTCGTAGGCCGCGGCGAGGTTGCGGTGCGACGCCACGGTGAGCTCGTCCTGCTCCTTGCGCGTGATCCCCCACGCCTTCGCGGTCAGCGCCGCGTGCTCACCCATGGACAGGCCGGTGCGCGGCTCGGCGTTGCGCGGGATCTCCGGCACGATGTGCCCGGGACGCAGCTTGGCCAGCAGCTTGAGCCGCTGCGCAGGCGTCTTGGCCGCATTGACCTGGATGAGCAGCTTGCGCAGGTCGTCGTTGACCGCCAGCGGGGCGTCCGATGTGGTGTCCACACCACCGGCGATGGCCGAGTCGATCTGGCCGAGCGCGATCTTGTTCGCCACGTTGATGATGGCCTGCAGCCCGGTGCCGCACGCCATCTGCACGTCGAACGCCGGGGTCTGCGGGGACAGCGCGCTGCCGAGCACGGTCTCCCTGGCCAGGTTGAAGTCCCTGGAGTGCTTCAGCACCGCGCCGGCGGCGAACTCGCCGATCCGTTCCCCGGCCAGCCCGAACCGGCTGACCAGGCCGTTCAGCGCGGCGGTGAGCATGTCCTGGTTGGACGCCGTGGCGTACGGGCCGTTGGAGCGGGCGAACGGGATCCGGTTCGCGCCGACGATGGCGACCTTGCGGACCGACCCGCGGCTGCCGCCCGCCTTGCCGGCTGCCCTGCTCGTCCTGGTGGATCTGCTCGATGCGGTCTTGCTCGATCCGGCCTGGCTCGATGTGGCCATTGTCGCTCCCTGCGTCTCGTCCTCGTGGTAGCGATCGTAACCTACCCGCGAGTAGGTTAGGCTGTGCGATACCGCACGCCAGTCGGGAACCACCCAGGAGGCAGCACGTCATGGCTGACAAATATCAGCGGTTCACCCAGTCCCCGGTGGGCAAGTGGCTCGCCCCTCGGCTCGGGCTCCCACAGCCTGCCCCGTTGCGGCGGTACCGGCCGGGGCAACCTCCCCTCGAGGGTCCCGCAGTTGTCGGCGGCGCGCCAGGCGGCCGGCTGGCGAAGGTGATCACCGAGCAGATCACCGGTGCGGGCATCGACGTGCTCGACGAGTCCGAGCGTCCCGGCGACCGCAAGTACGGGGCGCTGGTCTTCGACGCTTCCGGGATCACCGACCCGGCGCAGCTGCGCGAGGTCTACGCGTTCTTCAAGCCGCGCCTGCGGTCGCTGGGCGCATGCGGGCGCACCGTGGTGCTCGGCACCCCGCCGGAGCTGACCTCCGGCCGCGAGCGGATCGCGCAGCGCGCGCTGGAGGGCTTCACCCGCTCGCTGGGCAAGGAGCTGATCAAGGGGTCGACGTCGCAGCTGGTGTACGTCGCGCCGGGCAGCGAAGAGGCCACCGAGTCGACCATGCGCTTCCTGCTCAGCGCGAAGTCGGCGTTCGTCGACGGGCAGGTCATCCGGATCGGCACCGCGGGCACCGCGGGCGCGAAGGTGACCCCGCCCGCCGACTGGGCCAAGCCGTTGGACGGCAAGGTCGCGCTGGTCACCGGCGCTTCACGCGGGATCGGCGCGGCGATCGCCGAGACCCTGGCCAGGGACGGCGCGAAGGTCGTGGTGCTGGACATCCCGGCCCAGGGCGCCGACCTGTCCGCGGTGGCCAACAGGATCGGCGGCAACGCGCTGCAGCTGGACGTCACCGCGGCGGACGCGGGCAAGACGCTGGTCGAGTACTTCTCCGAGCGCTTCGGCAAGCTCGACATCGTGGTGCACAACGCGGGCATCACGCGGGACAAGAAGCTGGTCAACATGGACGACGCCCGGTGGGACTCGGTGCTGTCGGTCAACCTGCTGAGCCAGCTGGCGATCAACGACGAGCTGCTGGCGTCCGACGTGCTCGGCGACGGCGCGCGGTTCATCGGGGTGTCGTCGGTGGCCGGCATCGGCGGCAACCTCGGCCAGACCAACTACGCCACGTCCAAGGCGGGCGTCATCGGCATGGTCGACGTCACCGCGCCGGAGATGGCCGAGCGCGGCTACACGTTCAACGCCGTGGCGCCCGGCTTCATCGAGACCCAGATGACCGCGGCCATCCCGGTGATGATCCGTGAGCCCGCCCGCCGCCTGTCCAGCCTGGCGCAGGGCGGCCAGCCGGTCGACGTCGCCGAGACGATCGCCTACTTCGCCAACCCCGCATCGGCCGCGGTCAACGGCAATGTGCTGCGGGTGTGCGGCCAGGCACTGATCGGAGCGTGACCATGGGCACCGGTACTGCACAGGACGTCGTCCGGGTCGACGCCCCGCAGAAGCTGTCCACGATGCTGGCCAAGTCGCTGGTCGCCACGGCGCTGCCCGGCCAGCGCAAGCCACGCCAGGCGAAGCTGCCGGGCACCGTGCTGGAGCGGCCGCACGTCGTGGTCGATCCCGCCCACCTGGCGGCCTACAACGAGGTGTGCGGGTTCCGGCTGGGCAACGAGCTGCCCGCCACCTACCCGCACATCCTGGCCTTCCCGCTGCAGATCCAGCTCATGACGCAGCCGACGTTCCCGTTCCCGCTGATCGGGCTGGTGCACCTGCGCAACGTGATCACGCAGCGGCGGCCGATGCGGGTCGACGAGGACTTCTCGCTGCGGGTCTGGGTGGAGAACCTGCGCCCGCACGACAAGGGCCAGCAGTTCGACTTCGTCTCGGAGGCGGTCGTGCCCGGCGAGGACGAGCCGGTGTGGCGGGACGTGTCCACCTACCTGCGGCGCAGCGGCAAGAAGTCGGACGGCAAGAAGGAGACCCAGCTGGCGCCGCCCGCCCCGAAGGCGATTTGGCGCATCCCGGCCGACATCGGCCGCCGCTATGCCGCGGTCTCCGGGGACAGCAACCCGATCCACCTGTACCCGGTTACGGCCAAGCTGCTCGGCTTCCCCAAGGCGATCGCGCACGGCATGTGGACCAAGGCGCACAGCCTGGCGGCGTTCGAGGGCAGGCTGCCCGAGGCGTTCGAGCTGGACGTGCGGTTCAAGTTGCCGGTGCTGCTGCCCGCCAAGGCGGCGTTCACCTCGTGGCAGCTGGACGACGGGTTCGCCTTCGAGCTGTGGGACGCGCGCAAGCCCAAGCCGTACCTGCAGGGCCGGATCACCGCGAAGTAGGTCCGGAGCGCGCTCAGGCGGGCGGGGTCAGGTCCTTGGGCGACCAGACCTCGCCCGCCACCAGATCGCCGAACCCGAGCCAGACCAGGTTCATCAGCCACGAGGCCAGCACGTCGGCGGGCACGCCGGGGTGGTCGAGCCACCAGTCGGCCAGCGACTCGGCCGCGCCGACCAGCGCGGCGGCCAGCGCCTCGCCGGACTTCTCCGCTTGCTCCCCGATGCCCTTCCGGGTACCGGAGGCCACCACCAGAGCGGCGACCAGTTCGATGGACCGGGAGCGCATCTGCGAGACCTCCTCGGCGAACTCGCCGCCGACGGCCAGCGCCTGCCGGTGCAGCACCATCCACGAACTGCGGTTCGAACCGACGAAGTGGAAGAACGAGCGCAGCCCGGTCCACAGCTGCATGTCCGGTTCCACGTCGTTGCGCACGCCGTCGGCGATCGCCTTCAGCAGCCGCTGCGCCTCCCGCCGGATGCAGGCGGCGAAGAGTTCTTCCTTCGAGCCGAGGTAGGCGTAGACCATCGGCTTGGACACGCCGGCGACCTCGGCGATCTCGTCCATCGACGCGGTGTGGTACCCGTGCCGCGAGAACACCTCCACCGCGGCGTCGGCGATCTGCCGCTCGCGTACTTCGCGGGGCAGGCGGCGCACGCGTCGTTTGCGTTCGGTCTCGGACACAGGCACCTCCGTGCGGGTGTGGCTTGCCCGCCAATCTACTCGTGAGTAGGTTATCCCGGCGAGTCGCTTGTCGAGCCACCTGGAGGCGTTGTGGACCACCGTGACGGGTTGGAGCTGGCCGAGCGCGTCGCCGGCACCGATTTGGCCACCGTCGACGCGAGCACGTTGATCGGCATGGTCGACTCCGCGCCGCGCAAGCAGCTCGAGGCGGCATTCGCCGACGAAACATTACGCCGCCGCCTGCTCGACGAGATCTTCCGCCGGATGACCACGCACGTGCGGACGGAGAAGGTTCGCGACATGCACGCCGTCGTGCGCTGGCGGTTGACCGGGGGCAGCGGTGAGGGCGGCTACGACCGTTACGAGTGCACGCTGGCCGACGGTGCCTGCACCGTCTCGCGGGAGAGGAGCCCGCAGCCGCGGGTGACCATCACGGTGTCCCCGGTGGATTTCGTGCGGCTGATCTGCCGGCAGACGACCCCGGCGGAGCTGTACGTCACGGGCAAGATCCAGGTCAAGGGTGACCTGGGCTTCGCGGCCGGGCTGATCGGCTATTTCGACCTGCCGCGATGAGGCCGATCCGGCAGCGGTGGGCCGTGCGACGGCGATGCCGGTGCGGCGGGCCGAAGCGGGGCGAGGTCGTCCGCGGCAAGGAACTCGATGCGCTGGCCGACGCGCTCGATCTGGCCAAGCTGACCGAGGACCAGTTCGTTCAGCTGCTCGCCGCGGTGCACATGCTCGACCGGGCGGACGCGGGGGTCAGCGTCTCGGCGATGAGCACGCAGTCGCTGGTCGACCTCATCGCGCGGGCGTCGAGGAAGCAGCTGAGGGCGGCCGCCGCGCGCCAGGAACTGCGTACGCTCCTGCTCGAGGAGCTGTTCCGGCGGATGGCCGACCATGTGGTGGCGGAGAAGACGCGGCACGTGGATGCGGTGGTCGAGTGGGTCGTGACCAGCGGCGATGCCGAACCGCTCCGGTACCAGACACGCGTCGTCGAAGGTGCTTGCGAGACGACGTCCGATCCGGTGTACACACCGGACGTGACGATCACGGCGGCTGCCGAGGACGTCCTGCGGTTGGCTGTGTCCGGAAACTCCCGGGCGCTGTCTTTGCTGGTCACCGGCAAGCTGAAGGTACGAGGTGATTTCGGCGTCGCTGCACGGTTCCTGGGCTACTTCGACATCCCGAAGCCGCGCGCGTGATCGTTGCGACGGGGTCCGTGCCGCCGCGGTCAGCCCTCGATGACGCGAGGCTGGTCGTCCGGACCGGTGGGCTTGTCCGAGCGGGGAGCCTCGGTACTCTCGACGACTTCCCCGTCGATCACCACCGTGCGGTGGCTGCGTACCCGGCCGGTCCGCGCCATCCGCCGGAGCCACGCCTTTCGCAGGACGGTGCGGGTCGGCGGCAGCAGCACCAGCAGGCCGAGCACGTCGGTGACGAAGCCCGGCAGGAAGATCAGCAGCCCGCCGAGCGTGACCAGCATGCCGTCGGTGATCTCCTGATGACCCGACCGGCCGCTGCGCGCCGCGTCCAGCAGCGCACGGATGGCCTTGCCGCCCTCGCGCCGAGCCAGCCACGAGCCGGCCACGGCACCGCCGATGAGCAGGACGATCGTCCACAGCGCGCCGACCAGCGAGGCCACCGCCCAGATGGCGGCCACTTCGACCACGAGGTACAGCAGGATCACTACGGCCATATCGGAAACAACGTAGTGCACTCGGCGCGCGTTCCCCAAGCACACCGGTGGCCTCCCGCCCGATCGCATGGATCGAAGGGGCAGCGGACGCGGCTTTCCGGCGGCACTGCTGTGGTCCGGCCATCGCCTGGTTCCGGGGGTCAAGTGACGACCCGCTGGTCGGGCGGCTCTGCGGCGGTTTGCTCGTGTTGGGCTCTTGGTGAGGGGTGCGCGGCTGGCCGGGCGGCACCGGGGCGATTCGGTCATGTCCGGCTCTCGGTCAAGAGAGATGCATCGCTGGCCGGCCGAGTGAAGCATGCGGGCTGCCCGACGCTCGGATCGAAGGGGAGGCGGTACGGCTTGACGACCGGCCGACACCGGGGGCCGTCCAGGCCGCACATCACAAGGTGAGGCTGGCTGGTCGGAGTGGGGCGCGCACGTGAACGGCCTCCCGTCCGGCCGCGTGGACCGGAGGGGAGGCCGTCGCACATCTCTTCGGCTCGAAGGCCGTCGGCTCAGAACGTCAGCGCCATGGCCGGGTCGCTGAGCAGCGCGCCGACGTCGGCCAGGAACTGCGAGCCCTGCTGCCCGTCGACGATCCGGTGGTCGAAGCTCAGCGCCAGCTGGCACACCTGGCGGACCGCCAGCTCGCCGTCGACCACCCACGGCATCTCGCGAATCGCGCCGAACGCCAGGATCGCCGACTCCCCCGGGTTGATGATCGGAGTGCCGGTGTCCACCCCGAACACGCCGACGTTGGTGATCGTGATGGTGCCGTTGACCATGTCCTCCGGCGGGGTCTTGCCTTCCCGCGCGGTGTTGGTCAGCTCCTCGAGCGCCTTCGCCAGCTCCACCAGCGACATCGCGTCCGCGTTGCGGATCTTCGGGACGACGAGCCCGCGCGGTGTCGCCGCGGCGACACCGAGGTGCACGTAGTCCTTGTAGACGATCTCGCCCGCTTCCTCGTCCCAGGTGGCGTTGACGTCCGGCGTGCGCTTGACGGCCATGCACATCGCCTTGGCCGCGAACGCCAGCGGCGTGAGCTTCACCCCGGCGAAATCCGGGTGCTTCTTCAGCCGCTCGCGCAGCTGCATCATCGGCGTGACGTCCACCGTGAGGAATTCGGTGACATGCGGCGCGGTGAACGCCGAGGACACCATCGCCTCCGCGGTCATCCGCCGCACACCCTTGATCGGCACCCGGCGCTCCCGGGCGCCGGCCGCCACCGCGGCACCGTTCACGCTTGCCGCAGCCGGCTGGGCGGTCTTCGCCTCGGCCGCCCGCTGCACGTCCTCGCGGGTGATGACGTCACCGCTGCTCGGCGTGATCGTGCGCAGGTCGATGCCGAGGTCCTTGGCCAGTTTGCGCACCGGCGGCTTGGCCAGCGGAACGTACTCGTGCGGCTTGACCTGAGGCAACGGCAGGGTGCCCGACGACGGCGCTTCGGTGGTGGTGGCCGCGTCACGCGGCGCGGTCGCAGTGGCCGCCGCGGCGGCTGGTGCTGCTGCCGCGCTCCCGCCACCGGCCGCCGCTGCCGCCTTCCGGCGGCGGCGCCGCTTGCTGGTGACCTCCTTGGCGCCGGAGCCCACCAGCGGTTTCATCTCTTCTTCCGCAGCCGGTTCGGGAGCGGACCCGTTGACCGAGGCCGCTTGCGCCCCGGTCGGGGCGCCGGACGACCCGGTCCCGTCCGGGTCCACGTCGATGGTCAGCAGGTTGGTGCCGACCTCCACCACCTGACCGGGTTCCACGTGCAGCTCGGTGACCACACCCGACCACGGAATCGGCAGCTCGACGGCGGCCTTCGCGGTCTCGATCTCCACCACGATCTGGTTGACCTCGACCTTGTCGCCCGGCTGCACCTTCCAGTCGACGATCTCCGCCTCGGTCAGGCCCTCCGCGGTGTCGGCGAGCGGGAACTGCTTGTACTCAGGCATCGGCGCTCACCACTCCAGCGACTGGTCGACGGCGTGCAGAATCCGGTCCACGTCCGGCAGGTAGTGCTCCTCCAGCTTGGACGGCGGGTACGGGGTGTCGAACGCGGTCACCCGCAGTACCGGCGCCTCCAGCGAGTAGAAGCACTCCTGCTGCACCCTGGCCGCGATCTCCGAGGTCAGCGACGCTTCCGACGGGGCCTCGCTGACCGCGATCAGCCTGCCGGTCTTGCGCACCGATGCGAACACCGGTTCCAGATCCATGGGCGAGAGGGCACGCAGGTCGATGACCTCCAGCTCGTTGCCCTCCTCGGCCGCGGTCTCCGCGGCCTCCAGACACGTCTTCACCGTCGGGCCGTAGCAGACCAGCGTGGCCGCGGTGCCGGTGCGCAGCACTTTCGACTTGAACAGCGGCATCGGCGTCGCCGCGGTGTCGACCGGCTCCTTGAGCGCCGACATGTGGTAGAGCTTCTTCGGCTCGAACACCAGGATCGGGTCGTCCGAGAAGATCGCCTGCTGGATCATCCAGTACGCGTCCACCGGGTTGGACGGGGTCACCGCCTTCACCCCGGCCAGGTGCGCGAAGTACGACTCCGGGGACTCGGAGTGGTGTTCCACCGCACCGATCCCGCCGCCGTACGGCACCCGGATGACCATCGGCACCTTCACCCTGCCCTGGGTGCGTGCGTGCAGCTTGGCCACCTGGCTGTTGATCTGGTCGAACCCGGGGAAGATGAACCCTTCGAACTGGATCTCGCACACCGGGCGGTAGCCGCGTACCGCGAGGCCGACCGCGGTGCCGATGATCCCGGACTCGGCCAGCGGGGTGTCCAGCACGCGCTCTTCGCCGAAGTCCTTCTGCAAACCGTCGGTGATGCGGAAGACGCCGCCGAGCTTGCCGACGTCCTCGCCCATCACGATGACCTTGTTGTCGCGTTCCATCGCGGCCCGCAGGCCCATGTTGATGGCTTTGCCGATGGTGAGGGTCTGCACCGTCGACGAAGCGGGAGCGGCCACGTTGGGCGTGGTGGGTGCCGACATCAGTGCTCGCCTCCTTCGAACCCGGCCAGGTACGCCAGGAACTCCTCGCGCTGGGCCTCCAGCTGAGCAGAGGGCTCGGCGTAGACGTTGTCGAAGATCCGCTCCGGCGGCGGGTCCTCCATGTTGAACACGAACTCCCGCAGGTCGGCGGCGAATTCGTCGGCCTCGGCCTCGACTTGTTCGAAGAACGACGCGTCCGCTCCCCCGTTGCGCGTCAGGTACACCCGGACCCGCTCGATCGGGTCCTTCAGCTTCCACGTCTCCACCTCGTCCGACAGCCGGTAGCGGGTCGGGTCGTCGGTGGTGGTGTGCGCGTCCATCCGGTAGGTGAAGGCCTCGATCAGCACCGGGCCGTTGCCGTGCCTGCACGCCTCCAGCGCCCAGCGGGTGACCGCCAGGCAGCCGAGCACGTCGTTGCCGTCCACCCGGATGCCGGGGAAGCCGTAGCCGCGGGCCCGCTGGTACAGCGGCAGCCGCGACTGGCGCTCGGTGGGCTCGGAGATGGCCCACTGGTTGTTCTGGCAGAAGAACACGATGGGCGCGTCGTAGACCGCCGCCCACACGAAGCCCTCGTGCACGTCGCCCTGGCTGGTGGCGCCGTCGCCGAAGTAGACGATGGTGGCTTCGCCGTCGTCGTCGCCGACCTTGCCGTCGAACTTCTGCCCCATCGCGTAGCCGGTGGCGTTGAGCACCTGGTTGCCGATCACGATGGTGTACGGGTGGAAACCGTGCTTGCGGTAGTCCCACTCGCCCATCGACGTGCAGCGGAACAGGCCCAGCATTTCCTTGAAGCTGACGCCGCGGCAGTAGCCGACGCCGTGCTCACGGTAGCTGGGGAACGCCATGTCGTTGGGCCGCAGCGCCCTGCCGGAGCCGACCTGCGCGGCCTCCTGGCCGAGCAGCGGCACCCAGATGCCCAGCTGGCCCTGCCGCTGCAGCGCGTTGGCTTCCCGGTCCGCACGACGCACGATGACCATGTCCTTGTACAGGCCACGCAGTGCGGCGAAATCGATGTCGGCCACGTACGGATCGAAGATCGGCGACGCGACCCGTTCACCTTCGGGAGTCAGCAGCTGCGTCAGGTCCGCGCCGCCTTCCGTGGTTGCCCGCAATCCAGCGATCACCTGTTCCTTGGTTGGCTTCGCCGCCGTTGCGGGTGGTAGATCGCCCTCTCCGGGGTGCGTCCACTGTTCGGCGGACGACATGTCAGACATGTCGGCTTCTCCTTCTGCGCTTCCTCGCGCTCGCTTGTGACGGGCGCGACGACGGTCCTCAACGGCGAGCCGGCTTCCGGTTCGGAGGTCACAACTGCCGTCGGCGTTGACGGTATGCCAGACATCCTGGCATGAACCGGGGCCGGAGTGGCAGTCCCGACGGGACGTGCCCGCCACCGGCCACCGATGGCAGGATCATCGCCGTGGACATCAACGCTGTGCAATCGGCCGTTCGGCGGCAGTGGAACGACGACATCCTCAAGAGCCTGTGCGGACTGGTGGAGATTCCCGCGCTGTCCCCGGCGTTCGATGCCGACTGGGCAGGCAGCGGCCACCTGGACGCGGCGGTGGACCACGTGCGGAACTGGCTGGATGCGCAGGGCCTCGGCCAGACCCAGGTGGTGCGGCTGCCCGGCCGCACGCCGGTGCTGGTGCTGGACGTGCCTGCCACCCCGGGCGCCGCCGACCGCGGGACCGTGCTGCTCTACGGCCACCTGGACAAGCAGCCACCGGTCGGTGGCTGGTCCGACGGGCTGGGCCCGTGGACGCCGGTGGTGCGGGACGGCAGGCTGTACGGCCGGGGCGCGGCCGACGACGGCTACTCCGGGTACGCGGCGGCCGCGGCGCTGCGCGCGGTGCGGGAGGCGGGCGGCGAGCACGCCAGGGCCGTCCTGCTGCTGGAGACCGGGGAGGAGTCCGGCAGCCCGGACCTGCCCGCCTACCTGGAGCACCTGGCGGGCTTCCTGGGTGACGTCCGCTTCGTGGTGTGCCTGGACTCCGGCGGCAACGACTACGAGCGGCTGTGGCTGACCACCAGCCTGCGCGGACTTGCCCAGGTGCGGGTCACGGTCAAGGTGCTGGACGTGGCCCAGCACAGCGGACTGGCCAGCGGCGCGGTGCCGTCCTCGTTCCGGGTGCTGCGGCAGCTGCTCGACCGCATCGAGGACGCGCGGACCGGCGAGATCCTGCTGCCGGAGTTCCACGTGGAGATCCCGGCGGACCGGGAGCGCCAGGCGCGCGACGCGGCGGCGGCCACGCCGGGCGCGATCCGGTCCTCGTTCCCGCTGGCCGACGGGGCGCGGACGGTGACGGACGACGAAGCCGAGCTGCTGCTCAACGTGGCGTGGCGGCCGACCTTGTCGGTGATCGGCGCGTCCGGCTTCCCCGAGCCGGAGAACGCGGGCAACGTGCTGCGGGAGTCGAGCACGCTGGCGCTGAGCTTCCGGCTGCCGCCGACGGCGGACTCGAAGGCGGCGCTGGAAGCGGTGCAGCGGGCGCTGACCACCGACGTGCCGTACGGCGCGCAGGTCAGCCTGTCCGGCATCGAGCACGCCGACGGGTGGAATGCTCCGCAGACCGCGCCGTGGCTGGAGCGTGGGCTGCAGCGGGTCAGCGACGAGGTGTTCGGGGCGCCGTACGGGGCCATCGGCCTGGGCGGGTCGATCCCGTTCATGGGCCTGCTCGGCGAGAAGTACCCGGACGCGCAGTTCCTGGTCACCGGGGCATTGGGGCCGGACTCCAACGCGCACGTGCCGGACGAGTGGTTGCACCTGGCGCACGCCGAGCGGGTCACCGCCGCGGTCGCCGCGCTGCTGGACGCGCACGCTCGCGGCTGAGGGCCGAGGTGGGCCCGGCGCACCACGCGCCGGGCCCGTGATTAGCCGGCATGCGGAAAAGGACGGATGGCGAATCGTGGTGGGTGTCGCGGCCTGATCGCCCGGTCGTTCACGGAGGCGCATCGCCGGCTCATCCGCCACGTGTCCGGCGGGGGTTCGGTGGCTGTGGCCGGGTGAGGTTTTCCCGTGAGGATGTTGCCGGTGATCTGCGTCGGGCCGGTGTGTGGGGTGCTTCCACCCGATCGATTGCTCTACGAGACGATCGATTGATATACGAGTCGGTTACGAGCCTGGTTTGCCCTTTTCGTCGCGCGCCGTAAGGTGGCAAACTGCCCTCACTCGATCGGACCACATACGAGAGGTGACATCGTGGCGCGTCGAAACAAGCTCACCAGGCTTGTCCTGATTCCGGCCGTCGCACTGGCTCTGGCCGCAGCCGGATGTGCGGAGGAGGTGGGCAACTCGGGCAACAGCCAGGCTGGCGAGAAGCCGACCCTGGTCAAGGGGGACAAGCTGGTCACCTGCACGCACCTGCCCTACGAGCCGTTCCAGTTCAAGAAGGGCGGCGAAATCGTCGGGTTCGATGTCGACCTCGTCGATCTGGTGGCCAAGGAACTGGGTGTCGAGCAGGAGATCTTCGACACCGCGTTCGAAGGCATCGAGTCCGCGGCCGTGTTCGAGCGGGACGACTGCGACCTGGCCGCGGCGGCGATGACCATCACCGACGAGCGCAAGAAGGTGATGGACTTCTCGGTCGGCTACTTCGACGCCAACCAGGCCCTGCTGGTCAAGAAGGGGTCCGGCATCAAGTCGCTGGACGACTTGAAGGGCAAGGTGCTCGGCGTCCAGCAGGCCACCACCGGGGAGATCTACGCCGAGGACCACAAGAGCGAGTTCGGCTACCAGACCAAGCAGTTCGAGGACCTGGCGCTGCTGCTGCAGTCGGTGCAAAACGGCCAGATCGACGCGGCCATCAACGACAACACCGTGCTCTACGACTTCCTGGCCAAGAACGACGACGTCGAGGTGACCGAGGAGTTCGAGACCGGCGAGCAGTACGGCATCGGCGTCAAGAAAGGCAACAAGGCCCTGCTCGCGGTGGTCAACAAGGTCATCGAGCAGGCCAAGAAGGACGGGACCTACGACAAGCTCTACAAGAAGTGGTTCCCGGAGGCCGGGCAGGCCGAGAACTGACCGTCCAGCGGTAGTCAGCAGGCGCATGGGCCGCCACCGCGGCCGGTGCGCCTGCCGCCGTGTCAGGGCAAGAGGAGCGGAAAAACATGGCGATGTCGCGCCGCAAGCGCGGGCAGCTCGCCAGGGGCATCCAGTACGCGATCCTGGTGATCGTCGTGGTGGTACTGGCGCTCCTGGCCGACTGGGGCAAGATCGGGAAGGCCTTCTTCGACTGGGAAGCGGCCAGCGTGCTGTTCCCGGACCTGTTCACCGTCGCCCTGGTCAACACACTGGTGTACACCGCGCTGGGCTTCGCGCTGGGACTGGTCATGGCGCTGCCGCTGGCGCTGATGAAGCTGTCCTCGATCGGTCCCTACCGGTGGCTGTCCACCATCTACGTCGAGTTCTTCCGCGGCGTGCCGCTGCTGCTGGTGTTCATCGCCATCGGCTACGGTGTGCCGCCCGCCTTCGGGATCAAGTTCGACAACTACTCCACCGCCGCGCTCTCGCTCGGCCTGGTTGGCGCCGCCTACATGGCCGAGACCATCCGTGCCGGGATCCAGGCGGTGCCTGCCGGGCAGATCGAGGCGGCCAGGTCGCTGGGCATGACCCCGCTGCGCACCACCGCGACCATCGTGGTGCCGCAGGCGTTCCGCATCATCCTGCCCCCGCTGACCAACGAGCTCATCCTGCTGACCAAGGACTCGTCCCTGATCTACCTGCTCGGGTTGAGCATCGACCAGCTGGAGCTGGCCAAGTTCGGCCGGGACGCGCTGAACGAGACCAAGTCGCTGACGCCGATCCTGATCACCGGGCTGTGCTACTTGTTGATCACGGTCCCGTTGAGCTACCTGTCCCGCTACCTGGAGCGGCGTACTGGGCGGCAGCGTGACCGGGGCCTGGAGGTGGAGGCATGACGCAGGGGAACGGGACCGACAGCGGCCTGGCCGTCGAGCTGCGTGGGCTGCGGAAGTCGTTCGGCAGGCTCGAAGTGCTCAAGGGCATCGACCTGGACGTCCGGCACGGGCAGGTGGTGTGCATCATCGGGCCCTCCGGTTCCGGCAAGTCCACCTTGCTGCGCTGCGTGAACCTGCTGGAACAACCGGACTCCGGGTCGGTGAAGGTCAACGGGGTGGAGCTGAACGACCCCGACTGCGACCTGGACACCGCCAGGGCGTCGATCGGCATGGTGTTCCAGTCGTTCAACTTGTTCTCCCACCTCAACGTGCTGGACAACCTGACGCTGGCGCAGCGCAAGGTGCTCAAGCGCGGCAAGGCGGAAGCCGAGCGCATCGGGCGGGAGAACCTCGAGCGCGTCGGCCTGGCCGACAAGGTGTACGCCATGCCGTCGCAGCTGTCCGGCGGCCAGCAGCAGCGGGTGGCGATCGCCCGGGCGCTGAGCATGAACCCCAAGGTGATGCTGTTCGACGAGCCGACGTCGGCGCTGGACCCCGAGCTGGTCGGTGACGTGCTCGGTGTGATGCGCTCGCTGGCCGACGAGGGCATGACGATGCTGGTCGTCACGCACGAGATGCAGTTCGCCCGCGAGGTGGCCGACGAGGTGCTGTTCATGGACGGCGGGGTGGTCGTCGAGCAGGGGCCGCCCAGCCGCGTCATCGGGGATCCGCAGCAGGCCAGGACACGGGAGTTCCTGCGCCGGGTGCTCAACCCGGTGCACGCCAACGAGTAGGCGACGGCCGGAGCAGCAGCACGCAGTCGATGCCGGGATCGAAGGACGACGCGCCGTACGACCCGCGCGAGGGCCCCGACCTGCGCTACGAGCTGAAGGCTGCCGACATCGTGCGGGAGCTGATCGAACCGGACAGCTGGTGGCGCAGGCGCGGCTCGTCCGCGGGCACGCCGACCTATCGCGTGGTCGGCAAGTACATCACCGGGGTGCTGAACCTGCGCGGTGCCGTGCTGGACATGCTGCTGCACTTCGAGCGCTGCCTGTTCGAGCACCGTCCGGACGTGCGCGAGTCCCAGCTGCTCGGGCTGTCCTTCTCCGACTGCGTGCTGCCCGGATTGCGCGGCCGTAACCTGCGCTGCCGCAACGATCTACGGTTGCACCGCTGCGTAGTGCGGATGACTCCCGCCGAACACGCCACCGAGCCGGGCACCAGCCTCACGATGAACCCGAAGACGGCCGAGCCCGGGGTGCCCGATGCGGCCGTGGTGCTCACCGACGCCGTGGTGGAAGGCTCGGTGGTGCTCACCGGAAGCACCGTCCGGCACTCGCACGGCAAGGCGATCCAGGCCGATCGCCTGCGGGTGGCCGGTGCGGTCACCGCCTACCGGATGGTGACCAGCGGCGAGGTGCGGCTGTCCGGCATGACCAGCGGCGGCGACGTGATCTTCTCCGGCTCGCAGCTGCGCAACCCAAGGGGCATCGCGCTGAACGCCACCGGCGTCCACGTGCGCGGCAGTTTGCTGTGCGAGCGCGACCCCGGCAAGGCGGCCCGCAACGAGCAGCCGCGCGAGTTCACCGCGGAGGGCATGCTGTTCGTTCCCGGTGCCACCATCGACGGCGACTTCTGGCTGTCCGGCGCCCGGATCACCGGTCAGACGCCCGGCGACTTCTCCGGCATCGGAATCGAACAGTGGCGGGACGGCGCGTATGCGGGTGATCCGTCCATCGACCCGTGGCCGTCACTGGTCGGTGACCGGTTACGGGTCGAGGGCAACCTGGTCGCCGACCGGCTGGCCGCCTACGGCACCGTCCGGATGGTGAACGCGCTGGTGGGCGGGTCGTTCCGGCTCAGCGACGCCACCGTGGTCGCCGAGCGGCGGGAGCAGGAACCGCACTACGACCGGGCGATTCACCTCGACGGCAGTGAGATCAGCGGCGACCTGCAGGCCGCGAGGTTGCAAGCCCGCGGCCAGCTGCGGCTGGCGGACATCAAGGTCGGGGGCAACGTGCTGGCCAGGAACGCCGAGCTGCGGCACCCCAGGCGGATGGTGTTCCTGGCCCGCCGTGCCGTGGTGGCGGGCAACGTGGAGATCGTCAACGCCAGGGTGCGTGGCACGGTGCAGTTGCAGGGCGCCCAGGTCGGCGGGTCGGTTCGCTTCTCCGGAACGGCGTTCACCGACCCCGCGGTGCACGGTCATCGCAACTTCTCGGTCGGCATGCGCGCTGCCACCGTCGGCCGTGACCTGGTCATGGCGAGGTTCGCCGACGAGGTCATGCGCGCCGACGGCGGCGTGAACCTCGACGCTGTACGGGTGGGCCGCATCCTCACCCTGGACGGCGCGCTGCTCGGGTCGCTGCGCACGGTCGTGGCACTGGACGCCGGAGGGGCGACGGCCGACGAGTTCCAGCTCACCCCGGGCAAGCCGCCGCAGGGCAGGGTGATCCTGCGCGGCGCGCACTGCGGCTCGCTCGAGGACAACGAAGCGCTCTGGCAGGCCACCGGCAAGGTGGAAGTGGACGACTTCCGTTACGACGCGCTGGCCGAGCCCATCGACTTGGACGACAACGTGCAGGTGCTGCGGCGCGTGTGGTGGCTGCGCAACGCGATGAACGGCTACCGGCCGGGGCCGTACGACCAGCTCGCCGCCGTCCTGCGGGCAGCAGGCAACGAGGAGCACGCGGTGACGGTGCTGATGCTCAAGCAGCGGTACCGCTACGAGGCGCTGGCCAGCGGCCGTGCCCGCCCGGTGGCCGCGGGCATCACGCTGTGGAGCACGGTGCAGCGCGTGCTGGTCGGCTACGGCTACAAACCGATGCGCGCGCTCGGCTGGCTGGTGTTGCTGCTGGTGCTCGGCAGCCTGTGGTTCTGGCTGACGCCGGACTCCTGCGTGCACGATCCGCGGTTCACCGTCAGCGGGCCGCGGTGCCTGGTCAACGCCGACGACACCGGGCTGGAGTGGAATCCGGTGCTCTACACCGCCGACCTGCTGCTGCCCATCGTCGATCTGGGCAACAAGGGTCGTTGGCACATGAGCGGGGTGGACAAGTGGGTGGCCACCGGGTTCATCGCCGCGGGGTGGATCCTGGCCACCACGGTGGCCGCGGGCATCACGCGCACCCTGCACCGAAGCTGAGCCCGCTAGCAGAAGGCCCGGCGAGACACAAGTACCATGCTGGAGTGCCCTTGTCACCTGACGACGATCACAAACTGGAGATTCAGCTCCTGCACGACCGGGTGCTGGTGAAGCAACCGGGCGAGGAAGGGGAGCGACGTTCCAGCGGCGGCATTGTCATCCCCGCGACGGCGCAGGTCGCACACCGCCTCGCCTGGGGGGATGTGCTCGGCGTGGGCAACAATGTCCGCAGTGTGAAGGTCGGCGATCGGGTGCTGTTCAATCCGGCCGACCAGCTCGAGGTGGAGATCCAGGGACAGACCTATCTGGTCATGCGCGAGCGGGACGTGCACGCCATCGCCAGCGAGCGCACCGAGCACGGGACCGGGCTGTACCTGTAGCGGCATACGGAGGAAAACGTGGCCGACGACCAGCAGAACTGGCCGACATGGGATTCTGACACCGGTCGTCCTCCGTCTGGCGGCGAGGAGCGGGAGAGCGTCTCGGGCAGCCTCGACGACGCCCTGGCCGGCGAGCTGGACACCTCGTCCGGTGCACTGTCCGGGCGCATCGACGACACCGGCGGGCGAGGCCACCTGCCGCCGGGGCACGACGCCGGCCAGCCGACGCGGTTCCATCGCCCGATGCCGTCCGCCTACCCCGAGCAAGGGCCCGCGGCCCCCTACGGCCCGGATCGAGCCGGCGCTGCGTCCGGCGGGCGCGGTGCGGGGTGGCCGAGCGAATCAGCGGGCCGCGGCACCGAGTGGTCGGACGAAGCCACGCAGATCTACCACGCGGTCTCCAGCCAGGCACCCGACGGTGCGACGGAGACATGGGGGGACCTGCCGAACGACCGGGGGTACGACGGCGCGACCGAAGCGTTGCCCAAGTCGCGCATGCCGGAAATGGCCGCGGGCGCGACGGAGGCGTTCCCCCGATTCGATCCGGACCGGGCCCCGGACGGCGAGGCCCCGGACGACCTCGGTCTGTTCGACGAGCCCACCGTCCAGCGTGAGCCGGTGGCGCACGGCATCTACCGCGCGGACGACGAGCCAGAGGAGCCGCGCCGGAAGCTGCGCAGCGGGCTGGGTCGGGCCATGCTGGTCACCGGTGCCACCCTCGGCGTGCTGATGGTCGCCTACGTCGTCGACATGGTGGTGAGCTGGGGCGACGTGCCGCGTGGCGTCACGGTCGCCGGTGTCGACGTCGGCGGCCTGAGCCGGACGGCGGCCGAGGAGAAACTGCGGCAGGAGCTGCAGCCGCGCTTCGACAAGCCGGTGACGGTCAAGGCCGGCGACGTGGAGACCACGCTCGACCCGGCGGAGTCGGGGCTCGGTGTGGACTGGCAGGCCACCCTGGAGCAGGCGGGCAAGCAGCCGTGGAACCCCATCACCAGGCTCACGTCGTTCTGGGAGACCCGCGAGGTCGGCATCGTCGGCAAGTCGGACCGGCCGACGCTGCGCAAGGCGGTGGAGCGGCTGGCCAAGACCAAGATCAACCACCGCAAGCGGGAAGGGAACATCACCTTCAAGGAGATCGAGGGCACCGACGGCGCCGTGCAGCCGGTGGCGGTGCCACCGCGGCAGGGCCAGCAGCTGCGCTCGGTGGACCAGGCGGTGGAGACCATCGAGGACACCTGGCTGCAGCTGGGCGGTGTCCGGCTCGACGTCGACGTGCAGCCGGTGAAGGCCACCCCCGACGGGGTGCGGGCGACGCTGGAGAAGCTGGCCAAACCCGCCGTGGCCGCCCCCATCGAGGTGCAGGGCGACGGCGTGAGCACGTCGCTCACCCCGAAACAGATCGGCGAGGCGTTCGAGTTCAAGCCGCAGGAGGACGGTTCGCTCAAGGCGCTGGTGGACCGCGAGGTGCTGAAGAAGGCGCTGGAGCCCGCGCTGAAGCCGACCGAGCAGGAAGGCCAGGACGCGGAGATCGTCTTCACCGGCGGCAAGCCGACCGTCAAGCCGGCCAAGAACGGCCGGAAGGTGGACTGGAAGAAGACGTTCCGGCCGTACCTGGACGTGATCACCAAGACCGAGGGCCGGGTGCTCAAGGTCAGCTACGCCACCAAGAAGCCCGATCTGACCACGTCCGAGGCGAAGAAGCTGGGCATCAAGGAGGTCATCGGCGAGTTCACCACGGGTGGGTTCGCGCCGGACTCGGGCATCAACATCCGGACCGTGGCCGCCGAGGTCGACGGCGCGATCATCAAGCCGGGCGAGACGTTCAGCCTGAACGAATACACCGGCCCGCGCACCGCGGACAAGGGCTACGTCGAGGCGGGCATCATCCAGAACGGCGTGCCGGGTCGCGCGGTCGGTGGCGGTATTTCCCAGTTCGCCACCACGCTGTACAACGCGGCGTACTTCGCCGGCCTGAAGGACGCCGGGCACAAGGAGCACAGCTACTACATCAGCCGTTACCCGATCGCCCGGGAGGCGACGGTGTTCCAGGCGCCCGGTGGTGGCGGCATCGACCTGAAGATCACCAACGACTCGGACACCGGCGTGGCCATCCAGACGCACTGGACGCCGCAGAGCATCACGGTGAAGCTGTGGGGCACCAAGCGGTACCGGGTGGAGTCGGTGACCGGCCCGAAGACGAACGTCAAGCAGCCGGGCACGCAGCGGGTGAACGGCAGCAGCTGTGAGCCGTCCCCCGGCATCCCCGGCTTCACCGCGACTGACACCCGCATCCTGTACGACATCAACACCGGGCGGGAAGTGCGCAGGGAGACCAGGACGGTCACCTACAACCCGAAGCCGACCATCGTGTGCGGCAAGCGGGACGATGACGACGATTGACGGTTGACCTGAGCCCGTCCGCACGGAAGCGGGCAATCCGGTCGGCGTGGGCCCGGGCGGTGGTGGACGGAGAAGCCGCCGAGCGGCCCGGTGCGGGTACCGGTAGCCGGGAAGGACCCGCTTCCGCGGCCGCGAATCGGAGCGGACGGTCGTTGCGTCGCCGGCATGCGGTCGGGGTCCTGTCGGCGTGCGGTCGGCCGCTTGCCGCTGTGTGGGGCCAAGCTCCTGCCGGTGAGTGACCGGTGCTCGTCGGTAGGCGAAAAGCCGTCAGGCCGCCTGCCGGGGCCAGGTGGCTCCAGCAGACGGCCTGAGGGCGGACCGTCCGGTCGACGCGTACTCCCCGTGCGTCGGCGGGTGTCAGGCAGCGGTGCGCCCGCGTGACTTCGGGTACACAGCAGCGGCGATGAGCACCACGACCACCGCCCCGGCCAGCTGCAGGCCGTGCCGCAGCCAGTCGAAACCCGCGGTGTCCGAGCCGCCGAACAGGGCGTAGACCACGTTGCCGAGGCCGCCGCCCAGGATGCCGCAGATGATGGTCAGCCAGAGCGGGATGCCCTGGTCGCCGGGAATGACCAGCTTGGCGAGCAAGCCGAGGATGATGCCCGTGATGAGAAAGCCGAAGATGCCCCACCCGTCGAACGCCTTGCCGAGCGCTTCGCTGAAGCTAGCAGCGAGCGTGTAGGTGTCTGCCATGACTTCTCCTCGCTTCGAGTCCGAACGAGCTTTGTCCGAAACTGTCCCACCACTTGGCCGCGCTCGCGATTCGAGAGTGCTCCAGGTGGACCTGAACGGGCGGTGGAAGCCAACTCGTTAGCGCTCGTGCCCCAATTCGTTGCTTGCCGGGGGTGGCCGGGATCGGTAGGCGGTGGGCTTTCCTGACAGGCGTCGGTTGGTGTCTGTGGCTTAGTTCGTTGCTTGCCGGGGGTGGCCGGGACCGGCAAGCGGTGGGCTCTCCCGACAGACGACGGCGGCGGCCCCGTGCCGGGACCGCCGCCGACCTGTCACGCCGCGGGAGCGAGTGGTCCTCAGAACGCCGCTTCGTCCAGCTCCATCAGCGTGTTGTCCGCCGATTCGACCACCTTGCGCCGGGCCGACAGCTCGGGCAGGACGGTGCTGGCGAAGAAGGACGCCGCCGCGATCTTGCCCTGGTAGAAAGGCTTGTCCTTGTCCGCGGCGCCGTTGTCCAGGGCCGCGATGGCCACCTCGGCCTGGCGCTGCAGCTGCCAGCCGACCAGCAGATCGGTCGCCGACAGCAGCAGCCGGACGGTGTGCTGGCCGACCTTGTACAGGTTCTTCGGGTCCTGCTGCGCCTCGGTCAGATAGCCGAACATCGCACCGAGCATGCCCTGGACGTCCTCCAGCGCCTGCTTGAGCGCGGCCCGCTCCTGCTTGAGGCGGCCGTTGCCGGACTCGGCCTCGATGAACTTGGTGATCTCGCCGGCCAGGTAGGTCAGCGCCTGGCCCTTGTCCCGCACGATCTTGCGGAAGAAGAAGTCCAGCGACTGAATGGCCGTGGTGCCCTCGTACAGGGTGTCGATCTTGGCGTCCCGTACGTACTGCTCGATCGGGTAGTCCTGCAGGA
Source organism: Thermocrispum agreste DSM 44070 (assembly GCF_000427905.1). GTDB lineage: Bacteria > Actinomycetota > Actinomycetes > Mycobacteriales > Pseudonocardiaceae > Thermocrispum > Thermocrispum agreste. The sequence continues at coordinate 131,960 of NZ_ATYX01000008.1, read as the reverse complement.
AGCCGGAGCCACCCAGCGTCTGCAACGCCTCGGTGCCCAGCAGCGTCCACGCCCGCTCGGAGCCGCCGCCCTTGACGATCGGCAGCAGCAGGTCGTTGACCCGCTTGGCCAGCGAGACGTCCTCGCCCTGGTGTTCACCAAGCCGGATCTTGTCCTGGAACGACGCGGTGTACAGGTACAGGGCGCGCAGGCCTTCCGCGTACGCCTTCATCGTCATCAGCGCGCGGCGGACGTCCGGGTGACGGGTGATCGGCACCCGCGGCGCCGTCTTGTCCGTCATCTGCGTCATGTCCGCGCCCTGGATGCGCTCCTTGGCGTACTCCAGCGCGTTCAGGTAGGCGGTGGACAGCGTGGAGATCGCCTTGGTGCCGACCATCATCCGCGCGTGCTCGATCACCTTGAACATCTGCGCGATGCCGTCGATCTTGTCGCCGACCAGCCAGCCCACCGCGGGCTTGCCGTGCTGCCCGAACGTCAGCTCGCACGTGGTCGAGCCCTTGATGCCCATCTTGTGCTCGACGTTGGTGACGAACACGCCGTTGCGCTCGCCGGTCAGCTCGCCGGTCTCCGGGTCGTGGTGCCACATCGGCACGTAGAACAGGCCCAGCCCCTTGGTTCCCGGCTTCGGCTCGATGCCTTCGCCTTCCGGCCTGGCCAGCACCAGGTGGTAGATGTTCTCGGTCATGTCGTCCTGAGCGGCGCCGGTGATGAAGCGCTTGACGCCCTCGATGTGCCAGGTGCCGTCCGGCTGCTTGATCGCCCTGGTGCGGCCGGCGCCCACGTCGGAGCCGGCGTCCGGCTCGGTGAGCACCATGGTGGCGCCCCAGTCGCGCTCGATGGCGATCTCCGCCCAGCGCTTCTGCTGCTCGTTGCCGACCTCGTAGAGGATGCCTGCGAACGTCTTGCCCGCCAGGTAGAAGTACAGGGCCGGGTTGGAGCCGGTGAACAGCTCCGCGACCGCCCACGCCACGGACGGCGGGATCCCGAAGCCACCGAGCTCACTGGGCAGGTTGATGCGGTCCCAGCCCGCTTCGAGGGTGGCCCGGTAGGCCTTCTTCATCGACTCGGGCATGGTCACGTCGAACCTGTCCGGGTGGAACACCGGCGGGTTGCGGTCGGTGTCCACCGTCGCCTGGGCGATGACGTCGGACGAGACCAGCTTGTCGACCTCGGTCAGCACCGCGCGGGCGGTGTCGGAGTCAGCTTCGGCGTAGGGACCCTTCCCCAGGTACTCCTGGATCCTCAGCAGTTCGAACAGGTTGAACTCGAGGTCGCGGACGTTGCTCTTGTAGTGGCCCATGTCGTGGCTCCGGATTCGTCTCTCCGCGTGCGTGGTGCCGCGTTGCGGGCTATTACTTGCCGGTAACTCCGAGGATATTACCTGCCGGTAACTAGGGCAAGTGGTCGGCGTGACGCGACCCGTCCGGGCATCGAGGTAGTCCGTCCGGGTGAAATTCGCCGCACTGTCCCCGGTCGGGCCGCGTCGCGCCATCATGAGCGGCATTCCACCCGGCGCCGACGGCGGAGACCCAACCTGACGGGACGCGGGTGGGTCGGTGTCGGTGAGGACCAGACGGCGACACGCGCCGGCAAGTGTCATCGAGTCCGGCAGGTGTCATCGAGTGATGGGACGACCATGACGACTCCGCACGACCCACGGCAGCAAGGGGCAGGCTCCTCGCAGCAGGGAGCCACCACGCCCGGCGAGCAGCATCTCCCGGCGGCACCGCCCGTGCCGGTTCCCCCGCCCGTCAAGAGATCGACCACCCCGCATCGTCGGCATCGTCGCGGTGGTGGTCATCCTCGGCATCGTCGGTGTCACCGGATTCCTCGCGCCTGGATTCTTCCTGTCGGGCGACGAGGATCAGCGGGCGGTCGCGGGCGGCACTGAGCGAATCGCGCCGACCAAGCGCCCGCAGACATCCCCTGGGGAACGTCTCGTCTTCCGGATCGCCGAAGGACTCAACCGCAAGGACACCGCAGCGCTCAAGAAGGTGGCGTGCCCGAAGCGGCGCTCGACGGTGGACCGCACGATCGACATCGTGCCGGAGATCCGCTCGGCGACGCTGTTCCGGATCCTCAAGCACAACGACCACTTCGTGGTGGCCTCGATGAGGCTGTCCACCGCACAGGACAGGACCGTGCTCAAGGTCCACGTGGAGGAGCAAGGCGGGACCGTGTGCTGGGACGCAGTGACCTTCGAAGGTCCTTCCCCGCTCAAGCCGCCGCAGCCGAGCAAGACCAGCGAGCCGGACGAACGGTGGCAAGGCGGTGTGCCGCCCGCCGCTGACCAGTTCATGAAGAGGGTCGTGCGGAAGATCAACGACAGGGACCAGAGCGTGCTGCGGCTGGAATGCCCGAGCATCATCGGTGGGGGACTGGCCAAGTTGCTCGACGACGACGCGAAGCTGACCCTCGGTCAGGTGACCCAAGCGAGCCCCGCGCACGCGACGCGGTTGGTGCGCGGCACGCTCGGCGGGAAGCCGGCGGACGGCGCGCTCATGGTGTCCAGGCTGTCAGTGAACGGCAAGACGTGGTGGTGCGTTTTTCACCTCTTCTTCGATTAGCCACGCCGACCGACCGCGGTGGTTTGGCCGCGGCGACCCGCGGGCCCGTCGACACGCCGCCGACCGGGCCCACCGGGATCTGGTCGGCCCGAGTCGGGGTCAGCGCCGGACGGGGCGGGTCGGCGTGGTCGGTGCCGCCAGATCGTCGTCCCGGGCGGCGTCCGGTGAGATGGACAGCATCCCGGTGCGGAACGCGATGGACACCGCATGCGTGCGGTCCCGTGCGGACAGTTTGCGCAGGATGCTCTTGACGTGTGTCCGGACCGTCTCCACCGACAGGAACAGCTCCTTGGCGATGGCCGCGTTCTCCTGGCCCTCGGCGATGAGCTGCATGACCTGGTACTCGCGGCGCGACAGGGGGACGCGAGGAGGCGGCGCCTCACCGTCGCCGGCGCGGCGTTGCGCGGGCGGCTGGGCCTCGGGATGGGTGACCAGCGAGGCCAGCGCCGGGTCGAGATACCGATGGGCGCGGGCAGCTTGCCGAACCGCCTCCAGGACACGCTGCGGTTCCGCGGTCCGTGGCACCGCGCCGTGCGCCCCAGCACGCATGCAGGACGCGAGGTAGCGCGGGTTGCGGTCGGCGTCGCGCACCAGCACCACGACCCGTGCGTGGAGTTTGTGCGCGGTCAGTAGCTCGACCAGATGAGCGTTGGGCGCCAGGCCGGAGTCGAGCAGCACGATGTCGGGCGTCAGCTGCTCGTTCATCAGCAGTGCACCCTGCTGGCTGGCCGAGTGCGCGGCGACCTTGGCCCATGAGGTGCGCTCGATCAGCGCGGTGAGGCCGTCCCGGTACAGCGGAACGGTCTCCACCACCCCCACGGTGACCGTTCGCTTGGCCGTCGACGACCCGTTCGGGTACCCGTTCGCTGGTCCGAGCGCTCGGTGCAACTGGCCGCTGGGCCTGGTGTCCTTGACCTTCATAGTCCCTCCTCCCGTCGCTGCTGCCGCGTGGATCCGCCGAGGCCGGCAGTCAGGCGACGCCCCTCACAGTGGTCGTATGACGCCCGTTCTCGGTACGAGTTCCTCGAATCGTCGAACCGAGTGAACAATTATGTCTACCTCGCCGGGGCGAGTTTCGCCAGTCATACGCCTGCAGAATTTCGTGATCTCCCTCGACAGTAGGCTCGTCGCGGCGAGATCGGCCGTGATAATTGACCGGGCGGTCAGCCTGGAAAATTGACCGTACGGTCAGTCTGCTGGGTGATTCCTGGCATGTCCGGGACGTTTCGAAAGCAATACCGGCAGTAGTACCGCCGGGCCGGGGTGGCAAGGGCGCGTTACTCCGTTCGAGCGAGTGTCAAGCTCGCACAACCACTCGTTCGTGCCAGTGGCGTGTCCCCTCGCAGCGAGCCAGCAGTTCCGGTTGCAGGGTCGGGGTGCCCGGCGTGCAGCGGCCATGTCTCTTCGTGGCGGTCAGCGGTTCCGGTCGCAGGGTCGGGGTGCCCGGTGCGCAGCCGCGTCCCTCGTGGTGGGTCAGTGCCACAGTGCCCGCTCGGTGGGCGTGCTCGGGCGCCTGGCGCGGCAGCGGCCGTTTGCTGCCATGTCGCGGCGTTCGATCCGGTTAAGCTCACTCCACGCATTAGCGTTGCGGGGCAAGGTGGTCTTGCGCCGGAGCCGTCGGCGGAAGACCTCGGCAACAGATGTCCGTGGGCGACGCGAGGATCCGATGACCAGCGACCGAACGGTATGAGAAGCGCCGCGGATCGCCTGCGCCGTCTGCGCTGGCTGCTGACTGCCCTGTTCACCGCCATGAACGCGGTCGCGGTGATCGTGCTGGCGCTGCTGCTGATCGAGGCCGACGCGGACGAGGGCAGGCAGCGCCTGGACGCCGAGCTGACCAGGGTGACCACTGCTGTGCTGCGCGCGCTCGGCGTCGCCGACGACAGCCTGTTGCTCGAGCGGGTGATCAACGACCCGCTCAACGACACATGTCCCCAGTTCGCCGTCGTCCCCGCGGACCAGGCGTTCACCCGTCACGACAGTGCCCGTCAGTGCGTCGACGTGCCGGCGGAGCTGATGACCGACATCGCGCGACGGGCCGTCGTCGCCGACGGGATGCAGGTCGGCTACGCCACCACGCCCGACGACCGAACCGTCCGGTTCGCCGCCGAACGGTTCCGCACCGACACCGAAGGCCCGTACGTCGGCGCGGTCGTCTCCGTTGCCGACGCGGAACCCGAGGCGGCCCGGCACGATCGCATGGTTCTGCTGATCGTCGGCGGCTGCGTGCTGCTCATCGGGGTGGTGGGTGTGGCGGGCTACCTGCTGGCCGGGAGGGCGATCCGGCCTGCGGCCGGTGCGCTGGAACAGCAGGAGACGCTGCTCGCCGAGACAGCGCACGACCTGCGCACGCCGGTGGCCGCGCTGCGGGCGCTGGCCGAGGCCGCCGAGCGCAACCCGGAGCAGCGGGAGGAACTGCTCTCCCGGACCGTCCGGCTGGCCAAGCGGATGGGCGGCATCATCGACGGGCTGCTGGTGCGCGCCCGGCTGGCGGCGGGCGTCGAGCAGCTGACCATGCAGCCGATCTGGCTCGACCAGCTGGTGACCGGCGTCGTCGAGGAGACTCCGGCCGACGGTGCCCAGGTGACCGTGACCGCCGCGCCGACGATGGTGCACGGCGACCCGGTGCTGCTGCAGCGGGCGGTGACCAACTTGCTGGACAACGCGCTGCGCTACGGCAGGCTGCCGGGCCAGAAGGCGATCGTGCACGTCGCGGTGGCCAACGGCAGGGTCACCATCGCCGACAGCGGCCCGGGCATCGATCCGGCGGTGGCGCAGTCGGCGTTCGACCGGTTCACCACCAGCGGAGGGTCCGGGCTCGGGCTGTCCATCGTGCGCTGGGTGGCGCTGGCGCACGGCGGCACGTTGAGCGTATACAACGCCGAACAAGGGGGAGCAATTTTCGAATTGGTTTTGCCACCGGCTACTCGGTGATGTGTTGTTTTGTCTCCGGTTGTGCGATGACAGCTTGGTGCCACTGCCCGGTTCGCGGCTGGACGGTTTCGGAGCCCGATGAATTACGCTGATCACGTGCGGTCCGGGGAGGTTGGCACGACTCAGCGCAGATGGCGCAGCCGGGTGCCGGTCGTCGTGCTGGTCCTGGCGTGCGTCGCGGCCGTGGTCGTGGCGCTGAGCGGAGCGGCCAAGCCGTTGCACGGATTGCACTTCTTCTCATCCGGCCACTGGGTCTACCACGAGGCCACCGACACGGTGTATCACGTCGACGGAGCCAGCCAGGCCGTCGACGCCGAGGTCGACATGAACGGCATGGCCGACCCCGACAGCCAGGTCGTCCAGGGCGACAAGAGCGGGTACGTGGTCGGCAAGGAGCACGTGGTCGAGTTCGGCAAGGCCGACATGAGCGTCGCCGGGGTCCGGCCGTCGGTGTCGCCGGAGCCGCCGGTGATGCTGGAGGCCAACGGCGGGCCGTACGCGGTGTACCGGCAGGCGGGCCGGATCATGCGCTTCGGCGCCGACGGCGGCCCGATCGACGTAGGTGGCCCGCTGGCGGACCCGGTGGTGACCAGCGACGGCACGCTGTGGCTGCTGCGGGTGGACAACGGGCTGCTGTGCTGGCTGGCCAAGGACGCGCGGCTGGTGAGCTGTCCGGTCAGCGTGCCGGAGGGGCACCGCGGGAAGCTCACCGTGGTCGCCGACCGGCCAGCGTTCGTCGACACCACGACCGACAGCGTGCACCCGCTCGGGCCAGCCGGCCTGGGCGAAGGGGTGCCGATGGGCGTGGACGTGCCCACCGAAGTCGAGGTCGCGCCGCGGGACGTGGACGGCCGGGTGGCGGTGCTGGACCCCCAGGCCAAGCGGTTGGTGCTGGTCGACGCCAAGCCGTTGACCAGAAGCGGGCGGCCCGAGCAGCCGCTGATCGTGCCGTTGGCCGGGGGTGACTACGAGGGCCCGGCGTCCACCGGTGATGCGGTGGCGTTGCTGGATCGGTCGTCGAACACGGTCGAGACGTACGGCGGTGACGGACGGCAGATCGCCAGGCAGCAGCTGCCCGGCGAGCCTGCCGACCGCGAGCAGCCGTTGATCACCGGTGAGGACGGCCGGGTCTACGCGGACGGCAAGCGTGGGGATCACGTCCTGGTGGTCGATCACGACGGCAAGGTCGCGGACGTCGACCTGACCGGTGCGAACGGTGACGGAGAGAGGACGGCGAAGGACCGCACCGCCGATCGCAACGTGGACCGGGCGCCCAGCCGCCGACCCGACCGCACCGATCGGGAACGGCCCCGGCGGCAGCAGGAGCAGCCGTCCGCATCCGATCGGTCGGTCGACGACCGGCCCGAGGGCAACGTGCTCCCCGATCCGAAGCCTGCGACGCCGCCGGGCGCACCGCGCGACGTCTCGGCGAGCCCGGGCAACGCCTCGGCCGTGGTCTCGTGGTCGCCGCCGAGGTCCACCGGTGGTGGTGCGATCACCGGATACCGGATCACGTGGGCAGGCGGGTCGAGAACGGTGTCGGCGGACGCCACGAGCGCCCGCATCACCGGGCTGACCAACGGCCGGAGCTACGTGTTCACCGTCGCCGCCCGCAACGCGGCGGGGCTGGGCACCAAGGCGAACTCGCGCGCAGTGACGCCGCGCGCCGTTCCGACCGTCGACGTCGTCTCCGCGCGTCAGACCGGTGACCGTGAGGTGACGCTGACCGTGCGGGTCGACGGTGGCGGTGATCCGAACGTGACGTGCCGCGTCACCTGGCAACGCAACAGCGCAGGCCGCACGATGCTGTGCAATGCCGCCTCGAACGGCGGCACGGCCACGCGGCAGCTGGTCATCGGCAACCTGCCGCCCGGCAGCTACACGTTCTACGCGAGCGGGGAGAACCGGGCAGGCCGGGGTCCGCGCGGCCGAGGCGCGACCGTGCAGGTCATCGGCCCGAAGCTGGTGCTGACCAAGGGCGAGCCGACCGACGAGTACTGCGGCGACCTCCCCGGCTGCGCGTGGATGCACATCGAGTTCACCGGATTCGAGCCGGGCAGCAGCGTGCACTTGGATCCGTATTCCAGCGATCCGGACTACGACAACCCGGGTGCCACGATCGTCATCGACGAGGACGGCACGGCTTCCACCGATCGCTTCGCTTACGCGGGGACCGGGCACACCGTGTGGGTGGTGGCGACCCTGCCGGACGGCACGAAGGTCAAGTCGAACGAAATGGTGTGGTGATCACCCGCCCGCACGTCAGTAGGGTCGGGGCACGTCGGGCAGCTGGAGGGCGAGGGAGGAACCGCGTGGGCGTAGCCGAGGTGTACCGGCTGATCGCCGAGAACGTGCAGCGCGTGGTGCGCGGCAAGCCGGACGTGGTGCGATTGGCCATCGCTACGTTGCTGGCCGAAGGGCACCTGCTCATCGAGGACGTGCCGGGGCTGGGCAAGACGACGCTGGCCCGCTGCCTGGCGCGCAGCATCGGCGGCACGTGGAACCGCATCCAGTTCACCCCGGACCTGCTGCCCGGGGACATCACCGGGGTGATGGTCTACCACCAGAACGCCGAGCGGTTCGAGTTCCACCCCGGCGGCATCTTCGCCAACGTGGTGCTCGCCGACGAGATCAACCGGGGCACGCCGAAGACGCAGTCGGCGTTGCTGGAGGTGATGGCCGAGCGCCGGGCCACCGTGGACGCCACGGCCCATCCGGTGCCGGACCCGTTCATGGTCGTCGCCACCCAGAACCCGATCGAGATGGAAGGCACCTACCGGCTGCCGGAGGCGCAGCTGGACCGCTTCCTGATGCGGATCGCCGTCGGCTACCCCGACCACGACGCCGAGGTGCGGGTGGTCATGGGCGACACTGCGCGGATCAACCCGGACGAGCTGGCGCCGGTGGTCGACCTGGACACGCTGCGCCAGGCGATTGTCCAGGTCCGGCAGGCGTACCTGGACCCGGCGATCGTCTCCTACGCGGTCCGGCTCGCGGCGGCGACCAGGGAGCACGCCGCGGTCCGCTACGGCGCCAGCCCGCGCGGCTCGATCGCGTTGGTCCGGGCCGCCCAGGCGATGGCGGCCACCGAGGGCAGGGCGTTCGTGACCCCGGACGACGTGAAGAGCGTTGCGCAGCCGGTGCTGGCGCATCGCCTGGTGCTGACCGCGGACGCCGAGCTGAACCAGCGCTCGTCGTCCGAAGTGGTCGACGAGGTGCTGGCGGCCACCCCGGCTCCGGCGATCAACCAGATCTGAGCCATGCGATTGCCTGCCGTGCGCCTCACCAGGCGGGGCGTTGCCGTGCTGATCTCCGCGATCGCCCTGTATGCGGCCGGTGAGCTGGCGGGGTGGCCCATGCTGCGCGCGGTGGCGGGAGCAGCGTTGGGGGCGTTGATCGCGGGCGTGGTCACGACCGTCCGGCGTCCGCGGGTCGAAGTACGACGCGAGGTCTATCCGGATCGGGTGGAGAGCGGCCGGCCCGCGTTGGCCACGTTGCGGGTCACCAATCCGACGCGACGGCGGCAATCGGCCTTCCTGGCGCGTGATCGGATCGAGCATGGCGGTGAGCACAGCGTTCTGGTGCCGTCCCTGCCGCCGGGCGGCACCGCGACCTTCCACTACGAGCTGCCCACCGAGCGCCGGGGGCGGATCACCGTCGGGCCGTTGCAGATGGCCAGGGTCGACCCGCTCGGAGTGGTGCGGAGGCCGCTGGCCACCGGGAACACGGCCACCTTGCGGGTCTATCCCAAGACCTACCCGGCGCGGGAACGAGTCGGTGGGTATCCGCGGCACCACCACGAGGGCCGGGCGATCGACGAGCCGTTGCACGGGTCGTCGGATCTGCGGGACGTGCGGGAGTACGTGATCGGCGACGAGGTGCGGCACCTGCACTGGAAGGCGACCGCGCACACCGGCCGGCTGATGGTGCGCGACTACATCGACCCGGATCAGCCTCGGTTCAGCGTGCTGCTGGACACCCGTAAGCGGGTGCTGCGCCCGGACGAGTTCGAACAGGCGGTGCAGGTGGCGGCCTCGCTGGTCAAGCCGGCCGCGCTGGCGGGCCATCGGTGCCGGCTGCTCACGCCGGGCGGCATCGACGTCGCCACGCCTGGCGGTCCGGCGGCGCTGCGCCGGATCCTCGACGCCCTGTGTGACGTCGCCCAGAGCGACGAGCCAGAAGGCGACGTGATCGTGCCGAAGACGCTGGCCGGTTCGGGTGCCGGTGGTGGCGGGCTGCTGGTCGCGGTCACTGGCCGGGTGGATCAGCGCGACGTCCGCGGGTTGTCCACGGTGCGCGACCGGTACTCGCGCATGGTGCTCATCGGTGTCGCCAAGCACGGACTCGGGTGGGACGGGATCGGCGTGCAGCGGCTGTCCGGCCTGCCCGCTGCGCAAGCGATCTCCGCGGTGGACGCCGAGCAGGCGATCCGTGAGTGGAATGCGGTAGTCGTGTGAGTGCGCCGGTGAGGAAGGACGAACGGCCTGGTTCGGCGGTCAGCGCGGGCTCGCCGGGGCTGCCGACGGGGGTGCAGCCGGCCCAGGACGCCCTGCGCAATCGGCGGGCGGTGTGCTGTGTGCTCGGGGCTGCCGCCGTGGGTGGCTTGCTGTTCGCCCCGGTGTTCTCGGTGCAAGCGCTCCTGCTGCCCGTGTTCGTCGTTCTCGTCCTGGCCTTCCTGGCCGACGAGATGTGCCGGCACCTGCCCCGCTTGATCCCGGTGCGCCCGCTGCTGGTGATCGCCGCGGGGTTGCTCGGTGTGGTCTGGACGGTCCTGGCGGACACCACGGTTGCCGGAATCCCGTCGGGGCGAACGCTGCAGCTGCTGCTGGCCGGGCTGACCGATTCGTGGCAGCTGGCATTGCAGTCGACGTGGCCAGCTCGTGCCGAACCGCACGTGGTGACGTTCGTTCCGCTGGCTGTTCTGTTGGCCGCAGTGCTCGGCGTGGAACTGTTGCATCGGGTGCGGCCGCCGCTGGTGGCGCTGCTGCCCAGTGCGGTGGTCGTGGCCGTCAGTCAGGCGTTCTTTCCGCTCACCGGTGGTCTCGCAGTCGTTGCCGGGCTGAGCTATGCGCTGCTGGCGGCGGTGCTGTTGATGGTCACCCGGCCCACGGCCGGTCCGCGTCGCTGGGTGCTCGCCGGGCTGGCCGTGCCCGTGGTGGTGTTCGCGGTCGTCGGTGCCTTGCTGCTTGCGGTGACAAGCCCGCTGGCGCGGCCACCGACGACGCTGCGCGACGCCGTCGTCGCCCCGGTGGTGCAGCACTCGGTGGCCAAACCGTTGGACGCCTTGGCAGCGCGAGTGCGAGAGCCGGAGGCGATCGCTTTCACCTATGTCGCGGATGCGCCGGTCGACCGGTGGACGCTCGCCGTGCTGGACCGATTCGACGGTGTCAGCTGGACCGCGGACTGGAGGTTCCGGCGGCTCGGCACCGCGTTGCAGCCGGATCCAGCGGTGACCGCGCCGACCACAGCCCGCACCGCCCAGGTCACGCAGCTGGATGCGTTGCTGGCGCCGTGGCTGCCCAGTCAGCCCCGGTTGTCCGGTGTGCAGGGCATCAGTCCTTTCGTCGACGAGGCCAGTGGCACGTTGCTGACCCAGAGCGGTCCACTCGCCGGGTACCGGATCGCGTGGCGGGAGCCAGCCGTCGATGCGGCCGAGCTGGCCGATGCGGCCGTGGACGGCGACGCCCTGGCCGAACTCGGCCCGCTCGGGCCGATCCCGCCGGAGTTCGACGAGCTGGCGCACGAAGCGACCGGCGGGCTGCGCGCCACCTTCCGCGCCGCCTTGGTGCTGGCCAACTATCTACGGGACAACTACCAGCTGGCGACCGGGGAGAACGTGCCTGCCGGGCATACCCTTTTTCACCTGCGTCGCTTCCTCACCGGGCCGGACAAGCGCGGCACCACGGAGCAGTTCGCCGCCGCATACGTGATGCTGGCCAGAATCCGCGGCATCCCGGCGCGCTTGGTGGTGGGTTTCCGCGGGCCGGGGCAGCCGAGCGATGGCGGTCGGTACGTGGTCCGCAACGCGCAGGCCACGGCGTGGCCGGAGGTCGCGGTCGAGGGGTTGGGCTGGGTCCCGCTGGATCCGGTGGGCAGCGCAGCCGGTGCGGGTGGGCAGCGGCCGACCGGGCTCGCCGGGGTGGCGGAGCAGGTGCGGTCGGAGCTGCCGAAGGACGTCAGCCGGCTGTCCGACCCGCCGGTGGCGCCCGAGCCGGGTGATTCGGCTTCGTCGGCGGACGACGCTTGGCCGTGGTCCTTGACGCTCGCGGTGGGCCTGGGGACGGTGCTGGCGTCGGGGCTGCTGGCGTGGCTGATGGTGCCCGTGGTCCGGGGGATACGCGCAGTGCGGCGTCGCCGAGCTGTCCCGGTGCGTGCCGTCGTCGGGGCGTGGGCCGAGGTTCGCGACCGGCTTCGTGCGCACGGTGTGCCGGTCAGCCCGGGAATGACGGTACGGGACCTCGCGCCCGCTGCGGCTCGGATCGGTGGGCAGGCCACCGTGGAGGGGGTGCGGGCGTTGGCGCAGGCGGTCGACTTCGCGCTGTGGTCCGGCAGCGCGGTGACGCAAGCGACGGCGGATCAGGCGTGGGCGTCGGTGCGGCTGGTCCGGCGAGGGCTGGCGACTCGCCCGCTGGGGGCACGCCTGCGTGCCGCGCTCGACCTGAAGAGTTTGTTTCCGCCCAAGGAGAAGGCACCCAGGGGAGCCGGTAACCCGCTCGGTCGTGGCAATTGATGCGTCTGGTGTACGTGTGGGTGACAGGGCCGTGCGAGGGGGCTGGTCGGCGATACCTGCGCAGCGAACTCGCTCGAGGAAGCGAACCCGCTCGAGAAGCGCGGGCCGCCGAGGGTGCGGACGGCTCGCCCGGTGTGCCCTGCACACGAGAGACGAACTGCTGGGCAGCCTGTGACCTGACGCGGGGTCTTTCCGTCGATCCGATGGTCTTGGACAGCAGCTCCAGAAGCGTGCACAGCCCGCCGCCGGACCGAATGCCTCGAGGATGCGGATGGGCTCGCCCGAGCGGTGCGAGCGGTTGCCTGTGGGTGGGGACGGGCTGTCTGTGGGCGCGGACGGGTTGGCCCGAGGAAACGGGCGGCCTGCCTGTGGAAGCGGACGGGATCGCCCGAGGGTGCGAGCGGCGGCCCGTGGATGCGGACGGGCCATGCGGGGAGGCGCGCGACGGAGCCGATCGGAGTTGTCCCCACAGCGAACCTGTGCGAGGCACCCGCAGCGAACCCGCGAGGTGCCCCTGCAGCGGAGCCGCGCGAGGTGCCCCTCGCTGCGGAACTGCGCGAGGCGTCCCGTGACGAACCTGTGCGAGGCACCCCGTAGCGGACCCGCGCGAGAGAGCGGCGCAACGTCACCCACACGAGCCAAACGCCCCATTGGGCGGTGAGCAGGGCCTCGGCAAGCCCACTCGCGCCGGCGACGCCCCCGGCAAGTCACCCACCCTGGCACGCACCCTGGCAAGTCACGCACCCTGGCAGATCACCCACAGGGACATCACCAACCACAGCAGCAGGCCCCGGCCCCGCTGTCGGTCGGACGCCAGTGACCCCTAGTCGCAGCTCGATCCGTCCAGCCCCAGTTGCCGGCTCGTGTACCTGCCGTCCACCGAGGACCCCTCCACGCGAAAGCAGTACTCCCGGCCGGGCTTCACCGGCAGACGGATGTCCTGCCGCCGCTTGGCGATCCGGTGCTCCCAGCTCGACCGGCCCTCGCGGAACCAGACCACGTAGTCCAAGCCCGGCGGTCCGTTCCAGCGCAGCTCCACGTACCCGTCCGCCACGGTCGGCACGGCCAGCCGCACCACTTCGCCGGCTCGATCACTCCGGGACGGCGGCTCGCTCTCCGTACCACTCGGCGGGGCAGGCAGGGCTGTCGGTGGCGCACCCTGGTCCCCGATCAGCAGCACGGCGGCAAGGATCCCGGCGATCAAGATCACTCCCACCAGCGCGGCCACGCGGACACCGGTCACGCGCCGCCGCTTCCGCTCGGGCCGGAACACCGCCACCGGCGGACCGGCGGGTCGACGCACCGGCCCCTCTCGGTGCACCGGCCGCTCCGGGGAGCCGCCGGCCAGCAGCACTGTCAACCGGTTCGCCACGGCCGATGCGGAGTCCGGACGGTTTCCCGGCTCGGTCGCCAGCAGCTGGCCGATCAGTTCCCGCGCCGCTGCGGGCAGGTCGTCCCGCTCCACCGTGGGCGGGCCGTCCTTCAGGATGCGCAGAATGCGCTGGGCGTCGGGCTCCCCCGTCACCACCGGATACGGCGAGCGGCCGGTCAGCGCGAAGTACAACACGACCCCGATCCCGTACACGTCGGTGCGCTGGTCGAGTGTTCCGTCGCGCAGCGTTTCCGGTGCGGTGAACCCCAGGTACTCGCCCGTCGGCTGGCCGTACGTCCGTCGCGCTGCCACACCGAAGTCGGCCAGTACGACCTCCGGAGCCTGCTGGCTGGGCGCGGTGACAAGCACGTTGTGCGGGTGGACGGCGCCGTGCACCACCCCGGCACGGTGCGCGGCCGCCAACGCCAGCGCGACCGTCTTGGCGACCGCCAGCGCCCGGTCCACCGGCAGCGGTCCGCTTGCCCGCACCTGCTGCGCCAGCGACTGCGGGCAGCGCGGCATCCGGATGGCCAGGAAGCCGTTGGGCACCTCTTCGCAGACCGACGGCAGGATCGAGCGAACGTGGGTCAGCGTGGCGAGTGCGGCCTGTTCCGCCGCGATCTCACCGCGGGTCTGCTGATCGAAGGGTCGGTGGAAGACCTTCACCATCAGCGGCGCGCCGGTGCGCGGGTCCGGCTTCGGATAGACCGTGGCCGCGCGGCCAGCCAGCGGCGCGGTCATGCCACCGGCTTGGCCAGTCCAGCGATCACCTCGGCACCCGGCAGCGCGGCCAGCTGGGCACCGGTCACCAGCAGCTTCGAGCCGCGCACCCCGCTGCCGACGATCAACTCCTTGGCTTCGGCCACCCGCTCGTCGATCAGGATCGGCCATCCCGCAGGCAGCCCGATCGGTGTGATACCGCCGGATTCCATCCCGGTCAGCTCAGTCGCGTCGGCCATCGGCGCGAACGACGCCTTGCGCACATCCAGCCGCTTGCGGATGACGGTGTTCACGTCGGCGCGCGTGGTGGCCAGCACCATCGCCGCCGCGTAGCGCACTTCACCGGCACGCTTGCCGGCTACCACGACACAGTTGGCGGAGGCCTCCAACGGAGAGGAGTAGGCGGCGCAGAAGTCCGCCGTGTCCGCCAACGCCCGGTCGATGGCCGCGACACCGATCCGCTCCGCGTCCTCGACCTCGGGCAGCGCTTTCGCGACGGGGGTGGCGAGCAGATGCGTGTTCTCCAGCGCAGGCAGGACGTCCAGCGTCCCGGCGATCGTCCACGTCATGGTTGAACGTTTACCATCGCCCGCCGCGCTGGACTTCGATGAGCTTCGGCCGCACGTCCACCATGTAGACAAGCACGGCGACCAGCCCCGCGATCCAGAACATCAGGCCGGGCCCGGCCACGCCGAACGCCCCGAACAGGACCATGGCCGCCGTACCACCGCCGGTGAGACCCATCCAGGCCGTCTTGGTCAGCCGATCCGCCGCCGCATAGGCATCGGGGCGCTGCAACGCGGCATGCACGAACGCGAAGACACCGACCGGGATTCCGGCCAGCTGAATGATGTAGAGGATGTCCAACGAAAGCGGTGCCACGTCACCAGTCTCCTGGAATCGCGGAGCCATGGCCAGCTCGGGTCACGCTGCAGACCTCCACAAATAGCACTCAGACCCCGGCGTATGCCAGGTGCGCCGGGGTCTGAATCGGTGTGGTGACCGGACCTGTTACTCGGCGGTCTTCCGCGTGGTCTTGCGGGCCGAGGTGGAACCGGCCGTCTTGCGGGTCGTGCTCTTGCGGGTGGTGCTCGCCTTCGCCCGCTTGGTGGCCGCGGTGTTCTCGGCCGCGACGGCGTTGGCCGTCTTCTTGGCCGAGGTCGCGGTCTTGACGCTCTCCTCGGCGGCGGTGTCGACGGCCTGCTCCGCGGCCGCGGTGGCCTTACGGGTGCGCTGGGTGACCTTGCTCAGCACCTCGTCGATGCGCTCGCGCGCCTCGCCGGCGACCTCTTCCAGCCGCTCCTGCGCCTTCTCCAGCGCGTCCTGCAGCTGCTCGAGGGTGTTGCGCACCTGCGGCTGCGCCAGCAGCTGGTCCCACGCCTCCTCGCCGGCCTCGGCCAGCTTGTCGTACAGCTTGCGCGCCGACTCGCTGTACTCGTCGACCAGCTTGCGCAGCTCGTCGGCGGTCAGCTTGCTGCGCAGCTCGCTGAAGTCGCCGGACCCACGCAGGTCCTCGGCGGCCTTGCGGGCCTCGTCGATGGCCTTGCGCAGGCCCTCGCCCGCCTCGTCGATGGTCTTGCGCACGCCTTCGCGGCCCTCACCGGCCCGCTCGCGCGCCTTGTGCACGGTGTCCACGACGGCCTTGGTGGCCAGGTTGCCCGCGCCAAGCGCGGCCAGCAGCGGCGTGCGGACCTGCTCGAAGGCGCTGTTGACCTGCTCGCGCACCTTGGCGATGTTGTCCTTGGTGTCTGTCACGGTCGGACGGGTCATGCTGAGATCACTCCTCGTTCTTGTCGGACTCAGCACGGTGCTGGTCCTGCTTCGCCGCGTTCTCCCGGCGGAATGAGTGGTAGATGTCGAGCAGTACTTGCTTCTGCCGCTCGGTGAGCTCGGTGTCTGCGCGGATCGCGTCCGGCACCGGACCCCCGCTCGGGGTGTCCAGGATTCCCGCCTGGACGTACAGCGCCTCGGCCGAGATACGCAGCCCTTTGGCGATCTGTTGCAAGATCTCCGCGCTCGGCTTGCGCACGCCCCGTTCGATCTGGCTCAAGTACGGGTTGGAAACACCCGCGCGCTTGGCCAGCTGACGCAGCGAGATCTTGGCGTTGGTGCGCTGCTGCCTGATGTACTGCCCGATGTCCCGGCCGATGTCCCGGCCGAAATCGGCCACCCTGCCGATGGGCTTGCCGGAAGAGGACTCCCGCGAGCCGGCTGTGCCGGACGCGTCGGTTCGGGCACCCGGACCCTCGTTGGTCGATTCAGGCATCCCGCCCACCTCCTTGCGACATCACCCACGCTACGCCCATGTGCTAGCAATTGCAAGCACTTTGCTTGCAACCATCCGGTGTGAGCTCAGCCACCGTGGGTGGGGCCACATGACGCTCGGCGACCGACCCTGACGTCGGCAAATGCGCGTGCCGATCAGACTTCGGCGGGATGCCGACACGGGCAGCGGGCGCAAGCACTACTGCAAGCACCGTGCTCGGTACCGGATTTCCTTGTGCCGCGGGAGGCCAAACGCGACGGTGCCGAGGTGTGGCCGGACTCTCGCCGGCGGCGCCCGTTATCCCTGACCGTTTGCCGTCGAGTCGAAGCACAGGCAGAACGGATGGCCCGCCGGGTCGGCGAAGACGCGGAACGTCTTCGGCGTGTCGTCCAGCATCCGGGCGCCGAGGCGCAGCGCGCGTTCCTGCACCGTCTCCAGATCGGTGACGTCGAAGTCCAGGTGCAGCATCTGCGCGCGCTCGTTCGACGGCCAGGTGGGCGGCTGGTACTCCGGGTCCTGCTGGAAGCAGATGTCCACGCCGCCGTCCGGGTTGACCAGCGTCACCCATCGGTCGCCCGGCTGGTCCTCGGCGGAGATGGACCAGCCGAGCAGTTCGCCGTAGAACTGCGCCAGCGCGTACGGGTCCGGGCAGTCCAAAGCGACACAGCTGACGGTGATGTCGGGCATGGCGACTCCTTCGTCGGTTTACCGGTGCCGCCCATCGTGTTCCGGGGCACCGACAGCCGCAGCTGATTTTCCGGTCTCAGAACAGCAGCTGCGCGACCGTGTAGATGGCCAGCCCGGCCAGCGCGCCGACCACCGTGCCGTTGATCCGGATGAACTGCAGATCACGCCCGACCTGCAGCTCCACCTTGCGCGCGGTCTCGTCGGCATCCCAGCGCTCGACGGTGTCGGTGATCAGCGTGGTCAGTTCGTCGGCGTAGTTGCCGACCACATGGGCGGCCACGTCCTCGGCCCAGGTGTCCACCTTGGCGCGCAGCGGGTCGTCGCCGGACAGCCGCTCGCCCAGCCGGACCAGGCTCTGCTGCAGGCGCAGCCGCAGCTCGCTGGACGGGTCCTCGGCCGCGGTCAGCAACATCTCCTTGGCGGTCGCCCACGCCGAGCCGATCAGTTCCTGCACCCGCGGGTGCTCGACGATCTGCATCTTCACCTGCTCGGCCCGCGCGATGGTCTCCTGGTCGACCTGCAGGTCCTTGGCGAACTCGGTCAGGAACCGGTCCAGTGCCTGCCGCATCGGGTGGTCGGCGTCCACCTTCACCGCCCAGGCGAACGACAGCACCTCGCTGTAGACCTTGTCCGCCAGCAGCTCGTCGACGAACCGGGGCGACCAGGACGGTGCCCGGTCCATCACCACGGTCAGCACCGTCTTCTGGTTGTCCCGCACCCACTCGTACGCCCGGTCGCACACCAGGTCGACCAGCTTGTGGTGGGAGCCGTCCTCGACCACCTTGGCCAGGATCTTGCCGAGCGGCGGGCCCCACTCCTTGGCGATCACCCGGCGGGCGACCGCCTGCTCCATCACCGCCTGCACGTCCTCGTCCCGCAGCACCGTCACCGCGCCGCGCACCACCGTGGCGACCTCGCTGGTGACCCGTGCCGAGTTCTCCGGCTTCGCCAGCCACTGCCCGAGCCGCCTGGCCAGGTCGGTGTTGCGCAGCTTCTGGCGCACCACCTGCTCGGACAGGAAGTTGGTGCTGACGAACTCGCCCAGGCTGGAGCCCAGCTGGTCCTTCTTGTTCGGGATGATCGCGGTGTGCGGGATCCGGATGCCCAGCGGGTAACGGAACAACGCGGTCACCGCGAACCAGTCGGCCAGCGCGCCGACCATGCCGGCTTCGGCGGCCGCCCGCACGTAGCCGAGCCACTCCCCGCCACCGGCCGACAGTGCCCAGCTGCTCAGCAGGAACACCGCGGCGGCGCCGAGCAGGAAGGACAGCGCCACCGCTTTCATGCGGCGCAGCCCCTGCCGCTTCTCCTCCTCGGCCAGCTGTGTGCGCCGGGTGACCATGGTCAGGGTCTCGGCCTGTTCCGTCTGCGTCACGGTGGCTCCCTCGTTGCTGCTGGCGTGCGACTCACCGGTTCAACATCCGCGCGGCCGTCATTGTCGCCGCCGGCGCGGCTTGTCTGCCCGCTCTGTTCCCGCGTGCCGGTGATCTGCGAGGATCAATCGTCATGCGCGACCCGGTATTGGTACCCCGGCTGCGGCCGTTCGCAAGCACCGTGTTCGCCGAGATGACCGCGCTGGCCACGCGAACCGGATCGGTCAACCTCGGGCAGGGCTTCCCGGACACCGACGGGCCCGCGGGCATGCTGGACGCGGCCCGGCAAGCCATCGCCGACGGGGTGAACCAGTACCCGCCGGGACCGGGCAGGCCGGAACTGCGGGAGGCGGTCGCGGCGCACCGGCAGCGGTACGGCACCTCGTTCGATCCGGAGTCGGAGGTGCTGGTGACCGCGGGAGCCACCGAGGCGATCACCGCCGCCCTGCTCGGGCTCACCGACGCCGACGACGAGGTGATTCTGCTCGCCCCCTACTACGACTCCTACGCGGCAGCGGTGGCGATGGCAGGAGCGCGCCGCGTGGTGGTCTCGCTGGCCCAGTCCGACGGCACGTTCCGGCTGGACCTGGACGCGATCCGGGCCGCGATCACCCCACGGACCAGGGCCGTCGTACTCAACTCCCCGCACAACCCGACCGGGACGGTGTTCGGCAGGGACGAGCTCGCCGGCCTGGCTCAGCTGTGTGTCGAGCACGACCTGATCGCCATCACCGACGAGGTGTACGAGCACCTGGTGTTCGACGCGCCGTCCGGCCGCGAGCACATCCCGCTGGGCACGTTCCCCGGGATGGCCGAGCGCACCGTCACCATCTCCAGCGCGGGCAAGACGTTCAGCTGCACCGGCTGGAAGATCGGCTGGGCCTGCGGCACGCCGGAGATCGTGGCTGCGGTCCGGGCGGCCAAGCAGTTCCTCACGTTCGTCTCCGGCGGACCGTTCCAGGTCGCCGTGGCGCACGCGCTGAACAACGAGCTGCCGTGGGTGGAGCGGAATCGGCAGGCACTGCAGCGCAAGCGGGACCGGTTGTCGGAAGGGTTGGCGGACGCGGGCTTCGGTGTGCTCGAGTCGTCCGGCACGTACTTCGTCTGTGCCGACGTCCGGCCGCTCGGCATCACGGACGCCACCGAGCTGGCCTGGCAGTTGCCGGAGCGGATCGGGGTGGCCGCGGTGCCGGTGGGTTCGTTCACCGAGGGGCCGGAATTCGACCACTTGCTGCGGTTCGCCTTCTGCAAGCAGGACGACGTGCTGGACGAAGCCATCAAGCGATTGCGCTCGCTGTAGCGGCCCCTACACCCGTTCGGCCTCACCCGCCGTGGCGGGGGACGAAAAGTTCGCCGGGTTCTTCGCCGAGGCCGGGGCGCGGTGCCGACCTGTCCGCCGCCGCGCGCGGTTCCGCCGATCCGCTGGTCACGCCCCTCCTTACCGGTTCGAAGCCGTCTGTGAGCGTGTCAGTGCAGGTCACGATGGTCGTGGGTGGGCGAGATGGACTACCGGCAAACCGCCCAAACGCCGCATGGGGGACTGGATCAAAGGGGTGCAGGATGTAACACTCGTGCACGTGTACGTCAACGCGGCGACCTCGACGACGTGGGCCGACGGCATCCGTAGGGCTGCCGCGCGCGTGTCGGTCCTGCTCGCCCGCGTTGTGGTCCGTGTCGCGGTCGCCGCAGGTCTGGCGGCTGCCGGGTGGGGGCTGATGCTGGTCGTCGGCTCCGCCGCCGCTTCGGCCGACGAACCGAGCCTTTCGCTCGGCTCTGTCGAGCGGCCTGCGAGCGCTTCTCCCGCGCAGCCGGCACGGTCCGGGAACTCCGCCGAGCCCGGCTCCGAGGACGAGTCCGTGAGCCGGGGAGCCGCCACGAAGGAGGCCACGACCGCCGCCACCAGCGCATCGCGTCCCGGCCTGCTGGGCGGTGTCATCGGCGGTCTGGCTCAGACCACGTCGCACATCGCGAATTCGGCCGTGGACACCGTCAAGCAGACGACCGGTGCGGTGACCAAGACGGTGCACGACACCGTCAAGCAGGTGTCGGAGACCGTCAACGCCGTCACCGGCGGCGTGCGTGACACAGTGGGCAACGTCATCCGCCCCGGCAGCGGAATCGGTGACATCATCGATCCCGCGCCGTCGATTCCGGTGGTGCAGCCGGTCGTCACCGTGCCGATCAAGCCGCAGACACCACCGGCCACGTCCTCCGTGCGCACGGTCACGAAGAAGGCCGTCACGACGTCCGAGCGGCCAGAAGCGAAGAAGCCGCAGTCGAGCGAGCGCTCGCCGGCGCGGGCCGAGCGTCACGACGACCGCGCTCCTGCGGCTGGCATGGCCGACTTGGCACGTTCCGCCGGTAGCGCGTCGACGGGTTCGGCGCTGTCGAGCCAGGACGGCGCGGTTGGCGCCATGGAGAAGCAGATGCCGTCGACGCCGTGCGGCGCTTCGTCGCCGACGGTGGCACACGCGGACGCGCCGAGCAAGAAGCTGCTCGGCGTCGTCGCGACGACGACGGCGAGCAACCCGCTGCACCGGATCGGCGCCGTGGCAGTCGCACCGGAATCGCGCGCCGTCATGACCGCCGCGCTGCCGTGTACCTCCCCTGATTGACCTCGCCCCGGATCCGACGGGACAGCTGCGTCCTTTTTCGCCTTACCCCACCTGGCCTAGCAAGCTGAGCCATCCGTCCGTTCCGGCGTACCGACGTTCGTGGTCCGTCGGCCGCCGACAGCACAAGGGGCATTTCCGATGACCGACCGCATCGTTGCTCACAACAGCGCCGGGCACCGTCCCGCGCACGAGACCGAGTGCGGTCGCCCGCGAGCAACCCGATGGGCCGACCGCGCCCGGCCTCTCGGGGTCCTGCTCCGGCGCCGCGTTGCCCCCGCGGCGCCGGAGCCCACCGCACGGCGCGAAACCGGTTTCGGGCCCGCACGGCGTGCGCCACGTCAGCACGCCCCGCGCCCGATGGGGCGCGTCGCTCCGACGGACTTCACCGCGCCGAGGTTCCGTCGGCCTGTCCCACGACGCGCCTGACCGCGGTGGCTTTCCGGCATGACGAGGGGCTGTGCCGGGAAGCCACCGCGGACATTCTCGACGGTCCGGCACGGAGTTCGGCAAGTGCCGCATGCAGACGATCACGGCCTGCCAGAATGCGCGAGGGACGAATCAGGAGGATCGCGTCGTGAGCAGTGCACTGCCCGTGCCCATCGCGTTCGAGCTGCCGCAGAACTGGCGGCCCGCCGAGCCCGAACAGGTCGGAGCGCCGGAGGCGGCCTACGTTGCGTTGCGGCCCGAGCCGGTCACAGTCACTGACTTCGTCGCCAACATCACCGTCGCAGGCGAACGGCTGAACGGCGATCGTTCGTTGGTCGAGTACGTCGATGAGTCACTGCGTCGGCTGCGTCAGACCGCACCCGACGCGGAGCTGGTCAAGCGCACCGAGACCGACGCCGAACAGACGCCGAGCGTGACCCAGATCGTTTCGCTGACCACCGACGTGCAGGGCACGCCGCGCCGCGTGCTGCAGGTCCAGGTGTTCCTCGCGGTGCCCGACCCGCAGTACCCGGAACAACGGGCGGTGATCGAGCTGGTGCTCAGCGCGGTGCCGGAGGAGATCGATCAGGTGGTCGGCGACTTCCGGGCCCTGGTGGACAGTGTCACGCCCCACGCTGGGCAGGCCGGGTGAGCCGCACGGGCCCGCCGGTGGCCGAGCTCTTGCGGGTGAGCGTCGAGCTCCTGCGGGTGAGCGGCGACCGCATGCCGGCATGCCGTCGAGGTCCTGTCGGCGTGCGGCCGCTTGCCGTTGAGTGGGGCCCAGTGCCCGAGCGTCGGCCTTGTGGGCCTTGGCCGGAGCTGAAGGGCTCGTCCGGCACGGCTGACCGGCGGGGAGTCAGAACACCACGGTGCGTCCGGCGTGCACCAGCACCCGGTTCTCCAGGTGCCAACGCAGCCCCCTGGCCAGCACCACCTTCTCGATGTCGCGGCCCTTGCGCACCAGGTCGCTCACCGCATCCTCGTGATTGACCCGGATGACGTCCTGCTCGATGATCGGCCCCGCGTCGAGCTCGGGCGTGACGTAGTGACACGTCGCGCCGATCAGCTTCACGCCACGCTGGTACG
Organism: Thermocrispum agreste DSM 44070; assembly: GCF_000427905.1. Lineage (GTDB taxonomy): Bacteria > Actinomycetota > Actinomycetes > Mycobacteriales > Pseudonocardiaceae > Thermocrispum > Thermocrispum agreste. Next base: position 109,184 of record NZ_ATYX01000008.1, on the reverse strand, counting down.
CCTGGTGATACGGCCGGGCCCCCACGAAGGACGGCAGGAAGCTGTGGTGGATGTTCAGCGCCCGGCCCGCCCAGCGTTCGCACAGGTGCGGCGGCACGATCTGCATGAACCTGGCGAGCACGATGGCGTGCGGATCGTGCTCGTCGACCAGCTTCTCGATCTGGTCGAACGCGGCCGCGCGGGCCTCGGGGTCCGGCTCGGCCGGGAACGGCACGTGGTGGAACGGGATGCCGTGCGCGCGGGTGATGTCGGCGAGCACGTCGTGATTGCCGATGACCGCACGCAGGTCGATGTCCAGTTCACCGGAGGCCACCCGGCCGAGCAGGTCGTACAGGCAGTGGCCTTCCTTGGACACCAGGATCACCACGCGGCGCTTCTGGCCGGTGTCGTCGATGCGCCACTGCGCCTGGTCACCGCCCAGTGAGCGGGCCACGGGCTCGAACCGGGCACGCAGCTCGTCGACGTCGAACGGCAGCGAATCGGCCCGCACTTCCTGCCGGGTGAAGAACCACCCGGTGTCGGGGTCGGTGTGGTAGGCGGCCTCCACGATCCATCCGCCCGCCTCGGCCAGGAACGTGGCGATGCCCGCCACGATCCCGGTGCGGTCCGGGCAACCGAAGGTGATCACGTAACGGCGTTCTGGCACTCGGCCACTGTAAGCCGGGCACGTATCCGGCAGCGGGCGCGGGTCAGCCGGCGCAGGCGTCCTGCTGCGCGGGCTCAGGGGTGAGCGGTTGTGTCGCGGCGACGTCCTCACCTGGTTCGTGCTTGCCGTGACTGCGGGCCCAGATGCGGCGCCCGATCTCGATCAGGCCGACGGTGGTCAGCGCCAGGGCGAAGGCCAGCAGCAACGCCTTGCCGGGGTTGTCGGCGAAGTAGGCGCCCCCCACGTACCCGATCGTCACGCTGTAGGCGGCCCAGATCGTGGTGCCGATGAGGTCGAAGGTCAGGAACTTGCGCCACGGGTACCGGATACCGCCGGTGGCGACGCCGGTGGCGAACCTTCCACCCGGCAGGTAGCGCGCGACCAGCAGCAACATCACGGCGTGCTGATGCACCTTGGCGCGCGCCCACTCGATGCGCTGGCGGCCCTTCTCGCCCCGGGAGAACCGGGCGATGAGGGTCGGGCCGGCGAACCGGCCCATGGCGTGGCTGGCGCAGTCGCCGACGAACGCCCCGATGGCCGCGACCGCGACGGCCAGCAGCAGCAGCTCGGTCTGCGGGCTGACCAGCACGGCAACCGTGACCACCGTGGTCTCGCTCGGCGAGAACGGGATGACGGCGTCGAGCATCGTGATCAGGAACAGCAGCACCCACAGCCACGGCGAATCGACGGTGGTCCGCAACAGGGTGACGAACTGATCAAGAAGCTCGAACATGTCTCGATGGTGGCCCGAATCGACTCCCGTCACCACCGAAATGGAGCAATATCCGGGTTGTCCCCGAGGGGATTCACCCGGTCTCGGCGTGGGCCAATTGCTGCGCGACGTGGGCGTCCTCGTGCCGCAGCAGGCGCACCACCTGCTCGGCGATGGTCTGCTCGATCTTGCCGCCGACCAACGGAATCGAGACCTGAACTTGGCCCGTGACCTGCAGTTTCGACCCGCTGCCATGCGAGGTGAGCGCGGTGTTCACCTGGATCGAACCCGGCACACCGGACACATGCGCCGAACCGGTGCCCACCACGGTGCCGTCGCCGCGCGTCCGCCATTCCTGCGTGCGTTTAACAATCAGGTCACCGGCGTGGATTTTGCGCACGACAGGCGGCAGCTTTTCCGCCGGTATGCCTTGCTGCACGGTGTAACGGACGGCGTCCGGTGACCGTTGGTAATCCACAAGCTTCGCATTGTGTCCGCCGATGGCGGCCAATCGCCCGCGCACCGACTCCTCGTCGGCGATGGCCGCAAGGACCTTCTCGACCGGGTATGCGAACTCCGTGCTGTGCTGCAGGGGGCGTGCCATGGGCGGGAGATTACCCTGCTGGTCATGTCCCCATCCCTGGCCGACTACACCACGCTGCGGCTCGGCGGCCCGGCGGGCCGCATGCTCGAGGTCAAGACCGACGACGAACTCGTCGCCGCGGTGGCCGAGCGGGATGCCGCGGGCGAGCCGGTGCTGCTGCTCGGCGGTGGGTCCAATCTGGTGATTGCCGACAGCGGGTTCCCGGGCACGGTGATCCGGGTGTGCACCGAAGGCCGGCGGATCGAGCGGGTGACCTCGCCCGGCTCCGGCGGCGGCGACCGGGTCCGGGTCGAGGTGGCCGCGGGCGAGGACTGGGACGCCTTCGTGGCCGAGATGGTGGAGGCCGGCTTCGGCGGGCTGGAGTGCATGTCGGGCATCCCCGGACGGGTCGGGGCCACGCCGATCCAGAACGTCGGCGCCTACGGCTGGGAAGTGGGCGACTTCCTGCACTCGGTGCGGGTGTATCACCGTGCCACCGGCCGGCGCGAGACGATGGAGCCGTCGCAGCTGGCGCTCGGCTACCGCACCAGCAGGTTCAAGGGGACGGACGAGGCCGTGGTGCTCGCGGTCACGGTCGACCTGTACGCCGACGGGCTCAGCAGGCCGATCCGGTTCGCGGAGCTGGCGCGCATGCTCGGCGTCGAGCAGGGCGCGCGGGTGCCTGCGGCGGACGTCCGCCAGGCGGTGCTCCAGCTGCGGCGGACCAAGGGCATGGTTCTGGACCCGGACGATCACGACACCTGGAGCGCCGGATCGTTCTTCACCAACCCGGTGTTGCCCGCGGGCGAGGCGGACAGGGCGATGCGGCGGATCGCCGAGGTCGTCGGCGGCGACGTGCGGATTCCCACCTATCCGGCGCCTGGGGACGCCGTGAAGTTCTCCGCCGCGTGGCTGATCGAACGGGCCGGGTTCACCAAGGGGCACCCGGGCCCGGGTGGCCGGGTGTCGCTGTCCACCAAGCACACGCTCGCGCTGACCAACCGCGGCTCGGCCAGCACGGAGGACCTGCTGGCGCTGGCCAGGGAGGTGCGCGACGGGGTCGCCGACCGGTTCGGGATCGTGCTGCACCCGGAACCGCTGCTCATCGGCTGCTCGCTGTGATCCTCGGCCCGGTCGGTGCGACCGGCTCTTCGGTGGCCGGTGCCGACAGCAGAAGCACGAATCGTGCTTGGGTGGCGTGATCCGAGCGTTGCAGTGCGGTGTCCAGCACGCCCTGCATGAACGGGCATGGCCGGATACTTCGGCCGCGCCTTTCCCACACGGAGACCGTGCGATCCGACACACCGATCAGCTGGGCAAATGCACGAATGCTGAGGCGCATCGCGTGTCTGAGCGCGGTCGTTTCTCGTCCGGTCCACCTGGCGACTTGCACTGAGCTCAATCGCGAGGTGGTGGGGCCGTCCGGCCGTCGAGGACGACGCGAATACGTCGACGGCGTCGCCGTCGGAGCATGCGACGCAGCCATCTCCATGTCATCGACCCGCCTTTGTGTCGCGTCATCAGGAAACGTCGTGCACGCCCCCCAGGAAACGCCGTGCACGCCCCAGGAAACGCCGTGCACGCCCAGCTCGGCGATGTCATTCCGCGAGCGAAGTAGCCGGATGACTCACGGGGCCTCACTTGGGTGTCACTCGTCGCGCAACGTCTTGTCGACCAGGCATGTGTCGGCAGATCCAGCTACGGTGAGTGTTGTGCCGACTACGGAGAGGGCATCGTGGCGGGAGGGAATTCCGCTCTGCGCGCGCTGCTCGACGAGGCTGGGATGAGCAATGCCGGTCTGGCGCGAGCCGTGGCGCGGGCCGGGGCGGCCGAAGGAATCCATCTGGGGACGAACGCGACATCGGTGGGCCGAATGCTCGACGGTTGCCAGCCGCGATGGCCGGTGCCGCGGGTGGTGGCGAAGGTGCTGTCCCAGCACCTCGGGTTCGCCGTGAGCGTGACGGACTGCGGTTTTGCCGATCGTGACGAGGTGGCCGACACGTTCGACGCTTTCCGGCGAGCGCCCACCGCAGATGGCACGATCGCAACCGTGGTGGAACTGTCGGGTCGGGACATCAAGCGGCGGAACTTTCTGCTGGGTGCCAGTTTCGCCGCGGCTTCGTTCGCCGAGCCGGCGTGGCTGGCCATGACGATGCCGACGGCGCAGGCGGAGGCAGGCAACCGACGAGTGGGCGCGGCTGAGGTCTCGGTCATCACGGACACCGTGCGGCATTTCGAACGGCTGCAGCGACGAATCGGTGGCGGCAAGATCCGTGACCCGTCATCGGTTTCGTCCATCGGCAGGCCGAGCTGGTGCGGCGCCGCAGCTATCCGGATCACCTGACCCGCGATCTGCACCGTGCTGTCGCTCAAGCAACCTGGCTGGCCGGGTTGACCAGCATCGACAGCGGCCGCCACGCGCTCGGCCAGGTCTACTACGCGCAAGCCCTTCATCTTGCCCATCAGTCCGGTGACCGGGTCTACGCGGCCAACATCCTGGCCGAGATGAGCCGCACGACGATGGACGTCGCCAACGCTTCGGGAAACGTCGCCGCCAATGGCCGGCACGCCGTGGCGTTAGCCCGTTCTGCTGTGCATGTCGCCGGTGAGCGGGCGACACCGGGGTTCAAGGCATGGCTGCACGCAATGGAGGCGCGTGCGCTCGCCATGGTCGGTGATCGGCATGCGGTCGACGAGGCCGTGCTGCGCGCTCGACGCTCGTTCGACGGAGCTGACGGCAACGAGCCGGAGTGGTTCGGCTTCTACGGTGAAGCCGATTTTCTTGCCGACGTCGGGCAGTGCCTACGCGACGTGGGCAGGCCGCGGCACGGTCTGGCCATGCTGGAGCGAGCGGCCGCAGCGCTGCCCGAGCACCGGGTGACGGCCCGGCTCAAGACCCAGATCCACATCGCGGCCGCACACCTGGCGATGGGCGACATCCGCACCGCCGGCGAAGTTGTCGCCGGGGTGTTGGACGCCACGCAGGTAATTTCGTCAAACCGCATCGTGGATCGCGTACGGTCGCTGCGGCGCCACGCCCACGGAGCCGGCCCTGGGCGTGCTGCACGCGAGTTCGACGAACGCGTGGCCGCCTTCCTTGCCAGCAACCGGGCGTAGTGCGCCTCTCCGACGGGAACCCCGCGGCTGGGTGCGCATCGAGCAGCTACCCAGAAGTAGCCGCTTGCCGCATCGGGTGAACCGGACGGCCCGTGGCATTCTGGACACGGCCGGTTTGTCCACGCGGCAGATCGCCGCTTGAGGAGGGGGTACCCGTGATAACACGCCGCACCGTGGTCCACGCGGCCGTGGCGGGATCGACCGTAGGACTGCTCGCCGCCTGCACCGGCGGCTCCACCGACGGGCAAGCCGTAGCGGACCCGGACAGTCCGCCAATCGCACTCATCACGGCAGAACCCGGGGACGGCGCGACCGGCGTCAAGGTGCGTGACGGCATCCGGCTGACGGTCAGCAAGGGCAAGTTCACCGAGGTCACGCTGACCAACCCGGCGGGCAAACAGGTCAAGGGCAGCATCTCCGAGGACGGTACGACCTGGCGGCCCGCCGAGCCGCTCGGCTACGGCAAGAAGTACACCTACACCGCCAAGGCGATGGGGGACGACGACAAGCCGGTGGAGCTGACCGGCAGCTTCACCACGCTCAAGCCCAAGTCCGTGGTGCGGGCCACCCTGAACCCCATCGACGACGCGGTGGTCGGCGTGGGCATGCCGATCAGCGTGCGGTTCGCCCAGCCGGTGAAGAACCGCAAGGCCGCGGAGCGGGCGTTGAAGGTGAAGACCACGCCTGAGGTGGAGGGCTCCTGGGGCTGGCTGCACGACCAGCAGGTCGACTGGCGGCCGAAGGAGTACTGGCCGGCCAACACCGAGGTCGAGGTGACCGCCGAGCTGTACGGGGTGCACTACGGCGGCGGGGCCTACGGCAAGGCCGACATCACCACGAAGTTCCGCATCGGCCGCAACCAGGTGGTCAAGGTGCACACCCCGGAGCACCGGATGAAGGTCTACCGGGACGGCAAGCTCTACAAGACCTACCCGTGCAGCAACGGCCGGGACGACGACCCGGACCTGAACACCCCGAACGGCACGGTCATTGTCATGTCGAAGGAGCCCACGTCGATCTTCGACAACGAGCGCTACGGCTACACCAACGTCAAGAAGAAGTGGTGCTGCCGGATTTCCAACCACGGCGAGTACATCCACGAGAACGAGGAGAACCGCGCCAACATCGGCAAGCGGAACACCTCGCACGGCTGCATCAACCTGTTCGAGGCCGACGCCAAGGACTACTTCGACTCGGCGCTGCTGGGTGACCCGGTGGAGATCACCGGCTCCAAGGCGGACTTCCCGACGACCTCGGACGTGTGGGACTGGCTGGTGGACTGGGAGTCCTGGCGCAAGCTGTCCGCGCTCTGACCGCTCCGCTCGGTCCACCTCGGCTGTGCCGGACCCGTCGGTGACACCGCTTGCGGGGCGCCGTGTGCTGCCCGTGACGCGCCGTGGCCGGGGAGGCAGCCGGGACGTGCGGAAGGCCACAATCTCCCCGCCGGTGTGAGGCCAACCACCCATTGTCCGCCACAGTTGGTGGGAAGATCTTCGCCGTCCCAGGTGTTGGACGCCGAGAGAACCCGCGCGCGCTACAAGGGGGTTGCACGATGACGTCCCGCACCACCGCATCCACCGACGTCTTCGCTCGAACCGTCGGGTGGATGCCGCGCCGGGTGGCCGTGCTGTCGGTGCACACCTCGCCGCTGGAGCAACCGGGCACCGGCGACGCGGGCGGGATGAACGTCTACATCACCCAGACGGCCAAGGAAATGGCCCGCCGCGGCATCGCGGTCGAGGTGTTCACCAGGGCCACGTCGTCCGATCAGCCACCCGTCGTGGAGATGGTGCCGGGCGTCCAGGTGCGGCACGTGCCCGCCGGGCCGTTCGAGCCGCTGGATCGCTCCGAACTGCCCAGCCAGCTGTGCGCGTTCACCGCGGGGGTGCTGCGCGCCGAGGCCTTTCACCCGCCGGGCTACTACGACCTGATCCACTCCCACTACTGGCTGTCCGGGCAGGTGGGCTGGCTGGCCGCCGAGCGGTGGCGGGTACCGCTGGTGCACACCGCGCACACGCTGGCGAAGGTGAAGAACGCGGCGCTGGCCGACGGGGACAAGCCGGAGCCGCGCGGCAGGGAGATCGGCGAGCAGCAGGTGGTCGAGGCGGCCGACCGCCTGGTGGCCAACACCGCGGTGGAGTCCGCCCAGCTGGTCGAGCTCTACGGGGCCGACCCTGCCCTGGTCAGCACCGTGATGCCGGGTGTGGATCTGGAACGCTTCACTCCCGGTTCGCGGATCGCGGCGCGGGCCGAGCTCGGCTTGCCCCCGGACGCCCTCGTGCTGGCGTTCGCGGGCCGGATTCAACCGCTCAAGGCCCCGGACGTGCTCTTGCGCGCGGCCGCCGTGCTGCTGGAACGCGATCCGTCACTGCGGGAACGACTAGTGGTGCTCGTGGTGGGCGGGCCGTCCGGGACCGGCCTGGCGCAGCCCACCGCGCTGCGCGAGCTCGCCGGCACGCTCGGCATCGACGACATCACGCGCTTCATGCCGCCGCAGCCCGCCGACCGCCTGGTGCAGGTCTACCGGGCGGCCGACGTGGTCGCGGTGCCCAGCTACAACGAGTCGTTCGGGCTGGTGGCGCTGGAAGCGCAGGCATGTGGGACCCCCGTGGTGGCCGCGGAAGTCGGCGGCCTGCCGGTGGCCGTCCGGCACGACGTCTCCGGGTTGCTGGTGCCGACCCACCGGGCGGACGACTGGGCCGATGCGCTGGCCGCTGTCGCATTGCGACCGGGCGAGCGCGCGCGGCTGTCGGCGGGCGCCTACGCTCATGCCGCGCAGTTCTCGTGGCGGGTGACGACCGACAAGCTGCTGGCCGCCTACGCGGCGGGTGCGGCCGTCAGCAGGCCACAGGCTGCTCAGGCCGTCTAGGGCTGCGACCAAGGACCCCAGGAGGCGCGATGTCCGACCTCGAGCAGGTCGTGCGGTCCACGCTGGACGCGATGGAGATCCGCTACGCCGAGCACGGCCCGGGCAAGTTCTTCGCCACCCTGCCCGGCACCAAGAAGCTGCAGACCAACTGCTGGCTCATCGTGGGCGACAACGCGTTCGCCATCGAGGCCTTCGTGTGTCGTCGGCCGGACGAGAACCACGAGCAGGTCTACCGCTACCTGCTGCGCCGGAACACCCGGCTGTACGGCGTCCATTACGCCATCGACGACGCAGGCGATATCTACCTGGTCGGCCGGATGGCGCACGAGTCGGTGACCGAGGACGAGCTGGACCGGGTGCTCGGGCAGGTGCTGCAGGCCGCCGACGGCGACTTCAACACGCTGCTGGAACTCGGATTCGCCGAGTCGATCCGGCGGGAGTGGGAGTGGCGGGTCTCCCGCGGCGAATCGCTGGCCAACCTGAAGGCGTTCGAGCACCTGATCAAGCCGTCGGCCGAGCGCGAGCCGGGAAGCTTGTCCGACTCGTGACGTTTGCGGTGCAACTGCGCTGAGGGCTCCTTCCGTCCTGCGGGCATCACACCCGTCGACGAAGGGGAACCTCATGCACAGGGGCTTTCGCATGCTGGGCGTGCTGACGCTCGCCGGGTGCCTGGCCGTCGGCTGCTCGTCCGAGGGCGCGAGCCGGTCCACCTCGGCGGCGTCGCCGCTGAGCGCGAACGCGTCCGAAGGAGCGGTCGACCGTGCCCAGCCCGGTCCGCAGCAGGCTGCTCCGGGCAGCCCGGGGGAAAGACCGCCCGCCACGCCGGAGCAGGCAGGCCCGAGCGCCGCCACCGGCACCGCGCCCGCCGCCGCCGACCTGGCCACCAAGGACCGCAAGCTCGCCCGCACCGCCAACGCCACGCTGCGGGTCAAGGACGTGGCCCGCGCTGCGGCTCGTGCGCGCGACATCGCCGCCGGCTTGGGCGGCTACGTCGGATCGGAGCGGACATCGGAGGATTCGGCGACCCTCGCCTTGGCGGTCCCTGGCGAGAAGCTGGATCAGGCGCTCGACCGCATCGCCCGGATCGCGCCGCTGACCACCCGCGAGGTGACCGTCGAGGACGTCACCGACGCCGTGGTCGACGTGCAAAGCCGCATCGCGTCCCAGCGGCGCAGCGTGGCACGTGCGCGGGCACTGCTTGATCAGGCGAAGACCATCGGCGAGATCGTCACGGTCGAGGAGGAGGTCGCCGAACGGGAAGCCGAGCTGGAATCACTCCTCGCCCGGCATCAGGCGCTCACCAGCCGGGTCGCGATGGCTTCGATCACCGTCACGATCACCCGCGACGACGTGCCTGCCGGCCAGCAGGACGACGACACTGGTTTCCTGGCCGGGCTCGCCGGTGGCTGGGACGCGTTCACCACCATGCTCGCCGCCGTCGCGACCGGCATCGGCGCAGCTGCACCGTTCGTGCTCGTCCTCGCGCTGCCGGGGGTGGCGGCGGTGCTGTGGCTGCGCAGGCGGCGCAATCGCAACCTGGCGACCGAGAGTCGATGATCGATCGCGGTGGGTAACGACTGGCGGAACGGCTCGAGGGAGGGGGAGTCGCGAAGCTCGAGCCGTTCCGCCAGGTCCGCCGGAAGTCCGACCGTGACGGGAGCCAACGGACGGCGGCGATTCCCGGCCCGCGCCAGGGAGTGCGTGGAGGCCGGCGCGGACGGGGTCGAGACACAACTTGTCAGAAATGCCACCGTTTTCTCAAGTACCGCCGCTCATCCATCCGGGCGGATTCTGCCGCTGACGTCCGCTCGGGGCAGCGTTTCGGAGCCCGGGAGAGTGAACGAAATCACTCGACGTGCCCAGGAAGGCAGAAAGGTCGTTCTACCGCCGGTAGGACCGTGTTACCCGTGTAGCCAGGGGGCCGGGGTCACCGAATAGCCTGAACGCATGGCTGACAACGCGATGGGAACCTTGGTCTTGCTCCGCCACGGGCAGAGCACCTGGAACGCGGAGAATTTGTTCACCGGCTGGGTCGACGTTCCGCTCTCCGAGCAGGGTGAACAGGAAGCCCGGCGCGGCGGTGAACTGCTGCGCGAACGCGGCGTGCTGCCGGATGTCGTGCACACGTCGCTGCTGCGGCGCGCCATCGTCACGGCCAACATCGCGTTGGACGCCGCGGACCGGCTGTGGATCCCGGTGCGGCGGGACTGGCGGCTCAACGAACGGCACTACGGCGCACTGCAGGGCAAGAACAAGAAGCAGACGCTGGAGCAGTTCGGCGAGGAGCAGTTCATGCTGTGGCGCCGCTCCTACGACACCCCGCCGCCGCCGATCGAGCCGGGCAGCGAGTTCAGCCAGGACGACGACCCGCGGTACGCGGGAGTCGACATCCCGCGCACCGAGTGCCTGAAAGACGTCCTCGAGCGGGTGCTGCCGTACTGGGAGTCCGCGGTGGTGCCGGACCTGCGGGCGGGCAAGACGGTGCTGCTGGCCGCGCACGGCAATTCGCTGCGGGCGCTGGTGAAGCATCTGGACGGCATCTCCGACACCGACATCGTCGGCCTGAACATCCCGACCGGCATCCCGCTGCGCTACGACCTGGACGAGAACCTCAAGCCGATCAAGCGCGGCGGCGAGTACCTGGATCCGGAAGCGGCGAAGGCCGCCGCGGAAGCGGTGGCCAACCAGGGCCGGTGAATTCTTGCTGACCGGCGTTCGGTGAACCACGGCCAAGGCCCCGGTGTCGATCATGCCGGGGCCTTGCCGTTTCCCGCGGCAGGCGCCCGGGCCGGCGGTTCGCCCACGGTGACCGCAAAACCACCAACGGGTGAACGGGAATTGACCTGCCGGGAAACATTTCCGCCCCGGATGTCACCGCGGTCACGAATTCCACGTCCGAGACTAGGACAACCGCCTACCTGCATGTTTACGATTCGCCCGTGAGTGTGGTCGCGACCGTTGCCGTCGCCGTCGGCTCGTTGGTGGCCGGCGTGGTGCTGGGGTATTTCCTCCGGCGCTCCTCCGGTGGGCAGCGCGCCGGCCGCCCAGAGGGCCCGACGGTGGCGGAATTGCTGCTTCGGCTACTGGATTCCTCGCGCAGCGCCATCGCGGTGATCAACAAGTTCGGCGACACGGTGCTGCACAATCCGCGCGCGGTCGAACTCGGTGTGGTGCGCGACAACCGCATCGACCCGCGAGCCAGGGTGGCCGCCGACCAGGCGCAGCAGACCGGCGAGAAGGTCTCCATCGACCTGTCCCCGCTGCACGCCAAGGGCAGGCAGCCGGAGGCGGTGGTCGGTGAGGCGACCGCGCTGGGCGACGGGTTCACCGTCATCGAGGCGGTCGACCATTCCGAGGCGGTCCGGTTGGAGGCCACCCGGCGGGATTTCGTAGCCAACGTCAGTCACGAGCTCAAGACGCCGGTCGGCGCCATGGCGCTGCTGGCCGAGGCCGTGCTGGACGCGGCGGAGGACCCGATCGATCCGGACGGGGTGCGCCGGTTCGGCAGGAAGATCCTCGACGAGGCCAACCGGATGGGCACTTTGGTCTCCGAGCTGATCGCGCTGTCCCGGTTGCAGGGCGCCGAGCGGCTGCCGGACCTGGTCGAGGTGGACGTCGACGACGTGGTGCGGGAAGCGCTCGAGCGGGTCAAGCTCCCCGACGACGAGGACCGCAGGCGGTTCACCACCGACGTCGACAGCGGCCTGGTGGTGGAAGGCGACCGCACGCTGCTGGTGACCGCGTTGACCAACCTGCTCAACAACGCGGTCGCGTACTCGCCGCCGGGCAGCCCGGTCTCGGTGACCCGCCGCCTGGTGGACGGGATGGTGGAGATCGCGGTGACCGACCGCGGCATCGGCATCGCCCCGGAGGAGCAGGAGCGCGTGTTCGAACGGTTCTACCGGGTGGACAAGGCGCGCTCACGGGAAACCGGCGGCACCGGGCTCGGGCTGGCCATCGTCAAGCATGTCGCCGCCAACCACGGCGGATCGGTGCGGCTGTGGAGCGTGCCCGGCACCGGCTCGACGTTCACACTGTGCATTCCCGCGCGGCAGAGCGTGCGGGCGAACGCGACCCATGGCGAGCGTGCCACGCGCCTCGTCGGGACCGACCACGGAGGAAAGCTGTGACCAGGGTGCTGATCGTCGAAGACGAGGAGTCGTTCGCTGACCCGCTGGCCTTCCTGCTCCGCAAGGAGGGATTCACGACGGCGATCGCCACCGACGGCCAGCAGGCGCTCGAGGAGTTCGACCGCAACGGCGCCGACATCGTGCTGCTCGACCTGATGTTGCCGGGCATGAGCGGCACGGACGTGTGCAAGAAGCTGCGCCAGCGGACGTCCGTGCCGGTGATCATGGTGACCGCGCGGGACAGCGAGATCGACAAGGTCGTCGGGCTGGAGCTGGGGGCGGACGACTACGTGACCAAGCCGTACTCGGCGCGTGAGCTGGTCGCCCGGATCCGCGCGGTGCTGCGGCGCGGCGAGAAGTCCGCCGACCGGAACTCCTCGTCGGTGCTCACCGCCGGGCCGGTCCGGATGGACGTCGAGCGGCACGTGGTGACCGTCGACGGCAAGGAGGTCGCGCTGCCGTTGAAGGAGTTCGACCTGCTGGAGTACCTGATGCGCAACGTCGGCCGGGTCCTCACCCGCAGCCAGCTGATCGACCGGGTGTGGGGCGCGGACTACGTCGGCGACACCAAGACGCTGGACGTGCACGTCAAACGCCTGCGTTCGAAGATCGAACCCGACCCGAGCTCGCCGCGCTACCTGGTGACCGTGCGCGGCCTCGGCTACAAGCTCGAGGCGTGACCCGCCATGCGGCTCGGGGTCCTCGACGTCGGTTCGAACACCACGCATCTGCTGGTGGTGGATGCGCATCGCGGTGGCCACCCGACCCCGACGCACTCGGAGAAGACGATGCTGCGGCTGGCTGAGCGGATCACCCCCGACGGCGAGCTGAGCCAGGACGGTGCGGAGGACCTGGTGGCGGCCGTCGCCGCGGCACGCGACTCGGCGATCCGCCTGGGCTGCAGCGAGCTGATGGCGTTCGCGACCTCCGCGGTGCGGGAGGCGACGAACGCCGCCGACGTGCTCCGGCAGGTCTACGAGCGCACCGGAGTCGACCTCGAGGTGTTGTCCGGTGCCGACGAGGCCAGGTTGACGTTCCTTGCCGTGCGCCGGTGGTTCGGATGGTCCGCGGGCAGGCTGCTGGTGCTGGACATCGGGGGCGGCTCACTGGAAATGGCCATCGGTGTCGACGAGGTGCCGGACACCGCCCTGTCCCTGCCGTTGGGCGCCGGGCGGGTGACCCGCACCAGGTTCAGCAACGATCCGCCCAGCCGGTCGGAGCTGGTGGACACCTGCGCATGGCTGGACGAGCAGCTTTCCGGGGTGCGTGAGCAGGTCATGGCCAACGGTGCGCCGGACCACGCGGTGGCGACGTCGAAGACGTTCCGGTCACTGGCCAGGCTCACCGGCGCCGCGCCGTCCGCGGCGGGCCCGCGCGTGCGCCGCACACTCACCGACACCGCGCTGAGCCAGCTGATCGCGTTCATCTCCCGGATGACCGCGGCGGACCTGGCGGAGATCGACGGAGTCAGCCCGAGCCGCGCTCATCAACTTGTGGGTGGCGCGCTGGTGGCGCAAGCGACGATGCGTGCACTCGGTGTGAGCGAATTGACGTTGTGTCCCTGGGCGTTACGCGAAGGCGTGATTTTGCGCAGGCTGGACCACACGGATCTGGATGCGCACGGTGAAGTCTGGTCTCAGCAAGTGGGCCCGAGCGGGGTCGGCCCTGCACGCAGGCGCGCGTGATTCAGTACCGTGTAACGCTGTGACAACGCTGGCGGTGCTACCAGCCCCTGTCAGGCCGTTGGCGAGCCGTCACGCCACGTGATGCACGGATCGGCGATCAGGCACGGTGAGAGGGATGAGTCGACAGAACGGTGAACAGCCCACGCGGCGGCTCACTGTTGCCGAGCTGTTGGCGCAGCACGGCAAGACCGACATCAGCAGCAGTGCCGGTCGTCGCCGCCGCCGGCGTGCGGAGGGCCCGGACGAAGCGGCCGACACCGAGCTGACCACGACCGCGCCGCACGAGATCATCGCGCGTATTCGTGCCGAGCGGCACGACGCCGGGTACGACGGCGACGACAAGCCTGGGCGCAACGGGCATTCGCTCGGCGAGCTGGACACCAAGACCGAGGTGGCGCGGCCGGGGCCGGACGCCGCCCAGCCGAAGCCGCCCGCGCCGAAACCACCGCAGGGCCAGCCGGACGACACGGCGACGACCAGGACCGACATCAAGCCGGTCACACCGCACGACGGCCCCTCTCGCGACGACATCCCACCGCTGCGTCAGCCCGGCCCGGGGAACCGGACCGGGCGGGGCTTCGCGCCCGTGCCGCCACCCGGGGACCGCAACGGGACCGGTTTCCCGTCCGCGCCTCGTGGTGAGCGGTCCGGTACGGCGTTTCCGCCTGCCCGGCCCGGCGGGGAGCGGACGGGCACCGGATTCTCGCCGATGCCGGGTGCGGGTGAGCACAGCAAGCCTGCCTTCCCGCCCGCCAACCGGCCGGGTGACCGAACTGGGACCATGCCGCCGACCCCGCCTCGTGGTGAGCGGTCCGGTACGGCGTTTCCGCCTGCCCGGCCCGGCGGGGAGCGGACGGGCACCGGATTTTCCCCGATGCCGGGTGCGGGTGAGCACGGCAAGCCTGCCTTCCCACCCCCGCCCCGGTCGGCCGAGCGCAGCAACCCCGGCTTCGCCCCGCCGCTGCGGCCCGGCGGCGTCAACGGGATCAACGGTGTCAAGGGCGTCGAGAGCGTCGACGGGGTCACCGGTGGCAAGGGGGTCAACGGCGCCAACGGAACGGCCGTGCCGCCCGCCGCTGCCGGGGAGAAGTCCGGCACCGCCTTCGCGGCACCGGTCCCGCCCGGTGCCATCGACGACCGGCTGAACGGAGCGGACACCACGCTGGCGAACCGGCCCGGCCAGCCGCCCACGCCGGGGCCGGGCGGCCCGCCGGTCCCGCCGGAGCAGCGCCAGCAGATGGCGCCGGAGGACGGCCACACCGAGCAGTTCGACGCGGTCGAGGACTTCGTCGAGGACGCCGAGGAGGAGCTGGCCGACGACGAGTACGCCTACGACGAGGCGGATTACGCCGAGGACGACGAGCTCGACGACTACGCCGACGGGGACTACGACGACAGCGATTACGCCGACGAAGGCTACGAGGACAGCGACTACGTCGACGAAGGCTACGAGGACGAGAACTACGCCGAAGACTACGACGCTTCCGGCGAGTCCGCCGTCGACGACGCAGACGACGAGCCCGAGCTGCTGAGCGGTCAGCAGGCCAAGCCGGAGCCCGCCGCCGAGCAGGCGGCGGCGTCCGACCAGGACGACCAGGGCGACGAGGACGACGAGCAAGAGCAGTCCCCGGCCAGGCAGTGGCTGGTCGTCGGGGTGCAGCTGGCGCTGGGCGTGGTCGGCGGCGCGGCGGTGTGGCTGTTGTTCAACTGGCTGTGGAACCAGCTGCCGGTGGTGGCACTGGGCACCGCGCTGGTGGTCACCGCAGGCCTGGTGTGGATCGTGCGCAAGATCCGCAAGGCCGAGGACATGCAGACGACGCTGATGGCGGTGCTGGTCGGCCTGGTCGTGACGGTGTCACCGGCGATGCTGTTGCTGCTGTCCAGATGAGTACTCGGTCGATCCCGGTCGGACTGTCCACCGCGTCGGTCTGGCCGCTGCGTGCCAACGTCGGCTTCGAGCTGGCCGCCGAACTCGGCTTCGACGGCGTCGAGGTGATGGTCTGGGTCGACTCCATCAGCCAGGACGTCTCCGCGCTGAAGTGGCTGTCGGACTCCACCGGCGTGCCCGTGCTGTCGGTGCATTCGCCGTCGTTGCTCATCACCCAGCGGGTGTGGTCGTCAGACCCCGAGGTGCGGCTGCGGCGCAGCGTCGACGCCGCGCTCGAACTGGGCGCCCGCACCGTGGTGGTGCACCCGCCGTTCCGCTGGCAGCGCAGGTACGCCGAAGGATTCGCCGATCTGGTGGCCGAGCTGGAGGAGTCCAGCGGCGTCGAGATCGCGGTGGAGAACATGTACAAGGTGCGGCCGCCGATCGGTGCCCGCAAGCGGCGCGTGTCCGCGTTCCATCCGTCGATCGATCCCACCGACGTCGGCTACCGCCACTACACGCTGGACCTCTCCCACACGGCGGCCGCGGAGATGGACGTCTTCGCGCTCGCCGACCGGATGGGCGAGGGCCTGACCCATGTGCACCTGGCCGACGGAACGGGGCGGCCGGTGGACGAGCACTTGCTGCCGGGCAAAGGCAACCAGCCGTGCGCGGAATTCCTGGAGAAGCTGGCCGCCAGCGAGTTCTCCGGTCAGGTGATCCTGGAGATCAACACCCGCAGCATGCGCCGTCCGGCCGATCGGGTGCGAGCGCTCGGGGAAGCGCTGTTGTTCACCCGCCTGCACCTCGGGCAGTGACGTCCACCGGGCATCCGTACCGGGCCTGTGCTGCACGTTCGTGTCGGCACCCACGCGGGCCGGGTGCGCGGTGGACACCCGGCGGAACGGCGGAATCCGGTTAGTCTCGTGGTGTGAACCCGTTGCGCTCGCTCATCCTGGCCGCGGCCGAGGCCGAGTCGATCCGCAAAGCGGTCAAGACCGCGCCCGTGACCCGTAGCGTGGTCGAGCGCTTCGTCGCCGGGGAGACCACCGAGGACGCGGTGGCCGTGGTGGCGCGCCTGGCCGACGAAGGCCTGCACGTCACGCTGGACTACCTCGGCGAGGACGTCACCGACAATGCCCAGGCCGAAACCACCGTGCAGGCCTACCTGCAGCTGCTCGACCAGCTGCACGCCGCCAAGCTGACGCCACGGGCGGAGGTGAGCGTGAAGCTGTCCGCGCTCGGCTTGAAGCTCGACGAGCGGCTGGCGGCCGACAACGCCTTCCGCATCTGCGCGGCGGCCGAACAGTGCCGCACCAGCGTCACCATCGACATGGAGGACCACACCACCACGGACGCCACGCTGCGCATCGTCCGCTCGCTGCGGTCGACGTGGCCGGACGTCGGCGCGGTGGTGCAGTCGTACCTGCGGCGGACCGAGGACGACCTGAAGGAGCTCGCCGTTCCGGGTTCCCGCGTCCGGCTGGTCAAAGGCGCCTACGCCGAGCCGCCGGAGGTCGCCTACCAGGATCAGCACGAGGTCGACCTGGCCTTCGTGCGGTGCGCCAACCAGCTGCTGGCCAGCGGCGGGTACCCGATGTTCGCCACTCACGACCCCCGGCTGATCGACGTGGTGCAGGACCGGGCGCAGGCGTACGGGCTCGGCCCCGGTGACTACGAATTCCAGTTCCTTTACGGCGTCCGGCCGGACGAGCAGCGACGTTTGGCCTCGGCAGGGGATACCGTTCGGATCTATGTTCCCTACGGCGATCAGTGGTATGGGTACTTGATGCGCAGGCTTGCCGAGCGACCCGCGAACACAGCGTTCTTCCTGCGCGCGTTGGTGAGCAGATCATGAACCATGTCCGTCCCTGTCCCTTGACCAGCGCTGACGGGATCGCGTCATGACTGCGTCCGCGACCGAGCAGCCGGTGCCGTTCGCCACGGCCAGCCAGGCCCGTTCCCTCGGAGACGGGACGTTCACCGCGGCCCTGCGGTCCGAGTGGTCCATCAACGGCCACCCGCACGGAGGGTTCGTGACGGCATTGATCGCGCGCACGGCCATGCAGGTGGCGAGCGAGCACGAAGGGATCAACGGCGAGCCGGTCTCGGTCAGCGCGGAGTTCCTCCGGGCCACCAGCCTCGGGCCGGTGCTGCTGCGCACGGACGTCCGCAAGGTGGGCAGGCAGACGTCGGTCATCGCGGTGATCGTCGAGCAGCGGGGCCGCAGCTGCGTGGAAGCATCCGTGGTGATCGGCCGCGTGCCTGCGCAGCGGCCCGCGTGGGTGGACCTGCCGGTGATGCCCGCCGAACCACCGGCGAACGCGCTGCCGCTCGGCGAGGAGATGCCCGGGGTCGGGCCGAGCGTCTTCCGGCTCGCCCAGGGATGCGACGTGCGGCTGGACTCCAGCGCGGCGGCACAGGTGGCGCGGCGGCCGGTGCGCCCGGCACCGGGCACGCGGGACCGGCAACCGCCGCCGAGGATGCGGCTGTGGGTGCGGCCGCGGAACGCCGAGCCCGATCTGTACTTCGCGCTGCTGGCCGGCGACCTCAACCCGCCCATGCCGCTGCTCATCGGCCGCCCGGGATGGGCGCCGTCGGTGCAGATGACCGCGTACCTGCGGGGCAGGCCGGTGCCGGGGTGGCTGCGCATTCACGTGGAGAGCAGGGCGGTCGGCGGGAGCTGGTTCGACTCCGACGCCACGGTGCTCGACGCCAGCGGGCAGCTGGTCTGCCAGGCCCGCCAGCTGGCCCTGACCCCTGGTCCGTGAGTCCGGTTCCGCCGGCCGGGGCGGGTTGTTGACCGAGCGCAGCCGGATGCTTTCCGCGCATGCCGGGCGTGCGCTTCTAGAGTGTGCACATGAGCAATCCCGTCATCGCGGTCGTCGGTGCAGGCAAGATCGGTGAGGCGCTGCTGTCCGGTCTGCTCCGCGGCGGCCACCAGCCGGACGAGCTGATCTTCGTGGAGCGGCACCCCGAGCGGTCCGCGCAGCTCACCGAGCAGTACGGCATCCGCGGTGTCGACCTCGCGGAGGCGGCCAAGACCGCCGACGTGCTGGTCGTCTCGGTCAAGCCGCAGGACATCGAGCCGCTGCTGGCCGATCTGGCGCCGCTGGTCAGCTCGCGGACGCTGATCGTCTCGCTGTGCGCGGGCCTGCCGACCACGCTCTTCGAGCGGCGGCTCGGCCAGGTGCCGGTGGTGCGCGTCATGCCGAACACGCCGATGCTGGTCGGCGAGGCGATGAGCGTGGCCTCCCCCGGCCAGTACGCCACCGCCGACCACGTCGCCGTGGTGGAGAAGATGCTGTCGCACGTCGGCAAGGTCATCGAGCTGCCGGAACACCAGCAGGATGCGGTGACCGCGCTGTCCGGGTCGGGCCCGGCGTACTTCTACTACCTGGTGGAAGCCATGATCGACGCCGGCATCCTGCTCGGGCTGCCGCGGGCGGTCGCCGAGCAACTGATCATCCAGTCGGCGGTGGGTGCGGCGAAGATGCTGGCCACGTCCGACGAGCACCCGGTCCTGCTCCGCGAAGCGGTGACGTCGCCTGCCGGGACGACCATCAACGCCATCCGTGAGCTGGAGAAGCACGGCGTCCGGGCGGCGCTGCTGGACGCTATCGAGGCCGCCAGGGACCGGTCGGTGGAACTGGGGAAGGCGCACGAGGACTGAGGGTGGTGTCGGCGCGTGGATCGGGTGCGATCTGGCGGCGGCGCTCGGCGTGATGCGGCCCGACGCCCGCCTGCCCTCGCGACTCGGCTCCGCGTCGGCTTGTTTCTCACGCCTCGGCTCCACACCAGCTTGTTCCCGCGCCTCCGCCCCGCGCGCCCTGCCCCGCCCGGGGTATTTTCCGCGCTCGGTGTCCGCCGCTTCGCCCCCGTCCGGTGCCCGTCTCCGGTATGACGTCGACCACGCCCGAAAAGAGCAATGCATATCACGCGGATGGCTCTTTTCCCGGCAGCGACACGCCGACCGCGGGCAGCGGTTCGCGGCAAATCGGGCGCGCATGTCGCACGAGTCACACAGGTCCCGCTAGGCTCAGAGGTAGCACGCGCGTGTCGTCACCGTTCGGTGGGGAAGCCGAGCGGCGCGACGCGTGCCACAGGAGTCTGACTATGCCGCAGAAGAAGGGCCCCCAATCGGTCACGCCGGGCGAGGTGCAGTTCCTGACCGTCGCCGAGGTCGCCGCGATGATGCGGGTCTCCAAGATGACCGTGTACCGCCTGGTGCATTCCGGCGAGCTGCCCGCCGTCCGGGTGGGCAAGTCCTTCCGGGTGCCGGAGAAGGCCGTGCACGCGTACCTGGAGAACGCCTACTACGACGTCGGATGAGCGCGATCACCGACCCCGGCACGATCCGGTCCCCCGGGCAGTGCAGGAGCGGGCAACTGCCCGGCGAACGGCGCTTGATAATCTCGCCAAGCTGGTTCAATTCGTGTGAAAAGAGGAGTGCCCTGTGGGGTCGGTGATCAAGAAGCGTCGCAAGCGCATGTCCAAGAAGAAGCACCGCAAGCTGCTGCGGAAGACTCGCCACCAGCGTCGCAAGCAGGGCAAGTGATCATCGCGCCGCCGGGCCACGGCGGCGGCCCTCGCACCGGCACCGGCGTGGACCGGAACCGCTTCCTTCGGCCCGGGTGTCCATCCGCGGTCGAGGGTGTTAACAGGTCGTAAGCACTCTGGGGAAGGCCGCACACGCGGAGTAGCATCACCGATGCGCGCCGTGCCACGAGCGAAGACGGTGCGCACCGGCCGGCGGTGCTGATCGCGCCGTCGTGAGTCGTTCGTGTCCTTCGCGTCCGGGGAGCGGTATGCCGTCCAGAATCGTGCTGGTCACCGGGGTCGGCGGCGAGCTGGGTGGCAAGCTGCTGGCCAGGTTGGGCAACAACCCGGATTTCCAGCGGGTCATCGGCGTGGACACGGTGCCGCCCGCGCCGCACGTGGCCGCCCGCATGGGCCGGGCCGAGTTCGTTCGGGCGGACATCCGTAACCCGCTCATCGCCAAGATCATCGCAGCGTCCGAAGTGGACACGGTGGTGCACGCATCCACCACGGCGCACCCGGCGGGCCCGGCGAGGCGGACCGCGGTCAAGGAGATGAACGTCATCGGCACCATGCGGTTGCTGGCGGCCTGCCAGCGATCCCCGCTGGTGCGCAAGCTGGTGGTCAAGTCGACGGCGGCGGTCTACGGCACCGATGCGCGCTCGCCCGCGGTGTTCGACGAGGACGCCCCGCTGCGGCCGCCGTCGGCGCAAGGTTTCGTGGCCGACGCGGTCGAGGTGGAGAACTACGTACGCGGCTTGCAGCGCAGGCGGCCGGACATCGCGGTCACCGTGGTCCGGTTCACCAACCTGATCGGCCCGCAGGTCGACACGGTGACCACCAGGTACTTCGCGTTGCCCGTGGTGCCGACCATCCTGGGCTACGACGCGCGCATCCAGCTGCTGCACGCGGCCGATGCGCTGAGCGTGCTGGAGCTGGCCGCCGTGGAGGACAAGCCGGGCGTGTTCAACGTCGGCGGCGACGGGGTGCTGACGCTGTCCCAGGCGATCCGCCAGGCCGGCCGGGTGGAGCTGCCGCTGCCCAAGGCGATGCTGCCGTCGATCGGGAGGATGCTGCGTGGCGCCAGGCTGGTGGACTTCTCGCCCGACCGGATCCAGTTGCTGCAGCACGGGCTGGTCGTGGACACCACGAAGGTGAAGCGGGAGTTCGGTTTCGTGCCCCGCTGGTCGACGCAGGAAGCGTTCGACGACTACGTGCAGGGTCGGGGGCTGCGGCCGGTGGTCGACGGGGGCGCGATGACGGAGTCGCTGAGCAGGGTGGCGTTCGCCGCCGCGCGCCGCATGTGATCCGCGAGTCCCAGGAGTTGTGATGGCCGATCAAGATCCCGCACTGGGTGTCGTCCGAGGTGGCGGCGCGGCCCAGGCCCGCACGGCCGGGGCCGCCCAGGTGATCCCGCTCCCCGGGCGTTCGGGGCGGCACGCGACGCCGGCCGGTGATCGGTGCGATGCCGAGGTCGCCGACGTGGTCGCCATGCCGACCGCCGCCGGACGCGCCGGGCGGAGCGACCACGTGGACGCGGACGAGGAGTCCGTCCCGGCTCAGCTGAAGCGGGCACTCGACTTCGTGCGGGACAGGCTGACCGGCGACTACGACGTCGACGAGTTCGGGTTCGACGCGCAGCTGACCGAGGCGTTGGTCCTGCCCGCGCTGCGCGTGCTGTACGACAAGTGGTTCCGGGTGACCACCTCCGGGGCGGAGAACCTGCCCGCCACCGGTGGCGCGCTGTTGGTCTTCAACCACTCGGGCACGCTTCCGCTCGATGCCCTCATGGCCGCGGTCGCGGTGCATGACGCGTCTGGCAGGCACGCCCGCCATCTGGCCGCCGACCTGGTGTTCAAGCTGCCGTTCGTCGGTCCGTTCGCCAGGAAGGCCGGGTACACGCTGGCCTGCAACCCCGACGCGGAGCGGCTGCTGAGCGGCGGCGAGCTGGTGGGCGTCTTCCCCGAGGGGTTCAAAGGGATCGGCAAACCGTTCTCGTCCCGGTACAAGCTGCAGCGGTTCGGCAGGGGCGGGTTCGTCTCCGCCGCGTTGCGCACCCGGGTGCCGATCGTGCCGTGCGCCATTGTCGGGGCGGAGGAGATCTATCCGAAGATCGCCGACCTCAAACCGCTGGCCCGGCTGCTGGGGCTGCCGTACTTCCCCATCACGCCGTTCTTCCCGCTGTTCGGGCCGCTCGGGGCGATCCCGCTGCCGACGAAGTGGCACATCGAGTTCGGTGAGCCGGTGCGGACCGACCGGATGACCGAGGACGCGGACGACCCGATGGCGGTCTTCACGCTCGCCGATCAGGTGCGCGAGACGATCCAGCAGATGCTCTACGCCCGCCTGGCACAGCGCAAGAGCATCTTCCGGGGGTAGGGTCGGCGCCCCTGACAAGCCGACGCCACGGCAGGCGACCTCGCGGCCGAGGAGTGGTGCGGAGCGCCCAGTGGCTGTGCTGTCCGGTCAGCGTTTGCGGTAGGCCATGCCTGCGGCCAGCACCCCGGCCAGCGCCCCGATGCCCAGTACGGACGGAACGCCGATCTTGGCGGCTTTGCGCCCGGTCCGCCAGTCGCGGATCTCCCACTGCCGTTCCCGCGCGATGTCCCGCAGGCCGGTGTCCGGGTTGATGGCCACCGCCGTGCCGACCACCGACAGCATGGGCACGTCGTTGACCGAGTCCGAGTAGGCCGTGCAGCGCTTGAGGTTCAGGCCCTCCTTGGCGGCCAGCGCCCGGACGGCATGCGCTTTCGCCCGGCCGTGCAGCAGATCGCCGACCAGCCGTCCGGTGTAGACGCCGTCCTTCTGCTCGGCGACGGTGCCGAGGGCGCCGGTCAACCCCAGCTTGCGCGCGATCAGGTTGGCGATCTCCACCGGCGTGGCGGTCACCAGCCACACCCGCTGGCCGGCGTCCAGGTGCAGCTGGGCCAGTGCCCGGGTTCCGGACCAGATCTTGTCGGCCATCAGCTCGTCGTAGATCTCCTCGCCGATGGCGTTGAGTTCGGCGACGCTGCGCCCGGCCACGAACGACAGCGCCTGCTCCCGCGGCGAGTTGAGGTCGCCCTCCTTGCCGCTGATCCGGAACTTCAGCTGCTGCCAGGCGAAACCGGCCAGGTCGGCGGTGGTGAAGTACTTGCGCGAGGCCAACCCCCTGGCCAGGTGGAACAACGACGAGCCCATCATCATCGTGTTGTCCACGTCGAAGAACGCCGCGGCGGTCAGGTCCGGCGTCACCTGCTTCTTCGGCTTGCCGGGTTCGGCGTCGGCGTTGGCCTTCTCCAGTGCGACCGCGGCTTCGGCGGAGGCCTCACCTGCTTCTGCGGCTCGCTGCTCCACGTCGCGCGGCGACTCCTTGCTCCACCACAACGACACGCGCACCGCCTCCCAGGGAGCAAATCGTCCTGTCAGTTACAGCCTATCCAGGCCCCCGACGACGTGCTGTTTCACCCGCGATCTTGCTTGGCCGCGAATCACCGGGTCGATCGGAGCCGACGACGTGCTTTTCACCCGCGATCTTGCTCGGCGGCGAGTCACCGGGTCGATCGCCATGAGGCGCAGGCGAAACAGCGGGCCCTGACCGCTGGGCCGATCACGCAGTCGTGCGTCACCCGGCTCGTCGATCGATCGATGGAATGGTGCACCCGGTCGGCGCTCGACCCGGCAGTACGGTTCGCCCTCGCGCCGAGCCGTGTCCGGCACGGGTTCCTGGCGAAGAACGGCCTCGGTGACGACGATGTCGATCTCCAGCAGCATCGTCTCCCAGCCATCCGCGCAGCACCGGCGCAACCAGCGATCAGCCGGAAAGGGGTTGGAGTGGAGCAACGACGACGTGTCCCTGCGCGGCGAAAGGCGGCCGGACAGCGGCTAGTTCAGGTCCAGGCGGAGGTTGAGCTTGCCGAGCTTTTCCAACAGCGGCAGCAACGGAAGACCTCCGGGCTGCTGCGTGGGCTCGTCCGGCGGCGGCTGAGTCGTCGTGCGGTCAGGGGCTTCCGGAAGCTGCACGGTCGGCGGAGCGCTGTCGCTACCGCTGCCACCGGGTTGCCCGCCGTTGTCCGGTGACTTCTGCTCTGCCGGGTCTTCGGCGGTGGACGGCGCATCGCCCGGCTTCGCCGCCGAGGGCGACTTGCCGCGCGTGCTGTCCGCGGGCTGTTCGCTCGCGCGCGGGCGGACCGACAGGTCGGGCGACGTCGGGGCGTCCTGGCATTCCAGCGTCGCGGGCAAGGCACCGAGGGCATCGGCATGTCCGGAAGTGATCTGCCGACATGGCCACCGAGCCAGCAACGCGCTGGCACGCTGCTGCACGCGGGAAATCAGCTCGACGCTGCCGTCGAGATCCCCCACCGTGCTCGCCGGCACGTCGGGACGCAGCGCTGCGAGCCGCGCGCGGTTCTTCTTCGCCCAGTCGCGCAGCGCCCGCAGGTCGTCGCCGTTCGTCTGCGGGGCGTAGCTGGTGATGTTCCGGGACGCGGCCGCGACCGTGCCGTTCAGGTCGGCGATCAGCGAGCGGTATCCGGCCAGTTCCTCGGCTGTGGTCCCGCCGTCGGCCCGGTCCCGCTCGGCCAGCGCGGCCAGCTCGGCGATCCGGGTTTCGGCCAGCTCCAGCTGCCGGAGCGCCTTGTCGCTCGGCGAGAAGGTCAGGTCGAGCGAGATCGACTCGGTGGTGCGTTTGACGTCGTACAGCCATTCGCCGGGCAGGGCGCTCTGCGACAACTCGATCCCGAACGCCCCCAGCGCGACGATCCCGGCGGCGGTGGCGGCGGCCCACAAGCCGGCCTTGCGCCGCTGCGCGCGGGACGGCCGGGCGAGCGGACGGACGGTGGTCGATTCCTCCGGCTCGTCGTCGGTGGTGATGGCGGCCGCCTCGGACATCACCGCGGCTTTCATGCGGTCCCGCCGGGCCGGCTCGAGAACGGGTTCGGAGCCCAGCTGGCGCAGCAGCGCGACCACGGCAAGCTCGTCGGCGAACTCGGTGTCCCCGGTCTCCGGCGCGCGCCCAGCACGATCCACCGCGTCGGCGAAGCGGTCACTGGCTTCGCGCGGCCGCCGGGACCAAACGGGCTCGTTCACGCTGCTGTCCTGACTCGGGGGCGATTCCTGAGGGCCCAACGACCAGCCCTGGTGCCGGTTACGCCGGTCCACCCGGAAGAACGCCTGTCCGGCCCGGGTGGTTCCGGCCCCGCCGCGAGCCGGGGCGGCGACGCCGTCATCTGGTCCCCCGCGGCAGCAGTTGCGCGAGGCGGCGCACGGCGCGATGTTGCAGCGCCTTCACCGCACCCTCGTTGCGCTTCATGATCACTGCCGTCTCGGCCACCGACAGTCCCTGCAGGAACCGCAGTACGATGCATTCCCGCTGGTCGTCGCCCAGCTCCGCGATGCACCGCAGCAGCTGCTCCTTGGTGGCCATGGCCATGACCTGGTGCTCCGGGCCTTCGTCTGCCCGGTGTTCGGCCAGGTACGGCACCGGCCCGGCGTCGGCGATCTCGCCGGTGCTGATCTCCCGCCGGTACTGGCTCGACTTGACGTGGTCGAGCACCAGGTTGCGGGCGATGGTGATGAACCAGGCGCCGACGTCGCGTCCCTGGTAGGTGATCGAACGGATGCGCCGCAGCGCGCGCAGGAACGTCTCGCTGGTGACGTCTTCGGCCAGTTCGCGGTTGCCCAGCCGGAACAGCACGTAGCGGAAGACGGTGTCGACGTAGCGGTCGTAGAGCGCGGCGAACGCCTTCTGGTCGCCCGCCTGCGCCGCGCGCACCAGCCGCCAGGCCTCGCTGTCGCCGTCGGTCGCCGCACCGCCGACGGCCTCGGCGGTGGCGGGCGGCCCGGGCAGCGGATGCCGGCGCGTGGTCGTCATGGCGTTGGTCGCTCCGGGGCGGGCCGAGGACACCTGCCGAAGACCAGCCATGGCGTTGGACACATGGTCTCCTCGCTGCTGTGCGTCGATCTGTGGCTTCGCGTCACGCGCGGTGACGAATCCCCACGAGCGTGCGCAGCATACGTTGTCGAAACGGTTGTTCGGTAGTGCTCGCAGCGACTGAATCTGCGACGATCGTCCGAATGACGTATGACGTCACGACGCGGTAGCGGTTCGGTTCCGACTGGCTTGCGGTGGCCGGCTCGGCCAAGATGACAGGCGACGGTGCCGAGCTCAAGAGCGCGAAGGAGAGCCGTGCCGAACACCTCCGAACTGGCGAGCACGGCCGCCGCTCGCGACCCGGAAGGGCTTGCCCTGGTCGATGCGGCGACCGGTCGAAGCATGACATGGGCGGACTTCGACGGGGCGGTGTCCGCCGAGGCGGCGCGATTGGCCGGCGTCGGCCTGCAGCAGGGCGACCGGGTGGCGGTGTGCCTGCCGTCGTCGATCGACTGTGCGGTGGCCATGCTGGGAGCCGTCCGGGCGGGTGGGATCGTGGTGCCTGCCTCCCCGCACGAGCCGGACGAGGACCTGCGGCGCATCCTGGAGCACAGCGGCTCCCGCTTCCTGATCTCCGGGCGAACCGACGGCGACGTCCCGGTCGAGCGAGTCCTCGAGCCTCCGGCGGCACGGCCGGGTGCGGACACGGTGGCGACGGCCACGCCGGTCGGCTCCGGCGAAGACATCGCGCTGCTTTGTTACACCACCGCCGCCCGCGGTCAGGCCCGCGGCGTGATGCTGTCGCACCGCGCATTGCTGGCCAACGTGGAACAGATGGCGGCGATCGACCCCGCACCCGTGACGGCCATCGACCGGGTACTGGTGGCGGTTCCGCTGTTCCACGTCTACGGGTTCGGGCCGGGGCTGTTGCAGTGCATCCGGGCGGGCGCGACGGCCGTGATCGCGGACCACACCGACGGGCGGGCGGCCCTGGCGGCCTGCACGCAGCACCACGTCTCGGTGGTGCTTGGGGTGCCCGCGATGTACGCCGAGCTCGCGGCGCTTCCCGCCGACGAGCTCCGTTCCGGCCTGGCCAGCGTGCGCTTGCTGATCTCCGGGGCGGCGGCGCTGCGGCCGAACGTGCTGACGGCGATCGAGCAAGCGACCGGCCTCGGCGTCTACGACGGCTACGGGCTGACGCAGGCGGCCCCGATGCTGGCCTCGACCTTGGTGACCGGTCGCCCCAAGCCCAACTCGGTCGGCCGCGCGCTGCCTGGGGTGGAGCTGCGGCTGGTCAGCGACGCGCCGACACCGGACGACGAAGCCGACGAAGTGCTCGCCGATCTCTCCGACACGGACGGCGACACCGGGATGGTGGCGGTCAGGGGGCCGAACCTGTTCTCCGGCTACTGGCCGGACGGGGTGGGTGGCCCGGACGACGACGGCTGGTTCCAGACGGCCGACATCGGCTACCTGGACGCCGACGGCGATCTGCACCTGGTCGACCGGGTCGACGACACGATCGTCGTCAGCGGGTTCCCGGTGTATCCGCACGAGGTCGAGGAGGTCGTCGCCGAGCTGCCGCAGGTCGCGGAGGTCGCGGTGGTCGGCGTGCTGGACGACCACACCGGGGAGGCGGTCAAGGCGGTCGTGGTTCCCGGCCCGGGCAGCACGTTGAGCGAGCAGCAGGTGATCGAGCACTGCGCGCAGAAGCTCCCGCGCTACAAGGTGCCGATCGCCGTGGAGTTCTCCGGCCAACTGCCGCACACGGTCACCGGCAAGCTGTATCGCGCCAAGCTGCGCTGACCGTGCGGTCGGTGCGGCAGCGGCTGCCATCGCCAGGGCACGCCGCCGTGGTCGTCGGCGTTGCGCCTCGGGCATCATGTGGCCATGCCCGAGGTCACCGTCGTCAGCCGCGTGAACTGCCACCTGTGTGAGGTCGCCGAGCAGGAGGTGGACCGCATCTGCGGCGAACTCGGCGTGCCGTGGAAGACGGTGGACGTCGACAGCGACCCGGAGCTGCGTGCCGAGTACGGCGACATGGTTCCGGTCATCCTGATCGACGGCGTGCAGCACGGTTACTGGCGGGTGGAGGAGGAGAGGTTCCGCGCCGCCCTGGCGGCCGCGCAGTAGACCATTTCGCGGCCGTCCCGGCCTGCGGTCGAGCACTTGACTTTCAGCCTTCCGGACGACCCGATCTGCTCTGCGCAGAAAACGCGGTCGTGACGGGGGCTGAGGAGGATGATGGAGCCATGACCGCTGCCGATTCATCGCGTGCTTCGGTGCTGCGCGCCGCGTTGATCGGCGTGCCGGCGCTGGCGAGCGCACTGGCCGTCGGTCACCTCGCCGGTGCCTTGATCGCCCCGGGCGCCTCGCCCTATGTGGCGGTGGCCAACAGCGTCATCGACCTCTCGCCGCCGTGGCTGGTGGAGTTCGCCAAGGAAGCCTTCGGCACGGCCAACAAGGTGGTGCTTTTCGCGGGCATGGCGGTGGTGCTGCTCGCGCTGGCGGTGTTCGCGGGGTGGCTTGCGCTGCGGCGCCTGGTGCTCGGGCTGGTCGTCGTCGGGATGCTCGGTGTCGCGGGCCTCGCCGCCGTCCTCACTCGCCCGGACGTGGGCCCGTTCGCCGTGCTCGCTCCGTTGGTGAGTGTGCTGGCCGGGTCGATCGTCTTCGCCTGGCTGCACGCTCGGGCCACGGCCGGGGAGCCCGTCGCGGGGCCGGACGAGGGGGCTTCGGCCGGCCGTGCGCCCGGTGCCCCTGTTCTGCGAGATGCCGGCGCCGAACCCGTGACGCGACCGCGCCATGAGGTGGGTGCCGAGGAAGCCGAGGCGGCGCAGCAGGCAAGCGATGAGCCGGACGCCGGCGGGGCCCGGCAGCCGGAGCAGCCGGCCGCCGAGCCGGGCAAGGTCACGGCCGGGCAGCCGCAGCGGTCGGACTCGGGTGTGGATCGCCGGCGCTTGCTGGTCGGGTCGGCGGGCGCGCTCGTCGGTGCAGGCCTGGTCGGTGCCGCCGGGCAGTGGCTGGCCGGCCCGGACGCGGAGGCATCCCGGCGTGCTGTCGCCCCGTTCGTCGGGATCAAGCGTCCCCCGGCTCCGCCCGGCGGTGCGGACTTCGCCTCGAGGGGGACGCCGGTCTTCATCACGCCGAACGAGAACTTCTACACCGTCCACACCGCGTTCGTGCTGCCCAGGCTGCGGGCCGAGGACTGGCGGCTGCGCATTCACGGCATGGTCGACCGCCCCGTCACGCTGACCTACCAGCAGTTGCGGAGCCGGCCGCTGGTGGAGCGCACCATCACCATGGCGTGCGTGTCCAATCCGGTGGGTGGCGATCTGGTCTCGACCGCGAACTTCATCGGAGTCGACCTGGCCGAGCTGTTGACGGAGGTCGGTGTCCAGGCGGGGGCCGAGCAGCTGTTCAGCACCAGCGAGGACGGGTTCACCGCGGGCACGCCGATCGACGCGGTGCTCGAGCCCGGCCGGGCCATGTTGGCCATCGGCATGAACGGCGAGCCGTTGCCGGTGGCGCACGGGTTCCCGGTGCGCATGGTGGTCGCCGGGCTTTACGGGTTCGTCTCCGCGACCAAGTGGCTGGTCGATTTGGAGGTCACCACGTGGCGGGCGCGCACGCCGTACTGGGTGCCGCGCGGCTGGGCGCGCGAAGGCCCGGTGAAGACGCAGTCGCGGATCGACAAGGTGACGGCCGACGGCGGAAGCGTGCGTGTAGCGGGCACGGCGTGGGCGCCGCACATCGGCATCGACAAGGTCGAGGTGCAGATCGACGACGGGCCGTGGCAGGCAGCGGAACTGGCCACGGAGGTCAGCAAGGACACCTGGCGCATGTGGCGGCTGTCGGCACGCGTGGATCCCGGTGAGCACACGGTGCGCTGCCGAGCCACCGACCGCAGTGGCTACACGCAGACCAGCAAGGTCGCGCCCCCGGCGCCGGACGGCACGACCGGCTGGCACGAGGTCTCGTTCTCGGCGTGACCCGTTCTTGGATGGGGGTCGAGTGGGCTGTCGGTGCGTTCGGCTGGCGCGAGGTCTCGTTCTCGGCGTGACCGGCATCCGGATGGGTGTCGAGGGGGTTGTCGGTGCGTTCGGCCAGCGCGATGGTTCGTCCTCGGCCTGATGACCGCGGCGGTCAGCGATCGTGCGCCGCGCCGGTGATCTCGGCGGCTGCCATCGGCCGGGAGTCCCGCCCACCAGGGCCAGGGACCCACTGCGCTCCGGCCCCCCGGAGCCGCTGCCACCCCTGCGGTCAGGGGCTGCCTCCCCTGGCCGGGAGTGACCTGACCTGCGGGGTTCCGCGCAGCCTGCCACCCCCCGTGGCCGGGAGTGACCGACGTGCTGACTGGCGGGATTCCGTGCCAGGACCTGCCGCCCCCGTGGCCAGAAGTGACCTGACCTGCGGGAAGGGTGCGGGGGGTCAGAGGCGGCTGCTCCGGCGCCAGAAGTCACCGTGCACGCTGCTCAGCCAGAGCAGAAGCCCAGCGCCGGCGATGTGTGGCGTCGGTGGGCTTGCCCCCGTGAGCCGTTCGAACGATCGGCAGGCGGCCGCGCTCGTGGCTTCGAACACAGCCGTGAGCAGCCGAAACATGGCGCTGCTCACCCGAAAGTCCCGCCGATTTTGTGCGCACGTTCACAAGCGTTACCGTTACTAAGGCATCCCACCTTCTCTCCCCGGGCGTTCGGTGTGCCAACCGCGCCAGGGCACGCGTTTTGTGAGGGCAGCACGTGGCACGGTCAGGCAACGGAGTCCAGCCTCCTCAGCCACCCGCTGACGGAGAGCAGACCACCGAGCTGCCCAAGGTCACCGACCGCGCGATCGGCCGCACCAGGGACATCCCGGAAGCCGCCGTCGCCCGCCTTGCGGTCTACCTGCGGGTGCTGTCCGCCATGGCCGACCAGGGCGCGGTCACCGTCTCCAGCGAGGAGCTGGCCGCGGCGGCCGGGGTGAACTCGGCGAAGCTGCGCAAGGACCTGTCCTACCTCGGCTCCTACGGCACCCGCGGCGTCGGCTACGAAGTGGAAGTCCTGGTCGGCGAGATCGAACGCGCCCTCGGGCTGACCCGCAAGCAGACCGTCGCCGTGGTGGGCATCGGTAACCTGGGCCACGCGCTGGCCAACTACGCCGGATTCCCCCGGCGCGGCTTCCCGGTGGAGGCGCTGTTCGACGTGGACCCGGACCTGATCGGGGTCCCGGTCGGTGGCCTTCCGGTGCAGCACATCGACGACATCCCCAAGGTGTGCGCGCAGAAGCGCATCGCCATCGGGATCATCGCCACCCCGCCCGCGGCGGCGCAGGCCGTCTGCGATCGGCTGGTGGCGGGCGGCGTGCAGTGCATCCTCAACTTCGCTCCGGTGGTGCTGCAGGTGCCGTCCCACGTCGAGGTCCGCAAGGTCGACCTGGCCGTGGAGCTGCAGATCCTGTCCTTCCACGTGGCGCGCAAGGCCGAACAGCGGCACGCCGGCCGGGCGGCGGCCAAGCGGGCCGAACGCAACGGCGCGCGCTCGTCCGCGGCCCAGTCGTCCGGTCAGCGCACCGCCAAGCGAGCGGCCGCACGCCGCATGCCGTCCAACGGTGAGGTGGTCTGAATGAGCGTGCTCGCCGTCGGCC
Organism: Thermocrispum agreste DSM 44070; assembly: GCF_000427905.1. GTDB lineage: Bacteria > Actinomycetota > Actinomycetes > Mycobacteriales > Pseudonocardiaceae > Thermocrispum > Thermocrispum agreste. Next base: position 77,566 of record NZ_ATYX01000008.1, on the reverse strand, counting down.
TGTCGCACCGCACCGCCGAGCTGACCATGCTGGAGCGGGTGGCGGTCACCGCGACCGAGTTGCCGAAGCTGCTGCACAAGCTGCAGCAGGCGCCGGACATCACCGAGGTCATGGTGCTGTCCACGTGCAACCGGACCGAGGTCTACGCGGTGGTGGAGACGTTCCACGGCGGCCTCACCGCGGTCTCCGAAGCGCTCGCTGAGAAGGCAGGCGTCCCGTGCCCGACACTGCACGAAAGCCTGTACGTGCACTACGCGGGCGCCGCCATCGAGCACCTGTTCTCGGTGGCTTCGGGCCTCGACTCGATGGTCGTCGGGGAAACGCAGATCCTCGGCCAGGTGCGGGCCGCCTACGCCGCAGCGCACGAAGCGGGCACCGTCGGCAGCGCCCTGCACGGCCTGGTGCAGCGCACGCTGCGGGTCGGCAAGCGGGTGCACAGCGAGACCGCCCTCGGTTCGCTCGGCGCGTCGGTGGTGTCCGAGGCGCTGGCCGCCGCCGGTGACCTGGCCGGCCGCACCGCGCTCGTCGTCGGCGCGGGGTCGATGGGCGCGCTCGCCGCATCGCAGCTGGTCAAGACCGGGGTGCGGCGGATCGTGGTGGCGAACCGGACGTTCGCCACGGCCGAGCGGCTGGTGCAGAACATCGCCGAGTCCGGTGCCGACGCCGCGGCCGTCGGACTGTCCGAGGTCCCGCAGGCCCTGCTCGACGCGGACGTGGCGGTGTCGTGCACCGGCGCGAAGGGCGTGGTGATCGGCCCCGAGCACGTCCGCCCACGCGAGAAGGACCTGGTGATCTGCGATCTCGGCATGCCGAGGGACGTCGATTCCGCGGTCGAGCGGCTGCCCGGCGTGCGTATCGTGGACTTGGAGACGGTGCGTGACCGCATGGACCGCGCCGGTGACTCCAGCACCGCCAAGCACATCGCGCAGGCGTCCGGCATCGTGCTGGACGAGGTGCGGGACTACCTCGCCGAGCAGCGCACGGCGGCCGTCACGCCGACCGTCGCGGCATTGCGGCAGCAAGCGGCCGAGGTGGTCGACGCCGAGCTGTTGCGGCTGGACCGGCGGCTGCCGGACCTGGACCCGCAGGTCCGGCAGGAAGTGGCCCGCACGGTGCGCCGTGTGGTGGACAAGCTGCTGCACACCCCGACGGTGCGGGTCAAGCAGCTGGCCGCGGGCGGCGACCGGACCGACTACGCCCAGGCGCTGCGCGAGCTGTTCGGGCTGGACCCGTCGGCTCCCGCGGTGGTGTCGCAGCCCGGGGACCGTGACCGGGCACAGAACTGACAGGCAAGCAGCAGACCGTAACGACCAACCGGAAGTCATCCGTGACCAAGACCCTCAAGGTCGGCACCAGGGCGAGCGTCCTGGCTGTCGCGCAGACCGAGACCGTCGCCGCCGCGCTGCGCGCCGCGGGCCACGCCGTGGAGCTGGTGCGCATCACCACCCCTGGCGACCAGTCGACCAAGCCGATCGCGGAGATCGGTGTCGGCGTGTTCACCTCCGCGTTGCGCGAGGCGCTGCGGGCCGGCGCGATCGACCTGGCGGTGCACTCCTACAAGGACCTGCCGACGACGCCGGAGCCCGACCTGGTGGTGGCGGCCGTGCCGCGCCGGGCCGACCCGAGGGACGCCCTGGTGGCCCGGGACGGGCTGACGCTCGGTGAGCTGCCGCCGGGGTCGGTGATCGGCACCGGCTCGCCCCGGCGGGCCGCCCAGCTGCGCGCGCTCGGCCTCGGCCTCGAGGTGCGCGGCATCCGCGGCAACATCGACACCCGGATGGGCAAGGTCGACTCCGGCGAGGTGGACGCGGTCGTGCTGGCCAGGGCCGGGCTGGAGCGGGCGGGCCGCACCGACCGCATCACCGAGACGCTGGATCCGCTGCAGATGCTGCCCGCGCCCGCGCAGGGCGCGCTGGCGGTGGAATGCCGGTCGGCCGACGTCGAGCTGGAGCAGCTGCTGCACGAGGTGCTGGACGACTCGCACACCCGCGCGGCCGTCACGGCCGAGCGCAGCATGCTCGCCGCGCTGGAAGCCGGGTGCAGTGCCCCGGTCGGCGCGCTGGCCGACGTGGTGGAGGACTTGACCGACGACGGATCGGTGGTGACCCGGTTGTCCCTGCGCGGCGTCGCCGCGGTCGACGCCGACGCCGCCGCCCCGGCGCTGCTGCGTGCCTCGATCACCGGGGAGCTCGCCGAGGCGGAGTCGATGGGCAAGGCGCTCGCCGCCGAACTGCTGGAGCGCGGAGCGGCCCCGCGCGCCTGACCCGCCGCCCGCAGCGCCATGACGACAAAGACCGACAACCTGCTCGACACGACAAGGAGAAGTGCACGAGATGACCCCCGCACCGAAGTCCGCCGGGCGCATCGCCTTCGTCGGCTCAGGCCCCGGTGATCCCGGGTTGATCACGGCGAACGCTCGCGAGCTGCTGGCCAAGGCCGACCTTGTCGTCACCGACCCGGACGTCCCGTCCGGCGTGCTGGCGATGGCCGCCGACGGCGCCGAGGTACGGCCCGCGGTCGGCGAGTCGGCCGAGGTCGCCAAGGACCTGGCCGCCGAGGCCAAGGCAGGCAGGCTGGTGCTGCGGCTGGTGTCGGGTGACCCGTTCACCCGCTCGGCCGTGATCGCCGAGGTCAAGGCGGTGGCCGAGACCGACGCGGTGTTCGACGTGCTGCCCGGTGTTCCGCCGGCGCTGGCCGTGCCCGCCTACGCGGGGATCGCGCTGGGCAGTGCGCAGACGACGGTGAACCTGATCGACTCGCGGGCCGAGGTGGACTGGGCGGCACTGGCCGCCGCTCCCGGCGTGTTGGTGCTGATCGCCACGTCGGCGCACCTCGGGCAGGCGGCCGCCGAGCTGATCGAGCACGGCCGCAAGCCGGACACTCCGGTGGCGGTGACCAGCAACGGCACGGTCAACCTGCAGCGCACCGTGGAGACCACGCTGGCACAGATGGCCGACGCCATCGGCGAGACGGTCGGCACGCTGGTGGTGACCATCGGGGACGCGGTGGCCGAGCGGGCCAAGCTGTCCTGGTGGGAGTCCCGGGCGCTGTACGGGTGGAAGGTGCTGGTGCCGCGCACCAAGGAGCAGGCGGCCGAGATGACCGAGCGGCTGCGCAGCCACGGCGCCACCCCGCACGAGGTGCCGACCATCTCGGTCGAGCCGCCGCGCAGCCCGGCGCAGATGGAGCGGGCGGTCAAGGGCCTGGTGGACGGCCGCTACCAGTGGGTCATCTTCACCTCGGCCAACGCGGTCAAGGCGGTGTGGGAGAAGTTCCAGGAGTTCGGCCTGGACGCGCGGGCCTTCTCCGGGGTCAAGATCGGCTGCATCGGCGAGGCCACCGCGGACCGGGTGCGGGCGTTCGGCATCACCCCGGAGATGATTCCGCAGGGCGAGCAGTCCAGCGAGGGCATGCTCAAGGAGTTCCCGCCGTACGACGACGTGCTCGACCCGGTCAACCGGATCCTGCTGCCGCGTGCCGACATCGCCACCGAGACGCTGTCCGCCGGGCTGGTCGAACGCGGCTGGGAGGTCGACGACGTGACGGCCTACCGCACGGTGCGTGCCGCCCCGCCGCCCGCCGAGACCCGCGAGATGATCAAGACCGGTGGGTTCGACGCGGTGTGCTTCACCTCGGCGTCCACGGTGCGGAACCTGGTCGGCATCGCGGGTAAGCCGCACGCGCGCACGCTGGTCGCCTGCATCGGGCCGAAGACCGCGGAGACCGCGCAGGAGTTCGGCCTGCGGGTGGACGTGCTGGCCAGCCAGCCCCGGGTGACCGTGCTGGTCGACGAGCTGGCGGCGCACGCGGCCAAGCTGCGCGCGGAGGGTGCCCTGCCGCCGCCGCGGAAGACCAAGCGGCGTCGCTCCTCGTCCTCGTCGAAGTAGGCAGCAGGGCGCATCAGGGGCGATGTGGACCTGGCCGCGGCCAGGTGATCGACGAGACGTTCCGGTGCGCGAGTCCGCTGTGCTTGCGGGCTCGCGCACCGGCTTTTTGCGGCGTACGTCCAGGTGAGGGGTGCGTCGTCGAGCGGGTGCGACGGAGTACCGTTTGATGAATGTTTCCCGAGCATCGACCCCGTAGGCTGCGCGGCACCGCCGCCATACGGCGGCTGGTCCGCGAGACAGAGGTGCGGCCGCGCCAGCTGATCCTGCCGCTGTTCGTGGCCGAGGGAATCACCGAGCCGAGGCCGATCGCCAGCATGCCCGGCGTCGTGCACCACACCAGGGATTCGCTGCGCAAGGCCGCGGTGGAAGCGGTCTCCGCCGGGGTGGGCGGGCTGATGCTCTTCGGTGTGCCCGCCACGCATGACGCGATCGGGTCGGCCGCCAGCAGCCCCGACGGCATCCTGAACGTCGCGTTGCGCGACCTGCGTGCCGAGCTGGGCGACGACACCGTGCTGATGGCCGACACGTGCCTGGACGAATACACCGACCACGGCCACTGCGGTGTGCTGGACGAGCACGGCAACGTGGACAACGACGCGACGCTGCAGCGCTACGCGGAGATGGCCGTGGCGCAGGCGGAAGCGGGCGCCCACGTGCTCGGGCCGAGCGGCATGATGGACGGCCAGGTGGCCGCGATCCGCTCGGCGCTGGACGAGGCCGGTTTCACCGACGTGGGCATCCTGGCGTACTCGGCGAAGTACGCCAGCGCGTTCTACGGCCCGTTCCGCGAGGCGGTGAATTCGCAGCTGCGCGGCGACCGCAAGACCTATCAGCAGGACCCGGCCAACGCGCGTGAGGCGATCCGGGAGATCGAGCTGGACATCGCCGAGGGCGCGGACATGGTGATGGTCAAGCCCGCGCTTGCGTACCTCGACGTGGTCAGCCTGGCCGCCGAGTTGTCCACCGTCCCGGTGGCGGCGTATCTGGTGTCCGGCGAATACGCCATGCTCGAAGCCGCTGCGGAGCGCGGATGGGTCGAGCGGGAGCGCGCGGTGCTGGAGATGCTGACCTCGATCGTCCGCGCCGGCGCGGACATGGTGCTGACATACTGGGCGGCGGAGGCCGCGGCCTGGCTGTCCCGATGACCGATCGCTCTCCTTCCCCGCGTCGCGAGTGGGACGCCGGTGATCCGCGCCCGGGCGACGAGCCGGATCGGAACGTTCCGGAGCCGCCGTCCTCCCTGGGCGCGCCCGCCGAGCCCGGGCCGGACCGGACCGCTTCGGCGCCGCTGGCCTCGGACGACCCGTTGGCCGCTCCCGAGCTGGGTCAGGGCGGGCCACACACCGGCGTAGGTCCCGGCCGTGCCGGGCCGAGCCCGGCGGCGCAGGCACGCCCCGGCGGCCGGCTGAACTGGCATGATCCGGAGCTCCCCGAGGAGGAGCCGTCCGGCGGACCCGGCTACTCGGATCCGACGGATCCGCTGGAGCGGGAAGCGGCCGGCCTGCCGCCACTGGATTCGGGCCCACGCAGCACGGTGCCGCCGCCCCGCGAGATCACCGTCTCGCTCGCGCTGTGGCTGGCCGCGGCGGCCGCGACGGCGTTGGCGTTCGTGCTGATGATCGTCGACGTCGACGACATCGCCGAAGCGAACGTCGCCGCCTACAACCGCGCGGTGGAGGCGGGCGACCCGATCATGCGGACCGACATCACCGCGGACGACGTGCGGGCCGGTGCGTCCGGCTTGGTGTGGCTGTTGGGCAGCGGCGGCGTCATGCTGGCGATGCTGGTGGTGACGTTCGCCTACCGGATGCGCGAGGGAACCCGATCGGCGCGCACCGTGCTGGTGGCGTTGGCCCTGGTGGTCGTTGCGTTCTGCGGGTTCATGCCCGCCGAGTACGTCAACCCCGCGCACTGGGCCGGGCTGGTGCTCGGCGGTGTGGCGGCCGTGTTGCTGTTCCTGCCCGCGGCGAACGCCTACCTGCCGAAAATCCAGGCCCCGAAACGGCGATGGCGAGGTGATCGGTGAGCGGGGAACGTGCCGTGCCGGACGCGCAGGACGTGCTCTACGACGACCCGGGGGGCAGCTGGCTGGCGCTGGCCTTCCCGTTCGGGCTGGCCGCGGCCGGCGTCGCGGTGGAAGCGGTCACCGGCCCGGTGTTCTGGAGCCTGTGGGCGCTCGCCGGCGGGGTCCTGCTGCTGATCACCGTGCTTTGGGTGGTCGCCAGGCGCCGGTTCTGCCGCGTGCGGGTCACCCGCAGCGAGCTGATCCAGGGCCCCGAAGTGCTCGCCATCGACCGCATCGCCAAGATCCTCCCGGCGGGCCCGCGCGACGAGCAGGTCCGTGACCTGCGGGTCCTCGGCGGCGGGCACAGCATGCCGCGCAAGTACGAACCGGTGCGGCTGCAGCTGACCGACGGCACCAGGGCGCTGGCCTGGGCACGGGACGGCGAGGCGCTGCGCACCGCCCTGCGAGCCGCCATGGACGCATGAGAAGCTGACCACGTGAGCATGACCAGGACATCGGGCGAAGGGGGCCGGGGCGCCGACCAGGCGTTCGCGGACGCCGCCGGGGATCGGGCACCCGATCCGACAGGCGGGCCGCCGGCATCCGCGCCCACTCGCCCTGGGCGCCTGCACCAGCCGTGGCGGGCACTCGTCGCGCTGGCCGAGCTGATCCTGGCCGCGACGGCCGGGTGGCTGGCCGTCCGGCTGTGGCAGTCCGGGATCACCGTGGTGCCCACCCCGGACGGTTCGGTGGAGCTGACCCACTACCACGGCGACGCGATCAGCGGCGCGATCGGCCTCGGGCTGGTGGGTGTCCTGCTGGTCCTGGATGCCGGGCGGCAGCTGCTGCTCGCGGTGCGGGTCCGCTCGCGCAGGGGGCGGTCCGAGCGCACCGAACCGTGGCCGCCGTTCGACGAAGACGTCTGATGCGTGGACCGGAGGATGATGAGCTGCCAGGAGTCTCGAGCACTGTTCGACCGGGCGACGACGCTGACCCCGGGCGGGGTCAATTCGCCGGTGCGGGCGTTCAAAGCGGTGGGCGGCACCCCGCGTTTCATGGTGTCCGGCTCCGGCGCGTACCTGCGTGATGCGGACGGCAACACCTACGTGGACCTGGTCTCCTCCTGGGGGCCGATGATCCTCGGCCACGCGCACCCGGACGTCGTGCGGGCCGTGCAGGAAGCCGCCGCGTTCGGCTTGTCGTTCGGCACACCGACACGGGGCGAGCTGGACCTGGCCGAGGAGATCGTCGACCGGGTCGAGCCGGTGGAACGGATCCGGCTGGTCAACAGCGGCACCGAGGCGACCATGAGCGCGGTGCGCCTGGCGCGCGGCTTCACCGGCCGCAGCAAGGTGATCAAGTTCGCCGGCTGCTACCACGGCCACGTCGACGCGCTGCTGGCCCAGGCCGGGTCGGGGGTGGCCACGCTCGGGCTGCCGACGTCGCCCGGCGTGACCGGGGCGTCCGCGGCGGACACCATCGTGCTTCCGTACAACGATCTCGACGCGGTCAAGCTGGCGTTCAGCGAGAACGAGGGGCAGATCGCGTGCGTGATCACCGAGGCGGCCGCGGGCAACATGGGCGCGGTCCCGCCGCGGGAGGGCTTCAACGCGGGGCTGCGCGAGCTGTGCACGCAGCACGGCGCCCTGTTGATCATGGACGAAGTGATGACCGGCTTCCGGGTGTCCGCGTCGGGCTGGTACGGGCTGGAGCGGATCCCCGGCGACCTGTACACGTTCGGCAAGGTGATGTCCGGCGGGCTGCCCGCTGCCGCGTTCGGCGGCCGGGCGGACGTGATGGAGCACCTTGCCCCGAGCGGACCGGTCTACCAGGCGGGCACGCTCTCCGGCAATCCGGTGGCCGTGGCGGCGGGCCTGGCGACCCTCCGCGCCGCGGACGCCGAGGTCTACCAGGCGCTGGACGCCAACGCGCAGCGGCTCGGCGCCCTGCTGACCGAGGCGCTGACCAAGGCCGGGGTGCGGCACATCGTGCAGTACGCGGGCAACCTGCTGTCGGTCTTCTTCACCGACCAGCCCGTGCACGATTACGCCAGTGCGCAGGCCTCGGAGACGTACCGGTTCGCGCCGTTCTTCCACGCGTTGCTCGAGCGCGGGGTGTACGCGCCGCCAAGCGCGTTCGAAGCGTGGTTCGTCAACGCGGCGATGGACGACGAGACGTTCGAGCGGATCGAGGCGGCACTGCCCGCCGCCGCCGAAGCGGCCGCCCGTGCCGAGCCCTGACGGGGAACCGCCGGAGGGTGCCGTGGTCTGCCTCATGGATCGGACCGCCACCACGGCGAGCCGGACCGGCGATGGGGCAAGGTGAACTTGGACAGTTCGCCCAAAGCCGGTGGTCACGGGGATCGTCACCGGCGGGCGCAAGGCTGAGGTAGCGGTAACCGATCCGGCGCGGTGCACGAGCGGAGGGGTTCATGACAGCGACCAGGACAGTGGTGCATTTCGTGCGGCACGGCGAGGTGCACAACCCGGAAGGCGTGCTGTACGGCAGGCTGCCCGGGTACAAGCTGTCGGAGACCGGCAACAAGCAGGCCCTCGCGGTGGCCGAGTACCTGGCCAATCACGACATCACCTACGTGGTGGCCTCGCCGCTGCAGCGCGCACAGGAGACCGCGGCGCCGATCGCGGCGGCGCACCGGCTGGAGGTCGATACCGACGAGCAGCTGATCGAGTCGGACAACTACTTCGAGGGCATGCGGGTGTCGGTCGGCGACGGGGCACTGCGGGATCCCCGCCATTGGCGCAAGCTGTGGAACCCGTTCCGGCCGTCGTGGGGCGAGCCGTACCTGGACATCGCCCGGCGCATGCTGGGTGCCGCCTACGCCGCGCGGGCGGCCGCGGAGGGGCACGAAGCGGTGTGCGTGTCGCACCAGCTGCCGATCTGGACGCTGCGCCGCTTCGTGGAGGGCAAGCGGCTGTGGCACGACCCCCGCAAGCGGGAGTGTTCGCTGGCCTCGCTGACCAGCTTCGAGTTCACCGGGCACACCATCACGGCCATCCGCTACGCCGAGCCGGCAGGCCGGACCGACCCGCGGGTGACCGGGGCATGACACCGGCGTCCGCGCGTCGTGGCCGGGCCCGTGCCCGGCGCGGCGGGCGCCTGCTCGCCGCGCTCGCCGCGGCGCTGACCTGCTGTTCCGCCGCGCTGGCCGGCTGCAGCACCGGCGACGACGCGGTGGTGAGCGGTTCCCAGTTCACCTTCGTCGCCCCTGGCGGCCAGACCCGCATCGAATACCCGCGTGCGGAGCGGCAGTCGCTCACCGTCACCGGCGAAGACCTGATGAACCCGGGCAAGCAGCTGTCCACCAAGGACTTCGCCGGCAAGGTCGTGGTGCTGAACGTGTGGGGTCAGTGGTGCCCGCCGTGCCGGGCCGAGGCACCCGAGCTGCAGCAGGTGCACGACCCGGACGGCGGCGTGGTGGTGCTGGGCATCGACGTGCGGGACCCGGTGCGCGAGACGGCGCAGGACTTCATGCGGGACCGCAAGCTCACCTATCCGTCGCTGTACGACCCGTCCGGCCGCGTGATGCTGCAGATGAAGGGCCTGCCGCGCAACGTCGTGCCGTTGACCCTGGTGCTGGACAAACGCCACCGGGTGGCCAACGTGTTCCTCGAGCCGGTGCTGGCCGCTGATCTGAAACCCGTGCTCAAGCGACTCACCGCCGAGTGACGGCGGACACCGGCCTAGGCTAGGTCCCCGATGGAACTCACCGAGCTGGCGATGTCGGGACCGCTGCTGCTGGCGGCAGTCCTGGCGCTGGCCGCCGGTGCGGTGTCGTTCGCCTCGCCGTGCGTCGTCCCGCTGGTGCCCGGCTACCTCGCCTACCTCGCCGCGCTGGTCGGTGCGGACGCCCCGGCGGTGACCACCGGCGAGGGCCCCAAGCAAGGCCGCTTCCGGGTGGTCGGTGCCGCGGCGCTGTTCGTTCTCGGGTTCACCGTCGTCTTCGCCGCCGGCATCGGCAGCCTGGTGTGGCTCGCCGACGCCCTGCTGGCCAACCAGGAGCTGCTGCAGCGCATCGGCGGGGTGATCACCATCGTCATGGCCCTGGTGTTCCTGGGCTTCGTCCCGGCGCTGCAACGCGACGTCCGGCCGAAGGTCGTGCCGCGTATGGGCCTGTGGGGCGCCCCGGTGCTCGGCGGCGTCTTCGCCCTCGGCTGGACCCCGTGCCTGGGGCCGACGCTGGCCGGGGTGCTGGCCATCGCCTCGGCGACCGGAGAGAGCGCGGTGCGCGGGTACTTCCTGGTGTTCGTCTACTGCATCGGCCTCGGCCTGCCGTTCCTGCTCATCGCGCTGGGCGCGGGCTGGGCCGTCCGGGCGGCAGGCTGGCTGCGCCGCCGGGTCCGCGCGGTGCAGATCACCGGCGGGGTGCTGTTGCTGGTCGTCGGACTGCTGCTGGTCAGCGGGCTGTGGGCGGACATCGTCGCCTGGCTGCGGGACGGCTTCATCTCCGACACGGAGCTGCCACTGTGACCACCGGATACGTCAACACCCCCGCCCGCAGGGCGCTGGCCTTCGCGCGCAACACCTGGCGCGGCCTCACCTCGATGCGCACCGCGCTGATCCTGCTGTTCCTGCTCGCGCTGGCCGCGCTGCCCGGGGCGATGCTCCCGCAGTACTCGCTGAACACCCCGAAGGTCGATGCCTACATCGCCGAGCACGGCTGGTGGGGCGAGCTGCTGGACGCCCTCGGCTTCTTCGAGGTGTACTCCAGCGCCTGGTTCTCGGCGATCTACCTGCTGCTGATGGTGTCGATCGTCGGCTGCCTGCTGCCCCGATTCCTGGAGTACTACCGGGCGCTGCGGGCCGAGCCGGTGCTCACCCCACGCAACCTGTCCCGCTTGCCGCACTTCCGGACGGCCACCGTCGACGGCACGCCGGAGGAGGTGCTGGCGCGGGCGAAGCAACGGCTGCGCGGGTGGCGGATGGTCGAGCGCACCGAGGACGGCGGGGCCAGCATCAGCGCGGAGCGCGGCTATCTGCGGGAAGCGGGCAACCTGCTGTTCCACTTCTCGATGCTCGGCCTGATCGTGTGCGTGGCACTTGGCAAGCTCTACGGCTACGAGGGGCAGGTCATCGTGCACGCCGGCGGTGGCCCCGAGTCGGAGTTCTGCAATGCGGGCATCTACGCCTACGACTCGTTCGAGCCGGGCCTGCGGGTGGACGGCACGGAGCTGACGTCGTTCTGCATCCGCGTCACCGACTTCACCCCGACGTTCCTGCCGAACGGTCAGCCGTCGTCCTTCCGTGCGCAGGTGCAGTACTCCGCGGGTGAGGATCTGGAAGCCGGCCGGTGGAAGACCCACCAGTTGGAGGTCAACAACCCGCTGCGCACCGAGGGCGACCGGGTCTACCTGCTCGGTCACGGCTTCGCCCCGGAGTTCACGGTGACCTTCCCGGACGGCACCAAGCGGGTGCAGGCCACCCAGTGGCGTCCCGCGGACCAGACGACGTTCTTGTCCGACGGCGCCACGAAGTTCGACCCGCCCGGCATCACCGACTCCCGCGAGCGGCGCACCAAGCAGCTGGCCATCACCGGCCTGTTCGCCCCGACGGCCGCCTTCCAGGGCAAGGTGCTGACGTCGGCGGGCCCGCAGCTGCTCGATCCCGCGGTGGCGGTGGACATCCTGCGCGGGGACCTGGGGCTGGAGAGCGGCCGCGCGCAATCGATCTTCTCGATCGATCAGGACATGATCGAGCAGAAGCGACTCAAACGCGTGGCGCGGGAGAACCTTCGGCCCGGTGAATCCGTGGTTCTGGACGACGGCACCAAGGTCGAGTTCACCGGGGTGAAGCGCTGGGTGTCCCTGCAGGTGTCGCACGACCCCGCACAGGAGGGCGTGCTCGGCTTCGCGGTGGCCACCATGATCGGCCTGCTGATGTCGCTGCTGATCAAGCGGCGGCGGGTGTGGATTCGCGTCACCCCAGCGAGCGACGAAACGTCCGGAACACGTACCGTGGTGCAGGTCGGGGGTTTGGCGAAGACCGATCAAGCCGGCTACGGCGAGGAGTTCGGCGCCATCGCCGACGAACTGCTGCGAACTAAGGAGCAGGCGCGATGACCGCGTATTCGCAATTCAGCGACTTGTCGTACACGACGGCGGCGGCCATTTACGTACTGGCCATGCTGTTCGTGCTGGTGGAGCAGGCGTTCGGGCGAGTGGCCAGGCAGCGGGTGGCGCAGCGCGACCTGGCCAAGCAGCGCGCGCTGGTCGGGGCGGGTGCGCCGGTCGCGGACGGCGACGGCGCCGATGCCACCCACGACGCCGCTGTGCCCGCGGCCCCGTCCGCCGGCAGGCCTGCTTCCGGCCGGCCGGAACGGTTCGGCCGCATGGGCATCGCACTGATGGTGCTCGGCGCGCTGTTGCACGTGGCGGCGCTGGTGTTGCGTGGCCTGGCCGCCGGGCGTGCCCCCTGGGGCAACATGTACGAGTACCTGATGGCGCTGTCGCTGGTGGCGGTGGTGACCTGGCTGGTTCTGGTGCGCAAGTACCCGCTGAGGCACCTGACCGCCTTCGTGCTGCTGCCGGTCGTCTTCTTGATGTTCGTCGGCGGCACGCTGTACGTCGAGGCCGGCCCGCTTGTTCCCGCCCTCCAGTCGTATTGGCTGGTCATTCACGTGGCGGCGGCGATCGTGGCTTCCGGGATGTTCCTGGTGCCCGGGGTGGCCAGCGTGCTGTATCTGATGCGGACCGCCAACGAGGGCAACCCGCGGCGGTTCCGGCGGCTGGCCGAGCGGCTGCCCGGTAAGGACGTGCTGGACCGGATCGCCTACCGCACCAGCGTGCTGGCCTTCCCGATCTACACGTTCGGTGTCTTCGCCGGCGCCATCTGGGCGGAGTCGGCGTGGGGCCGGTTCTGGGACTGGGACCCCAAGGAGACGGTGTCGTTCGTCGCCTGGGTCATCTACGCTGCGTACCTGCATGCCAGGGCGACCGCCGGATGGCGCGGCAAGCCTGCGGCGTGGATCAACACCGCAGGGTTCGCCTGTATCGTGTTCAACTTCTTCTTCATCAACCTCGTCACCGCCGGCCTGCACTCGTACGCGGGCGTCTGACGAGGCAAGTCGCGGGTCACCACTGGGTCGCGACCGCACGTGGTGGCGACTACCGTTGCGCGTGATCGGTGAGCTACTGGTCGGGTGAGTGGAGGACGTCGAGTGAGTGAGCCACACCAGAGCACGGGCCACCCGGCCGCAGAGAGTCCGGCCGAGGCCGGGGCTCAGGAGCAGCGGCCCACCCAGGCCGCCCAGGAGCCCGAGCCCACCACAAGCGCACAAGCGGCGGCCGAGAACCCGCCGGACAGCGTGGACGGTGCCGCGGACGCGGACGCCGACACCGATTCGCACGCCCACCCTCGTGCGCGTGGGCACCACGTCGCCCCGCAGACGGTTCGGCAGGAAGAGGTTCCGCCCGTCGTTCCCGCCGACGAGGTCTACCCGGGAAGCCACGCCGAGTCGGCCCTCGAGCAGACCGTTGCGCATCCGATGGGGTACGGCCACTACGGACTGGCCCAGCCGCCGTCGGGTCCGCTGCCCGCGCAGCAGCCCGGATACCAGCAAGCGTCGGTCGATCAGCAGCATCAGGCCTACCCGCCGACGTCCGCCGGGCAACCGGCTCCCGGCCAGCAGATGCCGGGCGGCCCCCAGGCCCCCGGCCACCAGGCCGGTCACCCGCAGGCGGCCGGTCACCCGCAGGCGGCAGGTCGTCCGCAGGCCCCGATGGCCGCTCCGCAGCAGCCGATGCAGGTGCCCCCGGCGCAGCCGCAGCAGCAGCCCAAGCGCGGCAGGCATGCCCGGGCCAATGGCGACGACCTGGCGTCGGCGCAGCTGATCAAACCGGTGAAGCGGAAGCCGCAGTCCGGGTGGCGCAAGTTCGTCTACGTCGCGTCCGGGCACCTGATCAACCCGGGCGAGAGCCCGAAGGACCGGCTCAAGCGGGAACTGATCACGCGCATCAACCAGCCGCTGCGTGGCTGCTACAAGATCGCCATGTTGAGCCTCAAGGGCGGCGTCGGGAAGACCACGACCACCGCGACCTTGGGCGCGACGTTCGCGTCCCTGCGCGGTGACCGGGTGATCGCCGTCGACGCCAACCCGGACCGGGGGACGCTGTCGCAGAAGATCCCGATGGAGACCACGGCGACCGTGCGGCATCTGCTGCGGGACGCCGACCGGATCACCAAGTACAGCGACATCCGGGCGTACACGTCGCAGGGCTCGAGCAGGTTGGAGATCCTGGCCAGCGAGCAGGACCCGGCGGTGTCCGAGGCGTTCTCGGAGCACGACTACCGCCGCACGGTGGACCTGCTCGAGCACTTCTACAACATCGTGCTCACCGACTGCGGCACCGGCTTGATGCACAGCGCGATGAAAGGCGTGCTGGAGCTGGCCGACGCCCTGGTGGTGGTGTCGTCCGGGTCGGTGGACGGGGCGCGCAGTGCGTCGGCGACGCTGGACTGGCTGGACGCGCACGGTTACGGGGACCTGGTGAAGCGTTCGGTGGCGGTGATCAACTCGGTCCGACCCAAGGCGAGCTCGGTCGACCTGGACAAGCTGGAGGCGCATTTCGGGGCGCGCACCAGGGTGGTGTGTCGGATCCCGTTCGACCCGCACCTGGAGGAAGGCGCGGAGATCGAGCTGGACCGGCTGCAGGAGGAGACCCAGCTGGCGTTGCTGCGGCTGGCCGCCGCGGTGGCGGACGCCTTCCCCACCCAGTAGGGCGTTTGCTGGGCTGGCAGTCTTGCTCGGGGGCGGGGTTGTGGTCCTTGCTGTGGTGCTGGTGGTTGGTGCGCGTGGGTGCGCTGTGTCGTGTCGTGGTCGGGTGGCCGCCATGGCGACGACCGTCGTTTTCAGCCCGACAGGACTCCTCTCAGGCTCAGAACCACGCCCAGCATCGTCGGTCGGCTGTCGCGCATAGGCAGCGCACCCGTGCCAGTGCCCTTCGCCAACCAGCCCCACACACACCACTCAGGCGGTGACGCGGCCTGCCGTCGGGCATGACAAAAGCCGCGGACCGCCTGGGTCCGCGGCTTTCGCTTCGGCGCTACTTGTCCTTGTCCTCTGGCAAGTTCTTGCGGGTCTGCTCGGCCAGCTTGCGCAAGAACTCCGGATCGTCGTCCGGCGCCAACGGACGGGCAGGCCGGCGCTTCTCAGCCGGCACGCCGACCCGTTCCGCGGTGTACATACGCCAGAGGAGCACGGCGACGGCCAGTGCTCCGATCGCCACGAGCAGGTAGTGCATGCCGCTCCTTCCGCGCCGGGGGTTCTCCCTCGAGGTTAACCTTCCCGACCGGTACCGCGCACTCGCCTGCTGTCGCCCGTCGGCGCGACACGTGCCGGCGCCGGGGCGACGATCAGCTGACGCTCTCCGTCGCCTCGGTGGTCAGCTTGGCCAGCAGCTCGTTGACCTCCGATTCGCGGAACCGGCGGTGTCCGCCAGGGGTGCGGATGGAGCCGATCCGCCCGGCCGCGGCCCAGCGGGTCACGGTCTTCGGATCAACGCGGAAGAGTGCTGCCACTTCGCCCGGGGTGAGCAATCGTCCCCCCGACTGAGGCACCGACTGAGTCATCCGTTTCGCCTCCTTACGACTTTTGCTGCGGTCCCCGTGCGATGACCAGGCGGATCATCCCGATCACCACCGACGGGCGGTCTACATCCCAATCGTGTCATCGTACGCATCAAGTACTCGAACGGTTGGGTGAGAGTAAAGGGGAGGTAAGGGCAGGAATCGGGCGCGCGGCTGCATCCCATCGGTGCAATCCGGCGCGGCATTCGGAGCAGACGACTGCAGAGCGTACCGCTTCCCTTGCGGTGCGCAATGGGGTGTCTCCTCCGCAAAACCTGCTCCTCGTCCGGAATCCACCGCGTTCCCGGGTGTGGTCGTCGTGTCGGGTATGCGTGGTGCGGCATCCTGCCGCACGCCCATGCCCGCCGGTGCGTGGCGGTCGGTCACGGCCACACGCCGCCGGTTAGGCTTGACCAGGAGGGCGCGGCGAGCTAAAGGAGCGAAATCCCTGGTGGACCAGGCACCGAAGGACCGGTTCGCGGTCGATCTGACGCTGTATCTGCTGGCCCGGTTCGCCCTGGTGGCGGTCATCACGGTGCTGCTGGTCGCGTTCCGGGTTCCGGTGCTGGTCGCGTTGATCATCGCCATGGTGGTCGGTTTCCCGCTCGGTCTGCTGCTGTTCCGGTCGCTGGCCGCCCGGGTCACCGCCGGGCTGGCGGCACGCGGCGAGCGACGCCGCGCCGAACGGGAAAAACTGCGTGCCCAGTTGCGCGGCGACGTCGAGCCCGACGACGGCCCCGCAGGCGATGCCGCAGACGGCGCCCGCCCCACGGACCCCGCCGACCGCCGTGGCCAGGACGAGGGGCGGTCGTGACGGCGGTGGACCGGGAATGGGTCACCGAGGCGATCCGGGCCATCGACGCGGACGCCAACCGTAGCGCGGACACTCATCTCCTTGTGTTTCCGTTGCCCGAGGACTGGGGCATCGATCTCTACTTGAAGGACGAGTCGGTCCATCCGACCGGTTCGTTGAAACATCGGTTGGCGAGATCGCTTTTCCTCTATGGGCTGGTCAACGGGCAAATCGGGCCATCGACGGTGTTGGTGGAGGCCTCCAGCGGCTCCACCGCCGTGTCCGAGGCCTACTTCGCCAGGATGCTCGGCCTGGACTTCGTCACCGTGGTGCCGCGCAGCACGAGCAAACAGAAGATCGAGCTGATCGAGTTCTACGGCGGCCGGTGCCACTTCGTCGACCGCCCGCCGGAGATGTACCCGGAGGCCGAGCGGCTGGCCGCCGAGTGCGGCGGGTACTACCTGGACCAGTTCACCTACGCCGAGCGGGCGACGGACTGGCGCGGCAACAACAACATCGCCGAGTCGATCTTCACCCAGATGCGCGCCGAACGGCACCCGATACCGCGGTGGATCGTGGTCGGCGCGGGCACCGGCGGCACCAGCGCCACGCTCGGCCGCTATGTGCGGTATCGCCGCCACCCCACGCAGATCGCGGTGGTCGACCCGGAGAACTCGTCGTTCTACTGGGCGTGGAAGACCGGGGCGACGGACTACACCACCGGGATGCCGTCTCGCATCGAGGGGATCGGCCGCCCGCGCGTCGAACCGTCGTTCGTGCCGTCGGTGATCGACGAGATGATCCAGGTGCCGGACGCGGCGTCGATCGCGGCGATCCGGCTGTTGCGCAGGCGCACCGGTCACTGGGCGGGCGGCTCGACCGGCACCAACCTCTACGGGGCCTTCCAGCTCATCGCCAGGATGCTGGAGGCCGGCGAGCAGGGCAGCGTCGTGACATTGCTCTGCGACGGCGGCGAGCGGTACGCGCAGACCTACTACGACGACAACTGGGTGGCGGAGCAGGGCATGGACCTCGACCCGTACACCGAAATCATGGAGAACTTCCTGGCCACCGGCCGGTTCGAGGCTTAGCCGGTCAGCCGAACGCAAGGGCCGCGGCGACCACGACGGACCACAGCAGCATGGTCAGGCCGGTGTCGCGGAGCACGGCGATCAGATCGCGGCCGGTCGCACCGCTGGAGACGGTGCGCGCCGGCCCGGCCGCCACGATCGCGGCGACCACGGCGAACAGCGCGGGCGGGAACCACCACCCCAGGATCAGGGTGAGCAGGAACGGCAGCGCCAGCAGCGTGAGGTAGAGCCGCCGGGTGCCGCGATCGCCCAGCGCGACCGCCAGCGTGCGCTTGCCCGCCTCGGTGTCCGTGGGGATGTCGCGCAGGTTGTTGGCCAGCAACACGGCCGCGGAGAACGATCCGACGGCGACCGAGCACACCACCGCGGCCCAGCTCACCGTTCCTGCCTGGACGTAGGTGGTGCCGAGCACCGCGACCGGCCCGAAGAACACGAAGACCGCGAGCTCGCCGAAGCCCGCGTAGCCGTACGGGCGCTTGCCGCCGGTGTAGAACCACGCGCCGGCAATGCACGCCGCCCCGACCGCCAGCAGCCACCACTGCCTGGTCAGCACCACCAGGGCGAGCCCGGCGACCGCGGCGAAGGCCAGCGCGCCGACCGCGGCAGCCAGTACCTCCGGCGGCCGGGCCGCGCCGGAACCGACCAGCCGCAGCGGGCCGACCCGCTGGTCGTCGGTGCCACGCACCCCGTCGGAGTAGTCGTTGGCGTAGTTGACTCCGATGATCAGGGCCAGGCTGACCACCATGGCCAGGCTGGCACGCACCCAGTCGAACTCGCCCATGGCGGTCGCGGCCCCGGTGCCCGCCAGCACGGGAGCGATCGCGTTGGGCAAGGTGCGGGGACGGGCGCCTTCGATCCACTGCGCGACGGTGGCCATGCCGGCATTCTTTCCTACCCATCTGGCGGGCATCGACCGGCCGCCGGCGCGGTGTTGCCCCGGCGCCGGTCACGACACCGGGGCAACCGGGCTGCCACTCAGCAGGCGGGTGGCGCCTGGCCCACCCGCACGTAGGCCGCGGAGATGTACTTACCGGGGTTGATCCGGAACCACGTGTCGTTGCCCTCGACCACCTGGCCCTTCACCGCGCACTCGATCCGCACCTGGGCGTACTTGGCGGCCAGGCCCACCACGGCGGAGCTGGTGTTGGGTTGCGCGCGCACGTTCAGCACCGGTCCCGAGGTGGCTACGGTCCCCCACGGGCCGCCGACGGTCCACTCGTAGGTCACGATCACCCAGCCGTTGTCGG
Source organism: Thermocrispum agreste DSM 44070 (assembly GCF_000427905.1). Lineage (GTDB taxonomy): Bacteria > Actinomycetota > Actinomycetes > Mycobacteriales > Pseudonocardiaceae > Thermocrispum > Thermocrispum agreste. The sequence goes on along the minus strand of NZ_ATYX01000008.1, from coordinate 58,961 downwards.
TGAACCCGAGGCCGTCCCAGAACGTCCCGTCGGCCAGGTCGATGCCCGCCGGGTTGGCCACCTTGCGGCCGAACTGGTCCTTGCCGCCGTTGTAGCCCTCCAGGTACGCGGCCTGGGCCTCCGGCTTACCCTGCGGCAGGTCCTGCCACATCTCCCGGTTGGGGTTCCAGTAGTCGTCCTTGGTGTTCCACGGGCCGACGTCCCACACCGGGGCCCACTCGCACCGGGCGCCGTTCTCCGTGCACACCTGCACCGTGTAGTTGCCGCTGTTCTTGTCGGCCAGCCCCCGGCGGGACGGCAGCGCCACGAAGTGGTCGCGGGCCACGATCACGTGACCGTTCGCGGTCGTCCCGCCCACCAGGCCTTCCCGGGTGGCGAACACTCGGTATCCCTCGGCCGGCCCGGCGACCTCCGCGGTCGGCTTGGCCGAGGCGTCGTAGCTCGCGCTGAGCTCGATCCGATCCACCTGCGGGCTGCGGGCGTCCGGTGGTGCGGTGAGCACGAGGCGGGCCTGGACGGTCTTGGTCCGGTTCGGCAGCACGGCAGGGGTGTCGGGGAGGACCTCGGTCCACTCCGACCAGGTGCCGTCCGGCCGCTTGCCGCGCACGTCGACGGCCACTTCCGTCCCGTCCGGGATGGCGGCGTCGACGCGTGCGGCAACCCGGTTCACCGGGTGCTGCATGTGCTTGGCAGGGAAGGTCAGGGTGCCGGTCGTCCAGTCGGCGCTCTGCCTGCCGAGATCGCCCGACAGCGTCCAGGAGCCGCCGGACTCGATGATCGTCCGGTTGTCCGGCTCGGTGTTGTCCGGTGTCAGCGCCCACGTGCCTGGTTCGGCGGCCAGGCCGGGAGCGGCCGTCACCCCGACAGTTGCACCGGTGATGAGTACGGCGGACACCGCCGCTGTCAACAGTTTTCGCCCTCGCATATGAATCCCTCGCTCGGTTTAGTGACCGTGCGCTGAGCAAAAAGGGCGTTCCGTGAGGTGTCAACTCGTAAACGTTTCACTTGGTGAAACACTCACTCGACAGCGTTAATAAATGTGAATGCGCAGGGTGATCATCATGTGGTGATCGCTGGGCGCTGAGTGTGGTTCTCGAGCGTGAATTCGCTCACGATTCGAGGGCGTCGCGCACCGCGCGACGGTCGACTTTCCCGGGGCCGCGCAACGGGAGTTCGGTGGCGAAGCGCACCACTTTCGGCGCAGCGGCTTTCCCTTCGCCGGCGCGGACATGTGCACGCAGCTCGGCCACCGAGGGCGGATTCGCCGGGTCGGTGGGCACGACGAGAGCGGACACGACTTCTCCCCATTCCGCGTCCGGAATGCCGACCACCGCGCACGCGCGGACCGCGGGGTGGCCGCGCAGGATCTGCTCGACCGCGGGCGCGGAAACCTTCACCCCGCCGCTGTTGATCACGTCGTCGGCCCGGCCAAGCACTTCCAGCACGCCGTCGGTGATCCGCCCGAGGTCTTCGGTGCGGAACCAACCGTCGTGCAGCTGCCACCGAGGCGCGCAGGCGGATTCGCGATAGCCCGAGGCCAGGACGGCTCCGGACAGCTCGATCCGGCCGGTCGGGCCGATGCGCACCTGAACGCCGTCCAGGGGACGGCCGTCGTAGACGCACCCGCCGCAGGTCTCCGTCATTCCGTAGGAGCTGATGGCTCGTACCCCGGATGTGCGTGCGTGCTCGCGCACTTCCCGGGGCAGTGCGGCACCACCGACGATGATGGCGTCGAACTCCCGGGCGGCTGCCAGCGCAGGTCCGCCCGCCTCGAGCAAGCGGACGAGTTGGGTCGGAACCAGGGCCGTGTAGTGCGGGCCGGGTTCGCTGAGCACCGGCTCGGCCGCGGCCGCGAATGCCTCCGGCCGGAATCCCGCGGACAGGTCCAGCACGCCCGGCTCGTGCCCGCTGAGCACCGAACGGACCAGAACCTGCAGGCCGCCGATGTATTGCGCGGGCGTGGCAAGCAGCCAGCGTCCCGGGCCGCCGAGACGGGCATGCGTGGCGTTGGCCGACGCGGTCAGTGCCGCCGCGGAGAGCAGCACGCCCTTGGGGTGGCCGGTCGAGCCGGACGTGGCGATGAGCACGGCGGTCGAGGAAGGCACCGGGTCGTCCGGCCGCATCGCGGTCACGACGTCCTTCGCCGTCGGGGCGGTCGCGTCGACCGGCAAGACCGGCGTCCCGCCGTCCAGCGCGTCCGCCAACGCCTGGGTCAGCGATCGGATGGACCGTTCGGAACCGTCGACCTCGACTACGCGCACGGCGCCATTGTGCCTGGGGCCCGCATCGCCCCTGTGACGGAGATTCTTGCCCGATTTCGGGCAAGAAATTGGCGTCAACTGGCCGCTGGCTGTCACTGTGGAAGGCGTGCGTGCTGTCGGAGAGCTCCCGGCCGAGCTCGTTCACCATGTCGCGGCCAGTACCGGCCTGCCGTCGGCGACCGCAGCGCGGGTGGTGGCCGACGTGATCGCCTACTTCGGCGAGACCGTCGAGCAGTACGTGCGCAGGCGGCATGCCGAACTGCGCAGGCGCGGGCACCGCAACGCGGAGATATGGCGGATGCTGGCCGCCGAACTGGCCACCCGGCCGGTCCGGGCGGGCGAGCTGAGCGAACGCCAGCTGCGCCGGATCGTGTACGGCTGATCCGGCGCCGAGGAGACGGAGAGGCAAAACCTACATGTGCGGAATCGTCGGTTACATCGGCGCGCGTCCGGCGTCGGACATCTTGATCGAAGGACTGCATCGGCTGGAGTACCGCGGCTACGACTCCGCGGGTGTGGCGCTGGTGCATCGCGGGCGGCTCAAGGTCACCAAGGCCGCGGTTCGCGTCGCGGAGCTGCGCGAGCGCCTGGACGGCGGTGTGCCCGCCACGATCGGGATCGGCCACACGCGCTGGGCCACCCACGGTGAACCGAACGACGCCAACGCGCACCCCCAGGTCGACGCGGCGAATCGCATCGCCGTGGTGCACAACGGCATGCTGGAGAACGCCGACCAGCTGCGTGCGGAACTGACCGCTGCGGGCGTCGAACTGCGTTCGGACACCGACACCGAGGCGATCGCTCACCTGGTCGCGCAGGCACTCGACGGCGGGGCCTCGTCGTTGCAGGAGGCCGTGCGCACCGCGCTGAGCAAGGTCGACGGGGCCTACGGGCTGGTGGTGCTGGACGCCCGCAACCCCAACGAGCTGGTCGTGGCGCGCAACGGCAGCCCGATCGTCATCGGCATCGGCGACGGCGAGATGTTCGTCGCCTCGGACGTGGCCGCGCTGGTCCGGCACACCCAGCGGGTGGTCTACCTGGACGACGGCGAACTGGCCACCCTCACCGCGGACGGCTTCACCACCAGCGCGGGCGCCAAGACGCCGACCACGGTCGACCTGGACGACGTGGACTACCAGCTCGGCGGCTACCCCGACTTCATGCGCAAGGAGATCGACGAGCAGCCGGACGCCGTGCGGCGTGCGCTGCTGGGCCGGCTCGACGAGCGGTTCGCCACCGCACGCTTGGGCGGCCTCGGCATGGATCCGCGTGAACTCCGCGCGGTGAGCCGGGTGAAGTTCCTCGGCTGCGGCTCCGCCTACTACGCCGGCCAGATCGGCGCCAACCTGGTGGAAGAGCTGGCCCGCATTCCCGCGGACGCCGAGCCGGCGTCGGAGTTCCGCTACCGGAACCCGGTCATCGAGCAGGACACCCTGTACGTCGCGGTCAGCCAGAGCGGCGAGACCGCCGACACCCTGGCCGCGGTGCGCGAGCTGAAGCGCAAGGGCGGACAGGTGATCGGAGTGGTCAACGCGGTCGGCAGCGCGATCGCGCGGGAGTGCGGCAGCGGCGTGTTCCTGCATGCCGGGCCGGAGGTCTCGGTGGCCTCCACCAAGGCCGTCACCAGCATGAGCGTGTGTTTCGCGATGCTGGGTTTGCTGCTCGGCCGGGTGCGGGACCTGTCGGTGGCGCACGGTCAGCGCCTGGTGCGCGGGCTGGCCGCGCTGCCGGAGCAGATCGCGGAAATCATCAAGGACGAGGACGCCATCGCCGAGACGGCCCGGCGGTTCCTGGACGCCAAGCGGATGTTCTTCATCGGCCGGGTGCGCTGCTGGCCGGTGGCCAGGGAAGGCGCGCAGAAGCTGAAGGAGATCTCCTACCTGCATGCCGAGGCGTATCAGGCGGCGGAGCTCAAGCACGGGCCGCTGGCGCTGATCGACGAGGACATGCCGTCCGTGGTGCTGGTGCCCGACGACGAACTGCTGGCCCGCAACATCGCCACCATCGAGCAGATCAAGGCGCGCGGCGGGCCGGTCATCGCGGTGACCAACGCCGAGCTGCCCGACGGCCTGGCCGACGCGGTGCTGCGCATCCCGCGCAACGAGCCGGAGCTGGACCCGATCCTGCTCACCATCCCGCTCCAGCTGTTCGCCTATCACCTGGCCAAGGCGCTGGGCAGGGACATCGACAAGCCGCGCAACCTGGCCAAGAGCGTCACCGTGGAGTAGGCCGCGACGCGGGCGGAACGGTCCCGGCACCGGTGCTCGCCCGGGTGTCCCGGTCGGCCGGTGCGGAGGAACGCCCTGGTCCGGGCGGGTGACACCCGCCGGGGTGGGCGGCTACGCAGGGTCTAACCGGGCCCCCGGGCAAGCCGACATACCTCCCGGAGGATTCCGCGAGGAGAGGACCCGATCATGCGGCGCTCACGCATCCTTGCCCTGCTCGGCGCGACCAGCGCGGTCGCGGGTGAGCACCGGGGTGGTGGTGCGCCGCAAGTCGTGGCGAAAGGCCTGGACAACCCGCGGGGGCTGGCGTTCGGTCCGCACAGCGCGTTGTACGTGACCGAAGCAGGCTCCGGCGGGTCGGGGCCGTGTTTCGCCGGCCCGGAAGGTGACGAGGTCTGCTGGGGCGCCAGCGGTGCGGTCACCGTGGTACGCGGTCGTCACCAGAAGCGGGCGGCCACCGACATCGGGTCGCTCGCCGCGCCGGACGGCACGCAAGCCATCGGCCCATCGGACATCGCGTTCCGCAACGGCAAGGCTTATGTAACGGTCGGCCTGGGTGCCGACCCGGCGATGCGCGATCAGCTTCCCCTGCTCGGCAGGAAGACCAACGGCTGGCTGCTGAAGAGCGGATGGCACGGGCTCGTCGGCGCCGCGGACGTCGCGCGGTTCGAGGCGAAGAACGACCCGGACAAGGCCGGGCCGGACAGCAACCCGAATTCGGTCGTGGCCGAACGGCGCGGCCAGGCCGTGGTCGACGCGGGCGGCAACACCCTGCTGTGGGTCAAGCACAGCAAGATCCGCGTGCTGGCGAAGTTCCCGGAGCGCACGATCGTCGCGCCGGACTTCCTGGGTCTCCCGCCAGGGACGAAGATCCCGTTGCAGTCGGTGCCGACGTCCGTGGCCAAAGGTCCGGACGGCGCCTACTACGTCGGTGAGCTGACCGGCTTCCCGTTCCCGCAGGGCAAGGCGCGGGTGTACAAGGTCAAGCCGGGCCACGAACCCAAGGTGGTGGCCTCCGGCTTCACCAACGTCATCGACATCGGCTTCCACCACGGAAAGCTCTACGTGCTGGAAATCGCGCACGCCGGGCTGCTGAACGCCGAGCAGGACCCACGCGGCGCGCTGTACCGGGTGGGGCACCACGGCAAGAAGCTGATCAAGCACACCGGCCTGGTGATGCCGGGCGGGCTGGCCCTGCGCGGCGGCAACGCCTACATCTCCAACTGCAGCGTGTGCCCGGCGGACGGCAGCTCGCCGCTCGGCACGGGGCACGTGCTGCGGGTTCCGCTCAAGTGATTCGCGGGTGAGGGTCGACGGCCGAGGCGTCCGGTGGCGTCTCGGCCGTCCGCACGTTCTGGCCGTCGGCAGGTTGTGGGCGCGGCGTGTGGGGATTCCGCCACAGCCGTCGGCAGGTTGTGGGCGCGTCCGGATTCCGCCACAGCCACGCGTGCTCGTGGAGCCGGTATGGCGTGGTGGAACTCTCCTGGCGTGCGGCTGTCCTCGCGCGCAGGCACGCATACCCTGGGCGACAGGAGGGCAAATCGCCCAAATGTCGTGGGTGACGCCCACAGGCGTGACGCACCGGCGCACGGTCGATGAGAACGGCCGCCCGACCACGCGTGACGCCCGCGGGCGTCACGCACCGGCCTCTCGCCGCCTGTGCCTCGACGGCGGGGCCGCTTGCCCCGTTGAGCCGGCCGGCACCGGGAGCATTCCTGCGGCGGCTGAAACAATGCAGGGAATCGATCGGAAAGGGAGCGGCTGGTGAACCCGTCGACCGCGCAGGCTCGGGTGATCGTCGACGAGCTGATCCGCAACACGGTCAGCCACGTCGTGCTGTCGCCCGGGTCCCGCAACGCGCCGTTGTCGCTCGCCTTGTACGACGCTGCCGCGGCCGGCCGGATCGAACTGCATGTGCGGATCGACGAACGGTCCGCGGCGTTTCTCGCCCTGGGCATCGCGGCACGCACCGGCCGCCCGGCCGCAGTGGTGTGCACGTCGGGCACCGCCGCCGCCAACTTCCACCCGGCGGTGCTTGAGGCGGACCGGGCGGGCGTCCCGCTCATCGTGCTGACCGCCGACCGGCCGCCGGAGCTGCGTGCCGCGGGCGCCAATCAGGTCATCGAACAGAACAAGCTGTACGGCGACGCGGTCCGTTACTTCGCCGAGCTGGCGGTGGCGGGTGAGCACGCAGGCCAGAACGCCTATTGGCGCAGCCAGATCTGCCGTGCCTGGAGCGCCGCCTACGGGGAGTGGCGGTCCGGGCCGGTGCATCTCAACATCCCGTTCCGCGAGCCGCTGGTGCCGGACGGCGACGACGAATGGAGCGAATCGCTGGACGGTCGCCCGAACGGCCAGCGCTGGACCGAGCTGCCGGACTACGGCGCGGCGCCGGCTTTCGTGATCCCGTCGACCAGAACCGGGCTGGTCGTCACGTGCGATTCCGGTACGTCCGCGGTGAGCGAATGGGCGGCGGAGCACTCCTGGCCGATCATGGCGGAGACCGGGCCCGCCGGGTTGTCCGGGGATTCGGCCGTGACCACCGGTCCGTGGCTGCTCGGCGTGCCGGAGTTCGTCGCCGCGCACCGGCCGGAGCAGGTGCTGTGCATCGGCCGCCCGACCGTGTTCCGGCAGGTGCAGGCGCTGCTCGCCGACGCGGACGTGGAAGTGCTGCTGGTGCGCCCGGACACCGACTGGCCGACCCCCGCGCACAACGTCCGCCAGGTCGGTCAGTGGTTCGCCGAACCGAGCAAACCCGCCGACCAGCAGTGGCTGCAGCGGTGGCAACGGGCCGATCGGCTGGCACGCGAAGCGGTCGCGCGCACCCTGGCCGCCGAGCCGTGGCCGAACGGGCCTGCCATCGCGGCCGAGGTGCTTGCCACGATCCCGGACGGTTCGCTGCTGGTCGTCGGCTCGTCCAACCCCACGCGGGACATCGCGCTGGCTGGCGGTCCGGCGCGGCCGGGGATTGTGGTGCATCGCAATCGGGGCGTGGCGGGCATCGACGGGACCGTGTCCACCGCTGTCGGCGCCGCGCTGGTGCACAGCGCGCACGGGCGTCCCGCCTACGCGCTGGTGGGCGATCTGACGTTCCTGCACGACATCAACGGCCTGCTGCTGGGGCCGAGTGAGAAGCGCCCGGACTTGACCGTCGTGGTGGTCAACGACGACGGCGGAGGGATCTTCTCGCTGCTTGAGCAAGGAGACGACGAGCACGTCGACCGCTTCGAGCGGGTGTTCGGTACCCCGCATGGCGCTGACCTGGGAGCACTGTGCGCGGGGTACGGAGTGCCTTACCAGCTGGTGCGGACGCGTGAGGAGTTCCGAGACGTCCTGCACCCGGCTCCCGGTTTGCGCGTGGTGGAGGTGCGGATCGACCGGTCCGCGCGGCCGATGTTGCACGAGCGGCTGCAGGCCGCGGTCGCCGAAGCGGTGGCCACGCTCAGCGCGTGACGCGGGACGTGCGGAAACGTTTGGTTCCGCTATGGTGCGCATCACTCAGCGCGTGACGCGGGCTGGGACGTGGCGACGAGCTGACGGACCTTGGTCGTGGGCCCCGGTGACCAGTGACCGTGCGGCTCGGTGGCTCGCCTACCGTCTGTGCGCGCGATCGTTGCGGCCGGGCCGAGGTGCGAAAGGGCAAAGCGCGCTGTGGCCACGGTGCTCGAGCTCCATGACGTGATCGATCCGGCGGATACCCGTCAGCTGCGTGCCCGCCCGTCGCGTAACAGCCGCCGGTGACGACGACGCGTGCGGCACCCGGGGTGCGAGTGCCGTCCGGGCCGTTACCCTCAGCGAATGACCAACCAGACGGATGCCAGGCAAGCGGACCGGCGGCGACGGTTGCTGCGCTTGATCGTGCTCGGGGTGGCTGGTCTGGTGACGGTGATGGCCGCCGTGCTGGTCGTGGCCGCCTACCGCAACGACGCGGCCATCGAGGCCAATCGGGTCGCGGCGAACGCCCAAGTGATCTCCCAGGACTGGGCCAGGACCACGGTGCGGTTCACCGGACCGGACGGCCGGGTGTTCATCTCCCAGGACGGCGTGCTCTACCCCGGCGGCCTGGTCGAGGGTCAGCGGCTGCTGGTGGAGTACGACGGCACCAATCCGAACCTGGTGCGGGTCGCCGGCCGGACGGCCGATCTCACCTTGCTCCCAGCGGGCAGCACGGTGGTGATCACGTGGCTGGTGGCCGCCCCGCTGCTGTGGTGGCTGCGGCCGAAGCGCTCCGGTGGTACGGGGAGCGTTGATGCGGCCGCCGGGACAAGCAGCGAAGACAGCGAAGACAAGGTCGGTGACAATTCCGGCGACAACGCCGGTGACAGTGCCGACGACAATGCCGGCGACAATGCCGACGAGAAGGTCGACGACAAGGCGGAGGAGAAGACTGCCGGGAAACCCGGCGAGACAGCCGACAGGAAGGCCGACGGCGATCCGCACCCGGCCGATGCGACGCGAAACTCGACATTCGTGACCGAGGATTAGGCCGGTTCTTGGGCCGATGGGGGACGACTCGGCACATCGGCTGGTCAATGTCGGTCCGGCTCGCTAGGTTCGCCATCGCGACTATCAGGGAGGTATGTCGCGAATTCGGAGGTCACCATGAGCCTGAGGAAACGGGCCGGATTCACCGCGGCCGCCACGGGGCTGACCGTCCTGTTGCTGTCGTCCACCGCGAGCGCCGCCCCCGGGGCGGGTAGTCCGGGGCTGGGGGATCCTTACTATCCGCTCGACGGAAATGGCGGATATGACGTCAGGCATTACGACATCAGTGTGACGTATCAGCCGAAGACCGATCGGCTTTCCGGTACCACGACGATTCTCGCCAAGGCGAAGCAGGACCTCGGACAGTTCAATCTGGACTTCCTGCTGAACGTGGAATCGGTGTGGGTCAACAACCGCCCGGCGAAATTCACCACCGACGGTGGCGAGCTGGTCGTCGACCCGGCGCAGGATCTGCGCAAGGGCAGTCCGATGCTGGTCGTGGTCAAGTATTCGGACACGCCGCACAAGTACGAGCTGTACGGCTACAACGCGTGGAAGCAGACTTCGACCGGGGCGTTGGCGGTCGACCAGCCGCACATCGCGCCCTGGTGGTTCCCGTCGAACAACCATCCGACGGACAAGGCGACGTTCACCATCTCGGTCGCCGCGCCGAAGGGCCTCGAGGTGATCTCCAACGGCACCTTGATCGCCACCACCCAGCGCACCGACGGCATGGTGCGCTGGCACTGGGTCAGCAAGCAGCCGATGGCCACGTACCTGGCTTTCATGGCGATCGAGGACTACGACATCACCGAAGGCGTGGGGCCGGACGGCAAGCCGTACCTCAACGCATACGCCAAGGATCTGGAGTGGCCCAGCGCCGCCCGGGCGAGCGTCGAACGCACGCCGGAAATCACCGAGTTCCTGGAGACGAAATTCGGCAAGTATCCGTTCGAGACCAATGGTGGCGTCGTCTCCAGCAACGTCGGGTTCGCGCTGGAGACGCAAACCCGACCGGTCTACGATTCCAGGTTCTTCGCCGGCGGCTCCAACACCTACGTGGTCGCGCACGAGCTCGCGCACCAGTGGTACGGCGACTCGGTGTCGCTGAAGTCGTGGGACGAGATCTGGCTCAACGAAGGCTTCGCCTCCTACGCGGAATGGATGTGGTCGGAGGAGCAGGGCCAAGGCACGACGGACGAGATCGCGGAATACATCTACAGCGCGTACGACGCGGACGACCCGTTCTGGACCGTGTTGCCGGGCGACCCGGGTGCGGAGAACCAGTTCCACTCCGCGGTGTACGACCGGGGCGCGATGGCGGTCCACGCGCTGCGCAAGGCGATGGGCGACAAGGCCTTTTTCAAGCTGCTGAAGAAGTGGCCGAAGAAGAACCGCAACGGCTGGGGCAGCACGCCGGAGCTGATCAAGCTGGCCGAGCGGCTGTCCGGCAAGCAGCTCGACGAGGTGTTCCAGACCTGGCTGTACACCCCGAGCAAGCCGGCCACCAGCCCCAACGGTGAGCTGGCCGAGGCAACAGCTGCCGTCCGATCCGCGCAGGCGGAGCAGGCACAGGTCAAGGAGCCGAAGTCGCTGGCCAAGATCAAGCGGACGCACGCGTTGCTGCATCAGCGGGATGCGGCACACAACTAGCCGAACGATGCCGTTGGCGGGCCGTGCGGCGTGCGGCCGGAACGGACCGCCAACGGCGCACGTCGGATCGGACATGCGTGGCAAAGCACACATGTTGCAGGCGGCCGTGCTGTTGGCACTGCTGATGATGCTGCACGCGCTGACCAGCGCCATGCCTACTGAGCCCAGGCGCGACTCGGAGGCGAGTGCACGGCGGGGCGTCGACCCCACGGATGTGCGCACGAACGCACGTCCCTGAGACCCCTGCCTCGCCATACGCGGGCTTACCGGGACGCCTGGCCCAAGCGGGTTACCGGTGCCGCCGCCCAGCCCGGGTGTGGGCTCTCTGCCCGGGCGCGGTGGCGGATCTGGTGAAGTACGGCCGCTGGGTACGGGTCACGTTCCCTTTCCGGGCGCGGTGGCGTCCCGGCTGACTGCGGTGCTCCTCCGGCACGGTGGCGGTCCGGACCTGGCCACGGCGGCCAGGTCCTCGTAGGCCCGGCGGGGGCCGGGCGGGATGCGGGTCGGTGCTAATGCCTCAGGCGGGTCTCGGCGCGCAGCCGGCTCTTGGCGCGGTCGTCCGGGAGGGTTTGAACGGCCGCAGGTGGGTTGTCTTGGTGTCGGCCCGGCGTGGCCGTGACGGTGCTCTCCTACGTTGATGCTTCGGCGTGTTGGCCGGTCTGCTTGGGTGCCCGGCCTCGGACGGTTGCTGGCCTCGTCACCCAGCCGCGGTGCGGGCGGTCTGTCCGGCACCGTGGAGTCCTGGCTGAGGTGCGGATGCGGGCGCTTCGTCCGGGCGCGGGTGTTCTGGCCGGGGCAGGTTCGTGCGCACCGGCTCACTCGGGACTCGGTGTGTTGGCGTGGCGGGGGATGCCGCAGGTCGAGGGCTCGGTGTGCCCGGCTGGGCCTCGGGGGTCGAGGCCCAGCCCCGTGCTGGCGCCTGGGCGCAGGCCTCAGTGATCGACCTTCGCGGCGACCTCGGCCAGCCGAGCGGTTCGGGCACCGTGCCAGGATGCGCGGTTCGGCACCGCGTCAGGATCGCGTCGGTTCCAAGCGCGGCGGGGCGATGGTGCTCGTGCGCGTTCTGCTGACCTGCCGTGCACGGACGGTGACCGGCGAGACCCGTCGGCCAGGGCCCGCTGACCAGGGCGACTAGGCTGGCCCCATGGTGCGCGCCAGCCTGGACAAGAATCCGCGCGAAGTCGCCGCGATGTTCGACGGCGTCGCGAAGGGCTACGACCGAGCGAACTCGTTCATGACGTTCGGGTTCGATCGCCGGTGGCGCGTGTTCACCAGCCGCACGTTGGATGCCCGGCCCGGGGAGAAGGTGTTGGACCTGGCCGCCGGCACCGGAGTGTCCACCGTGGAGTTCGGTCATGCCGGCGCCTGGGTGGTGGCCGCCGACTTCTCCCTCGGCATGCTGCAGCAGGGGAAGCGGAAGCGGCCGGGCCTGCCGATGGTCGCCGCCGACGCGTTGCACCTGCCGTTCGCCGACGAGGCGTTCGACGCCGCGACCATCTGCTTCGGCCTGCGGAACTTCGTCGACCCGGGTGCGGCTTTGCGGGAGATCGCGCGGGTGGTGCGGCCCGGTGGCCGGCTGGTGATCTGCGAGGTGTCCACGCCGCCGTTCGCGCCGATCCGCTACCTGCACCGCAAGGTGCTGCTGCAACTGCCCAAGTGGATCGGCAAGCGCGCCTCGTCCAATCCCGAGGCGTACTCGTACCTGTCCGAGTCGTCCGCTGCCTGGCCCGCGCAGCGCGAACTCGGGGAGATCATCGCCGCGGCAGGCTGGGAAGACGTCGAGTGGATCAACCTGACATTCGGCGTCGTCGCGGTGCACCGAGCCGTCAAGCCGGCCAGACCCCAGGCCGCGCCGGAGGCCGCGCGCACCGACCAGCCGGCTCGCGAGCCCGAGTCAGCCGCACCGCAAACGCGCTGACGAGCGCGCTCGACTCTGGATCCTGCCAAGCGGCGACCGGAGTGGCGACCGGAGTGTTGCCTCGCTTTGCGGACTGCCGGGTACCTCTCAGGTCACAACGCGCGGAATTGCCGTGAGTGTGACCTCTACAGTTGCGTCTATGACGCAGAGCAGCAGCAGGCGCGGCCCGATGGACGACGCCGAGGTGATCGTTGTTGGTGCAGGTCCGGCGGGGTCGACCGCGGCGACGTATCTCGCTCGTGCCGGGCTGGACGTGCTGCTGCTGGAGAAGACCACCTTCCCGCGCGAGAAGGTCTGCGGCGACGGGCTCACCCCGCGCGGGGTCAAGCAGCTGATCGACCTCGGCATCGACACCCGCGAGGAAGCCGGCTGGGTGCACAGCACCGGACTGCGCATCCTGGCCGGCGACATCACGCTGGAACTGCCGTGGCCGGAGCTCACCAGCTATCCGCCGTACGGCGTCTCCCGCACCCGGCACGACTTCGACCACCTGCTGGCGCAGACCGCCCAGAAGGCAGGAGCCCGGCTGTACGAGAAGACCAACGTCACCGAGGCCGTGGTCGAGCGCGGCCGGGTGGTCGGGGTCAAGGCACTGGTCGGGCCGGAGCGGCAGCCGGTGACGTATCGCGCACCGTTGGTGCTGGCCGCCGACGGGGTCAACGCGAAACTGGCCCGAAGTGTGGGCATCGAGCGCAACGACAAGCGGCCGATGGGCGTGGCCGTGCGCCGGTACTACCGGAGCCCGCGCCACAACGAGCCGTTCATCGAGGGCCACCTCGAGCTGTGGGATCGCCGTGACCCGAAGAACCCCCGGCTGCTGCCCGGGTACGGCTGGGTCTTCCCGTTGGGCGACGGCACGGTGAACGTCGGTCTGGGCGTGCTGTCCACCTCCCCGGCTTTCCGGAACACCGACTACCGCGCGCTGCTGCGCACGTGGCTGGAATCCACACCGGAGGAGTGGGGCCTCCGCGAGGAGAACGCGGTGGGCAAGATCGGCGGTGCCGGGCTGCCCATGGGTTTCAATCGCACCCCGCACTACAAGGACGGCTTGCTGCTGCTCGGCGACGCGGGTGGCATGGTGAGCCCGTTCAACGGCGAAGGAATCGCCGCGGCCATGGAATCCGCCCAGCTGGCCGCCGAACACGTGGTGCAAGCCCTGGCTCGGCCGGCCGGACCGTCCCGGGAGCGGGCCCTGCACGGCTACACGATCGCCCTGCGGGAACGCATGGGCGGCTACTACCGGCTCGGCAACGCCTTCGCCAAAGCCATCGGCAAGCCCACGGTCATGCGCGTCGCCACCCGCTACGGCCTGCGGATCAACAAGCTCATCCCGCTGATCTACAAGGGCCTGTCCGGCTGCTACGACGCCCGCGGTGGGGACGCGGTGGACCGCTTGATCGCGGCGGCCTCGCGCATCACCCCGGCGCCACGCTAGGCCCACGCGGCGCCACAGAAGCAGCGCGGCCCCCGGCCCGGGCCACCACCGAGCGCAGGGCAGAGGGCTCCCGGGCCAGGCACAGGGCAGGGGCAGGCCGTCGGCCACCGAAGCCAAGGCAGGTGCGGACTCCCGGCCCGGGTCGCTCATCGAGTGCGGGTCAGGTGTGGATTTTCTGGGGATCGCGTTCTCGGCCGGGCAGAGGGCGGCGTGATTTTCGGGCGGTGTTGCCATCGGGGGTCGCAGTCGGACGCCGGGCGGTGTGGACTCCCGCCTCAGGTCGCCACTGAACGCGGGGTGGGCGTGTCTTCCGACCCGGGCTGCCACCGAACACAAGGAGCGCGGTCTCCCGGGTCGGCCACGACCGAACACGAGAAGACAGGCAGGCTCCCCCTGGCCGGGCACGACGGCTCAGCGACCTGGCGAGCGGTCGGCCCAGACGGCAGCCAACGGGCTCCCGGGACCGGTCACGGCCGAGACCCACCCGGCCGACCAGCCGACGCAAACTCGAGCCGCCCGTGACGCAGCAGTGGACGGCGGGTGGGTCGGTTCGTCTCCCACCGCACGCCGCCCAGCCCTCGATGCCCAAGCCGGCCTCGATGACCGGTTGCTCCGTGCCGCGTTCACGCCGCCTGGCCCGGCGTGGATCGCAGCGGGAGATCGGGCATCGCAGCGAGTTGCCCACGAGCGTTCTGGCGCCCGCCTGCGGCAGTCGGATCCCCAGCCCGTGTGAGTCTGCGCACCCCATCCACTCGCTGCCCGCTCCTCGGCAGCCCCGGAGCACGGCCGTCGTGGCCGCTGGCGACACCGTTCCACGAGGTCTGGACCGTGCGACCGTCCGGTGGGCCCACACTGCCCCGGGTATCTGCCGACCCGCGACCGATCCGCCGTTTTCCCTGTTCAGAAGCCCGCCGATGATCATGAGGGCAAGACCGGGGGACCCACGGGATACCCGGGCGACAGAAGAGTTATGGTCGTCCTACACTGCCTCTACAGCCGTTTGTGAAGACCTTCACAACGCGAGCGGACACGCTCGTGAAGAATTTCACAAGCGTGTCGAGGAAGGACGGAGTCGTCATGCCGGACACGGCGACCGCGGCAAGCGGACTTGGTACCTACCTGCCGCTGGTGTTGCTGCTTCTGTTGTCCTTCGGTTTCGCGGTCTTCTCCGTGACGATCGCTCCGCTGGTCGGCCCGAAGCGCTACAACAGGCAGAAGCTGCAGCCGTACGAGTGCGGAATCGAACCGTCGCCGCAGCCGGTGGCCGGTGGCGGCCGGATCCCGGTCAAGTTCTACCTGACCGGGATGCTGTTCATCCTGTTCGACATCGAGATGGTGTTCCTCTACCCGTACGCCGTGGCCGCTGACGCGGTGGGCATGTTCGGGTTCATCGCGGTCACGATCTTCATCGTCGCGATCACCATCCCGTACGTCTACGAGTGGGCGAGGGGCGGTCTGGAATGGGACTAGAGGAAAAGCTGCCCAGCGGCGTCCTGCTGGCCAGTGTGGAGAAGCTGGCCAACTGGGCGCGCCGCTCGTCGCTGTGGCCCGCCACGTTCGGCCTGGCCTGCTGCGCCATCGAGATGATGACCACCGGCGCGCCGCGCTACGACCTGAGCCGGTTCGGCATGGAGGTCTTCCGCGCTTCGCCCCGGCAGGCCGACCTGATGATCGTCGCAGGCCGGGTGAGCCAGAAGATGGCCCCGGTGCTGCGGCAGATCTACGACCAGATGGCCGAGCCGAAGTGGGTGCTGGCCATGGGCGTGTGTGCCTCGAGCGGGGGCATGTTCAACAACTACGCGATCGTCCAGGGCGTCGACCACATCGTCCCGGTCGACATGTACCTCCCTGGCTGCCCGCCCCGGCCGGAGATGCTGATCGACGCGATCCTGAAGATCCACGAGAAGATCAAGCACGAGCCGCTCGGCCCGGCGCGGGCCAGGCTCAAGGCCGAACGCGGTGAAGAGCTGGCGCTGCCGCCGTCCTCGCTGCGGTACGCGCGCAAGAAGGACCGCAAGGAGCGGGAAGCCGCCATCCCGCCGAACGAGCGGGAAGGCAAGCGCCGCAGCACGATCCCGCTGGAATTGCTGGAGCAATGACGCCGTGACCGACAAGCCCGAATCTGACGCCACCCCACCACCACAGCAGCAGTCGGCCGAGGCTGCCGCCAACACCGACCCCCAGCCGGGCACCGCGGGCTCGTCCGCCGACCGGCCGGGCGCCGGGCTGGAGCCGCGTGGGGCAGAACCCGCACGCGCGATCGTCGCGGGCCGCGAGCGCCGCGGCATGTTCGGCGTGCAAGGAACCGGTGACACGTCGGGCTACGGAGGCCTGCGCCTGCCCGCCTACACCCCGCCGGCGTCCGAGCGCCCCTACGGCGGCTGGTTCGACGCGTTCGCCGACGAGTTCTACGCCGCGCTCAACGACGCGGGCATCGACCCGTCGGTGATTCAGCAGACCACGGTCGACCGGAACGAGATCACCTTCTACGTCAAGCGCGAAGCCATTGTGGACGTCTGCCGCGTGCTGCGCGACGACGAGGGCCTGCGGTTCGAGCTGTGCAGCTCGGTCTCCGGCGTCGACTACGGCGTGGACGTCCCCCAGCGGCTGCACGTGGTCTACCACCTGACGTCGATGACCTACCGGCGGCGGATCCGCCTGGAGGTCGCGCTGGACGTCGACGACCCGCACGTGCCGTCCATCGTCGAGGTCTACCCGACGGCCGACTGGCAGGAGCGCGAGACCTACGACATGTTCGGCATCGTCTTCGACGGCCACCCGGCGCTGACCCGAATCCTGATGCCGGACGACTGGGACGGCTTTCCGCAGCGCAAGGACTACCCGCTCGGCGGGATCCCGGTGGAGTACAAGGGCGCCGAGATTCCGCCGCCCGACCAGCGGAGGGCGTACTCATGACGGAGAAGACGACGCACGGCGCCCAGCGGCTCAGCGACGTCACCACCGGTACCGACACCACCGAGCGTGGCAGCACCAGCGACCCCTACGCCCCGTCCAGGGAGACCACCGAGGGCCGGGTCTACACCGTCACCGGCGGCGACTGGGACGAGGTGATGGCCGACGTCAGCGGTGACGAGAAGATCATCATGAACCTCGGCCCGCAGCACCCGTCCACGCACGGCGTGCTGCGGCTGATCGTCGAGCTGGAAGGCGAGACGGTCACCGACCTGCGTTCGGTCGTCGGCTACCTGCACACCGGCATCGAGAAGAACGTCGAGTACCGCACCTGGACCCAGGGCGTCACGTTCGTGACGCGCATGGACTACCTGTCCCCGCTGTTCAACGAGGCGGCCTACTGCATGGGCGTGGAGCGGCTGCTCGGCATCGAGGCGCCGCAGCGGGCCCAGGTCATCCGGGTGCTGCTGATGGAGATCAACCGGATCGGCTCGCACCTGGTGGCCATCGCCACCGGCGGTATGGAGCTGGGCGCGCTGACCGGCATGACCGCCGGTTTCCGCGAGCGGGAAGAGGTGCTGCACCTGCTGGAGTACCTGACCGGTCTGCGGATGAACCACGCGTTCATCCGGCCCGGCGGGCTGGCGCAGGACGTGCCGGAGGACGCGGTCGAGAAGATCCTCGACTTCTGCAAGGTCATGGACAAGCGGCTGCCGGAGTACGACCGGCTGCTCACCGGCCAGCCGATCTGGCAGAACCGGCTCAAGGGCATCGGCTACCTGCCGGTGGACGCCTGCCTGGCGCTCGGTATCACCGGCCCGGTGCTGCGCTCCGCCGGACTGCCGTGGGACCTGCGCAAGACCGAGCCGTACCTCGGCTACGAGACCTACGACTTCGAGGTGCCCACCGACACCGCGGCCGACTGCTACGCCCGGTACCTGATCCGGGTGGAGGAGATGCACCAGTCGCTGCGCATCATCCGGCAGGCCGCCGAGCGGCTGAAGGAGCCGGGCCCGGTGATGGTGGAGGACCGCAAGATCGCCTGGCCTGCGCAGCTGTCCATCGGCTCGGACGGCATGGGCAACTCGCTCGAGCACGTCCGCAAGATCATGGGCCAGTCGATGGAGTCGCTGATCCACCACTTCAAGCTGGTCACCGAGGGCTTCCAGGTGCCGCCCGGCCAGGTGTACTCCCCGGTGGAGTCCCCGCGCGGCGAACTGGGCTACCACATGGTCTCCGACGGCGGCACGCGTCCGCTGCGCGTGCACGTGCGCGAACCGAGCTTCGTCAACCTGCAGGCCATGCCTGCGATGACCGAGGGCGGGATGGTCGCCGACATCATCGCCGCCGTGGCTTCGCTGGACCCGGTGATGGGAGGCTGTGACCGGTGACTCAGGCACCCGAGACGGTTTTCGGCGACGACATCGTCGCCAAGGCGCAGGAGCTCAAGGGGCGCTATCCCGAGTCCCGTTCGGCCCTGCTGCCCATGCTGCACCTGGTGCAGTCGGTGCAGGGCTACGTCAGCCGCGAGGGCATCGCCTTCTGCGCCGAGCAGCTCGGCCTGACCGAGGCCGAAGTGTCCGCGGTCGCGACCTTCTACACCATGTACAAGCGCCGCCCGTGCGGTGAGCACCTGGTCAGCGTGTGCACCAACACGCTGTGCGCGGCGATGGGCGGTGACGCCATCTACAAGAAGCTCAGCGAGCACCTCGGCGTCGGCCACGAGGAGACCGCCGGTGAGCCGGGCGAGCCGGGCTCGATCACGCTCGAGCACGCCGAGTGCCTGGCGGCGTGCGACCTGGCCCCGGTCATCCAGGTCAACTACGAGTACTTCGACAAGCAGACCGTCGAGTCCGCCGTCGAACTGGTCGACAAGCTGCGCAACGGGGAACGGCCCAAGCCGACCCGGGGCGCCGAGCTGACCGACTTCAAAACCGCCGAACTGCAGCTGGCCGGGTTCTTCCCGGAGGACGAGGAGCGGTTCGCTGCGGATGTGGACGGGCCGTCGGCCGCCGAGGAGACCCTGCGCGGTGCGGCGTTGGCCCAGGAGCGCGGCTGGATCGCGCCCCCGATGCCGGAGGAGGGATCGCGTGGCTGACACAGCGTCCAAGACCGACCCGCTCACGCCGGTGCTGACCAAGCGCTGGCTGTCCCCGAAGTCGTGGCGGCTGGCCACCTACGAGCAGCTCGAGGGCTACACCGCGATCCGCAAGGCGCTGCGCATGACGCCGGAGGAGATCGTCGAGCTGGTCAAGGAGGCCGGCCTGCGCGGCCGCGGCGGCGCGGGCTTCCCGGCGGGCGTGAAGTGGTCGTTCATGCCGCAGAACGAGGACAAGCCGCACTACCTGGTGATCAACGCCGACGAGGGCGAGCCGGGCACGTGCAAGGACGTCCCGCTGATGATGGCGGACCCGCACTCGCTCATCGAGGGGTGCATCATCGCCTCCTACGCGATGCGCGCGCACCGCTGCTTCATCTACGTGCGCGGTGAGGCGCTGCACTGCATCCGCAGGCTGAACAGCGCGATCCGGGAGGCCTACGCCGCCGGGTACCTGGGCAAGAACATCCTGGACAGCGGCTTCGACCTGGACATCACCGTGCACGCAGGAGCCGGCGCGTACATCTGCGGCGAGGAGACGGCGCTGCTGGACTCCCTGGAGGGCCGCCGCGGGCAGCCGCGGCTCAAGCCGCCGTTCCCGGCCGCCGCCGGCCTGTACGCCAAGCCGACCACGGTGAACAACGTGGAGACCATCGCCACCGTGCCGTACATCATCAACGGCGGCGCGGACTGGTTCCGCTCCATGGGCACCGAGAAGTCGCCCGGCCCGAAGATCTACTCGATCTCCGGGCACGTCGAACGGCCCGGTCAGTACGAGGCCCCGCTGGGCACCACGCTGCGCCAGCTGCTGGAGATGGCGGGCGGCATGAAGGACGGCATCCCGCTGAAGTTCTGGACCCCCGGCGGGTCGTCCACGCCGCTGCTGACCGCCGCCCACCTGGACGTGCCGCTGGACTTCGAAGGCGCCGCCGAGGCCGGGTCGATGCTGGGCACCACCGCGGTGATGGTGTTCAACGAGACCGTGTCGGTGCCGTGGGCGGTGATGAAGTGGACCAAGTTCTACGAGCACGAGTCCTGCGGCAAGTGCACGCCGTGCCGGGAGGGCACCTATTGGCTGGCCCAGATCCTGGAGCGGCTGGTCGAGGGCCGGGGCACCGAAGAGGACATCGAGACCATGCTCGACGTCTGCGACAACATCCTCGGCCGTTCGTTCTGCGCGCTCGGTGACGGCGCGGTGAGCCCGATCCAGAGCGGCATCAAGTACTTCCGGGACGAGTTCGTGGCGCTGTGTGAAGCCAACAAGCGCGAGCTGGTGGGAGCCTCGGCATGACACTTGCGCACCAGAAGCCTTCCGAGACGGCGCAGACCGAGGTGCCCGAGGGGCACGTGCGGCTGACGATCGACGGCCAGGAGGTCATCGCACCGAAGGGTGAGCTGGTCATCCGCACCGCCGAGCGGATGGGCATCGTCATCCCGCGGTTCTGCGACCACCCGCTGCTCGACCCGGCGGGCGCCTGCCGCCAGTGCCTGGTCGAGGTGTCCATGGGCGGGCGGCCCATGCCCAAGCCGCAGGCGTCGTGCACCATCACGGTCGCCGACGGCATGGAGGTCAAGACCCAGCTGACCTCCCCGGTGGCGGACAAGGCGCAAAAGGGTGTGATGGAGCTGCTGCTCATCAACCACCCGCTGGACTGCCCGATCTGCGACAAGGGCGGCGAGTGCCCGCTGCAGAACCAGGCGATGGCGCACGGCCGCACCGACTCCCGGTTCGTCGACCGCAAGCGCACGTTCCCCAAGCCGCTGAAGATCTCCACGCAGATCCTGCTGGACCGGGAGCGCTGCGTGCTGTGCCAGCGCTGCACCCGGTTCTCCCAGCAGATCGCCGGCGACCCGTTCATCGACCTGCTGGAGCGCGGGGCGCAGCAGCAGATCGGCACGTCGGAGACCGCCGAGCTGGAGAAGTCGGCGTCGCACACCCCGGACGGCACGCCGTTCCAGTCGTACTTCTCCGGCAACACCATCCAGATCTGCCCGGTGGGCGCGCTGACCTCGGCGCAGTACCGGTTCCGGTCCCGGCCGTTCGACCTGGTGTCCTCGCCCAGCGTCTGCGAGCACTGCTCGTCCGGCTGCGCGGAGCGCACCGACTTCCGCCGCGGCCGCATCATGCGGAAGCTGGCCGGCGACGATCCGGACGTCAACGAGGAGTGGATCTGCGACAAGGGCCGGTTCGCCTTCCGCTACACCACGGCGCGGGACCGGATCCGCAAGCCGCTGGTGCGCGGGGAGGACGGCGAGCTGCACGAGGCGTCGTGGCCTGAGGCCATGCGGCTGGCCGCGGAGGCGCTGCTGAAGGCGCGGGACGGCAAGGGCATCGGTGTGCTGACCGGTGGCCGCCTGACGCTGGAAGACGCCTACGCGTACCAGAAGTTCGCCCGCGTCGCCGCGCGCACCAACGACATCGACTTCCGCGCTCGCGCGCACTCCGCCGAGGAGCTGCAGTTCTTGGCTGCGCAGGTGGCCGGCACCACCCCGGAGCACGTCAGCTTCGCGTCGCTGGAGAAGGCGCCGATCGTGCTGTGCGTGGCCTTCGAGCCGGAGGACGAGGCGCCGATCGTGTTCCTGCGGCTGCGCAAGGCGGCCCGCAAGATGGGCACCCGGGTGGCTTTCGTCGGGCAGTGGACCACCTCGTCGGTGCGCAAGACCTCCGGCGAGCTGCTGGCCTGTGAGCCCGGCGGCGAGGCCGCCGCGCTCGACGGGATCGCCGAGCACGCCAAGGACATCGTCGAGGCGCTGTCCGCCGAGGGCGCGGTCATCCTGGTCGGCGAGCGGGCGGCCACCATGCCCGGGCTGTTCGCCGCGGTGCAGCGGCTGGCCGAACGCACCGGCGCCCGCGTGGCGTGGATTCCGCGCCGGGCGGGTGAGCGTGGTGCGCTGGACGCCGGTGCGGTGCCGACGCTGCTGCCCGGTGGCGCGCCGGTCACCGACGCCGGGGCCCGTGCCGCGCTGGAGAAGCTGTGGCGGCTGCCGGAGGGCTCGCTGCCTGCCGAGCCGGGCCGGGACACCGCGGGCATCCTGGCCGCTGCCGCCGCAGGCGAGCTGGACGCGCTGGTGGTCGGCGGTGTCGACCCGGACGACCTGCCCGACCCGCGGGCGGCGCGCGAAGCGCTGGACAAGGTCGGCTTCGTGCTGAGCCTGGAGATGCGCCCGTCGGCCGTCACCGAGCGGGCCGACGTGGTGCTGCCGATCGCCCCGACCGCGGAGAAGGCTGGCACGTTCCGCAACTGGGAGGGCCGTGACCGGCCGTTCGAGGTCACGCTGCAGAACACCGGCGCGGTGCCGGACTGCCGGGTGCTGGACACCCTGGCGGTCGAGATGGATGTCGACCTGTTCACCCAGACCCCGAAGGCGGCGCGGGCGGACTTCGTCCGGGCGGCGAACTCGGTCACCCGCCCGGCGGCCACGCCCGTCGAGGCCGCCCCCGAGGCCGAGCAGGCGAAGGCCGAGACGAACGGCCACGTGAAGCTGTCCACCTGGCGGCAGCTGATCGACAACGGGTCGCTGCAGGTTGAGGAGCCGCACCTGGCGGGTACCGCGCGTCCTGCCGTGCTGCGGCTGAACGAGGCGACCGCGCAGCGGCACGGCATCGTCCCGGGCGAGCCGGCGACGATCCGCACCGAGCGCGGCGAGCTGAGCTTCCCCGCGGAGATCGCCGACCTGCCCGACGACGTGGTGTGGGTGCCGTCCCGCTCGCCCGTGGGCGTGTACGAGGCGCTCGGTGTCGGACACGGCGGCCTGGTGCAGCTGAGCGCGGGCACCGCCGCCGGTGCCGAATCCGCGGAAGGTCCCGCCGGTGAAACGGGAGGTGCGGCGTGAGCACGCTGTTCCTGGCGCAGGCGCAGCAGGAGGCATCGCGCGCCGAAGTGCTGGCCGACGACCCCTGGTGGCTGGTGCTGCTGAAGGTGGTCGTGCTGTTCGCCTTCGGCGTGGTGATGACCCTGTTCATGATCAACTGGGAGCGCAAGGTCGTCGCCCGGATGCAGCACCGCGTCGGCCCCAACCGGGTCGGGCCGGGCGGCTGGCTGCAGTCGCTCGCCGACGGCCTGAAGCTGGCGTTCGTCGAGGAGATCATCCCGGACGGCGCCGACCGCAAGGTCTACTGGCTGGCCCCGGTCATCTCGTCCACCACGGCGTTCGTCGGCTTCGCCGTGCTGCCGTTCGGCCCGAAGGTGACGATCTTCGGCGAGGAGACCTACCTGCAGCTGGTTGACCTCCCGGTGGGTGTGCTGGTGGTGCTGGCCTGCTCGGCCGTCGGCGTGTACGGCATCGTGCTCGGCGGCTGGGCGTCCGGCTCGCCGTATCCACTGCTCGGTGCGTTGCGCTCGGCGGCCCAGGTGATCAGCTACGAGATCGCGATGGGCCTGAGCCTGGTCGCGGTCATCCTGTACGCGCAGTCGTTGTCCACCGGTGACATCGTGGACGCGCAGCAGAACGGCTGGTTCGCACTGCTGCTGTTCCCCAGCTTCGTGATCTTCGTGATCGCCATGGTCGGCGAGACCAACCGGGCGCCGTTCGACCTGCCGGAGGCCGAGTCCGAGCTGGTCGGTGGCTTCCACACCGAGTACAGCTCGCTGAAGTTCGCGCTGTTCTTCCTCGCCGAGTACGTGAACATGGTGGTGCTGTCCGGCTTCGCCGCCACGCTGTTCCTCGGCGGGTACATGGCGCCATGGCCCATCTCGGCGATCGGCGACGGGTACTTCAACACCGGCTGGTGGCCGGTGCTGTGGTTCCTCGTCAAGATGCTGGCGTTCCTGTTCTTCTACATCTGGCTGCGCGGCACGCTGCCCCGGTTCCGCTACGACCAGTTCATGCGGCTGGGCTGGAAGGTGCTGGTGCCGGTCAGCCTGGCCTGGGTGGTGCTCATCGCCGGGGTGCGGGCGCTGCGCACCGACGGCAACGTCGGCTCCACCGAGATCGTGATCTTCGGCGGCGCCGCGGTGCTGCTCATCGTGCTGCTGACGCTGCTGATCCCGGAACGCAAGGTCGAGGTCACCGACCGCATCCCGCTGGCGGGCAGCGGCTTCCCGGTGCCGCCCGCGGACCTGGAAGTGCCGGAGAAGACACCGCGGCAGCTCGCCCTGGAGAAGGCCGAGCGCAAGCGCAAGCGGCTGGCCAAGGCCGGTGCCGCCAGCACCACGAGCTCGTCGGCCAGTGCCGACAAGGAGGGCAGCGACGATGGGGATGCTTGATCCGATCAAGGGCTTCGGCGTCACCTTCTCGACGATGTTCAAGAAGGTGGTCACCGAGGAGTACCCGGAGGTCTTCTACCCGACTGCCCCGCGGTACCACGGTCGCCACCAGCTCAACCGGCACCCGGACGGCCTGGAGAAGTGCGTCGGCTGCGAGCTGTGCGCGTGGGCCTGCCCGGCGGACGCGATCTTCGTGGAAGGCGCCGACAACACCGAGGAGGAGCGCTACTCCCCCGGTGAGCGGTACGGCAAGAACTACCAGATCAACTACCTGCGCTGCATCGGCTGCGGGTTGTGCATCGAGGCGTGCCCGACCCGCTCGCTGACCATGCTCAACTTCTACGAGCTGGCCGACGACGACCGGCAGAAGTTGATCTACACCAAGGAGGACCTGCTCGCCCCGCTGCTGCCGGGCATGGAGGCGCCGCCGCACCCGATGCGGCTGGGCGACGACGAGCAGGACTACTACGTGCGGGGGCCTGAGCTGGCTCGGCAGGCCGGCCAGGACCGGCAGTCCAGCGAGGTGAGCGCGCAATGAGCTCGATGGTGCTGGCGCAAGCCGCCGGCGAGGTGTCCACCGGGGAAGCCGTCACGTTCTGGATCCTCGGTCCCGCCGCGCTGGCGGGCGGCCTCGGCATGATCTTCAGCCGCAGCGCGGTGCACTCGGCGCTGTGGCTGGTGCTGAGCATGCTCAGCCTCGGCGTGCTGTACATGGTGCAGTCGGCGCCGTTTCTGGGTTTCACCCAGATCATCGTCTACACCGGCGCGGTGATGATGCTGTTCCTGTTCGCGCTGATGATGGCCGGACGGGAGAACGCCGACTCGGTGGTCGAGGTGCTGCGCGGCCAGCGGGTGCTGGCGGCGTTGTTCGGCATCGGCTTCGCCGGGCTGCTGGTCGCCGGGGTGACCAGGGCACTGACCAACGTGACCCCGGCGCCGCAGCTCGACCCGAACAGCCCCACCGGCGGCGGGGCAGGCGGGCTCGGCAGGCTCATCTTCACCGACTACCTGTTCGGCTTCGAGCTCACCGCGATCTTGCTCATCGTGGCCGCGCTGGCCGGTATCGTGCTGGCCACCCGCGACCGCCGCAACGAAGGCGCGAAGAAGACCCAGAAGGAACTGGTCGAGGCGCGCTTCCGCGGTGAGTACAAGCGCAAGACGCCGTTCCCCGGTCCCGGCGTGTTCGCCACCTCCAACTCGGTGGCCACCCCCGCGCTGCTGCCGGACGGCCGGGTGGCGCCCGAGTCGCTGTCCGACCTGATCGAGTCGACCACCGCCGCGCAGCTGATCGCCAAGCACGAGCGGCTTGCCGTCGCGGCCGAGGACGCCAAGCGGGCCGAGCAGGCCAAGGCGCTGGTGAGCGGCTCGTCCGGCCGGGAGGGCTCGCCGGGTGAGGAGGAGGCGAAATGACCCCCACCTACTACCTGCTGCTGTCCGCGCTGCTGTTCACCATCGGCGTGGTCGGCGTGCTGGTGCGGCGCAACGCCATCGTGGTGTTCATGTGCATCGAGCTGATGCTCAACGCGGTGAACCTGACGCTGGTGACGTTCGCCCGGATCAACGGCGAGCTCGACGGCCAGGTGATGGCGTTCTTCGTGATGGTGGTGGCGGCCGCCGAGGTGGTGGTCGGCCTGGCCATCATCATGGCCATCTTCAAGTCCCGCCGGTCGGCCTCGGTCGACGACACCAACCTGCTCAAGTACTGATCATGTGGGGAGATTTGCCGATGTGCTGGCGTAGGGCGCGCGTGACGACTCCCGGAGTGGCATCGTGATCGAAACATCGTGGTTGCTGATCGCCTTCCCCGCGTTCGGCGCGCTCGTGCTGCTGGCTGGTGGGCGACGTACCGACGCCTGGGGCCACTGGCTGGGCTGCGCGACGGTGATCGCGTCGTTCGTGTACGGCCTGATCCTGTTCCTCTCCAGTGACGGATCGACCCAGGACACCACGGTCTTCTCCTGGATTCCGGTGTCCGACCTGCAGGTCGAGTTCGGGCTGCGCATCGACGCGCTGTCGCTGGCCTTCGTGCTGCTGATCACCGGCGTCGGGTCGCTGATCCACATCTACGCCACCGGCTACATGGCCGACGACCCCGGCCGTCGTCGCTTCTTCGGGTACTTCAACCTGTTCGTCGCGGCGATGCTCATCCTGGTGCTCGGCAACGGCTTCGTGACGTTGTACCTGGGCTGGGAAGGCGTCGGCCTGGCCTCCTACCTGCTGATCGGCTGGTACCAGAACAAGCCGGCGGCGGCCACCGCGGCCAAGAAGGCGTTCGTGATGAACCGGGTCGGCGACGTCGGCCTTGCGCTGGCCATCTTCCTGATGTGGTCGCACATCGGGTCGACCCAGTACAGCGAGGTCTTCGCAGGCATCGGCCAGGTGGACCAGAACGTGGTGCTGGCCATCGGCCTGCTGTTGCTGCTCGGTGCGTGCGGCAAGTCCGGCCAGTTCCCGCTGCAGGCCTGGTTGCCGGACGCGATGGAGGGCCCGACCCCGGTCTCCGCGCTCATCCACGCGGCGACCATGGTGACCGCCGGCGTCTACCTGGTGGCCCGGTCCTCCCCGATCTACAACGCGAACCCGGACGCGCAGCTGGCGGTGGCGCTTGTCGGCGCGTTCACCCTGCTGCTCGGCGCGATCATCGGCTGCGCCTACGACGACATCAAGAAGGTGCTGGCCTACTCCACGGTGAGCCAGATCGGGTACATGATGCTGGCCGTCGGGCTCGGTCCGTTCGGCTACGCGCTGGGCATCATGCACCTGCTCACCCACGGCTTCTTCAAGGCGGGGCTGTTCCTCGGCGCCGGGTCGGTCTCGCACGGCATGCACGGCGAGCTGGACATCCGGCGCATGGGTGGCCTGTGGCGGAAGATGCCGATCACGTTCGTCACGTTCGGTCTCGGCTACCTGGCCCTGATCGGCTTCCCGTTCACCGCGGGCTACTTCTCCAAGGACGCCATCATCGCCGCGGCGTTCGGCCAGGAAGGCTGGCGCGGCTGGGTGTTCGGCGGCGCGGCCCTGCTCGGCGCGGGCATCACCGCCTTCTACATGACCCGTCTGGTGCTGATGACGTTCTTCGGCAAGGCCCGCTGGCAGGAGCTGAAGACCGCCGACGGCAAGGAGTACCACCCGCACGAGTCGCCACCGGTGATGACCGTGCCGATGATCCTGCTGGCGGTCGGCTCGGTCGGGGCGGGTGCGTTCCTCGCGCTCGGCGACACGCTGGCGGAGTGGCTGACCCCGTCGGTCGGCGCGCTGCAGGAAAGCCACGGCGGCGTGATCGGCCACTCGCTGGTGCCGTTCCTGGTGGTCGGCATCTCCGCCGTCGGTGTGCTGCTGGCCTGGCTGTTCGTGGGCCGCAAGGACGTCCCGGTGGAGCGGCCGCAGCAGGTCAGCGCGGTGGTCCGGGCAGCACGCGCGGACCTGTACGGCAACGCGCTGAACGAGGCGTTGTTCGCCCGCCCAGGCATCTGGCTGTCGCGGGCGCTGGTGTTCGTGGACAACCGTGGCGTGGACGGGTTGGTGAACGGTCTGGCGGCGCTGCTCGGCGGTAGCTCCGGGCGGCTGCGCAGGCTGCAGACCGGGTTCGTCCGGTCTTACGCCCTGACGATGCTGATCGGTGGCTTCGCGCTGGTCGGCGCCCTGTTGATGGTGAGGTTCGGATGACCTGGCTGCTCGCACTCATCCTGCTACCGCTGATCGGCTCGGCGGCGGTCGCCGTGTTGCGGCACAACCGCCGGGTCGCCAAGCTCACCGCGTTCGCCTTCTCGCTGGTCACGCTGGCCATGGTGGTGCCGCTGTGGCTGAGCTACGACCCGGACGGCGAGCGGCTGCAGCAGACCACGTCGATCGACTGGATCCCGGCGTGGGGCATCCACATCTCGTTCGGCGTGGACGGCATCGCGCTGGTGATGATCGCGGTCATCGCGGTGCTGGTGCCGATGATCGTGCTGCTGTTCGGCATCACCGACAAGCTGCCCAGGGGCCGCACGCCCGGCGGGTTCCTGTCGCTGATCCTGCTCGAGCAGAGCTTGACCATCGCGGTGTTCGCCGCCACCGACGTCTTCCTGTTCTACGTGCTGTTCGAGGTCATGCTCGTCCCGATGTACTTCCTCATCGGGAACTACGGCGGCTCGAACCGGCAGTACGCGGCGGTCAAGTTCTTCCTGTACTCGTTCCTCGGCGGCCTGATCATGCTGGCGGCGGCGATCGGCGCCTACTCGGTGGCCGCCGACGAGCTCGGCCAGGGCACGTTCGACTGGCAGACGCTGTCCCAGGCGGTGTCGCAGGCGCCGCTGGAGACCCAGACCTGGCTGTTCCTGGGCTTCTTCGTGGCCTTCGCGGTGAAGGCGCCGCTGGTGCCGTTCCACACGTGGCTGCCGGACGCCGCCGGGCAGGCGCCGATCGGGGTGACCGTGCTCCTGGTCGGCGTGCTGGACAAGGTCGGCACGTTCGGTTTCCTGCGTTACAGCCTGCCGATGTTCCCGGACGCCTCGGCCGAGCTGGCGCCGCTGGTGCTGGTGCTGGGCGTGGCGGGCATCCTGTACGCCTCGATCGTGGCCGCGGGCCAGACGGACATGAAGCGGTTCGTCGCGTACGTGTCCATCGCCCACTTCGGCTTCATCGCGCTGGGCATCTTCGCGTTCACCGAGCAGGCGCAGGTGGGCTCGGTGACCTACATGCTCAACCACAGCCTGGCCACCGGCATGCTGATCTTCGTCCTCGGCATGGTGATCGCGCGCGGCGGCTCGACGCAGATCCCGGACTACGGCGGCATGAGCAAGGTGACCCCGCTGCTGGCGGGCTTCCTGCTCGTCGCGGGCCTGTCCACCATGTCGCTGCCCGGCACCAACGCGTTCGTCTCCGAGTTCCTGGTGTTGCTCGGCTCGTTCGCCGCGCAGCCGGTGTACGCGACGCTGGCGACCATCGGCATGATCCTGGCGGCCATCTACGTGCTGTGGCTGTACCAGCGGATCATGCAGGGCCCGGTGCGCGGTGACGCGCTGGTCGGCGCCGGGGGCGGCCCGGGCACCGCGCAGGCGCCCGCAACCGCGGCCCGCAGGGCCATCAAGGACGTGGGCAGCCGCGAGCTGTTCGTGCTGGTGCCGCTGGTCGCGTTGATCATCGGGCTCGGTGTCTATCCGAAGCCGGTGCTGGACACCGTGACCCCGTCGGTGCAACCCACCGTTTCCGTCGGTGAAGGAAGGTAACGAGTGATGGACCTCGCGCAAGGCGGTCCCGCCACTGCGTTGGGCGTGCCGAGTATCGATGTCGCGGCCGTGCTGCCGCTGTTGATCGTCTTCACCGCCGGCGCGGTTGGCGTGCTGTTGGAGGCCGTGCTGCCGCGGAACCAGCGTTGGCCTGCGCAGGTCGCGCTGAGCCTGACGTCGGTCGTCGGCGCGGGTGTGGCGCTGGCGGTGTACGTCACGGGTGATTTCGAGAGCACCACGACGTTCCGTGCCGAGGAGGCATCGTCCGGCGCGCTGGCGGTGGACACCCCGGCACTGTTCCTGTGGGGCACGTTGCTGGTGCTCGGCCTGCTGGCGTTGCTGCTGATCGCCGACCGGTCGGTGGAGCCGGGCGGGGCGTTCGTCAGCAAGGCGGCCCTGCGCGGCGGTGCCGCGGGCGGCACGGACACCCTGACCAAGGAGCAGACGTTCACCGGCATGCAGACCGAGGTCTTCCCGCTGACGCTGTTCGCGCTCGGCGGCATGATGACCTTCTGCGCGGCGAACGACCTGCTCACCATGTTCATCGCGCTCGAGGTGCTGTCGCTGCCGCTGTACCTGATGTGCGGCCTGGCCCGGCGGCGCCGGCTGATCTCCCAGGAAGCCGCGGTCAAGTACTTCCTGCTGGGCGCGTTCGCCTCGGCGTTCTTCCTGTACGGCCTCGGCTTGCTGTACGGGTACGCGGGCTCGGTGAAGCTGGCGGACATCGCCGTCGCGGCGCAGGGCACCGACCGGTCCGACACGCTGCTGTTCGCCGGGCTGGGCCTGCTGGCCATCGGGCTGCTGTTCAAGGGCTCGGTCGGCCCGTTCCACACCTGGACCCCGGACGTCTACCAGGGCGCCCCGACCCCGGTCACCGCGTTCATGGCGGCTTGCACCAAGGTGGCGGCCTTCGGCGGCCTGCTGCGGGTGCTGACTGTCAGCTTCGAGTCGACCTCGTGGGAGTGGCGCAGCGTGCTGTCGGTGGTGGCCGTGGTGTCGATGGCCATCGGCGCCATCCTGGGCCTGACCCAGCGCGACGTGAAGCGGATGATCGCCTACTCGTCCATCGCGCACGCCGGGTTCCTGGTCGTCGGGGCCATGGCGCTGACCGAGGACGGCCTGTCGGCCACGCTGTTCTACCTGCTGGCCTACGGGTTCACCACGCTGGCCGCGTTCGGTGTGGTCTCGCTGGTGCGTGACTCCAGCGGCGAGGCGACGGACCTGTCGGCATGGGCCGGCCTGGCCAAGCGGTCGCCGCTGGTCGCCGCGACGTTCACGGTGCTGCTGCTCGCGCTCGCCGGCATCCCGCTGACCAGCGGCTTCGTCGGCAAGTTCGCGGTGTTCGAGGCCGCGCTGTCCGACGGGATGGCGCCGCTGGTGGTGATCGCCCTGGTGGCCAGCGCCATCGCGGCGTTCTACTACCTGCGCGTGGTGGTGCTGATGTACTTCAGCGAGCCCGCGCCGGACGGCCCCGCGGTGACGGTGCCCGGCGTGTTCACCACGACGGCGATCGCGGTCGGCACCATCGCCACGTTGGTGCTCGGGATCGTGCCCACGTTCGCGCTCGACTGGGCGTCGGCCGGTGGCTTCGTCTTCTGACGGCCGGCTCCTCGGCCAGTGGAAGCGGGCCGGGCGACGCCCGTTAGGCTGACTGGCGTGTCTGACGCCAAGCGCATGGCCGAGTTGCAGGCCGCAGTGGGTTTGCGCATCGCCGACGAGGCATTGCTTGCCGAGCTGGCCACCGGCCTGGCGAAGGTGGAGAAGCTGCTCCGGGAAGCCGTGCGCAGTGACGTCGAGTTCGTCGACGCCGCGGCGCGGCACCTGACCGAGGCGGGCGGCAAGCGGTTCCGGCCCATGTTCACGCTGCTGGCCAGCCAGTTCGGCAACGGGGCATCCGACGACGTGATCACCGCCGCGGCCGCGGTCGAGCTGGTGCACCTGGCCACGCTCTACCACGACGACGTGATGGACGAGGCCACCATGCGGCGGGGTGCGCAGAGCGCCAACGCCCGGTGGGACAACACCGTGGCGATCCTCACCGGTGACCTGCTGTTCGCGCACGCCTCGCGGCTGGTCGCCCAGCTGGGCACCGAGCCGACGCGGATCATCGCGGAGACGATGAACGAGCTGGTCACCGGCCAGATCCGGGAGACGGTGGGGGCGCGCGACGGCGAGGACCCGATCCAGCACTACCTGACCGTGATCGCCCAGAAGACCGGATCGCTGATCGCCACGTCCGGCCGGTTCGGGGCCTTGCTGTCCGGGGCGAGTGCCGAGCACGTGGCCGCCATGCGGAAGTTCGGCGCGATCATCGGCGTCGCGTTCCAGATCTCCGACGACATCATCGACATCGCGTCCGGATCGGACGTGCTGGGCAAGGAACAGGGCACCGATCTGCGCGAAGGCGTGCGGACTCTGCCGATGCTGTACGCCTTGCACGACGACAAGGACAATGCCCGTCTGATCGAGTTGCTGACGACCCCGCTCACCGACGACGACGAGATCGCCGAGGCGATCGAGCTGCTGCGCTCGTCGGCGGGCTTGCGGCACGCGCGCGAGACGTTGCGCGAATACACTCTGCGGGCCAGGGCCGAGTTGGCGTCGTTGCCGGAGTCGGCCGCACGCGACGCGTGCGAGTCCGTCGCCGACTACCTCGCCGCTCGCACGACCTAGACGCTCCGGGCCGCCGGTGCCCGCCGCCGGCGGATGGACGGAAGGAGACCGCGCAGACCATGTCCTCCCTGTTCGGAGAAGTCTGGTTCTGGAGCCTGCTGTCGTTCCTGCTCGGCGCGCTGCTCACCTGGGTGCTGCTGGTCCGGTCCCTGCAGCAGCGGGCCAACCACCTCGAGCAGCAGCTGCACGAGGTGGCGCGCGGGACCCAGCGGGCCCAGCCGGGGCAGGCGGAGCCCGGCGGACGGCCGCAGCAGGCGCCGGAGTACCGGCAGTCGTCGAGCTCGGTCTTCGACGAGCCGGTGCCGCCGACCCGCCGGCACGACTGGCTGGAACGGGACAGCCTGTCGGCGCGGCCCCGGAACGACGACGAGCCCGACGCCGTCGACCAGTTCGTTCGGGACGAGGACGAGCGCGAGCGGGCGGAGTACCACGAGTACGCCGAGGAAATGCGCGGCACGCCCACCCGTGAGCACGACCGGTCTGCCGGCTACGCCGAGGACGACTTCGAGCCGGACCGTCCTGAGCCTTTCGAGCAGGAGCCGTATCGGCGCGAGTGGTCGCACCCGCAAGCCGACCACGAGGACTTCGACCACCGCGGTGATCCGGCCGACGAGCAGCCGGGCCGGTTCCACGAACACGCCGGAGCAGCCGAGGCCGATCCGTCGGCCGCTGACGACGGCGAGGTCACCCGGGTGCAGCCGGTGATCTCGGCCGCGGCCTCGGATCGGACCCCCCGGGACGTCGACGACGAGCCGCCGGGGAGCTTGTTCGAGCCCGACCAGCCCGCAGGCGGGTCGATCGCGGACCGGCTCGGCGGTGCCGACGACACGGCGGACACCCCGGGCTTTGCGGCGCTCGACGATCCGTCGGAGGAGGTCGAGCGGGCGCCGGGCGCCGACCGAGACCAGGCCACCGGGCAGGCGCAGGCCGCGGAGCATGCCGCGCCGCCGGTGGACACGTGGCCGGAGACCCCCACGCAGATCCAGCCCCGAGTGCTCGGGTCGGCGGACATCGACCTGGCCGGTGACCAGGAGCTGGAGGAGTTCACGCGGCGTGTGCCGCGGCGTTCTGCGTCGACCCCGCCACCGGTCCGGCCGCAGCCCGCGCCGACAGCGTCGGCCGAATCTGCTGCCCCGGCAGCGCCGGGCCGCGCAGAGTCTGCGTCCACGCAGGCGGAATCCACCGGCGCGTATGCGCCAGTGTCGTCCGCTCAGACCGATGCTCCGACAGAGGGTCCGGCGCCCGAGCAGCCGAGTGCTCCGGCCGCACCTCAGCAGCCGGCGGGATTCGAAAGCACCGAGTTCGAGACGGAATCCGCTGCGGGGCCTGCCGCTGAGCCGGAAGTGCCTGCGATGTTCCACCAGCCGGAGGTGGCGCAAGCCGAGGCGGCCGCCGGACACCAGGCGGCGGAAACGTCCGCAGCGCAGCCCGAGACGACAACGGGCTTCCAGCCCGCCGACACCTCGGCGATACGGCCGGACGCCCCGGTCGCGTTCCGGCCCACGGAAGCACCCGACGTGCAGGCGCCCACGCCGAGCGGTTTCTCTGCCCCGGCGCCGCAGGCCCAGCCGGGCGAAACGCAACTCCCGGACGCTCCGGCCGAGCCCGTTTCGGCGGCTCCGCAGCAGGGCGACGAGTGGACTCCGGACTCCCCGGAAAGCAGGGACAGTCGGGAAGGCGCACCCAGCGGTGTCGCCGCATCGGCGGTCGGCGACCACGGCGACCACGGCGACCAACCGAGCCTGTTCACCGAGCCGGAGAAACCGGCCGTGGCGCCGGAGGTCGGCCCGGACGGCCGTTTGCCGGACATCGAGCCGCAGCTGGATCCGGAAACCGGCTTGCCCAAGCGGACCAGGGGTGCCACGCACCAGATCCGCGGCGGGTTCGAGCCACCGAAGCCGATCAAGCCGAGCATGCGTCCGGTGGCCCGGCGTGTTCCGCAGGCGAACGTTCCGTCGGGCGGCTCGCTGTTCGAGCCGGCGTCGTCGAAGGGGGCGAAGGCGCAGCCGTCCGGCGCGCAGCTGCCGCCGCCAGGGCCGTTCGGGCCCGGGTCGGCGATGCCGCTGCCCGGCGGTGGCCGCCCGGGACCCGAGTACCGGGTGAAGGGCAGCGTGACCGCGTTGCGGTACTGCCCGGAGGATTCGCCGCGGTTCAACGAGATGGTCGCGGAAGTGTGGTTCACCAGCGTGGCGGACGCCGAGCGGGTGGGTTTCCGGCCGTTGGAGGGCTGACACGGCCGCGGGCTGCCAAGGCCGCGGGTCGACCATGGCCGCGGCCCGACGGGACTGCGGACGACGGCTGGCACGTCCCCTCGCCGTGCGCCGGGCGACTCGTGCTGCCAGGGCGGTCGGGTGCCGGGTTGCGCGCCGTGACGGTCGCGCCGGAACCGCGCTCGCCGTCGAGCTTCCAGCCTCGACGGCCGAGTGATCAAGCCTGCGTCACGCGACGGTCCAGGTGTCGCTGCCGTTGAGCAGCGCCTGCAGGTCGGCGTCCTGCTTCTGGCGTGCCGACTCCACCTGCGCCCGCACCGCGTCGTCGTACGTCGTGCGGTCGACCTGGCGGAAGATCCCGATCGGGGTGTGCGACAGGTCCTGGCCGCCCAGCCGGGACAACGCGAACGCGTACGCCGGGTCGGCGATCGTCGGGTCGTGGGTGACGATGGTGTCCGGGTCGATGTCGGCCACCTTGGCGATGTCGAAGCCGAAGTCGCCGCGCACCACCGCGTACTCGTTCTCCGGCCCGAACACGATCGGCTCGCCCGGCCGCAGCGGCACGATCCGCCGCGCCGACTCGTCCTTGTCCTTCAGCACGTCGAACGCGCCGTCGTTGAAGATCGGACAGTTCTGGTAGATCTCCACGAACGCCGACCCGCGGTGCTGCGTCGCCGCGGTGAGCACCTCGGTCAGCCCGGCCTTGTCCGAGTCCAGCGCCCGCGCCACGAACGTCGCCTCGGCGCCCAGCGCCAGGCTGATCGGGTTGAACGGATGGTCCAGCGAGCCCATCGGGGTGGACTTGGTGATCTTGCCTTCCTCGCTGGTCGGCGAGTACTGGCCCTTGGTCAGGCCGTAGATGCGGTTGTTGAACAGCAGGATCTTGATGTTCACGTTGCGCCGCAGCGCGTGGATCAGGTGGTTCCCGCCGATGGACAGCGCGTCGCCGTCACCGGTGATGACGAACACCGACAGATCCGGCCTGGCCACCGCCAGCCCGGTGGCGATCGCGGGCGCCCGGCCGTGGATCGAGTGGAAGCCGTAGGTGTTCATGTAGTACGGGAACCGGCTGGAGCAGCCGATGCCCGACACGAACACGATGTTCTCCCGCTTGACGCCCAGGCTGGGCAGGAACGCCTGCATCGTGTTGAGCACGACGTAGTCGCCGCACCCGGGGCACCAGCGCACTTCCTGGTCGGACTTGAAGTCCTTGGCCTTGTAGGCCTCGTCGGTGGTCGGCACTCCGTCCAGCCCGCCGATGCGCGGGAGTCCGAGGTCGATGCTCATTCCACAGCCTCCGTCAGCGCGTGAACGTCGGATCCGTCGGCGGCAGGCGGCTCGGTGTCGTTGATGACGTCGGTGAACACCTCGGCCAGTTCGGCCGCCTTGAACGGCAGCCCGGCCACCTTGGTGTGTGACCGGATGTCGACCAGGTAGCGGGCGCGCAGCACGCCGGCCAGCTGGCCCAGGTTCATCTCCGGCACGATCACCACGTCGTAGCGTTCCAGCACCGAGCCGAGGTTGGCCGGCAGCGGGTTGAGGTAGCGCAGGTGCGCCTGGGCGATGCGCATGCCCGAGCGGCGCACCCTCCGGCACGCCGCACCGATCGGCCCGTACGACGAACCCCAGCCGAGCGCCAGCACCCGCGCGTCCCCGGTCGGGTCGTCGACCTCGACGTCCGGAACCTTGATGCCGTCGATCTTCGCCTGGCGCAGCCGCACCATCCGGTCGTGGTTGTCCGGGTCGTAGGAGATGTTGCCCTTGTTGTCGGCCTTCTCCAGCCCGCCGATGCGGTGCTCCAGGCCAGGGGTGCCGGGGATGGCCCATTCCCTGGCCAGCGTCTCGGTGTCCCGCACGTACGGCCAGAACTCGTTGCTGCCGTCCATGGCGTTCGGCTCGGAAGCGAACGTCACGGTCAGGTCCGGCAGCTCGTCGACGTTCGGGATGCGCCACGGCTCGGAGCCGTTGGCGAGCGCGCCGTCGGACAACAGGATGACCGGGGTGCGGTAGGTCAGCGCGATGCGCGCCGCCTCCAACGCCATGTCGAAGCAGTCACCCGGCGAGCACGGCGCCACCACCGGCACCGGGGACTCACCGTTGCGGCCGTAGAGGGCCTGCAGCAGGTCCGCCTGCTCGGTCTTGGTCGGCAGGCCGGTGGACGGGCCACCCCGCTGGACGTCGATCACCACCAGCGGCAGTTCGGTCATCACCGCCAGGCCGATCGTCTCCGACTTCAGCGCGACACCGGGGCCGGACGTGCTGGTCACACCGAGCGCGCCACCGTAGGAGGCCCCCAGTGCGGCGCCGATGCCCGCGATCTCGTCCTCGGCCTGCATGGTGATGACGTTGAACGCCTTGTGCTTGCTCAGCTCGTGCAGGATGTCCGAGGCCGGGGTGATCGGGTAGGAACCCAGCACCACCGGCAGGCCCGAGCGCTGCCCGGCCGCGATGATGCCGTAAGCCAGCGCGAGATTCCCGGTGATCTGCCGGTAGGTACCCGGCGGCAGCTTCGCCGGCGCCACGTCGTAGGTCACCGAGAAGGCCTCGGTGGTCTCACCGTAGTTCCATCCGGCGCGGAAGGCCAGGATGTTCGCCTCGGCGATGTCCGGCTTGCGGGCGAACTTGGTGCGCAGGAAGTTCTCCGTGCCCTCGGTGGGGCGGTGGTACATCCAGGAGAGCAGGCCGAGGGCGAACATGTTCTTGGTCCGCTCGGCGTCCTTCTTGCCGATGCCGAGGTGTTCGACCGCGCCACGGGTCAGCGTGGACATCGCCACCTTGTGCACCTGGTACTGGTCCAGCGAACCGTCGTCCAGCGGGTTGTCGGTGTAGCCGACCTTCGCCAGGTTGCGTTTGGTGAACTCGTCGGTGTTGGCGATGATCGTGCCGCCCGGGGGCAGGTCGTCGATGTTGGCCTTCAGCGCCGCGGGATTCATCACCACCAGCACGTCCGGCCGGTCGCCTGGGGTGAGGATGTCGTAGTCGGCGAAGTGCACCTGGAACGACGAGACGCCCGCCATGGTGCCCTGCGGGGCGCGGATCTCGGCAGGGAAGTTGGGCAGGGTCGCCAGGTCGTTGCCGAAGGCCGCGGTTTCCGAGGTGAACCGGTCACCGGTCAGCTGCATGCCGTCACCGGAGTCGCCGGCGAACCTGATGACCACCCGGTCGAGCTTCTCGACCGTGGTGGTGCGTTCTCCGGCAGCCTGACCCGGGGTGTTTTCGCTGGTGGACATGTGAATGAGGGAATCCCTCTCTGCGCTTCGAGTACGAGTCGCCTACCGAAGTTAGGCTCGACTCACCTCGAGGTTAGCTCGACGTGTGCCGAACCGACGAACCGGCTCGATGTGATTCCAGTCCGTGGACACCCGCCGTCGACCGTGTCGACTACCCGAATCAGCGCCCTGACCTGCTGATTGTGGTGCGCATCTCAGCGAGCCGGGTGGCGAATGTCTCCGAGGCGATCGACGCCAGCTGCGGCACGATCTCGGCGTTCACGGCGTCCGCGTGACGGGCCATCGTGGCGGTCTGACGCATGGTGCGCTTGGTGGTCACCAGCAGATCGCGGGGCGCCTTCTCCGCGCCCCTGGCGAATTCCACGGCGGCGGCGACAAGCTGTTCGTGGTCACCGTCCACCACGCGGTGGACCAGTCCCGCCGCGTGTGCCTGTTCGGCGCCGAGAACTTCACCGAACAGCGTCATCGCCGCTGCCTGTTGCGGCCCGACGATGCGGTGTGCCATCCACGTCATGCCGCCGCCGGGGTGGATGCCCAGCTGGAGGAACCGGGTGTCGAAGCGGGCGTGCGGACCGGCGAACCGGACGTCGGCGGCCAGCGCCAGGTTCAGGCCAGCGCCCACGGCCGGGCCACCGACCGCCGCCAGGGTGGGAAGCGAGCATTCCGCCACGGCGAGAAACCCGGCGTAGATGGAGCGCAGCCCTTCCTCGGTGCCGGACGCCAGCGCCTCCAGATCGGCACCTGCGCAGAACGCCGGGGGTGTGCCGGTCACGACCACGGCGTGTACGTCCTGGTCGTCCTCTGCCGCGCGGACCGCGGCGGCAAGCTCCGCTGACAGGTCCACGGTGAGGGCATTCCGGCGCTTGGGGTTGTGCACGGTGAGCACGGCGACTTTGCCGATGCGGTCCTGGCGGATTCCGGCCTCGTCGGCCGGGTGCGGGGTTGCTGCGACCATGCGGCCGAGAGTACCCAGCGGGTGCCGCGACGTGTCAGTGCGGAACGGGGGGCCGCTCCAGCAGCGTGGACAGCACGACGGTGGACACCGTGCGGTCGATGATCTCCAGGCCGCGCAGCCGCTCCAGCGCCGACTCCAGATGATGGATGTCGGCGGCACGAAGGTGCACGATGGCGTCCGCGGCACCGGACACCGTGTACGCGGCGGCCACTTCCGGCAACTCGATGAGGCTCGACCGGATCCGCGACGGCGGAACGTTGCCCCGGCAGTGCACTTCCACGAAAGCTTCGGTTCCCCAGCCCAGCGCGCGCGGGTCGACGACCGCGGTGAAGCCGCGCAGTACCCCCGAATCCAACAGCTTGTCGACGCGGCGCTTGACGGCCGGGGCGGACAGCCCGACCACCTTGCCGATCTCCGCGTACGAAGACCGGGCATTGGCGACCAAACACGAAATGATTCGCTGGTCAATCGAGTTCATACGCAATGTTTAGCACGTGCATGCGCAAAAGTGAGCAATTGATCGCCGCTGTGCTTGCATCGTAGATTGACGGCATGACCGCCGTTGCTGTTCGCCAGACGTCGCCTGCCCACCGGCAGGCGGAACCACGTCACTACCTGATGTGCCCACCGCGGTACTTCGCGGTGGACTACGCCATCAATCCGTGGATGGACCCGAGCAAGCCGGTGTCGGTGGATCTGGCCATGCTGCAGTGGACCGAACTGCGGGACACCTACCGCAAGCTCGGCCACACCGTGGAGGAGATCGAGCCGGTCGAGGGCCTGCCCGACATGGTGTTCGCCGCGAACTCGGGAACGGTGATCGACGGTCGCGTGCTGGGTGCACGGTTCCGTGCCGAGCAGCGCCAGGCCGAGGCGGAGTACTACCGGCGCTGGTTCGTCGAGCACGGCTACCGCGACGTGGTGATGCCCACCAAGATCAACGAAGGCGAGGGCGACCTGACCTGGACCGGGTCGGTTCTGCTGGCGGGCACCGGATTCCGCACCGATCCGGCGGCGCACGCCGAGGCGCAGGAGGTCCTCGGCGTGCCGGTGGTGACGCTGCAGCTGGTCGACCCGCGCTACTACCACCTGGACACCGCGCTGATGGTGCTGACCACGGCGACCGAGGACCGCCCGGCGGAGGTGGCCTACTACCCGAAGGCCTTCTCGCCCGGCTCCCTGCGGGTGTTGCAGCGGATGTTCCCGGACGCGGTGCTGGCCAGCGACGAGGACGCGGAGACGTTCGGGTTGAACGGAGTCTCCGACGGCCGCAACGTGGTGTTGTCCGCGCAGGCCGTCGGCTTGGCCGAGCAGCTTGCCGAGCGCGGCTACCAGCCGCACCTGGTCGACATGTCCGAGCTGCGCAAGGCGGGCGGCGGCCCGAAGTGCTGCACGTTGGAGCTGCGCGACTGAGCTGGCCGATCGGCGCACGAACCTCGGGCCGGCCGCGCGGGTACGGGCAGCCTGTGTGTTCTGGGTGGATCAGCCGCCACGCTGGGCCACGGGTGCAGGCGGCACAGCGCGTGCGGGTACGGGCGACCCACGTGCTTCTCGGCAGGCCAAGCCCGCGAAGGTAGCCGACAACGGCGTCGGGTGCCGGCGCGCAGGTACGCATGACCGAGACCGATGACGAAAGGCTCCCGGAGGCGTGTGCCAGGGAGCCTTTCTCCTTGGCGTCGGCTCGAACGGATGCGTCTGGCGCCGGGTTGCCGGCTCGGACGACCTGCTCGCCGTCCGCACCGTGGGCTGTTCGCCACGCTCGGCCATCGGCACCAGGCCGTCGCCGCTCCTGGATCGGTAAGACGGATTCTGAACACGCTGGCGTGATCTTTCCTGCGCTCCCGCCATTTGATTGATGAAGAATCGAGCAGGGCGTGGCACGAAACAGACGTTCGGGGCGAACAGGTCATCGGCGGTACGAGCGCGGACTGGGCAAATGGCGGCAATCAGAGCGTGCGCGAGGCGGGCTGACCGTGTGCTGCGGACGAAATTTGCCGAACTGTTCGGAAGCGCTTCGTGATCGACCGGCTACGGATCGTCGGTCGATTGACGGCTCCGGCCGTCGACACGCGATGAAGTGCCTGGTCAGGGCGCCGTGGCCGGAATCATCGGAACTTCGGTGTGGCCAGGCGCGTTGAATCGTGGACGGAGGGGCGAGAAACCGGCCATCGGGAGGCGCAAGCAAGTGCACAGGCATCAGAACGGCATCAAGACCGTGCTGCTGCTGGGCTTGATGAGCGCACTCATCATCGGCATCAGCAGCCTCTTCGGGCGTGGTGCGGTGTACATCGGTTTGCTCATTGCGCTGGCCGTCAACGGATTCGCCTACTTCAACTCGGACAAGCTGGCGCTGCGTGCGATGCGCGCCCGGCCGGTGTCCGAAGCGGAGCAGCCCACGATGTACCGGATCGTGCGCGAGCTGGCCACGGCCGCGCGGCAGCCGATGCCGCGGCTCTACATCAGCCCGACGCCGGCGCCGAACGCGTTCGCCACCGGCCGGAACCCGCGCAACTCCGCGGTGTGCTGCACCACCGGGATCTTGCAGATCCTCGACGAGCGTGAGCTGCGTGCGGTGCTCGGGCACGAGCTGTCGCACGTCTACAACCGCGACATCTTGATTTCCAGCATCGCCGGGGCGCTGGCCAGCGTGGTGACCTTCCTGTCGTACCTCGCGATGTTCGGCGGCAACAGGGAGAACGCCAACCCGCTGCTGAGCTTGCTGCTGGTGTTCATCGGCCCGATCGCGGCCGGGATCATCAAGCTGGCGGTCAGCCGGTCCCGGGAGTTCCAGGCCGACCAGTCCGGCGCCGAGCTGACCGGCGATCCGCTGGCGTTGGCGTCCGCCCTGCGCAAGCTGGAGAGCGGCACGGCGGCCCGGCCGTTGGCCCCGGAGCCGCGGCTGGTTTCGCAGTCGCACTTGATGATCGCCAACCCGTTCCGGCCGGGGGAGAACTTCGCCCGGCTGTTCTCCACCCACCCGCCGATGCAGGAGCGGATCCGGCGGCTGGAGGAACTCGCCCGGCGCGGCTGAGCCGTTCGCGACACAAGTGCTCCGTGCCCGCCAGCGGATGCCACCGGGACCTGTAGCGGTAGCGGTCAACCCGCCGAGGGTGGCGGACGCTGTGCCATCGACATTGGCGGTCGACGCCACCTCGACGCCGATGGACATGCCGGAACGACCAGGACGCTCGTCGTTCGACCCGCGGGTGCCGCCCCGGATCGTCTTGACGCCCAGGTGTCGGTCCGGAGTCTTCTGACGCCCCGGTGCCGGTCCGGATCCTTCTGCTGCCCATCCGGGCCTTGTGTCCGTCGCCGCACGCACACGGCCTTGGTCGACTGGGAATTGGTCAACTGGGAACTCCCACCCACGAGCGGCGGCTTGCGCTCGCCAGTCGTTGCCCTTTCAGGCGTAGGGGTGTGACGTCGAGGGCAACGACGCTGACGCGTTGAACAGGTTCTCCCGCCATCCCGTTGTGCCTCACGAGCAGGTTGATCATGGCCGTGGGCAGCGCCGTCCGCGGCGAGACGGCCCGTGGGAGGCCGGTCCTGCTCGAGGAAAACGAACTCGTTCATGGGGGTGCAACGTGCCTCCACGCGGGGGAACGGAGGACAGCAATGCCTGCCGAGCGTGTGCGCGAAGTGGTGGAAGGAAATCGGGATCGCGTCATCGCGTTGTTCCGGATCGCCGTCGGGGTGATGTTCTTCGCCCATGGCGCGGCCGTCTTGTTCGGAATCTTCGGTGGTGACCCAGCCAATCCCGGGCATCCCGTCGCGTTCGGCTCCTGGCCGCAGTGGTGGGCCGGGCTCATCGAGTTCGTCACCGGTGCGCTGGTCACTCTCGGCGTCGGGATGCGCGGTGCCGCGTTCGTGGCCTCGGGAGCCATGGCCTACGCCTATTTCGTGGTGCACCAGCCGCTGGGCCTGATGCCGCACCAGAACGGTGGCTTGGCGGCCGCCTTGTTCTGCTGGGCCATGCTGGTGCTGGTGTTCATCGGCCCGGGCGCCTGGGCCCTGGAGTCGGTGCTGGCCCGCGCGCGGCGGTCGCGCCGCGTTGCCGAGGCGGCCTAGTCGCAGGCGGCAACGCCTTCTTCAGTCCCGTGTGGCCCCCTTGGGCCACACGACCGTGATGGGAACACCGCGCTCACGGGCGGCGGCTACCACGTCGGCAGTGCCGCCGTAACCGCGCGCCGGTTTGCCGTCCCACACCGCGATGAGATGGTCGGTCTCGTCGAGCATGCGCGGGCTGGCGGCCATGTGCGCGTGGCTGTCCGATTCGACGAAATCCAGCTCGATCACCCTGGCGGCCTGCGACAGCAGGCCGTCGTAGGTGGCGTAGTGTTCGGGCGGCCAAGCCGTCGCGGTACTTCTTGGCGGGAATGATCACCACGAGATCCCCGCCGGCGTCGAGCACGGCCCGAGCGAACAGAGCATCGGCGCCGTCGGCGAGCGCGCTGAGACCGATCAAACCGGATTCGTACCGGGCGATCTCCGCGCGCAACGCGGCGTCGACCAGTCGTTCCGTGGCGGCCGGAAGTCCGCGATGGCCGGTGATGGCGACTCGGGTCACGGCGCAGTGTCCTCGGTGAAGAGCGCGGTCAGGGATTCGTCCAGTTCCTTCGTCGCGGTGGTGCGCTGGGGCAGTGCTGCGCGCAGACCGCGAACGCGCAGGATTATCCGTTCTGATCGGTAGCGACGCCCGACAGCCAGCGCTTCCAGGGCGAGCGTACCTGCCTGTTCCATCTCTCGGGCGCCCGCTCGTCCGCAGATCGCTCGCCCCCAGCACGACCCTCCCTCACGTTTCGCGCACGGCCAGCTACCGAGACGAAGATCGTGCCCTGCTCCAACCTGCCCGCTGTCGCTCGAGGCCCGCTTTCGGCATCGGCGTATCGGCGGTCCGGCAGTGCCTCGGAGTTCGGCACAGGCCATGACAGAGCCGAGACGCCGACATGTCGACGTGTCTGACGCTGATCAGTTCAGCAGTGCGCAGCGAGGCGGCTGGCTCGTCGGGCAGCCGCGGCAAAGCCGGTTCACCGCCATTGGCGTCGCTCCACGGTGGCGTTCATGTCGGTATTGACGGCCTGCTCAATTGCTACGCGTGCTGTGCGTGATCGAACGGTTACTGTGGTATCTGATTGCCACGAAGACCATCGGTGGGATGCGCCAAGTGCTCGAATGCGGAAACGGGTGACGCCGGTGAACGAGGAAACGTTCGGATCGCGATTGAAGCGGCTGCGCACTCGTGCCGGGATGACCAGGCCACAACTCGGTGGCCTGGTTGGCCGCAGTGGCGAATGGGTCAAGGCCTTGGAGACGGGCCGCATTTTGCCGCCCCGCCTTCCGATGATGGTGCGGCTCGCGGAAGCGCTCAGGGCCGACGACCTGGCAGAGTTGACCGGAGACGAGCGGCTGGCCATGCCCAGCTACAGCAACGCGGCCCATGAGCAGTTGCCCGCAATTTCCCGCGCCTTGCTGAACTACCCGCTGACCGATGACGTCGAACCGGACGTCGACGGGATCGTCAGACGGGTCGAGCAAGCGTGGGAGCTCTGGCACGGCTCCCGACGGCACCGCACCGCCGTTGCCGTGGCTCTACCGTCACTGTTGCGCGATGCGCGCGTCCTGCCTCGGTTGGTCGAGGGCAACGATCGCCGCCGTGCCCTGGTCGCCTTGGCGCAGGTGTATCACCTGACACAGCTGTATTTGTCGTTCCAGCCCGTGCCGAACCTCGTGATGCTTGCCGCTGACCGGGCCATGACCGCGGCGCAAGACGCGGACGATCCGCGGGCGATGGCGGCCGCGGCCTGGTACGTCAACCACGTGCATCGCGATGCCGGAGAAGCGGAGGAAGTGCGGGTGCAGTTGGCTCACGACACCGCGCGCCTTCTCGACCCGGAGCGCGATCGCGCGGAGTACGGCCTGTTGTACCTGGCCATTGCGTTGTCCCACGCCAAGGTTGGCCGTGAAGGCGACGCGTGGCGGGCTTGGGACGTGGCCGAGCAGGCGGCGCGCGGTGTCGAACATCCGTGG
The DNA here is from genome assembly GCF_000427905.1 of Thermocrispum agreste DSM 44070. Taxonomy (GTDB): domain Bacteria; phylum Actinomycetota; class Actinomycetes; order Mycobacteriales; family Pseudonocardiaceae; genus Thermocrispum; species Thermocrispum agreste. Next base: position 14,461 of record NZ_ATYX01000008.1, on the reverse strand, counting down.
CTGAAGTTCGGCCCCGGGATGGTGCATGCCTACCAGGTCACGATGCTGGCGGATCTGCAGAAGCCTGGTGAGGCCGTGCGTCGGGCAGATGCGCTGGATTTTGCGGCGCTGGGATCCATGACGCGTCGCGCGTTCCACACCATCGAGACGGCACGCGCCTTCTACGCACAACGTGAGTACGTGGCTGCCGTCGCCCTCCTCAGGCGGGCCAACGAAATCGCCCCGGAAACCACCCGCTACAACCTCTTCGCCCGGTTCGCTGTCACCGAGCTAGCGAACAGCGGTGGGGCAACGGTGCGTGACGATGCCGAGCGCCTCGCAACTGCGCTCGGTGTCACCGCTTGACGGGTACGACCTGTACCCGCAGACAAAGGGGGAGGAATCGTCCCGGCGTGCTACCCGAACCGAGGTCACGCTGAGTACATGTCGTGGAACTCAGGGGGATGTGTTGGCGCCGCTCACGGCGGTGCGGCGTTCGTGACCGACTTCGACGGTCGAATCGTGCGGATCGAGGACGCCGACGTTCGTGACGAAGAGGCCGAACGGTTGGCGGAGGAAGAAATGAGTGCTGAGGGGTCCGAGACGTCGTGAATGATCTCCCCGGCCGGAGTGAACCATCCGCACGACGACAAGACCCACGGCGGTAAGGGCTCATCGCCGACAGCGGTGCGGACCAAAGGGAATTCTGAAGCCAATGCGCCAGGACGCCGTTGCGTTGGCTGGTGCGAACAGGAGCGTGGCGGCTGCGGCATCCGATGTGCAACGACAAATCGAAAGCGATGAAAGACGCTGTCGACCGTGACACCGAGCTGTTCACCGCGGTCGCGCAGACCCATCCGGGGATTGTTCGCACCCTGCACATCCTGATCAACGAGCTCGACGCCGCCTGTGGCCTGCTCGATCCAGAAGTTCAGCGTCAGCCAGGTGAGCGTGTCCGCCGAATCGGCGACACAGTGATTTCCAGGGTCGACGATTCCCCTGCGGGGTGTCAGTCGCTCGCCCCGAAGCTGCGCGCCACCGACATGACGTAGTCGCCGTACCCGCTGTTGGCCAATTTGCGGCCGAGCGCCATGCACTGGTCGGCGTCGATGAAGCCCATGCGCAAGGCGATCTCCTCCGGGCAGGCGATCCGGACGCCGGTGCGGTGCTCCAGCACCTGCACGAACTGTGCGGCTTCCAGCAGCGAGTCGTGCGTGCCGGTGTCCAGCCAGGCGAAGCCGCGGCCGAGGTCGACGAGGCGCGCCCGGCCCTGGCGGAGGTAGGCCTGGTTGACCTCGGTGATCTCCAGTTCGCCGCGCGCCGACGGGGTGAGCTCCTTGGCGATGTCGACCACCGTGTTGTCGTACAGGTACAGCCCGGTGATCGCCTTGTCCGACTTCGGGTGCTTCGGCTTCTCCTCGATGGAGATCAGGTTGCCGTTCTCGTCGACCTCGCCGACGCCGTAGCGCTGCGGGTCCTTGACCGGGTAGGCGAACAGCGTGCAGCCGTCCAGTTCGCGGACTTCCTTGCGCAGCCGGCGGGAGAAGCCTTGGCCGTAGAAGATGTTGTCGCCCAGCACCAGCGCCACCGGGTCGTCGCCGATGAAGTCGGCGCCGATCAGGAAGGCCTCGGCCAGACCGTTCGGCGTCGGCTGCTCCGCGTAGCTGATGTTCAGGCCCCACTGGCTGCCGTCGCCCAGCAGGCGCTGGAAGCTGGGCAGGTCGGTCGGGGTGGAGATGAGCAGGATCTCCCGGATGCCGGCCAGCATGAGCACCGACAGCGGGTAGTAGACCATCGGCTTGTCGTAGACCGGCAGCAGCTGCTTCGACACCGCCTGCGTGATCGGGTGCAGGCGGGTGCCGCTGCCGCCGGCGAGCACGATCCCCTTCACGCGATCAACCCACGAGTCGTCAGCGGCCGGGCGGAGTTGCGGCGTGGACTGCCGTTCACCATGCGACCCCTCGTCGTTGCGTCTGGCGCACGCATCACGCCACCCCAGTGTGCCGCGCTCCCCTGAATGATCAACGGGGTCACGGCGATCCACACGTTAGGGTGACCTCGGCTGCGAGTGCAACCGGTTCGTGCGAATGCCCGGCTTCTTCTTAGCGCACCGGGTGGTTGACACCGGGTGTGCGGTGGCCGGGCAAGAGACCGGCCGGGTGATGCGTGTGAATGCGTCGGTAGCAACGTGCGTGCACCCCCGGTAACGACGTCCTGATGGCCGGGATGAAGGCTTCGGATCCACTGCCAGCACCCCACCGCACGTGCGGTTCTGTCGGAAAGGAACGACGTGATTCAGCAATCGTCTCAGGTCGGCGACGTGACTGCCCAGGGCAAGAAGAAACGGCACGTGTTCCGGTGGTTCTTCCTCGCCGTGCAGGTGTTGTTCGTGCTGTGGCTGGTCAGCGGCCTCAATGCCGTCGCCGACAACTGCGACGGCAAGACCGGCCAGGTGCTCGAGGCGTGTCAGGCAGGCACCGCGATCGGGACAGGAATCGGCGTCGGGCTGATCATCGTCCTGTGGGCGGGCGTCGACATCATTCTCGGCGTCAGCTACCTGATCTTCCGCAAGCGATAGCGCGATCGGGGCAGCGCGTATCGCCGCTGCCCAGGCGGCTCAACGCAGGACCGCACGTGAACACGACCGCCTGGTCTCCGCTTGGCGCAGCGCGATGCGCGCTGCCCCCCGATGCCCTCTCACGGTTGCAGCGCGTGGCTCACCGGTAGTTGGTGAACTGCAACGCGACGCCGAAGTCCTCCTTCTTCAGCATGGCGATGACCTCCTGCAGATGGTCCTTCTTCTTGCTGGACACCCGCAGTTGGTCGCCCTGGATCTGCGCCTGCACGCCCTTCGGGCCTTCGTCGCGGATGAACTTGGCGATCTTCTTCGCCTTGTCGGACGGGATGCCCTGGAGGATCTTGCCCGCGACCTTGTAGGTCTTGCCGGACAGCGTGGGCTCGCCCGCCTCGAACGCCTTCAGCGAGATGCCGCGCTTGATCAGCTTCTCCTTGAACACCTCGACGGCGGCCTTGACCCGCTCCTCGGTCTCCGCCTCGATGGTCACCGCGAACTCGCCAGCCCAGGACACGGTGGCTCCGGTACCGCGGAAGTCGAAACGCGTGGCCAGCTCCTTGGCAGCCTGGTTGACCGCGTTGTCCACCTCTTGCCGGTCGACCTTGCTCACCACGTCGAACGATGAATCCGCCACTGGAAACTCACACCCCGTGCGTCGTACCAACTCGTCGGCCGCACTCTATCGCGGCCGCACCGTCGTGCGGGCTCGGTCGTGCTGCCCGGCCTCCCCTCCGGGCAAGCGCACGGCGCTGATGATCATGAGACGGGGACGGCCCGGTGATCCGCCGAGTCCGGTGCGAGCCGCGGGTGGGCGGAGGTGCGGAGAAAAGCATCCCCCTTGCGCGGCCCCTGGGTGTCGTTGGGTAATCTGATGGCAGCTGGGGTTGACCCAGACACGGCAGGTTACCCAAGCGGCCAAAGGGATCTGACTGTAAATCAGACGGCTTACGCCTTCGGGGGTTCGAATCCCTCACCTGCCACCAGCGGCAAACGCCCCGCGGACCAGCGGCAATGCGGTCGGCGGGGCGTTTTGCATTGCCGCCGCAGGGTGCCGGGCGCGATCGGCCTGCCCGGCCGTGTCCTCGCCCCTTCACCCGCTGCGCCCAGATGCCGGCGCCGAGGCGGCATCGCATGGCCGAGGGGTCGCGGTGCCCGGCGTTCGCTTGACGGCGATCACGTTCGGTTGCATCCTTGGCACCCGTTCGGTGACGGCCGCGATCCGTCCAGCCGTGCTGTCCAGCCGGCGGGTGGGTTGACCGGTCGCTCCTGGGGTTGCTGTCGTCACGGTTCGTGATCCCTGCGGGCGGCCGACGAGGACGACGAGGACGGCAGATGGACAAGTCGATACACCAACAGCCCGCAGCCGACGCTCGGCCCGACCGCCCGGATCCGGGCAGCACATCCTCGACACCGTCAGCTGGACCCCGGGACGCGAAACCGCGCACGAACCTCGTGGTCTTGTTCGGCTCCGCCGCGACGGTCCTCGGCATCGCCATCGTCAGCCTGGTCGCGCCCGAATGGGCCAGCACCGTCACCAGCACCGTCGTGGCGTGGGTCAGCGACGCGTTCGGCTGGTGGTACTTCGCTCTGATCGCGGCGATGCTCGTGGTGGTGATCGTCATCTGTTTCAGCCGCTACGGCAACTACCGGCTGGGACCGGACGACTCACGGCCCGACTACAACCTGTTCACCTGGACGGCGATGTTGTTCGCCGCCGGGATCGGCACCGACGTGATCTTCTATTCCGTCGCCGAACCGGTGGCCCAATACCTGCACCCGCCGGCCGGCGAGGGCGGCACGCCGGAGGCGGCGCGCGAAGCGGTCACCTGGATGCTGTTCCACTACGGCCTCTCCGGCTGGGCCCTGTACGCCCTGATCGGCATGGCGCTCGGCTTCTTCGCCTTCCGGCGCGGCCTGCCGCTGGCGATCCGATCGGCCCTGTACCCGATCTTCGGCAAGCGCATCCAGGGCCGTACCGGTGACACCGTCGACATCGCCACCGTCGTCGGCACCATCTTCGGCGTCGCCACGTCGCTGGGCATCGGGATCGCCCTGCTCAGCGTCGGCTTCAGCCGCTGGCTCGGGGTCAGCGCCGGGACCTCGCTGCAGATCGCGCTCATCGTCGCATCGGTCGTGCTGGCGACGACGTCGGCGGTCTCCGGGGTGGACAAGGGAATCCGCCGGTTGTCCGAACTGAACGTGCTGCTGTCGGTCTCCCTGCTGGGCTACATCCTGATCTCCGGCGACAGCGCGTTCCTGTTCAACGCCCTGGTGATGAACCTCGGCGACTATCTCAGCCAGCTTCCCGGCATGAGCTTCGACACCCTGGCCTACCGCCAGGCGGAGGGCGCCACCCTGGCGGGCGACCCGGACACCACGGTGACCGCGTGGATGAACCTGTGGACGCTCTTCTTCTGGGCCTGGTGGATCGCCTGGGCGCCGTTCGTCGGGATGTTCCTGGCGCGGATCTCGCGGGGCCGCACGATCCGGCAGTTCATCCTCGGCGTGATGTCGATTCCGTTCGTCTACATCCTGCTGTGGGGCTCGGTGATCGGGAACAGCGCGATCCGAACCGTGCGCAACGGTGACGAAACCCTGGGGGAGAACACCTACGCCGACCCTGCGTCCGGCTTCTACGACTTCATCGAGCAGTACGCGGGGGCCGGGATCCTGATCGCGCTGGTGACCATCACCGGCTTCCTCTTCTACGTGACCTCCGCCGACTCCGGTGCCCTGGTCACCGGCAACCTGACCTCGAAGCTGCCGCACCCGATGGCCGACTGCGCGGTCCCGGTGCGCATCTTCTGGTCGGTGACCATCGGCCTGCTCACCTTCGCCATGCTGACCGTGGGCGGTGAGAACTGGCTGGTGCAGCTGACCAACATCACGGTGATCATGTCGCTGCCGTTCTCCTTCGTGCTCGCGCTCATCGCCGTCGGACTGATCAAGGCCTTCCGGCAAGAAGCACGTGATCGCGAGGCCAAGCGCGCGGCGCAGGAGCTGGCGCGCGGTCCGGGCTCCGGCGACGGCGCGGCGGCCGTGAACTCCGGCGAGGCCTCGGCTGCCGACCCGGCCGTGAGCCAGGAAGGCTGACCTGGGCGACTGGCCATCCGGCCTGACGGGCCGGTCGGTCATGGCCTCGCCCTGGTATGGCACGCGCTGGCCTCCGGTGGGCGGCCGGCCGCGCTGCAGGGGTTTGCGAACGTCGCGTGTACCGAGCGTGGGCCGCCGTCGTACGGCCGACCGCGCGAAAGGGGCTTGACCTGCGCATCGTCGGGGCCCGCCGCATCCGCTCCGTACTTGTGTGCCACGGGCCGCGAAAGCGTCGGCACCGCCCGTTACATTCCATGATCGACTTCTCACGGCCGGTGCTGGGTCGACCGGCCCGCGTTGGCGGAAGGACGGAGGGTGACTGTGCCCGGTCAGCGGGAACTGGTGAGTCGATTCGGAGCCACGAGATCATGCGGGACGGCCGGGAGGGCGAGGAGGTCCGGCCGATGATGGGTCGGACGCACGCGCTCACCGGATGGTGCGCGGGGCTGGCCTTCGCCCCTGTGGTGGGGGCAGGAGATCTGCACAAGGCGGTCGCGTTCGCGACGGTCACCGCCGGGTTCGCGCTGTTGCCGGATCTGGATCACCCGGGAGCCCGGGCGTCGCGCCTGCTCGGCCCGGTGACCAAGGCGCTCTCCTGGCTGCTGCGCAGGGCGTCGGCGGGGTTGTACGCGGTGACCAAAGGGCCGCGCGACGAGAAGGTCAAGGGCACCCACCGGCACCTGTCGCACACGGTGGTGTTCGCCGTGCTGCTCGGCCTGCTGACCGCGCTGGGCACCGAGGCGGGTGGGCCGTGGGCGGTGGCTGCCGTCGCCCTCTTCGCGGTCCTGCTGGCCGAGGACGCGCTCGGCGACTGGCTGCTCCCGGTGGCCACCGCGGCGGTGACGTGGTGGATCAGCTCGACCCCGGAAGGCATCGACGAACTGGGTCCTCTGGCCGGCTGGCTGGGCTATGCGGTCGCGCTGGGCTGCATCGTGCACTGCCTGGGCGACGCACTCACCAAGTCCGGCTGCCCGTTCCTGTGGCCGATTCCGATCCGCGGCGAGACGTGGTACGAGATCCGGCCGCCGAAGGCGTTGCGTTTCCGCACCAGCGGCCCCGCGGAGAACTGGGTGATCGTCCCGCTGTTCTCGGTGCTCGCGGTGGCTCTGGTGCCGGGGGCGAGCGAGTGGGCGCTGGACGTCGCGGCCCAGGTGATCAGCCGGTGAGCCGCGGGTAGGCCTTGGCGAGCGCCTCGGTGGCCGCGGTGCAGGACTCCTCGTCCCCGGACTCCCACGACTCGACGATCGCCAGCAGGTACAGCTGCTTCTCCAGCGGAATGGCCACCGAGCAACCCGTGAACGGCCGCATCTGCAGCGCCTGCTTGCCCGCCACGGACACCTTCTCCGCGTCGTCGTCCTCGCCCAGCGCGCTCGACTGGTGGATGGACAGCATCAGATACTTCGCCCCGTCACCGGCGCCGTAGTTGCAGGCGGGCAGCGAGTTGTGCTGTTCCCCGCTCGGCGTCAGCCGGTCCGTGGTGAGCGGTTTCATGATCTGCGCCGCCTCCTCGGCGGTGAGCAGCTGGCAGACCTGCTCGGGCTGCATCGCGCGATAGTCCCGGTCTCCGTCGTCCCGGGCGGCCGAGACTTCTCCCTGGCCGCACGCCGTCAGGACCGGGGCCGCGGCCAGCACGGCGCCAACAGCGAGCATCCGCAGTGAGGTGCGCATAGCCTGCACTCTAGACAGCGGACCAGCGCCAACTCAGCTCAGTGACGACCGGCCATCCGGGTGAACGCGCGGCTGCCTGCTCATGCCACCGTCTCGAAAGCGCTCATCATCGCCATGTCCTCGTGCTCGAGGTTGTGGCAGTGCAGCATGTACCGGCCTGCGTAGCCGGTGAAGCGGACGGCGACGTCCACGTACTCCGCCGGACGCACGTCGACGGTGTCCTTCCACCCCCGGTCGAACCGGCCCGGTGGGTGTCCGCCGCGGCTGACGATCTGGAACGGTGAGAGGTGGATGTGCACCGGGTGGTGCAGATCGCTGTAGAACCGCCAGATCTCCAGCTCGCCGAGCCGAGGCCGGGCGTCCATACGTTCCGGGTCGAACGGCCGGTCGTTGATCGTCCATCCCTTGTGCCCGCCGACGATGCCGCGGGTGAAATGCCACGTCCGCACGCGAACCGCGCGCTGCTGGTCCAACCGCTCGATGTGCGCCAGGCGGCCGGGGATCCGGCTGTCGTCGGCGGCCCGGCGGGTGACGACGAATGCCATTACGACCGCGGTCGAGCCCGCGCCGAAATCGTTGTGCAGGACGATGCGCGTTCCGGGCCGGACGGCGGAGAAGTCGATGATCACGTCGCTGCGCTCGGCGGGTGCCAGGTCGATGTGCGGGTGCCGGACCGGCCGGTCGAGCAGGCCGAGGTCCGAGCCGATCTGGACGAACGACGCACCACCGTCCAGCCGCAACCGGTACCGGCGTGCATTCGACGCGTTGAGCAGGCGGAAGCGGTAGCGTGCCGCGTCCACTTCCAGCAGCGGCCACGGTGCGCCGTTGACCAGCACCACGTCGCCGGCGACGCCTTCCATGTACTCGGGCAGCACGCCGGGGGTGTGCCGCAGGCTCTGGTCGATGGCCGGATAACGGAACCGGCCGTCGCCGTCGAACGCGCGGTCGCAGATCATCAGCGGGATGTCCCGCTCGTCACGAGGGAGCGGCAGCTCGTCCTCGACCTCGTCGTGCACCAGGTGGAAGCCGGCCAGCCCGTACCAGACCTGCGGGCCGGTGAAGTCCATGCGGTGGTCGTGGTACCACAGCGTCGCCGCAGGCTGGTCGAGCGGATACACGTATTCCCGCGATCCCTTGCTGACGTCGCCGAGCGGGTGGCCGCCGTGGCCGACGTGATCGGCCAGCCGTCCGCCTTCGGGGATGACCAAATCGGTCGGATACCCGTCGTGTTCCGGCGGCGTGTGGCCGCCGTGCAGATGCACGACCGTCGGCACGTCCAGCTTGTTCCGGTGCGTGACCACGGTCCGGCGGCCGGAGCGCGACCGGATCGTCGGGCCGGGGAACGTGCCGTCGTAGGAGAACACCGGCGTACGCCGTCCGGGCAGGATCTCCACGTCGGCGACTCGCTGGGTGATCTCGTAGTAGTCGGTCGTCGCGTCGGTACGCACCGGCTTCTTCACCGCAGGTACCGGCAGCGGCACGGTGAACGGCTTCGGCAGCGGGCCTTCGCTGGTCAGCAGCTCGGCCGTCTGCTCGATGCCCTCGCTGCGCCCGCACGACGGCAGTGCCACCGCGGCTACGCCCAATGCCGACAGTGCCAAGAAGTTCCTGCGAGACACGGTCATCGGCGGAACACCCCCAAGCGTCGCGGTGGGCCGAGTTCGCCGGTCAGTGCAGCCGCACCCTCCCGCTTGGGACGCCCGACCTTGGCGGAGCGGTGGAACACCACCGCGAACAATCCCAAGGCCAGCAGAACGAGGGCGACGCCGAGCGGGATGTGCACCCACAGAACGCGCGCGTACCCCATGCCGGTCTGCACCCCGGCCGCGAAGAACAGCGCCACGCTGAGCAGGACCGGCCATGGCTTGCCGCGTCCGATCAACCAGAAGCAGACCGCGACGACGATCTGCGCCAGCGCCACGCTCATCAGCACGCTGGCGTTCGTTGCGTGCCACCAGAGCAGGTCGAAGTCACCCGAGAGATAGCCACCTGCCAGCACCGGTTGCAGCAGCACGCCGACGGTCACCACCGCCGTCGTGCAGCGCAGCAGCCACAGCGTCACCCGCGGTCCGGAGCGTTCGGATGTCGTCACGCGGCCCACGCTATACGTAGGCAAACTACATATGAATCCGGGAAAACCCTGAGAACTTCCCTGGTTGTGCGGCACGAACGGCTCAGGGGAGCGTGTTCGCGCTGTAGGCTGCCTCACTATGGACGCCAGTGATGTGCGGGGTCATCTGGACGGGCTGCTGTTGGCGGTGCTGGAAAGCGGGCCGCTGCACGGTTACGGGATCATCGAGGCCCTGCAGCGCCGCAGCGGAGGCGCGCTGCAGCTGCCCACCGGTACCGTGTACCCGGCACTGCGGCGCCTGGAACGGGCCCGCTGGATCGAAGGCACCTGGACCGTGGTCGACGGCCGGAAACGCCGTGTCTACACCCTCAGTCCCGCGGGTAAGAAGGAACTGGCACGCAGGCGCTCGGAGTGGGTGCGGTTCACCGGGGTGATCGGCACGGTGCTGGGAGGCGGAGCATGACAGCGCAGTCGTCGGTACTGGACCGGCTGGACCGCTCGCTGCGGGGGCCGCGCCGCGCCCGTGCGGACATGCTGGCGGAAGTGCGTGACGGCCTGGAAGACGCCACCGACGCCTATTGCGCCGCGGGGCTGCCGCCCGCCGTGGCGCGGCAGCGCGCCGAAGAGGAGTTCGGCGACGCGGAAGTGATCGCCGCGGAGCTGCAAACCGAACTGACCGCGCGCTACGGGCTGCGCAGCGCCTTGCTGCTGGCGGTCGTGCTCGGTGCCTTGACCCTGCTGTGGGACCTCATCTGGCAGCTCGCACCGGCAACGGCCTGGCGGAACCCGGGGCCGCTGATCCCGGTGCTGTCGTCCGTGGTGGACACGGCGTCGTTGCTGACCGCAGGGTGCGGTGCGGTGGCCCTGGTGCTGCTGGCCGTCGCCAACCGAGTGCCGTCGACCTGGGCAGTGCGCCTCCTCGGCTGGGCCGTCATCGCCGGCGTCGGGGTGATCGCCGTTGCGTCGGTGGCCATGCACGTGACCGGCGTCCCGCAGCATCCCGCCTACGTCCCGACGGTGGTCGCCGCCAGCGGTGTGTCGGTCGTCCTCGGCGTGTGGCTGGTGGTGCGGGCCGTACGCTGTTTGCACCTGGCGGGGCCGCACCGCGAAGGCTGACGCCTTTTGGCCTCTTTTTCTCCGCCGCGACCGTTCTACGATGGCGGGTAGTCGACCCGAGGTGGGGTAGTTCGCCATGGACGGTGCACGGCTCGTCGCGCGGCTTCGCGCTGAGCTGGGGGCTGCTGCGGTGCTGGACGATCCGGACGTGACGGCGTCGTATTCGCACGACATGATGCCGCTCGCGGACCGGGCTCAGCCGTTGGCGGTGGTGTTTCCCGAGGATGTCGAGGGTGTGCAGGCCACGGTCCGGGCGTGCGCCGAGGCTGGGGTCCCGATCGTCCCGCGTGGCGCCGGCAGTGGGTTGAGCGGCGCGGCGAATGCCGTGGAGGGCTGTGTGGTGCTGGTCCTGACCAAGATGGACCGCATCCTGGAGATCGACCCGGGCAACCGGCTGGCCGTGGTGCAGCCGGGCGTGGTGAACCTGGACTTCCGCGAGGCGGTGGCCAAGCACGGGTTGTTCTACCCGCCGGATCCGTCCAGCTACGACTGGTGCACGATCGGCGGCAACCTGGCCACCAACGCCGGCGGGCTGTGCTGCGTCAAGTACGGGGTCACCACGGATTCGGTCCTCGGGCTGAAGGTGGTGCTGGCGGACGGGTCACTGCTGAAGACCGGGCGGCGTACGGTCAAAGGCGTCGCGGGCTACGACCTGACGAAGCTGTTCATCGGCAGCGAGGGCACGCTGGGCGTGATCGTCGAGGCGACGGTCGCGCTCAAACCGCTCCCGCAGGCGCCTGGGACGTTGGTGGCGGCCTTCGACGACACCGGCAAGGCCGGGGATGCGGTGGCGCGCGTGGTGCGCGAGGGCCTGGTGCCGTCGCTGATGGAGATCATGGACGCCACGTCGATCAAGGCGTCCGAGGCGTATCTGAAGACCGACATCGGGGCAGGGTCCAACTGCAAGGCGTTGCTGCTGTGCCAGTCCGACCTGGGTGGCGAGCCTGCCAAGCGTGAGCTGGCGGCGATCGAGCAGCTGTGCAAGGACGCGGGAGCCGATTTCGTCTACGCGACGGACGACTTGGCCGAGGGTGCGTTGTTGCTGCAGGCGCGCCGGGTGGTGCTGAAGGCCCTCGAGGTCTACGGCACCTGGCTGACCGACGACGTGTGCGTGCCACGGACCCGGATCGCCGAGTTGATCACCGGCTGCGAACGGATCAGCGAGCAGGTGGGGCTGCGCATCGCGGTCGTCGGTCACGCCGGCGACGGCAACATGCATCCGACGATCGTCTACGACGCTTCCTCGGCGGACGAGTTCGCACGAGCCAGGAAGGCGTTCAACGACATTCTGGCGCTGGGGCTGTCGCTCGGCGGCACGGTGACCGGCGAGCACGGCATCGGCAAGATCAAGCAGGACTGGCTGGAGCGGGAGATCGGCCCGGTCGGCATGCGCGTGCACCGGCAGATCAAAGCGGCCCTGGACCCGGACAACCTGTTCAACCCGGGGTCGATGTTCGCCATGACGTGACTGCCCGCCGAACTGCAGCGCCGGATGGCGGCGGCTGAGCTGCTGTGGCACGAAGGTGCGGGTTCGCGTCTGGCTTGCCGCGCGCTGCGAGTACCGGAGCGGGCGTTCTTGGTCATCATGGCCATGAGCCGGCGAACGGTCGCAGTCCACTGGTCCAGTCGTGGGTTCCGTCGTTGAGCCGAGCGGCTCGGGTACCCACTTGCCGCGTCGCCACGTGTGAACCGAGTGGTGGCGTAGCGGCTTGCCCGGGTTCGGTGACTCGCGGGTCAGGGCGTCGACGCAGTCAGCCGACCGGCGTGGCGTGCACGACTTGGTTGCGTCCGGCGTTCTTCGCCCGGTAGAGCGCGGTGTCGGCCGCGTCCAGGAGTTCTTGCACGCCCGTGCCGGCATCCGGGTAGATGGCCACACCGATCGAGGTGGACAGCCCGGTGACCAGCTCCGCGTCGGCGTCCACCGGAACTTGGATGCGCATGACGGCCTGCCGGATGCGTTCGGCGACCAGGTGCGCTTCCGCGGCGTGTACGTCGGGCAGGAGGACCACGAACTCTTCGCCGCCGAAGCGCCCGACCGCGTCGCGATCACGCACCTCGGACTTGATGGCCTGCGCGACCGCACGCAGCACCGCGTCGCCGACCAGGTGGCCGTAGGTGTCGTTGATCCGTTTGAAGTGGTCCAAGTCGATCATCAGCAGCGCGAACGGGCTCTCCCGCTCCCGGCTGCGGTGGAACTCCCGCTCGGCCGTGTGGTGCCAGCCCGCGGTGTTGTAGACGCCGGTCTTGTCGTCCGTCGTGGCGGCCACCTCCAGCTGCTTGACCAGCACGCTGCGGTGCAGCAGGAGCAGCGACGGCAGGATGAGCAGGGCCAGGCCGGGCATGGTGACCAGCGCCAGTGCGTTGAGTGCGCCCAGGCCGAGCGTGGCCAGCTCGAGCAGGTTGTCGGTCCAACTGCCGAACAGGCCGCTGGGCGTCCAGATGATGCGTTCCCGGGCGCCGATGACGACCAGGGCGCCCACCACGAAGTAGACCGCGACCGCGGTGGCGACCGCCGCGAAGCCCTGCCAGTCGTGGGCCAGCGCCTCGCGCATGTCGTGAATGCCGGTGAGCACCATCGCCTGATGGGCGGCCAGGCAGGTCAGGATGACCCCGGTGGCGTTGTTCGTCGTTCGCCACACCGGTACCCGTTGCAGGCGGTACCAGCTGCGTACCGCCAGGTGCCAGTACAGGACGACGACCAGGGCCGCGGTCAGCGGAGGCGGGAGCAACATGACCGCGGCGAAGGTCCACACCGACGTCATGTTGATGTGTGCCACGCCGCTCACCCGGCGCCGGATGCGCTCTACCCGGCGTCCGAGTTCGGCCTGACCTACCCCCAAAGCGACCAGCGCCAGGAACACCCAGATGTCACTTTGGGTAATTTCTTCTGATCCCAGAAGAGTGATAACCGCCACGACTGCGGCCAGTTCGGTGACGAGGCAGTACAGCCGTACCCGGAGCGGCTGCGCCCACAGCTCCCACTGCGAAGGGAGCAGTCGATTCCACCAAATGCGCAGGTCCGGGCTGGACAAGGCGTCCGGTCGGTCCATACTCATGGGTGCTCCCCCGCGCGGTGCAGACGGTCTGTGACCACTCAATCACACCTCACCCGTTCGGGAAAGATGCACAGGCAAGCCCGGCTGGCGCGGAAGGAGGCCTGCCATGCGCAACCGGGACAACTGATGCCGTCGTTCAATCCACGTCCAGCAAGTCGAGGGGAGTTCGTGAATAGCCAACCGGGACGACTGATCCATCCGTTCGTGTGCGTCCGGTCGTTGCTTGCGCGAGGAGGTGTACGCGGTGGCCAACCGGGACAACTGAGTATTCCGATCGGGGTCCGTTTTGCGCTGTATGGGAGGTGTGCGCGGTGACCAACCGGGACAACTGAAGCGAGCGATCGCGGTGGTGAGAGCAGGTCGAGCGGAGGTGCGCAGATGACGAACCGGGACAACTGAGCAGCGGACGAGGTGCAGGTCCGGCCTGGAGAGGAGGTGTTGGCGATGGCCAATCGGGACAACTGACGTCTGTGCGGATGGTTCGCCGGCGACGGATGGCGAGGAGGTGTTCGTGGTGACGAACCGGGACAACTGAACGGCAGGTGACGCGTGGGCTTTCGGGCGCAAGGGAGGTGCTGGACATGACCAACCGGGACAACTGATCCGCAGGTGAAGGACGACTGTGTGCGGCGAGGAGGTGTGGACATGGCGAATCGGGACAACTGAGCGGCCGCCGAGCAAGGGATTTCGCGAGTGGTGAGGAGGTGCGAGATGACGAACCGGGACAACTGAGCGGTCGAGGAGATGGCGGTCTTCGTGCGTGGCTGAGCGGAGGTGCGTGATGGCCAATCGGGACAACTGAGCGGGCGATGGAGAGCGGGAGCGAGTCGAGCGGAGGTGTGCGGTGGCGAATCGGGACAACTGACAGCGGCAGCCGGTTGGGTTCTGCGGTGAGGAGGTGTG
>NZ_ATYX01000007.1:0-397500 GCF_000427905.1 Thermocrispum agreste DSM 44070 | reverse complement strand
CTGCCAGCTTCCCGGATGCCGTGCATGGTTAGTCGAAGCGCTTGGGATGGCGTGCCGGAGAGGGTGAGAGCCCCGTAGGCGAAAACTGTGTGGCGGTGTCTTGCTGGTGTTCCCGAGTAGCAGCGAGCTCGTGGAATTCGCTGTGAATCTGCCGGGACCACCCGGTAAGCCTAAATATCTCCTGGTGACCGATAGCGGACGAGTACCGTGAGGGAAAGGTGAAAAGTACCCCGGGAGGGGAGTGAAAGAGTACCTGAAACCGTGTGCCTACAAACCGTCAGAGCCTTGCTGTTTGGTGGGGTGATGGCGTGCCTTTTGAAGAATGAGCCTGCGAGTTAGTGCTGCGTGGCGAGGTTAACCCGTGGGGGGTAGCCGTAGCGAAAGCGAGTCTGAATAGGGCGTGTGAGTCGCGTGGCCTAGACCCGAAGCGGAGTGATCTACCCATGGCCAGGGTGAAGCGCCGGTAAGACGGCGTGGAGGCCCGAACCCACTTAGGTTGAAAACTGAGGGGATGAGCTGTGGGTAGGGGTGAAAGGCCAATCAAACTCCGTGATAGCTGGTTCTCCCCGAAATGCATTTTGGTGCAGCGTCGTGTGTTTCACCCTGGGGGTAGAGCTACTGGATGGCCTAGGGGCCTTACCAGGTTACCGAAGTCAACCAAACTCCGAATACCAGGGTGTGAGAGCGCGGCAGTGAGACGGCGGGGGATAAGCTTCGTCGTCGAGAGGGAAACAGCCCAGAACACCAGCTAAGGCCCCTAAGTGTGTGCTGAGTGGGAAAGGATGTGGGATTGCCGAGACAACCAGGAGGTTGGCTTAGAAGCAGCCATCCTTGAAAGAGTGCGTAATAGCTCACTGGTCAAGTGGTCCTGCGCCGACAATGTAGCGGGGCTAAGCACACCGCCGAAGCTGTGTCACTCACACGTGAGATCCGCCATGCCTCTTCGGGGGTGTGGTGCAGTCGTGTGGGTGGGTAGGGGAGCGTCGATCATCCGGTGAAGTGCCGGCGGAAGCCAGGTGTGGAGGGTGGTCGAGTGAGAATGCAGGCATGAGTAGCGAAAGCAGAGTGAGAAACTCTGCCGCCGGATGACCAAGGGTTCCTGGGCCAGGCTAATCCGCCCAGGGTAAGTCGGGACCTAAGGCGAGGCCGTCAGGCGTAGTCGATGGACAACGGGTTGATATTCCCGTACCCGCGTGTGCGCGTCCCTGGCGAGGCAGGTGATACTAACCACCCGAAGCCTCTTCTCCTGCACTTTGTGTGGGGGTTGTGGGTGGAGCGTGGGACCTGAGCCTGTAGTAGCCAAGCGATGGGGTGACGCAGGAAGGTAGCTCCGCCAGTGAGTGGTAGTACTGGTGTAAGCGTGTAGGGCGAGTCGTAGGCAAATCCGCGGCTCATGAAGCCTGAGGCGTGACGCGTAGCCGATTGAGGCGAAGCAGAGTGATCCTATGCTGCCGAGAAAAGCCTCTAGCGAGTGCGCACGCGGCCCGTACCCCAAACCGACACAGGTGGTCAGGTAGAGAATACCGAGGCGATCGGGCGAACTGTGGTTAAGGAACTCGGCAAAATGCCCCCGTAACTTCGGGAGAAGGGGGGCCACTGTTCTTGAAGCCCCGTGCGGGCTAGGGGATGGTGGCCGCAGAGACCAGCGAGAAGCGACTGTTTACTAAAAACACAGGTCCATGCGAAGTCGCAAGACGATGTATATGGACTGACGCCTGCCCGGTGCTGGAACGTTAAGAGGACCGGTTAGCCTGCCCCTTGTGGGTGGGCGAAGCTGAGAATTTAAGCGCCAGTAAACGGCGGTGGTAACTATAACCATCCTAAGGTAGCGAAATTCCTTGTCGGGTAAGTTCCGACCTGCACGAATGGCGTAACGACTTCTCGGCTGTCTCAACCACAGGCCCGGCGAAATTGCACTACGAGTAAAGATGCTCGTTACGCGCGGCAGGACGGAAAGACCCCGGGACCTTTACTACAGCTTGGTATTGGTTTTCGGTTCGGCTTGTGTAGGATAGGTGGGAGACTGGGAAGCGGTCACGCCAGTGATCGTGGAGTCGCCGTTGAAATACCACTCTGGCCGGATTGGGAATCTAACCTCGGACCATGATCTGGTTCAGGGACAGTGCCTGGTGGGTAGTTTAACTGGGGCGGTTGCCTCCTAAAAGGTAACGGAGGCGCCCAAAGGTTCCCTCAGCCTGGTTGGCAATCAGGTGTCGAGTGTAAGTGCACAAGGGAGCTTGACTGTGAGACCGACAGGTCGAGCAGGGACGAAAGTCGGGACTAGTGATCCGGCATCTCCTGGTGGAAGGGGTGTCGCTCAACGGATAAAAGGTACCCCGGGGATAACAGGCTGATCTTGCCCAAGAGTCCATATCGACGGCATGGTTTGGCACCTCGATGTCGGCTCGTCGCATCCTGGGGCCGGAGCAGGTCCCAAGGGTTGGGCTGTTCGCCCATTAAAGCGGCACGCGAGCTGGGTTTAGAACGTCGTGAGACAGTTCGGTCCCTATCCGCCGCGCGCGCAGGAAACTTGAGGAAGGCTGTCCCTAGTACGAGAGGACCGGGACGGACGAACCTCTGGTATGCCAGTTGTCCCGCCAGGGGCACGGCTGGTTAGCCACGTTCGGTTGGGATAACCGCTGAAAGCATCTAAGCGGGAAGCCCGTTCCAAGATGAGGTTTCCACGCCACATCATGTGGTGAGAGGCCCCCTACAGACGATGGGGTTGATAGGCCAGAAATGGAAGCCCAGTAATGGGTGGAGTTGACTGGTACTAATCGGCCGATAACTTGACCACAAAGACGCTACGCATCCACTCTGCAACTCTGAAACACCACCACCAGCAACACCCGCCCGGGGTGGTTGTTTCACAGAGTTACGGTGGTCATAGCGGCAGGGAAACGCCCGGTCCCATTCCGAACCCGGAAGCTAAGCCTGCCAGCGCCGATGGTACTGCACCCGCCAGGGTGCGGGAGAGTAGGACACCGCCGGACACCCACACAACCACATCCTTCGGGATGCCAAAAAAAAAGGGGGGGTCGGGAGTTCAGCTGAATCCCGACCCCCCCCTTTTTTTCTTTTTTCTATGGGGGGCTGCGGCCGCCCTTCTTCTTTTCTTTCTATGCCCACTCAACTTCGGCCCGCCTTCTATGCCCACGGATTTCGGCCGACCGGTGCCCAGGTGAAGGTCTGTGTCTGTACAGGCTGGCCGTCGGTATAGGCGGGCCGGAAAAGCAGTTCGTCACGGCAGGATCGGGACCGGCTGGCCGGCCACACCGGAAGCAGGGTCGATGGACGAGGGGCAGGGAGTTGGTTCGTTCCACGGCGGTCGAGGAAGGAACTGTTGGCGGGCTCGTCGCGGTAAGAGGGGTTCGTGGCGACAAGAAGGGGCGGGCGACAGGCAGCTGTGCCACGGCAGCGGTCGACACCGGATGGGGCCGGGTTCCTGGTGAGAAACTCGGTGGACCGGACGCTACGGGTGCTCGATCCTGAGGGCATGGATGTCCGTCTGCACGCCGACCCGGAAGACTTCTGGAACGCCGCCGGCCCGATCTACGAGTCGGATCCCATACGCCACACCATCCCGCTGACGGTGATCACCGGTCTTCGCGCCGAGTACCGGCAGCGGCAGAACGCTTCCGGCCAGATCTCCGATGTCTATGGCACGAAGCCGCTGCTGGTGACCATCACCGAGCACGGCGAAACGGTCGGCGCGGCGTACTGCACCCCACCGTGGCCTCTCGGAGTGTCCGGGGTGACGATCGACCACATCCGGCCCTGGCTGAGTTTCTCCGTGACATCGGTGTCGAGCTCGCCGGCGTGAGTGGGCCGTGCGAGGTGGCTGATGCGTTCGCCGAGAAGTGGGGCTCCAGCACCACCGCGGCGATGAGGATGCGGTGCTACCGCTTGGCAGAACTGATTCCGCCGGATGTGCCGGGATCCATGCGCTTGGCGCAGGCCGAGGACATTCCGTTGCTGGAGGCCTGGGAGGCCGCCTTTTCCATGATGCACAGATGCCGGTCGGGAGGCCGAACCACCGTCGTCAGATCGTTCAATCGCTGGCATTGGGAAACGCGCACGGGTTGTGGCACGACGATGGTGTGGTCAGGTCGATGGCGCGTGCGAGCGCGCAACTCCACGGCATGTCCCGGGTGGGGATGGTCTACACGCCACCGGAGCATCGTCGGCGTGGTTACGGCGCTGCGGTCACCGCAGCGGTGAGCCAGTGGGCGCTCGACCAAGGCGCTCGCGATGTCGTGCTGTTCACCGACCTGGACAATCCGACCTCGAATTCGATCTATCAGAAGATCGGGTACCGCCCGGTATACGATGCGGTGGAGTATCGCTTTCCGACTACTGTGGCTTAGGTGACCACGCGGGATCGAGCTGCAGCGAAACCCGGTCGGTACGGCGTGACGCACGATCGCGCCGAGGAGCTGCTGGCCGCCGCAGGGTGGTGGGTGCCGGCCAGCTCGACCGACCGTTCTCCTGACGGAGCCGGCCCAGCCGCGAGCGGATCGCCTCCGCAGGCGACACGCCCTGACCACACAGCCGGCGACGGCCGCCGTCCCGGCCCGGTAGAGGAGAGTGAGCCCGTCCTGCTCGCGCTGTCCCGCACCGCCGACCCCGATCAGGCACTGCTCGCTCTGGATCGGCTGCGCGAGGCCATCGGATCCGGATGGACCGAGCTGAACCGCGCGCTGCACGACCACCCTGGCCTTCGTGGACGGCTGCTCGCGGTCCTCGGCGGATCGACGGCGCTGGCGGACTATCTGGTCAACGCACCGGAGCAATGGCGTCGCCTGATGGATCCGCCTCCCGGGTCGGCGGAGATGTACACGCACCGTCTCCTGGAGGCCGTGCGGACGCCGCACGGCGATCTGCCAGCAGGCAAGCACGCCATCAAAGCCTTGCGCGCCGGATACCGCGGTATGCTGCTCGAGATCGCCGCGGCAGACCTCGGTGCGCTCGTCGAGCCGGACTTGGAACGCCCCACGTACGCCGAGGTCACCGCACGCCTGACCGCGCTCGCGGAAGCCACCCTTCGGGTCGGGCTGGACATCGCCTGGCGGGAGGTCACCGGAAGCGGGCAGGCCAGCGGTGACGACACCGCTCGTCTGTCCGTGATCGCCATGGGCAAAACCGGCGGGCGGGAACTGAATTACGTCAGCGACGTCGACGTCATCTTCGTGGCCGAAGGCGACCTGGAGGTCGCGACCCGGGTGGCCAGCACGATGATGCGTGTGGTCGGCGCGGCCTGTTTCGAGGTCGACGCCGCACTGCGTCCTGAGGGCAAAGCTGGTGCTCTAGTGCGCACCTTGGAGGGTCATCGCACCTACTACCAGAAATGGGCGCGTACGTGGGAATTCCAAGCGCTGCTCAAAGCCCGCCCAGTGGCGGGTGACGAGAAGCTCGGACAGCAGTACGCCGAGGTCGTGACGCCTTTGGTCTGGTCCGCAGCCGAGCGGGAGAACTTCGTCGCGGACGTCCGGAGCATGCGCCGGAAGGTCGAAAGCCACGTGCCCGCCGAGATCGCCGAGCGCGAGTTGAAACTCGGTCGCGGTGGTCTGCGCGACGTGGAGTTCGCGGTGCAGCTGTTGCAGCTGGTCCACGGCCGGGCGGACGTCACTTTGCGTTCGCCGTCGACGATGGAGGCACTTGCCGCGCTTGGCCGCGGTGGTTACCTGGGCCGCGCCGACGCCGCGGAGCTGGAATCGGCTTACGAGTTCCTGCGCACCGTCGAGCACCGGCTTCAGCTGCGTCGCTTGCGCCGCACCCACCTCTTCCCGCCGGAATCCGACATTGCGGAGCTGCGCTGGCTCGCCCGGGCACTTGGCGTGCAGCCGTCACGGGGACGCGACGCCAGCGAGGTCCTGGTGGCGGAGTACAGGCGCAAAGCCGCAGTGGTCCGCAAGCTGCACGAGAAGGTCTTCTACCGCCCGTTGCTCGAAGCCGTGGCGCGAGTCCCCACCGAAGCGCTCCGGCTGACCACCACACAGGCGGCCAGCCGGCTGGCCGCGCTCGGCTACACCGCCCCGGACGGCGCACTGAGCCACATCAAGGCTTTGACCTCGGGCGTGAGCCGGAGGGCCGCGATCCAGAAGACGCTGTTGCCGGTACTGCTCGACCGGTTCGCGGACACCCCGGACCCGGACGGTGGTCTGCTGGCCTACCGGCGCGTGTCCGAGGCCCTGGCCGAGACGCCGTGGTATCTGCGGGTCCTGCGTGATGAAGGTGCGGTGGTGGACAACCTGGCAACCGTGCTCGGCACCTCGAAGCTGGTTCCTGACTTGCTGGTACGCGCGCCCGAGGTGCTACGCCTGCTCGGAAATCCCGCCGAGCTGACCGCGAAGCGCCCGGAGGAGGTTGCGGCGGCGCTGCAACAAGCCGTCCGCAGGCAAACGTTCCTCTACAACGCTGTGTCCACGGCGCGCTCGCTCCGCAGGCACGAAATGCTTCGTGTGGCTTGCGCAGACGTGCTGGGCCTACTCGCAGTCCCCGAGGTCTGCGCAGCCTTGTCGAGCGTGTGGGACGCGGTTCTGGACGCGACGCTGGCCGTGTCCCTGGCCAGAAGGCCCTCAGGGGTGGCGCGTATCGCCATCATCGGGATGGGCAGGCTAGGGGGTTCCGAGCTCGGCTACGGAGCGGATGCCGACGTCTTGTTCGTCTGCGAGCCGTACGACGGGGTCAGCGACCGCGAGGCCGTGGAGTTCGCGACCGAGGTGTGCAGCTCGCTGAGCAGGTTGCTGGGGGCGCCCAGTCAGGACCCGGCGATGAAGGTCGACACCGACTTGCGTCCGGAAGGCAGGCAAGGGCCCCTGGTCCGCACCCTGAGCTCCTACCAGGCGTACTACGACCGGTGGGGCGAGGTGTGGGAAGCACAGGCGCTGTTGCGGGCGCGGCCGGTCGCCGGCGACGAGGATCTGGCGCGGCGGTTCATCGGCATGATCGAGCCGGTGCGATACCCGGCCGGTGGGCTGACTGCCGACCGCGCCAGGGAAGTGCGCCGGATCAAAGCGCGGGTGGATTCGGAGCGCTTGCCACGTGGGACGAATCCGCGGACGAACACCAAGCTGGGGCCCGGGGGCCTCGCCGACGTGGAGTGGACGGTGCAGCTCCTGCAGCTGATGCATGGTCATGAGATTCCCGAGCTGCGCACTGTGTCGACGTTGCAGGCTTTGCAGGTACTGCAGGACAAGGGAGTGGTGGCCGAGCAAGACGCCGTCACGCTGCGCGACGCCTGGCTGTTGGCCACCCGCGTGCGCAACGCCGCTGCTCTGGTGCGGGGCAAGCAGGTCGACCAAGTGCCCACCACCGGGAAGGAATTGGCGTCCGTCGCACGGATCGTCGGCTACGGCCCGGACACCGACCCTGGTGAGTTCCTCGACTCCTACCTGCGCACCATGCGGCGGTCGCGTGCGGTGGTGGAGAGGATCTTCTACCGGTCCTGATCACACCTGGACACGAAGTATCGGGTGAACACCGACCGCGGCTCTTAGAGTGAGCGTATGAGTGAGTTCGTTACCCGAATTAAGGTTCGCCACTACGAGCTGGACACCTTGGGGCACGTCAACCACGCCGTCTATCACCAGTACGCCGAGGTAGCACGCTTCGAGTGGTTCCGGCACATGGGCGGGGACGAACTCGCCGAAGGCGGACTGACGATTGCGCCGGTTCTACTGGAGACCCGGGTGTGGTTTCTGCGCGAGCTGCGGAACGGGGAAGAGATCGACGTCACCTGCGACGCCACTTTCGGTGACGGCAAGACGTTCACCATGTACTCGGAGATCCGCAAACTCGACGGCACGGTTTCGGCAAAGATCGAGTGTGTGCTCGGCGTGATGGACCTCAACCGTCGCAAGCTGGTGGACAAGCCGGTGGAGGCGTTGCGGGAGCTGGGCCTGCGGGTCTGAGCATTCCGCCGACGTTGGAGAGACGACGACGGCGGCCCGGTCATGGCCGAGGCCGCCGCCGTCGCTGGCTGGGGGAAGGGAACGCGCGCCCGCCGACTTACACGTCGTAGTAGAGCGCGAACTCGTACGGGTGCGGCCGCAACCGGAGCGGATCGATCTCGTTCTCGCGCTTGAAGTCGATCCACGTCTGGACGACGTCCGGAGTGAACACGCCACCCTCGAGCAGGAAGTCGTGGTTCTCCTCCAGGTTGTCCAGGACCGTGCCGAGGTCGGACGGGACCTGCGCCACGCCGGCCAGCTCCTCCGGCGGCAGCTCGTACAGGTCCTTGTCGATCGGGTCCGGCGGCTCGATCTTGTTGCGGATGCCGTCCAGACCAGCCATCACCATCGCCGCGAACGCCAGGTACGGGTTGCCCGACGAGTCGGGGCAGCGGAACTCCACCCGCTTGGCCTTCGCGTTGCTGCCGGTGATCGGGATACGGACACAGGCCGACCGGTTGCGCTGCGAGTACACCAGCGACACCGGTGCCTCGAAGCCCGGCACCAGACGGTGGTAGGAGTTGACCGTCGGGTTGGTGAAGGCCAGCAGCGACGGCGCGTGCGCCAGGATGCCGCCGATGTAGTGCCGCGCGGTGTCGGACAAGCCCGCGTAGCCGGACTCGTCGTAGAACAGCGGCTCGCCGTCCTTCCACAGCGACTGGTGGGTGTGCATGCCCGAGCCGTTGTCACCGAACAGCGGCTTCGGCATGAACGTCACGGTCTTGCCTGCCGCCCACGCGGTGTTCTTGATGATGTACTTGAAAAGCTGCAGGTCGTCCGCGGCGTGCAGCAGCGTGTTGAACTTGTAGTTGATCTCCGCCTGACCGGCGGTGCCGACCTCGTGGTGGGCCCGCTCGACGGTGAAGCCGACGCGCTCCAGGTTGAGCACCATCTGGTCGCGCAGGTCGGCGAAGTGGTCGACCGGGGTCACCGGGAAGTAGCCGCCCTTGTACCTGGTCTTGTAGCCCAGGTTGCCGCCTTCCTCCTCGCGTCCGGTGTTCCACCAGCCCTCGATCGAGTCGATCTCGTGCAGGGAGCGGTTCTCGGCGTAGTCGAACCGCACCGAGTCGAAGATGTAGAACTCCGCTTCCGGACCGAAGTAGGCGGTGTCGGCCACGCCCGATTCGGACAGGTACTCCTCGGCCTTCCGTGCGATGTTGCGCGGGTCGCGGCTGTACGGCTCGCGCGTGTACGGGTCGTGCACGAAGAAGTTCATCAGCAACGTCTTCTCCGCGCGGAACGGGTCGAGGCGCGCCGTGTAGATGTCGGGCAGCAGCAGCATGTCCGACTCGTGAATCTCCTGGAAGCCGCGCACCGAGGAGCCGTCGAACGCCAGGCCCTCCTCGAAGACGTCGTCGTCGAACGCCGACGCGGGAACGGTGAAGTGCTGCATGATGCCCGGCAAGTCGCAGAACCGGACGTCCACGAACTTCACCTCCTCATCGGAGATGAAGCGCCTGACCTCGTCTGGGGAGTTGAACACGCTCGTCTGCTCCTTCATGTGATGCGGGATACGTGCTGCGAGCGCGGGTGCTCTCAGTCCGTTGTTGGCCAAAGCTAGGGGGACGGTGTTGCCCTCCCGTCACCCAAATGTTTCGCGGGTGTTAACGGATGAGCCAGTGACACATGTCATGAGTGAGGCCGGCGAAACCAGCTTAGACCCGATGCGGCCGCGTGTCTGCCCGCAAACCGGCTTACCCTGGTGACGTGGCGCGTTGGACGCAGACCTGGCTGTCCGGAGCCGGGCTGGACGAAGAGCAGGGCAATTGGCCAGGAGAGAAGCTCGGGCTCCCGGAGGACGGCGTGGGCTCGGTGGCCTCCGGCGGTCAGCGGCTGGTGGCTTTCCTGGCGGACCTGTTCGCCGCGGCGATGATCACCACGCTGTTCATCCGGCCGGAGTTCGCCGATCTCGAGGTGATGTCGCGCTTCAACTGGGCGTCGGTCGGCGTGTGGGTGGTGCTGACGGTGCCGTCCTCGGCTTTCCTCGGCATCACGCCGGGCATGGGCCTGCTGGGCATCCGGGTCGCCAGGCTGGACGGGGCGACCATGGTCGGCCTGCCGCGCGCCGCGGTCCGTTGCCTGCTCACGGCCCTTCTCATCCCGCCTGCGCTGCGCAACTTCGACGGGCAAGGACTGCACGACCGGGCCACGGGCACGGTCGTGGTGCGGATGCGCGCCTGAGGACGCAGGTACCGCTCAGCGGCGGCGGATCACCCGCTGCACATTGCGCATCTTGACGCCCTGCGGAATCGGGCCCTTGGGCATCGCGGCCGCCCGGCTCTTCAGCGCCGACAGCTTGGCCTCGAGCGCGTCCACCTCGCGGCCGCGCAGGTTGCGCGGCAGTTTGATCAGATAGCGCTGCAGCTTGGGCAGCGGCACCTGGCCTTCCTCCCGGCCGACGACGACGTCGTAGATGGGGGTGTCGCCGACCAAGCGGGCGATGCGCTTCTTCTCCTGGGCCAGCAGGCTCTTCACCCGGTGCGGTGCGCCTTCCGCGACCAGGATGACGCCGGGATGCCCGAGCACGCGGTGCACCGCGTCGAGCTGCGTGGTGCCTGCCACGGACAACGAGACCCGCCAGTTGCCGCGCATGTTGTCCAGCACCCATCCGGCGGCCCCTGGCTGGCCTTCGGCCTTGGCGTAGACCGTCTTCTGCACCCGCCTGCCGAACGTGATCATGGCGCCGAGGACACCGGTGAGGATGCCGAGCGGCAGCATGACCCACGGGATGCCCCACCACCAGCCGAGCGCGAACACGGCCCCGGCGACCAGCAGGAAGACCAGCAGCATCCACGGGATGAGCCACTTGTCTTCCTTGCGCTGCATCTTGAACGCTTGGAAGATCTGGCTCCGCCTGGCCTTCTTCTCGGCTTTCCTGGCCTGCTTGGCCGCCTTCTTCGCGTCCTTGTCCTCGGTTGGCGCCATGCCGTCCAGGATACGGACTGCGGTTGTGGACAAGGACTCCGGTTGTGGATAGCGGCTCCGTTTGTCGTGGGCTTCTGCGAGGATCGGAATCGATGGACGTGGAGCGCGATCTCGATCCCGAGCAGCGCGCGGCGGTGACGGCGCCGCGCGGTCCGGTGTGCGTGCTGGCGGGCGCAGGCACGGGCAAGACCCGAACGATCACCTACCGCATCGCGCATCTGGTCAGGTCCGGCCACGTCGCGCCGAGCGCCGTCCTGGCGGTGACCTTCACCGCCCGAGCGGCAGGGGAGATGCGTGCACGGCTGCGCAAGCTGGGCGTGGAGGGGCCGCAGGCGTTGACGTTTCACGCCGCGGCACTGCGGCAGCTGCGGTACTTCTGGCCGCGGATCGTCGGCGGCCCGCCGTGGCGGTTGCTGGACAGTAAGCTGCCGCTGGTCGGGCGGGCGGCGCACCGGGTCGGAGTGGACACCGACGCCGAGATGCTGCGCGACCTGGCGGGCGAACTGGAGTGGGCGAAGGCATCGCTGATCAGCGCGGAGGACTATCCGTCGGCGGTGGCGCAAGCGCGGCGCACGACGCCGGAGGCGCCGGAGCGCATCGCCGAGGTCTACCGCGTGTACGAGAAGCTGAAGGTCGAGGAGCGCGCGCTCGACTTCGACGACTTGTTGCTGCAGACGACGGCGGCGTTGGAGGAGAACGCGGAGGTCGCCGAGGAATTCCGTGATCGCTATCGCTGCTTCGTGGTCGACGAGTACCAGGACGTGACGCCGTTGCAGCAGCGGTTGCTCGATGCGTGGCTGGGTGGCCGGGACGACCTGACGGTGGTGGGCGACGCCAACCAGACGATCTATTCGTTCGGTGGGGCGTCGCCGCGTGAGCTGCTGAACTTCACCCGGCGCTATCCGCATGCGCAGGTGATCCGGCTGGTGCGGGATTACCGGTCCACGCCGCAGGTGGTGACGTTGGCCAACAAAGTCATCGGCGCGGCACGGCGCCGTCTGCCCGGCAGCAGGCTGCGGCTGGTGGGCCAGCGCCCGGACGGGCCGGAGCCGCAGTTCACCGAGTACGACGACGAGCACGCCGAAGCCGCAGGCGTCGCGGCGCGCATCCGGGAGCTGATCGATTCCGGCGTCGCGGTGAACGAGATCGCGGTGCTTTTCCGGGTGAATGTCCAGTCTGAGGCGTACGAACAGGCGCTGAGCGAGGCCGGAATCCCGTACGTGGTGCGTGGGGGAGAGCGCTTCTTCGAACGTGCGGAAGTGCGTCAGGCGATGTCGGTGCTGCGCTCGGCGGCCGCGTCGGAGGAACAGCCGGAAGGAGCGTTGCCCGCGGTGGTGCGCGAGTTGCTCGGCAAAGTGGGGCTCACCGCGGAGCCGCCGGCCGGTGGCGCGAGCAGGCAGCGGTGGGATTCGTTGATGGCGCTTGTCGCGCTGGCCGAGGAGTTCCACGCGGACGCCTCCGCGCCGACGCTGCGGCGCTACGTCCACGAACTCGAGCAGCGGGCCGCGGCGCAGCATGCGCCCACCATTGCCGGGGTGACGCTGGCGTCCCTGCACGCCGCGAAGGGGTTGGAATGGGACGCCGTGTTCCTGGTCGGCCTGTGCGAGGGGACGCTGCCCATCCAGCACGCGGACGACGACGAGGAGGCGATCGAGGAGGAGCGGCGGCTGCTGTACGTGGGGGTAACCCGGGCAAGGGAGTACTTGTCGTTGTCGTGGTCCCTGTCCCGTCAGCCCGGGGGCAGGCGAACCCGGCGGCGGAGCCGGTTTCTCTACGGGCTGGTGCCCGAGGGCCATCCGGCCGCTCGGGTGGCTCGGCGAGGACGCGGTGAGCGCCCGCGGTGCCGGGTTTGCGCGAAGGTGCTCACCGATGTCGCCGATGTGAAGCTGGGGCGGTGCGCCGGCTGTCCATCCGATGTCGACCCCGACTTGCTGGCGGCGCTGAAGGCGTGGCGCAGCGCCAAGGCGAAGGAGATGAAGGTGCCCGCCTACGTGGTGTTCACCGATGCGACGTTGATGGCGATCGCGGAAGCCAAGCCGAGCGACGACAGCGAGCTGGTGGCGATCTCCGGCATCGGTGCGACGAAGCTGGAACGATTCGGCGCGGAGGTGCTTGCCGAGGTGCGCAAGCACGCGGAGAGCTCGTGACAGAAGAACCCTCTCGGGCCAGAAGACCTCTCCGGGGACTTCGTGGTGAGCAGCTGATGGCGTGCGCCGGGTGATGCGCGGCTGTGGAGTTCCTGACGGCGCCTGCGACGGAGCCGTGAGGGGGGCGGCGATGGAGTTGTGAGGGGGGCGGCGATGGAGCTGTGAGGGGGTAGGCGACGAAGCCGTGGACGGGCCGTTTGCAATGAAACCCAGCGGGGCCTGTGACGAATCCGCGACGCCTGGGTTGCGAGGTTGGCCAGGGTATGGCCCCACGCCAGCTGGCGGGAGGGTTCCGCCGCAGCTTGGCGGTGCTTTCGGTCGGGACCTTGCGTCGAGTGCCCGGCCTGGGCCTGCGGTGTGCCAGCACGTGGTCGAGGTGTGTTCGCGATGTGCGGACGGGTGAGTGAGGTGGTGAGCAGGTTCCCGCTGCCTTGGTGGCGACTCCTGGGGCGGGTTCGCGTCGAGTGCCCGGTGTGAGTGAGGCGTGCGGAGGCGTGTGCCTGCGGCACGTTCGAGACATCCAACGGGTCTGGTGCGAGTCGTCTGGGTCTGCTGCGAGTTGTCAGCGCGGGCCTGTCGCAGCTCCACCGCGCCCAGCTCGGCACGTACTGCCTTGGCGAAGTATGTGGAGGACCCGAGCGGAGCTTGTGAAGGACCCAAGAGGAATGTGCGGTGAGCGTCCGGCACCGGCCCTCAGCCCCTGCCCAGAGCACGCACCGGCTGGTACCCGGCGCGGTGACCTTGTGTGCCGACTGCTGTGCCGGCCTTGGATCGGCCTCGGTCCAGAGCCGCGGTGCAGGCCGCGGTGCAGAGACTGACGGCGTCGTGCTCCAGAAGCACCGCTCGGTCTCCAGAAGCACCGCTCGGTGCGGCGGGCTGTCGGCCGCGGTGACTCCGTCGCGCAGTCGCCGCGACCTCCGGGTCGAACTGACGGTGAGCCTGTGACCTGCGCCGACAGGATTCTCGAAAAATAAGTTGCCGCGGTCCGCAGTGGGCAGATAGCCTGCTAGGGCCGGGTTGAACGCCCGTACTACTTTCGATGTGACCAGCCGAGGGAGGTGGCAGCGGTGGAGATCTTCGCGCTCGCACGTACCCGCAGCCACCCGCGGCTTGGGGGGATTCGTATGTCCGGCGCACGGCTTCGTTCGTGCGTGCTCCCGGTGAACCCGGTGAGCGTCGAGCGCGACGTGCCCACGGCGGCGCAGCCGGTTCAGCCGGTGCCGACCGGTGACATCGCCGTCGTTGCTGTCAAGCCGGCATTCATCGCTCCGCAGGTAGCGGTTCCGTTGTCTCGTCTTCACGTGAAGTCACTGACTTAGTCAGATTCACGGGTCACGAAGGCCGCGGGACCGATCACCGGATCCGCGGCCTTCGTGCTGTGTGGTCCGCAGATCTTCCGCCACACGACGAAATGAAGACAGATTCAAGGGGAGAACGAATGTCAACCCAAACCGCCTTCGCACTCGAGGCGGCGACGGTGTCGCCAGCGGATCCGCTGAGCGCAGAACTGACCCTGCCGTGCCACGTTGGCGACCCGGACCTGTGGTTTGCCGAGGCGCCGGCCGACCTGGAGCGCGCCAAGAAGCTGTGCGCAGGTTGCCCGGTCCGCGATGCGTGCCTGGCCGGCGCGTTGGAACGGGGTGAGCCCTGGGGCGTCTGGGGCGGCGAGATTTTCGACCGTGGGGTGATCATCGCGCGCAAGCGTCCGCGTGGCCGACCTCGCAAGCATCCGGTCGCGGCCTGACGGCCGCCGGCCGGTCGCTGGTGCCGGGCTTGGAGGTTTCCCGGGGGTAGAGCCTGG
Source organism: Thermocrispum agreste DSM 44070 (assembly GCF_000427905.1). Classification (GTDB taxonomy): domain Bacteria; phylum Actinomycetota; class Actinomycetes; order Mycobacteriales; family Pseudonocardiaceae; genus Thermocrispum; species Thermocrispum agreste. The sequence goes on along the minus strand of NZ_ATYX01000007.1, from coordinate 382,675 downwards.
AGGTCGCTGGTGTCGTGCCTGAAGCTCCCCGGTGCCGTGCCCGGACGCCCCGTGCCAGGCCTGGACGTCCCGGCCAGGCCGGGAGGTCACCGGCCGGTGTCGGGTCTGGAGGTCCCGGGGCAGGCCTGAAAGTCACCGGCCGGTGTCGGGTCTGGACGTCACCGGCCGCTGTCGGGGCCTGATGGCGACGGCTGCTTGCCGGGGTCGGAGCGTGGCAGCTGGCAAACGGTCACTGCTTGGGGCCGGCTGGTCGCCGGCCACGGGAGTTGCGCTCCGGCAAATCACTGCCCGAAGACGAGACCTACTTCTGAGGAGTTGGACGACATGGAGATGCTGAGTGAGCAGTTCGCGCTCATCCGTGAGCGCGAGCACGCCCACTACAGCGAGCCCGCAGATGGCGACGTCGCTGTGGCTGACGCTTTGGCCGCTCAGAATCGGCAGCGTCGCGCCCGTCGGTGGGAGCGACTCGCCCACTGGGCCAGCCGTCGCGCGGAACGCGTACGCAACGGCTAGCTCTCGGCGCTTGCTGTATTGGAGCTGTGTGTAGGAGGAAGTGGGCCCGTGCTGCCGGGAGAACCCGGCCGCGCGGGCCCACTTCGCATGTGAACCTGCTTTCGCTGCGAGGCTCAAGCCGAGCGCAAGAGCGTCACGCGCGGTTCGTGCCTACGGGCCAAGGGGCGTGGGTAGGTTCGTGCCAAGCCACAGCCGCACGCATCATGCTTCGCCCTGACGTCGTACGCGCGGTTCGTGCCTTGCCCGGGCCCTCCCGGCGCGCGGCATGCTTGCCCATGATGCTCTGGGCGGTGACGCTCTTGCTGGGGGTTCTCCCGGCGCGCGGCATGCTTGCCCTCCTGTCCTGCGGTCGCGCTGTGGCCTCACATCGTGGGTCGTGGCCTGACCCCACATTGCAGGCGCGGTCCCTGACCTGCCTCAACCTCCCCCCGAACACGCACTGATGCGGTTGCCGCCGGGCCGTCAACGTGAACCGGCCATCGCCGGCGGCTCAGCCGAGCACAAGATGCCGGCGGCGGTGTCAAGTCGAGCGCAGGATGTAGACGGCGGATCATCCGGAGCTCAAGGTTCGTCCTGAGCTCAAGGAGCTGCGACAGTGGCTCATGCCGGGCTCGGGATTCGGCAGCCGCTGCCTTACGCGGTGTAGGGAACCGACAAGCATCGTGCCTCCACCCGGGGTCGCTCCCGTGTGCCGGCTTCCGCGAAGGCGGCTGCCAGTTCGCGAACGATCATGTCGCGGAGAGAGAAATCGTCGAGAGCGGCGCGAACGTCGGCAGCCGGAGTGCGCACGACGATGACCTTGGCCGCGGTAAGTGCGAGATGACCGTGGGCCGGCGTGGCGGATTCAGGCACCGCTGGCTCGAACTGCCACGCCAGGCCGATCTCGTCCCACCACGCATCGGCGTACCCCAGCGGGCGGCGCCTACAGTCCTGGATCGTCACGTTCCATTGCGGTGGCGGGAGTGGGGCGTGCTGCAGGAGCGCTGCGGCGTTGCTGTGCAGAGCACTGGTCGCCGTGACGTCGAGCTGCCGCAGTGCCAGTCGGACAGCTGCGGTGCCCCGCTGGTTCCCGGCCTCCAGTTCGCGCTGCAGGCTGTCGTGATCGCACAAGCCGTGCATGACGGGTAGCGCCAAGGCGGAACGCAGTAACGCAATGTTGGACGTGCCGCGGGCTACGTCCACAGCGGCGCGAGATGGTGGGGCGAAGGGCAGACCGTCACGCATGATCGGCTTGGGCATGCGCGTCGTGCGTTCCACAGTGACGAATTCTTTCGGGGCCAGCCGCTGTTCCACTGGAACGAGCAGGCGGACCGTGTGCGGAGCGGGGAGCTGCACGCCGTAGGCGTTCAATGCGTCGACACCGGTGATCACCGCACGGGGACCGGCGTATGTGATGGCCGCTCGCAAGAGCTGCTTGCGGGTCGGCTCACTGTTCGCGAGCATGACGACTCCGGGCAGAAGGCGCCGCCAGGGGCCGCCCGCGCGGCACCTCCTGGTGATCATGCTGTGGCTGATCCCGGCTCGCAGTAGCGCGGTGACCGGCGCGACTCCATCCGGCGCGATCTCGGGCGGAATACTGACGGTTCGGCTGCGTCTGTGTTCCATGTCTTTGATCGTCTCGGCTGGCAAGGCGCGATTGGCGGCGTTCGCAAAATTGTGGATAACTCCGCCGAAAATGCCGGAATTGCCCCAATTTTCGGCAGGGTTGTGGATCAGCCGTCTGACATGCCGGCGTCTACCGCTCGGGCGGTGATCAGTCGGCGAAGCCGGGCACCCAGCGCTCGGCGATGTCACGGACCGAAACCTCGGCGTCCAGCTGGCAGAGGATGCCGGTGTTACCCGCCGTGGTGCGGTGAATCAGCAAGTACTCGGCGGGCAGGTTGAGGAAGCGTGCCGTGCGGAAATCCTTGCCCGAGACGTCGCCTATGCGGGCCGCTTGCTGCTGCAGCCAGCGTCGGGTGAAGTGGAACCTGTCGACCGTGAGCGGCTCGACGAAGGGTGAAAGGTAGTCGAGTACGTCCTGGGCGGTGATCTTGCTGCCGACGGTGATGAACCGGTGCTCGCGCATCAGGCGCATCATCTCGGTGGCATTGCCGTCCAGGGCCAACCGGATGATGTGGCCGAGCACCCGGGGGATCCCGTGGGGCAGCCGCGCGACCGCGCCGTAGTCGATCACGCACATGCGCCCGTCGTCGGCCAGCATGAAGTTGCCCGGGTGCGGGTCGGAATGCATGAGGTGGGCGCGCGCCGGGGATGAGTAGTGGAACTCGAGCAGCAGCCGACCCACGCGATTGCGCACATCGCGCTCGCCGGACTTGATGATCTGGGCGAGTGGTGTGCCATCGACCCACTCGGTGATGACGACCTTCGGGGAACTGGCGACGACTTTGGGCACCAGAAAGTGGGGGTCACCGTCGAAAGCCGCGGCGAAGGCGCGCTGGAAATTGGCCTCGCCCCGGTAGTCGAGTTCTTCGTTCATCCGGGCCGACAGTTCCGCCAGCAGTGGCTTCACCTCGGTGCCCGGTGACAAGGCCTGGAACAGGCGTGAGAAGCGCATGAGCTGCCGCAGGTCGCTGCGCAGTGCCTCGTCGGCCCCTGGGTACTGCACCTTGACCGCGACGTGGCGGCCGTCGTGCCACACCGCGCGGTGCACCTGCCCGATGCTGGCCGCCGCTGCGGGTTCGTCGTCGAACTCGGCGAATCGCTTCGGCCAACCGGTGCCCAGCTGCTCCCGCATGACCCGATGCGTCTGCTTCGCGGGCATCGGGGGAGCGGCCGACTGCAGACGGGTGAGCGCCTCTCGGTATGGAGCCGCGTACTGGTCCGGGATGGCGGCTTCGAATACGCTCAGCGCCTGGCCGAACTTCATCGCGCCGCCTTTGAGCGTGCCGAGCACCTCGAACAGCTGTTCCGCGGCTTTCGCCTGGAGGTCGGCGTTGACTTCCTCGGCACTTTTGCCGGTCAGCCGCTTTCCCCAGCCGCCGACCGCGCGGCTCGCGATGCCCAGCGGCAGGCTGGCGAGCTTCGCGGCACGAGCGGTCGCTTTGCTGGGGAGGCTTTGCTCCGCGGGTTCGGCCATGCATTCGATTCTGCCTTGTGACTACGGCCGTTGTCTGCCGAGTTCGTCGGGTTGATCACTGATGTCGACGTCCCATCGATTGGCTACCCCGCATCGACACAGCGGATGGGCGACCCACTCGCGCCGCAGCGTTGCGCCTTCGGTGAGGTCGAGTTCCAGGGTGGCTTCCAGCAGGGGCGGTCGGTCCTGGCTTGGCTGGAGGGACGGCGCTACCTGTGCCGCCGCGAAGGCTGCTGTCGCCTGTGTGGTTGCGGGATCGGCTCGCTGCACCTTGCCGGCAAGCTGGCTCGCCACCCGGGGCCAGCAGCGATCTCGATCGGTGCGATATCGGTCGAAGCATTCCAGGCAGGCCGAACGCCCCGGCAGGACGAGTGGCCCGACGATGCCGCAACCGTCGCGGGCCGCGACGACCAGATGCTCTTGGTTGTCCTGCATGAGCTGTGCGACGACTTCCGGGGCCGGTACCAGCGCATCGGTCAGGATGACTAGGTCGGGACTGCACTCCCGCCGCGCCGGTGCGATGTCCACGGACGGATTGGCCGCGGAGATCGCCTGCTCGATCACATGCCGCCGCTGCTTTCCGAGATCTGCGGGTGTGCAGACAGCACCGATGTCTTCGGTACCGACCGTGCCGCTGGACGTCACGATTAGCGAGCCGATGCCAGCAGATGCGAGTTGGACCGCCACTGCCGCGGCGAGCGGACCGTCACCGCGTATCTCGACGGTCGCGTGGGCGAGCCGGGCGTTTCGTGCTGGCTGGTTGGCGTCGATCACGAACCCGGCGGCCATCATCTCCCGCAGCAGAGCGCGTAGCCGGTCCGCGTGCTGCGGCCCCACCCGGCTCATCAGCCGGCCGATGGACGCCTGTCCGTCCAAGGAAAGCAGCACGGAGACCATGCGGGGCGACAAGTCGGTCGCCAGCACGGCTCGTCTTGGATTCACTCCGATCTGAATTTCGTCGACCGCGCGCTGGTAGGCCCTGATCCCCGGGGTGTATCGGGGCCTGGTGGCCAGCTCGTCGTGAACCGGGCGGACGATCTCGACTTCGGGCGCTGGTGCTGTCATGGCATCCACTTTCGCCCGATTCCATGGGCACTTCCGGCGTGACCGAGAAGCTGTGGACAACTGCCCGCACGTATGGCGCCACTCGCGTCAAAGCTGCGCGGATCACGGGAGTTGTCCACAGATCTGCGCCCGTCTCGCCGCATCGTCGGCAGCACCGCCTACGGTTGAGGCGTGCACAAGAAGGTCGAGGTGCGGCGCAGCGCACGCCGCAAGCGCACTGTCTCGGCCTACCTCGATGGCGACACCATGATCGTGCTGATTCCGGCACGCATGACCAGTGCGGAGGAGGAGTACTGGGTCGCCGAGATGCAACGCAAGCTGTCGCGCAGCCGGAGTCAGCGGCTGTCGCCTGCGCGGCAGTCGGACGAGGCGCTCATGCAGCGCTGTCGCGAGCTCTCAGCGCAATATTTCGACGGTCGGGCGCTGCCGGCGAGTGTGCGTTGGGTGCCGCCGATGCGGACCAGGTGGGCCTTTTGTACGCCGGCGGAAGGCACCATCCGGGTCAGCAGCAAGCTCGGCGACGTGCCTGCGTGGGTCCTCGACTACGTGCTGGTGCACGAGTTGGCTCACCTGCTGGTGGCCGCCCACAACGAGCAGTTCTGGGAGCTGTGCTCCCGGTACCCGAGGACCGAGCGGGCGATCGGCTATCTCGAGGGCCTGTCGGCCGCTGCCGGCTTGGGGCTGATCGAGCTCGACTAGCGCCGATCAGCCGTCAGTGCGCGGGCCGGTGCCGGGGTCGTCGTTCTCCGTGTTTCCCGGGGTGTCGCCTTCTGTCCCTTTCGAAGCGGCGTCCCGGGTGTCGCCGGAGTCCGCATCCCCGGCCCGGTCTTCGGTCGCCTTTTCCGTGCGGTTGAGCTCGGCGATCGGGTCGAAGTCGGCCAAACCCGACGCGTCGGCGCCCAGGCGCTCGGCGAACTCGAGCGGATCGTCGAGGTCGTCCGCGGTCGGCATGAGGTCCGGGTGGGACCACAGATTGTCCCGCTTGTCGATGCCGTGCTGATCGCCGACGAGCTTCCACAGGGCCGAGGCGGCGCGCAGCCTGCGCGGCCGTAGCTCGAGCCCGACCAGTGTGGCGAAGGTCTGCTCCGCGGGACCGCCGGAGGCGCGCCGCCTGCGCAACGTCTCGCGGAGAGCATCGGCACCGGGGAGGCGATCGCCCACGGCATCGGCGACGACCACGTCGACCCAGCCCTCCACCAGGGCGAGCAACGTCTCCAACCGGGCGAGGGCTGCCTTTTGTTCATCAGTCGTTTGTGGTTGGAGGAGACCGGATGACAACGCCTCTTCGACGCTCGCGGGATTCGCCGGGTCGATCTGACCGGCGAGGTCCTGGAGTGCCTGCGTGTTCACCGTGATCCCACGGGCGAACTCCTCGACGGTGGCGAGCAGGCGCTGCCGCAGCCACGGCACGTGGGAGAACAGCCGATGGTGGGCGGCTTCACGCGCGGCGAGGAAGACAAGCACCTCGCTGCTCGGCCGCTCCAGGCCCTCGGTGAACTTCTGGATGTTGGCAGGCAGCAACGCGGCCGTGCCGTCGGGGCCGAGTGGCAATCCGACCTCGGTCGAGGTCAGCACCTCGGAACCCAGTTGAGCCAGCGCGTGACCGAGCTGGGTGCCGAACGCCATCCCGCCCATCTGGCTCATCATCGACAGCAACGGGCCGGCGGCTTGCTTGGCCTCCTCGGGCAGCGCGTTCACCCAGGCATTGGCGACTCGTTGGGCGACCGGGTCGCACAAGTGCTGCCAGGTGTCCAGCGTCTTCTCGACCCAGTCGCGCGCGGACCAGGCGACTGTCCTCGAGGCGCCGACAGGCAGGATCGTCGCGGCGTCCAGCCACAGCTCGGCGAGGTGGCCGGCGTCGCGGACGGCGGTGCTCTCGTTGTCGGAGCTCGACGCCTGCCCGCTGCTGCTCAACCGTTGCAGCGCGATCTGTTTCGCGATGGTGTAGTTGACCGGCCCGGAGGACGACCCCGCCTGGCTGAGCATGCTGCCCAGCTGGCTGAGTATCTGACCGAGTTGTGCGAAGGCCTCGGCGCCTTGCGGGCCACCGCCCGGCGCCCCGAAGCCGAAGCCGGACGGCTCGCGGGACTCGCCCTCACCGCGCTTGTCCGGGTCGGAGGGGCCGAAGCCGAACGGGAAATCGTTCATGCCTCTACGGTACGCGGCTTGCCCGATGTCGTGTTCAGCCCAGCGCGATCGGATCCCACCGATCGCGTAGGGTCCTCGTTACCGGAACATGTTTCGTCGACTCCGCTTGACAGGACGTCCGTGAACAGGCCAGAGAACTCATCACAGCAAGGCGCCGCAGGCCGTGAGCACGGTGCGCTGGGCGATCGTCGACGCCACTCGCGTGCCGACCGTGAGCGTGCTTCGCATATCGCGAGCGGGGGACTTCACCTGACCCGCCGCGGCTGGACCATCGTGTGGAGCATGGTGATCGTGCTCGTCTTCGGCCTGGTCGGCACGTTCGTGCGAGTGCCGTACGTGGCGCTCGGGCCCGGGCCCACGCACGACACGCTGGCTGAGACCGAGGACGGTCCGTTGATCGCGATCAGCGGTTCCAAGACCTACGAGACATCCGGTGAGCTGCGGCTGACCACGGTGGCCGTGCAGGACGGCGTCACACTGCTCGGTGCATTGGGGCTGTGGGCGAGCGGAAGTTACGCGCTGGCGCCGCGCGAGCTGTACTTCCCGCCCGGCGAAACCGACGAAGAGGTCAAACAGAAGAACGCGCAGCAGTTCGTCGACTCGCAAGACGCCGCGGTTTCGGCAGCTCTGGCGTATCTGAAGGAATCCGGTGCCGCAGTAGGCAAGCGGATCCGCTACACGGTGGTCGTCCAAGAGGTGACGAGAGAAGAGGCCGCCCGGGTGCTGGACCCGGGCGACGAGCTGGTCGAGGTGAACGGCAGGAAGGTCTCGACCCCACAAGACGTGCTCGACGCGTTGAAGGGCACCAAGCCCAACGAGAAGATCACGGTGACCTTCCGCGAAGCCGACGCCGAGGCCGGCGAGAAGGCCGGTGGTGAAGGTGCCGGCCGGGGCGGCACCGGCAAAGACACGAGCGAACAGAACAAGGGCAGAGGTGCCGACGAAGCCGAACGGGGGGCTGGCAAAGCAGACGCCGACGCGGACGCCAAGGACGGCACAAAGGACAAGGCGAAAGCCAGCGAGACGCAGGCAGAACGCACCAGGACCGCGACGATCACCCTCGGCAAAGCCGACGACGGTCGATCGGAAGGTCTCCTCGGCGTGGTGGTCGGCGCGCGCCCGGAGCTACCCGGCTTGTCCGTCGACATCAAGTTGGCCGACGTCGGTGGGCCGTCCGCGGGCACGATGTTCGCGTTGGCCATCGTGGACCGCCTGACCCCGGGTGAACTGACCGGCGGGCGGCGGGTGGCCGGAACCGGTGAGATCACCCCCGACGGCACGATCGGGCCGATCGGTGGTGTCTCGTTCAAGCTCGCCGCGGCGCGCGACGACGGTGCCACGGTGTTCCTGGTGCCTGCGGAGAACTGCGCAGAAGCAGCGAAATCGGCCCCGGACGGCCTGCGTCTGGTGAAGGTCAGCAAGCTGGCCGAAGCCGTCCAGGCGCTGGAAAACCTCGACAAGGGCCTGCCCGTGCCGAGTTGTTGAGGTCGCAGGCTGCCTCCCACACCAGGGCGCCAAGCGAGTGGCTGGGCGGCTCCAAGCGCGAAGCGATTGGCCAGTGGCTCAAAGCCGGCGGCTCAACGCAGTGGAGCTATTGCCTGGGACGCCAAGAGGGCGGCTATTGACTGGGGACGCCAGGAAGACGGGCGGCTCCGGGCGTCGCGCAGAAGGCTTCTGGCTGGGCGTCGTACCGACGGCTATCACGATTCGTGTGAAGGCTTCTGGTCAGGCTTCGTACTGACGGCGGTCTCGGCGTCGTGTCGATGGCTTCGTGCTGAGGGCTCCGGGTGCGGTGCTGACGGTTTCGGCCAGGCCTCGCTGAGGGCTTTGGGTGTCGGCATCCGCAGCGGCTGCGGGCTTTCGTGGTTGCAGCCGACCATGGCCGTCGGGGCGAGCACAGCTACTGGTGCCCGACCCCACGGTCACTGATGCCAGGTCGTGGCGAGACCATGCCACGACCATGTCGGCGGCTCCGACGTGGGTACGTCAGAACGCGCAGCTCACCGTTCCGAACGCATGGATGACCGTTCCGAACGCATGGATGACCGTCCGCGCGCACGGGTGACGGTCCGAACACACGGATGACGGTCCGCACGCAGGGATGACCGTTCCGAACGTGCTTACGGTTCGAATGTGGCCGCCAGCGCGTCGAGCAAGCCGGGGGCGAGGTCTGGATGCTCGACCAGCTCGTCCACGGGTTCGCCGTCCTCGTCGACGGCGACTCCGCGCAGCCGCAGCACGCACGCCCGGGTACCGTCGCGTGACACGGCAGCGACAAGGCGCCCCTCGGTGCGTTCGGGATGCTGGGCCGCTGCCTGCTGCAGCCTGGCGACGTCACCGTCGTCGGGCAGGGACTCCTCGGCGTCCGGTGACAGCACCACGATCTCCTGGCAGATCGCGCATCCGCGCACCGCTTCCGGCCACGTGATCCTGGCCAGTGCCTCGCCGAGATCCTCCGCTTCCGGCAGGGCGTCCTGGGCGACCGGGGTCAACGCTGCCTCGGCATTCAGCTGCGCGGCGAGTTCCGGCTGCTCTGCCAGGATGTCGGCGGTCGGGACCAGGGCGAACAGCTGCGGCGGCTGGTCCCAGCCGGCGGCCGCGACGAACTCTTCCACTTCCCGCGCGGCCATCGCCACGTCGCTGACATTGCTCATGGGCCTATCCTGCCAGGAGCGGGGCGGACCCGGCCGGGGAACTTTCCCCGTGGTCCGTAGAGTTAAGTAGACATTGGGTGGGGGCCATCACAAGCCGATGGCGCCCACGGGCGGATGTCACCGACCCAGGAGTGTGTGCTGTGGCCAATCGGCCTCCCGTCAGCGTGCCAAGGCTGACCAGGCGTAGTCGAGTCCTGTTGATCATCGGTGCGGTGCTGGTTGCCGCCCTGGTTCTGGGCAGCAGGCTGATCGGCGCCTACATCGACTGGTTGTGGTACGGAGAAGTCGGCGCGCGGAACGTCTTCACCACCGTCCTGTTGACCCGCGTGGTGCTGTTCCTCGTGGTCGGCGTCGTGGTCGGCGGGGCGGCATTCCTGTCACTGTTCCTCGCCTACCGCAACCGGCCCGTCTTCGTCCCCGTGGTCAGCCAGGACGACCCGTTGGCGCGGTACCGGTCGACCATCGTCGCCCGCGTGCGGCTGTTCGGGATCGGCATCCCGATCGTGGTCGGTGCCGTCGCCGGACTGTCCGCGCAAAGCGGCTGGGAGACCGTCCAGCTCTTCCTGCATGGCGGCGATTTCGGCAGGAAGGACCCCGAGTTCGGGCACGACATCGGCTTCTACGTGTTCGACCTGCCCTTCTACAACTGGGCGATCACATGGGTCTTCGTCGCGCTCGTGGTCGCGTTCGTCGCCGCGGTGGTGGTGCAGTACATCTTCGGCGGCGTCCGGCTGGCCGGCCGCGGCGCCCAGCTGACCAACGCCGCGCGCATCCAGCTGGCGGTCACCGCGGGCATCTTCGTGCTGGTCCTGGCGCTCGACTACTACATGGACCGGTACAACCTGCTGCTCAACGGCCGCAACGAGCTGTTCACCGGCGCCAGCTACACGGACCTGCAAGCGGTGATGCCGGCCAAGCTCATCCTGATGAGCATCGCGGTGTTCTGTGCGGGCGCCCTGTTCGTCGGTGCCTTCCTGCGTAACCTCGTGCTTCCCGCGATCGCGCTGGCGTTGCTGCTGGTGTCCAGCATCCTGGTCGGGCAGGCCTGGCCGGCGCTGCTGTGGCAGTTCTCGGTCAAGCCGAACGAGATCGAGAAGGAAGCCGAAGCGATCCGGCGCAACATGGAGGCGACCAAGTTCGCCTACAAGCTGGACAACATCGAGTTCGTCGACTACCGGCCGAAGACCTCCGCGACCGAGGAGGACATCGCCGAAGCCAGGGAGACCATCGAGCGGATCCGCCTGCTCGACCCGAGCGTGCTGGAGCCGACGTTCACCCAGCAGGTGGCGCGGGAGAACTTCTACGGCTTCCCGAAGAAGCTGGATGTCGACCGGTACGAGATCAACGGCGAGGTGCAGGACTACATCGTCGCGGCGCGTGAGCTGAAGTCCGAGGGCCTGGCCGAGAACCAGCGAAGCTGGATCAACCAGCGGTTGGTGTACACGCACGGCAACGGCTTCGTCCTGGCGCCCGCCAACACGATCGACCGCGCCGTCGGCGACAACAGCGGCGAGGGCGGCACCGAAGGCGGCTACCCGCTGACCAAGCGCAGCGACACGATCAACCCGAAGGCGATCGGGATCGAGGTCAAGCAGCCCCGCATCTACTACGGCGAGCTGTTCGGCGAGGACGACTACGCGATCGTCAACAACCCCGAGGAGTCGGCGCAGGGCGAGTTCGACACCGCCGAGACCACCCACCGCTATCAAGGCAAGGGCGGTGTGCCGATCGACGGCCTGTTCCACCGCCTGGTGTTCGCCATCGCGCACGGCGAGCGCAACATCCTGTTCTCCGGGGCGATCGGCGAGTCGTCCAAGATCATCTACAACCGCGACCCGCGCCTGCGGGTGGAGAAGAAGGCGCCGTGGCTGACCGTCGACGGTGACCCGTACCCGGCGGTGATCGACGGCCGCATCAAGTGGATCGTCGACGGCTACACCACGACGGCGAACTTCCCGTACGCGCAGAAGACGCAGCTGGGTGACGCGACCGAGGACACTCTCACCGGCGTGGCCAGGCACGAGAACCAGCCGATCAGCTACATCCGCAACTCGGTGAAGGCCACGGTCGACGCCTACGACGGCACGACGACGCTTTACGCGATCGACGAGCAGGATCCGGTGCTGAAGGCCTGGCGCAGTGTCTTCCCGGGCACGGTGGAGCCGGAGTCGAAGATCCCGGACAGCCTGCGCAAGCACTTCCGCTACCCGGAGGACATGTTCAAGGTTCAGCGGGACCTGCTGACGAAGTACCACGTCAAGACTCCGCAGCAGTACTTCTCCAACACCGCTTGGTGGAGTGTCCCGTCCAACCCGACCGAGGGCGAAAGGTCGGCGAACCAGCCGCCGTACTACCTGCTGATGAAGGCGCCGGGCGACGAGAAGCCGACCTTCCAGCTGACCAGCCCGTTGACGCCGTTGAACCGGGACTATCTGGCGGCGTGGATGACGGTGTCGTCGGACCCGGAGACCTACGGGAAGATGAAGGTGCTGCGGTTGCCGATCGGCGACGACGCGCCGCAGAGCCGTGGTCCGGCGCAGGTGCAGAACTCGTTCGAGAACAACGGTGACTACACCGAGCAGCGCACCCTGTTCGGCAACCAGAACGTCGAGATCATCAACGGCAACCTGCTGACGCTGCCGGTCGCCGGGGGCTTCCTGTACGTGGAGCCGGTCTACATTCGCCAGCGCACCGAGCGTGGTTATCCGCAGCTGGCGCGTGTGCTGGTGTCGTTCGGAAACCGCGTCGGCTTCGGCAAGACATTGACCGAAGCGCTCGACCAGGCACTGCCCGGCGCGGGCAAGTACGCGACGACGCCACGGGCCTCCGAAGACGGTGCCGAGGAGCCCGAGAAGCCGGCGCAGCAGCCGGACCAGCAGAAGCCGGACCAGCAGCAGCAACAACGGCCGCCGACGCAGCGACCCAGTACCGGCAACGCGGCGTTGCAGGAGGTCGCCGACGAGATGGCTCGAGCTGCGGACGCCTACTTCTCGGCGCGCGCGAAGGGCGACTTCCAAGCCGAAGCTGAGGCGTTGGAGGACCTGGAAGCGGCCCGCAAGAAGTACAACCAGCTGAAGAACGGTGAAGGGAGCGGCCGCTCCGGCTCGTCGTCCGGTGGCGCGGGCTCCGGAGGGAACTGACCTCGACACACAAAGCCGTCTGCCCGGCGGTCAGCGCGCTGCTGGGCGGACGGCTTTGTCGTGTCCGGGCATCCTCAAGGCTGCGGTACGGCTACCGGGTGGACGAGGTACTCGAACCGTCGGCACCGGATCGGTGCACATGTGTGCAGAAGCCGCGCGGATTCGGGCGCGCACGCGTGGGAGTCTCGCGGACCGGAGCACACGCGTGGGAGCCCTGCGAATTCGGGTGCACATGCGTGCCCGACTGATTCATGGCCGCACCGCTGACCGTGGGGCTGTGCAGGACGCCGCACGTGGGTGTGGGAACTGGCCGCACCTGGCTCAAGCCGCCGCACGGGCCAGGGGGAATTGGGCCGCCCGTGCACCTCTACCGGTGCATCGCGGGTGCTTTGGATTGGGAGTTGGTGTCTGTGCGAGGGGCGCCTGCTGTAGGCGAGCTTGCTGCGTGTGCCGTTGTGGTCGGCCACGGGGTGTGCGTTCGGGCTGGGGGCTGTGCGTGGACGCACTGATTTTGTGTGTTGGATGCGGAGGGGGTGTTTGCGTGAGGGGTGGGGTGCTGTAGGCGAGTTCGCTGGTGTGTGCCGTTGTGGTCGGCCACGGGATGTGTGTTTGGATCGGTGGGGTGCGTGGGCGCACCGGCACTGCGCTTCGGGTGCAGAGGGGTGCCTGGGCCCGGGACAGGCTGCCACAAAGTGCTTCGCCGAGGCGCCGTGGTTGGCGTCCGAAGTATGTCTTAGTGGGGGTGGCTATGTCGTAGTGGGGTGGCGCGGGCGCGATCGCGAGTGACTCGCGTGGAGCGGTGGGCGATCGGGTGAGCGTGGCGGCGTCGTGGCCCAGTGCGGTGTGCGTGTGGCTCAGCGCCAGCGCATAGTGCGGGTGGTCGTGCCTGCTCACGGGGCGGGTCGCTGCACGCGACATCCGGCTGCCGATCGATCGGCAGGATCGCCCGTCCGCCTCAGCCGGCGAAGTACCCACCCCCCTGAAGGCCGTCAAAACGGTTGTGTACACTGGGAATCACCGACGCGGGGTGGAGCAGTTCGGTAGCTCGCTGGGCTCATAACCCAGAGGTCGCAGGTTCGAATCCTGTCCCCGCTACGAGGCGAAACGCCCTCGGAGACAAGTGCTCCGGGGGCGTTTCGCATGTCGAGGAGCAGTGTAGCGGCGGCGGTCACGGTATCCGGGGCAGCCGAAGTGCAGCGTGCTCCGAAATCAAATCAATGGGGTGCCGCCCCACGTCGGCTGTCGCCAGGGGCAGGCCGGTGCCGTGCGGCAGGGAGCTGGCCGATGCCGGTTCGGCAGGATGACAAAGTGCTGCGACACGATCCAAGAGGCCGACGGGTGCCTTCGGGGCGATCCAAGAGGCCGACGGGTGCCTTCGGGCAACACACGTCTGTGCGGAGCCCGTCAAGACATGTGCGGCGGACGATTCGCGGACAAGGCCGTGCTTCCCGCGCCTTGTTGATGACACGGCGTGGACGTCGTGTTCGAGACGAGCGGGTCAACGAGGTGAGCGTCGTGCGATGAACATGACGGGGTCATGTGACCTCCGCGCGGTGGGCGTGGCGAGGCCATGTTGAGCTCGGTGTGATGGACACGATGGGGTCATGTTGAGCGTCGTGCGATGAGCGTGACGAACACGCTGCGGCACCTTCTCGGATGAGCACTACGAGGCCGTCGGCTGCCGCCACCTCGGTGAGCGTCTACGGCCCGCCACATGCCTCGGGCGTGAAACTGTGCGATCGCTTGCTTTTCTTCGTGTCTGACGTTAGCGTGCTGGCATCGGGGTGATCCCCGACACGATTCGGAGGTTTGCGATGTCAGCAGCGGTGTCAGAACCTGCGGTGCCGAATCGGGGGGAGTTGCAGGCGGAGGTTCCACGCAAGGGTCGACTCAAGAGCCGTCACGTCACCTTGCTCGCCATCGGCGGATGTATCGGCGCCTCGCTGTTCGTGGGGGTCGGCGAAGTCGTGCGATCGGCGGGCGCGGGAGCCGTGCTGTCCTTCTTCCTCGGCGGGGTCATCGTCTACTTCGTCATGCTGATGCTCGGTGAGATGACCACCGCGCGGCCTGAGCTGGGGACGTTTGTCGACTACGCCCGCGTCGGGGTGGGCGGCTGGGCGGCCTTCGCCGTCGGATGGCTGTACTGGTACCTGTTCGTTGCGATCATCGCGTTCGAGGCGGTCGTCGCCGGCCAGGTGATCGGCGGATGGCTCGGTGTCCCGAACTGGCTGTGCTCGCTCGGCGTGATGGCGGTGTTCGTCGGGCTGAACCTGTATTCGGCACGCGGATTCGGGGAGGCCGAGTTTCTGCTGGCCGGCATCAAGATCGCCACCATCCTCGTGCTCGGTGTCGGGGCCGTCGGCTACGTGCTCGGGCTGTTGCCGGGGTCGACCGGGGTGGGGCTGACGAACCTGCTGAACGCTCCGCTGTTGCCGAACGGGATCGCCCCCGTTGTCCAGGGCATGGCGATCGCGGTGCTGTCGTTCGTCGGCACGGAGATCGCCGTGATCGCTTCTCGTGAGTCGGAGGACCCCGGTCGCGCGGTGGTGCGTACCACGCGGCTTGCGGTCATCCGGATCGTCTTGTTCTTCGTGGGCTCCGTCGTCGCGCTGCTTCTCGTCCTGCCGTTCGCGGAGATTCCGGTCGATTCGTCACCGTTCGCGGCGGCCTTCGACCGTTTCGGCATCCCGTACTCGGTGCAAATCATGGACGCTGTCCTGCTCGTCGCGGTGCTGTCGATCGTCAACGCGTCCATCTACGCCTGCTCGCAGACGTTGTTCCGGTTGGCGCGCAATGGCTACGCGCCGGCGGGGATCGACCGCAGGAACGCGCGCGGCGTCCCGTGGATAGGAGTGCTGCTGAGCGGTTCGGGTGGGCTTCTCGGCGCGGCGGTGAACTGGTTCGCTCCGGACGAGGCGTTCGCGTTCGTCCTGAACTCGGTTGGGGCGCTGGCGCTGATCGTCTACGGCTTCGTCTGTGCTTCCCAGGTCGGCATGCGGATGCGAACGCCTGCCGAGCAGATCGCGCAACTGCCGGTCCGCATGTGGGGACACCCGTGGCTGGCGATCCTGTGTGGCGTCGCGCTGCTGGGCATCGACGTTGTGATGTTCATCGAGTACGAGACCCGCGTCCAGGTGGCATTGAGCCTCCTTGCGCTGGTCGTGGTGTCGGTCGTCTACGTGTTCCTCTCGTTGGCCCGTCGTCGTCGCGTTGACAGTGCATGATCGTCGTGGAATATTACAAAGCGAGCGTTCACTAAGAAAGATGGAAGGACGTCATGCGCGAGTTCTGCATCGCGGGCGTGGCCGAGACACCGCTCGGCAAGGTCACCGACCAGTCCGAGCCGTCCATGATCGCGCTCGCCGCCATGGCTGCGCTCGACGAAGCGGGTTTGACCAGGGCTGACGTCGACGGGCTGTTCGTGAACTATCTCGGCGAGGAAGGGTCGGTCCTGTTGGGCGAATACCTGGGGATCGAGCCCAGCTATGCGGACTCCTCCGACCTCGGCGGCGGATCGTGGGAAGGGTTCGTCGGGCACGCCATGGCGGCGATCGCGGCCGGTCACTGCACCGTGGCGCTGCTCGCATACGCCTCCAGGCAACGCAGCCTGCGTAAGCGATCGCGTACGCACGTGATCGCGCCGTGGCCGCCGGAGTCCCTTACCGCGCAGTTCGATCAACCCGCCGGGCTGCCGGTCCCTATCGGTCACTATGCACTGGTCACCGCCCGGCACATGCACGAACACGGCACCACGGAAGAACAGCTGGCGTCGGTCGCGGTCACCGCGCGGGAATGGGCGCGGCTGAACCCCAAGGCATGGCGGCGCGACCCGTTGACCGTGGCCGACGTGATGGTCTCCGAACGCATCTGCGGGCCGATCAAGAAGCTGGACTGCTGCTTGATCACCGACGGCGGTGGCGTGGTGATCGTCACGACGCGCGATCGGGTCCGGAACGCCAAGCGGCCGCCCGTGACCATCCTGGGCTGGGGCGAGAGCCACGCGACCTGGCATGCCCACCAGCGACGAGATCTGACGAGCACACCCGCCGTGGAATCCGGCAAGCGTGCCTACGAGATGGCAGGTGTCGGGCCGGAGGACATCGACCTGTTCCAGCCGTACGACGCCTTCACCATCACTCCCATCCTGCAGATGGAGGACCTTGGGTTCTGCGCGAAGGGCGAGGGCGGCGAAATGTTCGCGCGCGGCCACTTCAAGCCAGGCGGCAAGCTGCCCGCGATGACGTCGGGCGGCGGGTTGTCGTACGCCCACCCCGGCGCGTTCGGGATCTTCCTGGTGATCGAGGCGGTGCGCCAGCTACGCGGCGAGGCGGGGGACCGTCAGGTCACCCCGGTGCCGCGGCGTGCTCTGGTCAACGGCCTGGGCGGTCTGTCCTCCTACAGCTCGACGGTGGTGCTGACCAATGACTGACGTTCTCGACCCCACGACGCGCGAGTTCTGGGCCGCCGCTGCGGCCGGCCTGCTGGTGGTCCAGCGGTGCGCACGCTGTGGCTATCACCAGCTGTATCCCCGGCCGTTCTGTCTGGGGTGCGATTCCGGGGATCTCTCCTGGATCGAGGCCTCCGGTCAGGGCACCGTGTATTCGTGCGTCACCGTCCACCTCCCGGTCCGTCCGGACATACCACCGCCGTACGGCGTCGGCTTGGTCGACCTGGACGAAGGACCACGGGTGCTGGCTCATGTGCCGCAGGACGCGGCGATCGGCGAGCGGCTTGTCGCGAGCTGGTCGCCCCCTCGGCAGGAGGGGGAGCGGCCGCTGCTGGTGTTCCGGCGGGAGGCGCCATGAAACCTCTCGACGGGCTTGCTGCGATCGTGACCGGCGGAGGTGGGGGACTCGGGCGATGCCATGCGCGCCACCTCGCAAGCCTTGGCGCCGCCGTGCTGGTCAACGACACGGGGCGCACTGACGACGGCACGTGGTTGGCGGACCAAGTGGCCGATGAGATCGCGGCGGAAGGGTATCCGGCGGCCAGCCATCACGGTGACATCTCCGACTGGTCCGACGCACGGGACCTGATCGCGACGTGCGTGGAACGGTTCGGCCGCTTGGACGTTCTGGTCAACAACGCCGGGATCGTGCGCGACCGCACCATGGCGCGCATGTCGGAACGGGAGTGGGACGACGTCGTCCGAGTGAACCTGAAGGGACATGCGGCGCCGTCCGCACACGCCATGGCGTATTGGCGACAGCGCGCCAAGGAGAACGGCGAACCTGTGCGGGCGTCGATCGTGCACACCAGCTCCATCGGTGGCCTGATGCCCAATTTCGGCCAAGGCAACTACACGGCGGCCAAACTGGGCATCGTGGCGCTGTCCTCGGTGCTGGCGCTGGAGGGCAGCAAGATCGGCGTCCGGTCGAACGCCATCGCTCCGTCGGCGCGCACCGAGTTGGCGGTGGCGGCCATGCCCGCCGCCGTCCATGTCAACCAGTCGTCGTCGACCGACGGCTTCGATTTCTGGGCGCCGGAGAACGTGTCCCCGGTGGTCGGCTGGCTGGCGACGCCTTCTTGCCGCGCGACCGGGCAGGTCTTCTACGTGGCGGGCAACACCGTGCAATTGTTCGCGCCACCGAGCGTCCTGCGGCGCTTCACCGCGAGTGGCCGGTGGACGGTGGCGGATCTGGAACGCCGGGTCGGTGCGGACCTGCCACGGTGGCCGACGGCAATCGAGTTCCTGGAATCCGTCGACGAGGCGGCGATGGCCGATGGGTAGCGAGGAGCGAGTGGTGCGGCGTTTCCGCGCCGAGGACGAAGGATTCGTCGCCGGGCTGCGGCGCCAGTGTTTCTCCGCGTCGATCAACTTCGATCTCTGGCTGGCGCACGGTCACGTGCTCGAACGTGCCGGGCAGCCGGTCGCAGCGATGCTGGCTCGCCCGGCGGGGCAGTGGTTCGGCGGCCGCCCGGTTCCCGGTGTCGCGATCTCGTCGGTCATGGTCGATCTGGCCCATCGCAGCGCCGGAGTGATGGGCTATTTGCTGGAGTCGGTGCTGGCGGACCACGCCCGATCCGGCGCAGCCGTCGCCACGCTCGTCCCGACGGCACTGGCGCCCTACCGGCGCGCCGGGTTCGAGGTCGGGGGTCATCGCTACCGTTTCGTGGCCCCGCCTGCCGCCTTGCGGACAGGCTCGGAGATCGATTCCGTCCGCTGGTTCGAGACCGCGGACGTCGACGCGCTCGCCGAGGTGTACGAGGAGTTCGCCCGTCGGAGCAACGGCCTCATCGTGCGCTCCGCGGGCTGGTGGCAGGGGCACATCCTGCCGTCGGTCCGCTCGGGCGACGCGTTCGCCGTGGTGGCCGTCAGAGACGGTGCGGTCACCGGCTACGCCATGTGGGACCAGCCGAGTGCGCCCCGGGGAGAACTCACCTTCCGCCATCGTGTGCGGGCCCGGGAGATCGTCTGGACGTCTCGTTCGTCGGCGAACGCCTTGCTCCGAGCGCTGGCACGGGCCGGGTCGCCGGGCGAGGACCTGACCTGGTTCGGCTCGCCCTGCGACGGCCTGTCCATGTTCTTCGACGTGCCGCCCACCGTCGACTGGGCGTACCCGTGGATGCTGCGCATCATCGATTACCCGGCCGCGCTGACAGCACGCGGGTATCCCCCGGACGTGACCGTGGAGCTCGTCCTGGCCGTCCGCCGGACGGCGCCGGGACGGGCGTTACGGCTCACTGTCAGCGACGGCCGATGCCGTGCCGAGTGGACCACGGAAGCCCCCGAAGCAGCCGTCACGGAGCGGGGCTTCGCTGCGCTGTACACCGGCAGGCTGGGCGCTGCCGAGGCGCAAGTCCTCGGCGAGCTGCACACCGAGCGAGCAGGCACCCTCGACCGGATCGGCACTGTGTTCGCCTGCGGCACCCCATGGATGTTCGACCATTTCTGAGGTGCTCGGCGATGGACGACAATCAGCGGGCGAGAAATCCTTGCAACATTTCGTCCGCCACTTTGCCGAAGACTTCTTCCACCGAGCGCGGACCGTTCGGGTCGAACCACATGATCGCCCAGTTCGCCACCGAGATCGGCACCAGGCGGGTCATGTGCGTGTCCATGTCTTTCCGGAAAACACCGGCCGCGACGCCTTCCTCCAGCAAATCGTCCCACAGCTTTTCGTATGCGCGCCGCAACTGGAGCACGTGCTCGAGTTCCTTGCCGGTCAGATATCGCCAGTCGAGCAGGAACAGCCGAGCGGTCGATGCGCCACCGATCTCGAAGTTGGTCGATACGTGGGTGAGAAAGGCGGCGCGGAACTTGGCGGCCGGGTCGAGGTCGCTCCTGCAGACTTCCGCGACCGCATCCAGCTGGCGCTGCAGCGTCTCGCTGACGATGTGGTACAGCAACGCCTCTTTGGAGGGGAAATGGGAATACAGCCCGCCGGAGTGCATTCCCGCTGCCTCGGCGATGGCGCGTACCGACGTGCCCAGAAAACCCCGTTCGCTGAACAGCTTGGTGGCTGCGGCCACGATCTCGTGAACACGGCTAGGTCGAGGCATTTCGTAATGATATCAGGTTCAATAGCAAGCGCTCGCTAAGGGAGGCGTCATGGGGCGACCAGCGCTCACGTTCGACGATTACGTGTCGTACGGCGAACAGATCAAGCAGTTGGGAGCGTCCCGGCCGGACGCCCCCGCGTTGACCTTCGTGCCGCAGACCGGGCCGGCGGTGCAGCTCACCTGGTCGGAACTGGACAGGCGCAGCGACGACTTCGCCGCGGGTCTTGCCGCTCGCGGCATCGGACCGCGCAGCCTGGTCGTTGTCATGCTGCGGAACTCGGTCGAGCACGTACTGTCCACGATCGGGGCATGGAAGCTGGGGGCGTGCGTGGTCCCCGTGCGCGCCGACATGCCCGCGCGAGAGCGGGATCAGATTCTCCGGTTAGCTGATCCGGACGTGGTGGTGTCCCTGGAGGCGGTGCGCGACCACCGCTGTGTCAGTCCGGGCGAGGTCGTGGCCGAGCGGGCCCGGCACTGGCAGCTGGCCGACCCGCAGCCGGGCAAGGCGGTGTGCTCCGGCGGCTCGACCGGGGTGCCGAAGTTGATCGTGGACCCGTTGCCGTGGGGGAATCCGGGTGCGGTCGGCGGGACAGTTCCCGGCCATCCGCTGCACGGTGTCGCCGTGACCATCGGGTTCCGCCCGGACCAGACGCAGTTGGTGTGCGGGCCGCTCTACCACAACGCCCCGTTCGGCTGGGGATACTGGGGCTTGTTCTTCGGGCACCACGTGGTGCTGCTGGAGCGTTTCCGGCCGGAGCTGGCGGTCGACTGCGTCGAGCGCTACCGCGTCAACCTGATGTTCGTGGTGCCCACCATGATGACCAGGATGATCCGGCTGGATGGCATCGCCGAGCGCAACTGGTCGAGCATGGAGTCCCTGTTCCACGGTGCCGCGCCGTGCCCGCCGTGGCTGAAGAAGCAGTGGATCGATCTGCTCGGCCCGGAACACATCAACGAGTTGTACGGAGCCACCGAGGCCGTCGGCGCGACCGCGATCACCGGCACCGACTGGCTGCGGCACGAGGGCAGTGTCGGGCGGCCGCTCAACTGCGATCTGCGGATCCTGGACGACGAGCAGCGCGAAGTGCCGGTCGGCGAGGTCGGCATGATCTACATGCGACCGCACTGCGCCGAGCCGACCTACGAGTACCGCGGCAGCCCGGCCGCCCCGTCGACCGAGGACGGGTTCGTCACGGTGGGGGACTACGGACGGGTCGACGAGGACGGCTATCTCTACCTTGCCGACCGGCGCGTCGACCTGATCCTCTCCGGGGGCGCGAACATCTATCCGGCCGAAGTGGAGGGGGCGCTGCTGCAGCATCCCGTGGTCGTCGACGCGGCGGTCATCGGGCTGCCCCACCCGGACTGGGGCCAGGCGGTGCACGCGATCGTCCAGCTCCGCACCGGGGCGTCCGTCACGGAGGACCAGCTGCGCACCTTCATGCGCGATCAGCTCGCGTCCTACAAGCTGCCGAAGACCTACGAGCTGGTCGACCGCGTTCCGCGCGACGAGGCCGGGAAGCTGCGCCGGTCGGCTCTGCTGGCCGAGCGGACGGGGACCGCATCGCAGTGACGATCGCCGGGCCGGCCCTCGGCGATCGTCGATCGACCGGCCCGTGCGGGCGGACTTCCACCCGGCAGAACCTCCGGCGTTGTCCTCGGGCCGGCGACCGGAGGTTCTGCTGTTTCCGGGAAGCCGTCGCCGGCGATGGTGAGCAGGCGCGAAGCGCCGGTGGCAGGCCAGCAATGAAGGCCCGAGCGGCCACGGCCGGGCCGACAAGTCGCGGCCGTGGCCGCAGCCTGGCAGGCTGCGCTTCCCGGCTCGAGCGGCCGGACGATTAATGCCGCCGAAGTGCGGCCAGCGGGCCCGGAGGTCAGGCCGACGGCCCGGAGGTCAGGCCGACTCGTGCTCGAGCCGCCTCAGCGCCAGTTCCGCGTACAGTGCGGCCGCCTTGGGGAGCACCGCGGGATCGAAGACGGCGTAGGCGCTGTGGTTGTTGGGTGCCGTCGCAGGGTCCATTCCGGGTGGCGTGGCGCCCAGCGTGAGGAAGGCCCCGGGCACGTGGGTGAGCACGCGGGAGAAATCCTCCGATGCCGCCAGCGGGTGAGGCATCGGGCGATAGCTGTGCTCACCCAGCACCGATCGCGCGACGTCGGCGGCGAATCCGGCTTCGAATTCGTCGTTGACCGTCAGCAACGTCTCCTCTTCGAAGCGAACGTCCACCCCGACGTCGTGCGCGTCGGCGACACCACGAAGGGTCCGCTCCAAGTCGGCGCGGATCTTCGCCGAGTTCTCCGTGGAGAACGTGCGCAGCGTCGCTGCGAACTCGGCGTGATCGGGGATCACGTTGTGTCTGGTGCCTGCTTGGAACTGCCCGACCGTCACCACCACGGGATCGAAGACGTCGAAGCTTCGGGTCACCGTGCTCTGCAGCGAGGTGACCATTTCCGCGGCTGCCGTGATCGGATCCTTCGCGCGATGCGGCATCGACCCGTGCCCACCTTGGCCATCGACCCGCACCAGCAGCCGTTGCGAGGACGACATCACGGGGCCCGATCGCGTGCTGACGACGCCGTTGGGCAGCCCGGCCGAAAGCACGTGGATGGCAAAAGCCGCGCATACCCGGTACCCCGCAGCGTCCAGGACACCCTCGTTCACCATCACGCCCGCGCCATCGTAGCCCTCCTCGCCGGGCTGGAACATGAACACCACGTCGCCGGCCAGGCGATCTCGGTGGTGGTGCAACAGACGTGCCGCCCCGATCAGCGACGCGGTGTGCAGATCATGGCCGCACGCGTGCATGGCCCCGTTCTCGGACGCGAAGTCGAGGCCGGTGCGTTCCCGGACGGGTAGGGCGTCCATGTCGGCCCGCAGGAGCACGGCGCGAGGCTGCCGTTCGTCGCGCGCGCCACCACGCAGGACCGCCACGACCGACGTGGTGGCTCGGCCGACGGAGATCTCCAGTCCCAGCGGCTCGAGTTCGCGCAGCACCCGAGCCTGGGTGCGCGGCAGCTGCAGGCCGATTTCGGGATCGGCGTGCAACTCCGCACGAAACGCTGCCAGCTCGTCCTCGAGTTGCCGGGCGTCGTCGTAGATGGTCATGGCACCTCACCGGATCGCGACGGCATTGGCCGGGGACCCCGATCCGCCGGTCAGATTCAGCGGGCAAGCCACGACGAGGCACTCCCAGCGGCCGTCCGCGGCGCATCGTTCGGCCAACCGGTCCAGATCCCACAGCTCGCCGAGGGGGAGGCCCAGCAGCGGGAGGAGGACGTTGTGCATCAGGCCCGCGTAAGTGCGCGGAACCCGGCCGTTGCGTTCCGCCTCGGAGACGAACGGAGAATCGTCCGGCGCGGGGAAGGCCTCCACACTGAAGTTGTCGGCCGCCACCATGGCGAACCGGTGGTCCCAGAGCCAGCTCACCGTCTCCTCGCTGGCCAGCAACCCGGAGATGCGCAGGGTCTCCTTCTCGATCCTGCGTTCCGCCGGGGTCAGTTCGTGCAGGTGACGATGCAGCCATCCGGTTCTGACCAGCAGGATGTCGCCCGGCCGGAAGTCGACGTGCTGGGCTTCGGCCGCGGCTGCGATGTCGGTGATCGGGATGGCCTCCGCCGCGCCGTGGTTGATCGGCCTGCCCTGCTGTCTGCGGTATCGGTCGACGTCGACCAGCACACCACGGCCGACGATGCCGTGCTCGGTGAATCGGTTGATACCCAGGTAGGGGTCTCCGGGCAGGAACCGGTCGGGATCCGCTCCGTTGTAGAACCCGAACACCGGGTGCCCGATGTGCCTGAACCCGTCGATCTGTGTGCTGGCCTGCGGATAGAAGCTGTCCAGGTACTCGTCTCGGTGGTACGCGTAGTTGGCGTAGACGCGGTGCCGCAGCCGCTTGCGGTATGGGCTCACCGGCGGATCGAACGTTTCCAGTGGAAGGTTCAGGTTGATGACCTCGCCGGTGCGCACGGCAGCCGCGGCTGCGCGCACGCGCTCCGGGGTGAGGTGGTTCAAGGTGCCGAGTTCGTCGTCCGCCCCGAACACTCCCCACGCCGAGCCGGCAGGGGCGTCGGTGCGGGCGCGAAGCTCCGCATAGGTCGGAAAGTCCTTGTCGTCGTGCATCTCCGGTCCCTCCCCGGCGGCCGCTTCAGACAACGGTGAGACGGTAGCCGCGTCGAACAAAATTAGCAAGCGATCGCTCAGTTTCGCGTCGACCATTGACGCGGCCGGTGTGATCGCACACACTCAAACAAAGCGTTCGATCGCTATGCTACGACTGCGGGGGAGCGGGCCGGAGCCACGGCCTGCGCCCACGGGTGCCCCTCACCTCCCGCAGTCTCCGGACATCGACGAAAGGGTGGGTCGGATGAGGAAGAAGCGGTTGAGCCTGCTGTTGGCTCCGCTGGTTGCGCTCGGTCTGACCTGGCCGGCAGCGGCTTGCGGCGGGGGCGGATCCGGTGCCGGCGGGGACGAGTACGTCATCGGCGCGGCGTTGCCACTCAGCGGGCCTGCGGCTTCGTTCGGCATGGCATACCGCAAGGGCATCGACGGCTGCGTCGAGCTAGTCAACGAAAGCAAGGATCTGCCCCATCCGGTCACGGTGAAGTACGTCGACACCGGCGCGGAGACGGCGAAGGGGATCGCCGGCTTCACGCAGCTGGCCAGAGTCGACCACGCAACGGCGGTGTTCAGCGCCTACAGCTCCGTCACCACGGCGCTCATCCCGCTCGCCGAGCGCCACCGGGTCCCGTTGATCAACGGCGGGGCGCTCAGCCCGACGCTGGCCAACAAGGAGTGGGTGTGGAACACCCTGCCGTTCCTCAGCACCGAACTCGGCGCCAGCTTGCCGTACGCGAAGGAGCAGATGCCCGATGCGAAGAAGGCGATGCTGGTCTACCAGGACGACATCGTCGGCAAAGGCGCGGTCGACGTCGTCCGCAAGGCGTGGCGAGGAAACGGCCGCACACTCGCCACATTGCCGTTGACGCTGTCGGCGACGTCGTTCTCCGCACAAGTCGACAAGATCAAGGCGTTCGACCCCGACGTCATCTTCATGGTGTTCTCCGGCGACCCGCAGGCGGTGCTCGTCCGGCAGCTGCGCAGTGCGGGTGTGACCACGCAGATCATCGCCTCGTCGTCGTTCCCGGTGCCTGCGGTGCTCGACCTGAAGGAAGCCAACGGGTCCCTGTTCACGCTGCAGGCGATGGACTTCGCGTCGCAGGACCCCATGACGAAGGGCTTCTTGCGCACCACCGGACTGAAACCGGGCGAGGGGGTCATCGTCGGAGCGGCCAACTACTGCAACGGCGTGCTGATGTGGGCCAACGCGGCCAAGCAGCTCGTCACCGAAGGCAAGGAGGTCGACGGGCCCAACCTCAACGAGAAGTTCGCCCGTCAAGGCAGCATCGACGCGGTCGGTGGGAAGCTGCAACTGCTGCCCGACCACACCCTGCAGGCGCCCATCTCCATCTACAAGATCAAAGACGGTGCCTTCACACCCGTGACCACCGTCGAGGTGACCGGCTGAGCGCGGACGGGGGTACGGGCATGCACGAGTTCGTTCAGCTGGCCATCGGCGGGCTGCTCGTCGGAGGCATCTACGTCATGATCGCCATCGGGATGTCGCTCATCCTCGACGTCACCGGCATCCTGCACATCGCGCACGGCGCGAACATCAGCTTGTGCGCTTTGACGTTCACCGCGGTCGAGCCCCACGGGTTCGTGCTCGCGGTGGCAGCAACGCTGGTCGTGTCGCTGGCCTTCACGATGGCCGCGTACGACCTGCTGTATCGCCCGGTGGCCAAGCGGCAAGCCGATCTCTTCCCGCTGTTTTTGGCCTCGTTCGGGCTGTGGATCGTCGGCAGCTCGGCGTTGACCTTGGTGTTCTCGGCGAACGCGACGCATCCGCCGACGTCGTTGGACTCCACGATCGACGTCGCCGGCTTGCACCTGGTGAAGATCAACCTGATGGCGTTCGGGGCCGCGATCGTGTGTTACCTGCTGACCCGGACGTTCCTCCGGCGGACCATGACCGGCTCGTTGATGCGAGCCGCGGCGTGCAACGGGGAGATGGCCGACGTCTGGGGCATGCCGCGGCGGCGCGCCGAGCGGGTCGCGTTCGTCATCGCCGCCCTGCTGTCCGTGCCCGCGGGGATTTTCGCCGCCTACATCTTCGGTGCGTACCCGACCATGGGTGACGTTCCGCTGTTGATCGCCTTCGCCACGGTGATCATCGGCGGGGTCGGCAGCATCACCGGGGCCGCCGCGGGCGCGCTGATCTTCGGTGTCATCCAGGGCGTCGCGCTCTGGCAGCTGCCGCCGGCATGGCAAGAAGGCGTGGTGTTCACCGTGTTCCTGCTGATCATCCTGATCGCACCGCGAGGGCTGGCGATGTTCGGCAAAGGCCGGCCGAAGCGGGCGAAACCGACACCGCAGACGAGTTCCGAGCCCCCGGTGGAGCTGGTGCGATGATCGACTACCTGACCACGGTCGGTGCGCTGACCGGCATCTTCGCAATCGCCGCGATCGGGTTGAACATCACCACCGGCTTCGCGGGGGTCTTCTCCGCCGCGCAGGCGGTGTTCATGGGCATTGGCGCATACGTCACGGCGTTGCTCGCCCCCGAGGTGGGCGGCTCGCTCGTCGTCTGCGCCCTGGCCGGCGTCGCGCTGGCGGTCGTCGTGGCGTTCGTGCTTGCTTCCGCCGCCCTGCGGGTCAGCGAAGAGTACTTCATGGTGGCGTCGCTGGCTTTCCAGATCATCGTGTCGACGGTGCTGATCAGCTGGTACTCGGTGACCAAGGGAACCGACGGGATCCCCGGCATCCCCATTCCCACCATCATGGGTGCCGAGCTGTCCGATCAGGCAGGCCAAACCGTGCTGATCTGGGCGGTGGTGGCGGTGATGGTCGGCTTGACCGCGGTCCTGCGCCGCGGATCGGTCGGCAGGCTGTTCTACGCCATCCGGGAGGACCCGATAGCCACCCAGACGCTGGGGCGCAGCCCGATCGCCGGCAAGTACGCGGCCATCATGCTGGGCGCGGCGGTGTCGGCGCTCGGCGGCGTGCTGTACGCCTTCTACACCGGGTTCGTCAATTCGGCGACATTCGACTACGCGATGTCGATCAAGCTGGTCGCCATCGTGGTCGTCGGCGGCATCGGCCTGGCGATCGGCCCGGTCGTCGGCAGTGCCGTGATCATCGCGGTCATCCCGCTGATCAGCCTGCTCGACCTGCCGTCGACCGCGGTCGGGCCGCTGCAGCAACTGGTGTACGGACTGTTGATCATCGCGGTCGTCGTGCTTCGTGGCTACCTCACCGGTGGCGGGCTTCGCGCCCTGCGTCGCCGCCACCGGTCGACGCTGCCGTCCTCGGCGAGCCGCATCGACACGGAACGGGTGCCGACATGAGCTTGCAGATCGACACGGTGCGAGCCGCCTTCGGCGGCCTGGTGGCGCTGGACGACGTGTCGCTGACCGCGGAACCCGGTGCGGTGACCGCACTGATCGGACCGAACGGCGCAGGCAAGACGACGCTGTTCAACGCCATCTCCGGGCTGATCACCCCGGACCGGGGCAGCATCCGGCTCGGCGACGTGGAACTGGTCGGCAAACCGGCACGGCACATCGCCAAGCTCGGCGTGATCCGATCGTTCCAGGAGCTCCGGCTGTTCGGCGGCGTCTCGGTGTACGACCAGACGCTGTTCGCGGCGGAGCGACGCGTCGCGACCCGATCGCGCAAGGTACGCGGAAAGGTCGACCGGATTCTGGCCCGACTCGGGCTGTCCGATGTCCGGCGAGACCTTGCCGTGAATCTCAGCTACGGCCAGCAGAAGGCGGTGTCCATCGCGCGCATGCTCGCCATGGAGGGGCGCGTGTGGCTGCTCGACGAGCAAGCCGCCGGCCTGGCGCCACGCGAGTACGACTTGTTCTGCGAGGTGGTCGACGAAGCGCGCCGGCGCGGCCTGGTCATCGTGCTGATCGAACATAACCTGCAGCTGGTCAGGGAGCTGGCCGACAAGGTGGTGTTCCTGGACCGGGGCCGGGCGCTGGCCACCGGCACGGTGCAAGAGGTGTTCGGCAACGACGTGGTGCGCGCGCTCTACTTCGGGCGGCGAGACTAGGACGACGAGGAGACATTCGTGCTCACCATCGAGTCACTGACCGTCCGGCTGGGCCATCGCACCGTGGTGGACGCGTTGAGCGCATCGTTCCGGCCGGGGGAGATCAGCTTGGTGCTCGGCCACAACGGCGCGGGGAAGTCGACGCTGTTGCGCACGCTGGCCGGACTCGTGCGCCCGGCGAGCGGGCGGATCACCTTCGGCGACACGGACCTGACCCGGCGGGCTGCGGGCGACGTCGCCCGCGCCGGTGTCGTCCTGGTACCTCAGGGGCGAGGGGTGTTCGCGGATCTGACGGTGGCGGAGAACATCCGGCTCGCTATGTGGAACACCTGCCGCCTCGGCCGGGCGACCGGCGGTGAGGTCGAGGAGAGGCTGGCCAGCGCCCGGGAGCTGTTCCCGGTGCTGGACGAGGCGTGGCACTCGTTGGCCGGGTCGCTTTCCGGGGGGCAACAGCAGCAGGTGGCCATCGCCCGCGCTTTCCTGGCCAATCCACGGGTGTTGCTGCTGGACGAGCCTTCGGTCGGCCTTTCCCCGAAGCTGGCCGACGCGGTGTTGGCCACCGTGGCGACGCTCCGCCGGGGCGATCGGACCATCATCCTCGTCGAGCAGAACGTGCACCAGGCGCTGGCGGTGGCCGACTCGGTCAGTGTCATGCGCGCAGGCGGCATGGCCGAGCATGACCTTGCGCCCGAGGATGTCGCCGATCGGGATCTGGCAGACATCTTCTGACGTGGCGGCCGACCGTTTGTGAGCCAGCAGCACGCGTGGGGCAGCTCTGCGCTTCCCGGTCCGTGCGCACGGCGGCCATGGTGACCGGGTTCGGCGACTCTGCCCGTACGGCCTTCACCCCGGCCGGTCGGTACCACCGGACCATGCGCAAGGTTCGGGCGCGCATGCGTTCCATCTGCGGCAAGCGCTGCGCCGGATTCACGTGATTCCGGCGCAGCGCATTGTCATCACTTGTGATGAATTCTGCCCCGGCCGACGGGCGCTGCTGCCCGTAGGTTTCAGAATGATCGCGTTCGCTTACGGGCAAGAGTAGCTTTCTTCACAAACTCGACGATCTTCGTCGTGCCGTTGCACCTTTCCCGGGGGAGTTCATGAGGCGTCGACGTTGGGCGGCCGTGGCGGCATCCGCAGTGGTCCTGGCGAGCGCCGCGTTCCTGGCGGCACCTTCGCATGCGGGCGAGCGCGGCACGGCGTGGGTGACGGTGTGGGCGCAGTCGCAGGAACGCCTGGCCGGCAGGCAGCTCGCCAACCAGTCGGTCCGCATGATCGCGCACCTGAGCCAAGGCGGCCACGCCGTGCGATTCCGGGTGCAGAACACCTTCGGCACCGAGCCGTTGCGGATCGACCGCGCGACGGTAGGCGTCAGCGCTGGCGGGGCCGAGGTCGTCGATCCGCGTCCGGCGACCTTTGCCGGGAACAGCGCCGTCACCATCCCACCGGGTGGCGACGTCTGGAGTGACCCGGTCCGGCTGACCACCCGGCCCGATTCCGACATCGCCATCAGCCTCCACGTGTCCGGCACGGCCGTCCCGGGACAGCACAATTCCGCATTCCGCGAGAATTACTTGTCACCCGCCGGGTCCGGCGATGTCACGTCCGAACGTTCCGGTTCCTCGTACACCGAGAAGACGACGTCGACGTATTTCGTCAGCGCGGTGGACGTGCAGAATCCGAAGCTGCGCGGCACGATCGTGCCCTTCGGTAGCTCCGTGGTCGACGGCACGGGCAGCACCGACTGCGGTCCCGGCTGCACCGAGCTGGGGACGAACCGGCGGTGGACCGACGAGCTGGCGCGGCGCATCGTCCGTGAGGCGCCCGCGACCCGACAGTACGCGGTGGCCAACGCGGGCGTTGCCGGCACGACCAGCTCGGCCGCCTGCCCGTCCATCCCGGGCGGTGCCCGCGGGCTCGATGCGCTCGCCCGGCTCGAACGCGACGTCCTCGAGCTGCACGGCGTGTCGGCGGTGATCTACTACTACGGAACCAACGACCTCGCGTTCGGCTGCACGGACGAGCAGATCCTGGACAGCTACCGCGAGGTGTTCCGGCGCCTGCGTGCCGCGGGCGTCAAGGTCTACGTCACCCCGATCACGCCGCGCGCCTCGTACACCGAGCAGCAGAACAGGTACCGCCATGAGGTGGGCACCTTCGTCAAGCGCTGGAACAACTGCACGGACACCTGCGACGGTGTGCTCGACTTCGACCAGGTGCTCAAGGACCCGGTGCAACCCAACCAGCTCAATCCCGCCTACGACTCCGACGGTATTCACGCCAACATCGCCGGCCAGAAAGCGATCGCAGACTTCATCTCCATCCGGCTGATCACCGGCGGTAGTCGGTGATCGCGCAGCCCGGACCCGCAGGTGTGCCCGCGCGGCAGGCGAGTCGAGGTGCGGGGCGCTCAGGGACGGTGGCGCAGACGACGGGACGGACATCGTCCCGGACGTGGTCGATTGTGGCGGCCCGCTGAGCTACCGCACGGGGGAATTGCCCGGTCCGGGCCGGTGTGATGTGTGCTTGGTTGCCGGTGGCGGGGCAGCCAGGCGTCCAGGCCCAGGAGCCCGTGGGGGAGGGCGTGGGGGGACGGAAAAGCGACGGAGAAGACGACCACACAACAACGGGCACACGACAGGCGGCCGGGGTCGCTTGCCGCGTCCCCGGCCGCCTGTCGGTCCGGATACTGCGAAGCCGCGCCCCAGGTGCGGCTCGGCCGTCAGTCCAGCTCCTGCTCGATCGCGCGGACCTCTTGCTCGTTCTGCAGTTCCCGCATCAGGTAGTCGTGCCTGGCCGCGCGCAACTTGTCGGCCAGCTCGGCGGTCGCCCTGCTGCCCTGGCTCAGCACGTCGTCGGTGATCCGGTCGGCCAGCTTGTTCAACGCCGTCGACTGGTCCGCCGAGAACGTCGGCACCTTGGTGAACATCGTCGGGATGTCCGGCACGGTCTTGGCCTGACTGCTCAGATCCTTCAGATCCCCCGAAATGTCGTCCCAGAACTTCGCATGGTCGGTGAAGTACCTGGCGTCCATCACCAGCTCGCCGCGGTCCGGGGTGCCGTCCGGCGGCGCCGCCTTGATCGCGATCGGGGCCGGCCACCCCTGGTCGGTCTCCCGTTCGCTCAACGCGTCGATGTCACCGTTGAGCTTCTCGATGGCCAGCATGGCTTCGATCGACCTGTTGAGCATGCTGGCGAAGTCCTTGGCCTCGCGCAGTTCCTTCTCGGCGAGCCCGTTCACCACCTTGAAGCCCTCGTCGATCAGGCCCGTGATGGTGGAGAAGTCGGGCTTCTTCAACAAGCCGCCGGCGCCGCTGATGATGTTGGTGTAGTACTTGTTGAGCTCGACCGTCTGATTGGCGTAGGCCGCCAGCGTCTGCTCGATGCTGGCCAGGAACTTCGCGCTGTTGTCGATCAGCCCGCTGATCACCTGCCGCGCGCCGTCCGCCGCCCGGTTCTGCGACGACACGATCGCCCCGTAGGCGCTGCTGGCCAGCGGGCTCTCCCAGCCTTCCTCCGCCGTCGTCGGGATGTAGGCGGGGTCGCTGGGGATCGCCGCGCCGACCTTCTTGCTCAGCGAATCCCGGACGCGGAGCCACACCTCCAGCGTGTCGGCGACCTTCCGCGGCGTCTCCGCGATGCTGGAGACCCTGGCCTCGAACACCTCGTCGTTGGCGTTGGCCTTGCCGAGCAGCTCCCTGACCCGCTGCCTGGCTTCCTCCGCCCGCGGGTGGGGGACGTGTTCCTCGGTCCATCCCCCGCCCATGCTGAGCAGGACGTACCGCTCGAACCAGTTGTAGCGGGTGTCCCGGTACTCCACCACCGGCTTGGTGCTGCCGCGCGGGTAGAGCGTGTACTTCCACTGGTACAGGTTGCCGATGGCGGTTTGCAGCTGGTCCATGGCCGGCTTGGCCATCTTGGCGAGGTCGGCGTACGCCTTCTCCATGTCGGTGCACGCCTGCCTGATCTTCTTGATGGTGTCTTCGACCGACATCGAATCCTTCCGTTCCTCAGACGTGTCCGGCAGGCGTCATCCGGCCAGGAACTTCTCGCAGTTGGCCTGCAGCTCGGTGATTTCCTCCCACTCCGGATCGGCGGGACGGCCCTGGTTCAGGTGCAGGTCGCGCAGGGCCTCGCTGATCAGGTTCGACAGCATGGCCGCGCTGGCGTTCTCGAACACCTCCGGCGCGATCCCGATCATCGCGAAGCGCCCGTCGGCGTCGAAATCGACGCCCCAGCGTTTGTGCTCGTCCTCGACCGGCTCGGGTGGCTCCCATTCCGGCAGCTCTCCGGCGAGTGCTCGCTCGCGCCGCTGCTCCAGCTTGCGTTGCAGCAGGTGGAAGTTGTTCCAGAAGCTCCTGGACCGCTCCAGCTCCATCGGCCTGAGCTCGTCGGCCTGATGCCGCCGATCGGGCAAGTCCTCTCGCTGATCGGCTTCGTCCGGAGCCGGCAACGCGGCGCGGATGGTTTCGCTGAGCACCTTGCAGAACTCCTGTGGGTCCGGGTAGTAGCGCTCCCACAGCGGCGAGACGGTCACGCCTTCGATCACGTCGTCGCTAGCCCGGACCTGGAAGACCCCGCGCGGGTCGGACACTTCGGCCATGCTTGCTGACCCCCGTTCGTTGGTGCCGTGAGCTTTGCACAACGGGGCCCGGGCTGTGGTCATTTTGGACAAAGTTCATCGAAGCGTTGGCTTTGGCGCGGCGGAAAGCCGCGACCGGCCCGACGAAGGCGCGCAGCCGGGTAGCGGACAGGGGCCCGATGCCGACAAGAGGTGGACGGCGGCTCGTGTCCGCCTGCCAGCGCGGCATCGCGTGGGCGGGTGTATCGCGACCGATGAGTTCTGCCGGGCGCTGGGTCTACCCGTCACGACGACGTTTTCTCATCACCGGGAGACTCCATGGGTTTCATCGAGATCGAGCTGTTCACGACACTGGACCTGGTCGGCCAAGCGCCGGGCAGCCCGGACGAGGATCCGCTGAACTTCGCCTACGGCGGCTGGCAGGCACCACTGCTGGACGAGGCCACGGGCGAGAAGATCGCCGCCGCGTACGAACACACCGACGCCCTGCTGCTCGGCCGTCGCACGTACGAGATCTTCGCCGCCTACTGGCCGTATCAGCAGGACGGCGAGGACGCCGCGTTCGCGGAATTGTTCAACCGCATCCCCAAGTACGTGGCTTCGCGCGGTAAGCCCGACTTGTCCTGGGCCGGGTCGCAACAGATCGGCGCGGACCTGGTCAGCGAGGTGCGCGACATCCGGGCCCGCCACGAGCACGTGAAAGTGGTCGGCAGCCTGAACCTGGTGCAGACCCTGCTGGCCGAGAAGCTCTTCGACGAGCTCGGCCTGTGGGTGCACCCGATCGTGCTCGGCACCGGCAAGCAGGTCTTCGACGGTGGCGCGGTGCCGTCGAACCTGAAGTTGCTGGAGCCGCCCACGGCCGGCCCGGCGGGCATCGTGCACCTGCGCTACGGGCTGGCCGAAGGGGTGCCGGGCACCGGCGACATGGCTTCACGGTGACCGCTTCGGCGTCCACCGGGCCGGTTGTGATCCGTCGTTCGGTGACCGCCGTCAGATCATCATGTCCACGCACCACACGCCATCACGCCGCACGATGAGCGTCGTGCGGGTGGCGCCTGGCTTGCCGTCGTAGTTGAGCCGGATGCCGGCGCTCAACTTGATCGATGCGGTCGGGCCTGCGCCGACGAAACGAGCCTGCTGGTCCTCCGGCATGAATTCAGCGCGGGCACGACCGAGCCCTCGCAGGTGAGCTGTCCGCCGAGCTCGGCGTCGTGCTTGTTGAGAGCGTCCACCACCTGGTGGGCGACTGCTGTGGCTTGCTGGACGTATTCCTGCGGCATGTCGTCGCCGGATCGAGCGCGACGCCACGCTTGGCCGGGACCGGGCTGGGAGCGCTTGCGGCGGCTGACGAGCTCGCCGCAGCGGTGTCCTTGTCGTCCTTGTCGTCGCTCTTGTCATCGCTCTTGTCGTCGCTGAGGACGAACCGGGGGCAAGGCGACAGCGACGACCACGACTCCGGCGATGACGGAGACGATGAGGCCGGTGCAGTTCTTCCGCAGAGGAAGCTGTGCGCCGCCGCGGTATGGCTGCTGCGGGTGCTGTTGCGGACAGGGCTGCTACGGATGGTTGCAACGGTCCCCCTGGGCCAGGTGATGTGATGCGCGAGTCGCAGCTTGGAATGCGCGACCGCACCCGACGACGCGGCCAAGAAATCCGTGCCAACCATCGAGCAGCCGGAGATCACGGCGAGTGGTCGCAGAGGGCGGTGCCCGTCGACGGCGCTGTGCGGCTGACGCACCCCGGCCGGTCAGGGGTCACCCGGTCGGCTGGGCGGCGCGCTCCCGTTGCACCTCCTCGCGTACTGCGGGGGCGACTTCCTTGGCGAACACCTCGGTCGTCGTGGTGTCGTCGGAGACCAGCACGAACACGCTGGTGCCGTAGGTCAGCGCGAGGTCGGTCAGTTCTTCCACCCACTGGTCCGGTGGTCCTTGCAGGAACCCCCGGCTGGTCTCGGCGAACTCGCCGGTGATGTTCAGCAGCCGCCGGATGTCCCGTGGATCCCGGCCGACGGATTCCGCGGCTTCGTCGATGATCGCGCTGCCGGAGGCCAGGTGGTCGGGTCCGTTCGGCAGGTACTGGTAGGACGGCAACCAGCCGTCACCGATCCGGCCGATGGTGCGCAGGATGCGCGGCTTGTAGGCGCCGATCCAGATGCCCGGCCGATGCGCCGGAGCAGGGCCCCGCTTCATGCCGCGCACGGAGTAGTACTTGCCTTCCAGGGTCAAGCCGCCTCGCGTGTCGGTGTCCCACACCCCGCGAATGATCTGCACGGCTTCCTCGAGCGCCTCGATCGACTCGCCCGGCCGGAGCCGCCTGCCGCCCATCGACGCGATGGCGTCCCAGTGGCCTCCGGCGCCGAGACCGAGCTCGATGCGGCCACCGGACAGCCGGTCGAGCGTCGCCACACTGCGTGCGAGCTGGGCCGGCGGGCGCAACGGCAGGTTCGTCACGTTCGCGGTCAGGCGCACGCGTTCGGTGCGTGCCGCGGCGTAAGCGATGAGCGTCCACGTGTCGTGGAACCGGGCGACGTAGGGGTGGTCCTGGAACGTGACCAGGTCGAGGCCCGCACGATCGGCCACGACGGCTTGCTCGACCGCATGCCGCACCGGCTGCGCCGTGGGGGTGACGAAGGTGCCAAACAACAACTCGTGTCCGTAGTCGGTCATGCTGTTCTCCCCACGGGGTTCTCGGCAAGGGTGAAGTTGTCCCGGAACAAGCCGGTCGGGTCGAGCTCGGCCTTGAGCTTGCGCAGCCGCGACAGCACTGGGGGCGGGAACGCCTCGGCCACCCGCTGCGGGCTGGTGTCGCTTTCGAAGTTGAGGTAGATGCCGCTGAAATGCTTGCGCAGCTCGTTCCACCAGCGGTCCACCCGCTGGGGATGGCTGCCCATGGCGGTGATCTGGAAAGCCGCGTCGCGGTGGGCGAACGCGGTCTCCTCCGGTGCCACGTCGGCGATCGCGCCACCCATGCTGCGCAGCTGGAACCAGTGCACCGCGCCGCTGGCGAGCAGCCGAGCGCTGTCCTCGGCGAACTCCGGAGTGATGGACGTGACCAGGCCGGACCGCGAGACCGGTTCGCCGCGGCCCTGGTGCGGAGCGTCGGGGAACATGTTCATCACCGCCGCGTAGGGGGCGACCACCACTTGCTGCTGCACCAGGGGCGCGATCTGGGCGATCGGGCGAAGCTGCGCCAGGATCTCGTCCGGGTCGTCCGTCGCCACCATCGCCATCACCTGCGCGGAGCTGCTGTTCATGATGAGGAACGGTGTCGTCTCACGCGGCGCCGCGGTGACCGCTGCGCCGAACTTCAGCAGGAAGTCGGCCGGATCGGCCACCCAGAACGCCAGCTGTGCCCAGCCAACGTCGCTCACCTCGTCCACGGTGAATTCGAACCCGGTCACGATGCCGAAGCCGGCGCCCGCCCCGCGCACCGCCCAGAACAACTCGGGGTTCTCCGCGTGGCTGGCCCGCACCGTGGAGCCGTCGGCGAGGACCATGTCCACCGCCTGCAGGTGGTCGATGGTGAGTCCGTGCTTGCGGCTCAGGTACCCGATCCCGCCCGAGGTCGCCAGGCCGCCGACGCCGACGCCGCCGTAGTCGCCCGAGCCGAGCGCCCACCCGTACGGCTGCAGCGCCCTGGCGACGTCACGCCATCGGGCGCCCGGCCCGATGCGGACCAGCCGCCGATCCTCGTCGAGCACTTCGATGGCGTTCAGTGCGCCGAGATCGATCACCAAGCCGCCGTCATTGGTGGATCGGCCGCTGATGCCGTGCCCGCCGCTGCGAATCCCGAGCGGGACGTGCCGGTGCCGGTGGGCGAACGCCACCGCATCGACCACGTCGTCCACCGTTTGCGGGCGGAGCACCAACCCGGGCGCGCCGCCGCGCAGATAGGTCGAGCGAGTGGTGGGGTAGAGCAGGTCACCCGGCTCGACGGCGGTCGCCGCGAGGTTGGCGGGCAGCCCGTCGTAGTCGATGCCCGGCACCCGCTGGGCGCGCACCTCGGCACGCCGCATCGGGACGGGTGAGAAGCGTCCTTCCGTCATCGCGTGCTGAGCGGCCTCGTTCAGCCGCGGCGCAACCTCGCGCGCGAACCGCTCGAGCGCATCCGCCGGGGACCGCTCGTCGACCCGCAGCACGAACGTCGTGACTCCGTGTTCGGTGACCAGTGAAGCCAAGGTCTCGACGTCCTGCGCGCCGACCGTGTCCGGCAGTGTGACCACGCGATCCAGTTCGCGCTCGTCGCGGCCGGCTTCGGCGAGGGCTTTCGCCAGCAGCTGCATGGTCCGGGCCAGCTGCCGACTGTCTTGTCCGGGAACGCCTGCACGCCACCCGTCCGCTGCGTCCGCGGCTACCTTGACAGCGTTCGGGTCGTCCCCGCCGATCCAAATGCGCACGTCGTGCGCTGGGAGCGGGCCGGGCTCGGCCCCGGCCAGCCGGAACGCTCCGTCGTGGTGGACACGACGCTGCGAGGTGTCCCACATCCGGCGGAGCACCGTCACTGCCTCGGCGGCCGCCGGGCCCGGCCGAAGCTCCAGTGTCACCCGGCCCTTGCCGAGCACGTCGAGGCTGCCTGCCGCCCTGGCGAGCACCGCCGGACGGATCTCCGCCACGTCCAGGCCCGCGGCGACCAGGCCGATCCGTTCCGTGCGAGCGGCCGTCCAGCTGAGCAACGCCCAGGCGTCCAGGCCGCCTTCGGTGCTCGCGGCCAGTACGTAGTCGTAACCGAGCCGCTCCGCCTCGACGGCGCGCTCCACCGCGCCGGCGGGATCGGTGAACTCGCCGATGTCGACGCCAAGCCTGATCAACGCGGTCCGTGGCCTCATGTCCGCTCCGCTCTGTTGCGGCCGATGCTGCGTCGACCATGCTATGGCGATTTGGTTGATGTATCAACTAGATGTGGCGCGGACCGCGTGCACCGGGGTGGCCGGCCGGGGCCGCGCCTCGGCGATGCCGTCGACCACGCCCAGTTCCAGCAGGTCGCTCGGCCGGAGCCGCAGCGTCCTGGCCAGGTCGGGGACCTCGGCCTCCGGCCGCTTGAGGATGGCGGCCGCCAGCTCGGGAGCGATCACCGAGAAGTAGGCGTCCGGGGTGATCCACAGCCGGTCGGGGGAGCACGCGGCCAGCGCACCACCGGACCCGCCTTCCCCGATCACCAGCGTGGTGACCGGGACGCGCGCGGCCGCGATGGTGGTGAACAGTTCCGCGATCGCCGGTCCGACGCCCGCCCGCTCCGCCTCCGGGTCGGCGGCCGCGCCCGGGGTGTCCACGAGGGTCAGCACGGGCAGGCCGAGCCGGTCGGCCAGCCGCACGAGCCGCGTCGCGGTGCGGAAACCCGCGGGAGTGGTCCGGGTGCCGGTTTGCGCGGCGAAGGCGATGGACCGCCCGCCGCGACGGCCGACGCCGCAGAGCATCCCGCTGTCGACGCCACCCGCCCGGTCGCCGGAGATGTAGCGGCGGCGGTCGAAGTAGTCGTCGAGGTAAGCCTGGGCGCGTGGCCGCCGCGCGTCCCGGGTTCGTTGCACCGCCTGCCAGCCGTCCGCGGCCTCGTCGGCGCCGCCCAGCGCCCGCGGTACCTCCGCCGGTTCCGGCGAGCCGCCGGTCAGCAGCTCCAGCCACTCGGCCACGCAGGCACCGAGCTCGTCCGCGCCGACCACCTCGTCGACCTGCCCGGCGTGCCAGTGCGACTCGGCGGTGTAGACCGGGTCGTCGGCGTCCGGGCCCGAGCGGACCCGCCGCCCGGCGAAGGCGACCT
The DNA here is from genome assembly GCF_000427905.1 of Thermocrispum agreste DSM 44070. Lineage (GTDB taxonomy): Bacteria > Actinomycetota > Actinomycetes > Mycobacteriales > Pseudonocardiaceae > Thermocrispum > Thermocrispum agreste. Next base: position 344,123 of record NZ_ATYX01000007.1, on the reverse strand, counting down.
GAGCTCCTGGCAGGGCCACGACGACGTCCGCCGACGATCCGAGGGTGGCCCACACGCCGCCGGTCGTCGGATCGTTCAGCACCGCCACGTGCGGCAGCCCGTGGTCGCGCAGGCGCACGCAGTGGTGGGCCAGCGTCTGCAGCTGCCGCAGGGCGACCATGCCCTCCTGCATCCGGGTGCCACCCGAGGCGATGAACGTGACCACGGGGAGCCGTTCCGCCACTGCCCGGTCGAAAGCGTCGGCGATCCGGGCACCGGCTCCGGCGCCGAGCGAGCCGCCCAGGTAGCCGAACTCGAAGTGGATCACGATCGCCTCCCGGCTGGCAAGACGACCACGGCCGCAGACGACCGCTTCGCTCGCGCCCGTCTGCTGCTCGGCGCGGTCGCGCTGGTCGCCGTATCCGGGCCAGCCGAGCGGGCCGTCGCGGCCGTGGTCGTCACCGGGGGCGGGGAGGGGGGTGAAGTCACTGACGACGTGGTCAAGCACGGAGCGCACGCTTCATCACCTTGCCCATGTCGTTGCGGGGGAGCGCGGACAGGAAGCGCACCTCGCGCGGGCGCTTGTGGGCGGCGAGCTGCTCGGCCACGTGGGCGATGAGCTCGTCGGCGCTCGGCCGCTCGTCCCTGGCCACCACCCAGGCGACGATGCGCTCGCCCAGGTCGGGATCCGGCTCCCCGGTCACCGCGACCTCGGCGACCTGCGGGTGGTCGAGCAGCACGTTCTCGATCTCGCCCGCGCCGATCTTGTACCCGCCGCTCTTGATCAGGTCGGTGGCACGCCTGCCGACGATGCGGACGTAGCCGTCCGGGTCGCGCCTGGCCATGTCCCCGGTGCGGAACCACCCGTCGTGCATGGCCTCCGCCGTGGCGTCCGGCCGGTTGAGGTAGCCGAGGAACAGGTTCGGGCCCCGCACCTCGATCTCGCCGACGGCGTCGGTGTCCTGCTCCGGGATGGGGTTGCCGTCGTCGTCGACCAGGCGGAGGTCGACACCCGGCAACGGCAGCCCGACCGTGCCGGGACGGCGGTCGCCGGAGAACCGGACGCTGCAGTTCATCAGCGTCTCGGTCATCCCGTAGCGCTCGATGACCCGCTGTCCGGTGAGTTGCTCGATGCGCTGGTGCTCGGTGGCGGGCAGGGCGGCCGAGCCGGACACCAGCAGCCGGGCCCGCCCGATCGCCTCGGCCATCTCCCGGTCGGCGGCGCAGTCCTCGGCCAGCCGGTGGTACATGGTCGGGACGCCGAACAGCATGGTGGCGTCACCGGCCAGCTCGGCCGCGACCGCCTCGGTGGAGAATTTCCCGACGTGGTGCAGGGTGCAGCCACGCCGCAGCGGGCCGACCACGCCGAGGATCAGCCCGTGCACGTGGAACAGCGGCAACCCGTGCACCAGCACGTCGTCCGCCGTCCACTCCCACACCTCGGCCAGCGCGTCCAGGTTCGAGGTGAGGGCGCGCCGGGGCAGCACCACACCCTTCGGCGGGCCGGTCGTCCCCGAGGTGTAGACGATGAACGCGGGAGTGGAGGCAGGCGGCTCGGCAGGCCACGGACCCGGCTGCGCGGGCGGGGTCAGCGTCACGTCGATGCGCGGCAGGCCGGCCAGCTCGCCCGGGAGCTCGGCACCGGGAGCGGCCAGCACCCGGTCCGGCTCGGCGTCGCCGACGATGTGCGACATTTCCCGCTTGCCGATCTTGGGGTTGATCGGCACCACCGCCACGCCCGCGGCGAGCGCGGCGACCACCGCGGCGCACGTCTCGGCCGTGGGAGTGGCCCAGACCGCCACACGGCGCAGTCCGGCCAGCCGGCTCGCCGTGCCGGCGGCGACGGCGGCGAGCTCCCGGTAGGTCAACGCCGTGTCGCCGAACCGCAGGGCAACGCGGTCACCGCGACGGGAGACGTCGGCCAAATCGGGTAGCAGGTGCGTGGTCATGCACATTCCTCCTAGCCCCAGCCGGGGACGACGAGAACCAGCCAAGCGGCCAGCGGCGCCACCGCGACGACGATCGCGCCGTAGCCCATCAACTGTTTGAAGAAGCGGTCACGGTCGACGTTCTTGGCGTTGGCGAGCACCAGCGCGCCGTTGGTGGAGAACGGGCTGACGTCCACCATGGTCGACGCGACGGCGATCGCGGCCACCATGCCGATGGGGCCGATGGTGCCTTGCGCCAGGAACGGCAGGGCGAGCGGGATCAGCGCGCCCATCAGCCCGACCGACGAGGCGAACGCCGAGACGATGCCGCCGATGTAGCACAACAGCACGGCCGCCAGCAGCGGGATGCCGACGTTGCTGACCGCGTTGCCGACGTACTCGATCGTGCCGATCTCCTGCAGCACGCCGACGTAGGTGAGCACACCGCAGATCAGCAGCACGGTCGGCCAGGTGATCTCGCTGACCGCCTTCCTGGTGCTGTTCGGCCACAGCACGCTCAACACCACGGCGATCGTGATCGCGGTCAGGCCGGCGTCCAGCTCGAACACCAGGGTGCTGACCACCAGTGCCACCAGGCCGAGCAGCGTGGCGATCTTCGGCGCGTCCAGCGGGATGCGGCGCTCGTGCGGCAGCGGGTCGTCCTGCCCGTCACCGCCGGAACCGGCCGACCCGCCGGACGGCACGTCCGAACCGGCGCCGACCTTGGCCAGCTCCCGCCGCGGCAGCCTGGTGCCACCGAGCACCACGTACAGCACGGCCGCGATGGCGGTGTTCATGATCAGCGACGCCAGGAACAGCACCGTCGGGCTGCCGGGCAGGTCGTTGCGCTCGACGATGCCGTTGACGATCGAGCCGTAGACGCTGATCGGGGAGAAGCCGCCGCCCTGCGCGCCGTGCACCACCATGGCACCCATCAGCAGCGGGCTGATGTCGTACCGGGCGGCGAACCCGAGGGCGATCGGGGCGACGATCGCGCACGCGGCCGGGCTGAGCGCGCCGATGGCGGTCAGGACCGCGGTGATCACGTACATCACCCACGGGATGAGCGCGATACGGCCACCGACCAGGCGCACCGCGGCGCCGACCAGCCAGTCGGTCGTGCCATTGGCGCGGGCGATGGCGAACAGGTACGTGACGCCGACCAACACGACGAAGATGTCGCCGGGGAAGCCGGCGAAGATGCCGTCGGAATCCAGGCCACCGGCCAGCGTGCCGACCAGGAAGGCGCCCGCGAAGGCGAGCGCGCCCATGTTGATCGACAGCGTCGTGGCCAGCACGAAGATCACGGCGAGGACGAGGATCGAGATCATTTCCGCGGACACGACCGTCCTCCTTGGCGTCGCCAACGGACTGGTGGCTGAGTGGATTAGTGGATGAGCCACTTTGTCTCGTGAGCGGCGTCACTGTCAAGGTCTCATTGGTAGAGTGGCTTATCCAGTTTGTCCGTGGTCGAGCGTCGGTACGCGCTGCGCCGATCGACGAGCGAAGGGTAGTTCCGGTGTCTGGGGCCCTGAGCCGGGTGAACCGGCTGCGGCTGTACGAGCAGGTCATCGAGCGCATCAAGGCGCATGTCGAGGAGGCGGGCCTGCGCGCGGGCGACAAGCTGCCCGGTGAGCGGGAGCTGGCCGAGCGGCTCGGGGTCAGCCGTGCATCGGTCAAGCAGGCCATCGTGGTGCTGGAGGTGCAGGGACTGGTCGAGTCCCGGCACGGCGGCGGCACCTACCTGCGCGCCGACCGGCTGGCCGTCGAGACGGTGGACGAGATGATGGCACGCCGCCGCAGGCTGCCCGAGGTGCTGGAGGCGCGCGAGGCGCTGGAGACGAAGCTGGCCGAGCTGGCCGCCATGCGGCGCACCGACGAGGACCTGGCCGCGATGGACGCCGCGCTGGAGCACATGGCGGCCGAGATCGAGGACGGCGGCTACGGCATCGAGGGCGACCGGCGGTTCCACGAGGCGATCACCGCGGCCGCGCGCAGCGGGCTGCTGGCCGAGTTCATGCGCTCGATCTCGGTGCAGATCGCCGAGAGCAGGAACGAGTCGCTGCGCCAGCCGGAGCGGCCGCACCAGTCCATGGCGCAGCACCGGGCGATCCTGGAGGCGATCCGGGCGGGCGACCCGGACAGGGCGGCCGAGGCCATGCGCACACACGTCCGGACGGTGGCCAAAGTGCGGCTGCTGGCGTGGGATCCGCAGGAAGGTGACGACCGCGGCTGACCACCGGATCGGGGGGTGTGGAACGCGGGGTATGCGACCGCGTGGCCGCATTTCCGGCCGGGCTGGAGCGGGCGGCCGTTGGCGAAGTCGCTTCCGGCCTGGCGCTCGCCCACGGTCATGCCGCGGGGCAACCGAGGGCAAACCTGCCGGGCCTTCGAGGCAAACCGCTAGGCTGCCAGCGCCGACGATCACCCGTCGGCTGGACAATCACGCTGCGCGCTGTCGACCTCGGGAAGGTGACCCGCCGCCATGCAATCGATCGGCCGCTCCGCGCTCGCGGTGATGAGCTCGTTGGTCATGACCGCCACGGTGTCCGCGCCGGTCACCGTGACGTCCGGGACGCCGCGCGCCTTGGCCGCCGACGTGGTGTTCTCCGACGAGTTCGACGCCCCTGCCGGCACCCCGGTGGACACGTCGAAGTGGTACTTCGACACCGGCGACAACCCCAGCAACGCGGAACGGCAGTACTACACCGACAGCACCCGCAACGCCGTGCACGACGGCAACGGCAACTTGGTCATCACCGCGCGCAAGGAAAACCCGGCGGACTACCGGTGCTGGTACGGCCGGTGCGAATACACCTCGGCCCGGCTGACCACCGCGGGCAAGTTCCGCACCACCTACGGGCGGTTCGAAGCCCGCATCAAGATCCCCCGCGGCCAGGGCATCTGGCCCGCGTTCTGGCTGCTGGGCGACAACTTCGGCCAGGTCGGCTGGCCGGACTGCGGCGAGATCGACATCATGGAGAACATCGGCAGGGAGCCGTCCACGGTGCACGGCACCATCCACGGACCCGGCTACTCCGGTGGCGGCGGGATCGGCGCGGCCTACACGCTGCCGAACGGTCAGCAGTTCGCCGACGACTTCCACGTCTTCGCCGTCGAGTGGTCACCGAACCGCATCGCATGGTCCGTCGACGGGCACGTGTACCAGGTGCGCACGCCCGCCGACCTCGGCGGTCGGCGCTGGGTGTTCGACCACGACTTCTTCCTCATCCTCAACGTGGCGGTCGGCGGGCACTGGCCGGGCGATCCCGACGGCAGCACCCAGTTCCCGCAGCGGATGCTGGTCGACTACGTGCGGGTCACGGCGTGACGGCGTCGACGAAGACGCGGCCAAGCCGCGCGACGATGTGGCGCGAGCAGGTGCTCTCCGGCGCGGGCTGCCTGCAGCGGGGCGACTGGCTGTGCCGGTCGTCGCTGTCCAGCCCGGCGGGCCGGTTCACCCTGACCCATCGGGACGACGGCGAGCTGCTCCTGGCCGACAGCACCGGCAAGCCGGTGTGGTCGGTCGGCAGCGCGGGCATTCCGGCGGGCGGCCTGACCCTGATGCTGGACGGGGACCTGGTGCTCTACGACGCAGGCGACTGGCCGGTGTGGTCCAGCGGCACCGCAGGCCAGCCGGTGGAGTGGCTGCTGGTCACCGACGACGGCAACGTGGTGCTGCTGGACGGCTCCTGCCGAATGCGCTGGCGAGCCGTCGGCTGAGCCGCCGCGAGCCAGCAGGCAGGCTTCCCGCCGGGCCGCCGGACCGGACGGCCGGGGTGCCCGGCGCGCCGTACTGAATCGAATCGAGCTTGCACTTTCTTGCACCCTTTCGTCGGGTCACGTCGAGGTGATCACCCGCTACACTCCGGCACGCCGGGACCAATGTTCACCGGATGGTGTGCCGGTGACGGGTTGACAAGTGCGGGCTGTCGGAGGGCTGGCATGGCACGCGGTGACGGACGGGGCGGCCAGCTGAGGGTGGACTTGCTCGGTCCGGTTCGTGCCCGTGCCGGGGACGTGGAGCTGTCGCTGGGGCCCGCCCGACAGCGGGCGGTGTTCGCCACGCTGGCCGCGCGAGCCGGTGCGGAGGTCAGCCGCCGGGAGCTGATCGACGCGGTGTGGGGCGATGCGGCGCCGGCCAGCGCGGACGGCAGCGTCTACACCTACGTGTCCGGCCTGCGCCGGTGCCTGGCGCCAGCCGGTGAACCGTTGGAGAAGGGCCAGGGCGGCTATCGGTTGCGGCTGCCGCCCGGTGCGCTGGACCTGGCCGAGTTCGACCGGCTGCGCCAGGCCGCCGACCAGGCCGCGGCATCCGGGTCGCACCGCGAAGCCGCCGACACCTACACCGCCGCGCTGGGCCTGTGGCGCGGGGAGCCGTTCGGAGGCGTTCCTGGCCCGTTCGCCGAGCAGGAGCGGCAGCGGCTGCTCGAGCGGCGCATCGACGTGCACGAACGACGGGCCGCCGCGCTGCTCGAGGTCGGCGAGCACGCCGACGTGGCCGCCGAGCTGGCCGCACTGGTGGCCGACCATCCGCTGCGCGAGTCACTGCGGGCGCTGTTGATGCTGGCGCTGTATCGCGACGGCAGGCAGGCCGAGGCGCTGGAGGTGTTCCACGACGCACGCCGGGTGCTCCAGCAGGAGCTGGGTGTCCGGCCGGGACCCGCCTTGCAGGAGCTCAACGACAGGATGCTGGCAGGCGACCCGGAGCTGGCCGGGCCCCGCCGCGAGCCCGCGAAGGTTTCCCCGCGAACGGAAGCCGCAGATGCGCCGGAGCCGGCCGGTGAGCCCGCTCCGTTGTTCGGACGGGACGAGGAGCTGAGGTTGCTGCGGGCCAAGGTCGACGCGCTGGTGGCAGGGCGCGGCCATTCCGTCTGGGTGGAGGGCGCGGCGGGCATCGGCAAGTCGGAACTGCTCGGCACCGCGCTGGCCGACGTCGAAGCACGCGGCTGCGCGCTGTCCTGGGCGGTCGCCGACGAACTGGCCCAGCGCTTCCCGTTGCAGGTCGTCCTGGAGTGCCTGGACATCGACGTGCATTCGCCCGATCCGCGCCGTGCGGCGCTGGCCAAGCAGTTGCAGGGCACCCAGCACACCGACCTGACCGGCGCTGCCGATCCCATGCTGGCGGCGGTGGACAGCCTGCTCTCCCTGGTCGACACGCTGTGCGCGGAAGCCCCGCAGGTGCTGGTGCTGGACGACATGCAGTGGGCCGACGAGGCCTCGGTACTGGTGTGGCACCGGTTGTCGGCGGCCAGCCGCCAGCTGCCGCTGCTGCTCGTCGGGGCGGCCCGGCCCGCACCGAACCGGCCGGATCTGGTTCAGCTCCGGCAGCGGGTCAGCGCCCGCGGCCACACCACGCTGACGCTGGCGCCGCTCGACCCGGCGGCGAGCCGGGAGCTGGTCGCGGCACGGGTGCGCGCCCGGCCGGGGCGCGGGCTGCTCGATCTGGCGGCCCGGGCGGAAGGCAACCCGCTGTACTTGCGGGAGATGGTCGACGGCCTGCTGCGCAGCGGCGCCATCGAGGTGGTCGACGGCGTGGCGGAGGTGGACGAGCGGGCCTACGAGCCGCCGACCTCGCTGATCGCCGCGATGGGCAGGACGTTGGACGGCGTCAGCGAAGCCACCCGCGACACGTTGCGCATGGCCGCCCTGCTGGGGCCGGAGTTCACCGTGGACGACGTCGCGGCGGTGACCCGTCGCACTCCTGCCGACCTGGTCGCGGTCTTCGAGGAGGCGGTTGCCGCCGACATCGTCGTCGACGCGGGCCTGCAGCTGCGGTTCCGGCACCCGCTGCTGCGTCAGGCGCTCTACGCCGACATCCCGGCGGCGATGCGGTCGGCGTTGCACCGGCAGGCGGCCGAAGCGCTGGCCGCGGGCGGGGCACCGGTGCGCCGGGTGGCCGAGCAGCTGATCGCCGCCCCGAACGCGATCGACGCCTGGGTCGGGGAGTGGCTGGTCGCGAACAGCGCCGAGCTGGCGCACAGCACCCCGCACATCGCAGTCGACCTGCTGCAGCGGGTGGTCGACATCCCGACGCTGCACGCCCGGCACCGGGAACTGCTCAGCGAGGCGCTGGCCAAGGTGCTCTTCCGCCTGGCGCGCGATCCCGAGACGACGCTGCAACGGGTACGGCAGGCCATCGAGCTGTCCACCGAACCGGAGCGGACCGCCGAGCTGCGCCAGCTGTACGCGGCGATGCTGCATCGCAGCGGGCGGACCGCGCTGGCGCAGGAGGTCATCGCCGAGTCCATGGCCGACCCGGAGCTGCCGGACATCTGGCGTTCGCGGCACCTGGCGCTGCTGGTGAACTTCCGGCGCGGCGATCTGTCCGACTTGGACGCCGCAGAGGCCGACGCGCGAGCGGCGTGCGCGACGGCGGAGCGCACCGGGGACGCCTACCTGTTGGCACACGCGCACCAGACGCTGTGGCAGATCTGCTCGCTGCGACGCGACCACGAAGCGGCGCTGCGCCACGTCGACCGGGCGCTTGAGGTGGTGCGCGACCGGTCCGACCTGGCCGACATCCACTTCGATCTGCTGGACAACCGGATGTTCACGCTGCAGAACCTCGACCGGCTGCCCGAGGCACGCGAGGCGCTGCGGTCGGCGCGCGAGATCTCCGTGCAGCACTCGCTGCCCAGCGGACTGCAGGTGTCGGCGGCGGTGCACTACTACTGGGAAGGCCGCTGGGACGAGGCGATGGCCGAGCTGGACACGGTCATCGAGGACGGGCCGGAGATCTCGTTCTACGGTCTGCGGGAGCCGGGACCCGCTGCGCTGCTGCTGCACGGCGTGGCGGCGCTGATCGCCGGGCACCGGGACGACCGGCGGCGCGCGGCCAACCACCTGGACGCCGCCGCGGTGCACGACCCCACGACCCGCTCCGAGCGGGAGAGCGTCGACTTTTTGCTGGTGGCGCAGGCGTTGGCGGCCGAACAGGCAGGCGAGCCGCGGCGGGCGCTGGCCATCCTCTCGCCGATCCTCAACGTCGACTACGCGCAGATGATGCTGCGGCATCAGTGGTTGCCGGGCATCGCGCGGCTCGCCCGGCAGCTCGGTGACGAGGAAGCGGCGCGCGCTGCGCTGGCGGCGTGCGAGTACGAAGCGGATCGGGAGAAGGTGCCCGCCAGGGCCGCGGCCGCCCTGCAGTGGTGCCGAGCGCTCATCGACCGGGACGCCGAGGCGGGCAGCGCGGTGGTGACGCACCATCGCGCCGCGGGCCGGGTCGTCGAGCTGGCCTGGGCCTTGGAGGACCTGGCCGAGTTGCACGCGGAAGCGGGCAGGCCGGAGCGGGCAAGGGAGTGCCTGCGGGAGGCGGTCGAGATCTACCGCGGGCTGGCCGCCAGGTGGGACCAGCGCCGGGCGGCGGATCGCCTGGCCGCCTACGACGTGCACGTCGGCCAGGTGGACAGCGTGCCGCGGCCGCGCGCGGGCTGGGAGTCGCTGTCGCCGGTGGAGCGGCGGATCGCCGAACTGGTTTCGCGTGGCAAGTCCAATCCGGAGATCGCCACCGAGCTGTTGCTGCCGCGACGTACCGTGCAGGCCCACGTGGTGCGGATCCTGCGTGCGCTCCGGCTGGAGTCGCGTGCCGCGCTGGCCGAGCAGCTCCCGCAGCTGGTGCTCGCCGAGCGGGAGCCGAAGCCGCGCAGCCCCGCCGAGTCGATCCGCTGACCGGCTGCGCGGGACGTGCCTGCCGCGTTCTTCTTCCGCCGCGCCGGGACTCGGGACGCCGTGGTCAGATCACGTCGGCTCGCAGTGCGTGTGCCACCGCATGCGCCCGGTTGCGCAGGTGCAACCGGTTGGTCAGGCCGTGCAGCACGTTCTTCACCGTGCGCTGGGAGTAGCACAGCTTCTCCGCGATCTCGGCGGTGTCCAGGCCCTCGGCCATCAGGCGCAGCACGTCGGCTTCGCGGGGGGTGATGCCGGACGAGCTGAGCCCGCGTGGCGCCAGCACTTCCCGGTGCAGCTTCTCGAAGTGCCGCAGCAGGCTGCCCAGCAGGCGCGGTGGGAGGAGGCCGCCGCCGTTGGCGGCGGTCAGCACCGCCTGGACCACGCGCTCGTCCGGTGCCGCGGTCCGCGGGACGACCGCGACGACCTTCCGCTCGATGACGTGCAGCAGGTCGGTTTCGGACAGCTCCCTGACCAGCAGCACGACCGGGCGGCCCGCGGTGTCGGCCCACCTGCGCAGCATGGTCAGCATCGGCGCGTTCAGCTCGTCGATGGCTGCCACGATCACGTCGGCGTCCCCGGGCGGCGGGTCGTCCAGCACGCTCAGCTCGCCGCGTTCGCGCAGACAGCCGCGCAGACCGGCCTCGGTGAGCGGGTCCGAGGCGAAAATCGCCACCCGTACGTGCGCCATTGCCGTCCCTCCACGGGTCGCCATACGACATCTCGCGTCCGGTGTCCTGCGGTGCCCGCAGTCTGCCCGCAGTGTCCTCCGCGAAGTCTTCACGACACCTTCATGAAATTTCTTCACAATTTGGCGGAGGTTCTGCTCGGCGCCTTCCCGGCCGCTGTGGGCTGGGCCATACTGAACCGGCCGCGGAGGGGGACGAGATGCCGGAGGAACAGCGCGGACTGGACATCGAGCTGCTCGGTCCGTTGCGCGTCCGCCGTGGCGAGCAGGTGCTCGACCTCGGCTCGGGCCGCCGTCGTGCGGTCTTCGCCGTGCTCGCGATGCGCGCCGGGCAGACGGTCAGCCGGGCGGAGCTGATCGAGGCGGTGTGGGGTGACGATCCGCCCGCCACCGTGGAAGGCAGCCTCTACACCTACGTCTCGGACTTGCGCCGCGTGCTGGAGCCGCGCCGGTCACGGTGGTCCAGCGGGGAAGTGCTGGTCTCGGCGGGCGGCGGTTACGAGCTCCGGGTCGATCCGGCGCGCATCGACGTGGTGCGGCTGGAGCACATGCGCGAGCGCGCCGCCCAGTGTGCGGCCGAGGATCGCTGGCAGGAGGCCTACCGGCTGCTGTCCGACGCATTGGCGTTGTGGCGGGGCGAAGCGCTGGCGGACGTCGGCGGGCCGTTCGCCGCCCGGCACCGAGCTCGGCTGGCGGAGATCCGGCTGGCGACGGTGGAAAGCCGGGCGGAGGCCGCGCTGGCCGCCGGGCGGGCCGAGGAGGTGGTCGACGAGCTGCGCAGGCTGGTCGCCGAGCATCCGACCCGGGAACGGACCCGCGGCCTGCTGATGTCGGCGCTGCACGCCGGCGGCCGCAGCGAGGAGGCGCTTGCGGTCTACGCGGACGCGGAGCGGGTGCTGGCCGGCGAACTGGGCATCGAACCGGGTCCGGCACTGCGCTCGGTGCGTGAGGCGATCCAGCAAGACATGCGGTCGCTCTCGCCGTGGCAGGACGCCGGCTTGCGGCCGTCGGCTCCGGCGCCGTTCGTCGGCCGTGCGCAGGCGATGGCGGCATTACGGGACCACCTCGTCCGGCTCGCCGAGGGACGGGGCGGAGCGGTGTGGGTCGAGGGCGAGCCGGGGTGCGGGAAGACCGCGCTGCTGGCCGCCGTGCTGGACCACGCCGGCCACGCCTGCCCGGTCGTGTGGGCCGCGGGGGACGAGCTGAGCGGCCGGTTCCCGCTCGGCATGCTGCTGGAAGCCTTCGGCGTGGACGCCAGGTCGCCGGATCCGCAGCGCCGGGAGCTGGCTCGCGAGCTGCGTCAGCGGGACGGGGCGCGACGGACCGGGGACGCCGAGCGCATCGCCATCGAGCGGCTGCTTGCCATCGTGGACCAGCTGTGTGCGCACCGGCCGCTGGTCGTGGTGCTGGACGACGTGCAATGGGCGGACGAAGCGTCGTTGTTGGCCTGCCACCGTCTGGTGCGCATGACGCGGCGGGCCCCGTTGCTGGTGCTGGCGGCGGCCCGGCCGGTGCCTCGCCGCGACGCGGTCGACCGGGTGCGCGCGGCGTTCGGCGGTCCGGTGCGGATACCGCCGTTGGATCAGGACGAAGTCGCCGAACTGGTGTGCGCGCTGGCCGGTGCCGAGCCGTCGGTGACGCTGCTCGACGTGGTGGCCGGGGCGGTGGGCAATCCGCGGCTGATCCACCTGATGATCGACGGGCTGCGGCGCGCAGGCGGGCTGCGCGTCGACGACGGCCTGGCCGAGGTGGACCGTGATGCGGTCCCCCGGGCGCTGGGCTGGGTGTCGGCCGAGTTGACCGGCCTGCTCGGCTTTCTGGGCGAACCCGCACGCGACGTGCTGCGCTGGGCGTCGCTGTTCGGGCAGGAGTTCGACCTCGGTGAGGTCGCCGCCGCGACGGCCCGTCCGGTGTCCGACCTGATCGGCCCGGTCGAGGAGGCGGTCGCGGCCGGGGTGCTGCGGGACGCGGGCGACCGGTTCGCGTTCCGTCACCCGCTGGTGCGGCAGGCCCTGCACGAGGCCATGCCGAAAGCGGTGCGCGTGGCGCTGCATCGGCAAGCCGCCCGCACCTTGGCTGCCGCCGGCAGCGATCCGGACCGGGTGGCGCAGCAGTTGCTTGCCGCCCCGGTGGAGCCCGACGCATGGACGATCGACTGGCTGCTCCAGCACAGCGACACCGTCGCCCGCCGGTCCCCGGAACTGGCGGCCGACCTGCTGGAACGTGCGGTGCGGGTGGTCGTGGCCGACGAGCGTACCCGGGAAGTGCTGACCGCACGGCTCGCCCGGCTCCGGTTCTGGCTGGGAAGACGGGCCGACGCGGAGGCGCGGGCGGTGCTGGCGATGACCACGGATGCCGGTACCGCTGCGGAGATGCGCCTGCTCTTGGCCTATCTGGACGCGGTGCGCGGGGTGCCGGGGCAAGCCTGCCTGACGCTGCGTTCGGCCGCCGACGACGCGGACGTGCCGCCGCGATGGCGAGCGCAACAACGGATGCTGCTCGCCTCGATCGAGCGCCCAGGGTGCGAAGACCTGGCGGACGCCGAGAACGATGCGCGCGCGATGTTGCAGCATGCCGGGGCGGATCCGCTGGACACCGTGCACGCGCTGCGGCGGCTGTGGCAGGTGGAGTCGGCCCGCGGCAGGCATCGGCAAGCACTGCACCACGTCGACGCCGCCCTCGCCGCCGTGCGTGATCATCCGGACCTGGTCGATGTGCACGTGAGTCTGCTCGACGATCGCGTCGCCACCCTGCATGCGCTCGATCGCTTCGACGAAGCGGACCGGTGCATGGCGGAAGCCCGGCAGCTGATCGTGCGCCGGGACGGCCGCGGCTCGGCCGGGCTGCCGGTGCCCGCCGCGGTGCACGCGTTCTGGCTCGGCCGGTGGGACCAGGCGATCGTCGAGCTGGACGCCGTGCCGCAGGCGGCGTCCGAGGTGACCCTGTACGGGCTGCGCCGCAGGGGAGCGATCGTGCTGCGGCACGGCATGACCGCCCTGATCGCCGGCCTGCGTGACGACGAGCGTCAGCTGGAGAATCACCTGCGGGCCGCCGCCGACCTCCCGTTCTCCGTCGGGGCCGAGAAGGACCACGCCGAGTTCCTGATGGCCGCTCGTGCGCTCGCCGCCGAACGGCGCGGCGAGCTGGAGGAGGCGCTGGCGGCGCTGCAGCCGATGCTGGAGCTCGATCGGCCGTGGGCGGCGCGCCATCAGTGGCTGCCCGCCGTGGTCCGGTTGGCGCTGCGAGCCGGGCGCACCGATCTGGCGCAGGACGTGTGCGAGGTGGCTGAGGCGGGGCAGCGGCAGGAGGACGCCCCGGGACGGGCCACGGCGGCAGCGACGTGGTGCCATGGGCTGCTCGCCACGGAACCGGACGAGCTGGCGGCATTGGCCAGCGGGTTCCAGCAGGCCGGGCGGCGGTACGAGTACGCGATGGTGCTGGCCGACGCCGCCGAGCTGTTCGCCAGGACCGGCCGGGAAGCCGAAGCCCGCAGCGCACTCCGCGACAGCCTGCTGGTCGCCACGGATCTCGGCGCCGCGTGGTGCGTGGCGCGGGCCGAGGAACGCCTCCGCCCCTACGGCCTGCGCAGGGCGGAAGTGCTGCGCAGGCCCGATGCGGCCGACTCGTTGTCCCCGCTGGAGGTCACCGTGGCCGAACTGGTCGCCGACGGCTGGCCGGACGACGACGTCGCGCACCGGTTGTCGCTGTCCCGGCAGGCGGTGCGCAAGCACGTCGAGCGCATCCAGCGGGTGCTCGGAGTGACCACCCGGCTGGGCATCACCCGCGCGGCCGTCGCCGCGCACCGGGCGGCTCAGCCGAGCGCGACCAGCCCCCAGCGTTCCCGGTCCACCACCGGACGGCGGCGGTAGGTGCCCGGGTCCGGGTCGGCCACCGAGGCGGGCAGCATGTTGGACCTGGCCACCTCGGAGAACATCCACCCGCTGTCCTTCACCCGCCGCCGCTGCGTCGCGAAGTCGACGTGCACGATGCCGAACCGCTGGCTGAAGCCCATCGCCCACTCGAAGTTGTCCAGCAGCGACCACACCAGGTAACCCCGCACGTCCGCGCCGAGCTGCAGCGCCCGGTGCACCGCGCGGATGTGCTCGGCCAGATAGCGCGTGCGCTCGGCGTCGTGCACCCGGTCGCCGATCACCTCGTCGGCGAACGAAGCGCCGTTCTCGGCGACGATCAGTGGGACGTCGCAGCGCTCGGACACCGACAGCAGCAGATCGGTCAGCGCATCCGGGTCCTGCTCCCAGCCGAACCCGGTGAGCCTGCCGCGCGGTGGCAGCGTGTCGACCCCGCGCACACCCGGCAAGTCGCACGTGCCGCGGGCGGTGGGGTCACCGGACGGCGCATACCGGGTCGGGCCGTAGTAGTTGACGCCGAGGTGGTCGATCGGGGTGGCGATGACGTCCAGGTCGCCGTCCTGGATCGCCGGTTCCAGCGCGTCGAGGAACGCGATGTCGGCCAGCACGTCCGGTGGGTATCCGGCGCCCAGCACCGGGTCGAGGAACAGCCGGTTCTGCATGCCGTCGACCTTGCGCGCGGCCTCCCGGTGTTCCGGGTCGTCCCTGGCGATGAGGATCGAGCCGAGGTTGAACACGATGCTCACCCGCAGCGGGCCGGTGGCAGCCGCGCGCAGCGACCGGGTGCCCAGCCCGTGCGCCAGCAACAGGTGATGCGCGGCCCGCAGCGCGGCGGCCTCGTCCCGGATGCCCGGCGCGTGGATCCCGGTGCCGTAGCCGAAGTAGGCCGAGCAGAACGGCTCGTTGATCGTCGTCCAGTCGGTCACCCGGTCGCCGAGCACCCGGTAGACCGCCTCGGCGTAGTCGGCGAAGCGCAGCGCGGTGTCCCTGGCAGGCCACCCGCCCTCGTCCTGCAGCGCCTGCGGCAGGTCCCAGTGGTACAGGGTGGCGATCGGCTCGATGCCGTGCTCGAGCAGCTGGTCGACCAGCCGGTCGTAGAAGCCGAGGCCCGCGGCGCTGGTGGTGCGGCCGTCCGGCTGCACCCGTGGCCAGGCGACCGAGAAGCGGTAGCAGGGCAACCCGAGCTCGGCCATCAGCCGCACGTCGTCGGCGTAGCGGCGGAAATGGTCGCAGGCCTGCTCGCCGGTGTCGCCGTTGAGGATCGCCCCCGGCTTGGCGGCGAACGTGTCCCAGATCGACGGGCCGCGGCCGTCCACCGTGGTGCTGCCCTCGATCTGGTACGCGGCGGTGGCCGCGCCCCACCGGAAACCCGCGGGGAACGTCAGGCCGTGTGGTGACGTGCTCGCGCCGCTCGGCCGGGTCACCGCAGTCATCCCGCCTCACCTCACGCCTCGTCCCGCGCCGTGCATGATCCCGGTGACGATCCGCCGTGCCAGCAGCACGAAGACCGCCAGTACCGGAAGCACGCCCAGTGTGGCACCGGTGAGCATCAGCGCGTAGTCGGTGAAGTAGCCGCTGGCCAATTCGGACACCACGACCTGCACGGTCGGACTGTCCACCGGGTCCAGCACGATCAGCGGCCAGAAGAAGTCGTTCCACGCGGACATGAACGTCAGCATGGCCAGCACCACCGCTTGCGGCCGGACCGCGGGCAGCACCACGTGCCAGATCACCCGCAGCAGCGAGCAGCCGTCCAGCCTGGCGGCGTCCACCACGTCCCGGTCCACCGCCTCCTCGCATGCCTGGCGCATCCAGAACACGCCGAACGCGCCGGCCAGCGCGGGCACGATCACCGCTTCCAGCCTGCCGTACCAGCCGAGATCCGACACCACCAGGTACAGCGGGACGACGCCGAGCTGGGCCGGGATCATCGCGGTGCCCAGCACCAGCAGGAACAGCGTGTTGCGGCCGGGGAAGCGCAGGTGCGCGAACGCGAACCCGGCCAGTGTCGAGATGGCCACGTTGGCCGCTGCCACCGTGCTCGCCACGATCAACGAGTTCTGCATGGCGAAGGCGAAGTCGACCGTGGTGACCACCCTGGCCAGGTTGTCCGGGAAGTGGGGCCCCGGCACCAGGGAAGGGAGTCCGGACGCGGCAGCTCCCTCGCTGCTGGCGACGACGAACGACCAGTACAGCGGGAAGATCGACGCGGTGCCGACGGCGACCAGGACGGCGTAGGCCCACCAGCGCACCGGGCTGCGGGTGGAGCCGGACGCGTCCCGGGTCCGGCGCGTGCTCTGCCGGTCCCTGACCTGCCTGGTCACCGTCGCGGTCATGGTCAGCTCCTTGCCACCATGCGCCGGACCAGGCCGAAGTTGACCAGCACCACGATGCCCGAGACGGCCACCACGGCCCAGGCCACCGCGGCCGCGTACCCCGCGTCGTAGTCGGTGAACCCGCGCTCGTACAGGTACATCACCAGAGTCTGGAACTGCCGGTCGGTGCCCCCGGTGCCCGCGGTGCCCAGCGGGTCGAACAGCTGCGGCTCGGTGAACAGCTGCAGGCCACCGATGGTGGAGATGACCACCGTGAACAGGATGGTGGGCCGGATGCCGGGGACGGTGATCGACCAGAACGCGCGCCAGCGGGACGCCCCGTCCAGCGCGGCGGCGTCGTAGCGCTCCTGCGGGATCGACTGCATGGCGGCCAGGTACAGCAGGGCGTTGTACCCGGTCCAGCGCCAGATGACCATCACGGAGACGGCCAGGTGGGCCGCCAACCGGTCGCCGTGCCAGTCGACCGGATCGAGCCCGAGCGACTGCAGCACCGCGTTCACGGTGCCGCTGGTGTCCCCGAACAGCTGCCCGAACACCAGCGCGACCGCCACCACGGAGACGACGTTGGGCAGCAGCACGCCCGCCCGCCACCAGGTGGCAGCCCGCAGCGGACGGTTGAGCAGCGCGGCAAGTCCCAGCGCGGCCAGCAGCTGCACCACGGTGGACAGCAGGAAGATGCTCACCGTGTTGCCCAGCGCGTTGTAGAAGCGCCAGTCGGACAGCAGCCGGAGGTAGTTGCCCGTCCCGGTGAACGATCGCGGGCCGTCCAGCAGATGCCAGTCGTGCAGCGAGACCCACGCGGTGAACAGCATCGGCAACAGGCCGAACACCGCGAACACGACGAGGAACGGCGCCAGCAGCAGGTAGCCGGCGGCGCGCCCGCCCATGGGCGCGTGCTTCGCCGCAGGTCCGGTCAGGTCAGCCTCCTTCCAGCGCCTCGCGGCCCTGCTCGACCGCTTCCCGGAAGGCCTCCGGCACGCCGAGCGCTCCTTCCTCGATCCGGCCGAGCGCGGCGTCGAAGCGCGGCCGCACCTTGGCGTCGTCGACACCGCGGAACGTGGGCCGCAGCTTGTCCGCCGCCGCGGCGTAGATCTTGCCGACCGGGGCGTTGGAGAAGTACTCGTCCCGGCGGGACCGGATGGCCGGGTCGCGGTACACCTCGGGGCAGCTGGGCAACAGCCCGGTGGTGAGGAACGAGCGGCGCTGTTGTTCCGGCGCGGTCAGCCATTCGGCGAGTCGGTACGCCTGGCGGGCGTGCTTGGTCTGCGCCGGGATCGCCAGGTAGGAGCCGCCGCGGTTGCCCGTGCCCCCCGGGACCGTCGCGATGTCCCATCTGCCTTCCCCGTGCGGGCCTGCCGCGTTGCGGATCAACGCGAGCATCCACGACGGGCAGGACACCGTGGCCACCTTCCCGGAGCGGATCGCCGTGCTCCACTCCTGGGTGAACGGCTGCACCTTCGCGGTGTGGCCGCGGGCGCCCAGCAGGCCCGCGAGGGTGAACGCCTGCTTCAGCCGCTCGTTCCTCCCGGCGACGTAGGAGCCGTCGGTGGCGAAGTAGTTGTGGTCCAGCTGGCTGACCATCGACTGGAACACGTTGGCCGCGGAGTCGGTGAAGTGCACGCCGTCCGGTGCCGATGCCGCGAACTGCTCGGCCACCCCGGCGAACGCGCGCCAGGTCGGCCACAGCCGTGCGACGGCCTCCCGATCGGTCGGCAGGCCCGCGGCGGCGAACAGGTCCCGCCGGTAGCACATGGCCAGCCCGCCCATGTCGGTGCCGAGACCGATGACCCTGTCGCCGGCCAGCCCGCCTGCCCACTTCCACTCCGCCCAGCGGCTGCGCAGCTTGTCCGCCCCGAACGTGCTCAGGTCGACGAACTTGTCCGCGGCCTGCCGCATGCTGGGCAGGTATTGCTCCTCGATGGCCACCACGTCCGGCGCTCCCCGGCCGGTACCCAACGCGGTGGCCAGCGCCTTGTGATGGCTGTCGAAGTCGGTGACCCGGGTGACGACGGTGATGCCGGGATTCTCCCGCTCGAACGTCTCGACCAGCTCCCGGTAGCCGAACTCGCCGAACGTGGCCAGGGTGAGGCGGATGGTGCCGGACTCGCCGGAGCAGCCGCAGGACAGCACCAGCACGAGGAGCAGCGCGGCGGCCAGGCGGCTGATGCGCAGCGGTGCACTCATCGACGAGCCTCTCTCCCGCGGCGTGCCGAGCGATTCTGCCACGGACACCCGGTCTGCGGCGGTGTTCGCGCGCGTGCGCGCGCGCAAGGTCGGCCCTTTCGGGCACATCCGCGGTACCGTCGATTTTCACTCGCCGCGCCGGGCGGCCCCCACGGTGGTGCCCGGGGCATAGTGGTCGTCTCAGGTCGTCTCGGGCCGCTCCCGGCCGGCGGAAGGAGGGGGCGATGAGCGCGTCGCCACGAGGGCTCAGTCCGCACCGCCTCCTGGCCGACCGGCTGGCCAGGCAGATCGAGCTGCTGCAGCTGTCGGTGGACCAGCAACGGGACGCGCAGGCCGGTGAGCGCTACCTGGACGTGCTGGCCGGGCTCAGCCGGGGAGAGGAAGCGTTGCGGGCGCTGGATCGCAACGACCTGCCCGCCTGCCTCGACCATCTGCGGGCGTCGCTCGAGCTGCTGGAACGGGCCCAGCTGGACGGCCTGACCGGTCCCTTCATGGCCAGGTGAGCCACGTGTGGCCGCACGCCGGGCTGGGCGGAGGGGTCAGGCCTGGACGACCTTCGGCCCCGCCGCTTCGATCTCGGCCGCCACCTCGTCGTCGATGCCGCTGTCGGTGATGAACGTGTCCACCTGCGACAGCTCGCCGAAGCGTGCGAAGTGGTCGTTGCCCACCTTGGTGTGGTCGGCCAGCAGCACCACCCGC
The DNA here is from genome assembly GCF_000427905.1 of Thermocrispum agreste DSM 44070. Lineage (GTDB taxonomy): Bacteria > Actinomycetota > Actinomycetes > Mycobacteriales > Pseudonocardiaceae > Thermocrispum > Thermocrispum agreste. Next base: position 324,772 of record NZ_ATYX01000007.1, on the reverse strand, counting down.
CGCGCGGCCGCGATGGCCGCCCGCTTCACCATCGCCTCGGCGGGATCGGGCGTGGTCAGGCCGCGTTCCACGGACAGGCCGTTGGTGGCGATGAAGGCCACGTCCACGTACGTCTCGTGCAGCGCGTGCAGCGCCCAGCCGTCCACCATCGCCATCGTCCGGCCACGCAGCCTGCCGCCGACCATCATCAGCGTCAGGTTCCGGCGGGTGCTCAGCGTCGAGGCGATGATCAGCGAGTGGGTCACCACCGTGAGCTCACGGTCGGTCGGCAGGATGTTCGCCAGTCGGGCCGTGGTGGTGCCCGCGTCCAGCAGGATCGCGCCGCCCGGCGGGATCTCCGCCACCGCCGCCTTGGCGATTCGCTCCTTCTCCTCGGTCATCACGGTGTCCTTGGCGGACACGGCCGGTTCGAAACCCAGCCGCTCGACCGGGATCGCCCCGCCGTGCACCCGCCGGACCACGCCATGCCGCTCCAGCGCGGTCAGGTCGCGCCGCACCGTCTCGGTGGTGACGTTGAACTCCTGCGCCAGCGCGGTCACGTCGACCCTGCCGTGGCTGCGAGCTCGCTCCAGGATCAGCTGTTGGCGCTCCTCGGCATACATCGCAGCTCCGTGTGTGATTCGCGGTGAGGTTCTGTGAGTTTACGTGGTGTTACTGCACCGTACCACCGCAACGGACCCGCCGCTTGGCCGAACGGGCAACCCGCAATGTACGCGTCTACCAGGCAATACAAACTAAATCAATCCGATGCAACAAAAAACTATGCGAAACCCTTGTAAACACAGATCTGCGGTGCTACGGTCGGTCCACCCACGAGGGCGAGGACCGGAGGAGGCAGCGTGGGAGGAGCGGTTCCTGAGTCGTACGGCGACCGGGACACGTCGGGGCGGACGATCCTCACCGTCACCCTGAACCCGAGCGTGGACCGCACGGTCGAGGTGCCCAGCCTGAAGCGGGGCGGCCTGGTCCGTGCGATCGGCGGGCACGTCGAGGCGGGCGGCAAAGGCATCAATGTCACCAGGGCGCTGGCGGCGCATCGCATCCCGTCGTGCGCCGTGGTGGCCGTCGGCGGTGCGGAAGGCAGGCACCTGGCCGCGATGCTGGAGGCCGACGACATCCACTCGGTGCTCATCTCGGTCGCCGAGCCCACCCGGTCGAACATCAGCGTGGTGGAGCCGGACGGCACCCTCACCAAGATCAACGAACGCGGCGCCGCGCTCACCGAGGAGGAGCTCGCCCAGATCCGCGACGGCGTCATCAGCCAGCTGCCGACGGCCGCTTGGGTCGTGGTGGCCGGGAGCGTCCCGGACGGTGTCCCGGACTCCTACTACGGCTCACTGGTCCGCGAGCTGCGCGCGCACGACGTCAAGGTCGCGGTCGACACCAGCGGGCCTGCGCTGTCCGCCGCCATCGCCGAAGGGCCCGACCTGGTGAAACCGAACCGAGCCGAGCTGCAGGAAGCCACCGGCCGGGAAGTGCTCACCGTCGGCGACGCCGTGGCGGCCGCCCGCATGCTGCAGCAGGCCGGTGCCCGCTCGGTGCTGGCCAGCCTGGGCCCCGACGGCGCCGTGCTTGTCGAGCCGGGCGGTGCGGCCTGGCACGGCGAAGCCGTCGCCCAGCCACGCAGTTCGGTCGGCGCGGGCGACGCCATGCTGGCCGGCTTCCTGGCAGGCGGGGCCAGCGGCCCGCGGGCGCTGACCGCCGCACTCGCCTGGGCGGCCGCCGCGGTGTCGCTGCCCGGCACCCGCATGCCGACACCCGAGGACGTCACCACCGACGTGGTGACCATCCACCCCACGATCGCGGCCGACCGGCTCCTGGTCGACCACAACTAACTGCTCACCGACGGCAGGAGAGACCATGACTCGAGCAGACGAGGCACCGTCGCCTACTTCGTCCGGCCCGACCGAGAGCACGCTGTCCCGGCTCAAGACCAAGGTGCAGCGTTTCGGCGGCAACTTGGCCGCGATGGTCATGCCCAACATCGGTGCGTTCATTGCGTGGGGCCTGATCACCGCGCTGTTCATCCCGTCCGGCTGGTGGCCGAACGAGACCCTGGCCAAGCTGGTCGGCCCGATGATCACGTTCCTGTTGCCGGTGCTGATCGGCTACACCGGCGGCAGGCTGGTGCACGACCAGCGCGGTGGCGTGGTCGGCGCGGTGGCCACCGTGGGTGTCGCGGTCGGCAGCGACGTGCCGATGTTCCTCGGCGCGATGATCGTCGGACCGCTCGGCGGCTGGCTGATCAAGCTGTTCGACACCAAGATCGGCCACCGCACCAGCTCGTCGTTCAAGATGCTGGTGGACAACTTCAGCGCGGGCATCATCGGTGGCGCGCTGGCGGTGCTCGGCATGCTGGGCATCGGGCCGGTGGTCCGCACGCTCACCGAGTGGCTGGGCAGCGGCGTGCAGTTCCTGGTGGACAGCGGCCTGTTGCCGCTGGCCTCGCTGATCATCGAGCCGGCCAAGGTGCTGTTCCTGAACAACGCCATCAACCACGGCGTGCTCGGCCCGCTCGGCGCGGCCGAGGCGGCCGAGTCCGGCAAGGCCATCCAGTTCCTGATGGAGACCAACCCCGGGCCCGGCCTGGGCATCCTGCTGGCCTGCCTGCTGTTCGGGCCGCGGATGATGCGCGCGTCCGCCCCCGGCGCGATGATCATCCACTTCTTCGGCGGCATCCACGAGATCTACTTCCCGTACGTGCTGGCCCGGCCGCGGCTGATCCTGGCCGCCATCGCCGGTGGTGCGGCAGGCGTGCTGACCTTCGTCGTCTTCGAGGCGGGCACCACCGCCACCCCGGCTCCCGGCAGCATCATCGCCCTCATGGCGGTCACCCCGAAGGGTGGGCACCTGGGCGTGCTGGCGGGCGTGGCGATCGCGACCGTGGTGTCGTTCCTGGTGGCCGCCGTGCTGCTGGGCTTCGGCCGCGCGGAGAAGGCTCGTGAACTGCAGGAACAAGTCGCGGCGGGCGGACAGGTCGACGGCAACGCGAAGCAGAAGGGCTGAACGTCATGAGCACATTGGACGCATCCACCATCAAGAAAGTCGTCGTCGCGTGCGACGCGGGCATGGGCAGCAGCGTCATGCTGGCCGGCCAGCTGTCGTCGTCGCTGGCCCCCTACTCGGTGAAGGTGCAGCACTCGCCGGTGAATCAGATCCCCGACGACGCCGACCTGGTGCTGTGCCAGCAGGGGCTGGTCTCCAGGGCCAAGGCGGTCAAGCCGGACAAGCCGGTGCTCGGCTTCACGATGTTCCTCGGCGACCCGGTGTTCGACAAGCTGCAGAAGGCGATTCGGGACGGCGGTCAGCTTGAGTACTGACACCCTCACCGCAGACGCCATCCGGTTGGGCGCCACGGCGGCCGACCGCGCCGAGGCGATCGAGCAGTGCGGACGTCTGCTGGTCGACCTCGGCGCGGTCGACGAACCGTACGTGGCCGCGATGCACGAGCGGGAGCAGGTCGTCTCCACCTTCGTCGGCGAAGGGGTGGCCATCCCGCACGGCACCAACGAGGCACGCAAGTACGTGCGGCGCACTCAGCTCGCGGTCGTCCAGTTCCCGGACGGCGTCGACTGGGGCGCCGGCACGGTGCACCTGTGCGTGGCGATCGCGGCCTCGGGCAGCGAACACGTCGAGGTTCTCGCGGCGCTGTCGAAAGTGTTGATGGACTCGGACAAGGCGGCCGTGCTGCGGTCCGCCACCGACGCGGCGACGGTCCTGTCGCTGCTGGGCAACGATCAGCAGGAGGCTCACGCATGAAGGTCGCCCGGTTCTACGCGCCAGGCGAGATCAAGCTCGAGGACGCACCCGAGCCCAGCCCGGGCCCGGGCGAGGTGAAGCTGCGCGTGCGCAACTGCTCCACCTGCGGCACCGACGTCAAGATCTCCCGGCACGGCCACCACCACATCGTCCCGCCACGGGTGATCGGCCACGAGATCGCCGGTGAGATCGTCGAGCTCGGTGACGGCGTCACGGGCTGGTCGGTCGGCGACCGGGTGCAGGTGATCGCGGCGATCCCGTGCGGCGAGTGCGTCGAATGCCGGGCAGGGTGGCCGACCATCTGCCCGAACCAGGAATCGATGGGCTACCACTACGACGGTGGTTTCGCCGAGTACATGATCGTGCCGCGCAAAGTGCTCGCGGTCGACGGTCTCAACCGGATCCCGGACGGCCTGTCGTTCGAGGAGGCCTCCGTCGCCGAGCCGCTGGCCTGCGTGCTCAACGGCCAGGAGCTGGCCGGTGTCGGCGAAGGCGACACGGTCGTCGTGGTCGGTGCCGGGCCGATCGGCTGCCTGCACGTGCGGCTGGCCCGCTCGCGCGGGGCCAAGCACGTCACGCTGGTCGAGCTGAACGCCGAGCGGCTCAAGGTGGCCGCCGACCTGGTCGAGCCGGACGCGGCGATCTGCTCGGCGGAGACCGACCCGGTCGACGAGGTGCTGAAGCTGACCGACGGCCGCGGCGCCAGCGTGGTGATCACCGCCGCAGCGTCCGGCAAGGCGCAGGAGGACGCGCTGCGGATGGTGGCCAGGCGGGGCCGGATCAGCTTCTTCGGCGGTCTGCCCAAGGACAACCCGATCATCGCGTGCGACTCGAACCTGGTGCACTACCGCGAGCTGACCATCGTCGGTGCGAACGGGTCCAGCCCGGCGCACAACAAGCGCGCGCTGGAGCTGATCGCCAGTGGCGAGGTCCCGGTCGCCGACCTGATCACGCACCGGCTGCCGCTGGAGAGCGTGCTGGAGGCGATCGAGACCGTGGCCGACGGCCGCGCGATCAAGGTGACCGTCGAGTCGTCGCGGTGACCTTCGGTGGCTCGTGGCACACCAGGAACTGCCACACCGGTCCGTGACAAGCACAGGCAGCCAGACAAGCACCGGAGAAGTTAGGGAAGAAGGAATCACCATGGCCGGCACCACGTTCCAACTCGAGGTCACGGTCGGCTCCCGGGTCGGCTTGCACGCCCGGCCGGCGGCCGCCGTGGCGGGCGCGGCCGCCGAGGCGGCGAAGCGCGGCGTCGGGATCCGCATCGGCCGTCCGGGCGCCGACCCGGTCGACGCGGCGAGCATCCTCGCCCTGATGAGCCTGGGCGCCAAGCACGGCGAGCAGGTCGTGCTGTCCACCGACGCCGCCGACGCAGAGCAGGCCGAGCGCGAGGTGCGGCAGCTCGCCGAGCTGATCGCGCGCGACCTGGACGCCCCGGACGCCGGCGCGGCGTCCGCTGCCGACAGCAAGGAGCCTGCGCAGTCGTGACCGCCACCGAACCACGGGTGTTGACCGGCCTGGCCGCCAGCCCCGGCCTCGCCGTGGGCCCCGCCCGCCGCATGGTGCCGCCGCCGGAACTGCCGACGACCGAGCCGAGCGTGACCGACCGGGACGCCGAGCTGCGCCGGGCGATCGAGGCGCTGGACGAGGTGGCCGACGAGCTGGAGGAGACCGCAGGGCGGGCCTCCGGGGAAGCGGCGGGCGTGCTGGCGGCGCAGGCGATGATGGCCCGCGACGTGAGCCTGCGTGGCTCGGTGCAGCGCGCCGTCGAGTCCGGCCGCGCCGCGCCGTGGGCGGTCCGGGCCGCGATCGGCGAGGCCCAGGAGATGATGCGCGCCGCCGGCGGCTACCTCGCCGAGCGGGTCAGCGACCTGGAGGACCTGGCCAACCGGACGATCGCGAAGTTGCTCGGCGTGGCCATGCCCGGCTTGCCGCAGCCGGAGGACCCGGACGAGGCCTACGTGCTGTTCGCGGGTGATCTGGCCCCGGCGGACACCGCGACGTTGCCGGTGGAGAAGGTGCTGGCCATCGTGACCGAACGCGGCGGCCCGACCGGGCACAGCGCGATCATCGCGCGGGCGGCGGGCATCCCCGCCGTGGTGAGCTGCCCGGGCGCGGCCGACGTGGCCGACGGGGAGACGGTCGTCGTGCGGGTGGAAGTCGGGGAGACCGCCGAGGTGATCCGGTACCCCACCGACGACGAGGTGCAGGCGGTGGAGCGGGAACGCACCGAGCTGGCTGCCCGGCTGGCCGGCAGCAAAGGCCCGGGCAGCACCGCGGACGGGCACCGGGTCCAGCTGCTGGCGAACGTCGGCTCGGTGGACAACCTGAGCGCGCTCACCGGCGACTCCGACGCCGAAGGTGTCGGGCTGTTCCGCACCGAGGTGCTGTTCCTGGACCGGGCCTCCGCGCCGGGCATCGACGAGCAGCGCGAGGCCTACCGCACGCTGCTGGCCGCGCTGCCCGGGCGGGACGTGGTGATCCGCACGCTGGACGCGGGCTCGGACAAGCCGCTGGCGTTCGTGCAGCTCGGCGACGAGCCGAACCCCGCGCTCGGCGTTCGGGGCTACCGCACCGCCGCGGTGCAGCCGCGGCTGCTGGACGACCAGCTCGCGGCCATCGCGTCGGCGGCCGGGGAAACCGAGGCCAACGTGCGGGTGATGGCACCGATGATCTCCACCCCGGACGAGGCGGCGGCGTTCGTCGAGCAGGCGCGCAAGCACGGACTGTCCAGCGTGGGCGTGATGATCGAGGTGCCTGCGGCGGCGCTGCGGATCGACGAGATCGCCGAGGTGGTGGACTTCGTCAGCATCGGCACCAACGACCTGGCGCAGTACACGTTCGCCGCCGACCGCACCCTCGGCGACGTCGCGCACCTGCTCGACCCGTGGCAGCCCGCGTTGCTGCAGCTGATCGCCCGGGTGGCAGGCGCGCTGCGCCGGCTCGGCAAGCCGGTCAGCCTGTGCGGGGAAGCGGCCGCCGATCCGCTGCTCGCCCCGGTGCTCGCCGGGTTCGGTTTCACCAGCCTGTCGATGGCGCCGACGGCCATCCCCGCCGTGCGGGCCGCGCTCGCCGAGGTCACGTTGGACGAATGCCGCCGCCGAGCCGACCGGGTGCTTGCCGCGGCGACACCGGTGGACGCCAGGGCGGCGGCGAAATCCTGACCGGAACCGGGTCTTTCCTGACGCGCTCCCCGGCGCAGGCAGGGCCGCGACCCAGCGGCTCCTGCCACGTGATGTGGCCGCGATGCGGGCCGGTGGTCCTACAGCACCCCGGCCCGCATCGCGTATGCGACCGCGTGTGTCCGGTTGCGCAAGTTCAGCCGCTCGAGCAGGCCGTGCACGATGTTCTTCACCGTACGCTCGGAATAGCACAGCTTGGCGGCGATCTCGGCGGTGTCGCACCCCTCGGCGAGCAAACGCAGCAGGGCACGTTCCCGCGGTGTCAGCTGCGGCGCGTTCTCCCCGCCCGGCTGCAGCAGGCCGCGCTGGATCCGGTCGAGTTGTTCGACCAGCCGCACCGTCTCCTCCTCGGGAGGCAACGGTCCGGTCGCGGCGGAGCGCACGGCCTGCCGCAGCTCCTCCCCGGTCAGCCCGGCGGCGGGCAGCACGGTGATCACCCGGTACCGCACCGCCGACGGCACATCGAGGCCCTCCAGCTCGTTGAGCACCAGCACGGTGCGCGCCCTGCCGAACTTGGCGATCTTGGCCAGCATCTCGTTCGTCTTGGCGTCCACCCGCTCCGCCACCACCACCGCCACGTCGGCCTCGGCCAGCCGCAGCGGCGGCAGGACGACGATCTCGGGGACGGTCTTGCCCGCGCCGGAGGTGTCCGTCCGTTCCCCGGACACCAGGTGGATGACGCCGCGCTGTCGCCACGGGTCGGTCGCGCACACCGTCAGGGCAAGACGTTTCATGGCTCCTCCGCGCATGCCGTCCGGTTGTCACGGTCAGCATCCGCGAACGACCTTCACGAAAACTGTTCGGATCTTCACTGCGGCGTGAAGGGTTCGGTGGACCGGTCGCGTGATCCGGCCGGCGGGTGATGGGGCCGTTCAGCCGGCGCGTCGTTCGTTTGTGTTCGTTCGTCTCCGGCTGCCGCCGGACAATCTCGGCGTGCGGTCGGCCTTGGTCGTCCGGGCAGGCGTCTGACCAGCGCTTTCGCCGGCACCTCTGAAGGCTGCGAGTCCACTGTGACCCTGGAGGGCTGCGAGTCCACTGTGGATGTGCCGGGCGCGTCATGCCGGACAGGTGAAGGGCCCGCCAGGTGCGCTGTGCACCCCGGCGGGCCCTTGGCGCCCGTGCTCCGGTCGGCGTGGGCTACCGCACCGTGAAGTCGGCCTTGGCGTCACCGACCACGATCTGGTAGGCGCCCGGCAGCACCTTCTTCGGGCCGGTGCCGGTGATGTCGCCCGAGGTCACCGCCAAGCGGGCGATGGGAACCTGCACCGACACCTGCTTGCTCTGCCCGGCCTTGAGCTCCACCCGGGTGTAGCCGACCAGCTTCTTGTCCGGGAAGAGCACGTCACTGGACGGGCGAGCGGCGTACACCGGCACGACCAGCACGCCGTCCCGCTTGCCGGTGTTGCTCACCGGCACCGTGACGGTCAGCGTCTGCTTCGGGCCGACCACCTTGCTGTTCAGCTTCGGCGTGCCCGTGGCGAACGTGGTGTAGGACAGGCCGGCGCCGAACGGGTAGGCCACGTGGTAGCTGGACTCGGGGCCCGAGTTCGGGCCGGGCAGCTGCTGGTAGAACAGCGGGTCGTTGCCCAGCGCCTTCGGCCACGACACCGGCAGCCTGCCGCTCGGGTTGACCTTGCCGAACAGCACGTCGGCGATCGCGTGCCCGCCTTCGGTGCCCGGCAGCCAGCCCATCAGCAGCGCATCCGGTTCGCTCGCCTTGCCGAGCACCAGCGGACGGCCCGCCAGCACCACCTCGATCACCGGGGTGCCGGTGTCCTGCAGCCGCGCCACCAGGTCCTGCTGCTCGGCGCTCAGCGCGGGCCGCGGCGCGTCCGACTCGCCTTCCGCGCCCGGCTTCTCGCCGACCACCACGACCACCGCGTCGGCGCTCTTCGCCTGCGCGACCGCCTTGTCGGCGTCGGCCACGTAGCTGATCTTGGTGCCCGCCGGGGCGCCCTTCTTCAGGCCTTCCACCACCGTCGTGCCGGGCACCTCGACGCCGTCCGGCACGCCCTGCCAGCCGATGGACCAGCCACCGAGCTGGTTGGGCAGGTTGTCCGCGCTCGGCCCGGTGACCACGATCTTGCGCGCCTTGGCGGTCAGCGGCAGCACGTCGTTCTCGTTGCGCAGCAGCACCGCCGACTCCGCGGCCGCCTTCCTGGCCAGCTTCTTGTCCGCACCCAGCACGATCTTGTCGGCCTTGGCCGGGTCCACGTACGGGTCGTCGAACAGCCCGAGCTTGAACTTCAGCGTCAGCACGCGGCGCACCGCTTCGTCGATCCGCTTGCGCGGGATCAGGCCGTCCTTGATCGCCTTCAGCAGCGCCTGGTGGAACTCCCGGTCGTCCGGCGGGACCATCGCCATGTCCACCCCGGCGTTGATCACCTTGGCCACCGCCTCCGGGTAGCTTGCCGCCGCCCGGTACTTGGTGACCAGGTACTCCACGTCGTCCCAGTCGCTGATCACCACGCCGTCGAAGCCCCACTGCTTGCGCAGCACGTCGGTGAGCAGGTACTTCGACGCGTGCGCCGGGACGCCGTTGATGGCACCGGAGTTCACCATGATGGTGTCCGCGCCCGCGTCGATCGCCGCCTTGTACGCGGGCAGGATGGTGTCCTGCAAGTAGCGCAGCGACATGTCGCCCGGGACCCGGTCGTGGCCGTTGAGCGGCTGCGAGTAGCCGGCGAAGTGCTTCACCGTCGCGGCGACCTTGCGGCCGCTGCTGCCGTCCTCGGTGCCTTTCACCGCGCTGGCGGCCAGGTCACCGGCCAGCAGCGGGTCTTCCGAGTAGGTCTCGTAGTAGCGGCCCCAGCGGTGGTCGCGTGCCAGGTCGGCGACGGGGGAGAAGTTCCACACCGTGCCGGTCGCGGCGGTCGCGCGCTGCGTGGCGCGCGCAACGTCGGCGACCAGCTTCGGGTTCCACGTCGCGCCGAGGCCGATCTGGTGCTGGAACATGGTCGCGCCGAGCACGTTGTTGTGGCCGTGCACGGCGTCGACGCCGTAGACGATCGGGATGCCGAGGCGCGAGTGCTTGATCGCGTAGCGCTGGATGGTGTTGACCATCTTCGCCCATTCCTCCGGCGTGTTCTCGGCCGGAGTCATGCCGCCGCCGGAGAGGATCGATCCGACGTGCTGGTCGGCGAGCACCTCCTTCATGCACTGCTGGTTCAGCTCGCCGCCGCTCCACTGGCAGTCACCCTGCAGCCGCGCCACCGCGATCTGCTGCAGTTGGCCTGCCTTTTCCTCGGTGGTCATCCGGCGGACCAGGTCGTCGACCCGGACGGCGACCGGCTTGCTGCTGTCGGTGTAGATCGGTGGCGCGCTGGCCGAACTCGTCGGCCCCGTGAGCACCGTGACCGTGGCGGCGACGCCGATGGTGAGCGCGAGAGGCGACCGCCACCGCCTGCGGCCGGACCGTGTGGGAAAGCGCATGGGTGTCCCTTCGTCCTCGAATCCACCCGCTTCCGCGGCGTGGGAGGCACGCTAGGAATTGCGCGTGCGAAGGGTCAATCGCGGTCACACGCTTGTCTGACAAGACTGCCCAGCAGGTCAGGCAGGGCCGGACGAAACGGGCAAGGTGCCCGTACCGGTGAGCCGATGGGTCGGCCCGGTCCGTGGCATGGCATCCCTCGGCGGGTGGCTCAGCGACCGCGACACCGGCGTACGGAACCCTCCGCCGGTGCCCGGACGGGGCGATCAGCGCGGCGGTGGGTCGGGCGGTCCGGACAGTGCAGGGGGTCCCTCGCTACGGCTTGCGCAGCACGCCGCCGTACTCGTAGATGTTCTTGTTGCGCTCGGCGGCGCCGACGTACTGATACAGCTCCGGTGGCACCGGGTCCAGCTCCGGCTGGTTGGGGTCCGGCCGCCAGTGCTTGATGTCGACCAGGCCGGGCTCCACCGGCTCCAGCCCTGCCATGAGCTCGTCGAACTCCGCCGGTGTGCGGGTCTGCCACGGGATGCCCGCCGCATTGAACTGCTCGCTCATGACCGCGCCGAGCGCCGGATCGTCACAGGCCACCTGGGTGACGGCCAGGCAGCTGCCGGGGACGGCGATGTCGTCGATGATGTGGCGCAGTGCGTACCTGGCGCCCTTGCCGACGTCGTCGACGTCCTTCAAGTGGTGGCCGATGGACAGGAACAGGATCGCCAGCGGCTGCGAGAAGTCGATCAGCCGCTTCGTCTCCTCGTGCTCCAGCACCGCTTCCGGCTCCCGGAAGTCGGCGGTGATCACCGTGGTGTTGTCGTTGTCGGCCAGCAGGGCGCGGCCGTGCGCCAGCACGATCGGGTCGTTGTCCACGTACACCACGCGCGCGTCCGGATTGAACTTCTGGGCGACCTGGTGCACGTTCTGGTTCGTCGGCAGGCCGCAGCCGAGGTCCAGGAACTGGGAGATGCCGACTTCCTCGACCAGGAAGCGCACCGCGCGGTACAGGAACTTCCGGTTCTCCCTGGCCACGTCCAGTGCCTCGGGGAATCCCTCGAGAATCTGGAACGTCAGCTCCCGGTCGATGGCGAAGTTGTCCTTGCCGCCGAGGAGCCAGCCGTAGGCACGGGCGGCCGTCGGCCGATCGAGCGGAATCGATACGTCGGCGCGGTCCCCGGTGGTCATGGTGCGCTGCGCCCCCCGTCTTGTCGGCACGTCCGGTGCGGTGGTGCTGTCCGATTCGGGCTGTGATTCTCGCACGGCTTCGTTGCCAGCACTTACTGTGGCCGGAGATCAACTCTCGGTGCAAGTGCATCGGCAATCGCAATTGAGTCACGGCGCTGTCAACGATCCGTCGCGTGGCCCGTGACGTGCGGCGTTCGGCGGGCGAACAGGGCAGGAAGGCGTGCCCTCGACGGCGTCGCGGGGGGGCGAAACCACGCGTGTGGCGAGGGGCGAAACCACACCGCGGCGGCGGGGAGAAACCACGCGTGTGGCGAGTGCGCCGAAGCAGTGAGCGGCTCGCGCGCGAACCGGCAGACGACCAGGATGTCGGGTTCGACGATGTGCTGGACGGAGTGGCCCGAGCGCGAACGGGCAGGCGATCTTTGCCGTGGCGGCCGACGGCGCGGCCGTCGACTGACAATGATCAATCCGCTATTCGGGTGACCCTGGTTCGGCACCGTTCGGTGGGGTTGCCGTGCTGGCAGGGGGTCATGGCACACTGTGTGCGTTCAACGACGGAGGGTCGCTTCATGGTTCTCGCCCAACCGGACGATCACTTCGCGGTGAAGGGCACCGAGCCGGTGTCCATGGCCGCTGTCGGTGGTGGGCCTACCGTGCTGCGGATGGCGCTCGGCGCGCAGCTGCGTCGGCTGCGGGAGGCCGCGGGCGTGTCCCGCGAGACGGCCGGGGAAGCCATCCGTGCGTCGCACTCCAAGATCAGCCGGATGGAATGCGGCCGGGTCAGCTTCAAGGAGCGCGACATCCGCGACCTGCTGTATCTGTACGGGGTCACCGACCCGATGCAGGTCGAGTCGTTCGTCACGCTGGCCAGGCGGGCCAAGGAGCGCGGTTGGTGGCACAAGTACGACGAGTCGCTTCCGGACTGGTTCGAGACGTACGTCGGGCTCGAGCAGGCCGCGAAGATCATCCGCTGCTTCGAGGCGCAGTTCGTTCCCGGCCTGCTGCAGACGGAGGAGTACGCCCGCGCGGTCATTCAGTCCGCGCACAGCGAGGACGGTCCGGAGAAGGGTGAGGACAGGCTCGCGGTGCGCATGCGCCGCCAGGAGATCCTGACCAGGCAGGCCGGGCCGGCGAACCTGTGGGCGGTTCTCGACGAGGGCGCCGTGCGCCGCACGATCGGCGGCAGGGCCATCATGCGCCGCCAGATCGAGCACCTGGTGGAGATGTCCAGGCGTCCGAACGTCACCATTCAGGTGCTGCCGTACTCGGTGGGCGGCCACGCGGCGTCCGGTGGGTCGTTCACCATCCTCCGGTTCCCGGAGTCGGAGCTGCCGGACGTGGTGTACCTGGAGCAGCTCACCAGCGCGCTCTACCTGGACAAGCGCCAGGACATCGACAACTACCTGGCGGTGATGGACCGGGTGTCGGTCCAGGCGCTGGACCCGCGCCGCACCCGCGACCTGCTGAACGCGATCCTGCAGGAGCTGTGACCGCGGCGCGCGCCGCCCGGAGCCTGCCCAGCCTCGTCAGTCGTCGAACACGCTGCCGAATCCCTCGTCGTCGGCGTCCGAGCGCGCGGGCCCGTTCTGCTGCCTGGGCGCGCCCTCGGCACCGAACCGGCGGCGGTACTGGTCGGCGACGGAAGCCGCGGCCTCGGGATCGTCGGCCAGGTGCTCGCGTACCCGGTCCAGCACCTGCTGCTGAACGCGGGACTGTGCGCTGCGCATCGCCGTCATGATCTCCCTGGCCAGCTCGTCGCCGCTCAGCTGCCGGTGTGCGTCCAGGATCTGGATGCCGGTCACCAGGCCCGCCTGATCGGTGGTGACCCGCGCGACCCCGCGTGGCGACGCCGCGGTGGCAGCGATCGTGGTGATCTCCGCGGCCAGGTCGCGATAGGCCTGTGCCCGTCGCTCGGTGCGTGCCACCCACTCGTCGATCGCCTGCCTGCGTTCGCTGGGCGTGCTCATCCCCGTTCTCCTCCACGAGGCGATGTGCGATGACCATAGGCTGGTGCGGGCCAGCCTATGACGTCGGGAAGCGAGGTGGGTGTGTCCGACGAGAACGTCTCCGGTGACCTGTCCGGCCGGGTCGTGCTGATCACCGGCGCCAACACCGGGATCGGCAGGGCCACTGCGGTCCAGCTGGCCAGGCGCGGCGCCGACCTCTACCTGGCGTGCCGCAGCGAGGAACGCGCACGCCCGGTCGTCGAGCAGATCACCGCGATCACCGGACGGCGGCCGCGCTTCCTGCGGCTGGACCTGGCCGATCTGACGTCCGTGCGGGCGTGCGCCCTGGAGTTCCTCGGCGACGACAAGCCGTTGCACGTGCTGCTGAACAATGCCGGGGTCGGTGGCCAACGGGGCCTCACGGCCAGCGGGTTCGAGCTGGCGTTCGGCATCAACCACGTCGGCCACTTCCTGCTGACCGAGCTGCTGCTGGACCGGTTGAAGGACAGCGCTCCCGCGCGCGTCGTCACGGTGTCCAGCGACGCGCATTTCGCCGCGCGCGGGATCGACTTCGCCGCGGTGCGCCGCCCGACGGCCAGCCGCACCGGCCTGCCGGAGTACACCGTGTCGAAGCTGGCCAACGTGGTGTTCAGTCAGGAGCTGGCCAGGCGACTGGACGGCACCGGGGTGACCACCTACGCGGTGCACCCCGGCATGGTGGCGTCCGACGTCTGGCGCGGCGTGCCGTGGCCGATCCGCCCGATCATGAAGCTGTTCATGCGGTCGACCGAGGCCGGTGCGGCCACCTCGGTGCACTGCGCCACGGCGCCCGAGCTGGCCGGGGAGTCCGGCCGCTACTACGCGGACTGCGCGCCGAAGGAGCCCAGCGAACACGCGACGACCGAGCTGGCGGAAGAACTGTGGCGGCGCTCAGCGGAGTGGGTGGCCGACTACCGGTGACGTACCCGTCGTGACCGTTCCGGCACCGCGGGCGTGCCGGAAGCGTCCCTCCACAGTGGATTTCCGTCGGGTACGGCTGTCGGCGACGTCCGTCCGGTGGACATCGGTGGTGACCGGTGGCACGGTGATCTCGTGACCGACCTGAACGCCACCTCCGCCGCGGTGCTCGGGCTGTTGCACGACGGCCCGGCCACCGGTGGCGAGCTGGTCGCGGCCGCCAGGCAACGGTACGGCGCGTTCTTCAGCGTCACCCGCAGCCAGGTGTATCGCGAGCTGCCCGAGCTCGCCAGGGCCGGGTTGGTGCGGCCGGGCAAGCGCGGAGCGCGGGCCAGCCAGCAGTACGTGCTTACGCCCGCGGGGCGGACGGCATTCAAGCAGTGGCTCAAGTCCGCCGCGGCGGCCGACCACCTGCGCAGCACCATGCTGTTGCGCCTGGTCAACGCGCACCGGCTGACCGGGCGGCAGCGGGCGGCGGTGGTCGACGAAGTGCGCGCGCACTACCAGGAAGCGATCGCTCAAGCCAAGTCCGCGGCCAGGACGGCACGGGCCACGGGGGACGAGACCGCGCGCGCGGTGGCGGCGTTCGCCCAAGCGCACGCCAACGCCGCACTGAAGCTGGTGGACGCGCTCAGCTCCAGCCCGCCGGTGGCGTCTGCGACGTCCCGGTAACCTGGTGCGTTGTGAGTAGTGGTATCGACTTCGAAGCCGAGCTCAAGGACATCGCGGGCAAGCTGACGCAGATCGAGGCCGTGATGGACCTCGACGCGCTGCGCGCCGAGGTGGCCGACCTGGAGCGCGAGGCGTCCGACCCGTCGCTGTGGGACGACCAGGAGCGGGCCCAGCAGGTCACCAGCACGCTGTCCCGCAAGCAGGCCGAGCTGCGGCAGATCACCGATTTGCGTCGGCGGTTCGAGGACCTGGAGGTCCTCTACGAGCTGGCTCGGGACGAAGGCGATGCCGGCAGCCTGGCCGAGGCCGAGCAGGAGCTGAAGCAGCTGGCCAAGGACGCGGGCGGCCTGGAGGTCCGCACGCTGCTCGACGGCCAGTACGACGACCGCAACGCGGTGGTGACGATCCGCGCCGAGGCCGGGGGAGTGGACGCCGCCGACTGGGCGGAAATGCTGCTGCGCATGTACTTGCGCTGGTGCGAGCGGCACAACTACCCGACCGAGGTGTACGACATCTCCTACGCCGAGGAAGCCGGGATCAAGTCCGCCACGTTCAAGGTCACCGCTCCCTACGTCTACGGCACGCTCTCGGTGGAGCAGGGCACCCACCGGCTGGTCCGCATCTCGCCGTTCGACAACCAGAGCAGGCGCCAGACGTCGTTCGCGCACGTCGAGGTGCTGCCCGAGGTCGAGGAGGTCGACCACATCGACATCCCGGAGAAGGACATCCGGGTGGACGTGTTCCGGTCCTCCGGGCCGGGCGGGCAGAGCGTGAACACCACCGACTCGGCGGTGCGGTTGACGCACCTGCCGACCGGCATCGTGGTGTCCTGCCAGAACGAGAAGTCGCAGCTGCAGAACAAGATGGCCGCGATGAAAGTGCTGCAGGCCAAGCTGCTGCAGCGGCGGCGGGAGGAGGCGCGGGCCGAGCTGGACGCGCTGAAGGACTCCGGCTCCAGCTGGGGCAACCAGATGCGCTCCTACGTGCTGCACCCGTACCAGATGGTCAAGGACCTGCGGACCGACTACGAGGTCGGCAACCCGGCGAGCGTGCTGGACGGCGACCTGGACGGTTTCCTGGAGGCGGGGATCCGCTGGCGCAAGAAGAACGCCGCGGCGCAGGCCAAGTAGCCCCGGTCGATACGTCAGGCCGAGTAGCCCGGTCAGTACGTCTCGACGTCGGTCTCGACGTCACCGGCCGGTTCGTCTCCGGTCAGGATCGGCAGGCCGGAGTAGTCGTCGTAGAGCGCGTAGCGGAAGAACGCGCGTGCGTAGGTGACCGCCAGCTGTCGCTGGTCCTCCGCGGTGGGCCGGCCCTTGGCGGCAGGGCATCCGCTGTCGTCGCCGTCGGTCGGGCCAGGACCGACGGTCCACTCGGTGTTGTAGAAGTTGTGGTTGGCCTTGCGTACCCGGAGCAGGAAGCCTCGCTTCCCGCCGTAGGCCCTGGCCTGCTGGAAGTACATCTCGTTGCCGCGCGACCAGCAGCCGGAGGAGACCACCGCGATCGGTTCGTCGGTGACCAAGGTGGAGAAGAACCCGGACGGCGCGGGGGACGCCAGCGACAGCGCACCCTTGATGCTGACCCCTGCGGGCAGCTCGTGCCGGTTGTCCTCCGACGCCAGGTACATCGCGGCCTCTCCGGCGGTGGAATGTCCGAGCACGCCGACCCGGCTGAGGTCCAGCACGCCGGTGAAGTCCACCGCCTTCGGCAATCCGGTGTCCGGATCGGTGAACGCGCCGGAGAGCGGACCGCCGCCGGTGGTGCTCAGCTGTTGCAACAGGCGCAGGTGCGCGGCGATCATGCGGGCGTTCTGGCTCGCCGCGCCCATGAAGTTGTTGATCCCGTTCGCGCTGGGCGACACCACCACGAAGCCGGACGTGGCCAGGGCCTCCCCCAGGTAGTCCAGTCCGCGATTGCTGGGATACGGCTCGACGCCCCTGGGGCACGGCCAGGTGCGGTCAGCGGCGTCGAGGCTGTAGCAGGGCACTTGGTTGCCGTGCTGCAGCACGACCACCGGAAGCTTGGCCGTGCCCTTGTCCCTGGTGAGCTTCTCCGGATAGTGGACGACCGCGCGCATCTCGCCGAACCCGTGCAGCCAGCGGCGATCGGTGAACGCGTCGTCGCCCAGGTTGTACTCCACGACCCCGACCGTCGGGGCACCGTTGGTGGAGGTGGAATCGGCCGGACCGGTCGCGGGCACCGCGGCGGAGACGGCGGCGGCCACCGTGGCCGCCGCAATGCCGAGGGTTCGCATCCCGAACCGTACCCGTGGCTGCTTGGCGCGCATCGTCAATTCCTGCCCTGTTCACCGCGTCTTCGGTAAAGAGCACGTGCCCTGCTCCGCTGGTGTTCACCCGGTCACCCGTGAATCGCAACACCGGCGTTCCCGGGTAACCGGGGCTTGACGAACCGATGGCGTAGGCTTGCCCGTTGTGATCCGGCTGGAGAACGTGACCAAGCTCTACAAGACCTCGTCCAGGCCTGCCCTGGACTCGGTGTCGGTGGACATCGACAAGGGCGAGTTCGTGTTCATCATCGGGCCGTCCGGGTCGGGCAAGTCCACCCTGCTGCGGCTGCTGCTGCGGGAGGAAGTGCCGACCAAGGGCAGGGTCTTCGTGTCCAACTACGACGTGGTCAAGCTGGCCCGCCGCAGGGTCCCCCGGTTGCGGCAGACCATCGGCTGCGTGTTCCAGGACTTCCGGCTGCTGAACAACAAGACGGTGTTCGAGAACGTGGCCTTCGCGCTGGAGGTCATCGGCAAGCCCGCGCACACCATCCGCAAGGTGGTGCCGGAAGTGCTCGAGCTCGTCGGGTTGGAGGGCAAGGCGGACCGGATGCCGCACGAGCTGTCCGGCGGTGAGCAGCAGCGGGTGGCCATCGCCCGCGCGTTCGTCAACCGGCCGCTGGTGCTGCTGGCCGACGAGCCGACCGGGAACCTGGACCCGGACACCAGCCAGGACATCATGTTGCTGCTGGAGCGGATCAACCGCACCGGCACCACGGTCGTCATGGCCACCCACGACCAGACGATCGTGGACTCGATGCGCCGCAGGGTGGTCGAGCTCGATCAGGGCCGTGTGGTTCGCGACGACGCCCGCGGTGTGTACGGCATAGACCTGTAGTTCCCACCTACCGACCCCTACCCGAGGACAGTCCGTCAGATGCGCGCCCAGTTCGTCTTCAGCGAGGTCGTCACCGGCCTGCGCCGGAACGTCACGATGACCATCGCGATGATTCTCACCACGGCCATCTCGCTGATGATGTTCGGCGCCGGCCTGCTGTTCACCGAGACGGTGAACCGCACCGAGCAGAACTTCATCGACGACCTCGAGGTGCGGATCTTCCTCAACAAGGACATCAGCCGCAACGCCGAGCAGTGCACCACCAACCCGCAGTGCGCGGCGCTGCAGCAGGCGCTGCAGAACCACCCCGCGGTCGACGACGTGGTCTTCACCAGCCAGAAGGAGGCGGTGGAGAAGGCGCGGGAGCTGTTCGCCGAGGACCCGGAGATGCTCGAGCTGCTCTCGCCGACCGCGCTGCCCGCGTCACTCGACGTGCGGCTGGTCGACCCGCAGCGTTCCGCGGCCATCGTGCAGGAGTTCGCCAACCAGCCGGGCGTGGACAAGATCCACGACGGCGGCGAGGACGTCGACCGGCTGGTGGAAGGGCTGAACCTGTTCCGCAACGGCGCGTTCGTCATCTCCGTGGTGCTGTTGATCGCCGCGCTGCTGCTGATCGCGAACATGATCCAGGTGTCGGCGTTCACTCGGCGCACCGAAGTGAGCATCATGCGCCTGGTCGGGGCCACCCGCTGGTACACCCAGCTGCCGTTCCTGCTCGAGGCGATGTTCGCCGGGCTGATCGGCGCGGTGATCGCCATCGCCGGGCTGCTGATCATCCCGCCGTTGTTCGTGCCGGATGCGTTCGAGGAGCAGATCCAAGGGCTGCTGCGCTTCCCCGACGCGCTGTACACCGCGGTGGTGGTCGGCCCGATCCTGATGATCACCTCGATGGTGATCTCGGCGCTGGTCGGCTACGTGACGTTGCGGCTGTACGTGCGGCATTGACGCGTCGCGGCGATCGTTAGGCTGGAGCAATGCCGAAGGAACGGGGTCGCAAGGTCATCGTGACCAACCGCAAGGCGCGGCACAACTACGAGATCCTGGACACCTACGAGGCCGGGATCGTGCTGGTCGGCACCGAGGTGAAGAGCCTGCGGGCGGGCAAGGTGTCGCTGACCGACGCGTTCGCCACGGTCGACGACGGCGAGGTCTGGCTGCGCAACGTGCACATCCCGGAGTACACCTACGGCACGTGGACCAACCACGACGTGCGCCGCAACCGCAAGCTGCTGCTGCACAAGCGGGAGATCGAGAAGCTGATCGGCAAGACCCGGGAGAGCGGGCTGTCGCTGGTGCCGCTGTCGCTGTACTTCCTGGACGGCAAGGTCAAGGTGGAGCTCGCGCTGGCGCGCGGCAAGCGGGCCTACGACAAGCGGCACGACATCGCCAAGCGGGACGCCCAGCGGGAGGTCGCCAAGGTGATGGGGCGCGCGGCGAAGGGACGGTACGGCAGGCGGTGAGGTTCGGTCCTGCTTCCGACGGCGTGATCGCCGGCTGGGCGCGGGAACTCGGGCTGCCCGGGCTGGTCGACATCCACGTGCATTTCCTGCCGCAGCGGGTGATGCGCAAGGTCTGGGCGTACTTCGACGAAGCCGAGCGGCACTACGGCGTCTCCTGGCCGGTCTGGTACCGCCACACCGAGCAGCGGCGGCTGGCGATGCTGCGCCAGTTCGGCGTCGAGCGGTTCGCGCCGCTGGTGTACCCGCACAAGCCGGGCATGGCGCGGTGGCTGAACGAGTGGGTGCGCCAGTTCGCCGAGGAGGTGCCGGACGCGGTGCCGACCGCCACGCTGTATCCGGAACCGGATGTGTCCGGCTACGTCGAGGAAGCTGTGCGCGCCGGTGCGCGCTGCGTGAAGGTGCACGTCCAAGTCGGCGCCTTCGATCCGCGTGACCCGGTGCTCGATCCGGCCTGGGGCATGCTGGCGGACGCCGGGGTGCCGGTCGTCGTGCACTGTGGTCACGGCCCGCTGCGCGGCGAGTACACCGGGGTGGACGTCTTCGCCGAGGTGCTGGCCAAGCATCCGCGGCTCACCGCGGTGCTTGCGCACGCAGGCATGCCGGAGTTCGACCGGGCGCTGGCGCTGCTGGAGCGCTATCCCCGCGTGTACTTGGACACCACGATGGTCGGCACGCCGTTCAGCGAGCGCCTGATGAAGCTGCCGGCGGACTGGGCCGCGCGGCTGGCGGACGTCCCGCATCGTGTCGCCTTGGGCACGGACTTTCCGAACATCCCGTACCCGTACGCGACGCAGCTGCGTGCCATCGCGCAGTGGGCGGACGCGGACGAGCGGCTGGGCGAGCCGTTCCTGCGAGCAGTGCTCTACGAGACGCCCAAGGCGCTGCTCAACGGCGCTCGAGGTAGGTGAGCACGGCCCGCACCCTGCGGTGCTCGTCGCCCGAACCGTCCAGGCCGAGCTTGGCGAAGATGTTGCCGATGTGCTTTTCCACCGCGCCGTGCGAGACGACGAGCTTGCTGGCGATGGCGGAGTTGGACAATCCCTGCGCCATCAGCTCCAGCACCTCGCGTTCCCGCGGCGTCAGTTCGTCCAGCGGGTTGCGCCTGCCCCGGGTCATCAGCTGCGCGATCACTTCCTGGTCGAACACCGTGCCGCCGCGGCCGACCCGGCGCACGGCGTCGATGAACTCGTCCACGTCCGCGACCCGCTCCTTGAGCAAGTAGCCCACGCCTCCGGTGCCACCGGAGATCAAGTCCACCGCGTAGCGCTCCTCGACGTACTGGGACAGCACCAGCACGGGCAGGCCGGGGACGAGCTCGCGGGCGCGGAGCGCGGCGCGCAGCCCTTCGTCGGTGTGGGTCGGCGGCATGCGCACGTCCACGATGGCCAGATCCGGCCTGTGCTCCTGCACGGCCGCCAGGAACTTCTCGCCGTCGCCGACCGCCGCCACGGTCTCGATTCCGGCATCGGCAAGCAGCCGCTGTACTCCCTCGCGCAGCAGGGCGGCGTCCTCGGCGATCACGACCCGCATGCCATCGCACTCTAGCGGCCGCTCACCAGGAGCACGGCAGGTCCGCACGAAGCACCGTCCCGCTTCCGCTGTGTCCACCCGAAGGGCTGAGCACGGTGACGACCCCGTCGATGGTGGCCGCGCGGTCGGCGAGCCCGGCCAGGCCACCGCCTTCGCGGATCTGCGCCCCGCCGCGGCCGTCGTCGGTCACCTGCACCACGACCTTGTCGTCCTCCCGCCACACCGCGACCTCGGCCTTGGTGGCCTCGGCGTGCTTGGCGACGTTGGTCAGCGCCTCGCAGACGATGAAGTAGGCGGTGGTCTCCACCGCGTCGGGCGGACGGTTGTCCATCAGGTCGGGCTGCACCTCGACGGTGACCGGCACCGGGCACTTGGCCGCCACCGCGGACAGCGCGGCATCCAGGCCCCGGTCGCCGAGCACCGCCGGGTAGATGCCGCGCGCCAGGTCGCGCAGTTCGGACACGGCCCGCTTGGCGTCCGCGTGCGCCTCCTCGAGCAGCGCGCGGGCCGCGTCGGGATCGGTGTCGAGCTTGGTCTTGGCCCGGCCCAAGGTCATCGCCACGGAGACCAGCCGCTGCTGGGCCCCGTCGTGCAGATCGCGCTCGATGCGCCTGCGTTCGGCCTCGGCCGCGTCGACCCCGCGCGCCCGGGAAGCCTGCAGACGCTGGGCGCGGGCCTCAGCCCGCCGGGCCTTGTCCGGGCCGAGCAGGGCGCAGGCGAGGTTGGCGTGCAGCCAGCCCACGGCGGGCACGACGAAGAACCCGATCGGCACGATGAAGATGCCGATCACGGCCAGGGCGAATTCCAGCAGCCCGATCGGCAGCATCAGCAGCAGGTAGGCGAAGTCCCGCCACGTGGTGGGGTCGGAGAGCTGGATCATCCACCGGCGCAGGACGCGGCCTTCGGTGGGCACCCGGTCGGCGGGCGGGATCTCCCGGCCGAGCATGGTCGTCACCCACCGTCGTTCGTTGTCGCCGAACCAGCGCACCAGAACGGTGGCGAGCATGAGCAGCGGGATGCCCACCCAGAGGAGCGTGGCGGGCCCCCGACCGTCACCAGCGCCGCCAGGGTCACGAACTGCACGAGACGCAGCGGGAAGCCGGTGATCATGAACGCGAGCGACCGCAGCACGCCCGGCTGCCGCGCCCAGTAGCTCGCCTGCTGCTCGACGGTCATGCAGACGATCCTGCCACCGCGCCGTGGGGGCGGGGGCCGAGCAGCCATCGCGCGTACCGGGCATGGACACCCGCCAGCCACTGGGTGTACCGGGCGGCGAACACCAGCAGCACCAGGCCGAGCGCGGCCCACGGCATGGCCTCGAACGCGGAGCCGACCTCGATCCACGGCAGGTCGCTGGATGGGAAGTACCAGGGCTCGCCCGGCAGCCAGCGGACCTGGATCGGCAGCGTGGCGAACCCCAGGCCCAGCGCCCACGGGACGAGCAGCAGGATGAACTCGACGATGCCCAGCGGGAGCAGCGCGAACAGGTAGAGCAGGTCACGCCAGCTCTGCGGGTCGCGCAGCCGTTCCTGCCACCGCTGCTTGAGCGGTCGGTCCGGGAGCACCCGCCGCCCGTCGGCGATGACGGTGCCCAGCAGTGCTTCCGCGCGGCGTCGTTCCAGCTGGGCACCCGCCGACCACAGCAGCATGGTCATGGCCAGCACGCCGATCCCCACCCAGACGATCGCGGTGCTGACACCGAGGGACAGCAGCGTGACCAGCCCGGCGAACCAGGCGATGCCAAGCGGGAAGTTCAGCAGCAGGTAGACCAGCGCACCGAGCACCGGCGGGCGGCTGCGGGAGCCGTCGTACTCGATCCGGGTGACGGTACGGCCTGCGTCGTCGATCCGGTTGGTCACAGCTGTCGGGTTCATGGCGTCCAGCCTGGTCGGCTCCGCGGCGCGGGACCATGCGGCATGCGGGCCGATTCCTGGTGGGGAAAGCCCCACCCCCCCCGGGGGGGTCCGGGAAATTCCGGCGGCGATCCTGGCGGACGTGACCGTGGACGGCCCGACGCCGGGGGCGGGAAATTCCCGGAGGCAGCCCCGGGGAGATACCCGGATGCGCCGCCGCCCGCCAAGCGGGCAGAATCACCCACCATGAACAGCAAACCGGGTGATGCCCTCGTCGTCGAGGACATCCACATGTCCTACGGCGATGTGCGGGCGGTCAACGGAGTGTCGTTCTCCGTCCGCCAGGGGGAGTTCTTCGGCATCCTCGGGCCGAACGGCGCGGGCAAGACGACCACCCTGGAGATCGCCGAAGGCCTGCGCAAGCCGGACTCCGGAACCGTGCGGTTGCTCGGCGAGTCGCCCTGGCCGCGCAACGTGCGGCTGCTGCCGCGGATCGGCGTGCAGCTGCAGGCGTCGGCGTTCTTCGAGAAGCTCACCGCGCGCGAGCAGCTGGAGACCTTCGGGGCGCTGTACGGCTGCCCGCCGGAGCGTGCGCTGGAGATGCTGGAACTGGTGGGGCTGGCGGAGAAGGCCGGCACCCCGGACAACAAGCTGTCCGGCGGTCAGCGGCAGCGGCTGTCCATCGCCTGCGCGCTGGTGCACGACCCGGACATCGTCTTCCTGGACGAGCCGACCGCTGGCCTGGACCCGCAGTCCCGGCGGAACTTGTGGGACGTGCTGCGGGCGATCAAGGCGCGCGGCAAGACCATCGTCTACACCACCCATTACCTCGACGAAGCCGAGATCCTGTGCGACCGGGTGGCGATCATGGACCACGGCAAGATCCTTGCCCTGGACTCGCCGACCGCGCTGGTGCGCGACCTGGACGCGGCCACGCGGGTCAGCCTCAACACGGGCATCCTCGCCGAGAAGGAAGCCCGCAGGCTGCCCGGCGTCGAATCGGTCAGCGTCGACGAGCTGTCGTTGACCATCAGCACTCGCACCCCTGCCCCGGTACTCACCGCACTGGCCGAGCGGCGGGCGTTGGACGGCCTGCAGGTGCGGACGGCCACCCTCGAGGACGTGTTCCTCGAGCTGACGGGGAGGGAGTACCGGGCATGACCGTCGCCAAAGAGGACACCCAGACCACGGACGGGCAGGCCACGGCCACCGCGCCGCCCGCGTCGCATTCGTTCAGGGCGCTGTCGCGGGCGGCGTTCAAGGGGTTCATCCGGGACAAGGCGACGTTGTTCTGGACCATCCTGTTCCCGTTGATGTTCCTGGTCATCTTCGGCCTGCTGTTCAACGACGGCGGGGAGAACAAGACCGAGCTCGGCGTGGTCGGCTCCGGCCCGGTGATCTCCGCTCTCGAGCAGACCGGCGCGGTGGAGATCACCAAGTTCGACGACGCCGACGCCGCGCTGGAGGCGGTGAAGTCCGGTGACCTGCCCGGGTTCGTGGCGGTCGACGGTTCGACGGTCACGGTGCGCTACGCCGCCAGCAACCAGACGACCGCAGGCGTGATCAACGGCCTGGTGGACGGGGTGGTCAACAACGCCAACCTGGCCGCGGCCGGCGTCGAACCGCAGTTCCGGGTCGACGCACAGCAGGTGGAGGACTCCTCGCTGGAACCGATCCAGTTCCTCACCCCGGGGCTGCTCGCCTGGGCGGTCGCCATGGGGGCGGTGTTCGGCTCGGCGTTGACGCTGGTGATGTGGCGGAAGAACCAGGTGCTGCGCAGGCTCCGGCTGGCCCCGGTGTCGCCGCTGGCGATCCTCGGTTCGCGGCTGGCGGTGGCCATCGGGGTGGCGTTCATGCAGGCCGTCGTGTTCGTGGCGATCGCGGTGCTGCCGGTGTTCGGCCTGCAGCTGTCCGGGCAGTGGTGGCTGGCCATTCCGCTGCTGGCGCTGGGCACGCTGGCGTTCTTCGCCATCGGCATGCTGGTGGGCTCGTTCAGCAAGACCGAGGAGTCCGCGTCCGGCGCGGCCAATCTGATCATCCTGCCGATGGCGTTCCTGTCCGGGTCGTTCTTCCCGATCGACCAGACCCCGGAGTGGATGCAGGGGCTGTCGATGATCTTCCCGATGCGGCACCTCAACGACGGGCTGAGCGCCGTGCTGGTGCGCGGCGAGGGCCTGGAGGCGATCCTGCTGCCGAGCGCGGTGCTCGTCGCCTTCGCGGTGGTCGTCGGGTTCATCGCCGCCCGGGTGTTCTCCTGGGAGGACTCGTGAGCGGGAACAAACCGGTTGGTGGCGGGCGTTAGACTCGATGCAGGAACCCACTCCGGTGGACAAGGGGGTGAACGGTTTCGACTCTGGACGTTGAGCCAGGGGAAGCGTGCCGGTGCAGGCGACTGACCACCGTAAGCGTCGTCGTGAACAAACAAGCGCCAAGACTAAAGCAAGTCAGCGCGACTTCGCCCTCGCCGCCTGAGCGAGCGCGAAGCGTTGTCGGCTCGGGAGCGCCTCCGGCCCGATAGCCGGCATCAGCGAGGAGGCTCACCGCTTCGCGGCGGCCGCGGCTGCGTAGCGGGACAGTCACAGCGGCTGGGCCCGTCACACCGGCTTGTTCACGTGACCGGTGGGGCCGAGTAGAGGCACAGTGAACTGCGCACGGAGAAGCCCTGGTGAGGCGACAGAGGACCCGGGTTCGATTCCCGGCACCTCCACCAGCAGGAAGGCCCCGTTCCGCGGCAGACGGGACGGGGCCTTTGTGTTGCCCGGGTTCTGTGTTGCCCGGGTTCGATGACGACGAGTTGCCCATGCCGGTTGATCTCGGTCGGCGCGTGCGGGGCCGCCGTGACGCTGCCTGCCCGCCCCGCGCGATCCACGAGGGCAGTCCTGAGATGTCGTCGGCGACTTGACTGGATGAGACTCCGCTGGAGAGGGCATCATCCGTGCCGGATGCCCTCCACGTTGTGTGGGGTCGCCCAACATCACAAATGGCAGACACGCTGTTTTGAGATGTTGGGCGACGTCTCCACGAGTTTTGAGATGTTGGTGAACATCTCAAAACTTGGGTGCTGTGTCTTGAGATGTGGACCTGGAGGCCTTCTGTCGAAGGCGGCCCGGGGTACGTGGTGCCGATCCGTGGGATTGACGGGCGGACCGGGCGCCCCTACGACCACTGGCCTTCTTTCGTGCCGGATCCGTTCGGTGACGTGCCTGCGCTGCCTCGGGAGGCCTACGCAGCGGCGAGCTCGGCCGCGATCGCGCCTGCGCGGTTCGCCAGTCTTCGCGAATCTCCGATCCCTTGGCCTTGATCCGGCTTCGACGTCCCACTCTGCGCAGGGAGGCGCAGAGCATGTCTGCGTTGAAAGGGACCTTCGCGCAGTCGCTCGGTGCACGACGCGACGGCGGGCCGTCCCGGTGCGACGCGCCGTTCGCCCAGGTCAGGCCTGCCTGCTGATCACCTTGCCCCGGACTTCCTCGATGTCGGCGCGGTGGCCGGTGACCAGCACCTGGTCGCCGACCTGAAGCTTCTCGTCCGGGCCCGGCTTCATGATCGTCCGGCTGCCCCGCATCAGCGCCACGAGTGACGCGGTCGGGTGATCCGGGTCGACCAGCTCGCCGACCGTGGCGGGGTGGTTCTCGGCGTGGATGGTCAGCCAGTCGATGGCGACCGCGCCGAGCACCGCGGGCGCCTCCTCGTTGTCGCCGATCGGCTCGTAGTACACCCCGGCAAGCACCGCGCCGAGCGTCCGAGCGTGCGCTTCCTCCAGCTTGATCACGCCGGATGCGGCCTCCGCCCCTGGGGCGAACGTGTACAAGTGGCGCGCACCGTCGTTCATCACCACAACGGCCAGCCGCGTACCGTCGTCGCACTCGATCTCGAACTGCCTTCCCAGTCCTGGCAAATCCCGCCTGCGCACCTCGACGTCCATATGGCCGACATTGACACAGTGGTGCGACGGCGGCAACAGCGGGGGCGGGTTGTTGCTGCCGAGATCGAGTCGATCACGTAGTTTGCATTCAGACCGTGCTACCGACCTGGAGGAGTTGCCCCGTGGCCCTCGATCGCGGTAGAGCGGCCCGCGACGAGGCGGCGCCGGCACCTCGGTTGACGCCGGACTGGCCAGGCTGGGTGGCGTGCGCGACGGCGGCGGTCGGATTTCTTGCGTGTCTGGTCGGTTGGCTGGCAGGCGGAGGCGGGTTCTCCGTGCCGTGGGCGCCGAGCCTCGACCTGCATCTGAGCTTCCGACTCGACGGGCTCGGCGCGATCTACGGCCTGCTGGCCACCGGGATCGGCGCGCTGGTGTTCGCCTACGGCACGCGGTACATGACGCTGCATCTGGAGCACGAGCGCCGCGGCGCGGTCGAACGCTGGCGGTTCTGGCCCTGGATGCTGCTGTTCGCGATGGCCATGGTCGGCCTGGCGACGGCCCAGGACCTGGTGCTGGTCTTCGTGTTCTTCGACCTGACCGCGGTGTGCTCCTACTACCTCATCGGCTTCGACCGATCCGACAGCAAGGCGCGCACCTCGGCGGTGATGGCGCTGCTGGTCACGGTGGTTTCCGCGGTGGCCATGCTGATCGGCGCGGTCCTGCTGTACGCCGCGTACGGCACGTTCGCCATCCCCGAGCTGATCGAGCGAGTCGGGCCGTCGGAAACCACGACGGTCGCGGCCGCCCTGATCGCCGTCGCGGCACTGGCCAAGAGCGCCCAGGTCCCGTTGCACTTCTGGCTGCCGCGCGCCATGGCGGCGCCCACCCCCGTGTCCGCCTACCTGCACTCGGCGGCGATGGTGGCGGCGGGCGTGCTGGTGATCGGCCGGGTGCACCGGCTGCTGGAACGCAGCGAACTGGTGATGACCGGCCTGCTGGTGATCGGTGCTTTGTCGATCGTCGTCGGCGGCGTGTTGGCGCTGCGGCGCGACCGTCTCAAGCAGGTGCTGGCCTACTCCACGATCTCGCAGTACGGCTACATGGTGCTGCTGTACGGCATGGGCAGCAGCACGAGCAACGGCGCCGCCGCCTTCTACGTGATGGCGCACGCCGTCGCCAAGAGCGCCCTGTTCATGACGGCCGGAGCGGTGACCATGGCCACCGGCGAGGATCGGCTGTCGAAACTCGGCGGTCTCGGGCGGCGCATGCCGGTGCTGGCCGTGGCCTCCGCGGTGGCGGCCGCTTCACTGGCTGCGTTGCCGTTGACCATCGGGTTCTTCAAGGACGAGTTGTTCTTCGCCGCGGCCTGGGAGGAAGGGAGCGTCACCACCGTTTTGGCCGTGGTCGCTGCCGCACTGACCCTTGCCTACATCGGACGCTTCTGGGTCACGCTGTTTCTCGGCGCCGAGAAGGGTCAGGTCACCGAGCGGTCCGTCGTCATGGTCGCGCCGGTGGCGTTCCTCGCCGCGGTGACCGTCGTGGGCGGGCTGGTGACGGAGCCGTTCGCCCGGCTGGCGGCGAGTGGGGGCGAGGTGACCGCAGGCAGGCCGGTGGAGGTCGATCCCGGCTACCACCTCGAGCTCAGCCCGGAAAACCTGATGGCGATCGCCGCGTGGACCCTGGGCGGCCTGCTGTTGGCGGCGCCGAGACTCACCACTGTGCTGTCCCGGACCCTGGCGCGTGCCGGTGATCTGTTCGGTCCCCGCCGCGGTTACGAAGCGATGCTGCACGGTCTGGACCGAGCGTCTGCCGGAGTGCACGGGCTCGAGGTTCGTGATTTGCGCAGCAGCATCGCTGCCGTGCTGGTGCCCGCCGGTTTGCTGGTCGGCCTGGCTTTCGCGGCGACGCCCACGGACGGTGCCTTCGCGCTCGGGCACGTCAGCGGCGCCGACTGGGTGATCCTCCCGTTGCTCGGCCTCATCACCGTCGTCACGCTCGTGATCGCGCGCTCCAGGTCGCGACTGGCGATCGCGCTCGCGCTGTCGGTCGTCGGCTTCGCGCTGGCCGCCGTGTACGCGCTGATCGGCGCGCCCGACGTGGCGCTGGTGGCGGTGATGGTGGAGACGATGCTGGCGCTGGTGTTTGTCGCCGCGCTCGCCCGGCTGCCGCAGGAAGAACCCGACGAGGATCGGGGCTCGGTGGTGCGCAGGAAACGCCGCAGGCGTGACGTGGTCGCCGGATCGATCGCGGGGCTCGCCGCCTTCGTGACGGTGTGGGGCTTCTTGTCCAAACCGGCTGCCGAGAGTGTGTCCGACGACCACATCCGACTGGCTCCGGAGGCACATGGCGGCGACGTGGTGACCGCCATCGTCGCCGACTTCCGTGGCCTGGACACGCTGGTGGAGATCACCGTGCTGCTGGTCGCCGTGATCGGTGTGGCCACGCTGATGCGCAGGGGGAAGACATGGTGAGGCGTAGCGGGCGCGGCGCGGCCCCGGACTCGGTCGTCCGGGTCGTCGCGCGCATGCTGCCTGCCCCGAGCGTGATGGTGGCCGCGGCGCTGATCGTCAAGGGTTACGCGGAGGTCGGGGACGGGTTCGCCGCCGGCGTGATCGTCGCGCTCGCGGTGTCGTTGACCTACGTCGCGGTCGGTGCGGACGGCGCGGAAGCCGTGCTGCCGGTGCTGCGGCATGCCCCCAAGATCGCCGTCACCGGGTTGCTGCTGGCGCTGGCCAGTGGTTTCTTCCCGCTGGTGTACGGCGAGGAACCGGTGTCGCATCAGCCGGCGCCGGGCGAGCCGCTGACCAAGTTCGGCAAGCTCGAACTGTTCACCCAGCTGCTGATGGACATCGGCGTGTTCCTGCTGGTGGTCGGCGTGCTGGTGATGTTGTTGCACCAGTTCGGCCGGTTGCGCGGAGAGGAGAAGTCATGATCATCGCCTTCGCGCTGGCCACCGCCGTGTTGTTCGGATCCGGTGCCTACCTGCTGCTCAAGCGGGACCTGGTGCGAATGGTCGCGGGCATCATGCTGATCTCCCAGGCGGCCGTGCTGACCATCATCGCCTCGAGCCTCAACCGTGGGCAGGCGGTGATCCACGTCGGGCCGGATGACGACCCGAGCGACCCGCTGCCGCAGGCATTGGCGTTGACCGCGCTGGTCATCGGGCTGGCGACGGTGGCGTTGCTGCTGGCCATGGTGCACCGCGTCGTGGTGGTCTTCCGCACCTCCGAGCAAGATGCGCTTGCCGCGACCGAGGCCGAGGTCGAGGCCCGTCTCGAGCGCAAGCGGCAGGCCGACCGGGAAGAAGTCGAGGGCGTCGAAGGCGCCAAGGAGGACGACGCGGAGGCCATCGAGCACGAAGAGCTGGGGCGGGTGCGCTGATGCTGCTGTCGATCGCTCTGTTGTTGCCGTGGGTCGCGGGAGCCGTCCTGCTGATCGCCAACGGCCGCAACCGCGCGGTCGCCTGGCTCGCCGTGTCCACCCTGGTCGCGACGCTGGTCGTGCTGGCGTTCCTCGCCGCGGAGGTGTACGGCAACGGCAACGTCCGGGTGGTGACCGGCCACTGGCCCGAAGGCATCGGCATCGTGCTGGAGGCGGACCCGCTCGGGGTGACCTTCGCGCTGCTGTCGGTGTTGGTGGTGACCGCGGCGGCCGCCTACGAGTCGGTCGGCGGTGTGCGCACCAGGACGTTCCCCGGCCTGGTCGTCATCCTCGCCGCCGGCTTGAACGGCCTGTTCGTCACCGCTGACA
Organism: Thermocrispum agreste DSM 44070; assembly: GCF_000427905.1. GTDB lineage: Bacteria > Actinomycetota > Actinomycetes > Mycobacteriales > Pseudonocardiaceae > Thermocrispum > Thermocrispum agreste. The sequence goes on along the minus strand of NZ_ATYX01000007.1, from coordinate 294,067 downwards.
TCTTCTCTTTCTACGTTTTCTTCGAACTGGCCATGACCGCCTCCTACGCGCTCAGCGCATACGGCGGCAAGCGACGGCAGCTGCGTGCGGCTCTGGTGTTCACCGCGGTCAACCTGTTGGGTTCGTTCATCTTCGTGTTCTCGGTGGCCGGTGCCTACCGGGTGACCGGAACGCTGGCGATGGAGCAGATCGCCGAGCGGATGCTGGAAGTCAACCCGAACGCGGTGCTGCTGATCGCGACCGGGTTCTTCATCGCGTTCAGTGTCAAGCTCGGCCTGTTCCCGTTCCACTTCTGGCTGCCGACCGTGTACGCGGGCGCGCGCCCCTCGGTGGCCGCCATCCTCAGCGGCGCGGTGGCCAACATCGGTGCCTACGGTCTGCTGCGCTTCGGTGCAGGGTTGTTTCCGCAGCAGCTGGAACAGGCGGGCCTGGCGCTGATCATCCTCGGCGCGGTGTCGATCCTTTACGGCGGTGTGCTCGCCGTCTCCCGTGGTGACGTGGCCGAGATGTTGGCCTACTCGGCGATCGGCCAGGTCGGCTATGTGCTGGTCGCGCTCGGGGTGGCCGGGCCGGTCGGCCTGGTGACCGCCGTGCTGTACAGCGTGGTCAACTCGCTGAACAAGGCGTTGCTGTTCCTGGCCTCCGGAGTGCGTGGCGCGCTGGTGGCCGGCGCCTTCGCCATCGGATCGCTCAGTGTGGCCGGGGTGCCGCCCGCGGCGGGATTCGTCGGCAAGCTGGAGCTGTTCCGGACCGGCATCCTGGCCGACAGCACCGCCTTGATCGTCCTCCTGGTGGCAGGCAGCGCGCTGTCGCTGGTCTACATGTTCCAGGTCTATCAGCGCTGCTTCTGGCGAGCCGACCCTGCGAAGGCCAAAGCCAGCCCGCTGCCGCAGCGACTGATCGCTGCGGGGCTTGCGGTGCTGGTGCTGGCCGGGGCGTTGTGGCCGGAACCGCTGCTGGCGTTGAGCGGGCAAGCGGTGGAGTCGTTGACGTCGTCCAGCCCGGGAGCGTCGTGATGGGCAAACAAGGAGGAATCCTCGGGCCGGTGGTGCGGATCGTGGTGCTCACCGCGATCTACCTGATGGTGCTGACCAGCATCGACCCGGCGGACATTCTCGTCGGTGTGCTGCTGGCGACGGCCCTGGTGCTGGCGGGCCGCAACGTCGGGATCATCCGAACCCGGTCGCAGACCCCGTTGCCGCGCAGGCTGGCCGGCGTGCCCGCGCTGATCGGCGGAACGCTGATCGACCTGGTCACCGGAACGTGGAAGACAGCGCGGTGGCTGATCCGCCGCGAGGTGGCGAAGTCGGACCTGGTCGAGGTGCCGATCCCGCCGCACGGCGGGCCGCAGTCCGCCGCCGCGTGGGGAGTCCGGGTCGGCTTCGTGCCGGACACCGTTGTCGTCGAGATCGACGAGGAGAAGGGACGCATGCTGCTGCACGTCATCGACGCGACCGACCCGGACGCGGTGGTCGCCGAGCAACTCGACACCTACCGACGGCGGCAACGCCGCGTGTTCCCGTGATCCGCCGTGCCTGACTTCATCGTCGTTCCCGCGCTGTTCTGGGTGACGTTCCTGCTCATCGCCGGTGGCGTCGCGCTGGTGCGCGCCCGGAACGTGCTGCAGCGCGTGGTGGCGCTGGACCTGCTGGCGATCATCGTCATCGCGCTGCTCGCGCTGCTGTGTTACCTGCGCGGTCAGCCGTTCTACTTCGATGCCGCGGTGGCGCTGGCGTTGCTGTCGTTCGTGTCGACCGTCGCCGCCGCCCGCTACCTCGACCAGGGAGGTCCGTTCGGATGATCTCGATCGTGCTCGAGGTGGTCGGTGGTCTGCTGTTGCTGATCGGGCTGGTGCTGCTGACCATCAGCGTGCTGGGTGTCCTGCGCCTGCCCACCGTCCTCGGGCAGTTGCACGCGCAGGGCCTGGCCACCGGTCCGGGCATCATCTGCATCCTTGCTTCGTCGATCGCCACCGAGGACATCCGGATCATCACGTTCGCCGCGCTGGCCATCGTGTTCGTCGCGTTGACGTCGCCGGTGTCCAGCCACGCGATCGCGCGCACCGCGCACCGGCGCCGCACCGCGCGGAAAGCCCAGGAAAGCGCGGAGGACAAGACGACGGAGAGCTGATCACGTGCGGTAGCCTCGCAGCGTGCCTGGGGAACAATCGTTACGGCTGCGTGCGCCCAAGAATCTGGTGGACCGGCGTGCGGTGACCTGGTGGACCGTGCGGGCATTGCTGGACGTCGTGCCGGTCGCCGTCGTGCTCGGTGTGCTTGCGGCCGTGCTCGAGGAGCCGCGGCCCTGGCTGGTCGCCGCGCTCGTCGCGACGCTGGTGGTCGGCATCCCGTACGTCTTGATCATGCCCCGCTGGCGTTACCGCGTGCATCGCTGGGAGAGCACCGACGAAGCCGTCTACGCCAGGTCCGGGTGGCTGTGGCAGGAATGGCGCGTCGCGCCGATGTCCCGGATCCAAACCGTCGACACCGTCCGTGGTCCGCTGCAGCAGCTGTTCCGGTTGTCCACGCTGACGGTCACCACGGCGTCGGCCAAGGGCGCGATCAAGATCGACGGCCTGGACCATGAGCTTGCCGCCGACCTCGTCGCCCGGTTGACCGCGATCGCGCAGGCCACCCCGGGAGACGCGACGTGACCGACGCCGAAGACATCGCCTGGCAGAAGCTGGACAAGCGCACGCTCGGCGTGACCACGGCCGGGATGCTGGGTGTCTGCGTCGCGATCGGTGTACCGGTCACCAGCGGATTGATCAACAACGACGCCCTGCCGGTGCCGCTGGTGCTGTTGTTGGTGCTCTCCGGCGTCGTCGTGGTCGTCGGTGCCGTAGTGCTCTACGACTACCTGCGGATCCGCAAGACCTGGTTCCGCGTGACCGACGAGAAGGTCGAGCTGCGCACCGGGATCCTGCGGCGGCAACACCGCGCGGTGCACCGCGAGCGGATCCGCACCGTCGACGTCCACGCCCACCCGTTGTACCGCGTCTTCGGCGTGGCCAAGGTGCACATCGGGACGGGCGAGCACGCCGAGTCCGAGGGGAGCCAGCTCACCCTGGACGCGGTCAGCCGTTCGTTCGCAGACATGCTGCGGGACGACCTGCTCACTCGGCCCGCGCCCACCGTGGACAGCGACGAACCCGTCGGCGAACCACCGCCGGTGCTCGCCGAGTTCGACCTCGGCTGGCTCCGCTACGTGCCCGTGAGCATCTGGCCCGGCGTGCTCGGCGTTGCCGCCTGCGGTGTGGCCTGGCAGATCACCGACTGGTTCGGCCTTCGCGACTCCGTCCTCGGCCAGGCGGCGGAGCTGATCCGTGAGCTGTCGCTGTGGACGGTGATCCCCCTCGCCGTGGTAGTCGTCCTGGTCGTCGGGCTCGTCGCGTCGTTGGCGTTCGGCGTGGAAGCGTGGTGGAACTTCCGGTTGCAGCGGACCGGCGACACGCTCCAGGTTCGCCGCGGGCTGCTCATCCATCGGTCGCTGTCGTTGGCCGAGGACCGGTTGCGCGGTGTGGAGCTGGTGGAACCGTACGGCGCTCGCTTGCTCGGCGGCGGACGGCTGGAAGCGGTGGCGACCGGCATTCGGGACAACAAGCCGGACCAACCAGGGGAGGACACCAAAGTTCTGCTGCCCGAGGCGCCGCGGGAGATCGCCCAGCGCGTCGCGGCGGAGATCCTCCGCGAACCCGAGTCACCGACGACGGCGGACATCACCGGCCACCCGCGAGCCGCGCTGCGCAGACGCTTGGTCTGGGCGGTCGCCGCCGTTGCCGTCGTCGAGGCCGTCCTGGTGGTCGTCGGCATGACGGTGACGTCGGTGCTGCTGGATGTGGCGTGGATCAGCGCGATCGTGCTGGTCCCGGCCGCGCTGTTCGCTGCGGTGGAGAACTACCGCAATCTCGGCCACGGCCATACCGAGGACTACCTGGTGGTCCGCTACGGGCTCCTGGCACGACGGACAGCGGCGTTGCGGCGGAGCGGGATCATCGGCGTGACCGTGCGGCAGTCACCGTTCCAGCGACGCTTGGGGTTGGCGGACTTCACGGTGACGACCGCGGCCGGGTCCGGCGCCTTCACCGCCTACGATGCGGATGACGCCGAGGTGCTCGCCGTCGCCTGCCGAGTGGTTCCCGACCTTCTCGATCCCTTCGTGGTGCGCGACTGAGCTACGCTGAGCCAGTACTGGAAAGACTGTTTCCTACTAGGAGCTTCCGTGGCCGCCCGCCCCGCTACCCCCAGCCTGCTGCGCACCATCAACGACCGCAGCGCGTTCGACCTGCTGCTCACCGAGGGGCCGATGACGCGCGTGGAGCTCGGCAAGCGCACCGGCCTGTCCAAGGTCACCGCCTCGCAGCTGCTGGCCAGGCTGCAGCGCCGGGGGCTGGTCGAGGTGGTCGGCTCCCGCTCGGCGGGGCGTGGCCCGAGCGCCGAGGTCTACGCGGTGCGGCCGGGGTGTTCGTTCAGCGTCGGGGTCGACCTGAACCCCGACCATGCGGACGTCGCCATCGCCGACGTCACCGGCACCACGGTCGCCCGGCTGCGCCGCCCGGTGAACGGCGCGACCGACCCGAAAGGGCTGATCCACGACACGGTCGCGGAGGTGACCGCCGAGGCCGGGCTGGAGCTGTCGGCGGTCGACCAGGTGGTCATCGGCATGCCCGGCGTGGTCGATCCGGCGACCGGCGACATCCAGCTGTCGTTCGACCTGCCAGGGTGGCACCGCGGGCTGCGCGAGGTGCTGGCCGCCGACCTGGGCTGCGAGCTGACGTTCGAGAACGACGTGAACCTGGCCGCGGTGGCCGAACGTGCTGAGGGGGCCGGGCGCGACGTCGACGACCTGGTCCTGCTGTGGGTCGGGCGCGGTGTCGGTCTGGCCGTCGTGCTCGGTGGCCGGCTCCACCGCGGCGCCACCGGTGCGGCGGGGGAGATCGGCTACCTGCCCATGCCGGGTGTCACGTCGCGCGCACGGGTCGACCGGCCTGCGGAGGGCGCGTTCCAGGGGCTGGTCGGTGCCGGCGCGGTCATGAGGCTGGCCGCCGACCACGGCATCGAGGCACCGGACGCGGCCACGGCGGTCCGGGTGGCCTTGGCGGGCGGGCACGAGGCCTTCCTGCGCGTGCTGGCCGATCGGCTCGCATTGGGGGTGGCTGCGGTGTGTGCCGTCGTCGATCCTGCTCTGGTCATTCTGTCCGGCGAGATCGGCGCCACCGGTGGCGACCAGCTGTGTCGGCTGCTCGCCGGCGGCGTGCGGCACATCGCGCCGGTGCATCCGCGGGTGGTGTCGACCGAGGTCGAGGAGCCGGTGCTGCGCGGCGCGGTCCTGGCGGCGGTGGACCGGGCCCGGCGAGGGTTGTTCAGCTCTGTTACCCAACCGTGACCAGCAAAACTGGAAACGAACTTTACAGTGGTATCCACCCACTGGAAGGAAACCTTTCATTTCCTCGACCTGGAGGTCCGCCGTGGCCAGAACACGTGTCCTCACCGCTCTCTTCGCCGCCGCGAGCCTGGCCATGACCGCCTGCGGCGACGGGGGCGGCGGGAACGAAGCCGACGAGGTGCCGCAGCAGTCCGGTCCCGCCACGATCCGGTTGTGGCTGAACGGGCCGGACACCCCCGAGCCGATGCGGCAGTGGCTGAAAGCCGAGTTCGAGAAGCGGAACCCCGGCTCCAAGCTGGTGATCGAAGAGCAGCAGTGGGAAGGCTTGGTGGACAAGCTGACCACGTCGCTGGGGAGCGCCAAGGAAACACCCGACGTGGTGGAGGTCGGCAACACCCAGGCGGCCACGTTCACCACCGTCGGCGCGTTCGAAGACATCACCGACCTGGTGCCCAAGCTGGGCGGGGACGACCTGCTGCCGAGCTTCGTGGAAGCGGGCAGCGCCGACGGCAAGGTGTACGCGGTCCCGCTGTACGCCGGCTCGGCCTACGTGTTCTACCGCAAGGACCTGTTCGCCAAGTCCGGGCTCGACGTGCCGAAGACGATGGAGGAGTTCGTCGCCGCGGCCAAGAAGCTGAAGCAGGACAACGCGAACGTCTCCGGGTTCTCCGGCTTCTGGCTGCCCGGGCAGGACTGGCGGGACGGCGCCGCCTTCCTGTGGGACGCCGGCGGCGACTTCGCGGTGCAGGAGAACGGCAAGTGGGTCGGCGCGCTCAGCAAGCCGGAGTCGCAGCGGGGCCTGCAGCTGGTGAGCGAGATCTTCCAGGAGGCGTCCGGCGCACCGCGCGACGGCAACGAGGCCCAGCCGGAGGTGCCGTTCTGCGCGGGCAAGGTCGCCATGGCGCTGCGGCCCGGCTGGTTCAGGGGCTCGCTGGCGGACAAGGAGATCGGCTGCCCGGAGATGCTGAAGAAGATCGGTGTGTTCCCGCTGCCCGGTTCCGACGGTGAACCCGCCCCGGTGCTGCTCGGCGGTTCCAACATCGCGATCTCGGCCAAGTCGTCGCACAAGGAACTGGCCCGCAAGCTGGTCGAGCTGATCCTGTCCGACGAGTTCCAGACCCAGTACGCCGAGAACGGCCTGACCCCGGCGAAGCTGTCGCTGGCGGACAAGCTGGGCGACGACGAGTTCGCCAAGGCGACCGCGGAGGCGGTGAGCAACGCCAAGCTCACCCCGGCGGCGCAGGGCTGGGCCTCGGTGGAGGGCGCCCGCATCCTCGAGGATTTGTTCGTCGGCATCGCCCAGGGCGGCGACGTGGCCGCGCTGGCCAAGAAGGCCGACGAAGAGATCACCAAGCAGCTCGCCTCGTCCGAGTGACGGTCATGTCCGCACCTGCTGCGACGGTGCCCGACGAGCGGGCCACCCTGCCGCCGGAGCAGGGTGGCGCCGCTCCCCGCGGGCGGCAGGGACGCGATCCGCGGCGGCGCGGCCTGCTGCCGTACGCGTTCCTGCTCCCCACGCTGGTGGTCCTGCTGGCCGCGCTCGGCTTCCCCCTGGCACGCCAGATCGTCATGTCGTTCCAGGAGTACGGTCTGGCGCAGCAGTTCGGCCGGGAGCCGGAGTGGGTCGGGCTGGACAACTACGAGCAGCTGCTCACCGACGGCTACCTGTGGACGGTGCTGGCCCGCTCGGTGCTGTTCTGCCTGGCGGTCTCCGCGGTGTGCATGGTGGTCGGCATCGCACTGGCGATGCTGATGACCCGCATCGGGCGGCTGCCGCGGCTGATCCTCCAGGTGGCGCTGCTGCTGGCCTGGGCCATGCCGCACCTGGCGTCGCTGACGGTGTGGCAGTGGCTGTTCGACGCGCAGTTCGGGGTGATCAACTGGCTGCTGACCACCCTCGGCCTGGACGGCTTCGCCGGCCACTCGTGGCTGCTGAACCAGCTGTCGTTCTTCGTGGTCGCGGGGATCGTGGTGGTCTGGATGAGCGTGCCGTTCGTGGCCTTCACCGTCTACGCCGGGCTCACTCAGGTGCCCGCGGACGTGCTGGAGGCCGCCGAACTGGACGGGGCGGGCGGCTGGCAGCGGTTCCGCATGGTGACCGTGCCGATCATCCGGCCGGTGCTGCTGATCGTCGGCCTGCTGCAGATCATCTGGAATCTCAAGGTGTTCACCCAGATCTTCGTGCTGCAGGACGCCGGGGGCATCACCAGGGAGACCAACCTGATCGGCACCTACATCTACCGGCTGGGCATCGGCGAAGGACGGTTCGGGCTGGCCGCCGCGGCGTCCTGGTTCATCCTGCTGGTCACCGTCGGGCTGAGCTTGTACTACGTGCGGGTGCTGCTGAAGGAAGAGGCCGCGTCATGATCCGCTCGTCCCGCCGCTGGGTGCTGTCCACGGCCGCCGTGCTGCTGGCGGCGCTGTGGGCGTTCCCGGTCTACTGGATGATCAACAGCTCGTTCCTGCCGCAGAACAGGATCCGCGCCGAGGAGCCGACCTTCGTGCCGGTGGACGGCACGGTGGCCGCCTACGAGCGGGTGTTCGACAGCGGGTTCTTCAGCGCGCTGAAGATGAGCGCCGTCGTCACGCTGATCACCGTGGGAGTCGCGCTGGTGCTGGCGTTCCTGGCGGCGCTGGCGTTGTCCCGGTTCCGGTTCCGCGGCAGACGTAGCTTCCTGGTCGCCGTGCTGGTGATCCAGATGATCCCGGCCGAAGGACTGTTCATCTCCCAGTTCAAGCAGCTGGACGCGTGGGACATGCTGAACACCGTCGGCGGGTTGTCGCTGCTCTACGTCGCCACGCTGCTGCCGTTCACCATCTGGCTGCTGCGCGGCTTCGTCGCGGGCGTTCCGCTGGAGCTGGAGGAAGCGGCCATGGTGGACGGCTGCTCCCGTACCCAGGCGTTCCTGCGGGTGACGTTGCCGCTGCTGGCGCCCGGGCTGGCGGCCGCGGCGGTGTACGGGGTGCTGCAGGCGTGGAACGAGTTCTCGCTCGCGCTGGTCGTGATGACCCGGCCGGAGAACATGACGCTGCCGTTGTGGCTGCGCACGTTCACCGAGGCCAACCGGACCAGCGACTGGGCGGGCATCATGGCCGGCTCGGCGCTGATCGCCGTTCCGGTGATCGTCTTCTTCCTCATCGTGCAAAGGCGGATGACCGCAGGCCTGGTGTCGGGGGCGGTGAAGGGCTGACATGCGATCGGATCTGCGTGAACTTGCGCTGGCGACACTTTTCCCCGGGTTCATTGGGACCTTCGAGCCGCCGGAGTGGGTGCTCCGGCTGGCCGGCGAAGGGCTGGGTGGCGTGGTGCTGTTCGGCCGCAACGTCGATCCGCGGCGGGGTGATGCCGGGGTCGCCGAGCTGACCGGGCAGCTGCACGCGGCGCGCTCGGACCTGCTGGTGGCCATCGACGAAGAGGGGGGTGACGTCACACGGCTGGACGCCGCGGAGGGCTCGTCGTTGCCCGGCAATGCGGCGCTCGGTGCCATCGACGACGTGACGCTGACCCAGCGGGTGGCCGCCGAACTCGGTGAACGCCTGCGGACGTGCGGCATCGACGTGAACTTCGCTCCCGTGGCGGACGTGGACGCCGACGAACGCAACCCGGTGATCGGGGTGCGCGCGTTCGGATCCGATCCGGAGCTGGTGTCGCGGCACGTGAGCGCGTGGGTTCTCGGGCAGCAGGCGCAAGGCGTCGCCGCGGCAGCCAAGCATTTCCCCGGGCACGGCGGCACGGAGGAGGACAGCCACCTGACCACGCCGGTGCTGCGCGACTCGCTGGAGGACGTGCGGCGGCAGGCGTTGCCGCCGTTCCGGGCCGCGGTCAAGGCCGACGTCAAGCTGGTGATGACCGCGCACATCCTGATGCCAGCCGTGGACCCGGGCGCTCCGGCGACGTTGTCCCGTGAGATCGTCACCGGTCTGCTGCGGGAGGAGCTGGGCTTCGACGGCGTGGTGGTCACCGACGGCCTCGACATGCACGCCATCAGCCGCACGGTCGGCCATGCCGAGGCGGCGGTGCTGGCGCTGCAGGCCGGGGTGGACGCGCTGTGCATCGGGGGAGACACCGTGGAGCCCGGCCGGGTCGAGGAGATGGCCGCGGCGATCGTCGGTGCCGTCGAGTCGGGGCGGCTGTCCGGTGACCGGCTGGCCGAAGCGGCCGAGCGGGTGCGCTCCCTGGCGCAGTGGTGCCGCAATGCGGACCGGGCGGACGAGTCGTTGCCCGCGGCCAGCATCGCCGCCAAGCAGGCCGTTCGTGCGCACGGCGACGTGGCGCTCACCGACCCGCCGTTGGTGCTCGAGCTGTGGGAAGGACCGTCGGTGGCCGCCGGCAACGTCCCGTGGGGGGTCGGGGCGTTGCTGGCGGCCAGGTTGCCCGGCACCGAGGTGGTGCGGTTGACCGCCGAGGACTGCGACGTGACGCAGGTGCTTGCGGCCTACCCGGACCGCCGGGTGGTGATCTGCGTGCGCGAAGCCCGGCGGCTGCCCTGGCAGGTTCGCGTGGTGCAGGCGGCGCGAGCCGTGCGGCCGGACCTGGTGGTGGTCGACCACGGCATCGGCTCACCGCCGGAGGTGCTGGGTGACAACTACGTGCTGGCCTTCGGCGCCTCGCGGATCACCGCGGAGGCGGCGAGCCGGCTGATGGCCGGCTGACCTCACGCCTGCCATCGGCCACGCGGCGCACGTCAGGCGAGCGCGGCGTCCAGGGTGATGGTGGTGCCGCTCAGCGCCTGGCTCACCGGGCAATTGGCTTTGGCGTTCTCCGCGGCGGCCAGGAAATCCTCCTCGCTCATGCCCGGAACCGTGCCGCGGACCGTCAGCTTGATGCCGGTGATGCCTTCGCCGGGCTGGAAGGTGACGTCAGCGGTGGTGTCCAGTGCCTGCGCGGGCGTGCCCGCCTGAGCCAGGACGTTGGACAGGAACATGGAGAAGCAGGCCGAGTGCGCGGCGGCGATCAGCTCCTCGGGGCTGGTCAGGCCGCCCGGTTCCTCGGCACGGGCTGCCCAGGTCACGTCGAACGGGCTCAGATCCGAGGAGCGGGGCGTGGTGCGGCCGGAGCCCTCGAACAACGTGCCTTCCCAGTGCGTGCTGGCCGTGCGAACGGTGGCCATTGCGGACTCCTCTCGGTGTGCGGCTGTCCCGCTTCCCACCGTACGGCCGGGCGCCCGGATCGGCTCGGCGAAAGAATTCCACTCTTCGGACGCGCTGTGTAACGGAATGTTTCCGCGTTGTGAAGACTGCTGGCGCAATCATGCCAGTGGCGTGGAGGAGCTTCGTGGTGCCCGTGACCGGTGCCACGATGCAGGTCACATCCGGACGGTCATCGTGCGTTGAGGAGTGCTGACATGACGCAGGCCAAGCGTTCGCACACCACCGAGCACGGCTGGTCGGCCCAGGCGCGGCAGGCCGAGCAGCTCCGGCGGGAAGCGGAAGCGGGCAGAGCGGTCCTCACGGTCGCCAGTCACAGCACCGACGCCAACGAGTGCCGGGAACTCCTCGAGATGCTCGGCCTGGAGCCGAGCCTGGCGCGTTCCCGCTGACGGAGTCGCACTCGCAGGTCACCACCAGAGCGCCGGATCGACGGCGCGGAGTCGCCCCCACGCCGGATCGGGCCTGACAAGGCTGACGGGTCACGCCGTCATTCGCCGGAGCGCCCGCCGATCAAGGCGGACAGCCGGCGTGCGGCGGCACGCACCGGCTCGGCGAGCTCCGGCCATTGCCGCCCGCACGGCCGGTCGCCGTCGCAGACGTGGCGAAAGGTCATGCTGATCGCGGCGATCGGGTGGGCCGAGTGGTCCAACACCGGGTAGGCCACCGACGCGAACCCGGGCGTGACGAATCCGTCTTCCACCGACCAGCCCAGTCGCCGCTCGTGATCGAGCAGCCTGCGCAGGTCGGCCAGGTGGCGCGGCCCGCGCGAGGTGCGCATGACGAAATCGCGGCTGCTCGGGAACAGCGCGCGCACCTGCGCGCGGGGGAGGCGGGCGAGCATGCAGCGGCCGGACGCGGTCAGCTGTGCCGGGAGCCGCACGCCGACGTCGGTGACCAGGCCTTCCGGCCTGGCCGGGCGTTCCTTGATCAGATACAGCGACTCGTTGCCGTGCAGCACGCCCAGGTGCGCGGTGTGCCCCTGCGCGTCCACCAGCTCGCGCAGGATGGGCCCGGCGAGCCGCTCCAGCGGTTCGTGACGCAGGTAGGCCGAGCCGAGTTCGAAGGCGGCGATCCCCAGGCCGTAGCGGCGCTGCTCCGGGAGGTGCACGACGAATCCGGCGGCGGCCAGCTCCGACAGCAGGTGGTAGGTGGTCGACCGCGGCAGCCCGAGCTGGCGGGCGATCGTGGCCGCCGACTGCGGTCCCGCGTGGGTGGCGAGCAGGCGCAAGATCGCCAGGCCTCGGCGCAGGGCCGGCACGTCGCTGCTGCTTCCCATTGATTCCCGTCGCTTCGCGTCTTTCGCCGCCGTGTCGAGCGCCATCGTATGACCTGGTCAGGAACCGGGCCGTGGGTTGCGGTGCGGGTGCCACGTCCGGCTTCGGCGTCGCCGGATCTCTTGACGGTGTGACTGCAACCACTTACCTTCCGGATACCAAATACGAAACTCAGCACACGAGGTGTCCGGATGTCCTTAGACGCTGTGAAGCCTGCGCTCGACGCTGCGCAGCCGGGGTCTGCCGCCGGCGGGCGGACGGGCCTGCGCAAGACACTGGGACTGCTCGACGTGATCGCCCAGAGCATCTCGGTCATCGCGCCCGCCATGTCCGGCGCGTTCCTGACCTACCTGGCGTCGACCAAGGCAGGTGGCGCCACGCCGTTGGCCTACCTGCTCGGCACGTTGGCCATGCTGTGTGTGGGGATGGTGGTGGCGCAGTTCGCCACCCGGGTCTCGTCGGCCGGGTCGCTCTACACCTACATCACGCAGGGTCTGAGCAGGGGAGCGGGCTTCGTCGCCGGCTGGTGCTACGCCGCTGCGTTCTTGATCCTGGGCGGAGCGGTGATGGCCGGTTTCGGGTTCTTCACGTCCTCGCTGGTGGCCTCCGTGCTGGGGCTTGCCGAGCCGGTCAGCTGGTTCTGGTTCTTCGCGTTCGGCCTGGTGGTGTGCGCGCTGTTGTCGATGTTCGACGTCAATCTGTCCACCCGCAGCCAGCTGCTGTTCGCCGTGCTGACCATCGGCGGGATGCTGGTCGTTTCGTTCGTCGTGATCAGCATCGGGTCGCCGGAGACCAGTGTCCTGGACGGCGTGACCAAGATCGACAACCCGGGGACGTCGTGGGATGCGGGGGCGTTCTCGCCGAGCGCTGCCGGTGTGTCGTGGACCGGCATCTTCTTCGGATTGTCGTTCGCGATGCTCAGCTACACCGGTGCCGAGGCGTGCGCGGTGCTCGCCGAGGAGACCCGGGATCCACGCCGCAACATTCCGCGTGCCGTCATCGGATCCATTCTGCTGGGCGGCGCGATCTACCTGGTGATCACCTACGCGACCTCGATCGGCTTCGGGGTGCGGCAAGCCACGCAGGACTGGCCGGCCAGCGTTGCCGGGCTGGCCGCGGTCGCCCCGTCCACCGCATTGGGCAACGTGGTGCTTGCGGCCGCCGCAGCTGCCAGCTTCTTCTGTGCGCTCGGTGTGCACACCGCGGTGTCCCGCGTCCTGTTCGCGATGGGGCGGGAGCGGGTGCTGCCCGGGTGGTTCGGCCAGCTGCACCCGCGCTTCCGGACGCCGTGGCACTCGATCCTGTTCACGCTCGTGGTCTGGTTCGGCATGGTGATGGGATCGGTCTGGTCGACCAGCAGGCAGACCCAGGTGGGGGTGTCCGGTGTCGACGACCCGACGACGGGCGGTGTCTACGCCTTCTCGTGGCTTGCCACCCTCGGCACGCCTTTGGTCATGTTCGTGTATCTGCTGGTCGGCGTCGCCGGAATCGTCTACGGCGTGCGGACCCGGCAGAAGGGATTCGTCATCTTCGGCGTGCCGGCGACCGCCGCGGGCGGCATCGCCGTCTTCGGTGGCCTCTACTACTCCTTCGTCGAGGCCGAGCCGGGTGTGCCGATCCCGTTCGTGATGCAGATCGTGCCGTGGGCGTGCCTGGCGCTGGTGATCGCGGCGGTGGCTGTCGGTGCCTGGCTGAAGCGCGCACGGCCACGAACGTGGCAGAACATGGGCGCGATCTTCGACGAGGAATAGTTTCACCGGCTCGTCCAGGGGTCCGTCCGCCACGCGACCCCTGGACGAGGTCTTGCTTCAGTTCTTCTCGCGCGGACGCACGATGGCGTCGACCTCGATCTCCACCATCATCCCCGGCATGGTGAGGCCGGTCTGGACCGCGGTCGCCACCGGCTGGATGCCGGCGAACACCTCGCCGTGGGCCCGGACGTACTCGCCGGCCTGGCTCAGATCGGAAAGGTAGGCGCGGGTCCGCACCACGTCGGCCATGGTGGCGCCGGCTTCGTCCAGCAGCCGGGCGATCCGGTCGAACACGAATCGCGTCTGGGCGTAGGTGTCTCCCGGTGCGTGCAGGCGTCCGGACGGCTCGACGGCCGTGGTACCAGCGACGAACACGTGATCACCGACGCGGCGCAGCCGGGCGTAGTTGCCTGCCGCTTCGAAACGGCCTCCGCCGGAAAGGGTGAGGTCGATCATGCCGGGAACCTCCTCTGTGCCATGCCCACGGTCTTTCGCATACGATGTACAAAAGGACGATCTCTCCGTTGGGGTCCGAGGAAGCGTGATCGTGATGTCCGCTGCGATGAAGCCGATCGGCAGGCCGAACGAAACCCTGGCCGACATCGCCTACCAGCGCATTTCCGAAGCGCTGCTGTCGGGCGAGATCGAGCCGGGGGAGCGTTTGGTGATGGACACGCTTGCCGAGCAGCTGGACATCTCGCGAACGCCGGTACGCGACGCCCTGTTGCGGCTGCAGCGCGAGGGCCTGGTGTCTCCGGCCGGCCGGCGCGGATTCGTGGTGAGCAAGGTCTCCGAGCAGGACGTCGTGCACCTCTATCAGGCGCGTGAGGCCGTGGAAGGGTACGCGGCACGCAGGGTCGCGGAGATCGGCGGGGAAGCCATCGACAAGGTCGAGAAGACGGTGCGCTCCATGGAAGGGATCGACATGACCGATCCGCGCGCGGTCTACACCGCGAACATGGAGATCCACCGCACGATCGTCGAGGTCACCGGCAACCCGACGCTGCTTGAGCTGTTCGACCAGATCTGGCTGCGCGCCCGCGGGCAGGTGGCGTTCGCCGACTACCTGGCCCACGACAAGCGCCGCACGTCGGTCACCGAGTCGCACCTGCCGCTGGTCGAGGCGCTGCGCGCCGGGTCCGACGCGGCGTTCGCCGGCATGCGCAAGCACATCGCCGAAGGGCTGCAGGTCCACCGCGCCTGAGGCGGCGGGCACCGGCTCGATCCTCATGCCGTGACCCCCGGCTTGCCTTGTGACATTGCACCAAATACGGTATACGAAATTGAGAATCCTGTCAGCCCGGGAGGTTGTTCACATGTGCGGTATCTCCGGCAGAGTGCGCTACGACGCCGGGGCCGTCGGCGCCGACATCGTCGAGCTGGCCGCGTGCATGCGCCATCGCGGTCCCGATTCCACCGGTTTCGCGGTGTACGGGGTTCCCCGCGAACGCGGTTACGTGGTCCGCGGCTTCCTGGACGACCGCGCCGACCTGGATGCCACGCTGCAGGCATTCACCGACACCACCCGGGAGTTCGGCAGTGACCTGCTCGCCGATCCGACGTGGGACGAGAGCGGTCAGCGGCACGTTCTTTGGCGGGCCGAGGTGGACGAGATCGCCGACCTGGCGCGCTGGGTGGAACAGGTGGAGGCCCGCCCGGGTGTCGAGCTGCTGTCGGTCGGCCGGGCGCTCGAGGTGATCAAGGACGTCGGCGACGCGCGCGCGGTGGACGACAAGCACCGGGTCTCCGAGCTGCGCGGCACGCACGCGCTGTCCAACATGCGCCTGGCCACCGAGTCGCTGGTGTCCCCGATCGCCAGCCATCCGTTCTGGGCGCGGCCGTTCCCGGACGTCTGCATCGTGCACAACGGCCAGCTCACGAACTACTACCGGTGGAGGCGCCGCCTGGAGCGCGAGGGCTATCGGTTCGTCAGCGAGAACGACTCCGAGCTGATCGCGGTGTGGAACTCGGTGCAGATGAAGAACGGCGCCAGCCTCCGGGAATCGCTGGTGCGCAGCCAGTCGGCGCTCGACGGGGTGTTCACCTATCTGCTCGGAACGCCGGACGGCATCGGCATGGCCAAGGACAGGTGGGCGATCAAACCGCTGGCCGTCGTCGCCGCCGACGACGGGATCGCCATCGCGACCGAGGAGCAGGCGTTGCGCAGCTTGTACGTCGACGAGGTGGACGTGCGCAACTTCGACGAACCCCTGATGACGCATGTGTGGGGTCTGCGCCCCGACGAAGACGAGGGAGGGCTAGCGGCATGACCGCCGAGACCGTCGAGCACGCCGGAGTGCTCGAGATCGTGGCCGGCGACCGGCCGATCCGGGAAGTCAACCAGGAGATCCGCGCGGCCGTCGCCGCCGGGCGGGACGTGGTCGTCGAGCGGCCGATGTCGCGGCACAACCTCGCGGTCGCGCTCAGCGGTGCCGGTTCGGTGACCTTCCGCGGCAGCGTCGGCTATTACTGCGGCGGCCTGAGCAACGGCGGCCGGATCGTCGTCGAGGGCAACTCCGGCTGGGGCACCGGCGAGGGGCTGGCCGACGGGCACATCACCGTGCACGGCAACGCGGGCATGAGCCTCGGCGCGGCCATGCGCGGCGGCACCATCCACGTCAAGGGCAACGCCGGTCCCCGGTGCGGTGTCGCGCAGAAGGCCGGAAACATCGTGGTCGAGGGCAACGTCGGGTACTCGACCGGGTTCATGGGCCACGGCGGCCGGGTCATCTGCCTGGGCGATGCGATCGGGTCGGTCGGCGACTCGCTGTGGGAAGGCAGCGTCTGGGTTGCCGGTGAGATCCGGACCCTCGGCGTCGACGCCAAGGTGATCACCCCGAGCGCCGAAGAAGTCGCCGAGGTGGAGTCGCTGCTGTCCGGGCTGGGCGTGGACGCCGCCGGGTGCGACTGGAAGCAGGTCGTGTCCGGTCAGAAGCTCTGGTACTTCGAGGCAAGGGATGCGAAGAAATGGCTGATGATCTGAGCGTGCGCAACGGGCAGCAGGCCGCGGAGGAGCTGATCGCCTTCGGTGACGGAGCGGACGCTGCGCGCCCGGCGGGGATCACCTCGTCGTATGCGGAAGGGCGTTCCTCGCGGTGGCAGCGGGAGGTCATCGCCGACATCCACGCGAAAGCGCAGCTGGGACGGTATCAGCTGCGCGGCTTCTCCACGTTCCAGCGCAACCTGCCGACGTTCGACGACCTGGTGTTCCAGCCGGCCACCATGACGCGATTGCCGCTGGAGGGCTACCGGGAGCAGTGCGACACCACCACGGTGCTCGGCGACGGCCTCGGCAAGGCGGAGAAGCCGATCACCCTGGACATCCCGATCTACATCGCGGCGATGAGTTTCGGCGCGCTGTCCGCCACGGCCAAGGCGGCACTGGGGCGTGGTGCCAGGAAGGCGGGCACCATGACCTGCACCGGCGAGGGCGGGATGCTGGAGGAAGAGCGCGAGGAGAACCGGACGCTGGTCTACCAGCTGACCCCGGCCCGCTACATGGTCGATCTGGAGCACGTGCGCCGAGCCGACGCCATCGAGCTGGTGGTCGGCCAGGGCGCCAAGCCGGGCACCGGCGGTTTGCTGCTCGGCATGAAAGTCTCCGAGCGGGTGGCCCGCATGCGGTCGCTGCCGCAGGGCGTGGATCAGCGCTCGACCTGCAGGCACCCCGATTTCCTGGGCGCCGACGACATGGCGATCAAGATCGAGGAACTGCGCGAGGCGACGGACTACCGGGTGCCGATCTTCGTGAAGATGGGCGCCACCCGGCCGTACTACGACACCGCGGTCGCGGCCAAGACCGGCGTGGACGTCATCGTCCTGGACGGCATGGAAGGCGGTACCGGTGCGTCGCCCGAACTGCTGCTGGACCACACCGGAGTGCCGACGCTGGCAGCCATCCCCGCGGCCAGGAGGGCGCTGGACGACACCGGGATGAGCGGCAAGGTGAAGCTCGTCGCGGCGGGTGGCATCCGGTCCGGTGCGGACGTCGCGAAGGCGCTCGCGCTGGGTGCCGACTGCGTGATGATCGGCACCGCGGCGCTCATGGCGCTGGGGTGCAACTCCCCGCGCTACATCGAGGACTACCGCAAGTTGGGCACCGAGCCGGGCGCGTGTCACCACTGCCACACCGGACTCTGCCCGGTCGGCGTGGCCACCCAGGATCCGGTGCTGTCCGAGCGGGTCGACGTGGAGGCGGCGTCCGAGCGCATCTACCGGTTCCTCACCGCATTGACCATGGAGGCCACGCTGCTGGCCAAGGCGTGCGGCAAATCCAGCGTGCACAACCTGGAGCCGGAGGACCTGCGCGCCCTCACGCTGGAGGCGAGCGCCTTCACCGGTATCCCGCTGATCGGGGCCGACAAGCCGTTCAGCTGGTAGTGGCAGACCCACGGGGTGGGGCGGCGCGCCGAGGCGTTGCCCTGCCCCGTGACCCATGCGCTGACGCAGTGGAACGGGAGCGGCAAGCCCTTTCCTTATCTATATAGGGGCAGGATCTATGTAGGGGCAGGCCCTTTCCTTACCTATATAGGGAAGGGCCGGGCATCTGTGCGGGGAAGGGCTGGGCGCTCTTGTCGGTAATGGGTGCGCCTCGCTCCCCTTCGCCCGGTGGACGGGAGTGGGCCGGTTGCTGAGCCGGTCCCTGCCTCGGTTCGTTTTTGCGCGGACTGCTGGCGGGAAGCAGGCAACGTCGGACCGGTGAGCCGACTGGCGCAGCCCCGTGGTCGGCGAGCGGCCTCGTGCTCTCTTCCGGTGGCCGACCGGAAGCAGAGAAAGCCGGTCCTGGGTACGGTGAACCGGCCTGCCGGGTCCGTGGGCAGGGGACAGGGTCGAAGCGCTGGTCTCCCGCGGACGCCTGGCCGGATGTGGGAGGTTCGATGGGGCCTGCCGGGTCTGTGACCGGGCCGGTTCGAGGGTGTGCTCTGCGCTCTTGCGGGTCGCTGACCGGGAGCGGGCGAGTTGGTGGGGCCGGGGGTGCCGGGCTGTCGTGTTGGTTGCGGGGCTGGGTGGGTGCCTTGCCCTGGCTTCTTGTGGGTGGTTGACCGGGAGCGGCAGGCCTGCCGAGCGGCCCTCAGGTCCGTGAACGGAGGGACCCGGAGCCGGTGCGAGCCGGCGCCCGTTCTCCCCAGCGCTACTGCGGGCGGCTGGCCAAGTCCACGGAGCTGCGGTCGCGGATGCGGAACCGCTCGTCCGTCTCGTGCCGCTCGAGCGCCAGCCCGGCCACGAAGCGGCCGATGGCCATGCCGTGCTTGAGCAGGTGCCCGGAGTCCCCGGCCACCAGCACCATCCCACGGTGCTCCGGGTGGCGGTCGATCATGAAATGGGTGTCCGCGGTGTTGGCGATCTGGCTGACCGCCATCTGGCTGATCGGCTGATCGGCCAGCCCGGGGAACCTGGCGGCCAGATAGCGACGGGTCCGTGCGATGGACGTCTCGTCGACGATCCGGTCCTCCCGGTCCAGGTCGATGTGCAGCTGCCGCCAGACCAGGACCGCTTTGAATCCGAAGCCACCGGCGGCGGGGATGCCGTACGCGCCGTTGCCATGATCGATCCAGCACGGGAACTCGGTGTGGTCGTAGCCGGTCTCGCCGGGCGGGGTGGCGATCATGATGACGTTCTGCCGGACGACGTCCAGGTGGCGGCGCAGCGTGCGCGGGAACAACCCGCTCATCCAGGCGCCGCACGCCATGACCACCACGTCGGCGGCGATCGGCTTGCCGTCGAGCAGCGGGCGCTCGGCTTCGTCGGTCACCACCCGAGCGCGGCGCAGCTTGCCGCCCTCACGGAGGAACTGGCGGACGGCGGCCTGCACCGCGCGCTGCGCGTAGACGAATCCGGCCTCGGGCTCCCACAGTCCGTAGGCGATGTCGTCGGCCTTCATGACCGGAAGCCGCACCGGCAGCTCGTGAGCCGGGGCGACGAAGTGCGGGATGCCCAGCCGCTCGAGCGTCTTCTTGCTCGCGTCCTCCCACGCGGTGTTGCCCTCCTTGGCCAGCATCACCGCTCCGCACTGCACGAACAGCTCCTCGCTGGTCTGCTCGCCGAGTTCCAGCCAGCCGAGCCTGCCTTCCCTGCTCAGCTGCGCGTAGAACTCGTCGGTGCCGTGACTCGACCGCAGGATGCGGTGCTCGCCGCCGGACGCCGCGCCGGGATGGCCCGGTTCCCAGGCGTCCACCAGCGTCACATCGAGGCCTTCGCGGCGCAGGCTCAGTGCTGTGGTGGTGCCGGCGACCCCGGCGCCCACCACCACGGCTGTGGTTCGACGTGCCATGTTCGGTCGCTCCCTCGGATCCGGCATCGGGCTGGACGATGACCCTTGCCTCGGTTTCGAATACCGTATACGTTAATGCCGATCCTGTCAGCAGGCGACCCTCCAGAGGTGCAGGGCATGCAACTTCCAGAAGGAACAGACACCGTCGAGCTGGCCGTCCCCGACGCCTTCGGCATCCTGCGCGGAAAGCGCGTTCCCGCCTCCGCCTGGCCTCACGTCGCCGAGAACGGCATCCACATGGCGAGCGTCATCTACACCTGGACGCCCCGCTGCGAGATCCGCGACGACGACGAATGGCTGGACCCGAGCAAGGGCTGGCCGGACATGCAGGCGGTGCCGACGGGCGACCTTCGTCCGGTGCCGTGGCGGCCGGGAGCCGTCATGGTGTTGTGCGAAACCAAGGACGAGGACGGCCAGCAGCTGCCTGTCTCACCTCGCGACGTGCTGGCCAAGGTCCTCGGCAAGGCCGCCGCGATGGGCTTCGAAGTCCGGATCGGTTTCGAACTGGAGTTCTACCTGCTCGATCCGGTGACCAAGCGGCCGAAGCACCACGACATCCAGTGCTACGGGCTGGCCAGGGGCGCCGAATACGAGGACGTGCTGGGTCCGATGCGCAAGCACCTCGTCGACTTCGGCATCCCGGTGGAAGCGTGCAACACCGAGTACGCGCCCGGGCAGATCGAGGTCAACATCCGCTACGACGAGGCGATGCGCACCGCGGACAACGCGGTGCTGTTCCGCAACGCGGTCAAGGAGATCGCGCAGCAGCGCGGCTACCTCGCCACGTTCATGCCCAAGATCGACTACGACCAGTCCGGCAGCGGCGTTCACCTGCACCATTCGCTGTGGCGGGACGGCAAGAACGTCTTCTCCGACGGCGGCAAGCTCTCCGACGTCGGACGGTGGTACCTCGGCGGCCTGCAGCACCACATGGCCGAGCTCACGCTGTTCGGCACGCCGACCCCCAACGGCTACAAGCGCCGCGTGCCGTACTCGTTCTGCCCGCAGAACGCGACATGGGGCCACGACAACCGGACCGTGGCCCTCCGGGTGATCGAGGGCGGCGACAACGCGGTGCGGATCGAACAGCGCGACGGCTCCGCCGATGCCAACCCGTACCTGATCATGGCAGCGCAGATCGCCGCAGGCCTGCACGGCATCGAGCACCGCATGGAGCCGGGCCCGGCCACCGACACCGACGCCTACGCCGTCACCGACGCCCCGCTGCTGCCCCGCAACGTACCGGAGGCCGTCGAGGCGCTGCGCAAGTCGGACCTGGCCAGGAAGGTCTTCGGCGACCTGCTGGTCGCGGTCACCGCCGGGATCGCGATGCACGAGCACGAGTACTGCACGCTCCGGGTCTCCGACATCGAGCGCGACCGGTACCTGGAGGTGTTCTGATGGAGCTCGCTCGTGTCGTCGGCCAGTGCACCGCCACGGTCAAGGAGCCGTCGCTGGCCGGGCAGAAGTTCGCGCTCGTCCGCCGGGCCGACGAGCACGGCGAGCTGATCGGGCCGGTCGAGGTCGCGCTGGACGTGACCGGTTCCGGCCCCGGCGAGCTGGTGCTGATGGTTCGCGGTTCGGCCGCGCGCCAGCCGTCGCAGACCAGGCAACTGGCCGCGGACCTGTCCATCGTGGCCATCGTCGACGAGCTCGCCGTCGGCTACCCGCCGCGCGCGAACACCGGCTCGGCCCCCCGCCGCTCCCGTGCGCGCGCTGCCGGACGAGCCTCGTGAACCGCCTTCAGACCCCCTTCGCAAGCACATCCAACACCGACCGGAAGAGGTAATGACAATGGCTGAAGTTCCCCAGGTGGCGATCGGCATGATCGAGACCCGCGGCGTGGTGCCCGCGATCGAAGCGGCGGACGCCATGGTGAAGGCGGCGAACGTCCAGCTGGTCGCCAAGGAGGCGGTCGGCGGCGGGCTGGTCGCGGTCATCGTGCGCGGCGACGTCGGCGCGGTGAAGGCGGCCACCGACGCCGGGGCCGTGGCGGCCAACAAGGTCGGCGAGGTGCTGTCGGTGCACGTGATCGCCCGGCCGCACGAGGGCATCGCGTCGATCCTGCCTGCCGCGTAAGCACCCGTCCGCTCAGTGAGGTTCCCCCATGTCCGACGCTCAGTTCCGGGCGATGCTCGACGCGCTCGGGCGCGACGCGGCGCCACCGGAGACCACGCCGCCGAAGCCGTCCCGGGTGGCCGTGCTCGGGGCCGGCCCGGTCGGCCAGCTGCTGGCCTGCCAGGCGCTGGCCGAAGGAGCCGAGGTGAGCCTGCACTCGGTCTACGGCGACGAGCTGTCCGCGCTGGCGGCCGCGGGCGGGATCACCGTGCGTGGCGCCGGATTGATCGGCAGTTACGCGGTCGGTGACGGACCCGCGACGACACCGCGGATCCGGCTGGCCGCCAGCGCGGATGCCGCGATCCGCGACGCCGACGTGATCTTCGTGGCCACGCCGGCGGCGGCGCATGCCACCTACGCCGGGCTGCTGGCCTCCAGCCTGCAGGACGGCCAGCTCGTCGTGCTCGTGCCAGGGCGTTTCCTGGGAGCGGTCGATTTCGCCCGTGCCCTGCACATGCACTTGTGCTCGGCCGAGGTGACCGTCGCCGACCTCGACGTGGCGCCGTACCTGGCCACCCAGGACGGTGCCCAGATCCACGTGCACGCGCTCGCCCGGCAGGTCGCGCTGGCCACCTTGCCGGTCGAGGCGGCAGAGCCGACCACGGCGAGGTTGCGTGAGCTGCTGCCGATGCTGCGTGCGGTCGACAGCCCGTTGGTCACCGCGTTCAGCTCGGTGACCGGGGTCGTCACCGTCGCCCCGCTGCTCACCAACACGGCGGCGTTGGAAGGCGACCGGCGCCAGAAAGTGCTGTTGCGCGACCTGATCGTGCCGGGGCTGTCCGAGACGGTGATCGCCGATCTCGACCGCGAACGTCGTGCGGTGGCGTTCCATTTCGGCGTGCACGACCTGCCACCGGCCGCGACCTGGCTGCGCACCGCCTACGGCGACAGCCCTCAGGTCCGCGACGACCCGGACGAGGACGTCTGCCGCGCCATCCGTGACCTGGAGGTCTTCGACGACTTCGCGGCGGTGACCGGCTCCGGCCCGCGGGTGATCGACGACGTGCCGTTCACGCTGGTGCCGCTGGCCGACGCGGGCCGCCTCGCCGGCGTTCCGACCCCGGTGACCGACACGATGATCGCCTTGGCCTCGAGCTTGGCGGGCGCCGACTTCGCCCGGCAAGGCCGCACGCTCGGCGGCCTGGGCCTGGCCGGTCAGCGCCCCGAAGAACTCCGGCGCCGCCTGGCGACCGCCTCCGGACGGCGACCGCATGCGACGACCTGGCGGAAGGTGTGACGGTGTACGAGGACTTGGAGAGCATCGCGGAGGCACGCCGGTGTGCCGAGCGGGCGTACGAGGCATGGCTGAAGTTCCGCTCCTTCACGCCCGATCAGGTGGACGCGATCGTCCGGGCGATGGCCCGGGCGGCCGAGCGCGAAGCAGGCAGGCTCGCCGAGATGGCGCACGCCGAAACCGGCTACGGCAAGGTGGCGGACAAGCGGCTGAAGAACCTCTACAACTCGCGCGTGGTCAGCAAGTGGCTGGACAACGTCACCACGCTGGGGGTGTTGTGGCGGGACGAGGCCACCAAGGTGGTGGCCGTCGGTGAGCCGATGGGCGTGGTCGCCGGGTTGATCCCGGTGACCCACCCGACCGCCTTGGTCATCTTCAAGGTGCTGTCCGCGGTGAAGGCGGGCAACGCGATCGTCTGCGCGCCCCATCCGCGTGGCGCCCGGTCGTCGCTGGAAACCGCCACCGTGATGGCTGATGCGGCGGTTCAGGCCGGTGCGCCGCAGCACTTGGTGCAGTGCATGTCCAAGGCCGGCATCGACGGCACGACCGAGCTCATGAAGCACTACCGGACGTCGGTGGTGCTGGCCACCGGCGGCGCCGGGATGGTCCGCGCGGCGTACTCGTCGGGGAAACCCACGATCGCGGTCGGCCCGGGCAACGTGCCGTGCTACGTCGACCGCTCCAAGGCCGACGAGCTGGCCGAGGTCGCCGACGCGATCCTGACCTCGAAGGACTTCGACCACGGCACCGGTTGCGTGTGCGAGCAGGCGATCATCGCCGACCGCCGGATCGCGGGCAGGCTGCGGGAGGAGATGCGCCGTCACGGTGCCTACTTCTGCACCAGCCGGGAGGCCGAGGCGCTGGCCGGTGTGCTGTTCACCAAGGACCTGGGCATCGTCCCGGAGAACGTCGGTCAGTCCGCGGCCACGCTCGCCGAACGGGCCGGCTTCTCCGTGCCGCCGCGCACCCGGGTGCTGGTCGCCGACCAGGACAAGGTGGGGCGCAGCCATCCGTTGTCCGCCGAGAAGCTCAGCCCAGTGCTGGCCTTCTACGAGGTCGACGACGCCGACGCCGGTTACCGGCTGGCCAACGAGGTGCTTCGCTTCGGCGGCGAGGGCCACTCCGCGGCGCTGCACGCGGCCGACTCCGAGGTGGTGGCGAAGTTCTCCTCGCTGCCCGCCGGGCGGGTGTTCGTGAACGTCCCGTGCATGCACGCGGGCATCGGGTTCTCCGCCGACGTCGAACCCAGCTTCATGCTCGGCACCGGCACGTTGTCCGGCTCGATCACCTCCGACAACGTCACCGCGATGCATCTGATCAACATCAAGCGGATCGCCTATGAGTCCCGGCCGTGGCGCTCGCTTGCCGAGATGTTCGAGAGGACGCCCTGATGGCTCAGACCAATTTCCAGTTGCGCGCCCTGGTCCAGATCGACCGGCTGCAGCCACAGTTCGCCGCCTACAACGGCGCCACGGTGCAGGGCTCGATCCCACTGGCCGGGGACACCGTCCTGGTCGGCGAGCTGGGACCGGGCAACGAGGTGTTCCGGATCGTCGACGTCGCGCTCAAGGCCGCCCAGGTGGAGGCGAGCACGCAGATCGTGGAGCGCGAGTACGGGTTCTTCATCCTGCGCTCGCCGCACAACTCGGAGATCATCACCGCCCGCGAGGCGATCCTGGCGCACACCGGGCTGAAGGTGTCCGACCGGAAGGCTCCCGTGGTGGAGAGCAGCCAGATCATCACGTCCGTCGAGCCGTACCAGGCGCAGCTGCTGAACAAGTGGCGGAAAGGCACGATGCTGGTGCCCGGGGAGACGCTGGGCATCGTGGAGTGCTCGCCCGCCGCCTACATCGCCGCCGCGGCCAACGAGGCCGAGAAGTACGCCTCGATCAACCTGGTCGAGGTGCGCGCCGTCGGCAAGTTCGGGCGGCTGTTCCTGTCCGGGTCGGAGGAGGAAGTGCGCACCGCGGTCGGTGCCGCGGTGAACTGTCTCGAGGGCATGGAGGGCAGCTGATGCCCATCGTCTCCGAGCACGACGTGCGTGCCGCGCTCAAGCGCGGGGAGCGGAAACTCCAGGTGCCGGCCGACGCGATCGTGACACCGCAGGCGCTGGAGATCGCCGACCGGTTCGGGCTGCCGGTGCGCTACGGGGAACCACCGCACCCGGTGGCTCCCGGCATCGACCCGGCCAGGGCGGTCGCCCGCACGCTGGTGCGGCGATCCCCGCGGTGGGTGGCTCCGCCGCGGCGGCCCGGGCTGGCTCCGACCCGGTTCACCCGGATCGCTTTCGTCGGAGCGGGCATGGTCGGCACGACGGCGGCGCATCTGGCCGCGATGTCCGGGATGGCCGCCGAACTGACGCTGATCGACGTCGTGCCGGGCCTGGCCGCGTCGGTGGCGCTGGACATCGAGCACGCCTCGGGCATCACCGGCTCGCGGACCAGGGCGAAAGGCGGCACGTCGCTGAAGCTGGTGGCGGGCGCCGAGGCGGTGGTGGTCACGGCAGGCCGGCCGCGGTCGCCCGGCATGACGAGGGCAGGCCTGCTGGAGATCAACGGACGTGTGGTGCGTGACGTCGGCGAAGCGATCGCCGCGCACGCGCCGAACGCCGTGGTGATCGTGGTGACCAACCCGGTCGACGAGATGACCTACCAGTTGTGGCGGGCCAGTGGTCTGCCGGACGAGCAGGTGCTCGGGATGGCGGGCACGCTGGACTCCAGCCGGTTCCGCAACGCGCTCGCGGAAGCCGCCAAGGTTTCCCCGGCCGATGTGTCCGCGGTCGCGCTGGGCAGCCACGGCGCCGAGATGGTTCCGGTGGTCTCCACGGCCACGATCAAGGGACGGCCGGTCCGCGAGGTGCTGCCGGAGGACAAGATCCAGGCCTGCGTCCGGGACGCCATCGACGGCGGTGCGCAGGTCGTCGCCCTGCGCAAGACCGGGTCGGCGTTCATCGCTCCGGCGCATGCGGTGATCGAAGTGCTCGAGGCGATGCGCGGCGCCATCGCCGATCCCGTTCCGGTCTCGGCGATGGTGCACGGCGAGTACGGCCTGGAGGGTGTGTTCCTGGGTGTCCGGGCCCGGCTCGGCCGGACCGGCGTGGTCGAGATCATCGAGGACCGGCTGGACGAGGCGGAGCTCGCCGCGCTCGGCAAGGCGGCCGCCTCGATCAAGCAGCGGCTGGGGATAGCGACCGAATCCTGACCGTACGCCTGGAGCCCGGCCGCACCCCGGTGCCGGTGGCTCGGGCGCCGAGCTCAGCGTCCGGCCTTTCGTGAAGAGTCCCGGCTGCACTGCGAGCGTGCCTGCAACAGCGCAGCAGGAAACCGGGCTGAGGCGCGCAGCGGCGGGCGCCTGCCGGTGCTGGCGTCACGCACGAAGCAATCTTCCTGGTGAGGTGCGGCGGGGTTTCCGGGCAGCGTCCGGCTGGCTCGTTGGTGGTGTGCGGCGGGATCGCCGGCTGTGTCGGGCTGGTTCGTGGACGGTGTGTGGCGGGATTGCGGGTGGCGTCCGGCTGACTGGTTGGGTGTGCGCGGCGGGTTTGGCGCGCTGCCTCCGGTTGGTTCGTGGCGGAGCGCGGCGAGCGCCGACGCCTTCATGGGCCTGCCACGGTCCCTGACGTGTCCCGGCGCCATCACGGTTTCCTGCCCTCTGCCGGGGAACGTCTGGTATCTCAGACACATGACGTCGTTCCGTGGGTGAGAGAAGCGGCGGCAGGGAGTGCAATGGGGGCATGTCGTCCGCACAGTCGCCCGCGTCAGAGCCGACCGGGCAGATCCCGGTCGCGTCGCCCGCAGCGTCGTCCGGCACGGTGATCCCGGTCGGGCCGGAGCCGCTGACCGTCGAGCAGGTCGTCGCGGTCGCGCGCGGGGGAGCGAAGGTCGAGCTGACCGACGAGGCCGTCAAGCGCATCGAAGCGGCCCGAGTCCACGTCGACGCCCACGCCGCGGCCAGCCGTCCCGCCTATGGCGTGTCGACCGGCTTCGGCGCGCTGGCCACCAAGCACATCCCGGTCGAACGGCGCGCCGACCTGCAACGCTCGCTGATCCGCTCGCACGCCGCCGGGGCAGGGGACCCGGTGGAACCCGAAGTCGTGCGCGCAATGATGCTGCTTCGCCTGCGCACGCTCGCCGCCGGGCACAGCGGCGTCCGGCCGGAAACCGCACAAGCGCTGGCTGCACTGCTGAATGCCGGCCTGATCCCGGTCGTGCACGAGTTCGGCTCGCTCGGTTGCTCCGGCGACCTCGCACCGCTGGCCGCCGTGGCGCTGGCCCTGATGGGCGAGGGGGAAGTGTTCGACCCAGAAGGCCATCGCCGGCCCGCCGCCGATGCACTGGCCGAGGCCGGGATCGAGCCGGTCCGGCTGGCCGAGAAGGAAGGCCTGGCGCTAACCAACGGCACCGACGGCATGCTCGGCATGCTGGCCCTGGCGTTGACCGACCTGTCGCGGCTGCTCGACGTCGCCGATCTCACGGCTGCGATGAGCGTCGAGGCACTGTTGGGCACCGACCGGGTGTTCGCCGCCGATTTGCACGCACTGCGCCCGCACCCCGGCCAGGCTCACTCCGCGGCGCGGATGACCGCGTTGCTGGCCGGCTCACCGATCGTGGCCAGCCACCGCGGACCCGAGGACCCACGGGTGCAGGATGCGTACTCGCTGCGCTGCGCTCCCCAGGTGCACGGTGCCGCCCGCGACACGGTCGCGCACGCCCGCACGGTCGCGGAACGCGAGCTGGCCTCGGCGATCGACAACCCGGTGGTCCTCGACGACGGCCGGATCGAGTCCAACGGCAATTTCCACGGCGCGCCCGTCGCGTACGTGCTGGACTTCCTGGCCATCCCGATCGCCGACGTGGCGAGCATGGCTGAGCGGCGGACCGACCGGATGCTGGACGTGGCCCGCTCGCACGGCCTGCCGCCGTTCCTGGCCGACGACCCCGGCGTCGACTCCGGCTACATGATCGCGCAGTACACCCAGGCCGCCGTGGTGTCCGAGTTGAAGCGGCTGGCCGTCCCGGCATCGGTGGACTCCATCCCCTCGTCGGCGATGCAGGAAGACCACGTGTCGATGGGGTGGTCGGCCGCACGCAAGTTGCGCCGGGCCGTGCGTGGGCTGACCACGGTGCTTGCCGTCGAGTACCTGACCGCGGCACGAGCGCTGGACCTGCGCCAACCGCTCGAGCCAGCCGCTGCGACCGGCGCCGCCGTGGCGCTGCTGCGCGAGCGGGTGCCCGGGGCTGGCCCCGACCGGCACCTCGCCCCGGAGATCGCCGCGGCCGAAGAGCTGATCGCGTCGGGTGCCGTGCTCGACGCGGTGTCACCACACCTGGGAGGGAACGCATGACGGGGAAGATCACGGCCGCGCGGGGCTCCACGCTGACCGCGCGCAGCTGGCAGACCGAAGCCGCGCTGCGCATGCTGCACAACAACCTGGACCCGGAGGTCGCCGAGCGGCCGGAGGACCTGGTGGTCTACGGCGGCACCGGCAAGGCGGCGCGGGACTGGCCGTCGTTTCACGCCATCACCCGCGAGCTGACCACCTTGGCCGGTGACGAGACGCTGCTGGTGCAGTCCGGCAAGCCGGTGGGAGTCATGCGGACCCACGAGTGGGCGCCGCGGGTGCTGATCGCGAACTCGAACCTGGTGCCGGAGTGGGCGACCTGGCCGGAGTTTCGGCGGCTCGACGCTCTCGGCCTCACCATGTACGGGCAGATGACCGCGGGCTCGTGGATCTACATCGGCACGCAGGGCATCCTGCAGGGCACGTACGAGACGTTCGCCGCGGTGGCCGCCAAGCGGTTCGGCGGCTCGCTGGCCGGGACGTTGACGGTGACCGCCGGCCTGGGCGGCATGGGCGGTGCGCAGCCGCTGGCCATCACGATGAACGGCGGGGTGGCGCTGGTCGTCGAGGTCAACCCGGCGCGTGCTCAGCGTCGTGTCGAGACACGCTACCTCGACGTCATCGCAGACGACCTGGACGACGCCATCGCGCGGGCCGAGGCGGCCAAGCGCGAGCGCAAGCCGCTGTCGGTCGGCGTGATCGGCAATGCCGCCGAGGTGCTGCCCGAACTGCTGCGCCGCAACGTCGAGGTCGACGTCGTCACCGACCAGACTTCGGCGCACGACCCGCTGTCGTACTTGCCGAAGGGGGTGGCGCTGGAGGACTGGGACGACTACGCGGCCGCGAAGCCGGACGAGTTCACCGATCGAGCGCGCGAGTCCATGGCCGAGCACGTCGATGCGATGGTCGGCTTCCTGGACCGCGGCGCCGAGGTGTTCGACTACGGCAATTCGCTGCGCAGCGAAGCCGAACTCGGTGGCGCCGAGCGGGCCTTCGACTACCCGGGCTTCGTGCCTGCCTACATCCGGCCGCTGTTCTGCCAGGGCAAGGGCCCGTTCCGCTGGGCGGCGCTGTCCGGTGACCCGGCCGACATCGCCGCCACCGACCGCGCCATCCTCGAGCTGTTCGGCGAGAACGAGGCGTTGACCAGGTGGATCCGGCTGGCCGGTGAGCGGGTGGCCTTCCAGGGGCTGCCCGCCCGCATCTGCTGGCTCGGCTACGGCGAGCGCCACCTGGCGGGGCTGCGGTTCAACGAGATGGTCGCCTCCGGCGAGCTGGCGGCGCCGATCGTCATCGGCCGTGATCACCTGGACTGCGGTTCGGTCGCCTCGCCGTACCGGGAAACCGAGGCGATGGCCGACGGGTCGGACGCCATCGCGGATTGGCCGCTGCTGAACGCGCTGGTCAACACCGCGTCGGGCGCCACGTGGGTGTCCATTCACCACGGTGGCGGGGTCGGCATCGGCCGGTCGATCCACGCCGGGCAGGTGACGGTGGCCGACGGCACGGAACTGGCGGCGCAGAAGCTGGAACGCGTGCTGACCAACGATCCCGGCATGGGGGTCGTCCGGCACGTCGACGCCGGGTATCCCGAGGCCAAGCAGGTGGCGGCCGAGCGTGGTGTCCGGGTGCCGATGGCATGACGCTGCTGCGGGATCTCGAAGGTGTCGGCGCCGACCGCTTCCGGGGCGGCTATTCCCGGCACGTGTTCACCGCCCCCGAGCTGGAGCTGCGCGCCTGGTTCACCGAACAGGCGCAGCGGCGCGGCCTCGACGTGGAGCAGGACCGGAACGGCAACCTCTGGGCCTGGTGGGGTCGGCCCGGGCCGGACGCCGTCGTCACCGGCAGCCATCTGGACTCGGTCCCCGGCGGCGGCGCGTTCGACGGACCGCTGGGCGTCGCATCCGCTCTGGCGGCGGTGGACCGGCTGCGGGCACAGGGATTCCGCCCTCGCCGGCCCCTCGCTGTGGTCGTCTTCGCCGAAGAGGAAGGCGGGCGGTTCGGCGTGGCCTGCCTCGGCTCACGACTGCTGACCGGTGCCATCGCGCCCGAACGGGCGCTGACACTGACCGACGCCGATGGTGTGACGTTCGCGGAGGCGGCCCGTCGGGCAGGGATCGACCCGGCGCGTGTCGGGCCCGACCCGGACCGGCTGGGGATGATCGGGGCCTTCGTCGAGCTGCATGTCGAGCAGGGCAGGGCGCTCGAACCGCTGGGGCAGCCGGTCGCGATCGGCTCCACCATCGACCCGCACGGGCGCTGGCGGCTCAGCTTCGTCGGGCGGGGTGATCACGCGGGGACCGCGTTGATGGGCGATCGGCGTGACCCGATGGTGCCCGCCGCCCGGACCGTGCTGGCGGCCCGGTCGGCGGCGCGGGCCGGGACCCGCGCGACGGTCGGCCGCCTGGTGCCCGTGCCCGGTGGCACCAACGTGATCGCGCGGCGTGTGGACCTCTGGCTCGACACCCGCTCGGCGAGCGAGCCAAGCACCCGGGAGGCCGTCGACGAGGTGATCTCGGCGGCCCGGCTGGCGGCCGCCGAGGAAGGGTGCGAGGTGGAAGTGCGCGAGGAATCGTTCAGCGGCGAGGTCACCTTCGACGCCGAGCTGCGGGAGCGGATCCAGCGCGTGCTGGGCGAAGTGCCGGTACTGCCCACGGGGGCCGGGCACGATGCCGGAGTGCTCGCCGCGCACGTGCCTGCCGGAATGCTCTACGTGCGCAATCCGACGGGGGTGTCGCACGCGCCGGAAGAGTTCGCGACCGACGAGGACTGTGCCGCTGGTGTCGAGTCGCTGGCCGCCGTGCTGGAGGAGCTGGCTGGATGAACGAACGGTTGTGGTGCGAGTTCGCCTGGCTGCCGGACGGGCCGGTACCCGGTGTCGCGATCACCGTGGACGGCTCCCGCATCACCTCCGTCGAGCCGGGTGCCCCACGCGAGGGCACCGTCCTGACCGGGCTGACCCTGCCCGGCTTCGCCAACGCGCACTCGCACGCGTTCCATCGCGCGCTTCGTGGCCGCACGCACGCCGACGGCGGCACGTTCTGGACGTGGCGCGAGCGCATGTATGCGGTTGCGGAGCGACTGGAACCGGAGACCTACCGCCGGTTGGCCCGGGCGGTGTTCGCCGAGATGGTGCTCGCGGGCTTCACCAGCGTCGGGGAGTTCCATTACCTCCACCACGCACCAGGCGGCCGTCCCTACGCGGACCCGAACGAGATGGGGCACGCGCTGGCGCAGGCGGCTGCCGAGGCGGGAATCCGGCTCACGCTGCTCGACACCTGCTACTTGACGCCGGGGCTGGAAGGCGGCGAGCTCTCACCCGCTCAGCGCCGCTTCTCCGACGGTGATGCCGAGCGTTGGGCGGCTCGCGTCGACGAATTCCGTCCCTCGGGTTTGGTCCGTGTCGGCGCCGCGGTGCATTCGGTGCGGGCGGTACCCGCCGAACAGATTCCCGTCGTGGCCTCGTGGGCCTCGGGTCGTCCGCTGCACGCTCACTTGTCCGAGCAGCGTGCGGAGAACGAGGCATGCCGGCGTGTTCACGGACGCAGCCCGTCGGAGTTGCTGGCTGATCTGGGCGTGCTGCGCGACGATTTCGTCGCCGTCCATGCCACCCACCTGACCGACAAGGACGTCGCGTTGTTGAGCGGTTCCGGTGTCTGCTTCTGCCCGACGACGGAACGGGACTTGGGTGACGGCATCGGCCCGGCCCGCCGTCTGGCCGACGCCGGGGCGACGCTGAGCCTGGGATCGGATTCGCACGCCGTGGTCGACCCGTTCGCCGAGATCCTGGCGCTGGAGGCGGACGAGCGGCTCGCCACGGAGTCGCGAGGTCATTTCACTCCCGGTGAGCTGGTCGCGGCGGCGGCTCGGCACGAGGCGATCGGCTGGCCCGAGGTCGGCAAGATCGCCGCGGGATGGCAAGCGGATCTGGTCGTGATCGACACCGAGTCCGTGCGCACGGCGGGCAGTGAGCCCGTTGGCGTTCCGTTGTGCGCGACCGGTGCGGAGGTGCGGCACGTGATGATCGCGGGGGAGTGGACGGTGCACGAAGGCAGACATCAACGGGTGGAACGGCCCGCCGCGGAGCTGGCCGCTGCGATCGGGGAGTTGCTGTGACCGCGACCGTGATCACGGGAATCTCGGAACTGACGACCAACGAGCCCGAGCTGGGCCGGCTGACCGAGGCCGCGGTGGTCGTCGATGGCGAACGCGTGGTGTGGGTCGGCCGCAGCGCCGACGAACCGGTGGCCGACGAGCGGGTGGACGTCGGTGGGCGGGCGATGCTGCCCGGGTGGGTGGACTCGCACACGCACCTGGTCTTCGCCGGTGACCGCACCGCAGAGTTCGAGGCACGCATGGCTGGCCAGGCGTATTCGGCGGGCGGGATCAACGTCACCGTCGAGGCCACGCGAGCGGCGTCCGACGAAGAACTCGCTGGGAATCTCCGGCGGCTGGTGAACGAGGCTGTCCGCCAGGGCACGACCTATGTGGAGACCAAGACCGGGTACGGGCTCACCGTCGAACAGGAAGCCCGGTCCGCGCGGATCGCGGCCGACGTCGCCGACGAGGTGACCTTCCTCGGCGCGCACATCGTGCCCGCCGGAGAGTCCGCAGAGTCCTACGTGGACGTCGTGTGCGGCCCGATGCTGGACGCCGTCGCACCGTATGTGCGGTGGGCCGACGTGTTCTGCGAAACCGGCGCATTCGACGCCGACCAGTCCGAGCGAGTGCTTCAGGCGGCGAAACGGCGAGGGCTCGGCCTGCGCGTGCACGGGAATCAGCTGGGGGAGGGGCCCGGCGTGCAGCTTGCGGTGCGGCTCGGCGCGGCAAGCGTCGACCACTGCACGCACCTCAGCGACGAGGACGTGGCGGCACTGGCTGCCAGCGACACCGTCGCGACCGTGCTTCCCGCGTGCGACTTGTCGACCCGGCAGCCGCTGGCTCCGGCGCGGCGCCTGCTGGACGCGGGCGTAACCGTGGCCATCGCCAGCAACGCCAACCCCGGCAGCTCGTACACCACGTCGATGGCCTACTGCGTGGCGACGGCCGTTCTGCAGATGGGCATGTCCGTGGAAGAAGCCGTGTGGGCCGCTACGCGTGGCGGCGCGCGGGCCCTGCGTGCGGACGCCGGTGACGGCGCCGTCGGCGTCATCCGGCCTGGCGCTCGTGCTGACCTGCACGTTCTGGACGCCCCCTCGGCGACCCACCTCGCCTACCGGCCTGGGGTGCCGCTGACCTGGGCCGTCTGGCGCCGTGGTCAGCGCGTGGTGTGAGCCCGCCGCGCTCCGTGGTGTCGATGTCGACCCGTCGTGACGATACGCACGGTCCCGTCGGTTGAAGTGGCGCTGTGACCGTGCACTCACTGATCGCGGTGAGCCTGCGTGCTCCGGTATGACCAGAACTAGCTCACGGATTCCCGCAGTGTCTCGGCCAGCGGCCCGAGCCGGTCGAGGATCCCGAGGCGGCCGGCGAGCTCAGCGCACTCGGATCGAGCATGGGAACTCAGCTGGCCGGCGGCGTCAGCCAGTGCCTGCTGCGACTGTTGCGGCAGTTCCGCGGCGATCGGCAGGAACGGCTCCCACAGCCCGTGCTCGGCGGCCACCTCCAGGACTTCGGCCAGGACGTCGTCGCCGAGGTCGGCAAGGTGGGCCGCGACCTCCGCGGTTTGGTCCTCGCGCAGCTGCCCGGCGATGTCCCGCAGCAAGGTGGGCCACAATCCGGCCTCGGATGCCGTGTGCAGCAGGGACTTCAGCCGGTCGGCGGCCAGCGCGTCGATCACCGTCGGGATCGCGCCTTCGTCGTCGACGGCGAACGCCGTGCGGAGGATGTGCTCGTCGGACAGGGCGCGAAGACAGTGGCGGAGCTTGTCCACGGGCAGGTAGCCGACGAAGGCGCCCAGGGTGATCCAGTCACCGCGGTCGGCCAGTTCCACGCTGGTGGACACGATCGTCTGGGTCGGCAGTGCCTCGATGATCCGCTGTGCCCGCCGCGGGTCCAGCTCGACGGCCACGTCGGCCAAGAACGTCACCGACAAGCGCTTGGCGATGTCCACCGCTTTGCCGGGGTCGAGTTCCCCGGCGATGCGCGCACACAGCAGCGGGCCGAACGCCTTCTGGCCGACCAAAGCGATGATCGGGCTGGGGATCAGCTTGGCGGCCGCGCCGAGCCGGCGCAGCGCGTCACCGTACGCATCGAACAACGACTCGGTGACCTGGGCGCGGAATGCCCGCAGGTCCGCGTCGTCGACCTCGAGCAGGAAGGCCAGCTCCTCCGGCTGCTTCCGCAGCAGCCGGGCCAGCCGCAAGATCTCCGCCCGCTCGTGCACGGCGGCAGCACCCGTCACAGTCCCACCGCCTTACGGACCGGGCCGCGCAGCAGCCGTGGGATGTGGCGCAGGCTGTCCTCGGCCGCGGCGGCGAGCGCTTCCGCCTGCTCTCGGCGGGCCGCCCCGATGGCGTCGGACAGCAGTTGCTGGTGCTCCTCGCTCAGCGCGGCGATGCCTGCGGGCAGGCCGCCTTTCACCCGCTGGTCGAGCGGCTTACGGCTCATGCCGTCTCCTAGCTCAGCGTCCGGCGGACGTACTGCGGAACCTGCTTGGCCATCCCGGCGGTGCGGGCGATCTTGTGGTTCACCCCGCGCAGCAGCCGCAGCTGGAGCCTGCTCTCCAGGCGCAGCGCGGCGCGCGGTGACAGGTGCCGGGTGCGATGGAACAGCTTCTTGGTGTAGGCGACGGCGTCCGGGGAGCGGGTGGCGATCTGCCCGGCCAGCTCCTCGGCGTCCTTCAGCGGGTCCTCGCTGACCCCGGTGACCAGCCCGAGTCCGGCGGCCGTGCGCCCGTCGAACAACTCCCCGGTCATGGTCAGCCGCTTCGCCACGTCGATGCCGACCAGCTCGCGCAGGGTCACCGATCCGGTCATGTCCGGGATCAGGCCCCACTTGGCCTCCATGATGGACAGTTCGCAGTCCGGGGTGGCGAACCGGAAGTCGGCGGCCAGCGCCAGCTGCAGGCCGCCGCCGTAGCACTTGCCGTGCAGCACCGCGATCACCGGAACCGGCAGGGTGCGCCACTCCCAGCACGCGCGCTGGAACAGATTGGCCTCCTGCCACGGCCAGCGGAACAGGTTGAGCAGGAACTTCGTCGGCTGCTTGCCCACCGACTTGAAGTCCAGCCCCGCGGAGAAGGCGGGGCCGTCCCCGCGCAGGATCACTGCGCGCACGTCCCGGTCCCGGCGCAGCCCCCGGGCGGCGTCGATCAGCGCGTGGAACATGTCGAGATCGAGGCCGTTGTACTTCTCGCCCCTGGTCATGGTCACGTAGGCGATCCGGTCCTTGACCTCGGTGTGCACCCGGTGGCTCATCGTCGCGCGCTCCTCGAGCTCGTCGTCAGATGGTCAACAGTATGCTGCCGCCGCGCCCGCGGAACCGGGCATCCGCCGGGTGCCGTTGGACACATGTCCAAAACGCACAGCGACGAACCGGTCCGCCTGCTGGGTGATGAACCGGAGGGGACCAGCGGATCAAGCGTTATGGTCGGCGCGACAACGCTCCGACACCCGAGCGGAGGCAGCGTGGACGATCCCGGAGCGGGAACCGCACCGTTGAGCGCACGGACCAGGCGGCGCATCGACGAACTGCTGCTCGGTGGCCCGCGCAAGTACAACCGGCTGCAGGTCGCCGAGCTGTCCGGCGTGCCTGCGGACGTCACCCAGCGCCGCTGGCGGTCGCTGGGCTTCGCCACCGCAGGCGACGAGGAGGTGCTGTTCACCGACAACGACGTGGCCGCGGCCGCGCTGGCAGAGAAATTGCTGGCCACCGGGGTCGTGCCCGCGGGCATGGATGTCGCCGTGACCCGCGCCGTCGGACACCACTTGTCGCGGCTGGCGGAGTGGCAGATCGAGCTGGTACGCGAACTGCTGGACAAGAACCCCGAACTGCTGGCCGACGAGGACCGGCTGGTCATGTTCCTCGACACGGTCATGCCGTTGCTGGAGCAGCTGCAGACGTTCGTCTGGCGACGGCATCTGGCGGCATACGCGGCGCGCGCCTTCGACGCCGGGGAAGACGACACGGGCGCGCTGGCCGTCGGTTTCGCCGACATGGTCGGTTACACCCGGCTGACCAGGCGGATCGACGAGGAACAGCTGTCGGAAGTGCTGGACAAGTTCGAAGCCCTGGCGTCGGCGGTGGTCGCCGAGCGACACGGCCGGATCGTCAAGACGATCGGCGACGAGGTGATGTTCGTCGCCGACACTCCCGCTGACGCCGTCGAGATCGCGGCCGAGTTCGCCCGTCGTGCCGCCGAGGACGACGACATTCCCGACGTGCGTGTGGGTGTGGCCTTCGGGCCGGTGCTCAGCAGGCTCGGCGACGTCTTCGGCAAGACCGTCAACATCGCGGCCAGGCTCACCTCCACCGCCCGGCCGGGCACCATCGTGGTGGACGAGGGGCTGGCCGAGGCGCTTGGCGAGCACGCTCCGTATCAGGTGCGCCCGTTGCGGCCGGTCTCCGTCCGCGGTTACAGCAGGCTGAAGCGCTTTGCCGTGAAGGTGCCGACGCAATAGCCGGCCTCAGCACCGTCGTCTGGCATGCTCGAGCGCATGACGCGCCCCTTCATGCAGGTCGACGTCTTCGCCGACGAGCCGTTCCGCGGCAATCCGGTTGCCGTGGTGCTCGATGGAGAAGGCCTGACCACCGAGCAGATGCAACGGTTCGCCGGCTGGACCAACCTGTCGGAGACGACGTTCCTGCTCCCACCGAGCAGCCCGGACGCGGACTATCGGGTGCGGATCTTCACGCCGTCCGTCGAGCTGCCGTTCGCCGGTCACCCCACCCTGGGGACCTGCCACGCATGGCTGGAACACACCGGGAACTCGGCCGAGGTGATCACGCAGGAATGTGCGGCGGGCCTGGTCCGCATTCGGCGCACGGAGGCCGGGCTGGCGTTCGCCGCACCGCCGCTGGTGCGGTCGGGGCCCGTCGACGAGGAGACGATCGCCGAGCTGGCGGACATTCTGCGCATCGACCGTGCGGAGATCGTCGACGCGCAGTGGGTGGACAACGGGCCGGGTTGGGTGGCCGTGCTGCTTGCTGATGCCGAGCGTGTGCTGGCGCTGCAGCCTGGGCTGATCGGGGAGTACGACATCGGCGTCGTCGGTCCCTATCCGGAAGGCGCGCCGGCCGCGATCGAGGTGCGGGCGTTCTTCCCGGCGAACGGCGTGGCCGTGGAAGACCCGGTGACCGGCAGTCTCAACGCGTCGCTGGCCAGCTGGCTGCTGGAGTCCGGCCGGTTGACCGCGCCGTACGTGGCATCGCAAGGGACTGCCCTGGGCAGGCGTGGTCGCGTGACCATCACGCAGGAGGACGGGCAGATCTGGGTCGCCGGAGGCACCGTGACCTGTGTGCGCGGAACGGTTCGGCTCTGACCTCCCCGCCCCGGCGGTGGGTCGCCGACGACTTGCTGTAGACCCGGTGCTGGACAGCTCCTCGGCACGGGGTGTGGTGGCTCGGCAGCGTGGAATCACCGGATTTCTCGACCGTCCTTTTTCTGCGTTCGCCGCGTGTTTCGGGATTTCCGCCCACTGCATGTGTGTTCTGCTGCCG
Organism: Thermocrispum agreste DSM 44070; assembly: GCF_000427905.1. Taxonomy (GTDB): domain Bacteria; phylum Actinomycetota; class Actinomycetes; order Mycobacteriales; family Pseudonocardiaceae; genus Thermocrispum; species Thermocrispum agreste. The sequence goes on along the minus strand of NZ_ATYX01000007.1, from coordinate 255,945 downwards.
TAGTGGTGCGGATCGCCCCGTCAGCCAGTGCGTCGTCACGAGAGCCGTCAGCCAGTGCGTCGTCACGAAAGGGCTGAACTTCCGTCCGCTCGGCGACCGTGGGATGGAACCGATTATCGTCACCGCGTTCAAGGGCAATCACAAGAAGGAACTTGGCCGGGGCAGCTTCGATCCGAAATCGGCACTGCGGTGACCGCGCACGGTTTCGTCTGCCGGGCCCTTGCTGACAATGCGCGATCACTGATCTGCCCGGTGTCCGGGGACGTGCAGCGAAGCGCGTCTCCAGCCCCTCGTGTCGCCGGCACGGTGATCGGGGCCGGTCCGTCCGCCGGGACACCCGTCTTGCGGGCCCTCGGCAGCTACACGCCCATGGCGTCGGTGACCCACTGCGGCAGCGGCAAGCCGCGCTCGATGCATTCGCTCGCCAGCCGGATCGTCCAGCGCAGCGCCTGCAGGACCAGGCTGGCCACCTCTTCCGGGGCAGCCTGCTGCAGCGCGATCTCCACCTGCTCCCGGGCGTCGTCGGCGTTGCCGTGCACCTGGGCCAGCAGCGTGCGCACCGCCGTGCGCACCGGCGGGTCCGCCTGGTCGATGGAGACCTCGGCGCCGTCGGAGTCGAAGACCTGCACCCTGACCGGGGTCGTCCCGCCGTTGCCCAGTGCCGACACCATCGCGCTGCATTGCGAGAACAGCAGCATGACGACTTCGCCGAGGTTGGTCGACGCGTGCAGCATCGCGCCGTCGTCGTCGCCCCGGCGGGCGGCGGCCAACGCCAGGCTGGCCTGTTCGGTCAACTCCGCGTTCACGGGCACCATCAAACACGAGGGGCCACCGTGCTGGTAGTCCCCGAGGGTCGGGTTGCGCTCAGCCGACCGCTACCGCGTCCAGTGCACCGAGGGCGAGATCGGACAACAGCCTGGCCAGCTCGGGCTTGCTCAGGTACCGGTTGTGCGGGGTCGAGTTGATCAGGCCGAACACCGCGTGCGCGCAGGCCCTGGCGCGCTCCTCGTCCACGCCTTCGTAGGCGGCCTGGATGGTCTGCACCCACACCTCGACGTAACGACGCTGCAGCGTGCGGACCTCGCGCCGGTCGGCGTCCCGCAGATTGCCCAGGTCACGCTCGTGCACCGTGATCAGCGCCGGGTTGTTCAACGCGAAATCGGTGTGAAAGGCCACCAGCTCGCGCAGCGCCTCCGCCGGGGTGGCGGCCGCCGCGGCCCGTGCCGACCCGCCCTCCAGCAGATCCTTGGATATGCTGGTCAGCATTTCCCCGAGCAGGGCGTCCTTGCTGCTGAAATGCCGGTACAGCGCCGGGCCGGAGATGCCGACGGCGGCGCCGATGTCGTCGATGCCGACTCCGTGGAAGCCGTGCCGCGCGAACAGTTCGGCCGCCGCGGCAAGGATCTCGTCACGTCGAGTGGCAGTCATCGGAACATCCTAGCGCGATCAAGTTAGCGCTCGCTAACCGGGAAAAGGTTTGGCGAAACGGCGGTACCCCGGCCGCACCTGTGGTGCCACAGTGGCCTCGCTCCCCAGTTACCCACTGCCACCAGGAGGACACATGCGGTACATCCGCCCAGTCGTCGCTCTGGCCGCGGCCGCCTTGTTCTCGGTTGCCGGCGCGATCGTGGCGTCTCCGGCCTATGCGGCCGGCGAGAACTACGTCGCGCTGGGAGATTCCTACGCTTCGGGCACCGGCGCCGGTTCCTACTCCGGAGGGGACTGCTACCGCAGCGCCAACGCGTACCCGCAGCGCTGGGCGAATGCCAACGCTCCGGCGTCGTTCACGTTCGCGGCATGTTCGGGTGCCACCACCTCGGATGTCCGCAGCCAGCAGCTCGGCGCGCTGTCGGCGGCGACGACCCTGGTCTCGATCTCCATCGGCGGCAACGACGCCGGCTTCGCCGACGTGATGATCACCTGCACGGTCGGCACGGACAGTGCGTGCGTCAACCGGGTGAACCAAGCCAGGGAATTCGCCCGGGCCGAGCTGCCCGGCAGGCTCGACGCCCTGTACGCCGAGATCCGCGCGAAGGCGCCGAACGCGCGGGTCGTGGTGATGGGTTATCCGCGGGTGCTCACCTCGGGAAGCTGCTGGTGGTTCAGCGGTACCAAGCGAAATGCCGTGAACAGCGCCGCCGACGAGCTCTCCGGCATCATCGCGGCGCGCGCGGCCGCCGCCGGATTCACCTATGTCGACGTGCGCGACGATTTCGCCGGTCACGAGGTCTGCACGTCCGACGAGTGGATCAACGGCATCGTCTGGAGCAGATTGGTGGAGTCGTACCACCCGAACGCCAAGGGGCACGGCAACGCCTACTACCCGGCGTTCGCGTCCGCGGTTTCGCAAACGGCCGCTGCCTGATTGCTCCGGTCGGCTCTGCGGGGCGCCTGCCTGCCTGGCGGGCGCCCCTCTTTTGCGTCACCGGTGTGGACAGTGTCGTTAGCGGTCGCTAACATCGGCGACGACGTTAACGTTGGCTAACCCTTGTGAGCGGAGGCTGACCGGTGGACGCGCCCACCTTGAGGTCGTCGGCGAACCCGCGCGACGAGCAGTTCCGGCGCAACGCCGCCGGCCACGCGGAGCTGGTCGCCGAGCTGAACGACCGGCTCAAGCAGGTCCGGCAGGGCGGCCCGGAGAAGGCGCGGGCCAAGCACGTCGCGCGCGGCAAGCTGCTCCCGCGGGACCGCGTGGACCAGCTGCTGGATCCGGGGTCACCGTTCTTGGAGCTGTCCGCGCTGGCAGCGAACGGCATGTACGGGGACCAGGCGCCCGCCGCGGGCATCATCACCGGCATCGGGCGGGTCTCCGGCCGGGAGTGTGTGATCGTGGCCAACGACGCCACCGTCAAGGGCGGCACGTACTACCCGATGACGGTGAAGAAGCACCTGAGGGCGCAGGAGATCGCGCTGCACAACAATCTGCCGTGCATCTACCTGGTCGACTCCGGTGGCGCGTTCCTGCCGATGCAGGACGAAGTCTTCCCAGATCGTGAACACTTCGGTCGCATTTTCTACAACCAGGCGACCATGTCGGCGCGCGGAATCCCGCAGATCGCGGCGGTGCTGGGCAGTTGCACGGCCGGTGGCGCGTACGTGCCCGCGATGAGCGACGAAGCGGTGATCGTGCGCAACCAGGGCACGATCTTCCTCGGCGGGCCGCCGCTGGTGAAGGCCGCGACCGGCGAAGAGGTGACCGCCGAGGAGCTGGGTGGCGGCGACGTGCACGCCCGCCAGTCCGGCGTGACGGATCATCTTGCCGCGGACGACGCCGACGCGCTCCGCAAGGTCCGCATGATCGTCTCCACGCTCGGGCCGCGGCCGGAGTGCCCGTGGGAGGTGCTGCCCACCGAGGAGCCCGCCGTGGATCCGGCGGAGCTGTACGGGGTGGTCCCGACCGACCCGCGCGTGCCGTACGACGTGCGGGAGGTCATCGCCCGCATCGTGGACGGCTCCCGGTTCGCCGAGTTCAAGGCCGAGTACGGCACGACGCTGGTCACCGGGTTCGCGCGCATCCACGGCCACCCGGTCGGGATCGTGGCCAACAACGGCGTGCTGTTCAGCGAGTCGGCGCTGAAGGGCGCGCACTTCGTCCAGCTGTGCGACAAGCGCCGGATCCCGCTGGTGTTCCTGCAGAACATCAGCGGGTTCATGGTCGGAAAGGCCTACGAGGCCGGTGGCATCGCCAAGCACGGCGCGAAGATGGTCACCGCGGTCGCGTGCGCCAGGGTGCCGAAGCTGACCGTGATCATCGGCGGCTCGTTCGGTGCGGGCAACTACTCGATGTGCGGGCGGGCGTACTCGCCGCGGTTTTTGTGGATGTGGCCGAACGCGCGTATCTCCGTCATGGGTGGGGAGCAGGCGGCCCAGGTGCTCGGCACGGTCGGCAACGTCGACCAGGACGAGATCCGCGCCCAGTACGAGCGGCAGGGCAATCCGTACTACTCGACCGCCAGGCTGTGGGACGACGGGGTGATCGACCCGATGGACACCCGCATGGTGCTCGGCCTGGCCCTGTCGGCGGCCTCGCACGCCCCCCTGGAACCGATCTCCTACGGCGTCTTCCGGATGTGAGCATGTTCGACACCGTGCTGATTGCCAACCGCGGGGAAATCGCGGTGCGGGTCATCCGCACGCTGCGGGCGATGGGGATCCGCAGCGTTGCCGTGTACTCGGATGCGGACGCGGATGCGTTGCACGTGGCGGAGGCCGACGTCGCCGTCCGCATCGGCCCGGCGGCCGCGCGCGACAGTTATCTCAACATCGAGGCGGTGCTGGCCGCTGCCAAGGAGACCGGTGCGCAGGCGGTCCATCCCGGCTACGGATTCCTGGCGGAGAACGCCGAGTTCGCCCGCGCCTGCGCGGCCGCGGGGCTGGTCTTCATCGGTCCGCCCGCCGAAGCCATCGAGGCGATGGGCGACAAGATCCGCGCGAAGACCACGGTCGCCGCCGCCGGAGTCCCGGTCGTCCCCGGTGCCGACGGGTCGCCGGAGGAGTTGCGCGAAGCCGCAGGCCGGATCGGCTATCCGCTGCTGCTCAAGCCTTCGGCGGGTGGCGGCGGCAAGGGCATGGTGGTCGTGCACGAGCCTGCCGAGCTGCCGGAGGCGATCGCGTCCGCGCAGCGTGTGGCCAGGAGCGCCTTCGGCGACGACCGGCTGCTGGCCGAGCGGTTCGTCAGCGCGCCCCGCCACATCGAGATCCAGGTGCTGGCCGACGAGCACGGCAACGTGGTGCACCTCGGCGAGCGGGAATGCAGCCTGCAGCGACGGCACCAGAAGATCGTCGAGGAAGCACCGTCGCCGCTGCTGGACCAGCGAACCCGGGAGCGGATGGGAGCAGCTGCGGTGGAAGCCGCCCGGGCCGTGGGGTACCGGGGAGCGGGCACGGTCGAGTTCATCGTCTCGGCGGACGACCCGGGTGAGTTCTTCTTCATGGAGATGAACACCCGGCTGCAGGTCGAACACCCGGTGACCGAGCTGGCGACCGGGCTGGACCTGGTGGCCTTGCAGGTTCGCGTCGCCGCCGGTGAACCGCTGGGGCTGCGGCAGTCCGACATCCGTTTCACCGGCCACGCCGTCGAGGCACGGGTGTATGCCGAGGACCCGGCCAACGGGTTCCTGCCGACCGGTGGCCGGGTGCTGGCGGTGCACCACCCCGACGCGGAGTGGCTGCGCGTGGACAGCGGCATCCGGGCAGGCAGCGTCGTCGGAACCGACTACGACCCGATGCTGGCCAAGATCGTCGTGCACGGGGACGACCGCGGGCATGCCCTGCGCAGGATGTCCGACGCGCTGGCGGGCACGGCCATCTTCGGCCTGACGACCAACGTGGGCTTCCTGCACGCGCTGGTCACGGACGACGACGTGGTCGCCGGTCGCATGGACACCGCGCTGGTCGACCGCAAGTTGGAGCAGCTGACGGAAGCGGAGCCGGTTCCGGACGCGGTCCTGGTGGCGGCCGCCATGGACGAGTTGCTGGGCATGCAGCCCACCGGGCCGGTGGTCGACCCGTGGGAGATGCCGACGGGGTGGCGGCTGGGCGGTGCGACCGGCACCGCCTTCCGTCTCACCTGCGGCGACCGGGCGGCGACGGTGCGCGTGACCGGCACCCCGGCGGCCGCGGAAGTCAGCATCGACGACGCGCCGCCGCAGCGCGCATCCGCCGAGTGGGTCGACGGCCGCCTGCGCGTGCGCTACGCAGGCGAAGCCACCACCTACGCCCGGCTGCAGCAGGGCGAGACCCTGTGGCTTGCGGCCAACGGCCGGGTGTGGGCGGTCGGTGAGCATTCGCTGCTGGCGCAGGAGGAGACGACCGATTCGTCCGGCGGGCCGATCACCAGCCCGATGCCGGGAACCGTGCTGGTCGTCCGCGTCGAGCAGGGCGAGAAGGTGGCAGCCGGCCAGCCGTTGCTGGTCGTCGAGGCAATGAAGATGGAGCACACGATCACCGCGCCGACGGCCGGCTTCGTCACCGAATTGCCGGTGACCCCGGGACAGAAGGTGGCGCTGGACGAAGTCCTTGCCGTGGTGACCCCGCATGCCGAGCAGGAGGACTGACATGGCCATCGACCTGCAGTTGGAAGAAGAGCACGCCGCATTGCGGCAGACCGTGGAGGACTTCGCCCAGCGCGAGGTCGCCCCGGTGATCGGCGAGCTGTACGAGCGGGAGGAGTTCCCGTACAAGCTGGTCGCGCAGATGGGCGAGATGGGCTTGTTCGGGCTGCCGTTCCCGGAGGAGTACGGCGGGATGGGCGGCGACTACTTCGCGCTGTGCCTGGCACTGGAGGAGCTGGCCAGGGTGGACTCGTCGGTGGCGATCACCCTGGAGGCCGGGGTCTCGCTCGGCGCGATGCCGATCTACCGGTTCGGCACGGAGAAGCAGAAGCAGGAGTGGCTGCCCGCGCTGTGCGCGGGTGAGGCGCTGGGGGCGTTCGGGCTCACCGAACCGGACGGCGGGTCCGACGCCGGGGCGACCCGCACGCTGGCCAAGCTCGACGGCGACGAGTGGGTGATCAACGGCTCGAAGGCGTTCATCACCAACTCGGGCACCGACATCACCCGCCTGGTCACCGTGACGGCGGTGACCGACTTCGAGCCCGGCAGCAAGCGGCGGGAGATCTCGGCGATCATCGTGCCGACCGGGACCCCGGGCTTCACCGTGGAGAAGAAGTACTCCAAGGTCGGCTGGGCCTGCTCGGACACCCACGGACTGTCGTTCACCGACGTGCGCGTGCCCGCGGAGAACCTGCTCGGCGAGCGCGGCCGAGGGTATGCGCAGTTCTTGTCGATCCTGGACGAAGGGCGGGTGGCCATCGCCGCCATCGGCACCGGGCTCGCTCAGGGCTGCGTGGACGAGTGCGTGCGCTACGCCGGCGAGCGGGTGGCGTTCGGCAAGACCATCGGCTCGTACCAGGCGATCCAGTTCAAGATCGCCGAGATGCAGGCGCGGGCGCACACCGCGCGGCTGGCCTACTACGCGGCGGCGGCGAAGATGCTGCGCGGCGAGCCGTTCAAGACCGAGGCGGCGATCGCGAAGCTGGTCTCGTCGAACGCGGCGATGGACAACGCGCGGGACGCCACGCAGATCTTCGGCGGCTACGGGTTCATGAACGAGTACCCGGTGGGCCGGTTCTACCGCGACGCCAAGATCCTGGAGATCGGCGAGGGCACGTCCGAGGTGCAGAAGATGATCATCGCGCGCAGCCTCGGGCTGAAGGGCTGACGGCCGCCACGGATGCCTGCCGATGGGGCCGGCCCGTTCCTGCGTCGGGTCACCGGCTGAAATCGTTCCGCCGTCGCGGACGACAGACAGGTGACCGCAGGGGAGGGGTCACCGTCGTCAGCGACCGATCGGAGGCGTCATGCCCAAGCCCATTCCCGACGACTACCCGCGGGTCATCGCCAGCCTGACCGTGCGCGGCGCGGCCGACGCGATCGACTTCTACACCGAGATCTTCGGCGGCCGCCTGCACAGCGATCCGATGACGGCGCCGGACGGCACGGTGGCTCACGCCGAAATCCGGATCGGCGACTCGATGATCATGCTCGGTGAGGAGAGCCCGGTCTTCGACAGCCATGCTCCCCAAGAGGACGCCGCCGCGCCGGTGCGGCTGATGGTCTACGTGGAGGACGCCGACGAGACGGTGCGGAGAGCGGTGGAGCGTGGCGCGCGGCAGGAGGCCGAGCTGCGGACCGAGTTCTACGGCGATCGTGGCGCCGCCATCAGGGATCCGTTCGGCCACGCCTGGTACGTCGCGTCGCACGTGGAAGACGTCAGCCCGGAGGAGATCGATCGGCGCGCTCACGAGCTCTTCACCACCTGACGTGCGGAGGCGGCCTTCGCGGCACCTGCCGGCCAATGCGCCGGTCACGGGCCATCGCGAGCATCAGGTCTCCGATACAGGTGGGCCCAGTCGTCGTACTACGGGCGGTCAGTGGCTGTCTCATGGTTGTTGCGGTGACGGTCGCTGCCGACACGCCGCAGACCGCGGTGGCCCTGACAACCAGACGCGGGCACTCGGTAGCACGTGGAAGCCGTGGAACGGCACCCGAGGCACATGGTCCTGCCAGCCCGGCACCGGATGTCGATGGCAGGCGAGCCGGAGCAGCTGTCGAGGTACTTCACCACGGGCGGAGCTCGCGGGCGGCTGGCCCCGGGCGAGGAGGCCACGTGGGACTTCCACGACTTCCCGGCGCGTTCCCGGTGAAGGTGGTGGAGGCCATGCCGCCGTGCCGGATCGTGATCGAGTGGGACGGTGAGCACACGGCGGGGGAGTCGGGGACGACCAGGACGACGTTCGAACCCATCGACGACGGTGCGCGCACTCTGGTGGCGATCACCGAACGGGCGTGGCGGGCCACCCGGGCGGCGTGGAGGCGGCATTCGGCAATTGTCGGGGCTGGACCGGGATGCTCGCGGCAATGAAGGCCTGGCCGGAGTACGGCATCAACCTGCCAGACGGGTTCTCCAGGTAGGGCGCGCCGGACACGAGCCGGCCGGGGCTGGTCACCGGTCGTGCCAGCTGAGCGGTGACATCCTCAGGGCGGCTTCGGCGACCCGCCGGGCCGTGGCGGTGTGCAAATCCTTGCGGGCGGATGCGATCCACCGGTCGACGTGCTGTACGCCGACACTGCGGTACTCCACCGCCTGCAACAGCATCTCCAGCTTGTCGGCGTCTTTGGCGCACCGCGCCTCCAGAGTCTCGCGCGCTTCGTATTCCTCCACCGCGGCACGGACAGACGACTTGGCGGCCTCGGGCAGCTCCGCGGTCTGGTCGGCGGTGATGGCGCGCGGATCGGGCTTCGCCAGGTACGGCCTGGCCGAGTGCGGGAGGTCGCCGGTGCGGGTCTCCTGGCTGTCGTGCCACAGGGCGAGGTAGGCGGCCCGCTCCGGATCGCCGTTCTCCTCGGCGGCCAGCAGCGCGGCCAGCTGGGCGACGCGCAGGCTGTGCTCGGCCACCGACTCGGGGTCGCGGACCCCGGCTTGCCACCATCCGGATCGGCGGATCCGCTTCAGGACGCCCATCTCGTAGCCGAACGCGGCGACAGCGGCGGAAGGATCCTGGTGGCGTGACATCACGTCCTCTGGTTTCGCGACCTCGGGTGGTCAGGTTACCGAGCCCGGGGCCGAGCGACCCGCCAAGCGCCCGTTCGTGCGGAACCGGAGCCGCAATCTGCGGCGAAGACCGCCGAGGCCAGCGGGGATTTGCCGGTGTCACAGGACATGCCGCACGGGATCTGGCGCTCCCAGATCGGCGGCCCACGTCTTCACCTTCTCGGTCAGGCGAGGTCTTCGACTTTCGGTCAGGCGAGGTCTTCGACCTCTCAGTCAGGCGAGCCGTCGAGGGCTCTGGCCGGCGTCGTTCGGCAGAGGCGCGGGCACCACAAGGTGGTCAGCTCCTTCCTGGCGTCCTATGGTCGTCAGGTCACTTCAGCTGGGCGGAACTCTTGCCGAGCAGCCGCCGGGCGATGATCAATTGCTGGATTTGCTGGGTGCCTTCGAAGATGTCCAGGATCTTCGCGTCGCGGCTCCATTTCTCCAGCAGCGAGTCCTCGCTGTATCCCAGGGCCCCGCACAACTCGACGCACTTGAGCGTGATGTCCACGACCGAGCGCCCGGCCTTCGCTTTGGACATCGACGCCTGCACCGAGTTCGGCTTGCGGTTGTCCGCCATCCAGGCCGCCTGCAACGTCAGCAGGTACGACGCCTCGAAGTCGGCCTCCAGCCGCAAGAACTCGGCGGCCGCGGCGTGCTGGGCGTGCGGCGGGGCGTCGTAGTCGATCTCGATCCCGGCCTCGTGCAGGATCCGCGCGGTTTCCTCCAACGCGGCACGGGCCAGCCCGACGGCCATCGCGGCGACCAGCGGCCGGGTGTTGTCGAAGGTCTCCATGACCCCGGCGAAGCCCTTTTTGGTGTCGATCTCCGGGCTGCCGAGCAGGTTCTCCTTCGGCACGCGGCAGTTCTCCAGCCGGATGACCGCGGTGTCCGACGCCTTGATACCGAGCTTGTGCTCCAGCCGCTCGACGGTGATGCCGGGCCGGAACTTCTCCACCACGAACGACTTGATCGCCGCGCGGCCCTTGGACTTGTCCAGCGTCGCCCACACCACGACGGCGTCGGCCCGTTCGCCCGCGGTGACGAAGATCTTCTCGCCGTTGAGCACGTACTCGTCGCCGTCCAGCACGGCGGTGGTGGACACGGCGGCCGAGTCCGACCCGAACGACGGCTCGGTGATGGCCATCGCCGCCCACATGTTGCCGAAGCGCTCGAGCTGCTCGTCGTTGGCGACCGACGCGATCGCGGCGTTGCCCAGCCCCTGGCGCGGCATGGACAGCAGCAACGCCACGTCACCCCAGCACATCTCGATCGTGCCGAGCACGGTGCGCAGGTTCGCGCCGTTGACGTTGCCTTCCGGCTTCTTGGCGTCCTTGTCCTTGCGCCGCACCCCGGCGGCGCCCGCGCCGCCGCTGAACCCGGACTGGTTCATCCCGTCCAGCACGGCGGCGAACGTGTCCAGCTCCTTGGGGTAGGAGTGCTCGGCGCGGTCGTACTTGCGGGAGATCGGCCGGAAGACCTCGGCCGCGGCCTGGTGTGCCTGGTTGACCAGCGGCGCGATCTTCTTCGGCACCTCGAGGTTGATCGTCATGCCAGCACCGCCCCTTCCATCACGCCGGCCGCCCGCAGGTCGCGGTACCACCGCTCGACCGGATGCTCCTTCACGTAGCCGTGACCGCCGAGCAGCTGCACCCCGGCGCTGCCGATCCACATGCCCTTGTCCGCGGCCAGCTTGCGGGCCAGCGCCACTTCACGGGCATACGGCAGGCCGCGCTCGGCACGAGAGGCCGCCCGCAGCGTCACCAGCCGCAGGCCCTCCAGCTCGATGGCGATGTCCGAGACCATGAACGCAACGCCCTGGCGGTGGCTGATCGGTTCGCCGAACGCCTTCCGCTCGTTGACGTACGGGATGACGTAGTCGAGGACGGCCCGTCCGGTGCCCGCGGCCAGCGCGCACCATCCCAGCCGGGACAGCCGCACGACCTCCTGCAGCACCTTCGGGTCGCCCCCGGCCAGCAGCGCGCTCGGCGGCAACTTCACCTTGTCCAGCTGCAGCAGCCCGGTCTCGGCGCTGCGCAGCCCCATCGCCGGATCCGGCGTCACCGTCACCCCGGGGGTGGAAGCCTCGACGAGGAACAGTGCGCCGCCCCGGCCCTCCAAGTCGGCCGAGACCACGAACAGCTCGCCGTCGGCCGCCCTGGGCACGAGCGCCTTCACACCGTCCAGCTGGTAGCCCGACGGGGTCCGCTTGGCGCGTGTCCTCGGCTTGCGGGGGTCGAACAGGGCCCCGCGCTCGTGCAACGCCAGCGCCGCGACCGGCGGCTGGTCGCCGGTGAACGCGGGCAGGTAGGTGGACTGCTGCTCGGCGTCACCCCACTGCACCAGCACCGTGCTGACCGCCGACGGAGCCAGCACCGACACCGCCAGGCCCATGTCCCCGTGCGCCAGCGCCTCGGCGACCAGGACGTTGGTCACCACGGACCGCTCGGTGCCGAAGCCGCTGAGCTCTTCCGGGATGCCGAACGCCCCGATGCCCAGTTCCGCGGCCCGGGAGAGCAGGCCGTCCGGGGTCTGCGCCTTGGCGTCCGCGTCGTGGGCGGCCGGGCGCAGCTGCTCGGCGGCGAACTCCCGCACCGTCTCGACGATCATCTGCTGTTCTTCTGTCGGTTCCAGATCGAACAGCTCGGGGTCCTTCGGCTTGGCCAGCCGCTGCGGCTGGGTGAGCTTCCTGGTCGCGGTGAACACCCGCTCACCGGCGGCGACCGCTGTGAACCCGTTCTTGACGCTGCTGGTGAGCGCCTTCTCGAACTGCTTGCGCAGCCCGAGCCGGTCGATCACCGGCGAGCTGGAGACCTTCGTCAGGACGGCCATCGCCCGGCCCATCGCATCGCGTTTCTTCGGCTGAGGACCCGCTGGCCCACCGCGTGTGCTCGCCACAGTCCACTCCCTATCGGCCATCGGCCGTTCGCTGGCGGATCGCTTACCTACTGACGCGTAAAATAACGCTTGTTGTGGAACCGCGCCAGCATGGGGTGGCAAGTCGCCGGTCGCGGGCCGTCCCGCGGCGCGGCGATGCCAAGGTCAGGGCCGGGGAGCGGTGCCGACTGTGGCGCCCGTCTCTCGAGCGGCCGGCTCGGCACCAGCGATCGGCATGCGCAGGTCGGCCCGGTCGCGCGCCCGCAGCCGGCCGATCAGCTTCGCGAGCCCCCAGGCAGTCGGTTCAGCGCCTGATGCCGAGCGCGGCGAGCATGAGCGCGGGCAGCTCGGACTCCAGATCCGGCCTACGCCGCACCGATCCGGTGCGAACCAGGTCGTTGGCGATGGTCAACGCCATGTGCACGACCACCCGAGCCTCGGGGGTGACCAGATCCGGCCGGATGGCCATCAGCAGCCGCACCCACTCCGCCACGTACTCCCGCTGCACCCGCCGCAGCTCGTTGCGTTCCGCCGCGGTCAGGGCACCGATCTCCCTGCCGATCATCAGCAGGTCCGCGCAGTCGCGCATGACCTGCACGTACGACCGGACCAGGCCTTCCAGTGCCTCCCGCTCGGTCTTCGCGGTCGCCGCGACCTGGTCCCTGCCCCGTGCCAGGCGATCGTGGATGCGCGCGGACGCGGCCATGAACAGCGCCGTCTTGCTCGGGAAATGCCGATACACGCTGGGGCCGCTGATCCCCGCGGCGGCGCCGATGTCCTCCATGCTGACCTCGTGGAAGCCACGTTCCCCGAACAGCCTGGTGGCTTCGATGAGCAGCTTCTCCCGCCTGCTCGGCTGCATCACCGGCATGACCGGGGCGGGCTCACCGGCGAAGCCGTCCGTCTCACCCGTCGCCGGTGTGTGATGCAACACAGCGCGCGCGGCCTCGACGAGCAGCTCCACGTACCGGCGACGGCTCAGCCGTGTGGAGTGCACCGCCACGCTGCCGAACACGCTCAACGCCGCCCAGCAGAGCATCGTGGCGTCTTCTTCCGACACCTCGGGCCGTGCCGCGCGCAGCGGGCGCGCCCAGCTGGCGATCAGCTCGCTCCACCGGCGACGCAGCGATTGCTGGTCCTCCGGGCGGAGGTTGCGCCGCTCGCGACGCCACAGCGCGGAGATCTCCGGCCGCTCCACGGACACCCGCGCGAGCTTGGTCAAGATGGCCTCGACCTGCTCGACCGCGGGCACCGCGGTGTCGTCCGGCAAGGCCGTGGTGGCCGCCGACAGGTGGTCGATCGCCAACGCCACGACGTGCGCCAGGATCGCCTGCTTGTCCGCGAAGTGCCGGTACAACGCCGGGCCGGTGATCCCGGCGGCCGCCGCGATGTCGGTGATGCCCACTTCGTGGAACCCGCGCTCGCAGAACAGCTTGGCCGCGACGGCGGCCAGCTGCTCCTTGCGGTCCTTGGGGCGCCTCGGGCGGCCCCCACGGTCGGCGATCGTCGTCATAGGTGAGTCCACTGTAGCGGGAGTCGTGCGTGTGACAACCGGTTGACAACAGGCAGTTCGGCGTCACTATGTTAGTGAGCATTAGCGCCATCCGTGCATGACAGTGCAGTCTAGGAAGGACCGTCGGCGTGACTGAGGCGTTCATCTACGAGGCGATCCGCACGCCTCGCGGCAAGAAGAAAAACGGCTCGCTGCATTCGATCAAACCGGTCGACCTGGTGGTCGGGCTGATCAACGAGCTGAAGGCACGGCATCCGAATCTCGACCCGGCCGTGATCGACGACGTGGTGCTCGGCGTGGTCACGCCCATCGGTGACCAGGGTGCGGTGATCTCCCGGACCGCCGCGCTGGCGGCCGGCCTGCCGGAGACGGTCGCCGGTGTCCAGCTCAACCGTTTCTGCGCGTCCGGCCTGGAGGCGATCAACACCGCGGCCCAGAAGGTACGCGCGGGCTGGGACAACCTGATCATCGCCGGAGGCGTCGAGTCGATGTCCCGGGTGCCGATGGGGTCCGACGGTGGCGCGATGTTCATGGACCCGGCAACGTCCTACGACCTGTTCATCGTCCCGCAGGGGATCAGCGCCGACCTGATCGCCACCATGGAGGGCTTCTCCCGGGAGGACGTCGACGCCTACGCGCTGCGCTCCCAGCAGCTGGCCGAGAAGGCCTGGTCGAGCGGCTACTTCAGCAAGTCCGTGGTCCCGGTCAAGGACATCAACGGTGTGACCGTGCTCGACCACGACGAGCACCGGCGCCCGGACACCACGATGGAGACGCTGGCCAAGCTCAAGCCGTCGTTCGCGGGTATCGGCGAGATGGGCGGTTTCGACGCGGTGGCGCTGCAGAAGTACCACTGGGTGGAGAAGATCGACCACGTGCACACGCCGGGCAACAGCTCGGGCATCGTGGACGGCGCGGCCATCGTGCTGATCGGCAACGAGCAGGTGGGCAAGGACCTCGGCCTCACCCCGCGGGCCCGCGTGGTGGCCACCGCGGTGACCGGCGCCGACCCGACGATCATGCTCACCGGTCCGACGCCCGCCACCGAGAAAGTGCTGGCCAAGGCCGGCTTGACGGTGGACGACATCGACCTTTTCGAGCTGAACGAGGCGTTCGCGTCCGTGGTGCTGAAGTACCAGAAGGATCTGAAGATCCCGGACGAGAAGCTCAACGTCAACGGCGGCGCGATCGCGATGGGGCACCCGCTCGGTGCCACCGGCGCGATGATCACCGGAACCATGGTCGACGAGCTGGAGCGGCGCAACGCGCGCTACGCGCTGATCACGCTGTGCATCGGCGGCGGCATGGGTGAAGCCACCATCATCGAGAGGGTCTGAGCATGACGTACACCAACACGATCCGCTGGGAGTCGGACGCCGACGGCATCGTCGTACTGACGCTGGACGACCCGAACCAGTCGGCGAACACCATGAACAGCGACTACCTGCAGTCGCTGAAGGCCACCGTCGAGCGCCTCGAGGCGGAGAAGGACCAGATCACCGGTGTGGTCATCACCTCGGCCAAGAAGACCTTCTTCGCCGGTGGCGACCTGAACGACCTGATCAAGATCCAGCCGGAGGACGCCGAACGGCTCACCCGTGAGTCGAAGGAGATCATCAAGGCGCCGATGCGCAAGCTGGAGACGTTCGGCAAGCCGGTGGTCGCCGCCATCAACGGCGCCGCGCTCGGCGGCGGGCTCGAGCTCGCGCTGTGTGCGCACCGCCGTATCGCCGCCAACGTCAAGGGCGTGCAGATCGGCTTCCCCGAGGTCACCCTCGGCCTGCTGCCCGGCGCCGGTGGTGTCGTCCGCACCACCCGGCTGCTCGGCATCCAGGCCGCGCTGCTCAACTGGCTGCTGCAGGGCCAGCGGCACAAGCCGGAGAAGGCCAAGGAGCTGGGCCTGATCCACGAGCTGGTGGACAGCGTCGACGAGCTGATCCCGGCGGCCAAGAAGTGGATCAAGGACAACGCGGACAACCCGGAGGCGGCCGTCCAGCCCTACGACCGGGACGGCTACAAGATGCCGGGCGGCACGCCGTCGAACCCGAAGTTCGCGGCGAACCTGCCTGCGTTCCCGGCCAACCTGCGCAAGCAGCTCAAGGGCGCGCCGATGCCGGCGCCGCGGGCGATCATGGCCGCTGCGGTCGAGGGCGCCCAGGTGGACTTCGAGTCCGCCATGGACATCGAGACCCGCTACTTCGTCAGCCTGGCCACCGGGCAGATCGCGAAGAACATGACCAAGGCGTTCTTCTTCGACCTGCAGGCCATCAAGAACGGTGGCTCCCGGCCGGAGGGCTACGACACCCACCGTCCGCGCAAGATCGGTGTGCTCGGCGCGGGCATGATGGGCGCGGGCATCGCCTACGTGTCGGCCAAGGCCGGTTTCGAGGTGGTGCTCAAGGACGTCACGCTGGAAGCGGCCGAGAAGGGCAAGGGCTACTCGGTCAAGCTCGAGGAGAAGGCCGTCTCGCGGGGCAAGACCACCCGGGAGAAGGCCGACGAGCTGCTGGCCAGGATCAAGCCGACCGCCGACGTGGCGGACTTCGAGGGCGTCGACTTCGTCATCGAGGCGGTGTTCGAGGACCAGGCGCTCAAGCACAAGGTGTTCCAGGAGATCGAGAACATCGTGACCCCGGACGCCGTGCTCGGTTCCAACACCTCGACGCTGCCGATCACCGGCCTGGCCAAGGCCGTGCAGCGACAGGAGGACTTCATCGGCATCCACTTCTTCTCGCCGGTGGACAAGATGCCGCTGGTGGAGATCATCCGCGGCGAGAAGACGTCGGACGCGGTGCTGGCCAAGGTCTTCGACTACGTCCAGGCGATCCGCAAGACGCCGATCGTGGTCAACGACAGCCGCGGGTTCTTCACCAGCCGGGTGATCAGCATGTTCATCAACGAGGCGCTGGCTGCGGTCGGCGAGGGTGTCGAGCCCGCCACCATCGAGCAGGCCGGTGCGCAGGCCGGGTTCCCGGCTTCGCCGCTGCAGCTGTCCGACGAGCTGTCGCTGACGCTGATGCAGAAGATCCGCAAGGCGACCGAGGAGGGCATCAAGGCCGAGGGCGGCACGCTGCCGCCGCCGCACGGCTCCGCCGCGGTGGTGGACAAGATGGTCGACGAGCTGAAGCGGCCGGGCCGGGCTGGTGGTGCCGGCTTCTACGAGTACCGGGACGGCAAGCGCGTCGGCCTGTGGCCGGGGCTGCGGGAGGCGTTCGACTCCGGGTCCGGCGAGGTGCCGTTCGAGGACCTGAAGGACCGGTTCCTGTTCTCCCAGGCCGTGGAGACCGTGCGGTGCTTCGACGAGGGTGTGATCAACACCGTCGCGGACGCCAACATCGGCTCGATCTTCGGCATCGGCTTCCCGGCGTGGACCGGTGGTGTCGTGCAGTTCATGAACCAGTACCCGGGCGGGCTGCAGGGCTTCGTCGACCGGGCGCGTGAGCTGGCCGCCAAGTACGGTCCGCACTTCGAGCCGCCGCAGTCGCTGGTCGACAAAGCGGCCAAGGGCGAGATCTTCGAGTAGTTCCCCTGCGCGCATCGGCCCGGGAGCCCGCACGGCTCCCGGGCCTTTGCCTGTTCGGCCGCCTTCCGCCTCGTCCGTGCCACCGATCTGCCGAGGCGCATCAGCTCGGGTCGGTGAACGGCACCCAGATCCCCTTGAGGTCGCGCAGGGCGATCAGTTCGTCCGGTGCCCCGGCCGCCGCGATCAGCCGTGGCCGGGCGGGAGCCGGATTCCGCCCGGAGCGCTCGATGCGGCGACGACGGCCGACGGACTGTCCACGGCGAGCCGGTGCCGGTGACCTTCCCGCCGCACCGGCCGCTGTCGACCGGTGGCTTCGATCACTCGCCGACGCGCAGGCCGAACACCATGCGCCGGACGGTCGCGCCGACCGCGGGGCGCAGCGCGGCAGGGTCGTCGGCGTTGGCCAAGGTCATCCCCGCGCCACCGAGCATGTGGAAGACCAGGCGTGCGGTGATCTCGGGATTGTTCGAATCGAAGTAACCGGCCGCGACGAGGGCGTCGACACCGCGCCGGATCAGGCCGAGCGAGTACTTCTCCGCATATGCCATCCAGGTGGCATAGCCGATGGCGCCGATGGCTTCGCGCCAGACGATCGCGCTGTACACCGGTTCCAGGCACGCGTCGAGGAACTCCTCGACGCCGGCCAGCGAAGCTTCCCACAGGTCGTCGTGGCGCTGCATCACGGCTTCCACGCGCTTGATGACCTGCTGTTCCTGCTCGTTGAACACCGCGATGAACAGAGCCTGCTTGCCCGCGAAGTGGTGATACACCGCGCCGCGCGTGACGTTCGCCGCCTTGGCCACGTCATCCAGTGACGTGTTGGCGTAGCCGCGCTCGACGAACTGCTTGGTGGCCTCCTCGATGAGCGCGGCGCGCGTCGCTTCCGCGTACATGTCACGACGCGACTTGACCGGTGCCATACGTCGAGTATAGTCACATACACCGAGTATGTGAGATTCAGCAAGTAGGTGAGCGCCATGTCGGGTTGGCAGCGGACACACCGCAGGTACCAGCTGGTCTATGACGTGGCCTCGGACGTCGCGCGACACGGCGCCGCGGCGCTCACGAAGTGGCGCCGCGCCATCGATGCGGAGTACGGCGGAGTCGGCGATTTCCTGCTGGATGCCCGGCGCCGATGGCTGACTGCCGTTGCGGCCTACAGCGACTACTCCGCGGCACCTGCGGCGGAGGCGGCCCGGCGGAACAAGGAGCTGCGTGCGCTGCTCGACGCCTTCGCCGAGCACCCGGTGCTCGCCGACGATCGGCTCGCATACGCCCAACCGGCCTGAAGGAGGAGTGGATGACCGCCACCGAGCCGCTGTTCAACCCGTTCGCCCCGGGATTCACCGAGAATCCGTACCCGCATTACGACAGGCTTCGGGAGCAGGCGCCGGTGTACCAGCATCCACTCGGCTTCTGGATTCTCACCCGGTACGACGACGTGGCGGCGTTGCTGCGGGGCGGACACTCCGTGGAGCCGCGCAACATGGCGCCGAGCCCCATGCGAGACCTGCAGCAATCCGTCTACGGCGACGGGAAGCCGGTCTTCAATGCGATGTCCATGCTGGATCGCGACCCGCCGGACCACACCAGGCTGCGCAGGCTGGTGTCGAAGGCGTTCACCCGGAAAGCCGTCGAAGAGCGGCGTCCGCACATCGAGCGACTGGTCGACGGGATGCTGGACGACGTCGCGAAAGCCGGCGGAGGCAATCTCATCGAGGCGTTGGCTTTCCCGCTGCCCTTTGCCGTCATCACCGAGATGATGGGCATGCCGGACTGGATCGACGTCGGCCGGCTGCGATCGCTCACCGGCATGGTGGTGCGGTCACTGGAGCCGCCCGCCGACGTCGAGCTGATGAAGCAGATCAGTGCCGCGGGCCAGGAGCTGGTCGAGCTGGTCGCCGAAGCCGTCGAGTGGAAGCGCAGGAACCCGGCCGACGACCTGCTGACGGCACTGATCGCGGCCGAAGACGACGGTGACGTGCTGACCGACGAAGAGCTCGTCGCGCAGGTTGGCCTGCTCTACGTCGCCGGCCACGAGACCACGGTCAACCTGATCGGCAACGGGACGCTGGCGTTGCTGCGTCACCCCGAGCAGCTGCGCCTGCTGCGGGAGAACCCGGATCTGACGCCCAATGCGATCGAGGAGCTGCTGCGCTACGACGGTCCGGTGCAGCAGAGCAGGCGGATCACGCTGCGGGCGTATCGCATCGGCGAGCACGAAATCCCGGCCGGGGCGTTCGTGCAGGCCGGACTGATGGCGGCCAACCGGGATCCGGCGAAGTGGGGGCCGGACGCCAACGAGCTGCGTCTCGATCGCCCGGGGGCGCACCAGCACCTGGGATTCGGGGCGGGGTCGCACCACTGCCTCGGTGCGGCACTGGCCAGGCTGGAGGGCCAGGTGGCCATCTCCCGGCTGGTGCAGCGGTTCCCCGGCCTGAAGCTGGCAGGCGAGGTGAAGTGGAACGGCCGCATCAACCTGCGCGGCCTGACCGAGCTGCCGGTGGCGGCGTAGCCGGGAGCCGGGCCGGGTGACCTGGCGGTGTGGTCGGAGCCGGGCCGGGTGACCTGCCGGTGTGGTCGGGGCTGATCGGCTGACTGTGCCGGTGTGGTCGGGTCGACCGGCGGTGCCGGGTGTCGTCAAGCCGTGCGGCCAATGCCCCGGTGCCGCACGCCGGCCCGTGGCCCCGCATGTGCCGTGGCTTGTCCAGCCCGCCCGTCAGACCGGGTGTCGACGGACCATGGTCGGGGCCAGCCGAGAGAGCAGCGATTGGCCTCCGGGGCGACGTCTGCGGCAAGACCATGAGCGTTTCAATGATCAGTCGGTCAGGTTGGATACGAGATCGTCTCACGCGCCAACCACCTCATGGGGTGCCGGCGTGCCCGCAGGTGCGGCACGCCGGCAAGCGAACGCGCTCGTCCGGCAATGGCCGGAACACGGGCGACGTTTCGGATGGACGCGCACGGTTTGGATGGACACACCCTCGTGGCCGCTCTCGTGGTAGCCGGGGCCATGAGTCCGGCGACAGCGTCAGCTGAGCCGTGTGCCCGGGCACGGCCGCCCTTCCGCTTCTCCTGACCGCGGTGACGTCGGCCGAGCCGTGCGCCCGGGGCACGGCCGAGCCGCGGTCAGGACCGCGGCCGATCCGGGCCGTGGTGAACAGCAGCAGTCCGGTCAGGCGCAGTCCCGGGCCGCAGTGAAGTTCCGGCTCAAGCCGGGCCGCAGTGAAGCTCCAGCTCAAGCCGGGCCGCAATGCAGCCGCAAGTCAGTCAGGCCGGAGCCCGGGCGCCAACCGAGCCGTCGGTCCGGCCACCATCGGGGGCAGCTGGCGCGTCACAGCAACGGCGGGACGACCGCGTCGATGAGGTGCGGGCCGGGCTCGTCGAACGCCCGGCGCAGCGCGTCGGCCAATTCCTCGCATGTGGTTGCGCGGGTGGCCGGAACCCCCATGCCTTCGGCGATCTTGGCGAAATCCATCGTCGGCCGGGACAGATCCAGCAGCGCCTTGGCCGCCGGGCCGGACAAGTCCGCCCCGGTCCGCTGCATCTCCATGCGCAGGATCGCGTAGGCGGCGTTGTTCAGCACCACGGTGGTGACGTTCAGGCTCTCGCGGGCCTGCGTCCACAGCGCGGAGATCGTGTACATGGCGCTGCCGTCGGCCTCCAGGTTGAGCACCGGCCGATCGGGCGCCGCGATGGCCGCACCGGTGGCCACCGGCATGCCCTGGCCGATCGCGCCGCCGGTCAGCGTCAGCACGGTGTGCTGCGGTGCACCTGCCGTGGCCATCGGCAACAGCACGCCGGAGGTGTTCGCCTCGTCGGAGATGATCGCGCCTTCCGGCAGCAGCGCGCCGACGACGTCGACCCAGTTCTGCGGGGTGAGCTCGCCGCTGGGCAGCTCGGGCCGCCTGGCCTCGGCCGGCTGCGGCTCGGCGTCCGGCGCCGCCCGGTCGGCCAGCGCCGCCAACGCGCCGACCACGTCCTGCTCGCGGGTGGCCAGCACGTGCACCGTCGCGTCCTCGGGCACCAGGTCGCTCGGTTTGCCGGGGTAGGCGAAGAAGGACACCGGTGCCTGGGTTCCCGCGACGATCAGATGCTTGATCCCGGTCAGCTGGTACTGCACCTGTTCGGCCAGGTAGCCGAGCCGTTCGATGGTCGGCAGGCCCGCGCCGCGCTCCAGGCGCGCGGGGAAGGTCTCCACGAACGCCTTCGCGCCGGTGCCGGCCGCGATCCGGCTCGTGGCCCGCAGGCCGTCGGGGTCGCAGGCCGGGCCACCGATGAGCAGGGCGGCCGGTTCCCCGGAGGCGAGAACGCCGGCGATCTGCGCGACGACGTCGTCGTCGACCGGTTTGCGACTGCGTGGCGGAACGGGATCCGCGACCTGGCCGCCCTCACCCCACGAGACGTCCGCGGGCAGGATGAGGTTCGCGTGCCTGCCAGGCGGATCCTGCGCCGCGGCGACGGCGGTGGCGGCGTCCGCGCCGATGTCCGACGGGTGCTTCACCCTGCGGGTCCACCCGTGCAGCCATTCGGCCAGCGGCTCGATCTCCGACTCCAGCGGTGCGTCGTACTGCTTGTGGTAGGTCGCGTGATCACCGATGACGTTGACCACCGGGGTGAACGCCCGCCGGGCGTTGTGCATGTTCGCCAGGCCGTTGACCATGCCGGGGCCGAGGTGCAGCAACGTCGCTGCCGGCTTGCCCGCGATCCGTGCGTAACCGTCGGCCGCGCCGGTCACCACGCCTTCGAACAGGCCGAGCACGCCGCGCATCTCCGGCACCGAGTCCAGCGCCGCAACGAAATGCATCTCCGACGTTCCCGGGTTGCCGAAACACACCTCCACGCCCGCGCCGGCCAGGGTGCGGATGAGGGCTTGCGCGCCATTGAGCTCGCTCACTCGCTGCTCCTTCAGTGCTCAGTGCTGGTGGTGCTGGTCGGTGTCGCTCACTGGTCGGCGGACGGTGCGATCGGGTCGAACAGCACGCCGGGGTTGAGGATCCCTGCCGGGTCGAACGCTTGCTTGATCCGCCGCATGAGCTCGATCTTGGCCGGGTCCTCCAGCGCTTGGAAGTAGCCACGCTTGGCGCGGCCGATGCCGTGCTCGCCGGAGATCGCCCCGCCGAGCCGCACGCCCTCGGCGAAGATCGCCGACAGCAGCTCGGCCCGCTTGATCGGGTCGGCCTGGAACACCGCCAGGTGCACGTTGCCGTCCCCGGCGTGACCGCAGCCCACCACCCCGGACTGGTTCTGCGCGGCCAGCTCCCTGGCGCGGGTGAGGAATTCCGGCATCGCCGAGCGCGGCACCACGACATCGATCACGTCGTGGGCGCCCGCGGCCTTGGCCGTCCAGAACGCGTGTTCGCGCGCCTGGATCAGCTTGCGCGCGGAGGATCCGTCGAGCACGTAGCAATCCATCGCGCCGAGCCCGGTCAGCAGTTCGGCGACCGCCTGCACGTCGCCGTCCAGCCGCTCCTGCTCGCGGTTCTCCAGCGCCACCACCAGATAGGCCTGGGCCTTGTCCCGCACGTCGTCCGGGATGCCGAGCTCCAGCTGCGAGGTGTGCGTGATCGCCGCCATCGTCAGGTTGTCGATGTACTCCAGGATGTACGGCGCCAAGCCACTGCCGATCACCTTCGGCACGGCAGCGACCACCTCGGTGAACTCGGTGAACGGCGCCAGCACGGTCGCGCTGTGCGGCAGGCGCGGCACCAGCTTCACGATCACCTCGGTGGCCAGCGCCAGGCTGCCTTCCGAGCCGACGATGAGCTGCGTCAGGTCGTAACCGGTGGAGACCTTGGCGATCCGGCCGCCGGTGCGGATCAGCTCGCCGGTCGGCAGCGCCGCCTGCAGGCCGAGGATGTTGTGCCTGGCCACGCCGTACTTCACCGCGCGCATGCCGCCGGCGTTGGTGCCCACGTTGCCGCCGACCGATGCGGACTGCTCGCCGGGGTAGACCATGTAGGCCAGGCCGTGATCGGCGGTGGCCTTGTCCAGCTCGTCCAGCGTGACCCCGGGCTGCACCACGGCCACGTGATTGACCGGATCCACCTCCAGCACCCGGTTCATGCGCTCGAACGAGATCACCAAACCGCCGTCCACCGGCCGGGCGGCCGCACTCAGCCCGGTGGCCGACCCACGTGCGGTCACGGGGATGCGCAGTTCCGTGGCCGTGGCCAGCAGCTTGGCGACTTCCTCCGCCGTGCCGGGCTTGGCCACGTAGGCCGGCTTGGCCGGCTCGACCTGCAGCGTCTCGTCGTGCCCGTAGTCCTCGCCGACGTCGTCGCCGGTCAGCAAGTTGTCTGCCCCCACGACCTCCGCCAGCCGGGCCTTGGCGTCGGTCTCGATCGTGCTGGACACCACGAACCACCTCGTCCTTCTCGCAGGCTGTGAGCGCGGGATGCCCCCGACCCTAGCGGCCGGGGGCATCCCGCGGAAGATGAAACTTGTTCACTTGTACAAGACGGCCCGCCTGGTGATCACTCGGCGCGCCGGAACGACAGGGTTTCTCCTTCCACGCCGCGCAGCCAGAGGTCCTGGGCGGCCGCGGCCATCTCGTCCAGTCCTTCGACGATGGTGGCGAAAACATTGCCGGGAACCCAGCCGACGTCGCCGTTGAGCAGCAGGTTGTTGCGGCCGTAGAAGATCGCCAGGTCGGTGGCTCCTTCGGCGTTGTGCGCCGCACTGCCGGCGTCGTAGCCGTAGGCCGGGTTGCCGATCTCCCACGGCTCGAACCCGAAATACACCACGTCCCCTGGGATGGGGGTGACGGTCGGGTTCTCCCGGCCGGGCGGTGGATCGGCGAACGGCTTGACCAGCGTGTAGACCTCGTTGCGGGCGTACTTGGCGTGGTAGGCCTGCCCGCTTTGCGGCAGCGCGTTCCACACCGCCTCGCAAGTCCGCGGGGCTTCGTGGTCCAGCAACGCCGCGCGGCAGTTGACGCCGCGTTTGTCCAGGCTGATGGTGATGTACCTGGTCACGCCGTCACCTCGGCGACGACGTCCTGCCAGATGCTCAGCGCCTCGTCGATCTGCTCGCCGTTCACCACCAGTGCGGGGATCATCCGGACCACCTGGCCCCATGCCCCGCAGGTGAGCAGCAGCAGGCCCTTCTTGGCGGCGAGCTGCTGCGCGGCGGCTGAGGTCTTGCCGTCCGGCTCGCCGTCGGGCGTGACGAATTCCGAGCCGACCATCAGGCCGAGGCCGCGCACGTCGCCGATCGCGGGCGTCTTGTCGGCAACGGCGCGGGCGCCGTCCAGCAAGCGCCTGCCCTGCTCGGCCGCGTTGGCGACGAGGTCTTCCTCGTGGATGACATCCAGCGTGGCGAGCGCGGCGGCGCAGGCGACGGCGTTGCCGCCGTAAGTGCCGCCCTGGGAGCCGGGCCATGCCTTGCTCATCAGCTCGCGGGACGCGGCGATGGCCGACAGCGGGAAGCCGCTCGCCAGGCCCTTGGCGGTGATGACGATGTCCGGGCGGACGCCGAAGTGCTCGTGTCCCCAGAACTTCCCGGTCCGGCCGAAGCCGGTCTGTACCTCGTCGACGATCAGCAGGATGCCGTGGTCGTCGCAGCGCTGCCGCAGGCCGGCCATGAACTCGGCGTTGGCCGGGACGTAGCCGCCCTCGCCGAGAACCGGCTCGACGATCATCGCCGCTGTGTCGGCGGGGGAGGACATGCTCTGCAGCACGTAGTCCAGCTCGCGCAGGGCGAACCTGGTGGCGGTGGCCTCGTCCCAGCCGTAGTGGAAGGCGTAGGGGAACGGTGCGAAGTGCACGCCCGCCATCAGCGGGGCGAAGCCGGAGCGGAACTTCGTGCCGCTGGTCGTCATCGAGGCCGCGGCGACGGTGCGGCCGTGGAAGCCGCCGTGGAAGGCGATCACGTTCGGCCGGCCGGTCGCCTGGCGGGCCAGGCGCAGCGCGGCTTCCACCGCCTCGGATCCCGAGTTGACGAAGAACAGCGTGTCCAGGCCGCTGGGCAGCACCTCCCCGAGGCGCTCGGCGAGTTCCATCAACGGCCGGTGCATCACGGTGGTGTACTGCGCGTGGATGATCTTGCCGATCTGTTCCTGGGCCGCGGCCACGACTTTCGGGTGGCAGTGGCCCGTGCTGGTGACGCCGATGCCGGACGTGAAGTCCAGATGACGAGTGCCGTCGGTGTCGTACAGGTACACACCTTCGCCGTGGTCCACGACGACCGGTGTTGCCTGCTTGAGCAGCGGTGAAAGCTCGGACACGGAGGTGCTCCTGGTTCGTTGTGGGGATCGCCCGTCGACAGGTCTTCCGGCTCTTGTCGATTGTCGACAATGTCCCTAGCATGACTGTCGCGCGCCCCGGAAGCAAGTGGCCCGATCGGAGGCACGGGGCAGTGGAACACCAGCCGGTGAACCCGGCCGTCCTGGCAGGAGTAGTCATGACCGCAGCACCCACCGAGTCCGCTGTCGTCGACAACGTCGCGAAGGACCTGTTCATCGGTGGACAGTGGCGCAAGGCCACCGGTGGCAGGACGATGCCGGTGCACGACCCGTCCACCGGCAAGGTCTTGTGCGAAGTCGCGGATGCTGCTCCGGAGGACGGCATGGCGGCGCTGGATGCCGCGGTCGCCGCGCAGCCGTCGTGGGCCAAGTACCCGCCGCGCGAGCGGGGCGAGATCTTGCGCCGGGCGTTCCAGCTGATCATCGACCGCACCGAGGAGCTGGCGCTGTTGATGACGCTGGAGATGGGCAAGCCGCTGGTCGAGTCGCGCGCCGAGGTCGCATACGCCGCCGAGTTCTTCCGGTGGTTCTCCGAGGAAGCCGTGCGGATCGAGGGCGGGTATGCGGTGGCGCCGAACGGCAAGGGCCGGTTCCTGATCCATCGCCAGCCGGTCGGCCCGGCGCTGCTGATCACGCCGTGGAACTTCCCGATGGCCATGGGCACCCGCAAGCTGGGCCCGGCCATCGCCGCGGGGTGCACGTCGGTGATCAAGCCGGCCGAACAGACGCCGTTGTCGATGCTGGCGCTGGCCGAGATCCTCGCCGAGGCCGGGCTGCCGGACGGCGTGGTGAACGTGGTGACGACCAGTGACGCGGGCGGTGTGATGGAACCGCTGATCCGGGACGGCCGGGCGCGCAAGCTGTCGTTCACCGGCTCGACGGAGGTCGGGCGGAAGCTGCTCGAGCAGTGTGCCGACAAGGTGCTGCGCACCTCGATGGAGCTGGGCGGCAACGCACCGTTCATCGTCTTCGACGACGCGGACCTGGACACCGCGGTGGAAGGCGCAATGCTGGCGAAGCTGCGCAACATCGGCGAGGCCTGCACCGCGGCCAACCGGTTCTACGTGCAGCGCGGGGTCGCCGACGAGTTCGCGCGGCGGCTCACCGAGCGGATGGCGGCGCAGCCGATCGGCCGCGGCACCGAGGAGGGCGTGGTGATCGGCCCGCTGGTCGACGAAGCCGCGGTGGAGAAGGTCGACATGCTGGTGGCTGATGCGGTCGAGCGCGGCGCGAAGGTGCTGACCGGCGGGGCGCCGCTGGACGGGCCCGGGCACTTCTACCCGCCGACGGTGCTGTCCGACGTGCCGCAGGGGGCGCGGCTGGCGCGCGAGGAGATCTTCGGCCCGGTCGCCCCGATCCACGTTTTCGACACCGAGGAAGAGGTCGTCGCCAAGGCCAACGACACCGAGTACGGTTTGGTCAGCTACGTGTTCACCCAAGACATCGACCGCGCGCTGCGGGTGTGCGAGGCGCTGGAGACCGGCATGGTCGGGCTGAACCAGGGCATCGTGTCCAATCCGGCGGCCCCGTTCGGCGGTGTGAAGCAATCGGGCATCGGCCGCGAAGGCGGCACGGTGGGTATCGACGAGTTCCTGGAGACCAAGTACATCGCCATCGCCGTGAAGTAGCCGCGGCAAGACGCCCGCACGATCGGACACGGTGGCGTGGCCGCGCTCTGGCATGGTCACGGCGCGAGGTAGCCGGATCGGGGAGGTCGTAACCGCTCGGTCGGGGATCTCATGCGAGACCGTGAAACGGCCTCGTTCGACGCCGGCGCGTACTTGGCGCTTGTGCGTGATCACCGAACGCATGAGAAGGTGCGACTCCTTCGCTCCGGGGCGAAGGGTGAGGAATGCCGGTCTCGTACAGAGAAGTCGCTGTCCTCTTCGGTGAGTTCGAGAAGTCGACCGTCCGGCTCGAGTGCCAGCAGACCTACAAGATTCCCGATGAGCAGGAGGATCTGCGTCGGTATCGGCCGGAGAGCCGAAGCTGCCCGGACCGAACGGCAGGACCGAACAGTGAATGGCACGAACTGATCCGGGCTCGCCGCGCCGAGGGCAAGGTCATGCAGCGCCTCGAAGTGGCCCGGCGTCCGTTCACGCCCGGGTAGCGATCCACAACCCGCACCTGGCGGGGGTGATCTTGCGGCTGTGCAACGTGCTCGAGGACGCGCACCACCTCGGCGAGTTGCCGCCGCTCCCGTTGCTGGCCGAACTGGGGAAGTATCTGCAGGCGCTGGCTGGGTTGGTTCACGCCCTGGGTGCGCAGGGGCGTGTGGTGTCGTCGCGGCACGAGGCAGCGCATCCCGGTTGCGCCTAACCTGAGATGTCGACGCCGTCCTTCGGCACATCGGGCGGGGCCGAGTACAGGCTGGTACCGGGCGCGAGGCGGTTGATCGCGTCCTCCATGTGCGCCTCGAGCAGTGCCAGTGCTCGTTCCTCGTCGCCCGCTTCGATGGCGTCGACGATCGCGGTGTGCTCGGCGACCCGGTCGGCGGGGCTGTGGCCGGTACGTTGCAGCGCGGCCAGGCACATCCGGGTCTCGATCAACAGCGTGCTGGCCATCCTGGCCAGCCTGCGGCTGCCCGACAGCGCCACCAGCTCCTCGTGGAACCGCAGGTCGGCGCGGCTGACCGCGGACGGATCACCGTCGTCGGCGGCGCCCGCCATCTCCGCCAGCACCTCCCGCAGCCGCTTGGCCGCCTTCTTCGGGTCGGACCGGATGATGCGGATCAACGCGGCGCGTTCGATCGCCGCGCGGGCGGCGTAGATGTCGTAGACGTCACCCGGTTCCAGCTCGATGACGAACAGCCCGCGATGGCGCTCGCTGCGCAGCAGACCCTCCGACACCAGCCGCTGCATGGCCTCCCGCAGTGGCCCCCGGGAGACCTGGAACCGGGCCGCCAGCTCGGCCTCACCGAGCTGCGTACCGGGCTGCAGCGCGCCGGTCATGATGGCTTCGCGCAGCTGCCGGGCGATGATCGCGGCGGTGGATTCCCGGCTGATCGGCTGGACATCCGGCATGTTCACCGAAACAACGCTCCCAACTGCTCGGCGCGCTGCGGCAACCCCGCCAGGCGCAGGCCTTCCCACACCGTGACCTGATTCGCGGTCAGCACCGGTTTCCCGATGCGCTCTTCGATTGTCGGGACGACCCTCAGCGTGTGCATCGCCGTGTCCGGAATCAGCAGCGCGTCCGCGTCCGGGTGGTCGTTCGCCGCCGCCAGCGCGACCACCTCGTCCGGCCGGAGCCGGCCGACCTCCGCGGCCGTGTCGATGCCTGCGGACGTCCGCGAGACGACCTTCAGGCCGTGATGGGACAAGAACTCCTCGAACAGGGCGGCGATGTCTTCGGGATAGCTCGCCGCTACTGCCACTCGCCGCACCCCGAGCGCCTGGGCGGCGTTGGTGAACGCGAAGGACGTGCTCGACGCCGGGACCCCCGCGGCTTCGCTCAGCTTGCGCGCCTGCTCGGCTGCGCCATCCGGCCGGTAGACGAAACTCCCGCTGGTACACGCCCACACCACGGCCGTGGGGGAGTGCTTGGCCAGCTTGGCCGCGCCGTCGGCCAGCTTGGCAGGCGAGCCGAGGTCCATCAGCTCCGCCACGGCGTGCAGGTCGGTGCCGTAGATGTGCTCGACCACCAGCTTCGCCGCGCTTGCGGTCCCCTCGAGCAACTGCTCGGCATACGGATAGTCGTCCTCGGCGGCGTGGTCGGGATAGATGAAACCGATCGTGTGCACGGTGCTCCCTGACGTCTGGGCGTCCGCAGGCGCGGATTGTTGACAATCATACGAACCGCTCCTAGCGTGTCAACGTGCCAGAAACTCCTGTCGTGACCGTGCTGTGCGGCGACGACCAGCCGCGGGGAATGGCCGAGGTCGAGCGGCTCGCCGAGGTCCGTTACGTCCGGGCCGACGGGCTGCGTGACGCTCTGGCGGGCGCAGACGTGCTCTTCGTCTGGGACTTCTTCTCCCCGGCGGTCCGTGCGGCCTGGCCTGCGGCGGACAAGCTGCAGTGGGTACATGTGGCGAGCGCGGGGGTCGACGCGATCCTGTTCGACGACCTGCGCGACAGCGACGTCGTGCTGACCAACTCCCGCGGGGTGTTCGACGACGCCATCGCCGAATACGTCCTCGGGCTGGTGATCGCATTCGCCAAGGACTTCCCCCGCACGCTGCAGCTGCAGCGCGAACGTCGCTGGGAGTGGCGGGAGACCGAACGGGTCGGCGGGCGCAAGGCACTGGTCGTCGGTACGGGCCCGATCGGCGCGGCCATCGCACGTCTGCTGCGAGCCGTCGGCATCGAGGTCCGCGGTGCCGGCCGGAGAGCCCGCGAGGACGATCCCGACTTCGGCATCGTGCACTCCTCGGCGGAACTGCCGGACCACGTGGGCTGGGCCGATTTCGTCATCGCCGTCCTGCCGCTGACCGACGAGACCCGCGGCATGTTCGACCGCAGGGTGTTCGCCGCGATGAAACCCACCGCCCGGTTCATCAACGTCGGCCGCGGTGAGCACGTCGTCACCGAGGACCTGATCGCCGCGTTGCGGGCGGGGGAGCTGGCCGGTGCCGCGCTGGACGTCTTCGACCAGGAGCCGCTGCCGTCGGAGAGTCCTTTGTGGACGATGGAGAACGTCGTCGTGTCGCCCCACATGTCCGGTGACACGGTCGGCTGGAAGGACACCCTCGCCCGGGTGTTCGTGGCGAACTTCCGGCGCTGGATCGCGGGCGAGCCGCTACACAACGTCGTGGACAAGAAGCGAGGCTACGTACCGACGGGAGGAAGCAGATGACCACCGCGACCGCGCTGGCCGCCGAGTACGCGCAGGGCACGCTGTCACCGGTCGAGGCCACGCAGGCCGCGCTGGAGGCCATCGAGAAGCGAGACGGCGAGCTCAACGCCTACTGCTTGGTGGACGCCGACCAGGCGCTGGCACAGGCCAGGGAATCGGAACGCCGCTGGCGGTCGGGTGAGCAGCGCAGTCCGCTGGACGGCGTGCCGTCGTCGGTCAAGGACGTCTTCCTCACCAAGGGCTGGCCAACGCTGCGCGGCTCGCTGTGCATCGACCCGGACCAGCCGTGGGACGTCGACAGCCCGGTGATGGCGCGCATGCGGGAAGCCGGCCTGGTCGTGCTGGGCAAGGTCACCACCCCGGAGCTCGGCTGGAAGGCCACGACGGACTCGCGCCTGTGCGGCGTCACGCGCAACCCGCACGACCCGAGCAAGACCGCGGGCGGCTCCAGCGGCGGGAGTGCCGCGGCCGTGGCAGCTGACATGGGCGTGCTGTCGGTCGGCACCGACGCCGGTGGCTCGGTACGCATTCCTGCCTCGTTCTGCGGTGTCGTCGGCTTCAAACCGACTCACGGCCGAATTCCGCTGTATCCGGCGAGCCCGTTCGGGGCGCTGGCGCACGCCGGTCCGTTCGCGCGCACGGTCGACGACATCGCGCTGATGATGGACGTCCTGGCGCAGCCCGACCCCCGCGACCCGACCTCACCACCGTCGATGGACGAGACGTTCGCGGAGGCGGTGGCGCGGGACGTCAGCGGGCTCAAGGCAGCGTTCTCGCCCACGCTCGGCTACGTCGACGTGGACCCGGAGATCGCCGGGGTCGCCGCGGATGCGGTGCAAGCCGTCCGGGAATCCGGCATCGCCGTCGACGAGGCCGACCCGGGCTTCGCCGATCCGGCCGACGCCTTCGAAGTGCTGTGGGCGTGCGGGGCGGCGAAGGCGCTGAGCGCGTTTCCGCCCGGCGCGCGGGAGAAGGTCGACCCCGGGCTGGGCAAGATCTGGGATCTGGGCAGGACCTTCTCGGCGGTGGACTACCTGACCGCCAACGAGACCCGGGCGGCGCTGGGCATCCGCATGGGCGAGTTCCACACCCGCTACGACGTGCTGATCACCCCGATGATGCCGGTGCGCCCGTTCGAGGCCGGGCACGACGTCCCGCCGGGCGGGCCGTACACCAAGTGGTGGCAGTGGACCGGGTTCACCTACCCGTTCAACATGACCCAGCAGCCCGCGATCAGCCTGCCGATCGGGCGCACCTCGGACGGGCTGCCGGTGGGGCTGCAGATCGTCGGTCCGCGGCACGCCGACGACGTGGTGCTGGCATTCGCGCGGCACGTGGAGCAGGTGCTGGCCGGGCAGGCAGCCCGGTAGCCCGGGTCGTGCCTGCAGGCCGCCGATGCGCATCGCGCAGGCGGCCAGCCGTGGTGGTGCCGCAGGCATGCGTCAGGCGAGCAGGCGCCCCCAGCGGCGCGGCTGATCAGCTCGCCTTCAGCACCTGCTGGATGAACTCGGCGATGTGCCCGACGGCCAGCCGGACTTCCGGCGTCGGCGCCAGCACCGGGAAGGCGTGCACCTGGCCGCGCCAGACCTCCAGCTTGCACTCGGCGCCTGCCGCCCACAGGGCCTCGGCCATCGCTTCCGCGTCCGCCAGCAGCACCTCGGTCTCCGCCGCCATGATCAACGTGGGCGGCATGCCGGTCAGGTCCGCCCGGACCGGGGAGATCGGCGGCCCCTGGCCGTCCGGGTCGGTGGACCACAGCTCGGCCGCCTTGCTGAGGTGCTTGGCCAGGATGTAGGTGTCCTTGCCCCAGTTGGCGTGCTTGCTCCGCGCCTGGCCTTCCAGGTCGGTCACCGGGCTCAGTGCGACCAGGCCCGCGGGCAGCGGCAGGCCCTCGTCGCGGGCCTTGAGCGCCGTCGCGAACGTCAGGTACCCGCCCGCGGAGTCGCCGGCGAAGACGATGCGCTCGGGCCGCAAGCCGGTGCCGAGCAGGTGCCGGTAAGCCGCCAGGCAGTCCGCCACGGAGCCGTTGATCGGTGTGCTGGGCAGCTGCCGGTAGGCGACCGAGAACGCGGGAACCTTGCTGCGCTTGGCCATGGCGGACACGGCAGGCCGGTGCGTGTTCAGCCCGCCGGAGAAGAATCCGCCGCCGTGGAAGTACAGGATCGCCGCGTCGTCGACCGCGCCCTCGGGCCGCAGCCACTCGGCCTCGAATCCGTCCAGCTGTACCGGTGTGACGGTGATACCGCGCGGCATGCGCTTGCGCCGCCCGGCGTGTGCGTCCCACTGCTCGGCGGCCCGCAGCACCTTCGGGTGCGTGATCGGAACGAATCGGCCGACCGTGCGGCCGAACAGCCAGAACGTCGCGTACAGCACGCGTGAGTGCAGGCTCAGGCGCGGCGGCCGGGTTGCTGCCTGTGTCATCGCCACCTCCGGATACCCACGGTATCTCAATTGGGCGGGTCCGGACGCATGACGCGAGTCAGGCCACAGGCTGGTCCGGACGCATGCCCCGAGTCAGGCCGCAGCCGGAGCACGACGGCGGCGGCTCACAGCACCGTGGCGCCTTACAGCACCGCCGTGGCTCACTACACCGCCGCGGTTGACAGCACCGTGGCTGCTCACGGCACCGCGGCGGTTCACGGCACCGTGGCCGTTCACGGCACCGTGGCCGTTCACAGCACCGCGGCGGTTCACGGCACCGTGGCGCCTTACAGCACCGCCGCGGCTCACAACACCGCCGCGGTGAGTTCTTCCAGCGCGGTGTCGAGGTGCAGCAACATCCGCTGCAGGTGCGGTACGGACCGGCGGCAGCCGACGATGCCGAACCCGATCTGGTCGTCGTAGCTGGTCATGGTGATGTTGACGGCCTGGCCGTCCAGGCAGATCGACGCCGGGTAGATGCCGTCCAGCTGCGCGCCGTTGAAGTACATCTTCTGGCGCGGGCCGGGCACGTTGGAGATCACCAGGTTGAACGGCGGCTTGGTGTGGTCGGCGATCCCGGGGATGGGGGACAGGCCGAGCGGGGCGACGTTCACCGCCGACAGCAGCAGCACCTGCAGCGGGGTCAGCTCCGAGAACAGCCGCTTGCCCTCCCGCATCGAGTGGCTGACCACTTCCAGCCGTTTCGCCGGGTCGGCGACGTCCGTCCCCAGCCGGCACAGCAGAGCGCCGATCGCGTTGCCGCCGCGCTCGGCTCCCTCGCTGGCGCGCAGCGACACCGGCACCATCGCGGTCAGCGACTGGTCGGGCAGTGCCCGGTGCTCGATCAGGTAGTCGCGCAGCGCACCCGCGCACACGGTCAGTACGACGTCGTTGATGGTGCACCCGGCTGCCTTGCCGATCTGCCGGAAGGCCTCGATCGGCCAGGACTGCGCGGCCACGCGGCGCGCCCCGCCGACGGAGACGTTGAACATCGTCCGCGGCGCCTGTAGCGGCAGGGTGATCGACTGCTCGCGCCGGATCTCGTTCACCGTCTTCAGCATGGCGGGGCCCAGCCCGGCCAGCTCGCCGGCGATGCCACGCACGCGGTCGAGCAACGAGCGCTGCTGCGGTGGTTTCGACCGCTTGGGCGGCTTGAGCGACCACCACATCTCGCAGTCGCGGGCGTCGGGGTCGGGCGTCAGCGACAACTGCATGTGCCGCAGCGCGGAGACCCCGTCGAGCATGGCGTGGTGGATCTTGGTGTAGATGGCGAAGCGGCCGTCGTTCAGCCCTTCGATGAAGTGCGTCTCCCACAGCGGACGGTGCCGGTCGAGCAGCGTGCCGTGCCAGCGGGAGGTGATCTCCAGCAGCTCCCGCACCCGGCCGGGAGTGGGCAGCGCGGAGCGGCGCACGTGGTAGCTGAGGTCGAGCTCGGTGTCCTCGGTCCAGGCGAGCTGCCCGAGCGAGTTCACCGGCCCGGCGGGCCGCTGCCGGAACAGCGGCCTGACCTCGGACTTGTCGATCAGGTCGCGGTACAGCTGGGCGACGTAGTCGTCGCCGGTGCCCTCCGGTTTCCGGAACAGCTGCAGCCCGCCCACGTGCATCGGGTGCTCCCGCGACTCGATGAGCAGGAACATGGAATCGGTCACCGGCATGAACTTCACGTCGCCGCCACCCTCTTTCGCACGTGCGGTGCTTCGAGCCTACGGGCCATGCGCGCAGAGCACACGGCATCTCACACGTTTCGCTCAGGAATCGTCGGCGACGCAGGGGACGGGGCGAGGGCGTCCGAGGGGAGTCCCGGCCGTGTCGGCTTCTCGCAGGGTGCGAGACCGCCTGGTCCGCAAGGGCTGGATCGGCGACGACCCGGTCGGCTCGCGCAGAGTGCGAGACCGCGCCTGATCCACCTCCGCTGAGGACCCATCGGCCAGTGCTCACGTGCAGGATGCGAGAACGGATCGTGGGCGGCAACCCGGCCGGTTCCGCGCACGCAGAGTACGAGCCACCCGTGTGCGAGCAGGAGAGCGGCGTTGCTTTAGTTCTGTGGTGTCCGGGGTGTGGGGCCGCCGTTGTGTGGGTGAGCGGCGCCTCTTCAGTTCCGTGGCGTCCGAGGTGCAGAGCCGCCCTTGTGTGAGCAGGAGAGCCGAGGGGCTCTACCGGTTCCTCGCATGCAAGGGCGGGCCGCCGCGCCACTTCACCGCCGCCGGGGAGCCGTTGGCCAGTTCTCCCGCGCTGGGTGCAAGAAGCCGCGGACGCGGGGTGCTGGAAGTAGCGCGGCACCACGTCGGACAGCGCCGAGGACGCCGCCGATCGGCAATTGGGGGTTGCTGGTCGCCGTGTCCGTGGGGCTGGTGTGATCAGTGCGTGGGGGAGGTGCGGGGCTGCCACGGCAGCGTGGGGTTCGCTGGGCCACCGCGGCAGCCCGAGCGGGTGCGCGGCAGAGAACCATCGTGGTCAGCGCGTGGGCGTGCGACCGTCCGGTTGCGCCGGTCCCGGCCCCGGTGACCACCAGCCGGGGTGCACCTCCTGGCCGCGGATGATCTGCGGCTCCGCGCCGCGCTCCAGCGGGCGGACCTGCAGCAGCTGGCCCCACGACTGCTTGGGGTCGCCGCGCAGGAAGCTGGGGATCTCCGGCATGTCGGCGACGGTTTCCAGGTAGCCGATCGGGCCGCCTCCGTTGCTGCCTGCCCAGCCGGCTTCGTGGGCCAGCAGCCCGGCGGTGATCCGGTAGCGCGGCATCTCCGCGATGCCGTCCCGCACCTTGGGCAAATCGACGCACGGATACACGAACGACGTCGGCCAGTCCATGTAGACCGGCTTGTCCCGCAGGCGCAGGGTGAGCGTGGTCAGCTCCGGCACCCGCGGCGCGGACAGGGCGATCCAGCCGTCCTCGGTGAGGTTGGTGTCGTCGGCGACGATGCGCACCGCCCGGACTTTCGCGTCGATGCCCTGTTGGGAGATCCGGGAGTCCTCCCACCGGGTGGCCGCGGTCGGCGGGATCGGCATCGGCCGCCGCTCGACCACCTTGAAGCCCTTCTTGGTGGGCACACCGTACTCCGCGGCCATCTTCAGTCCGGGCGCCAGCCCGCCCGCCACCGAGACGACCAGCTGCTTGTCGAAGTCCTTGGGGCTGATCTTGAACCACTGGGTGCGCAGCTGGCCGGCGGCGCCCTGCGGGTTCCGGTAGCTGCTCCACATCGGCACGTTGTTCTCGGCGAAGTCGTGCGGCGGCGAGTTCAGCGGGTCCTGCTCGCCGACCGACCGGGTGTGGAAGCCGGTCAGGCTCATGCCGTTGTCGTTGTCCGGCGGTGGAAGCGGGTCGGACTTCTTCTTGTCCTTCTTGCGCTCCTTCTCCGGCTCCTTCTCCGGCGCGGTCTGCTGCAGGTGCGGCGGATGCTCCGGCAGGACGTTCGACGCGGGCGCGCGCTCCACCAGCACGTGGTCGGACAGGTTGCACGTGTCGCCGAAGAGGTGATCGATGTTCGCTGCGGCGAGGCTGTAGCTGCCGCGCTGGTTGACCGCCGCGGTGGCGACCGTGGCGAACTCCCACAGCGCGACCAGGCCGCACACGATGGTCAGCGACGCCGAGCTGAGTGCCAGCGCGCGGGAGCGGCGGTCGGACGTGGTGCGTTTGCCGCGCTTGGGCGGCTGGAACCGCACGTTCTGCACCCAGGCCACCGCGGCGGCCACGACCGCGCCGACCACCAGCAGCGTGGCGACCTTGACGCCGGCGATCTCCGGGGCGGTGTCGGCCCACGGCACGCCGAGCTTGGAGACGAACCAGTACGAGTTCGGCCCGGTGGTGGCCAGCGCCGCGACCACCAGCAGCCCGGCCAGGAAGGCGTTGCGGTTGCGGTTCGACCGCAACACCGACGAGCTGGTGGCCAACGCGGTCAGCGCCGCCATGGCCGATCCCACCGCGGCGAACGCCCCGAAGTGGTGCGTCCACTTCGTCGGGGTCAGGGCGAGCAGCAGGAAGAACAGTGCCGTGGTGCCGATGAGCCGCCGGGACGGGCCGAGCGCGGCGCCCGGAATGCGTCCGCGGCGCAGCATGACCACCAGGCAGGTGGCGACGCACAGCACGATCAGCAGGACCGGGAAACGCCTGGTCAGCGAGTCGTCGCCGGAGTTGCCGCCGCCCCCGAACAGCAGGTCGTAGCGGGAGAACTCCTGGAACCACGCCAGGCTCGGCCCGACCTGGTTGCGCAACCTGGTGGCCTCCACCACCGTGGCGAACGTCTGGTCGGCGAACACGACGAACAGCACCGCGAACCCGGCGGCGCCGATCGGGGCCAGCACGGTCACCCAGCCCGCTTCGGCGCGCTGCTTGAGCAGCCGCCACAACGGCCGGGCGGCCACGATGAACGGCGCGACGGCGATCAGCCCGGTCGGGGTCGCCGCCAACGTCAGCGCCGCGGCGATCAGGCCGAGGCACAGCGGCAGCAGGCGGCGGGTCACCAGGGTGCGCTCCACGGCGGCGATGGCCAGCAGCGAGCCGACCGCGGCGACCGGCTCCGGCCGCACCCCGTTGTTGAACGGCATCCACCACACCAAGAAGACCGCGGCGGCGGCCCACGCGGCGGCCTTGGAGTGGCGCACCTGGTTGCCGAGGCGGGGCAGGATCTCCCGGCTGATCAGCAGCCAGGCGATGACCGCGAGCACGAACGACGGCAGCCGGATCCACGGCGGCACCGTGGACACCTCGGTCATCAGCTCGGTGAGGTGGTAGAACCAGCCGAACGGCGCCTCGGCGACACCGAACCAGCGGTGGTAGTTGGTCAGGTAGCCGGCGTCCTCGGCCACCCTGGCCATGGACAGGATGTAGCCGTCGTCCGAGGTCACCGGGCCGATGAACACCCACAGTCCGAGCGCGCCGATGACCGTGAGGTCGCGCAGCGTCAGCTTCCACCAGCCGATCGGTGCCCACCGCGGCGCCCGCCTGGCGACCCGGGAATCCAGCCGGTTGACCGCGAGCAGACAGCCGAGCAGGGCCAGCACGCCGATCACCGTGACCAGCGTCTTCCACACCGTGGGCGACGACTGGTAGCGGGTGTCCGGCGTGATCGACACCTGCAGGCCGTCGATGGGGTCACGGTCGGCGGCGATGTCCGAGTAGACGCCGACCACGCGCGGCCGGACGTCGGAGGCCTCGTCGTACACCGTCGCACCGGCCACGGTAATCCTGGTGCGCTCGCCGGTGGAGGTGAAGCGGACGTCGCATCCGGACTCGGGGAGCGGCTGGCTGACGATCTGCTGCCCGCGGTTGACCACGGTGAGCACGTTGTTGTCGACGTCCATGTGCATGCCGACGCCGGTGTTGATCCGGGCTCGCGGCACCGTCGACAGCAACATGGCACGCGAGACCAGGGCGTCGTCCGCCGACTTGATCGTCGCGCACGGCACCGTCGCGTCGATTTCCAGCGCCCAGTAGCCGACCAGCGGCGTGTTGATCGCTTGCGTGCTGTTCGGCGCCGGCCATACGATCCGCGCGGTGTCCTGGATGATCGGCATGAACGGGATGGCCAGCGCGCACAGCGCACTGACGATGCCGAGGACCTTCGCGACGAGCCGCCAGCGTGCCGGTGACCAGCTGGGCAGCCGACGCCTGCCCCCCTGGCGGATGGCATCGGCAGGGGGCGCGTCCGTTTGCGGCTCCCCCACCTCGACAGCGGTTTGGGCGCCGTGACTCGCACCCGACATCGCAGTCACGCTAACGCACGGCCATGATCGGCTTGCCGTGGGCTCGGTGATCCCCGTGTCCGGTGGGGTGTGGTGAGCCGGGCGTTGGTCTGGCTGGCGTTACGGCCGGTGATCCCCGTGCCAGGCCGGGCGTGGTGTCCGTGCCGTCCGTGCCGCCTGTCACAGAAAGGCAGGCGCGCGGGGAGTGCCGTCGCGACGTCCCGGCCCGGCATGGCAATCTCAGCGGCATGACCGGCACGACCTCAGCTTCCTCGTCCCCGTTGGCCCTGGCGATCGACTTCGGGGGCACCAAGATCGCCGTCGGCGTCGTCGCGCCGGACGGCACCGTGGTGGATGCCACCGAGGTCCGCACACCCGCGGGCCAGGGCGCCGAGGCCATTGCCGCGACGTTGACCAAGGCGGCCGGGGACGTGCTTGCCGGGCCGCACGGGGCACGCGTTGCCGTGGTCGGGGTGTGCAGTGCGGGGCCGGTCGACGTGCGCACCGGGACCGCCAGCCCGCTCAACGTATCGGATTGGCGGGAGTTTCCGCTGATGGAACGGGTGGCCGCGATCGCGCCCGGGTTGCCGTCGGCGTTCGCGCTGGACGGTGTCGCGCTGGCCGCCGCCGAGCTGGCCTACGGCGGCGCCAAGGACCACCGGGACGCGTTGGTGATCACCGTGTCCACCGGTATCGGGGGAGGCCTGATCCTCGACGGCCAGGTCCGGGCTGGGCAGTCCGGCAACGCCGGCCACATCGGGCACCTCGTGGTCGACGTCGACGGCCCGGAGTGCGCGTGCGGCGGGCGCGGCTGCGTGGAAGCGATCGCATCGGGAACGTCGATCGCGCGGTGGGCGGTCGACAACGGGTGGCAGGGCGAGCCGGCGACCGCCGCCCTGGCCGAAGCGGCGCGCGCCGGGGACGAGCTGGCATTGGCCGCCTTCGACCGTGCCGCGCGCGCCTTGGCGGCAGCGATCGCGGGTACCGCCGCGCTGGCCGACATCGAGGTGGCTGTGCTCAGCGGGGGCGTGACCCAGGTCGGTGAGGTGCTGTTCGAACCGCTGCGCCGCCATCTCGCCGAGCACGCCGGGTTGTCCTACATCCGCGGTATCACCGTGGTGCCGTCGCCGCTGGGGCGGTCGGCGTGCCTGCTCGGGGCCGCCAGGCTGGCGTTCGCGGCACTGCCCGATCCAATCGCCTGACCCGGCCACGGCGTCTTCGTTGGCCGCCCAGCCGGGCCGGACGACCGGCGCACGACGAGGGCAGGGCGGGCGCACAGCGAGGGCGGACGGGCCGGTCACCGAGTCGGGTTCGCGCGCGCGGCCTAACCTGGTGCCGTGGCGTCCCGGCAGCGGCTGTGGGCAGGAACGACCCTGGAGCAGCGGCGCGCGGCACGGCGTGCGGCGCTGCTGGACGCTGCGCTGGATCTACTCGGCGAGCATGGTGGCGCCGGGGTGACGGTGCGGTCGGTGTGCCGCAGGGCGGGCCTGACCGACCGGTACTTCTACGAGAACTTCGCCGGCCGGGACGAGCTGCTGTCGGCACTGTTCCTGCAGGTGGCCGAGGAGCTTCAGCAGGCCATGGAGGCGACCACCCCGGTGGCGGGGAGCAGCCGCGAGGAGCAGGCGCGCGCGGCGGTCGACGCGCTCGTCTCGGTGTGCCTGGACGATCCGCGCAAGGGCCGCCTGCTGCTGGTCGAGCCGTTGTCGGATCCCGCGCTGAGCGGGGTGAGCATCGGCGTGGCGCCGACCTTCACCCGGTTGGTGCGCAGGCAGCTGCCGCCGGGGGCGAGCAAGAACGAGAGCGTGCTGACGTCGGTGGCGCTGACCGGCGCGGTGGCCACGCTGTTCTTCGGCTGGCTGTCCGGGACGTTGCCGGTCAGCCGCGAGGAGCTGATCGACAAGTGCGTGCGCACCGTCCTGCTGTTCTGGGGCGAGCGGCCGCGCGGCTGAGCCCGGTCCGTCGTCCGCGTCGTGGTGGACTTTCTTTGCCTTGCTGGCGGCCGACCAGTACGAGCCCGGCATCCGCCCTCGTGGTGAACTCCGCCGGGCGCCTGTTGACGCGCGTCGGCCCGGATCCTAAATTGACGACACTTGTCATCAGTCTGACGGAGGGATGCCCGTGCCGGGCAAGGAGGCAGCCATCGGACATTCCGGCGCTTCCGGTTCGCCGGGCAGCACGAACGGCAGCACCTTCCGGTCCCTGGCCGGCGTCGCCGATGATCCACGCGGGCTCCAACGAAGTGCAGATCACCCAGGTAGCGAGAGGGTTGCTGAACGGATGACCGAGCCGGACTACGTCACCCTGGTCAACAAGGCCGTGGAGCACACCATCCCGGTGGCGCACGCCATGGGCGCGCGGGTGGTCGAGGTGCGACCGGGGTTCGCCGCCGCGGAAGTGCCCATGGAGGGCAACGGCAACCACTTCGGCGTGATGTACGCCGGGGTGCTGTTCACCGTGGCCGAACTGCTCGGCGGGGCGATCGCGGTCGCCTCGTTCGACACCACCCGCTTCTTCCCGCTGGTGAAGGACCTGCGGATCAGTTTCCTCCGGCCGGCCAAGACGGCGGTGCGGTCGCAGGCCGCACTCGCCGAGGAAACGATCGCGGCGGTGGCCGAGGAAGCGGAGGCCAACGGCAAGGCCGACTTCGAGCTGGACGCCGAGCTGACCGACACCGAGGGCACGGTGGTGGCCAGGACGCACGGGCTGTACCAGCTGCGCCGACTCGGTTGAGGTGGCCGGTGTCGGCGGCGCCGCCCCGGCCCACGCGACGCGGTGGAGCAAGGCGGGTCAGAGGAAGACACCGTGCTCTGCCCAACGGCCAGGACGCCGACGGCATCCGGCCTGCCCGCCAGGTACCAGGGACATGCCCGACCGGGCCCAGATGAAGGTTCCGCGGTGCCATGGCGCTCACCGCACCGGTGGTGGCCGAGGAGAATCGCGGACAGCACGTGCCGCTCGGCTTCAAGTCCTGACGGCGGAGGCGGGCCGACGGCAGGAGCGGGGAGCGTGCTCTCGCCGGGCACAGGATGGCATCGGGGTGGGCAGCACCAGCACCGGGCAGGCGTGCGGAAACAGGGCGCTGACCGCGCACACCGTCACCCGGAACCCGGGCGTGCCGACACGGGCGAACCGGCATCCGGGCGCCCGGGCCGGAGCCGCTGGGCGTGACGGGACACCGCCGAGCGCCGCCAGGAAACGACCGACACGACAGGCAGGGACGAAACACCGTGGGTGA
This sequence comes from Thermocrispum agreste DSM 44070, assembly GCF_000427905.1. GTDB lineage: Bacteria > Actinomycetota > Actinomycetes > Mycobacteriales > Pseudonocardiaceae > Thermocrispum > Thermocrispum agreste. The sequence goes on along the minus strand of NZ_ATYX01000007.1, from coordinate 214,562 downwards.
AGCGACGATCGGCATCGGAGTCATCGGCTACGCCTTCATGGGCCGGGCGCACTCGCAGGGGTGGCGCAGCGCGCGCAGCTTCCTGCGGCCGGCACTGGAACCCGAACTGGTGGCCCTGGCCGGCCGGGACGCCGAGGCCGTCGCCGACGTCGCGCGCCGGTTCGGCTGGAAGGACACCGAGACGGACTGGCGCGCGCTGATCGAGCGCGACGACGTGCACCTGGTGGACATCTGCACGCCGGGCGACACGCACGCCGAAATCGCCATCGCCGCACTGGCCGCGGGCAAGCACGTGTTGTGCGAGAAGCCGCTGGCCAACACCCTGGCCGAGGCGGAGGCGATGGCCGCAGCCGCGGAGCGGGCGCGCGCGAACGGCGTGCGCAGCATGGTCGGCTTCACCTACCGGCGGGTCCCGGCGATCGCGCTGGCCCGCAAGCTGGTCGCGGACGGCAGGATCGGCGAGATCAGGCACGTCCGGGCGCAGTACCTGCAGGACTGGCTGACCGATCCGCATGCTCCGTTGACCTGGCGGCTGCAGGTCGAGCGGGCGGGTTCCGGGGCGCTCGGCGACATCGGCTCGCACATCATCGACCTCACCCAGTACGTCACCGGCGAGCGGATCGTCGGCGTCAGCGCGACGGCCAGGACGTTCGTGCCGGAGCGTCCGCTGCCGGAGCCGGACGGCCACCGCACCGGCAAGGTCACCGTGGACGACGCGGTGGCGTTTCTCGCCCGGTTCTCCGGCGGTGCGATGGGCACGTTCGAGGCCACCCGGATGGCCAACGGCCGGAAGAACGCGCTGCGCATCGAGATCAACGGCTCGCGGGGCAGCCTGGCGTTCGACCTGGAGGAGCTGAACGTGCTGCGGTTCTACGACGGCACCGCGGGCGGCGAAGCCGGCTTCACCCGCATCCTGGTCACCGAACCGGAGCACCCCTACCTGGCCGGCTGGTGGCCGCCGGGGCACCTGCTCGGCTACGAGCACGGGTTCGCCCACCAGGCGGCGGACATGCTCAACGCCATCGCCGAAGGCACCGACCCGGAACCGTCGTTCGCCGACGGGCTCGCGGTGCAGCGGGTGATCGGCGCGGTCCAGGCAAGCGCAGCGCGGGACAGTGTGTGGACTCCGGTCGAGCAATCGACGCAGGTCGCCTGACGAAGCAGCCGATCATGGTGGTCACCCGGCAGTGGCGAACCCGTGGTTCGCCGAGTCGCGCGGCTGGCGGAGCGGCGGGGTTGCGACGGCCGGGAGGTCGCCGCGGCCACTGGCCGGCCTGCGAGCGGCACACCACGACCCGGCTGCTGGACTCCGTGGGCGCCCGGGCTGTCACACGCGGGCAGGCATTCCGGCGCTGACTTGAAATCCCGGTCGCACGGTGTGGCAGCGGGGCGCCGGGAGGACGGCGCGTTCGGCTCGGCCTTCAGCAACCAGTGAGCCGTCGAGCAGCGAAGATCCCCGCGCGCGGTGCTCGTCGCCGGGCCGTCGGCCGGAAAATCCCGGACCTCGCACACGCCGATGCGGTAGAAACCGCTGCATGATCGAGTGGACGTCCCCGTCGTGGGTGCAGGCGGCGACCGCCTGGCTGGACGAGCAATTGGCCGCGGCGGGGATGCGCCGCACCGGCGACGTCACGCAGCCGCACGTGAAGGCATGGGCCACGGCGCTGCGCGCGCCGACCGATCGGGGAGTGGTGTGGCTGAAGGCGGCCGGGCCCGGCACCGCGTTCGAGATCCGCCTCTACCCGGTGCTGCACCGGGCGGCGCCGGACAGCGTGCTGGCACCGATCGCGATCGACGAGCCCCGGGCGTGGATCGTGCTTCCCGACGGTGGCCCGACGCTGTTCCAGCAGGCCGGCACGGATCAGGCCGCGCTCGTGCAGCGGATGACGAGCGCGGTGGCCGACTACGCCCGGCTGCAGCGGCAGGTCCAGCCGTCCGTGCCCGAGCTGCTGGACCGTGGCGTGCCGGACGCCCGGCCGGAGGTGATGCCGCAGCGGTTCACCGAGGCGGTGGAGTCGGTCGCGGAGTTCGCGCGCAGCAAGGCAGGCGAGGACCAGCGAGCCGCCTACGACCGGGTGCGCTCGATGCGCGGCGAGGTCGAGCGTTGGTGCGAACGGCTCGCCGCGTCGCGGGTGGGGATCAGCATCGACCACCACGACTTGCATCCGGGCAACATCCTGGGCGAGGAGGGCGAGCCCGCCCGCTTCTACGACTGGGGTGACGCGGTGGTCGCCCACCCGTTCTTCAGCATGTTCGTGCCGCTGAACTACGTCGACGCCGAAGGAGGCGGGGCTGCCGCGCTGCGGCTGCGCGACGCCTACCTCGGCGAGTTCGCCGACCTGGCCCCGCCCGGGGCGTTGCGGGAGGAACTCGATCTCGCGTGCCGCCTGGCCAAGGTGGCGCGCACGCTGACCTGGCACCGGGCCTTGCAGCTGGCCGGCGAAGACCACAAATTCGCATCGGCTCCGCTGGAGACCTTGCTGTCGGTGGCGAAGCCCGCATACTTCTCGTGACTCGAAGGGGAAGGCCGCCCCCGGGGGGTGGGTTCCCGGGGGCGGCTTGGGGGCGTCTGTCCGAGACCATGCGAGGGCGGTGACTGGCCTCGGACCAGACACGAGCGCACCCGACGGTGGCCGGAAGGGGACGGCCACCGGCCGGCAGCGGTGCGTGGAGCCGCCCGCCGGGTGGTGCGTCGGGCCCTACCGTACGGGGCGCGCCCAGTGTGTGGCGGGATCGCAGGCTGGTAACCATGCGATCGTGCTACTCACACGGGCACTGTCGTGGGATCGGTTCACTCGGCCGAGGAAATCCCCTCGCGCCCGCTCGGTAGCGGCGACGACACGGTCCGTTTCCGACAGGCGGGTATCGCGAACAGCCTAGCGGACGGCACGACGTGCCTGCCGATCCGGCTCATCCGGGCCCGGACGGGTCGCGTCGGGATCGGTGCGTCAGCTCCGGGTGGCCAGCAGCAGCTGCAGGTGGCAGCAAAGCCGCTCACGCGGATCGGCCAACGACAAGCCGCTGATTTCCGCTGCCCTGCGGACCCGGTGGCGCAAGGTGTTGGGGTGGATGTGCAGGCCCGCCGCCGCGGACCGGACGTCACCCATCGCGTCGAGATAGGCCAGCAGCGAACGGGCCAGCTCGGTTCCCTGGGCCGCATCGTGCTCCACCAGCGCGGTGACCGCGGGATCGCGCAGGTCCGGGTGCTCCTCGAGCAGTTTCAGCGTCTCGCCGAGAAGGACGTCCGCGCGGCGGTCGGTGATCGTGGCCACGTCGGTCTCGGGGGTGCGCGCCAGCGCGTCGAGCACCCGGTCGGCGTCCGCGCGCGATGCCGGGACCTCGGCCAGCGAGGGCACCGGGGCACCGACCCCGACCTGCACGGTCAGCCCCGACCTGCGGCGCAGCACCGCCACCACGTCGCGGGCCAGCGTGAGCAAGCCCGGTTCGGTGCGATCGGTACGCACCTCGGGCAGCACGGCGTAGACGCGTGTGCCGACGGTGCCGACCAGCGCCCCGTGCCGGAACGACGTCATGTGCACCGACACCGTGGTGGCCAGCTCGACACGGTGCAGTTCCAGCGTCGGACGGTCGTGCTGGGTGTCCCGGGCGGCGAACGCGGCGACCACGGCGGACACCGAGGAGTCCAGGCCGAGCTGGCCGGCCACCAGGTCCGCGCTGGCGGTCCCGTCGAGCAGGCCGGCCACCAGCTCGCCGCGCGAACGCCACGGCGCGCCACGGCGGCGCAGCAGGTGGACAGCGGCCAGCCGCGCGGCGCCGATCAGCGCGGACTCGGCGTGCTCGGAGAACGGCTGATCACCCTGCTGCACCCAGATCGAGCCCAGGTGCTGATTGCCCGCCCGGATGCCGACGGCCAGCCGCGCGCGGATGCCCAGGTCGGGATGTGCCTGGATCCGCAGCACCTCGTCGGACGTGCGCAGCCGGTGGTAGACGCCCCACTGCCGGAGCAGCTCGAGGTACGGCTCGGGTCCCTGCCAGCCCAGGATCGACAACCGCCGCAAGTCGTCCACCTCGTCGCCGGAGCGGGAGTAGGCGAGCACTCGCGGCGTGGTGTCCTCGATGCTCACCGCGCCACCGGTCAGCGCCGCGACCGACTGGGCGAGGGCGAACAGGTCCTCGGTCGGCTCCGGTCCCGGCTCGCCGTCGTCGTGCACCGCGAAGCTGTCCAGCACCTCGCGCACGACGGCGGCCAGCTGGTCCCACCGGACTTGCGGCCGCACGGTGAGCAGCGCGATCCCGGCGTCCTCTGCGGCCTCCCGCACGTCCGGCTCGCCTGCCGGGCTGGTCTTGACCGCGGCCGCGGCCGCGCCGTGCTGGCCGGCGGTTCGCACCGCACGGGCCGCTTCCCGGCCGCGTGCCCCGATGACCAGCACCAGCTCGTCCCGGTAGCTGCCCGGTTCGTCGTCCGGATCGAGGATGGCCAGTCCCCGGATCGGGGTGTGCGGATCCCCGGCCTTCAGGTCCATCAGCGATGCGCCGACGGCGAGGAGAAGGCGGCTCAACTCGACGGACATTGTTCGACCCTACAACTCGGCTCGTCCAAGACTGTCCGCGCGGACAATCCGTCATCCGGCGGAATTCCCTACCGTTCGGTCAGGCATTGCTCGTCGGTGAGGAGAGACCATTGTTGCGAGCTGGGCTCATCGCGGCTTCCCGGTCCCGGGTGCTGCGCGGCGTCGCCGAACGATCGTCGCTGGTCCGTCCCGTGGTCGACCGGTTCGTCGCCGGTGTGGACGCTCCGACGGCGGTCGCCACGGTCCACCGCATCGCCGGCGAGCGGCTGGTCACGCTGGACCTGCTGGGCGAGGACACGCGCGACCGGCAGCAGGCCGAACGGACCGCGCAGGCCTACCAACAGCTGCTGGCCCGGCTCGCCGACGAAGGCCTCACCGACCGTGTGGAGGTCTCGGTGAAGCTGTCCGCGCTCGGCCAGGCGCTGCCGCGGGACGGCGACAAGATCGCGCTGGACAACGCCAGGGGCATCTGTTCCGCCGCGGCTGCGGCGGGCACCACGGTCACCGTGGACATGGAGGACCACACCACCACCGACTCAACGTTGCAGATCGTCCGCGACCTGCGGGTGGACTTCCCGTGGGTCGGCGCCGTGCTGCAGGCCTACCTGCGCAGGACCGAGGCCGACTGCGCGGAGCTGTCCGGGCCGGGTTCGCGGGTCCGGCTGTGCAAAGGCGCCTACGACGAGCCGGCGTCCGTGGCTTACCGCACCCGACGCGAGGTCGACGCCTCCTACGTGCGGTGCTTGCGCACGTTGATGAACGGCGCGGGCTATCCGATGGTCGCCACCCACGACCCTCGGCTGATCACCATCGCCGAACACCTGGCCCGGCAATCCGGCCGCGGCCGGGGCGAGTTCGAGTTCCAGATGCTGTTCGGCGTCCGGGAGCAAGAACAACAGCGGCTCGCTCGCGCAGGGCGGCAGGTGCGTTCCTACGTGCCTTTCGGACGTGAGTGGTACCCGTATTTCATGCGGCGGCTGGCCGAGCGTCCGGCCAATCTGGCATTCTTCCTGCGCTCCTTCGTCAGTACCACCTGATCGACTGACCGAGAGGACGTCCCATGTCGATGATCTCGCAATTGCGGTCGGACATCCTCCGCCGCAAACCGCTCGAGCACATCGAGGAGGTCGAGGGCGGAGGGCTGCGCCGCACCCTCGGGTTGTGGCAGCTCACCGCGATCGGTGTCGGTGGCATCATCGGCGCCGGGATCTTCTCGCTGGCCGGAGCGGTGGCCAACCAGACCGCCGGACCGGCGGTGCTGTTCTCGTTCCTCATCGCGGGCGTGGCCAGCGCCGCGGCGGCGTTCTCCTACGCCGAGTTCGCCGGCCTGATCCCGCGCGCGGGTTCCGCCTACACCTACGGCTATGCGGTGCTCGGTGAATTCGCCGGCTGGTTCATCGGCTGGGACCTGCTGCTGGAATACACCGCCATCGTGTCCGTGGTGGCGATCGGCATTTCCGGCTATTTCAACGACCTGCTCGGTTTTCTGGGCATCGAGCTTCCGCTGTGGATGTCCGGCGCTCCGGGCACCGAGCCGGAGGGGGTGCCCGAGGGCTCGTACGTGGTCAACCTGTTCGCGGTGCTGCTCTGCCTGCTGATCGCGTTCGTGCTGAACCGGGGCATGAGGAGCGCCGCGCGATTCGAGACCTCACTGGTCTACCTCAAGGTCGGCGTGGTGCTGCTGGTGATCGTCGTCGGCGCGTTCCACATCGACGCGGGCAACTGGGATCCGTTCGCCCCGTTCGGCCTGGCGGGCGCGCTCACCGGCGCGGCGACCGTGTTCTTCGCGGTCTTCGGGTACGACGCGATGTCCACCGCGGCGGAGGAGTCCAAGGACTCGCAGCGGCACATGCCGAAGGCGATCATCTACTCGCTGATCATCTCGATGGTGCTGTACGTGCTGGCCTGCCTGGTGCTGACCGGCATGGTCAACTACACCGAGATCGACACCGAGGCGGCGTTCTCCAGCGCGTTCGCCACCATCGGCCTCGACTGGCTCGGCCTGATCATCGCGGTCGGCGCCATCCTGGGCATCCTGACGGTGCTGTTCACCTTCCTCATGGGTGCCGCCAGGGTCGGCTTCGCGATGAGCCGGGACGGCCTGCTGCCCCAGTGGCTGTCGAAGACCCACCCGACCCGCAAGGTGCCCACCCGCACCACGTGGCTGCTCGGCGTGGTGTCCGCGGTCATCGCAGGCTTCCTGCCCATCGCCGAAGCCGCCGAGCTGACCAACATCGGCATCCTGCTGGCGTTCGTGGTGGTCTGCACCGCGGTGGTGGTGCTCCGCTACCGGCGGCCGGACCTGCCGCGCAACTTCCGCTGCCCCGGCATGCCGGTGGTGCCGATCATCGGCGTGGTCTTCTCGATCTGGCTGATCACCTTCCTGCAGCCGGAGACGTGGCTGCGGTTCGCCGTGTGGTTCCTCGTCGGCCTGGTGGTCTACCTGACCTACAGCCGTAAGCGGTCCAAGCTGAACGAGCTGCGGCCGGACGGGGTTTCCGGCGGCAAGTAGGAGCACGCGCACCAAAGACCCCGGCGCCCGGGCGCCGGGGTCTTCGTCACCTGCCGGGCCCAAGGGGAGCAGATTGGCCGCAATCGTGCACCGGAGGTCGCAGCCGGCGGCGAATAATGACCGCATGGCAGACCTCGATGCGGCAGCACGGTTGACGGAACTGCAGGCCGGTTGTACCCCGGACGACGCCTTGGCGCTGTTCGACGCCTTGCCGACGGTGCGTTCGGTCGACCTGACCGGGCGCTGGACCGGTTCGGAACTGCGCACCGGGCATCCGATGGACGGCCTGCTGACCGCCTCCGGCTGGTACGGCAAGCAGTTCGACAGCACCGAGGACGTGCACCCGCTGCTGTTCTCGGCCGACGGCGAGGTGTTCGCGGTCGAGCCGCGGAAGCTGCCGGTCGCGGTGGCCGACCGGATCCCGCTGCCGGTGATGGAACGGGTCCGCCGGGCGTTGCCGGTGCTGCGGCCGGTGCTGCGCACCCGCAAGCCGCGGGCCCGGCTGCGGGACGTGGAGTTCCGCGGCAAGGTCAGCGCGGCGATGATCTACGACCACCTGCCGATCATCGACGTCTTCCGGCGGGTGGACGAGGACACCCTGCTGGGCGCGATGGATCAGCGCGGGGCCGAGCAGCTGTACTTCTTCGTGCTGCGCCGGGAACGCTGAGCGTTCCCGGGCGACGCGGCGCATCCTGTCGGCGGTCGGTCGCCTGCCGCCTCGCTGGGCTGTGATCGGTCGTGGTGATCCGTCGGATCGTCGTTCGAGCCCAGCGGGCATGGCGGCAGGCGCCGCTTCGCCGGGGCTAGACCAGGCCTGCCTTGCGCAGCGCCTCGGCCATGGCGCCCTGTGGCCTGGCTTCCCGCTGTCGGCCGCGCCGACCCTGATTGCCCGGTTTGCGCTGGCCGCCGGTGCGCCGCTCATTGCGGGAACGCTGGGCGGGTTTCCCCGGCTCGTCCTCGAGCCGCATGGTCAGCGAGATGCGTTGCCGCTCGGGATCGACGTCCAGCACCTTCACCCGGACCACGTCGCCGGACCGCACGACGTCTCGCGGGTCCTTGACGAAAGAGTCCGACATCGCCGAGATGTGCACCAGGCCGTCCTGGTGCACGCCGACGTCGACGAATGCGCCGAACGCGGCCACGTTGGTGACCACGCCTTCGAGCACCATGCCCGGCTTGAGGTCGGTCAGCTGCTCGACGCCGTCGGCGAACCGCGCCGTGGTGAACGCCGGGCGCGGGTCCCGGCCCGGCTTGTCCAGCTCGGCCAGGATGTCGGTGACGGTGGGCAGGCCGAACCGGTCGTCGACGAACTGCTGCGGGTCGAGCTTGCGCAGCACCGTGGTGTTGCCGATCAGCTCCTTGATCGGCATCCGGGCGGTTTCGGCGATGCGCCGCACCACCGGGTAGGCCTCGGGGTGCACCGCCGAGGCGTCCAGCGGGTCGTCGCCGTCGGGGATCCGCAGGAACCCGGCGCACTGCTCGAACGCCTTCGGGCCGAGCCGCGGCACGTCCTGCAGCGCCTTGCGGGAACTGAACGGCCCGTTGGCGTCCCGGTGCGCCACGATGCTTTCGGCGAGCGTGGGGCCGATGCCCGACACCCTGGCCAGCAGCGGCACCGACGCGGTGTTGAGGTCCACGCCGACCGCGTTCACGCAGTCCTCGACCACGGCGTCCAGTGAGCGCGCCAGCGCGACCTGGGAGACGTCGTGCTGGTACTGGCCGACGCCGATGGATTTCGGCTCGATCTTGACCAGCTCGGCGAGCGGGTCCTGCAGCCTGCGGGCGATGGAGACGGCGCCCCGCAGCGACACGTCGATGTCGGGCAGCTCCCTGGCGGCGTACTCGGAGGCGGAGTAGACCGACGCCCCGGCCTCGGACACCATCGCTTTGGTCAGCTTCAGCTCCGGGTGACGGCGGATCAGCTCGCCGACCAGCTTGTCGGTCTCCCGGGACGCGGTGCCGTTGCCGATGGCGATCAGCTCGATGCCGTGCTTGACGGCCAGCTCGCGCAGCGTGGCCAGGGCCGCCTCCCACTGCTGCTGCGGCTGGTGCGGGTAGATGGTGGCGGTCTCCAGCAGCTTGCCGGTGCCGTCCACCACGGCCACCTTGACACCGGTGCGGTAGCCGGGGTCCAGGCCGATGGTCGGGCGGGTGCCCGCGGGCGCGGCCAGCAGCAGGTCGCGCAGGTTGGCCGCGAACACCCGCACCGCCTCCTCCTCGGCGAGCTGCCGCAACCGCATGCGCAGGTCGATGCTCAAGTGCAGGTGGATCTTGGTCCGCCACGCCCAGCGCGCGGTGGTCAGCAGCCACGAGTCCGCCGGGCGGCCCTGGTCGGCGATGCCGAACCGGGCGGCGACGAGCCGCTCGTACTCGGCGCCGGTGTCCGCGAGCTCGCCGTCCGGGGTGACCGGCTCGTCCGGCGCCATGGTGAGCTCGAGGATCTCCTCCTTCTCGGCGCGGAACAGCGCCAGGATCCGGTGCGACACCAGCTTGGTGAACGGCTCGGAGAAGTCGAAGTAGTCGGCGTACTTGGCGCCCTCGGCCTCCTTGCCCGGGCGCACCTTCGACACCAGGTAGCCGTGCGTCCACATCCGCTCACGCAGCTCGCCGACCAGGTCGGCGTCCTCGGCGAAGCGTTCGACGAGGATGGCCCGCGCGCCGTCCAGCGCGGCCTTGACGTCGGCCACGCCCTTGTCCGCGTCGACGTACTGCTCCGCGGTCGCCTCCGGGTCCTGGGTGGGGTCGGACAGCAGTGCGTCGGCCAGCGGCTCCAGCCCGGCTTCCTTGGCGATCTGGCCCTTGGTGCGCCGCTTCGGCTTGTAGGGCAGGTAGATGTCCTCCAGGCGGGCCTTCGAGTCGGCCGCCATGATGCGCGCCTTCAGCTCGTCGGTGAGCTTGCCCTGCTGGCGGATGGACTCCAGGATCGTGGCCCGCCGCTCCTCCAGCTCGCGCAGGTAACGCAGCCGCTCGTCGAGCTGCCGCAGCTGGGTGTCGGTCAGCCCGCCGGTGACCTCCTTGCGGTAGCGGGCGATGAACGGCACGGTCGCCCCGCCGTCCAGTAGTTCCACCGCTGCGGCGACCTGGCGCGGGGTCACCTCGAGTTCGTCGGCGATGCGTTGATGGATGGCGGTCTGGACGGTCGGTGTCACGCTTGCCCCTTCTGCTTGCCTGGTACCGGCGGCATTCTCACCGAGATCGACTTGACGGCGTGCACCGGCCCGGCGTTTGCCCGACGGGCGGCCCGGACGCGGGCGGAGGCGGTCAGCGTCGTCCGGCCCCGACGACGCGCAGCGCCAGGTCGGCGTAGAAGTCGGCGATCTCCTCCGGGGTCCACGAGCCGTCGTCGCGGTACCACCGGGCGATATCGATGCCCAGCGACAACACCGCCATCGCCGCCTTCGCCGGATCCGGGGTGTCGAACACGCCGGCGTCCACGCCGTCCTGGATCATCGCCTGCACGTCGAGCCGGATCTGCCGCCGGATGGCCGAGATCTCGGCCAGGTGCTCCCGGCTCAGCGCGTTCAGCTCGTAGTTGACGATGCGCGCGCGGGTGTGCTCGCGGGCGTGGTGCAGCGCGAACGCCCGCATCACCGCCGCGAGCCGCGCCGCCGGGTCGTCCGTGGAGTCCGCCGCCTGGCGGATCACGGCGACGGTGTCGTCGTGGCCGACCCGGGAGATCAGGTAGAGCAGGTCTTCCTTGCTGCGGTGATGCACGTAGACGGCGGCCGGGCTCATGCCCGCGGCCGCCGCGATGTCACGGGTGCTGGTGCCGTGGAAACCCCGTTCGGCGAAGGCCGTGACGGCGGCCTCCACCAACCGCGCGCGGGAGGCGCCGGCCCGCGTGTTCTCCGTGCTGCTCATCTGCCGTTCATCGTGCGTCGGGTCTCCACGTCGACCGGCCGGTGGATGGTGGCGGCGGCACGGTTGACGCCTTCGGCGGCCCCGTGTCAGGGTGAAGCGTAGCACTAAGCGACCGCTTAGTCCGTTGCCGAGCTCAGCGAGGAGCGACATGGGCAAGCCATTCGCCGGACGGACCGCGATCGTGACCGGGGCCAGCAGGGGCATCGGCTTCGCCGTGGCCGAACGCCTGGTCGCCGACGGGGCCAAGGTCGTCGTCACCGCGCGCAAGCCGGAGCCGCTCGCCGAGGCGGTGGACCGGCTCGGCGGCAGCGAGCACGCCATCGGAGTACCCGGGCACGCCGACGACCCCGACCACCAGCGGGAAACCGTCGAGCGGGCCATCGAGACCTTCGGCGGCGCCGACTTCCTGGTCAACAACACCGGGATCAACCCGGTCTACGGGCCGCTGCTCGACCTCGACCTCGGCGCGGCGCGCAAGATCGTCGAGGTGAACTGCCTGGCCGCGCTGTCCTGGGTGCAGCAGGTACATCGGGCGTGGATGGGCGAGCACGGCGGGGCGATCGTCAACGTGTCCTCGATCGCCGGGCAGCGCCCGGCCCCGGGGATCGGCTTCTACGGCGCCACCAAGGCGATGCTCAGCTACCTCACCCAGGAGCTGGCGGTCGAGCTGGGGCCGCGCGTCCGGGTCAACGCGGTAGCCCCCGGGGTGGTCAAGACGCGGTTCGCCACCAAGCTCTACGAGGGCAAGGAGGACGAGGTGGCGGCCGCCTACCCGCTCAAGCGGCTGGGGGTTCCGGACGACGTCGGCAGCGTCGTGGCGTTCCTGCTGTCCGAGGACGCGGTGTGGATGACCGGGCAGGTGCTGGTCGTCGACGGTGGTGTCACGCTGACCGGCAACGGCATGTGATGTCCGGGCAGCGGATGGTCGTCACCGGCGCGGGCCACGGCATCGGCCGGGCGTTGGCCACCCGGCTGGCCGCCGAGGGGTGCCGGGTACTGGTCAACGACATCGACGCCGGGGCCGCGGAGCAGGTCGCCAGGGAGATCGGTGCCGAGGCAGTGGGCTGCGACGCGGCGTCCGAAGACGGAGTCGCCGAGCTGGTGGCGGCCGGTGACCTGTGGGGCGGGGTCGATGTGTGGTTCGGCAACGCCGGTGTCGAGCGTGGCCGCGGGCTCCAGGCGAGCGAGGCCGACTGGGCGGCGTCGCTCGAGGTGAACCTGCTTGCCCACGTACGAGCTGCCCGGCTGCTGATGCCCGAGTGGCTGGAGCGTGGCCACGGCCGCTTCGTGGTGACGGCATCGGCCGCCGGGCTGCTGACCATGCTGGGCAGCCCCACCTACTCGGCGAGCAAGCACGCCGTGGTCGCGTTCGCCGAGTGGCTGTCGGCGACCTACCGGCACCGGGGCATCGTCGTGCAGGCGGTCTGCCCGCAGGGTGTGCGAACCCGGATGGTCGAGCAGGCCGGGCCGATGAAGGCGGTGCTGGAGCACGACGGCATCCTGCCGCCGGAGCGCGTCGCGGACGCGGTGTGGGAGGCGCTGCACGACGACCGGTTCCTGATCCTCCCGCACCCGGAAGTGGCCGCCTACTACGCGGCGCGGGCGCAGGACACCGACCGCTGGCTCGCCGACATGAACAAGGTGCAGCAACGCATGGAGGCGCTGGAACGATGAGCGAATCCGACCCGCTGGCCGACGTCCGTGCGAGAGTCGCGGCGCTGCTGGCCGAACACGACCCCGCGACCACCGACCGGCTGGAGTTCCTTCGTGCGCGGTACGACGCCGGCCTGGCATGGGTGCATTTCCCGCCCGGGCACGGCGGGCTGGGCTATCCGCGTGACCTGCAAGCGGTGGTGGACGCGGAGCTGGCCGCCGCGGGCGCCCCGGACAACGACCCGGCGGGCAACGCCATCGGGCTGGGCATGGCCGCGCCGACCATCCTGGCGTACGGCACCGAAGAGCAGAAGCGCCGCTACCTGCGTCCGCTGTGGACCGGGGAGGAAATCTGGTGCCAGCTGTTCTCCGAGCCGGGTGCGGGGTCCGACCTGGCGGGGTTGGCGACCAGGGCGGTGCCCGACGGCGACGGGTGGGTGGTCAACGGGCAGAAGGTGTGGACGTCGGCGGCCCACCGCGCGGATTTCGGGATCCTGGTGGCCCGCACCGATCCGGACGTGCCCAAGCATCGCGGGCTGACCTACTTCATCTGCGACATGCACGCGCCGGGCGTTCAGGTGCGGCCGCTGCGGCAGATCACCGGCGAGGCGGAGTTCAACGAGGTCTTCCTGACCGACGTGCGCATCCCGGACAGCCAGCGGCTCGGCGCGGTCGGCGAGGGGTGGCGGGTGGCCACCACGACGCTGAACGCCGAGCGCGTGGCGATCGGGGACGGCCCGACGCCCCGGGAAGGCGGAATGATCGGTGTGGTGGCCAAGGCCTGGCGGGACCACCCGGAGCGGCGCAGGTCCGCGTTGCACGACCGGCTGCTGCGGTTGTGGGTGGAGTCCGAGGTGGCGCGGCTGACCAGGATGCGGCTGCGGCAGAAGCTGGCCGCCGGCCTGCCCGGCCCGGAAGGCGCCACCATGAAGCTGACGTTCGCGCGGTTGAACCAGGCCCTGTCCGGACTGGAGGTGGAGCTGCGGGAGGACGACGGCATCCGGTACGACGACTGGTCGTTCGTGCGGCCGCACCGGGTGAACTTCACCGGCCGCGACGTCGGCTACCGCTACCTGCGCAGCAAAGGCAACTCCATCGAGGGCGGCACGTCGGAGATCCTCCGCAACATCGTCGCCGAGCGGGTGCTCGGCCTGCCCGCCGAACCGCGCACCGACAAGGACGTCCCGTGGAAGGACCTGCCCCGATGAGCGAACTGAACCTGCTCTACACCGACGTGGAGGAGGACCTGCGGGCGTCCGTGCGCTCGCTGCTGAAGGACCGGTGCCCGTCCGCGGCCGTCGCCGCGATGTACGACGGGGACCGCTCGGTGGTCGAGCCGCTGTGGCGCGCGCTGTCCGCCGAGCTCGGGGTGACCGGACTGCTGGTGCCCGAGGCCGACGGCGGGGCGGGGGCGTCCGCCAGGGAAGCGGCCGTCGTGCTCGAGGAGCTGGGCAGGTCGGTGGCCCCGGTGCCGTTCCTGACCAGCAGCGTAGTCGCCACCACGGTGTTGCTCGGCACGAAGAGCGAGTTGCTCGGCCAGCTGGCCGCCGGTGAACGAACGGCGGCGTTGGCCGTTCCGTTCTCCGCTGCTCCCGATCGTGTCGTCCCGTCCGTCCGCGCCGAAGGAAACCGCCTGTACGGCGAGGTGGCCAACGTAGCGGGCGCTGTCGAGGCCGATGTCCTGCTGGTGCCGGTGGCCTCCGACGACGGTTGGACGGTTCATGCGGTGTCCGGCGTCGAGCCGACGCCCGTGACGTCGCTCGACATGACCCGCCAGCTGGCGGACATCCGTCTTGACGGTGTGGCGGCCGCGCCCGTGGTCACCGATGCCGAGGAGGCCGTCCGTGGTGCGTTGCGGGCCGGCGCGGCGCTGCTGGCTTCGGAGCAGTACGGCATTGCGAGCTGGTGCCTGCAGACCACCGTCGACTACCTGCAGCAGCGCCGCCAGTTCGGCCGGGTACTGGCCGGGTTCCAGGCGCTCAAGCATCGCCTGGCCGATCTGTACAGCGAGACGGAATCCGCGGCGGCCGCCGCCCGTTACGCCGCGGCCGCCCTGGCCGAGGACGACCCCGACCTGCCGATCGCCACCGCGGTTGCGCAGGCCTACTGCGGCGATGTCGCCGTCCGTGCGGCGGAGGAAGCGCTGCAGCTGCACGGCGGCATCGGCATGACCTGGGAGCACCCGGTGCACCTGTATCTGAAGCGGGCCAAGGCCGACCAGGTCGGGCTCGGCACGTCGGATCGGCACCGGGCGGCGCTGGCGGACCTGGTCGACCTGCCCGCATAGCGCTCAGCGCGCCTTGAGCGTGCCGTAGACGATGACGTTGTCGCGGTAGCTGCCGGCGGCGCGGTCGAACGAGCCGCCGCAGGTGATCAGGCGGATCTCCGGGCGGTCGGTGTCGCCGTAGACCTCGTCGGTCGGGAACGCCTTCTTGGGCACCTGCGCCACACGCCGCACGACGAACCTGGCGACGCTGCCGTCGGCGCGTTCGACGATCACTTCGTCGCCGGGCTCGAGGGTGTGCAGCCGGTGGAAGATGCCCGGCTTGCCGCCGCCGTCCACGTGCCCGAGCAGGACCGACGGGCCCACCTCGCCGGGAGTAGGGCTGTACCGGTACCAAGCCGCCTGCATGGGCTGGGAAACCGGCGGGACAGCCAGGGTGCGGTCCTTGTTCAGCCCGACGGGCACCAGCGACGAACGGGCCCCGATGCGCGGGATCGACACCGAGACCGGCGGTGCGGGCGGCATCCCCCGGGGGCTGTTCTCCCGTGCCTGCTCGCCCCGGCCGGAGTGCTCGCTCGCTTGCGCCGGCGACGAAGGGGGCGCCTGGGAACGTTCGGCACCGCTGGAGGCCGCCGACGAGCAGCCCGCTGCGAGACAGAGGGCCAGCGCCGCAGCCACCAACCCGTGACGGCGACGCCGGCCCGGCAAGACGCCCAGCCGGCCCCGGCGGCGCGTGCTGTCCGGGCCGCGCCCGCGGGCACCGCGACGGCCGGCCTCGGTCATCGCGACGGTCGGCCCGAGGCCAGGCGGCGGCGGACCAGCACGACGCCGCTGCCGACGGCTGCCGCTGCCGCGAGCGCTCCACCGGCGATCAACGCCGAGTCGTCCTGCTCCACCGGACCGCCGCCGGTTTCCACGCCGCCTTCCGGCACGGCCTTGATCTGCCGCTCCTCGGCCTTCGCGGCCGGGCCTTCCGCGGGCCGCGAGACCTCGGGGTGCAGCCGCTCCTCGGTTCGCTCGCGCGGCGGCTGGGTGTCCGGCCGAGACCGGCGGGGAGCGTCGGCTTCCGGCTGTTCCGCGGGCGGTTCACCGGGGGTCGGCCGGGTCACAGCGGCCGCGGTGTCCTCCTTGGGCGGAGCGGGCTGGGGGCTGTCGGCGGCCAGTGCCGGGGTGGCGCTCAGCAGGACGGCCGCACCCGTTCCGACGCCGGCGGCGAGTGTGCGCAGAGAACGCATGGTGTTTCCTCCAGACGGCCGGCGACACGGACCGGCCTGGTAGGGGACGACTTCGCCCGTTCAAGACCGGGACCGGTTCGCGCGGCGTTCGCCGGAGACGGGATTCGTCGGGCTCTTCACAGCAGGCAACGCCACGACGCGTCGCGGTCGTCGGGATGCGGGGGTGACATCCGGATGCGCGTCAGCCGAAGCAGGGGAGTGCATGGACGGCAAGCGAGACCGACGTGCGTCACGGCGCCATCGGTGGTTGTTCGATCGGCTGCTCGTCGATGTCGGGCACCCTCTGCACCGAGCGCGGCCGCTCGTCCCGCGAAGGCGGTGGAGACACCGCGTATGTCCGCGACACGTGGGGCGTTGTCCGCACCTGATGCTTCGAGTGACCGCCGGACGGGGACGGCGTCGACGTGCTGGGCGGCGACGAACTCGACGGTTCCTGCTCGACGCTCGCTCCCGGCACGAGCCTGCTCGGTGTCGCGGGGCCGTCCTCCAGCGCCGGGGAGCTGGTCACCAGTGCCAATCCCAGGGTCACCGTGGCCACCGCGGCGACCGCGCCGCTCATGCTGGCGATGCGTATCCGGCGCTCCCTGCGCAGTGCTCGCTGCAGCAGCGCATCGGGGTCCATGCGCATCGCCGGTTCCGGGCCGAGCGCGTCGTCCAGCAGCCGGCGGATCTCGGCGGGCTCCACGGGGTCGGGCTCCCGCCACAGGATGTCGTTGCGGGTCATCGGAGCGCCTCCAGCGCCAGCAGCTGCGGCCTGCTGGTGAGCAGCTTGCGCAGGGTGGCAAGCCCCTTGGCCGCCTGGCTCTTCACGGTGCCGTCCGAGCAGCCGAGAATGCGCGCCACTTCGTCGATCGGCAGGTCTTCCCAGTAGCGCAGCACGATGACCGCCCGCTGACGCGGCGGGAGCATGGCCAGAACGCGCCGGGCATCGAGGGTGGCGTCGGTGTCCTCGGCGGGTACGACCGTCTCGGGAAGCGAGTCGCTGACGCGTTCCCTGCGGTACCGCAGCAGCCGGGAATCGTCCATCACGGTGCGCACCAGGGTCGTGCGCGCGTAGGCATCGACGGCCTCGGTCGCCCGGATGCGGGACCAGGCGCGGAACAACTTCAGCAGTGCGGTCTGCACCAAGTCTTCCGCCCGATGCCAGTCACCGCACAGCAAGAACGCCGTCCGGCGCAGGACGGGGCCGCGGGAACGAACGAACTCGACGAACTCGGCCTCTCGATCGGTCACACCGTTTCTCCCCTCGTACCCGGCAGGACGAGCGGTGCGCCACGCGGTGTTGCCGACCGAGCAAGGGTATGACGCACATCACATTGGGTCGATCGAGGCTGACCGGTGTGACTGGCACGTTCGTGACGCTCGGCGGTGGCGGAGTCTCCGCAGCCGGCCGGATCACGCCGATCGACGAGCTGATTCGTCTGTGTCGGCCACCCACCGGCCGAGGGTCTGTTTCATGTCTACGGCTTCCGGCGATGACGTCGAGTACGTCGCGTGGTTCGAGCGGGCGTTCGAAGGCCGGGCCCGCACCTCGGTGCTCTCGCTGTTCTGCCGTCGCCCATGGGGCGACACCGATCCGTCGATGGTGCTGGAGCGGGACGTCATTGACGTCGGCGGCGGCTCCACGGCGAACCTGCTGGCGGTGTGGCGCGTGCACGGGCTGCCGGACATCCTGGCGCAGGCCGCCGAGAACGGCGTCGTCCTCGCCGGGGTCAGCGCAGGCATGAACTGCTGGTTCGAAGGCAGTTCCACCGACTCGTTCGTTCCACTCGCCCCGTTGCGGGACGGCCTCGGCATGCTGCCGGGATCGGCCTGCCCGCACTACGTCGGCGAGGAGGACCGACAGCGGTCCTGTCGCCGGATGGCGGCCGAAGGCAGCTCCCGGCCGGACACGCCGCCGACGACGGGGTCGCGCTGGTCTGGCGCGCGGCGAACTGGCCGAGGCGGTCGGCGAACGGCCGGGAGGCCGGGCATTCCGGGTGACCCGGCACGGCGGCCGGGCGGTGGAGACCCCGCTGGACGTGCGCTACCTGGGCTGAATCGCCGTGTCGCGGCTGAGCGGCACGGGCTGGTCGACCTTGGCCAGCTTGTGCGGATTCCGCACCCCGTAGATGTGGGTGATCCTGCCGTTCTCGATGCGGAAGCTGAGCGTGCCGTCGGGCTGGTCGCCCACGAACAGCCGCAAGGCCGGCTCGCCGTTGAGAACGAGCTCCTGAATGCGGCCGTCGGGCATCTTCCGCGGGAAGGCCGCCAGCACCCGCGCCACCGCGTCGGAGCCGAGAATCGGCCGCACGAAGGCCTTCGCGACGCCGCCGCCGTCGGAGAGCATCACCACGTCCGGGGCGAGGACGTCCAGCAGGGCGCGCACGTCACCCGTCTCCACCGCGGCCCGGAAGCGAGCCACCACCTCCTGCTGCTCGCTGCGGCTCACCGGGTGTCGCGGGCGCCGTGCCGCCACGTGGGAGCGAGCGCGGTGCGCGATCTGCCGGACCGCCGCGGGCGTCTTGTCCAGCGCGCGGGCGATGTCCTCGAACGGCTCGCCGAAGATCTCGCGCAACACGAACACCACTCTTTCGGTTGGCGTCAGCGTTTCCAGCACGGTCAGCATCGCCATCGACACGCTTTCCGCGAGCTCGACGTCCTCGGCGACGTCCGGGCTGGTCAGCACCGGCTCCGGCAACCAGCTGCCGACGTACTCCTCACGACGGCGGGCCAGCGTGCGCAGCCGGTTCAACGCTTGCCGCGTCACGGTGCGCACCAGGTAGGAGCGAGCATCGCGCACCGTGGCCTGATCGATGGAGTTCCAGCGCAGCCACGCCTCCTGCACGACGTCCTCGGCGTCGGCGGCCGAGCCGAGCATTTCGTAGGCGACCGTGAACAGCAGGCTCCGGTGCCTCTGGAACGGATCACCGGTCATGCGGATCCGACCTCACGGCGGTCCGGCTCGGCCAGCGGCGGAAGCCCGCAGCGCGCCGAGAGCCCGTGCGACTCCAGGCCCAGGGTGACGCCGGTGCGTGCGGTCATGTTCGCGAACCCGATCCACGCGGTCAGCTCGAGAACGGCCGGGGCGCCGAGCTCTTCCAGCAGCTCCGCCACCATCTCGTCGGTGACCGTCGGCGGCGTCTGGCACATCGCCTCGGCATAGGCCAGCACCCGGCGTTCCAGCGGCGTGAACACCGTCGAGGAACGCCAGCGGGGCACCTGACGGGCCTTGTCGATGTCCACCTCGTGCTGCGCCTGGTAGTACCCGAAGTCGAGGCACATCGAGCACCCGATCGTCGCGGCCGCGGCCATGTGCGCCAGGGCCTTCAGGTCCGGCGGCGCGTGGCGCCACTTCTTCTTGGCCTTCCGGCCGAACATGCTCGTGTGCCTGAGCATGGCCGGGCTGTGCCACATCACGCCCAGCGCCGTCGGCTCGTCGTCGCCGAGCATGCGGCGGGCGGACGCCTCGGCCAGCCGGCCGAACGGCCCGGACAAGTCGGCTTGCGGCAGCCTGGCGGTTGCGGACATCGGATTCCTCCTGTCGTCGAGTGCCTTCGACAGAAAGACACCGGTCTTCGCGGAAATGTGACAGTCGTACCCGCGCGGGATGGGCGGCCGGTGCCAAGGCTGACCAGGCGTAGTCGCGTCCTGGTCGTTACCGGGCGGCATGGGCGGCCGTCAGCCCAGGCGCTGCGCGGTGGCCAGCCACGCCAGCATGTCCGCGGGCTGGTTCGGGGTCAAACCCAGCTCCGGGCCGGCATCCGGTGGCACGATGGCCCGCACGCTGCTGGTGCGCACCTCGAGCAGCCGCCATCCGGTCGCCTCGGTGAAGGCTTCGTGGACGACGGCGTCGCTGATGCGCGGTCCGAACCCCGGTGCGATGTCCGACAACGCCAGGATGTGCACCCGGCCGCCGGGGTGGCACACGGCGGACAGCCGCTCGGCGTAGGTGATGCGGTCCTGCGCGCCGAAGCCGTGGAACAAGCCGCAGTCGACGACGGTGTCGAAGCGGGGCGGGCCGGACAGCTGCAACGCGTCGGCCACCTCGAACCTCGCCGGAACACCCAATGCCGCCGCCTTTGCCGTGGCGAGCGCGACGGCCTTCGGGGAGAAGTCGATGCCGAGCACGTCGTGGCCACGCGCGGCCAGGTAGATGGTGTGTTCACCGGTGCCGCAGCCGGCGTCCAGGACCCGGCCGGTGATCTGCCCGGACTCCGCCAGCCGGACGATCGCCGGCTGCGGCTCGTCGATCACCCACGGCGCAGCGCCCTCGTCGTAGGCGCGGTCGAAATGCGACCGGGGGACGGAATTCTCCATCCGGGGATTGTCCGGTATTCCGGCGATGCTGTCAGTCCGAGCGTCGTGCGGTGGCCAGCCAAGCCGGCATGTCGGCGGGCTGGTCGGGGGTCAAGCCCAGCCGTGGGTCGACGTACGGCGGGACGATCACCCGGTACCGGCTCGTTCGCAGGTCCTGCAGCTGCCATCCGTTGGCTTCGGCGAACGCCTCGCGGATGTATGCGTCACTGATCTGCGGTCCGAGCCCCGGCTCGGCGTCCGAGAGCACCAGGACGTGCACGCGACCGCCGGGGTGGCACACCTCGGCCAGCCGCTGGGCGTACCGCGTGCGGTCCGCCGCTCCGAAGACGTGGAACAGTGCGCTGTCGATGATCGTGTCGAAGCGCGGCGGGCCGGTCAGCTCGAGCGCGTCGGCCACCTCGAACTTCGCCGCGACGCCCGCCGCCGTCGCCTTCGCGGTGGCTCGCTCGACGGCCTTCGGGGAGAAGTCGATGCCGACGACGTCGTAGCCGCGCTCGGTCAGGTAGATGGTGTGTTCACCCGTTCCGCAGCCCGCATCGAGGACCCGGCCACTGATCTGCCCGGACTCCTCGAGCTGGACCACGGCCGGCTGAGGTTCGCCGATCACCCAGGGGGGAGAACCCTCGGCGTAGGCGGAGTCGAAATCGGACTGAGGAATCGAAGCGTCCACTCCGCCAGTGTGCGGCATCGGCATCACTACCGGTCAACCGAATTCCCATCCGGTACCTCCGATCAGCCCGCCCGTGGGGTGCATACGGTGGGTCGGCCGATCGGCGGCTGTCCCGGCGTACCGTCCCGTCGGCTGTGCCGTCGTGCCGCCACTGGCGCCGGCCGGTCGCGTCGCCGACGCCGCGCATCACGGCCTCATGGGGACGTCGCTCGAGGAGGCGATGTGGTTTCGCCGCTCGGCCGGGGCGGAGAGGCCGTGCCGGACGAGGTTCTTGGCAGTGTCGATGACGGCGGCGAGCGAACCCTGCCGGGGGTCCCACCACTCCGTCGTCCAGTTCAAGGCACCGATGACCAGCATGCGTGCCGCCCGGAGGTCCAGATCGGGCCGGATCGCACCGGCGCGGCGGGCCTGCTCCAGCAACCGCCGCCACAGCTCGATGTATTTCGTGCCTTCGGCCCGCAGCCGGTCACGGACCTCGTCGGGGAGCTGGCCGAGGTTGCGGCTCACCGCCGTAGCGAAGTCGGACAACGACAGTTCCACTTCCAGGTGGGCCGCCACCGCGGCCCCGATGCGATCCAGCGGGGATGCGTCGTCGTCGAGCGCATCGAGCGCGGCTTCGACGTGTGCACGGAGTCGTCGTTGACCGGTCGCCATGACTTCGGCGATCAGGTCCTGCCGAGACTCGAAGTAGTAATACAGCGCAGGAGCGCGTACCGATGCCAGGTCGGCGATGTCGGTCAGCCGGGTGGCCGAGTATCCCTTTTTGCTCAACAGTGCGGCCGCGGCCTCGAGAATGCGATCGCGCGTCGCGGCGTTCGGATTCACGCTGTCGGGTCTGCCCGTCATCCTGCTGCTCCTGGTGGCTCAGGGCATGCAGTAGCCGCCGCTGACCGAGAACACCTGCCCGGTCATCTGCCTGGCGGCCGGCTCGGAAGAGAGCCAGACGACGGCCGCAGCTACGTCCCGTGCGGTCGTGAGGCGGCGCAGGGGGATCTGTTTGCGTACCGACTCGATCTGCTCCTCGGTGAACACCGCGTCCCGGCCCCCTGCCCACAGGCTGGTCGCGCCGATCGCGTCGTCGCTCTCCGGGATCACCAGTCCCGGGCAGACGACGTTGGACCGGATGCCGTGCCTGCCGTGCTCCTTGGCCACGGTCCTGGCCAGCGCGACGACAGCCGCCTTGGTGGCGCCGTAGACGCCCTGGCGGATCTCACCGAATGCCGCGTCGCTGGATATGAACACGATCGAGCCCCTGCCTGCTTCGCGCATCACCGCGATCGCCGCCTGGGTGCACTCGATGGTCGCGAACAGGTTCACCTCGACCAGTCGCTGCCAGCGGGCCCGATCGGTGTCCTCGGCGATGAACCCGGGCACGCTCCAGCCCGCGTTGTTCACCAGGGCGTCGAGCCCGCCCCACAGCTCGATCACCCGGTCGACGACGCGTCTGCCTGCTCCTTCGTGGGTCAGGTCGGCCCGGACGACCTCGGCGGCGTCGGCTCCGCGCTCGAGTGCTTCCGCCCGTACCCGGTTCGCCTGCTCGCCGTCGATGTCGCAGATGGCGATGCGGGCGCCCTCGCCGGCGAAGCCGTGCACGATGCCGCGGCCGATGTTGGAGGCCCCGCCGGTGACGAGTACCCGGGCTGCCCGCAAGCCGAGATCCATCCTGCCCTCCGCGCTGAACGTCGCGATTGACGCCACGATGCTACCTAATTTATCTTCAATTCGAAAACGTGCCTGCTCGGCGGACCACTGCTGCGTGGCCGTGCGGGTGGGAGGGGCCGGACAGTTGGGTGCGCAGGGAGGCGATGACGATGACCGAGCCGGGCGAGCGTGCCTGCCGGGAGGTCCGGTGACCGAGAACGCCGACGGTGTGGTCGCGACCCGGCAAGAGGGCGCGGTCGGCCACGTCCTGCTGAACCGGCCGCATGCGATGAACGCCATCACGGTCGAACTGGGCCGGAAACTCGAACAAGCCTTGCGCGCGCTTGCCAGGACCGCGTCGGTCGTCGTCGTTCGTGGAGCCGGCGGGAACTTCTCGGTGGGCGGGGACTTCAAGGAGCTCGCTCGCCTGCGGGCAGCCGGCGCCGACGCGGTGCGTCCCTTGTTCGAGAACTTCCGGCGTGCGTGCGACGCCATCGCGGAGCTGCCCGTCCCGGTGATCGCCGTCGTCGAGGGCTATGCGATGGCGGGCGGCTTCGAGCTGATGCAGGCCAGTGACGTCGCACTGGTGCGCTCCGACGCGGTGCTTGCGGACAATCACACCAACTTCGCCCAGATCCCAGGCGGTGGCGGTTCGCAGCGGCTGCCCAGGCTGGTCGGCAGGCAGCGAGCCCTCGGGCATCTGCTGTCCGGTGAGCGATTGACCGGCGCGCAAGCCGCCGAGTGGGGGCTGGCTTACCGGAGTTTCGCGCCTGCGGAGTTCGAGGAGGGCGTCGCCGCCTTCGTCTCCCGCGTGGCCGAGAAGGACCGCGCGGTGCTGGGCAAGGTCAAACGGCTGGTGCGGCAGGGCCTGACCATGGCGCTCGCCGACGCCCTGACCGTGGAGCTGGCGGCCGTGATCGAGCACGTGGAAGGCGAAGCGGCGGCGGGCGGGATCGCGTCGTTCACCGAAGGCAGGGGAGCGGACACATGACCGAGGACGCGGCACGCTCGGGCCCGGTGCTGCTGTCGTTCGAGCCGGACGGCATCGCCTGGTTGCGGTTGAACCGCCCGGATGCGGCCAACGGCATGAACATGGAGCTGCTGGAAGCGCTGCACGCGGCGATCATGCGCATTCACCGGCAGCCGCGGGTGCGGGCCGTGATCCTCTCCGGTGAGGGGAAGAACTTCTGCGCAGGGGGTGACGTCCGCGATTTCGCCAGTCGTGGCGAAGGCCTACCGGACCATCTGCGGGAGGCCACCGCGCGGCTGAACGCTGCGGTGTCGGCGCTGGTACAGCTCGAGCCGCCGGTGATCGCCGCCGTGCACGGCTTTGCCGCAGGCGGTGGCGGCTTCGGCCTGGTGTGCGCCGCCGACTTCGTCATCGCGGCCGATTCGGCGAGGTTCTTCTCCGGCGCGGTGCGGGTCGGGATGGCACCGGACGCCGGCGCGACCGTGACACTGAGTCGTCTCGTCGGGCTCCGGAAGGCGATGGAGATCCTGCTGACGAATCCGACGTTGACCGCGCAGGAGGCGCTGGAGGCGGGACTGATCACCAAGGTCGTTCCGGCCGATGCGGTGCGGGACGAGGCGTTGGCGCTGGCCCGCGCGCTCAGCGCGTTGCCGCCTAAGGCCGTCGCGGCCACCAAGCGGCTGGTGTGGCGTGGTGTCGGTGCCTCGCTGGAGGACCAGCTGCCAGAGGAAGCGCGGACCGTGGCGGAGCTGTCCGGCACCGCCGATGCCCGGGAGGGCTTGGCCGCCGTCATCGAGCGCAGGCCGCCCCGTTTCACCGGAAAGTAGGCGAAGGTCGTGACCGACTGTGTGCTGACCGAGGACCATGAGCAGGTCCGGGTGATCACGCTGAACCGCCCGGGCAAGCGCAACGCGATCGACCTCGAGCTACGCGCCGCCCTGGCCGAAGCGTTGGAAACAGCGATGGCGGATCCCGGTGTGCGCGTCATCGTGCTGACGGGGGCAGGCGGCACCTTCTGCTCCGGTGGCGACATCTCGACCATGCGCCGCCAGCCGCGGGAGCAGACCGTGCCGCGGGCCGAGGCTGCGCAGCGTGTCGTGAAGGCGATCTGGGGCGGGACCAAGCCGGTGATCGCGGCGGTCGAGGGGTACGCGTTCGGTGCGGGTACCGCCTTGGCCGCCGCTTGCGACCGGGTGGTGGCGGCCGCCGACAGCGTCTTCAGCGTCGCGTTCACCGGCGTCGGCCTGGCCGGTGACATGGGCATATTCGCTACGTTGCCGGCGCGAGTCGGGGTGGCGGCGGCGCGTCAGCTGATGCTGCTGCCGCGCCGGTTGTCCGCTCGGCAAAGTCACGAGCTGGGACTGGTGGACGCCATCGCCGAACCGGGGGAGGCGCTGTCGGCCGCGCTCGCGGACGCCGCGGCGATCGCGGAGGGACCTCCGCTGGCGCTGGCCGAGATCAAGGCGATGTTCGCTGCCTGGCCGCGTGATCCGTGGCGCGTGCTGGACGACGAGATCGCGGTGCAGGCGCGCCTGTTCGACACGGAGGACTTCGCCGAAGGCGTGGCTGCGTTCCGTGAGCGCAGGCGGCCCAGGTTTCGCGGCCGCTGACCGCCAATATTTCTAGTCCAAATTAGACGACGTTCGACGACGGCGGAGTCCGGCAGTCCGCTCCGACTTCGCGGCAGGTGACCCCGCTCGTGACCTGTGCCACTGAACAGCTGGACAGGATGACCTGTTTCCCTATGAATCGTTCCCTTTTGTCCGATCTTCGCCGCCATGTCGGCCGGGTTCACGTCAGTGTCGCGAGCTGGTTGTGTACGCCATGTCGATCAGTTAATCTAACTATGATTAAAGAAGGGAGGCCTGCGGTGGCGACCGACATCGAGCAACGACGCTCTCGGCTCCGGGCAGAGTTTTCCGAGTGGGTGCCGCGCACCCTGGGTGACTGGCTGGACTACTGCGCCGGCAAGTACGCGGATCGGCCGTTCGTCATCACCGACGAGCGCACGATCACCTACTCCGAGACCATGCGGTGGGCCGATCGGCTGGCCGACGGGCTGGCGGCCATCGGCGTCCGCCCCGGCGACCACGTCGGCATCGTCATGGCCAACTACCTGGAGTTCGTGCCGGTGAAGTTCGCCGTCGCCAAGGCCGGTGCGGTGGCGATCCCGTTCAACTACCTGTACCGCACCGACGAGCTGCGGTACGTCCTCCGTCAGTCGGAGTGCTCCGTGTTGATCACGATGACCGGCTTCGGCGACCTCGACTACCTGGCGATGCTGGACGAGATCGCGCCGGGCTGGGAGAACGGCGAGCCCGCCGAGCTGCCCAACCTGCGCCGGGTGGTGCTGCTGTCCACCGACGGGCGGAGCCGGGACGGTGTGCTCAGCGTGGCCGGCCTGGCGGAGCTCGGCGACGACAACCGCGGTGCGGCCGCGGGCACGGCGAAGCCGGACGACATCGGCGACATCCTCTACACGTCGGGAACGACCGGGTCGCCCAAGGGCGTCCAGGTCACGCACGACGCGGTGCAGCGGACGGCCTACGCGTCAGCGCTGACGCGTGCCTTCGAAGACGGACGCCGGATCCTGTTCTCGCTGCCGTGCTACCACATGTTCGGCTACGTGGAGGGCCTGCTCGCCGCGATGTTCGTCGGCGGTGCGATCATCCCGCAGACGGCGTTCGACCCGGTGCGCTACTTCGAAGGAATCCAGCGGCACAAGGCCACCGACATCCTGTGCGTGCCGACGATGACGGTCGCGCTGCTGGAGCATCCGCGGCGCAAGGAATTCGATCTGAGCTCGCTGTCGGCGATCCTGTCGGGCGCGGCACCCGCCCCGGTGTGGTTGTGGGAACAGGTGCGCGACGAGCTCGGCGTCGACGAGATCGTCACCGGCTACGGCATGACCGAGTGCGGCGGCGCCATGACCCTCACGCTGCCCGAGGACGACCTGGTCTACACGGCCACCACGGTCGGCAGGCCCAAGCTCGCCGGTAGCGCGGGCGTCCCCGGCCAGGACGCGCTGACCGTGTACAAGACGGTCGATCCGATGACCGGGGAGGACCTTCCCCCGCACACCGAGGGCGAGCTGGCGTCCAAGGGCCCGACGAACATGCTCGGCTTCTGGAACAAACCCGAGGAGACGGCCGCGGCGATCCAGGACGGCTGGATCCGTTCCGGCGACCTCGGGCGGGTGCGGGAGGACGGCTACCTGGAGATCACCGGGCGCAGCAAGGAGCTCTACAAGAGCGGCGGCGAGCTGGTGATGCCCAAGGAGATCGAGGACCTGTTGAGCAAGCACCCGGCGATCAGCCAGGCCTACGCGATCGGCATCCCGGACGAGCGCTGGGGTGACGTGGGGTGCGTGTGCGTCGTGCGCGCGCCGGGCCAGGACATCACCGCCGACGAGGTCGTCTCCCTGTGCAAGCAGAAGCTGGCCCGCTTCAAGGTGCCCAAGCACGTGCTGTTCCTCGAAGCCTCCGACCTGCCCACCACGCCGACGGGCAAGGTGCAGAAGTTCCGGCTCGTGGAGTGGGCGAAGAAGCAGCTGGCGGCCGCCGCCAGCAACTGAAGCGAAGGAGTGTGCAGCGTGACTGCCACAGTGTCGCAGACAGCGATGCCACCGGCTGCCACCGATCGCCCCGACTACGCGGCGCTGATCCAGCCGGACCGGGTGCACGGCAGCCTCTACACCGATCCCCGGATCTTCGCCGAGGAACTGGCGCGGATCTGGTACCGCACGTGGGTGTTCGTGGGGCACGAGAGCGAGGTGCGGCAGCCCGGCGATTACGTGCGCAAGAGCATCGGGCCGCAGGACGTGGTGATGACACGGGACCGTGACGGCAGGGTCCATGTGCTGCTCAACAGGTGCCCGCATCGCGGCAATCTGGTGTGCGAGGACGAGCGCGGCCACTCGAACTCGTTCCGCTGCCCGTACCACGGTTGGACCTTCCGCAACGACGGCGAACTGCTCGGCTACCCGTACCACCAGGGCTACGGCGGTCGCGGGAAGCTCAAGCAGGGGATGGCCAGGGCTGCGCGAGTGGACTCCTACCGGGGCTTCGTCTTCGCCAGCCTGGCCGACGACGGTCCTACGCTGCGCGAACACCTCGGTCACGCCGCAGGGGAGATCGACCGGTTGTGCCGGCTGTCGCCCGAGGGCGAGGTCGAACTGACCGCCGGATGGCTCAAGCACCGGACGAGGGCCAACTGGAAGCTGCTGGTGGAGAACGAGACCGACGGCTACCACCCGCAGTTCGTGCACGGCTCGATCTTCAGCGTCACCGGCAGCCCCATCGGCGCGCTGTACAGCGAGAAGTCCGTGGCGGTGACCCGCGACCTGGGCAACGGGCACAGCGAGAACGACCTGCGCCCGGAGTTCCGCCGGCACGGACAGCCGATGCGATGGTTCGGCACCACCGAGGACCGCGTCCCGGACTACGTCGCGAAGATGCGCGAGGTCTACGGCGAGGAAGCGGAGAAGATCCTCGTCGAGGGCGCCCCGCACGTGATGATCTTCCCGAACCTGTTCATCGCGGAGATCCAGGTCTTCATGATCCAGCCGCTGGCGGTCGACGAATGCGTTCAGCACGCCACGGCCGTGCAGCTCAAGGGCGCGCCCGAGCTGAACCGGCGGATGGTGTCGCAGTCGATCGGATCGGTGGGACCGGCGGGCATGCTGCTGGCCGACGACACCGAGATGTACGAGCGGAACCAGCTGGGTGCCGAACAGCTGCGGCCCGAGTGGTTCGAGATCAAGCGCGGCGTGCACCGGGAACGGCTCGACGAGCGCGGGCTGCGGGTCGGGAACGCCACCGACGAGACCGGGATGCGCGGCTTCTGGGCGCACTACAGGAAGCTGATGGAGGTCGGGAAGTGACCGCGGCAGGCACGGCATTGGACCTGCGGCAGATCGAGCAGTTCCTGTACCGCGAGGCGCGGTACGCGGACGAACACGACTACGACGCCTGGGAGGCGTTGTGGACCGACGACGCCATCTATTGGGTGCCCGCCGGTGACGACGCGGCGGATCCGCGGAGCCAGGTCTCGGTCATCTACGACAACCGGAGCCGGATCGCGACCCGGCTCAAGCAGCTGCGCACCGGCAAACGCTACTCGCAGTCCCCGCCGTCCAACCTCCGGCGGGTGATCTCCAACGTCGAGATCCTCGCCACCGAGGGATCGGACACGGTGGTGGGGGCGAACTTCGTGCTCGTCGAGTCCCGCGCCCGTGGCATGGAGCTCTGGGCCGGGCGGCTGACCTACAAGCTGCGCGTGGTCGACGGTGAGATCCGCATGGCCTACAAGAAGGTCAGCTTGGTGAACAAGGACCGGCCGCTGCCCACGCTGTCGTTCCTGATCTAGGAGGAGGGCGGATGACGGACGAGCAGGACGGCCGCGGCGTGGTGATCGGCCCGGCCGAGCCGGAGGTCGTGGGCAGCGAGTTCGCCGAGGTCGCGGTCAGCGTCGATCACCAGGGCAACGGGCCCCGGTTGAAGCTGGAGGACCTGCGGACCGGGCACGTGCGTTACCTCGACGCGCTGGAGCTGGAGACGATCGCCTGGCTGCCGGACGAGCACTTGCGGCGGCTGCTGGATCCGTCGGCGCACCGCTGGCGAGAGGAAGCATGAGCGCATGACGCGCCCGGCGATCGTGCGCGAGCCGGAGGAGATCGACTTCGCCGAGTTCGTCCGTCCCGGTGACACCGTGGTCTGGGGGCAGGCCTGCGCCGAGCCGGTCACCCTGACGACGGCGTTGCTGCGGCAGCGCGACCGCATCGGACCGATCCGGTGTTTCGTCGGCATCCCGGTGACCGGGACGGTGCAGCCGGAGGTCGCCGACCGGATCTCCTTCGTCTCCTACTGCGGCAGCGGAGTCAACCGGCACATGGTCCGGGCCGGCGCCATGGACGTGACGCCGGTGCACTACTCGATGCTGCCGGGCCTGCTGACCCGCGGCCCGTTGCGTGCCGACGTGGTGCTGCTGCAACTGTCGGCGCCCGACGCGCACGGACGCTACTCGCTCGGCCTCGGCGACGACTATTACTCGGCGGCGATCGACACGGCCCGGGTGGTCATCGCGGAGATCAACGATCAGGTGCCGCAGACGCAGTGCTCACGCTGGCTGACCGCGGAGGACGTGGACGTCGTGGTGCCCACCTCCCGGCCGCCTGCGGAGGCGAAACCCAAGCCGGCCGACCCGGTCGTCGAGCGTGTGGCGGCCAATGTGGCCTCGTTGATCGACGACGGCGCAACCCTGCAGTTCGGGATCGGGGCGTTGCCCGATGCCGTGCTGGCCCAGCTGTCCGACCGCCGCGATCTCGGTGTGCACTCGGGACTGATCAGTGACGCCGTGGCCGACCTGATGGAGGCCGGGGTGATCACCAACGCGCGCAAGAGCCTGGACCGGGGCCGGTCGGTGGGCGGGATGCTGATGGGCACCCGGCGGTTGTTCTCCTTCGCGCACCGCAACCCCGCGGTGCAGCTGCGCGAGACCGGTTACACCCACGACTTGTCGGTGCTGGCCGCGCAGGACCGTCTGGTCGCCATCAACTCGGCGGTGGAGGTCGACCTTTCCGGGCAGATCAACGCCGAACTCGTCGCCGGGGACTACGTCGGAGCCGTCGGTGGTGCGGTGGACTTCCTGCGCGGTGCGGCCAGGTCCAAGGGCGGGTTGCCGATCGTGGCGCTGCCGTCCACCGCGGGGAGCACGAGCCGGATCGTGCCCGCGCTGTCCGGGCCGGTGAGCACGGCGCGCGCGGATGCCGGCCTGGTGGTGACCGAGTACGGGGTGGCCGACCTGCGTGGTCAGCCGTTGCGCTCGCGGTACGAACGGATGCTGGCGATCGCGCATCCGGATCACCGCCGGGCGCTGGAGGAAGCTGTCGAGCGAAGTGGAGTGCTGGTATGAGACGTGCGGCGATCGTCAGCCCGCTGCGCACACCCGTGGGTGCTTTCGGCGGCACGTTGCGGCCGGTCCCGGCGGAGGACCTTGCCGCGGTCGTCGTCAAGGAGCTCGTCAGGCGCACCGGCCTCGATCCGGCGCGGGTGGACGACGTGGTGCTCGCGCAGTCCTACGCCAACTCCGAAGCGCCGTGCATCGGCAGGTGGGTCGCGTTGCACGCGGGATTGCCGATCGAGGTGCCGGGGTTGCAGACGGATCGCCGGTGCGGCGGCGGCCTGCAGGCGGTGGTCACCGCCGCGATGATGGTGCAGACCGGCAACGCCGACGTGGTCGTCGCGGGCGGCGTGGAGAGCATGAGCAACATCGAGCACTACACGACGGACCTGCGATGGGGCAGGCGGTCGGGCAACGTGACGTTCTACGACCGGCTCGACCGGGGCAGGGAACGATCCCAGCCGGAATGGCGGTTCGGGCCGATCAGCGGGATGATCGAGACCGCCGAGAACGTGGCAGGCCGCTTCGGCATCACCCGGGAGGAGGCGGATGCCTTCGCCGCCCGCAGCCATCAGCGGGCCGCCGCGGCATGGCGGGCGGGGAAGTTCGCCGAGGAAGTCGTCCCCGTCGAGGTGCCGCAGCGCACCGGCGAGCCGGTGACGTGCGCGCAGGACGAGGGCATCCGGCCGGACACGACGCCGGAAACCCTCGCCACGCTGCGCCCGATCATCCCGGGCGGCACGGTCACGGCGGGCAACGCCAGCCAGCAGAACGACGCCGCCGCGGCCTGCCTGGTCGTCGCGGAGGACGTGCTCGACGAGCTGAACCTGGAACCGCTCGGATTCCTGCGCGCATGGACCGCCGTGGGCTGCGAGCCGGCCACGATGGGGCTCGGTCCGGTGCCTGCGGTGGCCAAACTGTTCGAGCGCACCGGGGTCTCGTTCGACGATCTGGACCTGATCGAGCTCAACGAGGCGTTCGCCGGGCAGGTTCTCGGGGTGCTCAAGGGCTGGGGAGTCAAGCCCGAGGAGATCGACGACCGGCTCAACGTCAACGGCTCGGGCATCTCGCTCGGCCATCCGATCGGTGCGACCGGGGCGCGCATTCTGGCGACCATGCTGCACGAACTCCGGCGTCGCGGCGGGCGTCTGGCGCTGGAGACGATGTGCATCGGCGGTGGCCAGGGGATGGCGGCGCTGTTCGAGGGGGTCGCCTCGTGACCGGGCTCGTCGCGTATGCCACCTACCTGCCCCGGCCGCGTGTCCGGTTGCCGGAGATCGCGGCCACGCTCGGGACCGGCCCTGCCGAAGGCGAGCGGGTGGCGGCATCGTACGACGAAGACAGCACGACCATGGCGGTCGAGGCGGCTGCGCGCCTGTTGTGCACGCACCAGGCCACGCCGCGGGCGATCTATTTCGCCACCACGTCACCCGCGTACCTGGACAAGACCAACGCGGCAGCCATCCATGCGGCGCTGGCGCTTCCCCAGGAGACGTTCGCCGCGGACGTCATCGGCTCGGCGCGGTCCGCTTTCGCGGCGTGGCGAGCGGCGAGGGCGGACGGCGGCTTGGCCGTGCTGGCGGACGTCCGGACCGGGCGACCCGGCTCGTCGGACGAACGTTTCGGTGGCGACGGGGCGGTCGCCCTGCTCTTCGGGGATTCCGCCGCCCCGATCGCCGACGTGCTCGCGGAACGGTCGTGGTCGGTCGAGATCCTGGACCGGTGGCGACTGCCCGGCAGGCAGGCGAGTGATCAGTGGGAGGAGCGGTTCGGGGCGGAAACGTATCTGCCGTTGGTGCGGCACGCCGCCGAAGCGACGCTCGCGGCAGCGGGCCTGGACAGCGCCGATCACGTCGTCGTGGTGTCGCCGAATTCAGGGGTTCGCAAGCAAGCCATGCGGGCGTTCGCCACGGCGTCGACGACGCCGATCGGCCATTCCGGGGCGGCGGACTTCGGGCTCGGCCTGGCTGCGGTGCTGGATCGGGCCGAGCCGGGCGAGACGATCCTGGTGTTGTCGGCCGTCGACGGATGTGACGCGCTCGCCCTGCGCGCCACCGATCATCTGCCTGCCGGGCGGCAGCGCCGCACAGTAGCCGAACAGCTCGACGACGGCGTCGTCGTTCCCTACGCCACCTATCTCGGCTGGCGCGGCTGGCTAGAACGAGAACCACCACGCCGACCGGAACCCGGCAGGCCGGCGGGGCCGCCGAGCGCACGTGCGGTGGATTGGAAGTTCGCGTTCACCGGCAGTGTGTGCTCGCGGTGCGGGTTCACGCACCTGCCGCCGGTGCGGGTGTGCAAGGAGTGCGGTGCGGTGGACGAGATGCAACGGCGCTCGCTGGCCGGGGCCACCGGCACCGTCGCGACGTACACCGTGGATCGGCTGGCGTACTCGCCGTCGCCACCGTTGATCGAGGCGATCGTCGATTTCGACGGCGGCGGACGCTACCCGCTCGAAGTCGCCGACGCCCGGCCGGGTGACCTGGCCGTGGGAACACGGGTCGGCTTGTCCTTCCGCCGTTTGTTCACCGCAGGCGGCGTGCACAACTACTTCTGGAAGGCGCGGGTGCTCGAACCACCGGGTGGATCCGCCGGCGCCGGGGGAGGTGCGGCGTGAGCAGAGGCATTCGGGACAGGGTGGCCGTGGTGGCCATGGGCTGTACCCGGTTCGGCGAACACTGGTCTCGTTCTGCGGAAGATCTGCTGCTGGATGCCCTTGAAGAGCTTTTCGCCACCACTTCGGTCACGCGTGACGACGTCGAGGCGTACTGGCTCGGCACACTCGCGTCCGGTCAGTCCGGGCTGCTCCTGAGCAAGGCCCTGGCGCTCGACTACAAGCCGGTGACCAGGGTGGAGAACTACTGCGCGACCGGCTCGGAGGCGTTCCGTAACGCGTGCTACGCGGTGGCCTCGGGCGCCTACGACCGTGTGGTGGCCGTCGGCGTGGAGAAGCTGAAAGACTCCGGCTACTCGGGACTGCTGCGGTCGGACCCGCCGGGGGACGGCACCGCCGCGGAGCTGAGCCTGACCGCGCCCGCCGCCTTCTCCATGCTGGACCCGGCGTACTGCGCCCGCTACGGAGTCGACCCGGGCGACATGCGGTCCGCGATGACTCACGTGGCGTGGAAGAACCACCACAACGGCGCGTTGAATCCCAAGGCGCAGTTCCGGTCTCCGGTCACCAAGGAGAAGATCGAGGCCGCGCCGAAGGTCGCCGGCCGCTTGGGTGTGTTCGACTGTTCCGGGGTGTCCGACGGGGCGGCGGCCGCGCTGATCGTGCGTGCCGAGGAAGCGCCGGACTACACCGATCAGCCGATGTACGTGAAAGGGCTGTCCCTGGTCGCCGGGCCGGCGCGCGGTGCTGCTGATCCGGACTACGACTACACGACCTTCCCCGAAGTCGTGCGCAGCGCCCAGGACGCCTACCGGCAAGCCGGAATCTCCGACCCGCGCAACGAGCTCTCGCTGGCCGAGGTGCATGACTGCTTCACGCCGACCGAGGTGGTGCTGATGGAGGACCTGGGGTTCTCCGACCGGGGCCGGGCGTGGCGGGACGTCCTCGACGGGGCGTTCGAGCTCGGCGGCCGGCTGCCGGTGAACACGGACGGAGGGCTGAAGTCGTTCGGCCATCCGGTCGGCGCGAGCGGCCTGCGGATGCTGTACGAGTGCTGGCTGCAGTTCCGCGGACAGGCGGGACGACGGCAGGTCGCCGAGCCTCGGCTGGCGCTGACGCACAACCTCGGCGGCCGGCCCGGCAGTTGCGTGTCGTTCGTGTCGGTGGTGGGGCGGCAGCTCGGCTGACCGTGTGAGCGGGTGCGGGTACCACCCTGGCCATCGATTTTTATTTACGTTAGATTAGAACCCGGGAGGTGAGGACCGTGGACAGGGCGGCGGCCGAACAGCTGGCCAAGCGCCTGTACCGGGCGCTGGCGACGGGTGACCGCGACGAGCTGGACGCACTGCTGCATCCCGGCTTCGTCGGTCGCACCACGGAAGGGCTGCCGCTCGGCCTGGGCGGGCACTACCAGGGGCCGGACGCCATGCGTCGCGAGTTCTGGGGGCGGATCGGGGCCAGCTTCGTCGCGCGCGCCGAGCCCGTCGAGTTCGGCAGCCTGGACGACGGACGGCTCCTGGTTCGTGGCCGGTACCGCGGGCGCACCCGGGACGGTGTGGCCGCGCTGGACGCCGAGTTCGTGCATTTGCTGTCGTTCGCCGACGGCCGCATCCGCGAGCTCGTCCAGCTCACCGACAGTGCGCGGTGGCGGGAGGTGTTGGACCGCCCCGCATCGGAGACGGTGCGGTTCACCGTCGACGACGGTCTCGGTGAGTTCAGGATCGATCGTGCTGCGGTGCGCAACGCGTTGAACCAGCAGGTCGCCGACGAACTGTACGAAGCCGCCGTGCGGTGCGCGGCGGACCAGGACGTCCGGGCTGTGCTCATCAGCGGCGCCGGGCCCGCGTTCACCGTGGGTGGAGATCTGGAGGAGATCGGTGCCTGCGCGCCGGACGATCTGCCGTCGGCGTTGCGTCGGATGATCACGCCGTACCACGAGGCGCTGCGCATCCTCAGCCAGATCCGCGCGCCCATCGTCACCGCAGCGCACGGGGCGGTCGCCGGTGGTGGTCTCGGCCTGGTGTGCATCGCCGACCTCGCGTTCGCCGCCGAAGGCACCAAGTTCGCCACCGGGTTCGGCGCCCTCGGGTTGTCCGGTGACGGCGGCAGTTCGTGGTTCCTGCCCCGGCTGATCGGCGTCCGGCGCGCCGCGCAGATGTACTTCGAGCAGCGCGTGCTCGACGCCCGGCAAGCCGCCGACTGGGGGCTGGTGACCCATGTCGTCGCCGAGGACGAACTCGAGGACCGGGCGCGAGCGGCGGCGCGGCGGCTGGCCGATGGCCCCACCGCCGCCTACGCCGAGATGCGCAGGCTGTTGTCCGGTTCGTGGTCGGCGACCTTGCCCGAGCAGCTTGCGGCCGAAACCGAGGCGATCACGCGTACCGCGGCGACCGCCGACGCGCAGGAGGGCGTGGCCGCCTTCCGTACCAGATCCACGCCGACATTCAGGGGACGGTGACCATGACGGGCCTCGTCATCGACAACGACGACCGCCGCTTGCTGCGGGAGAGTGCCGCCAAGATCGCGGCCAAGTACGGCCACGAGTACTACGCCGAGCGGTCTCGCCGTGGTGAGCACATCGACGAGCTGTGGAGCGAGCTGGGCCAGGCCGGACTGCTCGGCGTGCACCTGCCGGAGGAATACGGCGGCGGGGGTGCGGGACTGACCGAGTTCGCCATCGTCGTCGAGGAGCTGGCCGCGCACGGGATGCCGCTGCTCATCCCGGTCATCTCGCCCGCGATCTGCGGGTCGATCCTGGCCGCTCACGGTTCACCGGAGATGAAGGCGGCATGGTTGCCGGGGATCGCCGACGGAACCCGGAAGATGGCGTTCGCGCTGACCGAGCCCGATGCCGGGTCCAACAGCCACAACGTGGCGACCACCGCACGCAAGGACGGTGCGGGATGGGTCGTCTCCGGCGGCAAGTACTACATCTCGGCCGCCGACGAATGCGATGCCCTGCTGCTGGTCGCGCGGGACGGAGACCTCGCCACCGACACCCGCAAGGCGCTGTCGCTCTTCGTCGTTCCGCTCGACGCCCCCGGCCTGACGCTGCAGCGCATCGACACGGCGCTGACCTCCCCGGACCGTCAGTTCACCGTGTTCTTCGACGAGGTGCGCCTGGCGCCGGACAGCTTGATCGGCCAGGCGGGATCCGGGCTGCGGCAGGTCTTCGCCGGGCTGAACCCGGAACGGATCCTTGCCGCCGCGCTGTGTACCGGTGTCGGACGGTATGCGGTGGCCAAAGCCAGCGAGTACGCCCGCCACCGCACGGTGTGGTCCACGCCGATCGGGGCGCATCAAGGGGTCGCGCACCCACTGGCCGAGTCGTACATCGCGGTCGAGACGGCGCGACTGGTCATGATGCGCGCCGCCGAGCTGTACGACGCCGGTGCAGACGCCGCCGAGGCGGCCAACGTCGCGAAGTTCGTCGCCGCCGAGGCCGGCCTGAAGGCGCTGGACCAGGCGATTCAGACGCACGGCGGCAACGGGCTGTCGCGCGAGTACGGGCTGGCCGACCTGTGGTTCGTGGTCCGCCTGATGCGGACCGCGCCGGTCAGCAGGGAAATGGTGCTCAACTACGTCGCCCAGCACAGTCTCGGGCTTCCGGACTCCTACTGACGAGCGGAAAGGCGAGCCGATGACCAGCACGGACAACGCATACGACGCACTCGTGGTGGGAGCCGGGGCAGGCGGCTTGTTCACGGCGGCCCGGCTGACCCACCTCGGTTACCGCACACTCGTGGTCGAACGCCTCGGGTATCTCGGCGGGCGCGCATCCACCCGCGACATCGACGGCTTCAAGGTCAACAACGGCGCGATCGTGATCGAGGTCGGCGGGATCACCCAGCAGACGTTCGAGGAGGTCGGCGCGAGATTCGACGTCCGCTGCCCGAAACCGCCCATCCTCTACCGCATCGGCGGCAAGGACATCGACGTCACCGGCGGTGGCTGGGGACTGCTGCTGACCAAGCTCACCCGGCAGGGCGCCAAGCTGCTGAAGGGCATCGGGGCGGCGCGCAGTGACGACGGCCTCCCGGAACACCAGCTGTCCACGGCGGACTGGCTGGCGAAGTTCACCAAGAACGAGAACGTGCACGGTCTCTTCCGGAACATGTGCGGCTCGGTGTTCGCGGTGGGATCGGAGGAACTGCCCGCGCGGGTGTTCCTGACCTACTTCACGCGCAAGAGCGCCTTCAAGAAGTTCGGCTTCTGCCCGGAAGGGACCATCGGCATCTGGCGTTCGCTGGCCGAGGTGATCACCGCCAAAGGCGGCGAGATCTGGCTGTCGTCCGAGGTTCGCGCGCTGACCGTGGCCGACGGCAAGGTCACCGGGGCCGTCGTCGATCGCAACGGGCGGCAAGTCGAGGTCACCACTCGCGTCGCCGTGAGCGACGCCGGGCCCGCCGCCACCGTGCGGCTGGTGGGGGAGGAGAACCTGCCCGCCGACTACGTGCAGCAGGTCCGGCGCGGCGATCGTCCGTGCGCGATGATCACGGTGAACTTCGCCAGCCGGGAACGCCTGGTCGACGTCCCCGGCATGCTCGGTTTCGCCAAGACGCGCCGGCTGTGCTACGTCGCGAACTTCACCGACACCTGCCCCGAGATGGCCCCGGAAGGCTGGAACCTCTACGTCGGCACGTCGGTGCCGAAACCGTCGGTGGGACCGTTCGACGAGCAGGCGGAGAAGGAACTTTTGCTGGCCGATCTGCGGGATCAGATCCCCGGTTTCGACCGGGCACGGATTCTGTCCTGGGCGGTGACGAAGGACGACTGGCCGCCGCAGCGTGCGGTCGCCGGCTTCGACCTGCCGAACACCACCCCCATACCGAACTTGTGGAACGTCGGTGACGGCGTGAAGGAGTACGCCAACGGCGGCACGACCGCCTGTGCAGAAACGGCGAAGCTCGTGGTCGGCCAGATCACGCAGCGATACCCGGTCG
Organism: Thermocrispum agreste DSM 44070; assembly: GCF_000427905.1. GTDB lineage: Bacteria > Actinomycetota > Actinomycetes > Mycobacteriales > Pseudonocardiaceae > Thermocrispum > Thermocrispum agreste. Next base: position 176,508 of record NZ_ATYX01000007.1, on the reverse strand, counting down.
GTGCTCGAGCCTGAGCCACGCGGATTCCGCAAGCTTCCGGCGTGTGCCCTCCGGCCTCGCCGCGTCTCACCTCATTCCGGGCGTGCAGCTCAGTCACGCCTCGTCACGTCAAGCAAGTCATCGGGAGAGAGAACATGAAGATCTCCGTGGACCGAACCAAGTGCACCGGGCTCGGTATCTGCGAATCGCTGGCCCCGGACGTGTTCGAGATCGACGACAACGGCGATCTGGTGCTCAAGACCGACACGGTGCCGGAAGGGCAGCTGGCCGACGTCGAGGCGGCGGTGGAGGGGTGTCCGACGGAAGCGCTGCGGCTGCATCAGGCCGAGCCCGGCTCGGCCTGACCGACCGGGGTGGTGGACATGTCACCGCGGAGCTTGCTCGTGGTCGGCGCCTCGCTGGCGGGCCTGCGCGCGGTCGAGGCGGCCCGCAAGGCCGGCTTCACCGGCCGGATCACGCTGGTGGGGGAGGAGCCGCACCTGCCGTACGATCGGCCGCCGCTGTCGAAGGCCTACCTGGACACCCGTCCGGGTGGCCAGGCGCCGGAGCCGCCGGTGTTCCGGTCGGAGCGGCATCTGCGCGAGCACCTGCAGGTGGACCTGCGGCTGGGGAAGGCGGCGACCGGCCTCGACGTCGCGAACAAGCAGGTCCACCTCGGTGACGAGGTGCTCGACTACGACGCCCTGGTGATCGCGACGGGTGCTACGGCCAGGACGTTGCGCGGCACGGAGGGGCTGGCCGGAGTGCACACCCTCCGCACGCTCGACGACGCCGTCGCCGTGCGGAAGGCACTCGATGCCGGAGCCAGGACCGTCGTGGTCGGCGCGGGATTCATCGGCTCGGAAGTGGCTTCCGCCGCGCGCAAGCGCGGACTGCCGGTCACCGTGGTCGAGGCCGCGCCCACGCCGCTGACCAGGGCGGTCGGTGCGGAGATGGGGGCGGTGTGCGGCGAGCTGCACCGGCGTCACGGGACCGACCTGCGCTGCGGGGTCGGGGTCGACCGGATCGAAGGTGACGGCCGGACCGAGCGTGTCGTGTTGTCGGACGGCACGGTCGTGGCGGCGGACCTGGTCGTGGTCGGCGTCGGCGCGGCACCTGCCACCGCGTGGCTGGAGGGTTCCGGCCTGCGCATCGACGACGGCGTGGTCTGTGACAAGTACCTGCGGGCGGGAGCGGATGGCGTGTACGCGGCCGGCGACGTCGCCCGCTGGCACAACCCGCTGTTCGACCGCACGATGCGCCTGGAGCATTGGACCAGCGCGGCCGAGCAAGCGGCCGTGGCCGCGCGCAACGCGGTGAATCCTGCCCGAGCGACTGCCTATCGGACCGTGCCCTACTTCTGGTCGGACTGGTACGACAGTCGTATTCAGTTCGTCGGCGTTCCGGCGGCCGACGAGGTCCGGATCGTGACCGGTGATCCAGCGCGTGACCGGCGCGTCGTTGCGTTGTACCGGGAAGGTGACCGGCTGGCGGGAGCGCTCGCGATCAACGGTCAGAACGTCATCATGAAGTACCGCGGCCTCATCATGAAGGGCGCGAGTTGGGCGGATGCACTGGCGTTCGCCGAACGACGCCGGGTAGCCGCAGCTCCTGCGTGAGTGGCATCGGCACCGTCGGCCACGCAACGACCGCCAGATGTCGCCGTCTCGATGCACATGGTGTCGCTCGTGAGGCGCGCCGCTGACTCGCAGCTCGTCGGTGCCACTACGCCACCGGGCGCGGTGGCAGTTCCGCGAAGCAAGTCTCAGGGGCTGCGGCTGGCAAGAGGGGATATGTGCCCAGAATCCGGTCCACGGTGCCGCGTTCACGGTTACCGGCTGCCGGACGCTGCTGGTACGGCCGCCGTGCGCCGGTTGCAGGTGTCTTGCCCATCCTTTGTGCCTGCAGCCGACCGTCATCGTCGGCCCAAGGGCGAAATCTGTCATGGCGATGGGCGGGCCTGATTCGTCAAGGTGCACCCCGTGGCGCCGGCGGCGGATCGGCCACCGGCGCCACAGAGTGCGCAAGGGGAGGGGGAACCCGGCGACCCGGGCCCCGGGTCGCCGAGTGCCGTGCGCGGCCTACGGCGCGCCGACGAGTTCAGCGGGCAAGGTGCCGAGGAACCGGTGCGCGGTGTTGGCCACCGTGGCCAGCAGCTTGTCGACGCCCGGTACCGGGTTGGACGTGTCGCCCAGCCCTGGCACGTGCTCGACCGCCTGGACGTAGGCGTTCGCCACCGGAAGCACTGCCGTCTCGAAAGCCTTGGCTACGACCGCTGCGGCCGGCGACGGTGTGGTGGGCGGTGGACTCGGTATGGCGGGACGCTTGCCGGGCGCCGTTCCGGGAACGCCGGTGCCATGACCGACGTGCCGTTCCACGAAGTCGATCATCACCTTGGCCGATTGCGGCGCCGTCTTCTCCAACGCGGTGTTGTGCCCGGTGTTCGGTGGCATGTACGCCTCGATGGTGGCATTCGGGCCGTACCACTGGCGTTCGTGCTCGATCAGCTCCCGTGCGGAGCTGCAGTCGATGGACGCCAGGCCACAGAAGAAGTAGTCCTTGTCCCCGGTGACGACCAAGACCGGGATGTCGAGGTCCCGATCGACGTTCACCACGTTGAATCCGGCTCCGGTGGCGAAGTCGACCAGGCTGGCGGCACCCTTGAGCCGTTCGTCGGCCTCGATCACCGCGGGATCGGTGTTCGGCACGTGGTAGAAGGACGCCCGGGTCCCCGGGATGCTGGTCATGTACAGCGGATCCTTGATCACCGCGGCGAACTTGGGGTCACCCATCGCGGGGTGGTCTCGGCCGAGCACGCGGGCGATGACGTTGGTGTAGTTGATGGTGTGCACGAAGCCGGTGGTGATGACGGCGTCGACGTCCTTGAACTGGCCGGCCTCCTGCGCGACGGTCAGTGAGCCGAGACTGTGGCCGACGGTCACCACCTTGTCGAAGCGCTGACCGAGTGACCCGTCACGGAGCGCGGTGACGACCGCGTGCAATGCCTCCGCATTGTTGTTGAACGTGGTGAACAGGCTGGGCGGACGCAGCGACGCTCCCGCCCCGAGGCGGTCGATGGCCAAAGTGGCGTAGCCTGCCGCATTGGCCCTGCGGGCGTACGAGTACGTTTCCGGCTTGACCGGCCAGTCGAAGTAGTGCTGGTCGTATGTCCACCCGTGTACCAGGACTTGAACGACGTTCGCTCCCGGCGGTGTGCACAACGTACCGGCGATGGGGCCGGTTTGGCCCGCGACGGTGAAGGGAACCTCGACGGCTCGGCACGTGGTCGTTTCGTTCGAAGCTTCGGCCGGAATTGCCAGCAAGGCGCTGAACAATGCGGCGACGGCGGCAAGGATGCCGGCGCCTCGAGCTATTTTTCTCATGGGCTTCCTCGGTTGGAGCGGAATGTGACGAAATACGCGAGCCCAGCCCTCCCGGGGATGCGCAGTGGCGGTTCCGGCGCGAGCTTCGCCCGCCAGCGCGGGATGGGCTCGCCGTGGGACAGCCCCGCGCCGTGGACGCATCGTAGAATATAGACTAAATTAAATTCCAGCGTCTCGCCTGGTGGTGGGACGCCTCTTGGTGCCTGCCCGCGCCCCGGCGGCAAGCACGTGAGCTGGGATGGCCGGAGGGGCCGGCCGTACTTCCGGTCAGCCGCAGCGAGGGTGGTGGCCGTTCATGGCTGCCGAGGTTGCCGTCGGGTGCTCCTGCTTCCGGGCTCGGTGCACACCGAGTGGTCTGCGGGTGCGAGTGAAGCCGTGCCGGATGGCGGCCGTTCGGGTCACCGTCCAACGGCACTCGCACGGTCGCCGGCCCGGCGTCGCACGGCGCTGCGCCCCTGGCGGGCAGGCCGGAGTGCGATGTCGTGGTCGCTGTGATGTCGTGGTCGCTGTGCCGCGAAGAAGCCGGGTGCGCCGACGCTAGCCGACGGCCCCTGCGGACTTCTTGGCCCGGCTGCGAGCCCGGGGCGTCGGAGGCGCGGGCGTGTCGGCGTCTGCTTCGGCAGGGGCGCTCAGGCCCGCGCGAACGATGGATTTGGCGGTGCGAATCACCTGGTCGAGCGTGCCCCGGCGGGGGTTCCACCACTCGGCAGCCCAGTTGAGCGCCCCGAGCACCAGCATGCGTGCGGCGCGCAGATCGAGCTCCGGCCGGATGGCACCTTCTCTTTGCGCTTGCTGGAACAAGCGGCGCCAGATGTCGCCGTACCGGTTGGCTTCGGTGCTGAACCGGGCGCGGATGTTCTCCGGCACCTGCCCGGCGTTCCGGATGGACGCGGTGGTGTAGTCGGAGATCTCCAACTGATAGCGCAGGTGGGACTCCACGGCGACCTCGATCCGGTCGATCGCCGGGGTGTCCGGTGGCAGCGCGTCGAGCTGCTGCTGGACGTGGTCGGCCATGCTCGCGATCCCCGACCACATGACTTCCTCGATGAGGTCTTCCCGGGACGGGAAGTAGTAGTAGATGGCCGGTGCTTGCAGCTGGGCGACCTCGGCGACGTCGGTGAGTCGGGTGCCTGCGAAGCCTTTGCGGCTGAGCACGTGAGCGGCCGCGTCCAGGATCCGCTGGCGCGTTCGCGCGGACTTCGGCCCGGACACCTCCTCGGGCTCACGGCTCGCTGATTTTCTAGGCACGAATCGATCTTACCGGGTGGTCGTGCGGCCTCGTCGTGCCGTGCCGGAGAGCGTGCCCCGGCCGGCCGGGCGCGGTGATCGACATGCTGATTCGTAATGTCGTGCGCGCTCGGGAAATGACACGGGTCGTCCTTAAGTGATATTAGAAAGACATTGATCTCCGCCTCTTTAACCGTACGTGCGGTCAGTGTCGTGTCGACGCACTGTCCGGCGGCCGTCTCGGGTGACGCGGGGATGCCGGGGCGGCCCCGCTTCGGAATTGCGCGGACGGCCGGGCGATCGTCGATTGCCAGCGGCGAATCGAGGAGTGAACGCGATCGTTTTCCCGGGTTGACTCGAGGACTGAACACGATCGTTTGCCAGGGCGTTCGTACCGAAATTTGCTGAATTGTGGTCCGGTGGCGTGTCCGCTTGCGGTGGCAGAAGAAGGTTCGTTTCGAGTATTGACGTGCCGGGCGAAGACAATGGTTGTCGTTCATTTTCCGCACACCACGGGCTGCCGGCTGGGAAGCATGTCCCGCCGTCAGGGCTGCTGTGGGCGTGCGTGCTGCCGGTCGTCAGCGTCGGTGCGCAGCAGCCGATGTGAGGACGGCGTTCCGGCGGGGCAGGCCGCGAACGGCATGCACTGTCCGCCCCGAGTCGCATGACGGGACATCCGGGGTCCACGATGTCGGCGCGCCGTCCCGGCCGTGACGCCTCGACGGTGCGCCGGTGACCGCGGCCTGCCCGACACGGGGCTGATCGGTGCCGTCGTCACCGCCATGGGTGCACCGGGACGGCCTCAGCAACCAGCCGCCGCACGTTCGACGGTGGCGGCGCGCTCGGCAGGCTCGTCCACGTAGGCCCGCTCCCGGGCATGGAGCCGCACCAGGCCGGGGAACCGGAAACGGACGTGCCCGGCTCGATCCCGTCCGGTGGCCTGCACCAGTTGCGCGTCGGTGAGCAGGTCGAGCAGATCCTCGGCTTCGGTGTCGCCGGTTTCCAGTACCGCCGCGGCCGCCCAGGACGGGAAGTCGGGTACGTCCAGCAAGGCCAGCCGCCGCAGCAGCGTCTGCGCTCGCGGATCGAGTGCGCGGTAGGACAGGTCGATGGTGTGCCGCACGCTCAGGTCGCCGTGCGTGAGTTCGTCGAGCCGGCGCTGCTCGTCGTGCAGCCGATGGGCCATCCGGGACAGCGGCCAGTGCGGCCGCGCGGCCAGCTTCGCCCCGACGATCCGGAGGGCAAGGGGTAGGCCGTCGCACAGCTCCACGATCCTTGCTGCGGTCTCGGGTTCGCGTGCCACGTCGTCATGGCGGCCACTGACCGCGGCCAGGAACTCGACGGCGTCTGCGGTGCCGAGCACGTCCAGCGCGATCACCTCGGAACCGGCGAGCGCGGTCAACCGCGACCGGCTGGTGATCAGCACGGCACACCCCGGGCCGCCGGGGAGCAACGGCCGGACCTGGGCCTCGTCAGCGGCGGCGTCGAGCACGACGAGCCGGCGCGTGCCTGCCAGGTGGTTGCGATACAGCTCCGCTCGCTCGTCGAGCGACCCCGGGACGGCCGATCCGGGCACGCCCAGCGCGCGCAGGAAGCGGGCCAGCAGCTCGGCGGGTCGCACCGGGTGGTTGCCGGTGCCGTGCAGGTCCGCATACAGCAGTCCGTCCGGAAAGCGATCGGCGAGACGGTGGGCAGCCCGGACGGCCAGCGCGGACTTGCCCACGCCGCCCGCGCCGGTGAGGGTCACGACCGGGACGCCTCGGCCGGCGGAGTTCTCGGCGCCCATGATCGCCTCGATGCGCTTCAGCTCGTCGCCCCGTCCGGTGAAGTCGTCGATGTCACGCGGCAGTTGCACCGGGATGTGACCGGGTGGCCGCTTGACGGGGCCGCGTTCACGGGCAGTCGCGACGGCCCGGGCCGGTGCCGGGCCGGCCGTCAAACCCGGATCGTGCGCGGGGATCGCCTGCTGCAGCTGCTGCAGCTCCTCGCTCGGGTCGAGACCGAGCTCGTCCTGGAACACCGCCCGTGCCCGCTGATAGGCCTCCAGCGCCTGCGCCTGCCTGCCACCGCGATACAACGCCAGCATCAGCAGGTAGTGGAACCGTTCCCGCAACGGGTGATCGGAAGCCAGCGTCATCAGTTCGCCGACCACTTCGTGGTGACGGCCGAGGGCCAGCTCCCAGTCCAGGCAGGCCTCCAGCAGCCCGAGCCGCTGTTCCTCCAGCCGGGTCGCCTCCGCACGCACGACTTCGCCGGGGATGCCGTCCCACGCGGGTCCGCGCCACAGCGCGAGTGCCGAGCGTGCCGTGCCCGCCGCCCCGGCCAGGTCGCCTTCCGCGGCGGCGGCGCGGGCCGCGGCCGCCTTGGCCAGGAAGTCCTGGGCATCCAGCTCGCCGGGCTCGATCAGCAGCGCGTAACCCGGCGGCTTGGTCGCGATGATCTCCCGATCGGCATCGACGCGGGCGAACACCTTGCGCAAGCCGGAGACCGAGGTGCGGATCTGGTGCCGTGCGGTCGGCGGTGGGTGTTCCGCCCAGACGGCGGTGATGAGCCGATCCACCGAGACGACCCGGTTGGCGTCGGCCAGCATGGCGGCCAGCACCGCCCGTTGCCGTGCTCCGCCGACGGGAACGGGGCGGCCGTCGCAGAGGACCTCCATCGGGCCGAGGACTCGGAACTCCATGGCATCTCCTTCAGCCGGAAGTCGGTGTTCGGCGCTCGCTTGCCGGCACCGGACCGGACGTGCCGTGCGCCGTCGTCGACCCCTGGGACCTGGCGGTACCGGTCGAGGTTGGGGCGACAGCGCATCGATGCGCGGCCGATCGCAGGCTCGTCGCTGCGCACAGGCCGGACATCGCGAACGTGGCACAGGCCGGAGATCGCGAACGTGGCACAGGCCGGATATCGCGAACGTGCGCGATGAAGATCGGCTTCACCCACGCTGCGAACGAGAAGTGACCGCGTTCGATGTGGGAGGCAAGGTGACGGTTGCACCTGTGGCTGCCACTGCCATGGCGGCACCGGACGGCGGCCGCCGATGTGCCGGGTTCGCGTGATTCCACCCACCGGGCAAGCTCATCGCCGGTGACGGGCCAGCCGTCGTTCGTGGGTGGCGACGGTGCGGCCGCCGCCACGGTCCTGCTGTCGCGGGCGGACGAGCCCGTGGCGGAGGCTGCGTTGCAGTACGCGCGCAGGGGATGGCCGGTGTTGCCCGGTGCGGCGTGGAACGGGCGCCGGTTCGTCGTCGGCGGGTCCGGCGCGATCGCCCATCGACTGCGTCCGGTCGTGCCGCGCACGTTCGCCTCCGCCGATCCCCACCAGGTGGCGAAGTGGTGGGGGGTCGACGAGGAGTGGGAACCGTCGGTGTTGCTGGTCGTGGGTCCCGCCTTCGACGTGGTGTCGGTGGCCGGTGCCGTGGCGGCCGGTCTGTTGTTCACCCGGGCGTTCCAGAAGGCCGGCGGTCCGGTCGTGTTCCGGCCCGACAGCGGCGCGGCGCATTTCTTGCTCGAACCGGGTGGCGCGCGGCGACTGCGCTCGACCGCTCCGCCGGCAATCCGGCCTCTTGCCGCGGGTTCGTGGATCCCGGCGCCGCCGACGCTGGTCGGCAACGGTGCGCGGGTGAGCTGGTGGTGCCACCCGGCGCGGTCCGGGTGGCGGCCGATGGCGGCCGATGCGTTCCTGGCCGCGGTGGCCACGGTGCAGGCGCGGCGAACCGCCGGGCGCCGCTGAATCGGGGCGGGCGGCACGACAAAAGGCGCCACCGGGCGGTGGCGCCTTCGAAGGCAGAGGATCGCGATGCGCACAGACGGGATTCACCGTGCTGGACCCGGACCGTGTGCCGGAGGTTGGGGCGCGCCTGAACGATGCCTGCGGCCCGGGGCAGGGGACTTTTCGGGTGGAAGGTGTCTGGGGTGCTCTGTTCGCGGTGCCTGGTTGGCTTTTCGGGTGGAAGCGGTCCGGGGTGCTGCGTTCGCGGCGCCTCGTCGGGCTCCCGGCTGGACACTGTCCGGGCGCTGCGTCCGCGACGCATCCATCAGGGTCGGCTGGGCGGTGACATGAGGTGGGCGTGGACAGTCACGACCTCCATGATCTGTGCCAAGGCAGCCCCCGGGGCGGGTTTGCTGAGGCAAGTCGGCCGGGATCCGCTCGCTGAGCCGCAAGCCGTGCCTGGTGGGCCTCCTGCAGCAACCACGCCCCGAGACGGCCGCGATCGTCATGCCGCCAGTAGCTCGCGGGTGTAGTCGTGGGCGGGGTTTCGCAGCACGTCGGCCGCTGCGCCCTGCTCCACCAGCCGGCCCGCCCGCATCACCGCCACGTGTTGCGCCACCTCCGCCACCACCGCCAGGTCGTGGGTGATCAGGAAGTACGTCAGATCCAACGCGGTCTGGATCTCGCCGAGCAACGCCATGATCTGTGCCTGGATGGTGGCGTCGAGCGCGGACACCGGCTCGTCCAGCACCAGCAGCCGTGGATTCAGCGCGAGCGCCCGGGCGATGGCCACGCGCTGGCGCTGGCCGCCGGACAGCTCGCCCGGCCTGCGCTCGGCGTACGAGGCGGGCAGATGCACCAGATCGAGCAGCTGGAGAACCCGGTCTCGGCGGTCCGCCCGGCGTCCGATCCGATAGGCCACCAGCGGCTCGGCGATGATGTCCGCCAGGCGCATCCGAGGATTCAGCGAGGCGAACGGGCTCTGATACACCACCTGCATGTGCCTGCGCAGCTCGCGCAGTCGCTTGCGGGACAGGGCGGGCACGTCCTGGCCGAGAACCCGGACCGTGCCCCGGTCGGGCCGTTCCAGGCCCAGGATGATCCTGCTGGTCGTGGTCTTGCCCGAGCCCGACCCGCCGACCAGCGCGAACGTGCTGCCCTCCCGGACCGACAGCGACACGTCGTCCACCGCTTGCGTGCCATGGCGAGCAGGTCCGAACCGCTTGCTCACGCCGGTCAGCTCGATCACCGGGTCCGCGTGCCGGTCCTGCTCCGGGACCTGCCGTGGACGCACGGTCTCGGCGATGCTCAGCACCCGCCCGCGCTCCACCCGCGCCGAGCTGCGCAGCAGGCTCGCGGTGTAGGGGTGGTGCGGCTCGGTGAACACCCGCTCGGCCGGGCCGGCTTCGACGACACGCCCCCGCTGCAACACCACCACGTGACTCGCGTGCCGTCTGGCCAGCACCAGGTCGTGGGTGATCAGCACGACGGTGGCCGAGTGCTTCTCCCTGACCCGCTGAATGGCGGCCAGCACCTCGCGCCCCACCAGCACGTCCAGCGCGCTGGTCGGCTCGTCGGCGATCACCAGCTCCGGGCGCTTGGAGAACGCCATGGTCACCAGCACCCGCTGCCGCATGCCGCCGGAGAGTTCGTGCGGGTAGCGGCGCATGACGTCGTCCGGATCGGCGAACCCCACGTCGCGCAGGTCCTGCCGCAGCCGTCCGGTCACGGCCGCCGGTGGCAACGCGGACCCGGTCAGCGTGAAGCACTCCCGCAGCTGGGCGCCGATGGTCTTCGTCGGGTTCAGCGACGCGATCGGATCCTGCGGAACGAAGCCGATGCGCCGGCCACGTACCCGCCGGAACTCCCGCTCGCTCTTCGCAGGAAGCGGCTCACCGGCCAGCTCGATCCGTCCGGAGTCCACCACCGCGTTGCCCGGCAGCAGGCGGACGACGGAGTGCGCCAACGTGCTCTTGCCGGACCCCGACTCGCCGATCACCGCGGTGACCTCACCGCGGGGAATCTCCAGTGACACCGAGTCGAGCGCGGTGTCCCAGCTGCGGCCCCTCCGGTACCGCACGGTCAGCTCGCTGACGGCCAGCAACGGTTCGGTCATCGGTGCTCCTGCAGCAGGTAGGCGATGCGGTTGAGCAGCACGACCACGGCGGCCAGCACCAGCCCGGGAATGATCGCCACCCACCAGGCGTGCGCCAGGTACTTCTGACCTCCCGCGATCAGCACACCCCACTCCGGCGACGGCGGGCTCTCCCCGAAGCCCAGGTAGCTCAGCGCGCCGATGGCCAGCATGGCCAGCCCGAAGTGCAACGCCGTGTAGGCGAGCACAGGGGAGAAGATGGCCGGCACGATGTGGCGGACGACGACGCGCAGCGGACCCGCACCGCAGGTGCGCGCCGCTTCCACGTAGGTCTGCGTCGACGCCTGCATGACGCAGCCGCGGATGAGCCGGGCGAACCCGGTCGCCTCCCCGATGCCGATCGCGACCGCGGCCACGAACGCGCCCCGTCCGTAGGCGGTGATCACGGCGAGCGCGAGCAGCACCGACGGGATGGCCATCACCGACTCGGTGACGATCCCGAGCAGCCGATCCAGCAGGCCACCGGGCCGCAGACCGGACAGCACGCCGATCACCGCGCCCAGCACCAGCGCCACCGCGATGGCCAGCGCCGCGGAGAACAGCGAGATCTGCAACCCGTGCACCACCCGGGAGAACAGATCGCGGCCGATCTCGTCGGTGCCGAACCAGAACGTGCCCGACGGCGGGGTGAACGGGATCCCGTCCAGCGCGTACGGGTCGTGCCGGGCCACCAGTGACGGGAACATTCCCACCAGCACCAGCCCGGCGAGCAGCGTCAGGTGGACGTGCAACTCCCGGACGCGAACCCGCGGCCTGCTCAGCCGCCGCTCCGCCGTACGTGTCGTGGTGGTCAGAGTGGCATCGGTCATGGGCGTGCCTCCGTGCTGCCTGCACCTGCTCCGGACGGCCGGCGCAGCCGCGGGTCGAGCAGTGCGTAACCGACGTCGACCAGGATGTTGATCACCACGTAGACCGCGGCCAGCACCACGACGAGGCCGAGCACCACGGTCAGGTCGACGGCCTTGACCGCGTCGACCATGAGCCTGCCGAGGCCTGCCCGGCTGAACACCATCTCCACCACCACGGTGCCGCCCAGCAACGACCCGACCCGCAGGCCGAACACGGCCAGGAACGGGAACGAGGCGTTGCGCAGGCAATGCCGGCAGACGACGGTGAACCGGCCCGCCCCCTTCGCCGGGGCGGTCACCGCGGCGTAACTGGCTCCCAGCTCGGCGCGCAAGCTGCTGATCAGCACCTGGGCGAACTGTGCGGCGCCGAGCAGGGCGAGCACCGTCGCGGGCAGCACCAGCGCCGCGGGCTCCTCGCTGCCGTTGGACGGGAACCAGCCGAGGGTGAGCGAGAACAGGTAGATGAACAGCAGCCCGACCCAGAAGACCGGGAGGCTGACGTAGGCCGAGGGCAGCAGCGAGGCGACGGCGCGGACGAGGCGTGACCGTGGGTTGACCGCCAGCACCGCGAGCAGGAAACCGAGCGGCACCGCCGGCACCAGCGAGACCGCGGCCAGCGTCACGGTGCTCGGCAGGACGTCCGCGATCATGCCCGCCACCGGCTCCTCGGTGACCAGGGACCGGCCGAGGTCACCGTGCAGCAGGCCGGTCAGGCCGCGCAGGTACTGGGTGCCCAGGTCGTCGGTCAAACCCACCTCGTCGCGCAGCTCGTCGAGGTTCAGCTGCGACACGTCCGCCGAGCCGATGGTGTCCGTGGTGCCGATGCGGGCCAGCACCGCATCGCCCGGCAGGACGAACAACAGGAAGAACGTCGCGGAGTACGCGATGAAGATGACCGCCGCGGCGTGCGCGAGCCTGCTGCCTGCCGTGCGCAGCAGTCCGCCAGCCCGTGTCCGGCGCGCTACCGTTTCCGCAGGTGTAGTCGTCATGGCAGTGGCTTTCGCTCGGCCCGGGATCACTGCTTGCTGACCCACGCGTCGCCCAGCCACGGCAGGTGGGTGGCCTCGAACAGCGGCAGGTGCGTGGTGGTGCGGTAGGCCAGCGGCTGGATGAAGTCGTACAGCGGGATGAAGTACGCCTCGTCCAGGATGATGGACGCGGCCTTGACGGCCAGCTTCTTCCGCTTGGCGACGTCGGGCTCGGCGAGGATGCCCGCGAAGACCTTGTCCAGCTCGGGATCCAGGCCGCCGTAGATGGAGCGCAGCACGTCGGCGTCCGGGCGGGTGCCGGATGCCCATGCGAATGAGTAGTCGCCCGACTGCAGCCGCTGGTTCAGCTCCGCCTGGGTCAGGCTGCCGAACGTCAGCTCCACCCCGATGGCTCGCCACTGGGACTGGACCACGGCGATGTTCGGCTCGTGCGAGATGGTCGACGGGCTGTAGACCAGGGTGAACGACAGCCGTGTGCCGTTCTTGGTGCGCACCCCGTCCGGTCCCGGGCGCCAGCCCGCGGCGTCCAGCAGCCTGCGGGCTTCCGCCACGTCGGTGACGATCTTGTCCGACAGGTCGGTGTGGAACGGGTTGCTGGCCGCGTAGGCACTGGTCGCGGGCTTGTCGATGGCCGAAGCCCGCGCCAGCACCGCCTTGCGGTCGATGGCCAGCGACAGTGCGCGCCGCACCGCGCGCTCGTCCAGGCCGGGTTGGCCGGTGTTGACCGCGAAACCGAGGGCCGCGCCCGGCAACGGCTCGCGCCGGATGGTGATCTCGTCGCTGCTTGCGAACGCGGTCTTGTCCGCCGGTTCGGTGTTGTGCAGCAGGTCCAGCCCGCCGGAGCGCAGCTCGGCCGCGGCGATGCTGTTGTCCTGGATGTGCCGGACCTCGATCTTGTCCAGATACGCCGGGCCCTGGTTGCGGGCCGGCGCGGGCGGCCAGTGGTAGTCCTCGCGCTTGGTGAGGGTGTAGCCCTCGTCACCGCGGCTTTCCGAGATGACGAACGGCCCGGACCCGATGATGCTGCGGCCGTTCTGGCGCCGCTCGAACGGCAGCCGTGCGGTCTCCGGTGCCACGATGCCCAGCACCATGCTGGACGCCGCCTGGAGGAAGCCGGAGTTCGGCCGGTTGAACTCGAACACCACGGTGTGGTCGTCCGGGGTACGAATCCGCTTCAGGTCGCCGATCCACTGGTTCGCGACCGCGTACTTCGCGCCGCCCTTCCGGAGTGCCTGGTAGCTGAGCTTGACTGCGGCGGCGTCGAGCTTCTCGCCGTTGCTGAACGTCACGTCGCGGCGCAAGGTGAACTCGTAGCGGGTGGCGTTGGCGTTGACCTTCCACTTCGTCGCCAGCCACGGCGCGAAGTCGCCGTCGGCGGTGTGGAAGACCAGCGAATCCACCACCCCGCGCAGCGGCACCGCCAGGCCGTAGCCGGTGGTGGTCGCCGGGTCGTTGGACTTGGTGCCCCCGGCCGCCCGGTAGACCAGCGTGCCCCCGCGCACCGGTGTTCCGTCGTCGGACGCCCGGCTGCGCGCCCCGCCGTCGGCACACCCGGCGAGTGCCACCGTGGCCGTCAGCAAGCTGGCCAATGTCGCGATCGCCGCGCGACGCGTCCTGCGCTTCATGGATCACTCCCGTCGGTGTGCGTTGTCGGTTGCCGTGCACGATGCGTCGTCAGCGCACGCTAGACGGGCGATCCCCATTTGTGGGACATGCTCCCGCAATGTGGAAAAGCTGTCGCCATGGGTGATGAGCGCCTTAGCGTCACGGCCGTTCACGAGCTCCATGCGGGAGCAACGGTTACGGAGGCGACATGTCCAAGATCAAGATCGAGGCGTCCAGCGCGGTCTTCTACCTGCCCTACTACGTCGCGGAGGAGGAGGGCTACTTCGCCGACGAAGGGCTCGACGTCGAGCTGGTGCGCAGGGCCACGCAGGACGAGACGGAGCTGCGGTTCATCGAAAGCCCGCAGCAGGTGTCCTCGTTCAGCAGCTTCAAGCTGTTCGAGGCGGGGCGGACGCAGCTGTACAACGCGTGCGAGTGGGGCCAGCTGCGCCGGTCGCAGGACAGCCAGGTCAACGGCAAGGTGGTGGCCAGGCGGGCGGCGGTGGCCAGCCAGGCGATCATCGTGCGTCCGGACTCGCCCTACAACGTGCCCGGCGACCTGGCGGGCGTGCCGGTGGGGGTGAACTTCCACCACGGGTCGCACTACCTGGCGCTGCAGACGCTGGAAGGCTTTCTGCCGCGCGAGGACATCAAGCTGATCGGCATCAAGGGCAAGGAGCGCTTCGCGGCGCTGCGGGACGGCGACATCGACGTGGTGGCGGTGATGGAGCCGTGGATCACCGTGGCCGAGAAGCTGGGCTACAAGGTGCTGGCCGAGGCGCACTACTACGGCGCGGAGATCGCCAACGACGCCATCGACGCGGAGACGTTCACCAAGATCAACCGGGCGGTGGCGCGCGGCGTGGACAAGATCCACGAGGACATCCGCCCGTACCTGCGGTACTTCATCGAGCAGGCGGCGCCGATCGCGGAGCTGGAGCCGGGCGACTTCAAGCTCGGCAGGCTCCGCTACATCCACCCCGGCCCGTACCCGCAGGACCACTTCGACCGCACGGTGGCCTGGGTGGCCAGCTGGGGCCTGATCGACAGCGACAACGAGTTCGAGGCCTTGGTGGACAACACCAAGATCCTGCAGGAAGCCTGAGCCCGCAGGCATGGGGCAGGCCGCTGTGACGACCAGCGACCAGCCGGGCGCTCCGCTCGGTCGGCGACGGTTCGCGCTGGTGTTGTGTGGCACCACCGCGGGCATGCTGCTGCTGGACATCCACAAGGTGTCCATTGCGATCCCGTCGATCGAGCGGGCGCTCGCCCCCGGGCCGGTCGGGGTGCAGCTGATCTCCGCCTGTTACGTCCTGTGCTTCGCGGTGACGCTGGTGCCCGCCGGGCGGGCCGGGGACCAGGGGCGGCGTCTGGCGCTCACCTACGCCGGTTTGTATCTGTACTTGGCTGCCAGCGTGCTCTGTGCCGTGGCCACCTCGGCCGCCGTGCTCATCGCCGGGCGTGCCGTCCTGGGGGTGGCGGCAGGCATGCTGATGCCGCAGGTGATGGGGCTGGTGCAGCAGATGTTCCCGCCCGCCGAACGGGGCAGGGCGTTCGGCGTGTACGGGATGTGCGTGAGCCTGGCGACGGCGCTGGGGCCCAGCCTGGGCGGGTTGCTGACGACCAGCCCCGAGCTGGGGTGGCGTGGCGTGTTCATGATGAACGTGCCGATCGGGCTCGCACTGGTGGTCGCCGCGCACGCGATCCTGCCGTTCGCCGGGGGCGAACAGCGACGGCCGCGGGGGGTCGTCGACGTCGATCTCGCCGGCCTGGCGTTGGGCAGCGGTGCGGTGATCGCGCTGCTCGCGCCGTTCGTCTTCACCACGGGCAAGCCGGGCGACGTTTCCGCCCGGTGGGGCACGCTGGTGGTCGCCGGGGTCCTGGGGGTCTGGTTCGTCCGGCACAGCAGGCGCCGGGCCGCGGCCGGGCACTCGGTGGTCGTCGCCGCGCACCTGCTGCGTATCCCGTCGTTCCGGGCCGGGGTGCTGATCTCGCTGACCTGGTTCGCCAGCGGCCCCGGGTTCGTCCTCGGGTTGACGATCTACCTGCAGCAGGCAGAAGGATTCAGTCCGTTCCTCGCCGGGCTGGTGATGTTGCCGTCGTCGGCGACGTCGGTGGTGGGAGCCTGGGCTGGCGGACGCCTCGTGGCGCGGCGAGGTCGGGTGCTGACCGCGACCGGAATGGCCCTGGCGCTGGGATGCATGGCCACGACGCTGCTGGTGATCCATCTGGCGCCGTCGTGGGTGCTGCTGTGGGCGATCCCGTTGGTGCAGTTGCCGCAGGGGCTCGGTGCCGGCTTGGTGGTCTCGCCGAACCATTCCATGACGTTGAGCGATGTGCCGCCGGGTGAGGGCAGCGCGGCGAGCGCGATCGGTCAGCTCGGGCAGCGGATCGCCAACAGCGTGGGGGTCGCCGTGGCCTCCATGGCCTACTACACCGTGGTCTACGGCGGCGGGTATTCGCTGGTCGATGCGCCCGCGGCGGTGCATCTCGCGGGCCTGGACCACGCCGCTTCGGTGGCCTCGGCGTTCCTGGTCATTGCGCTCGCCGTCGCGGTGGCGGACCTACGGCGGCAACGACGAACTCGCGCGGGGGAGCTGGTGCTCGCGGCAGCCGGTTCCCGTTAGCGGCTCGTCCAGGCGTGGACGGCGGCGGTGACGCGGGCACGGTCGCCGGTCGCCAGCAGGTCGAGCAAAGCCCCGCGCAGGACGGCGAGGGCTTCCGTGCGCCGGGTTTTTGCCTCGGCGGTGTCGCGTTCCCCGGCCGGTTGATGTTCGGCCAGCAGCTTCAGCCAGTCGTCGACGGTGTCCTCGGCGAAGCCCGCCCACGGCCCTTCCGGGTCGATCAGCGAGCGTGCGTAGCCCTCGACCCACAGCGACAGCAAGCCGCGTCGGTCCTCGGCGGCAAGCCAGTCCCAGATCCGCTCCACGACGACGGCCAGGCCGGTGTGCTCCGCGCCCCGCTCGGCGCGCAGCTGCTCCAGCAGTCGCAGTTCTTCCGCTCGAGCGCGCGCCAGTAGCGCCCGAACGAGGCCGTCCTTGCTGCCGAACAGGTACAGCAGGACGCGCGGGCTGGAGCCGATCGCGGAGGCCAGCGGGCGCAGTGAAATGTTCGCGACGCCGTGCTGCAACGCGTACTGGTAGGCGCGTTCGAGCAATTCGGTCTTGCGCGGTGAAGGCGTGGCTTCGCCGGAGCCAGGAGGGTCGAAAGAAGTGGAGGTCGCCTCGGCCATGGCGTTAGCATGACACGACTGACACAGTCGTTTCAGTAACGGAGCGTGGTCATGGACACCATCCGGCGGTTGGATCAACCCGGGGACCTCGGGTGGATCGTGCAGGCGAACGGCGAGATCTACGCCAAGGAGCACGGCTGGGACGCTTCGTACGAGGCGCTGGTGGCCCGCATCGTGGCCGATTACGCCACCGGCCACGACCCGGAGCGTGAGGCCGGATGGATCGCCGAGCTGGACGGCCGCCGGGTCGGTTCGGTGCTGTGTGTGGCCGGGGACGAGGAGGACACGGCGAAATTGCGGGTGCTTGTGGTGGACCCGGCGGCGCGGGGCCGCGGCTTGGGCGGCCGCCTGGTGGACACCTGCATCGCCTTCGCCCGCGATGCCGGCTACCGGCGCATGGTGCTGTGGACGGTCAGCCTGCTCGCCTCGGCGCGCAAGATCTACCAGTCCCGTGGCTTTCAGCTCGTCCGGCAGGAGGAGATCCACAAGTTCGGGCACGATCTCGTCGGTCAGGACTGGGCGCTGGACCTGCGCGCGGGGAGCTGACCGGATTCGTTCGGCGAAACCACGGAAGGTCGGTGAACACAACCATGCATCTGGTGACGGCCGGCGTGACCGCGCCGAGTCACGTCCTACCCGGGCCTTCCGGTCATTGCGGAGCTGGTCGCGCGAGGGCACCGGGCGACGTACGTGGTGGGGGAGCGGCTTGCCGGGTTGGTGGCCGCGACTGGCGCCGAGGTCGTCAGCCACGACTCGATCATGCCGGACGCCGACGAACACTGGCCGGAAGACACCGCTGCGGCCATGCAGATCTTCCTGGACGACGCGTTGGCCGCGGTGCAGCCGATGCTGGAGCGGATTCCCCGGCCGGACGCGGTGCTCTACGACATCGGCGGTCACGCCGGCCGGGTGGCGGCCCACCACTGGGGCGTGCCCGCGGTGCAGCTGTCCACCGCGTACGTCGCCTGGGAGGGCATGGATGAGGAGATCGCCGAGCACACCCGGCAGCTGAAGGCGTCGCCGACCGGGCAGCGCTACTACGCCACGCTGCGCAGGTGGCTCGATGATCACGGCATGGTCGTCGACCCGGACGATTTCCTCGGCAAGCCGGACTCGTGCGTCGTGCTGATCCCGAAGGTTCTGCAACCCAACGCCGACCGGGTCTCCAGCCGGTACGTGTTTGCGGGACCGTGTCCCGACCCGGCACGCCGTACCGGCTGGGCACCGGAGCCCGGCGATGACCGGCCATTGGTGTACGTGGCGCTGGGCACCAGCTACACCCAGCGCCCGGACATCTACCGGGCTTGTGTCGAAGGGCTGGCCGGGGACTACCGCGTGGTGCTGGCCACCGGGAAGGTCGACCCCGCTTCGCTCGCCCCATTGCCCGACGGGATCACGGCCGCACGCACCCAGCCGCAGCTGGACGTGCTCGAACACGCATCGGTGTTCGTCATGCACGCAGGCATGGCCAGTGCGGGGGAGTCGTTGTGGTTCGGGGTGCCGACGGTGGTGCTGCTGCAGGCCGTCGACCAGTTCCTGAACGCGAACACCCTGGTGGAGATCGGAGCCGGAACCCGGCCCGGCGAACCGTTGACTCCGGAGGGGCTGCGCGCAGCGGTCGATGCAGCCATGGACAAGGCGGACCGCTTGGCCGAGTTGCGCGACGAAGTACGGCGCAGCGGCGGCGCCGAACGTGCGGCGGACGCGGTGGAGAGACTGTGCGCGGCGTGACGGGATCTCCGCTCGCCAGCCGTGGGACTGGCCGGGTTCACGGTCGGTGGCCGATGATCAGGGCATGACCGCTCGGCAGGCATCGGCGCCGCCGGAGATTCCCGGCGTGCGACGGCACACGGTCGTCGCCAGGGGAGTGCGCTTCCACGTGACCGAAGCGGGATCGGGCACCCCGGTGCTGGCGTTGCACGGCTGGCCACAGCACCACTACTGCTACCGGGACCTGCTCGCCGACCCACCGGACGGCATGCGCGTCATCGCTCCCGACTTGCCCGGATACGGCTGGTCGGGGCCGGCACCGCACCGATGGTCGAAGGAGGCCGTGGCCAGTGACGTACTGGCTTTGCTCGACGAGCTCGGGCTCGACCGGGTCCTGCTGGCCGGGCACGACTGGGGCGGGTGGATCGGGTATCTGGTGGCGCTGCGGGCACCGGAACGCATCGCGGGCTTGCTGGCGCTGAACATCGCCCACCCCTGGCAGCGACCGTCCACGGTGCTGCCGCACTTGTGGCGGTTCGGGTATCAGCCGGTGGTTGCGGTCGCCGGCGTTCCCCTGCACCGCCACACCGCTTTCGTCCACACGCTGCTCGTGAAAGCGGGGGTGGACGCATCGGCGGCGCGCATCTTCGCGGACGCCTTCCGCAATCCGGTCAGCGCGAAGGCGGCCCGCGACACCTACCGCACGTTCGTGCTGCACGAGTTCCCGGCATTGGCCCGGCATCCGGAGCGCCGACGCGCAACCGTGCCGATCCGCGCCCTGTTCGGGATGAACGACCCGGCCATCCACCCCGCGTTGGCGGCGGCGGAAACCGCGCGCGCCGACAGCTACACCCTCGAGCGCGTGCCGGGCTGCGGGCACTTCATCGTCGACGAACGCCCGGATCTGGTGCGCAAGGAGCTGCTGGTTCTCGCGGACGAGGTGCAAATCGGGCGCTGACGGCGTCAAACTTGCTCGGCGGATGCGAGCTGCGCGCGGACGCGCGCCAGCCGGTCACGCCACCACGCAGCTCGCGCGGGGTCGGGGGCATAGGTTTCGAGCAGTACCGGGTCAGGGGCAGGTGGCGTCCGCGGTACGGGGAGGTATCCGTCGGTCGGCCGCAGTGAGCAGGCATCGGCAACGACGTCTCCCTCGAGCAGGGCGAGCGTGCCGAGGCCGCAGGCGAAGTCGAGTTCGGGCAACGCCCCGGCCAGCGCCAGCTGGGCGGACAGACCGACGCTCGTTTCCAGCGCCGAGGAAACCACGCAGGGCAGCCCGGCGGCTTCGGCCACGCGCAGTGCTCGACGCACCCCGCCGAGCGGCGTGCACTTGATCACGGCCACATCCGCCGCGCCCGCGACCGCGACGCGCATGGGATCCTCGGCGCGGCGAATGGACTCGTCTGCGGCGATGCGTACGTCGACCTTGCGGCGGACAGCGGCCAATTCCTCGATCGTGCGGCACGGTTGCTCGACGTACTCGAGGCCGCCGGCGGCGCGGTCGAGCCGCCGGATGTGCGTCACGGCCGTGTCGACATCCCACACGCCGTTGGCATCCACCCGGATGGCGCCGTTCGGGCCGAGCGCGTCGCGTACGGCTTCCACGCGGGCGAGGTCTTCCGAGAGCGAGTCGGGATGGTCGGCGACCTTGACCTTGGCGGTGCTGCAGCCGGAACGTGCCGCGATGTCGTGAGCGCGCACCGGATCGACGGCCGGGACGGTGCAGTTGATCGGGATGCGATCGCGTACCGGCTCAGGCCATCCCACGGCGCATTGTTCGACGGCGGCAGCCAGCCAGGACACCGACACGACGTCGTCGTAGTCGGCGAACGGGCAGAACTCGGCCCACCCGGCGGGGCCGCGGATCAGCATGCCCTCCCGCACTGTGATGCCACGGAAGCGAGTGCGCATCGGAATGGCATAGACGTGCGCACCGTCGAAGTCGATGTCGCTGGTCATCAGGCGTCGATGTCCTCGTTTCGGCGAGAGCGGCTGCTGGCACCACGGTAGTGATGTGCCCGGCCGGGCGCGGCACCGGCATGCGCGGTGCGGTGCGCCTGCCGGCCCCCCGATCGAAGTGACGGGTCTTGCGCATTCGGCGGACCTTGACCACCCTCGCCGTCGTCACCGATGCGAACCGTCTGCAAGGGAGTCAGCGTGGACACCGCAACCTCGACCGCCCGGTTCCGGGCCGCCCGTGACCGTTTGCTCGACCTCCGTGACGACTACGACCAGGCCGCCGCCGAGTTCACGTTTCCCGACGTGGGGCCGCGGTGGAACTGGGCGCACGACTGGTTCGACGAGATCGCCCGGGGCAACGACCGCCCGGGCCTGGTGATCCTCGACGAGGCGGGTGAGCGCACGTCGGTCTCGTTCGCGCAGATGGCGCACCGGTCCGACCAGGTCGCCGCCTGGCTGCGGGAGAACGGGATCGGCAAGGGCGACGTCGTGCTCGTCATGCTCGGCAATCAGGTCGAGTTGTGGGACGTGATGCTCGGCGTGATGAAGGTGGGCGCGGTCATCCTCCCGGCGACCACGGCACTCGGCCCGAAGGACCTGCTGGACCGTGTCGAGCGCGCCGAGGCGAGCATGGTGGTCTGCAACCCGGGCGACACCGGGAAGTTCGCCGACGTGCCCGGGGACTACCGGAAGGTGTCGGTCGGCCCCGCCGACGGATGGCTGAACCTGCAGCAGGCCTACGGGATCGAGAACCCCGTGGTGGAGCACCCGGGCACGGCCCCGGACGACACGCTGCTGCTCTACTTCACCAGCGGCACGACGTCCCGGCCGAAGCTGGTGGTCCACACGCAGGCCTCGTACCCGGTGGGGCATCTGTCGACGATGTACTGGCTGGGCATCCGCCCCGGTGACGTCCACCTGAACATCTCCTCGCCCGGCTGGGCCAAGCACGCGTGGTCGTGCTTCTTCGCGCCGTACAACGCCGAGGCGACCGTGCTGGTGTACAACTACGCGCGATTCGACGCGGCGTCGTTGCTGACCCGGCTGCGCGACGAGGCGGTGAACTCGTTCTGCGCTCCGCCGACGGTCTGGCGGATGCTGATCAACGCGGATCTGGGTGGCAAGCCGGAGTCGTTGCGGGAGCTGGTGGCCGCCGGTGAACCGCTCAACCCCGAGGTGATCAGCCAGGTGGAGCGCCGGTGGGGCGTGACCATCCGGGACGGCTACGGCCAGACGGAGACGACTGCGCAGATCGGCAACACCCCGGGCTCGCCGGTGAAGCCGGGTTCGATGGGGCGGCCGCTGCCTGCGATTCCGACGGTCCTGGTCGACCCCACCACCGGGAAGGTGGTCGAAGGCGTCGGCGAGGGGGAGATCTGCCTCGACCTGTCGGCACATCCGGTGGCGCTCATG
Source organism: Thermocrispum agreste DSM 44070 (assembly GCF_000427905.1). GTDB lineage: Bacteria > Actinomycetota > Actinomycetes > Mycobacteriales > Pseudonocardiaceae > Thermocrispum > Thermocrispum agreste. Next base: position 154,303 of record NZ_ATYX01000007.1, on the reverse strand, counting down.
ACCGGCTATCGCGGCGACGAGGCACGCAACGCGGAAGCCATGGCGGGCGGCTTCTACCACACCGGCGACGTGGCTTCCCGGGACGAGGACGGCTACATCACCTACATCGGCCGGACCGACGACGTGTTCAAGGCGTCCGACTACAAGATCAGCCCGTTCGAGCTGGAGAGCGTGCTCATCGAGCACCCGGCGGTGGCCGAGGCGGCGGTCGTGCCCGCTCCGGACGAGGTGCGGCTGGCGGTGCCGAAGGCCTACGTGGCGCTGGCTCCCGGCTACGAGCCGACCGAGCAGACCGCGTTCGACATCCTCAAGTACGCCCGGGAACACCTCGCGCCGTACCAGCGGGTGCGCCGCCTGGAGTTCGCCGAGTTGCCGAAGACGATCTCCGGCAAGATCCGCCGGGTCGAGCTGAGGCAGCGGGAGCAGTCGTCGGCCGGGCAGGCTCGTTCGGGGGAGTGGCGGGACGACCAGTTCCCGCAGCTGAAGGGCGGGCAGTCCGGCTGAGCGGAGCGCGGCCGGCTGCCCGCGCTCTCGCAGGGCACTCGCTCAGCGTGGTGACGGAGACCTGCGCCCATCTGTGTGTGCGGGATGGGGCGGTGGGTGCCGGTCGTCAGTCGGGCGGCTTCGCTTGCGCCCATCTGTGTGTGCGGGGCGGGGCGGTGGGTGCTGGTCGTCAGTCGGGCGGCTTCGCTTGCGCCCATCTGTGTGTGCGGGGGGGGGCGGTGGGTGCGGGTCGTCAGTCGGGCGGCTTCGCTTGCGCCCATCTGTGTGCGCGGACAGGACGGCGTGGCCCGGCAGCGCGTCCAGGAAGCGTCAGGGCATCGTGTCCAGCGCCCCGTTCGACTCGTCACGTGCACTGCGCGTAAGTGCCCGTGTCCGGCTGGGTTCGGCCGTGGCAGGCCACGTGGAGACGAAAACGGCCCCGACTGGCGTTTCCGCTGGTCGGGGCCGTTCTTTCAGGTCTTGCGCTGTGCGCCCTTGGCAGGATTCGAACCTGCGACACCTGCCTCCGGAGGGCAGTGCTCTATCCACTGAGCTACAAGGGCAACCACCGGTGTGGTGTGCTGTAGCAAGAGTAGCGCATGCCCGTAGCGGCCTTGTCATGCGGTCGGCATCACGGCGCCGGGGCGTTGCGTGAACATATGCGCATCTGACAATGTGTCTGCACCGACCCGGTGGGTTATCCGCACCGACCCAGTGGGTTACCTCGGGCAAGACCGACGGAGAGGGAGACGCAGTGGGCCACCACCACCACCACGGTCCGACGCGGCCGGGGCACGCATCGGGGCGCTACCTCAAGCGCTTGCTGGCGGCGTTCGGCATCGGCTTGACGATCCTGGTGCTGGAAGTGGCCGTCGGCGTGCTCACCGGCTCCCTGGCCCTGCTCTCCGACGCCGCGCACATGTTCACCGACGTGTTCGGCATCGGCATGGCGTTGGTGGCCATCGTGCTGGCGCGGGTCGCCAAGCCCACGTCCACCCGCACGTTCGGGATGTACCGGGGCGAGGTGCTCTCCGCCTTGCTCAACGCCGCGCTGCTGTTCGCGGTCGCGGGCTACGTGCTCTACGAAGCCGTCACCCGCTTCGCCGCGCCGCCGGACGTGCCGGGGCTGCCGGTGGTCGTCACGGCGCTGGTCGGCCTGGTGGCCAACCTCGTGGCCTTCCTGCTGCTCAGATCCGGCGCGCAGGAGAGCCTCAGCGTGCGCGGCGCCTACCTCGAGGTGCTGGCCGACCTCGTCGGCTCGGTCGCCGTGCTGATCAGCGGCGCCGTCATCCTGCTGACCGGCTGGCGTTACGCCGACCCGATCATCGGTGTCGCCCTGGCTGTCTACGTCCTGCCGCGGGCGGTCGGCCTGGCGCGGCGGTCGCTGCGCATCCTGTTCCAGCACGCGCCGGAGCGGATCGACGTCGAGCGGGTAGCCGGCCAGCTGGAGCGCATCGCGGGCGTGACGGACGTGCACGACCTGCACATCTGGACGCTCACGTCCGGTATGGAAGTGGCGTCGGCGCATCTGACCATCGACGACGACGCCGACAGCGCCGAGGTGCTGGCCGAGGCGCAGCGCGTACTGGCGGACGACTTCCACATCGAGCACGCGACCATGCAGGTCGAACCGCGCAGCGCGGCGGCGCGGTGCGCCGAACTCAGTTGGTGATCCCCCAGTCGTGGAACACGGCCCGGCCTCGGCGGCCGGGCCGTAGGGGTGATCAGGCTACCGCGTGACCCGTCGGTGCAGTCGGCTTCTCCGGGCGAACGGTCAACGCCCGCGCGGCATCGGCGATCTTCAGGTTGTGCGCGCGGCAGTACGAGCGGAGCAGCTGGAACGCTTCGTCGACCGTGATCCGGTAGCGTTCCGACAGAATTCCCTTGGCTTGTTCGATGGCGATCCGGCTCTCCAGCGCGTGCTGCAGCTGTTCACTCAGGGTCTTGTAGTGCTGGACCGTCTTCAGAAGCTCGGCTTCCCTGGATCTAGGCATTCCCGACCTCCTCGGCAACTGATGCTCTCAGCGCCGGCGGGTGGCAGGAAGGGCAAAAAGTCCCCAACCATGCGGGAACCTCGGCCGCTCAACGGCCCTGGTCGTTGCGCAGCTTCGCGGCGAGTACCGCGACCTGCGTGCGGCGCTGCATCCCCAGCTTGGTCAGCAGGCGGGAGACGTAATTCTTCACCGTCTTCTCGGCGAGGAACATGCGCTCGGAGATCTGCCGGTTGGTCAATCCTTCCCCAATCAGCTCGAGCAACGTCCGTTCCCGTTCGGTCAGCGACGCCAGCGGGCCTTCCGGTTTGGTGTCCGAGCGCAATTTGGTGATCAATGCACTGGCCGCCCGGTTGTCCAGCAGCGATCGGCCACTCGCCACGTCCCGCACCGCGCGGACCAGGTCCATGCCCTTGATGTCCTTGATCACGTAACCGCTGGCGCCCGCCATGATCGCGTCCAGCATGGCCTGCTCGTCGGTGAAGGAGGTGAGCATCAGGCAGTGCAGCTGCGGCATCGACGAGCGCAGCTCTCGGCACAGCTCCACCCCGTTGCCGTCGGGCAGCCGGACGTCGAGCACCGCGACGTCCGGTTTCAGCGCCGGGATCCTGGCCAACGCCTGATCGGCCGTGGCGGCTTCGCCGACGACGGCCAGCTCGGGATCGGATTCCAGCATGTCCGCCACACCGCGGCGGACCACCTCGTGGTCGTCGACCAGGAACACCCGGATCATGCGACACCCTCCCGCTGGCCGTTGGCAGGCACGGCAGCGGGAGGGTCCGGCACGGTCCGCCCGCTGCCGCGTCAGCCGAGATCGATCACCGCGGGTCCGGCAGGCGTCGAGTACAGGGCCTCGATGTCCGCCGCGTATTTCTCGGCGATCGGCTTGCGCTTCAGTTTCATCGTAGGCGTAATTTCGTCCCCGCCGGGTTCCCAGAATTGCGGCAGGATGACGAACCGCTTGATTTGCTCCACCCGGGACAGCCGCTTGTTGCCTTCCCGGATGTCCGCGGTCACCGCGTCGCGCACCTTCGGATTCTCCGCCGCGGCGGACGGCGTCAGCTCGGCCAGGCCGAAATCATCCTTCTTGGCCTGCACTGCTTCCGGATCCAGGACCACCAGCGCGGTGATGTACGGCCGGTTGTCGCCGATCGCGACCACTTGGCCGATCAACGGTGACGCCGCCTTCATCGCGTTTTCGATGTTGGTCGGCGACATGTTCTTGCCGGCCTCGTTGATGATCAATTCCTTCTTGCGGTCGACGATGCGCACGTATCCGTCTTCGTCGATCGTGCCGATGTCACCGGTGTGCAGCCAGCCGTCGGCGTCGATCGCTTCCGCGGTCTTGTCCGGCTGTTTGCGGTAGCCGCGCATCACCACGGCCCCGCGCAGCAGCAGCTCGCCGTCCTCCGCCAGCTTCACCTCGATGCCGTGCATCGGCCTGCCGACCGTCCCGACCCGGTTGGCACCCGCCACGTTGGACGTGGCGCCGCCGCAGTTCTCCGACATGCCCCACACCTCGTAGACCGGGATGCCGAGGCCCCAGAAGAAGTACAGGGTGTCGATCGGGATGGCGGCCGCCCCGCTGATGCCGTGCCGCAGCTGGTCGAAACCCAGCGCGTGGCGGATCTTGCCGAGCACCAGCCGGTCCGCCAGCTGCGCCTGGATCCGCAGCGGCAGCGGGACGCTCTCGCCGTTCAGCCGCAGCTTGGCCGCCCTGATCCCGACGTCCACCGCCCAGCCGGCCAGCTTCTTCTTGATCGGGCTTTCCTCCGCGGCCAGCTTGGCCTCGACGCCCGCCTTGAGCTTCTGCCACACCCGCGGCACGCCCAGCCACACTGTCGGCCGGGTGTCCGGCAGCGCGGCCGCGATGGCGCGCGGGTCGTCCACCGTGGTGACCTGGACGCCCATCAGCAGGTTCGCGTAGTGCGCGGTCATCCGGTCCGCGATGTGGGCGTGCGGCAGGTACGAGGTGATCCGGTCGTCCGCGGTGGTCGCGGTGAGCTTGACGATGGCGTCGGCCTCGGCCATCAGGTTGGCGTGGGTGATCTCCACGCCCTTCGGCGGGCCGGTGGTGCCGGAGGTGTAGATGACCGTGGCCAGATCCGACGGCCGGACCGCCTGCCACGTGGCCTCGAAGTCGAAGTCGTCCGAACCGCGTGCCATGACGTCGTCCAGCGTCAGCGTGCCTTCGCCCGCCTCGCCGTCGACCACCACGACGTGCTCGACGTCCGACTGAGTCGCCTGGATCGTCTTGAGGAACTTCTGCTCGGTGACGACCACCTTGTTGTCGGCGTTGCTGAACAGGTAGCTGATCTGCTCCGGCGACGAGGTGATGTAGATGGAGAACGGCGCGGCGCCGAGGTGCAGCGCGGCCGTGTCGACCAGGTGGAACTCCGGCCGGTTGGTCAGCAGCACGCCGACCGTGTCGCCGTGGCCGACCCCCAGAGCGGCGAACCCGGCGGCGAGTTTGCGTACCCGGTCGGCGTACTCCCGCCAGGTGATGGCGACCTTGTTCCCCGGCGTCCGCAACGCCACCGCGGACGGGCGTAGCCGGGCGGTTTCCTGGAACGCCTCCGGCAGCGTCCGTACCTTCTTGCCACTCTGATGTGTCAGCGCGATCTCGCCAGTCGTGGTCATCGTTGGCCTTTCCCAGCTCGGCTGCTGCGACCGCCGGTAACCCCGGCCACTGCAGACTAGGGTCTGAACGTGACGGGTTTCACTCCTTGACCGATCAATCGTGACCATTCCGAAGTCATTCCGGACACGCCCGTATCCGGATCACGCCGCGCGGCTCCGCCTTTCCGGGGAACGTGCCGGCAAGATCGTTTCCTTCCGGCGGGCCAGCCGTTGAACCAGCCATGCGCGAGCCATCGGACCCCGAGACCGCTTCCCGCATGCCCCGGATCCGTCGCCGCTCGGTCATCCGAGCAGGCGGGGCCGCCGCCCTGGCCGTCCCCGCGCTGAGCTTGCCTTTCGCGCGTGCTCAAACGGACGTCTTTCGCCACGGTGTGGCGTCGGGCGATCCGTTGCCGGATCGCGTCATCCTCTGGACCCGGGTGACCCCGGCCGCCGACGCCGTGCCCGGTTCCGGCCGAGGCCCGCAGGTCGCCGTCACCTGGCAAGTCGCCACCGACGCGGACTTCACCTCCGTGGTCGCCGGTGGCGAGGTGACCACCGGGCCGGACCGCGACCACACGGTCAAGGTCGACGCCGGGGGTTTGCGGCCGGGGACCGAGTACTACTACCGGTTCTCCTGCCTCGGCAGCTCTTCACCGGTCGGGCGCACCCGGACCGCTCCGGCCGACGGGGTCGTGCCTGCCCGCCTGCGGTTCGGTGTCGTGTCGTGTGCCAACTGGCAGGCCGGGCACTTCGCCGCTTACCGGCGGATGGCCGAACGCGGCGATCTGGATGCCGTCCTGCACCTCGGCGACTACCTGTACGAGTACGGGCCCAACGAGTACGGCACGTTCCGGCCGCATGATCCGCCGCACGAAATGACCACGCTGTCGGACTACCGGCGACGCCACGCGCAGTACAAGACCGATCCGAGCTTGCAGGCGCTGCATGCCGCGTGCCCGTGGATCGTCACCTGGGACGACCACGAGTTCGCCAACGACGCGTGGTCCGGTGGCGCGGAGAACCACACCGAGGGTTCCGAGGGCACCTGGGCCGAGCGCCGTGCCGCGGCCAAGCAGGCGTACCGGGAGTGGATGCCGGTCCGGCTCGGGCCGGGCGGCGTGATCTACCGCAGGCTTCGGTTCGGCGCGCTGGCCGAACTCACCATGCTCGACCTGCGCAGTTATCGCTCTCGTCAGCTCGACGTCGGACAGGCAGGCCGGGCGGACGACCCGGATCAGGTCATGGCGGGCGATGCGCAGCTGGCGTTCCTGCAGGAGTCGTTGCGCGCCGACGTGCAGTGGAAGCTGATCGGCACGTCGGTGATGTTCGCGCCGTTGCTGCTTCCACCGGTGCCGCGCATCATCGGCAAGCCGTTGGCGGACCTGCTCGGCCTGTTGCCCGAGGACGGCGGGCCGATCAACTACGACCAGTGGGACGGCTACCAGTACGAGCGGCGTCAGCTGGTCCGGCAGCTGCGCCGCGAGCGAGTGCGCGACACGGTCTTCCTGACCGGCGACATCCACATGTCGTTCGCTGCCGAGATCCCGGTCGACGCCGGTGCGTACCCGCTGTCGCCGACGGTGGCGACCGAGTTCGTCGTCCCGTCGGTGACTTCGGACAACTTGGACGACATCGCCGGTGTGCCGCCGCGAACCGCCTCGATCGCGGTGGAAACGGCGGCCCGCACGCTCAATCGCCACCTGAAGTACGCGGAGATGGATTCGCACGGTTTCGCGGTGCTGGACGTGACGCCGGAACGGACCCAGTGCGACTGGTACTACCTGGCCGACCGGGAAGCCCCGGACAGCCCGGCAAAGCACGCCCGTTCGATGATCACTCCAGCCGGTGCGCAACGGTTGAGATCGGTTGCGAATCCGGTGTAGAACGGCAGACTGAAGCGCGATGTGGCTCTCCGAACTGGCCGACGCGCTGACAAGTGCCGTTCGTGGCGAGGTGGATTTCTCTGCTCGACGCCGCGCCGAGTACAGCTCCGACGCGTCGAACTACCGCAAAGTCCCGCTGGGCGTGGTGTTTCCGCGCGACGCCGACGACGTGGCCGCTGCCGTGCAGGTGTGCGCCGAGCACGACGTGCCGATCACCACGCGAGGTGGTGGCACGTCGATCGCCGGCAACGCGATCGGCTCCGGCGTGGTGCTCGACCTGTCGCGGCACATGAACCGGATCATCTCCGTCGATCCGCACGCCAGGACGGCGCGGGTGGAAGCCGGCGTCGTGCCCGGGGCGCTCAACGCCGTGCTTGCCGAGTACGGGCTGCGGTTCGGGCCGGACCCGTCGACCCATGCCCGCTGCACGATCGGCGGGATGATCGGCAACGACGCGTGCGGCTCGCACTCGGTCGCGTGGGGACGGACTTCGGACAACGTCCTCGAGCTGGACGTGCTCTGCTACGACGGCACCAGGATGACGCTCGGTCCGATGAGCCAGTCGGAGCTGGACGTGGTGATCAGCCGGGGCGGCAGGCCGGGGCGCATCCACGCCGCGCTGCGGGGGCTGGCCGAGGAGCATCAGGCGGTGCTGCGTAGCGAGCTGGGCCGGTTCTCCCGCCAGGTTTCCGGTTACGCGCTGCATCACCTGTTGCCGGAGAACGGCTGCAACGCGGCGCGGGCACTCGTCGGCAGCGAGGGCACGTGCGTGATCGTGCTGGCTGCGACGATCAAGCTGGTGCCCCTGCCGCAGTGCCAACGGCTGATCGTGGTGGGCTTCCCGGATTCGATCGCGGCGGCCGACGCCGTCCCGGCGATCCTTGAACACAAGCCGCTGACGTGCGAAGGCATGGACGACCGCATCCTCGACGTGCTCCGTGATCGTCGTCCGGACGCGGTCCCCGAGGGGGTGCTGCCCAGGGGATCGGCGTGGCTGCTGGTGGACGTGGAGGCGGCCGCGTGGGAAGCCGAGGAGATGGTCAAGGCGCTGCGGGGCATCGACGGTGTGCTGGACGTCCGGGTGGTGGAGGATCCGGCGGCGCAGCGCACCGTGTGGAAGATCCGTGAGGACGGCTCCGGGCTGGCCACCCGCTCGGTCGACGGGGTGCTGTCCTGGCCGGGCTGGGAAGACGCCGCCGTGCCGCCCCGCAACCTCGGCGCGTACTTGCGCGACTTCCACCGCCTGCTGGACCAGTTCGGCCTGAAGGGCGTGGTGTACGGGCATTTTGGTGAAGGCTGCCTGCACGTCCGGCTGGACTTCAACCTGCAATCGGACGACGGGGTCGCGCATTTCCGGCGGTTCATGGCGGAGGCGGCCAAGTTGGTGGTGGCGCACGGCGGCACGCTGTCCGGCGAGCACGGGGACGGCCGTGCCCGGTCCGAGCACCTGCCCACCATGTACAGCGACGAACTGATCCGGGCGTTCGGCCGGTTCAAGGCGATCTGGGACCCGCGGGGGCGGCTCAACCCCGGGGTGATCGTGGATCCGGCGGGGGTTGCCGACGACCTGCGCATGCGCCACCGGTGGCGGACGCCGCGGGTCGAGCTGGCCTTGCGGGAGGACGGCGGCGAGCTGGGCCGGGCCGTGCATCGCTGTGTCGGTGTCGCGCGCTGCCGCACCGGCTCCGGCGGCGTGATGTGCCCGAGCTATCGCGCCACCAGGGACGAGAAGGACTCCACCCGTGGCCGGGCTCGGGTGCTGCAGGAGATGTTGCTCGGCGAGACGGTCACCAAGGGCTGGAAATCACCGGAAGTCGCCGAAGCACTGGATCTGTGCCTGTCGTGCAAGGGCTGCAAGATCGACTGCCCGGTCGGCGTCGACATGGCCAGCTACAAGTCGGAGTACCTGTACCAGCGGTACAAGCATCGGCTGCGGCCTGCGTCGCACTACTCGATGGGCTGGCTGCCCCGGCTGGCGCGGATCGCCGCCAAGGCTCCGCGGGTGGTCAACTGGGTCGCTTCGTCGAAGATCACCAGCGGGCTGGTCAAGCGCATGGGTGGTATCGCGCCCCAGCGTCGTATCCCGGCCTTCGCCCGGCGTCCGTTCACCGAGGTGTTCGACCAGGGCCTGCGGCAGGAACCGTTGCCGGAGAAGTCGGTGCTGCTGTGGCCGGACACGTTCACCAACTACTTCGCCCCGGCCATCGGGCAGGCGGCCGTGCGGGTGCTGCGGGCGGCCGGGTTCGACGTGCTGCTGCCGTCGCGGCCGGTGTGCTGCGGGCTGACCTGGCTCAGCACCGGGCAGCTGAAGGCGGCCCGGCGCAAGCTCCGCCACGCGCTGCGCACGGTGGCGCCGGTGGTGTCGGCGGGCGTGCCCATGCTGGTGCTGGAACCCAGTTGTGCCGCGCTGTTCCGGTCGGACGCCACCGAACTGCTCCCGGACGACGCCGACGCGCGGATGCTCGCCGACAACACGTACACCCTCGCCGAGCTGCTGGCGAAGTTCGCTCCGGACTGGGAGGTGCCGAAGGCGAAGGAGGGCGAGCAGGCAGCCCTGCAGGTGCATTGCCACCAGCACGCCGTCATGGGCGCCGGTCCTGACGCAGCGTTGCTCCGCGCCACCGGTGCGGCGACCACCGTGCTGGACGCGGGGTGTTGCGGGCTGGCCGGGAACTTCGGCTTCGAGCGCGGGCACTACGAGGTTTCTCGCAAGGTGGCCGAGCAGGGTGTGCTGCCCGCGCTGGCGGCCCAGCCACCCGGCACCGCGGTGGTCGCCGACGGGTTCAGCTGCCGGACCCAGTTCGAACAACTGGCCGGGATCCGGTCGCGGCACCTGGCCGAAGTGCTCGCCGCGCGACTCGATCTGGAGAGCACGCAAGCCCAGAGGCTGTAGCGCCGGGCGATTCCGGCCCGTGCGACACCGCTCCGGTTCGATGACGCCGGAGGCGCGTTGCCGGGGGCGTCGAGACTGTGCCGTCAGTGTGCCCGACACCGGAGTCGACATCATCCAAACAGCCGGGCACATCCTGCGCCATCTGATCGGACTCGGAGTTGTCTCGCGCGTACGCTTGCCCGGTCTGCGGGTGATCGAGAACGATGGAGCGGCTCTCACAGAGCAGAAATCCGGAACAACGCGAGGGTAGCCTGCCGGGCATGGTACGCGCGCTGATCTCACGCGGTGTGGATGCCGGATTCGAGCTGTCGGACGTCGAGCTCGGGCCGACCGGGCCGGGGCAGGTGCGGGTGGCGGTCCGGGGTGCCGGCGTGTGTCATTCCGACCTGTCCATGGTGAACGGGGTGCTTGCCCCGTCGTTTCCCCTGGTACTCGGCCACGAGGCGGCCGGAGTCGTGACCGAGGTCGGTGACGGCGTCAGCCGCGTGCGGGCAGGTGACCACGTGGTGCTCAACTGGAGCCCGCCGTGCCGCGAGTGCTGGTTCTGCCGGCAAGGAGAGCCGTGGCTGTGCACCACGAACGAGGGCGTGGCCTCGGTGCCGCGCGGCCGCCTGGCGGACGGTACGGAAACACACGTCACGCTCGGCGTGGGGGGACTGGCCGAGGAAGTGCTGGTGGGGGAGAACGCCGTGATCCCGGTGCCGGCCGAGCTGCCGCTGGCGGAGGCCGCCCTCCTCGGCTGTGCCGTGCTCACCGGCGTGGGCGCTGTGCGCAACACGGCGAGGGTGCGGCAGGGGGAGTCGGTCGCCGTGGTCGGCCTCGGCGGGGTCGGCCTGTCCGTGATCCTCGGGGCGCGGCTGGCCGGGGCAGGCCGGATCGTGGCGCTCGACGTCAACGAGAGCAAAGCCGATCTGGCCAAGGCCGCCGGCGCCACGGACTTCGTCGTCGCCGACAAGTCGGCTCCGAAGACAGTCCGCGCGATGACCGAAGGGCGCGGTGCGGACGTCGCCTTCGAGTGCGTCGGACGTTCGGCGGCGATCCGGACGGCGTGGTCGAGCACCAGGCGTGGCGGGCGGGTGATCACGCTCGGCGTCGGCTCCCGCGATGATCACGTGTCGTTCAACGGGCTGGAGCTCTACCACTTCGCCCGCACGCTCAGCAGCTCCATCTACGGCACTGCCGATCCCGACGTCGACGTGCCCGAGCTGGCGAAAGCGGTGCTCGACGGCAGGCTCGACCTCGGCGCCCTGATCACCCATCGCATTCGCCTGGAAGACGCCCCGGAGGCGTTCGACCGCCTCGCCAAGGGCGACGGCGGCCGAACGCTGGTGGTGTTCGACCAGCCCGGGGCGGGGCCGAGCCACGGCTACGGCACGTAGACGACGCGGTCGTCGCTGGAGGCGTCCCACGTCTCGGCCACATCGGCAAGCGGCACCGGGCGTGCAGGCACGTCGATCGCGCTGCTGTGCACCGCATCGGCGATGGCTGGGAGCTCGGTGAGGATGTCCGGCAGGGCCACCGAGCCGACGCCGCTTCCGCACAGCTGCACCCGGGCGGCCCGGAGCAGTTCCGCGTCGAGTTCGAGGGTCTGCCCGGCGACCGAACCGATCTGAATCCAGTCGAGCGCGGTGGAACGCAAAGCGCGGGACATCACCACCGAGCGCATCGCGCGAGCAGACGGTTCGCCCCACACGAAGTCGAGCACTACGTCGGCGTTGGCCACCGAGTCGATCTGGTCGTAGGTCACCGCGGCGTCGGCTCCCAGGTCGGTCAGCCCGGCCAGGCGGGACGGGTTCCGGCCCGCCGCAGCCACGTACGACGCCCCCAGGTGCCTGGCGATCTGCACGGCCATCCGGCCGGCGACGCCGGTGGCGCCGAGGACGAGCACCCGGCTGCCCGGCCGGAACGTGACGCGGCGGCGCAGCGCCAGCCACGAGGCCATTGCCGGGTTCATCGCGGCCGCGATGCGCACCGGGTCGATGTCGTCCGGCAGCGGCACGGTGTAGCGGCGATCGATGACCGTGCGTTCGGCGAACGTGCCGAGCGGACGGTCGCGCAGGACCGCGTACCAGAGCCTTCCGTTCTCGTCGCGGACGACGCCGTCGACGCCGGGAACCAGGGGGAGCGTGGCCCGGGCCGCGTAGTGCGACCCGGTCGCGTGTCCTCGGGTCAGCCGGTGCAGTGGCGCGGCAAGGACCTCGACCACGGCTTCCCCCGGCCCTTCGGCGACCGGATCGGGGTGCTCGCCGTACTGCGGCGGTGCGGCCAAGTCGGTGAGAACGGCGGCGTGCATGACTCCTCCAAGTGGTTGGTATTACAAGTTGTTGGTAAATCCAACTAACGCCCACACCACTTTGGTTGGTAATGCCAACAATGTCAAGTAGGATCCGGGCATGGCCGCGGACGAGGACCTGATGGATGCCCTGGTGCGTACGACGTTCCGGGTCATGGCCGTGCTGACCCGGGCCGGTGCGGCGCACGACTTGTCCCTGACGCAGCTGCGCGTGCTGGGGATCCTGCGAGATCGCCGGCCCCGGATGACCGAGCTCGCGGCGTTTCTCGGCCTGGACAAGTCCACGATGTCGGGCCTGGTGGAGCGCGCCGAGCGGCGCGGCCTGATGGTCCGGGGTCGGTCGCCGGAGGATCGCCGGGCGGTGGACGTCGCGCTCACCGAGCAGGGGCGGGAGCTGTTCGACAAGGTGCGGCGGGATGTCGTGGCCGAGCTGGCGCCGTTCGTCGGGCGGCTCGACGAGGCGCAGCAGTGCGATCTGACGCGGCTGCTGGATGTCTTGACTGCGGCCGATCGGGCCGGCGTCGAGTTCGCCTCCGAGCCGTAGGCGAAGCGGTGACGGTGGCTTCAGGAGAGGTGACCGGCTGCCGTCGGACTGCCCGGCACCTGACCGTGCCGCGATTCGTGGCGGTGCCCGGTGATCGGTGGCCTGCGCGGATGTGCCGGGTGTCGGCTCGGTGTGCGCGCTTTACATCCTGCGTTCAGGTGTCGGTCTGTTGACACGGCTGGCCGCTCGTGTCAACGTTACGTGTAACTCCAAGTTACACCCAGATCGCCTGGGTCGCGAGCACGCGAGGAGGCGTGGTCATGACATCGGTCGCCGCAGGTCAAGGTGTTCCGGACGGCAACGGGCAGGCCGCATCCGGCAACGACGGCGCGAGCCGGGACGAAGTGAGCTGGCGCGATCCGAAGCGATACGCCTGGATGCTCGGCCTGGTGGTGCCCGCGATCCCGTTCCTCATCTGGCTCGGCTACCAGAGCTGGGAGGGCACCTGGGCCATGCACCTGGTCTGGTGGATGGCTCCGATCGTGGTGTTCGGGCTGATCCCGCTGCTGGACCTGATCATCGGCACCGACGGGGAGAATCCGCCGGACGAGCTGATCGAGTGGCTGGAGAACGACCGCTACTACCGCTGGATCCTCTACTTGTTCCTGCCCATCCAGTACGCCGGGCTGGTGCTGGCCTGCTGGATGTGGACGACCTACGACATGACGTGGTTCGACCGCCTCGGCCTGGCGATCTCGGTCGGCGTGGTGGCGGGCATCGGCATCAACACCGCGCACGAGCTGGGGCACAAGAAGGTCGAGTACGAGCGGTGGTTGGCCCGCGTCGCGCTGGCCCAGACGTTCTACGGTCACTTCTTCATCGAGCACAACCGCGGCCACCACGTGCGGGTCGCCACCCCGGAGGACCCGGCCAGTTCGCGGGTCGGCGAGTCGTTCTACCGGTTCTGGCCGCGCACCGTCTCCGGCAGCCTGCGCAGCGCATGGGCGCTGGAGAAGAAGCGGCTGGCCCGCAGCAACCGCGGCCCGTGGACGCTGCGCAACGACGTGCTGTCCGCCTGGCTGATGTCGGTGGTGCTGTACGGGGCGCTGATCGCCGCGTTCGGCTGGGAGGTCCTGCCGATGCTGCTCATCCAGGCGTTCTTCGGCTTCTCCCTGCTGGAGGTGGTCAACTACCTCGAGCACTACGGGCTGCTGCGGCAGCGCACGGCGAAGGGCGGCCGGTACGAGCGGCCGACCGCACGGCACAGCTGGAACTCGAACAACGTGGTGACCAACGTGTTCCTGTACCACTTGCAGCGGCACAGTGACCACCACGCCAACCCGACGCGCCGGTACCAGGCTCTGCGCGACTACGAGGAGGCTCCGCAGCTTCCCGCCGGATACGCGACGATGATCCTGCTGGCGTTGATCCCGCCGCTGTGGCGCAAGGTGATGGACAAGAGGCTGCTGGCGCACTACAACGGCGACATCACCAAAGCGAACATTCATCCGCCGAAGCGGGACAAGGTGCTGGCCCGTTACGGCGCGAAAGCGGCATCCGCGTGAGGCCAAGGAGACATGAGCAAGTACCAGTGCCCGGTTTGCGAGTACGTCTACGACGAGGAGGTCGGTGCCCCACGGGAGGGTTTCCCGGCGGGCACCCCCTGGTCCGAGGTCCCCGACGACTGGAACTGTCCCGACTGCGGGGTGCGTGACAAGATCGATTTCGAGCCGGTCGGCTGAGCACGGTGAGCGCGACGACGGTCATCGTGGGCGCAGGTGTCGCCGGTGCGAGCGCCGCGCTGCGGCTGCGCACCGGCGGCTACCAGGGCCGGGTCGTCCTGATCGGCGACGAGCCGCACCCGCCGTATCGCCGCCCTCCGCTGTCGAAGGATCTGCTCAGCGGCAAGACGCCGGAGGAGCGGATCCGGTTGCGGCCGCCGGAGGTGTGGGAGCAGCAGGGCATCGAGCTGCGCACCGGCAGGCGGGTGGTCGCGTTGGACGTGGAGTCCCGCACGCTGGAGCTCGACGACGGAGACGAGCTGGCCTACGACCAGCTCCTGCTGGCCACCGGAGGTCGTGCACGCGAGTTGCCGCACGCGGCCGCTGTGCCGGGGGTGTTCACCCTGCGCACCATCGGCGACGTGGCCGCCCTCCGGCACAGGTTGCGGCCGGGCAGCTCGCTGTTGGTCGTCGGCGCCGGGTTGATCGGCGGCGAGGTCGCGGCCACCGCGAGCGGTCTGGGTTGCTCGGTCGTGCTGCTGGAAGCCGAGCGGCATCCCATGTCGCGACTGCTGCCGCCGCAGCTGGCCGAGCCGTATGCCGAGCTGCATCGCCGGCACGGCGTGGAGCTGCACACGGGCGTGCAGGTCGCGACGTTCGAGCCTGCCAATGGCTGCGTACGGGTCACCGACACCACGGGGCGGCAGTGGACGGCCGACACGGTGCTGGTGGCGGTGGGCATCGCGCCGAACACCGAGCTGGCCGCTCGAGCGGGCATCGCGGTGGACGAGCGGTTCGGCGGGATCGTCGTCGACGAGTACCTGCGGACCTCGGCGCCGGGAGTGTTCGCGGCAGGCGACGTGGCGTGCCTGCCGAACGTCCACCTGGGTGGCCGTCAGCGCGTGGAGCACTGGACCAACGCGCAGGAACAGGGCACAGCGGCGGCGGCAGGCATGCTCGGTGAGCGCACGGTCTTCGACAAGGTGCCGTGGTGCTGGTCCGACCAGTACGGCAAGAGCTTGCACGTCGCCGGGTGGCCGGCGGCCGACGACGAGGTGACCGTGCGCGGACGGGTCGAGGAGCACGAGTTCACCGCGGTGTTCCGGCGCGGCGGGCGGCTGGTGGCCGCGGTGAGCATGAACCGGCCGAAGGACGTCCGCATCGTGCGCGGGCTGATCACCAGTCGGCCCGGTGCCACCGTCGACGAAGTGTTCGCCGCCCTCGGGTGAGCCGTGTCAAGTTGGTTGACACGGCACGCGGGTGATGCAAACGTCGTCAGACGTGACCCGACCGCGCAATCGCATGCAGTATCCGGAGGCGGCCCGCCAGCTGTTGCGGGAGACGTTGTTCAACGCGGCCAGTGACCTGATCGCGGAGAAGTCGTGGGCGGAGACCCGGATGGCCGACGTGGCCAAGGCCGCCGGGGTGAGCAGGCAGACGCTGTACAACGAGTTCGGGTCGCGGCAGGGATTCGCGCAGGCGTTCGTGCTGCACGAGGCGAGCCGCTTCCTGGCCGCGGTGGAGGACGCCATCACCGCGCACGCCGACGACCCGCGCGCCGCGCTGGCCGCCGCGGTCGAGGTCTTCCTCAAGTCCGCCGAGCAGGACCCGCTGATCGCCGCCATCGTCAGCGGCCGTGGCGACGACGGCCTGCTGCCGCTGCTGACCAACCAGGCGGGGCCGGTGCTCACGTTCGCCACCGACCAGCTCACCGGCGTGCTCACCCGGACCTGGCCGGACGTGCCGGATCACGCGGTCCGGCTGGTGGCGGAGAACGTGACCCGGCTGGCCATCAGCCACGCGGCGACCGCGACCGCGCCCGCGGAGCAGACCGCCGCCGCGCTGGCCGAGCTCTTCGGGCCCTATCTGGACTGCATGGTCGAACGCGACTGACGGCGGAACGGCCTCGGTCTCGGCTGGATCGCGCTGGTGTTCGCGACACGGGCGCGCCTTCCGTTCGCTGCCGGAGCAAACTTCGTTCCCGCTGCGGCGACCGGCCAGGGTGGCCGTGGCTGGTCAGGCCCGGCGGCGTACCGGCGTTCGGCAACGGCGCATCGTGTGTCTCACCGTGCTTTCGGCGGGCGAGGTACCTGCCGCCGGTCATGCGGGCTGTGCACGGCGCGCCCAGGGAATGCAGATACTGCAGCACGTACCGATAGGAGCTGCAGCACGTACCGATAGGAGCGCAGCCATCCCGGCTGGCTGTACGACAGGCCGACCTCCTGGCAGAACAGTCGGCCGGGCACCGTCTGTGCACCACGACCGGGCGGTCACCCGACTACCACGACTGGACTGCGGCCCGGGTACTGCGGCCGAGCTGCCGCCCCGCGCACCCGCGGCCGGGCTTGCCGGACCGTGTCCGGACCGTGTGGTCGAACGGGATGGCGGAGGAGCTGCTGGCGCGGCCGTGGTCGGATCGCGGCGTTGCTTGTGGCGGTCGGGCCTACCGGTCGGCGGTTGCCGGAGGGTGCGTTCAGCCGATCCGCTGCCCGCGCACCGTGACCGGCCCGCCGCGCTCGTGCCCGACCGCAGCGGTCACCCCTGGCCGACGTCCGAAGGAGCCCGGTTGCCGCGATGGTTGGTCTCCTCGCTGCCCAGCCGCGGGAACGGTTTGGTGGAGAACACCACTTCGACCGGCACGTCGAAGTACTCGGCGATCTTCAGCGCCAGGTACAGGCTGGGGCTGTATTCGCCGCGCTCCAAATACCCGATCGTCTGGTAGTGGACCTTGAGGGCGTCGGCCAGCTGGCGGCGTGAGATGCCGCGCTCGGCACGGAGCATCGCGATCCGGTTGTAGATCACTTCGCTCATGTCGGGCACACCTCACGCTCGCCTGCTGCCGAATCTGCTCGACTGCTCACCATTCACTGCACACGCTGCAAGGCACGGTCCCGTCGGGCGGCCACCGTCGATCCCGATTCTCGCCTGGCCATCCTGCGCAGCAGGATCGGGGCGAAGATCAGCCCGACGACGATCCACACCCCGAGTACGCCGATCATCTCCGCATACCGCCACGATCCGCCGATCTCCACCGCCGCGGCCGCATCGGGCAGCAGCGCCGACCGCATGCCGAGGCCGAGCCAGTAGATCGGGAACAGCTGGGCGATGAACTGCACCCAGCCGGGCAGCGCGGTGATGGGGTAGAAGACGCCGGAGATCGCCACCAGGCCCAGCAGCGGCAGCATCACCAGGCCCATGTTGCGCGGGTTGTCCGACAGCGAACCGATCATCGCCCCGATCGGCATGGTGGCGATCAGCCCGAGCGCCAGCACCCAGGCCAGCGTCAGCCACGCGTTCAGGCTTTCGATCCGGAACCCGTCCAGCAGGAACAGCCCGGGAATCAACACGATCAGCATGGCGAGCGCGCCGTCGAACGCACCGACGATGATCTTGCCGACCAGGTAACCGAACATGCCGTTGGGCACCGCTTTGGCGCGCAGCAGCGTGCCGTCCTCGCGCTCCACCATCAGCGACGCCGACACGCCGACCAGCCCGGCGAAAGCGACCTGCATGCCCAGCACGCCGGGCATGGCGGCCGAGCCGACGGAGATGTCCGTGCCCGGCAACGTCGAATCCCTCAGGAAGTACATCACGATCAGCGTGATGGTCGGGAAGAACAGCACGCTGAGCAGGTCCGGCCCGCTGGTCAGCATCTGCCTGATCTCCGCCAGGCCACGGCGGATGCCCGCGCGGATCGCCACACCGCTTGCGTTCATCGGGCCCCCTCCTCGTCGATGTCCCGGCCGTGCGGCTCGGCGGCCACGGTCACCTGCTCTTCCCTGCCGAAGAAGACCTGGGCGGCGTCCTCGTCGCCTGCCAGGCCGGATTCCATTCCGTACACCAGTTTCATGTAGGTGTCCTCCAGGCTGGCCCGCCGGACCTCCAGGTCCTGCACGGCCGAGCCGTGCTCGGTGAGCAGTCTGCGGACGAACGTGGTGGCGTCGTCGGTGGAGTGCACGTGACGTTCGGTGCCGATGCTCCACCGCACCTCGGCCTTGGTGGACACCATCCGCGACAGCGCGTCCGCGGAACCGTCCGCGATGATGCGCCCGCCTGCGAGCACCAGGATCCGGTCGGCCAGCTTTTCCGCCTCGTCCAGGTCGTGCGTGGTCAGCAACACGGTGATGTTCTCGTCCGCCAAGCGGTGCACCAGGTCGTGGAACTCGCGCCTGGCATGGGGATCGAACCCGGCCGTGGGCTCGTCCAGGAACAGCACCTCCGGCTTGCCGACGATCCCGATCGCCACGTCCAGCCTGCGGCGCTGGCCGCCGGACAACCGCATCACCCGCTTGTCGGCGTGCTCGGACAGGCCGACCGCCTCGATCAGCTCGTCGGTGTTCCACGGCCGGCGGATCGCCTCCGTCGAGTACGGGGTGTAGAACGAGCCGAGGTGGTGCAGCAGCTCGCGCACCCGCCATTTGCCGTGGTCGCGCCAGGACTGCAGGACGATGCCGAGGCGCGCCCGCCAAGACTCGTTGCCGTGCGCCGGGTCGGTGCCCAGCACCGACACCGAACCGCCGGAGCGCATCCGGAAGCCTTCCAGGATCTCGATCGTGGTGGTCTTGCCCGCGCCGTTCGGGCCGAGCAGTGCCAGCACCTCCCCCCGCTCAGCGCTGAACGTGACCCCCTTGAGCACGTCGTTCGTGCCGTAACGCATGTGCAGGTCCCGGACGTCGATGACGGTGTCGGGTCCGGGATCCGCCAACCCCCCGACCTCGGTTGCCGTCTGGGTGGCAGAAGCCGAGGTTCCTCCCTTGTCGACCTCAGTCATGCGACGAAATTTAGCACATGTACTACATCCAGTTGAATCTATATTGCTGAACATCGCTCAGGTATGACAAATGGTTGGGCACCTACTACGTCCGTGAGCTGCCATAGGTCGTGCCGGGACGGCCGTCCAGTGGCCTGGAGCCCGGTGCTGTCGGCAGGAGCGACCTGCTGTGCGGGCGAGACAACGGGAAGAACGTGGCCCGGCAGCTCGGTGTCCGAGCCGATGTCAGACGACCGGCCTGCCGGTGCGCAGGCGCCGCCTGGTGTCCCAGCGGATCACGTTGAACGGGAATTCCCGGAGCGGTCGCGGCAGCACCCGGTTCACCTTGCCCAGCATCTGGATGACGCGGTCGAACCGCCGTTGCTGCCGCTCGGACCACGACACCCCGAGCTCGTCCCGGAACTCGGGATAGAGGAAGCCGATGGCCATGAACTCCATCACCGGGCCGAGCAGCCACTGCAGCGGCTTCGGCAGAAACGTGCCACGCGCGAAGCCACGCAGATAGCTGCGCGTGTCGTCGTCCATCTCGATCTTTGTGACCTCGCGCTGCCAGTACTCCTCGAAGGCGGCACGGTCCGCGGGCCATTGCTCTTCGCGGACTTGCAGCGTGGTGGCGTAGCGGCGGGCGTCCTGGTACAGCTCTTCCCGGGTGCGCTCGTCCGGCTCTCCCCACAGCAAGCGGCAGGTGTCTTCGGTGCCGCGGTAGATGCAGGCGGCGACCCACAGCTGCAGCTCCGGGTCCATCGCGTGGTACTGCACCGGGCTGTCCGGTCGTGAGCGCACTCGGGCGTGCACCCGGTTGATCTGGCGGCGGATCTCCTTGCGTTCCTCCGGTGTGCCGTCGACGGCCATCACCAGATACATCAGCGTGGTGCGGGTGCGCTTGAGCGGGTGGCGGTACAGGTTGCCGGATTCCACCGGGCTGTGCACCACGCCGTGCCCGACGGGGAGGCGGGCCAGCTGCATGATCACGTTCGCGCCACCGGCGAGCAGGGCGAGGCCGGTGAGCCTGTCGCGGATCCTGGCCGGCTCAGCCACCGTCACCTCGCCTCTCGGAGACTCTCCGCCATGCGGCTCACGGCGGATTCATGACACCAGGTGACCACAACCGTTGTCAATTGGGCGCTCAGAACGACAGCAGCACCAGCGTGCCCAACGTGGCGGTTTCCACGCAGGCCCCCAGCACGTCCCCGGTGACGCCGCCGAACCGGTGCACGCACCTGGCGAGCAGGGTGAGGGCGCATGCCGCTCCGACCACGACGGCCAGCCCGGCACGCCACGGCGGTAGGGGAGTCGGCAGGCTCGCCGCCGCGACGAGAGCGACACCGGCCAGCAGTGTCGTCACCGCGGCGAGCCGGCCGACCGTCCCGGCGACGGTCGCGCCGAGCCCTTCGGGGCGAGCCGACGGCACGCCCCGTGCACAGCACAGCGCCAGCACCAGTCGTCCGGCCAGCATGCCGACGGCCACCGCGAACGGACCGTGCCCCGCCGCGATCGCGCCGGTGATGGCGGCAGCTTGGCCGCCGAGCACGAGGACGACGGCCACGACTCCGCTCGGGCCGGTGTCTCCGCTGCGTATGACCGTCAACGCTCGCTCCCGGTCGTAGCCGGCGCTCAGGCCGTCGGCGGTGTCGGCGAGACCGTCCCAGTGCAGACCCCGGGTGCCGAGAGCGCCGGTACCGATGCACAGCAACGCGGTGAGCAGAGCGGGCAGCCCAAGCGCTTCACCGGCTGCCGCAACGCCCGCGGCCAGCACCGCCAACGGCAGCACGGCAACGGGGGCAAGCACCATTGCGGCGCCCGCGACGCGGCGGTCGACGACGCTCGGAGCGGGAACGGGGAGCGCGGTCAGCGTGCCGACGGACAACAACAGGGCGTTCACGATGGCTCAGCGGGGCGTCCCGCCGTCCGGCGGGACGACTTCGGACAGCAGACCCATGTCGCTGATGACCGCGCGGGCGGCGCGCAGGAACGGGATCGCCTGCACGGCGCCGCTCCCTTCGCCCAGCCGCATGCCCAGGTCGACGATCGGCTGCAAGCCCAGCGCCTTGAGGGCGAACTCCTGCGCCGGCTCGGTCGATCGGTGCCCGGACAACCACCAGGCGGCCGCACCCGGCGCGATCTCCGCGGCGACCAGCGCGGCGGCCGTGGTGAAGACGCCGTCGAGCACGACCGGTGTCCTGCGTGCGGCGGCTTCCACGACGAATCCCGCCGTTGCCGCAGCGCACGCGCTGCCAAGCACGGTGAGCAGGGAGAACGGGTCGGTGATGCGCGCCTCTGCGCGGTCCAGTGCCGCCTTGACCACGGCTGTCTTGTGCGCACGTGTCGCCGGGTCGATGCCGGTGCCGCCACCGACGACCTCTTCGGCAGGCAAGCCGAGGTGCGCGGCCACCAGCGCGGACGCGATGGTGGTGTTGCCGATCCCCATGTCGCCCGGGATCAACAGCCGGGCACCCGCGGCGATTTCCGCCCGTGCGACGGCCTGGCCTTCGCGGAACGCGCGCGCCGTCTGCTCGGGGCTGAGCGCATCCGTGGTGTCGATCGAGCCCGAACCCCGGCAGACCTTGTGCGCCAGGATTTCCGGTGGCATGTCCGTCAGATCGGCGTCGACACCGATGTCCACGACCCGCACCTGCGCTCCCACCTGGCGAGCCAGCACGTTCACGCCACCCTTGCCGCTGTGGAAGACCCGCACCATGGCCGCGGTGACGTCGCGCGGATAGGCCGACACCCCGTTGTGACTGACGCCGTGATCACCGGCGAACACCACCACGTGCACCGGGTCGACCGGGCCGGGCGGGACGCTGCCGTGTCTGCCCGAGAGCCACGCGGCCAGCTCTTCCAGCCTGCCCAGCGACCCTTTCGGTTTCACCAGGCTGTCCAGGACGTCCCGCGCGCGCCGCTCGGCGTCCTGGTCCGGGGCCGGGATGGTGGGGATGCCGGGAACGATCACGGCGCCTCCAATCGGATCGGGCGGCCCGCCACCATGAGCAGTACCGCGTCGGACTCGCTGGCCATGCGGCTGTTCAGCACACCGAGTTCGTCCCGGAACAACCGCCCGGACGGGGTGCTCGGCACGATGCCGCTGCCCACTTCGTTGCTGACCGCGACGACGGGAACGCGCGCGGCTCGCCAGGCCTGCACCAGCTCCTCGACCTCGTGCTCCAGCCGCTCTTTCCACCCTGGTGCGGCGTCCCATGCGCCGGCCTCGTCGCAGATCCGGGCGAGCCAGGTGGCCAGGCAGTCGATCAGTACCGGGGCGTCGGCCGCGCGCAGGGCGGCGGCGATGTGGATCGTCTCGACCGTCTCCCAATGAGCGGCCCGGCGCTCGCGATGGCGCCGGATGCGCTCGGCCCACTCCTCGTCGTCGCCCGGCGGTGCCCCGGTCGCCAGATAGATCACCCGGCGCCTGCCGGCGAGCAGCTGCTCCGCGTACGAGGACTTGCCCGAGCGGGCGCCGCCGAGGATCAAAGTGCGCCGCGGAGGAGCCAGCTGAGCAGCAAGACCGTCGAGCACGTGCGCGCCGCGCCGGACGACGGCGGCCAGTGCCGCGCGCAGGATGGACGTCACGCGGTCATTGTGGCAGCGGTGCGGTGGCCGGGAAATGTGAGTTTCCGGGCAGAACGCCGTTCGGTGCGGCGTTGCTCGGCTAGCGTCCGGGGGTCATGAGCGAAGCGCGACGGCAGCCGGGGAAAGGCCTGCTGGTGGCCGGAACCACCTCGGACGCGGGCAAGAGCCTGGTCACGGCCGGCTTGTGCCGGGCGCTGGCCAGGCGAGGCGTCTCGGTCGCCCCGTTCAAGGCGCAGAACATGTCGAACAACTCGATGGTCTGTGCCGACGGCGCGGAGATCGGCCGTGCGCAGTGGCTGCAGGCCCGCGCCGCGGGGGTCGAACCGGAAGCGGCGATGAACCCGGTGCTGCTCAAACCGGGCAGCGACCTGCGCAGTCACGTGGTGATGATGGGCAAGCCGTTCGGCACGCTCCAGGCGGGGGAGTTCGCCGTCGGGCGGCACGAGCTCGCCCGGCACGCCTTCGCCGCGCTGGAGGACCTGCGGCGGCGTTTCGACGTGGTGATCTGCGAGGGCGCGGGCAGCCCCGCGGAGATCAACCTGCGTGCGGGCGACTACGTCAACCTCGGGCTGGCCCGCGCCGCGGGTCTCCCGGTCGTGGTGGTGGGCGACATCGATCGTGGCGGGGTCTTCGCCGCCATGTACGGCACGCTGGCGCTGCTCGACCCCGGCGATCAAGCCGTGATCGCCGGCTGGGTGGTGAACAAGTTCCGGGGCGACCGCGGCCTGCTGGAGCCGGGCCTGCGCGAGCTGGAGAAGCGGACCGGCCGCCCGGTGCTCGGCGTGCTGCCCTGGCTGCCGGGGGTCTGGATCGACTCCGAGGACACGCTCCCGGTCACGGCGTGGCGGGACAGCCGATCGGCGACCGGGCTCACCGTCGCCGTCGTCCGCCTGCCCAGGATCTCCAACGCGACCGATGTCGATGCGCTGGCCGCCGAACCGGGGGTGAGCGTGACCGCGACCGCCGATCCGGCTGCGGTTCTCGCCGCCGACCTCGTGGTCCTTCCCGGGTCGCGAGCCACCGTCAGCGACCTGGCCTGGCTGCGCGACCGGGGACTGGCGGCGGCGCTGCAGGCCCGGGCCCGGTCCGGCAGGCCGATCCTGGGCATCTGCGGTGGCTACCAGATGCTGGCCGAGCAGATCGACGACCGGTGGGAGTCGGCCGCCGGAACCGTCGAGGGACTCGGGTTGCTTCCGGCGCGGGTGGTGTTCGCCGAGGAGAAGGTGCTGGGACGGCCGCACGGAACGTGGCGAGGGCACGAGGTCACCGGTTACGAGATTCACCACGGCACCGTGTCGGTGACGGGGGAGGCCGAGCCGTTTCTGGACGGCTGCCGGCTGGGCGCGGTCTGGGGGACCATGTGGCACGGCGCGTTCGACAACGACGGATTCCGGCGGGCATGGCTGGCCGAAGTCGCCGCGCAGTCCGGGGTCGAATGGCAACCGGACGCGGCGGCACCGGGGTTCGCCGATCTCCGCGAGCGGATGCTGGACCGGGTGGCCGATGCCGTGGCGGAGCACGTCGATCTCGATGCGGTGACCCGATTGATGGACGCCGGCCCCGGGCGGTTGCCCACGCTGGTGCCGCGGTTGGCGTGAGCGCGGGGACAGACGCCGTCCCTCGGCCGAGCCGGGGACCGCGCGGCGTGCATACTGGGCGCGGGGTTGGAGACCGACCGAGGAAGGACTCACCAGCGTGCAGCAGCAGGTGCCGGATCACGTGGCCGAAGCCGTCGAGCAGTGCGCCAAGGCAGCCAAGCAAGCCGCGCCGTCGCTGGCCGCCGCCTCCGACAAGGCGATCGACGCGGCGTTGAGTGCGATGGCCGGCCGGCTGGAGTCGGCGCGCGAGGAGGTGCTGGCCGCCAACGCCGAGGACGTCGCCAAGGCCAAGGCGGACGGGATGAGCGCGGGCCTGCTCGACCGGCTCACGGTCACCGAGCAACGGCTGGCCGGCATGGTCGAGCAGCTGAAGCTGCTGTCGACCACCCCGCACTTGGAGCGCGAGATTCCGGTGAAGGAGCTGAACGGCGGGCTGCGGCTCATCGAGCGCCGTCGGCCGGTCGGGGTCATCGGCGCGAACTACGAGGCGCGGCCGAACGTGACCGTCGACATCGCCTCGCAGCTGGTGAAGTCGCGCAACGGTGGTGTCCTGCGCACCGGTGGGGCGGCGCTGGCGTCGGCGAAGAAGCTGATGGAGGTCGTCATCGCCCCCGGCCTGGCCGACGCGGGCATCGACCCGGACGTCGTGCAGTTGGTGCCGGTACCCGAGCGGGAAGCGGCCTTCGCGCTGGTGGGCCTGCCTGCGCTGGTGCCGCTGGTGATCCTGCGGGGCAGCGGCGACAGCACCCGCGCACTGGCCCGCGCCGCGGCCGCCAAGGACGTGCGGACCCTGGCGCACGCCGACGGTGGCGGAGTGCTGTTCGTCGAGCGCAGCGCCGATCTGAGCAAGCTGCACGACCTGGTGTTCGAGAGCCTGGACCGGCTCGGCGTCTGCAACCGGTTGAACCTGCTGCTCATCGACGAGCCGATCTACGACAAGGCGTGGGAGGTCGTCTCGCAGGCGCTCGAGAAGCGGGGTGTGCGGCCGTCCCTGCCGCCGTACGACCACCCGATCGGCTACGAGTGGGCGCTGGATTCCGAGCGCGAGGCCACGGTGACCGTGGCCAAGGTCGACGGGGTGGACGCCGCGGTGGCGATCGCCAATGACGAGACCTCCGGGCTGGCCGCGGGGATCGCGACCGAGGACGCCGACGCGGCGGCGCGCTTCCTGGACGGCTACACCGGCACCGGGGTGTTCTGGAACGCGACGACGCGCCTGCTGGACGGCTTCAAGCTGCTGGCCGTGCCGGAGACCGGGATCAACCTGGACCGGGTGCCCGGGCCGCGCGGTCCGGTGACCTACCAGGACCTGTACGTGCGGCAGTACGCCGTGGTGCCCGCCTGACCGGCCGGCCTGCGTCGGCTGACCGGCCGGCCTGCGTCGGCTGACCGGCCGGCTTGCGTCGGCTGACCGGCCGGCTTGCGTCTGCGGGTGTGGTCAGGTGGTGTGCACGATCAGCACGTCGATGCCTGCTTTGCGGGCCACCTCGGAGGGAACCGAGCCGAGAATGCGCCCGGCGAGGGTGTTCAACCCGCGGTTGCCGACCACCAGCAGATCCGCGGAGTGCTCCTTGACCACGCGCAGCAGCGTGGCGACCGGCTCACCTTCCACCGCCACGGTCTCCACGTCCCGGGCGCCCTGAGCCGCCGCTCGCTCCCGCGCGGTGTGCAGGGTCTCGTCGGCCGGAGCCGAACCGACGACCTGGTAGGCCTCGTCACGCAGGATGTCCTGGGCTTTGTCGACCACCTCTTTGCTGGCGGGATAGTAGGCGCAGGCGACGACCAGTTTCGCCTGCGCAGCGGCGGCCACCTGGGCGGCGCGATCGACGGCGGCGTACGAGGACTCCGACCCGTCAGTGCCGACGACGACGGTTCGGTAAGCGGTCATGGTGGCTCCTTTGTGTCCGTGACGCCTCTGCGGCACGCGCTGAAGACTAGCGATGCGCGCTGCCGTATGCAGATCAACAACGAGCGTTCGGGTGTCAGGTTTCGGTCGGTGCCAGGATTGCCCGGCTCGTGTGACCACCGCGACGTGCTCCGGCCGGGACACGCGCTCCGGGGGCCGGTAGGGCGAGGGCGACCTGGCCGGAATGGACCAATTGAGGACGTGCGGGCCTCCGAGGCGTCGTCGCAGCCCCGCTTCGGCTTTGCTTTCGGCTGCCGGCCGGCGACGGGTGACGACCCCGAATCCGATGACTCGGCAGCGGCCGCCGGGGCAGGTCTCAGTTGGCCCCGTCGGCCTGCTGCACGACCGGCTTGAGCGCCTTGACCGTGTCCATCTCTGCGGTGGACTTCGCCGCCTTGCCGGCGCCCGTCGCGTCGTTGGCGTCCTTGCCCTTGCCCTCGACCTTGCCGTCCTGCTTCGCCGTGCTCTGCTCGGTCACCGACGTCGCCTCGGCGAGCAGGCCGTCGGCCTCGGTGATGGCCGTGCGGGCCGCGTTGATCTGGGCCGCGATGCGGGCGCGCAGCCGGCGCAGCGCCTCGACGCGCTCGGCGGCGTAGTTGATGCGGTGGTTGGCCAGTTCGGTCGCCTCCCGCACCCGCCGCTCGGCTTCGCTGGCCGCTTCGGCCAGCCGGGCGTTCGCCTCGGTGATCGCGTCCTGCTTGCGCCGGTTGGCCTCCTCGATCGACTCGCGACGCTGCTTGGCGATCAGCTCCTGGTGCTCGGCCAGCTCCCGGGCGATCCGCTCCTTGTGCTCGGACAGCTCGCGAGCGATCCGCTCCCTGGTCGCCTTGGCCTCCTCGGCGGCTTCCCGCAGCCGCTTCTCCGCCTCGGCCTTGCTCTGTGCCTCCTGCTCGGCCAGCTGCTTCATCGCCTCGGCGCGCCGGGTCGCCATGGCGATGTCGAAGTCCTCCTCGATCTTGGTGCGGCGCTCGGCGGCCTCCTTGTCCAGCCGCTGCCGTTCCTGCTCGGCCTTGGCCAGCAGCTCCTCGGCCTCCTTGCGCGCCTGCTCCATCGTCGTGCGATGTTCTTCCTCCATCGCCTGACGGCGCTTGTCCAGCTCGGCGAGCTGCTGGTCGTAACGCGCGCGCAGGGCGCTGGCGTCGGCTTCCGCCTTCGCCCGGATGTGCGCCGCTTCGGCTTCGGCGCGGGCCTTCGTCTCGGACGCCTCGTCCTGGGCCAGCTTCAGCATCCGCTGCAGCCGCTCGGACAGGCCCTCCATCGTGGTGGGTGGCTGGGAGAGCCGGTTGACCTTCTCGCGCAGCTCGTCGATCTCCGAGCGCGCCTCCTCCAGCTGCCTGGCCAGGTCGCTGGCCTGCTGGATGGCCGCGTCGCGGTCCGAGGTGAGCATCTTCAGGTCCGCGTCGAGGCGTTCCAGGTGCTCGTTGACTTGGTTAGGGCTGTATCCGCGTCGTACGACATCGAAGCCGGCACCCAGCGGTACCAGATCCCCGTCCTCGCCGAAGTTCATGGCTGCCAACGTTACCCGTTCGTGTTCGATCTTCCGTGCCGGTCGGCCGGGACGACGCGGCTGTCGGCGTGTCGCCCCGTGCGCACCGGCCCCGGAAGACGATTATCCCGGGCGGCTCACCGGCCGCGGAACCGGTTGATGGCGTCGATGTGCTTGGCCCGCAGTTCCTCGTCGCGCACCCCGAGCCCTTCCTGCGGCGCCAGGCACAGCACGCCCACCTTGCCCTGGTGGACGTTGCGGTGGACGTCCAGCGCGGCCTGGCCGGTCTCCTCCAGCCGGTAGGTCTTCGACAGCGTCGGATGGATCATGCCCTTGCTGATCAACCGGTTCGCCTCCCACGACTCGCGGTAGTTGGCGAAGTGCGAACCGATGATCCGCTTGAGGTTCATCCACAGGTACCGGTTGTCGTACTCGTGCATGTAGCCGCTGGTGGCCGCGCACGTCACGATCGTGCCGCCGCGCCGCGCGACGTAGACCGACGCGCCGAAGGTCTCCCGGCCCGGGTGCTCGAACACGATGTCCGGGTCCTCGCCCCCGGTCAGCTCGCGGATCTTCTTGCCGAACCGGTTCCACTCCTTCGGGTCCTGCTCGGTCTCCGACTTCCAGAACCGGTAGCCCTCGCCGGTGGCCTCGCTGCGGTCGATCACCAGCTCGGCGCCCATCTTGCGGCAGATCTCCGCCTTCTCCGGGCTGGACACCACGCACACCGGGATGGCCCCGCCGTTGAGCGCGTACTGGGTGGCGTACGACCCGAGCCCGCCGGAGGCGCCCCAGATCAGCACGACGTCGCCCTGCTTCATGTTCGCACCGTTGGCCGACACCAGCTGGCGGTACGCGGTGGAATTGACCAGCCCCGGGCAGGCGGCCTCCTCCCAGGTGAGATGCCGCGGCTTCGGCATCAGCTGGTTGGCCTTGACCAGCGCGATCTCGGCCAGGCCGCCGAAGTTGGTCTCGAAGCCCCAGATGCGCTGCTCGGTGTCGAGCATGGTGTCGTTGTGCCCGTCCGGGCCCTCCAGCTCCACGCTCAGGCAGTGCGCCACCACTTCGTCGCCCGGCTTCCACCGGTGCACGCCCGGCCCGGTGCGCAGCACCACGCCCGCCAGGTCCGACCCCACGACGTGGTACGGCAGGTCGTGCCGCTTGGCCAGCGGCGACACCTTGCCGTAGCGCTCGAGGAACTTGAACGTCGGGATCGGCTCGAAGATCGAGCTCCACACCGTGTTGTAGTTGATCGCGCTGGCCATCACCGCGACCAGCGCCTCACCCGGCCCCAGCTCCGGCGTGGGGACCTCGTCCAGGTGCAGCGACTTGCGCGGGTCCTTCTCCTTGGTCGGCACGCCCTGGAACATGTCCACTTCGTCGGCGTGCAACGTGACCGCCCGATAGCTCTCGGGTACCGGCAGCGAGCCGACAGCGTCGAGATTGTCGCTCAGGATTGCGTCCAGGATCTGCTGCACCATTGTCGCGACCTCCGTGCGCTCGGCCTGCGGGTGACCAGTTGCCCGGATTGAACCACGTCACAGGAAAAGTTACTCACAAGTAGCGAGCCATCTCACGCTCCCGCGCACGCGCCGTCACCCGGCGTCGCGAGCGGGTTCGACCAGCTCGATCAGCACGCCACCGGCGTCTTTCGGGTGCACGAAATTCACCCGGGAGTTGGCGGTCCCGCGCTTGGCCTCCTCGTAGAGGACCCGGCGCCCGTTGGCGCGCAGCACCTCGGTGACCTTGTCGATGTCGCTCACCCGGAACGCCAGCTGCTGCAGGCCAGGGCCGTTGCGGTCGATGAACTTGGCGATGGTGGACCGCTCGTTCAGCGGGGCGAGCAGCTGGACGGCCGTCCCGTGCCCGCCGTCGCCGGGTGCGTGCAGCATCGCCTCACGCACCCCTTGCTCCTCGTTGACCTCGACGTGGGTGGCCTCCAAACCGAAGTTGGCGCGGTAGAACTCGATCGCGGCATCCAGGTCCGGCACCGCGACCCCCACGTGGTCGATCGCGGTGACGAGGTGCTGCACGGGCTGCATGACGTCGTTCATGGCAGCAGCGTAGGTCACGGCGGCCGTCGCAGAGCAGCGCTGCAGAGTAGGTCACAGCTGCTACTGCGCAGTAGCGAGCGGCGGTAAGGTCCCCGACAGGACGACGTCGTCGAAGGCTTGGAGGCTCACGGTGTCTGGTTCGGTCATTGTCGGCGCTGCTCGAACCCCGATCGGTCGCCTGCTCGGCTCGTTGAAGGACTTCTCCGCCGCGCAGCTCGGCGGCATCGCCATCAAGAAGGCGCTCGAGCAAGCGGGCGTGGCGCCCGAGCAGGTGCAGTACACGATCATGGGCCAGGTGCTCACCGCGGGTGCGGGCCAGATCCCGGCCAGGCAGGCGGCGGTGGCCGCAGGCATCCCGATGGACGTGCCCGCGCTGACCATCAACAAGGTGTGCCTGTCCGGCATCGATGCGATCGCGCTGGCCGACCAGCTCATCCGCGCCGGCGAGTTCGACGTCGTGGTGGCCGGCGGGCAGGAGTCGATGACCCAGGCTCCGCACCTGCTGCCCAAGTCGCGCTCCGGCTTCAAGTACGGCGACACCACGCTGGTCGACCACATGGCCTACGACGGCCTGTTCTGCGCGTTCGACCAGGTCGCCATGGGCGCCAGCACGGAGAAGTACAACTCCCGCTACGGCCTGACCCGCGAGGAGCAGGACGCGTTCGCGGCCGCCTCGCACCAGAAGGCCGCCGCGGCGATCGCCGAAGGCCGATTCGACGCCGAGATCGCGCCGGTGGAGATCCCGCAGCGCAAGGGCGACCCGGTGATCTTCCGCGCCGACGAGGGCGTGCGGCCGGACACCACCGTCGAGACGCTGGCCAAGCTGCGTCCGGCGTTCGCCTCCGACGGCACGATCACCGCCGGTTCGGCGTCGCAGATCTCCGACGGAGCCGCGGCCGTCGTCGTGATGAGCAAGGCCAAGGCCGAGGAACTGGGTGTGCAGCCGCTGGCCGAGATCGGCGCGCACGGCGTCGTCGCGGGTCCGGACGCCTCGCTGCACGAGCAGCCGTCCAACGCGATCAAGGCCGCGCTGGCCAAGGAGGGCATCGGCGTCGACGACCTGGACCTGGTCGAGATCAACGAGGCGTTCGCCGCCGTCGGTCTGGTGTCCACCAGGAAGCTCGGCGTGCCGGAGGAGAAGGTCAACGTCAACGGTGGTGCGATCGCGCTCGGCCACCCGATCGGCGCGTCGGGCGCTCGGCTGGTGGTGCACCTGGTGCACGAGCTGCGCAGGCGCGGCGGCGGCGTCGGCGTCGGCGCGCTGTGCGGCGGCGGTGGTCAGGGTGACGCGCTGCTGGTGAAGGTTCCGCGGTCGTGATGCGCCCGGAGCTCTGGGCTCACCAGGCGTGATCCCGCAGTTCGACGTCGGCGAGCTGGTCGACCGCGCGCGAGCCGGGCAGCCGCGTGCCGTCTCCCGCTTGCTGTCCCTGGTGGAGGACGACCACCCACGGTTGTCCGAGGTCGTCCGCGCGTTGACCCCGTACACGGGCAACGCGCAGGTCATTGGGCTCACCGGTCCGCCGGGGGTGGGCAAGTCCACGTCCACGTCGATGCTCCTGGGCGCCTTGCGCGAGCAGGGCAAGCGCGTGGGCGTGCTGGCGATCGACCCGTCGTCGCCGTTCTCCGGCGGCGCGCTGCTCGGTGACCGCATCCGGATGACCGAGCACGCCACCGACCCCGGTGTCTTCATCCGCTCGCTGGCCACCCGCGGGCAGCTCGGCGGGCTGTCCTGGTCGACGCCGCAGGCGGTGCGCGTGCTCGACGCCGCCGGGTTCGACGTGGTGCTGATCGAAACCGTCGGCGTGGGGCAGTCCGAGGTGGACATCGTCCGGCTGGCCGACACCGTGGTGGTGCTGCTTGCGCCGGGTGCCGGGGACGGTATCCAGGCGGTCAAGGCGGGCGTGCTGGAGATCGCCGACGTGTTCGTGGTGAACAAGGCCGACCGTGACGGCGCCGAGACCACCGTCCGGGAGCTGAAGACCATGATCGCGCTGAGCCGCCGCGAGCTGCGGGGCAAAAGGTGGCGGCAGCCGATCGTGCGCACCGTGGCGGCGCGCAAGCAAGGCGCCGAGGACGTCCTGCAGGCGATCGGGCAGCACCGTGCGTGGTTGGAGTCGGAGGGCGAGCTGGCGCGGCGGCGGCTGACCAGGGCCCGCACCGAGGTGGAGACCATCGCGCTCAGCCGGCTGCGTACCGAGCTCGCCGACCTGCGCGGTGGGGAAACGCTCGAGGTGCTGACCAAGCGCGTGGTGGATCGGGAACTGGATCCGTTCGCCGCCGCGGACGAGCTGATCCGCACCCTGCGCCGGTGAACCCCTGCCGGTCACGGCGGGACGCCCAAGACGGCTTGTCCGGCCCCCGAGTGCCCCCGCACCGGTTCGAAAGTGCCCTTCCATGCCGAGCCGCCCCGCACCGTGGTGGGAGACGGGGCGGGTTCGGGTAGAAAGATCGGGTGACCGCTCAGGATCTGTTGGATCTGCACGTGCCCGGCACCCCGCTGGTGCTGCCGAACATCTGGGACGCCGACACCGCCCGCCTGGTCGTGGCGGCGGGATTTCCGGCCGTTGCCACCAGCTCGGTCGCGGTGGCAGGCACGCTCGGTTACGGCGACGGGGAAGAGGCCACCGCCGCCGAGATGTTCGCCGCCGCGGCGCGCATCACCGCCGCGGTCGACGTGCCGGTGACCGTGGACGCCGAGTCCGGCTATGGCCTGCCGCCCGGTGCGCTGGTGGAGATGCTGCTGGAGATCGAGGCGGCGGGATGCAACGTGGAGGACACCGATCAGCAGTCCGGGCGCAGGCGCACGCCGAGCGAGCAGGCCGGCTTCATCGCCCAGCTGCGCGAACACGCCGATGACGCCCTGATCGTCAACGCGCGCATCGACTCGTTCCTGTCCGCGTCCTCGGCGGAAGCGGAGCGCGCGGCGCTGCCGGACGCGATCGAACGGGCCCGGGCGTATCTCGACGCCGGCGCCCACTGCGTGTATCCGATTCACGTGCGGTCGGCGGACGTGCTGGAGGAATTCGTCGCCGCGGTGGCTCCCGCGCCGGTGAACGCCACCTACCTGCCCGGCGGTCCGGACCTGACGCAGCTGGCCGGGATCGGGGTGGCCCGGATCTCGCTGGGCGGCGGGCTGTGGCAGGCCGCGCGCCGCTGGCTGGCCGATGCGCTGGCCGAGGTGGCGGCGGGGAAGGCGCCGTACTGACCGTGGGCGCAAGCTGGTCAGTGCGGGTCGACCTTGATGGTGATGACCGTCCAGGCGCCCAGGTAGAGCCGGTCGCCGTGGCGCAGCCGATGCGGGACGTTCGCGGGCAGCGGATACGGCTGGTCGTTGAGCATGGTGCCGTTCGTCGAGCCCACGTCCACGACGCTCCAGGTGTGGTCGCTGTTGGGCACGAACACGGCGTGCAGATGGGACACG
Organism: Thermocrispum agreste DSM 44070; assembly: GCF_000427905.1. Taxonomy (GTDB): domain Bacteria; phylum Actinomycetota; class Actinomycetes; order Mycobacteriales; family Pseudonocardiaceae; genus Thermocrispum; species Thermocrispum agreste. Next base: position 121,127 of record NZ_ATYX01000007.1, on the reverse strand, counting down.
CCGTAGTCCTCCGGCGGCCCGGTCAGGTCGATGTCCGGCTTGATCTTCCGCGAGCGGCTGCGCCGCCCGACGCTCATCTGGTCACCGCGCAGCACGTAGCGCCGGTCCTGCCAGCTGCTCGGGAACTCGCCGGGTGCGGAGCCGTTGCCCGCCGCCGTCACCGCTTCGAAATGCGCCCGATCGGCACTGACCACGGCCGTCCAGGTGGCCCTCGGCGGCTCCGGGAGCGGTGTGACGTGCACCGGCCGTTGCTCCGGCACCGGCGGGGGAGCGCCGGGCAGGGAGTCGGTGCCGCACGCTTCGCAGAACCGCCCCTGCAGCTGAGCACCGCACGCCGGGCACTTCGCCAAGCTCGGCACCGGCGAGGTCGGCTTCGACGCATGGAGCGAGAGCCCGCAGACGTCGCAGTAGTCGACGTCTGCGGTTTGATGCCCGCCAGGGCACCTCGGCATCGCACTCACCCTTTCAGAGTCCGGTGCGTCGCGAGACCCTCTTGGTCACCGTCGACCGGGTGTCCAACGTCATCTCGTCGATGGCCGAGACTCGACTCTTCAGGCGCACGGTGCCCTGCACCGCGTCTTCCACTTCCACCACGCCCGCCAGCAGGTTCACGGCGTCTTCGTGCCCGGATTGTGTGGCCAAGGCCACAGCGCGGCCGAGCTTCTGCGTGGCGGTCTCGACGTCGCCCGCCCGGCGTGCGGCAAGACCCGCGTGGATGGCGTCGGCCAGCTCGGCCTGGCCGGTGTAGTGCGCCACCGTCGGGTCGATGGCGGTGGACAGCGTGGCGTCGTCGGTCCACACCGCCAGCACGCGCGCTTTGCCGAGCACCACGTCGGACCCCTTCGGGCCGGAGGCGACCAACTGTGCCCGGCAGGCCAGCATCTTGTCGCCGACACCCGCCGGCGGTACCCGGAGTTTCACGTGGTAGGAGCGGGTTTCGCTGCCCCACGCACCCGTCGGGTACTCGATGCTCTGGGCGTCGATCCGTGCGCCCATCTCGGTCAGGTCGTCCAGGGTCGGCTCGACCTGCTTGACGAACTCGATCCTGGCGCCCTGCGGCGTCCACAGCCGGAGCCCGACGTCGGCCACCGCCTTGCTCATCGCGGCCTCGGTCATCGCGGCGAAGTCCGCGGCCAGGTCGGCGGGCTCCGCCACGATGTCCACGCTGCCCAGCAACGCGTGGGCGATCTGGCGCAGCTCGGCGACCTCCCAGTCGGTGCCGACGCCCCGGCAGTCGCACACGAAGTTGCCCGCGATGTCGTCCAGCGTGGCGTTCAGCTCCTTGGGGGCCTGGCTGTCGTTGCGGCCGTCGGTGAGCAGGATGGCGTGCCGGATCTCCGCGTCGCTGGTGGCGAACAGCTGGTCGGCCAGCCACAGCCAGCGCCCCATCGCGGTGCCGCCGCTGGTCTCCAGCCCGGCCACCGCGTGCCTGGCTTCCGCCTTGGTCCGCTCGTCGGCCACCGCCAGCCGGGTCGGTTCGCGCTGCGGCGGGTACACCACCCGGGCGGATTCGTTGCCCGCGATCACCGCGAACTCCACGCCGTCGCGGATCCCGTCGATCGCGGTCATGGTGGCCTGCTTGGCCGCGTTGAGCTTGCTCGGCCGGTACATCGACGCCGAGCAGTCCACGATGACGATCTCCGCGGCCGTGGTGGCCGTTTCCTCCGGCGCCTCGGCCGTCACCGTCAGGATGGCGTCGACCTGGGTGGCGCCCGGGGCCAGGTACTGGTTCTGCGCGACCTCGAGCTGGAATTCCGGGTAGCTGGTCATGAGCCGTCACTCCTCGCCGTCGTCGCCTCGTCGGCGCCGCGCAGCGGGAACGGGATCGCGGCCACGGTGATGTTGTCCCTGCCGCCCCGTTCGTTGGCGGCGTCGGTGAGCCCCATCGCCGCGCCGAGCGGGTCGCGCCCGCCGATCGGCAGGTGCGCGGCCAGCACCGGTGGACCGCTCAGGTACCCCCACAGCCCGTCGGTGCACAGCAGCACCGTGCCCGGCCCGTGCGGCCGGAACCGCTGGATCTGCGGCTGCGGGTCCTCAGCGTCGGCACCCAGCCAGCGGGCCAGCGCGGTGGCGTCCTCCGCGGAACCCGCGTCCACCGCGTTCACGCCCGAGGCGACCAGCTCGTTCGCCCTGGTGTGATCCACCGTCAAGCAGCGCGACCGGGTGCTGCGCGGGCCGGTGGCCAGCCAGTAGGCCCGGGAATCGCCCAGCCAGCCGACGGTCACCTCGTTCTCGGTGACCACGGCCGACACGTAGGTGGTCGCGGGCGGTCCGTCGGTGAGCTCGCCGGGGTCGTCGGCCAGCCGGTTGACCGCGGCCGAGGCGGCCGCGGCCGCGGCACGGGTCGCCGCGACCGGTTCGGCGGCCCCGGACATCGCCGACAACAGGATGTCCACCGCGGTGTCCGCGGCGGCCTGGGACGCTTCGGTCGCGCGCGAGGAGAACGCCACGCCGTCACACACGACCGCCACCACGCAGGACGGGTCGTCGCGGCGGCCCAGGAAGCCGAGCGCCAGCGCGTCCTCGTTCCGGGTCCGGCGCCTGCCACGATCGCTCACCCCGGCCACCACGCCGTCGAGGTCGTAGATCACCCGGTCCCGCCCGCGCGGCTGGGCCCGCCCGCAGCGCAGGCAGAAGCCCTCGGCGTCGATCCGGTCGAAATCGCACGACACGCACGCCTGCGCCGCCGCGGACGGATCCGGCCCGCCGACCGGGGTGCGGTGCACCAGCAGGTTGCGGCCGCACACCTCACAGAACCGGTCGTGCCAGCCCACCGGCGACGAGCAGCCGGGGCACACCTGGCTGGGCCGCACCGGCTCGGTGTCGGCGAGCGAGATCGACGTGCTCGGCGGGTGGGTGGTCACAGCCAGGTCCTCGGGCGTACTCGGTTGGCGCGGTCCACCAGGGCCACCCGTTCCTCTTCGTCGGACGCCTGGCGGGCCAGCGCGCGGTAGGCGTCCTCCAGCCCGCTGCGCAGCTCGTGCTCGGTGAGCCGGCGGCCGAGCACCTTGCGGTCGGATGCGTCGCCGTCGGTGCCGTTGGACGTGGTCCAGGCCAGCGCGGCCTCCAGCAGCTTGGCCGACATCCGGGCGCGGCGGCCGGGGTCGAGCTCGAGCGCGCTCAGCTGTCTGCCCGCCCGCTCCAGGTCCTCGGGGGTCAGCGACGCCGGATCGGTGGCCGACGTGGTGGTCTGAATGGCCAGCAGCCGCGCCGCGATGTAGTGGCTGGACGTCTCCGGCACCGAATTGAGCACGTCGGTGGCCTCCTCGCTGGCCCCGTTGGCCAGCAGGGCGCGGGCCAACCCGAACGCCGCGCTCACGTAGGTGCGGTCGGTGCGCCACACGGTGCGGTAGTAGTAGTCGGCCCAGTCCCAGTCGCCCTCGGCTTCCGCGCAGGCGGCGAGTGCCAGCTTGGGGGCCAGCTCGCCGGGCACCGTGTCGAGCACGGTGTCGAACGCGGTGCTGGCCTCGGTGGCCCGGCCCGCCGCCAGCAAAGCCAGCCCGCGGTGCCACTCCGCGCGCCACTGGGTACGCGACGTGTGCTCGCCGGAGCCGGCCAGCAGCTCGTCGACCGCGCGCAGCGCCTCGTCGATCTCGCCGAGCTCGATGTAGGCGCGGATCATCCGGAACCGGATCTCCTCGGTCGGCTTCTCGGCGCCGAGGATCTCGATCAGCTCGGCCGGGTCGGACGTGCCGATCGAGGCCAGGAACGCCGCCGCCGGGTCGTCGCTGTCCACCCGGGTCACCGGCAGCGCGTTGGCCACCTGCCGCGGGTCGACCACCCGGCGCAGCCGCTGGGCGTCGAACGAGTCCAGCTGGGAGATCACGCCGAAGCTGCGCCGTTCCGGGGTGAACTCGGTGGACGGCCCCGGCCGCGGCTGCCCGTCCTTGGCGGACAGCACCTCGCGCAGCACCCCGGTGAGCTGCTCGGCCATCTCGGCGGCCGAGGTGAACCGCCGCTCCGGTTCCAGCGCGGTGGCGCGCCGCAGCAGCCGGTCGAACGAGTCGAACTCGGCCAGCAGCGGAACGTCCTGCTGTGCGGGCAGGTGATCGCGGTAGCGCTTCTGGAAGTCGAACGGGAAGCTCATCACCGCCAGCGACCGCCCGACCGCATACAGGTCGGAGGCCACCGACGGCCCTGCCGTCTCCACTTCCGGCGCCTGGTAGCCGATGGTGCCGAACACCGCGGACGAGTCGTCGTCGGCGTGCCGCACCGCGCCCAGGTCGATGAGTTTCAGCTGCTCCTGGGTCTGGATGACGTTGTCCGGCTTGAAGTCGCAGAACAGCAGCCCGATGCTGTGCAGATAGCCGAGCGGGCGCAGCGTCTCGATGGTGTAGGCGATGGCCTGTTCCAGCGGCAGGCACTCGTTCGGGCCGTACTTCGCCCGCCGCTCCTTGATCATGTCCTTCAGCGACTGGCCGCCGACGTACTCCATCACGATGTAGCCGACGTTGTCGCCGTGCTGATCGCGGTGCTGGACGAAGTTGTGGATCTTGACGATGTTCGGGTGCTCGACCTTGGCCAGGAAGTGCCGCTCGGCGAGCGCGGCGGCCATGGCGTCGGAGTCCCCGGTGTCCAGCAGGCCCTTGAGCACCACCCATCGGTCGGCGACCGCGCGGTCCCTGGCCAGGTAGATCCAGCCGAGGCCGCCGTGCGCCAGGCAGCCGAGCACCTCGTACTGGCCGTGCACCAGCTGGCCGGGGAACAGCTTGGGGGTGAACGAGAAGCGCTGCCCGCACTGTGAGCAGAAGCCCTCGGTGCGGCCGGGCCGCCCGGCGGTGCTGCGTCCCACCTTGGCGCCGCATCGGCTGCAGAACCGGCGGTGTTCCGGCACCATCGGGTTCTTCAGCACGACCTCGGTGGGATCCCGGTACGGCACGTGCGGCATCTCGACCAGGCCGGCACCGAGCATGCCGCGGCCGGACGCCCGGGATGGCCCACTGCCCCGGGTGGTGGTGGTCGCCGAGTGCGACGAGGCCGCCCAGCCGCCGCTGGGTGCGGTCGCCCCCGATCCGGTGCGCTGCGAGACCGTGCGATGGGAGACCGTGCGCAGCGACCCGCGCCGGGATCCGGTGCGCTCGGACGGCTCGTCGTCGGTGTGCTGTGCGGCCCTGTCCGAGCCGCGCTCGGCGGCACCGTCCTTGGCGGCCGCATCCTTCGCCGGGGTGCCGGCCCGGGATGCTTGCTTGATCGCGTCGGAGGGCGCTTCCAGGCCGCAGACGACACAGAACCTGTCCTCGTCGAGGGTGCCGTCGCAGGACTCGCGCGGGCACGGGATGGCATCGGCCGGCGCTTGCGGCGCGCTGTCCCCGCCGCGTTCGCCGTGCGCCTCGACGACCGGCTTGCGCTCGTGATCCTCGTTGCCGGGGAGCGACCTGTCCATCACCTCGGTCCGCATGCTGCCGTCACCGGCGCGGGCCTCATCCGCCTGCCTAGCGGTCGACTTGCTGGTGCGTCGCCACCTCATCGGTACTCCCTCAATCGCTGCCGCGCACCGGATGTCGGTCCGGTAGCGGTGAGCAAGGCCGCCCACGCGGTCGGCCCGGTAGTGCCGGCCGCCGTCACGCTGTCGATCACTTCGGTCCCCTTGGTCCGGCTGTGCTCGGGTCGCGGGCCGTCCGGGGTGGCCTGCACGGCGAGGCGCACGGTTCGGCGAACTGCCGTGGTGCGTGCCGCGGCCACGCCCAGTGACGCGGTGTCAGCCAGCAGGCGCAGCGCACCACCGGAGGAGTGCCGGGGTGGAAAACGGCGCTGGGCCGGACGTTTCCGGGCGTGCGGTCGCCGGTGGACCGCATCGGTTGATCGTGGTGGGGATGCCACGGTCATACGTGCTTCTCATTCCTGCTGGGGGTGGTCGTTCGGGGGAATTGTCACCGTCCGCTGTCGTCACCGTATCCGTGCAGGTCACGAAAGCGAAGTCCCGTTTACTGCACGCGTATGCACGGTTACCGGGTGCACGGATTCCGGCGTATTTTCGGGCCGATCGGCCACGCGGGCGCGCGAACGACGGTGCCGCCCGCCGGACACTTCCCATATTTCTTGTCGGCGATTAAATCTGTGTCGCCCGTCGGTCCCGGGGACACGCCCGCAATCGCTCTCGTGGCACTCCGAGTCCCGGGCGCAGGCGGGTGTGTCGAGGCTCCCCTGCCGTGCGGTGGCCGGCCGCAATGGGGCCGACGGTGTCCGGCCGCAGAACTCATCGCCCTCGATCCCTCGTCTCCACCTCGTTGCGTTCTGCTGCTCGATCGCCCGCCCGTAGGACGGTCCTGCGGTGATGCGCGTCAACCTAGCCGCAAAACCGGTCCGGCGACACCACAAGATCGGCAAATTTCCGACGCGGATCCCACGAGCGAAGTCCATCGAGTGGGTTAAGCATGGTCGCCCTGCGTCGAGGTCGCAGGCGGATCGACGTGATGATGCTCACTCTTCAGAGTTAGCACGGACGGTGCGGCGCCGGGCACGGGTGGGACGAGCGTCCGCTGACCGTTCGGTCACGAACCATGCCCGCGTGACCGTGGCCCGGGCACGGTCGTGGAAGCGGTGCGGCGAGCCGGGTCCGGACCGTGCCGTGTGGCAAGGCAGGTCGGGGCCGTGGTGCGGGGTGAGGGGGATCGGGACCGTACCGCAGGTCAGCCGGCGCCGGCACGGTCGGCGAATTGGCCGGGGACGGATTCGTGCCAGCTCGCGACCGTCCCGGCGCCGGCGCGACGGCTACCGGGGCTCGACGGGTGCGCCGCCCGGCAACGTCGCACGCCCGGCCCGATACCTGCGTCGGGAGCGCGGTTCGGCAATGCAGCGCTCGCGGTGCGATGCTTCCGGCTGGGTCCCCGCCCGGCGACCACTCCGCCCGCTCCGACGCTTGTGCAGGGTGTGCCATCGGGCAACGCGGCGTGCCCCCTTCCGGCATCTGCGGCGGGCGTGGGGGTCCGGTAATGCAGCGCTGCCGGTCCGATGCCTGTGGCGGATGCGCCGCCCGGCGATCCAGTGCGCCCGCTCCGGCACCCCCGATCACCAGCGACGATGCCCATTCGGCGCCCATTCGGCCGGTGCGGCCGGCTGCCTTGTGTCGGCCGTCTCAAGCGAGCCCGCCACGGCCGCCGTGAACGGCGTCACGACCGCAGAATGAGCGCCGGGGTCCGCCACGGACGGTCCGCACGAGCAAGGGAAGGGACAAGCGTGCACGGCAAGGTCGTCAAGACGTTCCAGGTGGTCGCGGTGGCCGAAGCGCTGTCGTGGACCGGCCTGATCGCGGGCATGATCGCCCGGTCGGTGGGCATGGGGGACGGCGGTGTGCCCGTGCTCGGCCTCGTGCACGGTGTGTTGTTCGTCTGCTACGTCGTCGCCGCGCTGGTGCTGGCCCGGTTGTGCCGGTGGAGTGCGGGAACGCTGGTCGCCGCCGCAGTCGCCGCGGTGGTGCCGCTGGGCACCTGGCCGTTCGAGCGGTGGGCGCTGCGCACTGGCAAGCTCGACGAGGCCGGTGTGCGGCGTCAGGCGGGCGTGGGCCTGTTCCTGCAGACCGCCTGAGTTCGGGCCGCCGTCAGTCGCGGTCCTCGAAGTCGCCGCTGGCTCTCCGCACCCGGGTCAGCAGGTCGATGAGCTGCTGGGTCTGCCGCTCGGTCAGGCCCTTCAGCCCGAAGTCGATCGAGGTGACCGCCTCGGTGGCGGCCTTCAGCCGCTGCCTGCCCGGCTCGGTGATCTCGACCAGCGTCGCCCGCCGGTCGCTGGGATGCGGCACCCGCTTGACCAGGCCGTCGGCCTCCAGCCGGTCCACGATGTTGGTGACCGACGTCGGGTGCAGCTGCAGCCGTTCGCCCATCACCCGCATCGGCAGCGCCGACCGGCGGGAGAACGACAGCAGCACCAACGCCTCGAACCGGGCGAACGTCAGCTGGTGCGGCTTGAGCGCGGTGTCCACCGCCGACTGGATGATCTGCTGCACCCGCATCACGCTGGTGACCGCGGCCATGGTGCGCGAGGGGCCGATGCGCTCGGCCCACAGCTGCGCTGCCCTCTCGATCGGGTCGAACGGCAACGGGGTGCGGCGATCCATGGCAGCAAAGTAGCAGTGGGCCGGGCACGCACCGCGAACCGCTGCCCCGAGCGGGGGTGCCGCTGGGTAGATTGGAGCCGTGACTGCACCACGTGGGATTTCCGGCGCGGTGGATCTGACCGCGCTCAAGCAACGGGCCGAGGCGCAGGCGCAAGCGGCCAAGCAGGGCAAGGCCACGCAGGACGGCACGGCGGGCGGCACCGGTGCGGCGGTCGTCGACGTCACCGAGGCCACGTTCCAGGCCGAGGTCGTCGAGCGGTCCATGCAGCAGCTCGTGGTGGTCGACCTGTGGGCCGACTGGTGCGGGCCGTGCAAGCAGCTGAGCCCGGTGCTCGAGCGGCTGGCCGGGGAATCCAACGGCGCCTGGGTGCTGGCCAAGGTGGACGTGGACGCCAACCCGCGCATCGCGCAGCTGTTCGGCGCGCAGTCCATCCCGACGGTGGTGGCGATCGCCGGCGGGCAGCCGGTCGACGCGTTCGCCGGTGCGCTGCCGGAACCGCAGGTGCGGCAGTGGCTGGACCGGCTGCTGACCGCGTTGAAGGACAAGCTGCCCGGCGTGCAGGCGGCCGCACAGCAGGCGGCCGAGCAGGCCCCGCCGGATCCGCGGTTCACCGAGGCGGAGGAGGCCGCGCAGCGGGGTGATTTCGACGCGGCGGCCGCCGCCTACGAGCGGATCCTGGCCGACGAACCGGCGAACGAGCAGGCGAAGGCGGCGCTGACCCAGGTGAAGTTCCTGGCCAGGGCGGGCAAGCTCGACCCGTCGGCGGTGCAGCGCGCCGACGCGGACCCGGCGGACGTGGCAGCGGCGATGCAGGCGGCCGACTTCGAGGTGGCCAACGGCAGGCCGGAGGCGGCGTTCGACCGGTTGATCGCCGCGATTCGCCGCACCGCGGGGGAGGACAGGGACAAGCTGCGGGCGCACCTGGTCGAGCTGTTCGAGCTGTTCGACACCGCCGACCCGCGGGTGGCCAAGGCACGCCGGGATCTGGCCTCCGCGCTGTACTGACGGCCCCGACGACTGCTGCTGCGTTCCCGGTGCTCGGTCGTCGCGGGTGACCGGACGGGCGGTGCTGGGCTCCCCGCCGAGCCCGCCAGGGCAGACGGCCACCCGCACACCCGGCCGTGTGCGTGCGGCCGTCACCTCCCAGCGGTTCGGCCGGAGCACGAACCGCATGGGCTGCGCCTGGTGACGGCGATCCGTCCGTATGAGGCCGCGTTCGCCTCGTCGGGGTGCCTGCGCACCGGATCCCCGGCTGGTCAGGCGATTTCCGGTGCGCCGCTGCGCTCGCTCAGCAGGCGTCGCGCCCTTCGAGGTAGCCCTTGCCGAACGCTTCGACCCGCAGGAATCCGCTCGGCACCTGGCCGCCGCTGACGTTGGATCCGATGAGGCTCTCCGGCTGCAGCATCTCCAGGATCGCCTCGTCCACGTCACCGGGGGAGAGCCGGATCACCGGGCCGTTGGCCTGTTCCGGGTTCTGCACGCCTTTCGCCCACGCGCCGGTCAGGCACGCCGCGCGCAGCGCCGCCTCCATGTCGTCGATCGGCTTCCCCTCGGCCTTCTGTACCGCCAGGGTGTACCGGGAGGCCAGCGACGCGTACGCGGCGAAGTCGCCCTTGCCCGCCGAGGCCTCGCCCGCCATCTCCCGCCCACGGTCGATCGGGGTGCCGATCTGGGCCAGCGCGGCCAGGTCGACGGTGACCACGTTCTCGTCCGGGCAGTACGACGTGGGCGGGGTGCCGCTGCCGTCCGGGCAGGTGCCGCCGGTGGTCCGCAGCTCCGGCGCGCCCTGACCGCCGAACACCCGGTCCAGGCTTTCCTTGACCAACCGCACCGAGTCCTCGGTCACCGGCATGTCGCCGCGGTCGCGGTCGGACTTGCTGAACCTGAACTGGGTGGTGCGCTCCCGGATCAGCTGCTCGTCGTAGGAGGCGCACTTCTTCGGGCCGTCGGTGAAGCCTTCGCGGAAGGCCAGCGTGCGGTCGAACGCGGTGCCGTGCGCCCCGACCTCGCCGGCCAGCTTCCCGGGTGCGTCACGCACCAGGTACATGGTGCTCAGCGCCGCGTTGAGGCCTTCGGCGGTGGACACCTGGAAGTACTTGGACTTGCCCTCCACGATCCACCGGAAGTAGGCGCCGGTGAAGCAGTCGGCCTGCGCTTCCAGCACGATCGTCTTCGGCTCCGGCCCGTCGGACGGGATGCCCGCTTTGTCGCCCAGCCGGTGCTGCACCGCGTGGCCGTACTCGTGTGCCAGCACGGCGATCGGGGCGACGTCGCCGTACAGCTTCATCAGCCGGGGGAGCAGCTCGCCGCGATCCCAGGCCACCGCGTCCTCCGGCGGGCAGAAGAACGCGTTGATCTCACCCTGCACGCTGCGCCCGCACATCTCGATCGTGTCGGTGTTCGAGTCGTACGACAGCAGCCGCTTGACCTGCTGGAAGTCCATGCCGAAATCCTTGGGCATGGTCTCGGCCCAGAACTGGCTGATGTCGGCGATGGTGGCGATCGCGATCTTGTCCGCCTGGTCGTTGGTGGCGTTCTCCACCGGAATGTCCGGCTCCGGCGCGTCCGGCTTCAGGCCGCTCTCGAAGTGCGTCACCGGCAGGTCGGCCACTTTGCCGACGTCCGGTCCGGTCGGTGTCCCCGCGGTGGTCGGGCCGCACCCGCCGGCGCCCAACGTCCCGATCAACAGGCACGCAGCCAGCGTCTTACCCCGGTATGTCATCTCGTCTCGTCGTCTCGCTTCGCAGAAATCCCACAGGCCAGGTCGGCACGTCGTAGCGCACGATATCGAGCGAGGCGACCGCGAGGGGGCCGAACGCGGTGATCTGACACGCAGGAGCGATCTCGGGCACCGTCGGTGGACGTCCGCGCACGCTATGTTCGGTACGCATGAGGGCAGTGCGACGGTTCACCGTGCGAGCGGGCATTCCCGCCCCGCTGGCCGGACTCACCGAGCTGGCCACCAACCTGCGGTGGACCTGGCACCCGCCGACGCGTGACCTGTTCGCCTCGATCGATCCGGTGCTGGCCGGCCAGGTGGGCGGTGACCCGCTGCGCATCCTGGTCGAGGTCGATCCCCGTCGGCTCGACGCGCTGGCCGAGGACCAGCAGTTCCTGCAGCGCGTCCGGGCAGCCGCCGACGACCTGCGCGAGTACTTGACCAAGCCGCGCTGGTACCAGCGGAACGTGGAAGGCAATTGCCCCCAGGGCATCGCCTATTTCTCGATGGAGTTCGGTGTCACCGAGGCGTTGCCGAACTACTCAGGGGGCCTCGGCGTGCTGGCAGGCGATCACCTGAAAGCGGCATCCGACCTCGGGGTGCCGATGATCGGCGTCGGCCTGTTCTACCGGGCGGGCTACTTCCGTCAGGCGCTGTCGCTGGACGGCTGGCAGGTCGAGCACTACCCGGTCATCGATCCAAATGCGCTGCCGCTGGAGCTGCTCAGCGACGCCGACGGCAAGCCGGTGCTGGTCGACGTCGCCCTGCCCGGGGACCGCACGCTGCACGCGCGGATCTGGAAGGCGCAGGTCGGCCGGGTGCCGTTGCTGCTGCTGGACGCCGACGTGCCGGACAACGACGAGGACGCCCGTGCGGTGACCGACCGGCTCTACGGCGGCGACACCGATCACCGCTTCCAGCAGGAGATCCTGGCCGGGATCGGCGGCGTGCGCGCGGTGCGCAAGTACTGCGAGCTGACCGGCCACCCCGACCCGGAGGTGTTCCACACCAACGAGGGCCATGCCGGGTTCCTCGGCCTGGAACGGGTCCGCGAGCTGGTCGACGAGCACGGCCTGTCGTTCGACGAAGCGGTCGCCGCAGTGCGCGCCGGGACGGTGTTCACCACCCACACCCCGGTGCCCGCGGGCATCGACCGGTTCCCGGTGGAGAAGGTGCGCAGGTACTTCGCGGACGGCAGGCTGCTGCCCGGCATCGAGCCGGACCGGATCGTCGGCCTCGGCGCGGAGGACGACCCGGGGCTGTTCAACATGGCGCACATGGGGCTGCGCCTCACCCAGCGCGCCAACGGGGTGTCCCGGCTGCACGGCGAGGTGTCCAGGGCCATGTTCAACAAGCTCTGGCCCGGCTTTCCCGCCGACGAGGTGCCGATCACCTCGGTGACCAACGGGGTGCACGGCCCGACCTGGACCGCCAGGCAGATGCTCGAGCTGCGCGAGCGCAACCAGGACTGCACCGACGAGCAGCTGTGGCGCTTGCGCTGCCACCTGCGCGGCATCCTGATCGCGGAGGTGCGCCGCCGGTTGCGGGACGCGTGGCTGCAACGCGGCGCGTCGCCGTTGGAGCTGGGCTGGACCGAGCGCGCGTTCGACCCGGACGTGCTGACCGTGGGATTCGCCCGGCGCGTTCCGACGTACAAGCGGCTGACGCTCATGCTGCGCGACCCCGACCGGTTGCGGTCGCTGCTGCTGGACGAAGACCGGCCGATCCAGTTCGTCGTCGCGGGCAAGTCGCACCCGGCCGATCAGGGCGGCAAAGCGCTCATCCAGCAGATCGTCAAGTTCGTCGACGACCCCGCGGTGCGGCATCGCATCGCGTTCCTGCCCGACTACGACATGGCGCTGGCGCGGTACCTGTACTGGGGCTGCGACGTGTGGCTGAACAACCCGACGCGGCCACTGGAGGCGTGCGGCACATCCGGGATGAAGTCCGCCCTCAACGGCGGGCTGAACCTGTCGATCAAGGACGGATGGTGGGACGAGGGCTACGACGGCCGCAACGGTTGGGCCATCCCGACCGCGGACGGGGTGACCGATCCGTTGCGGCGGGACGAGCTGGAAGCCGCGGCGCTGTACGACTTGCTCGGCCAGCAGGTGGCGCCGTTGTTCTACGAGCGGGACGACAACGGGGTGCCCGCCAGGTGGATCGCGATGGTCCGGCACACGCTGCAGACGCTCGGGCCGTGGGTGCAGGCGTCCCGGATGGTGCGCGAATACGTGCAACGGTGCTACCTGCCCGCCGCCGAGACGGTCGCCCGGCTGACCGCGAACTCCTACGCCGGTGCCAAGGACCTGGCCGCCTACCGCGCCAAGGTCGAGCGCGCCTGGCCCGGCGTGCGAGTGGTCGACTCCGAGCTGGAGACCGACGGCCGTGACCTGGTGGTGGGCACGGACGTGCGGGTGCGCGCCACCGTGGAGCTCGGCGGCCTGCGGCCGGACGAGGTGGAGGTGCAGGTCGTCCTGGGCAGGGTGGGGGACACCGACCAGATGCACGACATCGTCACGCACCCGATGCAGCCGGACGGCAGCCCGCAGCGGTTCTCCGCCACGGTGCCGATGCCGCGTGCCGGTTCGATCGGCTACACCGTGCGGGTGCTGCCCAAGCACGAGCTGCTGGCGGTACCCGCCGAGCTGGGCAAGGTCGCGGTGCAGTGAACCGCGCGCCGGTAGGGTGAAGCGACATGACGACCAGCACGTGTGACCGCTGCTCCGGCGCCGGGCAGGCGGCCGGAGCGGGCGCGCACGACCGTGTGCTGCCGGAGCCGAAGTGAGCCGAATGCGTACCGGATTGTTCGCCAGGAAGCTGCTCCGCCGGTTCGGTATGGAACCGGTCGCACAGGAAGCGGGCCGCCACCGGCTGCCGGATCCGCCAGGACAGAATGAGGGCGTGGCCGCATCGTCAGCGTCCCCAGAGCCCACCGACAACCCGGGAGCCAGCCAGGTGAACCGATCCCGTCCCGCCGTGGAGTTCGTCCTGCCCGAGGACCCGAACGACTTGGTCGTGCACATGTCCGGGGTCGGCGTGCGGCGCGGCAGATCGACGCTGCTGGACCGGCTGGACTGGGCGGTGGAACTGGACGAGCGCTGGGTGGTGCTCGGCCCGAACGGGGCGGGCAAGACCACGCTGCTGCGCATCGCCGCCGCCGAGCTGCACCCCACGTCGGGGGTCGCGCACGTGCTGGGGGAGCGGCTGGGCCGCACCGACGTGTTCGAGCTGCGCCCGCGCATCGGATTCGCCTCGGCGGCGCTGGCCGCGCGCGTGCCTGCCGACGAAACCGTGCGCGACCTGGTGCTGTCCGCCGGCTATGCGGTCGTCGGCCGCTGGCGCGAGCACTACGACGAGATCGACGCCGAGCGGGCCGAGGAGCTGATGAAGGCGCTCGGCGTGGCGCACCTGGCCGACCGGGCCTACGGCACGCTGTCGGAGGGGGAACGCAAGCGCACGCTGATCGCCCGGTCGCTGATGACCGACCCGGAACTGCTGCTGATGGACGAACCGGCGGCCGGGCTGGACCTGGGCGGCCGGGAGGACCTGGTCGGCCGGTTGTCGATGCTGGCCAAGGACCCGGACGCGCCCGCCATCGTGCTGGTCACCCACCACGTGGAGGAAATCCCGCCGGGCTTCACCAACGCGCTGCTGCTGCGCGACGGCCGCGCGGTGGCCGCCGGCCCGATCGACGACGTGCTCACCGCGGAGAACCTGTCCGCCACCTTCGGCGAGGACCTGCTGCTGGAGCAGTGGGGCGAGCGCTACTTCGCCCGCAGGCGGTAGCCTACCGGCGAGTAGACATCCAGCTGGACGAAGCCGGAGGAGCTGCGGGTGGCAGAGTTCGTACGTCTTGAGGTCGAGGCAAAGGTCGGCACGATTCGACTGGAGCGTCCTCCGGTCAACGCCCTGAACCGCCAGATGCAGGAGGAGATCCGGCAGGCCGCGCGCGAGGCGGCCGAGCGGGACGACGTCCGTGCGGTGGTGATCTACGGCGGGGAGAAGACGTTCGCCGGTGGTGCGGACGTCAAGGAGATGGCGGCCATGGACTACGCCGAGATGGCCGCCGCCGCGCCGCTGCTGAGCTCGGCGATCACCGCGGTCGCGGAGATCCCGAAGCCCACGGTGGCCGCGATCACCGGGTACGCGCTCGGCGGTGGCCTGGAACTGGCGCTGGCCGCAGACCGCCGGGTGGCGGGCGACAACGTCAAGGTGGGTCAGCCGGAGATCCTGCTGGGCATCATCCCCGGCATGGGCGGCACACAGCGGCTGGCCCGGCTGATCGGCCCGAGCAAGGCCAAGGACCTGATCTACACCGGCCGGTTCGTGCCCGCCGAGGAGGCGCTGGCGCTGGGCATCGTCGACGAGGTGGTGCCAGCGGACGACGTCTACGCCACGGCGCACAAGTGGGCGGCCCAGTTCGCCGAGGGGCCGATGCGCGCCCTGGCCGCGGCGAAGGCGGCCATCGACGGCGGCCTGGACACCGACCTGACCAGCGGCCTGCGGCTGGAGAGCCACCTGTTCTCCGCGCTGTGGGCGACCGAGGACCAGCGCGCGGGCATGACCTCGTTCATCGAGAACGGCCCGGGGAAGGCCACCTTCACCGGGCGCTGACGCCGGGCGCGGTGCCGAGCAGCCAGCACATCGAACACGGAAGTGAGACGGTACGTGACCGACGTCATCGACCCGGCGGCGCACTCCGAGCAGGAGGCAGCCGGACAAGCAGGGCAGCAGGCCGACCCGAAGCCGCGCCCGCACCCCACCGCCGAGGAGGTGGAGGCGGCCAGGAACGACCCCAAGCTGGCCAACGTGCTCTACCACGACTGGGAGGCAGGCACCTACGACGAGAAGTGGTCCATCTCCTACGACGAGCGGTGCATCACCTACGCGGTCGAGGTGTTCCGCGCCGTGGCAGGCGACGAGCCCGCCAGCTACGACAGCGCGATGGAGCTGGGCAGCGGGACCGGGTTCTTCCTGCTCAACCTGATGCAGGGTGGCGTCATCAAGAAGGGCTCGGTCACCGACCTGTCGCCCGGCATGGTGCAGACGGCGCTGCGCAACGCCGAGCGGCTCGGCCTCGACGTCGACGGCCGGGTCGCCGACGCCGAACGGATCCCGTACGACGACGACACGTTCGACCTGGTCGTCGGGCACGCCGTCCTGCACCACATCCCGGACGTGCGCAAGGCCCTGCGCGAGGTGCTGCGGGTGCTCAAGCCGGGCGGGCGCTTCGTCTTCTGCGGCGAGCCGACGAAGATCGGCGACTGGTACGCCCGCAGGCTGGGCCGCCTGACCTGGTTCGTGACCACGAACGTCACCCGGCTGCCCGCGCTGCGGGCGTGGCGGAGGCCGCAGCGTGAGCTCGACGAGTCGTCACGGGCCGCCGCCCTGGAAGCCGTGGTCGACCTGCACACGTTCGACCCGGCTGAGCTGGAGCGCTGGGCGCGGCAGGCCGGCTCGCTGAACGTGCGTGCGGTGACCGACGAGTTCACTGCGGCACTGTTCGGCTGGCCGGTACGGACGTTCGAGGCCGCGGTGCCGCCGGAGAAGCTGACGCCCGGCTGGCGGTGGTTCGCTTATCGCTCCTGGCAGCGGCTGATCGCGCTGGACCGCACTGTGCTAGCCAAGGTGCTGCCGCGGTCGGTGTTCTACAACGTGATGATCACCGGGACCAAGCCTGGGAACTAGTGGGCTACGCGTTCACGCTCGACGACGTGGCGTTTCTCCGCTCAGCCGACGGGGCGGAGGCGTTGCGCGCCTGCTCCGGGCTGGAGCTGACCGAACGCAGCATGGTGCGAGACGTGGCGGCGGCGCGGGAGATCGCCGGTGCCCGCGCGCCTGCGGTGCTGGAGACGCTGCTGCTGCGCCGCAAAGCGGCGGGCAAGCTGGTGGGCGCGGACCACTGGCTGTTCAGCGATGACGCGTTGCAGCAGGCCACGCCGACGGCCGTCGCCCGGCACCGTGCTGCACGGCTGACCGGACGCGACGTGCACGACGTGACCTGCTCGATCGGAGCGGACCTGGTCGAGCTGCAGCGGACCGCTGCGCGGTGCCTGGGGTCCGACATCGATGTCGTACGGCTGGCCATGGCCCGGCACAACGTCCCCGCAGCCGGTCTGGTCCAAGCGGATGCGCTGCGCCCGGTCAGCCGCGGAACGGTGATCGTGGCGGACCCGGCGCGCCGGGACAGGCGTGGACGCCGGCGCTGGAAGCCCGAGGACTTCGTGCCGCCGCTGGATGCTCTCGTGCAGGCCTACGCCAAGTGCGACCTGGTGGTGAAGTGTGCACCCGGCATCGCGCCGGAGGCCGTGCCGTGGGCGGACGAGCGCGAAGTGGTGTCGTTGGACGGCCAAGTGCGCGAGGCGTGCCTGTGGCGCGGCACGGTGGCGACAGCGCGGCGACGTGCGACCGTTCTGCGCAGCGACGGAACGGCGTGGACGGTCACCGACGACGAACCGGACGAGTGCCCGGTCGGTGAGCCGGGGGAGTGGATCGTCGATCCGGACGGTGCGGTGGTGCGGGCCGGGTTGGTGCGCCAGTACGCCGCCCGGCACGGGTTGTGGCAGCTCGACGAGCACATCGCCTACTTGACCGGGAATCGGCCGCCGCCGGGCACGCGGGCCTTCCGGGTGCGCGAGTTCGGCCGATACCGGGAGAGGGACCTGCGGCTGACGCTGCGGCGGCTGGCGGTCGGCAGGGTGGAGATCCTGGTCCGCGGTCTCGACGTCGATCCCAACGAACTCCGGCCGCGGCTCAAGCTCGGTGGCGAGAACGAGGCGACCGTCGTGCTGACCCGGATCGGGCGAACGCCGATGGCCTTCGTGTGCCAGGCACACCGCATCCCCTGATGCATCGACCGGCCCGGCTCATGTCGTGACGGGCATGGTCGACTTGGCAGCTCGTCGCGTGCTGGTCTACGGCGTCACGGGCTCCGGCAAGACCACCGTCGCCCGGCAACTGAGCCGGATCACCGGGTTGCCGTGGTACTCGGTCGACGACCTCATGTGGCAGCCGGGGTGGGTGCAGCTGCCACGGCAGGAGCAGATCCGGCGGATGAGCGCCATTTGTGCCGGCGACCGGTGGATCCTCGACGCCGCCTACGGCGCCTGGGAGTCGGTGGTGCTTCAGCGGGCCGAGCTGGTCGTGGCGCTGGACCTGCCGCGCTGGCTGAGCATGTGGCAGCTGCTGCGGCGCACCCTGCGCCGACTGGTCTCGCGGGAAGAGATCTGCAACGGCAATCGCGAATCACTGCGGCTGCAGCTGAGCCGCGACTCGCTGCTGCTGTGGCACATGCGCTCGTTCCGGGTCAAGCGGCGACGCATCGAGGCGATGATCGCCGACCCGGACGGGCCGGAGGTGATCCGGCTGCGGCGACGGCGTGAGGTGAACGCGTGGCTCGCTTCGCTGGCTAACGCCTGACTGTCGTCCGCCGGATGGAGTCGATCAGCAGCTTGTCGCCGCGTTTGACGATCTCCAGCTCGGTGCGCTGGAACGACGGACGCCCTTCGTGATCGACCAGGACGCCGATGGTGACCGTGCGCCCGGCGACGTCGGCCGATTCGATGATGGTGACCGACCCGACCGAGTCCCAGTAGGCGTCGAACTCGGCGCGGCCGGTCGCCCTCGCCCGCGGTGTGAGCATCGTCCACGCGGTGTCGGTGTCCCTCGGCAGGACGTGGTAGAACCGCGTCGCCACGGCGGCACGATCGGTGGGGCTGACACCGTCACCGGCCGCGCGGACGTCCTTGCGCTCCGGTTGAAACCCCATGGTGGCCATGACCAGCACGAAGACCAGCACGATGGTCACGATCGAGCCGGTGGTCACCAGCGTCCTGGGCTGCCTGTTGCGCGGACGGCTCCGCGTCGGGCGGCGTGCCGGAGCGGAGTCCGGCTGGTCAGGGGCAGGCGTCGAGCTCGTCGTCTCGGCCAGCACCGCGCGCAGCCGGTGGTGCACCTCGCGCATGGTGGGTCGTTGCGCGGGATCCGGGGTCAGCATCGCGCGCAGCAGCGGGGTCAGGGGGCCCGCGTGGCGTGGCGGGACGATCCGGTGGTCGGCAGCTGCCTGCAGCACGTCGGCGCGCTTGGCGAGGTCACCGTAGATCAGGTGGCCTTCGACCGCGCGATAGAGCGTGGCGCCGAGGGAGAACACGTCCGCGGCCGGTGTGGGCTCGGCTCCGCGGATCGACTCGGGCGCCACGTAAGCCGGGGAACCGATCAGCGGCCCGGCTGCGCCGACGACGTCACCGTTGACGTGGGCGATTCCGAAGTCGGTCAGTTTCACCAGCCCGTCCGGGCTGTCGGCGAGCAGGATGTTCGCCGGCTTGACGTCGCGGTGGACGACCCCTTGGGCGTGCGCGGCGGCCAGCGCGGCAGCGACCGGGGCGCCGATCCGAGCCACCTCGGCCGGTGACAGGTGGCCGCGCTCGGCCAGAACGTGGGCCAGCGTGCGGCAGGAGAGGTACTCCATGATCAGCACCGGCTCGCCACCGTCGTCCGCCACGTCGAAGATGGTGATCGCGTTGGCGTGGCAGATCCGCGCGGCCACCCTGGCCTCGTGCAGCACGCGCTGGCGCGCCTGCTCGGCTTCGTCGTCGGCCGTCCCCGGCGGCAGCAGCATCTGCTTGGCCGCGATGGCCCGGTTCAGCACTTCGTCGTGGGCCAGCCACACGGCGCCCATCGCGCCGCTGGCGAGCTTGCGGGTGAGCCGGTAGCGGCCGGCGATCACCCGGCCGTTCGGCTGTCCCACCCCCGCCTCCTCCTGGCGCCATGAGCAAACCGGGTCCTCCGGTTTGTCGGGTTCCGGCCGCGGTCGTTACCGGGTTCGCGTGAGCCCGTCCAGCAGGCGGGCCCGCACCCCTTCGAATCCCCATTCCGGCGCCACGTCAACCGCGACGGCGACCGGCTCGGTGTCGGTGGCCACGGTCTCGGCGATCAACTCGCGACGCCGGCGGTCGGCGACGAGCGCGCCACGCGACGGTCCGAAGGCGCATTCGACGTCCAGCGGATAGTCCTCGGTGCGCAGCATGCCCGGCCAGATGGCCTCGGCCACGGCGATCGCGTCGTGCAGGACGACCGCAGGCCGGCCCAGCGCCTTGGTGTAGTACTCCAGGTAGTCGGTGGTCAGTTCGCGCAATGCCGCGCCGATCGGCCCGGACGCCGCGAGCCGGTCGAGCCACGGCACGTCGACCGCGCATCGGCAGGTGAGGTCCATCGGCACCAGCACGCAGCGCACGTCGGGTTCGGTCAGTACGCGACGGGCCGCTTCCGGGTCGCTCCACAGGTTGAATTCGGCGCGCGCGGTGACGTTCCCGCCGTCGACCGCGCCGCCCATGATCACCACGCGGTCGATCTGCGGCTTGATCTCCGGATAGGCCGCCAGCAGCAGGGCGATGTTGGTCAGTGGCCCGATCGGGACGAGCACGACGGGTTCGGTCGCCTCGCGCAGCAGGGACACCATGAGCTCGACGGCACCGGCGTCTGCGGTCGGCACGATCGGGTCGGGCAGGACGGAGGACCGGCCGGAGAGGCCGTCCGAACCGTGGGCATAGCGCGCACGGTGCGGGTGGGGATGAACGAGCGGGCGTTCGGCACCCCGGGCGATCGGAACACCGCTGGCGCCACACAGCGCCAGGATCCGCTGCGCGTTGCGGGTCGTGGCGTCAACCGAGACGTTTCCGTAGACGGTGGTGACGCCGAGCAGGGTGACGTCGGGATCCAGCACGGCGAGTGCGATGGCGAAAGCGTCGTCCACTCCGGGATCGGTGTCGATGATGAGCGCGGGCATGTGCCCATCAAACCCGATCGCCCGGGCGAACCGTTGTCACCGCACGCGGTCCGCCGACGGCGGCTAACGGGCGCGCGGGGTGGCGGCGGCGACCAGGCGCCCTTTGCCCGGGGCTGCGTCGGTCCACGATCCGGTCCAGGCGACTACCGCGATGCCTGCGGTGCTCAGGTCGATCCGTTCCCCGGCGAGCAGGCCCGCCAGGTGGGACAGGCCCGGGTTGTGGCCGACCAGCATGACGTGCCGGGTGTCGCCGGGCAGCTGGTGGACCACGTCCAGCAGGTCGCCCGCGGAGGCGGCGTAGATCCGCTCCTCGATCCGGATGGGGATGTCCGGCAACGCGGCCATGGCGAGCTCACACGTGCGGCGGGCCCGGACCGCAGGGGAGCACAGCACCAGCGAGGGCAATGGCTGGCCGGCGAGCCAGCGCCCGGCGACGGGGGCATCCGCTTCGCCGCGATCGGCCAGCGGCCGGTCGATGTCGTCCACGTCGTCCGGCCATGCGGCCTTGGCGTGGCGGAAGAGGGTGATCCTGCGGTCGGCCATGCACGATTCCTATCACGTCGGTGCGCAAACGCACGGTCACGATTCGCGCTTCGCCGGGCCCGGCGAGTGTTCGGCGCGTCGTCCGCCGGGTCCGATCGGCCGGTCGTGACCCGCCAGTAGGGTGTCCGACATGACGTCGATGTGGGGTGCCCCGATGCTGCAGCGGCTGGCCGCCTGGCGCCGCATGCGCAAGGACCCGGAGCAGGCACGGTTCTTCACCATGGACTCGCTGCGCTGGATCGTCCGTAACCGTGCCTACACCCCGTGGTACCTGGTCCGGTACTACCGGCTGTTGAAGTTCCGGCTCGCCAACCCGCACGTGGTGCTGCGCGGCATGGTGTTCCTGGGCAAGAACGTCGAGCTGCACTGCCGCCCCGGCTACGGCAGGCTGGAGATCGGCAAGTGGGTGCACATCGGCGACGGCAACGCCATCCGCTGCCACGAAGGCTCGCTGCGCATCGGCGACAAGGCCGTCTTCGGCAGGCAGAACGTGGTCAACTGCTACCTGGACATCGAGATCGGCGACGCCACGCTGGTGGCCGACTGGGTGTACATCTGCGATTTCGACCACGTGACCACCGACATCACGGTGCCGATCAAGGACCAGGGCATCGTCAAGGCGCCGGTGCGCATCGGCCCGGACACCTGGTTGGGGACCAAGGTGACGGTCACCAAGGGCACCCGGATCGGCCGCGGCAGCGTCATCGGGGCGCACGCCGTGGTACGCGGTGACATCCCCGAATACAGCATCGCGGTCGGGATCCCGGCGCGCGTGGTCAAGGACCGCAAGGAGCAGTACGAGATAGACCGCCAGCGGCGGGAGGCCGTGGCGGACATGGCGCGGAAAGCCAAGGCGGCCCTGCGCAAGACGCTCGGCTAGCTCGCGGCCCCGCCGCCGCGTCCCGGTAGCCACCGGCTCGGCCGACCGCCATCACGACGACCCTCACGCCGGGCACGGGCGTCGGCGGGCGAATCCTCACGCTCGGGTGTTCGGCGGCGCTGCGCAACAGATTCGCCGAGCTGGCGGCGAGCGGCTCGGACGGCCGGACCGTCTGCACGGTTCCGCCGGACGTGGCGGCGGGTCCGCTCGCCGGAGGCGCAGCGGGGTTCTCGGCCGGGCGATCACGCTGCGGAGCAGCCGGGCACGCCGTCAGCGGCGAGTGATCCGTCAGGCCACTTGTCACGTCTGGAAGGCGTTGCCGGTGGCGATCTTCGGGCGGCCAAGGGCCTGCGGCCCTCCGGCGCGCGCGTTCCGGTAGACCTCGGCGGTCGCTGCCGCGATGGTGGGCCAGTCGAAGTCCTCGGCCAGCCGTGCCCTGGCCGCCTCGGCCCGCCGCTTCGCGCCCTCCCGGTCGGACAGCACGCCGTGCACCGCCGCGACCAGGCCGTCCACGTCGCACGGTTCGAACGCCAGCCCGGTCACCCCGTCCTGCACGACCTCGCCCAGCCCGCCCGCGGTGGACGCCACCAGCGGGGCATTGGCGGCGGCCGCCTCCAGCGCCACGATGCCGAACGGCTCGTAGCGGCTGGGCAGCACGACGGTGTCCGCCCCGGCGAGCACGGCGCGCAGTTCCCGGTCGGGCAGGTGGCCCACGAAGTCCACCGCGCGGCGGATCCGCAGCTTGCGGGCCTGCTCGATGAGCGGGTCGAGGTGCCGTCCCTTGCCGGCCACCACCAGCCGGGTGCCCGGGTGCAGCTGCCGGATGCGCGGCAGCGCGGCCAGCAGGTCCTGCACCCCCTTCTCGTACTCCAGGCGACCGAAGAACAACAGCAGCGGGCCGCCGTTGCTGTGCCTGGCCCTGGCCGCCTCCACCTCGGCCCGGGAGACCTGCCAGGACCGCTGCTCGATCCCGTTGTGGATGACGTGGATGGTCTCCGGCGGGATGTCGAACAGGTGCGACACCTCGGCGCGCATCGCCTTCGAGCACGTGATCAGCTCGTCGGCGCGGTTGGCCAGCCACCACTCCACGGAGTGGATCTGCTGGTTGAGCGGGTGCGACAGCCAGCCGGCGTGCCTGCCCGCTTCGGTGGCGTGGATGGTGCCGATCAACGGCACCCGCGCGGCTTCGGCGAGCGCGATCGCCGGGTGCGTCACCAGCCAGTCGTGCGCGTGCACCACGTCGGGACGCCAGCCGCGGAGCAGCTCGTAGCCTGCGCGGACCATGGCGTGCCCCATCGCCAGCGTCCACGCGGCCAGGTCCCGCTCGAACGTCACGTGCATGGGGTCCTCGGCGGCCCGGATGATCCGCACGCCCTCGCTGACGGAGTCGGTCGTCGGGTGCGTCTCGGCGTCGGTGCCCGACGGCTGCCTGCACAGCACCACCACCTCGTGCCCGTCGGCGGCCAGGTAGCGGGCAAGCGCATGCACGTGCCTGGCCAGGCCGCCGACCACCACGGGCGGGTACTCCCACGACAGCATCAGGACACGCATGAAGTCTCCGATCGTTGCAAGCGGCGAGCGTCGAGCTGGCCGAACGGGTGGTCCGCGGCCAGTTGCCCGCGGGCCAGCGCGGCGGCCCGCTCGGTGTCGGCGGCGTCCAGGGCATCGGCGAGCCGGGTGAACCGGGTGGTGTGTTCCGCCGCTCGGTGCCTGGCGTAGTCGGCGGCGGAGTCCTTGGTGACCATGAAGGCCCAGTCGCTGGACAGTGCCAGCAGCGCCTCCCGCACCAGCTGATCGGCCGCCGGATCGCGGACATCGGCCGTCGCCCGGCCCGCTGCGCGCAGGCTCGCCATGGTCCGCAGCAGCCGCTGTTGCAGCCGGGCGTTGCTGTCCACCATGTCGGCGACCTGCTCGCCGTCCCACACCCGCCAGTCCTTGCCCGATCCCCAGGACGAAGCGGGCAGTTCGACGGGTTCGCCGACATGACCGGCTTCGGTCGCCCCGCGCAACGTCGTCACGCGCACACCGGCTTCCGGCAGCGCGCGCAGCACGCCTTCCAGCCACATGGGGCCCTCGTGCCACCAGTGCCCGAACAGCTCGGTGTCGTAGGCGGCGATCACCAAGGCCGGCCGCCCGTGTTCGGCGCGCAGCTTCCGCAGGCGGAGCAGGACCGTTTCGACGAAATCCTTGACGTGGCTGTGCACCGCCTGCGCCGCGCGGTCCTGGTCGTAGGGCGCCTTGTCCGGCGGCGGCACCCGCTTGCCGGTGACGCGGGACGGCTTGATGCCGACGGCGTGGTCCCAGGTGTGGAAGTCGCGGTAGGCCGGATGGCCGGGATAACCGGCCTTCGGGGACCAGACACGGTAGGTGACGTCCAGGTCCCGGCCGAAGCAGAGCACGTCGGTGTCACCGACCGGGCGGGCGACGTGGGTCCGGCCGCGCAATGCCGGCCCGTCGACCAGGAACCGCCGCACCCCGACCGCCGCATACGCGGCTTCCAGCCCCGGTTTGTAGCCGCACTCGGGAGCCCAGATGCCCTCCGGCCGGTGGCCGATCCGCAGGCGGGTGTCGGCCAGGCCTTCGGCCAGCGCGAAGTCCCGGACCGGATCGGCCAGCAGCGGCTGGAAGGGATGGGTCAGCGGGCCGCCGAGCAATTCGATCACGCCGTCGTCGACCAGCGGCCGCAGCACCGGCGACAAGCCGTGCCGCCAGTCCGTCTCCAGGTGCTCGGCGGCGGCGATGGCGGCCTTGTGCTCGGCGACGGCCAGCTCCCGCAGCAGCGGGTCGTCCCGCCAGCGCACCGCGGCCTGCTGGACCCGCAGCTGCCAGTGGCCGATCCATTCCTGCACCCCGCGCAGCGCGTACGGGTCGTCGAGCTGGGCGGCCAGCACCGGCGTGACGCCCAGCGTGAGCAGGTCGCGCCTGCCTTCGTCGGCGAACTTCCGCAACAGGTCGAACACCCGCAGGTAGGAGTGGGTCCACGCCTGGTAGAGCCACTCTTCGCCGACCGGCCAGCTGCCGTGGTGCAGCAACCACGGCAGGTGGCTGTGCAGCACCAGGCAGAAGGTCCCCTCGTCGTTGCCGTTCAACGCTGTGCTCACCGCCGCACCGCCACGGCGATCAGGTCCAGGCTCGCGTCGATGTCCTCGTCGCGGATGACGAAGTCGTCCGCGGTCAGCGCCGCCACGTCCGCCAGCAGATCGTCCGGCCAGGGGGCCGCGCCGGGCAGGTGGCCCATCACCACGTCCAGCTGGGCCTCGATGATCGATCCGCCGTACCGGTCGTCCAGGCGCCGCACGCCGGGGCCGTGGTGCAGCCCGCGCAGGCTCCGCACGGCGAACCCGGCCTCGCCCAGCAGGTCGCTCAGCTCGGCCGCGGTGAGTTCGCGCGTGTGATACGGGTTGAGCGGAGTGTCCGAATCCGGGGTGAACGTCAGCCGGTTCGGCGTGGTGCACAGCAGCAGGCCGCCGGGGCGCAGTACCCGAAGGCATTCCCGCAGGAAGCCGTGCTGATCCCACAAGTGCTCGATGACCTGCAGGTTCGCCACCACGTCCACGCTGCCGTCCCGGAGGGGCAGCCAGGCCAGGTTGCCGCGAACCGGGCTCACCGCGGGATAGGCGCGCGCGACGTGCCGGACGCATTCCGCGTCGTAGTCCAGCGCGATCACACGCTCGGCGACCTCGGCGATCATTTTCGCGCCGTAGCCCTCGCCGCATCCGGCTTCCAGCACCACGGCGTCCGCGCACAGCGGCACCAGCGCGCGGTAGGCCGCTTCGTGGCGGCGGAACCAGTAGTTCTCCTCCGGCACGCCGGGGACGGTGCGCTCGCCGGTGAGGTGCAGCTGGACCGCCCTGGCAGCGCGCACGGCGGCTCCGTCGGCCGTGCCCGCCATGCCGCTCACCGGCCGGCCTCCCGCCGCGGCGCCGCCCGCCTGCCCATGCCGCGCGCACACGCCTGCGCGCTCACCGGGACTTCTGCCATGGACATGAACCTACCCGTCGGTACCTGGCTCCGCCCGGCCGGAGCCGGTCGCTCCGGCCGAGCTCACACCGCCGGACACCGCCCGCCGTGCGCGCCGAATGCCGGACGAATGTGGGGCGATCGGGGGACACCGCATCCGCCCGAGGTCGGAAATACTCGCGGCGGGGTCGGCACGGCCGGCGGGGATGCGGCGGTGCGATGAGCGCGGCGCGAAGGCCTCACGGGTCGCTGGGGAGGGCGACCCGGGATCGGTGACCGTCGACGAGCAGGGCGGCACGCACGTGCCGGGCGACGGTCGTCGGCGTGTCGCACCAGCGGCACAGCCGACCGCGGTCACCGGCGTCGGTCGCCAAGTGTTCATCGCACCAGCCGCCAGCCGGCGATGAGCGGGCCGGTGCCCGCTCATCGCCGCACCGGTCAGGACTCCGTCTTCTCCAGCTCCGGCTCGGCCTGCCCGGCCGCCCGCTGCTGGACGTCCTCGCCGCGCTTGACCGCTTCGAGCAGCAGCTGGGCGACGTCCTTCACGCCGACGTTGGTGCCGACGTTCTCGCTGCCGCGCTGGGTCAGCCCGTCGGCGACCATCACCTTGCAGAACGGGCAGCCGGTGATGACGGTGCCTTCGGCGTCCTTCGGGCCCGCGCCGTTGCCCAGCGTGGTCAGTGCCTCGTCGACCCGCTCGAGGTTGATGCGCTTGCCGATGTGCTCTTCCATCCACATCCGGGCGCCACCGGCACCGCAGCACAGCGCCCGGTCGGCGTGCCGCGGCATCTCCGCCAGCTCGGCGCCCGCGGCGTCGATCAGCTCACGCGGCGGCGAGTACACCTTGTTGTGCCGACCCAGGTAGCACGGGTCGTGGTAGGTGACCTTGCGCCGCTCGATCGGGCCGACCCCGTCGACCGTGGTGCCCTCCGGCGGGGTGATGGGCACCAGCTTCTTCTCCCGCACCAGCTTGTTCAGCAGCTGGGTGTGGTGCACCACCTCGTAGTGGCCGTTCAGTTGCGGGTACTCCCTGCCCAGGGTGTTCATGCAGTGCGGGCAGGTGGTGACGATCTTGCGCTTGACCGGCTCGCGGCCCTCGAACACCGAGTTGAGCATCTCGACGGTCTGCTGCGCCATCATCTGGAACAGGAACTCGTTGCCCGCGCGGCGGGCCGAGTCACCGGTGCAGGTCTCCTCGGTGCCCAGCACCACGTACTTGACCCCGGCCAGGTGCAGCAGTTCCGCGGTGGCCTGCACGGTCTTGCGGGCGTTGTCGTCGAACGCGCCGGCGCAGCCGACCCAGAACAGGTACTCCACGTCGTCGGCCAGCTCACCGTCGTAGACCGGCACCTCGAAGTCCAGCTCCTTGGCCCAGTCCAGCCGCTCGGAGTTGTTCTGGCCCCACGGGTTGCCCTTGTTCTCCAGGTTGCGGAACAGCGTGCCGAGCTCGCCGGGGAACTCTGACTCGATCATCACCTGGTGGCGCCGCATGTCCACGATGTGGTCGATGTGCTCGATGTCCACCGGGCACTGCTCGACGCAGGCGCCGCACGTGGTGCACGACCACAGCACGTCCGGGTCGATGACGCCGAGTTGCTCGGCGGTGCCGACCAGCGGCCGGGTGGCCTGCCGGGGGTCGTTCTGCGCCATCCGGGACGAGCCGGACTCCGGCACGCCGTGCCCCTTGGTCTCCACCGCGTCCACCGCGTCCGGGATCTCCTTGCCACCGATCAGGTACGGGGCCTTGGCGAACAGGTGGTCGCGCAGGTCCATGATCACCAGCTTGGGCGACAGCGGCTTGCCGGTGTTCCACGCCGGGCACTGGCTCTGGCAGCGGCCGCACTCGGTGCAGGTGGCGAAGTCCAGGTAGCCCTTCCAGGTGAAGTCCTCGATCGCCCCGCGGCCGAACTTGGCGTCCTCGTCCGGGTCCTCGAAGTCGACCGGCTTGCCGTCGTGCTCGATCGGCTGCAGCGGGCCGAGCGCGTCGGGCAGCCGCTTGGCCGACACGTTCAGCGGCGCCAGGCCGATGTGCAGGTGCTTGGAGTGCAGCACGATCAGCAGGAACACCAGCATGACGCCGATGTGCAGCAGCAGGCCGAGCCGGTCGAGGAAGAAGATCGTGTCGGCGTCCAAGCCGGACATCAGCTCGCCGATCGCGTCCGAGGCGAACGCCCCGCCGTCCTTGTACGGCAGGTGACCGCCCGCCGAGGCGGCGCCGCGGAAGAGGAACATCGTCCACAGGACGTTGAAGATCATGAACAGGATCAGCCACGCCCCGCCGGTGTGCGAGCCGTAGAACCGGGAGGCCCGCTGCTTGCGCTCGGGCGCCTGCTTGATGCGCAGCACGGTGAACGTGATCAGCCCGACCAGCGCGGCGAGCGCGATGAAGTCCTGCAACGCGCCGAGCAGGTCCCACTTGCCGATCAGCGGGATGGCGAAGTCCTCGTCGAACAGCGCACCGTAGGCCTCCACGTAGACCGTGGCCAGGATGAAGAAGGCCCACATGGTGAAGAAGTGGGCCAGGCCGGGCACTGACCACTTCAGCAGCTTGCGCTGGCCGAACACCTCGACGAACTGCAGCCACACCCGCTTGGCCAGGTTGTCGCCGCGATCGGTCGGCTGGCCCGACCGGATGAGCTTGATCAGCCACGCGATACGCCGTGCGGCCAGCGCCGCCACGACGGCCGTGGCCAGCAAGCCGATGATCAAGGTGATTGTCAACGGGTCCTCCGTGGTGGTGCGTCAGGGAACGCGGCAGCCGTTGGCGGACAACTTAACTTGTCGGTAGCAGGTGCGGAAGTCGGGCACCGACCGGCATCGACAGAAATCTGGACGATCGTGCAGGTAAATCGCGATTCCGCGTGAATGACGTCACGCGATGGGCTGCATGCTGCGTTTTCGCCGTAAGCTACCCGCCGGTAGGGCTCTAGGGTCGCTGAGGTTCCGCCAGGGTTCTGCCGGACAAGAACCACATCAACCAGCTACCAACGAGCTGTCGCGCACAGCCGATCGCCAGCCGAGCGGCTGCCATCAGGAGGTCGAAGAAGGCCGATGACCAACATTGTCGTTCTGGTCAAGCAGGTGCCGGACACCTACTCGGAGCGCAAGCTCAGCGACTCCGACTTCACGCTTGACCGTGAGTCCGCCGACGCGGTGCTCGACGAGATCAACGAGCGCGCCGTCGAAGAAGCGTTGAAGATCACCGAGGCGGGTGAGGGCGAGGTCACCGTCCTGGCCGTCGGCCCGGACCGGGCGACCGACGCCATCCGCAAGGCCCTGTCCATGGGCGCGCACAAGGCCGTCCACGTGTCCGACCCCGCGTTGCACGGCTCCGACGTGATCGCCACCGCCAAGGTCATCGCTGCGGCGATCCGCCGGCTGGACAGCGTCGACCTGATCATCGCGGGCAACGCCTCGTCGGACGGCGGCTCCGGTGGCGTGCCCGCCATCCTGGCCGAGCTGCTGGGCATGCCGCAGCTGACCCACGCCCGGTCGGTCACCGTCGAAGGCGGCACCATCAAGGTGGACCGGGAGACCGCCGACGAGGGCGTGACGCACCTGGAGGCGCAGCTGCCCGCCGTGGTCAGCGTGACCGAGAAGATCAACGAGCCGCGGTACCCGTCGTTCAAGGGCATCATGGCCGCCAAGAAGAAGCCGGTCGAGACGCTCACCGTGGCCGACCTGGGGGTCGACGCGAGCGAGGTGGGCCTGGACAACGCCTGGTCGAAGGTGCTCGAAGCCGCGCCGAAGCCGCCGCGTGAGGCAGGCCAGAAGATCGAGGACTCGGGTGACGGCGGCGTGAAGATCGCCGAGTTCCTCGCGGCCCAGAAGCTCATCTGAGACCACCCCGCCTCGATTCCCAAGGAGACGTAAACCGATGGCTGAAGTTCTGGTTCTCGTCGACCACGTCGACGGTGAGGTCAAGAAGTCCACGTTCGAGCTGCTGACCGCCGCGCGTGCGCTCGGCGAGCCGGCCGCCGTCGTGGTGGGCGCCCCGGGCAGCGCGGCCAAGGCGAAGGAGTCGCTGGCCGCCTACGGTGCGGCGAAGATCTACGTCGCGGAGTCCGAGGACGCGGCGAACTACCTGGTTACCCCGAAGGTCGACGCGCTGCAGGTGGCCGCGGGCAAGGCTTCCCCGGCGGCGGTGCTGGTGCCGGCGACCGCCGAGGGCAAGGAGGTCTCGGCGCGGCTGGCGGTACGGCTGGACGGCGGCCTGCTGGTCGACGCGGTGGACGTGGCGGCCGACGGCACCGTGCAGCACAGCATCTTCGGTGGCGCGTTCACGGTGAAGGCGCAGGCCATCAAGGGCGTGCCGGTCATCTCGGTGCGGCCCGGCGCGGTGGACGCCGAGCAGGCCGAGGGCGCGGCGGCCGAGGAGCCGCTGGAGCTGCCCGCGGTGGACCCGGCCAAGGCGGCCAAGATCACCGGGCGGGAGCCGCTGGTGCGCGGCGACAGGCCGGAGCTGACCGAGGCGTCCGTGGTGGTCGCCGGTGGCCGTGGCGTCGGTTCCGCCGAGCAGTTCTCGGTGGTGGAGGCGCTGGCCGACTCGCTGGGCGCGGCGGTCGGCGCGTCCCGTGCCGCGGTCGACTCCGGCTACTACCCGGCGCAGTTCCAGATCGGGCAGACCGGCAAGACGGTCTCCCCGCAGCTGTACATCGCGCTGGGCATCTCGGGCGCGATCCAGCACCGCGCGGGCATGCAGACCTCCAAGACGATCGTCGCGGTGAACAAGGACCCGGAGGCGCCGATCTTCGAGATCGCCGACTTCGGCGTGGTCGGCGACCTGTTCAAGGTCGCGCCGCAGCTGCAGGAGGAGATCGAGAAGCGCAAGGGCTAACCCGGCTCGGCTTCCCGGTGGCCTGTCGTCCCGCTGGGCGGCAGGCCACCGGTCTGTTGCCGACGGCCTGTCGTTCTGCTGGGCGGCAGGTCACTGGTCTGTTGCCGACGGCCTGTCGTTCTGCTGGGCGGCAGGCCACCGGTCTGTTTCCGCCCACCTGTACGCCATGAGGGTGCACCGAGCGGCGACGACGGTGCGTGAGCTGGAATCATCAACGACATGACTTCATCGCAGTTGCTGGCCAGCATCACCAAGAGCGCCGGCAAAGCAGGGGGGAAGGATTCCGGCACCGGTGGCTACTCGGTGTTGGTCGCCAAGACCGAGGACGAGGTCGTCGCTGCCCAGCGGCTGCGGCACCAGGTGTTCGGCGTGGAGATGGGGGCGAAGCTGCACTCGCCGGTGGACGGGTTGGACGTCGACGAGTTCGACCAGTACTGCGACCACATCGTGGTGCGGGAGGACGCCACCGGGGAGATCGTCGGCACCTACCGCATGCTGCCGCCGGAGCGCGCCGCCGAGGCGGGCAAGTTGTACTCGGACACCGAGTTCGACCTGAGCAACCTCGCCGAGCTGCGCGGCAGCCTGGTGGAGACCGGCCGGTCGTGCGTGCACGCCGACCACCGCACCGGCGCCGTGGTGAGCCTGGTGTGGACCGGCATCGCCCGGTACATGGTGCTGTCCGGCCACCGTTACCTGGCGGGCTGCGCGTCGGTGCCGCTGGCCGACGGCGGGTCCTACGCCGCATCGGTGTGGGACATGCTGCAGGAGAAGTACTACGCCGACGAAAGCTTGCGGGTCCACCCGCACCATCCGTGGCGGACCGAGGGCGTGCCGCGGGTGGAGAAGCTGGTGCTGCCGCCGCTGGTGCGCGGGTACCTGCGGCTGGGCGCCCGGGTGTGCGGGCCGCCCGCGCACGACCCGGACTTCAACGTGGCCGACTTCTTCGTGCTTCTCGACATCCACTCCGTCGACCAGCGTTATGTGAAGTTCTTCCTCGGTGCCCAGTAGAGTCGGGACGTCACCTGGGTGTGACGGACGATAGGGGGAGCATGCCCAAGGAACGGCCGGTACCGACCAGTTCTCTGCCGCAGGCGCATCCGTGGATGCCCACGTCGCCGTGCGGCCCGGATTGCGTGGAGGCGGAGACCCCGCCGTCGGCAGGCCGGCTGCGGGTGATCCTCCGCCTGGCGAGCGCGCTGCTGGTGCTGCTGCTGGCAGGCATCGCCGGCCCCTTGCTGTTCCTCATGCCGCGGCGAGTGCGCCCGGTGGTGGTACGCACGCTGTTCGGCGCCATGCTGCGCGCGTTCGGCGCCCGCCTGGTGGTGCACGGCCGGTCCCGCCTGGTCCGCGCGGCGGCCGAGCCGCAGCGGGGCGTGATGACGGTCAACAACCACATCTCGTGGCTGGACATCGTGGCGCTGAACTCGGTGCAGCCGATGCGCGCGCTGGCCAAGTCCGAGCTGCGCAGCTGGCCGGTGCTCGGCGGGCTCATCCGGCGCGCGGGCACGGTGTTCGTGAACCGGGAGAGCCTGCGCTCGCTTCCGGGGACGGTGGCCGAGCTGGCGGAGGCGTTCCGCGGCGGGGCGATGGTGAACGTGGCGGGCGAGGGCACCACGTGGTGCGGCAAGGCGTCCGGTCGGTACGTTCCCGCGCCGTTCCAGGCGGCCATCGACGGCGGAGCGGCCGTGCTGCCGGTGGCGCTGCGCTACCGGCTCACCACCGGCGAGCAGACGACCGCACCGGCGTTCGTCGGCACCGAGTCGCTGGTCGCGTCGCTGATGCGCGTGGCCAGGCTGCGCGGCCTGGTCATCGAGATGTTCGTGTGCCAGGAGATCCCGGCAGGCCGCACCGCCGACCGCCGCGAACTGGCCGACCTGACCGAGAGCGCGGTGCTGTCCGCGCTGGGCATGACCGCCGCGCTCGGCTCCCGGCCGTGGCAGCCGCGCATCCTCCAGCCGGAGGCCGAACGCATCCACCGCGTGTCCGCGGGCCGGTCGGATTCGGCGGCCTGATACGCCGCCCGGCGCCGGTGTCGGTGGCGGGCGATACCCTGGAAGGGTCATGACCTCGACGCAGCGACCAGCCCGCTCGGCATACCTGGACCATGCGGCCACCACGCCGATGGTTCCCGCCGCCGTCGCCGCCATGACGCAGGCGTTGTCCGAGGTGGGCAATGCGTCGTCGCTGCATTCCTCCGGCCGCCGGGCGCGCCGCATGGTGGAGGAGGCGCGCGAGTCGATCGCCGAGGCGCTGGGTGCGCGCCCGTCCGAGGTGATCTTCACCGGGGGTGGCACGGAGGCGAACAACCTGGCGGTCAAGGGCATCTACTGGGCCCAGCACAAGGAGAACCCGGCGCGGCGGCGCGTGCTGGTGTCGGCGGTGGAGCATCACGCGGTGCTGGACGCCGCGCAGTGGCTGGCCGACGACATGGGCGCAGAGCTTGCGCTGCTGCCGGTGGACGCCGAGGGCCGGGTGTCGCCGCAGGCGGTGCGCACGGCGCTGGAGGCCGATCCGGATGGCGTCGCCCTGGTCAGCGTGATGTGGGCGAACAACGAGGTCGGCACGATCAACCCGATCGCCGAGATCGCGGCGGTCTGCGCCGAGTTCGGCGTCCCGCTGCACACCGACGCGGTGCAGGCGGTCGGCGCGGTGCCGGTGGATTTCGCCGACAGCGGCGCGACGGCGCTGGCGTTCAGCGGCCACAAGCTGGGCGGCCCCTACGGGATCGGGGCGCTGCTGCTGACCCGCGAGGCGCAGTGCACCCCGCTGTTGCACGGCGGCGGTCAGGAGCGCGACGTGCGGTCCGGGACGCTCGACGTGCCTGCCATCGTCGCGCTGGCCGAGGCGGTGCGGTATGCGGTGAAGGAGCTGCCGGACACCGCCGAGCGGCTGGCCGGCCTGCGGGACGAGCTGGTGCGCGGCGTGCTGGCGAAGGTGCCGGACGCGGTGCTCAACGGTCCGCGGCTGGACGGTGACCGGCTGCCGGGCAATGCCCACTTCAGCTTCCCGGGCTGCGAGGGCGACAGCCTGTTGATGCTGCTCGACGCGCGCGGCATCGAATGCTCCACCGGCTCGGCGTGCACCGCGGGCGTGGCCGAGCCCAGCCACGTGTTGCTGGCCATGGGCGTCGACCCGCGCCACGCGCGCGGGTCGCTGCGCTTCTCGCTGGGGCACACGTCGGCGAAGGCCGATGTCGAAGCGCTGCTGGCGGAGATCGAGGGAGTCGTCGAGCGGGCTCGCAAGGCGGGTCTGACCACGCGGCGAGCAGGAAGGGTGAGGACATGAAGGTGCTGGCCGCCATGAGCGGCGGGGTGGACTCCGCGGTGGCGGCCGCGCGGGCGGTGGACGCCGGGCACGAGGTCGTCGGCGTGCACCTGGCGCTGTCGGCCAAGCCGGGCACGTTGCGCACCGGGGCCCGCGGCTGCTGCACGATCGAGGATGCGCGGGACGCGCGCCGGGTGGCCGATCTGCTCGGCATCCCGTTCTACGTGTGGGATTTCGCCGAGCGGTTCACCGAGGACGTGATCGAGACCTTCGTCGGCGAGTACGCCGCGGGCCGCACCCCGAACCCGTGCGTGACGTGCAACGAGAAGATCAAGTTCGAGGCGCTGCTGGAGAAGGCGATCGCGTTGGGCTTCGACGCGGTCGTGACCGGGCACTACGCGCGCCTGCGGATCGTCGACGGGGTTCCGGAGCTGCGCCGCAGCGCCGACGAGGGCAAGGACCAGTCGTACGTGCTGGCCTCGCTGAGCGCCGAGCAGCTGCGGCACGCCATGTTCCCGCTGGGGGATTCGGTCAAGTCCGAGGTCCGGGCGGAGGCGGCCGAGCGGGGCCTGATGGTCGCCGACAAGCCGGACAGCCACGACATCTGCTTCATCCCGGACGGCAACACCAAGGCGTTCCTGGAGTCCCGGCTCGGCCGCAAGCCGGGCAAGCTGGTCGACGCGAAGACCGGGGCGGTGCTGGGTGAGCACACCGGCATCCACGGGTTCACCGTCGGGCAGCGCAAGGGGCTGGGCATCGAGGCGCCCGCGCCGGACGGCCGCCCGCGGTACGTGCTGGCGCTGGAACCGGTGTCCGGCACGGTGAAGGTGGGGTCGGCCGAAGACCTCGGCGTGCGGGTGATCGAGGGCGACCGCGCCACCTGGCCGGCGAAGCCGCTCGACGGGCCGACCGAGTGCCAGGTGCAGGTGCGTGCACACGGTGGTGTGGCGCCCGCGGTGGCGGTGGCCGACGGCGAGGACCGGGTGCGGGTGGAGCTGCGCGAGCCGCTGCGCGGTGTGGCGCCGGGGCAGACGCTGGTGCTGTACCGGCCGGACGCCGAGGCCGGAGACCTGGTCCTTGGCGCCGCCAAGATCACCGGCACCCGGCGCTGACAGGGGTACCAGTGCAGGCCTGATGCGCCTCTCGCTGTCACTTGGTGTCCGAGTGGTAGGCGTTGTCCAGGGCGAACGGCGCGAGGAGCACCAAGGTGCCCAGCGGTTCCGGCAACCGTGACGGGCGGCTCAGCCAGTAGCTGTCCCCGTTCGCCGGGATATCCGGCAGCGGGAAGTCGCTGAACTCCCGCTTGACGATCTCGGCCACCTGGTGCTTGGCGTCGTCCACCACGGTGTACTTGCTGGACAGCCAGCTGGTGGCAGCCAGCCCGCCCGCCCTGTTGCCGTGCACGGAGAAGCTCATCCGGTTCCGGCCGAGACCTGCCGTCTCGGCCTTGATCTCGCCGACCGGGCGGCCCCGGGCGTCGGTGACGGTGATCCGCGGTTTGAAGATCTCGCTCGCCTTCTGGTACGGCTGGGTGATGGCGGCCAGCAGCGCGCCCGCGGCGTCGAAGAGCCGGAAGTACATGGTGTCCTGGCTGGCGCGGCCGGGCAGGCGCATCCCGGTGCGTCCGTGCTCGTCGGTCTGGTGCAGCGACCCGATCTCGTTGCCGTGCCGGTCGACGTACCGGTACGAGGCCGCGTTGCCGGCCGGCGCCTGCTCGACCAGCACCAGCTCGCGCACCTCGAACAGCGGTCCCGCGCCGAGCCGGCCGACGGGGTGCTGGGCCTGCTGGGCCTGTTGTGCATGGTTGCCCGCCGCACCGGGGTGGGGACGCACGTGCTCGGTCCACGCAGCCCCGTCCCACCAGCGCACCAGCGCCGGGTTGGTGCTGTCGGTGTACCAGCCGGGCAGAGGGGTGGTGCTGGTCATCGGTCCCTTTCGTAGAACACCTGATCAAGCGCGCACGCCGAGATCAGCACCAGGCTGCCCAGCGGCTCCGGGATCGGGTTCGGCCGCCGCAGGATGTAGCTGTCGTCCTGGGTGAAGATCTCCTTGACCTTCATCATCCCGACGCCGCGCTTGACGATCTCCGCCACCTGCCGGCCGGTGCTGTCCCGGCACGCGAAGCGGGCACCGCCCCGCTCGCGACCGTCGTACTCGACCTTGCCGACCTCGGCGCCGTCGACGGTGAACACGAACCCGGTGCGGGCGAAGATCTTCTTCCGCTCGACGAAGCCGACCGTCTGCTCTTGCGGTCCCCGCACTTCGAACTTGGGCTTGAGCGCAGAGCTGAATCCCTGGGGCAGGCGCACGGTGAGCACCGTGTTGTCCTGGGCGTCGGTGAGTGCGAAGTGTCTGGATCCGAAAACGGACAGCTCGTCGACCAGCTTGACCGCCCGGCGGAACACCGAGCGTTCCTCCTTGAACGTGCCGATCTGGTTGTTGGCCGGGTCGAAGATCTGATAGGCGCCCGCGTTGCCGGAAAGGCCGACGAACGTGGCCTTCTGCGCGATGAGCAGTTCCGGCGCGGTGTAGAGCGGGTGCTGCGGCGCAGGCCCGGCCGGGACATTGGCCTGTGCTGCCTGCTGCGGAGCAAGGCCGGACGGCTGCTGGGGAGCGAAGCCCGCGGCCGCGTGCTGCGGCGGCTGACCGGTGTACTGCGGCTGACCGTGCTGCGCGTGGGCGGGCGCCTGCTGGGGCTGTCCCGGTGCGTGGCCCGGCTGCCCGTGCGGGTTGGGCTGGGTGTGCGGCGTCCACGTGTTGCCGTCCCACCAGCGCAGCAGCTGCGGATTCCCGGGATCCGGGTACCACCCAGGTGCAGGACTCGTCATGCGCGCACATCCTAGATAACCGGCCGCCGCCCGGAGGGCGAATTGGGCGAATCCGGACTGTGATTCGCTGTTGGCCTGCCGGGGTGGGGGGCACCGTCAGGGCCATTCAGATGCATGGAGAGCTGAAGCTCGACGGTGATCGCCTCAGTACTCGGCCACGACGGGTGGTGGCCAGCTGGCGCGGCGCCCCGTGCGACGCGGGCGCGCCGGAACGGGGAAACTAGACGCATGCTGCCTGTCGGAGTCGCCACCGGAATCGGGTCGATGCCGGGAACCGATGCCGCCGAGGCGTGCGCGGTGGTGCTGGGGGAGCTGACCGGCCTGCCCCACCTGCCCGAGCTGCCGGACCGTGGCCTGGGCGCGGACCTGATCGGACGATCGGCGGCCATGCTGGTCGACATCCCGGTGGAGTACGTCCCCAGCGGGTACCGAGTCACCGCCCGGCCGGGCAGCGACCATCGGCGCGGTGTCGACCTGCTGCGCTGGGACATGGACGCCATGCAGGAAGCGGTCGAGAAGGCGGGCGAGGCGCCGAAGGTGATCAAGACCCAGGTGGCCGGGCCGTGGACGCTGGCCGCTGGGATCGAACTGCCGCGCGGGCACCGGGTGCTCACCGACCACGGAGCCGTCCGCGACGTCACCGAGTCGCTGGTCGAGGGCGTCCGCGCACACGTCGCCGAGCTGAGCAAGCGCACCGGTGCCCAGGTGATCGTGCAGCTGGACGAACCGACCCTGCCCGCCGTGCTGGCGGGTTCGCTGCCCACCGCCAGCGGCTACGGCACCGTGCCCGCGGTGGCCACGGCCGACGCCCGCGAGGTGCTCGCAGCCGTCATCGAGCCGCTGGAATCGGCTTCCGGGGCCCCGGTCGTCGTGCACTGCTGTGCCCCGCAGCCCCCGATCGCGCTGCTGCGCGCCGCAGGCGCCGGTGCGGTGGCCATCGACGCCACCACCATCGACGGCGCTCCCGGTGCGTTGCTCGACGAGCTCGGCGAAGCGTGGGACGACGGTGTGGTGTTCGTGCTCGGCCTGGTGCCGGCCACTGAGCCGGAACACCGCATCGGCTTGCGAGACGTCGTGCAGCCCGCATTCGACCTGACCGGCCGGCTCGGCTTTTCCCGCAGCATTTTGGCCGAGCGCGCGATCGCTTCCCCGGCGTGTGGGCTGGCCGGTGCCTCGCGGTCCTGGATGCGGCGAGCCATCGCGCTGGCCGGGGACGCGGCGAAGGCGTTCGTGGAGCCGCCGGAGAATTGGTGAGCAGTCCGGCGGAACGCCGGACGCGGCCAGGTCCGGACCGCTACGGTGGCGTCATGAGTTTGTTCCGCCGCCTGTTCGGCCGAGATCGTCCCGCTCCGGCCACCCGGGAGCAGCCGACCGACCCGCAGCTGGCGGCCGAGGAGTTCTGGCGCGGCTGGTACGAGCTGCTGCCCAGGCTGAGCGCGGCGCTGGGGGAGCGCGAACCCCACCGGGTGGAGCACGAGCTGACCGAGCTGGTCGCGGCGATGCACCCGGACCTGCAGTTCTCCATCGACCGGGGCGAGCGGGCGATCTATTCGCTGGTCGTCACCGGCCAGGAGGATCCGGCGCTGCGCCCGTACACGGATGCATGGAAAGCGGCCGCCCCGCCGGACGACCCGATCTGGGAGTTCCACGACTCGGTGCCTCCGGTGCCGGACCCGACCGAGGTGACGGTCAACCTGGGCGAGCACCGCATCGCACTCGCCGACGTGCGGGTCGTCGCGCAGGTCGACGAGCAGGAAGAGCAGGTCGACGTCGCCGTCCACCATCCGCTGATGTCCGAGCTGAAACCGGATCAGCGGGAGACGATGACCTTCCTGCCGTTGGACGCCACGCTCGGTGAACGGCTTGCCGGCCGGTGGCTGCGGCGGGTGGAGACGGCGGAGAACGAGCCGGAGAACGCCATCACGCTGCTCGAGCTGCGGGATCTGGTCCGCAAGCTGGACGGCCGGGAAAACGGCGAGGACCACCAGGCCGCGCCGAGCGCAGGCGATGCCGAGGACGGCGCCTCCGAAGCCCGGGACCAGAAGGCCGAGGACGGCAAGTCCGGCGACACTCGTGACGCCGATTCCGGCGATTCCGGGGAGTGAGCGGCCGGCCGTCCCGGGGAAGTGCGAAGCCGTCGGTGACGGGCACTAATCTGCCTACGTGACCGATCGAGAGGAACACCCGGAGGCGGAGCACCCCGACGTCGAAGTTGCCGAGGTTCCCGCGGAGATCCGGCAGCGGCATCAGGAACTGGCCGAGGAGATCCGCGGTCACCAGTTCCGCTACTACCTGGAGACGCCGACCATCTCCGACGCCCAGTTCGACGAGCTGATGCACGAGCTGGAGCGCATCGAGGCGGCCTATCCCGCGTTGGTGACGCCGGATTCCCCGACCCAGAAGGTGGGCGGCACGTTCTCCGCGGAGTTCGCCACGGCCGATCACCTGGAGCGGATGCTCAGCCTGGACAACACGTTCTCCGCCGAGGAACTGTCCGCGTGGCTGGACAGGGTGGAGCGCGAGATCGGGACCAGCTCGCATTTCCTGTGCGAGCTCAAGATCGACGGTCTCGCGGTCAACCTGCTGTACGAGAACGGCAGGCTGACCAGGGCGCTGACCCGTGGTGACGGCCGCACGGGCGAGGACGTCACGCTGAACGTCCGCACCATGCGGGACGTCCCCGAGCGGCTGACCGGCACCGACGAGTTCCCGGTGCCGGAGCTGATCGAGGTGCGCGGCGAGGTCTTCTTCCGGGTGGAGGACTTCCTCGAGCTGAACGCGAAGATGATCGAGGCGGGCAAGCCGCCGTACGCCAATCCGCGCAACACCGCTTCGGGGTCGCTGCGGCAGAAGGACCCACGCGTCACCGCGTCCCGGCCGCTGCGGCTGATCTGTCACGGCCTGGGCAAGCGGGTGGGCTTCGAACCCGAGCGGCAGTCCGAGGCGTACCGGGCGCTCGCGGCGTGGGGCCTGCCGATCTCTCCGTACGTCAAGGTGCTGGCCACCCGGGAAGAGGTGATGCGCCACGTCGACTACTGGGGCGAGCACCGGCACGACGCCGAGCACGAGATCGACGGCATCGTGATCAAGGTCGACGAGGTGGCCTTGCAGCGCAGGCTGGGCACCACGTCGCGGGCGCCGCGGTGGGCGATCGCGTACAAGTACCCGCCGGAGGAGGCCACCACGACGCTGAAGGACATCCGGGTCAATGTGGGCCGCACCGGCCGGGTGACGCCGTACGCGGTGATGGAGCCGGTGAAGGTGGCCGGGTCGACCGTGGCGATGGCGACGTTGCACAACGCCAGCGAGGTCAAGCGCAAGGGTGTGCTGATCGGCGACCGCGTCGTCATCCGCAAGGCGGGCGACGTCATCCCCGAGGTGCTGGGGCCGCTGGTCGAGGTGCGGACCGGGGACGAGCGCGAGTTCGTCATGCCGACGCACTGCCCGGAGTGCGGCAGCGAGCTGCGCCCGGAGAAGGAAGGCGACGTCGACATCCGCTGCCCGAACGCACGGGCATGTCCGGCGCAGCTGCGGGAGCGGCTGTTCCATCTGGCGGGCCGTGGCGCATTCGACATCGAGGTGCTCGGCTACGAGGCCGCGACGGCGTTGCTGGAGTCGGGCGTGGTGGCCGACGAGGGGGACATCTTCGACCTGGACGAGGAGAAGCTGCGCCAGGTGGACCTGTTCCGGCTCAAGTCGGGTGAGCTGTCGGCCAACGGCAAACGGTTGCTGGCGAACCTGGAAGCGGCCAAGGACAGGCCGCTGTGGCGGGTGCTGGTCGCGCTGTCCATCCGGCATGTCGGCCCGACCGCCGCGCAGGCCCTGGCCAGGGAGTTCGGCTCGATGCAGCGCATCCAGGAGGCCACCGAGGAAGAACTGTCCGCGGTCGACGGTGTCGGCCCGACGATCGGCCGGTCGGTGCGCGAGTGGTTCACCGTCGACTGGCACCAGGAGGTGGTTCGCAAGTGGGCGGCGGCCGGGGTGCGGATGGAGGACGAGCGGGACGAGTCCGTTCCGCGCCACCTGGAGGGCCTGTCGATCGTGGTGACGGGAACGCTGCAGAACTACTCGCGCGACGAGGCGAAGGAAGCCATCATGGCGCGCGGCGGCCGGGCGGCGGGCTCGGTGTCGAAGAAGACCGCGTTCGTCGTCGTCGGTGATTCGCCCGGGTCGAAGTACGACAAGGCCGTGCAGCTGAAGATCCCGGTACTGGACGACGAGGGCTTCACCGTGCTGTTGCAGGAGGGCCCGGAGGCGGCCCGCAAGGTCGCCGAGATCGGCGGGGAGCCGGCCTGATGAGCGATCTTCTCGTACGGCCCGCCCGCCCCGAGGAGTACGAGCGGATCGGAGAGCTGCGGGTGCGCGCCTACATCGAAGGCGGCGTCATCGAGCCCGATCTGCCGTACGTGCAGCATCTGCGCGAGGTGGCCGAGCAGGCGAAGACGGCCGACGTCCTGGTGGCGACGGAC
Organism: Thermocrispum agreste DSM 44070; assembly: GCF_000427905.1. Lineage (GTDB taxonomy): Bacteria > Actinomycetota > Actinomycetes > Mycobacteriales > Pseudonocardiaceae > Thermocrispum > Thermocrispum agreste. The sequence goes on along the minus strand of NZ_ATYX01000007.1, from coordinate 79,789 downwards.
GCCGAGGACAAGGTGGTGGGCACCGTGGTGGTGGCTCAGCCGCCGTCGCCGGAAGCGGAGATCGCCAAGCCGGGCGAGCTCGAGTTCCGCATGCTGGCCACCGACCCGGAGGCGAAAGGCCGGGGTGTCGGCCAGACGCTGGTCGACGCCGTGCTGGAGCAGGCCAGGGAGCGCGGCCTGAAGCGGGTGGTCCTCTCCGTGGCCGACCACAACGACCGGGCCATCCGGCTGTACCAGCGGCTGGGTTTCCGGCGGTTGCCGGAGCGCGACTGGAGCCCGCTGCCCGGTGTCGATCTGATCGGTTACGTGCTCGATATGACAGCTGAAGCGGCCGCGGGCGGCTCGCATGGGCAGTGACGGCCGTCGGCCGGAGAGCACTGCTGGGGCCGACTCGTCCGCTGGGGTCGCCGCCCAGGTCACCGTGCGCGTGGCCAGGCCGGAGGAGTACCGGCGCGCCGGCGAGCTGGTCTTCGAGGCGTACGACGCCGACGGGCATGTGGCCGCCGATCCGGATCCGGAGTTCGGCGCCGAGCTGCGCGATGCCGCGACTCGCGCCGAACACGGCGACCTTCTGGTGGCCGAGGGCCCCGGCGGGCGACTGCTCGGGACGGTCACGGTGGTGCTACCCGGCAGCCCGCTCGCCGAAGTGGCCCAGCCAGGGGAGGCGGAGCTGCGCATGCTGGCCACGGATCGAGCTGCGCGAGGCCGTGGGGTGGGTACGGCGTTGCTGGAAGCCGCCATCGCGCGTGCTCGCGCGGCGAACGCCCGCCGGATCGTGCTGTCCACGCTGCCCACGATGACCGCAGCGCATCGGATGTATGCCCGGCGCGGGTTCGTCCGGGCCCCGCACCGCGACTGGGAGCCGGCGCCGGACTATCCGCTGCTGGTGTTCGAGCTGGAGTTGTAGCTCCGTCGCTCGTCTGAAACGAGTTCTCCGGTTCGGCACGGCCGACGGTGGCGGGATGACGTTGCGGCCGGTGCCACCCGGCCGGGAGCGAACCCGGCACGCGCGGGATTGCTGTCCGGCGCTTGGGGGGGGGGCGGGTTCCCGGGCCGGCACCGGGCGCGCCGGGGTGGTCGGGGTGAGGTCGCCCGCGCCGCAGGGGCTACGTGGGCCACGCACCATTTGTCCGGCCACGGTCGCCAGGTTCCTTCGTGGGCCGCGGCTGCGTGATGCCCGCGCGCTGCGTGCCGTGTGTCCGCTGGACGGCTGCGGTGCTGGGTGTCGCGCGCTCTCTGTACGGCCTCGTTTTCTAGGCGTTTGCGCGTTCTCCGTCTTGCGTCGGCCGCCCGGTGTCGTGCGCTTTCGTACCGCGGCGGCCGCCAAGACTCGTGTGCTGTGTCCGGCCGCGGTCGCCGGATGGCTCCGTCCGGCCGCGGCCACTCGGTGCCGCGTGCCGCTCCTTTGTCAAACCCAGGCTGCGGCAGCTACCTGCCGTGCGCCTTGTCGTCGCCCTGGCCGCTACGACTTGGGCCGGTCGCATGCGGGAAGTCAGCAAGCACGTCCAGGGCCGCCCTGGTCGGGTTGCCGGCGTAGCGGCTGGGGAACACGTCCCGGGTGCGCCATCCGACCTGGCGGAGCACACGCTGCCGGTCGACATGTGCCGCCGGTCCGTCGGGGTGGACTCCGCAGATCAGCCCGACCGCATCGGCATCGTCGCCGAGGCAGATGTCGACCGTCCACCGGCCGACGGGATACCCGGTGCTGACCGTGGCGCCCGCGGCCGCCAGCTCGGCGGCGACGTCCTCCGCCCACTGGGGCACCGACGACGAGCGCGGTGGGGTGGGAGGGTGCTCGGCGTAGTCGAGGAAGTCCGCGATCAGCCCTGGTTCGCCCGCTTCGAGCGCGGTCACGACGTGCAGCTTCTGTCGCGCTCGGGTCAACAGCACGTTGAACAGGTTCTTGTCGGCCGCGAATCGCTGTCGTGATGGCGCGTCGTCTCGATGCACCCCGAGCGAGACGACCACGGTGTTCGCCTCGCTGCCCTGGAAGGAGTGCACCGTGCCGCATCGCAGCCGGTAGTCGATGATCTGGTCTGCGCTGTAGGCGGCGAGCAGTTCGGCTTCGATCCGGTCTGCCTGTGCGCGGAACGGTGTGATGACAGCCAGATCCCGCACCCCTTCGTCCAGCAGCTTGGCCACCAGCTCGACGGTCGCTTGCAGCTCGGCCTCGCTGATGCCGTCCACGGCGGGGCCACCGGAGACGTGATGAACGTCGATAGCGTCGACACCGTGATTGCGCGGATGCCGCGTGGCGGTGGAGACCCGGCCACGGTAGAAGCGCTCGCTGGAGAAACCGATCAGGTGCGGCACGCTGCGGTAATGCTCGTGCAGCATGGTCACCGGGGTGGCACCGGCAGCAAGATCGAATGCGCTGTTGCGCCGCACGTCGAGCCGGTCGGCGATGCCGCCGAGCCCGTGCTCGTCGATCACCGCGGTGACGTCGCGGTCGGCCACGAACGAGACGAACCGCAGCTGCTGGGGATCACCGGCGATCACCGCGCGGCGTCCGCGCGCCAGCACACCGGCGGCCCGGATTTGGTCGATGTGCGACGCCTCGTCCAGGATGACCAAGTCGAACATGCCCGCGTGCTGCGGCAAGAGGTCCTCGATGTCGGTGACCGTGCCGATCCACAGCGGCAATGCCCGCAACAGTGCCTCGGTGTCGATGTCCGCCAGCATCTGGCGTCGGCGGTTCCGGCCGGCCCGCAAGGCCGTGCCGAGCGCGGCCATGGCACGAACCGCGTCCCGGTCGCGCCGGCTTTTCGCGGTTGCGGCTTTGCGCAAGGCTTCCCCGCGTGCCGTGCGGGCGGACTCCTCGGCTCGCGCCAGACGCTCCCACAGCTGGTCGAGGTTGCACCCGCCCTGTGCTGACAAGCGGCCGGCGGCGCTCAGGTCCTTGGCCACCGGCAGCAGCAGCGCGATCTCGTCCACAGGCAGCGAGGAGCGGGCCATGTCGCGCAGGCGCCGTCCGGCGCGGCGGGCCCGCCAGCGGGCGAACCACCCACCGGCGGTGGATCGGGCCCGCTGCACCAGTTCTTCGGCTTGGCCAAGGTCACGGCCAGGTTCCAGCAGGCCGGGGGCGTCGTTGAGCACCGCCGCATCCGTCACCGCGGCGCGTGCCGCGGCCGCCTCCAGCTCCAGCTGCTCGGTGATCTCCCGCAGCAGCGCACGAACGGTGCGATCGGCAAGGTCGGCGGACGATTCGGCCGCGCGCACCTCCTCGGCCGGACTCCCGCTTTCCGCGCCCGAAGTGAGGTCGTCGATCAGTTGCCCGCGCTTGTCGGCATCGCCGAACAGGACCGGGCTCGGCCCCGGCTGCCTGGACAACAGCGTGTTGAGGACTTCGGCTGCGTGAACCGTTTGTGTCGCCATGAGCACGGTCCGGCCGTGGGCAACCGCGTCGAGCGCGATGGCCACCAGGGTGTGGCTCTTACCGCAGCCGGGTGCGCCTGACACCACGCTGATCGGGTCTCGCCGTGCTCGCAGCAGCGCCGTCCGCTGATCCGGGTCGAGCGGCAGCACGGACGAAACGTGCTCCTGCCGCTCCGCGGAGCCGTCGTGCTCGGCGACCTCGGCTGTCCCAGCGCCGTAGAGGTAGCGCAGCGAGCTCTCCGCAAGCCCCGGTCGCCGAGCCCACGAACGAAGGTGGTCGGCCACCGCAGGTGCGGAAGCGGCTTGCGTAGTGAACAACGCCGTTGCGGCCACGACCACAGTCTCGTCAGAGGCGGTGGGTTCGCCTTCGATGCGAGCGTCTGGGAAGCCGGCACTCGCCGCTGCCTCAGCCAGCCACGACCTGGACTGCTCGTCGTTGCCGTCGAAAACCGGAGGCAGCGTCGATTCCAAACGTTCCGCAGCCGCCGAGTCCGCGATGGCTCCGGTCAGCTCGATGTCGCCAGCCGGCTGGATGCGGTACCCCCGCAGCGTGCGCTGCAACCTGACCGGCTGTGTCACCAGCGGCAGGCGAGCTCGCTTGCCATCCTCTCTGGCGAAGTGCACGATTCCCCACGCTCGGCGCAGGATCCGTTCGTCGCGGTGCAGGGCATCCAGGGCGGCGAGCCGGTCGGACTTGCCCCCTCTGGGCAGCTGTGCGTCCCACTCCGGCAAGAAGGTCAGCTGCGCGCTGCCGGGGACGAGCTCGTCGGACTGCCTGCGGGCAGGCGCGAGATCGGCGAGCGCGGAGAACACCCGGCCCATGAACTCGTCGTCCACGCTCCCACCGGCGCCACCCGGCGTGGCCGATCCGGGGTCCCAGGTCATGGCAGCAACCTACCGGCCGGGCGGGTTTGCACGCCCTACGGACTTCCACTCGGTTGCAACCGACCCGCGTCTTCGTCACTCCAACGTCCACCGAGCACCTGAGGTGATGTGCATCACATTCACGCAGCCGGTACAGCGACGCGCCGGTGAAGAGTGTCGAGAACTGGGAACTTTGCGATTTGCCCGGCTGACAATCGCACACGGAAGCAGTCCGATCATTGTGGAGTTCGCGCAAGGCAGGCTACCCGCCTCCGAGCCGACGAGCTCGGGCTACGCGATCCGAGGGCGAGAGAGCTACCCGTCCAGCACGACGGCCACGATCCCCGCGAGATGAGCCAGCCGGGCGACCTCGGCAGCGCGGAACGACGGCCCGCCCGGCCTGCCGAGCAGCAGCGCCCGGTCCGGCTTGCCGAGCGGGGTCGCGGCCAGCTCGGTGCCCAGCTCCCGCCACGGCGTGGGGATCCACTCGTCCTCCGCGTCGAGCACGGTCGCCCGCTCCAGCGGCAACCACGGCAGCGAAGCCAGCTCGCTCTCCGGGGCGGCGGTCGAGGCCGCCAGCCGCTGCACGCCCTCCGGCGTCTCGGCGAGCACGAGGGCCCAGCCAGCGCGGAAGATGCGCGGCACCCCGTCGGCGAGCTTGTCGAGGCCGTGGCGGGGGTCGCCGGCGATCTCCTCGACCAGCTCGAGCTCGCGGTGGGTGTTCAGCCCGCCCGCATACGGCCGCACGGCGTCGACTTCGACTCCCTCGACGCTTTCCGCCGCCGTGATCAGCACGTCCGGCAGGCTCCCGTTGGGCAGCTCGACGACCAGGTCGTCGACGGCCACCCCGTCGCCGCGCTCGACCACGTCGACACTGAGAATGTCGGCGTTGATCGCGCCCAGTGCGGACGCCACCGCGCCGAGGGAACCGGGGTTGTCCGGCAGTTGCACTCGAATCAGGAATGACACGGGTACCTCTTGCTATCGTGGCGGCCATCGCATCGCTACCCGCGCGGGCCGCCGTGGCTCGCGGCAAACGTGAGCGCGCGAAGGCGTCGTCTCGGCGTCCGTGTTCTGACGGTAGCGAATTCACCTCGCCGAACAGAACCCGGTATCGGCTGCTGGACCCGGTTGTCACCCCGCCGCCCCCGTCACCCGGCCGACGTCGGTCGTGGCCAGGGCCATAGACTCGACCTCGACCATCCGCCCGAGGACCATCGACCGGGGGTTGAGCGCGTGTCCACCATTTCCCGCGACGAAGTCGCACACCTGGCCAAGCTGGCCCGGTTGGCCGTCACCGAGGAGGAGCTGGACCTGTTCGCCGGCCAGCTGGACGTCATCCTGGACGCGGTCGCCAAGGTCAGCGAAGTGGCCACCGACGACGTGCCGCCGACCTCGCACGCCGTGCCGCTGACGAACGTGTTCCGCGAGGACGAGGTGCGGCCCGGGTTGACGCAGGACGAGGCGCTGTCGGGGGCCCCTGCGGCCGAGGACGGGCGCTTCCGGGTGCCGCGGATCCTGGGGGAGGAACAGTGACCGAGGTGACCAGGATGACCGCGGCCGAGCTGGCCGCGAAGATCCACGCCGGCGAGTTGAGTGCGGTCGAGGTGACGCAGGCGCACCTGGACCGCATCGCCAAGGTGGACGACCAGGTGCGGGCGTTCCTGCACGTCGACGCCGAAGGCGCGCTGGAGACCGCCCGCAAGGTGGACGAGGACATCGCCGCTGGGCGGCCCCCGGCCTCGCCGCTGGCCGGTGTTCCGCTGGCCCTCAAGGACGTGCTCACCACCAAGGGCGTGCCGACCACGTGCGGGTCGAAGACGCTCGAGGGATGGATCCCGCCGTACGACTCGACGGTGCGCCGCAAGCTGCGCGAGGCGGACGTCGTGGTGCTGGGCAAGACCAACATGGACGAGTTCGCCATGGGTTCGTCCACCGAGAACTCGGCGTTCGGCCCGACCCACAACCCGTGGGACACCACGCGCGTGCCGGGCGGTTCCGGCGGCGGCTCGGCCGCGTCGCTGGCCGCGTTCGAAGCGCCGCTGGCCATCGGTACCGACACCGGCGGGTCGATCCGCCAGCCCGCGGCGGTCACCGGCACGGTCGGCGTCAAGCCGACCTACGGCTCGGTGTCCCGCTACGGCCTGGTCGCCTTCTCCAGCAGTCTGGACCAGGCCGGGCCGTGCGCCCGCACGGTGCTGGACGCCGCGCTGCTGCACGAGATCATCGCCGGGCACGACCCGCTCGACTCCACGTCCATCGACGCCCCGGTGCCGCCCGTGGTGGCGGCCGCCAAGCAGGGCTTGGACGGCGACCTGTCCGGCGTGCGTGTCGGCGTGGTGAAGGAGTTCCAGGGTGAGGGCTACCAGCCCGGCGTGCTGCGCTCGTTCGAGGCCGCGGTGCAGCAACTGCGTGATCTCGGTGCGGAGATCGTGGAGGTCTCCTGCCCGCACTTCGTCTACGCGCTGCCCGCCTACTACCTGATCAATCCGAGCGAGTGCTCGTCCAACCTGGCCCGTTTCGACGCCATGCGCTACGGCCTGCGCGTCGGCGACGACGGCACCCGCAGCGCGGAAGAAGTCATGGCGCTGTCCCGCGAGGCGGGATTCGGCGCCGAGGTCAAGCGCCGCATCATGATCGGCACCTACGCGCTGTCCGCCGGGTACTACGACGCCTACTACGGCTCGGCGCAGAAGGTGCGCACGCTGATCATCCGCGACTTCGAGTCGGCCTACGAGAAGGTGGACGTGCTGGTGTCGCCGACGACGCCCACCACCGCGTTCAAGCTGGGCGAGCGGGTCGACGACCCGATGGCCATGTACCGGGCCGACCTGTGCACCATCCCGGCGAACCTCGCAGGCAACGCGGCGCTGAGCGTGCCGAGCGGCCTGTCCGACGACGACGGCCTGCCGGTCGGCCTGCAGGTGATGGCGCCCGCGTTGGCCGACGACCGGATGTACCGGGTCGCCGCCGCCTACGAGAAGGCGCGCGACGCCGCCACCGGCCGTGGAGTTCTCGACCAGATTCCGGAGCTGTGATGACCGCTGCGACTCTGCTGCCCTACGACGAGGTGCTGGAGCGGTTCGACCCGGTGCTCGGGCTCGAGGTGCACGTCGAACTGAACACCAGGACCAAGATGTTCTGCGGCTGCGTCAACGAGTTCGGGGGCGAGCCGAACACCCACGTGTGCCCGACGTGCCTCGGCCTGCCCGGTGCGCTGCCGGTGGTCAACGGCAAAGCGGTCGAGTCGGCGATCCGCATCGGCCTGGCGCTGAACTGCACGATCGCCGAGTGGTGCCGGTTCGCGCGGAAGAACTACTTCTACCCGGACATGCCGAAGAACTTCCAGACGTCCCAGTACGACGAGCCGATCGCCTACGACGGCTACCTGGACGTCATGCTGGACGACGGCGAGGTGTTCCGGGTCGGCATCGAGCGTGCCCACATGGAGGAGGACACCGGCAAGTCGGTGCACGTGGGCGGCGCTACCGGCCGGATCCACGGCGCCGAGCACTCGCTGCTGGACTACAACCGTGCGGGCGTGCCGCTGATCGAGATCGTCACCAAGCCGATCGAGGGCGCCGGGGCGAGGGCGCCCGAGGTGGCCCGTGCGTACGTCACCGCCCTGCGTGAGCTGATGCTTGCCCTGGGCGTCTCGGACGTGCGCATGGACCAGGGCTCCATGCGTTGCGACGCGAACGTGTCGCTGCGGCCGAAGGGGCAGCAGGAGTTCGGCACGCGCACCGAGACGAAGAACGTCAACTCGTTGCGCAGCGTCGAGCGTGCGGTGCGCTACGAGATGCAGCGCCAGGCGGCGGTGCTCGCCGGGGGCGGCACGGTCGTGCAGGAGACCCGGCACTTCCAGGAGGCGGACGGCACGACGTCGCCCGGCCGCCCGAAGGAGACGTCGGAGGACTACCGCTACTTCCCGGAGCCGGACCTGGTGCCGGTCGCGCCGAGCCGGGAATGGGTCGAGGAGTTGCGCAAGACGCTGCCGGAGCCGCCGTGGAAGCGCCGCAAGCGCATCCAGGAGGAGTGGCAGCTGACCGACGAGGAGCTGCGCGACCTGTTCAACACCGGCGCGGTGGACCTGGTCGCGGCCACCGTGGACGCGGGAGCCCCGGTCGACGAGGCGCGCAGCTGGTGGGTGCAGTTCCTCACCCAGCAGGCCAACGCCCGTGGCGTCGAGCTCGCCGACCTGGCCATCACGCCCAAGCAGGTGGCGAGGGTGATCGAGCTGATCGCCGAGGGCAAGCTGACCAACAAGCTGGGCCGCCAGGTCGTCGAGGCGGTGCTGGACGGCGAGGGCGAACCGGACGAGGTGATCGAGGCCCGCGGGCTGAAGGTCGTCTCCGACGACGCCGAGCTGAGCAGGATCGTGGACGAGGCGCTGGCCGCCCAGCCCGACGTGGTGGAGAAGATCCGCGGCGGCAAGGTGCAGGCCGCGGGCGCCATCGTCGGTGCGGTCATGAAGGCCACCCGTGGCCAGGCGGACGCCAAGCGGGTGCGCGAGCTGGTGCTGGAACGCTGCAAGTAGGGCACCGGTCGCCGCAGGCACCCCGGAGCCGCTGAGCGGATCGAGCCTGCCGACCCGCGGTGCGCCGGTCCGCGCGGGCTCGCCCGGTGGGCGGCCGGATCAGTCCTTGTCGTTGCCGCCCGACGGGTTCAGCGGGAGCAGGACCACCCGGTCGTCGCTGGACACCGGCTTGCCGCCGTCCTTGTTCACGGTGCCGGCCACCGCCAGCCCCGCGGTGTAGACGTCCAGCCCGGACAACCGGCCGTAGCCGGAATCCCCGTCGAACGTCACGCTGGGTTTGCCGGTCGCCGTGCCGTTCGCGTCGATCTCCAGCCCGTGCAGGCCCGGGTCGGTGGACATGGCCACCACCACACCCTCCGTGGCCACCGCGCACCCGGCCACACCGGGCTTGTCCTTCCACCGCCACACCGGCGTGCCCAGCGGCTTGCCGGGGTCGACCAGGTGGATGGCGTCCGCCTCCGGCGCGCGATCGGTCACCCACACCTGGGAGCCGTCTCCCGACGCGCAGACACCGCCCGGTGTGTGCAGGCCGCTGGCGATCACCCGGGAGCCGGTCCTGGGGTTGCCCGCGGCGGGTTTGCCGCTGGTGTCGATCCGCAACACCTTCCCGGCCAGCGAGTCCGGGTTCCGCGCCGCCTTGGGATCGCCGGCGTCGCCCGTCGCCACCAGCAGCGCGCCCGAGGCGTCGACGGCCAGCGCCCCTCGGTTGCCGCGCGCACCCTTGGGGATCCCGGTCAGGATCGGACGCGGCTTCTGGCCAGCGGCGAACCGCACCACCCGGTTGTCCGTGCTGGTGGTGATGTAGGCGAAGACGAGCCCGTCCTCCTGGTAGCTCGGCGACAGCGCCAGCCCGGTCAGGCCGCCGTCACCCTCGGCGGCCACCGTCAACGTCGCGAACGGGGCGGGCTTGCGGCCCTTCACCACGCGCAGCACCCGTCCGGTGTCGCGCTCCGCGGCCAGTGCTGCGGGTTGCCCATGCACCGGCGGCAGCGCCGCGACGGCCACCAGGGTGTCCATGCACGTGCCGATCACCGCGGGGTCGTGATCGGTGCATCCTTCCGGCGGCGGGATCTCACCGTCTCGCTGCCCGGTTCCGCGGCCGCCCTGGCCTTGCGGGATCTCCGGCGAGCCAGGCGCTTCCGGCAGCTCGGGCTGAGGCGGCCGTTGCGGCGTCAGCTGCGGAGCGGGCTGGAAGTCCGCGTCGGCAGCCGAGTCGTCGAACCGCGCGCAGCCGGACAGCAGCAGCCCGCTCGCCGCGATGGCGGCGAGCACACGCATCGAGCGGCGGTGGACCACGGAATCCACGGTAGGTGGTTCGTCGTGAATGTGCGGTGAGCCTGCCCCGCCGCGGCCGCGGCGCGCGGTGGTGCACGATTCACCGGACACGCCCCGATCCCGGATACCCGGAAGGGGGAATTCGGGCTAGTCTGCCCCGCCATGAGCGCAAACGACGAGTTCTACTCCAGCGAAGCGACGCGGCGCCTCCCGTCGCCGGGAACCGGGCAGTCGGAGCCGCCACCACCGGTCCGCACCGACCGCATCGACCCGTCCACCGATTTCGGCGAGGACGAGGACTTCGTCGAGACCCGCTGGCACGGAGGGCTGGACCTGGGCCTGCTGATCCTGCGGATCGCCGTCGGCGGGGCCATGCTGCTCAAGGGCCTGTACAAGTTCGGCATGTTCGGCGGGCCCGGGCTGGAGTCGGTCGCCGACATGCTGGCCAGGAAGTACGACTTCACCAACGAGACCACGCTGGCCTGGGTGCTGGCGGTCACCGAGGTGGGCGCGGGCGGTGCGCTGATCCTCGGCCTGTTCACCCCGCTGGCCGCGGCGGCGATCCTCAGCATCACCTCGTGCGTGGTGTACCTGGATCGTGCGGTCGGCTACTTCCCGGAGACGATCGGTGCCAACCAGGGGCCCGGTTACGCCTACCCGTTGCTCATCGGGGCGGGCGCGCTGGCACTGCTGTTCACCGGCCCGGGACGGGCGTCCGGCGATGCCGGCTTCTCGTGGCGCAAACGCCCGGTCGGCTGGGGAGTGTTCGGCATCCTGCTGGCCGCGGCCGCGGTGCTCGTCGTCGTGCTGGTGTTCCGCTGATCAGCGTGCCGGGCCAGGCAGCTGGTCAGCCGGAGGAAGCCGCCGAGTCGTCCGCCGAATCGTCCTCGGCGCTCTGCTCGGCGGCTGTTTCGCTCGTGCCCGTGGGGGCCTTCGCGGTGTCGCCTGTGCCCGTGGGGGCCTTCGCGGTGTCCGCCGAGGCGTCCTTGCCGACGCCGTCCGCCGGGGCGTCTTCCTGCTTCGTGCCGGCGTCGTCCTGGTCTTCTCGCGGTTTCTCCGGCATCGGCGGGAAGGCCGGGATCCGCCCGCCGCTCAACACCGCGATGATCGGCAGGTGCCGCGCCCGCACCCCGGGCAGCCGCACCTGCTCCTTGTCCGCCAGCACCGCGAACACCTTGGCGTCGGACACCACGGACAACCCGGTGAGTTCACCCCATCCGATGAATCTCGAGCCGAAGACGGTGCGCGCGGTCAGCCCGGTGGCGTCGACCGTCGTTTGGGTGCGCAACACCCACACGGCGAACCCGATCGGCAGCAGGTAGACGGTGGCCAGCCACCACGACGACCAGGCGAACGGGGTGGCGCTGACCATGGCCAGGAAGGCCGCGACCACCGCAACGCGCGGCATCCGGAACGTCGCCTCCTTGACCGGCGGTCGCTCGGGCGTGGACGGCTGCGGTTCGGACTTCTCGCTCACCTGGTGAATGGTGCCTGGCGCCGTGCCAGGGCCCGTCGGCGGGGTGGCGGGGGCGCCGCGCCGTCTCGCCATGCGAGAGCTGCGTCTCGCAGAATTGACACTGCGCAGCGTGACCGGATAAGTTGGCGGCGTGCAGAAGCTGAGCAGCCTCGTAATTCGCCCGCGCGTCGACGCGTAGCGGGTGAAGCGAGCTGCGTCGACGCGCGGACCCTCGTCCGACCTGGTGGTCGGCGGGGGTTTTTTCATGCGACGACGACCCGAGCAGATACTCCGAGAAGACCGCAAGACCCCGAGAAGACACCACGACCGTGAACACCACGTGTAAGAACGAGGCAGCACGATGACCAGCGCCACATCGCGAGCGCGTTCCCGTTCCGCGGGCAGCCCCGCAGGCGGGACCGCCAAACCAGCAGCCCCCAAGCCCGCTCCGCCCGCGGGGACCCCGATCCGGGTCACCGGAGCCCAGTCGCTGGTGCGGTCACTCGAGGCGGTAGGCGTCGAAGTCGTCTTCGGCATTCCCGGCGGGGCCATCCTGCCTGCCTACGATCCGCTGCTCGACTCCACCAAGCTCCGGCACGTGCTGGTCCGGCACGAGCAGGGCGCGGGGCATGCGGCGACCGGGTACGCGCAAGCGACCGGCAAGGTGGGCGTGTGCATGGCCACGTCCGGCCCCGGGGCGACCAACCTGGTCACCCCGCTGGCGGACGCGCACATGGACTCGGTCCCGGTGGTGGCGATCACCGGTCAGCAGACCCGTGCGCTGATCGGCACCGACGCCTTCCAGGAAGCCGACATCTGCGGCATCACGCTGCCCATCACCAAGCACAACTTCCTGGTGACCGATCCGGCGGAGATCCCGCGCACGATCGCCGAGGCGTTCCACCTGGCGTCCACCGGCCGTCCGGGGCCCGTGCTGGTGGACATCCCGAAGGACGTGCTGCAGGAGACGACGTCGTTCTCCTGGCCGCCGGAGACCCGGCTGCCCGGCTACCGGCCGACGCTGCGCCCGCACGGCAAGCAGGTCAGGGAGGCCGCCCGGCTGATGACCAGGGCCCGCCGCCCGGTGTTCTACGTCGGCGGTGGCGTGATCAAGGCCAAGGCGTCCGACGCGCTGCGCGAGCTGGCCGAGCTGACCGGGATCCCCGTGGTGACCACGCTGATGGCCCGCGGCGCCTTCCCGGACTCGCACCGGCAGCACCTGGGGATGCCCGGCATGCACGGTTCGGTCGCCGCGGTCGCGGCGATGCAGCGGGCCGACCTGCTGATCGCGCTCGGCGCCCGGTTCGACGACCGGGTCACCGGCAAGCTGGACAGCTTCGCGCCGGACGCCACCGTGGTGCACGCCGACATCGACCCGGCGGAGATCTCCAAGAACCGCAAGGCCGACGTGCCGATCGTGGGCGACTGCAAGGAGATCATCACCGAGCTGATCTCCGCGGTGAAGGCGGAGATCGCCGCGGGCCACACGGCGAAGCTGGACGACTGGTGGACGCAGATCGACGCGTGGCGCCGCACCTACCCGCAGGGCTACGACTGGCCGAAGGACGGGTCGCTGGCCCCGCAGTACGTCATCGAGCGCATCGGGCAGATCGTCGGGCCGGACGCCCTCTACGTGGCCGGGGTGGGGCAGCACCAGATGTGGGCGGCCCAGTTCATCTCCTACGAAAAGCCCGGCACCTGGATCAACTCCGGCGGCCTCGGCACCATGGGGTTCGCCGTGCCTGCGGCGATGGGCGCCAAGTTCGGCAGGCCGGACAAAGAGGTGTGGGCCATCGACGGCGACGGCTGCTTCCAGATGACCAACCAGGAGCTGGCCACGTGCGCCATCGAGGGCGCGCCGATCAAGGTCGCCGTGATCAACAACGGCAACCTGGGCATGGTCCGGCAGTGGCAGAACCTGTTCTACGAGCAGCGGTACTCCAACACCGACCTGGGCACGCACGCCCACCGCATCCCGGACTTCACGCTGCTGGCCGAGGCCATGGGCTGCGTCGGGCTGCGCTGCGAGACCAAGGAAGAGGTCGACGAGGTCATCGAGAAGGCCAGGGGCATCAACGACCGGCCGGTGGTGATCGACTTCGTGGTCGGCAAGGACGCCCAGGTGTGGCCGATGGTCGCGGCGGGAACCAGCAACGACGAGATCATGGCCGCGCGCGGCATCCGCCCGCTGTTCGACGACGACGACGTGTCGGAAAGGGAGCTGTGATGAGCGTCCACACCCTGAGCGTGCTGGTGGAGAACAAACCGGGTGTGCTGGCGCGCGTGTCCGGGCTGTTCTCCCGCCGCGGCTTCAACATCGAGTCGCTGGCCGTCGGCCCGACCGAGAACCCGGAGATCTCCCGGATGACCATCGTCGTCGCGGTGGAGGACCTGCCGCTGGAGCAGGTCACCAAGCAGTTGAACAAGCTGGTGAACGTGATCAAGATCGTGGAGCTGGAGCCGTCCAGTTCCGTGCAGCGCGAGCTGATGCTGATCAAGGTGCGCGCCGACGCCACGGTGCGCAGCCAGGTGCTGGAGACCGTGCAGTTGTTCCGCGCCAAAGTGGTCGACGTCTCGCCGGAAGCGCTCACCATCGAGGCGACCGGCACCGCGGACAAGACCTCCGCGCTGCTGCGCATGCTCGAGCCCTACGGCATCCGCGAGATCGTGCAGTCCGGGATGGTGGCCATCGGCCGTGGCGCCAAGTCCATCACCGCGTCGGCGATCCGCTGACAGCGCGCACAGTCAACCGAAAACACCCGCACCGGAAGGAAGCAATACCCCTCATGGCAGTTGAGATTTTCTACGACGACGACGCCGACCTCGGTCTGATCCAGCAGCGCAAGGTAGCGGTGATCGGCTACGGCAGTCAGGGCCACGCGCACGCGCTGAGCTTGCGCGACTCGGGCGTCGACGTGCGGGTGGGCCTGCCCGAGACGTCGAAGTCCCGGGCCAAGGCCGAGGAGGAAGGCCTGCGGGTGGTCACGCCCGCACAAGCCTCCGAAGAGGCCGACCTGATCATGGTGCTGGCGCCGGACACCGCGCAGCGCAAGATCTACGCCGAGGACATCGCGCCGCACCTGAAGTCCGGCGACGCGCTCTACTTCGGCCACGGGTTCAACATCCGCTACGGCCTGATCCAGCCGCCGTCGGACGTCGACGTCGCCATGGTCGCGCCGAAGGGCCCCGGTCACCTGGTGCGCAGGCAGTTCGTCGACGGCAAGGGCGTGCCGTGCCTGATCGCCGTGGAGCAGGACGCCTCCGGCAACGCGCAGGCGCTGGCGCTGTCCTACGCCAAGGCGATCGGCGGCACCCGCGCCGGCGTCATCAAGACCACGTTCGCCGAGGAGACCGAGACCGACCTGTTCGGTGAGCAGACGGTGCTCTGCGGCGGGGTGAGCGCGCTGATCCAGGCCGGCTTCGAGGTGCTCACCGAGGCCGGCTACGCCCCGGAGATCGCCTACTTCGAGGTGCTGCACGAGCTGAAGCTGATCGTGGACCTGATCTACGAGGGCGGTATCGCCGGCCAGCGCTACTCGGTGTCCGACACCGCCGAGTACGGCGACCTCACCCGCGGCCCGCGGGTGATCGGCCCGCAGGTGAAGGAGGAGATGCGCAAGATCCTGGCCGAGATCCAGGACGGCTCGTTCGCCCGCGAGTGGGTCGCCGAGGACGAGGCGGGCAGGCCGAACTTCACCAAGCTGCAGGCCGAAGGCGCCGCGCACCCGATCGAGGAGGTCGGCGCCCGGCTGCGCAAGATGATGGCCTGGGTCAAGCCCACCGTCTGAGCACGGATTTCCCGGTACGCGGCCCGGGTCGCCGGGGGAGCATCCCCGTGGTGGCCCGGGCCGTCGCCGGTGGTTGGCACGCGGTGCAAGTCTTCGGCACTCTGGCGCTCCGACTGTCCAGGTCGCTCGTCACCCCGTAATGTTGGTGACAGGCAGCTGTGACGGAATGACCCACCGCAAGGGGTGCCGCTCACGGTCGCTTTTTTCCAACCGGCGGGCAGCCGGATCGCCGACGAACAGGATCAACCACCGTGACCGCACCTCCCCAGGCGGCCGAGAGGCCGCGCCATCGCTCTGATTTCGCCCGGCTGTCGCGTCGCATCCGCGACGCGGGCCTGTTCGACCGTCGGCCGCTGTACTACACGCTCAAGATCGCGTTCAACCTGCTGATGCTCGCCGCGGCCTGCGTCGGCTTCGCGCTGATCGGGGATTCGTGGTGGCAGCTGCTGATCGCCGCCGGCCTGGCCGTCGTGTTCGCCCAGCTGGCCTTCATCGGCCACGACGCCGGGCACAAGCAGATCTTCCGCAGCAGCCGGGCCAACGACGTGGTGGGTTACCTGCACGGTGGCCTGATCGGCATGAGCTACGGCAGCTGGCTGCGGAACCACAACGCGCACCACGCCAACCCGAACCACGAGGAACACGACCCGGATCTGGACATCCCCGCGCTGTCGTTCACCGAACAGCAAGCGGGCGCCAAGCGCGGTTTCCAGCGCTGGCTGACCAAATACCAGGCGTACTTGTTCTTCCCGCTGCTGCTGCTCGAGGGGCTGGCACTGCGCATCACCGCGGTGCGCGCCGTGATCAACGGCACGGTGAAACTGCGCAAGCTGGAAGCCGTTCTGCTGGCCGGCCACATCGGCGGGTACCTCACCGTGGTGTTCCTGGTGCTCTCGCCGCCGATCGCGGTGCTGTTCATCGTGGTGCACCAGTGCCTGTGGGGCGTGTACCTGGGGTGCTCGTTCGCGCCGAACCACAAGGGCATGCCGACACTGAAACCGGGGGAGAAGATCGACTTCCTCCGCAAGCAGGTGCTGACCTCGCGCAACGTGCGCGGTGGCCCGATCGTCGACTGGGTGCTCGGCGGGCTGAACTACCAGATCGAGCACCACTTGTTCCCGACCATGCCGCGGCCGAACCTGCGCCGGGCCCAGCCGATCGTGCAGCAGTTCTGCCGGGAGATCGGCCTGTCCTACAGTCAGACGGGGTGGCTGCGCTCCTATCGGTACGTGCTGCAGTACCTGCATTCCCTGGGCGCGCCGCTGCGTGCACAGTCCGCATGACCGGCGGCGGGTAGCTCGCCGCGGGGTCAAGGCACGGTGAGGCGCATGGTGCGCCTTTGCCGAACGCCGGCGAGCTGCCGGGCCTGACCGGCCACGGTCACCCTGGTCGGCCGTCGCAGCGGGAAAGGCCGGGCCGCAGCCGACCTCCAGGACCAGCAACGGCGGCGCCCTACTCAGGGGCGAGCGCCTGCACCCAGCCCGGCGAGCAGCAGGACGACCAGTTCATCGTCTGCCGAGCTCTCGGCACACGATCGACGGCCACGGTGTGCCCGTCGATCGTGATCTTCTCGGTGCCACTGGTCCTGGCGGCCTCCCGGTCGGCGGGTGCGGCGGTATCAACGACGCCGGCCTGCGACGTGCTGCAGCCGGAGGAGCGCGACCGCGGTCGCGACGCAGCCGAGGGCGACGATGCTGGCGGCCCTGGCGATGTGCAACTCGTTCGGCCCTTCTCGGGTGGATGGTTCCCCTGCGCGCATCCACTCGGCACAGTGGCTGGTCACCCACACGAACGATTGACGGTGTGCGGATCATCGCTGCTTTGGTGCGAGGCGGGTCGTTCACCGGATCGTGTTTCCCGCCGATGAGCAGCACTGCTCGCCCCGGGCCACTGCCCGATCGCCCGGCAGGGGCATGTCCACCTGGGAGGTACGGCGTTCGAGGAAGCATCCGAGGTGTCAGGACGCGTATTCGACGGCCTGGCCGGAGCCTCCGGCACCGACGACGGCGATCGGGTCGCCCGCGGCCGCGGCGGATGTGGACGACCCGGTCACGACAGGGCGCACGTCGCCGGAAACGGTGAAATCGACGATTCCGGTGGGTGCTCGATCACAATTTCCGGCCGGTGTCCCAACATGTGGTCGCAATTCGCCGACGTGGCGTACATCATCCCAGCTCATGACGCCTGCCGGCGGGCCGCTCGATAGACTTCGGGCTCAGCCAAGACACGACGTTTCGGAGTCTGTTTCGTGACCACGCCTGATCGTCCTGTAGTTCTTCTCGCCGAAAAGCTGGCCCCGTCCGTCCACGAGATCCTCGGTGACGAGGTCGAGATCCGTCAGGTCGACGGCACCGACCGTCCGGCCCTGCTGGAAGCCGTGCGTTCCGCGGACGCCCTGCTGGTGCGATCGGCCACCAGGGTCGACGCCGAGGTGCTGGCCGCGGCCCCGAAGCTGAAGGTCGTCGCGCGCGCCGGTGTCGGTCTGGACAACGTCGAGGTCCCGGCCGCCACCGAGCGCGGTGTGCTGGTGGTCAACGCCCCCACCTCCAACATCGTGTCGGCCGCCGAGCACGCCGTCGGCCTGCTGCTGTCCGTGCTGCGCCGGATCCCCGCCGCCCACCAGAGCCTGCAGCAGGGCGAGTGGAAGCGCAGCGCGTTCACCGGTGTCGAACTGAACGGCAAGACGGTCGGTGTCATCGGCCTCGGCAAGATCGGTCAGCTGTTCGCGCAGCGGGTGGCCGCCTTCGGCGTCGAGCTGATCGCCTACGACCCGTACGTGTCGCCGGCGCGCGCCGCGCAGCTGGGCATCGAGCTGGTGGAGCTGGACGAACTGCTCCGCCGCGCGGACGTCATCTCGATCCACCTGCCCAAGACGCCGGAGACCGTCGGCCTGATCGACGCCGAGGCGCTGGCCAAGACCAAGCGCGGCGTCATCCTGATCAACGCCGCGCGCGGCGGCCTGGTGGACGAGGAGGCGCTGGCCAAGGCGGTCGCCGACGGGCACGTCGGCGGTGCCGGGGTGGACGTGTTCGCCGAGGAGCCCGCGACCACCAGCCCGCTGTTCGGCCTGCCCAACGTCGTCGTCACGCCGCACCTGGGTGCGTCGACCCGCGAGGCACAGGACAGGGCGGGCACCGACGTGGCCAAGTCGGTCCTGCTGGCGCTGCGCGGCGACTTCGTGCCGGATGCGGTGAACGTGGCCAGCGGCAAGGTCAGCGACGAGCTGCGGCCGTACCTGCCGCTGACCCAGAAGCTGGGTGTGGTGCTGGCCGCCTTCTCCAGCCAGCCGCCCGCGTCGGTGACCGTCGAGGTGCGCGGCGAGCTCGCTGCGGAGGACCCGAGCGTGCTGTCCCTGGCCGCGCTGCGCGGTGTGTTCGACGCCGTGGTGGAGGACCAGGTGACGTTCGTCAACGCGCAGCGGCTGGCGGACGACCTGGGCGTGCAGGTCGACGTGGTCACCGAGCCGGAAAGCCGGATCTACCGCAGCGAGGTGACGGTGCGCGCGGTGCACGCGGACGGGACGTCGTTGTCGGTGTCCGGGGCGATCACCGGCTTGGACGAAGTGGAGAAGATCGTCGAGGTCAACGGCAGGCACTTCGACATCCGCGCGGAAGGCCACATGCTGTTGCTCGAGTACCCGGACCGCCCGGGCGTGATGGGCAGCGTCGGCACGCTGCTCGGCGAGGCGGGGGTCAACATCGAGGCTGCGCAGATCAGCCAGACCACCGACGGGGCGGACGCCGTCATGTTGCTGCGGGTGGACCGGCCGGTGAACCAGGACGTGCTCGGCCCGATCGGCAGCAGCGTCGGCGCGCGCACGGTGCGGGCGGTGACGTTCCCCCGATAGGCCATCATCCGGCTCGATGCGGTGATCAAGTCCGGCGCCGCACGGCCGATGGGGGTGGCGAGATCACTGAGTGTGGTGCCTGCCGGTAACCTGCCCCGTGGCGGGACATTGCCCGGCAGTACCCGGAGTAAACCGGCGTACGTGCGAAGACGGAGGTATCGGATGCGGCTCGCGGTGATCCCCGGTGACGGGATCGGACCCGAGGTCGTGGCAGAGGCCCTCAAGGTGCTGACGGAAGTCGCGCCGAACACCGAGATCACCAACTACGACTTGGGCGCCGCGCGGTGGCACTCGACCGGAGAACTGCTCCCCGAGTCCGTGCTGAACGAGCTGCGGGAGCAGGACGCCATTCTGCTGGGCGCGGTCGGTGACCCGTCGGTGCCGAGCGGGATCCTCGAGCGTGGCCTGCTGCTGCGGCTGCGGTTCGAGTTGGATCACCACGTGAACCTGCGTCCGGCGCGGCTGTACCCGGGGGTGCAGGGGCCGCTGGCCAACCCCGGAGAGGTCGACATGGTGGTGGTGCGGGAAGGCACCGAGGGTCCGTACGTGGGCAACGGCGGCATCCTGCGCAAGGACACCGAGCACGAGGTCGCCACCGAGGTCTCGCTGAACACCGCGTTCGGCATCAAGCGGGTGGTCGACGACGCCTTCAAGCGGGCGTCCCAGCGGCCGCGCAGGCGGCTGACGTTGGTGCACAAGACCAACGTGCTCACCCACGCCGGCTCGCTGTGGTCGCGGGTGGTGGAGGAGGTGTCGCTGCAGTACCCGGACGTGTCCGTCGACTACATGCACGTCGACGCGGCCACGATCCACCTGGTCAACGACCCTTCGCGGTTCGACGTGATCGTCACCGACAACCTGTTCGGCGACATCATCACCGACCTGGCGGCGGCCATCACCGGCGGCATCGGCCTGGCCGCGAGCGGGAACCTGGACGTCACCAGGCAGAACCCGAGCATGTTCGAGCCGGTGCACGGTTCCGCCCCGGACATCGCCGGGCAGGGCATCGCCGACCCGACCGCCGCGGTGCTGTCGGTGGCGATGCTGCTCGACCACCTCGGCGAGCGCGAGGCGGCCCGCCGCATCGAAGCGTCCGTGGCGTTCGACCTGGCCACCCGGGACCACGCCAACCCCGGATCCACCAGGGCGATCGGCGACCGGCTCGCCGCGCTCGTCTCGTCCGGCAACAGGGCGGCCAGCTGACCGATCCGTTCAGGCAGGCTTGCAACGGCGCCCCGCTCCCAGCCTGGAGCGGGGCGCCTTGTTCTGACCGACTCGTCGCCTCGGACGGCCAAGGGAAGCAGGTCGTGGTCGCCATCGGCTCGTGGTGTCGGCGCCGGCGGACCGGACAGGTCGCCGACACTGCGTTCCTCCCCGGGACGGGCGCAGTCCCGCCTCGTCGGTGGTTGGTGATCGTGTGGCCGCACCCCGGCGGTCCCGGGGTGAGCGGCGCACCTGGAGTTCGAGAGCCGGGCGATCCGGCCGCACCCCGGCGGTCCCGAGGCGAGCGGCGCACTCCGATCGGTTCTCATACTCTGAGAACTGGGCCCGATTTCTGAGAACGCCGGGTGATGTGGCATGATGTCGGACATGGCATCCGCCGTGATCATTATTGGCAGGCGCGCCGAGTAGCGCTCGACACCGAGCTACCCGGCGCGCAGACCTCTCGCATCCACGCGAGGGGTTTTTTTGTTTTTCCGGCAACGCACAACTTCATCCGACACGGCTCGTCCATACGGGAGTGACCACAGTGAACCGCACAGTCCCCGCAGGAACACCACTCGGCGACGCATTCCACGTCTACGACACGACGCTGCGCGACGGGGCTCAGCGGGAGGGCATTTCCTACTCGATCGCCGACAAGATGGCGGTCGCCCGGTTGCTGGACGAGCTCGGGGTCGGCTTCATCGAAGGCGGATGGCCCGGCGCCCTGCCGAAGGACACCGAGTTCTTCGCCCGCGCGGCACGCGGGGAGCTGACCCTCAAGCACGCCGTGCTGGTGGCGTTCGGCTCCACCCGCAAGGCAGGCACCACGGCCGCCCGTGACCCGCAGGTGCGCGCGCTGCTCGATTCGCAGGCGCCGGTCGTCACACTGGTGGCGAAGTCCGACCGCAGGCACATCGAGCGCGCGCTGAAGGTCGACGTGCCGGAAGCCTGCGCCATGGTCCGGGACACGGTCTCGTTCCTCGTCGGCGAAGGGCGACGGGTGTTCCTGGACGCCGAGCACTTCTTCGACGGCTACGCCTTCGACCCCGACACCGCGTTGCGGGTGCTGGAAGCCGCGGGGGAGGCGGGCGCCGACGTCGTGGTGTTGTGCGACACGAACGGCGGCCAGCTTCCGCTCGGCATCGCCGAGACGGTGGCCGCGGTGCAGGAGCGGACCGGGCTGCGCCTCGGCATCCACTGCCAGGACGACACCAGCTGCGCGGTGGCCAACACGGTGGCCGCGGTGCAGGCGGGCGCCACGCACGCGCAGTGCACGGCGAACGGGTACGGCGAGCGGGCTGGCAACGCCGATCTGTTCGCCGTGCTGGGCAACTTGGTGACCAAGCTCGGCATGGAGGTGCTGCCCAGCGGATGCGCCGCGGAGATGACCCGGGTTTCGCACGCCATCGCGGAGATCGCCAACATCGCCCCGGACACTCACCAGGCCTACGTCGGGGCGTCGGCGTTCGCGCACAAGGCGGGGCTGCACGCCAGCGCGATCAAGGTCGACCCGCTGCTGTACAACCACATCGACCCCGAGGTGGTCGGCAACGACATGCGGGTGCTGGTCACCGAGATGGCGGGCAGGGCCAGCCTGGAGCTCAAGGGCCGCGAGCTGGGTGTCGACCTGGCCAGCAGGCCGGCCGCGCTGAGCGGGGTGGTGGAGCAGGTGAAGGCGCTGGAGGCCAAGGGATGGTCGTTCGAGGCCGCCGACGCCTCGCTCGAGCTGCTGCTGCGCCGGGCGATGGACGCCGACGCGGACCCGGGCGAGGAGCGGATGGCGCCGGAGGCGCCGTTCGAGCTGGAGTCGTACCGGGTCGTGCTGGACCACCGCAGCGACGGCCAGGTGATCTCGGAGGCCACCGTCAAGGTGCACGTGGCGGGGGAGCGGGTGATCGCGACCGCGGAGGGCAACGGACCGGTGCACGCGCTGGACGCCGCGCTCCGCAAGGCCCTGACGCCGTACCTGCCCTGGCTGGACGAGGTCGACCTGGCCGACTACAAGGTGCGCATCCTGAGCGGAACGCACGGCACCAACGCGGTCACCCGGGTGCTGATCGACAGCACCGACGGCGAACGGGAATGGACCACGGTGGGGGTGCACGAGAACATCGTGGAGGCCAGCTGGCTGGCGCTGTGCGACGCGCTGGTGCACAAGTCTATGCGGGTGTGATGTGGCGAACGACACTGCGACGGACCTCGGCGCGCTCGGGGCGGGCGCGGGTTCGCGGCCCGTCCGGGTGCGCCGGACCTGGTCAGGTGGTGATCGGAACGTCTCGGCCGCCCCGGTAGTGTGCGGGTATGCGTCTGGCTCGAATCGCACATCCGTCCGGTGTCGCCTTCGTCGTCATCGAGGGCGACGAGGTCGCCGAGATCGCCGACCACCCGTTCGGCCAGCCCCAGTTCACCGGCAAGCGGTGGCCGTTGGCCGATGTGCGGCTGCTGGCGCCCATCCTGCCGACCAAGATCATCGGGGTCGGCAAGAACTACGCCGCGCACGCGGCCGAGATGGGCGGGGAGCCGCCGTCCACCCCGCTGCTGTTCCTCAAGCCGTCCACCGCCGTGATCGGGCCCAACGCGCCGATCAAGCGTCCGCCGAGTTCGGCGCGCGTGGACTACGAGGGGGAGCTGGCCGTGGTGATCGGGCAGCCGGTGCGCAACGTGCCTGCGTCCAGGGCCAAGGACGTCATCCGCGGCTACACCATCGCCAACGACGTGACCGCGCGTGACCAGCAGCAGGCCGATGTGCAGTTCACCAGGGCGAAGAGCTACGACACGTTCTGCCCGCTCGGCCCGTGGATCGAGACCGACCTGGATCCGTCCGACCTGCGGGTGCGCACCACGCTGGACGGCGAGGTGAAGCAGGACGTCAGCACGGCGCAGATGATCCACTCGGTGGCCGACCTGGTGGCGTTCGTCTCCGAGATCATGACGCTGTTGCCGGGCGACGTGATCCTCACCGGCACCCCGGAGGGCGTGGGGCCGATGGTGGCCGGGCAGGAGGTGTCGGTCACCATCGACGGGATCGGCACCTTGACCAACCCGGTGGTCGACGCCTGACACCGCACCGGTGTCCGCGTGCGCCGGTGATCGTCCGGCGCCGCGCCGCGGGAGATCAGCGCCGGGCGAACGCCGGAGCGTGCTCGGGGCGGATGCCGATCCCGATCAACCGGGCCGGGAAGTACGACAGCCACGGCATCCGGCGCATGAGCGCCATCATCGCGATCGGCGGCTCGGCCACCTTCCCGCGGAGCACCGGATCCACCAGCTGCCGGTGCATGGTGCGCTGCATGGCTTGCACGGCGACCGTGGGCAGCCACCGCCTGCGCCTGACCTTGGCCAGGTCGTCCGTGGTGACCTGGCCCTTGCGCAGCGGCTCGGCCAGCAGCGTCCCGGCGGCCACGGCGTCCTGCACCGCCAGGTTGATGCCGACGCCGCCGACCGGGCTCATGGCGTGCGCCGCGTCGCCGATGCACAGCAGGCCGGGCAGGTGCCACTGCTTGACCCGGTTCAGCCGGACGTCGAGGTGCTTGACGTCGTCCATCGAGCCGATCTCCCCGGTGCGTTCCGCCGCCCACGGGAAGACTTTGCCGATGCGTTCCCGGAAAGCGTCGATGCCTGCGGCGCGCAGCTGGTCGTCGGTGCCCTTCCGGCCGATGAGGGCCATCTGGTAGTAGCCCTCGCGCGGCACGGCCAGGGCCAGCTCGCCGTCCTGCAGCGCCGGACGCAGCGTGGTCGGCGGGTCGTTCGGGTAGCGCGGCAGCCGGAACCACCACACGTCGAACGGCACCGGGAACTCCACCACCGGCAGCTCGACCGCCTTCCGGACGATCGACCACCGGCCGTCGGCCGCGACCGTCAGCTTCGCGTGCAGCTCGCGTTCCTCGCCGGTGACCCGGTCGGTGAACCGGACCCCGGTGACCGCGCCGCCGCGCGATCGCAGCACGTCGGTCACCTCGGCGTTGTGCAGCAGCGTGAAGCCAGGTTCCTCCGCCGCGGCCTCGGCGAGCAGGTCGAGCAGCTCCCACTGCGGGACCATCGCGATGTAGGGGTGGGGCACCCGCAGCCGTTTCAGGTCCACCACCACGACCTGCTCGCCGTCCGGGGTGGGAAAGCTCACCTCGGTGATCTTGCTGTGCGGCCGTTCGGCGAACCGGTCGGCCAGGCCGAGCTCGTCCAGCAGGGTCAGCGTCGACGGGTGCACGGTGTCACCGCGGAAGTCCCGCAGGAAGTCCGCGTGCTTCTCCAGCACGGTGACCTCGATGCCTGCCCGGGCGAGCAGCAGGCTCAGCACCATGCCCGCCGGTCCGCCGCCGGACACGGCGACCGTCGTGGTGAGCTTCATGGCCGCCCCCTTTTTCATCGCCTGTTGAATAACTCCACGATGCCGCGGCCGACGCCGTCGCGTCAAGCGAATTGCCGCCGGATACCCTGATGAGCGCTATGACTGAGCTCTCACGTCCGGTTCGCGTTCGGTTCTGTCCGTCCCCGACGGGTACCCCGCACGTCGGCCTCATCCGCACCGCGTTGTTCAACTGGGCCTTCGCCCGGCACCACGGCGGCAAGCTGGTGTTCCGCATCGAGGACACCGACGCCGCGCGCGATTCCGAGGAGTCCTATCAGGCGTTGCTCGAGGCGCTGCGCTGGCTCGGGCTGGACTGGGACGAGGGGCCCGAGGTCGGCGGCGACTACGGGCCGTACCGGCAGAGCGAGCGGCGGGAGATCTACGCCGACGTGGCCAAGCGGCTACTGGAGGCGGGCGAGCTGTACGAGTCCTTCTCCACCCCGGAGGAGGTCGAGCAGCGCCGCCGGGAAGCGGGCGAGGACCCGAAGAAGGGCTACGACAACTACGACCGCACGCTCACCGAGGAGCAGAAGGCGGCGTTCCGCGCCGAGGGGCGCAAGCCGGTGCTGCGGCTGCGCATGCCGGAGGGCGAGATCTCCTGGACCGACCTGGTGCGCGGCAAGATCACGTTCCAGGCGGAGACGATTCCGGACCCGGTGCTGGTGCGGGCGAACGGGGACCCGCTGTACACGCTCACCAACCCGGTGGACGACGCGCTGATGGGCATCACCCACGTGCTGCGCGGGGAGGACCTGCTGCCGTCCACGCCGCGGCAGATCGCGCTGTACCAGGCGATGCAGCGGGCCGGTATCACCGATTTCGTCCCCGAGTTCGGCCACCTGCCGTACGTGATGGGGGAGGGCAACAAGAAGCTGTCCAAGCGGGACCCGCAGTCGAACCTGTTCAACTACCGCGAGCGCGGGTTCATCCGCGAGGGCCTGCTCAACTACCTGGCGCTGCTCGGCTGGTCGATCGCGCCGGACCGGGACATCTTCACCGTCGACGAGCTCGTCGAGGCGTTCGACATCGCCGACGTCAGCGCCAACCCCGCCCGGTTCGACCAGAAGAAGGCCGAAGCGATCAACGGCACCCACATCCGGGCGCTGGCGGTGGAGGACTTCACTCAGCGCGTCCTGCCGTACCTGATCGACGCGGGCGTGCTGCCCAAGGAGCCGAGCGAGGACCAGCTGAAGACGCTGTCCGCCATCGCGCCGCTGGTGCAGGAACGCGTCACGGTGCTGGGCGACGCCGTGCCCATGGTCAGGTTCTTGTTCGCCGAGGACGACTTCGTGGTCGAGGAGGACTCGGCGGCCAAGGCGTTCAAGGGCGATGCGGCCGAGGTGCTCCGGGCCGCGCTGTCCGCGCTGCAGGAGCTCCGGACGTGGGACGCGGCGGGCATCGAGGCCGCGCTGCACAAAGCGCTCATCGAGGGCATGGGCCTCAAACCGCGCAAGGCGTTCCAGCCGGTGCGGGTCGCTGTGACCGGGCGCACAGTGTCACCGCCGCTGTACGAATCGATGGAACTGCTCGGCCGGGAGAAGTCGCTGGCGCGGCTGACGGACGCGCTCAGCCGCCTCGAAGGGTGAACGAAACCGCCAACTGGCGGTACCGCATTCACACCGTTGGCAGAGTCGCCGGGCGGGGCGGAACCTTTAACCTCGCGTGGTGGAGTTCGCGCTTGCCCCGACCAGGCCGCGAAACGGAGCGAACCCCCCGGAAATCCGGGACGGTTCCGTCGTGCGCGCGGTGTTTCTCGACATCGACGACACGCTCGTTGATTTCACGACCGCCAGCCGAGCCGCGTTGACGGCGATGATCGGCCGCTCGGACATGTGGTCGCTGTGGGAGCGGATCACCGACGAGTACGTCGCCCGCGTGGTGACCGGGGAGCTGGACTACCCGACCATGCACCGGCGCCGCACGGCGGCCTTTCTGGAAGCAATCGGGGTGGCCGTGGACGAAGCGGACGCGGCGCGCTTCGAGCGCAGGCGGGCGGCGGGCATGCGGGCCCGCTTCCGGCTGTTCGACGACGTGCTGCCCTGCCTGACCAGATTGCGCGCCAACGGTCTGCGGATCGCCGCGGTGACCAATGCCTCGGGCACCCACCAGCGGGCCAAGCTGGAGGAGCTCGGGCTGAGCCCGTACATCGACCACGTGGCCATCGCGGGCGAGGTGGGTGCGGCCAAACCGGATCCGTTGATCTTTTACTCGGCCTGCGCCGCGGTGGACTGCGAGCCGCACGAGGCGATGCACGTGGGGGATCGGCTCCGCACCGACGCGGTAGGTGCCCGCAAGGCCGGCCTGCGCGGCGTCTGGTTGAACCGGTCGGGTGCCCGGGCCACGGTGCCCGAGGGGGTCACGGAGATCGGGTCGCTGGCCGAGCTGGCCGACCAGGTGGAGTACGCCATCGCGGGCACCGTGGTGCCCACACCCCGCTGACCTGGCACGACGGCGGAGGCGACCCCCGGCGACGGCGCTTGCAGCCGATCGGCTAGCATCTTGTGTGCACGAAAGAGATCGTGCCCTTGGGGTATGGTGTAATTGGCAGCACGACGGATTCTGGTTCCGTTAGTTCAGGTTCGAGTCCTGGTACCCCAGCTGCGATCGACGAAACGGCATCCACTAGGATTCCAGTCAGTCGCAAACAGCTAGCCCCCGTCGTCTAGCGGCCTAGGACGCCGGCCTCTCACGCCGGTAGCGTGGGTTCGAATCCCATCGGGGGTACATTCCGAAAAGGCGAAATCGCCGTCGGCCGACGAGGCCGGCGGCGATTTCGTTTTCCGGCATTCCCGCTCGGTGACCGTCGGCACCGCGCCGGCCGGCGGAACTTCGGTCCGGGAAGCCGGGGAAGCGGATCCGCCTGCACCGGACCGATGACCGGGCAGGCGGCCGGCGGCCGGGAGCAGCGCGGACCGCCGGAGGGAGGGAAACCCGGGAGCGCTCGGGCGAGCCTCAGGCGGCGGTCAGCAGCTCCGTGCACTGGGCGCGGACGGCCGAGGTCAGGTCGTCGGCGACCGACACGTCCGGCACGGGCGCGGCCAGCGCCACGGTGTCGTGCTGCCAGATCCCCAGCAGGAAGGGCAGGTCCTGCGGGTCGACCTTGCCCAGCCGCTCCGGCCAGATGCCGCTCGGCTGCTCGGCGAACCACTCGACGTGCGTGGTCACCCCTTCGACGGTCTCCTCGATGCCCAGCACGCCGACCGGCGACGTCGGCGCGCCGTACATGGGGGAGTGCTGGTACAGCACCCACAGTTCGCGGTTCACCACGGTGATCACCCCACTGGTGGAAGGGCCGGCTTGTTCACTGTGGGCACGGATCCGATCACCGTGCCGGTTCACCTGCTCAGCCGACAGACACGCCACGGGCGCGCAGCCACGGGATCGGGTCGACCGGCGTGCCGCCGACGTGCACCTCGAAGTGCAGGTGCGGGCCGGTGGAGTGGCCGTTGGAGCCGATGGTGGCGATCTGCTGTCCGGCGCGCACCCGTTGCCCGGCGTGCACCGAGAACTCGTACATGTGCCCGTAGACGGTGATCGTGCCGTCGTCGTGCCGGATGCGGACCCACAGGCCGAAGCCGCTGGCCGGCCCGGCTTCGATCACTGTCCCGTCGGCGACCGAGACGATCGGTGTGCCGAGCGCGTTGGCGATGTCGATGCCTCGGTGCATCGTGCCCCAGCGGGGCCCGAAACCGGACGTCAGCGTGCCGTGGGTGGGGGCGACGAACTTCGGCCGGTAGGCCTGCCGCATGGCGCCGGTGGCGCCACCACGGAGCGCGGTGACGCGGGCTTCCAGGTCGTTGCTGAGCACGATCTCGGGTGCCTTCCCGATGGGCCGGTCGTCCGCGCCGGTCACGGCGGGAGGCCGCCTGGTCCGGAGCGCATCGTCCTGCACCGGCACTGCGGCCGCCGACGCGAGCTGTGTCCCCGCCGCCCCGATCGGCCGGTCGGCGGAGACGGTGGCCAGCGCGCTGGCACCGACCGCGGTGAAGTCGGTCGTGCCGAACGAGGCGGGGCGGGCGGCACCATGGGCCGGTTCCGGCGGCTGGTCCTGGGCGTCGTCGGTGTCGTCGCCAAACACCAACGGGGAACACATCACCGCTGCCCCGAGGACCGTTTTCACCACTTTGTCGCGAAGCGGAGAAATGACGGCGCTCCTTTCCGTGACACCGGGAACGGAATGCGCTGGGCTGTCGCGCGTTCGGTACGTGAGTCGTAGGCAGCGACGGCCCGCTGTGTCCGCGATCACTTCACGAGAAGCGTTCATGTCCCGGTTCATTTGGCGGCGCCGGCAACCGGTGTGCGACGGGTGGTGATTTTCCGACTGTGTCCGGCGATGGTCCGAAGCGGTGGACCGGGCGCGGCCGGGCGACGCCCGGCCGGCCGCGGTGCGCGGATTCGGCTGCCGTCCGGCCGGAAAACGAAAACCCACTGCAGGCGGGGTCGGGATCGCCTGCAGTGGGCAATTGCGGAGTGCGCCTGCGAGTGCAGACCCGCTGGCGGTGGCCGTCCGGTTCAGGCCGCCTGGCTGCTGGGCACCGCCATCGCCGCGCGCAGATTGTTCAGCGCGTTGTGAATGCGGCTTTTCACCGTGCCCGCCGGAATGCCGAGCATGGACGCGGCGGTGGCGGTGGTGCGGTCTTCGAAGTAGATCTTCTTGACGGTGGTGCGGTGCGACGGGGACAGCTTCTCCAGCGCCTCGTCCAGGTCGATCCTGGTGTCGATCAGATCGGTCGGGTCGGCGACGGTCGCCGCGTTGTGCAGCATCGGGTCGGACAGGTTGACCTCGGTCGGCCGGGCCTTACGGCTGCGGTGCAGGTCGATGGCCACGTTGTGGGCGATCCGGCGCAGCCAGCCGCGGATGGAGCCCAGCTCCTCGGTCAGCCGGTCGGCGTTCTTCCAGGCCCGCAACCAGGTCTCCTGCAGCACGTCCTCGGCGAGGTGGCGGTCGCCGCCGGTGAGCCGGATGGCATATGCCAGCAGCGCGGGGCCGTGTTCCTTGATCACCTGGTTGATGTCGGTGCCGGTCATCGCGGGAGCCTTTCGGATGTCGTCGCAGGGGGAACGTTTCCTTGAAGCTGAAAGCGATGATGGTTCTTTTTCCGGCGGCCGTCGTGCGGTCTGTCCCTCTATTTCTTGGGTGGCGTCCCGCGATGTTTCAGGGGTGTCCCGAACCGATTGGTAGGGATAACCCCCACCTCCGGCAAAACCGCAGGTGGCGGCGTCCGGGTGAGGCATACGGAACGGTTGTGATTGCCCGGGAGGACGCGCGCACTTGCCCGACAGGGAAATACGTGAACAGGTTTCAAGAAAAGGACGACGGCGGAGCAAGTCGTGACCGACTTGACTCCACCGTGGGATCGCAGAATGTCCGGCGGAACGCAGAATATCCGCCGGAACGAGGCACGAATTGTGACCCGATCGGGACGATATCCGGGGTGGTCAGTCTCTGTCGCCGATTCTCCAGGTGCTGAACAAGGAATTGCCTGGTCGATGATCGGCGGCGCACCACCGGGTGAGCGGGTGTGCCGGGTCCGAGGGAGTGGCGGCGTGAGAGCGACTTCGCCAAGCCTGCAGTCGCGGTGAACGGTCGTCCCAGCGCGCGGCCAGCTCGTCCGGCACCGTGGTCGGGACGGCCCGGCGGGATGATCGGCCGAGTAGCCGCAGCGGTACGGTCGGGGAGAACGGCGAGTGGGGCTGCTTCCGCTCAGATCATGCCCGCGCGCAGCGCGTAGGCCACCGCGTGCGGACGGTTCCGCAGGTTCAACCGCTGCGTCACGCCCTGGATGATGTGTTTCACGCTCCGCTCGGAGTAGCACATCTTCTCGGCGATCTCGGCCGTGTCGTAGCCGTCTGCCAGCAGCCGGAGCACCTCGATCTCGCGCGTGGTCAGCTTCGCGCTGTTGGCGCCGATCGGGTCCAGCACCTCGCGCTGCAGGCGCTCCAGATGCTTGAGCAGGTCTCCCACCATGTGCGGTGGCAGCACGCCGCCGCCGGACGCCGCCGTGCGCACCGCGTGCGCGAGCCGCTCGCCGGTGGTGGCCACCCGTGGCAGCACGGCGACCACCCGGCAGGAGATCGCCGACATCAGGTCCTTCTCGTCGATCTTGTCGATCACCAGCACGACCGGCTTGCTGACCTCGGACGCCAGCCGCCGCAACGTCAGGATTCCGCGGTTGGCGGCCAGGTCGCCGGCGCAGAACACCAGCACGTCGGCGCCTGCGCGGCCGGACCACGGAACCAGCTGCAAGTGGGCCTGGCTGCTGATCTGGTTGGTCAGGCCGGCTTCCGTCACCGGGTCGGGCGCGCACACCGCCACCCGGATCGGAGCCTCCAGTTTCGCGTCGCTCACATGCCCTCCGCGTCACAAGCTTGGTGTCAACGCTGCTCACCGTGCGGGGGTGAGCACACAGGGTGGAACGCCAGCAGAATGGGCGGGCCCGCTTCAGCAAATCTCAACGTGCGCTCCCGCGTGGTCCCCACGCGATGTCGCCGGTACCGTCTTCGCCGTTGTTTTTGCTGGTAGACGGGTGGGAGCTGGCTCAAGACGGGAACCGAAATGGTCTCGACCAATTCTCAGCTTTGTGGTGCCGGGCGAGCTCGGCCCGGTTCGCAGCGTGTGCGGGGCCGCCCGGTCAGGCGGAACCGGACCCGGGGCATGCTCGATTCGTCGGTGCCGCCTCGGTGGCCGGTGACGTGGTGGCGACGAGCCGCAGCGCCGCGGCGAACTTGGCCAGTTCGTCGAGCAGGTGGGCCAGCCTGCCCGGCTGGGCCATCTCCGAGATGTACAGATCGATGACCTGCTGGTCGAGCCGGCCCTCGGTGAACCCGCTCGGCCCGTTCTCGCGTGCCTGATGCAGGTCGTGGAGGTAGCTGTGCACGGTGGCCAGCGTGTGCTCGATACTGGTGAGCGCCTTGGCTGCCGCCTCGGCGGACAGCACGAGCCTGCCGTCGGAGGCCATGCGATGCAATGCCTCGCCAGTCCACACGTGCGTTGCCTCTTCCACAGCGGTCTCCGAGTGCGATTCGCCGGCTAGGAGCCTCAGTCAACCAGCGACCCCACGGTCGCGCTACGCCACGCCGCGCGGGTTGCCCGAGCATGCGGTGGCACTGCCCATAAGTCGTGCGCCGGTATCGGACCGCGTAGTAAACCAACGCTAACCCACGTGATTCCCACAAAGACGGGTTGAGTCCCACACTGATTCGGGCATATCCTAGGGCGGCGCCGTGAACGCCCGGCCGCACCGAGGCCGTGACGGTTCTGGTAGCGCTCAACGCAGGGACGACTGGGACGGATCCCATGGTCAGCGACCAGTACCAGGTGCGACTCGTCGGGGTGCCGCGCATTCAACTGCCCGGATCCGACGTTGCGATCGGGCCTGCCCAGCGCCGGGCGGTCTTCGCCGCGCTGGCCCTTCGTCCTGGCCAGGTCGTCCCCCGTGACGAGCTCGTCGCGGCTGTCTGGGGCGACGACGCGCCGGCAAAGGTGACCGGCAGCGTGTACACGCACATTTCCGCGTTGCGGCGCGTTCTTGACAAGATCCCCGCGCCGTCCGGTCAGCCGGTGCTGACCGCGAGCAGGGCGGGCTACTGCTTGACCGTTCCGGCGGAGCGGATCGACGTCTTCCAGTTCACCCGGCTGCTCGAGGACGCCAGGCGATGCGGGAGCCTGCGCGACACCGACGGCGAACGCAAGGCGCTGGGCGAGGCGTTGGCGATCTGGCAGGACGAGCCGCTGGCCGGGGTCCCCGGTCCGGCCGCCGCCACCCAGCGCGCGCGGCTGACCGAACTGTGGCTGAGCGCTGTCGAACGGCACGCCGAGCTGCGGCTGGCGGACGGCCGACACGAGGAGGTCGTCGCCGAGCTGGCGGAGCTGGTGTGCGACCACCCGCTGCGGGAGAACATGCACCGCCTGCTGATGCTCGCCATGTGGCAGGGCGGGCACGCGGACGACGCGTTGGCGGTGTACCGGCAGGCGAAGCAGTTGATCGCCGACGCGGCGGGAATCGAACCCGGGCGTGCCTTGACGGAGGTGTACGAGCGCATCAAGGCGGGGGAACGGCCGTCGCCGCGGACGTGCGGCCCCGGTGCACGTCGACAGGTGCAGCTGCCGCCCAGGGCGCAGCCCTTCGTCGGGCGGGCCGCCGAACGTGAGCGGATCGGGCAGGCTCTGGCCGCGGTGGGCCGGGGACGGGGCGGCAGCCTCCTGGTCGAGGGTGGTCCGGGAACGGGCAAGACCGCCCTGCTGCTGGAGACGGTCGCCGCGGCACGCGCGGCAGGGCACACCGTCCTGTGGTCGGCCACCGACGAACTCGCCGCGATGACGTCGGTCGACCTGGTGTGCACGGCCGCCGAAGCCAACGCCACGGCGGGGGTGGTCGACGGTCTCCACCAGCTCGACCGGTGCAAGTCCGCCGTGCTGGCGCTGGCCGCGCAGGCGCCCACGGTGATCGTGGCCGACGACTGCCACTGGGCGCGCGATCGGATCGTCCGGGACCTGCGCGACGTGCTGGACGCCGCGGCCGGCCTGCCCTTGCTGGTGGTCCTCGGCGCCCGTCCGTACCCGCGCGGCGCGGAGCTCCAGCGCGTGGTCCGGCGGATCCGCGCCGGCGGTGGCTGCATCGAACTCGGTCCGCTGTCCCCCGGCGAACTGCACGAGCTGGGCAGCGCGATGCTCGGCCGCGCGCTGACGCCCGACGCGGTGGCCACGGCGCACCGGCTCACCGGCGGGATCCCGGGTTACGCCCGCAGCTTCCTGGCCGTCGACGGACACGCCCGGCTCGGCGGCCGAGACCACGAGACCGGGCCCGTCTCTGCCCCGGGGTGCCAGGCGCTGGTGGAACTGATCACCGCCCAGTACTCCGTGCTGTCCGCACCGACCATGCGAATGCTGGCGACGGCCGCGCTGCTGGGCGGTTCGGTGCCGCGCGCGGCGCTGGCGGTGGCGCTGGACGCGGCCCCCGGTGTGCTGACCGAGGCGATCGACGAGGCGACGACGGCCGGGGTGATCGATGCCGACGGCGACGTGATGCGGTTCCGGATCCCGGTGGTCCGCGAGGCGTTCGCGAGCAGGACACCGCAGAGCGTCCGGTCCGTGCTCCACGAGGAACTGGCCGCGCGGCTGGCCAGGGCGGGCATGGCCGCCGAGCTGGTTGGGAAGCTGCTGCTGAAGGCGCCGGGTGCGCTGGTCAAGGACTGGGTGCCCGATTGGCTGCTGGCGTCGGTCGCCGAACTCGGTGCGTCCGCTCCGTCGCTGGCCACCGAGCTGCTCACCAGGACGATCCGGCAGCCGTTCGCCACCGAGGCGCAGCGCGCGGCGATGCTGGCCGCGCTGACCAGGATCCTGTTGCCCTCCCGCGGGCTCGCTGGCGTCGGCGCCTTGCCGAGTGCGCGCCTGCAGGCCGCAGGGGGCGTCGTCCACCCTGTCCGGAAGATTCCGGTCGGCACGCAATGAACCAATTCCGGCGCGCATCCGTGCACTTGCTGACAGGCAGGTGGCCGCGAAGGTGCGGCAGGGAGAGCGCCGGGAAACGCGTGAGGGCGTCCTGACGTGACGACGGGGAGTGCTCGCACCGCGGGATGGTGTGCCGACTGCGGTCCCGTCAGGCCGGGACGTCGGCGACCGGTGCCTGCCCGGAAGGTAAGCGCCGGGAGCGCGGCTGAGCCGTGCGGGCAGTCTCGGAGGTTTGTCGACGTGCCCAAGGACGTCTCCGGCCTACGGGTGCAGCTGCTCGGCCAGCCACGGGCGTGGCTGGACGGGGTCGAGGTCGCACTCGGGCAGGCGCGGCAGGTGGCGGTGTTCGCCATCCTGGCCGGCCGTGGGGTGGGCCGGTCCGGCAGCTGGGTCACCGTGGCGGAGCTGCTCGACGGGGTGTGGGGAGGTGCGCCGCCGGCCAGCGCGCGTGGCAGCCTGCACACCTACGTCAGCGGGCTGCGTCGCGCGTTGCGCTCGACCGGGGCTCCGGTGGACCCGACGGAAGTGCTCGCGTCCCAGCAGGGCAGGTATCGCCTCGTCGTGGACAGGGACGCGGTCGACGTGGCCCGGTTCGAGCAGGCTGTCGCGCAGGCCCGCACCGTGGCCCGCGGCCGTCCCGAGATGGCATTGTCGTTGGTCGACGAGGCGCTGGCCGATTGGTCGGGGGACGCACTGCTCGGCGTGCCCGGCCCGTTCGCCGAGCGGGAGCGCGCCCGGCTGGAAGAGCTGCGGCTGAGTGCGCTCGAGCTGCGCGCCGAGCTGATGCTGACGCTCGGTGGGCACCGTGAGCTGATCCCCGAGCTGACCGAGCTGACCGAGCGACATCCGTTGCGGGAATCGCTGTACGCGGCGCTGATGCAGGCACTGCATCGGGACGGCCGCACCGGGGAAGCGCTCGAGGTGTACTACACCGCGCACCGTGTCCTGCGCGCCGAACTCGGGGTCGAACCTTCCGACACACTGCACGCCCTGCACCGGAAACTGCTCACCGGTTCCGGTGCGCACCCCGTCGCGCGGCACACCGGCTGGCTCTGCGTGACGCCCCCGGCCCGGTGCAAAGCCGCAGGCCACGGCGTTCGCCTGCGCGGTAGGGACGACGAGCTGGCCCACTTCGACGAGCTGATCACCGATCTGCTGGCCGGCCGCGGCGGGGTGCTGTTCGTCGAAGGAGAGCCCGGGGCGGGCAAGTCCGCCCTGCTGGGTGCTGCGCTGGCCGCAGCCGGTCGCGGGGGCTTCCAGCTGGCGTGGGCGGTGGCCGATCCGGCGCACCGGAATCAGCCGCTGCGGACCATCACCGCGTGCTTCGGCCCCGATGCGGGGGTGCTCGACGTTCCCGCTGACGTCGACGACGACGTGCTGGAGACCGCCGCCGATCACCTCGTCGACTTCGTCCGCGAAGCGTGCTCGCGAGGGCCGCTGGCGGTGGTGGTCGACGACATGCACTGGTCGGACGAGGCCAGCGTGGTCGTGTGGCAGCGCCTGGCTTCGAGCACCCGCCAGTTGCCGCTGCTGCTCGTCGCGGCGGCATCCTCGGGCCACGGCAGGTCCGATCTGGCCACGGTGAAGCGCTGTCTGCGGGCTCGCGGTGCCGACGTCGTCGAGCTGTCCCGGCTCTGCGACGACGACGTGGTCGGGCTCGTCGAGGACATGCTGGACGCGCGGGCCGGCGCCACCTTGCGTTCGGTGCTGCGGCGGGCCGTCGGCAACCCGCTGTTCGCCACCGCGATGGCCGAAGATCTGCTCCGGCGCGGCGTCCTGCACATTTCCGACGGCGTGGCCGACGTGGACGCCGAGGAGCCAGGTCTGTCGCGGAGGATGCAGGCGATCGTCGACCGGACGTTGCAGTTCGTCGTGCCGGAGACGCTCCGACTGCTGTCGACGGCGGCCCTGCTCGGGCAGGAATTCGCGGTGAGCCACCTGCTCGCGGTGGCCGACGCCGCGCCGCTCGAGGTCGCCGAGCACGTGGCGGCCGCCATCGCCGCAGGAATCCTGGAACCGGCCGAGGACGCGGTCACCTTCCGGCATCCGCTGCAGCGGGAAGCGCTGTACCAGCGGTGGTCCGAGGCGGCGCGCACGGTGGCGCACCGCCGGGCGGCCGAAGCGCTGTCCGGCAGCGGATGCCCGATCGAGGTGGTCGCGCACCAGCTGGCCGCGGTGACCGCGCCCGCGGACGCGTGGACGGTGGCCTGGCTGGTCGATCATCGCAAGGAGCTGTCCGGCCGTGAGCCGTTGCTCGCCGCGGACCTGGTGCAACGGGCCCTGGACAGCGAGGCGGCGACCCCGGAGCAGCGTGCCGTGCTGCTTCCCGAGCTGGTGCGGGTGCTGACCAGGCTGGGCAGGAATCCGTTGAAGCTGGCCGAGCAGGCCGTCGACGTGGCGACCGATCCGGTGGACGAGGCCGACATGCGGAAGCTGCTCGGGATGCTGCGCCGGTCGGCGGGCATCGAGGCGGCTTGAGCCGCCGGGCCGCGGCCCCTTGGGCACCGACCGGTGACGGCCGGCCTGGTTACGATCGGTCGGTGCGATGCAGGGACAGGTACGCGACCGAGGCGCTGGCCGCCTACTTGTCGCGCCTGTCGGGGGCGCCGAACCCGGAGGAGCTGGCAGCCGTCGTCGGCACGGCGGTCGAGGCGACCGGGTGCGTGGTCAGCGTCGCCGGCCAGCACTTCCGGTGGGGCCTCGGTGCCGGGCAGTGGGCGCGTTACGACGTGGAGTTCGGGGGAGTGCCGCAGGGGGCGATCTCCCTGTCGCCGGACGACATCGGTCCGCTGTCGACGCTGATCGAAGCGCTCGGCGCGCCCATGCTGGCAGTCCGGCTCGCGGTGGAGACCGAACACTATCGCCGGGCCGGTGACCTCGCGGCCCGCGAACTGCTCGACCACCGCTGGCGAGTCACGGTGGAGATGGAGCAGGAACGCCGCGCGCTGGAGCGCGACCTGCACGACGGCGCCCAGCACCATCTGGTGTCGCTGCGCATGATGATGGCGCTGGCCGAGCATTCCGCCGACGCCATCCATGAGCGGTTGCCCAACCTGCTGACCCGGCTGGACACCGCGGAGCGGGTGCTGATCGACACCGCGGCAGGGGTGCTGCCGCTGGCGCTGGCCTCCGGCGGCCTGGCCGCGGGCCTGGAGGCGGAGCTGGCCGAGCACTCGGACGTGTCGCTGGACATCAGCCAGTTGCGCCGCACGTACTCGTCCGCGGTCGAGGCCGCGGTGTACTTCGCCTGCTTGGAGGCGGTGAACAACGCACACAAGCACGCGCCGGGGGCCACCATCCGGGTCACCGTGCGCGACGGCGCACACGGGCTGGAATTCGCCGTCGCCGACAACGGCCCCGGGTTCACCGACGCGGCACTGAAGTCCGGCCTGCTCAATCTGCGCTCGCGGATCGCCGCGGTCGGTGGGCAGGTGCGCATCGATTCGTCGTCGAACGGGACCACCATCTCCGGCATCGTCCCGTACGGACAGGGCGCGGCGCAGTCCGGATCGGCCTGACCGGGACCGGTCCGTCCGGTGCCTGGACGTGCGGTCCGGGTGACCCGGTTCGTGGTCGTTCGATCGGGCGAGCGCGGACGCCGCCCGTCTGCGGCGCGTCGCAGGGCGACCCGGGTCGGGGTGACGCTGTCCTAGCGGACGCCGCCCGCCCGCGGCGCGTCGTCCGGGTTTCGATCACTGTCGCCTTCCGCGTGGCGTGCTCCACAGCGACCACGGTCACCCGGACGGTTTGTGAACCGTGTGCGTGTCGTGCCCCGTGTGGCCAGGTGAAAGGAGGCGGCGGGTGGACGAGACGAACGGCTCCACGGGGAGTGCTGCGCAAGCCGCTGCTGGTCCTGTCGAGCCCGATGCGCAGCACCCGGCCGAGGCACCAGGGGTGCGGCCGGTGATCCCGGAGAACCTGGCCGTCCCCGGGGCGCACATCCAGCGCATCCCGTGTGGTGTGTGGGTGCGCCGCCCGGGCGGCCGTGACCTGTCCGCCGACGAGCTGCACAGCGAGCCACCGCAGGACGACAGGGTGTTCGTCGTCGTCGGGGCTCCCGCCGAACAGCACCCGTCGCCTCGGGTGGTGGCGAACGTCGTCCGGGCCCTGCCGAAGCAGGTCCGCGAAGTGACCGTGCTGTCGTGGTACGGCGGTCCCGTCCAGGCGGCCGAGGTGGCTCAGGAGCTGAACTCCCCGGTGCGGGCGGTGCACGGTGTGCCGTCCGGCGGATCGATGATCTTCGTCGACGAGCGCGGTGCCGAGCGTTGGCAGCCGTGGGTGGAGGAGAGCCTTTTCGAGCCCGGCAAGTCGCCGAAGGCGCAACGCTGGGTCGCCCCGCCGGGGCTGACGAAGATCGAGATGGCGGCGTACCGGCTGGCCGACGGCTGGCGGCTGGATGTCGTGCCACGCGGGCTGCTGGTGCGGCCGGACTCCGTGCCCGCGCGCGCGGAGTGGCAGGGCGAGACGGGATCGTTCTTCGACGTCCTGGTGGTGTCCGCGCCTGGTACGGACCTGCCTACGGATGTCGTGAAATCTCTGGACGACGTCCTGGACATCGTTCCGCCTGAGGACGTGCCCTGCCTGCGCATCCTGCCGGTCGGTCCCACCGCGGGGCGAGCGCTTGCCTTGAGCAGGCACGCCGTAGTCGTCGGTGAGCCGTTGCCGTGGCCGGAAGGGCTCACCGCGTCCGCGCCGAAGCCGGGCCTGCCGATCGTCTCCGCATCGTCGGAAGGCGAAAGCTCTGCCGATGCCGACGATTCGGCAACCGCTGCCCAAGCCGATGAGCCCGGCGGCCAGGCGTCCGCCGGGCAGGAGCACGAGCCCGCGCCGGACATGCCGGGGTTGCAGGAGGACGAGGCCGGCCAGCCGACGGACCTGGCGGCCGCCGACGACCCGGTGGTGGTCGAGGACGTCGAGGAGTTCGACGAGCAGGACGTCGTGGTCGACCCGGCGGACGAGCATGCCACCGGAGAAGCCCTCGCCGACGAACCAGGGGCCAGCCAGCCCGGCGAACTCGAGAACGCCGACACGGACGACCGCGACGAGTACGACCGCGACGTCCTCGGCCAGGACGACAGCCACGATTCCGGCGAGGGCGACGTCCCCGACGACGAGGAGGCGGAAGCTGCGGACGTCGTGGACGACTCGGCGAACCACCACCCGAAGGACGAGCCGGAGCAGGCGGACGATGCGAAAGGCCAGGCTCGGCCACCGGCCCCGGTCTTCGTGGGTTCCGTGCCGACGGCGTGGAAGCCCCCGTCGGCAACCACGTACGGAGCGATGGCGAAGACCGCCGAGGCGGCGAAGACCCCGAGGGCAGCGATCGTGGCCGAACCGGGACAGCAGGTGAAAGCCGCCGAGGCGGCGAGTGCCCCGGAGGTGGCGATCGTGGCCGAACCCGGACAGCAGGCGAAAGCCGCCGA
The DNA here is from genome assembly GCF_000427905.1 of Thermocrispum agreste DSM 44070. Taxonomy (GTDB): domain Bacteria; phylum Actinomycetota; class Actinomycetes; order Mycobacteriales; family Pseudonocardiaceae; genus Thermocrispum; species Thermocrispum agreste. The sequence goes on along the minus strand of NZ_ATYX01000007.1, from coordinate 40,222 downwards.
GGCGGCCACGGCCGGAACGACACCGGCGGGCCGGTCTTCGAGCGCGGCCGCCACAAGCACACCGAAGCAGCCGCAGCAGCCGGTCGGCGGAGCGCAACCACCGCGACCGCTGCCGAAGTGGGACGCCAAGCACCCCGGCGTCATCCTCCCGTCACGGCCGGCTCAGTCGCAGTCGCCTCGGTCAGGTGGTAGCCCGGCGGGGTCACCCGCCCGGCCGCCTGGGTCAGGTGACGGCCCGGCCGAATCACTCGCGACCACCGGCCCGACGCCGGGCGGGAGCTGGGCTGCTCGGGATCCGGACGGCGGAGAGCAGGACAGGCGGGACGAAGCGCAGGAGCAGGCGAAAGAACGCTCCCCGGCCGCAGCGGACCACCTGCCCTCGGGCCGGGTCGCCGTGACCCAGGACGGCCGGGTGATACCGGCACGGCCGATCCTGGTCCGGGTGTCCTTCCGGCCGGCGCCTGCCCCGTTGCCGCCGCCGCCGAAGTCGCGATCCACGGATGGGACCAAAGCCAAGGCGGAATCGTGGTGGCGGAAACGGCTGTTCGCCAAGCGTCGTGGTGACGAGAAGGGGTCACGTCCGGGGAGGGCCACCGGCAAGGCGTCGCCGGTCGCCGTGGCAGCCGGCCTCCACCAGCCATCCGGGCCGGTCACCGGTTCCTTCCCCGTGCCGGCCGGTCCGCCCGGGCCGCCACCCGATGCGTCTCCGATGCCTGCAACCGATGCACCCCTGGCTGCGTCAGGGGCGACTCCGCAAGTACCCGGTCCGTACGCCGGGCAGCTCGGTCCGGGCCTGGCAGCGCAAGCTCCGTGTCCTTCGGGGCAGGTACCGCAGGGGGCAGCGGACCTGAAATCAGGATCGATAGACGGCACGCCGAACGGGCACGGAACGGCCACGACGAATCAACCACCCACGAAACCACCTTCGCCTTCGGCGGCGTCGCAAGCATTCCCTCAGGTGCCGGCACACCCGGAAACGTCCGGTGCGCCTGAGCCGGGCACTCCGCCGGCCAGCCTGGTGGTGCCGCCGAAGCGGCTCGGCCGTGGCCCCGCGGCCACCGGCCCGCATGGGGCGACGACCACGGACACGCCCGGATCCGCGCGGGCCCGCATGCCAGGGCCGCAGCCCCGGCTCCCCGGCCAGCTGCACCCGCACGCGCCTTCGTCGCTCCGGTCGGTGCAGCGCACGACGAAGGCGCCGGGCCAGCCCGTTCGACCGTGACGGCGCCGGCGACACCGGAACGAACAGACGACGACACGAAAAGCAGGCATTGAGATCGAACCGAGCGAGACACACCGGCACGATGACGATGGCGATGGATGCCCACCACGAATTGCTCGGGCTGGCCGGGCGGGCGCCGGACGGCTGGCTCGCGGTGGCGCGCGACGCGCTGGCGGCGGGGGACATGGCACGGCTCGACGAACTGCGTCAGGCGCTCGACGGACAGCCACAGCAGTCTTCCGCCCACCACTTCATTCCGCAGCTGCGCGGCCACGAGCAAGCCGACCGCGCCGTCGTCGGCGTGGTCAGCGGCATCCCGGGCACCCAGGCCTGCTGGGCGACGATGCGCAACGGCAGGCAACGGCTGTACCTGGTGCAAGCCGACGGACAAGCCGATCTCCCGGCCATCGCCCAGGCGGCGCAGCAGGTGCTGGTCAGCCCGATGGACTCGCCGCGAGTGGAGGTGTTCGCCCCGGACAGTGCGCTGCCGCCGTATCACGAGTCCGCCCTGCGCGCCTCGGACCTGCTGTGGTCGCGCGAGCCGCCACCCCCGATTCGGGTGGCGCGGACGTTCGACGGCTCGCAGCCGTCCGGCCCGTGGTTCAACCCGCACCGCGAGCTGGTCGTCGACCCCGCCCAGCATGCCGCGATGGTGCAGTTCCTGGAGTCCGGCGACGTCGTGCTGCTGGCGGAGAACCGGTTGCCGGACGTGATCGCCGGGCACCGTGACGCCGTCCCGGCCGACCTGTACAGCGACGGCCGGTGGGTGTGGTCGGCCGCGACCACCTACTACTTGAAGCGCTACCAGCTGGCTCCGGAACCCGACCTGGCCGCGCATGCCTTGGCGAACCCGCCGCGCGGGCCGCTGTCACCGCTCGATCGTTTCCACGTCTACTCCGCGCTGTCCCGGCACGACCATCGCCCGCCCGATCCTGGGCGGAACGGCGAAAGCCCCAGCGGCAACTCGGCGCGCGCGGCTTCGCCGCCTGCGAAAGGCAAGTCATCTCGGTGGTGACCACGGCGCATCGCGCTGAGATCAGCAGAATTCGACAGAACGATCCATTTTCCGGACATTGGATCTGTTTGTCGAAAAGGTGTGGTGGAATGAAGGGTCAGGGCGGCCACGACAAGCCTGTGCCCTTCGTCGCACCGGAAAGCCTGCGTCCAGGCGATGCCCTCTGACCTGCTGTGATGTCATCGCTCGGGCAATCGGCCGAGGCGTGGCCGCCGACCCCTCGGCCGATCGGCCGAGGGGTTCCTGGCGCGCTCGAGCTGTTCGACCGAAGTGCCGGCGACGCGATTTCCATACCGTCATCGGCATGACGGAAGCGCAGCTGATCGCACTCGTTTACGGATGTATCGGATTTGTCGTCGTGGCGGCGGTGATGTTGCCCTCGTATGCGCTGGTCGATTACGTCCGGCGCGGCGCAGTCGACCTTCGCCGGATGATTGCGGTCGGTGCCTTCCTCCTGTATTGCTGTCTCGCGGTCGCGGTCGTCGTGTTCCCGCTGCCGGGCCCGACGACGCCGCCGCTGGAACAGACCGTTCAGCTCGTTCCGCTGCAGTGGATCGAGGACGTGGGCACGGAGATGCGCAAGTACGGCTTGGCGCCGACCCTGCTCAATGCGGTGAGCACGCAGACGTTCCAGCAGGCGATGCTGAACGTGGCGCTGTTCGTCCCGCTCGGCATGTTCCTGCGCCTCGTGTGGCGCAAGGGTCTGCGCAGCACCGTGAAGACGGGTGCCCTGGTGTCGTTCACCGTCGAGATCACCCAGCTGACGGCGAACTTCGGTACCGCGCCGATGGTGTACCGCGTCTTCGACGTGGACGACCTGCTGACCAACACGGCTGGAGCGTTCCTCGGGTGGCTCCTGGCCGCGGCGGTGCTTCGCCGGAACCGCAAGGACGCCTTGGCCGACACGCGCCGGATGCTGGTCCCGGCGGCCACCGCTGCGCGTTGACACCTGCGGGAACCGCCGTGTCAGGCGAGGTCGACCAGGCGCTCGGCGGTGGCGGCGAGCGTCTCGTACACCTCCCGATCCTTGCCGCCCGTGGTCGGCAACTGCGCACGGGAACGCCAATAGCGCGCAGAATGCTGCGCCGTCGCACGGACCACTGCCTTGTCCGCGTTCGGGCTCAAGCCCAGCCGCATCCACGGCTCGGGCCCTTCCGCACCGAGCAGCCGCGCCGCCGCGGCCCGCACCTTTTCGCCTGCGGTCCGCAGCAGCGGGGTGTCCTGGGCGGTGAGTTCGACGAGCAAGTCGAGCTCGGCGAACTCGTGCCGCTCGGCACTGACCTGATCCAACGCCCGGCGCAGCTCGTGGTCCGCGGGCAGGCCCTGCACCAGTTCCCGTATCGACACCAAAGCGCGCCGGGCCGCGATGGTCGGCGCTTGGGCTTGCAGCTGCTTGGCTACGTCGGCGACGACGGCCACGTCGTCGGCTTCGATCAGCATCACGCGATGCCGTCCGTACCGAAGCGCCGTCCGGAAGTCCGTGTCCGGCGGCACGAGACAGACGACGGCGTCGACGCGCCCGCGCGGGCCGTCGTCGGCCAGGAACTCCTCGGCCAGGGAGGCGTTCGGCGCCTGGTGGACCTGAATGACGTTGACGTACGGCACCGACGGCAGGGTCGGGTCCTCGCGGGCGGTGCCGAGCACCACCGCGATGCGCGGCAGCTTCGACATGCGTTCGGCCACCGCGAGCCACGCGGCCCGTTCCGGGCCGTAACCGACGTAACGGCGTCCTTGCCTGGCAAGCTCCCACACCTGCCGGAACACCGCGCTAGTCGCGTACTGCGACGGCACGGTGTCCAGGTCGGGGGGCAGGACCTGCTTCGCCAGCGTGATGTCCACGGTGGCGCGGTTACCGGTCATGGCGAACCGCATCGCGCCGCCGAGCACCGCCAGGCGCGCTGCGTCGTGAGCCAGTGCGGAGCGCAGGTCCGCCAGTGACATGTCGTCCATCTCTGCGGTGATGCGCACCTGCAGCGCCTCGTCGCGGCCGAAGACCACGGTGATCGGCGAGGAGCGCGCGGCCGACCGCTCACCCGCGCCGTCGTGGGTCCCCGCGTAGAGGTTCAACACCGCCGCGACGGCGTGATACAGCCCCGACTCGATCTGCCACTCGACGCGCCTGCCGAGGTCGCCGTCGAACCGCACCGGCCGGGGCAGCGTGGCGGCCAGCTCCTCCAGCGCCGCACGCGGCCCGCGGTCCGGCAGCATGGCCGGGTACACGCCGCGCACCGTGGTGCGGAAGCTGTCGATCATCTCGTCCAGCGCGGTGCGGATCTTCGCCAGCTCCTGCATGGCAGGCTCCGGCGGCAGGCCTTCGGCCAGCAAGTCGCGCAAGCGCCACAAGCGCGAGCGGACCTGGTCGAGATCGCGCAACGTGGTCGCGGTGACGGCCTGCACCAGCCGCCGGCGTTCCAGCGCCCGGACCTCCGCGTGGTTGGCGTGCGCGGCGGCCAGCTCGGCCTGCAGCGATTTGGCCCTGGCCGCGGCGCGCTGATGCTGCTCCTGCAGTTGATGCAGGATGCGTGCCGCTCCCGGCCACGACTCCGGCAGCCGCCTGGACTTCCGCATGGCGTGGTCAGCTGCCGTCGATCTTGGATGCGCGCAGGTAGGTCAACACCGCCAGCACCCGCCGGTGGTGCATCGTCTGGTCGTTGGGCAAGCCGAGCTTGGTGAACACCGACGCGATGTGCTTCTCCACCACCTTGACCGACACGTACAGCTCCTTGGCGATGGCGGTGTTGGACCGGCCCTCGGCCATCAGCCGCAGCACGTCCAGCTCCCGGTCGGTCAGCTTGGCCAGCGGGCTGTCGGTGCGTTCGGACGGGTTCTGCACCAGGCGCTTGGCGAGCACCGGTTCGATGACGATCTCGCCTGCGGCGATCCGGTCCAGGGTGTCGGCCAGCACCTGAACGCCAGCGACGCGTTCCTTGAGCCGGTAGCCGATCCGCTCCGCGCCGATCTCCAGCGCCTTCATCAGATAGTGCGTCTCGGCGTAGTGGGACAACAGCAGCAGCCCGACGTCCGGCTTCGCGGCGCGGATCCGTGCCGCGGTGGTCAGCCCGCCGTCCGGCTCCGGCGGCATGCGGATGTCCAGGATGGCCACGTCGACGTCGGTGGTCGACACGATCCCGTACAGTGCGTCGCCGTCCCCGACGCAGCCGACGACCTCGTGCCCGGCGGCTTCCAGCAGCAGCACCAGGCCCTCGCGGAACAGGGCGCCGTCCTCGGCGATGGCGACCTTCATGGCCGAGCCGCCCCCCACCAGCGCTTGCGCGAACGGCGACATTGCGGGTTCTCGGTGATGCTCACCCGTACCAACCTCCTGCCCCGGACTCGCACCCTGACCACGGTGCCCGGACTGAGCGTATTCAGATGATCACTGACCAAAAGACCCACCCGGGCGCGTGTCTGCGCGGCCAACTCGTACGGCGGCAGATCGAGCTGCAGTTTCAGATCGCGATGGTCGGCGACGGCGCGCAGTGCCGCGCCGAAGTCGGCGCCGCCGAGGACGGGTGGATAGATGCTCTTGCCGACGTCGCGGACGAAGTCCACGACGCGGCACAAGGTGGCACGCAGGGTGCCGATCCTGGCGTGCAGATCCGGATCGCTCGCGGTGACCGCGACCAGGTCGAGCTGCGCGGCCATCGCGGACATGCCGATCGCGACCTCGTCGTGCAGCTGGCGCTCGAGGTCGTACCGGAAGGCTGCGCTGGCGAGGGTCGGCATGCGCAGCAGCCGTGGCAGACGCCCGGCCTTCGCGGAGAACACCAGTGCGTAACCCGTCACCGGTCAAGCGTGGCGAGAACGGCAAGCGGGCTCAAGGGGGTCATCCCTGCTTTCCTGGGGGATAACCCGACGCTTTGTGCAATCCCGCGATCCGGGTGTGTTGCGCTGGTGGGCCAGGTCTGTGCCCGACCGGACTACCTCTCGCCGGTGTGGTGGATTCGGCCCGGTGCGAAGGCTACATTGTTGTTTGCTTGCGATTGCCTGCACTTTCGTGCGCTTCGAAAGGGTGCGCCATGTGGTTCAGCGTGGGAATCGATCTCGGGACCTCGTTTGCCTGTGCAGCCGTGGGGGGTCCTGGCGGCACCCGGATGATCCCTTTGTCGCCGAACGTGGTGGTTCCCTCCGTGGCGTGCCCTGGGCCGGACGGCGCCCTGCTGACCGGGCTGGAAGCGCTCACCGCGGCGCGCGACCCGAGCATGCTGGCCCGCGGGTTCAAGCGGCGCCTCGGTGACCCGTCCCGGCTGGTGCTCGGCGGTTCCTCCTACACCCCGACCGCATTGATGGCCGCGCAGCTGCGCGACGCGCTGCGCACCGTGCACAGGGTGCAGGGCGGCCTGCCGTCGTCGGTGGTGCTGACCTACCCGGCGATCTGGGGCCCGTACCGGCGCGAGCAGTTCGCCGAAGTGCCCAGGATGGCGGGGGTGACCAACTACCGGCTGGTCACCGAGCCGGAAGCGGCCGCGACCCACTACTCCAACGGACGGCGGCTCGGCGAAGGCGCCGTGGTCGCGGTCTACGACCTGGGCGGTGGCACGTTCGACACCACGGTGCTGCGGGTCAGGGGCGGACGGATGGAGATCCTCGGCACGCCCGAGGGCATCGAGCACATGGGCGGCGTCGACTTCGACGAGACGCTGCTGGCCAACGTCGACGAGCGGCTGGACGGTGCGATCAGCGCGCTGGACCTGGAGGACCCGGAGCAGGCGTCCGCGCTGGCCAGGATCCGTGCGATGTGCATCAAGGCCAAGGAGGACCTGTCCATCGAGCCGGACGTGACGCTGTCGGTGCCGCTGCCGTCCGGGCCGCGAGAGGTGACGATCTCCCGGCTGGAGTTCAACGAGATGATCCGGCCGTCGGTGCAGATGACCGCGGACACCCTGCGCCGCACGGTGGCAGGTGCCGGCCTGCAACCGAACGACCTGGCCGCGATCCTGCTCGCCGGCGGCTCGTCCCGGATCCCGCTGGTGTCCCAGCTGATCTCGAAGGAGTTCGGCAGGCCGGTGCGGCTGAGCCTGCACCCGAAGTTCACCGTGGCGCTCGGCGCCGCGGCGATCGCGGCCCAGCAGCAGGTGGAGCCGCAGCCGCCGGTGAGCTCCGGACCGATACCGGTGCTTCCTTCGCCGGCTCCGGCCCCGCAGGCACCGGCGCAACCGCTGGCCACCGGCACGTATCCGGCGCTCGGCGTTGCCGCGCTTCACCAGGCAGGCAAGTCCCCGAAGGCGAGGTTCGCCCGCAACAGGAAGACACGGATGGCGTTGGCCGCGGCAGCCGTCGCCGCGGTCGTCGGCGTCGGCTCCGCCGTGCTGGTGGCGGTGACGCGCTCGCAGGAGCCGGGCTACGCCGCGGCAGGTGCCTACGGCACGGCACTGTCGGTTGGCGCGTCCAGCGTCACTCCCAGCACGGAAACGCCGATGAGCGGCGCGTCCCAGGCACCGTCGAGCGGTCCTTCGAAGGCCTCGGAGGCTCCGGGCACCGCCGAGGCGCAGGTCCCGCAGGCCAAGGCGACGTCGAAGGCCAAGCCGCCCGCGACCAACGGCAGCGCACCGCGGCCCATGGCGGTGTTCGACGGCACCGCGGTGGCGCCGTGGGAGGGCTACATCGGTTCGGCCGACTCGAGCTGGAGCGGCACCGACCTGGTGTCCGGGACGGTCCGGGACGGCACGATCACCGCGCGCATCGACCAGCACGGCGTGCGGGCCACCTGGAACGGCCGCGGCGCGGCGCAGGTGTATTTCCAGAGCTCGCCGGACCTGAGCAAGGCGCGGGATCTGACCCGGTTCTTCGACTCCGACGGGGCGATCGTGTTCGACGTGGTGGTGCACCGGCCGCCGACCCGGGAGACCACGCTGGAGGTGCACTGCGGCTACCCCTGCCGGACCATGGTGTCCATCGACGGCGTGCTCAAGCGGCTCGAGCAGGGCAGGCAGACCAGGTTGACCGTCCCGTTGGCGTGCTTCAACCGCAACAAGGCGTACCAGCTGAACCAGGAGCGGGTGAACACCGCGTGGCTGGTCTACACCGAAGGGGAGTTGTCGGCCACGTTCTCCAACATCCGCTGGGTGGCCAAGGCAGGCGCGGGCAAGGACGCGATTTCCTGCGACGAGCTCGGCTGATCGGCCGGGCTCGGGCAAGCGGCACCGGTCGCCGGGGTGGGTCCTGCGACCGGGCGGCCGGCGTGCCGTGCGTGCCGTGCGTTCCGGTGAGCACGGTGACGGTTCGGCGGTTCTGTGACCGATCATGAGGAAAGGGGGCCCGGCGGATGCCGGGCCCCCTTTCCGGTGGCTGGTTCGGGCGGGTGGGTCAGAAGGCCGAGAAGCCGAACACCGTGGTCGAGCGGAACTCCTCGCCCGGCCGCAACACCGTGGACGGGAAGTTCGGCTGGTTCGGCGAGTCCGGGAAGTGCTGGGTCTCCAGGCAGAACGCGTCGCCCTGCCGGTAGGAACGGTTGCCGATCCCGGTGAACGTGCCGTCCAGGAAGTTGCCCTGATAGAGCTGGATGCCCGGCTGGTCGGTGGTGACCGTCAGCTTGCGCCCGCTGCGCGGGTCCCACGCCTTGGCCGCCACGCGCATGCCCGAGCCGCGCAGCACGAAGTTGTGGTCGTAGCCCCGTCCGAAGAGCAGCTGCTGGTGGTCGTCCCGGTTGCGTTCCCCGAACCGATGCGGCTTGGTGAAGTCGAACGGCGTCCCCGCGACCGGCACGATCTCCCCGGTGGGGATCAGCGTCTCGTCGACCGGGGTGAACCGATCGGCGTTCAGGTACAGGTACTGGTCGTCGACCGTGCCGCTGCCTTCGCCCGCCAGGTTGAAGTAGGTGTGGTTGGTCAGGTTCAGCACCGTCGCCTTGCCGGACACCGTGGCGTGGTAGTCGACGCGCAACCGGTCCCGCCGGTCGAGCAGGTAGGTGGCCGTCGTGGTCAGCTCACCCGGGAAGCCCATCTCGCCGTCCGGGCTGACGTAGGTGAACTCGACCCCGACCGCGTCCGGCCGCTTGATCACCTTCGCCGACCAGATCCGCTTCTCGAACCCTTCCGGCCCGCCGTGCAGCGCGTTGTCGCCGTCGTTGGTGGGGATCTGGTAGGTCTCGCCGTCGAGGGTGAACCTGCCGCCCGCGATCCGGTTGGCGTATCGGCCGATGGTCGACCCGAAGCTCGGGCTCAGCTCGAGGTAGTCGTCGATGTTGTCGAAGCCGAGGCTGACGTTGGCGAGCCGGCCGCGGCGGTCGGGCACCTCGATGCGCTGCACGGTGGCGCCCCAGTTCAGCATCGACACGGTCATCCGGCCGTTGCCGAAGATGTAGACGTCGACCTGCTCGCCGTCCGGCGTCCTGCCGAACTTCTCCTTGCGGATGGTGAGCTTGCCGTGGCTGGGCTTGGCGCTGGCGCTGCCGCTCATCGCGGACGCCACCGGGACCGTGACGCCGAGCGCGCCCGCCGCGCGCAGCACGTTCCTCCGGTCGACACCTGACATCGTCGCCTCACTTCCTTGTGTCGGGGGATCAGGTTTCCGGCACGGTCACGAAGCCCTTGCTGACCAACCAGTCCAACGCCACCTTCCCGGGGTCCTCACCGTCGATGTCCACGCGCTTGCACAGCTCGATCATCTGATCGTTGGTCATGGCGAGCGCGATCGGCTCGAGCACGTCGCGGATCTGCGGGTGCGCCCGCAGGAACGAGGTGCGCACCGTGACCGCGGCGTTGTACTGCGGGAAGGCGTTCTTGTCGTCCTCCAGCACGCGCAGCCCCAGCCCGGCGATCCGGCCGTCGGTGGTGAAGATCTCGCCGATGGTGCACGTTCCGCCGGCCACCGCGGCGTAGATCGCCCCCGTGCCGAACTGCTTGATCACCGGGTCGCTGAACCCGTACTTCTTCACCGCCGCCGGGAATCCGTCCCGCCGGCTGATGAACTCCGTCTCCAGGCAGAAGACGGCTTCGTCCGGGTTCTTCTTCAGAAACGCGGCCAGGTCGGAGATGGTGCGCAGGTTGTGCTTGCGTCCGTATTCCTCGGTGACGGCGAATCCGTACTGGTCGTTCAGCGGGGAGTACCGCAACCACGTGATGCCGTTCTTCCTGGCGTCCAGCTCGGCGCTGGCCTTGTACTGGGCTTCCTCGCCGCCGGGCACCGGAAGCTCGTGGCCCTCGTAGTTGATCCAGAGCGTGCCGGTGTACTCCCACGAGATGTCAATCTGCCCAGACAGCAACGCCTGCCGGGAGGTGTTGGACCCCTTGATGTCCGAAAGGTCGCGCACGTCTGCCCCCGCGGCCGACAGTGCCAGTTCGGCCAGGTAGGCGAGCAGGATCTGCTCGGTGAAGTCCTTCGAGCCGACGGTGATGGTGACGCCTTCCAGCTCGGGGATGTGCGGGATCTTGCCGGGGGCGACCTCGAACGGCAGTGCGGCGTTGGTGGTCAGGCCGCAGCCGGCCAGCGTCAGCGCCGCCGACACGGCAGCCAGCAGTGCGGTCAGTGCCCTGCGCACGCGCCTCATCGCAGCCCCTTCGGTCCGAGATACCGCTCGGCCACCGCGCCGAGCCAGTCCACCATCAGCGCCAGCGCCACCGCCAGCACCGCGCCGGTGAGCAGCACCGGCAGCCGGTTGAGCTTGTAGCCGGTGTCGATCAGCACGCCGAATCCGCCCGCGTCGACGAACGCAGCGAACGTCGCGGTGCCCACCGCCAGCACCAGCGACGTGCGCAGGCCCGCCAGGATCATCGGCACCGCCAGCGGCAGCTCGATGCGCGCCAGCACCGCGCCCGCCGACATGCCGATGCCGCGCCCGGCGTCGATCAGCGCCGGGTCGACCTCCTGCAGGCCGACCATGGTGTTGCGCAGCACGGGCAGCAACGAGTAGAACGCCAGCGGCAGCACGACCACCCACAGTCCGCCCTCGGCGCCGGTGGCCAAGAAGAACAGCACCAGCACGCCGAGCGCGGGCGCCGCCTGGCCGATGTTGGCGATGCCGATGAAGAGCGGCGCCAGCCGCCGCCATCCCGGCCGGGTGAGCAGGACGCCCAGCGGCACGGCGATCACCACCACCAGCGCGGACACCAGCACCGTGATGAGCATGTGCTCGTAGAGCATCTGCAGCAGCGACGGGCCGTTGAGCGTTTCCCGGTCGGTGGCGTCCAAGTCCTGGCTGAACGCCCACACCAGCACACCGGCGACCAGGATCAGCACCACCGCAGGCTGGGCCAGCAGCCGGATCCGTTCGGCGCGCCGCGAGCTGGACTCGGTGGACAGCTCGAGCGTGGTGGTCATCGCGCCTCCTGCTGCGTCCCGCCGTCCGCACCGGTGCTGTCGCCGCCGTTGTGTTCTTCGCGCAACGTCTGGATGGTCTCGATGACGGTCTCCAGGTGGATCGTGCCCGCGTACTGGCCTTGCGGGCCGGTCACCGGGACCGCTCCGCCCTCGGCGAGCATCGCCTCCAGCGCGTCCTGCAGCGTCGACTGCGTGCTGACCACGTCGCGCAGCGGCTTGCCCGCGGTCGCCAGCGAGGTCGCCCGGGGGAGATCACGGGCGTGCACCCACCGGCACGGCCGCCTTCGCCGGTCCAGCACCAGCGCATACGGGTTGTGCGACCTGGACAGCTTCTCGCGCACCGCTGCCGGGGACTCGTCGATGTCCACGGTCACCGCTTCCTGGCGCAGTTCGACGTCCCGGACGCGCAGCAGCGTGAGCTGCTTGAGCGAGGCGCCCGCACCGACGAAACCGGCGACGGTGTCGTCGGCCGGGGTGGCCAAAATGGCCTCCGGAGTGTCGTACTGCAGGATCTTCGACGCCTCGCCCAGCACCGCGATCTTGTCGCCGAGCTTGACCGCCTCGTCGAAGTCGTGCGTGACGAACACGATCGTCTTGTGCAGCTCGGACTGCAGGCGGAGCAGCTCGTCCTGCAGGTTGCCCCTGGTGATCGGGTCGACCGCGCCGAACGGCTCGTCCATCAGCAGCACCGGCGGGTCGGCCGCCAACGCGCGCGCCACCCCGACTCGCTGCTGCTGGCCGCCGGAGAGCTGCCGTGGGTAGCGGTCGCGGAACGTGCCGACGTCCAGCCCGACCATGTCGAGCAGCTCGTCCACCCGGTCGTCGATCCTCTTCTTGTCCCAGCCGAGCAGCTTCGGTACCACGGCGATGTTCTGCGCCACGGTGAAGTGCGGGAACAGGCCGGCTTGCTGGATGGCGTAGCCGATCTTGCGGCGCAGCCGGTCCGGGTTGAGCGACTGGGTGTCCTCGCCACCGATGCGGATGGTGCCCGACGTGGGCTCGATCAGCCGGTTGATCATCCGCATGGTGGTGGTCTTGCCGCAGCCGGACGGGCCGACCAGGATGACGATCTTGCCCGCCGGGATGGTCATGGTCACGTCGTCCACCGCGGGTGTCTTGCTGCCCGGGTAGCGCTTGGTGACGTTGGTCAAGGTGATCTCCGCGCCGGTCGTGGTGCCGTCGCTTGCCGTGCCGGCGGCGTCGCGCGGCAGCTCCTCCCCGGTGGAAGCGGATGCGGTCACGTCAGTCACGGATGCCCCTCGGTGTGGTGTAGCGGTTGATGAGCAGGTAGATCCCGTCCAGGACGAGCGCGAGGACGACCACGCCGAGCGTGCCCGCCAGCGCCTGGTTGGTGGCGTTGGCGCTGCCGGCGCGGGTCAGCCCGGAGAACACCTCGGAGCCGAGGCCCGGACCCTTGGCGTAGGCGACCACGACGGCGATGCCCATCAGCATCTGCGTGGCCACCCGCATGCCGGCCAGGATGGCCGGCCAGGCCAGCGCGAGTTCGATCTTGGTGAGCACGCTGAACCGGCTCATGCCGATCCCGCGCGCGGCGTCGACGACGGCCGGGTTGACGCCGGACAGCCCGACGATGGTGTTGCGCACGATGGGCAGCAGGCCGTACAGCACCAGGACGGTCATCGACGGCGCCACGCCGAGCCCGAGCACCGGGATCAGCAGGCCGAGCAGCGCGAACGACGGGATCGTCAGCACCGCGCTGGCCAGCGCGGTGGCGACGGCGGACCCGGCGGGGGAGCGGTACACCGCGATGCCGATGCCGACCCCGATCACGGTCGCCAGCAGCGTCGCCTGGACGACCTCGCTGGTGTGCAGCCAAACCTGCAACGACAGTTTGTCCCAGCGATCGACGACGTATTCCCACAGGTTCACAAACGGCGCCACCTTTCTCCTGCCGTTGGGTGGTCGACAAGTCTAGCCATCCGGTCAATGGATTCCGGGTATTTGCACTGCATGGGCGAGGTAGTGTGGATTGTCCGCTTCTGTACGAAATGAGCGAACCGCAGATGTGATCTTCGGACGGGCTCTGACCAGGGCAAATGTCGTCGTTGATGCCCGTACTCGGGGGTCACTCCGTCGGATGAAATGACGGTGATCGAGCGATCGATTTGATCATTTCTGCCCCCTGAATGTGATCAAACTGTCGCTGATTGCTGGCGGAGGGCACCGGGATATGAGAGGCTGTTTTGTTTGGCCGCCTGGCGGACCGTGCGCGGCGTGCCTTGGTGGTCGGCGCCGGGAATGCGGGGGCGCCAGGCCCGCCGCGGCGGCCGCGGAGGGGATATTCGCCTGCATGCCGGGACGGCGGCCGGATAGGCTGGGTGGCCGATGTCCACCACCTCCGCCGGCAGTGCCGTCACCCCTTCGTCTCTGCGTCGCAGGATCGACCAGCTCGTGCTGCGCGACCGGTACCGGCTGCGCAGGCGCCTGACCAAGGCCAGGGACAAGGCAGCGGGCAAGCGGATACCCGAGGACGTGCTGCTGGAGCTCGCCGCCGACGTCGAAGAGGCGGAACGGCGCCTGGAAGCCCGGCGGGCGGCCGTGCCGAAGGTGACGTATCCGCCGCAGCTGCCGGTCAGCAAGCGGGTGGACGACCTGGCCAAGGCCATCGCGGAGCACCAGGTCGTGGTGGTCGCCGGCGAAACCGGTTCGGGCAAGACCACCCAGCTGCCCAAGATCTGCCTGGACATCGGCCGCGGGGTGCACGGCATGATCGGCCACACCCAGCCGCGGCGGATCGCCGCGCGCACGGTCGCCGAGCGGATCGCCGACGAGCTGGACACCGAGCTGGGCACCACGGTCGGCTGGCAGGTCAGGTTCACCGACCAGGTCAGCGACCAGACGCTGGTCAAGGTGATGACCGACGGCATCCTGCTGGCCGAGATCCAGCGGGACCGGATGCTGCGCGCCTACGACACGATCATCATCGACGAGGCGCACGAGCGCAGCCTCAACATCGACTTCCTGCTCGGCTACCTCAAGCGGCTGCTGCCCAAGCGGCCGGACCTGAAGCTGATCATCACCTCCGCCACCATCGACCCGGAGCGGTTCGCGCAGCACTTCGCCAGTGACGGCAAGCCCGCGCCGATCGTGGAGGTGTCCGGGCGCACGTACCCGGTCGAGGTGCGCTACCGCCCAGTGGTGGACCCCGAGGACCCGGCCACCAAGGACCGCGACCAGATCCAGGCCATCTGCGACGCGGTCCAGGAGCTGCAGGCCGAAGGGCCGGGCGACATCCTGGTCTTCCTGTCCGGTGAGCGGGAGATCCGGGACACCGCGGACGCGCTGCAGGCGATGGACTTGCCCGGCACCGAGATCCTGCCGCTGTACTCCCGGCTGGCCGCAGCCGAGCAGCACCGCGTGTTCCAGCCGCACCGTGGCAGGCGCATCGTGCTGGCCACCAACGTCGCCGAGACGTCGCTGACCGTGCCCGGCATCAAGTACGTGATCGACCCGGGTACGGCGCGCATCTCCCGGTACAGCCACCGGCTCAAGGTCCAGCGGCTGCCCATCGAGCCGATCTCGCAGGCATCGGCCAACCAGCGCAAGGGCCGGTGCGGCCGGACGTCGGACGGCATCTGCATCCGGCTGTACTCGGAGGAGGACTTCGCGTCCCGGCCGGAGTTCACCGACCCGGAGATCCTGCGCACCAACCTGGCGTCGGTGCTGCTCCAGATGGCCGCCGCCGAGCTGGGCGACATCGCCGACTTCCCGTTCATCGACCCGCCGGACCGGCGCCAGGTGGCCGACGGCCTGACCCTGCTGCGGGAACTGGGCGCGCTGGACGGCAACCGGCTCACCCCGATCGGCCGGAAGCTGGCCCGGCTGCCGGTGGACCCGCGGATGGCCAGGATGGTGGTGGAGGCGCACCGCAACGGCTGCCTGCACGAGGTGCTGGTGATCGCCTCGGCGCTGTCCATCCAGGACCCGCGGGAGCGGCCGGCCGAGCACCAGCAGGCGGCGGACGCGCTGCACGCCCGGTTCGCCGACGAGACCTCGGACTTCCTCAGCTACCTCAATCTGTGGGACTACCTGCGCCAGAAGCAGCGTGAGCTGTCGTCGAGCAAGTTCCGCAAGCTGTGCAAGCAGGAGTACCTCAACTACGTGCGGGTGCGCGAGTGGCAGGACCTGTACGCGCAGCTGAAGGAGACCGCCAAGCAGGTCGGCATCACCGCGGGCAAGCGGACCGGCCGGGCGGACTATCAGAGCATCCACACCAGCCTGCTGGCCGGGCTGCTGTCGCACATCGGGCTGAAGGACCCGGAGACGCGCGACTTCCTGGGCGCCCGCAACGCCCGGTTCGCGGTGTTCCCCGGATCGGCGCTGTTCCGCAAGACGCCGCGCTGGGTGGTGGCCGCCGAGCTGGTGGAGACCTCCCGGCTGTGGGGCCGGATCTGCGCCAGGATCGAGCCGGAATGGGTCGAGTCGTTGGCCGGTCACCTGGTCAAACGCCGCTACGCGGAGCCGCACTGGGAGCGCAAACGCGGCGCGGTGATGGCGCTGGAGACGGTGACGCTGTACGGCGTCCCGCTGGTGTCCGGCCGCAAGGTCAACTACGCCAGGATCGATCCCGGGCTGTGCCGCGAGCTGTTCATCCGGCACGCCCTGGTGGAGGGCGACTGGGACACCCACCACGAGTTCTTCCACGCCAACCGCAAGCGGCTGGAGGAAGCCGAGGAGCTCGAGCACCGGGCGCGGCGGCGCGACATCCTGGTCGACGACCAGGCGCTGTTCGAGTTCTACGACGCGCGCATCCCGGACCACGTGGTCTCGGCTCAGCACTTCGACTCGTGGTGGAAGAAGGAGCGCAAGCGGCGGCCGCGGCTGCTGGACTTCGACCCGGAGATGCTGGTCACCGACGCCGCAGCCGACATCAGTGACGACGACTATCCCGAGCAGTGGCGGCAGGGCGAGCTGGAGCTGCCGCTGACGTACCAGTTCGAGCCGGGCTCCGACGCCGACGGGGTGACCGTGCATCTGCCGCTCGAGGCGCTCAACCAGGTCGACGAGCGCGGCTTCGAGTGGCTGGTGCCCGGAATGCGGCACGAGTTGATCACCGCATTGATCAAGACGTTGCCCAAGCAGCTGCGGCGGCAGCTGGTACCCGCCCCGGACACCGCCATGGCCGTGCAGGAGCTGTTGCAGGAGCGACAGGACCAACCGCTGCTGAAGGCGCTCAGCGACGCGTTGTGGAAGCTCAGGGGCGTCGACGTCCCGGTCGATGCGTGGGATCTCACCGCGTTGCCCGACCACCTGCGGATGACCTTCCGCGTGGTGGACGGCAAGGGGCGCACCCTCGGCGAAAGCAAGGACCTCGGCCAGCTGCGGCAGCGCCTGGCCCCCAAGGTGAAGTCGGCCATTGCGCGGGCGGCCGAGAAGATCGAACGGCGCGGCGTGACGTCGTGGGATTTCGGCGATCTGCCGCAGGAGTTCACCGCCAACGCCGGCGGCTCGACCGTGCAGGGGTACCCGGCGCTGACCGACGCCGGGGATGCCGTCGACGTGCGGGTCTACCCGACGGTCGGCGAGCAGCGCGCGGCCATGCGGCGGGGCACTCGGAAGCTGGTGTTGCTGTCGGTGCCGTCGCCGAAGAAGATGCTCCGCCACGCGCTGACCACCCGGGAGAAGCTGCAGCTGGCGCAGAATCCGCACGGCAGCGTGGCCGGGCTGCTCGACGACTGCATCGCGTGTGCCGCCGACCACCTGATCGCCGGCGCGGGCGGGCCGGCGTGGGACGCGGACGGTTTCGCCGCGCTCGTCCAGGCGGTCCGCGCCGGGCTGGGGCCGACGCTTGTCGAAACCGTCGAACGGGTACGGCGTGTGCTCGTCGCCTGGCACGACGTCCGGTCGGCGCGCGAAGCCATGCGGGGCTTCGACGAAGCCATGGCCGACATCGACGAGCAGGTGGCAGGGCTGGTCTACGACGGGTTCGTCGCCGACACCGGGTTCGAGCGGCTGCCCGACGTCGAACGGTACCTGCGGGCGGTGCAGCGCAGGCTGGAGAAGCTGCCCAGGGACGGCCTGCGGGATGCGGAGCGGATGCGCGTGGTGCGCGAGCTGACCGACGAATACCGTGCCCTGCTTGCCGAGGTGCCACCAGGGCACGACGTGCCCGCCGAGCTGGCCAAGGTGCGGTGGATGCTGGAGGAACTGCGGGTCAGCTTCTTCGCCCAGACGCTGGGCACCGCGTATCCGGTCTCGGAGAAGCGGATCCTCCGCGCCCTCGACGCGATCGCGGGATAGCGCACGGTCTGCCGTGCGAGACGGCGTCGCGCGGTGCTGCTTCGCCGGTTGCCGACGTGGACGCTGTGGTCGGCGACGGTGCCACCGCGGCGTTCTTCGCGCGCGGTCCCGGGGCTGAGCTGGCGACGTCCAACAGCGTGGATCGGGCTTCCGAGTGGCGCGGGCACCACGTTCGCGGCCCGGATGGAGTATCAGCGGCGGTGTCGACTGCTCAGCGGGCGAGAACGCCGACCGGATGGATTGGCCGCTGATCTCTATTCGCTCCGCACAACGCTCGTTACGCTCCGCGGCGAGGGAGTGGAGGTGGCGACGGTGCTGCTGGACGTGGCGAAGTCGGTGACGAGCAAGGCGGCCACCACGGTGCGCAGCCTGTGGGTGATGAAGCGGGCCGGCTTGGTGGGGCGGCCGGACGAGGGCATCCGCTCGCTGCTGACCATGCACAAGTACGGGCCGTTCGCCGGTGTGCTCGCGGTCGGCGCACGGAAGAACCCGCACGCGGTGGCGCTGGTCGACGAGGCGGGACCGCTCACCTACACCGAGTTGGACCGCCGCTCGAACGCGCTGGCGCGGGCCTGGGCCGAGCGTGGCGTCGGCCCGGGCACGGTGATCGGCGCCTTGTGCCGTGATCATCGCGGGTTGGTGACGGTCATGGCCGCCTCCGGCAAGGCGGGGGCGAAGCTGCTGCTGCTCAACACCGGCTTCGGCAAGCAGCAACTGGCCGACGTGATGCGGCGGGAAGGCGCCGTCAAGCTGGTCTACGACCAGGAGTTCACGCGGCTGCTGGAAGCTGTCGACGGAGACGTCGAGCGCTACCTGGCGTGGGCCGACGACCCGGCGGCGGTCCCCGACGGTGTGCTCGACATGGAGCAGCTGATCGCCGAGACGTCCGCCGATCCGATGCCGACCCCACCGCGTCCGGGGAGCTTCATCCTGCTCACCAGCGGTACGACCGGGACGCCCAAGGGGGCTCCGCGGGAGAAGACGTCGCCGATAGCCAGCGCGCAGTTCTTGGACCGTATCCCGCTCCGGCCGCAGCAGTCGATGTTCATGGCCGCGCCCGCGTTCCACGGCACCGGGCTGGCGCAGCTGTTGCTCGCCCTGGCCTTGGGCAACAAGGTCGTGATGCGGCGACGGTTCGACGCGGAAGCCACATTGCGTGCGGTCGCCGAGCACCGGTGCCACGTGCTCGTGGTGGTGCCCACGATGTTGCAGCGCATCCTGGACCTGCCGGCCGACGTGCGCCGGCGGTACGACACCTCGTCGTTGGAGATCATCTTTTCCGCCGGGTCGGCGATCCCGGTCGACGTCGTCGAGCGCACGTTCGACACCTTCGGTGACGTCCTCTACAACCTGTACGGCTCCACCGAAGTCGCAGTCGCCACCGTCGCCACGCCGGACGAGCTCAGGCGGGATCCGCGTACCGCGGGACGGCCGCCGGTCGGCTGCTCGGTGCGCATCTACGATCACCACGGCAAGCCGATCACCGAGCCGGGCAAGGTCGGCCGCATCTTCGTGGGCAGCATCCTGTCGTTCAAGGGCTACACCGGGGGAGCGAACAAAGAGGTCGTCGACGGGTTGCTGGCCACGGGGGACATGGGCTACTTCGACGAGTCCGGACAGCTGTTCGTGGTGGGGCGAGACGACGACATGATCGTCTCCGGCGGGGAGAACGTGTATCCGCTCGAGGTGGAGAACCTGCTCTCCAGCCGCCCGGACGTGCTGGAGGCCGCGGTGGTCGGCGTGGACGACGAGGAGTTCGGTCAGCGGCTTCGCGTCTACGTCGTGCTGGCCGACGGGCACCCCGGGGACGAGGCCAAGGCGGACGAGCTGCGCCGGTACGTCAAGGACAATCTGGCCAGGTACAAAGTCCCGCGTGACGTGATATTCCTGGACGAGCTGCCCAGAAACGCGACCGGAAAACTGCTGCGTAAGCAGCTGGCCGCCCGGTGAGCGGGACGGAATCCGGTCGGTCGGCAATTACGAAATGCGATCACCGCGCTGCCGCGGCGTGGTATAGCGCATTGAATGCGGTTGCGCTACCGACGATCGTCGGGTGATGCGCAGTAGCCGAATGTCGTTTTCGCGGTGCCGCTTCCGGACGGCAGGCGATGCGGCCCGGGGAAGGCACCCCGGGCCGGAATCGTGGTCGGCTCGCCTACGGGGTGACCAGGCCGCCGAACGATTTCGCCTGCGGTGGGGAAGCCGTCCGTTCCGGCTGGCGGCTTGTCGTCCTGCGGGCTTGTGCATTGCGCGCGGCGCGGCCTCGCGGGCGCGGCGGCTCGAGCAGGCGAACCAGAGAACCAGCAGGTCGGCCCAGGATTTCCTCCAGTGCGCGCACCGCCGAGATGGAGCGGGCCCGCTCCGGCTGGCGCTTGCCGGACTGCCAGTACGACAGTGCCGTCACGCTGATCGGGATGCCGCGGTTGCGCAACCGCACCTGAATGCGGTCCAGTCCGAGGCCGCTGGCTTTGATCGCCGCGCGCAGCTCTCGGGAGAACGGTGTGGAGTGGTCATCGGTCGGGGCGTGCTGCCCCTGGATCGGCGACACGGTCATGGAATCTGCCCTCGCTATTCTCGTCACCGGCCGACGGAATGCGCGTCCGAATTGTTCCGGTCGTGCCCCGAAATGCCGGTATTCCCGGTGAGAATGTGGCGTGATTCTGCCACACGGAATCGATTCGCTGGAATCCGATCGTGACCCGTCTGGCCTACTACGTCGTTCGGTCCTTGTCCGGCCGCAGCGCGGAACTGTCACGAAAACCGGGCGAGGGGTGGCGTGGCTGGTGCCCGGCGGCGCGCCGAGCCCGGCATCGGCCGCCGTCTTTCGTCGGGACGCAGGCTCCGCTCGTGCCGGGTCAAGAACCGGCGGCGTCCTCGTCGGCGGCGAGAGCGACCACGGTGTGCAGGCTGCCGCGCAGCAGGGCCAGCACCCGTTCCCGCTTCCCGTGGCGGTGCGCCGCCCACTCCAGGCACAGCTGCTCGGCGAACGACAGCCACGCGCCGACAGCCGCCCGCACCATAGGTGCCGGCTGTTCGATACGCAGGCTGAGCAGCAACTGGTCGACCATCCGGGTGCGGGTCTCTTGGGCGATGTCGTGCAGCCAGTCGCCGGGCGCGGTGTGCCGGAACAGGCCGGTGTAGAGCTCGTGCCGCCGTTCGATGAACGACAGGTATCCCTCCAGCACGTCGCTCAGCTCGCTGGGCTCGTCCTTGCCCGCCGGGAAGGCCGAGCGCAGCATGCGCCGGCCGGCGGCGCGCACCACTTCGGCGTAGAAGTCCTGCTTGGTGGGGAAGTAGTGGAACAGCAACGAGCGGGAGATCCCGGCCTCGGCGGCGACCGCGTCGACGGTGATCTCGTGCAGCGGCCGTTCGGTGAGCATGCGCAGCCCGATGCCGATCAGCTGCTTGCGGCGCTCCACGGGGTGCTGCCTCCGCCTGCGCGGTGTGGTGCTCATCGGAAGGCCTCCCGTCGGTGCGCACGCTATTGAGCAATACTCAATAAGAATGTACCGTGCGGGCATGGACTTCGCACTGTCGCCGCGAGCGGCTGAGCTCCGGCAGAAGGTCGCCGACTTCATCGAGACCGAGATCGCCCCGGTGGAGGACGACTACCTGCGGACGCTGCGCGAGCTGGACGACCCGTGGGTCGAGCTGCCGGTGATCGAACAGCTCAAGCAGAAGGCCCGCGAGCAGGGGTTGTGGAACTTCTTCCTGCCCCCGGCGAAGGCCGGCATCACCGGGTACCCCGGGCTGTCCAACGTGGACTACGCGCCGCTGGCCGAGCTGATGGGGCGGTATCCGTTCGCGCCGGAAGTGTTCAACTGCAACGCACCGGACACCGGCAACGCCGAGGTGCTGGTCCACTACGGCAGCGACGAGCAGCGCGAGCGGTGGTTGAAGCCGCTGCTGGAAGGCCGGATCCGGTCCGCGTTCTGCATGACCGAGCCCGCGGTGGCCTCGTCCGATGCGACCAACATGGCGGCCACCGCGGTGCCGGACGGCGACGAGGTGGTGATCAACGGGCGGAAGTGGTTCTCGTCCGGCATCGGCCACCCGAAGTGCGCATTCGTCATCTTCATGGGCCTGACCGATCCGGACGCGCCCCGGCACGCCAGGCACTCCATGGTGATCGTGCCGCGGGACCACCCCGGCCTGCGGGTGGAGCGCATGCTGCCGGTGTTCGGCTACCTCGACCCGCCGTACGGGCACGGCGAAGTGGTGTTCGACGACGTGCGGGTGCCCAAGGAGAACGTGATCGCCGGGCTCGGCAGGGGATTCGAGATCGCGCAGGGCAGGCTCGGGCCGGGTCGCATCCACCACTGCATGCGCACGATCGGCCTGGCCGAGCGGGCATTGGAAGCGGGGCTGCGGCGCGCCACGTCGCGCACCGCGTTCGGCAAGCAGCTGGCCGACCTGGGCGGCAACCGGGAACGGATCGCCAAGGCGCGCATCGCCATCAACCAGGCGCGGCTGCACGTGCTGCACACCGCGTGGCTGCTGGACACCAAGGGCGCTGCCGGCGCGTTGTCCGAGCTGTCCCAGATCAAGGCCGCGGTGCCCGCGATGGCGCAGGAGGTCATCGACTTCGCCATCCAGCTGCACGGCGCCGCGGGCGTGACCGACGACTTCCCGCTGGCCGCCGCGGCCGCCTGGGCGCGCGCCCTCCGGCTGGCCGACGGGCCGGACGAGGTGCACCTGGGCGTCGTCTCCCGCATGGAGCTGGCCCGGTACCGGCAAGGGGACAAGGCATGACCGTCCGGCAGAACATCCTCATCACCGGGGCCAGCTCCGGCCTCGGTGTGGAAATGGCCAGGCAGTTCGCCGCGAAAGGGCGTAACCTGGCGTTGTGTGCGCGGCGCATCGAGCGGGTCGACGAGCTCGCCGGGCAGCTGCGCCGGGACAACCCGGGCATCCGCGTGGTCACCAGGCAGCTCGACGTGACCGATCACGATGCGGTGTTCGCCGTGTTCCGGGACTTTCGTGCCGAGCTGGGCCGGATCGACCGGGTGATCGCCAACGCGGGCCTCGGCAAGGGACAGCCGCTGGGCACCGGGTACTTCGAGCGGGCGAACAAGCAGACGCTGGAGACCAACGTGCTCGGCCTGCTGGCCCAGTGCGAGGCGGCGATGGAGATCTTCCTCGACCAGCGCGACGGGCACCTGGTGGTGCTGGCGTCCGTGCTGGCCGAGCGCGGCGCCCCGCGCACGCTGACCGCCTACGCGGCGAGCAAGGCGTTCGCGGCCTCGCTGGCCGAAGGCATCCGCCTGCACCATGGGCGGGGCCCGGTGAAGGTGACCACGCTCAAACCCGGCTACATCGAGTCGGAGATGACCGCCCGCGCGCCGAAGAGCCCGCTCATCGTCTCGACCGAGAAGGGCGTGCGGGAGATGGTCGCGGTGATCGAGCGCGAGCCCGCCACCGCGTTCGTGCCGCGGTGGCCGTGGGCGGTGCTCGCCCGGCTGGTGCGCATGGCACCGGATTGGCTGCTGCGGAAGGTGATGTGAGGACGTTTGTGAGGTCGGTGTGACTGTGCAGGACAGGCCAGGGCCGGTACGCGAGGAGGACGCGTTCGATCCGGCAGCGGTGCACGCGTGGCTGTCGGAGCGCCTGGACGGGCTGACCGAGGTGCCCTCGGTACAGCAGTTCCCCGGTGGCGCGTCCAATTTGACCTACCAGCTCGACTACCCGGATCGGTCGCTGATCCTGCGGCGGCCGCCGCGTGGCCACCGCGCCGCGTCCGCCCACGACATGCGCCGGGAGTTCCGGGTGCAGCAGCGCCTGCGCCCGGTGTTCCCGTACGTGCCGAAAGTGCTGGCGTTCTGCGACGACGAGAGCGTCATCGGCGCCGAGTTCTACGTCATGGAGAAGCTCGAGGGCATCATCCTGCGCCGCGATCTCCCGGACGGACTCGAGCTGACCGAACAGCAGGTCCGCGCGCTGTGCCTGCAGGCCATCGACCGCCTGATCGACCTGCACCAGGTCGACGTCGAGGCGGCAGGCCTGGCCGGGCTGGGCAAGGGCCCCGGCTACGTGCGCAGGCAGGTGGAGGGCTGGTGCCGCCGGTACGAGCGGGCACGCACCGCCAACGTGCCGGACTGCGTCGAAGTGATGGGCTGGCTGAACGACAACCAGCCGGAGGACGTCGGAGCGTGCCTGATCCACAACGACTACCGGTTCGACAACCTGGTACTCGACTCGTCGCTGCGGGTCATCGGCGTGCTGGACTGGGAAATGGCCACCGTGGGTGATCCGCTGATGGAGCTGGGCGCCACCCTGGCCTACTGGACCCAGGCCGACGACGACGAGTTCCTGCAGCAGATGCGCAGGCAGCCCACGCACTTGCCGGGCATGCTGACCAGGGACGAAGTGGTGCAGTACTACGCCGAGCGCACCGGACGCCACGACCAGGTCGCCCGGAACTGGACGTTCTACCGGGTGTACGGGGTTTTCCGGCTGGCGGTGATCCTGCAGCAGCTGTACCGCAGGTACGCCGAAGGCGGTACGCACAATCCGATCTACGCCGACATGTGGCAGCACGTGGTGTACGCCGAGCGGTACTGCCGGGAGCTGATCTCCTCCGGTGCGAAGGCGGTGAGCTGATGGGCGCGATCTATCTCGTCCGGCACGGCCAGGCGTCGTTCGGCGCGGCCGACTACGACAAGCTGTCCCCGCTGGGCAAGGAACAGAGCGTCGTCGTGGGGGAGGAGCTGCGGCGCCGCGAGGTGGAGTTCGCCGTGGTGCGCAGCGGCAGCATGGCGCGCCAGCGGGACACGGCCGTCGCGGCGGGCTTCACCCCGGATCAGGACGCCAGGTGGAACGAGTACGACTTCGCCGACGTGTTCGCCTACGCGCCGGAAGAGCCGCAGACCACCGACCAGCGCGCCTACCAGCGGGTGCTGGACCGGGCGCTGCAGGCGTGGGTGGCGGCAGGACCGGGGGACGGCCGGTCCGCGGAGAGCTGGCAGGAGTTCGCCGCCAGAGTCAACGGGGCGCTGGACACCGTGGTCGGCGAGCTCGGTCCTGGCCAGAACGCGCTGGTGTTCACCTCCGGCGGCGTGATCGCCGCGCTCGCCGCCCGCGTGGTCGGGGATCAAGCCGGGCTGTTCTGGGTGTTCAACCGGTTCATGGCCAACGGTGCGATCACCAAGATCATCAGCGGCCGGTCCGGGCTGACCCTGGTGTCGCTGAACGAGCACGGGCACTTCGAGGGACCGCGCAGGCACCTGTTCACGTTCCGGTAGCCGCTGCCTGCGTCCGGTCGCCTGTGCGGTGTCGCCGTGGCGGCACTCCGGTAGAAAAGGGACGTCATGGGGTTTCGCGACGCCAAGCTCGTCCCGCTGACCGGTGAGGGCCCCGAGGACGTCCTCGTCGACGCCGAAGGCTGCGTGTACACCGGGTTGTCCGACGGACGCATCCTGCGGGTCAGCCAGACCGGCCGTGCCGTCGAGACGATCGCCCAGCTCGACGGGCGCGTCTACGGCCTGGAGTTCTACGGCGAGGACGAGCTGCTGGCATGCTGCGGGCCACGCGGGCTGGCGGTCGTGTCGCTCGCCGGTGGCGCCGCGCGCACGCTGGTGGGCGGCGGCGATCTGCGGGCGTGCAACAACGCGGCGGTGGCCGGTGACGGCACGATCTACTTCAGTGATTCGTCCACCCACTTCGACCCGGCCCAGTGGCGCAGAAGCCTGCTGCACCGGGCAGGAACCGGGCGGCTGCTGCGGCGCTGCCCGGACGGCAGGGTGGAGGAGCTGCTCACCGGATTGCATTTCGCCAACGGGGTGGCCCTCGCCCCGGACGAGTCGTTCGTGGTCGTGGCCGAAACGGCGGAGCGCCGGATCACCCGGCTGCGGCTCTCCGGCAGCCGCGCGGGCACCAGCGACGTGTTCGCCGCGAACCTTCCCGGTTATCCGGACAACGCCTCCACCGGATCGGACGGGCTGATCTGGGTCGCGCTGGCCAGCCCCAGGGTGCGGTCGTTCGACGTGCTGCGGCACGCGCCGAAGCCGGTCCGTGACGTCGTGGGCCGGCTGCCGCAGCGACTGCGGATCACGTCGTCGGTGGGGGCGGCCGCCATGGACGAGTCGGGCACCGTGGTGCGGCAGTACCGGGGAAGGATCGCCGGGGTGTCGGTGCTCAGTGCGGTGCGGGAGCGGGACGGCTGGTTGTACTTCGGCAGCCCGATCGGGAGGAACGTCGTGGTCATGCCGTCCGGGCTGACCGGGTGGGCGTGAGGACACATTTCGTGTCCGCCGCTTTGACCCGCCTGCCGGGCGGTGTGGAGACTGGCCGGGTGAGCCTGTCATCGCCAGCCGGATCCGGCCGCCCCACGCTTCGTGCCGACCTGCCGCCGAAACACGAACCACTCGCCTACGTACTGCGCTCGGGTCTGGTCGAGAGCGTGCACTACGGCTCGATGATCGTGCTGGGGCCGGATGGCGACGTGGTGTTCGCGACCGGGGAGCCGGATGCGGTGCACTATCCCCGCTCGGCCATGAAACCGGTACAGGCGGCGGCCATGGTGCGGCTCGGTCTGCGCTTGCCGCCGGACCTGCTGGCGCTGGCCGCGTCCAGCCACTCCGGGGAACGACGGCACGTCGACGGGGTTCGCCGGATCCTGGCCGAGGCCGGGGTCGGTGAGGACGAGCTGCGCAACCCCGCGGACCGCCCGCTCGACCAGGCGGTGCGTGACGCGCACGTGGCGGCCGGGCAACCACCCAGCAGGCTGGTACAGAACTGCTCTGGCAAGCATGCGGCGATGCTGGCCACGGCGCGCGGCAACGACTGGCCGACCGCCGGCTATCTCGACCCTGCGCATCCGCTGCAGCAGGCGATCGCGGCGACGGTCACGGAGCTGGCCGGTGAGCGTCCGGCCCATGTGGCCGTCGACGGCTGCGGAGCGCCGCTGTTCGCCGTCACGCTGCGCGGGCTGGCACGTGCCGCCGCGGCCATCGCCACCGCGCAGCCGCAGACGGCCGAAGCCGCCGTCGCCGAGGCGATCCGCCGTCATCCCGAGATGCTCGGCGGCACCGATCGGTCGGTGACCAGGCTGATCCGGCAGGTGCCGGGGCTGATCGCCAAGGACGGGTACGAAGGCGTGCAGATCGCGGCGCTGCCCGACGGGTCGGCGGTGGCGGTGAAGGTCGCCGACGGCTCACCACGCCCGCGTGACCAGCTCACCGCCGCCGGGCTGGTGCTCTGCGGGGTCGAGCCGAACCGGGTTGCTGGGTTTCTCGCCGACGCGGCCGGTTCCGGCGGTGACGGCGTGCGCCTGGCCGGGACGCTGGCCGAGCGGGTGGCGCCGGTCGTCCAGCGGTCCGGCGTGGTGCAGCCCGGCTGACCGCCCGGCTGGTGCCTGCCTGGCTGGCTTTTCGGTTGGTGTGCTGGTTGTCCGGCGGGCGGCTGTCGGTTGACTGTCCGCCCGCTGCCTGCCCGGCCGGGTCGCCGATCAGCCAGGAAGTTCGCGCAGCCGCCGGGCGGTGTCCTCGGGGCGGACGTCGTTGAGGAACGCGCCCATCAACGTCTCGACGCTGGCCAGGTACTTCAGCTTCTCCGCGGCTCGCCGCGGCGAGACCAGCTCCAGCCGCAAGTAGGCCATGTCCCGGTCGATGGCCACCGGGGCCTGCTGCCAGCCGGCGAGGTAGGGCAGGGGTTGGTCGTAGAGCGCGTCGAGTTTGCGCAGCAGCCGCGGATACAGCGACGCGAAGTCCTGCCGCTCCACCGCGGTGAGCTCGGTCAGGTCGGCCACCTGCCGGTTCGGGTAGACGTGCAGCTCCACCGGCCACCGCGCGGCCTCCGGCACGAAGGCCGTCCAGTGCGTGGTGTGCTCGACGATGCGCACCTCCGCGTCCAGTTCGTTGGCCAACACCTGGGCGAACAGGTTGCTGCCGGTGCGGTGGTAGTGGTTGCGGGCCTGTTCCAGCATCCGCCGGGCCCTGGGCGGCACGAACGGGAACGCGTAGATCTGGCCGTGCGGGTGATGCAGCGTCACCCCGACCTCGACACCCCGGTTCTCGAACGGGAAGACGTGCTCGACACCGGGCTGGGTGGTCAGCTCCGCCGTGCGGTCCGCCCACGCGGCCAGCACCAGCTCCATCCGGTCGTCCGGCAACGAGCCGAGCGATGCGGTGTGGTCGCTGCTGAAGCAGATCACCTCGCAGTGACCGCCGGGCGGGGTGAGCGACGGGAAGCGGTTGTCGAAGACCACGACTTCGTAGTCCTCGGCGGGAATCTCGGTGAGCCTGCCTTCCCGCGAAGGACACAGCGGGCACTCGTCCGCCGCCGGCAGGTGCGTGCGGCCCTGCCGATGGGTGGCGACCACGACGTACTCGTCCTGCAACACGTCGTGCCGCAGCTGGCTCTGCGCGGACAACGGCGGCAGGTCGCGCTTGTCCTCCGCGGACCGATCGGCGCCGGGCTCGCGGTCGAAGTAGATCAGCTGCCTGCCGTCGGCCAGACGGATCGTGCTCTTGTGCATGTGCCGAACGCTACCCGGCCTCGCGGAACATCACGTGCAGGCCGACGTATCCGTGTTTGCGGCTGCGAAACGCCCCGGGAACCGTGCCGATGATGCGGAAACCCAGCGACTGCCACAGGTGCACCGCGGGGGCGTTGGTCTCCACCACGGCGTTGAACTGAATGCCCCGATAGCCGCTGCGATTGGCCCAATCGATCATGTACTCGCCGAGCGCGCGGCCGATGCCCTTGCCGTGCCGGTCCGGGTCGACCATGAACGAGGCACTGGCGATGTGCGAGCCCGGGCCCGGCCGGTTCGGGTACATGGTCGCCGAGCCCACGATCCGCTGGTCCGGGTCGGTGTCGTCGACCGCGACCACGGTGTGCGCGGGCGGCTCGAGCTGCATCCACAAGCGTTCGGCGCTGTCCTTGTCGATCGCGGGATCGTAGGTGTAGGTCTCTTGTTCGGCGACGATCCGCTGGAAGAACGGCCAGATCGAATCCCAGTCCTCAGGTTCCGCCTGCCTGATCTGCATGGCGCCAGCTTGCCCAGCCGCGTCGCGGGCGGGCAAGCGAATTTCGTCCGGCTTGTCGCACCTGGTCCGACGCGTCGCGGGCCGGCCGGTGCGACGCTTCCGGTCCGCCGCGGTGGCCGGCTGGCAGCCCTCAGCCGAGGGTGGCCAGGATCTCGTCGATGCGGTCGTAGGACTCCTGCATCCCGGATTCCATGCCGGAGGCCAGCACCGCGTCGCGGACCTCGCGCGAGCCGTACTCGCACACGGTGGTCACCGTGGTGCGGCCGTCGTGCTCGTCGAACGTCACCGTGATCACCGCTTCCGGGCTGCCGTCCGCGCCGCCACCGAGCTCGGCGGGCATGTTCAGCCAGCGCTCGGTGTAGACGGCGCGCCGCGGCGGATCGATTTCGCGATACGTGCCGCCGAAGACGACCTCCATGCCGTCCGGGCCGCGCTGGCCGAATCGCCAGGATCCGCCCGGACGGAGGTCGATCTCGGTGATGTGGTTGTCGTACTTCCGCGGCCCCCACCAGTTGCGCACGTGCTCCGGCTTGGTGAAGGCGTCCCACACCAGCTGGCGTGGTGCGTCGAACGTCCGGGTGATGACGATCTGGGTGTCGGCCGGGGTGGTGATGACCGCGCTGCCCGTGGTGCCGCTCATGGGGTGTCTCCTTGGTGCCGGATGCGGTCCAGATAGTCGTCGAGGCGCCGGTAGCTGTCGTCGAAGAACTGCTGGTAGTTACCGACCCAGTCCGCCACCTGACGCAACGGGGCGGCCTGGAGCCGGCACGGCCGCCACTGGGCGTTGCGGCCGCGGGTGATCAACCCGGCACGTTCCAGCACCCTCAGGTGCTTGGAGACCGCGGGCAGGCTCATCTCGAACGGTTCGGCCAGCTCGCCGACGGTGGCCTCGCCCTCGGCCAGCCGCGCCAGGATGGCACGCCGTGTCGGGTCGGCCAATGCCGCGAAAACCACGCTGAGCTGATCGTTCGCCATGGGAACCATCTGGTTAATTAACTGATCGGTTCAATGTACGCCGACGGTGGAGTGCGGTCAAGGGGTGTGCGTCTCCGGCCGGATCGCCCCGGGCGGCCGCGGTCCTGCCGGTCAGGCTGCCGGCAGCTCCTGCGGGTCGAAGCCCATGGCGATCATCATCGCCCGCAGGTGCCCTTCCCACACGTGGTCGATGTCGTTGCGCAGCCAGTTGAAGTGGCCGAACAGCTCCAGCGTGAGGTGGCCTTGCACGGTCACCTGCGCGCCCGCCGTGATCGCGGCCACCTGCGGATCCAGGTGCAGGCCGAGCTTGTCCCAGTGCGCCACCAGGTCCGGGTCGAGATCCGGGGTGTAGGACAGCAAGCTGCGCTCGAGGTCGATCGCACCCGCGGCGACTGCGGAAGCCACCGTGCGCAGTGCCACGCTGAGGTAGCGGAACGCCGCCGCCTGCGTGATCTCCGGTGGGGCCTTGTACCCGGGCAACGGTGTGCCGTAGATCAGGGCGAAGTCCGACGGGTTGGCCAGCGCCCAGCCGCGGAAGCTGTTGGCGTAGGCGCGCCAGCGGCCGACGTGATCGTCCTCGGGAAGCTCGCCCACTGCCGCGCCCACCGCGTCGCCGACGGCGTGGTAGGCGTCCACGCACAAAGCGGTGATCAGGTCGTCGATACCGGAGAAGTACCGGTACAACGCCGACGGCGTGATGTTCATGTCCCTGGCCACTGCGCGCAGCGACAAGCTGGCCGGGCCACCCGCGGCCATCTGCTCGCGGGCGTACATCTTGATCTCGTCGATCGTGGCCTGGCGGAATCGCTCGCGCCGCGACGGGACGCGCTGTGGTGCGCTCTTCGCGGCTTCGGCGCTCGGCATGTCAGGCATCCTTACTCGTCGACGAGAACACCGTCAACTTTTCTGATCGCGTGTTCTTGACGGAGAACAGATTGGTTGACTACTCTCTCCGTCGAGAACAGTGTTCTCTGTCAAGACCAGTGTACAGGGATCCGACGGCAGGGGGAGGGATTCTCGCGGGGGCGGGGCCGCTTCTGGGGGTGGGGCCCCGCCTCCGGCACTGGCCCACCGTGCCCGCACGCCGGGCGGCAAGGGGCGCGCGGGCGCACATCGGTCGGCTACCGTGCTGACGCGAGGGAGCGCGCGGTGCGCAGCCGGCGGGACGGAGGTGCCAAGTGGGTCCCCAGCGTTCCATTCCGCAGTACACGCTGGACGGTGTCCGCGGCGCCGACGTGTCCACGTATCGCTACCGCACCGAGGACGGCCTGGAGCTGAGCCTGCTGCGGTTCTGCCGTCAGCCGTGCGACGACGTGGTGCTGGTGGTGTCCGGCTTGACCACGTCCAGCGACATGTTCATCATGCCGGAGCACCGGAACCTGGTGAGCTTTCTGCTGGACAACGGGTTCACCGACGTCTGGACGGCCGACGTCCGGTTCAGCAACCGGCACCCGTACAACACCCAAGGCAGGCGCGACACGCTGGACGAAGTGGCCCGCTACGACTTCGCCCCGGCGCTGGAGCTGATTGCGCGGACCACGGGCGTGGACGCGGTGCACGTCATCGCCCACTGCCTCGGCTCGACCGCCATCATGATGGCGGTGTTCGGCCAGGTCGACGGGGTGGCCGGGCGCGTGCGCAGCATCGTCGCCAACAGCGTCGGCCTGACCCCGCGGGTGCCGCTGTGGTCCCGGATCAAGTTGGCCGTGGCGCCGGTGATCCTGGAAGATCTGCTGGGGCTGCGCTGGATCGGGCCCAAGTGGAGCGAGCAGCCGCTCTGCTCGCGCGGCGGGTTCATCGCCCGCTTGATCGGCCTGTTCCACCCGGAGTGCGACACGTCGGCCTGCCACATGCTCAGCTTGATGTGGGGAAGCGGTCACCCCGCGCTGTACCGGCACGAGAACCTGCACCCGGTCACCCACGAGCGCAGCGCCGACCTGTACGGCCCGACGGGGTTCTCCTACTACCGGCACGTGGCCAAGATGGTGCGCGCCGGGCAGGCGGTGACCTACGACCGGCGGCGCCACCCGGACCTGCCCGAGGACTACTTCGCCGCGGCCGCCGAGATCCGCACCCCCGTGCTGCTCACCACCGGGACGGCCAATCGCGTCTTCACCGACTCCAACCAGGTGTGCTACGAGCGGCTGGAAGCCGTCGCGCCGGGCCGCCACGAGTTGGAGATCTTCGACGGTTATGGTCACCAGGACGTGTTCATGGGGCGGTACGTCGCGCGCGACGTCTTCCCCAGGATGGTGGACTTCCTCAAGCGTCAGGCGGGCTGATTGCACATGCGGGATCGGTCGGCCGGGCACCGCGCCTTGTCTCATGCCGCGCTGTCCTGGCTGGCGTACGACTGGGAACGGGTAGGCGACCCCACGACACGGCCACGCTGGCCGTTCAAGGTGTATTTGCCGCGCTCCACCGAGGAGGTCGTGCGGGCGGTGCGGGAAGCGGCCGCCGCGGGCGAGCGGCTCATCGTGCGCGGCAGCGGTCATTCCAGCAACGGTCTGGTCACCGCCGAGGGCGGTGCGGTGCTGCTCACCGAGCTGATGGACCGCGTCGTCGAGATCGACGAGCGGGCAGGCACCTGTACGATGCAGGCCGGGGTGCGGCTGGGCGACGTGGACCGGCGGCTGGCCGAGCGCGGACTCGGCCTGAAGGTCGTCGGTGACCACGGGGACCTCACCGCGGGTGGGTTCGCCTCGGTCGGCGGGATCAGCCCGGCGTCGCACCGGTTCGGCTTGTTCGCCGACACGGTGAGCGAACTGGAGTACGTCGACTTCGCCGGCGAGGTCCATCGCTGTGGCCGGACCGACCCGGCGTTCCGGCGCGTCCTCGCCGGCCTGGGACGGCACGGCGTGATCACCGAACTGACCGTCGAGGTGCTGCGGATCGACAAGCGGCGGACGTTGCTGCGCAACGACCGCATCGTCACCGGCAAGCTGCCGGAGTTCCTGGCCAAGGCGGCGGAAATGCTCGTCTCCCCTGGGCAGGCGTGGTACGCCCGGGCGTTCTGGATCGACCTCGGCAAGGCGGGCTGCGGCCAGATCTCGCGGTACCACCCGGCGGCGGAACGGGCGGACAGGGTGGTGCGGAGCCGTCTGGCCCGGGGCTGCCAGCGGGCGATCGGTGCCGCGACGGCGTTCCTGCCGCGGTCCGCCGCGGCGGTCGCCAAGTACGCCGGGGTCGCCGCCATGGTGCTGCCGCCGGTCTACACGACGGCCGACCGGGTCGAGCGGTTCGCGGACGAGCTGGCGGACGCCACGGTCGGTGCGCCCACCCGCATGTTCATCACGATCGCGCCGGCCGAAGCCGCCGCGGAGGTGGCCCGCGGCATGCTCGACGCGTGCGCGGCAGCCCGCCGGGCGGGCGCGATCGGCCCGCTGACGCTGTACTTCAAGCCGATCCGGTCCGCCTACCTCAGCGGTGACCGGGACGGCGTCCGCCACGCGGAGATCACCGTGACCGCGACCGTGGACCCGGCGAGAATGACCGAGCGGGTCCTGTCCACCGTCGTCGAGCGGATCGACGACGTCGCGCTTGCACACGGCGCCTTCCGTTACCTGCACACGCGCACCGGCTCGGATCCGCATCGCCGCAGGCGGCTGGACCCGAACGCGCGCTACGGCGACGAGGAAAGCGGCCCGGAGGCGCGATGGTTGGCTTGACGTTCCGCGAGCGGATGTCCGGTCCGTTCGTGCTCGGGGTCGCCGACGCGGAGCAGGCGGCGGAGCGTGGCCGCCGCACCGGCTGGACCATGACGCTGCACGCCGTCGTGCACATCGCGGACATCCATGCGTTCGTCGGCGCCCAGACCCCACGAGCCGGCATGTCCGGAACCGTGGCGATGCCCGGCGTGCGCGACCCGGTGCCGTTCTCCGACGGTGTGTTCGAGCTGTTTCCGGCCGACGGCACCGCGTTGATGCGCTACCAGGTGCCCTTGACCAGCGCATTCGGCGAGCAGGGCCGGTTCCATCTCGCCGGGGTGAAATGCTGGCGGGACAAACCGATGCTGCGCCGGCTGTGGTCGGACACCACCCGGCTGTCGGTGACGTTGCATCGCGGCAAGGACGCCGGTGCGGACGTCGTCGGGGCGGGGGAGCTGCGGCTGGGGTTGCTCGGCCTGCTGGGCGCGGTCGCTTCGATGCGTGCTGTCGGAGCACGCACGGCAGCGCAGTTCGTCGGGGCGGTGGGCGCGTACGGCTGGCTCTTCGCCCGCAAACTGGCGGCGGCGTACCTTCCTTGACACGCCCCGCCACGTCGGAAATTCGCCGGGAGGTTCACACGATGCGCAGCGCGGCGCCGGAGGAGCGAGCCGACGCGGTGGTGGTCGGCTCCGGGTTCGGAGGATCGGTGTCCGCATACCGGCTGGCCGAAGCCGGGTTGGACGTGGTGCTCCTGGAACGGGGCAAGGCGTATCCGCCCGGCAGCTTCCCGCGTAACCCGCATCAGATGAGCCGGGCCTTCTGGGACCCCACCGAGGGCCTGCAGGGCCTGTTCGACGTGTGGACCTTCCGCGGGTTCGACTCGATCGTCAGCAGCGGGCTGGGCGGTGGCTCGCTGATCTACGCCAACGTGATGATCCGCAAGGACGAGCGCTGGTTCGTGTGCGAGCCGCTGCCCGGCGGTGGCTACGAGAAGTGGCCGGTGGGCCGTGCCGAGCTCGACCCGCACTACGACGCCGTCGAGCGGATGCTCGACGTGACGCCGTATCCGTTCGAGTCTCCCGCATACGCGAGTTCGCGCAAGACGCAGGCGATGCGGGAGGCGGCGGAGAAGCTGGGTCTGGAATGGTCGCTGCCGCCGTTGGCGGTCAGCTTCGCCCCGGCGCCGGGCCAGCCGCCGGCGATCGGCCTGCCGCTGGCCGACCCGCCGTACGGCAACCTGCACGGGGCGCAGCGCAGGTCGTGCCGCCTGTGCGGTGAGTGCAACCTCGGGTGCAACGACGGCGCCAAGAACAGCCTGGACCACACGTATTTGTCCGCGGCCGTGGCGAAAGGGGCGGAGATCCGGCCGCGCTGCGAAGTGCGCACGATCGAGGCATTGGACGGCGGCGGCTACCGCGTCGGCTATGTGGAGCACTTGCCGGAGAACGAGGGGCGCGACGTCGACTGGGACGAGATGCCCCGGCGCAGCATCGTGTGCCGGAAGCTGATCCTGGCCGCGGGCACCTACGGCACGACGTTCCTGCTGCTGCGGAACCGCGCGACGCTGCCCGGCCTCAGCGATGCGCTGGGCACGAAGTTCTCCGGCAACGGCGACCTGCTCACCTTCCTCACGCCCGCCGATGACGACGCGGAGAACGTGCGGCAGTTCGGTGCCACCGAAGGGCCGGTGATCACCAGCGCGTTGCGCGTACCGGATGCCGTCGACTGCGACGACGTGTCGGAGGACTGTCGTGATCGCGGCTTCTACATCCAGGACGGCGGGTACCCCGCGTTCGCCGAGTGGATCGCCGAGACGTCCGGGCCGAAAAGCCTGTGGCGCATCGGGGCCTTCCTGGGCAGGTGGCTGCTCACCGCGCTGAAGCTGGCGCCGGACAACAGCCTGGGCGCCGAGCTGTCCGACTTGCTCGGTGACGGTGTGTTGTCCGCGGGTGCGTTGCCGCTGCTCGGCATGGGCCGGGACGTCCCGGACGGCGTGATGACGCTGGACGGCGACCGGCTCGACGTGCGGTGGAGTTCGGAGACGAGCATGGCGTACTTCGAGCGCCTGCGGTCGACCATGCGGCGGATCGCCGAGGTGTTGGGCACCGGGTTCGTGGACAACCCGATGTGGTTCTTCCGTCGCATCGTCACCGTGCATCCGCTGGGCGGCGCGCCGATCGGTGACCACCCGGGCGAAGCGGTGTGCGACGCCGACGGGGAGGTGTTCGGCCACCCCGGCCTCTACGTCGCGGACGGCGCCGCGATGCCGGGGCCGGTCGGGCCGAACCCGTCGCTGACCATCGCGGCGATGGCCGACCGCATGTGCACCCGGATGCTCGAGCGGGCCGGCAGGCCGGCCTGAGGCCACCTCCGGAGTGGGGGAGGGAACCGCGCGGCCGGAGCCGCCTGAGCGGCACCCGCCCGCTGGACGGCGGGCGGCGGTGCTCGCCGGTGGCATGCCGGGCCCGCGGTGACGGCAGGCCGATCGACCCGCCCGGAGGCGGCGGAGCAGCGTGCGCTACTCCGCCGCGCTCGGCTTGGCGATGCGCCGGCGGAATCCGCGGCGGATCCGTTCCTTGCCGCCCTCGACCAAGCTGTACAGCGTCGGCACCAGGACCAGCGTGAGCAGCGTCGAGGTGAGCAGGCCACCGATCACCACGATGGCCAGTGACTGTGCGATGAATCCGCCGGAGCCGGTCAGGCCGATCGCCATCGGGATCAGCGCGCAGATGGTGGCCACCGCCGTCATCAGGATCGGCCGCAGCCTGCGCCTGCCGCCCGCGATCACCGCATCGCGCACCGACATGCCCTGTGCCCGGTACTGGTTGATCAGGTCGATCAGCACGATGGCGTTGGTCACCACGATGCCGATCAGCATCAGCAACCCGATCATGGCGGGCACGCCGAGCGGGGTGTCGGTCAGGCGCAGCAGCCCGATCGCGCCGGTGGCCGCGAACGGCACCGACACCAGCAGGATCAGCGGCTGCACGAAGCTGCGGAACGTGGCGACCATGATGATGAACACCAGCGCGATGGCGATCAGCATGGCCAGCTGCAGGTCGGCGAAGGCCTCCTGCTGCTCGGCGCTGGTCCCGCCGATCTGGTAGTCGGTGCCGTCCGGCAGGCCCAGCTCCCTCAGCGCCACGGTGATCTCGTTGGTCACCGCGCCGAGGTCGTCGATGTCGGCGGCGGCGGAGATCGTCACCGCCCGTTCGCCGTCCAGCCTGCTGATCTGGGTGGGCCCGTCGACTTCGCGCACCACGGCCAGGTCGGAGAGCCGGACCGGCCCGGCCGCGGTCGGGATCTCCAGCTTCTCGATGTCGGCGATCGTGGCCGGCTTCCGCTGTGCCGACGCCAGGACCAGATCGACGGTGCGGCCGTCGACCGTCACCTCGCCCACCGGGCTGCCGCGGAACGCCTGCGCGACGTACTGGCCGATGGTCGCTTCGGACAGCCCCAGCTCGGCGGCCTTCTCCTTGCGCACCGAGATCTGCACCCGAGGTGCGGCATCGCGCAGGTCGGACGTCACGTCGCGTAGGCCGTCGATGTCGGTCATCACCGCCTCGACCTGCTCGGCCGCCTCGGCCAGCGCTTCGCGGTCGGACCCGGTGACGATGACCTCGACGGCGTTGCCGCCCATCTCCTCGTTGCCGCCGCGGATGCCGACGGTCACGTCGCCGACACCGTCCAGCTCGGCGATCCGCTCCCTGAGCTTGGCCTCCACATCGGGGGTTTCCGCCTCGTCGTCGACCGTCACCGAGAACGTGGCGCGATCGGCGGCGGCACCGATGCCGCCGAGCATCGGGTTGCCCGCCCCGATGTTCGCCTGGTACGAGGCGACCTCGTCGGTCTCGGCCAGCACCCGCTCGATCTTCTTGGCCGCGCGGTCGGTGGTCGCCAGGTCGGTGCCCGCGGGCATGGTCATGCTGACCTGCGTGGTGTCCCGGCCGGTGGAGTCCAGGAAGTTCGTCTTCAGCCCGGGCAGCAGGAGCCCGGTACCGATCAGCACGGCGATGCCGATCAGGATGGTGACCGCGCGGAACCGCGTGGCGAACCTCAGCACCGGGATGTAGGCCCGCTGCAACGGCGAGCGCAGCTCGGCCGCCTCGGCCTGCGAGCGCACCCGCTCGCGTGCTTCCTCGTCGTCTTCCGCCCCTGCCTGCTTGGGCCGCCGGAGGAACCAGTAGGCCAGCACCGGGATGACGGTCAGCGACACCAGCAGCGAGGCGAGCAAGGCGACCGTCACGGTGATGGCGAACGACGAGAACAGCTGGCCGACCAGGCCGGAGACGAACGCGATGGGCAGGAAGACCGCCACCGTGGTGAGTGTCGACGACGTCACCGCGCCGGCGACTTCCCGCACGCCGTTCAGCACCGCGCGATGCTTGGGTTCGCCGTAGCCGAGATGCCGTTTGATGTTCTCCAGCACCACGATGGAGTCGTCGACCACGCGGCCGATGGAGATGGTCAGCCCGCCCAGCGTGAGCATGTTGAGCGAGTAGTCGCCGATCCACAGCGCGATCAGCGCGATGACCACCGACAGCGGGATGGACACCGCGGTGACCAGGGTGGACCGCAGCGACAGCAGGAAGATCATGATCACCAGGACGGCGAAGACCAGGCCGAGGACGCCTTCGGTGGTCAGGTCCTCGATGGAACGCTCGACGTAGGGCGACTGGTCGAACACCACGGTGATCTCGGTGTCGTTGCCGAGCTGTGCGGCGATGTCGTCGATGCGGTCGCGCACCTCGTGCGAGATCCCCACCGCGTCGCCGTCGGTCACCATGGTGATCGACAGGCCGAGGCTCGGCTTGCCGTTGGTGCGGGTCAGGCTGGTGGCTTCCTCCGGCTCGAGGCGGACCGAGGCGACGTCACCCAGCTTGACCGGCTGCGGCCGGGCCTGACCGGCCGGTCCCTGCTGCCCGGTGGGAGCCTGCTGCCCGGCGCCGGGTGCCTGCTGCGCGGCGGGGTTCTGGCTACCGAGCGTCCCCGCTGGGGCCTGGCCGGCGGGGTTCGGCCCGCCGGCCCCCGGCGCCTGCGCCCCCGGGCCTTGACCCGGCGTGGCCGGGGCGGCCGGTGGCAGGTACAGATTCTCGATGTCGGCGATGCTGGTCAGCTTGCTGCCGACCTGCACGGTGATCGACCGGTTGCCTGCGGTCAGGCTGCCTGCCGGCACCACGACGCCGTTGGCCTGCAGGGTCTGGACGATCGCGGCGGTGGTCAGTCCGCGCTCGGCCAGTTCGTCCGCGTCCGGCTTGATGACCACGCGATCCTCGCGCGCGCCGGTGATGGCGACGTCCGCCACGTCGGGGATCGCCTCCAGCTCGGGGACGGCGATCCGTTCCAGCTTGTCGGCGAGCTTGCGTTGGCCGTCGCCGTTGCTGACGGCCAGCACGAGCACCGGGATGTCGTCGGTGCTGCCCGCGACGACCTGCGGCTCGGCACCCTCCGGCAGCTCGTTCTCCACCTCGGCGACGGCGGCCTTGATGTCGTTCACCAGCTCGTCGGGGTCGTTGCCGTAGTCGAAGGCGACCCGCACGGTGGAGACGTTCTCCGCCGAGACCGACGTCAGTTCCTCGACCGAGTCCAAACTGCGCAGCCGGTTCTCGATCGGCTCGGTGACCTGGTCCTCGACCGTCTCCGGCGGTGCGCCGGGGTAGGGCGTCACCACCGAGACCATCGGCAGGCTCAGCGACGGGAACAGCT
Organism: Thermocrispum agreste DSM 44070; assembly: GCF_000427905.1. Lineage (GTDB taxonomy): Bacteria > Actinomycetota > Actinomycetes > Mycobacteriales > Pseudonocardiaceae > Thermocrispum > Thermocrispum agreste. Next base: position 1,150 of record NZ_ATYX01000007.1, on the reverse strand, counting down.
GCTGCTTGAGCTGCGGAATGGCGAACACGCCGACGGCGCTGATCACCAGCGAGATCAAGATGACCAGTGCGCGGTTGGCGAGGCTGAGCCTGGTCAACCCGGTCATGGCGAACCCCTTCGGTCGAACGGCGGACGTTCGTTTCGCGTGATGCTAACATTTAGCCTCAGGCGAAATTTTTGCGCGTCGCAGCAGTCGACCGAGGCTGGGAGGGCGCCGTGACGGGGTCGGGCGAGCGGGAGCGACTGGTGACGAGCCTGGCCTGCCTGCAGCGCGATCTGGCCCGGGCGCTGATCCCCGATCATCAGCCGCCGTTCGTCACGTCGTCGCTCACCATGCAGCAGTTACGCCTGGTGGTGCACCTGGCGCTGGACGGGCCCGCGTCCAGTCACGAGCTGGCGGCCAAGTTGCGGGTCGCCATGGGCACGCTCACCGGGATCGTCGACCGGCTGGTGGCGCAGGGGCTGGTGGCGCGCAGGGTGGACCCGGACGATCGCAGGATCCGCCGGGTGGAGCTGACCGACGAAGGGCAGGCGATGGCCGACCGCATGCTGGATGCGGGGGCCGCGCAGTTCCGGCGGGTGCTGGAACGGCTCGACACGGAGACGCTGCGCCAGTTCGAGCAGGTGATGCACTCCCTGATCGCGGCGGCCAGGCAGCTGCGCGACGAGCGAAGCGGGGACCGCGCCGGACCGGTGCGGGAGGGCCGCCGGTGAGGTTTGACTGGGGAGGTGACGGCGCCGGACGAACGGGTGAGGAGCGGCCCGACACGGCGGCCACGCCCTCGCGCGCCCGGCGACCGGATCGATAAACTAACGGGCGTGCGGTCACCGCACGGATGCCTCCGTAGCTCAGCTGGATAGAGCAAGAGCCTTCTAATCTCTTGGTCGCAGGTTCGAGTCCTGCCGGGGGCGCAGAAGACCAGGTGGAACGCACGTGGGCCGATCTCCGAGGAGATCGGCCCACGCTTTACCCCCATCTTTGCCCTCGTCACTCGGGCGCGATGACGTCGAGCGCTGCCGCCGCTGCTCCCCCGACCACTCCGCGGTTCATGTAGACGTCCTGGGTCATGCTCACCTGGGCGTGGCCGAGGTAGTCGGCGATCTGTCGTGCGGTCAGCCCGGCCTCATCGAGGTGGGTGGCGACCAGGTG
>NZ_ATYX01000006.1:455000-457558 GCF_000427905.1 Thermocrispum agreste DSM 44070 | reverse complement strand
CCCCCATAGAAAAAAGAAAAAAAGGGGGGGGTCGGGATTCAGCTGAACTCCCGACCCCCCCTTTTTTTTTGGCATCCCGAAGGATGTGGTTGTGTGGGTGTCCGGCGGTGTCCTACTCTCCCGCACCCTGGCGGGTGCAGTACCATCGGCGCTGGCAGGCTTAGCTTCCGGGTTCGGAATGGGACCGGGCGTTTCCCTGCCGCTATGACCACCGTAACTCTGTGAAACAACCACCCCGGGCGGGTGTTGCTGGTGGTGGTGTTTCAGAGTTGCAGAGTGGATGCGTAGCGTCTTTGTGGTCAAGTTATCGGCCGATTAGTACCAGTCAACTCCACCCATTACTGGGCTTCCATTTCTGGCCTATCAACCCCATCGTCTGTAGGGGGCCTCTCACCACATGATGTGGCGTGGAAACCTCATCTTGGAACGGGCTTCCCGCTTAGATGCTTTCAGCGGTTATCCCAACCGAACGTGGCTAACCAGCCGTGCCCCTGGCGGGACAACTGGCATACCAGAGGTTCGTCCGTCCCGGTCCTCTCGTACTAGGGACAGCCTTCCTCAAGTTTCCTGCGCGCGCGGCGGATAGGGACCGAACTGTCTCACGACGTTCTAAACCCAGCTCGCGTGCCGCTTTAATGGGCGAACAGCCCAACCCTTGGGACCTGCTCCGGCCCCAGGATGCGACGAGCCGACATCGAGGTGCCAAACCATGCCGTCGATATGGACTCTTGGGCAAGATCAGCCTGTTATCCCCGGGGTACCTTTTATCCGTTGAGCGACACCCCTTCCACCAGGAGATGCCGGATCACTAGTCCCGACTTTCGTCCCTGCTCGACCTGTCGGTCTCACAGTCAAGCTCCCTTGTGCACTTACACTCGACACCTGATTGCCAACCAGGCTGAGGGAACCTTTGGGCGCCTCCGTTACCTTTTAGGAGGCAACCGCCCCAGTTAAACTACCCACCAGGCACTGTCCCTGAACCAGATCATGGTCCGAGGTTAGATTCCCAATCCGGCCAGAGTGGTATTTCAACGGCGACTCCACGATCACTGGCGTGACCGCTTCCCAGTCTCCCACCTATCCTACACAAGCCGAACCGAAAACCAATACCAAGCTGTAGTAAAGGTCCCGGGGTCTTTCCGTCCTGCCGCGCGTAACGAGCATCTTTACTCGTAGTGCAATTTCGCCGGGCCTGTGGTTGAGACAGCCGAGAAGTCGTTACGCCATTCGTGCAGGTCGGAACTTACCCGACAAGGAATTTCGCTACCTTAGGATGGTTATAGTTACCACCGCCGTTTACTGGCGCTTAAATTCTCAGCTTCGCCCACCCACAAGGGGCAGGCTAACCGGTCCTCTTAACGTTCCAGCACCGGGCAGGCGTCAGTCCATATACATCGTCTTGCGACTTCGCATGGACCTGTGTTTTTAGTAAACAGTCGCTTCTCGCTGGTCTCTGCGGCCACCATCCCCTAGCCCGCACGGGGCTTCAAGAACAGTGGCCCCCCTTCTCCCGAAGTTACGGGGGCATTTTGCCGAGTTCCTTAACCACAGTTCGCCCGATCGCCTCGGTATTCTCTACCTGACCACCTGTGTCGGTTTGGGGTACGGGCCGCGTGCGCACTCGCTAGAGGCTTTTCTCGGCAGCATAGGATCACTCTGCTTCGCCTCAATCGGCTACGCGTCACGCCTCAGGCTTCATGAGCCGCGGATTTGCCTACGACTCGCCCTACACGCTTACACCAGTACTACCACTCACTGGCGGAGCTACCTTCCTGCGTCACCCCATCGCTTGGCTACTACAGGCTCAGGTCCCACGCTCCACCCACAACCCCCACACAAAGTGCAGGAGAAGAGGCTTCGGGTGGTTAGTATCACCTGCCTCGCCAGGGACGCGCACACGCGGGTACGGGAATATCAACCCGTTGTCCATCGACTACGCCTGACGGCCTCGCCTTAGGTCCCGACTTACCCTGGGCGGATTAGCCTGGCCCAGGAACCCTTGGTCATCCGGCGGCAGAGTTTCTCACTCTGCTTTCGCTACTCATGCCTGCATTCTCACTCGACCACCCTCCACACCTGGCTTCCGCCGGCACTTCACCGGATGATCGACGCTCCCCTACCCACCCACACGACTGCACCACACCCCCGAAGAGGCATGGCGGATCTCACGTGTGAGTGACACAGCTTCGGCGGTGTGCTTAGCCCCGCTACATTGTCGGCGCAGGACCACTTGACCAGTGAGCTATTACGCACTCTTTCAAGGATGGCTGCTTCTAAGCCAACCTCCTGGTTGTCTCGGCAATCCCACATCCTTTCCCACTCAGCACACACTTAGGGGCCTTAGCTGGTGTTCTGGGCTGTTTCCCTCTCGACGACGAAGCTTATCCCCCGCCGTCTCACTGCCGCGCTCTCACACCCTGGTATTCGGAGTTTGGTTGACTTCGGTAACCTGGTAAGGCCCCTAGGCCATCCAGTAGCTCTACCCCCAGGGTGAAACACACGACGCTGCACCAAAATGCATTTCGGGGAGAACCAGCTATCACGGAGTTTGATTGGCC
>NZ_ATYX01000006.1:0-450000 GCF_000427905.1 Thermocrispum agreste DSM 44070 | reverse complement strand
GGCGACGACGGCTCGGTCACGTCCACGCCGTTGTGCTCCCGGGTGATGCCCAGGGCGGTGCACAGGCGTGCCGGGCCCCGCGCCAGGTCGGCGTGGTTGCGGGCGGCCGGGCGCCGCCGGGCGGCCAGCTGCACGCCGTCGACGATCTCCGCCGCACGCAGCAGCACCGCGCCCGGCTCACCGTCGGTCATGCTGACCACGTTGGCGCAGAAGTGCATGCCGTAGACGAAGTACACGTACAGCCTGCCTGCCGGCCCCCACATCACATCGTTGCGGGCGGTGCGCCCGCGGTAGGAGTGCGAAGCGGGGTCGTCGGCGCCCCGGTAGGCCTCCACCTCGACGATCCGGGCGCGCACCCCGTTGGCCTCGATCGTGCTGCCCAACAGCAGGTGAGCGGCGTCCACCGGGTCGACCGACAGTTCCTCGCGCGTCAACAGCCGGGTCACGCTGCCGCAGCTTACGGCGGCCGCCGTAGGCCCACGCAGCGGTCCCCCGCCCATCCGGCTCAGCCGAGGTGCGCGGGTGCTGCCGCCCACCGGCGAGCCTCACTCAGCCGTTCGGCGACCGCGGCCAGCTGCTCGGCGACCCGGGACGGCGCCGTGCCGCCGAGGGCGTCGCGGCTGGCGATCGACCCTTCCACCGACAGCACCTCGCGCACCTTCGGGGTCAGCGCCGGGTGCACCGCGGCCAGCTCGCCGTCGGTCAGGTCTTCCAGCCCGGCTCCCCTGCTCTCGGCGATCCGGACGCACTCGCCCGCCGCCTCGTGCGCCACCCGGAACGGCACGCCCTGGCGCACCAGCCACTCCGCGACGTCGGTGGCCAGCGTGAACCCGGCAGGAGCGAGCTCGGCCATCCGGCCGGTGTGGAAGGTCAGGGTGCTGATCATCCCGGCCAGCGCCGGGTACAACAGCTCGAGCTGCTCGATCGAGTCGAACAGCGGTTCCTTGTCCTCCTGCAGATCGCGGTTGTAAGCCAGCGGCTGCGCCTTCAGCGTGGCCAGCAGGCCGGTGAGGTTGCCGATCAGTCTGCCCGCCTTGCCCCTGGTCAACTCCGCGACGTCGGGGTTCTTCTTCTGCGGCATGATCGACGAGCCGGTGGCCCACGCGTCGTCCAGCGTCACGTAGCCGAACTCGGCGGTGTTCCAGATGATCACTTCCTCGGCGATGCGGGACAGGTGCACTCCGAGCATCGCCAGTACGAACGCGAACTCCGCGGCGAAGTCGCGCGACGCGGTGCCGTCGACGGAGTTCTGCACCGCCGCCGGGAAGCCCAGCTCGGTAGCCACCGCCTCGGGATCCAGGCCCAGCGACGAACCGGCCAGCGCGCCGGATCCGTACGGCGACTCGGCCGCCCTGGCGTCCCAGTCCCGGATACGCGAGACGTCCCGCAACAGCGCCTGCGCGTGCGCCAACAAGTGGTGCGCGAGCAGGATCGGCTGCGCGTGCTGCAAGTGCGTCCGGCCCGGCAGAACAGCGTCCGGATGACGCCTCGCCTGATCCACCAGCGCTTCGACGATGTCGAGCACGCCGTTGGCCGCCCGGCGCGCGGCGTCACGCAGGTACATGCGGAACAGCGTGGCGACCTGATCGTTCCGGGATCGGCCGGCGCGCAGCTTGCCACCCAGCTCCGTTCCGGCGCGCTCCAGCAGACCGCGCTCCAGCGCCGTGTGCACGTCCTCGTCGGCCGGCTCCGGCCGGAAGGCACCGGACGCGACGTCGTCGGCCAGCTGGTCGAGGGCACGCAGCATCGCGTCGAGCTCGTCGTCGGTGAGCAGACCGGCCTTGTGCAACACCCGGGCGTGGGCGCGGGACCCGGCGATGTCGTACGGCGCCAGCCGCCAGTCGAAGTGGGTCGATGCGCTCAACGCGGCCATGGCTTCGGCCGGCCCGCTGGCGAACCGGCCACCCCACAGCGACGTCGCGCGCTGGTTCTGCTCGTCGTCGGCCATCAGTCGGTCCCGTACTCCATCGCGGCTTCGTCCAGCGTCTTGCCCTCGTCGCCGGACACGGCCGGGTTCGCCGTGATCCGGTCCGCCCCGCCCGCGGGCAGCTCGCCGAACAGGGTGCCGTTCTCCACCAAGACCTGCCCCTGGTCGAGCGGCTGGCGGGCGTAGAACTCCAGCTTGTCACGGGAGTCGGCGATGTCCAGGTTGCGCATGGTCAGCTGGCCGATCCGGTCGGTGGGGCCGAACGCGGCATTGGACACCTTCTCCATGGACAGCCGCTCGGGGTGGTAGGAGAAGTTGTCGCCGCGGGTGTCCAGGATCGTGTAGTCCTCGCCACGCCGCAGCCGGAGGGTGACCTCGCCGCTGACCAGCGAGGCGATCCAGCGCTGGATGGCCTCGCGCAGCATCAGCGCCTGCGGGTCGAGCCACCGTCCCTCGTACAGCAGCCTGCCGAGCTTGCGGCCCTGGGCGTGGTAGTTGGCGATGGTGTCCTCGTTGTGGATCGCGTTGAGCAGCCGTTCGTAGGTGATCCACAGCAGGGCCATCCCCGGGGCTTCGTAGATGCCGCGCGACTTGGCCTCGATGATCCGGTTCTCGATCTGGTCGGACATGCCCAGGCCGTGCCTGCCGCCGATGGCGTTGGCCTCCAGCACCAGCTCGACCGGGTCGTCGTAGGTCTTGCCGTTGATGGCCACCGGGCGGCCTTCTTCGAACCGGACCGTCACCTCCTCCGGCTCGATGTCCACCTCGGGGTCCCAGAACCGTACGCCCATGATCGGCTCGACCGTCTCCAGCGACACGTCGAGATGCTCGAGCGTCTTGGCCTCGTGGGTGGCGCCCCAGATGTTGGCGTCGGTGGAGTAGGCCTTCTCGGCCGGGTCCCGGTACGGCAGGCCGTGCGCGGTCAGCCACTCGCTCATTTCCTTGCGGCCGCCCAGCTCGCTCACGAAGTCCGGGTCCAGCCACGGCTTGTAGATGCGCAGCTCCGGGTTGGCCAGCAGGCCGTACCGGTAGAACCGCTCGATGTCGTTGCCCTTGAAGGTGGACCCGTCACCCCAGATGTCCACCCCGTCGGCGTGCATCGCGCGCACCAGCATCGTGCCGGTCACCGCGCGCCCGAGCGGTGTGGTGTTGAAGTAGACCCGGCCCGCGGAGCGGATGTGGAACGCACCGCAGTTCAGTGCGGCGATGCCCTCCTCCACCAGCTGCCTGCGGCAGTCCACCACCCTGGCGATCTCGGCGCCGTACTCCTTGGCCCGGCCGGGCACCGAATCGATGTCGGATTCGTCGTACTGGCCGAGGTTGGCGGTGTAGGCGCACGGGATCGCCCCGTTGGTGCGCATCCACGCGACGGCGACCGACGTGTCCAGGCCGCCGGAGAAGGCGATCCCGACCCGCTCTCCCTTGGGCAGCGACGTGAGAACTTTGCTCAACCTTCTTCTCTTCCTTCGTTGTCGACGTGCTCGTTCCGGTGCCGATCGGCCATGCCGGTGAACCGGCTTGCCAGCTCCGCCCCGGTGACCGGTTCCCTGGCGACGACCATGACCGTGTCGTCGCCCGCGATGGTGCCCACCACTTCGGGCAAGGCCGCCCGATCGATCGCGCTGGCCAGGAACTGCGCCGCGCCCGGCGGCGTGCGCAGCACCGTGATGTTGGCCGAGCCTTCCGCCGAGACCAGCAGTTCGCTGAGCAGCCGGGACAGCCGGGACGTGCCGCCTTGCACGCCGCGCACCGGGCTGCCGTCCTCCGGGATGACGTAGACTGGCATGCCGCCGTCGGCGCCGCGGAGCTTGACCGCACCGAGCTCGTCGAGGTCGCGGGACAGTGTCGCCTGGGTGACCTCGATGCCTTCCGCGGCCAGCATGCGCGCAAGCTCCGTCTGGCTCCGGATGGCCTTGGTGGAGACAAGCTCGACGATGCGCGCCTGACGGGCGGCGCGCGTCGCTGCCGGATGCGCCCCGGTCACCGTCGCTCCCATCGTCGTCGTGTCCCGTCTGCGCGGCTGCGGGCCGCCGCGGTGCCTGCCCGGCCCGCCTCCGGCGGCCTTCCGGGCGTGTGTGCCCGACCGGTCATGCCGCCGCTCCCGCATCGAACGCGGCAGGCGCGGCGGCCAGGAACGATTCGGCTTGTTCCTCGGTCAGGATCAGCGGGGGTGCCAGCCGCACCGTGTCCGGGCGGACCGGGTTGACCAGAAAACCTGCCTGCTGGGCCGCCTTGGCGACGGCGCCTGCCGCCGGCTTGGTGAGTTCCACGCCGATCAGCAGCCCCGCGCCGCGGACCTCCGCCACCAGGGGGTGCTTCAGGTCCGCCAGGCCGGTCATGAGCAGCTTGCCGACCTTGCCGACATGGTCGAGCAGTCCTTCCGCGTCGATGGTGCGCAGCACCGCGAGTCCGGCCGCGCAGGCGACGGGGTTGCCGCCGAACGTCGTGCCGTGCTGCCCAGGAGCGAGCAGGGTCCCGGCCTCGCCCACACCGATCACGGCGGCCAGCGGGAGCCCGCCCCCGAGGCCTTTGGCCAACGTGACGACGTCCGGCACGATCTGCGCCTGCTGGAAGGCGAACCACGAGCCTGCCCGCCCGATGCCGGTCTGCACTTCGTCCAGCACCAGCAGAGCGCCGTGCCGCCGGGTGATGTCCCGGGCGGCCCGCAAGTAGCCGTCCGGCGGGACCACCACGCCGCCTTCACCCAGGATCGGCTCGAGGAACACGGCCGCCGTTTCCCCGTCGACCGCGGCTTCCAACGCTGCTGCGTCCCCGTACGGCACGTGGTGCACCTGCGGCAACAGCGGTTCGAACGGCGCGCGCTTCGACGGCTGCCCGGTCAGCGTCAGCGCACCCATGGTGCGGCCGTGAAAGGCGTTCTCACAGGCGACGATCTTCGTTCGGCCGGTCAGCCTGGTGATCTTCAATGCCGCTTCGGCGGCCTCGGCACCGGAGTTGCAGAACAGCACCTTGCCGCCGTCCGGCGCGAGATACGCGACCCGCAGCAGCTGTTCGGCCAGCTCGAGGGCCACCGGGTTGATGTAGAGGTTCGACGTATGGCCGAGCGTCGCCACCTGGGCGCTGACCGCCTGGACCACGGCCGGGTGCGCGTGGCCGAGCGCGTTCACCGCGATACCGCCGACGAGGTCGACGTACGAACGGCCGTCGGCGTCCCACACCACGGCGCCTTCGCCGCGCACAAGCTCCAGCTCGGGGGTGCCGTAGTTGTTCATCACCGCGGCCCGCCAGCGCTGCTGCGCTGCGGCGTTCGAGCCCGACGGCTGGACCGTGTCAGACACTCCTGGCCTCCTCCTGGCGCGGCTCGGGCAGCACCATGGTGCCGATCCCGCTGGTGGTGAACACTTCGATCAGCACCGAGTGCGCGATGCGCCCGTCGATCACGTGCGCCGATCGCACGCCGCCGCGGATGGCACGCACGCAGGCCTCCATCTTCGGGATCATGCCGCTGGACAGCGTGGGCAGCATGTCCTCGAGCCGGTCGACGTGGATCTTGTCGATGAGCGACGAGCGGTCCGGCCACGCCGCGTAGAGGCCTTCGACGTCGGTCAGCACGACCAGCTTCTCCGCGCCCAGCGCGGCGGCCAGCGCACCCGCTGCGGTGTCCGCGTTGACGTTGTGCACGACGCCGTCGGCGTCCGGCGCGACCGTCGACACCACGGGAATGCGCCCGGCATTGACGATGTCGAGCACCGCGTCCGGATTCACGCTGGTGACCTCGCCGACCAGCCCGAGGTCGACGACCTCGCCGTCGACCGTGGTTTCCTTGCGGGTCGCGGTGAACAGGTGGGCGTCCTCCCCGGAGATGCCCACGGCGTAGGGGCCATGCTGGTTGATCAGGCCGACCAGCTCACGGCTCACCTGCCCGGTGAGCACCATGCGGACGACGTCCATCGTCTCCGGGGTGGTGACCCGCAACCCGTTGCGGAACTCGCCGCGGATGCCGAGCCGCTCGAGCATCGCCGAGATCTGCGGGCCGCCGCCGTGCACCACGACCGGCTTCAGGCCCGCCAGCCGCAGGAACACCATGTCCTGCGCGAACGCGGCTTTCAGCTCGCCGTCGACCATGGCGTTGCCGCCGTACTTGATTACGACGGTGGCGCCGTGGAAGCGCTGCAACCAGGGCAGGGCTTCGATCAGCACTCCGGCCTTCTCGGCCGCGGAGGCCAGCCGTTCGTCGGCCGGAACGGTGTGTTGCTTCGTCTCGTCCGGGGTCATGAGGAGTACGCGCTGTTCTCTTCGACGTAGCCGTGGGACAGGTCGGTGGTCAGCACGGTGGCGCGGCCGGGGCCCGCGTGCAGGTCGACCTCCACCGTGATGTCGGTGCCGGACAGGTCGGCCTTCGCGCGGTCCTCCCCCGCGGCACCGCCTTCGCACACCCGCACGCCGTTGATGGTGATGTCCAGTCGTTGCGGGTCGAACTCGGCCGCGTTGCCCACGGCCATGGCGACCCGGCCCCAGTTGGGGTCGGATCCGAAGAACGCCGTCTTGCACAGGTTGTCCCTGGCCACCGCGCGGGCGACGGCTTCGGCCTCGGCATCGGTGGCCGCGCCGGTGACGGTGATCGTCACGTGCTTGGTCACGCCCTCGGCGTCCGCCTGAAGCTGGGCCACCAGATCACGGCTGACGCGGGTCAAGGCCGCCGTGAACTCGTCCAGGCCCGGCTGCACGCCGCTGGCGCCCGAGCTGAGCAGCAGCACCGTGTCGTTGGTCGACGTCCCCCCGTCGACGTCGAGCCGGTTGAAGGTCTCGTCGACCGCCGCACGCAACGCGGCCTGCGCGTCGGCCGAGCTGGGCAGCTGGGCGTCGGTGGTGATGACCGACAGCATGGTGGCCATGTTCGGCGCGAGCATGCCCGCTCCCTTGGCGAAACCGCCGACGGTCCATTCGCCTGCGCTGAGCGCGCTTTGCTTCGGCACGGTGTCGGTCGTCATGACGGCCGTCGCGGCGGCAAGGCCGTGCTCCGGAGTCGACCCGAGCTGCCCGGCCGCGGCGTCCACACCGGACAGCACGGCGTCCATGGGCAGCCGCTGCCCGATCAGGCCGGTCGAGCACACGGCCACCTCGATGGCGCCGATGCCGAGCACCTTGGCGACGTGCTCGGCGGTGGCGTGGGTGTCCTGGAAGCCTTCCGGGCCGGTGCAGGCGTTGGCACCGCCGGAGTTGAGCACCACGGCGGTGAGCTTGCCGGTGGTCAGCACCTGCTGCGACCACAGCACGGGCGCGGCCTTGACCGTGTTGCGCGTGAAGACGCCTGCCGCGATGCGGGACGGGCCGTCGTTGACGACCAGGGTGAGGTCCTTGGCGCCGGATTCCTTGATGCCGGCGGCCACGCCGGCGGCCCGGAATCCCCGCGCGGCGACGACGCCTTGCGACCGGTCCAGCGCGTCGTTGTCGGTCATGGTGCGACTCCCGTCGTTGGCAGGCCTGTGGTTTCCGGCATGCCGAGGGCCAGGTTGAGGCACTGCACGGCGGCCCCGGCGGTGCCCTTGGTCAGGTTGTCGATCGCGGCGACCACGACGAGACGACGAGCGTTGGTGTCGACCGCGATCTGCAGGGCCACGTTGTTCGAGCCCAGAGTGGCCTTCGTGGTCGGCCAGGAACCGTCGGGCAGGACGTGGACGAACGGCTCGTCGTGGAAGGTCTTCTCGTAGACGGCGCGGGCGGAAGCGGTGTCGACGTCTCCGGCGTCAGGCGACAGCGGGGCGGTCGCCGTGGTCAGGATGCCGCGCGGCATCGGGGCGAGCACCGGTGTGAACGAGACGGTGACCGGAGCACCGGCGGCAGCCGCCAGGTTCTGCTGGAACTCCGGGGTGTGCCGGTGTACGCCGCCGACCCCGTACGCCGACGCGCACCCCATCACCTCCGCGCTGAGCAGGTGGGGCTTGAGTGCCTTGCCCGCCCCGGACGTCCCGGTCACCGCCACCACGGTGACGTCAGGCTCGATGAGTTTCGCGGTCAGCGCCGGCGCCAGGGCGAGCGACCCACCGGTCGGGAAGCACCCGGGCACCGCGATGCGCCGCGCTTGCGTCAGCCGATCCCGCTGCCGCGTGCCGTCGGCCAGCGGTAGCTCCGGCAGGCCGTACGGCCACGCACCGGCGTGCTCGCCTCCGTACCAGCGAGCCCAGTCGCCGGCGTTGGTCAGGCGGTGATCCGCGCCGAGATCGATGACGAGTACATCGTCCGGGAGCTGCGCGGCCAGCGCCGCCGAATGACCGTGCGGCAGCGCCAGGAACACCACGTCGTGCCCGGACAACACCTCCGGCGTGGTCTCTTCCAGCACGCGGTCGGCCAAGGGGAACAGATGTGGATGGTGCGCGCCCAGCGGCGTGCCCGCATTGCCGCCCGCGGTCAACGCACCGATGCGAACGGACGGGTGGTCGAGCAGCAACCGGAGCAGTTCTCCACCGGCGTAGCCGCTCGCGCCCGCCACGGCAACCGAGATCATGCGAATAATTATGCACCCCCATGCAAACTCACTCAACGCGGGCCGGTCGACGTGACACTGCTGAGCGAAGACAGGCCCGGTAGCGGCCGGTCCCAGCCGCTACCGGGCGAACCCGGACAGCAACTCGGCTCCCGCCTTGCGCCCGCAGAGCGGAAGGGGGCGCAGGCCAGCGCGCCGATCCTCGCTGTCTCCCCCCGTGCGCCTGCTGAGCGGGGTGCGGACGGAGATCGATTGCCCTCATGTGGCGTCACGGATGGGGCGGTCCCCGCCGTCCGTCAGCACAGCCGGGCGAGTCCGGCTGCGCGGATGGCGTGCGGCCTGCCGCTGCCGCGCGCCCAGCCGCGGAGGGCTGGCCGCCTGCGGCTGCGGAGCGTGGCCCGCCACGGATGGGCTCGCTCCCCTGCGACTACGGCCGACTGCAGGTCCGCACGCCGGGCGGGACGCACCTACTGGCACTTCCGGACCGCAGATCATGGCGGTTTTCTGGCGCCCGGCACGCCCACCTGCGGTCGGCTCTGGCGCGCGGACCCTTCGGCACTGGCCCGGCGGCCAGCTGGTCCGAGGCTCGAGCAGTGAGCTGGCGGAGGTACACCGTGCCGCCACGGCACCGGAGAGGTCGGCCGGTCCTTCCGAGCTAGGGCCGCCGAGCTGAACGCCCACGCTCGGCGGCCCTCGCCGAAAATGGCTGCCTTCCGTGCCGATGCCCCGTGTCGGCCCGGCATTCCAGGGCACTCGGTTGCGACGCTCCTGCCCCGCACCAACGATCCCCACCAGCCCGGACTCCCGGGACGTTCGATTGCTTCCCTCGTGGCCGAGCGGTCCCTTCCGGGCCGATACGGCGCATCCCGGCTGAGCCCCCAATAGCACAGCGAACGCCCCGGCAGCGGCGGCTGACCGGGGCGTTCGCGAGGTTCAGCGGATCAGCGGAAGCGGGCGGGACGCAGCGCCTCCTCGAGGACGGCGGGCTGCTTCGCCGTGCGAACCTGCGCCTGCGCCGCACCCTCCGGCACCGGCTTGGGCAGCGGCGCACACTGCGCGTCGGAGTCGTTGCCCTTCGTGCGTTCCGGCAGCTTGCCGGTCGCCAGGTAGTCGGCGACCTGGTCGTCCACGCAGACGTTGCCGCCGAGCGAACCGGAGTGAGTGGTGCCACCCGGCACGCTGATCAGGCTGGACTTCGGGAACCGCTTACGCACTTCCAGCGCACCGGAGAACGGCGTCGCGGCGTCCTCCTCCTCGCTGATCAGCAGAATCGGCGGGGCCTTGCTCCCGTCGACCGTGGGCGCCGTGCCCGGCTTGGCGGGCCAGCTCCGGCACGGCGCGTTGTACCAGGTGTTGGCCCAGGTCAGGAACGGGGCCCAGGAGTGGATGCGCCAGCTGTCCTCGCGCCACGTCTTCCAGTCCTTCGGCCACGGCGCGTCGGTGCACTCCACCGCCAAGTAGATGGCGTAGCCGTTGTCGTCCCCCATCCCACTGACCGCGTCGTACTGCTCCTTCAGCAGCGACCAGTCCTTGTCGTGCACCCACGCGGCGAACGCCGTCGCGATGGCGTCCCAGTCGTACTGGCCGTATCCCGCGGGCAGGAACAAGTCGATCAGCTCGGCAGACCCGATCTTGCCGCCTGCCGGTTCGCGGTCCAGCAGCTCCTTCTGCCGGTAGAACTCCCGCTCCACCTCGATCGCCTTGTCGCCGAGGTGGTAGACGTCGTCGTAGCGGGCGATCCAGTCGAAGTAGATCTTGACCACCCGGTCGAAGTGGATGTCCTGGTTCAGGTTCGCCTCGTACCAGACCGTCGCCGGGTTCACCACACCGTCGAAGACCGCACGGTGGATGCGCGACGGGTACTGCGTGGCATAGACCTGGCCGAGGTACGTGCCGTAGGAGAAGCCGTAGTAGCTGATCTTGTCCGCGCCGAGCGCTTTGCGGATGGACTCGATATCGGCGACCACGTCGCGGGTCTTCAGGTGCGGCAGCAGCTCCTTGGCCTCGGCCTTGGCGCACGCCTTGGCGTACTCCGCCATCTTCTTCAGCCACGTGCGCTCCAGCTCGCTCGTCGACGGGACGTACTCCGGCTTGTCGTAGCCGAAGTAGTCCGGATCGCAGCGCAGCGCGGGCTCGCTGGAGCCGACTCCGCGCGGGTCGAACCCGATCCAGTCGTAGGCCTTGCCCGCGTTCTTCGGCACGAAGTCACCCAGAATCGACAGACGCAGGCCTGCTCCCCCCGGCCCGCCGGGGTTGACCAGGATCGGCCCCTGGTACTCCGCCTCGGACGACGTGTGCTTGATGCGGGAAACCGCCAGCTTGATCTTCTTGCCGCCCGGCCGCGCATAGTCGAGCGGGACGACGACATGCCCGCACTCCGCGCCCGCCCTGGCCAGGACCGGATCCTCGCACTCTCCCCACTCGATCGGCGGAGGCTGGTAGGTCGGCGCGGCTTCCGGCGCCGCACCGGCGGCCGGCGCCAGCGCCGCGACGCCTGCCGCCAGTCCGGCAGCGGCCACCGCGGCCATGATCTTTCTCATCGCTGTCCCCTCGTGTGTTCGCCCGATCATGCCCGGGCCGGACGATGATCAAGCGACAATACTCAGCGAATCGCCGCGCGTCCGCCAGCCAACGGTCGTCGGTCATCACCCAGCCGGATGTACTTGCCTCGAGCCCCGGGCGAGCCGGAGGGTGGCCGCTGCACATGTGTCGGCCACATCAGTGCGGCCGTCCCCGCCACGTCAATGGATCGGGCGAGATGGTCGTCCATGAGGCCAACCGATGCAGCGAGACGGTCACCACGGCGCCGTCAATGCAGCAAGACCATCACCACCGCGCCAGTCGCCACCCACGCGGATGGCACCAGCTGCACGGGCCACAGCAGCAGTGCGATGTCCACCGCCGCACCGGGTCGATCGCTCCCTGGCCTGGCCGATCGCCGTGGCCGGGCGGACACGGTGCCCCTCGACACCACACTCGACACCGCAGTAGCGCCATGCGGCCAGCCGCACCAACAGCCACAGCAGCGCGGTGCTCGCCCGGCCGAGCACCGATCTGGGCGGGCTCGATCGCAGCTGCCGCATGGACACGTTGCACGGATGTGGGCATCGGCCGGCTCGACGGCGCCGGCCACGTCCGCCCGCCCTCCCCTGCCCGCTACCGTCACGACCATGACCCAGCCGTTGATCCGGGCCGTCCGCGACGGCCTGGCCGAGCTCGCCGACTCGGGCAGGGCCCCGGACATGCAGCGCTACATGAAGTCCGCCATGCCGTTCCGCGGTGTGCCGAAACCCGCGCGCGCCCAGCTGGCCCGGCGGGTCTTCGCCGAGCACGTCATCGCCGACCGGGCGACCTGGGAGGCGACGGTGCGGCAGCTCTGGCACGAGGCGACCTACCGCGAAGAGCGCTACCTCGCCATCGAGCTGACCGGCCACCGCATGGCCCGCGCCTGGCAGGACCCGGACGCCGTGCCGCTGTACCGCGAGCTGATCGTCACCGGCGCATGGTGGGACTTCGTGGACGAACTCGCCATCCGCCGGATCGGCCCGATCCTGCGCCGGTTCCGCGACGAGCTCACCCCGCTGATGCGGTCGTGGGCCCGGCACGAGGACCGCTGGCTGCGCCGTTCCGCGGTGATCTGCCAGGTCACCGCGAAGGCCGCCACCGACCGCGACCTGCTCGCCGATGTCATCACGGCCAACATCGACGACAAGGACTTCTTCCTGCGCAAGGGAATCGGGTGGGCACTGCGCGACTACGCGAAGACCGACCCGGATTGGGTCCGGGCTTTCGTCGCCGAACACCCTGGGCTCTCGCCGCTTTCCCGCCGGGAGGCGCTCAAGAACCTCTGACCACTCGGGCCGACACCGCCGTCCTTTCGTGCCGGGGCGCCGGGCCAAGCGCTCCCACCGGGAACACGGCCCTGTCAGGACATCCCGCCCACACGAACCGGCGCCGCACACGAGCGATCCGGCCTTCCCGAACCCGACACCACGCTCGAGCGACCCGGACCTGCCGAACCCGACACCACGCTCGAGCGATCCGGACGTCGTTCCGACGGAGAACCAGGGGAAGTATGCCGCCGCATCCTCGATGCGCTGGAGCGCGAGATCGTGCCGCAACCGACGACGAGCCATGAGACTGTCGGATGCCAAGTCCGGTCCTTGCGGACCGAAGCCACGCACTGTCCGATCAGCCCGGACCAGTGCCATGCTCGCGCTGTGCGACCCGCCCGGGCCGGTTCACCCCCTGTCCTCGTCGCGTTGACTCGGCGGGGGCGGCAGGTACGCGCCCGGCGTGTACGGATCGCAGCCGATCAACGGCAGCCTGCGCAAAATGGCGCTCTGGGTTCGGCCGAACGCTTCCGCGATGTCCCGCAGGTCCTCGCCCGCGATCCAGCGCTTCTCCAACTCCGCATCCAGCTCCGCGGTCCACGGCCGCCCGGTGTTGCTCGGCTGTTCCCGGCGCCGGTGCCGATGTCTCCGCGGCTGCCCGGCCGCCGCCAGCAACTCGTCCGACAGCACCTCGGCCACGGCACTCAGCGCGCCGGCCGCCACCTCGACCTGGCCGGCCGCGACCGGGCGGCCTTCCGGGTCCGCCACGTCCAACCGCACGGTGACCTGCCGCTCGGCGGCCTCGGATTCCTGCTGCGCGACCACTTCGAGGCGGTACGCGTGGCCATCTCTCCGGAACTGGGTCCGGTGCTCCTCGATGATCGTCATGGCCCCGACGGTATGCCCGGTCCCGGCCTCAGCGAGGCGTCCGGCGCGAACGACGCCACTTACGGCGCCACTGACGTCACCAGGGTGATCAGCGGCGCCCGGAATGCGCCACTCACGTCACGCGCGCAGCGTCGCCCCGAACTCCTCCGCCGCAGCAGCCACCGCCGCGTCCCGCAGCTCGACAGCTTCCTCGCTGGACAGCGTGCGCTCCGGGTCCCGGAACCGCAGCTTGAACGCCAGCGAGCGCTTGCCGTCGCCGATCTGCTCACCGGTGTAGATGTCGAAGAGCGTGACGTCCTCCAGGCGCGCACCGGCACCGGAGCGAAGCGCCTTCTCCACCGATGCCGCGGGCACGGATTCGTCGACCACCAGTGCGACATCCATCAGGACCGGCGGGTACGGCGACATCGGCGGAGCAGGCCGGTTCTCCACCACCGGGACGGCGTCCAGGTCCAGCTCCATGGCCACGGTCCGCTTCGGCAGGCCCATCGCCTCGACGACCTTCGGGTGCAGCTCACCGGCGTATCCCACCGGGAAGTCGCCCACCAGCAGCCGCGCACACCGGCCCGGGTGCCACGGCGCGTGCTCGGCCGCCTCGATCTGCAGCTCGACGCCGGACACCTCGGCCACGATCCTGGCGGCCTGCACCGCGTCGGCCCACGCGGCCGACCGTCCGGGACCCCACCAGCCGGCGCGCTCCCGGTTGCCGCTCAGCACCACCGCCACATGCAGTGGTTGCTTCGGCACGGAGGCTTCCAGCGTGGCCAGTTCCTCGTCCGACGGACGCTCGGTCACCGGAGGGTCGGGCACCCGGGGGGCGCCCTTCTGCGGCAGGAAGACCTGGCCGATTTGGAACAACGCCACGTCCCGCAGGCCACGCGACTGGTTGCGCTGCAGCGCGTCGAGCAGCCCCGGCAGCAGCGTGGTGGCCAGCTCCGCGCTGTCGGCATCGAGCGGGTTCAGCAGCGAGACGGTGTTCCGCCGGACGTCGTCCGCAGGCAGGCCCATCTTGTCCCAGGTCTGCTTCGACACGAACGGCGGCGGCGCCACCTCCACGTAGCCCGCTTCGGCCAAGGCGCGGGCCACCGACCGCTTGCGCCGCTGCTCGGCGGTCAGCCCGGTGCCGGGCGGGGCGGCAGGCACCGTCGACGGAATGGTGTCGTAGCCCTCCAGCCGCAGCACTTCCTCCACCAGGTCGGCGGGCCGTTGCAGGTCGGGCCGCCACGACGGCGGCTCCGCGACGACCAGACCGGTCCCGTCCGGCGCGGTGTCGATGGAGACCTTGCACCCGATCTGGGTCAGCCGCCTGGCCGTCACGCCGCGCTCGTACCGCACGCCCGCGACCTCGTCCGGCAGCGAGATCGGCATCGTCACCGGGGGAAGCTTCTCCATCCGGCCCTCGTCGGTCCGGCCGAGCTGGACGGTGCCCCCGCCGTAGGTGCGCAGCAGGTTCGCGGCCATCTCGACGGCCACCGGGGCGACCGCCGGGTCGGTGTGCCGCTCGAACCGTTTGGCCGCCTCGGAGAACAGGTGGTGCCTGCGCGCCGTGCGGCTGATCGACGCCGGATTCCAGAACGCGCCTTCCAGCAGCACGTCGGTGGACTCCGGGGTGATCTCCGTGCTCGCCCCGCCCATCGTGCCTGCCAGCGAGATCGGGCCGGTGTCGTCGCAGATGACGATGTCGCCCGGGTCGAGCACCCGCTCCACGTCGTCGAGCGTGGTGAGCTTTTCGCCTTCCTTGGCCCGGCGCACCACCAGTTCGCCCTTGACGCGCTCGGCGTCGAAGGCGTGCAACGGCTGGCCCAGCTCCAGCATCACATAGTTGGTGACGTCCACCGCCAGCGAGATGGACCGGATGCCCGCCAGCATCAGCCTGCGCTGCATCCACCACGGAGTCGGCGCGCTCGGGTCCAGCCCGGACACCCGCCGCACCACGAACCGCTTGCAGCCGTCCGGGTCCTCGATCCGCACCGGCCACGCGTCGCCCTTGGCCTTCGGCAGCTCCCGCAGGCCGGGATCGGCGAACGGCAGGTCCAGCGCGCACGCCAGCTCCCGGGCCAGGCCGCGCACCGACAACGCGTAGCCACGATCCGGCGTCGGCGTCACCTCGAGCACGGCGTCGTCCAGCCCCAGCCCCTCGGTGGCGTCGTCACCCGGCGTGGCCGAGTTCCTCGGCAGCACCAGGATGCCGCTGTGGTCCTCGCCCAGGCCCACCTCCCGGGCCGAGCACATCATGCCCTCGCTGAGGTGGCCGTAGGTCTTGCGGGCACTGATGGCGAAATCACCCGGCAGCACCGCACCGGGCAGCGCCACCACCACCAGATCGCCCTCGGTGAAGTTCGTCGCGCCGCAGATGATGCCGCGGGTGGCGTCCGTGGAGCCGGGCTCCACCGCGTCGCCGACGTCCACCCGGCAGTACCGGATCGGCTTCTTGAACTGCGTCAGCTCGGTGATCTTCTCCACCCGGCCGATCACCAGCGGGCCGCGCACCTGCTCCAGCCGGTGCACCCCGTCGACCTCGATGCCGACCCGGACCAGCGCGTCGACCACCTCGTCGACACCGATCCCCTCGGTCAGCGCCAGGTGCTCGGTCAGCCAACTGAACGGAACCTTCATCAGCAGGCCTCCATCCCGAACGGCAGGGTGAACCGCACGTCACCCTCGACCATGTCACGCATGTCGGGGATGCCGTTGCGGAACTGCAGCGTGCGCTCCAGGCCCATACCGAAGGCGAATCCGCGGTACTCGTCCGGGTCCACCCCGCAGGCGCGCAGCACGTTCGGGTCGACCATGCCGCAGCCACCCCACTCGACCCAGCCCGGGCCGCCCTTCTTCTCCTCGAACCACACGTCGACCTCGGCCGACGGCTCGGTGAACGGGAAGAAGTGCGGGCGCAACCTGGTCCGCGCCGACGCCCCGAACATCGCGCGGGCCAGCACGTCGAGCGTGCCCTTCAGGTCGGCCATCGTCAGGCCCTTGTCCACCGCAAGGCCCTCGACCTGATGGAACACCGGCACGTGGGTCGGGTCGGCCTCGTCGGTGCGGTAGCACCGGCCCGGGCACACGATGTACACCGGCAGCTTGCGGTGCAGCAGCGTCCTGGCCTGCACCGGCGAGGTGTGCGTGCGCAGCACCAGCCGCGAGTCCTCCGGCGCGACGTAGAACGTGTCCGCCATCAGCCGGGCCGGGTGGTCCTTGCCGAAGTTCAACGCGTCGAAGTTGAACCACTCGGCCTCCAGCTCCGGGCCGTCGACGACCTCGTAGCCCATGCCGACGAACACGTCCGCGATCCGCTCGGCCATGGTGATCACCGGGTGGCGGGCGCCACGCGGGATCCGGTCCCACGGCAGCGTGACGTCGACCGCCTCCTGGCGCAGGACCTTCTCGTCCCGCTCGGCGCGCAGCTGGGCCAACCGCTCGTCGTAGGCGGACTGGATGGCTTGCCGGGCCTCGTTGACCCGCTTGCCCGCCGCGGCCCGGTCCTTGGCGTCCAGCGAGCCGATCATCCGGCGGGCGCGCAGCACCGGCGAGCCGTCGCCCAGGTGCGTGGGTTTCACCGCGGCCAGCTCGTCCAGGTCCGCGGCGGCAGCGAAAGCCTCCCGCGCGGACCGGACGGCCTCGTCCAGTGCGGACTGCGCGAGTTCGGCTGGTGGTGTTGCGTTCATGACTCCTCGGCCGGCTTGATGACCACGTTCCGTGCACCAAGATCGTGCCGCATCGGCTGCCGCGGAACGGGACCGGCCCCCTCGCCTCCTCGCTCTGACTCGTCTACGTCACTGTCGGCTGCTCTGCGAGCGCTGCGCGCGAGCGGTCGCGTACAGGCAGACGGCTGCCGCTGTGGCCAGGTTCAGGCTCTCCGCGGCGCCGTAGATCGGCACGGCCACGGCGGCGTCGGCGGCCCGGGTCACCTCGGGTGCCAGGCCGTGCGCTTCGTTGCCGAACAGCCACGCCGTCGGCTCGGCCAGCGCGGCCTCCACGTCGGCGTCGTCCAGCCGCTGCGTCGCGCGCCCGTCAGCGGCGACAACGCGAAGCCCGGCGGCACGGCACGCAGTCATAACGTCCGCCACATCGCGCTCGCGAGCCACGGGCAGATGGAACAAGCTCCCGGTCGACGCCCGCACGCATTTGCCATTGTGCGGGTCCACCGAATCGCCGGCGAGCACCACTGCGTCCGCGCCCGCCGCGTCCGCGACCCGCACCACGGTGCCGGCGTTGCCCGGATCGGACACCCCCACCAGCACCGCCACCATGCGCGGGCTGTCGCCGATGGCCTCGGCCACGGTGACGTCCACGGTGTCGCACACGGCGACCAGCCCCTGCGGCGTGACCGTCTCGGACAGCAGCTCGGCCGCGCGCGGAGTCACGGTGGAGACCCGCACCCCGGCGGCACGAGCCTGCCGCACCAGGTCCGCGTGCCTGCTCGCGGCCTGCTCGGTGACGAACAGCTCGTGCACCGCTGCGGGGCGATCGCGGCCTGCCGCGCGCGCCAGCGCCTCGCGGACCGCTTGCGCCCCTTCGGCGAGAAACCGCCCGGCCGCCGACCGGCCGGAGCGCGTGGTCAGCTTCCGGGCGGCCACCACCCGTGGTGTGCGGTGGGTGAAGATCTCCTGCGTGATCAGGCCGACTTCTTCGCTTCCTGGGCCGGAACGTTCTGCTTGGCCAGCTCGACCAGCGCGGTGAACGCGGTCGCGTCGTTGACCGCCAGGTCGGCCAGGATCTTGCGGTCGACTTCCACCTCGGCGGCCTTCAGGCCCTGGATGAAGCGGTTGTAGGTCATGCCGTTGGCGCGGGCCGCCGCGTTGATCCTGGTGATCCACAGCTGCCGGAAGTCGCCCTTGCGCGCCCTGCGGTCGCGGTAGGCGTAGTTGAGCGAGCGCAGCGACTGCTCCTTGGCCTTGCGGTACAGCCGGGAGCGCTGCCCGCGGTAGCCCTTCGCCTGCTCGAGAATCGCGCGACGCTTCTTCTGGGCGTTCACTGCCCGCTTGACGCGTGCCATGGGTCCATCCTGTCGAATCTCGGGGGCGGATCCGCCGCCCCGGGGTGGTCGTGGTCAGTTGGCCGGAATGTGCTGTCCGGCGCCGGGCACCGTCAGATGCCGAGCATCCTCCGGACGGTCTTCACGTCGGCCTTGGCGACGTCGCCGGTGCCTTCCAGGCGGCGCGTCACGCGGCTCGACTTCCGCTCCAACAGGTGCCGCCTGCCGGCACGCTGACGACGCAGCCGGCCACTGCCGGTGACCTTGATCCGCTTGGCGGTACCGCTGTGCGTCTTCTGCTTAGGCATGAATTCTCTTCCTTCTCATGGCAGGCCGATACCGCCCTCTGCCGGGGCGGTGGTCGTGACCTGACCCGTCTACCTGCCCGAGCGGGCAGATCGCTTGCTGGACTCGGCGTCCTTGCCGGCCTTCTTGCCCTTCTGCTGCTTGATGGGCGCCAGCACCATCACCATGTTGCGGCCGTCCTGCTTCGGTGCGGACTCGACGACGCCGAGGTCGGCCACGTCGTCGGCCAGCCGCTGCAGCAGCCGGAATCCGAGCTCGGGACGCGACTGCTCCCGGCCGCGGAACATGATGGTGACCTTGACCTTGTTGCCGCTCTTGAGGAAGCGGGCGACGTGGCCCTTCTTCGTCTCGTAGTCGTGGTCGTCGATCTTCGGCCGGAGCTTCTGCTCCTTGATCACCGTCTGCTGCTGGTTCCGGCGGGACTCACGGGCCTTCTGGGCAGCCTCGTACTTGTACTTGCCGAAGTCCATGAGTTTCGCCACCGGAGGGCGTGCCTGCGGGGCGACCTCGACCAGGTCGAGATCGGCCTCCTGCGCCAGGCGCAATGCATCCTCGATGCGGACGATGCCTACCTGCTCGCCGTTCGGCCCGACGAGCCGAACTTCGGGCACGCGGATGCGCTCGTTGATGCGCGTGTCGGAGCTGATGGGGCCTCCTTGGTCCGTTGTTGCCTTTGCTGTTGTCGTCCGGGGCCCCCTTGACGCCGACAAGCGTCGGGCCCCACCTGCCATCGGCAGTGGGGCCCACAACTCCGATCGTGTCCGCACCGGCGGACACCTCGCCGATGGTGCCATCGGCGAGACCGGACCCGGCCGCCTCGAAGCGGCGACTCGGGTGGGAGCGGGGCTCCACTTGCTCACACCCGGACATCCGGGTGTGAGTGGCTCATGGCAGGGTACCAGACGTGGCTGATGATAGTGCGAACGCGGCCAGGGATGGAGAGTATTCCGAGCTGCCGCAGCGGGACCTTGCCGACGTCCCCAGCGTCGAGGTTGTCACCAGGGCCGCCGTCATGCTGCTGTCCGCGGCCGCCGAGCGCCTGGGCTTGGCCGACGAGGATCCCGACACCAGCCCGCGCCGGGACCTTGACGAGGCACGCAGGCTGATCACGGCGCTCGCCGGTCTGGTCACGGCGTCGGCCGAGTACCTGGGTGCCCACGCGGCGCCGCTGCGTGACGGCCTGCAATCGGTGCAGCGTGCGTTCCGGGAGGCCTCCCCCGTGCCGGATCCGCCCGGACAAGGCCCCGGAGAGAAGTACACCGGACCGGTGCACTAGCCAGGGCGTCCCCGGCTCCGGCTAGCGCAGGCGCTCGGCCTGCGTCCACAGTTCCGCGACGATCTCGGCCGCCGGGCCGGTGCGGGCCGTGCGATGACCGGTTCCTGCCCACAAGGCCAGGCCCTCCGGGTCCCCGGCGGCCGCGGCTGCCGCACGAATCGGCGCGGTCAGCTGGTGCACCTGCGGATGGACCGCCGGCGTGGCGCCGTCGAACTGCTCGACGAACGACGTACGGATGGCCCGGGCAGGGCGGCCGGTGAACGCGCGCGTGACGACCGTGTCCGGGCGTCCTGGATCGGCCAGCGCGTCCTTGTGCGCCTGTTTCGCGCCGGATTCGTCGCTCCGGACGAACGCGGTCCCGAGTTGAACGGCGGAAGCGCCCGCGGCCAGTGCCGCAGCGATCGCGTCCGGTGTCGCCATGCCACCTGCCGCGATCACCGGCACGCCGGGCCGGATCCGGCGCAGCAGCTCGACGAGGGGGGCCCGGCCCGGCTCGTCGGTCATCCGGTGCGTGCTGCGGTGCCCGCCGGCCTCCGGCCCCTGCACGCACAGCGCGTCCGCCCCGGCAGTCACCGCGTTCCGTGCCTCGTCGGCGGTGGTGACCGTGACGATCACGGTGCTGCCTGCGGCACGGAAGGCCTCGATCACCCCGGCGTCCGGAATGCCGAAGGTGAACGAGACCACCGGAACGCGCTCGGCGAGCAGCATCTCCACCTTCTCCGCGAAGAAGTCGTCGTCCTGCCAGTCCGGCTCGGGAATCGTCACACCGTAACGCTCGGCGACCGGCCGCAGGCGCTCGCAGTACGGCCGCAGGTCGACTTCGCGACGCGGCGGTTCGGGGACGAACAGATTCACACCGAAGGGCTGGTCGGTTGCCTGCCGCACCGCGCGGATCTGCTCCCGCAGAGCATCCGCTCGCAGGTAGCCGCCCGCGAGGAAACCCAGGCCACCCGCGCTGGTCACCGCCTGCACCAGGGCAGGTGTCGACACCCCACCCGCCATCGGTGCCTGCACGATCGGAATCGCGCGCCCGGACACGTCGATCATGGCCGCTTCACCGTACGGTATCGCAGCTCCGGCCGCCCGACCTGGCCGTAGGACGGACGACGCTCGACCACGCCGCTGTCGGCCAGGTACTCCAGATAGCGCCGGGCGGTCACCCTGGACGTCCCGGTGCGTCTGCCGGCCTCCGCCGCCGAGAGGCCGTCCGCCGCCTCGCGCAGCGCCGCCATGATCGCCTCCAACGTCGCGCCGCTCATCCCTTTCGGCAGCGCGCCGTGGTCGACCGTGCGCAGCGTGCCGAGGATGCGATCGACCTCCGACTGGTCGGCTTCCCCGGACGCCTGGCGGTAGCGGGCGTAGGCGGTGAGCTTGTCCCGCAGCGTGGCGAAGGTGAACGGCTTGATCAAGTACTGCACGACGCCGACCGAGACGGCAGCCTTCACCACCTCGAGGTCGCGCGCCGACGTCACGGCGATGACGTCGACCGGATTGCCGGCGGCACGCAGCCCCCGGCACAACGTCAGCCCGTGCGTGTCCGGCAGGTAGAAGTCGAGCAGCACCAAGTCGGCATGCCCGGACTTGAGGAAACGCGTCGCCTCCGCACCGGAATGCGCCACGCCTGCCACGGTGAACCCGGGCACGCGTTCGACGTACTCGCAGTGCGCTTGTGCGGCGATCGGCTCGTCCTCCACCACGAGCACGGCGATGTCGGACGGCGGGCTCACGAGCGCACCCCGGCAGGCAGCCGCACAGTGAACACTGCTCCGCCGGAGCTGTCGTTGCGCACGTCCACCGAGCCGCGGTAGCGCCGCACCACCTGGCCGACCAGAGCCAGCCCCAGGCCGTGCCCCGGCGCGGATTTCGTGGACCAGCCGCGCCGGAACACCATCTCGGTGTCCAGCACGCCGGCACCGTTGTCGGACACTCGCATGAACAGTTCACCGCCCTCGCCGCGCAGATCGACCCGGACCCGTGGCGGGGTCCTGCCACCTTGTACCGCCGCGTCCATGGCATTGTCGACGAGATTGCCGAGCACCGTCACGGCGTCCCTCGGCGCGATGCCGTGGTCGCCGATCAGCGAATCGTCCACCGCCGCTCCCTCCTCCAGCACCAGCTCGATCCCGCGCTCGTTCGCCTCGGCCAGCTTGCCGAGCAGCAACGCGGCCAGCACGGGCTCGGCGACCGCGCCAACCACTCGGTCGGTCAGCTGCTGGGCGATCTCCAGTTCCGCGGTGGCGAACCGCACAGCTTCCTCCGTGCGGCCGAGCTCGACCAGCGAGACGACGGTGTGCAGGCGATTGGCCGCCTCGTGGGCCTGCGACCGGAGCGACTCGGCGAACCCCCGCACGGTGTTCAGCTCGCCGGTCAACGCCTCCAGCTCGGTGTGGTCGCGCAGCGTCACCACGTTGCCCATCGGCCGGTCGCCGCTGCGCACCTGGGAGGTGTTCACCACCAGGACACGGTCGTCGGTCACGTGGATCTCGTCGGGGCGCGGCCGGGTCGACGTGAGTGCGTCGGCCAACGGATCCGGGAGGCCGAGCTCGGCCACCGGCGTGCCCTCCGGCGGTGTCTCCGGCAAACCGAGCAGCGCGCGGGCGCTGTCGTTGCACAGCCCGACCCGGCCGTCGGCGTCGACCAGGATCAGCCCCTCCCGGACGGCGTGCAGGATCGCTTCGTAGTAGGAGAACATGCGCGCCAGTTCGGCCGGCCCGACACCGCGCGTCTGCTTCTTCAGGCGGGAGCTCACCAGCCACGAGCCGGCGATCCCGACGGCCAGCACGGCGCCCGCGAGCATCAGCAACGGACCCAGCCGCTCGTTCAGCTCCGCGGTGACCGCCTCGACCGTGATGCCGACGCTGACCAGGCCCACGATCTCGTCGCCGTGGTGGACGGGGACGACGGCCCGGATCGACGGGCCGAGCGTGCCGGTGTAGGTCTCGGTGAAGATCTGCCCACGCAGCGCCGGACCGCGATGTCCCAGGAACGTGCCGCCGATCTGCTCCGGGTTCGGGTGGGTGTAGCGGGTGCCGTCCGGGGCCATGATCGTGATGAAGTCGACACCGGTGTCGGTACGCACCCGCTCGGCAAGTGGCTGCAAGCGCCGCGTGGGATCGTCGCTGCGCAGCGCCTGCTGAACGTCCGGCATCCGCGCCACGGCGACGGCAACCGCGGTGGACTCCTCCCTGGCCGCATCCTCGCTCGCCCTGGCGGCCTCCCGGTAAGCCAGCAGCACGCCCGCGCCGACCAGCACCGCGACCATCACCAGCAACAGAACCAGCAGCTGTCCCGCCAGGCTCCACGGTCGCCGCGGCCTGCTCGGTCGCTGGGCCATCGCCGCCTCCGGATCGTGCCGTGAGTGAACGGAATGAACATAACGGTGACCGGAGTCACAAGTCCCCCGATAGTGCTACCCACGCACAACCGACGTCTGGAGGAGGCACTGATGGCGAAGGAGCCTGCCGCCACCGCACCGCCGGCTCGCCGAGACCGGGTGCACTACTTGTACCTGGCGGTGGTCGGCGCGGTCGTGCTGGGCATTGTCGTGGGCTTCGCCTTCCCCGATTTTTCCTCCGAGCACCTCAAGCCGCTCGGGGAAGGCTTCGTCAAGCTGATCAAGATGATGATCAGCCCGATCATCTTCTGCACGATCGTGCTCGGCATCGGCTCGGTCGCGAAAGCGGCCAAGGTCGGCAAGGTCGGCGCCCTGGCGCTGACCTACTTCCTGATCATGTCCACGGTCGCGTTGGCGATCGGGCTGGTCGTGGGCAACGTGCTCCACCCGGGCGAGGGCATGCGGCTCGACCCGGACGCCGTGGCCAAGGCTCAGCAGTCGGCGCAGGGCGGCGAGTCCACCGAGGAGTTCCTGCTCGGCATCATTCCGGAAACCCTGGTGTCCGCACTGACCTCCGGATCGGTGCTGCAGACCTTGCTGATCGCCCTGCTGGCCGGGTTCGCGCTGCAGCGACTCGGCCCGGCGGGCGCGCCGATCCTGCGCGGGATCGAGCACTTCCAGCGGCTGGTGTTCCGCATCCTCGCCATGATCATGTGGGCGGCCCCGGTCGGCGCGTTCGGCGCCATCGCGGCGGTCGTCGGCGACACCGGCTGGGCGGCGTTGAAGAGCCTGGCCGTCATCATGCTCGGCTTCTACGCCACCTGCATCGTGTTCGTGTTCGTGGTGCTCGGTGCCGTGCTGTGGTTCGTCGCCCGGATCAACCTGTGGCAGCTGCTGCGCTACCTGGCGCGGGAGTTCCTGCTGATCCTGTCCACCTCGTCCAGCGAGTCGGCGCTGCCGCGGCTGATCGCGAAGATGGAGCACATGGGGGTGAGCAAGCCGGTCGTCGGGATCACCGTGCCCACCGGCTACTCGTTCAACCTCGACGGCACCGCCATCTACCTGACGATGGCGACGCTGTTCATCGCCGCCGCGCAGGGCAGCCCGCTCGGCGTCGGCGAGCAGATCGCGCTGCTGCTGTTCATGATCATCGCGTCCAAGGGTGCGGCGGGTGTGACCGGCGCCGGCCTGGCCACGCTGGCGGGCGGCCTGCAGACGCACCGGCCGGAACTGGTCGACGGCGTCGGCTTCATCGTCGGCATCGACCGGTTCATGAGCGAGGCGCGGGCCCTGACCAATTTCGCGGGCAACGCGGTGGCCACCGTGTTGATCGGCCACTGGACCGGGGAGCTGGACCGCCAGCAGGCGCGGCGGGTGCTGACCGGACAGGATCCGTTCGACGAGCAGACCATGCTGGACGATCACCACACCGAGCCGGCCGCCGCGGGCGAGCCGGAGCGGGAGAAGGTGACCGCCTGACATTGCGGGCGCGACGTCGCGGCGATTTCACGACCGATGGCCGGGGCACCAGCGCTCCGGCCATCGGCGTCTCGACGGGTTCTCCGGCAGCGGGCCGAGCGCACCGTGGACGGCTGGAGTCGGCCAGCCATCGTCCGGCTACGTCAGCCTCTTCCTGCGGGCCAGGCCGCGGGTACGCCTGCGGGGGCGGCCGTAGCGCCTCGGGAGCGCACGACCCGGCGACCGCGCAGCCGCGGCGACCGGCCACGGTTCGCCCTCCGAGGCAACCGTCGGATCCCGGATTCACACGCTCCGCCAGCCCCCACGGCTGGGATGCGCACGACCGGCCGGGCGCCGCGGTCCAGCGCGCTGCCGGCAAGCCTCCGACCCCGTGGCTACGCCGACCTGCCCAGTACGCTTGTCGGCGCGGGGACGTCGCAGGCCTGGCGGCTGCAGGGATCCGCCGATCATGGTGCGAGGTGGGCGCGAAGGCCACGGTGTCCGCGATTCATCATCACGGCGTGGTTCAGCCGGAACACCGGGCGAGCCACCAGGGCGCACCAGCGCAACAAGGGTTTGCGTGCAACGACCTCTTGAACGATCTCGAGCACGGTGCCGTCGGCATGTTCGCGGACCCATGCTCGCAGCGAGCCGTCGAGATCACCGGTCAGCCGGACGCACAACCTGCCCGCATCCGGGTCTTCCTCCACCCGGTGCAGGCGGATCACGATGCGATACGGCAGCATCGCACGGCACACCACTTCCGCGGTGTCGTCGTCCAGGCGCAGCACCGACCGGACGTCCGGCCACCAGCGCGGATAGCCGGACACGTCGGTGACCTCGCGGAACACCAGTTCCGCAGGCGCGGCCACGTGCCACGACGTCCGGAACCGGTACTCGTGCAAGCTCACGGCGCCAGTATGCGACTTCCTGGGCGAGCCGGCGCACCGAGCAGCAGACGCCGCCCTGCTCAGCAAGCTGGGCGGCCCGGGGCCATGCCGCCGTTGTTCCTGCGGGGAGCTGGCCGGTCACCACGCAGTTCGGCGATGCGCGGCCGGAACCCGCCGTCATCGGCAACTGGCAGGGCCAGTGCGGCCAGGTCGAGGCTGTGGGCGAGCGGCCTGACCGACCTGCCAGGCGTGGGCCGGGCCGCGCGGATCGCGCCGGGCGACGGTGTGCCTCGGCGGTCAGCCGAGAATGGGCTTGAGGAACTGCCCCGTGTAGCTCGCCTCGTTCGCCGCCACGTCCTCCGGGGTGCCTTCGGCCACCACCGTTCCACCGCCGGAGCCGCCCTCCGGCCCCATGTCGATGATCCAGTCGGCCGTCTTGATGACGTCCAGGTTGTGCTCGATGACGATCACCGTGTTGCCCTTGTCCACCAGGCCGTGCATCACCACCAGCAGCTTGCGGATGTCCTCGAAGTGCAGCCCGGTGGTCGGCTCGTCGAGGATGTAGACGGTGCGCCCGGTGGAGCGCTTCTGCAGCTCGGCGGCCAGTTTCACCCGCTGCGCCTCGCCGCCGGACAGGGTGGGCGCCGGCTGCCCCAGCCGCACGTAGCCGAGGCCCACGTCCACCAGCGTCTGCAGATGCCGGTGGATCGGCTTGATCGGCTCGAAGAACTCCGCGGCCTCCTCGATGGGCATGTCCAGCACGTCCGCAACCGTCTTGCCCTTGTAGTGCACCTCCAGGGTCTCGCGGTTGTACCTGGCGCCCTTGCACACCTCGCACGGCACGTAGACGTCCGGCAGGAAGTTCATCTCGATCTTGATCGTGCCGTCGCCCGCGCACGCCTCGCAGCGCCCGCCCTTGACGTTGAACGAGAACCGGCCGGGCTGATACCCGCGAACCTTCGCCTCCGTGGTGGCCGCGAACAACTTGCGGATGTGGTCCCACACCCCGGTGTAGGTCGCCGGATTGGACCGCGGCGTGCGGCCGATCGGCGACTGGTCCACCCGCACCAGCTTGTCCACCAGGTCGAGGCCACGCACCCGGGTGTGCCTGCCCGGCACCTGCCGCGCACCGTTCAGCTTGTTCGCCAGCACCGTGGCGAGGATGTCGTTGACCAGCGTGGACTTGCCGGACCCGGACACCCCGGTCACCGCGACCAGGCAGCCGAGCGGGAACGACACGTCGATGTTGCGCAGGTTGTGCTCGCGCGCACCGACCACGGTCAGCCTGTTCCGCTTCGACGCCGGGCGGCGCGACACCGGCAGCGGGATCTCTCTGCGGCCCGCCAGGTAGTCACCGGTCAGCGAGCGTTCGTTGGACAGCAGTTCCTCGTACGGCCCGCTGTGCACGATCTGCCCACCGTGCTCCCCCGCCCCCGGGCCGATGTCCACCACCCAGTCGGCGGCCCGGATGGTGTCCTCGTCGTGCTCGACCACGATGAGGGTGTTGCCCAGGTCGCGCAGCCGGGTCAGCGTCTCGATCAGCCGGTGGTTGTCCCGCTGGTGCAGGCCGATCGACGGCTCGTCCAGCACGTACAGCACGCCGACCAGGCCGGACCCGATCTGGGTGGCCAGCCGGATGCGCTGCGCCTCCCCGCCGGACAGCGTGCCCGCCGCGCGGTCCAGCGACAGGTAGTCCAGCCCCACGTCGAGCAGGAAGCGCAGGCGCGCCTGGATTTCCTTCAGCACCGCGCCCGCGATCATCGCCTGCCGCTCGTCGAGCTTGAGCCCGTCGAGGAACTCCGCCGCCTCCGCCACCGACAACGCGGTGACCTCGGCGATCGAGCGGGGCCCCAGCGTCTCGTGCTCCAAGGTCACGGCCAGGATCTCCGGCTTCAGCCTGGTGCCCTGGCACGCGGGGCACGGCACCTCGCGCATGTAGCCCTCGTACCGCTCCCGCATGTACTCGGACTCGGTCTGCTCCCGGCGGCGCTCCAGGAACGGGATGACGCCCTCGAAGTTGGCGTAGTAGGAGCGCTGGCGGCCGTACCGGTTGCGATACCGGACGTGCACCTGCTCGCTGGTGCCGTGCAGCACCGCCTTCTGCACCTTCGCGGGCAGGTCACGCCACGGCGTGTCCATGCGGAATCCGATCGTCTCGGCCAGCGCGGTGAGCAGCCGCTGGAAGTACTCCGCCGACTGGCCCACCGCCCACGGCGCGATCGCTCCTTCGGCGAGCGACAGCGAGTCGTCCGGCACCACCAGCTCCGGGTCGACCTCCTTGCGCACGCCGATACCGGTGCACTCCGGGCACGCGCCGTACGGCGAGTTGAACGAGAACGACCGCGGCTCGAAATCCTCCACCGCGAGCGCGTGGCCGTTCGGGCACGCCAGGTGCTCGGAGAAGCCGCGTATCCGGCCGGGGTCGTGCTCCGGCAGGTCCACGAACTCCAACTCGACCAGCCCGTCGGCCAACCGCAGCGCGGTCTCGATCGAATCGGTCAGCCGCTGCTTCGCCGACGGCTTGACGGTCAGCCGGTCGATCACCGCCGCGATGTCGTGCTTCTCCTGCTTCTTCAGCTTCGGCGGATCGGTGAGCGGATAGACCTGGCCGTCCACCCGCACGCGCGCGTAGCCCTGCTGCTGCAGGTTGGAGAACAGGTCGACGTACTCGCCCTTGCGGCCGCGCACGATCGGGGCGAGCACCTGAAACCTGGTGCCCTCCTCCATCGCCAGCACCTGGTCGACGATCTGCTGCGGGGTCTGCTTGGCGATCGGCTCGCCGCACTGCGGACAGTGCGGCTTGCCCGCCCGCGCGTACAGCAGGCGCAGGTAGTCGTAGACCTCGGTGATCGTGCCGACCGTGGAACGCGGGTTGCGCGAGGTGGATTTCTGGTCGATCGACACCGCGGGCGACAGCCCCTCGATGAAGTCGACGTCCGGCTTGTCCATCTGGCCGAGGAACTGCCGCGCATACGCCGACAGCGACTCGACGTACCGCCGCTGCCCCTCCGCGAAGATGGTGTCGAACGCCAGCGACGACTTGCCCGAGCCGGACAGGCCGGTGAACACCACCATGCTGTCGCGCGGCAGGTCGAGATCGACGCTCTTCAGATTGTGTTCGCGCGCACCTCGGACGACGAGACGATCGGACACCCGGGTGGCCCCTTCCTCGGATTGGATTCGGCAGCGGCAATCGGTCGGACTCGCCGACCTCCCCCATGCTAGGCGCGGGCACCGACAACGTCCGGCTGGGGCGGCCGCGACCTGCGCACTTCGCCGCCCCGCTGGCCGGCGGATCGAGCGACCGCCCGGCAGGTGGTCCGGGATCCTTGCCCGCGGTGGCCGCAGCGCACCCCGGCGGACCGTCCGGCAGCGCCGTCCTCGGCCGCGGATCCGGCCCACGGACGGGCGCCCGATGGGCACGAGGACGCACCCCGGCCCGGGGTGGAGCGGCGGTGCGGCGCGGCATAACCTGCACGCATGCGGATCAGTGAGGACTACACCGGGCATGTCGAGCCTGGCGGAGACGCCCAGCGGCGCACGCTCGCCGCGCTGACCATCACCAAACTCTCGGTCGGCCCGATGGACAACAACACGTACCTGCTTGTCGACCGGGAAAGCGGGGAGGCGCTGCTGATCGACGCGGCGAACGACCCGGACCGGATCTCCGACATGATCGGCTACGACCGGGAACGTCCCACGCTGCGCACCATCGTCACCACGCACCAGCATCGGGACCACTGGCAGGCACTGGGCGCGGTGGCCGGCGCGTACGGCGCCAACACGGCCGCGCACCCGCTGGACGCCGATCCGCTGCCCGTCCCGCCCGACTTCCTGCTCGAACACGGCGACACCATCTCGGTCGGCTCGTGTCAGCTCGAAGTGATCCACCTGCGCGGCCACACACCGGGCTCGATCGCCTTGCTGTACCGCGATCCGGAAGGCCACCCGCACCTGTTCACCGGCGATTCGCTGTTCCCGGGTGGCGTCGGGAAGACCACCACTCCGGAGAACTTCAAGCAGCTGATGACCGACGTCGAGGAACGGATCTTCAACGTCCTGCCCGACGACACCTGGTTCTACCCCGGCCACGGCGACGACTCCACGCTCGGCGCGGAACGAGGGAAACTGCCGGAGTGGTGGGAACGCGGCTGGTGACGCTCCCGCCGGACCCGGCGGGCTCAGCGCCGCGAGGTGCGGCTCGCCGTCCGCACACCGGGTGCTTCGCGGGGAGTCACGAGACCCCCGGCGTCGCATCGAGCCGCTGACCGGCCGCGGGTCAATCGTCGGGTCAATCGTCGTCGTCGGACTCGGTCTCGACCTTGGTCTGCGCGACCGGTGTGTTCCCGCTGCAGCTGAGCTCGACGGTGACACGCACGTCATTGTCGGACTCGAACCGGATGCGTGCCCTGTCGTGGCCGCGGTCGTCGACCTCGTCGAGCTCGAACCCTTGCGCGGGCACGATCTGCACCACGGACAGCGGCGAGCAGCGGGCCACCACGCTGCCCCCGCGGCTGGTGAACGACCGTGTCGTCGGTTTCGTGGCAGGCGGCGACGACGCGGGTGCAGACCGCAGGGGCTGCGACCGTGGCGTGGAGGACTGCGGGGCAGGCGCCTGCCCCGGTGCCGCGGCCAGGCGCTGGTCGACCTCCTCCTGGCTGAGCGGACGTTGGGGGGAGTCCACGATGCCGCTGCCGATCGCACCCACGGCGACGACGCCGATCAGCGTGGCCGCCCCCGCGGCAAGCAGCCAGGCCAGCACGACTCCCGCCACACGCGTCTTGTTCCGCTCGGCCACGCTCCCAGCATGGCCCCCGATGGTTAAAACTGCGCTATGGCAGCCTCATCATGCCGTGAGTTGCCCCCGAATGCGCACGTCAGTGGCTTAAGTTGGACGACGTGCCGCACGTGCTGCTGATCGAGGACGACGCCGCCATCCGCGCCGCGTTGATCCGTGGGCTGTCCGAACGCGGCCATGCCGTCTCGTCGGTGGGGACCGGCATGGCGGGCTTGGAGCAGGCGGTGAACTCCCGCCCGGACACGGTGGTTCTCGACCTCGGGTTGCCGGACGTCGACGGCCGGACCGTGCTGCGGATGCTGCGCGGGGCCAGCAAAGTTCCGGTGGTCGTCGCCACCGCACGGGACGACGAGTCCGAGATCGTCGCGCTGCTCAACGCCGGCGCGGACGACTACATCGTCAAGCCGTTCAGCGCAGCGCAGCTCGATGCCCGCATTCGCGCCGTCCTGCGGCGCGGCGGCGAGCAGAAGAACAGCCAGGTCGTCGAGGTCGGCCAGCTGCGCATCGATCCACGCACCCGCGAGGCGACCCTGGAGGGCAGGCCCCTGGACCTGACCCCACGGGAGTTCGCTCTGCTGCACTACCTGACCGCACGCGCCGGTGAAGTGATCAGCAAGCGCGAGTTGCTGGCCGAGGTGTGGCAGTTGCCCTACGGCGGTGCCGACAAAACGGTCGACGTGCACCTGTCCTGGCTGCGCCGCAAGCTCGGCGAAACCGCGCACGAACCGCGCTACCTGCACTCCATCCGCGGTGTCGGGGTGCGCATCGCTGCGCCAGAGGGCTGATGCGCCGCCGGGTGTTGCTGCTCGTCGCCGCCACCACGTCGCTGGTGCTGGTGGCGTTCCTGGTGCCGTTGGCGCTCCTGATCCGCGACGTCGCCGCAGACCGGGCCGTGCAGGCCGCCACCACCCAGGCGCAGGCGCTCAGCTCCCTCATCGCCACCACCGACCGGGCGTCGCTCGAGGTCAGCGTGGCTCAGGCGGATCAGGCGTCGGCTCACGACCTCACGGTCTTCCTCAGCGACGGGACCCAGCTGGGGCATCCCAGCCCGCACAGCGCCTTGGTGCGGCTGGGCAGCCGGGGCACGAGCGCCTCGGCCGACGTTCCCGGCGGCCGGGAAATCGTCTTCGCGGTCCGCGACGGCACCGGCGGCAACGCGGTGATCCGGGCGTTCGTGCCGGACGCTCTGCTCAGCGCGGGCGTGGAGCGCGCATGGCTGGTGCTCAGCGGGCTCGGCGTCGCGCTGCTGACGGTCAGTTTGCTGGTCGCCGACCGGATGGCGCAGCGGCTGGTGCGTTCGACCATCGAGCTGGCGGACGTGTCGAACCGCCTCTCCAGCGGTGATCTGACCGCGCGCGCCGACACCAAGGCACCCGCCGAGATCGGGGTGGTGGCCAGAGCGCTCAATCACCTGGGCAGCCGGATCGACGAGCTGCTGGCCGAGGAACGGGAAACGGTGGCGGACCTGTCGCACCGGGTGCGCACGCCGCTCACCGCACTTCGCCTGGAAGCCGAAGCCCTGCAGGATCCGGACGAGGCGGAACGCATCGGCAACGGGGTCGATGCGGTGGAACGTGCGGTCACCCAGGTCATCGCCCAGGCGCGCCGCCGCAGCAGTGAGCCAGCCGCCGGGTGCGACGCCGCAGAGGTGGTGCGCGAGCGGGTGGAGTTCTGGGCCGCGCTGGCCGAGGACACCGGCCGCAAGCCGGCCTACGAGATCGCTCCCGGGCCGCTGCCGGTGCAGTGCAGCCGCGGCGACCTGACGGCCAGCCTGGACGCCCTGCTGGGCAACGTCTTCGCCCACACGCCAGACGGCACCGACTTCACCGTCCGCTTGCAGCCCCGCCCGGGCGGCGGCGCGGTGCTGTGGGTGGAGGACGACGGTCCGGGGCTGCCGGAGGCCGGCTTGGCAGGCCGAGGCCGGTCCGGGACGGGGTCCAGCGGTCTAGGGCTGGACATCGCCCGGCGGGCCGCCGAGCGGAGCGGGGGTGGCCTGACCCTGGGCACCTCTCCCGGCGGTGGCCTCAGCGTGCGCATGGACCTTTTGGGCTTGCCTTAACCGTCTGGCAGCGCGCCGCTGGATCGGGGCAGGGAATCGTCGACGGTGCCAACACCGCATCGACGAAAGGGCGGACCATGAAGCCAATCACGACCCTGGCTGGACTGGCGGCCGCGGCCGCCGTGGTGACCGGCGGCGTCCTGCTCGCGACGAGCGATGACGACACGAACGTCGCCCCCTCGGCTCAGCGGGCCATCGGGACGCCCACCCAGCTGGAGCCCGCGGCGACCACGGACTCCGGCACGGCGAACCCCACGCCTCGGTCTCCCGCCGACGGCCAGGCAATCACCGCCGAGCAAGCGTCCGTGATCGCCGTCGGCCACATTGGCGGCGGCACGGCCGTCGACATCGAGCGCGAGTCCGAGCACGGCCGGACCGTGTGGGACGTCGAGGTGGTGCACGACCGGCAGGAAATCGAGGTCCACGTCGACGCCGTGACCGGCGAAGTCACCCGCATCGACCGGGACGACCGCGACGACAGGCACGACGACGACCGGTACGACGACGATCACCACGATCGGCACAGTGATGACGACGACCGGTACGACGACGACTGAGCATCGGCCGACAACGGCAAGGGGCGGATCGCTGACGATCCGCCCCTTGCCTTCGCCTCCGTTGCCGGGCGACAAGCGGTCACGCGCCTACCGCCCGGCCGTCACCGCGTCATTTCTGCGGGGACGTCGGTTCGCTTCCGCCGATCTGCTCCTGCAGCTCGTCGTAGAAGCTGCCGATACGGGAGTACACCCCCGGCTTGCCCGGCCGAGCGCACCCTTCGCCCCACGACACGACCCCGATCAGCTTGTTGCCCACCACCAGCGGACCACCGGAGTCGCCGTTGCAGGCGTCCTTGCCACCCTCGGGGAAGCCGGCGCAGATCATGCCGTCCGCCTCGTACAGCGAGCCGTAGGCCGCGCTGCACTCCTCGTCCGAGGTCACCGGCACGTCCACCTTCATCAGGTGGTCGGACTGCTCACCGCCCTCGGTGGTGTCGCCCCAGCCCAGCGTGGTGGCCATGGTGCCCGCTTGGTAGGCCGGGTCGTCCAACGGCGCCAGCTCCACAGTGCCCTGATCCACCGGCTCCGCCAGCGTCACCACTGCCACGTCGTGGTTGAAGTCGCTCCAGTCGTACTCGGGGTGCACCCAGATGTCGCTGACGTCGGACACGGTGCCCTCGTCCGAACTCATCACCGTCCGGCCGGACACCACCTTGAAGTCCTCCAGCTCGGCGCCCTCGACGCAGTGCGCAGCCGTGACCACCTTGTCCGGGGCGACCAGCGAGCCGCCACAGAACCCGAACCCGTCCGGCGTGATCAGCCGCACCGTGTACGGGTAGTCCTCGATGTTGGCTTCTTCCCCGCCGACGACGAACGGCTTGACGGGAGTCTTGGCCGACGGGTCGTCGGCCGCCCCCGCGGTTGCGCTGGCACCCAGAGCCGCCGCGCATGCCATCACCGCAACGGCCGCGCTCCTGGCCGTTCTGCGCGCGAAATTCCCCATGGTGATCTCCTCCATTGCCCCGCGTTGTCCGGCGCGGGACCTCGATTTCGTGATTCAGTAACCGGGTTCGCCCGGTCACGTGTCAAGAAGTACCGGAGTTGATCGTTACGGCACCAGATGCAACCGTTGTGCTCCATTCGGGTTATTACCGCCGGTCACACTCTGCCGTCGCGCCGAAAGCGGCCCTCATCAGGACGGATGCCACGCGCACCTCGGCGAGGAGATCACACACGTATCCCTAGCAGCACGTACTCGACGCACAAACGCTGCCATTCGCGTCACAGCGGCGAAATCAGGAGAATCGCCACGCCTCCGCCCGCTGCGGCCGACATCGGGCACCTTTTTGTGAAGGTCTCTTCACATTTTGCGCGCGGCAAGAATCGCAAAGACCGGGACTTCACGGAATCCTCGATGTCGCCAATTTCACACGCATGATCCGGGTCGCTCCCGGCGGGGATCGGCATGCCCGGCCACGGCCCACACCTCGCGGACGGAGTACCGCGGCACCGCAGCTCGCAGAAAGAGGAAGGGCGGGCCGCCCCGCCGGCCCGCCCCGCGCGACCTCCGTGCACGCCTAGCTGCCGATCTGTTCCTGCAGCAGGCCGTGGAAGCTGCTCACCCGGGCGTACACCCCCGGCTTGCCCGGCCGAGCGCATCCGTCACCCCACGACACGACCCCGATCAGCTTGCTGTCCACCACCAGCGGACCACCCGAGTCCTGCGTGCAGGCGTCCTTGCCACCCTCGGGGAAGCCGGCACAGATCATGCCGTTCCGCTCGTAGAACTCGGGATAGGCGCGCTGGCAGTCCGCGTCGCCGACCACCGGAACGTCGACCTTCCGCAGATGATCGGACGGCGAACCGTCCTCCCGAGTGAGCCCCCAGCCGAGCACGGTGGCCATGGTGCCCGGCCGGTAGGCCGGGTCGCCCGGCTGGGCCAGGGTGGCCAGCTCCTCGTTCACCGGCTTGCTCAACGTCAGCACGGCGACGTCGTAGTTGTAGCCCTCCACGTGTACGAGGGGTGCGTCCACAGCGCCTTCACGCGCGACACGGTGCCCTCGTCCGAACTCATCACCGTTCGCCCGGACACCACTCGAAGCTCGTTCGGGCGCAGGCCCTCCACACAGTGCGCAGCCGTGACCACCTTGTCCGGTGCGACCAGCGTGCCGCCGCAGAACCCGGTCCCGTCCGCCTCCGTCAACCGCCCGTGAAGGGGTAGTCCTCGATGTCGGCTTCTTCCCCGCCGACGATGAACGGCTGGACAGGAGCGGCCTCCGCGGCCGCGCCCGCCCCCAGCGTCGCCACGAACGCCAGCGCGGCAGCGACTGCCGCCCTGACCGCCTTGCGCTTGGCAGCTGCCATCGATCTCCTCTCTCCGGCTTCGGTTTCACCGATCGCTCGTCAGGTGCACGGGTCCCGGCGCGGTGCGGTTCGTCAATCTTCCACTGAGTTCGTGACATCGTTGTCAACACTTGTCGTCGACTTTGCTGCAGCACCGGCGAGCGCACGAATGCGCACGATCGTGCTAGCATGGGTGCCATGACCGCGGCGACTGGTTTGGAATCCGTCCTTGCCGAAGCGGGCCTGCGGGTCGACGCCCGGGAGTTCCTTCGGCTGGTTGCCGACGCTGCGCGCCGGATCGCCCCGATGCACGGTTCGCCGAGCGACTACTTCACCGAGGAACAGCGGAAGGTGCTCACCGACGTCGGCCTCGACCTGCGCGACGCCCAGGAAGGCGAGCTCGATCCCCGTGCCCGCTCGGTCGCCGCGGCGGCCGCGTTCGCCGAGACCTCCTACTCGGTGAGCGAAGCGGCCCAACTGCTCGGGGTGGACGCCAGCCGGATCCGGCACCGGTTGAAGGACGGCAAGCTGCTCGGCTGGAAGGACCACGGCTGGCGGCTGCCTGCCTGGCAGTTCACCGAGCACGGCACCCTGCCGGGACTCGACGTCGTGCTGCGCAGCATCCCGGACGATCAGCCCCAGCTGGTCGTCGCCGCGTTCATGAACACGCCGCAGGCGGATTTGGAGCTGAACGGCAAGCCGGTCTCCCCGCGCGCGTGGTTGCTGGCGCACGGCGACCCGCAGCGCGTGGCGGACCTAATCGCCACGCTCGGCACGGCGGCGTAGGGGCGGCGGGATCCGCTTGATGGCTCGGCTTCCCTCGCCGCCGCCGCCCGGCGAACTGGCCGGCGCACTGCGCCCGTCGGAGGACATCGTGGCGGTGCATCCGGCCACCCGGCTGGTCCGGATCTTCACCGCGCTGGGCAATCATCCGCAGAAGTGGAATCAGTTCCGGTACGCCGGACCACTCCCCCACGGACGTTTCGACCCGCAGGACGTCACCAGCCGGCCGGACACCCCGCAACCCGGGGTGCTGTACTTCGCGCTGTCGGTACGGACCAGCGTCGCGGAGGTCTTCCAGACCACGTCGATCGTCGATCGCCGGACCCGATCCCCGCACCTGGTGGTGCTCCGCCCGGCCCGCACGCTGCGGCTGCTCGACCTCACCGGGCTGTGGCCCACCCGCGCCGGGGCGTCCCAGGAGATCTCGTGCGGCTCGAAGAAGATGACCCAGCGGTGGACCAAGGCCATCCGCGCGGCCTACCCCGATCTCGACGGCGTGTGGTACCGCTCGTCGATGGACTCCGGCGACCCGGCGATCGCGCTGTGGGACCCGCCGGCGGGCGACGCCCTGCCGCCGGCGCCGGACGTGCTGCTGCCACTGAACCACCCGGGCCTGGATCTGCCGCTGGCCAGGGTGTGCGCCGACCTGAACTACGTGTTGCTCGGCTGAGAGTCCGCCGCCACCGCGGCCGGCGTGGGGGTGCCCGCTTCGGCCGCCCGGCGGTCCCTGCGGCTCTTCAGCAGGCTCAGCAGGGTCGTCACCGCCAGCACGGTGACGATGACGCCGAGCGAGACCCAGTTGCTGATCTCGAAGGTGTCCGGCACCCAGTGGTATTCGTGCGCGGCGTGCAGGAACAGCTTGGCGCCGATGAACGACAGGATCACCGCCAGGCCGTAGTTGAGGTACACCAGCCGCTCGACCAGGCCGCCGATCAGGAAGTACAGCTGCCGCAGTCCCATGAGGGCGAACGCGTTGGCGGTGAAGACCAGGTAGGCCTCCTGCGTGATGCCGAAGATCGCCGGGATGGAGTCGACGGCGAACAGCAGGTCCGCGCTCGCGATGGCGGCGATGACCAGGAACATCGGGGTGATCCAGCGCTTGCCGTCGCGCTTGACGACCATCTTGTGCCCGACGTAGTCCTCGGTCACCGGGAAGATCTTCCTGGTGCGCCGGATCAGCGCGTTCTCGTGGTACTCGTCGTGGTCGGTGCCGCGCAGCATGGACACCGCCGTCCACACCAGCACGGCACCGAACACGAAGAAGACCCAGACGAACCGTTCGATGAGCGCGGCGCCGACGGCGATGAACACACCGCGCATGACCAGCGCCAGCAGGATGCCGATGAGCAGGACCCGGTGCTGGTGGATGGCAGGCACCTTGAACGAGCCCATGATCAGCATGAAGATGAACAGGTTGTCCACGCTGAGCGAGTACTCGGTGATGTAGCCGGAGAAGAACTCGACACCCGAGTCGTGGCCGCCCCACACCCACACCCCGATGCCGAACAGCACCGCGCACGCGACGTAGAAGGTGACCCACCGGGCCGCTTCACCGGTCGTCACCTCGTGCGGCTTGCGATCGACGATGACCAGATCGACGACGATGAGAACGAGCAGACCGCCGAGGGTGGCCAGCCACAGCCAGACAGGCACCGACATCAAAAACATACCTCCGGGTCAGGTGGTCTCCCGGAGGTCTCTTCCACCGGCCGGGCCGGTCGGCGAAGCCGGGTGCCACCGGCGGACGATGCCGGGGCAGCCGTGCTGACGACTCCACCGCGAGGGAATACTCCCCTCCACGTTCCGCTCAATCTTGGCCGATGCCGGGCGTCCACGCCAGTGAAAGTACCCGTAATCACGTCGGTTCGACCCTCGCGGCGACCCGGAACCGGGCACGGCGCCACTTTCCCGGCAGCCCGGGCCCTGGCCGGGGGTCCTTTCCATCGGCACGGCAACGGTTCGGCAGCGGTTGCCGGTCCCTGAAGCCTCCCTCAGCTACTCCCCGCTACGGTCGATCGCATGCGCGTGGTGCGCCTTCCCCGCAAGCGCCTGCCCAGGCTCCTGCTCGTCGTGACCCTCGTCGCCGGCGTCGTCGCGGCCGTGGGCGGGATCGCCTATGCCGTGCGGCCGCAGCCGCCCGACGTCACCGTCGCCGAACGGTTCGTCCACGTCCCCTCGTCGCCCGGCTCGCCGCGGCAAGAACGGCTGGACACCACGCTCTACATCCCGGAAACGGCACGGGCGACACCGGCGCCGGCGGTGCTGCTCCCGCACGGCTTCGGCGGCAGCAAGCACAGCGTCACCCGCGACGCGCAGGAGCTGGCGGAACGAGGATTCGTCGTGCTGGCCTACTCCGCACGCGGACACGGTCGCAGCTCGGGCAAGATCGGGCTCAACGATCCCGACGCCGAAGTCGCCGACGCCGGCAAGCTGCTGGACTATCTCGCCGCCCAATCGACCGTGGCCAAGGACGCCGACGGGGACCCGAGGGTGGCGGTGGTCGGCGCCTCCTACGCCGGTTCACTGGCCCTGCTGCTGGCCGGGACCGACGACCGGGTCGACGCGATCGTCCCGGTGATGACCTACAACGACCTCGAGCAAGCGCTGATCCCGAACACCGGCACCACCGGCAGGTTCACCCCGCGCTCACCGGCCGAGTCGATCGGCGAGCCCGGCGGGGTGTTCAAGCAGGCGTGGACCGGCAACCTCTTCCTGGGCGGGATGGGCACCCCCGACCGCGGTACGGGCGGGCCACCCCCCGATGCGCCCGAGGCCGGGGCGGACCCGGACGACGCACCGGGCGGTCAGGCGGAAGGAGCCGCTGGTGCCTTGTCGAGTGGCTCCCTCGGGGGCGGCCTCGCCTCCCCGCGTGGCGCCTTTGGCGGGCCTGGCGGTGGCGACGGCGAGGCGATCGGTCCGTGCGGCCGTTTCACCCCCGAGGTGTGCCAGGCGTATGCCGACATGGCCGAGGACGGCAAGCCCAGCAGACAGACCCGTGCGCTGCTGGCCAGAGTCTCGCCGAAGTCGGTGACGATGAACATCACCGTGCCTGCCCTGTTGGTGCAAGGCGAGCGGGACACGTTGTTCGGGCTCGACCAAGCGGACGCGAACGCCAAGCAGATCGCCGCGGCGGGCGGGGAGGTTCAGGTCGTCTGGTACGCGGGCGGGCACGACGGCGGCGGTCCCGGGCCGCAGCTGCGCGCGAAGATCGGTGACTGGCTCGCCTACCAACTCGGCGGGCCGGATGCACCGGCGGAGAACCCGCTGCCCGCCTTCCGCTACGACATCCAGGGGACCTACCAGGCATCGCGCGCCCCCTCGGTACGCACCATCGAAACCAGCAGCTATCCCGGGCTGGGCACCGCCGTCACCACCCGGCACGACGTGCCCTTGCACGGCGGCCCCCAGACCATTTCGAACCCACCCGGCGGCAACCCGGCCTCGATCAGCGGTGTGCCGGGCATCAACGCGATCGCCGGCCGCTCCTCGATCGCGGCCAGCCTGTTCGGGGTCGATCTCCCCGGGCAAGCGGCCGCGTTCACCAGCGCGCCGATGCGGTCGCAGCTGACCGCGGCCGGGTCGCCCACCGTGCGGCTGCGGGTCACCGCGCTG
The DNA here is from genome assembly GCF_000427905.1 of Thermocrispum agreste DSM 44070. Taxonomy (GTDB): domain Bacteria; phylum Actinomycetota; class Actinomycetes; order Mycobacteriales; family Pseudonocardiaceae; genus Thermocrispum; species Thermocrispum agreste. The sequence continues at coordinate 410,576 of NZ_ATYX01000006.1, read as the reverse complement.
CCCGGCTCGGGCGGGGCGCGCGGCGGGACCAACGACGTCGTGCTGTTCGTGAAGTTCTACACCGTCGACCCGGACAACCGCCGCACGCTGGCCGGGAACGCGGTGGCTCCGGTGCGGATCCCGGACGTGCGCACGGGAGAACCGGTCGAGGTCACCGTCAGCCTGCCCGGCATCGTCAAGCCGGTCGATCCGGATCACCGGGTTCAGGTGGTGGTCGCGACCACCGACCAGGCGTATCACAACGCCACCGAACCGATCTCGTACCGGGTCTCGGTGGCCGGGCCGATCAGCATCCCCAGCGTGAGCGGAACCGCGACCGGCGGGCAGTGGCCGGCCGCCCAGCTGCTCGGCATCGGCGCCGTCCTGGCGCTCGGGTTGGGCGTGGCGCTCGTGGCGGCCGTCCGCCGGAGGCGGGCGCGCAGCGTCGACGACGAGCTGTCCGACGTCCCGCTGGTGATCGAGGGCCTGACCAAGAAGTACCCGGGCGGGCTCACCGCGGTCGACGACCTGTCCTTCTCGGTGCAGCGCGGCCAGGTGCTCGGCCTGCTCGGCCCGAACGGTGCGGGCAAGACCACCACGTTGCGCATGCTCATGGGGCTGATCACCCCGACTTCGGGCCAGATCAGGGTGTTCGGGCACCGGGTGTATCCCGGCGCCCCGGTGCTGTCGAGGATCGGCTCGTTCGTCGAGGGCTCCGGATTCCTGCCGCACCTGTCCGGACGGCAGAACCTCGAGCTGTACTGGGCGTCCACCGGCAGGCCACGCGAGCAGGCGCACTTCGACGAGGCGTTGGAGATCGCCGGGCTCGGCTCGGCGGTCGACCGCAAGGTGCGCACCTACAGCCAGGGCATGCGCCAGCGCCTGGCCATCGCGCAGGCCATGCTCGGCCTGCCGGAGCTGCTGGTGCTCGACGAGCCGATGAACGGACTCGATCCGCCGCAGATCCACCAGATGCGCGAGGTGCTCAAGCGGTACGCGGCCACCGGCCGGACGGTACTGGTCTCCAGCCATCTGCTCGCCGAGGTGGAACAGACCTCCACGCACGTGGTGGTGATGCACCGCGGCAGGCTCATCGCCGAGGGCGAGGTCGGCGAGATCGTCGCCGCGGGCGGCGAAGCCACCTTCGTCGTGGACAAGCCCGAGGAGGCGGCCAGGGCGTTGACCGCCGTCAAGGGCGTGACCTCGGTGGAGACCAACGGCCGGGCGGTGCATGCCAACCTGGACGGCATGGCGCGCAGCGAGGCGGTCGCCGCGCTGGTCAACGCCGGGGTCGCGGTCGAGCAGGCAGGGCCACGGCGACGGCTGGAAGACGCCTTCCTCCGGCTCGTCGGAGAGGAGCCGCACGAATGACCGAGCACAAGCGCGACGACCTGTCCGACGTGCACACCGACCCCGCGGCGCTGGACGACCTGACATCTGCCGCCCAACGGGAATCGCTCGGCGTCGGCACCAGCGGCGGCGTCGCGGGCTACGACCCGCGCAGGACACTGCGGTTCGGCGTGGAGCTGCGCCGCCAGCTCGGCCGCCGCCGGACGCACCTGCTGCTGGGCCTGGTCGCGCTGCTGCCGATCGTGCTGGCCGTCGCCTTCGAGATCGGCACAACCAACGCCAACCGCAGGCAGGGCGGGTTCATCGACCTGGCCACCGTCAGCGCCCCGAACTTCGTCGTGGTCACGCTGATCGTCGCGGGCGGCTTCCTGCTGCCGATGATCGTGGCGCTCTACTTCGGGGACGTGATCGCCTCGGAGGCCTCCTGGTCGTCGCTGAAGTACCTGCTGACCATCCCAGTGCCCCGGCATCGCCTGCTGCGGCAGAAGGCGCTGGTCGCGGCCGCGTTATCGGTACTCACCATCACGGTGCTGCCGCTCACCGCGCTCGTCGTCGGGGTGATCTGCTACGGCGCCGGGGACGCGATCTCCCCCACCGGCGAGGCAGCGCCGTTCTGGACCGCGGTGGTCTCCCTGCTGATGTGCATCGGCTACATCGTCGTCCATCTGGCCTGGATCGCCGGGCTCGCGCTGCTGCTCAGCGTGAGCACCGACGCCCCGCTCGGCGCGGTCGGCGGCGCGCTGGTGGCCTCCGTCGTCTCGCTCATGCTCGACCAGATCACCGCGCTGGAGGACCTGCGCAACTTCCTGCCCACGCACTACGCCTACGCGTGGACGGACCTGATGGCGGCGGAGATCAACTGGACGAACATCGCCAACGGGGCGCTGAGCGCGACCTGTTACGCCACGGCCTTCTGCCTGCTGGCCGGACGGCACTTCGCCCGCAAGGACATCACCAGCTGAGGTGTTCACGGTCCCGGCGGGCATCGCCGTCGCGGACTCACCCGGTACACCCGTCACGGACTCACCCGAGACACCTGTGACGGGTCAACCGGTACGCCCCTTTCCGGTCAGCGGTATGCCCCCTTACGGGACTGCGCGTGCCTGTGCGCAGGCTCCGTCAGCCCTCGGGCCGGCAGCGCGCAGGCTGCCACGACAGGCGGCGGGAGCCTGATGCCCGCGAAACTCCTGACGAGTCGCGTCACCAGCCGGCCACCGGACCCCGCCGGTGGTGTCCGCCAAACCGGGAGGGGACGGCGGAGAACGCCACGCGCGCCTGCTGCGCAGCCGCTCGGCGCCTCCGATGGCCACTGGGCGCCGAGGGCGCTACACCCCGGCGGCGTCCATGCCGCGCAGTTCCTTCTTCAGGTCGGCGATCTCGTCCCGCAGTCGGGCCGCGAGCTCGAACTGCAGGTCGCGCGCAGCCTGCATCATCTGCTCGGTCAGCTGGGCGATCAGGTCCGCCAGCTCGTCCCGCGCCATCGACTTCACGTCCCGGTCGACCAGCACACCCGCGGTGCGTACCCGGTCGCCCTGCTCCGGCTTCTTGCCGCGGGACGCGTTCCGGCCGGACCCGCCGACCTCGACCTTCTCGGTGTCCTCCGCCTCGGAGTAGACCCGGTCAAGGATGTCCGCGATCTTCTTCCGCAGCGGCTGCGGGTCGATGCCGTGCTTCTCGTTGTAGGCGATCTGCTTGGCCCGCCTGCGGTTCGTCTCGTCGATGGCCTGCTTCATCGACTCGGTGATCGTGTCGGCGTACATGTGCACCTGTCCCGACACGTTCCTGGCCGCGCGTCCGATGGTCTGAATCAGCGACGTGGTGCTGCGCAGGAACCCTTCCTTGTCCGCGTCCAGGATCGCCACCAGCGACACCTCGGGCAGGTCCAGGCCCTCTCGCAGCAGGTTGATGCCGACCAGCACGTCGAACTCCCCGGTGCGCAGCTGCCGCAGCAGCTCGACCCGGCGCAGCGTGTCCACCTCCGAGTGCAGGTAGCGCACCCGGATGCCGAGCTCGAGCAGGTAGTCGGTGAGGTCCTCGGCCATCTTCTTGGTCAGCGTGGTGACCAGCACGCGCTCGTCCCGCTCGGCCCGGACCCGGATCTCGTGCACCAGGTCGTCGATCTGCCCCTTGGTGGGCTTGACGATCACCTCCGGGTCGACCAGGCCGGTCGGCCGGATGACCTGTTCGACGTACTCGCCGCCGGTCTGGCCCAGCTCGTACGGCCCGGGGGTGGCCGACAGGTACACCGTCTGTCCGATGCGTTCGGTGAACTCCTCCCAGGTCAGCGGGCGGTTGTCCAGCGCGCTCGGCAGCCGGAAGCCGTGCTCGACCAGCATCCGCTTCCGCGACGCGTCGCCCTCGTACATGCCGCCGATCTGCGGCACCGTCACGTGCGACTCGTCGATGACCAGCAGGAAGTCCTCCGGGAAGTAGTCCAGCAACGTCGCAGGCGGCGACCCGGGCGGGCGCCCGTCGAGGTGCCGCGAGTAGTTCTCGATCCCGGAGCAGAACCCGACCTGCCGCATCATCTCGATGTCGTACTGCGTGCGCATGCGCAGCCGCTGCGCCTCCAGCAGCTTGTTCTGCGACTCCAGCTCGGCGACCCGCTCCTCCAGCTCTCGCTCGATGTCCCGGATCGCGCGCTCCATGCGGTCGGCGCCGGTGACGTAGTGGGTGGCCGGGAAGATCCGCAGCTCGTCCACTTCGCGGACGATCTCCCCGGTCAGCGGGTGCAGGTAGTACAGCTTCTCGATCTCGTCGCCGAACATCTCCACCCGCACGGCCAGCTCCTCGTAGGCCGGGATGACCTCGAGCGTGTCACCCCGGACGCGGAACGTGCCCCGGGCGAACGCCAGGTCGTTGCGGGTGTACTGCACGTCCACCAGCGCGCGCAGCAGATCGTCCCGGTCGATCTCGTCCCCGACCCGCAGCAGCATCGACCGGTCCAGGTACGACTGCGGCGTGCCCAGGCCGTAAATGCACGACACCGACGCGACGACGATGACGTCCCGCCGGGACAGCAGACTCATCGTCGCCGAGTGGCGCAACCGCTCGACGTCGTCGTTGATCGACGAGTCCTTCTCGATGTAGGTGTCCGTCTGCGGGACGTACGCCTCGGGCTGGTAGTAGTCGTAGTAGCTGACGAAGTACTCGACCGCGTTGTACGGGAACAGTTCGCGCAGCTCGTTGGCCAGCTGGGCGGCCAGCGTCTTGTTCGGCGCCATCACCAGCGTCGGGCGCTGCATCCGCTCGATCAGCCACGCCGTGGTGGCCGACTTGCCGGTTCCCGTCGCACCGAGCAGCACGACGTCCTTCTCGCCGCGCCGGAGCCTGCGCTCCAGCTCGTCGATCGCCTCCGGCTGGTCGCCGGACGGCTGGTACTCGCTGACCACCTGGAATCTACCGCCCTTGCGCGGGATCTCCGACACCGGGCGGTACTCCGAATGCGCGAGAACAGGTCGTTCGGTTGCGAATGCCACGGTTCCAGGGTAGGCGGCGGCACCGACAACGTCAGATCACCTCGGGCAGGATGAAGGCGTGCACCCGCCGAAAGTCGAACGGTTCGACGTCACAGCCAAGATCAACGTCGACAACAAGGGCATCGTGCGCGCGGTCGACGAGTACCGGGTTGAGCCGTTCGGGCTCTACATGGCGCGGCCGACGCCGGGCAGGAAGAACTTCTCGTACCTGGAATCGTGGCTGCTTCCCGAGTTCGGCCTGCGCATCAGCGACTTCCACTTCACCCCGGGCCACGAGCGCGACCAGGACTTCTACCTCGACGTGGTGCAGATCGGCGTCGACGGCGGGACGTGGACCACCCGCGACCTGTATCTCGACCTGGTGCTGCGGACCGGCAAAGCGGTCACCCTGATGGACACCGAGGAGCTGATGGCCGCCACCACGCAAGGACTGATCTCCGAGCAGGACGCCGCCTGGGCCGTCCGGACGGCGACCGCGGCCGCGACGGCGCTCGCCGCACACGGCTACGACCTGCGCCGCTGGCTGGCAACCCGGCACATCACGCTGACCTGGCGGCGCCGCTGAGATCTCCGATGCCTGGCTGCCCGCGGCCGATGACCGGCTGACCCCCGCATCAACCGTTCGGTTGATCGAGGCTTGACCGCGCTGTGGATTCGCCAGCCCCTCGTCGTGACGGACGCTGGATCTGTCACGACGAGGGGAAAAGCACACCATGCCGGTCATCGAAGTACAGGGGCTGCACAAACGCTACGGCGACAAGATCGCCGTGGACGACGTGTCGTTCGCGGTCGAGGAAGGTGAGATCTTCGGCATCCTCGGCCCCAACGGCGCCGGGAAGACGACGACCGTGGAATGCATCGAAGGCCTGCGGGTGCCCGACCGGGGGACGGTGTCGGTGTACGGGATGAACCCGCGGACCGACCGCAGGGAAGTCACCCGGCTGATCGGCGCCCAGCTGCAGGAGAGCCAGCTGCCGGACAAGCTGCGGGTGGGCGAGGCGCTGGAGCTGTTCGCCTCGTTCTACCCCGACCCTGCCGACCCGGACCAGCTGCTCGCCTCGCTCGGCATCGCGGACAAGCGCGACACGCCGTTCCGGAAGCTGTCCGGCGGCCAGAAACAACGGCTGTCCATCGCGCTCGCGCTGGTCGGCAACCCGAAGATCGCGGTGCTCGACGAGCTGACCACCGGGCTGGACCCGCAAGCCCGCCGGGACACCTGGGACCTGATCGAGCAGGTGCGCGACCGCGGCGTGACCATCGTGCTGGTCACCCACTTCATGGAGGAAGCGGAACGGTTGTGCGACCGGCTCGCGCTCATCGACCGGGGCCGGGTGGTGGCGCTGGACTCGCCCGCGGGGCTGGTCGCCAAGGTCGACGACGAGCAGCGCATCCGGTTCCGACCGTCGCAGCCGATCGACACCGAGGAGCTGCTGGCGCTGCCCGAGGTGCGCACGGTCACCAGGACCGGTACCCAGCTGGTGGTCACCGGCGACAACGACGTGCTGCACGCGGTCACTTCGCTGCTGGCCCGCAAGCGCATCGTGGCCTCCGAGCTCCGGCTCGAGCAGACCACGCTGGACGACGCGTTCCTGGCGCTGACCGGGCGCGGCCTGGACACCGCGGACGAGGGAGGAAACTGACGTGACCGCATTGGCCACACTCACCAAGACCGAGGCGAAGCTGCTGCTGCGCGACCCGGCGGCGGTGTTCTTCGTCATCGTCTTCCCGCCGCTGCTGCTGCTGGTGCTCGGCGCGATCCCGCCGTTCCGGGAGCCGAACCCGGAGACCGGCGTGCGGACCATCGACCTGTACGTACCGATCCTGGTCGCGATGGCCATCGCCATGTTCGCGCTGTCCGGGCTGCCGAACCAGCTCGCCGGGTACCGCGAGCGCGGCATCCTGCGCCGCATGTCGACCACGCCGGTCTCGCCGGCCATGATGCTGACGGCGAACCTGATCGTGTTCGTGGTCACCGCGCTCGGCGTGACCGCCGTGCTGCTGGCGCTGGGCAAGCTGGCCTTCGACGTCGACCTGCCGCGGCAGCTGCCCGGCTATGCGCTGGTCTATCTGCTCAGCCTGGTCTCGATGCTCTCGATCGGGTTGTTCATCGCCGCCGTGGTGCGCACCGCGAAGGCGGCCGCGGCGGCGGGCCAAGTGCTGTTCTTCCCGATCTTGTTCTTCGCCGGGCTGTGGCTGCCACGTGCGGCGATGCCGGACACGCTGCGGCAGATCAGCGACTACACCCCGCTGGGCGCCGGCGTGCAGGCACTGACCGACACCGCCGCAGGCGGCACACCGCAGTTGTTGCACATCGTCGTCATGCTCGCTTGGATCGCAGTGACAGGAATCGCTGCGGCCCGGCTGTTCTCCTGGGAGTAACGAGCGTGCGAGACGACTCGCGCCGCTTCCCGGTCGTCACCGTCGACCGGGAAGCGGGCTTCGACGCATGGGAGCGTCGTGAATCACGGCTGTTCGCGGCGCTGCCCTACGTCATGCTGGCCGCATCGGTGACCATCACGGTGGTGCAGTCCGGCTACCCCATCCGGATGTGGCTGGTGCTGCCCCTCGCCGGGCTGGCGGCCGGGTGGACCTGGTGGTTCCTCACCGCGCACCCGCGGTGGCGGGAGGAGCGGCCCGGCCTGATGGCGGTCTACTTCGTCGGGTTCCTGGCCGTCACCGCCACGCTGGTGCTGGAAGCGCCCTGGTTCGGCATCTACGCATGGGTCGGCTTCGTGCACTCGTTCGAATGCCTGCGCGGGCCGTGGCGGTTCGCCGGGCAGATCGCCACCGCGATGCTGATGGCGATCACCCAGAGCGGCGGCGAGCTGCCCGCCACACCGCGTGCGGCGGCGACGTGGCTGATGCTGGTCGCCGTCAACGCCACCGTGGCGGGCGCGTTCACCTACATCGCCTACGTCACGCAGCTGCACAACCGGAAACGCAAGGAGGCCCTGCTCCAGCTGGAAGAAGCCAACGCCAAGCTGGAGCGAGCGCTCGAGGAGAACGCGGGCCTGCACGCGCAGCTGCTGGTGCAAGCCCGCGAGGCGGGCATGCTGGACGAGCGCCAGCGGCTGGCCGGCGAAATCCACGACACGCTGGCGCAGGGCTTCACCGGGATCATCACCCAGCTGCAGGCCGCCGAGCAGGCCGCGGACGATCCGGCACGGTGGCGGCGGCACATCGCCGCGGCCGCCACGCTGGCCAGGGAGAACCTGGCCGAGGCTCGCCGGTCGGTGCAGGCGCTGACGCCGGATGCACTGGACAAGGCGCCGCTGCCGGAAGCGCTGCAGGACCTCACCCACCGCTGGTCCGGGCTGCGGGACACGCACGTCGAGTTCACCACCACCGGCACGCCCCGGCCGATGCACCCGGAGATCGAAGCGACGGTGCTGCGGTTGACCCAGGAGGCGTTGTCCAACGTCGCCAAGCACGCCAGGGCGACCCGGGTCGGGGTGACGCTGTCCTACATGGAAGATCAGATCGCGCTCGACGTGCGCGACGACGGAGTCGGCTTCTCCCCCGGCGACGCCGGCGGCAAGGCCGGCGACGGCGGGTTCGGGCTGACCGGGATGCGGCGCCGGGTACAACGCCTGGCCGGAACGCTCAGCATCGAGTCCGAACCCGGCGCAGGGACGGCCATCTCGGCCAGCCTGCCGGCGCTGGAGACGACCGCTCCGTCCCGCGTGCTGCGCACCCCGGGCGGCGCTGACGTGGAGACGAAGGAGAAGGCCGAGTGACCATCTCGTTGGTGATCGCCGACGACCACCCGATCGTCCGGGACGGACTGCGCGGCATGTTCACCCCGGACGCCGGGTTCGACGTGGTCGGCGAGGCGGCCAACGGCGCGGAAGCGGTGGCCGTCGCGGAACGCCTGCGGCCCGACGTGGTGCTGATGGACCTGCGCATGCCCGGCACCGACGGCGTGTGGGCGATCGCCGAGCTGGCCAGGCTGGGCAACCCCGCCCGGGTACTGGTGCTGACCACCTACGACACCGACTCCGACGTGCTCCCGGCCATCGAGGCGGGCGCCACCGGGTACCTGCTCAAGGACGCGCCACGGGACGAGTTGTACCGCGCGGTGCGGGCGGCCGCCCGTGGCGAGACGGTCCTCTCGCCTGCCGTCGCGAGCAAGCTGATCGGTCAGATGCGCCGACCGGAAGCCGAGCCGCTGTCGCAGCGCGAGCTCGAGGTGCTGCGGCTGGTCGCTCGCGGCGCCACCAACAAACAGGCGGCCGCCCAGCTGTTCATCAGCGAGGCGACGGTCAAGACCCATCTGCTGCACGCCTACTCCAAGTTGGGCGTCAACGACCGCGCGGCCGCGGTCGCGGTGGCCTTCCAGCGCGGACTGCTGCAGCCGGAGTGACCTGCCCCCCCACGCGGCCCGTTTCACCGTTCCGCGGCGTCGGCCGCGCGAGCCAGGCGAACACCGGCCCGCACGCGGCCGATTTCACCGTCCGGCGTCCCGCGCCGACGTCGCACCGTTGTGGACCGGCCCTCACGCGGCCGGTTTCACCCACACTCTGGCGGGCCGCCCGGGATCGGCGCTGGCGAAGTGGTCGTTGGCGGGCGGGAAACCCGCTTCGGCCAGCGGTCCGGCCAGCGCCTCGGCGTCCTCGGGGGTACGAGCCGTCACCAGCATGTCGATCACCGCCGACGCGGCATCCCCGCTCGACGAAGCGGGCACCGGGTCCACGCGTTCGGCGCGTTCACCCGCCACGAACCGCAGCCGGTCGGCCAGCCTGCGCGCCTGAAACGGCTCGTGCGGGCTGGTTCGCCGTGGCGGCGGTGCCTCCGCCGCCGGCCGGCGCAGGCGGACGTTCGCCTCGTACGGGACCAGGCGCTCGGCCCACAGCTCGTCCACCACGGCCAGCACCTCGTCCTCCTGGCCGCTGTTGTCCAGCCAGACGTCCGCCACCTCGCGCCGTTCCTCGTCGGTGGCCTGCGCTGCGATCCGCGCCCGCGCGTCCTCCTCCGTCATCCCGCGATTGCGCATGATGCGTTCCACGCGCGTGGGCACGTCCGCGTGCACCACGACCACCAGGTGATACATCGGCGCCATGCCGTTCTCCACCAGCAGCGGCACGTCGTGCACGATGATCGCGTCCGGCGGAGCCGCCTCGATCAGCTCCTTGGTGCGCTGCCCGATCAACGGGTGCAGGATGCCGTTGAGGCGGGCGCGGGCGTCCGGGTCGGCGAAAGCGACCGCGGCCAGTGCGGGGCGGTTCAGCGAGCCGTCCTCGGCCAGCACCTCGTCACCGAACTCCCGCACCACCGCGGCCAGGCCGGGCGTCCCCGGTTCCACCACCTCGCGCGCCAGCCGGTCCGCGTCGATGATCACCGCGCCGTGCTCGGCCAGCCGGGCAGCGACCGTCGACTTGCCGGCCCCGATGCCCCCGGTCAACCCCACTCGCAGCATGGCGATCATCCAATCATGCGGTCGGTGCGCCGGTCGACAGCGTGCTGCTTTCAGGATTCAGATCAAGATGCTGTGACTATTGGGACTGAAGTGGGTGACACGCCGCGCGTCCACCCCGTGGTCGCGCCTACCGGCCAGTAGTGTCCGCCGTGAGAGATCGCCCAGATGGAGGACTCATGCGGAGGCACTACGTCGGGAAACACCGGCTGGGCACGCCGGGGTTGGTGCACTGCGTCGAGATTCGATCTGTGGCCGATGCTCTCGCGGAGTACCGGCGCGGCTGGCTGGCCGCCCTGCTGACCCCCGCCAAGCACAGCCTGGCCGGCCTGCGTCGCCGCGCCAGGACCGGACGGCTGGCGACGGCTCCCGCGAGAGCGTAGTGGCCCAGGCCGCGTGACGACGGCAAGCAGTCATCAGGCAACCACGACAACGGGGCTGACAAACGAAACGGGCCGGCATCCGTCGAGGAGCCGGCCCGTTTCGTCTTGCCGTCGTCAGTTGCCGCCGCCGGACAGCTTCTCGCGCAGCGCCGCCAGCTGCTCGTCCGAGGCCAGGGTGCCGGTGCCGGAGTCCGAGCTGCTGCTGTAGCTGCCGGACTCGACGTCGTCGTCCCCGGCGCCCGCAGCGGCCGCGGCTTCCGCGTTGGCCCTGGCCGCCTCGGCGACCTGCCGCATGTGCGCCTGGTAGCGGGCGTGCGCCTCGGCGTAGGCACGCTCCCACGCCTCGCGCTGCTCCTCGTAGCCCTCCTGCCACTCCTGGGTCTCGGGGTCGAAGCCCTCCGGGTAGATGTAGTTGCCGTGCTCGTCGTACTCGGCAACCATGCCGTACTGCGTCGGGTCGAACTCCGCGTCCGGGCTGAAGCCCTCGTTGGCCTGCTTCAGCGACAGCGAGATCCGGCGCCGCTCCAGGTCGATGTCGATGACCTTGACCATCACCTCGGTGCCGACCTGCACCACCTGGTCCGGCAGGTCCACGTGCCGCTCGGCCAGCTCGGAGATGTGCACCAGGCCCTCGATGCCGTCCTCGACACGGACGAACGCACCGAACGGCACCAGCTTGGTGACCTTGCCGGGGACGATCTGCCCGATCGCGTGGGTGCGGGCGAACTGGCGCCACGGGTCCTCCTGGGTCGCCTTCAGCGACAGCGAGACCCGCTCGCGCTCCATGTCGACGTCCAGCACCTCGACGGTGACCTCGTCGCCGACCTGGACGACCTCGCTCGGGTGGTCGATGTGCTTCCAGGACAGCTCGGAGACGTGCACCAGGCCGTCCACGCCACCCAGGTCCACAAAGGCACCGAAATTGACGATCGAGGACACCACGCCCTTGCGGACCTGCCCCTTGGCCAGGTTGTTGAGGAACTCGCTGCGGACCTCGGACTGGGTCTGCTCCAGGTAGGCCCGGCGGGACAGCACCACGTTGTTGCGGTTCTTGTCCAGCTCGATGATCTTGGCTTCCAGTGTGCGGCCCACGTACGGCTGCAGGTCCCGCACGCGGCGCATCTCGACCAGCGACGCGGGCAGGAAGCCACGCAGGCCGATGTCCAGGATCAGGCCGCCTTTGACGACCTCGATGACGGTGCCGGAGACGGCCTCGTCGCGCTCCTTGAGCTGCTCGATGGTGCCCCAGGCGCGCTCGTACTGAGCACGCTTCTTCGACAGGATCAGCCGGCCTTCCTTGTCCTCCTTCTGGAGAACGAGGGCCTCGACCCGGTCGCCGACCTTGACCACTTCGCTCGGGTCGACATCGTGCTTGATGGACAGTTCACGGGAGGGGATGACGCCCTCGGTCTTGTACCCGATGTCGAGAAGGACCTCGTCGCGATCGACCTTGACGATGGTGCCTTCGACGATGTCGCCGTCGTTGAAGTACTTGATCGTCTTGTCGACAGCGGCGAGAAAGTCTTCCTCCGACCCGATGTCGTTCACGGCGACCTGGGAGGTCTGCTCTTGGTCAGTCGGGGCGGCGGTCGTGTCGGTGGCCATTAGGTGGGTTGCTCCGGTTATTGGATTGAGTAGTCGTTGTCGGGTTTACAGGTTGTTCAGCGCAGCGGCCGAGCGCGGTTGATACTACGCCCGCAATTGACATGACGGCTGGCGGACCACCGCAATTCGGTACGCGGACCCGAACCCGGCGATGCCGGGTGGCAAGGCAGCGCGAACCCACTGCGCCTGGCCCATCGTACTTGGCCCTGCTGCGCGGGCACAAACAGGGTGGGCCATCGATACGATCACGGCGTGAGCGATCCGGATCAGGCCGCCTCGAGCCACTTCACCGCCGAGCAGCTGCTCGGGACCGCGGGCGTGACGAGGCGCCCGGTCGGCCAGGCGGAGGCGGTGGCCGCCAGCCGGGCGTGGTGGGACGCCGACGCCGACGACTACCTGGCCGAGCACGGCGAGTTCCTGGGTGACGCGGACTTCGTCTGGTGCCCGGAGGGCCTGCGCGAGGAGGAACAGCGGCTGCTCGGCGACGTGGCCGGGCGGCGCGTGCTGGAGGTCGGTTGCGGCGCGGCGATGTGCGCCAGGTGGCTGACCGCCGCGGGTGCCGACGCGGTGGCGGTCGACCTGTCCGGCGGCATGCTGCGCCACGCCAGGGCGGCCAACGCCCGCACCGGGCTCCGGCCCGGGCTGATCCAGGCCGATGCGGCGCACCTGCCGTTCGGCACGGCCGTCTTCGACGTGGCCTGCTCGGCGTTCGGCGCGATTCCGTTCACGCCCGACCTGGACGCCGTCTTCGGCGAAGTGGCGCGCGTGCTGCGGCCGCGCGGCCGCTGGGTGTTCGCGGTGACGCACCCGATGCGCTGGATCTTCCCGGACGATCCCGGCCCGGAGGGCCTGAAGGTCATCCAGTCCTACTTCGACCGCAGGCCGTACGTGGAGATCGACGCCCGGGGCCAAGCCACCTACGTGGAATACCACCGGACCCTCGGCGACTACGTGCGGGCGCTGCGCCGCGCCGGGTTCGTGCTGCAGGACCTGATCGAGCCGGAGTGGCCGGAGGGACACGAGCGCGTGTGGGGCCAGTGGGGCCCCGAGCGAGGCGTGCTGTTCCCCGGCACCGCCATCTTCTGCTGCGAGCTGGCCGGATGAGCATCCCGCAGCACAGCGCGGACATCACCGCCACCCTGCCCGACGGGCGCGTGGTGCGTGGCCAGGTGTACCGCCAGTTACACGGCGCCGACGACCTGCTCAGTGTGTGGCACCCACGCGTGGTGTGGGACTTCGTGCCCTCGCTCGGCGACACCGGCGGGCAAGGCATGGACGCGCTGCTCCGCGCCCTCCGTGGCTGGCTGGATCGCGAGGTCCCCGCCGCGGAGCGAACCGACGACAGCGCGGTGCAGATCACCTGGCCGAGCCACGACGTCGCGGTTTCGCCCGCACTGCTCGGGCACGGCATGGTCCCGACCACGGTGCTGGCGACACGGCCGCGCGGCATCCCTGCCCCGCCCGGCAATTCCGACGTGCGGGTGCGGGTGGCCACCATGAGCGACGTCGACGAGGCAGCGAAGCTGGCCGCCGAAGAGGCGCGGTTCTCCGGGCTGGTGCTGGGGGCCGCCCCGCGGAGCAACGCCGACCAGCTGATGCGCGAGCACGTCGAGCGCTCGGTGTACTTCAGCGGGCGGGTCTATCTGGCCGAGCTGGACGGCATCGCGGTGGGCGTGGCCATCTGCGGCGTCACCGATCCGGCGCACAGCCCCACGCTGCGCCGCTGGCTGCCGCCCGGCCAGTGGGGCTACCTCGGCCAGGTGGCCGTGCTGCCGGACCTGCGCGGGCAGGGTGTGGGGGCGGCGCTCGTCGCGGGATCACTCCGGCTGCTCGAGCCCTCGGTGCAGCACGGGACGTTCCTCTACTACGACGTGGCCAACCCGCTCTCCTCGGTCTTCTGGCCGCGCCGGGGCTACCGGCCGGTGCAGACGCGCTGGCTCTGCCGGCCCGCGGCCTGCCTGCGGTGACCGGGGATCACCGCGCCGACCAGGCGCGTGCCTGTCCCACGTAGTGCTCGGTGGTCGGCGCCCCGCTCATCGCCCGTTCGACTGCCATGAGCACCCCGTCGACCACCTCGGAATGGGTCAGCCAGCGCAACCGGTCGCCGTCCCGGACGTAGCCGAGCACGACCTGTTGCATCGGGTGATCGGGCAGCGTGGCGATGACGTCGCCGGCGAACTTGTCCTCCGGCGGCGCGTCGAACACCTCCACCACCGGGGCCCCCGGGGCCAACAGCGGCTCCACGGCGAACAGCACGGACCTGCGGTACTCGTTGTGCACCCAGGCGACCAGCAGGTCGGCCTTGCCGCCGAGCGCGTTCGCCGTGTCGCGCGCCAGTCGCTCCGGCCGTTCCCAGCGTGCCTGCACCCACAGCGCCCGGCCGCTGCCCGGCTCGGCGTAGTCCGGCAGCGGGCTGTACCGCCTGCTCGGCAGGACGACGAGCCATCCGTCGTCGACCAGGCGGCTGGCGACTCCGGCCAGCATCCCGGTACCACCCAGCACGACCGCGCGTCTCGGCATCTCCTACCCCCGCATCCGTCGAGCGAACGACAACATCGGCAGCAGCACCGAGTGCGGTGCCACCCGGCTCGCGTTGGCCAGTGTCTTCGGCACCATGCCCGGCACGACGACCCGCTTGCCCTGCTCCATGGCCGCGACCGCTTCCTCGGCCACCCGCTCCACACCGACCTTGGCGGCCGGAAGCACCGCCGTCTCCACCCCGGCGATCGTTGCCCACTCGGTGTCCACCGGACCGGGGCAGAGCGTCGTGCACGACACCCCGCTGCCCCGCAGCTCCTGGTGGACGGCCTCGGAGAAGGTGAGCACGAAGGCCTTCGTCGCCGAGTAGGTGGCCATGCCGGGCATCGGCTGGAACCCGGCGAGGGAAGCCACGTTGAGCACCGCGCCGCGCCCGGCCGCCACCATGCCGGGCAGGAACGCGTGGGTCAGTTCGAGCAGGGCCACGACGTTGACTTCGACTTCCTCCCGCTCCCGGGCCAGCGGGAGTCGGGCGAACGACCCCGACGTGCCGAACCCTGCGCAGTTGCACACCCCGCCGATCACGCGCGACCTGGACCGGATGCGGTCGACCAGCGCGACCCGGTCCGCCCGCGCGGCAAGGTCGCAACCGATCACCTCCGCGGCGACGTCGTGCGTGGTACGCAGCTGGTCCGCGAGTTTCCGCATCCGGTCTTCCCGGCGCGCGACCAGCACCAGGTTGTGCCCGCGCCGGGCGAGCACGCGCGCCAGCTCGGCGCCGATTCCGCTGGAAGCTCCGGTGACGACGACGTCGACGTCCTCGGCAGGCGCGGGCAGGCTCATCCGATCACCTCCGTGATCACGTCGGCGTCGCTGCGCCCGGACCGTCCGGCGCGCGCGGCGGTGGAGTCCGCTTCGGACGGCGTGCCCGTGGCAGCGGCGTCCGGGCCGCGGGGTGCCGTGGCGCCCGCGGCACCACCATCGCGCCGATTCTCACCCGGTTGACCGGGTCGCCACCGGTATGTCCGATCTGCGCACTTCCCTGCCATGTTGGCATCCCCCGCCCGGATTCGCAGCCCCCGCCGGATGGCCGAGCATCCATTCGGTGGACACGATCGGCGGTGCGTACCAGCCGGCAGCCCGGTCCGTGACGGCATCCGGCCGCCGCGGCCGGCCCGGTCACAGCGCCGGCACGCGCACGTCGTCGGCCGGGGCGAGCGGAGCGATCTCCAACGCGGTGATGAGTCCGTCGGCGATGGCGAACGTGATCCTGGCCAGCGGACGGCCGCCCGGGGCGAGCACCGCGGCCGGGATGCCGTCGACCAGCATCGGGATGGTGGCGGCGACCCGGTCGGCGAACAGCCGCGCCTCGCCGGCCACCGCATGATGCCCGCGGATCGTCACGGCCCCGCCCTTCGGCAGCAGCTCGGCAGCGGCGGTGCGGACCACGTCCGGTGCCAGCACCCGGACGAGCCGGTCGATGTCGCCGTCCCGCGCGGCCGCGAGGAACGCCTCCACGACACGCCAGTCCGATGCCCGCGCCGCGTCGGCCACCGGCGCCCCGGAAAGCCTCTGCCGAGCGCGGCTGGCCAGCTTCTTCGCGTTCGCCGGCGTCGTGTCCAGCACGTCCGCGATGTCGTGGAACGGCACACCGAACAGGTCGTGCAGGACATAGGCCACGCGCTGGGTGGCGGTGAGCTGGTCGAGCAGCACCATCAGCGCCCGCGACACCTGTTCGCGCTGCAGGAACTCCTCGTCGACGGCGAGCTGCGGGTCGGCCAGCGCGTCGGTCAGCAGGGGCCGTTCGCCGCGCCGCTGGGCCGCCCGGAGCTGGTCGAGACAGATGCGCGCGGTCACCGTGGTGAGCCAGCCCGCGGGGTTCTCGATCTCCTCCTGCACGGCGTGTGCGCGCAGCCAGGCGTTCTGTACCGCGTCCTCGGCGTCTTCGAGCGAGCCGAGTATCCGGTGCGCCAGCGACAGCAGTCGAGAGCGCTCCGCCTGGAAAGTGTCGGTCACGTTCACCGCAGTGGTCACCTTTCGGTCCTGCCAGACGTCATGACGGGCGACCAACACGCAATGACCGGTCTTGGCAGAACGGAGGCCACCATGAGCGTACAGATCAGCGTGCCACGGATCAGCGGGCGACACGGAGGGCGGCGCTCATGACCGCGGTGCTGCTCGCGCTGACGATCGGGTGCATCGCGGCCAACGCGTTCGTCATGGTGGCGGACCTGGCCCGCGCCAAGTTCGTACTCGCCAACTCGGCCGAAGTCGGCGTGAAGCCCGGTCTGCTGCCGTACCTCGGCCTGCTGAAAGGAGCGGGGACAGCCGGCCTGGTCATCGGGCTTGCCGGCGTCCCGCCGTTGGGCGTCGCCGCCGCGGTGGGACTGGTGTTGTTCTACGTGTGCGCAGTCGGAGCCCACGTCCGCGCATCCGTCTACTACAACATCGCGTTCCCACTGCTCTATCTGGCGTTGGCGGTGTGCGCGCTGATGTACTTCGTCGCCGGCTGACCAATCGTGCACCGTGGCCGGCGGCCCACCTGCCGCGGGCCACGGTGCCGGGCAGGTTCAGTGCGCGGCATCGTTCCAGGAGCGGCCGAACCCGACCGACACCTCCAGCGGGACGGCCAGCTGGTACGCCGCGCCCATCTGCTGACGGACCAGCGCCTCGACCCGCTCCCGCTCCCCCGGCGCGACCTCCAGCACCAGCTCGTCATGCACCTGCAGCAGCATGCGGCTGTGCAGCCCGGCATCCGCCAGCGCACGGTGCACGTTCAGCATCGCCACCTTGATGATGTCCGCCGCGCTGCCCTGGATCGGTGCGTTCAGCGCCATGCGCTGCGCCATCTCCCTGCGCTGCCGGTTGTCGCTGTTCAGATCCGGCAGGTAGCGGCGGCGGCCGAAGATCGTCTCGGTGTACCCGGCCTTGCTCGCCGCCTGCACCACCGACTGCAGGTAGTCCCGCACCCCGCCGAAGCTTTCGAAGTACTCGTCCATCAGCGCCCGCGCCTCCTCGGTGGAGATGCGCAGCTGCTGCGACAGCCCGTACGCCGACAGCCCGTAGGCCAGGCCGTAGTTCATCGCCTTGATCTTCGCCCGCTGCTCCGGGGTGACCTCGTCCGGCGGCACGTCGAACACCCGCGCCGCGGTCGCCGCGTGGAAGTCGAACCCGGACTGGAACGCCTCGATCAGCTTGGCGTCCTCGGACAGGTGCGCCATGATCCGCATCTCGATCTGGCTGTAGTCGGCGGTCATCAGCGCCTCGTAGCCCTCGCCGACCACGAACGTCTCGCGGATCCGCCTGCCTTCCTCGGTGCGCACCGGGATGTTCTGCAGGTTCGGCTCGGTGGACGACAACCTGCCGGTCGCCGCGATGGTCTGCTGCAGCGTGGTGTGGATCCGCCCGTCGTCGGCCACCGACCGGAGCAGCCCCTCCACCGTCACCTTCAGCTTGGTGGCGTCCCGGTGTTCGAGCAGGTATTGCAGGAACGGGTGCTCGGTCTTCTCGTACAGCGTCTGCAACGAGTCGGCGTCCGTGGTGTAGCCGGTCTTGGTGCGCTTGGTCTTCGGCATGCCCAGCTCGTCGAACAGCACCACCTGCAGCTGCTTCGGCGAGGACAGGTTGATCTGCTTGCCGATCACCTGATAGGCCGCCTCAGCGGCGTTCTTCACCCGCTCGCCGTAATGCGCCTCCAGTGCGGTCAGCTGCTCGACGTCGACCGCGATACCCGCGCACTCCATGTCGTCGATCACCGCGAGCAGCGGCATCTCGATCTCGTGCAGCAACCGGCTGCCGCCCAGCGACGCCACCTGGGACTGCAGCGCCTCGGCCAGCTCGGCGACCGCACGTGCCCGGACCAGCTCCGCCTGCACCAGCTCGTTGTCGCCGCCCGGACCCTCCTCGTCACCGTCCAGCAGCGACAGCTGACCCTGCTCGGCCGTCTCCGTGCGCAGCTCCCGCTTCAGGTAGCGCAGCACCAGGTCGTCCAGCGCGAACGACCGCTGCCCGGGACGCACCAGGTACGCGGCGAGCTCGGTGTCGATCTCCAGCCCGCGCAGCACCCACCCGCGCGAGCGCACCGCGTGCAGCATCGTCTTGGCCGCGTGGCTGACCTTGCGCACCGACTCGTCCGCCAGCCATTTTGCGAGCGCCTGCTCGTCGGACTCGGTCAGCTCCGCCGGGTCGATGTACAGGCCCTCCCCGTCCGGGGCGGCCAGGGCCAGCGAGACCAGATCCGCGCTGATCGACGACCCCGTGGTGCGCGCGGCCAGCGCCACCGGCCCCTTCGCGGCGTGCGCGGCCAGCCACTCGGCCACCGCGCCGGGCTCGGCCTTGCCGCCGCGCACCTCGAAGCCCGCCTCGGCTTCCGGCTCCGCCGAGCTGAGCGACTCGAACAGCCTCTCCCGCAGCACCCGGAACTCCAGCTCGTCGAACAGCTGGTGCACCGCGTCCCGGTTCCACGGCCGCACCGCCAGCTCCCGCGGCCCGACCTCCAGCGGCACGTCCCGTACCAGCTCGGTGAGCTGCCTGTTCAGCAGCACCGTGGACAAGTGGTCGCGCAGCGCCTGGCCCGCCTTGCCCTTGACCTCGTCGACCCGGTCCACCAGCTCGGCCAGCGAACCGAACTCCTGCAGCCACTTGGCGATGGTCTTCTCCCCCACCCCGGGGATCTTCGGCAGGTTGTCCGACGGGTCACCGCGCAGCGCCGCGAAATCCGGGTACTGAGCGGGCGTGACGCCGTACTTCTCCTTGACCTTCGCCGGGTCCAGCCGCCACATCTCCGACACGCCCCGGCTCGGGTAGAGCAGCGTGACCTGGTCGTCGACCAGCTGGATGACGTCCCGGTCGCCGGAGCAGATGAGCACCCGGAAGCCCTCGGCGGTCGCCTGCGTGGTCAGCGTGGCGATCACGTCGTCGGCCTCGTAACCCTCCTTGGCGAAAAACGGCACCGACAACGCGGTGAGCACGTCCTCGATCAGGCTGATCTGGCCCTTGAACTCGTCCGGTGTCGCGCTGCGATTGGCCTTGTAGTCGCTGTACCGCTCGCTGCGGAACGTCTTGCGGGACACGTCGAAGGCAACCGCCAGGTGCGTCGGCTGCTCGTCGCGCAGCAGGTTGATCAGCATCGAGGTGAAGCCGAACACCGCGTTGGTGTGCTGACCGGTCTGTGTGGCGAAATTCTCCTTCGGCAGCGCGTAGAACGCGCGATACGCCATGGAATGGCCGTCGATCAGCAGTAGTTTGGGCACGGAGGTGTCACTGTTCGCGGTGGCATCTGCGCGGGGACTCACCTTGGCGAGTCTAGGGTGCAGTACCGACAACGGTCCGAGGTGTCTCGGCGAGCCGAGTGGGAGTCAAGCGTTGAACGATCCAGACACGATCCGAGCCCTGTTCCGCGACACGATCGCGCCCCAGTACGCCGAGCAGCAACTCGACGACAAGCTGGGCATCAGCTACGTCGAGGTCAAACCGGAGCGCGTAGTCGCCACCATGCCGGTGAAAGGCAACCTGCAGCCGTACGGACTGCTGCACGGCGGGGCGAACGCCGCGCTCGCCGAGTCGCTCGGCTCGCTGTGCGCGGCCCTGAACGCCCGCGACGGGCAGATCTCGCTGGGGCTCGAGCTGTCCTGCACCCACCACCGGGCCGTGCGCGAAGGCACCGTCACCGGGGTGGCCACGCCGGTGCACGTGGGACGCAGCACGGTGACCGTGGCCATCGAGCTGACCGACGAGCAGGGCCGCCGCACCTGCACCGCCCGGCTGACCTGCGTGCTGCGGGACGCCCCGCCGCAGCAGAAGTGAGCACGAGGGCAACCGACGGCACCCAGTGAACCGCCGGCGGCCCTGGCGGCCGCCGGCGGTTCAAGTGCGCGGAGGAAGTGGGCTAGCCGACGCCCAGGTAGGCCTCCTTCACCGCAGGGTCGGCCAGCAGTTCCTTGCCGGTTCCGGACTTCACGATCGAGCCGGTCTCCAGCACGTAGGCCCGGTGCGCCCGGGCCAGCGCCTGCTGGGCGTTCTGCTCGACCAGCAGCACCGTGGTGCCCTGCTGGTTGATCTCGGTGATGATCCGGAAGATCTGCTGGATGTACTGCGGCGCCAGGCCCATGGACGGCTCGTCCAGCAGCAGCAGCTTCGGCCGCGCCATCAGCGCGCGCCCGATGGCCAGCATCTGCTGCTCACCGCCGGACATGGTGCCGCCGTACTGATCCTTGCGCTCGGCAAGGCGCGGGAACAGCTCGAACACCCGCTCCATGTCCTCGGCGATGCCTGCCTTGTCCTTGCGGGCGTAGGCACCCATGTCGAGGTTCTCCAGCACCGTCATGCCGGGGAAGATCCGCCTGCCTTCCGGCGACTGGGCGATACCGAGCTCGACGCGCTTCTCACCCTTCATACGGGTGATGTCCTGGCCGTCGAACAGGATCCGTCCGGACGACACCGGGCGAATCCCCGAGATGGCGCGCATCGTCGTGGTCTTGCCGGCGCCGTTGGCACCGATCAGCGCCACGACCTCACCCTCCTCGACGGTCAACGACAGGTTGTGCACCGCCCGGATCCGGCCGTAGTGGACGGAGACGGAGTCCAGCTCAAGCAACGTCATCGTCAGGCACCCCCAAGTACGCGGCGATGACCGCTTTGTTGTTCCGGATCTCCTCGGGCTTGCCCTCGGCGATCTTCTTGCCGAACTCCAGCACCACGATCCGGTCGGTGACACCCATGACCAGCCGCATGTCGTGCTCGATGAGCAGCACGGTGAAGCCGTCGTCCCGGATCTTGCGGATGAGCTCCATCAGCTCGTCCTTTTCCGCCGGGTTGAATCCCGCGGCGGGCTCGTCCAGGCAGAGCAGCTTCGGCTCGGTGGCCAGCGCCCTGGCGATCTCCAGCCGTCGCTGGTAGCCGTACGGCAGGTTCTTCGCCTTGTCACCGGCACGGTCGGCAATGCCGACGAACTCCAGCAGCGCCATTGCCTTCTCCACCGCCGCCTTCTCCTCTTTGAAGTGGCGGGGCAGCCGCAGCAGGGCGCCGAGGACCGACGTCTTGTGCCTGGCGTCGGTGCCGACGACCACGTTCTCCAACGCGGTCATCTCCTCGAACAGCCGGATGTTCTGGAACGTGCGGGCGATGCCCTTTCGGGTGATGCGGTACTTGGCCGTCCTGCCGAGGGGTTTGCCCTCCAGCAGGACCCGGCCGGACGTCGGCCGATACACGCCGGTCATGGCGTTGAAGCAGGTCGTCTTCCCGGCCCCGTTCGGGCCGATCAAGCCGAGGATCTCGCCCCGCTTGATGTGGAAGGAGACACTGTCGAGCGCCACCAGGCCGCCGAAGCGCACGGTGACGTTGTCCATCTCGAGCAGCGTCTCGCCCTCGCCGACCGCGAACTCGCGGTCGGTCGCCACCACGTCGGCGACCTCGGCCTCGTGCTCCCGCCGTTCGGCCTCCGTCATCTGGGCGACTTCGGCGACGATGCCGCCCGAGATGTGTCGGTGTTGATCCTTCTGGCTCACTTCGGTGCCCCGTTTCCGCCGTTCATCAGGCTCTTGCCGCCTGCCATCGCGGTGTCGCTGCTGACCACCTCGCCGCGGCCGACCAGGCGCTGGTAGGCCTGTCTGCCGTAGGTGAGCAGGCGCTGACGCGCGCCGAGCAGGCCCTGCGGCCGGAAGATCATCAGGATGGTCAGCGCCACCCCGAAGATCATGAACTTCCATTCGGCGATGGACAGGAAGCGCAGCGGCACGTAGGCCACCACGAACGCGCCGAGCATGACGCCGACCTTGTTGCCGGACCCGCCGAGAATCACCGCGGCGAGGAACAGCACCGAGGTCAGCACGTCGAACCTCTGGTTGTTCATGAAGCCCTGCTGCCCGGCGTACAGCGCACCCGACAGGCCGCCGATGGCCGCACCGATGACGAACGCCCAGATCTTGAACCGGAACGTGGGCACGCCCATCAGCTCGGCGGCGTCCTCGTCGTCCCGGATGGCCACCCAGGCACGGCCGACCCGCGACCGCTCCAGGTTGCCCGCCAGGATGAGGATCACGATGATCACCGCGACGCACAGCACGTACCACGGCTTGCCGTCGAAGTTGGCGAACAGCGGCTCGCCGTTCTCCCTGGTGCCCGGCGGGGCGCCGATGTTGGAGAACCCGCGGTTGCCGCGCAGCGCGTCCACGTTGTCGGCGAACAGCCGGACCATTTCCCCGAAGCCCAGCGTCACGATGGCCAGATAGTCACCGCGCAACCGGAGCGTCGGACTGCCCAGGATCACGCCGAACACCATGGTGATCGCCATCGCCAGCGGGATCGCCGCCAGGTACGGGATCTTCCACAGTGTCGAGTCCGGGCTGGTGAACAGCGCCGCGACGTACGCGCCGATGGCGAAGAACCCGACGTAGCCCAGGTCGAGCAGGCCCGCCTGTCCGACCACCACGTTCAGCCCGATCGCGATCAGGCAGTACCGGGCGACGTCGAACATCGCGATGGAGAAGTCGTACCCGGGCTCGGTGGTGATGAGCGGCGGATTCAGCCACGGCAGGGCGAAGATCAACGCCACCAGCGGCAGCAGGATGATCCATTGCTGGAACCGGCTCAGGTTGTTCCACCACTCGGAGATACTCCTCCGCCGTGGTGGCTCAGCGGGAGCCTTGGCCGGTGCCGGAGTCTTGGTCGTGGTCATACTCGCGCCTTCCCGAGCGATTCACCGAGGATCCCAGTCGGCCGGAACATCAACACCAGCACCAACACGACGAACGCCACGACGTCGCGCCATTCGCCGCCGAACAGCGCCTGCCCGTGGTTCTCGATGATGCCGAGCAGCAGCCCGCCGAGCAGCGCGCCGCGCAGGTTGCCGATGCCGCCGAGCACCGCTGCCGCGAACGCCTTCAGGCCGAGCAGGAACCCGCCGTTGTACTGGGCGCCCTGCGGGATCTTCATCATGTAGAACACCGCGGCCGCGCCTGCCAACAGGCCGCCGACCACGAACGTCAGCATGATGATCCGCTCTTTGTTGACGCCCATCAGCATGGCCGTGTCCGGGTCCTGGGCGACCGCGCGGATACCGCGGCCGAACCGGGTGCGGTTGACGAAGGTGTCCGCCACGATCCACATCAGGACCGACGCGACCACGATGATGACGGTCAGGTTCTGCACCGAAGCGCTGCCGACGTTGAACAGGGTCTCCGGCCGCAGCAGCCGGATGGCCTGCTCGGGGTTGCTGCCCCGCCACAGGAACAGGATCTGCTGCAGGATCAGCGATGCGCCGATGGCGGTGATCAGGAACGCCAGGCGCGGGGCGCCACGGTTCCGCAACGGCCGGTAGGCGACCCGTTCCAGCACCAGCGCGGTGGTGCCGGAGACGAGCATGGCCACGATCACTGCCAACACCAGGTAGGCGATCAATTCACCGACCGGGAGTTCTGGCGTCGGGCCGGGCCGGAAGCCCAGCAGGAAGAACGTGAACCAGGTGGCGTACGCGCCGTAGATGAAGACCTCGGAGTGCGCGAAGTTCAGCAGCTTCAGCACGCCGTACACCAAGGTGTAGCCCAGCGCGACGAGTGCGTAGATGCTGCCGTACTCAAGGCCACCGATCGTGTTCGCCCAGAACAGGTTGATGAACGTGTCGGTGTTGATCCACGGTTCCGAATCTTGCGCGAGGTATTGCGCAGAACTAATCACGTGGTGCACTCAAGTACTCATTTCTCGAGCCGGCTGACGACCGGGGTAGCGGTCCGATGCCGGGGACTTCCTACCAGAAACGGTGAGTGGATAGGCAGCGAGGGGGAGACGGAAGCTGTGCGACCCCATCTCCCCCTCGCCGATGTCCTACTTGATCTCGACGTTCCGGACGATCTTGCCGTTCTCCACCTTGTAGGTCCACACGGTGGGCGTCTCGGCAAGTTCACCGTTCTCGTCCCAGCCCAGCTTGTTGCTCAGGCCCTGGGCGTCGTAGTTCTTGATCCACTCCAGCATCTTCTTGCGGTCGGTGTTGCCCGCGTCGATACCGGTCAGCAGGACGGTCGCCGCGTCGTAACCCTCGACCGAGTAGGTGCCGGGGTCCTTGTCGAACATCTTCCGGTACTCGCCGGCGAACTTGGTGAAGCCCTCACCAGGCACGCACGGGCAGGTGAAGAACGTCTCGGCGGCGGCGTCACCGGCGCCCTTGACGTACTCGTCGTCCTTCACGCCGTCCGGCCCGACCAGCTGGGTCTCCACGCCCGCGTCGTACAGCTGCTGGGCGAACGGCGCGGCCTCCTGGTAGTAGCCCGAGTAGTAGACGGCGTCCGGCTGCGCAGCCTTGATGTTCTGCACGACCGCGCTGAATTCCTTCTGCTTGGTCTTGACCTTCTCGTCGCAGACGACCTTGTCGCCGAGCGCCTTCTTGACCTCGCTGGCCAGGCCGATGCCGTACTCGGAGTCGTCCTGGACCACGCAGACCTTCTCGGCACCCAGGTTGTCGGTCAGGAACTTCGCGGCAGCGGGACCCTGCGCGTTGTCGTTGCCCAGGCCGCGGAAGAACGTCTTCCAGCCGTTCTGGCTCAGCGTCGGGTTGGTCGCCGACGGGCTGATCTGCGGCAGGCCACCCTTGTCGAAGATGTTGCCCGCCGCCTTGGACTCACCGGAGAACGGCAGGCCGACGACACCGACGATCTGCTCGTCGTTGACCATCTGGGTCACGATGCCGGGCGCGCGCTCCGGAACACCCTCGGTGTCGTACTCCTTCAGCTCGACCTGGCAGTCCGGGTTGGCGTCGTTGTGCTTCTTCACCGCCAGCTTCACGCCGTTGAGGATGTTCTGCCCCAGCGCGGCGTTCTCACCGTTGATGGTGCCCGCGTAGGCGATGGCGACATTGCTGCACTTGGCGTTACCGTCGCCCTCGGGCTTGTGAGCGTTCTCCGGCTCGGCTGGCGCGTCGGACTGCGGTTGGTTGGCCGCGTTGTTGCCTGCGTCTTCACGCGGCGCACAAGCGCCCAGCACCAGCGACGCAGCCGTCGCCGCCAGCGCCAGGGCTGCGGTAATCCGTGCTCTTGCCACTTCGTTCCTCCATGTCTTGCCGGGGGTCGTCTCGTGGGGTCGTCGCCACACCGCACGACCCACCCGCTGGGATTCGGACCCGGTGGGTGAACCTAGCTCCCGCCACGCTGCTTGCCCAGTCACTGAGCGCGCCTGTATCCACATCGTGACGGTTTGCGAAGGACGTTAGATCCGGGCCGCACTCCGTAGGGCCAACATTCAACAACAACCTTGACTCAGCGCGACGACAATCCCTCAGGAAAACGCCGGTTAGGGCAGTGAACTAGCCCAATTGGCCGCATACGTGATGCGAAGGTATCGGCAAGTGTACGACCGGCGTTTGCGCGCCACGCAGTGACTCAGGTTACAGATCGTGAAAACCTCCGCCCGGCAAGACCGTTTGCCGGGGCGGCGCGGAAAGCAAAGGCGGCGGCTAGACCTTGATGCTCTCGATCACCGCTTGCGCGACCGACTTCATGGTGACCCGCCGGTCCATCGCGGTGCGCTGAATCCACCGGAACGCCTCCGGCTCGGTCAGCCCCTGGCTGGTCATCAGCAGGCCCTTGGCCCGGTCGATGAGCTTGCGCGTCTCCAGTCGGTCGGCCAGGTCGGCCATCTCGGACTCGAGCGCCTGCAGCTCGGCGAACCGGCTGACCGCCAGCTCGACCGCGGGCACCAGGTCCCGCTTGGCGAACGGCTTGACCAGGTACGCCATGGTGCCCGCGTCCCTGGCGCGCTCCACCAGTTCGCGCTGGCTGAACGCGGTCAGGATGACCACCGGGGCGATCCGCTCGCCGGTGATCTTCGACGCGGCCTCGATGCCGTCCATCTTCGGCATCTTCACGTCCAGGATGACCAGATCCGGTTTCAGCTGCGCGGCCAGCTCCACCGCCTGCTCGCCGTCGGCGGCCTCACCGACCACCTCGTACCCTTCTTCGCGCAGCATTTCCGCCAGATCGAGCCGGATCAACGCCTCGTCCTCGGCGATCAGGACGCGACGCTTCTGCTCGGCCTTGCCCTGGACGGTGGCCGTGTCGGTCACCGAAGCCTCCTGGGTGCTCGCATGATCTTCGCTGGTTGCGCGCACTCAGATTACCGAGAACGCCGCCTGGCCTGCAGCGGGAGCCCGGCAAGCGGGACGTTCGTCACCACCGCCGACCCCGAAGGGCAGTGCCGGACGGACGCCTGCCGCATCCCCGGGCCGAGCACCGCGGCACCACGCCCATCCCTTAAGATCGGGGCGGAGCCTGCCCCCGTAGCCCAATTGGCAGAGGCAACGGATTCAAAACCCGTCCAGTGTGAGTTCGAGTCTCACCGGGGGCACCACCGTCGCCGTCACCCGTCGCTCCGGCGAGCACACCTCAGCCTGCGCCTGGCACCTCGCCGTGCCCGGCCGGGGCTGGAAATGTTCACCTGCGCCCCGCCACGCTGATTCGTCGTACGTCCTTGATCGTCCATGATCGTCGTGGTGGGCAAGTAACGGAGGCGAACTGCCCTGCCAGGCCGTCGCCGGAAGGGCGAATTGGGAAGTTCGGCATAACGCGCCGGAAAATTGCGTCCACTATTGGTGCGACCAAGCCCCGTTGCCCGACACGGTTCCGCTCGCGCGGCACACGGCAGAACCCGCCACGCGGCAATGCGCCGTGGCGGCCCGTGCCGGCCGGGTTCACAGATTTTGCGCGATCATCCACAGATGGCCCCACGGGTCGGCGAATCGTCCGGCCCGCTGCCCGTAATCCCGATCCCGTATCGGGAACACCACGCTGCCACCGGCCTCGGTCATGCGCGCGCCGACCGCGTCCGCGTCGGTGACCTCGAGCGCCATCACCACCGGGCATCCGCCCGGCGACGCCGGTGACGGGTCGTGGTCGTCCTCGTCCTTCACCGCGACCAGCACGTCCCCGATGCGCAGCATGGCGTGGACGATCTTGCCGTCCTGGCCGCCGGTGTCGGTGTGCCGTTCCAGTTCCACCGCGCCGAAGGCCTTCGCATAGAAATCGATCGCCGCCGCTGCATCACCGACGACCAGCCGCGGATAGACCGCCGTCACGACGCTGCCCGCCGTGGTGCGAGGGTCGTTGCCGGATTCGCTCATGGGGCCATCCTGCACCCGCGCGCCCCCGATGTCTTGGACAAATCGGCGGTCGGCAGCGTCCGTCTGACGTCAGCCGGCGCCGGAGCCGGGTGCCGGGACCACGCCGTCGGCCACCAGCCCGCGCATCACCGCCTCACCGACCGCCTGCACCGCCGACAACGGCCGGATCATCACCGTGAACGTACCGATGCGGCCCGCTTCGTCCAGCTGGATCAGATCGATGCCGTCGACCTGTTTGCCGTCGACCGTGGTGCGGAAATGCAGAATGTGCGACTCGGCCCGCGGACCGTCGTGCCCCAGCACGTCGGAGCCGGAGTATTCCCCGACGTAGCGGAAGTTCTCGAAGGTGCGGCCCAGCACCCGGAACAAGGCGGACACCTGGCCGATCCCGCGGAACGGGGTGAACTTCACCGGGCTGTGGAAGGTGATGTCGGGCGCGAACTCGCGCACGGCGGCGGCGAAGTCACCGGACTCGACCGCTTGCCGGAACCGCTGCACGGCGTCCATGGCTTCTCCTCGTGGTGTCAAATGGTGGCGGCCAGCCTCGTCCCCTGGTCGATGGCCCGCTTCGCGTCCAGTTCCGCGGCGACGTCGGCGCCGCCGATGACGTGCGTGACCACCCCCTTGGCGATCAGGTCGTCGGCCACGTCGCGCCGGGATTCCTGGCCTGCGCAGATCACCACCGTGTCCACGTTCAACACCCGGGTCCGGCGGTGATCCTTGCCGTAGACGATGTGCAGTCCGTCGTCGTCGATGCGCCGGTAGGCCACCCCGGTGATCTGCTCGACCCCCTTGGCCTGCAGCGCGGCGCGGTGCACCCAGCCCGTGGTCTTGCCCAGGTCCTTGCCGATCTTCGAGGTCTTGCGCTGCAACAGGTACACCTTCCGCGGCGGCCGCTCCGGCGCCGGCTCCCCCACGCCGCCGCGAACGTCCGGAAGGTCGGCCACCCCCCACTCACGCTGCCACATGGAGATGTCCAGCGACGGCGACCGGGTGTGGGTCAGGAACTCGGCGACGTCGACGCCGATGCCCCCGGCCCCGATCACGGCGACCTTGTCGCCGACCTCCTTGCCGTGTCGCAGCACGTCCACGTAGGACAGCACCGACGGGTGGTCGATCCCCTCGATCTGCGGAACGCGCGGGACGACCCCGGTCGCCACCACGACCTCGTCGAACTCGCCGTCCACCAGCCGCTGGGCGGTGACCAGCTCGCCGAGGTGCAGCTTCACGCCGGTCACCTCGATCCGCCGGGTGAAGTACCGAATCGTCTCGGCGAACTCCTCCTTGCCCGGAATGCGCTTGGCCATGGCGAACTGGCCGCCGATCTCGTCTTCCGCCTCGAACAGCTCCACGTGATGCCCGCGTTCGGCGAGCGTGGTGGCCGCCGCCAGCCCGGCGGGCCCCGCGCCGACCACGGCGATCCGCTTCACCCGGCGAGCAGGCAGCAACCGCAGCGTGGTCTCGTTGCCCGCCCGCGGATTGACCAGGCAGGTCGCGGGCTTCATGGCGAACGTGTGGTCGAGGCACGCCTGGTTGCACGCGATGCAGGTGTTGATCTCGTCGGCGCGGCCTTGCTGCGCCTTGCGCACCCACTGTGGATCGGCCAGGAACGGCCGGGCCAGCGACACCAGGTCGGCGTCCCCGCGCGCGAGCACCTCCTCGGCAACCTGCGGCATGTTGATCCGGTTGGACGTGATCAGCGGAATCGACACGTGCGCCTTGAGCCTGGCCGTGACGTGCGTGAACGCCGCGCGCGGCACCGAGGTCACGATGGTCGGCACGCGGGCCTCGTGCCAGCCGATGCCGGTGTTGATCATGGTGGCCCCGGCCGCCTCGACGTCCTTGGCCAGCGCGACGATCTCGTCCCACGTCTGGCCCTCCGGCACCAGGTCCAGCATCGACATCCGGTACACGACGATGAAGTCCGCGCCCACCCGCTCGCGGACCCGGCGCACGATCTCGACGGCGAACCGCCTGCGGTTCTCCGCCGAGCCGCCCCACCGGTCGGTTCGCCGGTTGGTGCGCGGCGCGAGGAACTGATTGATCAGGTAGCCCTCGGAGCCCATGATCTCGACGCCGTCGTAGTCCGCCTCGCGGGCGAGCTCCGCGGCGCAGGCGAAGTCGTCGATCGTCCTGCGGATCGCGCGGTCACTCATCGCCCGTGGCGTGAACGGATTGATGGGCGCCTTGACCGCGGATGCGGACACCGAGAACGGGTGGTAGGCGTACCGGCCGGCGTGCAGCAGCTGCAGCGCGATTTTTCCGCCCTCGTCGTGCACCGCGCGGGTGACGATCCGGTGCTTGCGGGCCTCGGCGCGCGTGCTCATTTTCGACGCGAACGGATACAGCCAGCCCGTCCGGTTCGGCGCGAAACCGCCGGTGACGATCAGAGCGGCCCCACCCCGGGCGCGTTCTGCGAAGTACTCCGCCCACGCCGGGAACCGGCTGGCCCGGTCCTCGAGCCCGACGTGCATCGACCCCATCACCACGCGGTTGGGCAGCGTGGTGAAGCCCAGGTCGAGCGGGCGCAGCAGGTTCGGGTACTCGCCCCCGCCCGAGTCGGCACCGTCCGGACGATCGCCATCGGCCGTCGTCTCGGTCATCCCCGGCTCCCTTCCTCGTCCCGCCGCATGGCTTCCAGCACTTCGTCGCACCACTCGACGGCGCATTGCTCCGACCGGATGCCTGCCCGCAACACCAGGTACTGGTGCAGGCGCTGCCCGGTCAGCCGGCCGGCATCCGGGAAGTCGCGCTGCTCGATCGCGCGATACTCGTCGAGCCGTTCGGCGTGCCGGTCTCGGTGCCTGGCGACCTGCTCCATCACGTCGCGCACGTCGCCCATCGACGCCCCGCGCACCTTCACCGCCAGATCGTTGCGGACGGCCGCGGGACCGTCCGGCTCGGCCAGCCACCGGCGCAGCTCGGCCCGGCCCGCGTCGGACACCCGGTAGACCTTCTTGTCCGGCCTGCCCTGCTGGACCACCGCCTGCACGTCGACCCAGCCGAGCTCGACCATGCGTTTGAGCGTGCGGTAGATCTGCTGATGGCTGGCCGCCCAGAAGTACCCGATCGACCGGTCGAACCGGCGGGCCAGCTCGTAACCACTGCCCGACTTCTCCTGTAACGCGACCAGAATCGCGTGCTCCAGCGCCACACGAGAACGGTAATATGCAACTCGTCGCAGTGCAACATGTTGCATACGGCCGCGCGAGGATCCCTCATGCCGCGGTGAGGGCGGCCAGTGGCGCGGGAACCGGCGAGCCGAAGCCGCACCCCGATGCGAGCCGACGCCGCACCCCCATGGACGATCGAAGAACGCGAAACGGTCAGCGGGACAGCACGCCCAGCAGCCTGGCTACTTCGGCCGCGACCGCGTCCCGCGCCGGCCCGATGTACTTGCGGGTGTCCACCAGCTCCGGTTTCTCCGCCAGGCGTTCCCGCACCGTCCTGGTGAAGACGGCGTTCAGATGGGTGGCGATGTTGATCTTCCGCATACCTGCCCGGACGGCCTTGGCCAGATCGTCGTCGGGGACTCCCGACGAGCCGTGCAGCACCAGCGGCACGTCCACCGCCGCGTGCAACTGGGCGATCAGGTCGAAATCCAGCTTGGCGTCGCGAGTCGTCATCGCATGGCTGGAGCCGACGGCCACGGCGAGCGCGTCCACTCCGGTGGCGGCGACGAACGCAGCGGCTTCGCCGGGGTCGGTGCGTGCCCCGGGGGCGTGGACTCCGTCCTTTCCGCCCACTTCGCCGAGCTCGGCCTCGACCCACACGCCCCGCTCGTGACACCAGCGCGTGATCTCCGCGGTGACCGCCACGTTCTCCTCGTAGGGCAAGGCCGACGCGTCGAACATCACCGACCCGAAGCCCAACTCGACGGCCTCACGCACCAGCTGTTCGTTGGTCACATGGTCGGCATGGACCGCGACCGGGACCTCCGCTGCCCGCGCGACGGCCAGCGTGGCCGCACCGATCGGCGCCAGGCCGCCGTGGTACCGCACGCAGTTCTCGCTGATCTGCAGGATGACCGGCCTGCCCGCCCGTTCGGCCCCCGCCACGATGGCCTGCGCGTGTTCGAGCTGGATGACGTTGAACGCCCCGGTCGCCGCTCCTGCGGCCGACTCGGCGGCCACGATCTCGCCGGTGAGTGTCAATGGCATGACGTCTCCTCGACCTTGCGCACCGACACGGCGGCGCGCAGCCGGTGATAGGTGTCCTTGTCCACGTCGCCCGCCAGGGGCGCGGCAACGGCGGCACCGCCCATGGCCGCCGCTTCGGCCAGCCGCTCCGGCCACGGCCGACCGGTCGCCAGCCCGACGGCGAGCGCAGCCACCACGGCGTCGCCGGCACCGGTCGGATTGCCCTGCACCGGCTCGGCGACCGCACGCCAGACGCCTTCGCCGGTCACCGCCAGCAGGCCATCCGCCCCGAGAGACACCACCACGTCGCCCGCCCCGGCTTCCCGCATCGCGGCGGCCGCCGTCCGGGGATCGCCGGAAGCCACGGTCGCCAGTTCCGCGCTGTTCGGCTTGACGACGGCAGGGCGTCCGCGCAGGCCGTGCCGCAACGCGTCGCCCGACGAGTCGAGGACGACCGGGACACCGGCGTCCGCGGCGAGCCGGCCGAGCTCGGCATACCCGTCGGGCGGCACCCCCGGCGGCAGCGACCCGCTGAGCACCACCACCGCGGCGTCGGCAAGGTGCCGCCGATATCCCGTGACCAGCGCGCTCCACTCCTCCGCCGTCACCGTCGGACCCGGCTCCAGCAGCACGGTCGCGTCGGAATCCACCACCGTGACCGTCTTGCGGGACTCCCCGGCAATGGGCGTCATCGCCTCGGGCAGGCCCGCCGACCGGAGTTCGGCGCGGATCTGCTCCCCCGTCACCCCGCCCACGAATCCGCACGCCAGCACGTCATGACCGGCCGCATGCAGCACTCTGGCGACGTTCACTCCCTTGCCACCGGCGCGCGCGTCGATCGACCGCACCCGCGCCGACGCGTGCCTGACCAGCTCGTCCACCCAGTACGTGACGTCCCACGCGGTGTTGGGAGTGACCGTCAGAATCACTGCCACCGGCCTCCGCGGGCGACACGGCGCACCTGCAAGTCGTCGTCGAGCACCACGAGGTCGGCACGCTGCCCGGCGGCGATCTCACCCCGGTCCACGAGCCCGATGGCTCGCGCCGGGGTCCCGGAGGCCGCGCGGGAGGCGTCGACGACGGACACCCCCGCCGCCACGGCCGCTCGCACCGCGGCATCCATGGTCAGCGTGCTCCCGGCGATGGACCCGGTCGCCGCGATGCGCGCGACGCCGTTTGCCACCCGGACGCGCTGCCCGCCGAGCTCGTACTCGCCGTCGCCGGCCCCGGCAGCGGACATCGCATCGGTCACCAGGGCGACCCGCTCGCTGCCGACCTGCGCGAAGACCCCGGCCACCACCGCGGGATGCAGATGGACCCCGTCGTTGATCAACTCCACCACGGCGGCCGGGTGATGCAGCGCCGCGCCGACGACCCCCGGCTTGCGGTGATGCAGCGGCGGCATTCCGTTGAACAAGTGGGTGGCGACGGTGGCCCCCGCGCGGAAAGCCTCGGCGGCCACGTCGAACGTCGCATCGGAATGCCCAACCGCCGCCACCAGGTCCGCCGCGGCCAACTTCTTGATCAGATCCATGCCACCCGGCCGCTCGGGAGCGACGGTGACCATCCGCACGGTGCCGCAGCCGGCGCGCAGCAGGTCGTCCAGCAGCTCGCCGTCCGGCTCGAGCAGCAGCTCGGGGTCGTGGGCGCCGCAGCGCGCCTCGGCCAGGAACGGCCCTTCCAGGTGCACGCCGGCCAGCGTTCCGTCGGCCACCAAGGGCACCAGTTCGCGCACCGCCGCCAGCAGCTGCTCCGGGGGCGCGGTGACCAGGCTCGCCAGCATCGTGGTGGTGCCGTGCCGCCGATGGAACGCCGCCGCCCGCCGCGCCTGCTCGGGATCGCCGGTGGTGAAGCTGGCTCCCCCGCCGCCGTGCACGTGCATGTCGACGAATCCGGGCAGCACCCAGCCGTCCAGCCGCTCGGCGGTTTCCGCGGGCGACCCCGCACCGACCTCGGTGATCCGGTCGCCGTCCACCCGGAACCACCCGGGCGCGAGCACCTCGTGCGGGGTCACCAACCGTTCGGCCGCGTAAATGGTCATCAGTTCCGCTCCCGTACCGGCACCGGCCGGCCAACACGTTGCCACGCGAACAAGCCCGCCCCGAGACAGCCGGCCCGCTCCCCCAGCTCGGCCGGGACCAGCCGGGGCCGCTTCTGGAAACTCAGCCGCTCGGCCAGCCGCGCGCGCAGCGGCTCGAGCAGCCGCGGGCCGGCTTCGGCCAGCCCGCCGCCGACGACGATCAGCTCCGGGGCGAGCAGCGAGCAGTACATGCACAGCGCACCGGCCAGCGCGTCGACCATCTCGGCCCACAGCTGGCGCGCGTGCTCGTCTCCGGCGTCCACCCGGGCGGCCACCTCCGCCGCGGTGACCTGCTCCCCGGTGCGCTCGGCGTAGTGCTGCGCCAGCGCCCGGGCGGAGACCACCGTCTCCAGGCAGTTGCGGCCGCCGCAGCCGCACGGGCCCGCGGACGGCGAGTCCACCTCGATGTGGCCGATCTCGCCGGCGAACCCGGTACCCCGGTACGGCTCGCCGCCGACCATGATCGCGCCGGCCACCCCGGTGCCGATGGCCAGGAACAGGTGGTCACCGGCCCCGCGCCCGGCGCCGAGCACGGCCTCCGCCAGGCCACCGGCGCGCACGTCGTGGCCGAACGCCACCGGCAGCGCTGTCTTCTCCTGCAACAGTGCCCGAAAGGGCACGTCGCGCCAGCCCATGTTGGCCGACAGCACCGCGATGCCCGCTTCGTCGTCGGTCAGTCCGAGAACCGCCACACCGACCGCGACCGGGGTGTGGCCGGCGCGCCGCGCGCCGGTCTCCAGCTCCTGGATGCACGCGACGACCTGGCCCACCACGCCATCGGCGCCCGCCGCCCGGTCGGTCGGCACGCTGCGCGGGGCGTGCAGCGTGCCGGTGGGGTCGACCAGGCCCGCCTTGATCGCCGTGCCGCCGACGTCGACGGCGATGACGCACTCGCTCACTTGTTCAGGATGATTGAGTACGCCAGGTTGCGCGGCTGGTCCGGGTCGATGGCGGCACGCTCGGCCAGTGCCACTGCGAGCCGCTGCGCCCGGATCAGCTCGACCATCGCGTCCCGGTCCGCCTCGACCCACCGGCCACCGGTCCGCCGCACGTCGTCGGCCAGGCCCTCCGGCGCCTCCCCCAGCATCCACACCAGGCTGCGCTCGTCGGTCACGCTGATCGGGCCGTGCCGGTACTCCATCGCAGGGTAGGACTCGGCCCAGGACAGCGACGCCTCGCGCAGCTTCAGGCCCGCCTCGTTGGCGATGCCCACGGTCCAGCCGCGGCCCAGGAAGGTGAACTGGGTCGCCTCGACCGCGCCGTCCGGCAACGGCTCGGCCACCGCGCGCTCGGCGTCGGCGATCAACGGCTCGAGATCCTGGCCCAGGTGGGCACGCAACACCGCGAGCGCGGTGGTGGCGAACCGGGTCTGCACCACCGACTGCTCGTCGGCGAAGTCCAGCACCACTGCCTCGTCGGCGGCCTCGACCACCGGCGTGCTCGCGTCGGCGGTGATCACCGTGGTGGGCACCGTCCCGCGCAGCCGGCGCAGCAGGTCCACCACCTCGGTGGTGGTGCCGGACCGGGACAGCGCTAGTACCCGGTCGTACCGCCGGGTCCCCGGGAACTCCGACGCGGGCAGCGCGTCGGTCTCCCCGCCCAGCTCGCCGCCGTGCCGTTCGCGCAGCGCGGCGATGGTCTGCGACATGAACAGCGACGTCCCGCAGCCGGTCACCGCCACCCGCTCGCCGGGCCGCGGCAACGCGGCGGCGTGCGTGGCGGCCAGCTCGGCGGCCTTCCGCCAGCAGTCCGGCTGGCTGGCGATCTCCACCTCGACGTGACTCACCGTCCCCGCCCCCGTTCGCGCGCCGGGACATTCCGCCTCGATGTGGACATCTCGGACCCCTCTCGGATGGGTTGTCGATCTCGACCCTCGCGCCACGCTGCGCAATATTGCATGATAGTTGCAGAAATGAACATGATCACGCAACAGCCGGCCCGGACATGAAGGAGGCTCGGCCATGCGCAAGTACGCCCGGCTGAACGCCCTGCTGGAGCTGCTCGCCGAGCGCGGCGAGCTGAACGTCGACGAGGCGGCCGCCGAGCTGTCGGTGTCCCCCGCGACGATCCGGCGCGACCTGGACACCCTGGCCGAGCAGCAGCTGCTCACCCGCACGCACGGCGGCGCGGTGCCCAACGCCACCGCCTACGACCTGCCGCTGCGCTACAAGTCGGTGCGCAAGGCCGAGGAGAAGCAACGGATCGGGCGGGCGGCCGCGGCGCTGGTCAGCCCGGGCGCGATCGTCGGCAGCAACGGCGGGACCACCACCACCGAGGTCGCCCGCGCCATCGCCACCCGCGCCGACCTGCAGGAAGGCGCGCACGACGGCACGGGCGGGCAGTCCATCACGTTCGTCACCAACGCGCTCAACATCGCCAACGAGCTGACCGTGCGGCCGCACATCAAGGTGGTGGTCACCGGCGGGGTGGCGCGCACCCAGTCCTACGAGCTGATCGGCCCGCTGGCCGAGCACATCCTGGACAACCTGAGCCTGGACATCGTGTTCCTCGGCGTGGACGGGCTGGACGTCTCGCACGGCGCGTCGGCCCACCACGAGGGCGAGTCCAGGATCAACACGCTGATGGCCTCGCGCGCGCGTCAGGTTGTCATCGTGGCCGATGCGTCTAAGCTCGGTCGGCACGCGTTCAGCCGCATCTGCCCGATCGAGGACGTGGACGTCCTGGTCACCGACCGATCGGCGCCGAAAGATCTGCTCGATCGTTTCACCGCGGCGGGACTCAAGGTCATACGTGCCTAACGAATGGTCTAGACCTGTTGATTTCTGCTTGATATTAGGTAACACTGCACAAATTCACGCAGTCCGAGACACGCGCTAAGCCCGAGAACAGCAGAAAGGGGCGCGTCAGGATGAGGTTTTCACGCAGAGCATCCCGCGCGGCCATGCGCGTGGTCGCGCTGGGCGCGACCGCAACGCTGGCCCTCACCGCGGCCGCAGCCTGCGGGTCCGACGAGGCGGACGGCGACGGCAAGACGATCACCTTCGTCGCCGCCGAGTACAGCGACAAGACCGAGCCCTACTGGCAGGACCTGGTCTCCCGGTTCGAGAAGGCCAACCCCGGCTTGAAGGTGGACCTGCAGGTGATCAGCTGGGACGACATCGACGGGCACGTGCAGAACCTCGTGCTCAACGACAAGGCGCCCGACCTGCTCAACCTGAACAAGTTCGCCGACTTCGCCGAGGACGGCCTGCTGTACAAGGCCGGCGACGTGCTGCCGAAGGAGGTCCTCGACGACTTCATCCCGAGCTTCGCGGAGAGTTCGAAGTTCGAGGGTGAGCAGTACGGCCTGCCGTTCATCGCCAGTGCCCGGCTGCTGTTCTACAACAAGGACCTGTTCGCCAAGGCCAAGATCAGCGAGCCGCCGAAGACCTGGGACGAGCTGAAGGAAGCGGCCAAGAAGATCAGCGACCTGCCCGGCGACGCCATCGGCTACGGCCTGCCGCTCGGACCGGAGGAGGCGCAGGGCGAGTTCCAGATCTGGATCAACTCCAACGGCGGGCACTGGGTCGACGACCAGGGCAACTGGACCATCGACAGCCCGGAGAACCTGGAGACGCTGCAGTTCCTCAAGAGCATGGTGGACGAGGGGCTGACCCAGCCGAACCCGGCCAAGACCGACCGCGCCGACGTGATCGAGGCGTTCGCCGCCGGCCGGATCGGCATGATCCGCGGCCTGCCGCAGACCCACAACAACATCGCCGACCAGGGCAACAAGTTCGAGTACGGCATCGCGCCCAACCCGGTGGCCGAGGAGGGCATGGAGCCCAGCACGCTCGGCGTGCAGGACTATCTGATGGCG
This sequence comes from Thermocrispum agreste DSM 44070, assembly GCF_000427905.1. Taxonomy (GTDB): domain Bacteria; phylum Actinomycetota; class Actinomycetes; order Mycobacteriales; family Pseudonocardiaceae; genus Thermocrispum; species Thermocrispum agreste. Next base: position 372,748 of record NZ_ATYX01000006.1, on the reverse strand, counting down.
TTCGACAACGGCAAGGGCGCGCAGGAGACGCTGCGGAAGTTCCTCACCTTCTTCTACCAGGAGGAGAACTACAGCAAGTTCATCACCACCGAGGGCTTCCTGCCCACCACGCAGTCGGCGAGCGAGGCGCTGTCCGACGACGAGAAGATGAAGCCGTTCGTCGAGGCGCTGCCGCAGGCCAAGTTCTACCCGGTGACCGACCCGAAGTGGACCGCGGTGGACGGTGCGGTCAAGCAGCAGATCGGCAAGGCCGTGCAGGGCACCGACCCGAAGAAGGTGCTGGAGCAGCTGCAGAAGACCGCCGAGGGCTGAGAGGCTGACCGGTCGTGACCGCGACATCGAAGACGGTTCCGGCGTCCGCCGCGACCGGTGTGGGGAAAGCGGGCGGCCCGCCCACCGGGAAACCCGGTGCGGGTCGCCCCTCCCCCGGCCGGGGCAAGCGTCCGGGAACCGACCATCCGCTGACCCCGCTGCTGTGGCTCGGCCCTGCCCTGCTGTTGATCGCCGGCGTCGTGCTGTGGCCGGTGGTCGAGATGGTGCTGACGTCGGTGCGGGAGGTGTCCCGCGCCGGGGTCATCCGCGGCTGGGCTGGGCTGGAGAACTTCGAGGCGCTGTTCGACGAGCCGGACCTGGTGCCGGTGCTGATCCGCACGCTGATCTGGGTCGTCGGCGTCGTCGGGGTCACCCTGCTGATCTCGCTGGGGCTCGCCCAGCTGCTCAACGCCCGGTTCCCCGGCCGCAAGCTGGTGCGCTGGGCGATGATCGTGCCGTGGGCGGCGTCGGTGGTGATGACCGCCATCGTGTGGCGCTGGATCCTCGACTTCTTCCACGGCATGGGCAACACGATCCTGCTGGATCTCGGCCTGATCGACGCGCCGCGTGATTGGCTCGGTGAACCGGGTCTGGCCTGGCTGTGGCTGATGTGGGTGGCGGTGTTCGTGTCGCTTCCGTTCACCACCTACGTGCTGCTCGCCGGCCTGCAGACCATCCCGGGCGACGTGTACGAGGCGGCGCAGGTGGACGGCGCCTCGCGCTGGCGGACCTACCGCACCATCACGTTGCCGCTGCTCAAACCCGCCGTGCTGGTCGCGACGGTGATCAACGTGATCAACGTGTTCAACTCGTTCCCGATCATCTGGGCGATGACCCGCGGCGGCCCGGGGCACGACACCGACACCACCACCACGTTCATGTTCAAGCTGCTCCGGCTGGACAAGGAGGTCGGCCAGTCCGCGGCGATGGCGGTGCTGAACTTCCTGATGATCGTGGTGATGGTGCTGTTCTACCTCAAGGCGGTGCGGTGGAAGGAGGTCGACTGATGCGGGCCCACCCGATCCGCACGGCGGTGATCGCCGCGCTGGCCTGGCTGGTCGCCTTCTTCGTGCTGGCGCCCTACCTGTACATGTTCGTCACCGCGCTGAAACCGCGGTCGGAGGTGTTCACGTTCCCGCAGGGCTACCTGCCCGAGACGTGGCAGTGGTCGAACTTCGTCGAGGTGTGGGATCGCATCCCGCTGTTCGAGTACCTGCGCAACACGCTGATCATCGCCGGGCTGTCGACCGTGCTGGCCGTGGCGGTGGCGTTGCCTGCCGCCTACTACACCGCGCGGCGCCGGTTCCGGGGCCGCCGGGCGTTCCTGCTGCTGGTCCTGGTCACCCAGATGTTTGCCCCAACGGCCCTGGTGATCGGGATCTTCCGGGAAATGAAGGTGCTCGGGCTGACCGACACCTACCTGGCGCTGATCCTCACCAACGCCGGCTTCAACCTGGCATTCTCCATCTGGATCCTGCACGCCTACTTCTCCTCCATCCCGGTGGAGCTGGAGGAGGCGGCGCTGCTGGACGGGTGCGGGCGGCTGGCCGCGTTGGCCAAGGTCACGCTGCCACTGGCGGTGCCGGGGGTGATCACCGCGGTGATCTTCACGTTCATCGCGGCGTGGAACGAGTTCATCGTGGCTCTGACGCTGACGACCGACGCGGACACCCAGCCGCTGACCGTCGGCATCACCAGTTTCATCGGGGAATACCAGGTGCAGTGGCAGTACCTGTTCGCGGCCTCCCTTGTCGCCGTCGTCCCGGTGGTCGTACTGTTCGCATTCATCGAGCGCTACCTGGTCAGCGGGCTGACCGCGGGCAGCATCAAGGGTTAAAGGGGAGAGACACACAATGGCAGCTGTGCGCTATGAAGCGGCCACCCGCCGCTACCCGGGCTCGGAGCGAGCCGCAGTCGACGCTCTCGACCTCGAGATCGAAGACGGCGAATTCCTCGTGCTCATCGGGCCGTCCGGGTGCGGGAAGTCGACGTCGCTGCGCATGCTCGCTGGGCTGGAACCGCTGGACGAAGGCGCCATCCGGATCGGCGACCGGGACGTGACCAACCTGCCGCCCAAGCAGCGGGACATCGCGATGGTGTTCCAGAACTACGCGCTGTACCCGCACATGACGGTGGCGGAGAACATGGGCTTCGCGCTCAAGATCGCAGGCAAGCCGAAGTCGGAGATCAAACAGCGGGTCGCCGAGGCCGCCAAGCTGCTCGACCTGGAGCCGTACCTGGACCGCAAGCCGAAGGCGCTGTCCGGTGGCCAGCGGCAGCGCGTGGCCATGGGCCGCGCCATCGTGCGCGAGCCGCAGGTGTTCCTGATGGACGAGCCGCTGTCCAACCTGGACGCCAAGCTGCGCGTGTCCACCCGGACCCAGATCGCCGCGCTGCAGCGCAGGCTGGGCACCACCACCGTCTACGTCACCCACGACCAGGTGGAAGCGATGACCATGGGTGACCGGGTGGCCTTGCTCAAGGACGGCGTGCTGCAGCAGTGCGACACCCCGCGCGCGCTGTACGACAAGCCCGCGAACACGTTCGTCGCCGGGTTCATCGGCTCGCCCGCGATGAACCTGCACACCGCCAAGATCACCGATGGCGGGGTGAGCATCGCCGGGGTCACCATCCCGGTTTCGCGCACCACGCTGGACGCCGCGGCCGCCGAAGGCGCGGACAGCATCGTGCTGGGCTTCCGTCCGGAGTCGCTGGAGATCGTCTCCGCCGACACGCAGCCGCCCGGCTTCCCCGCCACCGTGCAGGTGGTCGAGGAGCTGGGATCGGACGCCTTCTGCTACACGACCCTGCCCGGGCACGACGCCGCGGAGGGCGCCGGAGGCGTCGACGTCATCGCCCGGGTCGACCCGCGGACGCCGCCGCGCAAGGGTGAAACGCTCTACCTGCGGATCCGCCCGGAGGAGGCGCACGCCTTCTCCACCGTCACCGGCAACCGGCTGCCGAGCTGACGTCGCGCTGGCCCGCTGACTTGTGATCGCGGCCGCCCACGCCTGGCGTGGGCGGCCGTCGTCGTGCCGGAACACTCGTGGTTGTCGGCTCGGCGGGCAACAATGGCGGCGTGCGGATCGTCGTCGCGGAGGACTCGGACGCCGGAGTCGGCCGCCGCTACTCCGTCCGCGGCCTGGACGACGCCCTGCCCGAGAAGCGCGGCCTGTCCGCCGAGGAACTTGCCACGATCGTCCGCGACGTCGAAGGCACAGCGAACTCTCCGCCCACGTGGGTCTTTCCCGCCACCGACCGGATCTACCCGGTACTGCTGTCCGCCGGTGTCCGGGTACGTCGCTGCCACGACCTGCGGACGACCGAGGGCCTGCTGCTCGCCTACGAGGGCAGGCACGGCGAACCTCGCGGCCTGGCTGCCGCGTACGCCAGGGCGCGCGGTGAGCCGCCGCCCCCGGAGGACGACACGCCGGCCGACGAGCCGTCCGCGCAAGGCGTGCTGTTCGAGCCGTCCGGTCCTGCCCTGCCGCACGGGGTGACCGCCACCGAGGCGGCCGCGGTGGTGCTCGCCGAGCAGGAGCGGTGGCTGGACCGCCTGCCCACCTCGGAGCGGATGCGCCTGCTGGTGGCTGCGGAGTCCGCGTCCACGCTGGTCGCGGCGGAGATGACGGCGGACGGCCTGCCGTGGGACGCCGGCGTGCACCGGCAGCTGCTCACCGACCTGCTCGGCCCGCGGGTGGCGGGCGGCCGGCCGGCGAAGCTCGCCGAGCTGGCCGAGCGGATCGCGGCGGCGTTCGGCGAACCGGTCAACCCGGATCATCCGCCGAGCGTGGTGCGTGCTTTCGCCCGCGCCGGGATCGAGGTTCCGTCGACCCGGGCCGCGGCCCTGGTGGGCGTCGACCACCCGGCGGTGGAGCCGCTGCTGAAGTACAAGGAACTCGCCAGGCTGCACTCCGCGCACGGCTGGACCTGGCTCGCCGAGTGGGTGCACGACGGCCGGTTCCGCCCGCATTTCGTCGTCGGCGGCGTGGTGTCCGGGCGCTGGGCGAGCCGGGGCGGCGGGGCACTGCAGATCCCGAAGACGTTGCGCCGCTGCGTCCGGGCCGACCCCGGCTGGAAGCTGGTGGTGGCCGACGCCGCCCAGCTGGAGCCACGGGTGCTCGCCGCCATCTCCGGGGACCAGCGGCTCGCGGCGGTGTCCACCGCGGAGGATTTGTACACCGGCCTGGCGGCCGAGGCGTTCGGCGGCGACCGGGCGCGCGCCAAGGTCGCCATGCTGTCCGCCATGTACGGCGGGACCGCCGGTGAAGCCGGTGCGCTGCTGGCGGTGCTGCGGCAACGATTCCCGGTGGCCGTCGGCTACGTGGAGCAAGCCGCGCTGACCGGGGAGCGTGGCGAGCTGGTGCGCTCCCGCCTGGGACGCACTTCTCCCCCGCCGCCGGAGGCGTGGCGCTCCCTGACGGGCAGCGCCGACGACTCCCAGCAGGCCGCGGCCCGGCGCGCGGCCAAGGACTGGGGCCGGTTCACCCGCAACTTCGTCGTGCAGGCCAGCGCCGCCGACTGGACGGCGGTGCTGCTGGCCCTGGTGCGCAGCAAGCTGCGCGATCGGGCGCCGGAGGCCCAGCTGGTCTTCTTCCAGCACGACGAAGTGATCGTGCACTGTCCAGCGGCGGTGGCCGCGCTGGTGTGCGACGTGCTCGAGGAGTGTGCCGCGGAGGCGGGACGCCTGGTGTTCGGCGAGCGGTGCCCGGTGTGTTTCCCGCTGATCGGCGAGGTCGTCGACAGCTACGCCGACGCCACGTGAGCCTTCCACCACGGGGCCGGCGGGGGCGGTGTGGCGACGTCGATCCGCTGTCCCGGGTTCGGCACCGCGATCGGGACCCCCGCAGCCTCGGCGGCGGCGACAGCGCGCTCCGCCGGCTCCGCCCACGGATGCGGGGCGAGAGTGAAGGTGCCCCAGTGCACCGGGATCAGCAAGCCGCCACGCAGGTCCCGGTGCGCGCGCACCCCTTCCTCCGGCGTCATGTGCACGTCCGGCCAGCTCGCGGCGTAGGCACCGACCTGGATCAAGCTCGCGTCGAACGGGCCGTGCTCGGCACCGATGGCCGCGTAACCGTCGAAGTAGCCGGAATCGCCGCTGTAGAAGACCCTGGCGTCGGCTCCGGCGATGACCCACGACGCCCACAGCGTGGGGTTGCGCCGCAGGCCGCGCCCGGAGAAGTGCCAAGCCGGGGTCGCGGTCAGGCGGACCCCGGCGACGTCGGCCGACTCCGTCCAGTCCAGCTCCACGATGCGCTCGGCCGGCACCTGCCAGAACCGCAGATGGGCGCCGACGCCCAGGGGCACGACGAACGGAGCGTCGGTGTTGTCGCGCAGCCAATCGACGGTCGGCATGTCGAGGTGGTCGTAGTGGTCGTGCGAAAGCACCACGGCGTCCACTCGGCCGACGTCGGCGAGCCGGTGCGGCACGGGATGCAGGCGCCGCGGCCCGATCGGCACCGGCGACACGCGCGGGCCCCACACCGGGTCGAGCAGCAACCGGACGCCGGAGATCTCCACCAGCGACGAGGCATGGCCGTACCAGGTGACGTGCAGTCCGCCGGGGGCGGGCGGCTGGGCGGGCGTCAGCGGAACCGGAACCGCCGGCTTGCGGCTGCCCCGGTTGCGCCACATCTCGCGCAGCGTCGAGCGCACGTCCTCGGCCGGCGGGACCACCGTGGTCCGGCCGAGGTTGTGGAACGCCCCGTTGCGATACACCGAGTTCCTCGCCCGGCGCGCCATCTCCTCCGGATCGGGAAGCGCCCCCATTGCGCGCACCGCCGACACCCTCGTCACCATGGCATTCCCCTCCACCGGCGCCGCCCGGGCACCGGCTCTCGACACGACCTTCCCTGTCTCACCCCTGGCTGTCCACGGGTACTCCCCGACTTCCTCCACGGTAGGTGTGCCCGTCCCGGCGCGCACTGCCGCCGGCAAGCTAGGCTCGATCGTGATGAACCGTCCGTCGAATCAGCCCCGATGGCCAGAACTGCGGTCGCTGCGGCCGGGCGTCATCCCGCTCGGCCCGCTGACCATGACCGAGATCTTCCTCGGCGCGGTGGACGTGCTGCGCAAGCACGCCGCGCTGCTGTTCGGCACGTCCCTGGTGACCTTGGCGGTGACCCGTGCCGTCGTGCACCTGTTGACCGCGCCCATGCTGGCCGAGCTGCCCCGGCTGCCCGCCCGGCCGACCCAGACTCAGCTCAACGACTACGTCGCCCGGCTGATGCCGATCAGCGGCATCGACACCGCGCTGAGCACCGTGGCGCTGGTGCTGGTCACCGGGATCGCCACGGTCGCGGTGGGCCGTGCCGTGCTCGGCAAGCCGCTCACGCTGGCCGAGGCCGCGCGCGAGATCGCACCCCTGGCGCTGCCGCTGCTCGGGCTGACCGTGCTGGTCAGCCTGATGGTCGCGGCCGGGCTGCTGGCGTTCCTGGTGCCCGGGGTGTGGCTGGCCGTGGTCTTCGGCCTGGCCGCGCCCGCGCTGGTGCTGGAACGCACCACGATCATGCGGGCGTTGCGCCGGTCGCGGGACCTGGTCTACGGGCACTGGTGGCAGGTGTTCGGCGTCCTTGCCCTGGCGTTCGTGATCATCCTCGGGGTGAACGCGCTGGCGGCGACCATCACCGGTCCGCTCACCCCGGCCGACGACGTGTTCAGCCTGCCCATGCTCGGATCCGTGGTCGCGGGCGCACTCACCGCGCCGTTCTTCGCCGCCGTGACCGCGCTGGTCTACGTCGACCGCCGGTTCCACACCGACGATCTGGCGCTGGAGCTGGCCAGGGCGGCGGGACTGCGCTGAGTCAGCTCCGCCGGCCGGCCAGCAGGGACACGATCCGCTGGTAGCCGGAGGCCAGTACGCGCGGTAGGAGGTCGATGACGTAGGCGTCCGGACCGACGAGAATGCGGGCCTGATCGCGTTGGACACCGCGCAGGATGCGGCGTGCGGCGCTGCGCGGCGAGGTCAGGGCGATGCGGTCGAATCCCGCCGCCAGCGCCTCGCGGTCCAGCCCGGCGGCGGCACGCCCGTTGCGGGCGATTGCGGTCCTGATGCCGCCTGGGTGGACGCAGCTGACGCCGACCGGGTGCCCGGCGATCTTCATCTCCTGACGCAGCGCCTCGGTGAACCCGCGCACGGCGAACTTGGTCGCGGTGTAGGCGCTCTGGTTCGGCACCGCGACGAGCCCGAACACGCTGGACATGGTGACCACATGGCCGTCGCCGGAGGCGATCAGCTGCGGCAGGAACGCCTTCGTGCCGTGCACGACGCCCCAGAAGTTGATCCCGACGATCCACTCCAGGTCGTCCCAGCCGAGCCGTTCCACCGGCCCGGTGAGCGCGACACCGGCATTGTTGATCACCAGGTTCGCGCCGCCCAGCTCCCGGCGCACGTCGTCGGCGTGGTGATGCACCGCGGCACGGTCGGACACGTCGAGCTCGGCCTGCTTGACCGTCGCCCCGAGGCACTCGCAGCGCCTTGCCGTCTCGGCGAGCCCGTCCGTGTCGATGTCGGACAGCGCGAGGACGGCGCCGCGTTCGGCCAGTTCGACAGCGAGCGCACGACCGATACCCGACGCGGCACCGGTGACCACCGCGACCTTGCCGGCGAACGATCTCATGCCGGCGAGGGTAACTTACCGGCGGTAAGGTGCCGCGCCCTCGATCACTTCGGATCGCTGGGGCCGGGCACGTTGTCGCCCTCGCCGTCGGCCACCGCGGTCGCGCCCACCTCCCCCAGCGACCGCTCGCGCCGCGGCCTGCCGGTCAGGCCGACGTGCCCCTCGGTGTGCATCCGCTCGACCATGTGCGGGTAGTGCAGCTCGAACGCGGGCCGCTCGGACCGGATCCGCGGCAGCTCGGTGAAGTTGTGCCGCGGCGGCGGGCAGCTGGTGGCCCACTCCAGCGAGTTGCCGTAGCCCCACGGGTCGTCCACCGTCACCCGCTCGCCGAACCGATAGCTGCGCACCACGTTGTAGACGAACACCAGCATCGACACGCCGAGGATGAACGACCCGATCGTCGAGACGATGTTCAACGAGGTGAAGCCGTCGGACTCCAGGTAGTCGGCGTAGCGGCGGGGCATCCCCTCGTTGCCCAGCCAGTGCTGCACCAGGAACGTGGTGTGGAACCCGATGAAGGTCAGCCAGAAATGCCACTTGCCGAGCGGTTCGTCCATCATCCGCCCGGTGAACTTCGGGAACCAGAAGTAGATGCCCGAGAACGTGGCGAACACGATCGTGCCGAACAGCACGTAGTGGAAGTGCGCGACCACGAAGTACGAGTCGTGCACGTGGAAGTCGAGCACCGGAGCGGCCAGGATGATGCCGGTCAGGCCGCCGAGCAGGAACGTGGCCATGAACCCGACGGCCCACAGCATCGGGGTCTCGAACGTGATCTTGCCGCGCCACATGGTGCCGATCCAGTTGAAGAACTTGATGCCGGTGGGCACGGCGATCAGGAACGTCAGGAAGCTGAAGAACGGCAGCAGCACCGCACCGGTGGCGAACATGTGGTGCGCCCACACGGTGAACGACAGGCCGGTGATCCCCATGGTGGCGAAGACCATCAGCTTGTAGCCGAACAACGGCTTACGGCTGAACACCGGAACGACTTCGGTGATGATGCCGAAGAACGGCAGGGCCACGATGTAGACCTCGGGGTGGCCGAAGAACCAGAACAGGTGCTGGTAGAGGATCACCCCGCCGTTGGCCGGGTCGAACACGTGCGCCCCCAGGTGCCGGTCGGCTGCCAGCCCGAACAGCGCCGCGGTGAGGATCGGGAACACGCCGAGCACCAGCACCGCGGTGAACAGGATGTTCCAGGTGAAGACCGGGACCCGCCACATGGTCATGCCGGGCGCGCGCAGGCAGACCACGGTGGTGATCATGTTGACCGAGCCGAGAATGGTGCCCAGGCCGGACAGGATCAGCCCGAAGATCCACAGATCGGCGCCGACCCCTGGCGCGTGCGCGGTGTCGGACAGCGGCGGATAGGCGGTCCAGCCGAAGTCGGGCGCGCCACCGGGGGTGACGAAGCCGGACAGCACGATCAGCCCGCCGAACAGGAACAACCAGTACGAGAACGCGTTCAGCCGCGGGAAGGCGACGTCCGGTGAGCCGATCTGCAGCGGCAGGACGAGGTTGGCGAAGGCGAACACGATCGGCGTCGCGTACAGCAGCAGCATGACCGTGCCGTGCATGGTGAACAGCTGGTTGTACTGCTCAGACGACAAGAACTGCAGCCCGGGCACGGCCAGCTCGCCACGCATCAGCAGGGCCATCAGCCCGCCGATCATGAAGAAGGCCATGGACGTGACCAGGTAAAGGATCCCGATCGTCTTGTGATCGGTGGTCCGCAGGATGCGCGCCATCGCGCTGCCGCGCGGTGGGCGTTCTGGTGTGATGCTCACCGGTGGACGCGGCTCGGCCGGGCGCGTGGTACGGACTGGTTCTGTCTGTGTCATTCGCCACACCTCGCCTGCCAGTGTGCGTCAAGAACGGGCACAACACCAGTGGAGATCCGCCTCGCTTGCTCCGTTCGCGGCGAGGACGATGGAGGTGTGAGCATGCGCTTTCGCAACCGGATGTCGGCAGGCCGCCGGCTGGGCATCGAACTGGCCAAGCACGGGTGGACCAGCCCAGTCGTGCTGGCGCTGCCTCGCGGCGGGGTGCCGGTCGCGGCCGGTGTCGCGGAAGAGCTGAACGCGCCGCTGGACGTGGTGGTGGCGGGCAAGATCGGCGCACCGGCACAGCCCGAGCTGGCCGTCGGCGCGGTCACCGCGGACGGGGCAGTGTTCTACGACGACAAGACATTGGCGGCGCTCGGCCTGACCAGGGAGGACGTGGTACGGCGCAGCGAGGCCGCGGTGGCCGAGGCGCGGCGCAAACAGCAGCGTTACCAGGTGAGGGCGCTCGACGTCACCGGGCGCGACGTGCTGATCGTCGACGACGGGCTGGCCACGGGCCTTACCGCGCTGGCGGCGGTGAACGCCGTGCTCGCCCGCCGCCCGCTCTCGGTGAGCGTGGCGGTGCCGGTCGGGTCCTACGCGGCGATCCGCCGGGTGGAAGAGGTGGCCGACGCCGTGTACTGCTTGCGGCGCCCGCCGCATTTCCGTGCCGTCGGGCAGTGGTACCAGGATTTCACCCAGGTCACCGACGACGAGGTCGAACAGCTGCTGCAGGTCCACTCCCGCTAGCCGTCACCCCTGGTGCGCCTGCTCGACCACGGCCGGGGCCACCCGCCCGGTGACCTCGCCGAACCGGACGTGCTCCCCACCCGGGCCCGGAGCCGTCGCGGCGATCGTGACGACGTCCTCGTCGAGCAGATACGAACGCTCGGTGCCGTCGCCGAGCAGCACCGGGTCCGTGCCGTCCCAGGACAGTTCCAGCAGGCTGCCCCGCTGATTCGGTTCCGGGCCGGACACCGCACCGGAAGCGATCACGTCACCGGTGCGCAGGGCGCCTCCGGTGACGGTCAGCTGCGCCAGCTGTTGCGCCGGTGTCCAGTACAGCGCGGCGAACGGTGGCTGGGCCACCACGTGCCCGTTGATCCGCACTTCGAGCTGGACGTCCAGCCCCCAGTCGCGGCCACCACGAAGATACGGCGCGGGCTCCGGCTCCTGCGCCGGGGCGGGAACCCTGGCGTGTTCCAGCGCCTGCAACGGGACGACCCATGGTGATATCGACATCGTGAACGGCGTGCCCGGCGCGCCTGCGAGCAGCTTCATGTCGAAATGCTCGATGTCGCGCGCCGACCAGGCGTTGACCAGGCACGCTCCGAAGACGTGCTGGGCGAACGCCTCTGCAGACACCCGCTCTCCGGGTTCGCTCGGTGCACCGACCACGAAACCGACCTCGGCCTGGAAATCCAGCTTGCGGATCGGCGACTTCGAACGGGACGTGCAGCTCGACGGCATCCAGTGGCGCGAGATGCGCCAGGACCGCAGGCCGGTACTCGGGATCGGTCAACCACGCGACGATCCGCTCCCGGACGGCCTGCCAGATCGGCCGCCCCGCCGCCATGAGCGGGTTGAGCACCTCCGCCTCCAGCAGCGGTGCGAACTCCTCCCCCAGCACGCCGGCCACCGCGCCGATGTCCAGCACGCTGTCGCCCACGGCGACACCGATCCGCCGCCTGCCTGCCAAGCCCCGCCGGTCCGGCTGCGTGAACACCCCGTAAGGCAGTGTCAGCAGTCCGAACCGGCTCCCCTCCGGCGCCTCGAACCACATCCGCCCGGTCACGCAGACCAGCCTGCCACGGTTCTCGCCCGCCGACGATCACGCTGGGGAAGCCCCCACGCCACGAGCGCGTCGGGTGAACCCGCCACCTCCGGCAGCAGGCGCTCGTCGTCCACCCCATGCCATGAACCCTCGGCCGATACCCCGAAGGCTCGTGCCAGGCCATGCGCTCGAGGTCACCCGCTGACCGCCGCGCACGACCCGCATCCGGACATCACTGCAGGTCGCCGCTCGCCTGGTCCCCCGCAGTGGCTTCGCGAGCGCCCGGCCGATGGCCCGCCGGTCACACGACGAGGCCATGCGCTCGGCCGCGAGCGCGGCGCGCCCTGCCATCGGCGCTCACCCGCACGGTGACCGCTGGCCGTCCGGTGATGACATACGGAGCTTTGGGCCTGTCTGCTCCTTCGTCGACGACGCCTGGCCGCCACGCACGCTTCATGCATCCACGCACGCTCATGCATCGAGGACAGCCAGCCACGCGGCTGCCTCCTCACCTCGGCGCGGCGGCGCCCCGGCGTCGTCCCCCGGTCGGACCGCTCGCATGACTCATGCTCCCCGGCCCTGGTGGCCTCGTCGTGCTCGAACGGAGCAGCGGCCCGCGCCGCTCGGAGCATCCTCGGCCGTGGCGGCCGGCCACTGCGGCGATCCGCAGTCGCGCCGCCATCGCGTCCGGTCCGGCGGCCACCCGCAGCCACGACGGCCCGCCGTCTCATGTACGGGTGAAGCGCCGAATTCCCTTCCCCGGACGCCAGCTGCGGATCACCAGCAGATTCCCCTCCGGCTTGGTCAGCACCGCCTCGGTCAGGTCGAGCCGGAACAGGTGGTAGTCCATCGGCTCGCCGTCGGGGGACTGCATCGGCTCCTTGGCGGCGGGATCGTCGACCTCCGTCGCGATCCCGCTGATCTTCGCGTCCGGTTCGGCCATCGACCCGTCGCCGGAGTTGGCGTGGATCGCGCACCGGCCGTCGCGCCGCAAGTCCTGCGCCTTGCGCGCACCGAGCATCGATCCGAACTGCACGTGACCGTGCTGGAAATCGACCTCGGTGCCGCTGACGCGCGGCGATCCGTCCGCCCGCAGTGTCGCCAGCACATGGTGCCTGGCCGCCGTGAAACGCTTCCGTACTTCCGCGGCGAACTCCGGTTCTTCCTGCTCGAACTGCGCCCACTGGACCATGCCGCGGAGTATGGCAGTGACCACCGACATCGCTGCACGGGCGGCGAACGGCACGACGCCCGGCAAATTCACGAAACGTCCGTTATGCGCAGCTTGCCGAATACCGGCCATCGAGCCGGCGGCACAGTTTCCGGATACCGCCATTGTGGATCATCCGGATGACCTAGACTCGCTCGCGCAATCGTCTCCGGCGCGTCTTGGTCTGCCCATGCCGCAGGGTGCACCAGGCGGCGCCGCCCCAGCTTTGACGCAAGGAGTGCGCATGTCACAACCACCCGGCCCAGGGCCGTACCCGCAGCAGCCTGGGCAGCCGCCTGGAGGCGGGTTTCCTGGTCAGGGGCAGCCGCCCAGCGGAGGGTTCCCCCAGCAGCCCGGTTACGGTCCCCCGCAGGGCCAGCAGCCCGGTTACGGTCCCCCGCAGGGCCAGCAGGCCGGTTTCGGTCCGCCGCAGGGCCCGCCGCCCGGCTACCCGCCCACCGGTGGCTTCCCGGCGGGCGGACCGGGACCGCAGAAGAAGAGCCCGCTGCCGTGGATCCTCGGTGGTGTCGGAGCGCTCGTCGTCGTCGGTGGTGTCATCCTGCTGATCGTGCTGCTCGGCGGTGGCGGCACCGGTGACCCCGAGTCGGCGGCGAACACCGCGCTCGACTACCTGAAGGACGGCGACGCCGAGGGCCTCGCCTCGGTGTCCTGCGAGAACATGAGGAAGGCCCTGGAGAAGGTCAAGGACACCTCCAACTCCGGGATCCCGGACGGCGTCACCGCCGAAGTCGGTGAGGTCAAGGAGGTCAGCGACACCAAGGCCGAAGTCGCCATCAACATCACCAAGGACGGCAAGGAACGCACGGAGACGTTGATCTTCGTCAAGGAAGGCGACGACTGGAAGTTCTGCGGCACCAAGACCCTCGACGCGTCGAACATGCCCGAGCTTCCCTCGGGTGGCGACATTCCGAGCCCGGGTGACATCCCGAGCCCGGGAGACATCCCGAGCCCGGGAGACATTCCGAGCCCGGGTGACATTCCGAGCCCGGGCGGCATCCCGAATCCGGGCATGCCGAACTGACCCGGCACACGGGCCGAACGATCTGGCGAAAGGGGCCGGAACCACCTGGTTTCCGGCCCTTTCGTCATGTCGCGCACGCCGTTGTCATGCTGCGGGAGTATGGGGCGATATGTCGGATGACCGCTCATGCGCCCGATGACGGCATTGATACCGTTGCGCTCACGCATCAGGCCCCGTCGGTGATGTGATCGTCGAGGAGACACATGACCCAGCCGCCCGGCCCTCAGGGCCCTTTCCCGCAGTATCCGCACGGCCAGCCACCCGGCGGCGGCTTCCCCCAGCAGCCGGACGCCTGGCAGGCGCAGCCGCCCGGCTCATCGGGCGGCTGGCAGCAGCCCGACCAGTGGCAGGCCCAGCCACCCGGTGACTGGCAGGGTCAGCAGACCGATGCCTGGCAGGGCCAGCAGCCCGGTGGCTGGCAGGGACAACAGCCCGGGTTCGGGCAGCCGGGGCAGCCGGCAGGCCAGGACCCGTTTTCCGACGACGAGGACGGCAGGAAGAGCAAGTGGCCGCGGATCCTCGGCGGGGTGGGCGCCCTCGTCGTCATCGGCGGTGTCGTGCTGCTGATCGTCCTGCTCGGCACCGGGCCGAGCAAGGGTGCGACAGCGCAGGAGACCGCGGACGCGTTCGCGTCGGCGTTCAACGACCGCGACGTCGACGGCGTGAAGGCGCTGCTGTGCGAGGCCAACCTCAAGGGCGAGATCGGCAAGGCCCTGGACAACGGTGACGTGTTCGCCGACCAGCCGGAGAACCTCACCATCGAGGTCGCCAAGGTCGAGCAGGCCGGTTCGGATTCCGCCACGGCGCACTACCGGCAGGTCGACGACGGCAAGCCGACCGAGGGCACCATTCCCGTGCCGCTGAAGAAGAACGGCGACGTGTGGGAGATCTGCGTCCAGCAGCCGGTCACCACGGGCGAGCCCGCCGGTTAGCCAGTCCGACGACGCGGGACCGATCGTGCGCAGGGCCCCTCACCGGCGCGGTGAGGGGCCCTGCCTTGTCGTCCCGGCCGGTCAGACGTTGCGCCGGTACTGGCCGCCGACCTCGAAGAACGCTTCGGTGATCTGTCCGAGCGTGCACACCCGCGCGGCGTCCATCAGGACGTCGAAGACGTTCTCGCCGTTGCGGGCCGCCTCCTGCAGGCGCCGCAAGGCGGCCGGCGCCTCGTCCCGGTGCCTGCGCTTGAAGTCGGCCACCCGCTGCAGCTGCGACTGCTTCTCCTCCTCGGTCGCCCGCGCCAGCTCCACGGTGACCTCGTCGTCCTGCGGATTCGGGTTGCGGAACGTGTTCACCCCGATGATCGGCAGCTCGCCGGTGTGCTTGAGCCGCTCGTACAGCATCGACTCGTCCTGGATACGGCCGCGCTGGTAGCCGGTCTCCATCGCGCCGAGCACCCCGCCGCGGGCCGAGATCTTCTCGAACTCGGCCAACACGGCCTCCTCCACCAGGTCGGTCAGCTCGTCCACGATGAACGAGCCCTGCAGCGGGTTCTCGTTCTTCGACAGGCCCCACTCCTGGTTGATGATCTTCTGGATTGCCATGGCGCGGCGCACCGACGCCTCGGTCGGCGTGGTGATGGCCTCGTCGTAGGCGTTGGTGTGCAGCGAATTGGCGTTGTCGTAGAGCGCGCACAGCGCTTGCAGCGTGGTGCGGATGTCGTTGAACGCCATCTCCTGGGCATGCAGCGACCGGCCGGAAGTCTGGATGTGGTACTTCAGCTTCTGCGACCGTTCGTTGGCGCCGTACCGCTCCTTCATGGCGATGGCCCAGATCCGCCTGGCCACCCGGCCGAGCACGGTGTACTCGGCGTCCATGCCGTTGGAGAAGAAGAACGACAGGTTGGGCGCGAAATCGTTCACGTCCATGCCGCGGGCCAGGTAGGCCTCGACGTAGGTGAACCCGTTGGCGAGGGTGAACGCCAGCTGGGAGATCGGGTTCGCACCCGCCTCGGCGATGTGGTAGCCAGAGATCGACACCGAGTAGAAGTTGCGCACGCCATGCTCGATGAACCACTCCTGGATGTCGGACATCATGCGCAGCGAGAACTCGGTGGAGAAGATGCAGGTGTTCTGCCCCTGGTCCTCCTTGAGGATGTCGGCCTGCACCGTGCCGCGGACGTTACGCAGCACCCACTCGCGCAGCTCGGCCGCTTCCTGCTCGGTCGGCTCCCTGCCGTGCTCGGCCCGGAACGCGTCGAGCTTCTGGTCGATGGCGGTGTTGAGGAAGAACGCCAGGATCGTCGGCGCAGGGCCGTTGATGGTCATCGACACCGACGTGTTCGGCGAGGTCAGGTCGAACCCGGCGTACAGCTCCTTCATGTCGTCGAGCGTGGCGACCGAGACACCGGAGGTGCCGATCTTGCCGTAGATGTCCGGCCTGGTGTCCGGGTCGTGCCCGTACAGCGTCACCGAGTCGAACGCGGTGGACAACCGCTTGGCCTTGGAGTCGGCGGACAGGTACTTGAACCGCCGGTTGGTGCGGAACGGGTCGCCCTCGCCTGCGAACATCCGGCCCGGCTCCTCTTCCTCCCGCTTGAACGGGAAGACCCCCGCGGTGAACGGGAAGTAGCCGGGCAGGTTCTCCCGCCGCAGGAACGACAACAGCTCACCGCGGTCGACGTAGCGCGGCAGCGCCACCCGCGGGATGCGGCTGCCCGACAGCGTGTCCCGCCACAGCCGGGTGTGCAGCTCCTTGTCGCGGACCCGCACCACGAGCTCTTCCCCGCGGTAGGCCTCGGCCCGCTTGGCGTGCTCGGCGAGCAGCTGCTTGGACTCGTCGGAGACCTCCGCGTCAGCGGCCTGGATCAGCTCCTCCACCGCGGAGGTGTCCTTGCCGGCCGCGGCCAGCGCGTCCCGGGCAGCGGTGAGCTGGTCGAGCTTGCGCACCGCCTCGGCCTGCTGCTCGGTCCGCCGGTGGTACGCGCGCACCGTCTCGGCGATCTCGGCGAGATACGACGCGCGGGTCGGCGGGATGATCGTGCTCGCCCCGGTGGACACCTTGGTGCTCACCCGCGGCAGCACCCCGGTGGAGACGGTCAGGCCACGCTCGGCCAGCAGGTCGCGCAGGAAGTGGTAGAGCGCGGTGACCCCGTCGTCGTTGAACTTCGCCGCGCTGGTGCCGAAGACCGGCATGTCCTCCGGCGACTTGCCGAACTCCTCCCGGTTGCGCAGCATCTGCCGGGACACGTCACGCCGCGCGTCCTCGGCGCCCCTGCGCTCGAACTTGTTGATGGCCACCGCGTCGGCGAAGTCGAGCATGTCGATCTTCTCCAGCTGCGACGCGGCGCCGAACTCCGGCGTCATCACGTACAGCGAGGCGTCCACGTGCTCGACGATGCCCGCGTCGCCCTGGCCGATGCCGGGGGTCTCGACGATGATCAAGTCGAAACCGGCCGCCTTGCAGGCCGTCACCGCGCCGTCCAGCGCCTCCGGGATCTCACCGGTGTGGGTGCGGGTGGCCATGGACCGGAACATGATCGGGCTGCCGCCCTGGTGGCCGCTGCCCGGCCACTCGCCGAGGCAGTTCATCCGGATGCGGTCGCCGAGCAGTGCCCCACCGCCCTTCCGGCGGGTCGGATCGATCGCCAGGACGGCGATGCGCAGCTTGTCCTCCTGGTCGACGCGGAACCGGCGGACCAGCTCGTCGGTCAGCGACGACTTCCCGGAGCCGCCGGTGCCGGTGATGCCCAGCACCGGGACGCTGCGCTGCGCCGCGGCCTCCGCGAGGGCCGACATCCAGTCGTCCGGCAGCACACCCGCCTCCAGCTGGGTGATCACCCGCGCCAGCGCCGCGGTGTCCCCTGCCAGCACCTGTTCGACCGATTCGGGTCCCCGTGCGGCCAGGTCGAAGTCGCATTCGCGGATCATCACGTTGACCATGCCGGGCAGGCCGAGCCGCTGGCCGTCCTCCGGGGAGAAGATGCGTGCCACGCCGCGGGAATGCAGCAGCTCGATCTCGTCCGGCACGATCACGCCGCCGCCACCGCCGTAGACCCGGATGTGGCTCGCCCCGCGCTCGGCGAGCAGCTCGACCAGGTAGGTGAAGTACTCCACGTGCCCGCCCTGGTAGGCCGACACCGCCACGCCCTGCACGTCCTCGGTGATGGCCGCGGTGACGACCTCGTCGACCGAGCGGTTGTGGCCGAGGTGGATCACTTCCGCGCCCTGCGACTGCAGGATGCGCCGCATGATGTTGATCGACGCGTCGTGGCCGTCGAACAGGCTCGACGCGGTGACGAACCGTACGGGATGCTTCGGCTGGTGCAGATCGGTTGTGCCGGTCATCGCTCGCCTTTCGGTGGCCGGGTCCTGCTGCCAGAATACTAGGACGTCCTACTGTTTTATCACCACAGTTCGGGCGTGGTGATGCGCACATCCCCTGCGCAGGGCCCGGCCACGTGGGCGCGCCGAGTCAGTGGAAAGGCACGAACGCGACCCGGCCGAGATCGTTCAGCGCGTTGGCCTGCGCACCGGCTTCGGACACCGTCCACAACGTCTCGCCGATGACCGCCGACCGCAGAACCTGGGCCTCGACCGGGGTGCCCGCCGAGTGCCGAACGGTGCCGACCCGCTCGATGTCGTCGTCGCTGACACGCAGCGCCAACGCGCCACCGCGGGCGCCGAGGCCGAGATCGATCGGCACGACGACCAGGTCGCGCGCCGGCCAGTAGAGGAAGGCATGGGCGTCGTTCTCCGCCGCCGAGTACGCACCGTCGATGTGCAAGTGCGCCACTCGCTGTGGATCGGCGCCGGAGGTGTCGAACAGGGACACCTGCGTGCCGGTCACCTGGCCTCGCGCGGTGGCACCCTGCCCGATGCCCAGCAGGCGCGCGGCACCCACCGGGTGCAGGTACGACGAGTACCCGGGGATCTTGAGTTCTCCGTCCAGTTCCGGGGCGGCCGGATCGCTGAGGTCGATGCGATACAGCGGGTCGACCTGCCGGAACGTCACCACGTATGCGGTACTGCCGAGGAACCGCACCGCGTAGATGCGCTCCCCCTTCCCCAGCCCGGTGATCGTGCCGACCTGCTTGAGCTGCTGTCCTTCCTTCCGCAAGACGGTCACTGCGCTTTCCGTGCGCCATCGGCCGGCCGGCCCGTCCGCGGTCTGGCTCTCCGTCGTCGTGGCCACCCGCAGGTATCCGTCGTGCTCGGACACCGAGTACTGGTTCAGCAACGCACCGTCGACCGTTCCGGAGGCCACGAACCGCGGGGGCCGGGAGCCGGAGACGTCGAACTGGTAGATCTTCGTGCGCCTGTCCTGAGACACCGGGGCGATGCGCTCGGCCGCGGGCATCGGGCCGAATCCGCTCCGCAGGCCGTCGATCACGTACAGGTTCTTGCCGGTGCCGTAGACCGTCGAACCGTTGCCCGCCACCGACACCGGGTCGCCCCGGCCCAGCTCACCGTCGATGTCCACGGTCAGCACGGTGAGCAGTTGCACTC
This sequence comes from Thermocrispum agreste DSM 44070, assembly GCF_000427905.1. Classification (GTDB taxonomy): domain Bacteria; phylum Actinomycetota; class Actinomycetes; order Mycobacteriales; family Pseudonocardiaceae; genus Thermocrispum; species Thermocrispum agreste. Next base: position 353,521 of record NZ_ATYX01000006.1, on the reverse strand, counting down.
CCGTGACCGGCTTCGGGTGATGCACTCGATGGCAGTCCACCAGGCGTCCGGACGATTCCGTGCCGTGGGACCGGATCGTGTAGCGCGGAAGCCAGTCGTCGATGGCCGACTCGCGGACGATCCGCTTCATGTGTCGTTCGTACGACGCCGGGGAGTCCGGTGACGACGGCGAGTGCGGGCGGTGCGGACTGCGCCAGTCCAGGCGCGGCCCGGAGCTGACCACCAGGCGGGCGATGCCGTCGGTGGCCCTGGCGTCGACGAAGTATCCGTCGACGGTCAGTTCGCCGGTCACCTTCCCGTAGGTGAGGTCGACCTGCACGAACCTGGTCGCCGGACCCTCACTGCCCTTGATCGCGACGTGGGCCAGCACCACCAGCGCACGGTCGCCGTCGATGAACAGACCGCTGGGGTAGCCCCCCTTCAGCGTCACGGAGACGGTCTGCTTCCGGGTGGCGACGTCGATCACGCGTAGTTTGTGGTCCACCACGGTGACCAGACGCTTGCCGTCGGTCTTGACGATGTCCGGCTCGTCCGCGGCCGATTCGTGCGTATTGGTCGGCGAGAACTGCTCGCCGCGTTCGGCAGCCGCGGCTGTGCCCGCCACGTCGAGTTCCCGACGGTACATGCCGAACCACTGCCAGCCCACCGCTTCGAGCTCCCGTGTCACCGCCTGCTGGAACGCCTTCAGGGCGGACGCGCAGGAATCGTGGGCGACCAGCTGCGCGCCCGCTGCGCCGATCGGCCTGCTGTCCGCGACGGGCCGCAGAGTCTCGGGCTCGGACTCGCATCCGGCGACGAACACCATGACCGCCGCCACCGCGGCCTCTCCCCAACGCTGTTTCATGCGCCAAGGACGGACATCACGCCCGGAGCGGTTGCATCGGCTGGGCGGTGGTCACGAGACGACATGGCACGCAGGGAGCACTGCCGACGTGGTCGTCGTGCTGCTGCTCGGGCGTGGAGACGACGTGACACGCAGGGAGCGCTGGCAGGCAACACGAGCCGGCCCTGCCCACCGGGGAGACGACGTGGCACGCAGGGAGCACTGCGCCTGCCGGCCTGGAGGGCCTGCTGCGGCGGAGAGACGACGTGGCACGCAGGGAGCACTGGCTGATCAGGCGAGCGCGGAAACCCGAACTGTCGCCGGACGACGTCACGCCGAGCCGTTGCGGGGGCTGGTCTCACCCCAGACCGGTGTGGCGAATTCCGTGCCCATGTGAGCACGACGTCCAATCGAGCCGGCACCGCACCATGTCGCTCCCCACAAGACCCGTGGAACACGCCCGAACCCGCTACCGAGACGTCGCACCTGGATCCGGTCACAGCGGCGCTGACACCCGAGACCGATTTGCGACCCCCGCCCACGTGGCAAGCCCGACTGGCAATCGAGCCGGCGCCATGACAAGCGGCACTCCACGCGACCCGCATGCCACAGACCACTGGCCCGACACCCAGACGCCTCACCGGGACCCCGCCACAACGGCTCTCACACCCTCGAGACCCGCACTGCGAGCCCGAGCCGCAATCAACCGATGCCACTACAAGCCGCACCCACGCGACCCACACGCTCGACCGAACCCGGCACCAGGCTCAACGACCCCGCCACAGCGGCTCTCACCCACTCGAACCCGCCCGGCGAGCCGTCACAACGGCTCGCTCGAGACCGGTCCGCCCCGCCCACGTGGCAAGCCCGACCGACCCGCAACCGGGCCCACGCCGTAACGGGAACCGCACCCATACGTCCCGCACCGAATCCGATGGCAGATGTCGTGCCGGGACTCCGTCCCAGGCGACCCCGGGGCTCGGGGCCACTGTCGTGATCCCACAGATCGCGGCTGGGGAGCCGCGCGCCTCAAGGTCGCCCTCCAGGCCGGCCGCTGTGTGCCGCCCATGCCGTGGTGGGGCGCGGCGCCCCCCCCCCGAGGTCGACCGCCGACGACTGACCTCACGCAGACGCGCCGAACGGTCTGGACGCCCGTAGTCACTCGGATCGAGAGCTCGGTTCAGCGCACCGAGACGGCGCGCCGCGCGATCCACTGCTGCATCGCGTACTCGACCAAGGTGATCAGCGTGTGCTTCACCGACTCGCGCTCGCGCGCGTCGCACAGCACCACCGGCACCTGCGGATCGACGTCCAACGCCTCACGAACGTCCTCCACCCGGTGCGGGTGGCGGCCGTTGAAGCCGTTGAGGCCGACCACGTACGGCAGACCGCGGTCCTCGAAGAAGTCGATCGGCGCGAACGAATCGGCCAGCCTGCGCGTGTCGGCCAGCACCACCGCTCCGATGGCGCCGCGGACCAGGTCGTCCCACATGAACCAGAACCGCTGCTGACCGGGCGTGCCGAACAGGTACAGCACCAGGTCGTCGTCCAGCGACACCCGGCCGAAGTCCATCGCCACCGTGGTGGTCGCCTTCAACGGCGTGGCGGCCAGGTCGTCGATGCCGATCGAGGCGTCGGTCATCATCGCTTCGGTGGTCAGCGGGACGATCTCCGAGACCGACCCGACGAACGTCGTCTTGCCCGCACCGAAGCCCCCGGAGACCACGATCTTCGCCGACGTCATGGTCTGCGCGCCGGAGCCCACCGCGGCCTCCGCTTCAGTCTTAAAGCCGACGGAGTCCACTCAGCACCCTTTCCATCAACAACAAGTGAGCCTCGGCGCCGTCCTCACCGGACAGCGTCTTGTGCACGTTGACCAGACCGGCGTCCGCGGCGTCGCTGACCAGCACCCGCGCCACGCCGAGCGGCATGCGCAGGGTAGCCGCCAGCTCGGCCACCGAGCGAGGCTGGGGCAGTGCCTCGACGAGGGTGCGCTGCTCCAGCTCCACCGGCTTGTCGTCGGTCAGCGCTCCTTCCTTGGCGGAGACCAGCGTCTCCAGTTCCAGCTGATAGCGCGCCTTCGTCCTGCCTTTGGTGCGTATGTACGGCCGCACCAGGGCCGTGCCGTCGTCCGATCTCACAACGCACTCCTCACCGTGGGTCCGTCACGCCGGGGCGAGCAAAGAACCCCCGGAACCTTGCAGCTGCGCGCGCAGCTCCGGCGTCAGAATCTGGCCGACCCGGTCGACCAGCAACGTCATCTCGTAGGCGACCTGCCCGATGTCGCAGTTCGGCGAGGCGAGCACGGCCAGGCACGACCCGTCGCTGATCGACATCAGGATCATCACGCCGAGCTCCATCTCCACGACGGTCTCGGTGACCGCACCGGCCTCGAAGCAGTGCGCAGCACCCTGGGTCAGGCTGACCAGGCCGCTGGCGACCGCGGCCAGCTGATCGGCGCGGTCCAGGGGCAGCCGGGCCGACGCGGTGAGCAGCAGCCCGTCGGCCGACACCACGACCGCGTGCGCCACACCGGGGACTCGCTCGGCGAAGTCGTTCACCAGCCAACCGAACTGGTTCTGCTGGGGACCAGAGGCGGTCATTCATCCTCCATGTTCTTGTCGTGCTTCGTCTGGCGCGCCGGCTGCGCTGCCGCCGCACTCACCGGCTCACCGCCGTTGCGTTCGCTGCGTGCCACCAGGCCCTGGTCCGCCGCCGCGGGTGCCGATCCCGCCGGTGCGGAAGCGGGCCCCGCCGGCGCGGGCGCCGATCCCGCCGCCGCGGTTCCGGCCCTGCCCCGGCGCACGCCGCGCTGGAAACTGTTCAGCCTGCCCCGCACCGTCGCCGGGTCACGTTCCGGCTGCGGCGTCTTCGCCACCGGCTTGCTCAGCGCGCTCGCCGAGCCGGGCAGCAGCTGCTCCCCACGCCGCCTGCGCGGCAACCCCGCCTGCGTGAACGACGAGGACGGCTTCGGCGTGGCCACCGCCGCCGCGTCCCGCCACGCGCCGTCCGTGGGGAACTCCCATTCGCTCCGCGACGGCGCGCCCTCGGGCCTCTCCCCCGCTCCGGTTGCCGCGGCCTGCCGCGCACCGGCGTGCTTCGCCGGCTTGTCCGCGCCGGTGCCGGTGCCCGCCGGAGCGGCGCCGCCCGCCGGTGAGCTCGCACCGTTCTGCGTCTCGGCCGGGTTCTCCGCCGGCGGCGTCATCGCCTGCTGCTCGGCCGCACGACGAGCCTGATACCGCCCGCGTTGCACGCCGCGCTGGAAGCCGCTGAGCCTGCTGCGCACCTTCGCGGCGTCGAGCTTGCGGTCCGCCGCGCCGAGCGCCGAGCGGCTCGGCGTCACCGGCTCCTGTGCCGGGGTGGCGCTGCCCGGCAGCAAATGCTCGCCGCGCTGCCGCTTGGGCAGCCCCGCCTTGGTGAGCGCGGACGGCTCGGATTTGCTGGCCGCCGCCTTGACCGCCTGCAGGTTCTCGTCGGCGGCGAACTCCCATGCCCGCTCGGCCGGGTCCTTCTCGCTGCGCTCTCCGGCGTCCGCCTGCTCCGCCGCCGGGCTCGAGCCGGACCGAAACCAGGCCGACAGCATCTCGTCGTAGATCGGGGTGGTCTCGGTCCTCGCCGCGCCGTCCTGATGCGCCGCGTCCTCGCCTGCCTCCTCCTTGGCGCCCTCCGGCGCCTTCGTCTCCTCAGCCGCCGTGGTGGCGTTCCACCAGTCGGACAACGGCGACGTGCCCGGTTTGAACAGCGCCTTGCCGGCGGGAAGTTCGGACGATCCGGCTCGGTGCCCGTTGGTGGCAGCCGCAGCGACCGGCACGCCGTTGGCCACCGTGGCGCCGTCCGGCGAATCGTTCCGCGATCCGGCAGCCGTTGTCACCGGACCCTCGTCGGTGATCACCGGCAGCTCGGAGGTCAGCGGTCCGCCGTCGGTGCCGAGCACCAGCTCGTCGGGAACGACGACCGTGGCGCGCACCCCCTGCACGTCGTTGCCGCCGTGCAACGTGACACCGATGCCGTGCTTGGCCGCCAGCCTGCCCACCACGAACAGGCCCATCCGGCGGGACGTCACCATGGCCAGCGACGACGCCTCGGCCATCCGCGCATTCGCCTCGGCCAGCTCGGCGTCCTTCATGCCGATGCCCTTGTCGACGATGTCGATCACCATCGAGCCGTTCGGCCCGAGATTGCTGGACACCGTCACCTGCGTCTCCGGCGGGGAGAACGCCGTGGCGTTGTCCAGCAGCTCGGCCAGCAGCCGCATCACGTCGCTGGCCGCGTGACCGACGATCTTGGTGGTCGGCGGGGTCTGCACCACCACCCGCTGGTACTGCTCGATCTCGCTGACCGCCGCGCGCAGCACGTCGGCCGTGCTCACTGGCCGGCCGGAGCGGCGGCCGATCTCCGCACCGGAGAGCATCATCAGGTTCTCGTTGTTGCGCCGCATCCGGGTGGCCAGGTGGTCCAGCTGGAACAACATCGCCAGCCGGTCGGCGTCCTCCTCGTCGCGCTCCAGCCGCTCGATCAGCTGCAGCTGCCGCTGCACCAGGCTCTGGCTGCGCCGCGACAGGTTCACGAACACCCCGGAGTACGCGCTGTGCATCTCCGCCTGCTCGGCGGCCAGCTTCAGCGCCTGGCTGTGCACCGCGTCGAACGCGCGCGCCACCTCACCGACTTCGTCCCTGGTCAGCACGGGCACCGGCTCGACCCGCCGGTCGGCTCCCTTGCCCTGCTGGATCGCGGCCACCGCCTCGGGCAGCCGCTCCTCGGCGACCGTCATGGCGCTGTTGCGCAGCTGCTTGAGCGACCGCAGCAGCTGCCGGGTGATGGCGAACACGGCGGCGGCGGCGACCAGCAGCGCGACGCCGAGCAGCCCGGCGATGATCAGCACACTGGTGCGCGCGTCGTCGGCGAGCTGACCGGACTTCCGCTGCACGTCGGCCGCAATCGCCTCCACCACGCGACCGACCTGGTCGAACACCCGGCCGGAGGCGTTCTGCCACTCGCGCTCGGACAGCTTGCCGATGGCCTCGTCGGGCGAGACGCCCAGCTCACCGAGCACCGACCTGGCCATCCGGGCACGCTCGTCGGCGCTCGACTCGCTGACGCTGGTCTCCAGCAGCGCGCGCTGGTCGGGGGTGGCCATGGCGAAGAAGTTGTTCAGCCGGTCCTCGATCCGGACCTCGGCCGTGCGCACCTCGGACAGCTCGGCGGGCGCCAGCGATCCGCGCGCGGCACCGAAAGCCACGAACGCGTGCTGCAGCGCGATCTCCTCCTTCGCCGCCAGCAGCTCACGCAGCGCCTGCGGCGTGGCACCGATCTCCGGGTCGCTCACCCGCGCGGTGGCCGCACCGTCCAGGGTCAGCAACGCCTTGGCGATCGCGGTGTACTCCTCGATCGCGGGGACCACGTCCAGCCGTCCGCGGGCCACGTCGGCACGCAGCGCGTCCAGCCTGCCCACCATCCGGCCGGCATTCGTCCCCGCGTTCCGCAGGCCGGGGTCGAGCTCCACGGCGTCCTCGATCGCCTCGGTCAGCGGCGCGATCCGCGCGTCCACCGCTTGCCGGGCCGCCCGCAACGAAGGCGACGTGCCCACGCCCTTGGTGAGCTGGGCGGCGGTCTCGGTGCGTTCCCGCTGCACGGCGTCCAGCAGGCTCCCGGACGCCGCGCTGAGCCGGATCAGCGCGTCGATCCGCCGGTAGCTGGCCGAGCTCTCGCTGGTGCTGGTCAGCACGGACACGCCGAGTGCGATCGCCAGCACGATCGGGACCAGCGTCACGGCCGCCAGCTTCACCGGCAGCTTCCAGTCCCGCCACGCCAGCACCGCGCCCACCCGGCGCCGCCACGACCGCTGCCGGTGCGGCTCGTGCCCGATCAGCTCCTCGACCGGCACCTGCCTGGCGACCTCTCGCCGTCCTTCTGCCGTCACGCTATGTGACTCCCTGTCCAACCACGACGTACCCCAGCTGCACCGTCACCGCCGGCGAGCAGCAGCAGGCCGCACTACCCGGCACTCCGCATCGAGCTCGCCGGCGCGCGGCGAGGTCCGGCGTCCTGTCCCGTCCCCAGCCGCGCTGCGCGTGCCCGCGATCGCCGGCCGGGCCCGGGATCCCGCGACCGCCTGCGCCCCCGGAACCCGGCCGAGACGGCCACAGTCGGCCACAGCGAGCCGAACCTCCTGACAACTCTGGCACGCGATAACAACTTTGTGACGAATCAGCGTAGAGCCTACACCTATCGAGTGATCCCGCGCGTGCTCCGAAAAATGACACCTGACCTGGGATTTTGCGCCCGAGAGCGGGTGTCGGCGTGATCGCAGCGCTTGTTGATCGTTACCTGAATCCGCACGGTGACCGCCACTCGCGACAGCCCGACGACGATCTTCGCCCATTCGGCCTAACCGAGCCGTGATGGGACCGATCTGACGACACGCAAAGTACTTGTGTCCACACTCGGTCCGGAAATGTTTCCCCGATGATGTGGTCTGCCCGCCCGCCCCTCAAGTCAGCCCGACGGCGAGCCGACTATAGGGCGGCGCACCGTAACCAGTTCACCCGAAGAGGGGTCGACCGGTGAGGAAATGTCCGTCAGATCGAGCGACCGGCCATGGTGCGGTGCGTGACCTTGCGCTCGGCGACGAAGGACACGAACGGCACGCACCCGGCGAGCAGCACCAGCAGGACCCCGGTGACCGACCAGCGGGCTTTGATGCCCAGATCGACCGCAAGGACCAGGTAGATCATGTAGAGCGCGCCGTGAATGGGCGACCAGATCTGCGACGGCGTCGGGTTGTCCCAGACGTACCGGACGAGCATCACGGTCACCAGGACGAGCAGGCCGAACCCCGTGACCACGGCGGCCACCCGGAAACGCTTCAGTGCGCTGAGGACTCTCGGCTCGACCGGCTCCTGCGCGGCGGCGTCCGTGGATGTGGCGCTACCAGGCGTCCGAGACGACGTCATGCCGGGCCCTCCTAGCGTGCCTGCTGATCGCGTGCGTGTAGTTCAGCAAGGTACCGGTTGTACGCCGCGAGCTCGTCGTCGGCTTCGCCGGATGCAGGCTGGGTCACCTCGGCGGGACGCTCGCGACGTGCCGCCGGCTCCTCCTCCCGGTCCGCAGGCGACGCCGGTGGGGCCGGTTGCGTCCGCACCTGCGCGCGCTCCTCCACCGCCTCGGCCTGCTCGGCGAGCTCGGCCTGCTGCCGCAGCCTCCGCATCCGCCAGAAGGCGAACGCCGGGAACAGCCCGAACAGCGGCCACTGCAGCACGTACCCGAGGTTCTGCCAGGTGCCGGAGACCGACTCGTACCGCTGCCACTGCCACCAAGCCAGGGCAAGGCACACCGCCAGGCTCATCACGGACACAGCGACCGCGGCCAGCCGTCGCGCCAGCTTGGATTCCACACCTCGACGCTACCGCAGCCGCACCGCACCGCGGTCCTCCACCTGCGGGTTCCGCGGCTCGATCACACCGGACGACCACCGGACCGGGTGCGCAGACCGCAGCCTGCGCACCCGGTCGCTCACTGCTTCACAGCGCGGGCGTAGCCGTCGGCGATGGCGAAGACCTTCTGGGCGTACTCGACGGACCGGTTGTACGACCACAGGCCTTCCCACCAGCCCTTCGCGCTGGCCATGTCCCGCCCGCCCGCGCACAGGTACCTGGCGGCGGCCAGCGCCGCGTCGTCGATCTGCTGCGGGTCGGCGCGACCGTCACCGTTGCCGTCCGACGCCCAGCGCTGCCACGTGCTGGGGATGAACTGCATCGGGCCGACCGCCCGGTCGACCTCGGTGTCGCCGTCGTACCGGCCGCCGTCGGTGTCCTTGATCGCGCGCACCCCGCCCGAACCGTTCAGCGGCACGCCGATGATGAGCTTGGACGGCCACCCGGCCTCGGTCAGCACCGCGCCGCCGAACTGCCCGTGGTTGGACTCGACACGGCCGATGCCCGCCAGCGTCGCCCACGACAACCGGCATCCCGGTTGCGCTTCGCGGATGGCGATCTCGGCCCGCCCGTAGGCCAGCAGTGCCCGCGGCGGAACACCGATGATCTTGCCGGTGCGTTCGGCCCATGCCCGCAAACCGCCGGCGCCGCCGTCGTTCGTCCTGGCCTTGTCGGCGCTCTTCGCGCTCGTCGCGCTCTTGGCGCCCGGACGCGGCTTGTCCTTGACCGAGATGCTCACCGGGGCGACCGTGCCGGGCTCGACGTCGGCGGCTTGCACCGACAGCGCCGGGATCTCCATGGTGGTCGGGCCGGGCTCGGGCTCGGACACCCGCGTCAGCCCCCAGACCCCGCCGCCGAGTGCCGCCAGCACGGCCAGCGCGACCCCCGACCGCAGCGCTATCCCGCGGACGTGGCACTTGCCGCCATCGCGGTCACTGGGCGTGGCGTCATCTGGCGACTCACGTACCAAAGATCGTCTCCGGAATCCCTCGGCTGCACAGGTACAACGCGTGAGAACGTGTCGGCGTTACTGCCGGTATACCAGGCAGCGGATGAAGATCCGGTCAGATCGACGAAAATTACGCGTCGCTACGACGCGACGTCCTTGCGCGCGCAGGACGTGGAGTCCTTCCGCACGCGGGAGAGCCTGGCGACGCACCACGCGGCCGCGCTCCCCCTGCGCAGGTGCTCGAGCACCGTGTACGGCCCGAGGTGCACGCTCAGGTCGGCGGGGGTCAGGCCGGCCGCCCGATACTCCAGGGCACGCTGGTCCAGCGGGCTGATCCCCGCGTCCCACCACTCCTCGGCCTCCGCCAGGCCGCCGACCATCTGCCACCAGCGTGCGGCCGCGGCCAACAGTTCGTCCGGCACCCCGGGCAGGCGCTTGCGCATCGCCTGCATGTAGTCGTAGTCGGCGGACTCGACGATCGCCCACTCCGCCGTGCCAGTGCTGGTGCGCTGGCCTGGGATTCCTGGCTCGTGGCTGGAGGCCTCGGCGAGCCACTCGGACTTGATGCGCGCTATCTCGGCGTCTTCCTCGGACTCGTCGCGCTCCTGTGACCACTGTCTGATCAATGCCTCGACGCCAGGATCGTGGGTCATATCCCTCTCCTCATGGATATGGCGGCTCGTCGTGCGAGCTCGCACCCTCACTGGTCCCTTTTCCGGTGCTCGCCGCGTGGAATGTGTCCACTGACCGTACAGAGCCAACCGGCTACGTACTGTGAGCACGGTAGGGGCAGACCACCGAATTCCGCCAGAGACAAATCGGAATGATCATCGTGACCTGGGCCGATGCGGTGACATTCCACCCGGACGGCGCAATGGGTGCCCGGAATGTGGGACAACGCACATGCGCATGCACGTGCAGATGCCCGTGAGCAGGCCCTTTGGCCCTCCGAAATTGCCCAGGGCGACGAGCCACCCGGGCCGAACTCGGTCACAAAACGCGCATGACAACGACCGGGACGTGACCTCGCCCCGGTCCACGGCTTGGCACAAATGAGTGGTTACCGCCGGCTCACCGCGTCAGTTGAAAAGTTCTTTGAAGAACGTGATGATGGCCTCCGCACCGTCCTGGAGCCATCCCAAGAATTCCTTGACGGCATCGGCGGACTGGTGGGGCTGCGAGATCAGGAAGAACAACACGAGCGCAACCACGCCGACGATGAGGACCTTTTTGGCCTTGGGCGACATAGCTCCATCCGATCGTGTCTTGCGGCAGGCATCCGCCCTGCCTGTGACCGCCGTCCGTATCCGGCTATGAGCTTACGGTAATCAGGCACCCCTGACGACCCCATGACGCGCGCGTCACCGTGTGGGTGGCCCCGCGCGGGGCCTGAACGAAGATTACGCGATCGCTCCCGCGGCCCGCAGACGCTCGATGTCGGCCTGGCTCATGCCCAGCTCTGCCAGCACGTCCTCGGTGTCCGCACCGGCCTCGTGCGGCGGGGACGGGTCCGCCGTCGGCGTCCGGTCGAATCGCGGGGCGGGCGCAGGGAGGATCGTCTCCCCCACCGGGACGAACGTGCGCCGCGCGGCGTTGTGCGGGTGGGTCGGCGCCTCCTCGGGCGTCAGCACCGGAGTCAGGCAAGCGTCCGTCTCTTCGGCCATGGCGGACAGCTCGTCCCTGGTGTACTTGCCGATCTCCTCGGCCAGGATCTTGCGCAGTTCGGGCCAATTACGCTTGTCGAACCGCGGCGGCAGCTCACGGTCGGTGAGCTTCAGGACGCGGAGCAGGTCTTGCCAGAAGCGTTCCTCGAGCGCCCCGACGGCCACGTACTTGCCGTCCGCCGTCTCGTAAGTGTCGTAGAACGGCGCGCCGCCGTCGAGCAGGTTCTCGCCGCGCTTGTCCGACAACACGCCCGTGGCACGCAGGCCGAAGAGGCTGGTGGCCAGCAACGCCGAGCCGTCCACCATCGCCGCGTCGACCACCTGACCCTTGCCCGACTTCTCCCGCTCGACCAGCGCCGCGAGGATGCCCACGGCAAGCAGCATGCCCCCGCCGCCGAAGTCGGCGACCAGGTTCAGCGGCGGCACCGGCCGCTCACCCGCCCGGCCGATCGGTTCCAGCGCCCCGGCCAGCCCGAGGTAGTTGATGTCGTGACCGGCCCGCTGGGCCAGCGGCCCGTCCTGCCCCCACCCGGTGATCCGGCCGTAGATCAGCCGTGGGTTGCGGGCGAGGCAGTCGGCGGGGCCGAGGCCCATGCGCTCGGTCACCCCGGGGCGGAAGCCCTCCACGAGCACGTCGGACCGTTCGACCAGGGACAGCACCACCTCCACCCCCTCCGGGGTCTTGGTGTTGATCCCGATGGAGCGGCGGCTGCGGCGCAGCGGGTCGTTGTCGAAGCTGAGCACATCCGCGCCCGGCGTCGCCCGGTCGACCCGGATGACGTCGGCCCCCAGATCCGCCAACACCGTACAAGCGAACGGCCCCGGAGCCAGCCCGGCCAGCTCCACCACGCGCACCCCGGCCAGGGGTCCGGCCATCGTCACTGCCCTCCTCGTCGGTTCCGTGTCGTCGCACGCCGCCCGTGCTCACAAGGCGCGGGAGATGATGTCCTTCATGATCTCGTTGGTGCCGCCGAAGATCCGGGACACGCGCATGTCGGCCCACGCGCGCGAGATCGGGTACTCGGTCATGTAGCCGTAGCCGCCGAACAGCTGCAGGCACTCGTCGAGCACCCGGTTCACCCGGTCGGTGGTCCAGTACTTCACCATGGCGGCGGACTGCACGTCCAGCTCACCCGCCAGGTGCCGCTCGATGCACTGGTCCAGGAACGCCCTGGCCACAGCGGCCTCCGTGGCGCACTCGGCCAGCGTGAACTTGGTGTTCTGGAACGCGAAGATCGGCCTGCCGAACGCCTCGCGCTCCTTGGTGTACTCCAGCGTCATGTTCACCGCGGCCTCCATGGCGGCCACCGCGGTCACCGCGATGATCAGCCGCTCCTGCGGCAGCTGCTGCATGAGCTGGATGAAGCCCTGGCCCTCGGCCTCGCCGAGCAGGTTCTCTGCAGGAACCCGCACGTCGTCGAAGAACAGCTCGGCGGTGTCCTGTCCCTTGAGGCCGATCTTGTCCAGCACCCGGTTGCGCCGGAATCCCGGCCGGTCGGTTTCCACCACGATCAGCGACACGCCCCTGGCCCCGGCGGACGGGTCGGTCTTGACCGCGACCACCACCAGGTCGGCGTGGTAGCCGTTGGTGATGAACGTCTTGGCGCCGTTGATGACGTACTCGTCGCCGTCCCGCACCGCCCTGGTCTTGATGTTCTGCAGGTCGGACCCGGTGCCGGGCTCGGTCATCGCGATCGCACCGACCCACTCCCCGCTGGCCAGCTTCGGCAGCCACTCCTTCTTCTTCGACTCCGAGGCGTAGGCGAGCAGGTAGTGCGCCACGATCCCGCTGTGCACGCTGACTCCCCACGCGCTGTCGCCGGCGCGCGCCTGCTCCTCGTACAGCACTGCTTCGTGCGCGAAGGTTCCCCCGCCCCCGCCGTACTCCTCGGGAACGGACACGCACAGCAGGCCGACCTCGCCCGCCTTGGTCCACAAGTCGCGGTCGACATGCTTCTGCTCGGCCCATCGTTGCTGGTGCGGGACGAGCTCGCGCTGGCAGAAGTCGCGAGCGAGCTCGCGGAAGTCCTGCAGGTCGGCACTCCACTTGCTGGGCGGCAGCTGCAACGGCATCGGTGCTCCTTCGGACTCGGCCCCCGTCAGCCCCGCCGGTCCGCCCGGCGAGCTGGAAAACATTCCAATCAGAATGTAAGTTCTGTTCGGAATGTAGCGGGTGGCGCCGAGCCGAAGCAAGGAGGCACGGGTGAGGACACTCAACCACCACACCGCCGGACGCAGCGTGCCGCGCGGCCATCGCACCCAGGCGGAACGCAGCGAGCAGACCCGCACCGCGCTGCTGGACGCCACCGTGGAGTGCCTGGTCGAGCTCGGCTATTCCCGTACCTCGGTGCAGGAGATCTGCGCACGGGCGGGCGTGTCCAAGGGCGCACAACAGCACCACTTCAGCACCAAGGCCGAACTGATGGCCTCCGCGGTGGAACACCTGACCCACCGCATCGCCACCGAACTGGTCGTCTCCACCGACGCGCTGCGCCGCGACGATCCGGTGGACGCGGCCGTCGAGGTCATCCGCCGCGGGTTCTCCGGCCGGCTGGCCGCGGCGTTCATCGAGCTGTGGGTCGCCTCCCGCACCGACAAGGAACTGGCGGAGGCCATGCTGCCGGTCGACCGGGCCCTCGGCCGGGCCACCCTGGAGACGTTCCGCGAGCTGATCGGCCGTGACGACTCGCCGTTGGTGGACAACCTGTACTGGATGACGGTCAACCTGATCCGCGGTCTGGCAGTGGACGAGTCGCTCGGCGGGGATCCGGCCCGCCGCGAACGTCTGGTCGGCCAATGGAAGCAGATGGTGCGGGCAGCGCTGGCGGACTCCCCCGGGGCAGACCGCGACGGTGACCCGGCTCGGCCGTGATGCTGACCCCGCCGCGCATACGGCTCACCCGTCGCCGGTGCGGGAAATCTCCTGCTCACCGGCCGGACGGTTGGCCACGGTGTCGTGCGTGAGTAGTGTCGAGGCGAGAGCTACTGCCCAGTAACCGGAGGGCCCGATGACGAGTACGGCGAAGGGCGTCGCCGACGGTGCGGCGCCGAGCCCCGCAGGGGTGGAGCAGGATCCGGCACGGCCGATCGGCGGCGTGCCGGGTGCCCCGTCGATCGCCCGGGCGCGCACGCTGGCGGCCAGAGCCACCGGCGGCAACCACCCCGATTCCCCGCCGGTGACCATGACAGCGCCGTTCACCGGCCAGCCGATCGTCTCGTTGCCGCAGGCCACGGACGCCGAGGCCAGGGTCGCGTTCGACGTGGCGCGGAAGGCACAACGGGACTGGGCGGCCACGCCGGTCGCGGAACGGCAACGGTTCCTGGCCCGGCTGATGCGGTTGATCCTGGATCGGCAGGACGAAGCACTCGACCTCATCCAGGTCGAGTCGGGCAAGAGCCGGGTGGATGCCTACGACGAGGTGGCCGGGTCCGCGCTGGCCGCTTCGTACTATGGGCGCACCGCGGCCAAGCACCTGGGCGCGAAACGCCGGGCCGGGGTGTTCCCGCTGCTGACCAGGACGACCGAACGGCGCCATCCTCGCGGGGTCGTCGGGATCATCACGCCGTGGAACTACCCGCTGGTGCTGACCGCCATGGACGTCCTGCCCGCGCTGGCGGCGGGTAACGCGGTCGTGCACAAGCCGGACAATCAGACCGCACTGTCGGCGCTGTGGCTGCACGAGCTCGCCGAACAAGCAGGCCTCCCGGACGGGCTGTGGCAGGTGGTGCTCGGCCGGGGTTCGGTCATCGGCCAGGCGCTGATCGACGAATCGGACTACTTCGCGTTCACCGGCTCCACCGCGACCGGCAAGCAGCTGGCCGGCCAGGTGGCCCGGCGGCTGCGCGGGTTCTCCATGGAGCTCGGCGGCAAGAACCCGATGATCGTGCTGCCGGACGCGAAGGTCGACGCCGCGGCTGCCGGTGCGGTGACCGCGTGCTTCGCCAACGCGGGCCAGATCTGCGTCGGGGTGGAGCGGATCTACGTCCACGAGTCGATCCACGACGACTTCGTCCGAGCCTTCGTGGCCAAGACCGCGGCACTGCGGCTGGGCGCGTCGTTGGACTACGCCGCCGACGTCGGCTCGCTGACCTCGGCCGCCCAGCTGGCCACCACCAGCGACCACGTCGAGGACGCGCGCAGGAAAGGCGCCGAGGTGCTGACCGGTGGCAGGCCGCGGCCGGACATCGGCCCGTTGTTCTACGAGCCGACCATCCTGGCCAACGTCACCCCCGGCATGAAGGTGTTCGCCGAGGAGACGTTCGGGCCGGTCGTCTCGGTCTACTCGTATTCCGACCTGGACGATGCGATCGCGCGCGCGAACGACACCGAGTACGGCCTCAATGCCAGCGTCTGGACCGGCAACCCCCGGCTCGGCCGCGAGGTCGCCGCGCGCATCCAGGCGGGAACGGTGAACGTCAACGAGGGCTTCGCCGCCAGCTTCGGTTCGATCGACGCGCCGATGGGCGGGTTCGGCGACTCCGGCGTCGGCCGACGCAACGGCGCGGAAGGCATCCGGCGGTTCACCGAGGTGCAGACGATCGCCGTCCAGCGCGGGTTGAGGCTCCGGCCGGTTCGTGGCAAGGCTGTGCGATGGTGGGCAGCGTTGCTCAACCGCGGTGTCAAGGTGCTGCACCGGCTGCCTCGATAGCCGGCATGTGCCGCCGTCTGTGCGGAGGCGTGCGCACCGCGGGCTGACCGCCGCGAGCCGGTTCGGCCGCCCAGCCCGCGCGCCGACGACGGCTCCGCGACCAAGGCGGCTGCCGACATACCCGCGCTGCCAACGACACCACCACGGCAGAAGCAGCGGCACACCCGGCACGCCGCCAACGACACCACCCGCCACCGCGGAGAGGGCCAGATCGCTCGGCGCGTCACCGCCAGCATCGTCGACCGACCGAGACGCGGCACGCCCCGCACGTCGCCGGCACACCGTCGCAGCCGAGGCGGCTGGCACCCCGAACGTCGTTCACGGCCGAAACCAGCCCCCCGGCCCTCGGCCGGGCGGGCCCGGCCTACTGGGGCGCGCCGTGCCGCGGCCGCTGGAGCAGGCCACGCTCGTAAGCCAGCCTGACCGCCTCCGTCCGGCGACGGGCGCCCAGCTTGGCCATCGCACGGGACAGGTGCACGCTGACCGTCTTCTCGCTGATGAACAGCGCCTCGCCGATCTGCTTGTTGGTGCGTCCGAGAGCGACCTGCTCGAGCACGGCACGCTCGCGCGCGGTCAGCGGATCCTCGGGCACGCGAGCCGGCGCCTGCGCGACCGCCTCGCCGTCCAGCGACACGCGCGCCCGCCGGGCAAGTCCCTCGATCGCCTCCAGCAGCGGCCGCGCCTTCAACGTGCGGGCCGTCTCGTGCGCCTGGCGCAGCTCCTTCTCCGCCTGCCGGGCATCGCCGCCGGTCAGCAGCGCCTCCGCCAGCCGCCAGCGGCAGCTGGCCTGCTGATACACCGCGCCGTAGCCGAACGCCTCGACCGCCTTGGCCCACAGCTTCGGGTCCGTCCTGCCGAGCAGCCTGCTGCGCTCGGCCTCCGCGCGGGCCAGCCACGCCACCGCTTCCGGACCGAGCGTGTTGCCGCGCGGGACCCCGTTCTGTGCCGCCTCGGCCACCCGCTTGAACATCTCCTCGCCCTCGGCGACCGCCGCTGCGACCGTGTCGGCGTCGGAGATCAGGCGAGCCGCCTCGGCACGATCCGCCGCCGCGGCCAGGCCGAGCGCGCCGATCCTGATCCCGGCGAGCACCAGCAGCGGCAGCTGCCTGATCCACTCGAAGGCTTCCCGCACGCGCTCCAGCGCCTTCTCCGGCTCGCCCTTCCACATGGCCAGCGCGGCGCCGGCGGCCGCGGCCGCCACCGCCAGCTGGCCGTCGACCTGCCACTGGGCCCGCAGGTCCTCCACCTGCCGCTCCGCCTCGGCGAAATCGCCCTTGGCCACCGCGACCAGCGCCGTGGTGGCCCGCATTCGTGCCGCGCCGATCGACGGCGGACCGGAGAACCGGGCCACCTCGGCGGCCACTTCGTCCCACCGGCCGAGCGTGTACATCACCTGCAGGCGGTGCGCATGCAGTTCGAGCCCGGAATCGCTCCAGGTCAGGCCGGTTTCGGTGGCGCGGGCCGCCCCCGCGGTGTACTCGGCCAGCGCCTCGTCCAGCTCGCCCTTGTCGTAGTAGCTGAGCGCCAGGTAGAACCGTGCGCGCAGCTCCACCCCGAGCGCCCCGGCCCGCTCGGCGATGCGCAGCGCTTCCCGCAGGCGCTCGCGCGAACCCGCGGTGTCGCCTTTGCCTTCGATCAACACGGCCAAGGCGACCAG
Organism: Thermocrispum agreste DSM 44070; assembly: GCF_000427905.1. Taxonomy (GTDB): domain Bacteria; phylum Actinomycetota; class Actinomycetes; order Mycobacteriales; family Pseudonocardiaceae; genus Thermocrispum; species Thermocrispum agreste. Next base: position 336,346 of record NZ_ATYX01000006.1, on the reverse strand, counting down.
CGCATCCGCTTCGGCGGCCACCGCACCGACGGCCTTCGCATCGGCGATCGCGTTGCGCGCGCTGGCCAACGCCAGCTCCTTGTCGCCCAGCGAGCGCTGGATCGCCGACCGCGTCACCTGCACCCATGCCTTGGTTTCGCTCGGCTCGTCGTCGGCCACCAGCCGCCACGCCTTCTCGATGACGTCCGGGGCCTCCCAGACGGTGCCGTCGTTGCTGTACAGCGCCTGCGCCAGGCGCCGGTAGATGCGCGCCCGCCGCCGGTGGTCGGACACCTCGATGCGCCCGGACTCCAGCGCCCGCACCATCGACCGCGCGTAGGAGATCGCCCGCTCCACCTCACCGGACCGGCCGGCCAACACCGCCGCCATGTCCAGCAGCCGCAGCTCGTCGACGCCGTCCGGCCGCTTGTCCGGCGGAACCGAGTCCCACAGCCGCAGGGCCAGCTCGACACTGCGCAACGCCGACGCCGGCGCGCCACGGGCCTCGGCCTCGTCGGCGGCCGCCACGGACGCGGACAGCGCCGTCGGCAGGTCGTTGCTTTCCAGGCTGTGGTACGCCAGCAGCCGGTACTTCGCCGGATTCCCCTGCTGCACCTTCTGCACCAACCGCTGCGCATAAGCGGCATGCGTCCGGATGCGCTCGCCCGGGAGCAGGTCCTCGTACACCGCTTCGCGCAGCAGGGCATGCCGGAATGCGTAGTGGTTGTCGTCGTCGACCACGAGGATGTTGTGCTGCACCGCTTCCCGCAGGGCCGCGTCGAGCTCGTCGTCGCTCAGACCGGTCACCTCGGCCAACGCCTGGTGACGCGCGCCGCGCTCGGCGACGGACAGGATTCGCACCACCTGCTGGGCCCGCTGCGACAACCGCTCGACACGGGACAGGAGCACATCGGCCAGCGCCGCCGGAACCCCCTCGCATTCCAGGCACGACGCGGTCAGCTCCTCCATGAAGAACGGGTTGCCTTCGGCCCGCTCCACGATGCCCGCCGCCACCTCGTCGGTCAGCGGCTGCTCGGCCAGCTGGTGCACGAACTGCAGGGCGTCCGCGTCCTCCAACGGGGCCAGATCGACGCGCTGCACCGCGGGCAGCCGGGCGAACTCGGCGGTCAGCCGCCGCAGCGGATGCCTGCGGTGCACGTCGTCGGCGCGATAGCTGGCCACGATCAGCAGCCGCTGCTCGCGCAGCCGGGGCAGCAAGAACGACAGCAGGTCCCTGGTCGAGCTGTCCGCCCAGTGCAAGTCCTCGATCACCAGCACCACGGGGCGTTCCCTGGACAGCTCGCCCAGCGCGCCGAGCACGGCCTCGAACAGTTGCAACTGGCCGAGGTCTTGCGCGGAGAACAGGCCACGCCGCATCTCGTGCTCGACCGCACCCTTGCCGCCGTCGTCCTGCTGGGGCAGCAACCGGCGCAGCGCCGGATACGCCTGCACCACCGCGCGCACCGCCGGATCGTCGGACCTCGCCAACGGCAGAAGGGCGTCTGCGAACGGCAGGTACGGCAGGCTGTCCTCGGCGATGTCGATACACCCGCCGGACAGCACCAGCGCACCGCGCTGCTCGGCGTGCTCCCGCAGTTCCCCGATCAACCGGGTCTTGCCGACTCCGGCGTCCCCGGCCAGCAGCACGCAGCCCGCCGCACCACTGTCGGCGCGATCGAGCGCAGCACGCAGCAACGCAAGCTCTGCACGGCGGCCGACGAGCGGCACGCCTGGTCCCAATCGCGGCATCGTCCTCCTCGTCACCGCCGGTCTCGTCCACATTGTCCCCGATGCCACCGACAATCCACGGCCCTTTTTCCTGCCGCCACCGTCACCGCCCGCTCGAGGCGGCACCTGGGCTGTGCCGCCCTCCCGGCGGCGATCCCCGCACCACGGCCCCTGCCGAAGTGGTCACGAATCGCCGGAGAGTGTCGAAGCACGGGGATGCACCCACCATTCGTGTACACTCTCCGCAGTCACCTGGACACAGAGTGGTACCGTGCGTGCTGCTCGGTTTCGTCACGACGGCGTCCCTCCCCAGCTCCCCCACCGTCGTGGCCCAGGTGGCGGCGAAGTCCGGGGCCGCCCCCGACCGGCCTCGGACTTCGCTCCCGCCCGTGGCCGCTGGCGGACCCCGTCCCGGCTGCCATGCATCCGGACGCAGGGCAACCGTCCTTGCCCGGGTGTTTCCGCGCCCGAAGAGGCGCCCTCAGCGCAGCACGCGCACCAGGCCTTCCTGCACCACCGTGGCGATCAGCCGGCCGTCGTGGGAGAAGAACCGGCCGGTGGCCAGCCCACGCGCACCGGACGCGGTGGGCGACTCGGTGTCGTAGAGGAACCACTCGTCGGCACGGAACGGCCGGTGGAACCACAGCGCGTGGTCCAGGCTGGCGCCCAGCACGCGGTCCATCCCCCAGTACACCCCGTGCTTGGCAAGCACCGAGTCCAGCAACGTCATGTCCGAGGCGTAGGTCAGCACGCAGACATGCAGCAGCTGATCGTCCGGCAGCGTGCCGTCGGCGCGCATCCACACCTGGTTGCGGTGGGGGTGCGCGCCGCTGGACCGGGTCACCCACGGCGGGTCGTGCACGTAGCGCAGGTCCAACGGCCTGCGGCGGGCGAACCAACCCAGCTCGTCGGAGTAGTCGGCCAGCCGCTCGGGCAGCGTCGGCAGCGATTCCGGGTCGGGCACGTCCGGCATCGGCGTGGTGTGCTCCACGCCGTCCTCGACGATCTGGAACGACGCGGACAGCGCGAAGATCGCTTTGCCGTGCTGCACGGCGACGACCCGGCGAGTGGTGAACGAGCGGCCGTCCCGGATGCGATCCACCTGGTAGATGATCGGGGCCTTGCTGTCGCCTGCCCGGATGAAGTACGCGTGCAGCGAATGCACGAACCGATCCGCGGGCACGGTCCGCCCGGCGGCGACCAGCGCCTGTCCCGCGACCTGCCCGCCGAACACGCGGAGATTCTGCGGCTGCGGCGGGGAGAACCCGCGGAAGATGTTGTCGTCGATGCGCTCCAGGTCGAGCAGGGTGACGAGCTCGTCCAGGACCGATCGCCCGTCCGGTGCTTGCGCGGTCATGCCGAACCTTAACCCGTGACACGGGCCGCCGACGGCGGGCGGCGCGCCGGCGCCCCGGTCACTGTCGTCCCGTCAGGAGAGATCGTCTTCCTCGCCCAGCCGGTGCACCCGGATGAGGTTGGTCGACCCGACCGTGCCCGGAGGCGAGCCCGCGACCACCACGACCAGGTCGCCGCGCTGGTAGCGGTCCATCTGCAGCATCGCGGTGTCCACCTGGCGGACCATGGCGTCGGTCGAGTTCACCGCGGGCACCAGATGGGCCGTGGTGCCCCAGGTGAGCGCCAGCTGACGCCGCACGCTGTCCACCGGGGTGAACGCCAGCAGCGGCAACCGGGTGTGCAGCCTGGCAAGGCGCCGCACCGTGTCACCGGACTGAGTGAAGGCCACCAGCGCCTTGGCGTTGAGCCGCTCACCGATGTCGCGGGCCGCGTAGGAAATGACCCCCCGCTTGGTGCGCGGCACGTGGCTCAGCGGCGGCACGGCCGTCGACTGCGACTCGACCGCGGTGATGATGCGGCTCATCGTCTGCACCGCCTCGACCGGGTACCGGCCCACCGACGTCTCCCCGGACAACATCACCGCGTCCGCCCCGTCCAGCACCGCGTTGGCGACGTCGGAGGCCTCGGCGCGGGTCGGCCGGGAGTTGTTGATCATCGAGTCGAGCATCTGGGTCGCCACGATGACCGGCTTGGCGTTCTCCCTGGCGATCTGGATGGCCCGCTTCTGCACCAGCGGCACTTCCTCCAGCGGCAGCTCCACGCCCAGGTCGCCGCGGGCGACCATGATGCCGTCGAAGGCCAGCACGATCGCCTCGAGGTTGGCCACCGCCTCCGGCTTCTCCAGCTTGGCGATCACCGGGATGCGGTCCAGCCCGGTGCGGTCCATCACCTGGTGCACCAGGTCGATGTCGGCGGGCGAGCGCACGAACGACAGCGCGATGAAGTCGACGCCCAGCCGCATCGCGAACTCGAGGTCCTCGACGTCCTTCTCGGACAACGCGGGCACCGACACGTCCATGTTCGGCAGCGAGACGCCCTTGTTGTTGCTGACCTCGCCGCCTTCGATCACCTCGCAGACCACGTCCGGCCCGTCGACCTCGCGCACCACGAGCGAGACCTTGCCGTCGTCGACCAGCAGCCGGTCGCCCGGCTTGGCGTCGTCGGCGAGCCCCTTGTAGGTGGTGGACACCCTGTCGTGGGTGCCGGGAACGTCCTCGACGGTGATGCGGACCACGTCGTGCTTACGCCACTGCACCGGCCCTGCGGCGAACGTGCCGAGACGGATCTTCGGCCCCTGCAGGTCGGCCAGGATGCCCACGGGACGGCCGATCTCGTCCGCGGCCGCCCGGATCATGTCGTAAGTCTGCTTGTGGTCGCTGTGCGTTCCGTGACTGAAGTTCAGCCTCGCCACGTTCATGCCCGCGGCGAGCAGGTCACGCACCTTCTCCGGGCTCGCGGTGGCCGGTCCCATGGTGCACACGATCTTCGCGCGTCGACTCACAGGGAGTCAGCCTAGCCTGCCCGGGCCCTGCACTGAACCGATACCGATGAACCCTGCCTGGAAGTAACGCACTCGATACCCGTTTGCCCGGATCGATTCATCACCCGGACACCAGCTGGCACCGGCAGCAACGGGACCTGCTCAACCACGTCCCACGGTCGTCACCCGGACACCAGCGGGCACAGGTGCAGCCCTGCTTCGTTGCCGTGGCGGGCGCTGACCGTTCCGGCAGGCCGGACGATCGATCCACGCGTGGCCACCCGGCCTAGCCCTGGGCAGCGGCCGGGCGGTCCGCCGGTGCTCCGCCCGGCGGCCGGCGCCCGGCGACAGCTGACGCCGCGCCGCGGTCAGTCCACCACCAACGGCACGACCGGCGCTTCCCGCTCGCTGAGCGGAATCTGGTACCGCTGCGTCAGGTACGACGCGATGTCGTGGAACAGCGGTGCCGCCGAAGCCCCCTGCGGCAACGTGGTGTCCGGCGCGTCCAGCATGATGCCCACGACGAAGCGCGGCTCGTCGGCCGGGACGATGCCGGCGAACGTGATGTTGTACTTCGACTGCGAATAGGCGCCGGTGGCCGGGTCGACCTGCTGGCCCGTCCCGGTCTTGCCGGAGATCTGGTAACCGGCCAGCGCCGCCTGGGGCGCGGTCCCCGTGTTCTGCCCCTCGCCCTTCTGCGTCGTCGCCCGCAGCATGCGCAGCACGGTGTCCGCCGTCCGCTTGCTCACCACGCGGACCTTGCCCGGCGGCGGCTCGGGAACGCGGGTGCCGTCCGGCCTGATCGTGGCCCGCACGATCCGCGGCTCGACCCGCACCCCGCCGTTGGCGATGGCCTGGTACATCCCGGCCATCTGCACCACGGTCACCGACAGCCCCTGGCCGATCGGCAGGTTGCCGAACGTGGAGCCGGACCACTGGCTGCGCGGTGGCACCCTGCCCGGGCTCTCCCCCGGCAGCCCGATTCCGGTGCGCTTGCCGAGGCCGAACCGCCTGGCGATCTCCAGCCAGCGTTCCTCCCCCACCTGCCGAGCCAGCATCAGCGTGCCCACGTTGGACGACTTCGCGAAGATGCCGGTGGTGGTGAACCCCTGCGTCGGGTGCGGCCACGCGTCGCGCACCACGCGGTCGGCGACCTGGATCTGCCCGGGCACCTGGTGCACGGACTTCGGGGTGGTGATGCCGTACTCGATGGCGGCCGCCGCGGTGACCACCTTGTTGACCGAGCCCGGCTCGAACGGCGTGGTCACCGCCCGGTTGTTCAGTTCCTCCTCGGTCGCGGCGCTGAGGTTGTCCGGGTCGAAGGTCTTGTCGTTGGCCAGCGCGTAGACCTCGCCGGTCCTGGCGTCCATGATCACCGCGGAGCCGCCCTTGGCCCTGCTCTGCTCGACGTAGTCCCGCAGGCGCCGCTGCAGGTCGTACTGCAGGTCGCTGTCCAGCGTCAGCTCCAGGTCCGACCCGGGGACGGCAGGCTGGATGTCGCGCTCGGTGCCCGGGATGACGACGTTGTCACCCTCTCCGGTGTCCACCAGCCTGCGCCCCGGCTTCCCCGCCAGGTCGTTGTCCCGCGCGCTCTCCAGCCCGATCAGCCCGTGCAGGTTGTGCTTGGACACGTCGGGGTCGTCCATGCGCCAGTTGGCGTAGCCGACGACGTTCGACGCCAGCTCGCCACCCGGGTACTCGCGCAAGGCACGTTCCTCGGCGGCGATCTCCGGGTAGCGCGACGTGATCTGCTCCGCCACCGACGGCTCGACGTTGTCCACCAGGAACGTGAACGGCGCGTCCTTGTGGAAGCGCTTGAGCAGCTCCTGCTTGGTGGTCTTGCCGGGCAGCATGGCCGCCATGTACTCGGCGATCTCGTCCACTCGGTCGGCGTAAGTCTGCTCGTTCTTCGTCCTGCCTGCGACCTCGGCCCAGGTCTTGCGCATCTGCCGCAGATTGACCTGGAGCGTGTAGGTCTTGACGCTGAACGCCAGCTCGGTGCCGTTGCGGTCCAGGATCGCGCCGCGCTGCGCCGGGATCTCGATCACCGTGGCACGCTGCCGCTCGGCCCGCGCGGACAACGCCTCGGCCTGGAACGCCTGCACGTAGATCAGCTTCACCGAGGCGACGAACAAGACCAGCACCAGCACCACGCACGCGCTGCCGTACCGGTTGCCGGGCAGCGCACGCAGCATGTTGCCCGCGCGCGTGCGCAAGCTCGCCTTGGTGCGCTTCTTCCGCCGGGACGCACTGCCCCTCCGGCTCGATGCCTGCCGACCGTCGACCACGCTCAGCCTCCCGCCGATCGGGTGGAGGTGCGGCGGTCGCCGTCTTCCGCGGTGCGCTGGTCGCTCTCCGACCGTTGCGTGCGGCTGCGATCACCGCCCCCGCGCCTGCCGGAATCGTCGTCGCTCCGGCTTCTCGTGCGCTGCGTCCGCGTGTCGTCGCCCTGATCGGACCGCGCGTTCTGCCGGCTGTCGCCACGCCGCTCGTCCCGCGTTCCGCCCGACGACCGCTCGCGCTCGTCCGCGCGGTCACCGCCACTGCTGGACTGGGTGCGCGCGGGCGGCTTCTGCGGCTGGGCCGGCGTCGGCTCGCCGATCAGCTTCTTCCGCCCCATCGGCGTGACCAGGATGCGTGCCGGGTCGCCGGAGGGGACCATGCCGAGCTCGCGGGCCTTGCGATCCAGCGCCGCCACCGTCTGCTCACGGGACACCTCGCGCTGCAGCCGCTCCGCCTTCTCCGACAGCGCCGCCGTCTCCGCCCGCACCCGGTCCAGCCGGTAGGAATCGGCGATGGCCTGCGTGGTCAGCCACAGCGTCAGCCCGACACCCGCCGCCAGCAGCGACATCATCAGCAGCACGAACGAGGCGCGCGACTTGGGCAGCCGCAGCCGCACCGGGCTGAGCAGGCCGGCGGGGGCTTGCGCCTGCCCACCGGCGTGCTCGATCGAGGCCGTGCGCTGCGCGCGCCGCGCGTAGGCCTTCTCGGCGGCCGTCGTGCGGCCGCTCCGGTTGCGCCGAGCAGGCAGCTCTCGTGTGCGGGACGCGCTCCGGCGCGTGGTCCGCGCGGACTTCGTGCTCCGGCGCTTCGTTCCGGTCGTCACCATCGTCATGCCGCGTTCCCCCCGTTCGCAATCCGCTCGGCGGCGCGCAACTTCACGGACTTCGCCCGCGGATTGCGCCGCGCCTCCTGCTCCGATGCCTGTTCCGCTCCCCTGGTGAGCAGCCGCAGTTCGGGGCCGTGCCCGGCCAGTTCCACCGGCAGCCCCTGCGGCGTGCGCGACCTGGCCCGCTCGGCCAGCGCCCGTTTCACCATCCGGTCCTCCAGCGAGTGGTACGACTCCACGACGATCCGGCCGCCCACCGCCAGCGCGTCCAGCGCCGCGGGCAGCGCCGCGCGGAGCGCGTCCAGCTCACCGTTGACCTCGATGCGCAAGGCCTGGAAGGTCCGCTTCGCGGGATGACCGCCGGTGCGCCTGGCCGCTGCCGGGACGGCGTCGTAGATCACCTCGACCAGACGTGCGCTGGTGCGGAACGGTTCACGTTCCCGTTCAGCAACCACCGCTCGGGCGATCCGATGCGCGAACCGTTCCTCTCCGTAGTCACGCAGCACCCGGGTCAGTTCACCGACCGAGTAGGTGTTGACCACTTCCGCGGCCGTGACCGGCGAACCGGGGTCCATGCGCATGTCCAGCGGCACGTCGGCGGAATAGGCGAAGCCGCGCTCGGGCACGTCCAGCTGCATCGAGGACACCCCGAGGTCGAACAGCACCCCGTCGACCCTCGGTACTCCCAGATCGGCGAGCACGTCGGGAAGCCGGTCGTAGACGGCATGCACCAGGTGCACCCGGCCGCCGTGCGGGGCCAGCCGTTCGCGCGAGCGGGCCAGCGCCTCGGGGTCGCGGTCCAGCCCGATCAACCGCAGCGCCGGGTGCCTGCGCAGCAACGCGTCGGCGTGCCCGCCGAGGCCGACCGTGGCGTCGACCAGCACCGCCTCCCGGTCGTCGAGTGCGGGAGCGAACAGCTCCAGGACCCGGTCCAGCATCACCGGTTCGTGCATCCCGCGCCCCCTGTGTCCCCCGTGCGACTGTCCCCCGTGTGCCGGGATGCGGTCAGGTCTCCGCCCGCTGCCCGCGACCTGATGCCGGGGAAGGTGCACCAGGGCACGTGCGGACAGAGGCCTGACCACATCCCGTTCCTGCCTTTCGCTCACCGTGTGCCGCTCGGGTGGGCCGGCACAGCACGGCTAGAAGACCCCCGGCAAGACCTCCTCCTGTGCCTTCGCGTAGCTGTCCTCGTGTTCCTCCAGGTAGTCGTGCCACGCCTGGGCGTCCCAGATCTCCAGCCGGGTGATCGCCCCGATCACCACACACTCCTTGGTCAGCCCGGCGTACCGGCGCAGTTCCGGGGCGATGGCGATGCGCCCCTGGGCGTCCGGGCGCTGCTCGTCGGTCCCGGCGAACAAGTACCGCTGGTAGGCCCGTACCGCCTCGTTGGTGAACGGCGCTTCGGCCACCTTGCGCGCCAGCTTCTCGAATTCCGCGCGAGGGAAGACGTAGAGGCAGTGGTCTTGCCCCTTCGTCACCATCAGCCCTCCAGCCAGCGCGTCCCGGTACTTCTTGGGCAGGGTCAACCGCCCCTTGTCGTCGAGCTTCGGTGTGTGGGTGCCCAGAAACATGGCTCCCACCTCCCGAGGAGGGCCCGCTGCCTCCCTACGGACCCGACCACGGAGCTCCCTTTCGCCCCACTTGCCACCACCGTACCCCACTTCTCCCCACAGTCAACGCGGTTTGACCGGATTCGTTGCCGGGTGTCGCGCCGTTTGCGCAGGTCAACAGGGAGATCGCGGTGGTGGGGCGTGGTGGGGGAACTTCGCCGCGCCCCTCCGCCCTCCCCCCAGCGGGTCACGTGCTTCGCCTCCCGGACGCGGCACCTGTGGCGGCTGCCGGGGCCGATACCGGCACGGAGTGGGGAGAAGTGGGGAACGGCGGGTTCGGCGCGCGCCGGTGCACAGAACTTTCACACCGTTGCTGAGAACATGTGATTCGGCTTCGGCCGCAGCCACCGTGTGGTGCTCGCGCACGCGCTATCGTGGAAAAACCTGCTATCCGGGAGGCCGAGTGACGTCCAGGATCCACCACACGTCGGCGGTCGGTGGACACGATCTGTCCTATCCGACGACGGACACGGATTTTTCCGCGAACGGCGCGCGTGGCGCGCATTCCGACCACCCGGGCTCGGCGGCACTGTCCGAACTGCACGCCACCATGTCGGCGATCGCGGCGAACATCGAGCGGGTGCTGGTGGGCAAGCCGGAGGTCGTCCGGGTGGCGCTGGTGACGCTGCTGGCCGAGGGACACTTGCTGGTCGAGGACGTTCCCGGCGTCGGCAAGACGTCGCTGGCCAAGGCACTCGCCCGCAGCATCGACTGCTCGGTCAGCCGGATCCAGTTCACCCCGGACCTGCTGCCCAGCGACATCACCGGGGTGTCCATCTACAACCGGCAGAACGGCGGTTTCGAGTTCCGGCCGGGGCCGGTGTTCGCCAACATCGTGGTCGGCGACGAAATCAACCGCGCGTCGCCGAAAACGCAGTCGGCGCTGCTGGAGTGCATGGAGGAGCGCCAGGTCACCGTGGACCGCACCACCTACCAGCTGGAGCGGCCGTTCATGGTGATCGCCACCCAGAACCCGATCGAGATGGAGGGCACCTACGCGCTGCCGGAGGCGCAGCGCGACCGGTTCACCGCCCGGGTCTCCATCGGCTACCCCGACCCGGCGGCCGAGCTGGCCATGGTCGACGAGCACGCCGGCCACGATCCGCTGGCCGAGCTGCAACCGGTGTCCGATGCCGAGACGGTCCGGCGGATGATCGAGCTGGTGCGCTCCGTGCACCTGTCCCGTGAACTGCGCAAGTACGCGGTCGACCTGGTGACCGCGACCAGGTCGTCGAACGAGGTACGGCTCGGCGCCTCGCCCCGCGCCACGCTGCAGCTGATCCGCACGGCGCGTGCCCAGGCGGCACTGTCCGGCCGCGAATACGTGATTCCGGACGACGTGCACGCGGTGGCCATCCCGGTCCTGACGCACCGGCTGGTGCTGACCACGGAGGCGCATGCCGCGCGCCGGTCCGCTGCGGACATCGTGCGCATGGTGTTGCAGCGAGTCCCGGTGCCGCGTGCCCTGCAGCACTAGGAGGGCGTCGTGCTGTCCGGCCTGACGACCCGCGGCAGATGCTTGCTGGCCGCCGGGATCGCGGCCGCACTCTGCGCCTGGGTGCTCAACGAACGCGACCTGCTGCGGGTCGCCGTGTTCGTCATCGCCCTGCCCTTGCTGGTGGTCGTCTTCCTCTCGGCCTCGCGGGTGCGTATCGGCGCGACGCGGACGTTGACCCCGCACCGGGTGCCTGCCGGCGACGAGGTCGACGTGCGGCTCGACCTGTGGCGGACCGGTGTGCTGCCGGCCGGCGAAGTGCTGCTGGAGGACCGGGTGGCCTACTCGCTCGGTACCCGGCCACGGTTCATCGTGGAGCGGCTGCCGCAGCACCACCGCGTCCCGCTGCACTACACCATGCGGCCGGCGCTTCGTGGTTTCCATCAGATCGGCCCGCTGCGCGCCAAGGTGACCGACCCGTTCGGCATCTGCGAGTTCGAGCGCGAGCTGGTCAAGCCGTCCCGGCTGATGGTGGTACCGCGCACCGAGCCGCTCACCGGGATGCTGTCCGGGTCCGGGGTCGGCGCCGGCGACGAGGGTGCCGCACGCCGGGGTACCGGGCCGGGCGAACCGGACGCGGTGGTGCGGCAGTACCGGCAGGGTGACGACCTGCGCATGGTGCACTGGCCCTCCACGGCGCGCCGGGACGAGCTGATGGTGCGGCTGGAGCAGCAGCCGGGGCACGGCGGGACCACGGTGTTGCTCGACCGCCGCGCCGCGGCGCACCACGGCACCGGACCGGGCGCGAGCATCGAGTGGGCGATCTCGTTCGCCGCCAGCGTGTGCCTTCACCTGCGCCGTGCGGGCCATCGAGTGCGGCTGGTCACCGAGCACGGACAGCTGCTGGCGGACATCCCTGCCGACAGTGGCGCCGCCTACGACGACCTGGCCCTGGAGGCGCTGGCGATGGTGCAACCGGGACACCAGCGGGACATCACCCTGGGCGGGGACCCGGCGGCCGGGCAGGAACTGGTCGCGGTGCTCGGCAGCGTCAGCAACCAGGCCATCAACGAGCTCAGCCGGTTCCGCCCGCGCGGCATCCGCAGCATGGCGGTATTGCTGGACACCGCGGCGTGGTCGGCTGGGGTGTCCGCCTCCGCCGAACGAGCCGGGGCGGCGCGCGAGTCGGCGCGGCTGCTGGAGGCCGCCGGCTGGGGCGTGGTCGTCGCCGACCCGGCGGCCTCCTGGCAGCAGGTGTGGTCCCGGTTGTGCCGGGCCAGCATGCGCCGGCCGACGGAAGCGGGGTACGGATCGCGATGACCACCTACGCTCCCCCGCCGGCCAGGCCGTCCGGCCCGCCGCCCCCACGCGACACCCGCCCGCCGTCGCGCGAGCCGACGCACGGCCTGCCCGGGCACGCGGCGTGGACCGGCTCGATCGTCGCCCCGGTGGCCGCCGGGGCGGCCACGTTGTGCGCGGCCACCGCGCTGACCGGGGTGATCCGTGGCGCGGAGTGGTTCGGCCACGCGATGGTGGCGGTGGTGCTGGTCGGCTGCACCGGCTTGGCCATGCGCTCGATCCGCGCGCCGGCGCTCGCGGTGTCCTTCGCCCAGCTGGTGGCGCTGCTGTTGCTGATCACCGGGCTGTACACCAGCCACGGCATCCTGGGCATCATCCCCGGCCGCAGCGCCTTCGCCGACCTCAACCGGGTGCTCACCGACGCCGGCGAGCTGATCAGGGAAAGCGCGCCGCCGGTGCACGGGACGGTCGGCATCCTGTGTCTGGTCACCATCGGCATCGGGCTGGTGGCCGTGGTGGTGGAGGCGCTCGCGGTGTCGCTGGCCGCTCCCGCGGCCGCGGGCCTGGTGCTGCTGTGCCTGTACGCGGTGCCGGCGTCGCTGGCCGACGAGATGCTGCCCTGGTGGTCGTTCGTGCTGGGCGCGGCCGCCTTCGCGGTGCTCATCGCGGTGGAAGGCAACCATCGGCACCGGCAGTGGCGGGGCCGCGGCACCACCCAGCAGCGATCCGCGGCCAGGTCGGCGCTGCCCGCCGCCGTGGTCGCGGCGGCGCTCTCGCTCGGACTGCTCGCCGGCGCCACCCTGACCGGGATCGGCACCGTCGGACAGCTGCCGTTCATGCACGGCGGCGGGTCCAGCTCCTACTCCGGCGGGCTCGGCCTGCGCCCGATGACCGAGCTGCAGGGCCTGCTCACCGACCAGGGCAGCACGGAGATCTTCCGGGTGGAGGGCCTGGGTGACGACGAACGCCTGATGCGCGCGTTCACGCTGGATACCTACGAGCCGAACCTCGGCTGGAAACTGCACGACGGCGAGATGCCGCACGGCGTGCCCGCCAACGCACCACTGCCCAGGGCGCCCGGTGATTCCGCCAAGACACTCCGCACGGTGCACATCAACCCGGTGAACTGGCGCGACGTGTGGCTGCCGATCATCGGGCATCCGCGCCGGATCACCGGAATCGGCGACCAATGGATCTACGACGAGATCAGCGGCGCGGTCTACGCCGAGCGGGCGCAGCGCCCCAAGCCGTACGTGCTGATGACGTCGCTGCATCAACCGACGGCCGAGGAGCTGCGGACCGCGCAGCTGGCAGCGGACGAGGTCGCACCGATCTACACCGAGCTGCCCGAGCTGGACCCGCGGGTGCGGGATCTGACCAGGCGGCTGGTGGCGGGCAAGTACCGGCCGTTCGACAAGGCCAAGGCGATCTGGAGCTACTTCATCGAGTCCGGTGAGTTCACCTACGACGTGCAGACCGACGACGCCACCGGATCCGATGCGCTGACGCATTTCCTGCTGGTCGGCAAGCGGGGCTTCTGCGCCCAGTTCGCCTCCGCGATGGCGGTGATGGTGCGCAGCGAAGGCATCCCGGCACGGGTGGCGGTCGGCTTCACCCCCGGCACCAAGCAGGGGTCCTACCGCTCGATCACCACGCGGGACGCGCACGCCTGGGTCGAGGTGTACCTGGGCAAGGAGTTCGGCTGGGTGGTGTTCGACCCGACCCCGCTGGCGGGCGGCCGGGGCATCACGCCGGAATACCTGCAGCAGCAGACGTCGTCCAGCAGCTCGAACGTCGATCCGACCACCGAGCCGTCGCCGGAGCCGAGCGCCGCGCCGACGTCCGCCCCGCTGCCGGAGGACGAACAGCCCGACCAGCCGGACACCGTGCAGGACCAGCAGGTCGGCCTGGCCACGGCTCCGGGCTGGGCCCGCTGGTCGACCGTGGTCGTGGTGCTGCTGGCCGCGGCGGCGACCGGGCTGGGAGTGATGGTGGCGCGGCGGACGAGCCAGCTGCGCAAGGAGATCACCCGGCGGGAGCTGGACGAGGCGGACCAGCGGTTGTCCGCAGTGGGCCGCTGGCTGCCGCTGGCCGCGGCCGGGGGCTGGCTGGTGTCGCTGGGCTTGCTCGGCTGGATCGTGTCGTGGTGGCTGGCGCTGCTGCTGATGCTGGTGGCCGGGGTGGCGAGCGCACCGCTGGTGTGGCGGACGGTGAGCCGCAACCACAGGCTGCACGAGCTCACGGTGAACCGTGCGCAGGCGCCGCATGCCGCCTGGCGCGAACTGCTGGACGAGTGCGCCGACCGGGGATACCCGGTCGGCCGTGCCGAGACGGTGCGGGAGACGGCTCGGAAGCTGGCGGACCGGTTCAACCTCGACACCGAGGGGCGGGCTCACCTCCGCGTGGTGGTCAGCACGCTGGAGCGCTCGTGGTACGGCCCGCAACCGGAGGTGGATGCCGAGTTCGTGGCGGCATTCGAAGGCTTGCGGGAAGCGATTCACCGGAATGCGCCGTTGGCGCTGAAGGACCGGATCATGCCCGGCTCGGTGGTCAAACGCTGACCTGCTCGCGATGCTCGACGACGGCGAGCCGCGGCAGGTCGTCCACCGTCGACGGCCGCCGGAAGGCGCACCACGACGCCGACTTCGAGCCGAAGGGGCCGAACCCGAACGGGTGGGGCTGCGCCGGTCGCGTGCGCTCGGGAAAGCGGACAGCGAGAGCGGTTCCGCACCGGCCGGGGCACGTCGTCACCCGCCTGCCCACGGGGCGAACGTGGTATCGACCGCAGTCGACCGCCGAGACGTCGTCCCCTCCGCCCGACCACTGACGACCGCCCGTCGGGACCGCCCAGCCGCCACTCACCGCAGCGCCGACCGTCCGTGCGCTCACCGGATCAAGCGCCGTGGCACCTGGACACCGGGTGCTGACGACCGCCCTCCGCGCGCTCACGGGATCAAGACCGATGCACGACGGAGCTTGCAACACTCGCCGCGCTCAGCGGCCGTCCTCTTCGAACCGCTGGCGGAAGCGCTCCTCCATCCGCTGGGCGAAGCTGCTGCGCTTGGTCTTGGCCGGGCCCTTGCCCGCCTTGCCGCCGACCGCGTCGCCGTCGGGCTCGCCGCGGAAGGACACCACGACCAGCAGCGCCCCGAAGAACATCAGCAGGAACCCCAGCACGCTGACGATCGGAATCTCGGCCAGCCGGACCGGCATCATCACACCCAGCGGCAACAGCGCCATTCCGACCAGGAACAGCAGGGCGCCCTGCAGCTTGCGAGCGCGCGAGGGCCTGCCCAGCCGCGTGCCCCGCACGCTGGACGCGAACTTCGGGTCCTCCGCGTACAGAGCCTGCTCGATCTCATCCAGCAGCCGCTGCTCATGCTCGGAGAGTGGCATCGGTCCTCCTCTCGCAGCATGTCGGCGGCTCAGCGCACGACCTGTTCCACACCATCATCGCCCCGGCGTCTTGCGGTCTCCTGGTTCCAGGATACGAGCACGGGCACTTCAGGACTACCCGATCCACCACTTCTTCGCACATCTTCTCGGTCACGTCCCCGCCCCGCTGTCCCCGGGCCTTCCTGCGGCCTTGCCGCCGGGTGATCGTGCACGTGAACGGCCATGCGGAGCCAGCAACGAGGCCGGCCGGACGGCGGTTTCGCCGAACTTGCCGCGGGCCGCGTCCGCGGCCACTTCGACGTCCCGCCACCGCACTCCGTCGTCGCCCAACCGGAGCTGCTCGGCTACCGCCGATTCGGTCAATCCCTCCACCCGCACGCCCACCAGCCGGACCGCGTCCGAGGCGGGCACGTTGTCCCGCAGCAGGCCGGACGCCGCAGCGTGGATCTCCCGCGCCACGTCGGTGGGTGCGGGCAACGTCCTGGCCCTGGTGATCGTGGTGAAGTCGGCGAACCGGAGCTTGATCGACACCGTCCGACCCTTCAGCCCCTTCGCCCGCATGCCTGCCGCCACCCGCTCGGCCAGCCTGAGCAGCTCCCGCACCACCACCTCGACGTCGTCCTGGTCGACGTCGAACGTGTGCTCGGCACCCAGCGACTTGTCGGGAGAGCCCACCTCCACCCGACGCGGATCCCTACCGTGTGCCAGCTCGTGCAGGTGCTCGCCGAGCGCGGATCCGACCGCCTTCTTCAGCCTGGCGACGGGCGCGTCGGCGACATCAGCGACGGTGTGCAGCCCGGCGCGCTCCAGCGCTCGCGCCGTCTTGTCCCCCACGCCCCACAGTGCCGTCACCGGGAGCGGGCGCAAGAACGACACCACCTCGGCGGCCGGAACCACGACCATGCCGTCGGGCTTGGCCATCCCGGAGGCGAGCTTGGCCACGAACTTCACCGGGGCGACACCGACGGAGCAGGTGATGCCGTGGTCGGCGGCCACCCGCGCCCGGATCTGCGCACCGATCCTGGCCGGCGTGGTGCGCAGCCGCCGCAGCGCCCCGCTGACGTCCAGGAACGCCTCGTCCACGCTGACCTGCTCCACCAGCGGCGTGAACTCGTGGAACAGCGCCATCACGGCACGGGAGATCTCCCGGTACGCCTCCCGCGACGGCGGAAGATACACCGCGTGCGGGCACAGCCTGCGTGCCTGCGCCACCGGCATGGCCGACCGCACCCCGAATTTGCGCGCCGGATAGTTGGCGGACAACACCACCGACCGGGCCCCGCTGCCTGCCACGATCACCGGCCTGCCGGCCAGCTCGGGCCTGCTGCGCAGCTCCACCGCGGCGAAGAACGCGTCCATGTCGATGTGCAGCACGCCGCAGCCGGTGTCGTCCGGCCAGTCCGCCGGGTCGGTTCCGGCCGCCACCCGGAAGCGGGCGCGGTCGGCGGGAAGATCGGTGTTACGCCCCATGCTTGCGCGCGAGCACGTGCAGCCGCGCCGCGATCTCCCGCAGCGGGGACCGCCCGGCCGCGGCCTGTTCGAATGCCGTCAGCTCACCGTCACCGGCGTCGGCCACCGCGTCGGACACCACACCGTGGCCCTGCAGCACCTCGATCCGCAGCCCGGCCGCCTCGATCAGCCGGGTCAGGCCGCCGACGTCGAACCGCCGCAGCAGCTCCCCGCCCGGCTCGGCGCTGGGCACCACCCCGTCGGCCGACTCGAGCAGTTCCCGCGCCTCCGTCAGGCGCCCGGCCATGGCTCGGCTGAGCACCGCCGCATACCGGTTGGCCACCAGCACCGACACCGCGCCGCCGTCGGCCGCCACGGCCGCGATCGCGGCCAGCGCCGCCGCCGGATCGTCGACCACTTCCAGCAGCCCGTGCGCCAGCACCAGGTCGGCGGACCGTTCCGCGATCGCCGACGGCAACGCCTCGACGTCCTCGGCGACGACCGTGATCCGGGACGCCACACCCTCGTCCGCAGCGCGCCGATGCAGCGTGGCGACCGCGTTCGGATTCGGCTCCACCACGGTGACCGCGCATCCGGCCCTGGCCAGCGGCACGGCCCAGCCGCCGCTGCCACCGCCGACGTCGACCACCACGGGCTGCCCGCGGCCGCGCTGCCGCGCGGCCGTCAGCTCGGCGTCCAGCACTCGGTGGACCACGTCAGCCCCGCGCACACCGCTCGCGCTCTCCAACCGCATGGGCAAAGCCTAGGCCGGTCGGGGGTTGCCTCGCTCGTCTGGGCGGTTAGTCTCGTGCCGTGCAAACCGTCGCCGTGCTGAGCCTCAAGGGTGGTGTCGGCAAGACGACCGTGACCCTCGGTCTCGCGTCCGCCGCCCTCCGCCGTGGCATCAAGACCTTGGTGATCGACCTCGATCCGCAAGGCAACGCCACCGCCACGCTCGACCCTCAGCCGGCCCAGTTCGGCCTGGCCGAGGTGCTCACCACCCCGCGCCCGCCGGTGCTCAGCCAGGCCGTGTCTCGCTCGGCGTGGGACGAGCAGGTGCATGTGCTGACCGGCAACCACGCGCTGGAAGAGCTCAACGAGGGTCCGGACGAGGGCACGCTGCCCAATCTGGCCAGGGCCATCGCGTGGTACGCCGACCCGGCCAACGGGCCGCGCTACGAGCTGATCCTGCTGGACTGCCCGCCGTCGCTGGGCCGCCTGACCCGCTCCGCGCTGCTCGCCGCCACCGGCGCCCTGGTGGTGACCGAGCCGACCATGTACGCGGTGTCCGGCGCCCAGCGGGCGTTCGCCGCCATCGAGCGCACCCGCAAGGAGCACAACCCGCGCCTGCGCGCGCTCGGCGTGGTGGTGAACAAGTTCCGCAGCCGGTCGCACGAGCACATGTACCGGATCGCGGAACTGCGGGAGAGCTTCGGGCAGCTGGTCATGCCGGTGGCGCTGCCGGACCGGCTGGCCGTGCAGCAGGCCGCCGGTTCGTGCACGCCGATCCACGAATGGTCGACCCCGGGGGGCCGGGAGATCGCGCTGGCGTTCAACCTGGTCCTGGCGCGCATGCTGCGCTCGTCCCGGCGCGGCAGGCACCACCTGGAGCCGCCCGAGGCGGACGAGGAGGAGACCTCGGGCGACGCCGAGCGGAACGGCTCGGCCAACGGCTCCGCGCTGCAGGCGCCGGTGCGCAGGCCACCCGCGAACGCGCCACGGCGCCCGGACGAACCGCAGCCGGCCAAGCGCTGACATGGCGGGACAGCTGTTCGAACGCGTCGTCCGCCCGGCGCTGTACCGGGTGGGCCGGGGCGACCCCGAGCTGGTGCACGAGCGGACGATGGCGGCGCTCCGCCGGGTCGCCAAGCGGCCCTTGCTGCTGTCCGCGCTGCGCCGCCGGTACGCGGTGCACGCTCCCGTGACGGTGTTCGGGGTGCGGTTCCCCAACCGGGTCGGGCTCGCCGCGGGGATGGACAAGGACGGGCTGGCACTGCCGGTGTGGCCCGCGCTCGGTTTCGGGTTCGTCGAGGTCGGGACGGTGACCAGGTACGCCCAGCCGGGCAATCCGCGGCCACGGCTGTTCGCGCTGCCGCGCAGCCGGGCGCTGGTCAACCGGATGGGGTTCAACAACGCGGGGGCCGACGTGCTCGCCCAGCGGCTGGCGGCCACCGGCCCGTTGCCCGTCCCGCTCGGGGTGAGCATCGGCAAGTCCAAGGTCACCGAGCTGGCCGACGCGGTCTCCGACTATCAGCACTCACTGCACGCGCTGTATCCGTACGCGGACTACTTCGCGATCAACGTCAGCTCCCCGAACACGCCCGGCCTGCGCAGGCTGCAGGACCGGGCGGCGCTCAACGACCTGCTCGCCGCGCTGCAGCACCTGTCCGGTGAGCTGGCCGGTGCCCGGCCCAGGACACCGTTGCTGGTCAAGGTGGCCCCCGATCTCACCGAGGACGCGCTGGCCGAGCTGCTGGAGGTGGCCGCCGAGCACGACGTCGCCGGGATCATCGCCACCAACACCACGCTCGCCCGCGACGGCCTGCACCCGGACGAACAGCACATCGGCAGGCAGAGCGGCGGGCTGTCCGGCAAGCCGTTGACCGAACGCGCGCTGCACGTGGTGCGGTTCGTCGCCAAGCAGACCGGCGGAACGGTGCCGATCATCGGCGTCGGCGGCATCAGCGGCCCGGACGACGCGCTGCGCATGCTGGACGCCGGAGCCAGCCTGGTGCAGCTGTACACCGCGTTCATCTACTCAGGGCCGGCGCTGGTGCGGCAGATCGCCCGCACACTGCCGCGGGCCTGAGGCCGGCGCTGCGGTGGGCGGACCGGGCCTCAGGTGCCGTTGAGCTCGCGCAGCGCCGAGGCCATTCCGGCGAGCCGGTCGGTGGCGTCGGTCAACGCCGCCTGGGCACCGGCCACGCCGCTGTCCCTGGCCGCCACCGCCTTGCCGGCCGCGGCGATCAACCCGCCGTAGGATTCGATCCCTTCGTCCAGCTGGGCGCGCAGCTGCCGGATGGCTTCGGTCAGCTCCTGCCGCTGGCCTGCCGGAGCGGCATCACGCGCCCGCTCGACCGCCACGATGCGCTGACCGAGCTGGTGCAGCGCGGAAGCCGCCTGTGCCGCCGTTTGCCTGGCCTGCGCCACCGACACCTCGTCGACGGTCACCCCGCTGCCCCGGGCGGACAGCTGCTCGAGCAAGTCGTGCAACGACGCTTCGGCACGCTGCAAGCGGTGCAACGGCTCCCGCGCCACGGACGTCTTGGCGGGGAGCAGGCGGCGCGGCGGGGGCGGCGTCATGGCATTCAGCCTGCGCAGCTTCACCGCCGAACGCACCGCCAGGGCACCCGTGACCAGCAAAGCGGTGAGGAAGACCCAGTTGCCGTAGGCGATGGCCACCGTGCTCAGCACGGCCAGCACCGACCAGACGAACACCCCGCGCCTGGCGCGCTCCGTGCGCCGCCGGTGACGCGCCGCGGGATCGGTGAAATCCAGCCACTGCCGCGCCGCTTCCGCGGCGATCGCCCGCAGATCCGGACGCCGGACCAGGTCCATCGGCCCGCTCACGCCTTGTTCTGCTCAGCCTGCACGCGCTTGGCGATCTCGGCCTGGATCTCCGCGCTCGGCGTGGGCTTGTCGGCCACGGCGCCGGCGGCGCCCGCCTTGGCGGTGCCCTCGCTCCCGTCGGTCACCTGGGCCACCGACTCACCCTTCAGCGAGGCGCGGATCTGCTCCAGGCGGTTGTGCCCGGCCAACTGCGTGGTGGAGTACTGCACCTCGAGCATGCGGCCCTGCACCGAGTTCTGTGCCAGCTCCGCCGACCCGACCGCGGTGGCGTACCGCCGCTCGATCTTCTCCCGCACCTCTTCCAGCGACGGGGTGTTCTTCGGCGCCGCCAGCTCGGTCATCTGGGTCAGCGACTTGGCGATCTGCTCCTGCATCCTGGCCTGTTCCAGCTGCGACAGCAGCTTGGTCCGCTCGGCCAGCTTGGCCTGCAGCATCTGCGAGTTGCGTTCCACCGCCCGCTTGGCCTGCTCGGCCGCCTGCAATGCCTGGTCGTGCAGCGTCTTGAGGTCCTCGACGCTCTGCTCGGCCGTCACCAGCTGGGCGGCGAAACCCTCGGCCGCCACCTCGTACTCGGCCGCCTTCTTCTCGTCGCCTTTGGCCCGCGCTTCCTCCGCCAGCACCAGCGCCTGCCGCGCCGACGCCTGCAGCTTCTCCACCTCACCGAGCTGCCGGTTCAGCTTCATCTCCAGCTGCCGCTGGTTGCCGATCACCTGAGCGGCCTGCTGCGACAGCTCCTGGTGGTTGCGCTGCGCCTCCTCGATGGCCTGCTGGATCTGCACCTTCGGGTCGGCGTGCTCGTCGATCTTGCTGGAGAACGCCGCCATCAGGTACTTCCAGAACTTCACGAACGGATTGGGCTTGGCCATCGTCTCTGCCTGCCTTCTCGCTTCCCGGTTGTCTGTGCTCGCACTCCGCGCCGATCACCGCAGTCGGCGGAACGGCCGTTCTTCCCCTCCGGTGTGCGGCTGGTTCCATCGTGTCAGGTTCCCACCGCACCGACCAGGTGACCCACGGAAAATCAGGGATCCCCCGGAAGGGACCCCGGGCGGACCCGTCGACGCCGTCGCGTCCTCGTGCCGAGGTAACCGACGGTGACCGCGCATGCGTGGTCGACGTCCACGCTACCTGCACGTTCGCGGGCGCGTGGCATTCTTCGGCAGATGAGGCGGATGCGCTCGGCAGAAGCCGCCGCCTTGTCCGCATTCGTCCGCGCTCACGGGCGCGGCGAACCGCACGGACTGCGGAAACTCCGGCGTCGATCAGGCGACGAAGACCTGCATACCGGGCGAACTGATCGTGGTGCGCAGCGCCACGTTCTCCCCGGACTTGACGACCTCGCCCTTGTTCTCCGGCTGCCGCGAGCCTTCCTGGGACTCCAGCTCCATGGCGTCCATCGCGGCCACGTCGCTGGCCACGTTGTACAGCAGCTCGGACAACGGCAGCTCGAGCGCTTCGCAGATCGCGGCGAGGAGTTCGCTGGAGGCTTCCTTCTGCCCTCGTTCGACCTCGGAGAGGTAGCCCAGGCTCACCCGCGCCGACCGGGACACTTCCCGCAGCGTGCGCCGCTTGTTGGTGCGGGCATGACGTAGCCGGTCACCGATCGCCTCGCGCAACAGCACGGCCATCGCGAGCCTCCTCTCCGCTCGGTCCGGGTGGTTCCACACTACCCAGGGAGATCACCGGACCGCAGATTCGCGTGTGAACTTTCCGCCGAGGGCGAACGTCACGCGCCGGTGGGTGACGTCATCGTCATCAACGCCCCTAGCGAGAGAGATGTTCCCCGAGCAGGCGCAACGCATGCTCGATGGTGGCACGCCGCACAGCGGCCCGGTCCCCGGACAACTGCAGCCGCCACGACGAGCTGGTTTCGGCGTCGGCGATGCCCACGTACACCGTCCCCGCGGGAACACCGTCGGCGGGCCCCGGCCCGGCCACGCCGGTCAACCCGATCCCCCAGTCCGCGTGGCATCGTGCCCTGGCTCCCGCGGCCAGGTAGGCCGCCACGTCGGCGTCCACCGCGCCTGCGCGGGTGAGCAGATCGCGCGGAACGCCGGCAAGTTCGATCTTCAGCTGGTCGGTGTAGACGATGAGCCCACCACGGACCACGTCGCTGGCCCCGGGGACGGCGGTCAACTCGGCGCACAGGCCACCGCCGGTGAGCGACTCGGCGGTGGCCACCGTCTCACCACGCGCGCGCAGCCGCGCGACGATCCCCTCGGCCAGCTCGCTCACCGTTCTCCCCTACTGGGCAACTCGCCTCCCCACCGCACGCAGCCGCAGGGCACGGATCACGTAGTCGATCCCGGTGACCACGGTGAGGATCACCGCCAGCCCCATCAGCACCCAGCGCACCGGGTCGACCGCGTCCGGCAACGGCAGCAGGTACACCCCGATGGCCACGATCTGGGCCATGGTCTTGGCCTTGCCGCCCCGGCTGGCCGGGATGACGCCGTACCGGATGACCCAGAACCGCAGCAGGGTCACGCCGATCTCCCTGGCGGCAATGGTCAGCGTCACCCACCACGGCAGCTCGCCGAGCAGGCTCAAGCCCACCAGCGCGGACCCGGTCAGCGCCTTGTCCGCGATCGGGTCGGCGATCTTGCCGAAGTCGGTGATCAGGCCGTACTTGCGGGCCACCCACCCGTCAACCTGGTCGGTCAGCGAGGCGACCGCGAACAGCACGGCCGCTGCCAGTCGCCATCCGAGGTGGTACTCGCCGTCCGGCTCGCTGCCGAGGAACAGCGCGACCAGGAACACCGGAACCATCACCAGGCGGGAGACGGTCAGCAGGTTGGCCACGTTCAGCAGCGGCACCCGCGCCGGCTTCGCCTGCGGCTGCTCCTGGGGTGTCGCCGCGGTGGCCGACCCCGCCGTGTCCTTGCGCTCCGGTCGTTCTGCTCGCGGTGCCTCGCCGGCCTTGCTCACCCGTCGCTCACGACCTCTCGGCTGGTGGTTGCGGTCCGATCACCCTGACCCGCAGGTCGACCCCCTCGGCCTCGAAGACCTCGCCGAGCACCAGCGCTCCCGGCCGGATGTCGGCGAGCTCCGGCCCGCCGTGCAGCAGGCACTCCCCGTCCTCGGGTCCCTGGTGGGCCGCACGGCCCACCGGGATCCCGTCCTCGATCCGGTCGACGAGCACCTCGACGGTGCCGCCCACGCGCTCTTCCGCACGCTCCGCGGTGAGGTGCTCGACCAGGTCCAGGATGCGCTGCACCCGCTCGTCGATCACGTGCCGCTCGAGTTTGCCGTCGAAGCGCTCCGCCTCCGTACCGTCCTCGTCGGAGTAGCCGAACACGCCGACCACGTCCAGGCGCGCCTCGCTGAGGAACCGCTCCAGCTCGTCCACGTCCTCCTCGGTCTCCCCGGGGAAACCGACGATCACGTTCGTCCGGATGCCTGCCTCCGGCTCGTAGGCGCGGATCTGCTCGATGAGCGCCAGGAACGTCTCGGTCGAACCGAACCGGCGCATCCGCCGCAGGATCGCCGGGCTGGCGTGCTGGAAGGACAGGTCGAAGTACGGCGCCACGCCCGCGGTGGACGCGATCACCTTCACCAGGTCGGGCCTGGTCTCGGCGGGCTGCAGGTACGACACCCGCACCCGGCGGATCCCGTCGATGCCGGCCAGCCTGGGCAGCAGCTCCTCCAGCGCCCGGCCGGCGCCCTGCCCGAGGTCCTTGCCGTAGGACGTGGAGTTCTCGCTGACCAGATACAGCTCCCGCGCCCCTTGCTCGGCCAGCCAGGTGGCTTCCGCGACCAGCTCGTCCGGATGCCGGGAGACGAACGAGCCGCGGAACGACGGGATGGCGCAGAACGAGCAGCGCCGGTCGCAGCCCGAGGCGATCTTCAGCGCCGCCGTCGGCGACGACGTCAGCCGCTTGCGCGCGGTTGGCACCCACCCGTGCCCGGGGAGGGCCACCGACGTGCTCGCCTGCGGGCGCGCCACCGGCGACAGCGGCAGCAGCTTCCGCCGGTCGGACGGCGTGTGCGCGGGAATCGCGCGCCCAGCCAGCACGTCCGCGAGCCGTTCGGACAACCGCGGGTAGTGATCGAAGCCGAGGACCGCGTGCGCCTCCGGCAGGCTCTCGGCCAGCTCGGCCCCGTACCGCTCCGCCATGCAGCCGACCGCGACGACCTTCTTGCCGGTGTCCGCGGCGGCCAGCAGCGTGTCGATCGAGTCCTTCTTCGCCGACTCCACGAAACCGCAGGTGTTCACCACCACCACGTCGGCTTGCTCGGCGTCGTCGGACAGCTCCCAGCCGTCGGCACGCAGCCGCCCGGCCAGCTCCTCGGAGTCGACCTCGTTGCGCGCGCACCCCAGGGTCACGAGCGTGACGCGGCGCGGCCGGGCGCGGTCGGCTGGTGTGGTGGGATTCGACACAGGCTTCAGGGTAGCCGGGCGCTAGATTGGGCGCGTGCAGGATTCCTCCCCAGCCAATCCATCCTCGGATTCCCCGGCGAAACAGCAGCCGGAAGTCGTGGTGGTGCGCAAGGCCCGCATCGCGGACGTCCCCCAGATCAAGGCGCTGATCGACTCCTATGCGGGCCGCGTGCTGCTGGAGCGCGAGCTGGTCACGTTGTACGAGGACGTCCAGGAGTTCCACGTGGCCGAGCAGGCCTCCGACGGCAGACTGCTCGGCTGCGGGGCGCTGCACGTGTTGTGGGAAGACTTGGCCGAGATCCGCTCGGTCGCGGTGCACCGGTCCGCGCGCGGCCGCGGCATCGGGGACGCGCTGGTCACCGAGCTGATCAAGACGGCACGGGAGCTCGGGCTGCGGCGGATCTTCGTGCTGACCTTCGAGACGCGCTTCTTCGGCAAGCACGGCTTCAAGGTGATCGAGGGAACGCCGGTCTCACCCGAGGTCTACGAGGAGATGCGTCGCTCCCCCGACCCCGGTGTGGCCGAGTTCCTCGACCTGCCGTACGTCAAGCCCAACACGTTGGGCAACACCCGCATGCTGCTGGAGCTGTAGCGGCGCGAGCTGCTGGAGCTGTCGTGGCGAGGTGGCGGAGCTGCCGGTGCCCGCGGAGGCAAAGCGACCGGCACCGGCACCCACCCGGCGCTAGGTCGGCCCGGTCGCCGACGATCGTGCACACTGCCCGTATCCACCGGCGACGGCGCGACACTGCCCTTGCTCCGACGCTGCGCAGGGGCCAGGCCAACAATTCCTCCGGCTATTCCTCCGGCGGGGCGTCGCCGCGGATCAACGCCAGGGCCTGCTGCAGATCCTCCGGCTTCACCAGCACCTCGCGCGCCTTCGACCCCTCCGACGGGCCGACGATGTTGCGGGACTCCAGCAGGTCCATCAGCCTGCCCGCCTTGGCGAAGCCGACCCGCAGTTTGCGCTGCAGCATCGACGTCGACCCGAACTGCGAGGTGATGACCAGCTCGGCCGCCTGCAGCAGCAGGTCGAGGTCGTCGCCGATGTCGGCGTCCACCTCGCGCTTCTCCGCCGCCTTGGCCTGGGTGACCCCCTCGGTGTAGTTCGGCTCGGCCTGCTCCTTGGTGAAGTTGACGACCGCGGCGATCTCGTCGTCGTCGACGTAGGCGCCCTGCAGCCGGATCGGTTTGCTGGCGCCCATGGGCAGGTACAGCGCGTCGCCCATGCCGATCAGCTTCTCGGCGCCGGGCTGGTCGAGGATGACCCGCGAGTCGGTCAGCGACGACGTGGCGAACGCCAGCCGGGACGGCACGTTCGTCTTGATCAGCCCGGTGACCACGTCGACCGACGGCCGCTGGGTGGCCAGCACCAGGTGGATGCCCGCGGCCCGCGCCTTCTGGGTGATCCGCACGATCGCGTCCTCGACGTCGCGCGGCGCCGTCATCATCAGGTCCGCCAACTCGTCGACAATGGCCAGGATGTACGGGTACGGCCGGTACTCGCGCTCGCTGCCCGGCGGCGCGGTGATCTCGCCCGCCTTCACCTTCCGGTTGAAGTCGTCGATGTGCCGGACCCGGGACGCCTGCATGTCTTGGTAGCGCTGCTCCATCTCCTCCACCAGCCAGGCCAGCGCGGCCGCGGCCTTCTTTGGCTGGGTGATGATCGGCGTGATCAGGTGCGGGATGCCCTCGTACGGGGTCAGCTCGACCATCTTCGGGTCGATCAGGATCATTCGCACCTCGTCCGGTGTGGCCCTGGTCAGCAGCGAGACCAGCAGCGAGTTGACGAAGCTGGACTTGCCCGAGCCGGTGGAGCCGGCCACCAGCAGGTGCGGCATCTTGGTCAGGTTGGCCGTCACCATGTGGCCTTCGATGTCCTTGCCCAGCCCCATCACCATCGGGTGCGGGTCCTTGGCGGCGATCGGCGACCGGAGCACGTCGCCCAGCCGTACCAGCTCGCGGTCGGCGTTGGGCACCTCGATGCCCACCGCGGACTTGCCCGGGATCGGCGCGAGCAACCGCACGTTCTCGGTGGCCGCCGCGTACGCAATGTTCTTGGTCAGCGCGGTGATCTTCTCCACCTTCACGCCAGGACCGAGCTCCACCTCGTAGCGGGTCACCGTCGGTCCCCTGGTGAACCCGGTGACCTGGGCGTCCACCGCGAACTGCTCCAGCACCCCGGAGATCGCCTCGATCATCGCGTCGTTGGCCCTGCTGCGTGCCTTCGGCGGGTCCCCGACCCGCAGCAGCGTGGGCGGCGGCAGCTGGTAGTCGCCCTCGACCGTGCGGATGACCGACAGCAGCGGTTCCTGCTTGGCGGGCTTGCGCTCGCGCGGTTGCCGGCGCGCGGCCCGCGCCGGTGCCTGCTGGACATCGGGCTGCTCGTCGTCGGCGCCGGCCTCCGCCTGGGCGGCTTGCCGCCGGCGCGCAGGCCTGCGCAGCCGCACGTCGCCCTGCGCGACCGCCTCCCCGTCGCGCTCGCCGGCGGCCTGCTCGGCCCGCTGCCGTTCGGCGAACTGCCGCTCTTCCTCGGTCATTCCCCAGGTGCGCAACCGCTCGGGGATCTGCCGCACCGACGTGCCGGTGAACACCAGCAGGCCCCAGATGCCCGCGATCATCAGCAGCGGCACGGCCACCCACGACGTGACGCCCCTGGCCAGCAGGTCGCCGGAGAACCAGCCCAGCCACCCGCCCGCGTACTGCACGTCCTCCATCTGCTGCGGGCGGCCGGTGAAGATGTGCAGCAGCCCGAGCAGCGCCAGCGCCATCATGAGCGTGCCGATGACCATCCGGGGGCGGGTCTCCGGCCGCGGCTCGCTGCGCATCAGCGCGATCCCGGTGACGATCAGCGCCAGCGGGACGAGCACCGCGCCTGCGCCGACGACGGTGCGGAAGCCGTACTCCACCCACGTGCCGACCGGCCCGGCGGCCCGCGCCCACACGCCGACCGCGGCGACCAGGGCGATCGCGATCAGACCGAGCGCCAGCCCGTCACGGCGGTGCTCGGGATCCAGGTCGCGGCTCCGCCCGACCGCGCGCGCGGCCGCGCCCACGGTGCGCGCGATGACCATCCAGGTGCCCCTGACGAGCGCGCCGAACGCACCGGACGACTGCTTGCGGGCCGGTGCCCGGCGGCCGGACGACGAGCGCGCGGCGGGTCTGCGGCCGGCACTCCGTGTGCGTGCCGCCGTGTTCCGCCCGGTCCTGCGGCCTTTGGTCGGCGTGGCCATACCCCCACCGTAGCCCGAACGGCACTTCAGCCCCAGGCGCCACTCGCGTACCAGGCCGCAGTTTTCTCAGACCGCGCGTCGACCTCGCGGATGCCCCGTGTCATGCTTTGCGCCCATGGTGGGTACTCGCAGAGTCGGCATCGGACGCGGACGCAGGTCGTGGGCGTACCAGGACACTCCGCACCTGTGGCAGAGCCTGCTCACCGCGTCCATCCCCGCGGTGGGGCTGATGGGAAGGCTCCAGGTCACCGGGAACGTCCCGGCCCAGCTGCGCGGCCGGTCGCTGTTGCTGGCCGCCAACCACATCGGCGTCTTCGACGCGATCGTGCTCATGGCCGCATGCCGGCGGATCGGGATCGCGCCGAGGTTCATGCTGGCAGGCGGCCTGCTGGACGCCCCGGTTCTCGGCCCGGTGCTACGCGCGACCGGCCATCTGCGCGTCGACCGCAAGGACAGCATGAGCGCCATCGAGCAGTTCGCAATCGCCGCCAAGCAGCTGCGCGAGTCCGACGTGCCGCTGCTCGTCTACCCCGAGGGCCGGATCAGCCACGACCCGGGCCTGTGGCCGGAACGCGGCAAGACCGGGGCGGCCAGGCTGGCGCTCTCCGCCGGTGTTCCGGTGGTGCCGATCAGCCAGTGGGGCGCGCACGAGGCGGTCTACTGGGGCACCGAGACCGTCAGCGGCGTGGCGGACGTCGTGCCGCTGCTGCGCTCCGGCATCACCTCGCCGTTCCGCCGCCCGACGTTCAAGGTGCACTTCGGCGAGCCGATCGACCTCGGCGACCTGGACCCGGCCAAACCGGGTTCCGGACGCAAGGCGCACGAGCGCATCATGCGCGCCATCACGCAGAACCTGATCCCGTTGCGGGCGGACGAGCCGGTGCGGCCGCGGTTCCACGATCCCACGCGTCCGACCGACAGCGTCAGCCCCTGGAAGCCGGACTTCGCGCGCTGAGCGGTCGCCGGCCGGCAGCCGCGACCCGACGGCCCGCGCGACGGCGGCTCGGCCGGTGACCTCGACCAGCCGAGCCGCCGCGCGTCATCGTCAGGAGTGTGCCGTCACGTCCGCCGCGACCGCCTGAGCACCACCAGCCCGAGCACGACGGCCAGCACCGCCAGGACCGGGGCGAGCCGCTTGAGCATCGGCCCGCCCGCGACCTGCAGCAGGTTGATGGCCTCCGGCTCGGCCTGCGACGGCTGGGACCGCCCGGACGATCCGGCACTCGGCTCGTCCGCCGACGGCGCTTGCGCCTGACCGCTGGCGGCCGTGCCGCTTTCCGGCGTCCGCTGCCCGGCCGCCTGCGTCGCGGAGGCCGTGTCACCGTCCTGGCCGCCGGCGTGCCCGGAGTTCCCGGACAGCTCCTGGCCCAGGTTCTTGGCGAACTCGCCGAGCAGCCGTCCGCCGACCTCGGCGATCAGCCCCCGCCCGAACTGGGCAGGACGGCCGGTGACCTTGAGCTCGCTGACCACCTCGCCGTGCGTGGCACCGCCTGCGTCGGTCAGCGTCACGGTGGCCGACCCGGACGCCGTCCCGGCACCCCGCACGTCCTTGCCGGAGGCCTTGATCACCAGCCGCTTGGCCTGCTCGTCCTTGTCGACGTAGGCGCCCTTGCCCTTGTACTTGAGGTTGACCGGGCCCAGCTTGACCTGGACGGTCGCGGCGAACTCGTCGCCGTTCACCTCGTCCAGGGTGGCGCCGGGCATGCACGGCGCCACCCGGTGCGGGTCGAGCAGGGCCTGCCACACCTCGTCCAGCGGGGCGTCGACGGTGAACTCGTGGTTCAGCTGCATGCCGCGGTCACCGCACGTTCGGTCAGGACCTTCGCCAGGTGCTCCCGGTACTCGGCGTCCGCGTTGCCGTCCGCGGTCGGCAGGGTGCCGTCCACGGCCCGGGCGGCCGCGGCCTTGATCACCTCCGGGCTGGCCTGCTGGCCGACCAGCGCCTCCTCCACGCCCCGGGCCCGGACCGGGACCGACGACATGTTGGTCAGCCCGACCCGTGCCTCGGCGATGGTGCCGTTGTCCACCCGCACCGCGGCGGCCACACCGCAGATCGACCACGCCTGGGCGACGCGGTTGAACTTCTCGTAGTGCGCCCGCCAGCCGGTGTAC
This sequence comes from Thermocrispum agreste DSM 44070, assembly GCF_000427905.1. GTDB lineage: Bacteria > Actinomycetota > Actinomycetes > Mycobacteriales > Pseudonocardiaceae > Thermocrispum > Thermocrispum agreste. The sequence continues at coordinate 306,215 of NZ_ATYX01000006.1, read as the reverse complement.
TTCGGCACCCGGACCTCGAGCAGCAGCTCTCCGGGCCGCAGCGCGGTGGTGAAGTAGTCGACGAAGAACTCGCTCGCCGGTACCTCGTGCCTGCCGTCCATGCCCGCCACCACGAACGTGCAGTCCAGCGCCAGCGCCGGGGCGAGCAGGTCACCGGCCGGGTCGGCGTGCGCCAGCGCGCCGCCGAAGGTGCCGAGGTGACGCACCTGCGGGTCGGCCACCGTCTCGGTGGCCAGCGCCAGCAGCAGCGCGTGCTCGCGGACCAGCTGGTTGTGCTGCACTTCGTGGTGCGGCGTGGTGGCGCCGATGACGATGTGGTCGCCGGCGTCCCGGACACCACGGAGTTCCGTGATCCGGCCGATGTCGACGATCTTCGACGGTGCGGCCAGCCGCATGCGCAGTACCGGCAGCAGGCTCTGCCCGCCCGCCAGCACCTTGGCTTCGTCGCCCGCGTCGTGCAGCTCGCGGACCGCGTCGTCCACCGTGGCCGGAACCACGTAGTCGAATGCCGCGGGGATCACTGGGCACCTCCAGACGCATCGATCGAACCGAGGCCGCCGCCTGCTTCGCCGCCGGGGCCGCCTTCGGCACGGGTTCCGCTGTGCACGGCCCGCCACACCCGCATCGGGGTGCAGGGCATCTCGATGTCGTCGACGCCCAGGTGGCGCACCGCGTCGACGATGGCGTTCACCACCGCGGGCGTGGCGGCGATGGTGCCCGCTTCCCCGACGCCCTTGGCACCCAGCGGGTTGGTGGTCGCCGGTGTCTCGGTACGGTCGGTGACGAACGACGGCAGGTCCGCCGCCGACGGCAGCAGGTAGTCGGCGAACGTGCCGGTGGTCAACGTGCCGGACTCGTCGTGCACCGCGTCCTCGAACAGCGCCTGCGCGATGCCCTGCGCCACGCCGCCGTGCACCTGGCCCTCCACGATCAGCGGGTTGACCACGGTGCCGACGTCGTCGACGCAGACGTAGGACCGGATCTTCACCTGCCCCGTCTCGGTGTCGACCTCCACCGCACACAGATGCGTGCCGTGCGGGTAGGAGAAGTTCTCCGGGTCGAACGTCGCCTCGGAGTCCAGGCTCGCCTCCATGCCCTCCGGCAGGTCGTGCGCCACGTGCGCGTGCAGCGCGACCGACTGGATGTCGGTGGCCTTGTCGGTGCCGCGCACCGTGAGCTTGCCGCCGGAGAACTCGATGTCGTCCTCGCTGCACTCCAGCATGTGCGCGGCCAGCTTCTTGGCCTTCTCGATCACCCGGTCCGCGGCCATGACCAGCGCGGTGCCGCCGACCGCCAGCGAACGGGAGCCGTAGGAGTCCATGCCCTTGTGCGACGCCGCGGTGTCCCCGTGCAGGACCTCCACGTCCTCGAACGGCACCCCGAGCCGGTCGGCCACGATCTGGCTCCACGCCGTCTCGTGCCCCTGGCCGTGCGGCGACGTCCCGGTGATCACCTCGACCTTGCCGGTGGGCAGCATCCGGATCGACGCGTGCTCCCACCCGCCTGCGGCGTACCGCAGCGCACCGAGCACTCGCGACGGCGCCAGGCCGCACATCTCCGTGTAGGTGGACACCCCGATGCCCAGCTGGACGGTGTCGCCACGCTCGCGCCGCTCCCGCTGCTCCTGGCGCAGCGCGTCGTAGCCGAACAGCTCCAGCGCCTTGGCGGTGGCCGCCTCGTAGTTGCCCGAGTCGTAGGTCAGGCCCGCCACCGTGGTGAACGGGAACTCCTCGTGCTTGATCCAGTTCTGCCTGCGCAGGTCGATCGGATCGCGGCCGAGTTCGGCGGCCAGCTCGTCCATCATCCGCTCGATGGCGAACGTGGCCTCGGGACGCCCGGCACCCCGGTAGGCGTCGGTCGGGGTCTTGTTGGTGAACACGTTGGTGCACTCGAACCGGTAGGCGTCCATCTTGTAGATGGCGTTGAACATGAACGCCCCGAGGATCGGCACACCGGGCGTGACCAGCCGCAGGTAGGCGCCCATGTCCGCGAGCAGCTCGACCTTCAGGCCCTTGAGCGTGCCGTCGGACGCCGCCGCCAGGGTGATCTTCTGGATCTGGTCGCGGCCGTGGTGGGCCGACTGCATCGACTCCGAGCGCGTCTCGGTCCACTTCACCGGACGTCCCAGCCTGCGCGCCATGAGGAACGTGATGATCTCCTCCGGCGTCACCTGCAGCTTGCCGCCGAATCCGCCGCCGACGTCCGGCGCGATGACCCGCACCTTGGTCTCCGGCACCCCGGTGACCGCGGAAATCATCCACTTCAGGATGTGCGGGATCTGGGTGGCCGACCACACCGTGATCTGCTCACCGGTCGGGTCGACCAGCACCGACCGCGGCTCCATGAACGACGGGATCAGCCGCTGCTGCCGGAACGTGCGCTCCAGCACCACGTCCGCCTGGGCGATCGCGTCGTCGATCGCGCCGCCGCTGCCCGCTTCCGCCGAGTCGAACACCCAGGTGGCGCACTTGTTGGTGCCCAGCTCCGGGTGCACCAGGTCGGCACCCTCGGCGAGCGCCTCGTTCATGTCCAGCACGACGGGCAGCTCGTCGTACTCCACGTCGATGGCCTCCAGCGCGTCGACCGCTTCCGCCGCCGACCGCGCGACCACCGCGGCCACCGCCTCGCCGGCGAAGTTCACCTCGTCGACCGCCAGTGAGGGCGCGTTGGGGATCTTGATGTCCTCGGTGATCGGCCAGGCGCACGGCAGGCTGCCCTGTTCCTCGGCCACGTCGGCACCGGTCACCACGGCGATCACGCCGGGCTTCTGCTTGGCCGCGCTGGTGTCGATCTTGCTGATCCTGGCGTGGGCCACCGGGCTGCGCAAGAACGCCAGGTGCAGCATGCCCGGCAGGGACAGGTTGTCCGTCCACCTGGTCCGCCCGGTGATCAGCCGCGCGTCTTCCTTGCGCAGGCGGGCGCGACCCACCTCCGGTTCGGCAACAGCGGTCATGACTGCGCCACCTCCGAAGGCATGCTCGCGCCGACCGGTTCACGCGACGTCTCGGCTTCCGGCGCCGCGGACGGCTGCATCTTGTCGGCCGCCGCCCGGACCGCCCGGACGATGTTCTGGTAACCGGTGCACCGGCACAGGTTGCCCTCCAGCCCGGCGCGGATCTCCTCCTCGTCCGGGTCCGGGTTCTCCTTCAGCAGGTCGACCGCCTGCATGATCATTCCGGGCGTGCAGAAGCCGCACTGCAACGCGTGGCTGTCGTGGAACGCCTGCTGCACCGGATGCAGCTGCCCGTCCGCGGACAGGCCTTCGATCGTGGTGATCTCGCGGCCGTCGGCCTGGACCGCCAGCACGGAGCAGGACTTCACGCTCTGCCCGTCCATGTGCACCGTGCAGGCGCCGCAGTTGCTGGTGTCGCAGCCGACGACGGTGCCGACCTTGCCCAGCTTCTCGCGCAGGTACTGCACGAGCAGCATGCGTGGTTCGACATCGTCGGTGTAGGAGGTTCCGTCGACTGTGGTGGTGATGCGCATGGGGCCTCCAGCTCGGTCGTGGATGCACCCGGCGGGACTCGATCGTCGGGAGCCGACGACGGTTCACCCGTGCCCGGTGATCGCCGTCACACAACTGAGGATGGCCGCTCAGCGGGTTCACCGCAAGGTCACATTTCGGTTACCGCAGCGCGTCGCCGTGGATGGGCCCGGACACCTCGGTGAGCCGCCGGCCGTCGCCTCCCCAGCGCAAAGCGATGATCTCCGCGGCGATCGAGACCGCGGTCTCCTCCGGGGTGCGGGCACCGAGATTCAGCCCGATCGGTGATGCCAGATTGCTCAGCTCGTCGTCGGTCATCCCGGCCTCGCGCAGCCGCTGCAGGCGGTCCTCGTGGGTGCGCCGCGACCCCATCGCACCGACGTAGCCGAGCTTGGCGCGCAGTGCCACCTGCAGCACCGGCACGTCGAACTTGGGATCGTGGGTCAGCACGGTGACCGCGGTGCGCTCGTCCACCCGCCCGGCGTCCACCTCGGCCTGCAGGTACCGGTGCGGCCACTCGACGATCACTTCGTCCGCGTCCGGGAAGCGCGCCTTGGTGGCGAACACCGGGCGCGCGTCGCACACCGTCACCCGATAGCCGAGCAGCGCGCCCACCTGCACCATCGCCCGCGCGAAGTCGATCGCACCGAACACCAACAGCCGCGGCGGCGGCTCGAACGCGTTGACGAACACCGACAGGCCTTCGCCCCGCCGCTGCCCGTCCGGGCCGTAGTGCAGCGTGTCGCTGCGCCCGGCGGCGAGCAGGCCGCGTGCGTCGTCGGTGACCGCGTCGTTGACCCGGTCGCTGCCCAGGTCGCCGACCGCGCGATCGGGCCAGATCACCCGCCGGGCACCCACCCGCTGCGGATCCGGGTGCTCGATGACGGTGGCGATGGCGACCGGATGCTGTGCCCGCACCGACTCGACGACCTCGCCCAGCTCCGGGAAGTCCTCCCTGGAGTACCGGTCGACGTAGACGTCGATGATGCCGCCGCAGGTCAGGCCGACCGCGAACGCGTCGTCGTCGGAAACCCCGTACCGCTGCAGCACCGGCGTGCCGTCGGTGATCACCTGCTGGGCCAGGTCGTAGACGGCTCCTTCCACGCAGCCGCCCGAGACGCTGCCCGCCACGGTGCCGTCCTCGGCGACCAGCATCGCCGCGCCCGGCGGGCGAGGTGCGGACGAGAACGTCGCCACGACCGTGCCGACCCCGACCTTCTCACCTCGCTGCCAGCGCTGGAAGAGATCATCCAAAACGTCGCGCATCGCGCATCACCTGCATCAGTCGTTCCAACGTGGCCAGGCTGTGCCCGGCCAGAAGCTTGTCCACGTGCGGCAATGCGGCCGCGATGCCGGATTGCACCGGTACGTAGCCGTCTTTCCCCGCATGGGGATTCACCCAGAATACGGCGAATGCGAGCCTTTTCAGCCTGGCGACTTGTTCGCCCAGCAGGCCGGGATCGCCGCGCTCCCAGCCGTCGGAGAAGACCACCACGATCGCCGACCGCGCCGTGCCGCGCTGCCCCCAGCGGTCGAGGAACGCCTGCAGCGTCTCGCCCAGCCGGGTCCCGCCCGCGAAGTCCGGGACGGCCTTCGCCGCGGCAGCCAGGGCGTGCTCGGGGTCGCGCAGCCGCAGCTGGCGGGTGATGCGGGTGAGCCGGGTGCCGATGGTGAACACCTCCACCCCGCCGGGAATCCGGCAGCACAGCGCATGGGCGAACCTGATGAGCGCGTCGGCGTACGGCTCCATCGATCCGGAGACGTCCACGAGCAGGACCACCCGGCGCGGTTTGACACTGCGCGACCGGTGCAACAGCACCGTCGGCTCACCGCCAGCCGCCAGCATGGCCCGCACGGTCCGCCGCGTGTCCAGTCCCCCGCGGCGCGCCGGTCGTTGCCGGATGGCGCGGCGCAACGGCGGCCGAGGCCGCAGCAGCGCGATCAGCTCACGCAGGTGAGCCCGTTCCTCGGCGGTCAGCTCGCCGAGGTCGCGATGTCGCAACCGCTCGGCCTCACTGGCCCCGACCCGGTGCAGGTCGCCCGGCGAGCCTTCGTCGCCGCCGTCCCCGGCCGGTTGCGGGGTCAGGCTCGCGATGGTCGGTTGCCTGGGCCGGACCCCGCCGGGCCGCTCCGGCTGCTGGTGCAGAAACCACTGGCGGAAGACACCGTCGTACAGCGCGATGTCGTCCGGGTCGCCGCACAGCGTGAGCCTGCCTGCCCAGTACAGCGCGTCCGGCTGGGCGAGATCGACCGACCGCACCGCTTCCAGGTAGGCGGTGACCCGGTCCATGCTCACCGGCAGCCCGGCGGCCGACAGTGCCCTGGTGAAGGCGACCAATCCGGACAGGACGTCCGGCCGGCCGGACCGGGTGCTCGGCGTGCCGACGGTCGTCATGATCACTCCGCCAGCAGCTCGGCCAGACCGGCCGCGCGGGCCCGCTCGATGTCCTCCCGGAACTTCAGCACCGCGCCCAGCGTGCGGTCGGCGGTCTCGGCGTCCAGCGTTTCCCCGTCCAGGCACAGCAACGCCCGCGCCCAGTCCAGCGACTCGGCCACCCCGGGCGGCTTGAGCAGCTCCAGGTCGCGCAGCCGCCGTACCGCCGTGGCCACCTGCTCGGCCAGCCGTTCCGAGATGCCCGGCAGCCTGCTGCGCAGGATGGCGACCTCGCGCTCCACGCTCGGGTGCCCGAGCCAGTGGTACAGGCAGCGGCGTTTCAGCGCGTCGTGCAGCTCGCGGGTGCGGTTGGAGGTCAGCACCACGATCGGGGGCTGCTCGGCACGGACTTCGCCGAGCTCGGGGATGCTCACCGCGCTCTCGTCGAGCAGCTGCAGCAGGAAAGCCTCGAACTCGTCGTCGGCCCGGTCGATCTCGTCCACCAGCAGCACGCAGCGCTCCTGCAGGGCACGCAGCAACGGGCGGGCGAGCAGGAACCTCGGCGTGTACAGCGAACGCTCGGCTTCCTCCGCGTCGAGCGCACCGTCGGAAGCGGCCTCCAGGGCGCGCAGATGCAACAACTGGCGCGGAAAATCCCATTCGTACAGCGCCTGTGCCGCGTCGATGCCTTCGTGGCACTGCAGTCGCACCAGCGGCAGGCCAAGCGCTTGCGCCAGCGCCACCGCCAGCGACGTCTTCCCGGCGCCCGGCTCGCCCTCGCACAGCAGCGGGCGGCGCATGCGAATGGCCAGGAAAGCAGCCGTCGCCACGCCGTCGTCGGCCAGGTAGCCGGTGGTCGCCAGGCGCTCGGCCACCGCCTGGGGGCTGGTCAGGTCGGCAACATCGGCTGGGTGAGCGGCGTCGGTCACACCTCGAGGCTACCGCCTGGCCGCCGCGGGACAGTCGATCGAACGGGTCACGCTTCCATCGGCCGGGTGGGCACCGCGCACCCGGTCTTGACCGGGTCCAGCACGAACAGCGTGGTCAGCTTGCGGACGTTCTCGTCGGCTTCGAACAGCCGCTCGGCCAGCTCACGCACCTCCGGCAGGCCGTGCGCCGCCAGGATCACCACGTAGTCCCACACCCCGGAGACGTCGTACACCTGCTGCACCTGGGGCGTGCGCTTGAGCAGATCGCAGAACGCGCGGCGGTGTTCGGGGGTCTGGCGCTCGACCGTCACCAGGCACACGGCGAGCACCAGGTCGGGCACCTGGCTGGTGTCCAGCACGGCGACCTTCCGTTCCAGCAGCCCGCCCGCCTTGTAGCCCTCCACCCGGCGCAGCACGGCACTGGGCGACAGCCCGACCAGCTCGCCGAGATCGCGCAACGTCCGGTCGGCATCGGCCTGCAGTTCGGCCAGCAGCCGGTGATCGATGTCGTCCAGCGCCAACGGCTTCCCGGGCATGCAATAATTTTGCGCTCGCAGCACACATCTTTCAATCGGGGACGCACGGCGTTGCCCTAAGCTCGAACGCGATACCGACAAATCGCGCGCAAGGAGGTCAAACCGGGCATGGCAGCTCCGTCCGCCGAGCAGCATGTCGTCCGGCCCGCAGGCGCCGGTGCCCGTCCGTTCACCCCGCACCCGGGACGCGGCTTGCTGTTCGTGTTGCTGTCCGCGGTGTCGTTCAGCAGTTCCGGTGTGCTCGCCAAGCCCGTGATGCTCGCCGGCATGACCCCGCAGCAGGTGGCGGCGGCACGCATCGGCCTGGCGGCGGCCATCCTCCTCGCCGGAGTCGCCCTGGTCCGGCCGTCGCTGCTCAAGGTCCGGCGGGGTGACTGGCCGCTGCTCGTCGGATTCGGCCTGCTGGGGGTGGCGGGCGCGCAACTGATGTACTTCGTCGCAGCCTCCCGCATCCCGGTGGGGGTGGCGATCTTGCTGGAGTTCACCTCGCCGGTGCTGGTGGCGCTGTGGGTGCGGTTCGTCCGCCGCGTGCACATGCCACGCGCGCTCTACGGCGGCGTCGCGCTGGCCATGCTCGGGCTCGCGCTCGTCGCCCAGGTCTGGCAGGGCCTCCGGCTCGACCTGCTCGGCATGGGAGCGGGCCTGCTCGCGGCGGTGTGCGCCTCGGCGTACTTCCTGCTCGGCGAGCGGGGCATGACCGCGCAGCACCCGCTCGGCATGGTGACGTGGGGGCTGACCTTCGGCGCGCTCACCGTCTGCGCTGCCGCGCCGCCGTGGACCTGGCCCGCCGAGAAGCTGACCATGACGGTGCCGTTCGGCCCGTGGACGCCACCGGCGTGGCTGCTGCTCGTCGCGGTGGCCGTGGTCTCCACCGTGCTGGCCTATCTGACCGGGCTGTTCGCCCTGCGTCACCTGCCCGCCGCGGTGGCCAGCGCGCTCGGGCTGGTCGAACCGCTGGCGGCCACCGCGCTCGCCTGGGTGCTGATCGACGAAGCGCTCACCCTCGTGCAGCTGGTGGGTGCGGTCGCGGTGCTGGCAGGGGCCACCATCGTGCAGCTCAACTCCCCCGGCAAGACGCAGCCGGGCACACCGGCCGAACCGCTGCCGGATCCCGATCATTGCCGGGAACCGGACGGCCTGCCCGGCCGGTAGCCGGCTCGGACCGCGGGCCCGCCACAGCAGGCCGCCGGCAGGCTGCCGCCGGGCCGGCGGAAGCTCAGACCGACAGCACGGTCGGCACGATCATCGGCCGCCGCCGGTAGGTCTGCGCCACCCACCGGCCCACCACTCGTCGCACGGCCTGGGCCACGCGATGCGTGTCGGTGATGCCCTCCGCCTCCGTCCGGGACAACTCCATCTCCACCAGCGGCACCACGGCGTCGAGCGCCTTCGGGTCGTCGGAGAAGCCGCGGCCGGAGATGGTCGGCGGGGAGACGGCCCGGCCGGTGTTGTGGTCGATGGCCACGGTGATCGCGATGAATCCGCCTTCGCCGAGGATCAGCCGGTCCGACAGCGTCGACTCGCCCACGTCACCGACCGACAGGCCGTCGACGTAGACGTGACCGACCTCGACCCGGCCGGTGCGCTGGGCCTTGCCGTCCACCAGGTCCACCACGACACCGTTCTCGGCGATGACCACGTTCTCCGGCGCCACCCCGGTCTTGACCGCGAGCTCGCCGTTGGCCACCAGGTGCTTCCACTCGCCGTGCACCGGCATGACGTTGGACGGGCGCAGTGCGTTGTACAAAAACAGCAGCTCACCGGCCGAGGCGTGCCCGGAGACGTGCACCTTCGCGTTGCCCTGGTGCACGACGTTGGCGCCCAGCCGGGTCAGCGCGTTGATCACGCTGAAGATGGCCGTCTCGTTGCCCGGGACCAGGCTGCTGGCCAGCACGACCGTGTCGCCGGGCCGCAGCGTGATGCTCCGGTGGTCACCGCGGGCCATCCTGGACAGCGCCGACAGCGGCTCGCCCTGCGATCCGGTGGACACGAACACCACCTCGGTGGGCGGCAGGTCGATCGCCTCGTCGACGTCGATCAGCAGCCCGTCCGGCACGGACAAAAAGCCCAGCTCGGCGGCGATGCCCATGTTGCGCACCATGGACCGGCCGACGAACGCCACCCGGCGGCCGTGCTTGGCGGCGGCGTCGATCACCTGCTGCACGCGATGCACGTGCGAGGCGAAGCAGGCCACGATGACCCGCTGCTGCACCTCGGCGAGCACCCGTTCGATCACCGGCCCGATCTCCCGCTCCGGCGTGACGAAGCCGGGCACCTCGGCGTTGGTGGAGTCGATGCACAGCAGGTCGACGCCTTCCTCGCCGAGCCGGGAGAACCCGGCCAGGTCGGTCAGCCTGCCGTCCAGCGGCAGCTGGTCCAGCTTCACGTCGCCGGTGTGCAGCACCAAGCCCGCCGGGGTGCGGATGGCGACCGCCAACGCGTCCGGGATCGAGTGGTTGACCGCGAAGAACTCGCACTCGAACGGTCCGATGGTGCGCCTGCCGCCCTCGGCGACCTGGATCAGCGTCGGCCGCTGCTTGTGCTCGCGGCACTTGGCCTCGACCAGGGCCAGGGTGAACCGCGAGCCGTACACCGGCAGGTCCGGCCGCTGGCGCAGCAGGAACGGGACCGCGCCGATGTGGTCCTCGTGCCCGTGGGTCAGCACCAGCCCGTCGACGTCGCCGAGCCGGTCCTCGATCGCGCGGAAGTCGGGCAGGATCAGGTCGACGCCCGGCTGCTCGTCCTCCGGGAACAGCACCCCGCAGTCGACGATCAGCAGCCTGCCGTCGAACTCGAACACCGTCATGTTCCGGCCGACCTCGCCGATGCCCCCGAGGGCGACGACGCGCAACGCGCCGTCCGGCAAGGGCGGCGGAGGATTGTCGGGCCCAGGCCCGGTTACCAGCGCTTGGGTCACTCCGGAAGCGTACCGAGAGACGTGTGCGTGGTCGGTGCGACATACGCGGCCGCCGAGTCGGCCTGGGCCGCGCGGGAGGCGTGGAAGTCCGCCGGGCCTTCCTCCAGCGGCACTCCTGCCTGGGCGAGATCGGACGCGATCGCCTGCACCTGCTCGTCGGTGGCCGGCACCAGCGGCAGCCGCGGGTCGCCGACGTTCATGCCGCGCAGCCGCAGCGCGGTCTTGGCGAACACCACGCCGCCGACCCGGGCGAACGCCCGCAGCACCGGCAGCATGCCGCGGTGGTTGGTGCGCGCCGTCGACGTGTCGCCTGCCTCGTAGGCGTCGATCATCGCGCGGATCCGACCGGCCACCACGTGCCCGATGACGCTGACGCAGCCGACCGCGCCCACCGACAGCCACGGCAGGTTCAGCGCGTCGTCGCCCGAGTAGTACGCCAGGTGCGTGTTGGCGATGACCTCCGAGCCCGCCAGCAGATCGCCCTTGGCGTCCTTGACCGCCAGGATCCGCGGGTGCTCGGCGAGCCTGCGCAGCGTGTCCACCTCGATCGGCACGATCGAGCGCGGCGGGATGTCGTAGAGCATCACCGGCAGGTCGGTGGCGTCGGCCACCGCGGTGAAGTGCGCGTGCAGGCCGGCCTGCGACGGCCGCGAGTAGTACGGGGTGACCACCAGCAGGCCGTGCGCGCCCGCCTTCTCGGCGGCCTGGGCCAGGGCGATGCTGTGCTTGGTGTCGTAGGTGCCCGCGCCCGCGATCACGGTCGCGCGGTCCCCCACCGCCTCGACCACCGCGCGCACCAGGTCGGCCTTCTCGGCGTCGGTGGTCGTCGGGCTCTCCCCCGTGGTGCCGTTGATCACCAGGCCGTCGTTGCCCAGCTCCAGCAGGTGGGCCGCGAGTTCCTGCGCCTTGTCGTAGTCCACCGCACCGTCGGCGGTGAACGGGGTAACCATCGCTGTCAGTACACGGCCGAACGGCCGTCCCGGGGCGGCAGTCGGGCCAACGGTCATGGAGGGCATGCTCAGACGGTACTACTGTTCCGCCAGCACGGTCTCCCTCAGCTGCTTGCCTTCCGCGTCATATGCGACACAGTGCACGGTGCGGTCGTGGTTGCCGTTGTCGTCGGTGGCCTCCCATTGCTCCGCCGACGGCACCAGGGCGCGGAACCGCAGCTGCTCCCGCCGCTCGGCGTCGATCAGCTCGGACTGGAAGCTCAGCGCGCAGCGCGCCCGTGCCCAGTCGATCAGCGCCTGGCCGGGATAGCGGTAGTCGGGATCGTCGCCGAAGCCCGGCGAGAACGCCGACGCGGCTGCGAAGACCTGCAGATCGTGAACCTCGGAGCAGTCCACGGTGGTGGTCACCGACCGGTTCTCGGCCAGTGGCCCCCCGCTGGCGCATTTGCCTTCGCCGATGGTGAACTCGGGGATCTGGCCGCCCTTGCCCCACGTCCACGTCTCGTCCTGCGCGCCGGGATCGGGCGTGGCGACCCACTGGCCGAGCAGGAATCCGCCGATCAGCGCCGCCACCACCAGCACGCCGCCGGCGATCAGCATTCCGCGGCCGATCCGCCGCGGGGCGGCCGGCTCCGCGGCGAGCGCGGTCGGCGGGTTGTGCGGCCCACCCGCATACCGCGCCGTCTGTCCCTGGGCCGTGGGCTGATCGGCCTGCCCCGGCACGGTGGGCCCGCCGGACGCCTGTCTGGCCATGCCCAGCAGCGCCCTGGCCTGCTCGGCGGTCGCGCGCGCCTCCGGCGCGGTGACCAGCAGGGCCATGATCGCCGACGCCAGTGCGCCGTGCGTGCGGGTCAACGGCGGGACCTCGGTCATGATCGCGTGCAGCGTCGCCGCCGTGCTGCCCCGGTCGAAGGCCACCGTGCCCTCGGCCGCGTAGTACAACGTCGCGCCCAGCGACCACAGGTCCGACGCGGGCGTGGCGTCCTGGCCGGAGATCCGCTCCGGCGCCATGAACGCCGGGGAGCCGACCAAGAAGCCGCTCGCGGTCAGCCGGGGGTCGTCGACGGCCTGGGCGATGCCGAAGTCGGTGAGCTTCACCCGGCCGTCGGCACCCACCATGATGTTGCTCGGCTTGACGTCCCGGTGGACGATCCCCGCGCGGTGCGCGACGGTCAGCGCGGACAGCACCTGCTCACCGATGGCGGCCACCGCGCCCGGGCTGAGCGGCCCGCGCTCGGCCACCAGATCGGCCAGGGTCGGCGCCTCCACCAGCTCCATGACGATGTAGGTCGCGCCGCCGTCGGTGATCACGTCGTAGACGGTGACGATAGCCGGGTCGTTGAGCCTGCCACTGGTGCGGACCTCCCGCAGGACCCGCTCGGCGAAGACGGTGGTGTCCTGCCCCTCTCCGGAGGGCAGCCGGACCTCCTTGATGGCGACGTGCCTGCCGATGACGGTGTCCTCGGCACGCCACACCACGCCCATGCCGCCCCGGCCCAGCTCGCCGAGCAGCCGGTAGCGGCCGGCCAGGACACGCCCGGATGCCGGCTGGGTGGCGGTCACCGTGTCGGCCGCCGGGTGCCCGGCGGACGGGGTGTTCGGCGGGACGGGCGGAGTGGGCGGGTTGGGGGCTGCCACGATCCTCCTCGTTGCACGATTCTGGGTGCACCATATCGTGTGCCGATCGGCCGCACGCCCGGATTGTCCACTTCGACATCCGGCCGCACGGCTCGGGACGGCGCTCAGCCGAATTCGGTGTGCACCTCGTGACCGGAAGCACGCAACGCCTGCACGGCACGTTCCAGATCCGTCTGCTTCACCAGCAGGTGATCGGTGTCGTAGGTGGACAGCGCGAACAGGCCGACCCCCGCCGCGGCCAGCTCGCTGGACAGCACGGCCAGGATGCCGGTGAGGGTGAACTCCAGCGGCCCGCGCACCGACAGCAACCTCCAGCCGTGCTCGGCGCGCCCGTCCTCGCGCGACCACAGCCCGCTCGGGCACACCACCGACAGCTCGGTACCGGTACGGGTGATCGACACCAGGGCATCGCCGGCACTCAGCAGGTCCACGGGTGGCTCGGCCTCCGGTGACAGCCGGGCGACGGTGTACTCGCCCGGCCGCACGTCCAGGGTGAGCCGCCGCACGTCAGCCCTCGGTGACCAGCGGGCTGGAGGCCACCTCGGTGCCGTCGGGCAGCGTGGAGATGGTGAAGTCGGCGAACACGTTGGGCGCGGCCTTCTGCAGCTGGCGCAGGCACTCCACGGCCAGCGCCCGGATCTCGACGTCGGCGTGCTCGGTGGCGCGCATGGCGATGAAGTGCCGCCACGCCCGGTAGTTGCCGGTCACCACGATGCGCGTCTCGGTCGCGTTCGGCAGCACCGCGCGTGCCGCCTGCCTGGCCTGCTTGCGCCGCAGCGTCTTGCTGGGCGCGTCGGCGAACTTGTCCTCCAGGCCGGCCAGCAGCTCGTTGTAGGCATCCTGGCTGGCCTGCACGGCCTTGAGGAACTTCTCGTGCAGCTCGGGGTCGTTGGCGATGACGTCCGGCTCGACGAACGCCGCGTCCCGCTCCGGGACGTACCGCTGGGACAGCTGCGAGTAGGAGAAGTGCCGGTGCCGGATCAGCTCGTGCGTCAGCGACCGGGAGATGCCGGTGATGTAGAAGCTGACCGTGCCGTGCTCGAGCACCGACAGGTGACCGACCTCGATGATGTGCCGGAGGTAACCGGCGTTGGTGGCCGTCTTCGGGTTCGGCTTGTGCCACGACTGGTAGCAGGCGCGGCCGGCGAACTCGGCCAGCGCCTCTCCCCCGTCGGCGTCGGTCGACCACGGGACGTCCTCCGGCGGGAAGAACTCCGTCTTGGCGATGAGCTGAACCTTCGGCGAGACCGTCTCTGCCACCTGCACGCACCCCTAACCGGCAACCGCTGACTCCTCTTGCCGAAGCCTAACCGCCGGCACCGCCGATCTCGTGCGGACCCGCGGGCCGGAAGCCACATCGCCGCGGACACCGATCCGCGACATCACCCATGATGTCATCTGACGTTGAAGTGATGTCAGAATGGTGGCACCATGACACCATGGATCTGTCACCGTACTTGACCAGCCTGCGCGAGGACCTCAATGCCGCGGCCTCCGCCGGCGACGAGAACACGAAACGGGCCGCCGCGGTCCTGTCGGCGGCGCTCGAGCCCGCGGCCCGGCTCGCCATCATGAACGCGTTGTCCGACCTGGCCGACGAGATCACCGCCCAGCTGGACGACACCGTGGTCGACGTGCGTCTCGCCGGGCGGGACGTCCGGGTGGTCGTGGACACCAGGGCATCCCGCGAGCAGGACGACGCTCAGCAGGCGCCACCGCCGCCACCGCCGCCGTCCGGCGGCAGCGAGAACATCACCCGGATGACGTTGCGCCTGTTCGAGGAGCTGAAGAGCAAGGCCGAGCAGGCGGCGGCCGAGCAAGGTGTCTCGCTCAACACGTTCGTCCAGCAGGCCCTGCAGGGCGCACTGCAGGGCAAGCACGGCTGGACCGGCCCGTGGGGCGGCCAGCGACGAGACGATCGCGACGACGAAGGCAACGAGATGCACGGGTGGGTGCAGTCATGACCGCTCCGGAAGACGCCATCCGGACGACCGCCTTCACCACCGAAGGGCCGGTCCGGATCGAAGTACAGCTCTCCGCAGGCAGCGTCGACGTGGAACTTGCCGACAGCGGCAGCACCGGCGGCGAGGACGGGGTGCAGGTCGACGTGCGGCACGCCCCGGAGGAGGGCATGCCGTGGGCGCAGATGATGGCCAGCGCACTGACCTGGGTGAACGAACAGTTCGGTGAGCACATCACCGCCGACGTGATGGGCACCGCGACCGCCGCGGTGGACCAGACCAGGGTGGAGCTGGTGGGCGACCGGCTGATCGTGCAGTCGCCGAAGACGCTGCCCATGCGGCACCAGCCGCTGGCCGTGACGGTGCGCGCACCAGCCGGATCCGAGCTGGACATCCGTACCTCGTCGGCCTCGGTCACGGTGACCGGGACCGCCGCGAGCGCGGTGGTCACCACCTCCTCGGGGGACATCTCGGTGGACCGGGTCAGCGGGTCGGCGAACATCCGCACCGCGTCGGGAACGGCGACCGTGGGCGCCGTGAGCGGCACCTCGTCGATCGTCACCGGCTCCGGTTCGGTTCACGTGGGCGAACTCGACGATGCGTCCGGGAAACTCACCCTGCGCAGCGGAAGCGGCGACCTCACCGTCTCCGGCGCAGCGGCGGGCGCGCTCACCGCGAAGACCGGCTCGGGTGACGTCCGCCTGGAGCTCGCCGACGGAGTGCTGGCCGAGATCCACCTGTCCTCCGGCAGCGGCCGGGTGAGCTCCGAGCTGGACGTGCAGCACGACCCACCCGAGCAGACCGCCCCGTTGCGGATCAACGCACGCAGCGGGCACGGCTCGGTGACGGTGGCCGGGCCGCGCAAGTAGACCGCCATGGTGGCCGCGTCGGCGGCGCGTTCGGTCTCTCGCCCCGGGTACGACGCGTGCGGGTTCGCCCGCCGGCGCGGCCCGGCGGCCCCGGCTATTCCACGCTCGCGGCCACGGCCGCGCGCAGGGCAGCCGCCAGGTCGCCGCGCTCGCCGACCACGACGCCTGCCAGGCCGAGCCATCCGGCCATGGACCACAGCTCCCCGGCCAGCTCGTGGGCGACCCTGGCCTGCGGCACTCCCGGCTCGGCGAAGACACCCTGGGCCCGCAGCACGCCCGCGGCCCGGTCCGCCTTCAGGTCCACCCTGGCGACCAGTTCGCCGTCGAGCAGGAACGGGAACACGTAGTAGCCGTAGACGCGCTTGGGCGCAGGCACGTAGATCTCGATGCGGTAGTGGAAGCCGAACAGCCGGTGGGTCCGGGAACGCTCCCAGATCAGCGGGTCGAACGGGCACAGCAGCGCCCGGCCGGTGACCTTTCTGGGCGCTCGCGCCTCCGGATGCAGGTACGCGGTCTGCCGCCAGCCGCGCACCCGGACGGGCTCGAGCCGCCCGTCCTCCACCAGCTCCCCGATCGCCCGCCGGGCAGGCGCGGGCTTGATTCGGTAGTAGTCCCGTAGATCGGTCTCGGTGGCCACGCCCAGCGCCTCGGCGGCACGGGCGATCAACTCACGGATCGCGTCGGTGTGCGGGATCTCCGGCGCGTTCAGCACCTCCGGCGGCAGCACCCGCTCCGGCAGGTCGTAGTGCCGCTCGAATCCCCTGCGGGTGCCGGTGGTCAGCTCGCCGACCGCGAACAGGTATTCGCAGGCGACCTTGGCGGCCGACCGGTTCCACCAGCCGCCCTTGGCCGCACTCTGCAGACCGAGCGCCTTCTCCACCCCGCCTGCGCTGATCGGCCCCTGTTCCTTGACCACGGCGAGCACGTCGGAGATCAGCCCCGGCTGGGCATGCGCCACTTTCCAGTACCGGCCGCGCAGCGATTCGTAGTGGCGCATCCGCCAGCGCAGCAACGGCCAATCGGCCAGCGGCAGCAGGCACGCCTCGTGCGCCCAGTACTCGGCCAGCAAACGCGGCTTCCGCGCGCTGTGCGACCAAGCGGCGGTGTCCACCAGCTCGGCCGGGTACGGCCCGAGCCGGGAGAACAGCGGCATGTAGTGCGCCCGCACCGCCACATTGACCGAATCCAGCTGCAACAGCTTGGTACGCCGCAGTGTGCGGAGCAGGTGCCGCCTGCCTGCCTGCCCGGCCGGACGAGGGTCGGTGAAACCCTGGGCAGCGAGAGCCATCCGCCGTGCGACGGCGTCGGAGATCGACCGCATGCGCGCATGCTGCCATGCCCGGCCGACAGCGACCGGTCCGCCAGGTAGGTTCGCAAGCATGGCCGTAGCTGACGTTCGCCTGGCTCGCACAGCCGACGCCGCGGAAATCGCCCGGATCCAGCACATCACGTGGCAAACCGCGTTCGGCGAACTGCTCGACGAAGCGTCGCTGGCCGCGCTGACCGGGCAGGAGGCCCAGCAGCGGTGGACGGAGGCCATCGCCTACCCGGACACCGACGTGTTCGTGGCCACCGAGGGCGACTACACCGTCGGCTTCTGCGTGTCCGGCCCCGCGCCTCGGGAGGAGATCGAAGGCCCGGACGGCACCGTGCCCCCGGACGCCGCGCACACCGGGCTGATCGCCACGCTGCTGGTCGAGCCGCGCTGGGGGCGGCGCGGGCACGGTGGACGGCTGCTGGCCGCTGCGGCGCGGGCGTTGCGTTCCCGCGGTGCCCACCGCGCGGTCGCCTGGGTCAACGAGTCCGACTCCGCGACACTGAACTTCTACCGGACGGTGGGCTGGGAAGCCACCCGCCTGGTGCGCACGCTGGACACCGGGCGACGGCATGTCCGGCAACTGTGCGTCACCGGCGGGCTGGACCTGCAGCTGGTCGAGTAACGCCGGGCGGGCTCCGGTGCGACCATCAGGGGCCTGGGCCCGGCCTTGCCCAACTCGCACCAACGGCCGGATCGCACCAGGTACCGTGTGCGTGATCTTCACTTTTTCTGTCCGAGGGGGGTGCTCGCCGGTGACCTGGCTGCTGCTGAGCTTCGGCATCGCCGTCAGCTCGGCATTGCTGCCACTGGTGAGCATCGAAGTGTTCGTGGTGACGGTCGCCTCCAGCCAGCCCGGCCTGCATTGGGCCGCGCTGGCCGCGGTGGTGGCCGTCGGCCAGGTGCTCGGCAAGGTGCCGTACTTCCTGGCCGCGCGCGGGTCCATCCACCTGCCCGCATTCCTGCATCGCGACCAGAAGGAACGGCCGCCGTCCGCGCGGCGGGAACGGTGGCGGCTACGGACCAAGCGCCTGCACGACGCCCTGGACGCGGTCCGCGACCGATGCCACAAGCACCGCCGGTGGATGATCGGCACCTACGGCGTCAGCTCGGTCATGGGCATGCCGCCGTACATGGCGCTGGTGGTGCTGAGCGGGTTGGCCAAGATGCGCATGTCGCTGTTCATCGGCATGGGCCTTGCCGGCCGGTTCGTCCGTTTCGCGCTGCTGGCATCCGCGCCCGCGGCGTTCATCGGGTGGTTCGGGCACTGACCACGGTCCCCTGCCGCCCGGTGAGCGATCGGACGGCCTCGACGAAGTACGGCCCGATGGCGGTGAGCCTGCCGGGATACTCGTCGACCAACCCGTCGGTGTGGTTGCCGCCCTCGACACGCCAGTAGGTGTGCAGCGCACCCCGGCCGGCCTTGCGCACCATGTCCGCGTACACGTCCGAGTCCACGCCGATCGGCAACAGCGTGTCCAGGGTGCCGTGCAGGGTGATCAGCGGTTTGCCGATGCGCCCGGTCAAGGCAATCCGGCGCACGGCCCGTTGCGCCTGCGGCCGGCTGGCGTAGTCGTAGTCGGCGTCGCACGCGGGCGTGCCGCTGCGGCAGAACGGCACACCGGCGTCCAGCGGACCGTCGTACGACGGGTCGAGGGCTTCACGGTAGATACGCTGGGTCAGGTCCCAGTAGACCCGGTAGTGGTAGTCCCACAGGAACTCCGAGCCGGGGGCGAATCCGGCGTCGAGCATCCTCTGCCGCGCGGCCTCCGCCTCTTCGCCACCCTCGGCGTAGGCGGGGTAGTTCCGCAACGCGACCGGCAGGAAGGTGAACAGGTTCGGGCCGTTCGTGGTCCACAGCGTGCCTTCCCAGTCCACACCGCCGTCGTACAGTGACGGCCGGTTCTCCAGCTGCCAGCGGACCAGGTAGCCACCGTTGGAGATGCCCGCGGCGAGCGTGGTGGACGGCGGCCTGCCGTAACGCTGCCGGACCACGTGCTTGGCCGCGACGGTGAGCTCGGTCAATCGTTGGTGCCACTCGGCGATGGCTTCGCCCGGGTAGCGCTGCCCGTGATAAAAGGCCACGCCGGTGTTGCCCTTGTCGGTGGCCGCGAACGCGTATCCCATGGCCAGCACCTGGTCGGCGATCGCCCGGTCGTTGGCGTACTGCCTGCGATTGCCCGGGGTGCCGGAGACGACCAGTCCGCCGTTCCACCTGTCCGGCAGGCGCAGCACGAACTGGGCGTCGTGGTTCCAGCCGTGGTTGGTGTTCGACCGCGAATCGTCCGGGAAGTAGCCGTCGATCTGGATGCCGGGAACACCGGCCGGGCGCGGCATGTCCGCGGCCGTCAGGCCCACGTAGTCCTCGGGGTTGGTGTGCCCGGACTTCTCCGTCGAGACGGTGGTGAGACCCGCCAGGCAGGACACCTTCTGGTGTGCCGCGCCGGGAACGCGGAGTTGCCCGATCCGGGCGCAGTGCCCGGACACGACCGGCTCAGCGGAATGCGCGACGGCTTCCACTGGCGGCAGCGCGATGCCAAGGACGACCGCGGCCGACAGTACCCAAATGCGACGAGACATGAGGTGCGGCATGCACGTCACCGTGCCCTGTCGCCTGTCGTAGCGCGATGGCGACGAGAGCCACATTCGTGGCGACCTTGTGGGGACCCACCACATCCGGCACTGCGACCAGGTGCCTTCCGGCCCACCTACCTTCCGGCCCGCTCCTCCGCTTCCAGGGCCACAGCGCGTTTCATGGCCTCCCGGGCACGGCGCCGGTCGCCGGCCAGGTCGTAGGCATGCGCCACCCGGTACCACGCCCGCCAGTCCCGCGGCGAGGCTTCCACCTCCGCTTTGCGCTCGGCGAAGTAGGCGTCGGCCGCATCGGGTTCGACCCGCCCGCTCGGCCGCCGAGGAAGGTCCGAGACGTCGGGCAAGCCGCCCTCGGCGGCCAGCCGCTGCGTCAACCGGGCGACTCGGATGCCGGACAGCCACGTGCTGACCACCATCCATGCGCCGAGCACCGGCAGGATCAGCACGCCTGCCCCGAGCGCCACGCCCACCGGCTCGCCGCTGCGCAGCAACGCCACGGCCCGTCCGGCCAGCAGCACCAGATGCAGCGCGACACCCGCGGTCAGGACGGCCGCGAGCACAAGCGTCTTCCGCGCGGAGGATTGCACCGTCGTCACAGCTGCATGTACTTGTCGAGCCCCACGGTCAGCCCGGGATGCTGCCGCACCTTGCGCACACCCAGCAGCACACCCGGCATGAACGACGACCGGTTCAACGAGTCGTGCCGGATCGTCAACGTCTCGCCGTCGCCGCCGAACAGGACCTCCTGGTGGGCCACCAGCCCGGCCAGCCGCACGGAGTGCACCGTGATGCCGTCCACCTTCGCGCCGCGCGCCCCGTCCAGCTCCGACGTGGTCGCATCGGGCACGTCACCGAGGCCCGCGCCGGCACGCGCGGCCGCCACCAGCCGCGCGGTGTGCGCCGCGGTCCCGGACGGCGCGTCCGCCTTGCGGTTGTGGTGCAGCTCGACGATCTCGACCGTGTCGTAGTACCGCGCGGCCATTTCGGCGAACCGCATCAGCAGCACCGCACCCAGCGCGAAGTTCGGCGCGATCAGCACCCCCACCTCTTCGCGCCCGGCCAGCATCTCGCGCACCGCCGCCAGCTTGGCCTCGTCGAACCCACTGGTGCCGACGACGACGCTGATCCCGGCCTCGATGCAGAACCGAAGGTTGTCCAGCACCGCGTCCGGGTGCGTGAAGTCCACGGCCACCTGGGCGCCCGCGTCGGTCAGCGTGGTCAACGGATCGTCGACGTCGACGCGCGCGACCAGCTCCATGTCGGCCGCGCCCTCGACGGCCTCGCACACCGTCGCTCCCATGCGGCCGGCCGCACCGAGAACGCCGACCTTCGTCACGTCGTCCGTCGCCGAGCTCACAGCACCTCCAGCAGCTCACCGGGAAGATCGTCCAGGTGAGCATACGGGCCGACCACGGCGGCCGCGCGCACCCGTCGCAGGTAGCGACCGGCCACCGCGGCCACCTCCTCCGGGGTGACCGCGGCGATGCGGGCCAACGTCTCGTCGATGGTGAACGCCCTGCCGTAGTGCAGCTCGTTCTTGCCGATCCGGCTCATCCGCGAACCGGTGTCCTCCAGGCTCAGCACCAGCTCGCCGCGCAACTGCCCTTGGGCCCGCACCACCTCTTCCGGGGTCAGCCCGTCGGCGGCGACCTCCCCGATGACGTCCCGCAGCACGCGCACGAGCTCACCCAGCCGCTCCGGCTGGCAGCCCGCTTCGATCGCCAGGTTGCCGGTGTCGGAGTAGAAGACCGGCGACGAGCACACCTGGTAGGCCAGCCCACGCCGCTCCCGCACCTCCTGGAACAGCCGCGAGCTGGTGCCCCCGCCCAGTGCCGCGTTCAGCACCGACAGCGCGAACCTGTCCTCGTCGTGCCTGCTCATCACCGGCATGCCGAGCATCACCTTGGCCTGCTCGACGGTGTCGGACCGCAGCAGCACCTCGTCGGCCGAGGTGAACTCGGCGCGCCCGCCGCGCGGCGGCTCGGGTTCCGCCCGGCCGTCGCTGACCCGGGGATAACGGGCCGTCGCCTCCTCGACCAGCCGCAGCACGTCCTCGTGCCGCACATTGCCCGCGACGGCGAACACCATGCGCTGCGGCAGGTAGCGGGTCCGGTGGAACTCCCGCAGCAATCCCGCCGTCATGCCGGTGATCGACTTCTCCGTGCCGAGGATGGGGCGGGCCAGCGGATGATCGCCCATCAACGCCACGGAGAACAGCTCGTGCAGCCAGTCGTCCGGGTCGTCGTCCCGCATCGCGATCTCGTCCAGGACGACGGTGCGCTCGATCTCGGTGTCGGCCTCCGAGCACCGGCCGTCGAACACCACGTCGGCGACCAGGTCGACCGCCAGCGGCACGTCCGTGTCGAGCACGTGCGCGTAGAAGCAGGTGCTCTCCCGGGTGGTGAACGCGTTCAGCTCCCCGCCGACCGCGTCGATCTCTTCGGCGATCTGCCGCGCCGTCCGGCGCGTGGTGCCCTTGAACAGCAGATGCTCGAGGAAGTGCGCGGCGCCGGCTTCCTCCGGCTGCTCGTCCCGCGTGCCGACCGCCACCCAGATTCCCACCGAAGCCGACCGCACCCCCGGCATGGTCTCGGTGACCACTCGCAGCCCGTTGGGCAACACGGTGCACGCGAAATCCGTCATCACGTCCTCAGCTCATCACGGCTTGTCCGAACGCGCCAGAGCGGCCGCGCCAACCGGCGCGGCCGCTCCGACGTCGGTCTCACGATCACCGGCTGCGGCTTCTGCTCCTGCTCCTGCCCGCCGGCGCGTCCTTCTTGGCGTTGCCCGCACCGGCGTCCTTGGCGTCGTCCTTGTCGTCCCGGACGATCTCCAGGCTGATCTTGCCGCGCTGGTCGATGTCGGCGATCTCCACGCGGATCTTGTCGCCGACGTTCAGCACGTCCTCGACCTTGTCGATGCGCTTGCCGTTGCCCAGCTTGGAGATGTGCAGCAGGCCGTCCTTGCCCGGCAGCAGCGACACGAACGCACCGAACGCGGCCGTCTTGACCACCGTGCCCAGGTACCGCTCGCCCACCTTGGGCAGCTGCGGGTTGGCGATCGCGTTGATCTTGTCGATCGCCGCCTGGGCGGCGGCACCGTCGTTGGCGCCGACGTAGATGGTGCCGTCGTCCTCGATGGTGATCTCCGCGCCGGTCTCCTCGGTGATCGAGTTGATCATCTTGCCCTTCGGGCCGATGACCTCGCCGATCTTGTCCACCGGGATCTTCATCGTGGTGATGCGCGGCGCGTACGGGGACATCTCGTCCGGGCCGTCGATCGCCTCGGCCATCACGTCCAGGATGGTCAACCGCGCGTCCCTGGCCTGCTTCAGCGCCGCGGCCAGCACGTCCGACGGCAGGCCGTCCAGCTTGGTGTCCAGCTGCAGCGCGGTGATGAAGTCCCTGGTGCCCGCGACCTTGAAGTCCATGTCGCCGAACGCGTCCTCGGCACCCAGGATGTCGGTCAGCGCGACGTACTCGGTCCTGCCGTCCACCTCGCCGGAGACCAGGCCCATGGCGATACCGGCGACCGGGGCCTTCAGCGGGACGCCCGCGTTGAGCAGGCCCATGGTGGACGCGCACACCGACCCCATCGAGGTCGAGCCGTTGGAGCCCAGCGCCTCCGACACCTGCCGGATGGCGTACGGGAACTCGTCCCGCTTCGGCAACACCGGCACCAGCGCGCGCTCGGCCAGCATGCCGTGCCCGATCTCGCGCCGCTTCGGCGCACCGACCCGGCCGGTCTCTCCGGTGGAGAACGGCGGGAAGTTGTAGTGGTGCAGGTACCGCTTGGTGGTCTCCGGGGACAGCGAGTCGATCTGCTGCTCCAGGCTGAGCATGTTCAGCGTGGTGATGCCCAGGATCTGGGTCTCGCCGCGCTCGAACAGCGCCGAGCCGTGCGCCCGCGGCACCACGCCGACCTCGGCCGACAGCGACCGGATGTCGGTCGGGCCGCGGCCGTCGATGCGCACCTTGTCCCGCAGGATGCGCTCCCGGACCAGCTTCTTGGTCACCGCGCGGAACGCCGCGCCGACCTCCTTGTCGCGGCCCTCGAAGCGCTCGCCCTCACCGACGCCGATCTTCTCCAGCACCGCGGCCTTGATCTCGTCGATGGTGTTGTCGCGCTCCTGCTTGCCCGCGATGGTCAGCGCCCTGGCCAGATCCTCGGCGGCCAGCTCCTCCACCGCCTGGTAGACGTCGTCCTGGTAGGCCGGGTACAGCGGGAACTCGCTGGTCGGCTTGGCGGCCACGGCGGCGAGCGCCTGCTGCGCCTCGCACAGCACCCGGATGAACGGCTTGGCCGCGTCCAGGCCCTGCGCCACCACCTGCTCGGTCGGCGCGGTGGCGCCTTCGGCGATCAGGTCCAGCGTGTTGTCGGTGGCCTCGGCCTCGACCATCATGATCGCGACGTCCTCCGGCCCGTCACCGACGATGCGGCCGGCGACGACCATGTTGAACGTCGCCCGCTCCAGCTGGCTCCAGGTCGGGAAGGCCACCCACTGGTTGTCGATCAGCGCGACCCGGACGCCGCCGATCGGGCCGGAGAACGGCAGGCCTGCGATCTGGGTGGACGCCGACGCGGCGTTGATGGCCAGCACGTCGTACGGGTCGTCCGGGTGCAGGCTGGTCACCGTGACGATGATCTGGATCTCGTTGCGCAGCCCGTCGGCGAACGACGGGCGCAGCGGCCGGTCGATCAGCCGGCAGGTCAGGATCGCGTCGGTGGACGGCCTGCCCTCGCGGCGGAAGAACGCGCCGGGGATGCGGCCGACCGAGTACATCCGCTCCTCGACGTCGACGGTGAGCGGGAAGAAGTCGAAGTGTTCCTTGGGTTGCTTGGATGCCGTCGTCGCCGACAGCACCATGGTCTCGTCGTCCAGGTAGGCGACGACGGAACCGCCCGCCTGCTTGGCCAGCCGGCCGGTCTCGAACCGCACGCGGCGGGTTCCGAAAGAGCCGTTGTCGATGACGGCTTCCGTCTCGTGTACGACGGATTCGCTCATGGGGTTTGTCTCCTTGTCGATGTTCACGGCGGAGCCCGGGTGGGAATGCCGCCGCCGGGGTCCGCGCCGTCCACCTCCCACGGCGGTCCGCGCGCTCGAGTGACCCCTTCCGACAAGGCCGGTCTTCGATCGAAGTTCCCGGGCGTCTCCCGGCAACCACTACCGAGGACCGGCGACCGACGAGTCCTCGAACGCTGTGCGCTTCTCCCTTGTTGTGTGCTGAAGGGGAGCTCCGGGCTCCTCCGGCGCTCCCCTTCAGTGTCTCATCGGCGCAGGCCGAGACGTTGGATCAACGTCCGGTAGCGCTCGATGTCAACTCTCTTGAGGTAGTCAAGCAGCCGACGGCGGCGGCCGACCAGCAGCAGCAGGCCGCGCCGTGAGTGGTGGTCGTGCTTGTGCTCCTTCAGGTGCTCCGTGAGGTCGGTGATGCGCTTGGTCAGCAGCGCCACCTGTGCCTCCGGGGAGCCGGTGTCCTTCTCGTGCAGGCCGTACTCGGCCAGGATGGTCTTCTTCTCCTCGGTGGTCAGCGCCACGCGTCTTCTCCTCTGATGACGTACCGTGCCTGAATCTGCTGTCAGCGGGCGCAGTGCCCGCCGGTTCAGCCACCACGGACCGCAGCCAAACCAGCCATCAGCGTATCAGGCACCGCTGCCGACCACGCTGGGTAGCCCCGAATTGTCCTCGTGTTTCCGGTCACCGGCCGCTCGGGCGGTTTCCGTCACGGCTCACCCGCCGCTCTCCGATCACGCCCCGTCGACCAGCCTCCGGTACAGCCGCTCCAGCTCGCCGTCGCCGAAGCCGTGCCGGGCGAGCCAGCCGGCGGCGCCGCCGTAGTGCCGGTCGAGATGGTCGAGGAACGCTTCCATGGTCTCGCCGCGCGGCGTGTGCGCATCCACCGGCAGCCGGTCGATGTCGTGCGCGTACGTCGGGGTGGTACGCAGCCGGTCCAGCACCAGCTCGATGCGCTCGGCGGTCCGGGCGTAGTCCTGCACCACCGCCTCGGGCTCCACGCCCACCGCGGACAGGGTCAGCGCCACGACCGTGCCCGTGCGGTCCTTGCCCGCGGCGCAGTGCACCAGGGCGGCCCCGTCGGTATAGGCGATCTCCCGCACCGCCTGCACCACGTTCTCCGCCCGGTCCTCCAGGTAGCCCAGGTAGAGCCCGGTCATGAAGTTCGCGGGGTAGCGCGCGCGATTGCGTTCCCGGCGTCGCGCGGCCAGCGCCTCGGCGGCGACGTCGGTGTTGTCGCCCGCTTCCAGCAGCACGGACAGGTCCGCGTGGCGTACGCGGCCGTCGGCACGCAGCGGACCCGGCCCTTCCGAGGCGCGCTCGAAGTCGGTGCGCAGGTCCACCACCGTCCGCAGACCGTGCGTACCGACCAGCACCTTGATGTCGTTCTCGGTCAGGTCCTGCAGGTTGTCCGAGCGCAAGAGCCGGCGATACGCCACCTTCCGGCCGTCCGTGGTGGGCAAGCCGCCGACGTCTCGCGCGTTCACCGCGCCTTCCAGTTCGATCCACGTCACAGCATCCATTCTGCCGATCGCCGCCGAGAACAGCCGAGCGGCGTCGATCAGTCGATCGGCGGGCGGGAACTGGTCAGCGGACAGCGCGCCTGTGCGGTGTACCGGGCCCCGGCCGGGTGCAGTTCGCTGTTCAGCAGGACGACCTCCTCGGCCACCCATTCCGGGCCGCGATAGTCCGCCAATCCGTCCACCACCCGGCTCACCACACGCGGCAACCGGGATGCGCGCCAACGCGCCAGCGTCAAGTGCGGATGCCAGCGCCGCGCCTCCTTCACCACGCGTTCGTCCTCGGCTCCGGCTGCCCGGGCGATGGCGTGCAAGGCGTCCGCATCGCCGTCGACACCTGCCCACAGCACTCCGCGGAACCGGCCGGCACCGGCGAGCCGCAGCCGCACCGGGCCGTGCCCCCGCAGCCGCTCACGCAGCCACGCGCCGCGTTCCTCGGCTTGCGCCTCGGTGCAGGACCCGTAGAACGCCAGGGTGAGATGCCACGACTCGACACGCGTCCATCGCAGGGACGTGTCGCCCGACCGGTAGCGGTCGAGCGCCGCGGCAAGATGCTCCGCCACCCGCGGCGGCGGCACCACGGCGGCGAACAGCCTCACGCCGCCTGGCCACCGTCGTACTGTCCGGCGCGGCGCAGCAGATCGGCGATGGCCGGGAAGTCCTTCTCCAGCAGCTCGGCGGCCTTGACCAGGTTCTCGTCCTCGGCCACGTCCCGGATCGCGGCCAGCAGCGACGTGTCGTCCACCTCACCGGCGTAGACCGGCAGGTTGTCCCTGCCCACCGTCGGGTTGGAGTCGCGCACGTCGCGCATCGCTTCCTCGATCGCCTTCCGATCCCCGGAGGCGACACCCGGGGTGAGCACCTTCCGCTCCAGCATGATCATTCTGGCCAGCACCGCCGGATTGCCGATCTTGGCCCGGCGGCCGCTCATCACCTGGCTCAGCATCGGTGCGCTGATCCCCAGCACCTCGGCCAGATACGCCTGTGACACGTCGAAGGCGACGACCAGCCTGCGCAACCGGTCCCCCAGCGGCTCGCCGTACCACTTGCGCTGCCACTCGACGTTGCGCTGGATGATCTTCTGTTCGTCCATTACCCCTGTCCGCTCCCCTCGTTCGCGGCTGCAGGCACCGGATCGCGGCCACCGTGTTGCATCTTGCCGCATCCGCGGCGGCCGTGCGGCGTGTGCGGCCAGGTCACCCCCCATGCCGTCAGGCGCGACGGAGCACATCGCGAGTCCGCTCGACGTCGGCAGCCATCTGCGCCCGCAACGCGTCGATCGTGTCGAAGCGTTCCATGTCCCGCAGCCGGGCGACGAAGTCGAGCGACACGTGTTGTCCGTAGAAGTCCTCGTCGACGTCCAGCACGTAGGCCTCGACCCGGCGTTCCCTCCCGGAGAACGTCGGGTTGCTTCCCACGGACACGGCCGCGGGCAGCACCCTGTCCGGCCGCGACGTGGTGGTGAACCAGCACGAGTACACGCCG
The DNA here is from genome assembly GCF_000427905.1 of Thermocrispum agreste DSM 44070. Taxonomy (GTDB): domain Bacteria; phylum Actinomycetota; class Actinomycetes; order Mycobacteriales; family Pseudonocardiaceae; genus Thermocrispum; species Thermocrispum agreste. Next base: position 278,631 of record NZ_ATYX01000006.1, on the reverse strand, counting down.
TCCGCGGGCACCGCGGCGTACCGCGGCGTCGACAGGTTCGCGGTCGGATACCCCAGCTCCCGGCCGCGGCCGTCGCCACGTACGACGATGCCGTCGATCCGGTGCGGGCGGCCCAGCGCCACCGCCGCGGCTTCGACGTCGCCGGCGTCGATGCAGGAACGCACGTAGGTCGACGAGAACGTGATCTCCCCGGTGACGTCCTTGCCGTCGGACTCGCCCAGCGATGCCCCCTGCAGCTCGGCGCTCTGCACCACGTAACCGAAGCGTTTGCCGAGCTGACGGAGCAGATCCACGTCACCTGCCGCCTTGGCGCCGAACCGGAAGTTCTCCCCCACCAGCACGACGGCGACGTGCAGCCGGTCCACCAGCACCTCGTGCACGAAGTCGGCGGCGGGCATGCGGGACAGCTCGAGCGTGAACGGCAGGACGCAGAACACGTCCACGCCCAGCTGCTCCATCAACTCCGCCTTGCGGCGCAGGGTGGTCAGCTGGGCCGGATGGCTGCCCGGCCGCAGGACCTCGGACGGATGCGGGTCGAACGTCAGCACCACCGACGGCAACCCGCGCTTGTGCGCCACGTCGACCGTGCGCCGGATCAGTTCCTGGTGGCCGCGGTGCACGCCGTCGAACACGCCGATGGTGACCACGCAGCGGCCCCAGTTGCCTGGCAGATCGTCCAGTCCTCGCCAACGCAGCACGAGTGCAGGTTAGCCGACGACCGCACGAGCGGTCCGGCGCTCCCCGCCTGCCTATGCCGGAGCCAGCACCACCAGGTACTTGGCGTGCCTGCCCCGATCCACGGCCAGCGCCAGCGCACGCCCCTGCTGGTCGACGATGCCGTAGGTGCCCTCGACTCCGGCGGCCGGGATCCGCTGGCCGTAGCGGACGGCCTTGGCCGCTGCGGCGCCGGCCTGCCGGATCGGGAACGCCGCGCGAACCGCCGCGTCCAGCGACAACGACAGCGTCGGGTGCTCCTCGAGCTCTTCCAGGGTGCGCGCGGCCGCCAGCCCGAACGGCCCGGCCTTGGTGCGCCGCAGCGCGGTCAGATGACCGCCCACGCCGAGCGCGGCACCGAGGTCGCGGGCCAGCGCACGCACGTAGGTGCCCGCTGAGCAGTCGACCTCGACATCGAGCTCCAGTCCGGTGCGCGAGCCGGGGCGGCGGGTACGGAGCAGGTCGAACCGGTGCACGGTGACCGGGCGGGCAGGCAGCTCGACCTGTTCGCCCGCACGTACCCGGGCGTAGGCGCGCTTGCCGTCCACCTTGACCGCGCTGACCGCCGACGGGACCTGCATGATCTCGCCGGTCAGGGCGGCGATGCCTGCGCCGATCTGCTCGTCGGTGATCTTGCGCACCGCGGCGGGATCCGCGGCCGAGACGATCTCCCCCTCGGCGTCCTCGGTGGTCGTGGCCGCCCCGAGCGCGATGGTCGCGCGGTAGGTCTTGCGGTCCAGCGACAAATGGCCGAGCAGCTTGGTCGCCCGCTCGATGCCGACGACCAGCACGCCGGTCGCCATCGGGTCCAGCGTCCCGGCGTGCCCGACTTTCCGGGTGCCGAAAATGCGCCGCATCCTGGCCACGACGTCGTGCGACGTCATGCCGGCGGGTTTGTCGACGATCACCAGGCCGGGGTCCATGACGCCGACTCTAGCCACGGGCGCCTGCCCGTGGCGCGGCAGCCGCCTACCGCAGCCCCGTCATCGAGCTCACGGCACGGAACCGCGCCTGCGCGCCGTGCGTGATCATCGTCAGCGACGGATCCTCGTCGCGCCGGGGCTTGATGCGCCGGGTGACGTCGTCCACGCGCCGGGTGATCGCCTCGTCGAGCTGCTCCCGCGGCAGCTCCACCGTGGCCAGCTCGCTGCCCACCGGGCGCAGCGAGCGCGCCGCCATCTGCCGGGCAGGCCGCACGGGCTCGCGCACCGGCGGGCGGTCGTGACGGGCGGGAAACTCGTGGCGGGCCGGTTCGCGGACGGGCCGGGCGGGCAGTTCCCGGCGCTGCGGCCGGCGCGCGGCCGGGGAGGGCTCGCGCCGACGCGACGGCCCGCTGGCCCTCTCGCCGGTGCCGACAGTGGCAGGAGCGGAAACCTTCCCGGACATGGCGGGCTTGCGGGTAGCCCCGGACGTAGCGGGCTTGCGGGCGGCAACCTGCTTCCGGCCGGGCTTGCCTGCCTCGGCAACCTTCCGGTCGGCCTTGCCGACCTTGACCGTCTTCCGGCCGGCCTTGCCGGCCTCGACCGGCCTCAGGTCGGCCCTGCTGGCCTCGCAGGCCTGCAGGTAGCTGGTCATCTTGGCGCGCGCCGCCGCCTTGCGCCGTTCTTCCTGCCTACTGCGCTGCCACCACCACACGCATGCGGCGATGGGCGCCAGCGCCATCACCATGACCAGCGGCACGAGCCAGTTCATGACCTCTCACCAGTGTTTGCCACGATCCCCCAGCGTTACCCTTTCGAGACCGAAAAGCTATGCGATCGCACCCGCCTGGTCAATGCCCGCGAGCGGCCGATCCGGCCGAAAAGCCTCCTCCGTTACCCCGAAGCACGCAACCTCCGAGCGTAGGCCGCCGGAGTCATGCCCTTCCAGCGGCGGAACGCGGCGATGAAGCTGGTCGCTTCGGCGTATCCCAGCCGGATCGCCACGTCGGAGACCGACAGCGCCCCGGTGGCCAGCAGCTCCTCGGCCAATGCCTCACGGACCTCGTCGCGTAGCTCACGATAGCTGGTGCCGTCCTCGGCGAGGCGCCGGCGCAGGGTACGCACGCTGATGTGCAGGTCGCGGGCCACCGCTTCCATGCCCGCGTCGATTCCCGCCTCGAGCGCGCCGAGCCGCAGCAGACGGGCCCGCACCTGCTGGGACAACCCGGTGCGGGCACGCTTGCGCGCGACCAGCTCGCGGCACACCGCCTCGCACTCGGCGACGGTCCGTGGGTCTGCCTTCGGCAGCGGACGGTCCAGCAGCGCGCCGTCCAGGTAGCCGACGTTGTCCCTGGCGCCGAACTCCGGCCGCACCCCGAGCACGTCGCGATACGCCGCCAGCTCCCCCTCCGGTGGCGCCGGGAACCGGAAGCGCTGACTGAGCAGGCCGACCGGTTCGGTCAGCAGTTCGCGCAGCACCGTGAAGATGGCCGCGATGTCCCGTTCCACGGCGAAGCGCCGGACGTCCTCCGGCACGTCGTCGTCACGCAGCTCCAGGCGCAGCCGCCCGTCGGTGATCTCCACGACCGGGATGGCGAAGGCGAAGCTCAAGTCCCAGTAGCGCAGCGCGAAGCTGATCACGTCGCGCAGGGTCTGGCTGCTCAGGCAGGCGAATCCGAAGATGCCGAACGTGCTCAGCCGGTACCGCCTGCCCACCTCGATGCCCAGCGCCTGCCGGTGGCCGAGCCGGCGCACCAGGTTGCGCACCACGGCCAGCTCCTGGTGGGCGTCGATCTGGGTGCCCGGGTCGGTCGCCGCGGCAGGGGTGATGCCGCTGCCGTGCAGCACGTCCTCCATCGGCACGCCGTGCTCGGCGGCGAACCGCGCCATCAGCGCGACGCTCGCCGCCCCGCGCGGGAAGGTCCACGCGGTCACGGCAGGCCTGGTCGCGACACCGGGCGTCAGGCCGGCATCCGGCTGAGTGACCATGGCCGGAATTATGGATCGGTTCGCCGGGCGGCGACATACCGTGCTGCCATGACCACACCCGGGGTGACGAGCACAACACCCGATCCGCGTACCGGCCCGGGCCACCACGAACGCACCACGGTGGCCATCGTGGGCACCGGGTTCGGAGGATTGGCGATGGCGCTGGAACTGCAGCGGCACGGATTCACCGACTTCCTGCTGCTGGAGAAGGGCGACGACGTCGGTGGCGTGTGGCGCGAGAACACCTACCCGGGGGCGGCCTGCGACATCCCCTCCCCCTACTACTCGCTGTCGTACGAGCCGAACCCGGAATGGTCGTCCCGGTTCTCCCCGCAGGCGGAAATCCAGCAGTACATGCGGCGCCTGGTGGACAAGTACCGGCTGTGGCCGAAAATCCGCTTCGGCTGCGAGGTCACCAGCGCCTCGTTCGACGAGTCCAGTGGCACCTGGCGAATCGAGGCCGGCGACCGGACGGTCGTGGCGAACGTTTTCGTGCCCGCCACCGGCCAGCTGTCCCGGCCGAAACTGCCGGACATCCCCGGCCTGACCGACTTCGCCGGTACCTGGTTCCACTCCGCGCAGTGGAACCACGACGCCGACCTGACCGGCAAGCGCGTGGCCGTGGTGGGCACGGGTGCGAGCGCGGTCCAGTTCGTGCCCGCCATCCAGCCGAAGGTCGCGCACCTGACGGTGTTCCAGCGTTCGGCGCCGTGGATCCTGCCCCGGCCGGAGGTGCAGTACCGGCGGTGGCACCACAAGCTGTTCAAGCGGGTGCCGCCGATCCGGCTGGCCGAACGGTTCGGATTCTGGCTGCTGTGCGAGGTGATCTCCCTCGGCCTGGTGGACGCACCGTGGATGCGCCCGCTGATCAGCCAGATTTCGCTGCACAAGCTGCGCAAGGAGGTCCCGGATCCGCATCTGCGGGCCAAGCTCACCCCGGACTACGCGGTGGGCTGCAAACGCGGCCTGTTCTCCAACGACTACCTGCCCACGTTCAGCAAGCCGAACGTCGACCTGGTCACCACCCGGATCGAGCGGGTGGAGCCGAACGGCGTGCGCACGTCCGACGGCCGGCTGCACGAAGCGGACGTGATCATCTACGGCACCGGGTTCCGCGCGTCGGAGTTCCTCGGCCCGATGTCCGTGCGGGGCGTGGCAGGCCGTGATCTCGCCGAGGTCTGGCGCGACGGCGCCTTCGCGTACAAGGGCATGACCGTGCCCGGCTTTCCGAACATGTTCCTGATGTACGGCCCGAACACCAACCTCGGCTGCGGCTCGATCATCTACATGCTGGAGACCCAGGCCCGCTACATCGCCCAGGCGATCCGGGAGGTGGCCAGGCAGCCGGGCGTCGCCTTCGACGTGCGCGAGGACGTCTGCGACGAGTACAACCGCGCGCTGCAGCGCAGGCTGGACCGCTCGGTGTGGACGCTGTGTTCCAGCTGGTACCGCAACGCCTCCGGGCGTGTCACCAACAACTGGCCGGGCACGGTGAGCGCCTACCGGCTGACCGCTCGCCGCTGGCATCCCGAGGACTACCGCACGTTGCTGCCCACTCGATCCACAGAAGGGGTGACGGTATGACGTTCGACTACGACGTGCTGGTCATCGGCTCAGGCTTCGGCGGCAGCGTGGCGGCGTTGCGGCTGACCGAGAAGGGCTACCGGGTCGGCGTGCTCGAGGCGGGCAAGCGCTGGGAACCGGAGGACCTGCCGAAGTCGAACTGGAACCTGCGCAAGTCGATCTGGGCGCCGAAGCTGGGCCTGTTCGGCCCGCAGCGCATCAGCATTCTGGGCAAGTGCCTGGTGTTCAGCGGCGCGGGCGTCGGCGGCGGCTCGCTGATCTACGGCAACACACTCTACGAGCCGCTGGAACCGTTCTTCCGGGACAAGCAGTGGGCGCACATCACCGACTGGCGCGCCGAGCTCAAGCCGTACTACGACCAGGCCAAGCGCATGCTGGGGGTGACCACCAACCCGAAGCTGACCCCCGCCGACGAGGTCGTGCGCGAAGTGGCCGAGGACATCGGCGTGGGCGACACGTTCCACCCCACCGACGTCGGTGTGTTCTTCAACGAGGACAAGCCCGGCGTGGAGGTCGACGACCCCTATTTCGGCGGGGCAGGCCCGCGCCGCGCCGGGTGCATCCACTGCGCGCGGTGCCTGACCGGCTGCCCGCACAACGCCAAGAACACCCTCACCCGGAACTACCTCTACCTCGCCGAGGCCAATGGGGCGGTGGTCCATCCGCTCACCACCGCGACCGCGGTCCGGCCGCTGCCCGGCGGGGGATACGAGGTACACACCAGAAGATCCAACGGCAAGCTGCGCAAGGGCAAGCGGGTGTTCACCGCCGAGCAGGTGGTGTTCGCCGCCGCCGCGCTCGGCACCCAGCAGCTGCTGCTGCAGATGAAGAGCAACGGCATGCTGCCCAACCTCTCCCCGCGGCTGGGGCACCTGACGCGCAGCAACTCCGAGGCGATCATCAACGTGGCGTCCCGTAAGCGGCACGACTTCGCCGAGGGCATCGCGATCACCTCGTCGATCCACCCGGAACCGAACACGCACCTGGAGGTGTGCCACTACGGCAAGGGGCAGAATGCGCTGTTCCCGATGACCGTGCCGATGGTCGACGGCGGGGCGTTCCGGTTCCTGCGGTTCCTGCTCGCGATCGTCCGCAAACCGGGCGCGTTCCTGCGCAGCCTGAACGCCCGGCGGGCGTCCGAGCGGTCGGTGATCCTGCTGTTCATGCAGTCGCTGGACAACTCGCTGCAGGCCTACCTCAAGCGCGGGCGGCTGCGCACCCGGCAGGGCACTGGCGAGCCGAACCCGACGTGGATCCCGCTGGCCCACGACATCGCCCGGCGCTTCGCGGAGAAGGTGGACGGTGATCCGCAGGGGTTGTTCACCGACGTGGTCAACATCCCGGCGACGGCGCACTACATCGGCGGCTGCCCGATCGGCGCCACCCCGGAGGAAGGCGTGGTCGACCCCTACCAGCGCGTCTTCGGCCATCCCGGCTTGCACGTGGTGGACGGGTCGGCGATCTCCGCCAACCTCGGGGTCAATCCGTCGCTGACCATCACCGCGCAGGCCGAGCGGGCGATGGCGTTCTGGCCGAACAAGGGCGAGCAGGATCCTCGGCCGCCCCTGGGTGCCGGGTACCGGAAGATCGAGCCGGTGGCCCCGAAGAACCCGGTGGTGCCGGAGGAAGCCCCGGGCGCCTTGCGGCTGCCGCTGCAGAAGGCGTGAGCGGCCCGGTCGCGGCGCCGGGCCCGTTCAGCGCTCGGCGCCGACGACCGCCCAACGCCCGGACCGCCAGCGCGCCGTCACCGCGATCAGCCGCAGCAGCATGAACGCCGCCAGCCCGGTCCAGATGCCTGCCAGCCCCCAGCCGAAGCGCAGCGACAGCCAGATCAGTGGCAGGAACCCGAGCAGCGCGCTGCCCAGCGTGGCGTTCCGCAGGAACTTCGCGTCACCGGCGCCGAGCAGTACCCCGTCCAGCGCGAACACCACCCCGGCGACCGGTTGCAGCAGCACGAAGAACCACCATGCCCCTGGCACCTCGGCCAGCACCCCGGCGTCGGATGTGAACACCTTCGGCAGGACGCCGTGCACGGACGCGAACACCACCAGCAGGACGCACCCGAACACCAGGCCGTAGCCGGTGATCTGCCTGGACAGCTGGCGCGCCCGGTCGGCGGCGTGCGCACCGAGCGCGGCCCCGACGAGCGACTGGGCGGCGATGGCCAGCGAGTCGAGCACCAGCCCCAGGAACGTCCACAGCTGCAGGACGATCTGGTGCGCACCCACTGCTTCGGCGGACGCTCGCGCCGCGACCGCCGCGGCCGACAGGAAGCACGCCTGGAACGACAAGCTGCGCAGCACCAGGTCACGGCCGAGCACCAGCTGCGCTCGCATGACCTTCGGCTGCGGCCGAAGCGGCACGCGTTCCCTGATCAGCGCGCGCAGGAACAACCCGGCACTGATGATCTGGGCGATCACGTTCGCCACCGCCGAGCCCTCCAGGCCCCAGCCCACGCCGTACACCAGCACCGGGCAGAGCACGGCGGAGATCCCGTTGCCCGCGAGCACGTAGTACAGGGGGCGTTTGGCGTCCTGCACGCCGCGCATCCAGCCGTTGCCCGCCATGGTCACCAAGATCAGCGGAGCGCCGAACAGCGCGATGCGCAGCCAGGACACCGCGTTGCGGGCGATGTCGTCGTCACCGGCCAGCGCGTGCGCGATGGGTTCGGCGAGCAGCTGGCCCAGGACGAGAACCACGGCGCCGACGGCAAGCGCCAGCCACGTCGCCTGGACGCCTTCGGCCACCGCGTCGGCCCGGCGGCCGGCACCGTGCAGCCGCGCGGTCCGGGCCGTCGTCCCGTACGACAGGAACGTCAGCTGTGCGGACACCTGGGCCAGCACCACTCCGCCGACCGCCAGTCCGGCCAGCGGGAGCGCGCCCAGGTGCCCCACCACCGCGGTGTCGACCAGCACGTAAAGCGGCTCGGCGGTCAGGACGCCAAAGGCGGGGACGGCGAGCCGGAAGACTTCGCGCGCGCTCACCGGCTCTCCAACAGCGGAGCGTCGGACAGCGCGGCCAGCAGCGTCTCGATGCATTGCTCCGGCTCACCCTCCAGCCGGCAGCCCGCGGCCAGGTGATGGCCTCCCCCGCCGAGCGTGCGCGCCACGGCCGCGACGTTCACCGCACGCTTCGCTCGCAGCGACACCGACCACTGCCGCACACCGGCATGCGGCCGCCGCTCCTTGAGGACGAACGCGACCTCGGCCTCCGACGTCGACCGGAGAACGTCGATGACGCTTTCCACCTCCTCCACACGCACATCGCGTGCCACATCCAGGTCTACGACCGCATGCACGACGCCGAGGCCGCGTGCCGCCGCGGCCTCCAGCCGGGCGCCAGCCAGTACCCGGGACAGCATCGGCAGCCATGCGAACGGGCGGTCGTCCAGCAGGACACGGCCCTGTTCGTCCGGGTCGGCCCCGGCCGCGACCAGCCGCGCCGCGATGCGGTGGGTCTGCGGCGTCGCCCGCCGGAACGACGACGTGTCGGTCAGCAAGCCCGCGTACAAGCCGCGCGCCACCGGCTCGGTCAGCGGAAGATTCATGGCGTCGAGCACGCGCAGCGCGACGACCGCGCTCGCCTCGGCACCGGGGTCCACCACGTTGTGCGTGCCGTAGAACATATTGGAAGCGTGGTGGTCGATCACCACGACGGCTCCTCCCGAGGAGGCGGTGCGCTCCACCCGGGCGCCCAGCCAGCCGAGCCTGGCGATGCTCGGGGTGTCGACCGCGACCAGCACACGATCGGTCGGCGGCAGATCGTCCGGCCGGACCAGCAACCCGGCGACATCCAGCCCGCGCAACGTCTCCGGCACGTCGTCCGGCTCCGCGAAGCTGACCCGCACCGACACCCCGGCATCATGCAGCGCATGGCCGAGCGCCAGCGCCGTGCCCAACGCATCGGCATCCGGGTCGATGTGGCCGAGCAGAGTCACCTCGCCCGACGGCACTTGCTCCGCCAGCACCCGCGCGGCCGCGGCAACACTCCGGTCGTGTGCGGCCGATTCCGCCTCCGGTGGCTCCCCTTCACTGTTGCTGGAGTGACTGAGGTTCACACGAGCAAGCTACGTGGTCGCCCCGACGATCAGCGCGGGCACTACCATCGAACAGTGCCGTCGGACTCACCCGCATCGTCTGATCATCGCCGGCAACCCATGTCCACCGACCCGTCTGCTGAGTCGACCGTGTCCGAGTACTTGATCTTGCAGCTGCCATCGGCGAACCGCGTCTACGCCGACGACGCGCCACGGTTGATGCGCGCCGAGCTCGCGGTCTTCGGCGAAGCCGTGGGCGGGATCGCGGACACCGACGAAGTGGAGCTCGCCGGGCTGCACTACGTGCGGTTCACCGCGCCCGAGCTGACCGGCGACCGGCTGGCCTTGCTGTCCAACGCCTCGTCGCTGTACGCGCTGTTCCAGCGGGTGGACGAGGACCTGCTGCGCCCGGTGCCGATCCGGCCGCTCGACCGGTTCGACTCCGACCTGCTGACCATCCAGAAGTACGCGGGCAAGACCAACGAGCAGTTCACCCGGCTGCTGCTCAACGTGACGTGCCTGGCCATGGCCGAGCCGCTGGCCATGCTGCGCCGCCCGTTGCGCGTCCTGGACCCGCTGTGCGGCCGGGGCACCACGCTCAACCAGGCGATGATGTACGGCTTCGACGCGGCAGGGGTGGAGCTGGCCGACCGTGACTTCGAGGCGTACGAGCGGTTCATCAAGACGTGGCTGCGCACCAAGAAGTTCAAGCACACCGCGGAGTCCGGCCCGCTGCGGTGGCAGCGGCGCCGGTTGGGGCGGCGGCTGGACATCACCTACGCGCCCACCAAGGAGGAGTTCAAGGCGGGCAGGACCCGGACGCTGTCGTTCCGCGCGACCGACACGCTGCACACCGCCAAGATCTTCGGGCGCAACGCGTTCGACGCGATCGTCACCGACGCGCCGTACGGCGTGCAGCACGGCAGCAGGCAGGCCGGCGAGCTGCAGCGCAGCCCGCGGGACCTGCTGTCGGCTGCCGTGCCCGTCTGGGTCACGGCGCTCAAGCCGGGCGGAGCGATCGGGATCTCCTTCAACGACCTGACGCTGCCCCGCGGTGAGCTGCTGGACCTGCTGACCCGGGCCGGGCTGAAGCCGCGTGAGGGCGCGCACTACGAGCAGTTCGCCCACCGAGTGGACAACGCGATCGTGCGTGACCTGGTGGTGGCGACGAAACCCTAGCCGCGAGCGGCTCCGTAGCGGGACGTCTGCGGGCTGTGCCGGTTCGTGGCATGCCCCGGCACTCGGCTGGAGCGGGGCCGGCCCGGAAGGCGAGACGACAGGCAAGGGCCGGCGCAGCCGACCTGGCGCCGCGGGTCCCGCTGGCCGCACGAACGTCAGCGCCCTTGCGGGCCTCGAGTACGAGACACCGAGGTCCGCGGCAGGCATGGACCACCTTCGTGGGCCACGACCGGGATCATGACGCACCACCGCAATCCACAGCGGGGCACGGACCACCTGGCGTCGTGACAGCGAGCCGGACAGCCCGAAGGCCCCCAGCGGGCGGTGCCGCGGCTCCAACGGGGCAGGCTGCCGGGCCAGGCAGCCCGGCCTACCGTGCGTCGGCCTCGTCCGTCTCGTCGGCGTCGATCGGCTTGCGATACGGATCCGGGTCGCCCGCAGGCTTGGCGTTGGTGGCCCGCCGCGCCAGCTCGGCGTCCGCTGCGCGCGCCTTGGCCAGCAGCTCGTCGATGTGCCGCGCGGACTCCGGCACATGGTCGGGGACGAACGTCAGCGTCGGCGTGAACCGCACCCCGGTCCCCGCACCGACCTTGCTGCGCAGCAACCCGCGGGCGGACTCCAGCGCGGCCGCGGCCGCGGCCATGTCCGGCTCGGCGTCCACGGTCTCACCCAGCACCGTGTAGTACACCGTCGCGTCGCGCAGGTCGCCGGTCAACCGGGTCTCGGTGATCGTGACGTTCTTCAGCCGCGGATCCTTGATCTCGTGCTCGATGGCCGAGGCCACGATCTGCCCGATCCGCTTGGCCAGCCTGCGCGCCCGGGCGTGATCCACCACCGCGCACCCCTCCTTGACTCGCTGTGCCTAGTCCCCGGGACCGAGCCAACGTCGGCGGGCCGACACCAGCTCCAGCTCCGGGCGCCCCGCGACCTGCCGTTCGCAGGCGTCGAGGACCTCGCCGACGTGACCGGCGTCCACCGACAGCGCGGCGACGCCGATCAACGTGCGGCGATACAGGTCCAGGTGGCCGGCCTCGGCGACCGCCACGTCGAACCGCTTGCGCAGCTCGGCGATCACCGGCCGGACCACGGACCGCTTCTCCTTCAAGGAGCGGACATCGCCCAGGACGATGTCCAGCTCCAGGACACCGACGTACACCTCACCTACTCACGGGGCTTTTCCCGCTGCTCGTAGGTCTCCACGACGTCGCCCACCTTGATGTCGCTGAACTTGCCCAAGGTGAGACCGCACTCGAAGCCCTCGCGGACTTCGGTGGCGTCGTCCTTGAACCGGCGCAGCGAGGCGATCTGCAGGTCGTCGGCGACCACCACGTTGTCCCGCAGCAGCCGCGCCTTGGCGTTGCGACGGATCAGGCCCGAGGTGACCAGGCAACCGGCGATGGTGCCGACCTTGGACGACTTGAACACCTCGCGGACCTCGGCCCGGCCCAGTTCGACTTCCTCGAACTCGGGCTTGAGCATGCCCTTGAGCGCGTTCTCGATCTCCTCGATCGCCTGGTAGATCACCGTGTAGTAGCGCACGTCCACGCCTTCCCGGGTGGCGATCTCGGTCGCCTTCCCCTCGGCACGGACGTTGAAGCCGAGCACGATGACGTTGTCGGCGATCGCCAGGTTGATGTCGCCCTCGGTGATCGCACCGACGCCGCGGTGGATGACCCGCAGCTCCACCTCGTCGCCGACGTCCAGCTTCATCAGGGCGTCTTCCAGTGCCTCGACGGTACCGGCGTTGTCGCCCTTGATGATCAGGTTCAGCTGCTTGGTCTCCTTCAGCGCCGAGTCCAGGTCCTCCAGGCTGATGCGCTTGCGCTTCTGCGCGTTCTGCGCCGCCCTCGCCCTGGCCTGGCGCCGCTCGGCGATCTGGCGAGCCGTGCGGTCCTCGTCCACCACCAGGAACGTGTCACCCGCGCCCGGCACCGACGTGAAGCCGATGACCTGCACCGGCCGCGACGGCAGCGCCTCGGTGACGTCCTCGTTGTGCTCGTCGACCATGCGCCGGACACGCCCGTAGGCCTCGCCCGCCACGATCGAGTCGCCGACCCGCAGCGTGCCGCGCTGCACCAGCACGGTGGCCACCGGGCCACGGCCGCGGTCCAGGTGCGCCTCGATGGCCACCCCCTGCGCGGGCATGTTCGGGTTGGCCCGCAGGTCCAGCGTGGCGTCCGCGGTCAGCAGGATCGCCTCCAGCAGCTGGTCGATGTTGGTGCCCTGCTTGGCCGAGATGTCGACGAACATCGTGTCGCCGCCGTACTCCTCGGCCACCAGTCCGTACTCGGTCAGCTGCTGGCGCACCTTGGCCGGGTTGGCGTCCGGCTTGTCGATCTTGTTGACCGCCACCACGATCGGCGCCTTGGCCGCCTGGGCGTGGTTGATCGCCTCGACCGTCTGCGGCATCACGCCGTCGTCGGCCGCCACCACGATCACCGCGATGTCGGTCGCGCTGGCACCACGGGCACGCATGGCGGTGAACGCCTCGTGACCCGGGGTGTCGATGAAGGTGATCAGCCGCTGCTCGCCGTCCAGCTCGGTGGACACCTGGTAGGCGCCGATGTGCTGGGTGATGCCACCGGCCTCGTGCTCCCGCACCGACGTCTTGCGGATGGTGTCCAGCAGGCGCGTCTTCCCGTGGTCGACGTGGCCCATCACGGTCACCACCGGCGGCCGGTACTCGAGGTCCTCCTCGTCGCCGATGTCCTCGCCGTAGGTGATGTCGAACGACTCCAGCAGCTCGCGGTCCTCTTCCTCCGGCGAGACGACCTGGACCTTGTAGTTCATCTCCGAGCCGAGCAGCTCGAGGATGTCGTCGGAGACCGACTGGGTCGCGGTCACCATCTCGCCGAGGTGGAACAGCACCTGCACCAGCGAGGCCGGGTTCGCGTCGATCTTCTCGGCGAAGTCGGTCAGCGAAGCGCCCCTGGGCAGCCGGATGGTCTCGCCGTTGCCCTTCGGCAGGCGCACGCCGCCGACGGTCGGCGCCTGCATGTTCTCCATGTACTCCTGGCGCTTCTGGCGCTTCGACTTGCGCCCCTTGCGGCTCGGGCCGCCGGGCCTGCCGAACGCGCCTGCCGCGCCGCCACGCCCCCGACCGCGGAAACCACCGCCGGGAGGCGCCGAGGGGCCGGAGCGGAAGCCACCGCCACCACCGCCGCGGAAACCGCCGCCGCCACCGCCGCGCGGGCCACCCGGCCCGCCACGGCCACGGCCACCGGGACCCCCGGGGCCCCCGCGGCCACCGGTACCCGCCGCGGGACGCTGCGGGCGCGGCGGCATCATGCCCGGGTTCGGCCTGGGCGGCATGTTGCCGGGGCTGGGCCTGCCACCGGCCGCCGGACGCTGTCCCGGACGCGGCCGCTCACCACCGGGACCCGGCCGAGGCGGCGCGGGACGCGGCGCGGAACCGGCGCCGACGCCGAACGGGTTGTTGCCGACCCGCGGCGGCCGCGGCCCCGGCTTCGGGCCCGGCTTGGGGCCCTGGGGGCGTGGCGGGATGACGCTCGGCGTGGGGGCCGGACCCGGCTTCGGTCCCGGCTTGATGTCGCCGGGCTTGGGCACCGGCGGCTTGGCCTGCTGCGGCTGGGCAGCGGGCTGCTCGGTGGTGCCGCCGGGCTTGGGCGGCACAGGCTTGGGCGCCGCATCGGACGTGGCCGCCCCCGACTTGGCCTGTCCCGCCGACGACTTGGCGGACGCGCCCTTCTTGTCGTCCTTCTTCTCGTCGGCCTTCTTGCCCCCGCCGAACGCATCGCGCAACCGCCGGGCGACCGGCGCCTCGACCGTCGACGATGCCGACTTCACAAACTCGCCTTGTTCCTTCAGCTTGGCGAGTACTTCCTTGCTCGTTACGCCGAGCTCTTTCGCGAGCTCGTGTACGCGGGCTCTGCCTGCCACTGCTCTCCTCATCTGCAGAGGCCGGCGGCGCTACCCGCTGACCTCGTCCTTACTGTCGCGCGTTCATGGCTTCAGCTTCACGGCTGACTCATGACGGGTCGACCTGCTTTCGTTACCTCGGCGTGGCACGGGCCTGCCGTACCCCTCCTCGTCCTGCGTGCCGGAGACAAGTCCGCTCGCGAAGCTGTCTTCCAGCTCGCCGGTGTCCAGCTGCCCAGAGACCCGTAACGCCCTGGGCAGAGCCTTCCGCCGGATCGCCTGCGTCAGGCACCGCTGATCGGGGTGCAGCCAGGCACCCCGGCCAGGCAACCGCCGACGGTGATCGACGACGGCGCGCCCACGCAGCGCGACAACTCGCACCAGCTCGCTACGCAACCCCCGCTTCCGACATCCCACACACGTGCGAACCGGTTGGTGACCGGATGCACCGTGCGAGGAGGTCGTCAGCTGGTGTTGCGCCACAGTCGAGTCTATCGTTCCGGTCCACTCCGTACCGAAGGTGGTTACTGCTCCGGTGTGCCGCCCGCCGCCGAGGCCGCTTGCGGGCCCGCGGGCGCGGGCTCCGGCTGCCCGGCGGTCTCCGCATCGCTGCGGATGTCGATCCGCCATCCGGTCAGCCGCGCGGCCAGCCGAGCGTTCTGCCCTTCCTTGCCGATGGCCAGCGACAGCTGGAAGTCCGGCACGATCACCCGCGCCGTCCTCGTGCGCTCGTCGACCACCTGGACCGAGACCACCTTCGCAGGCGACAGCGCGTTCCCGACGAACGTGGCCGGGTCGTCGGAGTGATCGATGATGTCGATCTTCTCCCCGCCCAGCTCGCTCATCACGTTCCGCACCCGGGCGCCGACCGGGCCGATGCACGCACCCTTGGCGTTCACCCCGGGCACCGTCGACCGCACGGCGATCTTGGTGCGGTGGCCCGCCTCCCTGGCCACCGACGTGATCTCCACGGTTCCGTCGGCGATCTCCGGCACCTCGAGCTCGAACAGCTTGCGCACCAGGTTCGGGTGGGTGCGCGACAGCGTGATCTGCGGCCCGCGCACCGTGCGCGCCACGCCGCACACGTAGGCCCGCAACCGGGTGCCGTGCTCGTACCGCTCCCCCGGCACCTGTTCGGCGGCCGGGATGACGCCCTCGGTCTCCCCGAACGCGACCACGACCATGCCGCGCGCGTTGGCCCGCGCGTCTCGCTGGACGACACCGGCGATGACCTGGCCTTCTTTGGCGGCGAACTCGCCGTAGGTCTTCTCGTGCTCGGCGTCTCGCAGCCGCTGCACGATGACCTGGCGCGCGGTGGTCGCGGCGATCCTGCCGAATCCCTCCGGAGTGTCGTCCCACTCCTCGACCGGCTCGCCGCGCTCGTTCAGCCGGTACGCGATCACCCGCACGTACCCGGTCTTGCGGTCGATGTCGATCTTGGCGTGCGGCTGGTGCCCCTCGGTGTGCTTGTACGCGGTCAGCAGAGCCGACTCGATGGCCTCCAGCACCGTCTCGAACGGGATGTCCTTGTCCCGCTCGATCGCCCGCAGCGCGGCAATGTCCACGTTCATCGGGCGTCATCCTCCTTGGTCGCCGAGCACCGGGAGGCAGGCTTGCCGGTGCCTGCTGCTTTCCTCCCAGTGTGCCGCCCGGAGCCGGGGTCAGGCGAATCGGCGCCGTGCAGGGCGGCCTGTTCCGCCTCGTCCTCCTCGATCATCCGCAGTTCGTCGGCCGGCGGCTGCTTGAACTCCACCTCCACCACCGCGGTGGCGACGTCGGCGTAGGCGACGTCGACGAACTGCTTGCCGACCAGGACCCGCACCGACTTCTCGCCCGCATACCCCACCCGGCCGACGAACGGCTCCCCCTCGGCCGGTGTGATCTTCACCAACCGGTAGCGGGCCCGGCGCCAGTGGCGGCGCTGCGTCAGCGGCCGGTTCAGGCCCGGTGAGGTGACCTCGAGGGTGTAGGCGCCCGCGATCAGGTGATCGTGCTCGTCGAGTTTGCGGGACAGTGCACGGCTGGTATCGGCGATTTCGTCGAGACCGATCCCGTCGTCGGCGTCGACCACGACCTTCACCAGCTTCTTCCGGCCCGCTTGCTGGACCTCCAGCGAGTCCAGGTCGAACCCGAGCCCGTCGACCACGTCGACCACGATGGGCTCCAACCGCTTGGCGAGATCGTTGGTCATGGGCATCTCCCCTATTCGGCTGGGCTGGCGGTTGTGGGTGTCGGTCCAGCTTAAGGTACGCACCTGGCAGGATGCTGGGTGTGCAGGTGGGTCGTCGTGATGTGCTCCGGTGGAGTGGTACAGCCCTGCTGACCATGCCGTTCGCCCTGTCCGCGGTGTCGGCGTGCTCGGGTGGATACGACGACTCACCCGACCCGCTGGCGCCCGTGGCCGCCGCGGCGCGCGCCGACGCGGAGGCCGCACGCGAGATGGGCGGCAAGCTGGCCGAGCAGATCGCCGAGCTGCGCGCCGCACAGGCCGATGCGGTCCAGCGGGAGGTCGACCGGGCCAACCGGCCGCCCGCCCCGGCCGGTGACCGTCCGCCTGCGACGTCGCCGAAAGCGCTCGGCAAGCGGCTGCGCTCGGCCGCCGAACAGGCGGTGGGGCTCATCCCGCGGGAGAGCAGGCCGCGGGCCGGCCTGCTGGCCTCGGTCGCCGCTGGCTGCAGTGCCGGGCTCGCGCTCGACGGCAGCTTGGGATCGCCACCCGCACCGCGGTTCGCGGCCCCGGACCCGGGCGACCAGCTCGACGAGGCGGCCGTCCAGACGCTGCAGGACGCGCTCGCCGCCGAGCACGCGACGCTGTGGGTCTTCGGGCTGGTCACCGCGTTCCTGCCGGGCAGCTACGACAAAGGCCTCCGCGCGGCCACCGTCGAACACCGGCAGCGGCGAGACGCGGCGCAAGCAGCGTTGATCTCTGCGGGAGCCACGCCTGTGCTGGCGGAGACCGCGTACGCCACACCCAAGCCAGTGAAGGACGACAAGTCGGCTCGCGCGGCGGTCGTCGCGGCGGAAACGGATGCCGTGGCTGCCTGGCGTGTGGTGATCGAACACTGCGACGTTGCCCAGGTGCGCTCGCTGGCGGTGGCCGCGATGCAGGCATCCGCCGCCCGCCTGACCCGATGGCGGCTGGAGGCGGGGATGCGGCCGGCGGCACTCGCCATGCCAGGAGCCAGGTCCTGATCGTCCGGCGGAAGGTTCACCACCGAAGCCGGAGGGCCGGCATCGCCACGGCCAGGCCTGCGACGACAACGGAGCGACCCGGCCCGGTCATCGCCGGGCGCGCATCTTCGGTTCGAGCCGCAACGCCTGAGTGGTGATCTGGTCCAGTAGTGCGGCATTGCGGGTGTCGCCGAAGAAGGCAGCCTCCACGATCGTCAGCCTGGGCCCGCTGGTCTTCGACGCGTACTTGCCGCCGGCCACCTGGGGCAGCCCTGGCCGCGAGACGGTGCCGTCCCTGATCAGATCGGAGACGTTGCCGGTGCCGTCGGTGTCGGTCAGCTTCTTCAGTGCGCGCGCCTGCGACCGGCTCGGCATCGTCACCACCGACACCGCGACCGCCGCCCTGGCGCCGTCCGCGCGGACGTCGAACAGCCCACGGATCACTTCGCGGCAGGGACGCTCGGCGAACCACTCGCGCACCTTGCCGTAGGAGACGTCGTCGCAGCGCTGCCGGACGTCCAGCGGCGCCAGTGCCCGGTAGGTGAACCGGCCCGCGCGCAGGACCGGCGGGCGGCCGGGGCCGCCGCCGCTGTCGTCGGCAGCGCCGCCGGAAGAGGAGGGCCGGTCGGCGGAGGAGAAGCGCGTCTCGTCCGGGTCGCTGCGGATCGACCACCACACCAAGCTGGACAGCGCGGCCACGATCACCAGGCCGAGCACGAAGAGCACCCGCGCGGTGCGTACTCGGCCGGGTGAGGCGGATGCCACGGGCCTGTCCGGCGCCATGGGGTATCTCGGCGTCGCGGTCATGACCCCGCCACCGTAGCGGCTCGCGGTGGCTCGGACGAAGCCCCGAACGAGACGGACTGCACCTTGTGCACCGGACGTCGGCCCGATGCCGAACCGGGTACGCGTGGCAAAGGCCGCGAACCAAGAGAACGCCGCGGCGACTTCGTGATGTGCGTCACCGACGACGAGAAGCGCGGAGGGACCGCACCGGAGTACTGCCGCGCGGCGGCACCCGACCTTGCCGGGAATTCGCCCGGAAACCCCGTCCACCTGGCGTGCCGCGCCGGCAGGCTTTCGCCGGCCAGACTCGGTCACCGCCCGAACCTCAGTGGTCGTCCGAACCGCGAATCGGGTCGTCCTCCGGACCGCCCGCCCGGTCGGCGTTGTCCGCAGGCACGTCACGCACCCGCGGCAGCTCCTCGACACGGCCCTGAAGGACCTCGTCGTCGCCGAGACGGCCCGCGTCGGCGATGTCGTCCGGCCCGATGTCGGGTCGCTCCTGTCGCAACCGCTCGTCCAGCGGCTCGCCTTCGGCCTGCTCGGCCTGGGTCATGCCGTAGCGGTCCGCGCCTGCCCAGCCTTCCGGCAGTTCGGCGCCCCCTTCCAGCGGGTCGGCCTGAAGGTCGTCCTGGTCGAGCTGCTCGCTCGGCGACAACGGCGCCTGCTCGTCCGATGCCTCGGTCATCCGTCCTCACCTCGTCCGCGAGTACCCGGCTGGCAGCGCGGCGAATCGCGCCGCCCGACGGCGCCTCCGGCCCGCGCCGAAGCGGCACCGGAAGCGGACCCGGTCAGAAGTAGTGCCGCCTGCCGAGCACCGGCCGGTTGAGCGAGCCGAGCAGGAACAGCACCGCGCCCACCACCAGGAGCACCACGCCGATGGTCCACAGCACGCCGACGTCCAGCACCAACCCCAGCACCAGCAGGATCAAGCCCAAGATGATCATCAGTTGCTCCTCGTCGATTCCGCGTTGCTCGCCCCACCGGTCGCGGGACACCGGCGGTTGCCCCCGATCGGGTTAGCGCAAACGCGTCAGTCGGGCCGACGGCCGCATTGGCGGCACAAATGGGCCGGATGGACCTGAAGGCGCACCGTCGCTTGGCGCAACCCGCCCCGGAAGGACCCGGAAGCACGATGCGACCCGTCGGCCGGAGATCCGCCCGGTGGCCTGCTCCACGCGCGTTCCGGGTTGCCCGTTCGACCGGCACGGACGACTCTTCGGTCAAAGTTCGTCGCCCAGTTGGAGCACCGTGACAACACCGCGCGGCACGTTGATCACTACGCGTACCAGCGTTCGCTCCGAACGGCACACCCGATCTGGTGGCGTTCGCCGGGATCTCCGGCGCGATGCCGACCGATCGTGGTGACCTGCTGCTTCCCGCCGTACCGGGCATCGAGGATGCCGCGCACGGCGCGTACCGGCCGACCACGCGGTTCCCGCAGCGATGCGCCGCGCCGTTCCCCGGCCGCCGCATCGGCCGGTGGAGGGAGCGGAAGCGGGCGACCGGCGCTCAGCGCGCCGAATCGGACGGCGGGGGCGCGGTCGTCTCCCGCTGGATCACCTTCGGGTGCAGCAGATGCCGCACCGGTTCGGTCCTGCCGTCGCGGACCCGCTCCAGAACGGCCTGCGCGGCCAGCCTGCCCATCACTTCTCGAGGCTGGTCGACGGTGCTGAGGCCGACGTGCGCCAGCGTGGACAGCGACGTGTTGTCGTAGCCGATCACGGACACGTCGTCCGGAACCCGCAGCCCGGCCTCCTCCAGGGCGGAGATCGCCCCGATGGCGTTCACGTCGTTCGCCGCGACGATCGCCGTCGGCAACGGTTCGTCCTGCTCGAGCAGCGTTCGCACGGCTTTGGCGCCGGCCACGTCGGTGTACTCGCTGCGGATGACCGACGGCTGGAGGCCGTGCTTCTTCATGCCGTCGACGTACCCGCGGCGGCGCAGCGCCGACTGGGATCCGCGCCCGCCGTCGAAGTGCACGATCCGGCGATGGCCCAGGCCGACCAGGTGATCCACGGCCAGCTCGGAGCCCGCCCTGCCGTCGTCGTTGACCGTGTCGGCCGAGCGCAGGCGAGTCGACCTGGCCACCAGCACCACCGGGACCTGCTCGGCCGCCGCCTTGATCTCCGCGGTCTCCACCGCGGGCCCGAGCAGCACCATTCCCGCCGGACGGAACGACAGCAGGCTGCGCACCGCCTGCCGCTCGCCGGCTGGCGTGCGCCTGCCGGTGTTGATGATCAGCTCGAAGCCCGCCTTGCGGGTGACCGCCTCCAGCCCGTCCACCACTTCCGCGAAGAACGGGTTGTGCAGGTCGGACACCATGACGCCGAGCACCGTCGACGTGCGGGACGCCAGCGACCGGGCCATCACGTGCGGCGAGTAGCCGAGCTCTCGAGCGGCCTTGAAGACCGCGTCCCGGCGGGCTTGGCTGACGTTCGGCGCCCCCCGCATGACCAGGGACACCAACGCGCGCGACACCCCCGCCCGCGCAGCCACGTCCTCCATCGTCGGCCGGCTTGCCACCGCGCACCTCCATCCGCTTTGTTACCGCCGGGTGTCGCCGCGTTGACACCAGGGTTGACACTCCGCGCGAAACGCTACAACATGAGAGCCCCATCACTATTAGAGCGCTCTAATCGGACTCCGGAAGTCACCCGAAAGGTTTTGCGAGGACACATGGACATTGGAGTCGCCGGAGTCGGCCGCATCGGCGAGATGCACGCCACGCATCTCGCCGAGCTGGACGGGCGAGAAGCGCCGGACAAGATCCTGCTGTTCGACCCCGTGCCAGAACGCGCCGAGGCGGTTGCCGATTCGTTGCCGGAGCACGTCACCGCGGTGGCGTCGTTCGACGAGCTGCTGGCCGCGGACGGCGTGGTGATCGCGACGCCCACGGACACCCATGCCGATCTGGTGCGACGTGCGGTGCAGGCCAAGACGCCGGTGCTGTGCGAGAAACCGCTGGGGCCGGACATGCCCACCATGACGGACCTGGTCAAGGAGATCGACGCGTCCGGCGTGGAGGTCGTGGTGGGGTTCCAGCGCCGCTTCGACCCGGCCACGGTCGCGGTTCGCCGCAGGCTGCGGTCCGGCGAAGCGGGCTCGGTCTACCTGGTCCGGGCCGCGATCATCGACCACGTCCCGCCGCCGAAGGAGTACATCCCGACCTCGGGCGGGCTGTTCAAGGACTGCCTGATCCACGACCTGGACATGGTTCCGTGGCTGATCGGCGAGCCGGTCGTGGAGGTGTGGGCGTCCGGGTCGGTGCTGGTCGACCAGGCATTCGCCGACGCCGGTGACGTGGACAACGCCGTGGTCACGTTGCGCTTCGCCTCCGGGGCGCACGCGCAGCTGACCGCGGGCCGCCACCAGCCGGTCGGCTACGACTGCCGGCTGGAGGTCTACGCCAGCAAGCAGACGCTGGCGGTCGGCTGGGACGAGCACGCCCCGCTGGTGCGGGTCGAGCCGGACCCGATCGAACCGAAGCAGCCCTGGGACTCGTTCATGCAGCGGTACAAGAACGCCTACCTGAACGAGCTGCGCGTGTTCGCGGACGTCATCGCCGGCCGGGCGGAGAATCCGTCGCCTGCACGCGAGAGCTTGAACAGCTTGCGGCTGGCCGAAGCGTGCGAGGAGTCGATGCGCAACGGCAGGCCGGTCCGACTGGAGGCGCAGTGATGACCCAGACGTTCGCGGATCCGGCTGCGTCGATCCGCCTGGCCGCGGCGCCCATCTCCTGGGGCGTGTGCGAGGTGCCCGGCTGGGGCCGGGTGCTCGAGCCGCCGAAGGTGCTCGGCGAGATGGCCGAACTTGGCCTGTCGGCGACCGAACTCGGCCCGCCGGGGTACCTGCCGGACGACCCGTCGGCGCTGCTGCGCCAGTTCGGCCTGTCCCTGGTCGGCGGCTTCCTGGCGACCCCGCTGCACGTGTCGGTCGACGAGGCGGTTGCGGCGGCCGAGCGCTCCGCCAAGCAACTGTCCGCCGGTGGCGCGGAAGTGCTCGTGCTGGCCGCCGCCACCGGGCTGACCGGCTACGACGAGCGACCCGAACTGACCGACGAGCAGTGGAACACGTTGATCCGGTCCGCGGACGCCGTCGCCGAGGTGGCCGCGGGCTACGGCCTGCGCACGGTGCTGCACCCGCACGTGGGCACCTACGTGGAGACCGAACCCGAGGTGGAACGGTTCCTGCGCGACTCGTCGCTGCCACTGTGCGTGGACTCCGGTCACCTGATGATCGGCGGCACCGACCCGGTCCGGCTGGTGCAGCAGCACGCCGACCGCGTCGGTCACGTGCACCTGAAGGACGTGCGCGCCGCCGTGGCCGAGCGGGTGCGGGCAGGCGAACTGACCTACACCGCGGCGATTTCGCAAGGCTTGTACGCGCCCTTGGGCGACGGTGACGTCGACATCGCGGAGATGATCCGCGTGCTGTGCTCGGCGGACTACCGGGGCTGGTACGTCCTGGAGCAGGACACCGCATTGCCCGAGGACGAAACGGGCGACGTCGACCGCCCGAAGGTGGACACGGAACGGTCCATGCGCTACCTCAAGTCGATCATCGGTACGTCCCACCGATGACTTACACCGTGGAGGTTGACAATGAGGTCGAAGCACTCATCCCGCCGTCGGCGGCTGTTCTCCGGACTTGCTGTCGCAGCGAGTGCAGCGCTGCTGGTGGCGTGCACGCCACCGAGCGGGTCCAGCGGCGGCACCAACGACACCGGCGGCGGTGGTGGCGGCGACGGTGACCTGAACTTCGCGGTCATCACCCACGGCACCCCGGGTGACGCGTTCTGGAACGTGGTCAAGAACGGCGCAGAGCAAGCCGGTGAGGACCTCGGCGTCGGGGTCGAGTACACCTCGGACGGCGACGCGGGTGCCCAAGCCAGGTTGATCGACAACGCCGTGACGCAGAAGGTCGACGGCATCGTGGTGTCGATGGCCAACCCGGACGCGCTCAAGGGTGCGATCGAGAACGCGGTCAAGGCAGGCATCCCGGTCATCACCATCAACTCCGGCTCGGCCAAGAGCAGGGAGTTCGGCGCCATCGCCCACGTCGGACAAGAGGAGGACATCGCAGGCGAGGAAGCCGGCAAGCGGCTGAAGGAAGACGGCAAGAAGAAGCTGCTGTGCGTGATCCACGAAGCGGGCAACATCGGCTTGAACCAGCGGTGCGACGGCGCCAAGCGCGGGTTCGGCGGTGAGGTCAAGAACCTGCAGGTGGACATCAACAACCCCACCGACATCGAGTCGCGTATCCGCGGCGCGCTGCAGGCCGACAAGTCGGTCGACGCGGTGCTGACGCTCAACCCGCAGGTGGCGGTGAACGCCACCGCGGCGGCCAAGGGCGCCAGCTCCTCCCCCACGATCGCCACGTTCGACCTGAACGCCGACGTGGTGGAGAAGATCAAGTCCGGTGAGATCGAGTTCGCCGTGGACCAGCAGCAGTATCAGCAGGGTTACCTGCCGATCGTGATGCTCAAGCTTTACGTGGAGAACGCCAACACGCTCGGTGGCGGGCAGCCGGTGCTCACCGGCCCCGGCTTCGTCGACGAGTCGAACATCGACGACGTCGCCAAGTACGCCGAGCGCGGCACGCGGTAGGGAGGAGCATGTCCGTAACAACCTCGACGTCGGGGTCGGGCCAGGAAGCCGACAA
Source organism: Thermocrispum agreste DSM 44070 (assembly GCF_000427905.1). Lineage (GTDB taxonomy): Bacteria > Actinomycetota > Actinomycetes > Mycobacteriales > Pseudonocardiaceae > Thermocrispum > Thermocrispum agreste. Next base: position 254,712 of record NZ_ATYX01000006.1, on the reverse strand, counting down.
AGGCACCGTCCGATCGTCGACGCAAGACGAACGGCTGGCCCAGGTCGGGCTGGCCCAGCGGCTGATCGTGCGCCCCGAGATCGGGGCGGCGCTCGGCGCGCTGGTGGTGTTCGTGTTCTTCTCGGTGATCACCGAGCAGTTCCTCACCCTCGGCGGCGTGGCGACGTGGCTCGACGACGCCTCGACACTGGGCATCATGGCCATCGCCGTCGCCCTGCTGATGATCGGCGGCGAGTTCGACCTGTCGGCGGGGGTGATGACCGCCTCCACCGCGCTGGTCACGGCGCTGCTGGCCACTCAGGCCGGTCTCAACGTGTGGCTGGCCCTGCTGGTGTCGCTGATCTTCGCCTTGGGCGTGGGAGCGTTCAACGGCTGGCTGGTCATGCGCACCGGGCTGCCCAGCTTCATCGTGACGCTGGGTACGTTCCTGGCGCTGCAGGGCCTGAACCTGGGTGTCACCAGGCTGGCCACCGGCACCGTGCAGGTGTCCGGCATGCGTGCCACCGAAGGCTACGAGTCGGCGGGCCTGTTCTTCGCCTCCACCATCGACATCTTCGGGCAGCCGTTCCGGATCTCGGTGGTGTGGTGGATCCTGCTCACCGCGCTTGCCGCCTTCGTGCTGGTCCGTACCCGGTTCGGCAACTGGATCTTCGCGGTCGGCGGTGCGCCCACCAGCGCACGCGCCGTCGGTGTGCCGCTGGTCCGCACCAAGATCCTGTTGTTCATGACCACGGCGTTCGCCGGGTGGCTGGTCGGATCGATCAACATCCTGCGGTTCGCCAGCGTCCAGGCCAACCAGGGCATCGGGTTGGAGCTGCAGTTCATCATCGCCGCGGTGGTCGGCGGCTGCCTGCTGACCGGTGGTTTCGGTTCCGCGGTCGGTGCCGCGATCGGCGCGCTGATCTTCGGCATGGCCCGGCAGGGAATCATCTACGCCCAGTGGGACAGCGACTGGTTCATGCTCTTCCTGGGTGTGCTGCTGCTGGCCGCGGTGCTGGTGAACAACTCGTTGCGGCGGCGCGCGGAAAGGGTCAGACGATGAGCACCCCATTGATCGAGGTTCGCAACGTCGGCAAGACCTACGGCAACGTCATCGCGCTGCGGGACGTCTCCACCGAGGTCAGGGCGGGTGAGGTCACCTGCGTGCTGGGTGACAACGGCGCCGGCAAGTCCACGCTGATCAAGATCTTCGCCGGCGTGCACCAGCACGACCGGGGCGAGTTCCTCTTCGAGGGCAAGCCGGTGAAGTTCAACTCGCCGCGGGAAGCGCTGGACATGGGAATCGCCACCGTGTACCAGGACCTGGCGGTGGTGCCCCTGATGAGCGTGTGGCGCAACTTCTTCCTGGGTGCCGAGCCCAGGAAGTACGGCTTCGTGCTCGACCGGCGCAAGGCCCAGCAGACCACCAAGCGCGCGCTCGCCGAGATGGGCATCGACCTGCGCGACGTGGAGCAGCCGGTGGGCACGCTCTCCGGTGGTGAGCGGCAGTGCGTGGCGATCGCCCGCGCGGTGCACTTCGGCGCCAAGGTGCTCATTCTCGACGAGCCGACCGCGGCGCTGGGCGTCAAGCAGACCGGTGTCGTGCTGAGGTTCGTCGCCCAGGCCCGTGACCGCGGGCTGGGCGTGGTGCTGATCACCCACAATCCGCACCATGCGTACCCGGTCGGCGACCGGTTCCTGTTGCTCAAGCGCGGCGCGCCGCTCGGCAACTACACCAAGTCGGAGATCACCCTGGCCGAGCTGACCCAGCAGATGGCCGGTGGTGCCGAGCTGGAGGCACTGGAACACGAACTACGCGGAGTCAAAGCCTCGTGACCGTCGAAGTGCTGACAGTTGGCAGGGTCGGCGTCGACCTCTACCCGGAGCAGAGCCGGGTGGGCTTGGCGGACGTGCAGACGTTCGCCAAGTCCCTGGGAGGTACGGCGACGAACGTGGCGGTCGCTGCGGCCCGGCTGGGCCGCAGCGCCGCCGTCCTCACCAAGGTCGGCCCGGACCCGTTCGGCGACTACGTCCGCAAGGCGCTGCGGTCCTTCGGGGTGTCGCCGGACTACGTGGGCACCGCGCCCGACCTGCAGACCCCGGTGGTGTTCTGCGCGCTCGACCCGCCGGAGGATCCCCCGCTGCTGTTCTACCGGCTGCCTACCGCCCCGGACCTGACGCTGACCACCGACGACGTGCCGTGGGAGGTGGTCGAGCAGGTCCCGTTGCTGTGGGTGACCGGCACCGGGGTGAGCGCCGAGCCGGCCAGGAGCACGCAGCGCGAGCTGCTGCAACGGCGCCGGCGGCGGCAGCACACCGTGCTCGACCTCGACTACCGGCCGATGTTCTGGCCGGACGTCGACACCGCCCGCCGGGAGATCGGCTGGATGCTGCAGCACGTCACCGTGGCGGTGGGCAACCGGACCGAGGTCGAGGTGGCCACCGGGACGGCGGATCCGGACGAGGCGGCCAAGCGGATGTTCGACCAGGGCGTGGAGCTGGCGATCATCAAGCTCGGCGGCGACGGCGTCCGGCTGTACACCCAGGACGGCTCGTGGACGGTGCCGCCGCAGCGGGTCGAGGTGGTGTGCGGCCTCGGCGCCGGTGACGCGTTCGGCGGCGCGCTGGTGCACGGCCTGCTGTCCGGGTGGGAGCCGGAGCGGATCGGCCGGTACGCCAACGCGGCGGGTGCGCTGGTGGCCGCCAGGCTCGCGTGCGCCGACGCGATGCCGACCATCGCCGAGATCGAGGAGTTGTTGTGCGACTGACCGATGCTCAGTGGGCCGAGCTGCTGCGGGTGCGGGCGACCGACCCCGCGGCGATCGCCCACGCCTACGCCACCAGGCGGCGTCGGCCGTTGCTGCGGCCCGGGCAGCACACGTTGTTCCTGGTCGCCGCCGACCATCCGGCGCGTGGCGCGCTGGCGGTCGGCGGTGACCCCACCGCGATGGCCAACCGCCGTTCGCTGCTGGAGCGGCTGCTGACCGCTCTGGAGAACCCCGACGTGGACGGCGTGCTGGCCTCGCCGGACGTGGTGGAAGAACTGCTGTTGCTGGACGCGCTGCACGACAAGGTCGTCATCGGCTCGATGAACCGGGGCGGCCTGGCGGGCGCCACCTGGGAGATCGACGACCGGTTCACCGGCTACGACGCCGAGTCGATCGCCCGGCTCCGGCTGGACGGCGGCAAGCTGCTGCTGCGGCTGGTGGACGACGACCCGGGGACGATCCCCACGCTGGAGGCCTCCGCGAAGGCCGTCACCGCGCTGGCCGCCAACGGCCTGATGGCGATGGTGGAACCGCTCCCCTACCGGCGTGTTCCGCCTGCCGACGGCGCATCCGGCCCCGGCAGGCTGGAGCTGCTGAAGGACCCGGCATCGCTGGCGCGGGCCATCACCGTGGCGTCGGCGCTGGGCACCACCTCGGCCTACACGTGGCTGAAACTGCCCGCTCCCGCCTCGCCGGAGCCGCTGGACGCGACCACCCTGCCGGTGCTGGTGCTCGGCGGGGTGCCGTCGAAGGACCCGGCGCAGGACCTGGCGTCGTGGGGCAAGGCGCTGCGCCACCCGGTGGTGCGCGGCCTGGTGGTCGGCCGTGCCCTGCTGTACCCGCCCGATGGAGATGTCGCGGCCGCCGTGGCTGCTGCCGCGAAGACGTTGCAGTCGGTGGAGGCTGACGAAGATGTCTGATCTGTTGCGCCCGCACGGCAGTCTGGCCGACGGCGACGACCCGGTCCGGCTCACCCCGGAGTCGGCGGGGTGGACCTACACGGGTCTGCGCGTGCTGCGGCTGCAACCAGGGGTGGAGCGGGTCGTCCGGACCGGCGGGTACGAGGCGTTCGTGCTGCCGCTGTCCGGCGGCTGCACCGTGTCGGTCGACGGGGAGACGTTCACGCTGGAGGGCCGGGAGTCGGTGTTCACCAAGGTGACCGACTTCGCCTACGTCCCGCGGGACGCCGAAGTGGCGCTGCGCGCCCCGGCGGAGCAGAGCGAGCCGACCGAGGTCGCGCTGCCCATGGCGCGGTGCGAGCGGCGGCTGGAGCCGCGCTACGGCCCGGCCGAGGACGTTCCGGTGGAAGTGCGCGGGGCGGGCAACGCCACGCGCCAGGTGAACAACTTCGGCGTGCCCGGGGTGTGGGACCACGCCGACAAGCTGAACGCCTGCGAACTACTCACCCCGGACGGCAACTGGTCGTCGTACCCGCCGCACAAGCACGACGAGGCGACCGAGTGCGAAGTCGTCAACGAGGAGATCTACTACTTCCGCATCGCCGGCCGGGACGGGCGCAAGCCGAGCAGGGAAGGGTTCGGCATGCACCGCACCTACACCCACGACGGGGCGATCAACGCGTCCGTCACGGTGCGGGACGGTGACGTGTTCCTGATCCCGCGCGGCTACCACGGTCCGTGCATCGCCGCACCCGGCTACACCATGTACTACCTGAACGTGCTGGCCGGGCCGGCGGAGGAACGTTCGATGGCCTTCTGCGACGACCCGGCCCATGCCTGGGTCCGCGATTCGTGGGGTGACCAGAAGCCCGATCCACGCTGTCCGATGACCGACGCCCGAGGACTGGTGCGATGACCACGCTGAAGCTGACAACCTCGCAGGCGCTCGTCCGCTGGCTGGTGGCCCAGCAGGTCGAGCTGCCGGACAACTCGACTGGGCCGCTGTTCGGCGGCGTGTTCGCGATCTTCGGCCACGGCAACGTGCTGGGGCTGGGAGCGGCGCTGGAAGAGTACAAGGACCAGCTGCCGGTGTGGCGCGGGCACCACGAAGGCGGCATGGCGCTGGCCGCCGCCGGGTTCGCCAGGGCGACGCAGCGGCGGCAGGTCGCCGTGGCCACGTCGTCGATCGGCCCCGGCGCGCTGAACATGGTCACCGCCGCCGGTGTCGCGCACGCCAACCGGCTGCCGCTGCTGCTGCTGCCCGGCGACACGTTCGTCGGGCGGGCGCCGGACCCGGTGCTGCAGCAGGTGGAGCACTTCGGCGAGCCGACCGTGACGGTCAACGACGCGTTCCGCGCGGTGTCCCGCTACTTCGACCGGATCACCCGGCCGGAGCAGCTCATCGCGACGCTGCCGCAGGTGGCCAGGACGCTGACCGACCCGGAGACGGCGGGCCCGGTGACGATCGCGCTGCCGCAGGACGTGCAGGCCGAGGCGTTCGACTTCCCGGAGTCGCTGTTCGAGCCGGTGGTGCACCGCATCCCGCGGCCGCGGCCGGACACCCGCGAGGTGGCCGAGGCGGCCGAGGTGCTGCGCCGGGCCGAGCGGCCGCTGATGATCCTCGGCGGCGGCGTGCGCTACTCGCTGGCGGGCAAGCAGGCCGCCGAGTTCGCCACCAAGCACGGCATCCCGCTGGCGGAGACCACCGCGGGACGCACGCTGGTGCCGCACGATCACCCGAACCACGCGGGCCCGATCGGCATCACCGGGTCGTCGTCGGCCAACACGCTGGCCGCGGAGGCGGACGTGGTGCTGGCCGTCGGTACCCGGCTGCAGGACTTCACCACGGCGTCGTGGACCGTGTTCGCGCCCGAGATGCGCATGGTGTCGATCAACGTGGCGCGGTTCGACGCGGTCAAGCACGGCGCGGTGGCCGTGGTGGGCGACGCCGCCGAGACGCTGACCGAGCTGACCGCGGCGCTCGGCGACTGGCGCGCGCCCGAGGCCTGGACCGGCCGGGCCGCCGAGGAGCGGGCCAAGTGGGACGCGCACGTCGACAAGCTGCGCAACCCGGTCGACGGCGTGGCCACCTACGCCCAGGTGGTCGGCGAGGTGAACGAGGCAAGCGGCCCGGACGACTACGTGCTGACCGCTTCCGGCGGGCTGCCCGGGGAGCTGATCGGTGGCTGGCGCACCGTGCCGGACGCCACCGAGCCGACCATGGACGTCGAGTACGGCTTCTCCTGCATGGGCTACGAGCTGTGCGGCGCGTGGGGTGCCGCCATCGCCCGCATGGACCGGCTGGAGCGCGGCGGCCTGGTGACCGCGCTGGTCGGGGACGGCTCGTACCTGATGCTGAACTCCGAGCTGTACTCCGCGGCGTTCGCCGGCCATCCGTTCGTCGCGGTGGTGTGCGACAACGGCGGTTACGCCGTCATCGACCGGTTGCAGCGCGGTCAGGGGAACGCGGCGTTCAACAACATGTACTCCGACTGCCGCACGTCGCACGACACTCCCCCGCAGACCGATTTCGCCGCACACGCGGCGTCGCTCGGCTGCTCGGTGCTGTCGGTGGACGAGCCCGGCGAGTTCGCCGACGCCTACGCGGAGGCCAGGAAGCTGGCCATCAGCGAGCGGCGGCCCGCGGTGGTGGTGCTGCGGACCCATCCCACGACGTGGACCGAGTCGGGTGCCTGGTGGGAAGTCGGCGTCCCCGAGACGTCGTCCCGCTCGGCGGTCCAGGCGGCCAGGGCCGACTTCGAGGCCGCCAAATCCCGGCAACTGCGGTATCTCGCCCGGTGATCGGCCGTGGCCGCGGGGCCTACCCGGCGCCGCGGCCACGGCGCCCCCACACCGCGATCGCTTCGGCGATCGCGGTTTCCATTGTGACGACCGCGATCGCTGCTTTCGGCAAGCGAAGTGGCCGCCGTCATGCCCGATGACTGAGCCTCGGCCCCGTGGCGTGCGTGCCGGCGGTCGCGGCGCCCGTGGCCAATCCCACACCTCGCGTGGCCGCCTCCGCAGGCGCATCGATTGTTAGCATCGGTAAGTAATTTCTTTGCGCACTGGGAAAGTTTTGCGGAGGACCACCACATGAGTGCTGAGCCACGCCTGCTCGACGCGGTACGCGGACAACCCAAGCAGGTGTGGATCACCGCGTTCGCCGCGGTGATCGCGTTCATGGGCATCGGACTGGTCGACCCGATCCTGCTGTCCATCGCCGAAGGGCTGCACGCCACGCCCTCCGAGGTCACCGCCCTGTTCTCCGCCTATCTCGGCGTCCAGGTGGTGGCCATGCTGCTCACCGGCATCGCCACCGCGCGCTTCGGCGCCAAGCGCACCGTGGTGATCGGCCTGACCCTGATCGTGATCACCACCGCACTGTGCGCGGCGGCCGGGTCGATCCAGCAACTCATCGCGCTGCGCGCCGGCTGGGGCCTGGGCAACGCGCTGTTCATCGCGACCGCGCTGTCGGTGATCGTCGGCGCAGCCTCCGGCGGCCAGCGCGGCGCCATCCTGCTGTACGAGGCCGCGCTCGGCCTGGGGTTGTCGGTGGGCCCGCTGCTGGGTGCCGCGCTCGGCCACCTGTCGTGGCGCGGCCCGTTCCTCGGCACGTCCGTGCTGATGGCCGTGGCGCTGGTGCTCAGCATCTTCCTGCTGCAGTCCGACGCCGGCCTGCCACGACAGCACATCCGGTTGCTCGATCCGCTGCGCGCCCTGCGCCATCGGGCATTGCTGCGCACCTCGGTGGCCTCCGCCCTCTACACGGCCGCCTTCTTCACCGTGCTCGCCTGGTCGCCCTTCGTGCTGCAGTGGGACGCCATCGAGGTCGGCCTGGTGTTCTTCGGCTGGGGCGTGAGCGTGGCGGTGGCCGGTGTGGTGCTGGCGCCCCGGCTGGCCGCACGCATCGGCGACGAGCTCGCCACCGTGCTGTCCATCTGCGGCTACGCCGTCCTCATGGTCGTGCTGGCGCTCGGCGACAAGACGCTGGTGGCCGTGGGGGTGATCGTCAGCGGGCTGATCTCCGGGCTGCTGAACACCCTGCTGACCGGGGCCGCCATGAGCGTCAGCGACGCGCCGCGGCCGGTGGCCAGCGCCGGTTACAACGTGCTGCGCTGGGCGGGCGGCGCACTGGCCGCCACTTTCGTCGGACCGATCGCCGAGTGGTTCGGCGCCGCGCACGCCCCGTTCGTGGTGGCGATCGTGCTGTGCGTGCTGGCCGCCGGCGTGCTCGGCATCGGCTTGGTCCGCATGCGCACCCCGCGGACCGCGCTGGCCGCTACCGACTAACGGGCGTCCGCACGGGCCAACCGGCGTTCACCGTCCCGCATCGGCTCCCTGGGCTCGGGGATCTGCACGTCCCATGCCCGCCTGCGCAGCTGGACCGGGACGTCCTCGCCACGAGCCTGCGCCTGGAACACCGCGGCGCGAGCCCGGCGCCACCAGACGGCCACCCGCCAGCTGCCGAGCACCAACAGCGCCACGACGCCGAGCAGGGCGATGCGGAAGCTGTCCCCGGTGAGTTCGAGCAGCACGCCGACCAGCCACATCGACACGGCGATCGCGGTGAAGCCGCCGACGTTGACCACGCCGGTGGCCGTGCCCACCCTGGACAGCGGGTTGTAGTCCCTGGCCAGGGCGAAGGCGATCATCGACGCGGGCCCGCCGAGCGACACCCACACCAGCGCGGGCACCAGCACCAGCAGCGGAAGCCTGCCGGGCCAGCCGAGCAGCAACCCCCACCACACCGCGGAGCCTGCCAGGTAGGTGATCACCAGCGGCATCCGCATCTCCGGGCGCCTGCCGATGTAGGCGCCCACCGCCGGACCGCCGAGCATCGAGCCGAACACCAGCACCATGAGCAGCCCGCTGGCCTGCGTCTCGGTGTAGCCCTGACTGCGCACCAGGTAGGGCATGCCCCACATCAGGCTCAGCACGCTCGGGCTGAACGACGTGGTGAAGTGCACCCAGAAGCCCAGCCGGGTGCCGGGCACCCGCCACGCCTCGGTGACCTGACGGCCCAGCTGCCGGACGGCCACCTGCTTCGGCCGACCGGCCGCTTCGTGCGGCGCTTCCCGCACGGCGAACTGCACGACCAGCACGTACGAGACCGTGGCCAGTCCGACCGTCAGGAACGTGGGCAGCCAGCCGAATCCGGCCAGCGCCAGGGTCAACGGCATCGTCGCCGCCAGGTTGCCGACGAAGCCGAGGGCTCCGGTCAGTGCGGCCACCAGCGTGTACCGGCGGGCCGGGAAGTGGCTGGCCGCGATGCGCAGCACCGCGATGAAGGTGAGGGAGTCACCGACGCCGAGCACGCCGCGGGCGAGCAGTCCCTGCCAGTACTGGTCGGCGACCGCGATCAGCATCTGGCCGCTGCCGAGGAAGATCAGCGCGGCGGTGAGGACGGCCCGCGGACCGAACCGGTCGACCAGCACCCCGGTGGGGATCTGCATCGCGGCGTAGACGGCGATCTGCAGCACGGTGAACGTGCTCAGCGCGGCCGCTCCCACCCCGAAGCGTTCCGCGGCTTCCAGACCGGCGACGCCGAACGTCGTGCGATGAAACACCGCCAGCACGTACACCATGACGGCGGCGGACCAGATCAACCAGGTACGGGCACTGACTCGGTCGGAGCTGGTGAGCGACAAAGATCAAGATCCTCCGGGTTCTCCAGATGGCACTCCGCTGACACCAGGTCCATCGCTTAGCGCGGCTAAATACTTACCGGTGGAACGGGTGCGATCGACCACATCGGGCCGGCCCGCGCCGACGTGCCGTACGGTGGGGGGAGGTGTCCAGCAACGTGGTGCTTCCTTCGTCCGCCACGGCAAGGAGTTCCACGTATGCCGTCAGCAGGCCTCCGTGTTCGCATCACGGAGCTTTCCCCCACCATCCTCCTGATCACGTTCGTCGGCGATCTCGGTGCCGCGTCCGCCGCGGTGATCCGGCAGGTCCTGTCCGATTACGGCCGGCCCGGACGGCATCTGCTCGTCGACGTCTCCCACGCCGAGCGACCGGAGCGCACCGCACCCGTCCTCCCGGCGGCGGAGGGCGACTGTGTGGTGATCACCGGCGGGCGACCGCTGACCAGCCCGGTCCCCACCGTGGCCACGGTGGCCGAAGCGCGCGCCATGCTGGCCACCGAAGGCCTCGAGCCGCCGTCCGCGACCACCGACCGGCCCACCACCGAGCTCGACCTCCGCGCGCTGCGGAACCGAGCGCTCGTCGCCGAGGCCATCGACGTCGTGCGGCACCGCTACGACCTGCCCGGGCCCGAATCGGCTTTCACGGCACTCGCCCGGGCCTCGCAACAGCACAACGTGCCGGTGCGCATCCTGGCCGCCGCGGTGCTCCGGGCACCCGCGCCGACCGGGCCGACGTGGTTTCCCGGCCGCCGCAAGACCCCGCAGCCGCCGCTGAGCTTCCCCGCGGGCCCGCAAGCGGCCCACACCGTCCGGAGCGTGCTGCGCTCGCTGCTGGCTGTGGTGATACGTGCTACCGACGCGGCAGGCGGCAGTGCGCAAAGCATCGCTCCGCTGGACGACGGCCTGGCGCTGGAATGCCAGCACGGCATGCCGGAAACACCGGTCCGCGACTTCGCCTGGATCGCACTGACCGATCCCACGCCGTGCGCACGCGCCCATCGGGCCCGGGTCAGGGTCGATGCGGACTTGTCGACCGGAACCGAGATCAGTCCCGTCGTCCAGCATGCCCTGCTGGCCCACGGCGTCCGCCGCATCTGCAGCACGCCGTTGTGCGCGTCGTCCGGACGGTCTCTCGGTGTGGTGTCGACGCATCATGCCGACACCGCCGATCTCGACGACGACGTCGTCCGCATGGTGGACGGGTTGGCGGGCGAAACCGGGCACTGGCTGGACTGGCATCGCAGGACCGTGGTCTTCGATGCGCTCGAACGGCTGCATCAGCTGGCCGGGGCGCCGGCAGGCGCTTGATCACCGTCGCGCCCGATGGTGACTACTGTAGGGGCGTGCCGGCTTCCGGGCGGGTGCTCGATCCGGCCACGGTGACCGAGGGAAGGAGCGCCGGTGACGATCAAGGTGGGATACAAGGCGTCCGCGGAGCAGTTCGCGCCCCGTGAGCTGGTGGAATACGCGGTCCGGGCCGAGGAGCTCGGGCTGGACACGGTGATGATCTCCGATCACTTCCTGCCGTGGCGGAACAACGGCGGGCACGCCCCGTTCGCGCTGGTGTGGCTCGGCGCGGTGGCCGAGCGCACCAGCCGGATCACCATCGGCACCAGCGTGCTGACCCCGACCTTCCGCTACAACCCCGCGGTCGTCGCCCAGGCCTTCGCCACGCTGTCGCTGCTGTCCGAGGGCCGGGTGATCCTCGGGGTCGGCACGGGCGAAGCGCTCAACGAGATCGCCGTGTCCGGCCGCACGTGGCCGGAGTTCAAGGAGCGGTTCGCCCGGCTGCGGGAGGCCGTGCGGCTCATTCGGGCGCTGTGGACCAGCGACGACGTCACCTTCGACGGCGAGTACTACAAGCTGGTCGACGCCAAGATCTACGACCGGCCGGAGCAGCCGGTGCCGATCTACGTCGCCGCGGGCGGCCCGGTGGTGGCCAAGTACGCCGGGCGGGCCGGTGACGGCTTCATCTGCACGTCGGGCAAGGGCATGGAGCTGTACACCGAGAAGCTGCTGCCCGCGGTCGCCGACGGCGCTGCCGCCGCGGAGCGCGACCCGGCGGACATCGACCGGATGATCGAGATCAAGCTCTCCTACGACCGTGACCCGGAGCGCGCCCTGGAGAACACCCGCTTCTGGGCCCCGTTGTCGCTGACACCGGAGCAGAAGCACAGCGTGGCCTCGGCGGAGGAGATGGAGCGGCTGGCCGACGAGCTCCCGATCGAGCAGGTGGCCCGCCGGTGGATCGTCGCCTCCCACCCGGACGAGGCGATGGCGCAGCTCAAGCCGTATCTCGACGCCGGCTTCAACCACCTGGTCTTCCACGGTCCGGGCCACGACCAGGAGCGGTTCCTCAGCCAGCTGACCGAGGACATCGTGCCGCTGCTGCGGCAGTCGTGACAGCCGGGCCCGGGTGCGGCGCCCCCGATCACCGGGACCCGGGGCGCCGCACCACTGCCGCGCCACCTCAGCCGGCCTGATCGGAGTCCAGTCGTTGCCCGGTGCCCGCCCAGTAGTTGCAGATGGTGGGCGCCATCACTTCCGCCGGGCTGCCCCAGCCCGCGCACTGGTAGTTCGAGTGGCCGTACCAGTCGTGACCGAATTCGTGCGCAGCCAGCAGCGCGACGTCGTTCACACCGCCGGGATAGAGCGCGATGCGCTCGCCCATGCCCCAGTTGCAACCGACGACGTTGCTGCCGCCCCCGCAGTCGGTGATGTAGTTGTTGCGGCACTCCACCGGGGTGCCTCCGCCCTCGGTCAGGCCTTCCCAGGCCGCCGCACCCTGCCGGATGGCCGATGCATACGGCGCGCACGACGAAGTGATGTGGTAGCTGCGCGGTTCGGGCACCGGCCAGCCGGCCACCGTCGTGGCGCCGGGCTGCTGCGCGGCCTCGGCCAGCTGCTCGAACTCCTCCGCGGTGATGGGATGCGCTTGGTGCGCGCCGGGCGGGGCGTCGGCCACGGCGGCAGCGGCATCGGTACCGGACACCGGCGCGGCGGCGAACGCCAGCGCGGCCGCTGCGCCCGCCAAACCGGTGATCCAGGTGAATTTCCTCGACATGGAATCGCCTTTCGTAGCAGGGGGTTCCGACGTGTCGGCGAGCACGCCGGAACGCGAAGATAGAAAGTTCTTCATGTCTTGAGTACCGACTTTCGTCGGATGTCCCGCGAATTCACGGACAAACCCGGATCGGACGGCTGGAAATTTGCCCAGATGCGCCCAGGATGACTGTTTGCTCCCGCAGGCGTGCTGGTCAGCGGCGGCAAGCCAGCGCTAGGGCCGCTGAAAATACTGGTAAGAAGTGAACGCCGCTAACTGTGGAAAATCCGTTCCGGGATGCCCCCGAACGGACCTAGGGACATACCGTGCGCGATTCTATTCTGCCCAGTGGAGCGCGTTCTTTTCGAGCCGACCACACTCCAGGCAATTCACCGTGCCCGGCATCGAAAAGGACGTGATCCGGATCGTTCATGGTGATTGCAGACGGTGGTGGTGACTCGGCGAACGCCGCTCATCCCGCCGTAGCGAGGGACGGAGAGATCACATGCGGACACATCTTCTGCGCGCGTTCGTCGTGGGTGCCGCCGCCGCGAGCACGGTGGCGTTCACCGGTGCCGTCGCGCACGCGACCGAAGCGGATACGGCATCCAGCGGCGCGGGCCAGCCGACCGCCCAGGTGACCAAGCTCAGCCACGCCGAGGCCACCAAGATGCTGCGCGCGGCGGGCATCACGTGGTCGTCCAGCGGCAACTGCAGCGACCGCAACAAGCCGAACTGCACGTCGTTCGAGCAGGTCAACCTGACCACGATCCAAGGGATCCAGACGCTCAAACGGGCCAGCGGGTGCGCGATCAACATCACCGGAGGCACCGAGACCGGGCACGCCAGCGGCACCTACAGCCACTGGAACGGTTACAAGCTCGACACCAGCCTGAGCACGTGTCTGAACAACTACATCCAGCGCTCGTTCACGTCGATCGGCGGCAACAAGTGGCGGTCCGCCTCCGGCAACATCTACTACAAGGAAGGCAACCACTGGGACATCACCTACTACAACTGCGGCGGATGCTGATCACCGGCCTCCGGTGATGACGTCGTCCGGCGGCTGACGCATCCGCTCGCGGCAACCGAACAAGCACCACCCCAGCGGCCCACGCCGACCTCCCGGCGTGGGCCGCTGGTCACCACTGAGCCCACCAACCTCCCGACGTGAGCCACCAGTCACCACCGAGCCCACCAACCTCCCGACGTGAGCCACCAGTCACCACCGAGCCCACCAACCTCCCGACGTGAGCCACCAGTCACCACCGAGCCCAGCGACCCCGCCACCGTCTCCGGCGTTGGGTAACGTCGGGCGCCATGGAGGCTGGTCAGTGGTCGGAGGAACAACGCAAGCAGTGGCGCCGCCCACCACCCGACCGGCGCCAGCAGCGGCGCGACGTGATCACCGGCCTGGTGGTGCTTGCCGGGTCGCTGCTGGCCACCGTGCTGGTCAACAGCGCGGGCATGCTGGCGCTCGGCGAACCACCCGGCCTGCCGGAACAGTTCCTGTGGAACACCGCCCTGTCGCTGCCGTTGGTGCTCCGCACCCGCTTCCCGGTGACCGTCCTCCTTGTCGTGGGCGCGGTGTTCATCGCCGCCCAGTTCCGTCAGGTCCCGGAGACGATCGCGCCGTCGATCGCACTGTTCCTGGCGATCTACACCGTGGGTGCGTGGGCACCGGACCGGACCGTGGCGCGCCTGTCCCGCATCGGCGTGATCGTCGCTATGTTCGTGTGGCTGGGCTACTCGATGATCGTCGCGGCCACCACGTCGGACAACACGTTCGACCACGCCGCGGGCCCGATGGACCCGCTCATCGCCGCGTTGCTCTACAACATCCTGTTCAACGTGGTGTTCTTCGCCGCGGCCTACCACTTCGGCAATGTGGCCTGGCTGTCCGCGCGCAGACAGGCCGAGCTGGTCGACCGCGCCGAGCAGCTCCGGTTGTCCCAGCAGCGCAACATCCGCGGTGCCGTCGTCGACGAGCGGGTGCGCATCGCGCGTGACCTGCACGACGTGGTCGCGCACCACGTGGCGGTGATGGGCGTGCAGGCCGCGGCCGCCCGCCGCGTGCTGGACCGTGACCCTTCGGTGGCAAGCGAAGCGCTGCGCGCGGTGGAGGAAACGGCGCGCAGCGCGGTCGGTGAGCTGCGCGGCTTGCTGTGGGTGCTGCGGTCGGACACTCCGGACGACGACAGGATCACCGCCGCGGCCGAAACGACGCCGGACGGCGCCTCGGACGAGGCCCGCCGGTCCGCCCCGGGCATGGCCGAGCTCCCGGAGTTGATCGCCTCCGCCCGTAACGCGGGCTTGGAGGTGACCCATGGTGTCTACGGGGACGAACAACCGGTCCCGGACGGTGTCGCGGTGTCGGCCTACCGCGTGGTGCAGGAGGCGCTGACCAACGTGATCAAGCATGCCGGGCCGTGCCGGGTGGACGTGCGGGTGCGCTACCGGGCAACGTCACTGGAGATCGAGGTGACCGACGACGGGACCGGCACCACCACCGGCGGCAGGCAAGGGTTCGGCCTGCTCGGCATGCGCGAGCGCGTCGCGGTGCACGACGGCGAGCTGGAAGCGGGCCCACGACCGGGCGGCGGATTCCGGGTCCGCGCCACCTTCCCCCTCACCACAGTCGCAGCCCCTGGCGGAGGATCGTCGTGACCGAGCATGTCCGTGTCGTCCTCGCGGACGACCAAGAACTGGTGCGCGCCGGCTTCCGGGTCATCCTCGGGACGGAGCCCGGCATCGAGGTGGTCGGCGAAGCCGCCGACGGTGCCGAGGCCGTCCGGCAGGTACGGCAGCTGCGGCCCGACATCGTGTTGATGGACGTGCAGATGCCCGGCACCGACGGGATCGCGGCCACCCGGCAGATCCTCGCCGACCCGACGTGCCCGACCAAGCTCATCATCCTGACCACGTTCGACCGCGACGACTACCTGTTCGCGGCGCTGCGCGCCGGGGCGAGCGGCTTCCTGCTGAAGAACGCCTCGCCGGAGGACCTGATCAGCGCGGTCCGGGTGGTGGCCAGGGGTGACGCGCTGCTCTCCCCCGAGGTCACCCGCCGCGTGCTGGCCGAGTTCACCCGGGAACAGCAGCGGCAGCCGGACGACGAGCGGCCCGCCGTGCGGCCCCCGGAACTGACCGACCGGGAGTACGAAGTCCTGGTGGAGCTGGCGCGCGGGGCGAGCAACGCCGAGATCGCCGAGCGACTGGTGCTCGGGGAGACCACGGTGAAGACGCACGTGTCGCGCATCCTGGCCAAGCTGGGGCTGCGCGACCGCACCCATGCCGTCGTCTACGCCTACGAGCACGGGATCGTCTCCCCTCGGCGCTGACGGCATCGGGCCAGGTCGCGATGTGCGACCCGGGATCGGCCGGTGCGGCCCGCCGCTTGAGGCCGAGCGGCCCCGCACTGGCCGCTCACCTGCGTATCCTTCGCGCGAACGACCCGCAAAGTGGATCTCCAGCAGGACGCGCCCGGCCACCCGTCCGCCCTAGTGTCGGGGCATGCTGACCGTGAGGGGAATCAACCGGAGCTTCGGCGAGCGCCGGGCGCTGCAGGACGTGTCGTTCGACGTGCGCCCCGGCCGCTTGACCGGCTTCCTCGGCGCCAACGGCGCTGGCAAGACCACCACCATGCGCATCATCCTGGGCGTGCTGGCCGCGCACGGCGGTGAAGTCAGCTGGAACGGCAAGCCGCTCACCGCGCAGCGGCGCCGCCGGTTCGGCTACATGCCGGAGGAACGCGGCCTGTACCCGAAGATGAAGGTCGCCGAGCAGATCGAGTGGCTGGGCAGGCTGCACGGACTGTCCCGGCAGCGCGCCAGGGACAACACCGCGGAGCTGCTGGACGCGCTGGGGCTGACCGAGCGCGCCGACGACACGGTCGAACAGCTGTCGCTGGGCAACCAGCAGCGCGTGCAGGTCGCCGCCGCCCTGGTGCACGAGCCGGAGATGCTGATCCTGGACGAGCCGTTCTCCGGCCTGGACCCGCTCGCCGTCGAGGTGGTGCTCGGCGTGCTGCGCAAGCGGGCGCGGTCCGGCGTCCCGGTGCTGTTCTCCAGCCACCAGCTGGCGCTGGTCGAGCAGCTGTGCGACGACCTGGTGATCATCGCGGGCGGCCGCATCGCCGCCACGGGCAGCCGCGACGAGCTGCGCGAGCGCTACGGCCCGAACCGCTTCGAGCTGGTGGTCGATCAGGACGCAGGCTGGCTGCGCGACCACCCCGGCGTGCGGGTGGTGGACGTCGACGGCCCGCGCGCCGTGTTCGACCTGGATCGCAAGGGCACCGAGATCGAGCAGGAGGTCCTGCGTGCGGCGATGAGCCGCGGTGCGGTGCGCTCGTTCCGCCCGATCGTGCCCTCCCTCGACACGATCTTCAAGGAGGTCGTCCGATGACCACCACCACCGAGATCGCCGAGCAGGCAGGCACGGACGCACCCGGACCCGCAGCCGTGTCCGGATGGACGGCCACCAGGCTGGTCGCCGAGCGCGAGATCCGCACCTACGTACGGATGAAGGGCTTCTGGATCGGGCTGGTCCTCGTCCTGATCGGCATTTTCGCCGCGGCGATCCTCCCCGGGGTGATCGGCGGCGGCCCCACCTCGATCGCCGTGGTGGGCCAGGCCGCCGACGCGCTGCAGGAGCAGGCCGGATTCGAGGTGCGGACGGTCGCCGACGCGGACGCCGCGCGCGAGCTGGTCCGCAACGAGGAGGTCGAGGCCGCGGTCGTGCCCGACGCGCAAGGCAACCCGGCGGGGGTCCGCATCATCGCGTTGTCCGAACCACCGATGGACGTCATCGCGGCGCTGACCACCGCTCCCCCGGTCGACCTGCTGGAGCAGGGCGACGTCAGTGCCGGGCAGCGCCAGCTGGTGATCATGGTGTTCGCGCTGGTCTTCCTGATGTTCGGCATGGGCGGCCTGGCCATCGCGCAGTCGACCGTGACGGAGAAGCAGACCAGGATCGTGGAGATCTTGGTGGCCGCGGTTCCGGTGCGCTCCCTGCTGGCGGGCAAGCTGCTCGGTCACACCGTGCTGGCGCTCGGCCAGGTCGTGCTGTTCGCCGCCGCCGCGCCGATCGCGTTGCGCCTCGGCGAGCTGGACGGGCTGCTCACCGCGATCACGCCTGCGCTCGGCTGGTTCGTGCCGTTCCTCGTGGCCGGGTTCGTCCTGCTCGGGTCGCTGTGGGCGATCGCGGGGGCGCTGGTCAGCCGCCAGGAGGACCTCGGCTCGACCACCGGATCGGTCACCATGCTGGTGATGCTGCCCTACTTCCTGGTGATGTTCTTCTCCGACGATCCGCTGGTGATGACGGTGCTGTCCTACGTGCCGTTCTCCGCGTCGGTGGCCATGCCGGTCCGGCTGTTCACCGGTGAGGCCGCGGCGTGGGAGGCGCTGCTGGCGTTGGCCGTCGTCGCCGCCACGGCAGCCGCGGTCCTGCTGCTGGCCAGCAGGATCTACGCCGGATCCTTGCTGCAGACTCGGGGCAGGGTCGGGTTGGCCCAGGCCTGGGCAGGCCGGAACTGAGCGCGGCCGTCGGCGACTCCGGCACCGGTTCGCCCGCTACGGCGAGCCGGTGCCGGCGTGTGCCGGACGAGTCGATCAGCCGGCGACGTTCGCCTGGAAGCCGCGCAGCTTGTCCGCCAGCTCGCGCAGCTTGGGCGCGTAGATCGCCCACGACGGCGGTGTCTCCAGGTTCCACGGCACCAGCTGCTTGGCCTTGACCGCGGGCAGATTCGCCAACGTGGGGTACTTGTCCAGGTTCTCGGTGAAGAACTGGGCGTTGCGCGAGTCGTAGAGCAGAACGTCCGCGTCGTACCTGGCGACCTGTTCCCACGACACGGCGTCCCAGTGCGGGTCCTGCTCGTCTGACACGTCCGGCTGCACCAGGTTGATGCCCGCGTCGCGGAGCAACAGCGCATCCGAGAACACGTCCGGGTTGGCCCAGTAGAAGAACTCCTCGGCCGCCGACACGAACGCGACCTTGAGATCTTTGCGTTCCTCCGCCACCGCGCGCAGCTCGTCGACCGCTGCGGTGAAGGCCTTGCGCGCATCGGCGATGGCGGGCCCGTCCAGGTCGGCCCCGAGCGAGGCGGCGAGGTCGGCGTACCGCTGGATGACCTTGTCCACGGGGGTCGAGAGCTGCTTGATGCCGACCGTCGGGCACCGCTTGGCCACCTTGTCGGCCATCTCCTCCGGCACGTACCACAGCTGGTCGGGCGTGTTCATCGGGGCGACGAGCAGGTGCGGGCGCAGGTCGAGGAACTTCTCCATGTCGAACTCGCCCCACGACTTGCCGACCCACGTCACCGCATCCAGGTCGACGTTGCCGTACAGGTCGTCCGGGCCGTTGGCCTCACCGAACACGCCGACCGGCTTGATGCCCAGGTCCCACAGCGCGGCGGCGGCGCTGATCTGGGCCACGATGTTCGTCGGCGTGCTTTTCGCGGTGGCCTCGCGCTTGCGGTCGTCGACGAAGGACCACGGACCGCCTGTGCCGGAGTCCTGCCGGTCCTCCACCTTGCCGCACGCGCCGACCGCGAACAACGCGGCGAGCCCGGCACCGCCGAGCAAGATCCCGCGCCTGTTCACCGCCAAGTCGCCACGCTGCGCCCCAGCCCGCCGTGTGCTCATGCGCACTGCTCCTTACCTCCGCAATTAAGTAAGGCTAAGCTAACCCCTGATAGTGGGACGGTCTAGCCGGGAGTGACGCGTGATACGCACGGCTGCGACGGCGAGGAGAGAGCGTGACGGCTGACCTGCTCACTGCTCCGGCGAGCCGCGCACGGCCGGCCCGGCGATCACGCCGCTTCCGTCTCGCGACGGGGCTGGTCCTTGCCTGCGCAGGCCTGCTGTGCGCCGTCGTCCTCTCGGTCTTCCTGGGCGCGCGGCCGATCGACCTCGGTGTCGTCCTGGATGCGTTGCGCCACTACGACCCGGCCGTCGACGATCACATCGTGGTGCGCGACCTGCGCATTCCGCGCACGCTGACCGGCCTGGCCGCGGGCGCGGCACTCGGGCTCGCCGGCGCGCTGACCCAGGCCCTCGCCCGCAACCCGCTCGCCGACCCCGGCCTGCTCGGCATCAACCAGGGGGCGGCGCTCGGTCTCGTGGTGGCCGTCGCGGTGGCCGGGACGACGCATCCGTTGTCGGTGGTGTGGTTCGCCTTCGTCAGTGCGTCCGCGGCTGCGCTGCTGGTGTTCGGCATCGTGGTGCGCGGCAGGGGCGGCGCCGACCCGGTGCGACTGATCCTTGCCGGGATGGCCGTCACCTATGTGCTCAGCGGGATCGTCTACGCGATCGTCCTGCAGGACTACCAGACGTATCAGTCGTACCGAAGCTGGGTCATCGGATCGTTGGCCAGCCCCGATCCCGACCAGCTCGCCGCGATGACGCCGTTCCTGGCACTCGGCACCGCGCTGGCCGTGCTGCTGGCTCGGCCGCTGAACGTGCTGGCGCTCGGGGACGAAACCGGGCACGCGCTCGGGGTACGGCGGGCGCGCGTGCGCGGGCTCGCCGGGGTGGTGATGGTCATGCTGTGCGGGGCGGCCACTGTGCTCGCCGGGCCGATCGTGTTCGTCGGCCTGGTCGTGCCGTACCTGGCGCGCATGATCACCGGCCCCGACTACCGCTGGCTGCTCCCCTACTCGACGGTGCTGGCGGCGACGCTGCTGCTGGTCGCCGACGTCGTCGGCCGGGTGATCGTGCGGCCGAGCGAAGTCGCCGTCGGCGTGACCATGGCTTTCGTCGGCGCCCCGGTGCTGATCGCGATGATCCGCCGGCGCGGGAGGCTGCCGCGGCTATGACGGTCACCCACTCCCCCGCCCCCGGCGCGGTCTGGCGCCGCGGCCGCTGGTCGCTGCTGGTGCACCGGCGCAGTGTCGCCGTCGGCCTGACCCTGTTCGGGCTGGTGGTCGCGGTGGGGCTGATCTCGCTCGCCGTCGGCGACTACCCGATCTCCGTCCCGGAC
The DNA here is from genome assembly GCF_000427905.1 of Thermocrispum agreste DSM 44070. Taxonomy (GTDB): domain Bacteria; phylum Actinomycetota; class Actinomycetes; order Mycobacteriales; family Pseudonocardiaceae; genus Thermocrispum; species Thermocrispum agreste. The sequence continues at coordinate 234,401 of NZ_ATYX01000006.1, read as the reverse complement.
ACGGTGCGGACCCTGCTCGGCAACGGCAGCGTCGACACCGACTACGTGATCTTCGAGGAGCGCCTGCCCCGCCTGCTCACCGCGCTGGCCGCCGGGGCCGCGTTCGGCGCCAGTGGGGCGCTGTTCCAGAGCCTGACGCGCAATCCGCTGGGCAGTCCGGACATCATCGGGTTCACCGCGGGCGCCAGCACCGGCGCCCTGGCCGCGTTCCTGCTGGTCGGAACGACCCTGCAATTCGTCGCCACGGGCGCGATCATCGGCGGGCTGGCCAGCGCCGTCGTCGTCTACGGTCTGGCCTACCGCCGGGGAACGACCAGCTACCGGCTGGTGCTGATCGGGGTCGCGGTCCAGCTGCTGCTGCTGTCGACCAATACGTTTCTGCTGATGCGCGCCGACGTGCTGGACGCGCAGTCGGCGTCGTGGTGGCTGGTCGGCAGCCTCAACGGGCGCGACTACGGGTACGCGGCGATTGCCGGCGCGGCGGTGGTCCTGCTGCTGCCGATCGCACTGCTGCTGCACCGACGATGCCTGATGCTCGAGCTCGGCGACACCTCGGCCCGCACCCTCGGCGTGCCGGTCGAGCGCTCCCGGCTGGCAGTGGCGACGGTGGGCGTCGGGCTGGCCGCGGGGGCCACGGCGTCGGTCGGCCCCATCGCGTTCGTGGCGCTGGCCGCCCCGCAGCTGGCGCGCAGGCTGACCACCGCGACCGGACCCGGCGTGCTGCCCGCGGCGCTGATGGGCGCGCTGCTGCTGTCGGTCAGCGACCTGATCGCCCAGCACGGCCTGGGCGAGGACCAGGCTCCGGTCGGCGTGGTGTCGAGCTGCCTGGGCGGCGCCTACTTGATCTGGATGCTCAGCCGCACGCGGCAGGGAGGATGAACGATGACCAACGGCCACACCGACCTCAGCGGGTCGGGGCTCACCCTGGGCTACGACCGCCGGATCGTCAGCCGCGATCTGGACGTGTCCATCCCGCCCGGCTCGTTCACCGTGATCATCGGCCCGAACGCCTGCGGCAAGTCGACCCTGCTCAAGGCGCTGAGCGGCATCCTGACCCCGGAGGCGGGCACCGTGGTGCTGGACGGCAAGGAATTGTCGTCCTATCCGGCCAAGGCGCTGGCCCGCAGGCTGGGCCTGCTGCCGCAAACCGCCGTCGCACCGGACGCGATCACCGTGGTCGATCTGGTCTCCCGCGGGCGGTACCCGTACCAGCGGATGCTGCGGCAGTGGTCGGCCGAGGACGAGCAGGCGGTCGCCGAGGCGATGGCGGCCACGGGCGTGACGGACCTGGCTGATCGCCCGGTCGACGAGCTGTCCGGGGGTCAGCGGCAGCGCGTGTGGCTGGCGATGGTGCTGGCGCAGCAGACGCCGCTGCTGTTGCTGGACGAACCGACCACCTTCCTGGACATCGCGCATCAGATCGACGTGCTCGACCTGTGCGCCGAGCTGCACGAGCAGGGCGGGCGGACGCTGGTGGCCGTGCTGCACGACCTCAACCACGCGGCGCGGTACGCCACCCACCTGATCGTGATGTCCAAGGGGGCGATCGTGGCCGAGGGCAACCCGTCCGACGTGCTCACCGAGCAGCTGGTCACCGACGTCTTCGGATTGCAGTGCCAGGTGATCGACGATCCGGAGACCGGGACACCGATGGTGATCCCGGCACGTCGCCGGGCCCGCTCGCGGGAGCTGGCGCTCGACACGCGGGTCGCTTCCTGACAAAGGCCTCCGTAGCTCCGCACAAGGCCGCCGTAGCTCATCGTGAGGTCAGGCCCCCGACCGCCACAGGCGACGGGTCAAGCTGTCGGGGGCCGGAGTGCCGGCGCGGCCGGCCAGTCCCTGCCCACCATCGGGCCGACGCCGCAGGCGTGAAGGTGACCATGCCCTGCCCGGCCGCCCGTGCACACCGGCGGGCAGGCCAGAGCGCACCGCGCTGCGATGCAGTCCGTGACGAGCGCGGCCGGGGCAGCATCCGGAGTGATCCGGCGCGGATGTGCCCAGACCGTGCCGATGCGGGTGAACGCCGGGAGGGACGCGTCCCATCGCCGTCCGGCGCCCGAGGCCGGGGCGCCGCGCCGCGTCGCCCTCCCCTCGTCCGTCCGCGAGACGAAAATCAAGACCTTGGGCCCGTGACGATGGCACGAACGGGACACGAAAAGCCAGCCCACCCACCCCGTCGGCGGGGACGGCCAGAAACTGAAGAAATTTCACCGGTGGCCCGATCTTCCGAGTCGTGCTCGAAAGGTTTCCTTTTCGCGACGAAGCCCACGATCGCGCCGTTTTCGATCATGCTCCGCCGGACGGGCGGCAGGTCGGGCCACCTTTTTGTCGACATCGCCCGATTCCGGACACGTAGCGGCAACGCAACGGCAACGTCACATCCTCGTCACGTGGATTCTGTCCCCCGCTGGCGCTACTGTGCCGCCTTGACCTTGCCGAAAAAGAGTTCAGGATGGCGGTATGCCCTACGTTGTGCAACTCCTTCCCCTGCTCGGCGTTGCCATCGGTGCAGTCGTGACCTACGCGGTCATCGCCCAGGTCATTCGTGCTCGCTGGCTCCGGGAACGTGACGCACGCTGGGATCAAGCCCGTTTGGACGCATACGCGGCGTACGCGAACATCATCAAGCAGTACACGCAGATCGCCATTCGGATCGCGGCGACCCGGGGGTTCGGCGCATCGGACAAGCCGTTGTCCCCTGAGGAGGGCCTGCCGATGCTGGCCGAGCTCGACGCGGAGCGCAACAACCGGTGGGAGGCCGTTCTGCTGTTGGGCGACCCGGACACCATCGCCGCGGCCCGGCGCTGGCACGAGGTGGTCTGGAAGCTGGAGTGGTTCGCCAACGGCAGCCTGCGCAGTCGGGCGATGTGGGACGAGATGTGGCAGCAGGCGGCCCGCGACCGCGCTCGCTTCTACGAGTGCGCACGACGCAGCCTGGGTATCGGCGGCGGCGACGCCATGCCGGAATCGGGCTGGGAGCGCAAATCGGTGGTGTGGCAGCAGCTGCGCGAGCGTGACCGCGCCGCGCAGGCCGAAGAAGCCGCGGAGGGTGACCCGGCGCCCGAGGTGCCCGCTCCGCAGTCCCGGCCGCAGTCGCAAGCCCCGGCGCAGCGCAAGTAGCGCGTCCCGCGCTGCGGCGAGCCGCGGCACGATCAGCACAGCGGTGCGGTGGCCACGCCTTCCGGCAGCATGGCGCGCTCTTCGCTGGTGAACTCCCGGTGATCGATGACGCGGCACAGCGTGCGCACCCATTCCGAAACATCGACCGGGACGGCCACCGCCGTCGACCCGAGGTCGACCGCGAGGACTCGTCCGTCGCGCGAGACCGAGATCGTGTCGGTGCGCTGCCTTGTCCGTCCCCGCAGGTCGAGCACGCGCTCCGGCCGTGACGACCCGAACCGGTAGTAGCTCACCTTGCCGCTCTCGGCCAGCGCGATCCTGCCGGGCTCGTCGAGGAACGTCACCACGGGCGGGCGGTTGGCCGGTGACTTCCGGATGTTCACCATCGGCAACGGGCCCAGCACCTGCTTCGCCTCGCGCAAGTCCCACACCGCCAGGCCCGCCCCGGCGGTCACCACGGCCGCATACCTGCCGGACTGATCGAACCCGACCCAGGTCGGCTGGCTCCCGACGCGCAATGAGCCGACGGTGCGGCCGCCGCGGTCCACGATGACGACTTCGTCGGAGTCCGGCTGGATGACGGCCACCCGGTCGCCCTTCGGATACGGCAGGATGCGGACCTCACCGGCGACGTCCGGCTCGATGCCGTGCTTGGTCAGGTCGAGCGAGGCGACCTTTTCCCCGGTCCGGGGATTCCACCAGTCGGCCCGCGCCCCGGCGGTGGTCAGCAGGTACTCGCCGACGAACTGCGGAGGATCGTCGTACGTGGCGACGTCCTGCCCGTCCCGGGGAACGGTCGCCAACCGCTTCAGGTCGGGGAGCTGGTGGACGGCGACTTCATCCTTGTCGCCGACCGCCACCAGGGTCCCGTCCTGATCGACACTGACGAACTCCGCATAAGCCTCGGCCGTCCCGACGTTGCGATTGTCCTCGGTCCTGGTCACCAGCACGGTCCATCGCCGAGCGTCCTCCGCTTGTCCAGCCGATCCGGCCGTGATCAGGTATTTGCCGTCCGGCGTCATCGCGGCCGTCGCCGGGCCTGTGACGGACCCGAGGACTTCGGAACCGACGCTGTCCGCATCGGCCGGCAGCGGCTCGATCAGGACCCGCCTGCTGTCGTGCCGCAGCATGTAGTACCGGTCCCGGTCGCGGATCAACGGCCCGAACAACTTCAGGTCCAAGTCTCGGCCCGCCCGGACGGGAAGGGGTACCGAGGTGCCGGAGCGGAAGTCGGCAACGACTCCGAGCACCACGGCGACCGAATCGCCGTAGTGGGCGTCGAAACCGAGCGGGCAGTTGCCCGGCACCGTGACCGCCTTCCTGGTTTCGCTCACGGACCCGTCCCGCAAGGAGATCGGCGCCAGTGTGGCCGAGTTGGTGGTCCCGTCGTAGCGGCACGCCACGGCGTGGTCTTGCGAGATGGTCCCGTTCACGACGGTGCTGCCGTCCAGCGACGTCTGCTTCACGATCAACTGGCGACCGATCTGCCGCACCCCGTCGGTGTCGCCGTCCCACAGCACCAGCGACCGGGTGTGCCGCTCACCGTCGGCAAGCGCGACTTTCCCGGCGGACGTGAAGCCCAGGGCGGTGAGCCCGTCCGGGGACTTGCGCTCGCCGATGCGGACCGGTTCCCCATCGTCTGCACGCCACCACTGAACGGTGTCCGCCGTCGGCATGCCTGCGAAGCCGATCGCCCCGAAGCTCAGCACGACATCGGTGCCGTGCACGAGCCCGCTGACGACTCGATCGTCGAAACCGACCGGGATCGACCACTTCTTACGCCGCTTTTCGACGTCGTAGAACGACGTCGCTGTCGCCTCCACCAGGAGAACGCCACTGCCGTCGTCGGCGACGTCGACGGCGAGTGCCTGAGCGCCGAGGATGTGCCACACACGGGGGGCCTTGCCCGGTCTACGCACCCACACCGTGATCAGGCCGCCCACGCTACGCGCCGCGATGACGCGACCGTCGGCACTGGCGTCGGCGTTTTCGATGACTCCCGAGGCGCCGGACAGGACGGTGGCGACGTGACGGTAGGCCAGATAGTGCTGCACCAGCGCCGACTCGGTGTGCTCGCCGGCTTCGCAGCGGTACGCGGCGAGCGCGAGCATGATGGCCCACGCCGGGTCGGATCGGGCCGTGGTTTCCGACAGGGCGGACATCGAATGGGCCGCGGCACTGGCCCGCCGCTCCTCGGACACCGCGCTCTGATAACTGGCCAGCATCCCGAAGACGATCGCGGCCACGACCACGACGGCCAGCGACGCGAGCACACTCCGGCGCACCCGGCGGTCCCTCTTGCTGCGCGCGGATGCGGCGGCAACGTAGGCGTGCACCCACGACGGCACTGATTCTCCGCGTGCATGCACCCAGTGCTGCGCGTATGCCAGTGCGCGGCCACGCAGCAGCATGCCGTGGTCGCGGCCCGCCTGGTCCCATTCGGCTGCGTGGCGCTCCGTCTCGTGCAGCCAGTGCAAGAACTCCCGATCGGCGGCCAGCCAGTCCCGCAAACGAGGCCAGTGGTCGATCAGCGCCTGGTGGGCGAACTCGATGACGTGGGTCCCGTCCTGCGCACGGTCGTGCACCAGCAGCCGGTGCGCGACGAGATGATCCGCGATCCGCCGCTCGTTCGGCGGCAACTGGCCGTACGGGACCGGGGTCCGCACGAAGCCGCCACCGTCCGTGGGCGTGGTCAGCCGGGTGAGCAGGCTGCGGATTGCGGACATTTCCGCCGGCGGGATCGTCCTGATCGCCGCCTCCGCCTGCTCGGCCACCGCACCATGCACGCCGCCCACCTGCTGATAGGCGGCATGGGTGAGCATTCCGCCCTGTCGCTGCTGCCACAGCTGCGCCAGCAGCGACTCCACCAGTGGCAGCTGTCCCGGTTCCGCCGCGGCGTCGTCGAGGATCCGGTCCACCAAGCCGTCCTCGAAATACAGGCCGGGAGCTCGGCGGGCCGGGAGCACGATCGCATCGCGCAGCTGCTCGCGGGTCATGTGACCGATCGGCACCAGGCCGCGCTCGACCTCCGCACGGTTGTCGTCGGTGAGCACGTGCGCGAGCGACTCCCAGCGGAGCGTGAGGACGACGCGCAGCGACCGGGCCATCTCGCCCGCCGCACGCGTGAGACCCAGCAGCAGCCGCAACACCGAGGCCGCCTGCGGTGGTGGCAGTTCCTCGAACTGATCGGCGAACAAGACGACGCCCGAGTCACCGCCTTGCTCGGCGATCTTGGTGGCGACCGCACGCAGCACCGCCGGGCCGGCGTCGAGCACGGCCTGCATCCGCTCCGGCGGCTTCAGCGGGTCGTCGTCCGGCAGCAGCGACGACAACGCGTGCGCGACAGCCGCGGTCGGCGACTGGGCTCCCATCATCCGCAGAACAGCGACCCGGGCCCCCTCGGCGCGCAGCCTGGGCAGCACTCCGGCGCGCATCACCGACGACTTGCCGACACCGGACCGGCCGACGACCCCGACGAGTGGCCGCTCCGCCACGGCTGCGGTGATCCGGCCGATCTCGTCGTCCCGAACAGGTAGTCGGTGTGCTGCTCGTCGAACGGCTCCAGGCCGCGATAGGGGTTGGGCAGCAATCGCGGGTCGACACCGAGGACATCGGCGACGGAAATGAGCCGGGCGTCGGCGTCGTCGATCGCGATGATCCCGACGACCGCGCCGACCTGCTCGTCCCAGACCGGAGCCCCGTCGTAGCCGTCGAACAGCTGCTGGCCGTGGGCATCGGCAGCCACGACAGGACCGCTCGGCGACATGCGGACCGTGCCGGCCGCCCACACGCCGTCGTGCATGCCCTGCGGGAAGCCGAGGCTGCGGAACCGGTGGCCGTCGAGGTCGTCGGCCCGGAACATCGGTGGCGGGCCGGTCTGCTCGACCGCCGTCGCCAGTTCCAAGATGACGGCCTGAGGACCCCCGCCGTGGCCCGGCCCCCAGGACTCCACCCGCGCCTTGATGCGCACGTCGCCCAGCAGCGGAAAGTCCACCAGACATTCGGCGGTTTGCCCCGAGGCGCCGCCGAATGCACGCTGCACCACGCTTGCCGAGGTGGCCACCCTTCGATCGGCGACGAGGAAACCGGCACCCACGATGCGGCCGGACAACGTGTGGATGCGGGCGACGGCTGACCCGAGCGACGCGGTGCTCATCGTGGGCACAACCTTTCCTCCCCCACGCCCTCGGGGAGGGCGCGCCGCTCCTCCGGCGTGAAGTCCTGTCCGTCCAGGGCCGCGCAGACCTCGGCGTACCACACGTGTGGATCAAGCCGAGCCTCACCGGGAGGTCTTGGCCCCGTGTCGTCGACTTCGCGATAGAGCAATCGTCCGCTCTCCACAGACAACGACAGCGGTTGGCGGGCGAAGGTCGACGCACCGAGCCGCAGTGTGCGGTACGGCACCGCGCTGCCCGGCCGATACCAGCGCACTCCGCTGTCGTCCGCGACCACGAAGGCTCCCGGCTCGGCGAGGAATTCCACGACCAATCCGCCGATCGTCGATGTGACCGCGTCCTCGTCGCTCTGCCCCACACCGGTGAGCGGACGGCCCACCTGCCGTTTGGCGCGGACGTCCCACAGCTCCAGCGTCTGCCCCTTCTTCAGCACGAGCGCATACGGGGTGGACTGTTGGAACTCGACCGCCGTGGCGTCCAGTCCGACTGGCACTTCGTCGATCTTCTTCCCGTCCAGGCCGGCGACGACCAGCCCGGACCGGTCGGCGACGGCCGCCAGCCGGTCCTCTCCCAGCGGGACGATGTCCCGCACTTCCTCCGTCGGGCCGACCAGCTTCTCGCCCACGACGTCGTAGTCCCTGATCCGCTTTCCCGTGCGAACGTCCCACCAGGTGACGGTCGTCCCGGCCACGGTCACGAACCGCTGCTCGTCGAACCTGGTCTGGCCCTCCGGCGGAACCTCGATGGTGGCCAGCGGCTCGAGGGCGGGCAGGGTCCAGATCTGCACGGTGGTGGGTGAGACTCGATCGGCCACGTACTTGCCGTCCGGGGAGAGGTCGAACGGGCGCGGCTGGCCCACGTCGATGCTCGAGACGTGTGTGCTGTCGCGCTCGGCCTCGGTGACCTTGCCGGTCGCGGTCTCGCGAACACGCACCTTGGAGCCGTCCTCCGAATACGTCACGACGTACCGTCCGTCGGTGGTGACCACCGCGGCCGCGGCGTTGTCGGGCTGGTCACCGGCTGTCGGTACCTCCGTCAGCACGATGCGTCGCCCGATAGTTTGCACGGCGTACACGCGCTCCCCGGCACGCACCAAGTCCTCGAGACCGGCGTGATCCTCCGTGCCCAGGTCGTACTCGGTCGATTCGCTGGGCAGCAGCGACCACCTGGTGGTCTTCCCGGTCTCCACGGACACGACGAGGCTGTCCGACACGACTGTGGTACCCGCGTCGTCGATGGCAACCGCCGAGCAGACCGCGGCTTCGTCGGCTGCGGGACTCGTCATCTCCCTCGCCTTGCCGTCACGCTCGACGACCACACCGGCGCCGCCGCAGTACGCGACTGTTCCGGTACGGCTCACCACGAAATCCGATGCAGGGATTCGCCCGAGGTCGCTCTGCTCGCCGGTGCGCAGATCGACGCGCGACACCGGGGATTGGTCCGACGTGTATGGCTCACCACGCACGATCGCCTGGCTGCCGTCCGGAGCCACCCAGAACGGGAAAGCCTTGATCTCCGGCAAACCGGCAAGCTGGTACTTCCCCTCTTTCTGACGCCAGACCTTGAGTCCCTTCTCGCTGGTGTACAGCAGCACCGTTCCGTCGTCGGCCACCCGGCCCCAGCCGTGCTTCTCCGTCTCGTCGATCGGGAAGGTGTGGCGCACCTTGCCGCTTCGCGGATCGACCAGCCACGACTGCCGACGTCCGACCGCGAGGACCGCGCTGCCGTCAGAAGCGACCGCGACGTCGCGGACCCCGTCGGTGCCCGGCAGCCTGTGCCGGACCGTGCGTCCCTTCTCCCGATGCCACACCACCGCGACGACCTCGCCGCTGGCGGCGATCACCCGGCCGTCGGCACTGGCCTCGGCCTTGTTCACCTTCGCCCCGAGCCAGAGCACCGCCTCGGCGTCCTTGCTCCAGATACCGGTGGAACAAGGCCTGCTCGGCCTCCGCCGTGGGGTGCCGCTGGTAAGCCGCCAAGGCCAGCTTCATCGACAGCACCCGGTCGCTCTCCGACGTCTGCTGCGACCGTGCCGCCAGCTCGCGCGACTCGGCCAGCGCGGCCTGCTCCGCGGACACCCGGCGCTGATAGACGAAGAACGACGCGAGGACGACGGACACGGCGAGCAGCAGGCACAGCCCGGTCGTGACCAGTTGCCTGCGCCGCTTGGACCGTCTGCTGCGCCGCGAGGCGAGCTCGACGAACTCCCACTCCGCCGGGGACAAGTCGTGCCGCCGCTCGTCGTACCAGCGCTGGGCGGTCGCGAGCAGCTGCCCGGACGGCAGCATGTTCTCGTCGCGGCCGGCGCGCAGCCACGCGCGACGCCGACGCTCCAGGCTCGACCGCCACTGCAGGAACTCCCGGTCGCTGTCCACCCACTGCCGCAGCCGCGGCCGGTGCTGGATCAACGCATCGTGCGCCAGGTCGACGGTCGTCTCGCCGTCCACGGTGCGATCGATCACCAGCATGCGGGCGGACGCCAGGGCGACCGCCAGCCGCTGCTGGTATTCGTCCAGGTCCGCCTAGCGTGCCGCCTTGCGGACGAAGCCGACGGTGTCGGTCGGCCGCACCAGCGCCCGGAACAGCCGCGCGACCTCGGCTTCGTGGGCGCCCTGGTGGACGACGGCCGCCATCGCCGCCTCGGCGCGCTGCGCCACCGCACCGCGCACCCCGCCGAGCTGTCGGTACGCCTGCCAGGTCAGCGTGGTCCCGGAGCGCGCGTACCACAGCTGCTCCAGCAACGACGCCACCAGCGGCAGCTGGCCGGGCTCGGCCGACGCCTCGTCGAGGATGCGTTCGACCAGCCCGTCCTCGAAGCGCAAACCCGGCGCGTGTGCGGCCGGCCCCAGGATGGCCGAGCGCAGCTGGCTGCGCCCCAGTGGCGTGACGGCGATCATGCCGTCGGTGAGTGCTGCTGCCGTCTGCCCCGAGGACAACTCGTCGACGCAGTCCCATCGCAACGTCAGCAGGACCCGTTTGTTCGGCTGACGGGCGAACTCCACCAGCTGCGCGAACCGCTGACGTGCCGTGTCCGGGTCGTGGTGCACCAGTTCCTCGAACTGATCCACCGCCACAACGACGTCGGCGGCCGAGCCGGCAGGCGGGGCGGTCCCGTCCTTGTCCTCCAGGACGGCCATTCCCGCCCGCCGCAGCGCAGGCACGACACCGGCGCGCAGCAGGGACGACTTCCCCACCCCGGACGGGCCGACGATCGCCACCAGATCCTTGGCCCGGACGGCCTCGACGACGCGGGCGATGTCCTCGTTGCGTCCGTAGAACAGCTGCGCGTCTGCCTCGCCGAGCGGAGCAAGCCCGCGGTACGGATTCGGCAGCAGCGACTCGTCGGCCGCGATCAGGTCCTCGGCCGGGATGAGGTACGCCGTGGTGGTCTCCGGGTTCACGTCGGCGGCGACCGTCATCCCGACCACGGCGCCGACCTGGTCGTCCCACACCGGGCTGCCGCTGAAGCCCTCGACGATCGGCGGGGTGTCGGCATCGCCCTGCAGCTGCAGCCACCTGGTCCCCTGCTTGGCCAGCAGCTCCCCGCCGCACCAGGCGCCGGAGCGATTGCCGTGCGGGAAGCCCCACACCTGGAACCGATGCCCCCACAGCTGCTCACCGGAGTACAACGGCACCGGAGGCGGCAGCTGCACCGGCTGCGGGAACGCCAGGATGGCGATGTCTCCGCTGCCGTCGGCGGCGATGGGCTGCCACCGTTTCACCCTGGCCGCCACCGCCGGGAGCCCGGCGAACGGGAAGTCGAGCGTCACCTCGCGGTCGGGCGGGCGGGGGTCCGACGGGTCAGTGCTCAGCGCGGCCACCTGGCCACGTGCGCGCACGTGGCCAGGTGGCCGGGAGCGACGACGAAACCGGCCCCGACGACGGCTCCGGACGACGCGAAGATCCGCGCCAAGCCAGGTGCACCACGGCGTGCAGGCTTGGTCGGCACGGAGGCGACCCCCTATCGACGACGACGACGACGGACGTTTCCAGACGGCTGGCGAGGCGATCCGGCCGGTCAGCCCGCCGCGACCGCCCGCTGGGTCCGCAGCGCCGCCTGGATCTTCTTCACCGCATCGGCCCGGTACCGCTTCACCGCGCCCACCTGGACGTTCAGCCGTGCCGCCGTGTCCTTCTCGCTGACGTCCTCCAGGTGCCGCAACGCGATGACCTGCTGCTCACGCGGCGACAGCAGCTGGATGGCCAGGCCGACGGTGATCTCGTCGGTCACCCGGTCCTCCAGCGGCTTGCTCCGGTCGCGCAGCGTGGCCTCCAGGTCGGCCGGGTCGCCGGTGGCCTGCTCGAGCCGTTCCCTGGAGTTCTGACTGCCCCTGCGGTTGATCTCGTTGTGCACCGCGGAGCGGACGTAACCGGCCAGCGCCTCCGGCACGTCCAGGTCGGGGTTGGCCCGCAACACCCTGGCGAACGCCTCGTTCACCACGTCCTCGGCGTCCTGCTTGCTGCCCAGCTTGCTCATGGCGTAGGCGAGGAACGAGGAGTACTTGGACTCGTAGATGTCCGACAGCCTGCGGCGCAGCTCACCGTGCGGGAGCCGGGCGACCCGGGTGATCCCGGAGCGCGCGCCGAAATCGGCGCCGAGATCGGGCCCGAGACCCGCCGCCACGAGGTCCTGCAGTACCGCGCGGAACGTGGCGAAGTCGTCCGAGTGTCGCTGCTGATCCGTCATCCGACCACGGCCCCCTCTGTGCGCACCCAGTTCGTTCGGTCCGAGCGCCGGGCGCCCTCGTCTCCGGCGGCCGATACGGCCGTATTGTGCCGCACAGCCGGGACACGTGAACCGGTTTTCGGCAAAGACCGTGATCGGGCGACGGGGCGCCGACCGCGGCGGCCGGCGCCCCGGAACGAGGCGACAGGGGGAGCATGAGGGGCACCAGCGGGACGGTCACTGCGTGACCGGAACACCGCCGCTGCGCAGGATCTGCTCCAGCCGCGGCCCGACCTGGTCGTTCTCGCCGCCCGCTTCGATGGCGATCTTCTTGCCGTCGCGCCTGCGCACCACGTAGGACAGCACCGCGCCCGCCAGCACGCCGTCCTTGTCCGCCTTGTTGACCTTCAGTTCGGCAACCTCCGCCCAGGCGGCGTCCTTGACGAACACCCCCTTGGCGACCACCATGCCGCGTTCGAACAAGTAGGTCCGCTCCGTCCCGGTGAAGACGACATACAGGACGTACAGCGGTGCCGCGATCAGGATGCAGATCGCGACGCCCCGCAGCATCGGCATCCGCATGTGCAAGGCGTTCAGCGCTGCGATCACGCCGATCGCAGCAGCGAAGGCCACCACAGCCACCGTGATCAGCAGCAGCGGACTGGTGCCCTTGCGGTAGGCAAGCAGCGCACCCATGCCCTTCTGTGCCGCGCGCTGCGCGACCCGCTGCGGCACCTGCCGGCCGCCGTCCTTCCCTGCTGGTTCATCACTGTCAACCTTTCCTCGGTCTTCTTGTCGGGCCGTGTCGCAGACGTGGACCGGCAGGGCCGTGGAAAGGCTGGGGCGCTACCCGGCGCCGATCTCGGCGGCGCCGGGACGATCGATGGACCACCCCGGACCGGGACGGGCTCGAGCGGACCGGTGACCACGGACGGCTCGACGCCCTCGCGCCGATCCGGCTAGGCACGCCGGACGCGGGCCGGGGAACGCCGCTGCCGCCCGTTCCTGCGGGACCAGCCGGCGGCCCGGACCGAGCGCGGCGGGTTGTAGACGCCCAGCACGCTGAACGAGTCCGCGCGCGCGGCGCGGCTGCTCACGAAGAAGGCGATGTCGCAGTTCGGCCTGAGCCTTCTGACCATGAAGTCCCGTGTGATGGCTTCCCGGAGTTCGGCGTCGCTGTGATCGCGGTACCGGTATTGCAAGGCCGCAAGGTCCCAGTCGACGATCGCTTGGCGATGGCCGGTGCAGCGGTCCGAAGGGCACCGGTACCGGTAGCGAACTTGAAAGCGCGGTGCCCGCAGTGGTCCGGCCACACGCCCGTCCGGGGCGGTCCTGCCGGCAGCACCGGCGACCTGTGCCCGCTGCCGGGGCATCCACCGCGGGTTCCGCGTGATCTCCAGGTCCTCGACACCGGCAACGGGAACGACCGCCAACGAGCGTGCGGCCGGGTTGGCCCGCACGTCGCGCAGCAGCTCGCACATGGTCCGGGTGAGGTGCGGGTCGATCAGGCTCCGGCGCCGCGACCAGCCGAGCACCCACGTCTCCCGGCGCATGGCGGCCAGGTTCGGCACCCAGCTTTCCGGCCGCCGGTCGGTACGCGACGGCTTGGCGTGCAGCAGCACGATCTCGTATTTGCGGAACCGGTCCTCGGCGGCAAGACCGCGGACATCGATCGGGCAGAGCCGGATCCAGGATTCTTCGGCCGGATCGTCCAACCGGAGCCCGGCCACGCAGACGACCTCGGAGTCGTGCGCCGTGGGCAGCGGCGCGGTTTTCGCCGTGATCAGCACCCGTATGCGCCGATACGACCCGTTCTCCGGTTTGGCGGGCGGAGCCGAGTCCGGATTCCACAGGGACAGCTGAACCTGGCGCATGACCGTTCCTCTCAGCGGACGTCACTGAGAGCATCAAATCGACTCCGCTCCGTCAACAATCCGCTGCCCGGGTGAATATCGCAACCGTTTCGGTGATAGCGCGGCCACAATGCCCGAATCGTCGTGCGTGGGAGCCCGATTGCCGCGGAACGCAACAAAGCGAATCGCGACGCAGTTCCACTGTCACGTGGCTCGGCGTTGGAGCACGACCACCGCGGTTTCGGTGTCGCGCAATGCCGCGTAATCGTCGAGTTTCGGTTCGTACTTCCGCCATTCGGCCCACAACCGCTCGCGTTCCTCTTCGGTGGCGGCGTACGCGTGAATCCTCCCACTGCCGCCCACCAGCTCGACCGTGGCGTCCGGGTTCTCCTGCAGGTTCAGCCACCATGCCGGTTCCGGGTTCGCCCACCCGTTCATCGCCAACGTGACCAGGTCGTCGCCGTCCTCGACGTAACCGACGATCACCGCGCGCGGCTGTCCGTGCGCCTGCCGATGGTCGTCAGCCGCATGGTGCCCCACCGCTTTCCGCGCTGCCGCCACAATGCGCGCCTGCCCGGCAGGATCCGATACAGGCCACGATGCACCGACCAGGCCGCGCGGACGAACCAGCGCGGCGGCAATTTCGGGGATTTCGGCGGCCCTGTGACGGACATGGCGTCCTCCCAACTCGGCGGCGACCGGATCTGTCCCGACGGTAGGCAAAAGCGGACAATCCGAGAAGGGCCGAACGTCCCCGTCGCTGCTGCGCCCGCTTTTCCGGGACAACGCGGTGGCGACAACGCGGTGGCGCCGACCACCGGTCACCGAACGGAACCCCGCCGGAGGCCCCGCACGGGACAAAAGTCCCCGAAACGGAGTTCCTGCGGACGCGGTGAATCGGATGCCCGACGCCCTAGCGTCGACGTGGGAGGAGGCGTCATGCGTGTGCGGGACATCATGTCGCATCCGGTTTTGACGGTGCGGGAATCGACCACGGTCAAAGCGGCGGCGGATCTGTTGTCCAGAAAGGGTTACACCGCCATGCCGGTGGTCGACGAAAACGACCGGGTCGTCGGTGTGGTGACCGAGGCCGACCTGGTACGCGAGCAGTTCCCGCGCGATCCCCGGTACCGGACCAGTGCGGACGACGAGCGCGAATCCCCGCCGAAAAAGGTCGGCGAGGTGATGACCACCCCGGCACAGGTGTGCCCGTCGACCATGGACGTCGCCCAGCTCGCCGAGGTCATGGTCACCGAGCACCGGCGCTGCATGCCCGTCGTGGACGCCGGTCGCCTGGTCGGCATCGTGACCCGGCGGGACCTGCTGCGGGTGCTCCGCCGCACGGACCGGGAGATCGCCGCCGACGTGCGCCGTCACCTGGCGATGCTGGGTGACGCCGGCCGGTTCACCGTCTCGGTGCGGGAAGGCGAAGCGATCGTGATCGACCAGTTCGACGACCCACAGGAGCGGCACATCGCGCAGGTGGTCGCAGAGGCCGTCCCCGGGGTGACGAAGGCCAGGGTCGTCCCTGCCCCGCGCTGGTCTGGGACGGAGTGACCCGCGCCGATCCCCCGCCCGCGCCACTCCGTTGCGTACGCGGTCCAGGAACCGGTCAGAGCGCGATCCAGGAGACCGTGAGGAAGTAGATCAGCACGGACAGCAGGTCCTGCACCACCGTCGCCAGCGGGCCGGATCCGTAGGCCGGATCCACGCCGAACCGGTCGAACAGCCACGGCAGGGCCATCGCAACGGTCGTGGCGGTGGCGCTGGCGGCGAACACGGCGACGGCAACCGCCAGCGCGAGATCGGCCAGCCCCCACACGCCCCAGATCACCGGTAACGTCAGGAGGGCGAGCAAGGCCCCCAGTGCCAGCCCGGTGACGGTTTCCCGCAGTGCCACTCGCGCGACTCCGGCGCCGACGGACAGTCCGCGGATGATCAACGCCTCGGTCTGCGTGCCGACCGCGTCGGCGATGTAGACGACCCCGGGGACGAACAGCGCGATCAGCACCTGTTGCTGCAGCTGCGCCTCGAACGCGCCGACCAGGCCCGCGGACAGCAACGCCCCGGCAAGGCCCATGAGCAGCCAGGGCAGCCGATGCCACAACCGGCGCCGCACCGGCTCGGTGATCGCCAGCCGTGCCCTCCTGGTGGACGCCAGGAACCCGCCGAGCCTGGCCATGTCCTCGTCGTGCTCGGCCAGCAGCACCCCCAGCAGCCGCTGCGGCGGCACCAGCCCGGCGAAACGACCGGCCTCGTCGATCACGGCGAGCCCTGCTTGCCCGTGCTGGACCGCCACCCACGCCGCCTGCTCCTGGTCGGCGCCCGGTGCGACCCGTGGCGGATCGGTGTCCATCACGTCGGCCAGCCGTGCGCCGGGCCGAGCGGCCAGCAGCCGTTCGATCGTCACCACGCCGGCCAGCCGCTCCCCGGCACAGACCGCGATCACGCCGGCGCTGTCGAACCGCTGCCCGCGCATCCCCGCCAGCAGGTCCGCCACCCGATCGTCCGGGGCAGCAATGGGCACGCTGCCGGTGGCGTGTGCGGCCGCGGTCTCCACCGCTGCGGCGAGCCCAGGCGGCCGACCGTGGCCGGCCGTACCGGGCCGCCCGCTCAATCCGCTGCCTTCTCCGGCCGGACCACCATCACCGGGCACGCCGCGTGGTAGATCAGCTTCTGGCTGGTCGACCCCAGCAGCAGGCCGCGGAAACCGCCCAGCCCGCGGCTGCCCACCACGACCAGCTGCGCATTCCTGCTGAACTCGATCAACGCCGGTCCCGGGCTCTGGTGCACCAGCTCCCGGCGCACCTGCACGCTCGGATACTTCTCCGACCAGGCGGCGAGGCGCTCGGCGAGGATCTCCCGCTCGAGCCGGTCCAGCGGCGGCCAGTCCGGGATCGGCTCGGCCAGGACTGCTTCGGCGAAGGCGCCGCTGAAGGCGTGCACGGCCGTCAGCGGCGCGCGCCGTCTCAGTGCTTCCTCGAACGCGAGGGCGAGCGCCCGCTCTGACAGTGGTGATCCGTCGACGCCCACGACCACCGGCGCGGTGGCCGGGTCTGTCTGGTCGCCGTGCACGACCACCACCGGGCACGGCGCATGCGCCGACAGCTGCGGCGCCAGCGGCCCGAGTACCACGATGTCGGTGAGCCGGTGGTGCTCGGGAGCGCCGAGAACCAGCATCTGCGCTCCGCGCGCCACGTCGAGCAGCACCGCGTTCGGGCTGTCTTCCCGGATCTCCGTGCGCACGTCGCCGGCACCGAGGCTTTCCGCGTACCGGACCGCGTCGTTGAGCAAGGCGTTGCCGCGCGCCCAAACGGCATCGACCACCTTCGGCGTGGGCGGAAGTACGCCTGCGTAGTGGTCCGGCACCCCGAGCGCATGGGTCAGCAGCAGCGGCGCGTCGTACAGGGCGGCCGTCCGCACCGCCCACCGGATGGCTTGCCGTGCCCCGGCGGAGCCGTCGACCCCGACGACGAGCGGCTTGGTGTCAGTGGAACTCATGCTTCGACGCTAGGTCACCGGCCGCTCGTCCGGCCCTTGCCGCAAGTCCTCAATCGCAGGGACTTGCGCACCGTCGACGCAGGTGACGGCGCCGGAATGGGCCGTGTCCGGCCAGTGGGTTCACCGGGCCGCCGCCCACCCACCGGTCCGACGCGGGCGCGGCGGGGTCAGCATCGGCGCGGGATGCCCCAGCCGCATCAGCACGTGCGGGAAGCCCGCCAGGCCGAGGTGCTCGATCAGCCCGGCACGGACCTCTCGCAGATGCAGCGACTGGGTGTGCACGGAACCCACCATGCCCCGCACCACGGCCGCCAGCCACACGCGCTGGGTCGCCACACCAGCGCGCAAGTGGTCGATGCGGGTGTCGCTGGAGGTGATCACCAGCAATGTCGTCTGCCGGCGCAAGCGCTCCACCAAGGTCGGCTGGTCCGGCAGGCGAGTACTGGTCCGGATCAACGCCCACGGCATGGTGTCGAAATCGCCGAGCGACTCCTGCTGCGACCATGCGGCGAGGTCACGCTGATATCCGGCGTCGGCACGCAGCGCGGCCGCGGCGTAGCCGAGGAGCCGCGCGGTCGCGGCAATGCCCGCGTCGTCGTCGATGCGGATCACCTGGGTTTCCTCGACACCGTGCCCGTCCGGCCCGTGCTCGCTGATGATGCGCGCGCAGGTGTCGTGGTTCACCGGCTGCTCGCCGAACGGGCGCCGATAGCTGTGCCGGAGGAACACCGCAGCGAACAGGTGCCGCTCCCGTTCGGTGACCAGCAGCCCGCCGTCGACGGTGACCCGGGCCAGCACCTCGGTTCCGTGGTCCGGGTCCAGCCGCAGCGTGGTGCGCAAGCCGCGGCCGCGGAGTGCGATCTCGAGCGTGGCGGCAGCCGCGCCGCAGGACACCAGCCGGTCACGCCGCACGGCTTCGGGGAGGCTTTCCTGCCCCCGGTCGTTGCGGCACAGCTCCACGGCGCCGTCCACGAACCGCAACGACCACGGACGTGGCCCGCACACCGCGGGCGAACAGTTCACCGCCTCGGTGATCTCGCGGCGCTGCGCTGCCGTCCACCTGCTCATCTCTCCCACCCGTTCCGCAGAACGCGGGCGGATCGTCCGCCCTGGCGTCACGCCTGTCCGAGCCGCCGAGGCACGTTTCGCCACACCGTGCCCGTCGCGCCCGGATCAGACGTACTTGCAGCCTGCTGGACACCGACAGCGCCCGGCAGCTCGCAAAGTCCCCGGCCGATGGGACTTTCTGCCCGCGCATCCGGACCCGGCCGGGCGACTTCCCGCACTTCTTTCCGGCCACCCGGGCCGGGCACGCTGGCAGGATGCACGCACTTGTGGTCTACGAATCGATGTACGGCAACACCAAGGCGATCGCCGAGGCGATCGCCCGCGGCCTCGCATCGGCCGCGCAAGTCGATCTCGTCGAGGTGGGCTCGGCACCCAGCACCGTCGACGCCGACGTGCTGGTCGTCGGCGGCCCGACCCACGCGTTCGGCATGTCCCGTTCCATGACCCGGCGAGACGCGCGGGAGGAGCAGGAGACGGTGTCGCCGGGTGACGGCATTCGCGAGTGGCTGTCCGGGCTCGGATCGGTCACGGTGCAGGCAGCCACCTTCGACACCAAGATCTCCCGGCCACGGCTGCCCGGTTCGGCGGCCCGGAGCGCGGCACGGGCACTCAGACGTGCCGGATGCCGGCTCGTCGCCCGACCGGAGACGTTCTACGTCGAGGACAAGGCAGGTCCGTTGCTCGACGGTGAAATCGACCGGGCGAAGGAGTGGGGCAACCGGCTTGCCTCAGTCGTCGCCGGCCGCACTCCCGGCCGTTGATTCCGACGCCACGTGGTACGGCTGCACGATCCGCGTGCGGGCGGTGGACGCGTCGTCCGGGTCCGGTGGGCTGAGGTAGACCTCCCAGGCGTCACCCTCCGGGATGCCGCCGTGGTCCTCGACCCATTGGGCGACCGCCGCGTAGGCGGGCGCCATCTCGTCGTACGCCCCGGCATGCTCCAGCGTCGCCCGCTCCCCGGCGGGGAGGACCGACGAGCGGACCTGGCCGACCGTCCAGATGTAACTGGACACGGGAAAGCCGGCCTCGACGTCGAAGCGGCCGTCGCCGCGACGCCGGTACCTGGCGAATGGTGGCCCGACAATCGCCACGCCCTGCTCGGACACCACATCGCTGACCGCCTGATACGCGCGCTCGAGGAACTGGCCGATGTCGGTGTCGGACACCGTCGCACTCACCACCGCGGTGCGTTCGGGATGCGGCACGGTCACCGCCACCACGGGCGCGCCGTCGTCAGCCATCGGAGTCGAACCCTTCCCTGGCTTTGCGCCAGTTCCGCCTGGCTTCGGCCATCTCCTGCTCGACGTCGCGGTCGTCGATCCGGTACGTCAGCTCGTTGCGCACGTCCACCACGCCGGGTGTGCGTGCGGTCATCGACTCGGCCAGGGCGACCTCGCTGCGCCGTTCCACCGTTCCGCGGAGCGTGACGACTCCGTCCCGGACCGACACCTCGATCGTGTCCGGATCCAGCCACAGACCGTCGCGCAGGACCTCCGTGCGGATCGTCTCGCGCAGGTCCTCGTCGTCGGCCAGGAAGGCGCGCACGGCGTCCCGCCGGGCGATGACGCCGACCAGCTTGCCGTCCTCGACCACGAACAGACGGCGCAGCCGCTCCTCGGTCAGCCGGCGAGCCGCCTCGGACAGCGACGCGGTCGGCTCGATCGACTTCACCGCCGGCGTCATCGCCTCCGCGGCCGTGGTGGCGCGTGCCTTCGCCCACTTCCGCCAGCGCTTGGCGCCTGCGATCATCGCGGGCCGCTTCCACCCGGTGGAACCGCTCTCCTTCACCAGCAGGTCGGCTTCGGACACCACCCCGAGCAGCCTCGATTCCTCGTCCACCACCGGCACCGCGCTGATGCCCCGGCTGACCAGCACCCGCGCGACCTCCTTGAACGGCGCCGTCGGCGGCACCGTGACCACATCGGTCGTCATCACGTCGGCAACGGTGACCTTGCTGTTCATGTCAGACCTCCACACCAGCGACGCTACACCGCATCGGGTCGTCCGGCCGCGCCGGAAAGTCCCGGAACGACGGGACCATGGGACCGTCTCAGCCGCTGCGGCTCGGCGACCGCGCCGACGCCTGACTGATCGCCACCGCGACGAGCGCCCCGCCGACCACCAGCAGGAACACGCTGAACACCAGCAGTCCCGCTCCCACCAGCGGCAACGCGGGCAGCTCCGCACCGACGCCGACGATCGCGCTCACCCCTGGCGAGCCGTCGGCGTTGGCCACGACCACCACCCAGTCACCCGGTTGCGCCGTCCACGTCACCTGCTGCGGACCGGGGCCGGACGCCTGAACCGCCCAGAAGCCGTTGTCCGCGGGCGGGGTCAGCACGGCGGACCCGGGACGGGCCACCGGTGCGCTGTCGAAGTCGTCCACCTCGATGTGGCTGACACCCTGCAGATAGCGAGCCGCGTCGTCGGCGGGCGCGATGCCGACGAACACCGGCCGGTTGCCGACCGGCTGCACCTCCACGCGCACGTCGCCGACGAACGTGCGCAGTGCGGCCAGCTCACCTTCCGCGATCCCGCCGGCCTCGATCTGGTCGCTGGCGATCGCGGAGCCGCTAGTGGCGAACGAGCGCGACGTGGACACGAATCCGTCGTCCCGCTGCGTCTGGTCCAGCCACAGCAGGGTGACCCCACCGGTCACCGTGCCTGCGGACAGCAGTGCGGCGAGCGCGCCGATCACCACCATCGTGATCTTGCCCGCGGTCCATCGGTGCGGGACGGGTTCGGGCGGCGGATCGTCGTGCGGGGCGGTTGGGGCCTCCGGTTCGGTTTCGCCCAGATCCAGCCGGAACGGCGGGTACTCGTCGGTCATCAGCGCGGTGTAGGCGCCGGTGCGCACCACCCACCGGTCCATGCCCATGACGAAGTCGAAGATGGGCCGCGGATAGCGGCCGGTGAACAGCAGCGCGATGGCGGCGAACAGCACCAGCACGCCGATCAGGCCGCCCGCGGCCCACTGGAAGCCGCGCGGGCCGGTGTCGGTGGTGGTGGTCAGCCAGATGCCCCCGCCGGCGAACACGCCGACGATGATCAGGTGCGGGATGGCCAGCAGCCACTTGACCAGCACCAGCCAGCGGTTCAGCCGCTCGGGATAGTCGACGGTCAGCCGCGCCGGGTAGTCCGGCACGTCGGCCAGCGTGAACGGTGGATACCGGTCGGTGCCCAGCGCGGCGTAGGTGTAGTAGTGCACCCGCCACGACCAGCGCATCACCCCGACGGTGAAGTCCCAGATCGGCCGCGGGTACCTGGTGGTGAACAGGATCGCCACGCCCGCCACCAGGGTGAGCACGACGAAGCCGATCCACAGGAAGGCGAGCACCAGGTAGTGCGGGATGGCCAGGATCCACTTCACCAGCCACAGACCGCGGGACAACGGCTCGTCCAGCCTGCCGGTCACCCGCACCGGGTAGGCCGTGACCGCGTCCCGGCCGCCGGCGGTGGTGGTCATGGGAACTGTCCTGCCGGTCGCACGACGAGGACCGGGCATGCGGCGTGGTGGATCAGCTTCTGGCTGGTCGACCCGAACAGCAGGCCCCGGAAGCCGCCGCGGCCGCGGCTGCCCACCACGACCAGCTGGGCGCAATCGCTTTCCGCCAGCAGGGCGTGGGCAGGCCGGTCCCGCGCGACCCGCCGCCGCACCGGCACGTCCGGGTACTTCTCCCCCCAGCCCGCCAGCTGCTCGGCGAGCAGCCGCTCCGCAGAGCGCTCGATCGGCTCCCAGTCGAACGCCATCCGGCTCTCGCCGAACACCTGGCTGGTGTCGGCGTCGCTCCAGGCGTGCACGGCGATCAGCGGCGCCGAGCGCAACGCCGCTTCCTCGAACGCCACGGCGATCGCATCCGTCGACAGCCTGCTGCCGTCCACGCCGACCACCACCGGGTCGCGTTCCGGCCGCCGGTCGGCATCCGCGCCGCGGACGACCGCCACCGGCGCCCGCGCGTGGGCGGCCAGCTGGGTGGCGAGTGAGCCGACCAGCAGGCCCTTGACCGCCCCGGGGTGGCCCGAGCCGCCGACCACGAGCATGCGGCTGTCCTGCGCGGCCTTCAGCAGCGCCCGGGCCGGCGGGTCGTCCACCAGCACCTTCTCGACTTGCACGTCGGCGACCTCGCGAACGGCGCGGAACGCCAGCTCCAGTGCGTCGTCACCGGTGCGCTGCAGCTGCTCCCAAAGGCGCTGCGCGGGCGGAAGCGTACCCGCGACCGCTTCGGTGTAGCCGGTGGCGTGCAGCAGACGCATCGGCGCGTGCCGATGAGCGGCGGCGGATGCCGCCCATCGGGCGGCCACGATGGCCCGGTCGGAACCGTCGATCCCCACGGTGACGGGTTTGCCACCCAGCAGTGTGCTCACGATGCCTCCCTCGGGGTGGTCGCCCGGGCGCGCTCGGCGATGCCGCGCAGCATCGCCCGGTGCATGACGAAACTGACGACTTCGATCCGCGTGACCACGACCGCCCGCCAACGGCGTCGATAGCGGTGTCGCTCCCGCACCGGCTCACGGCTGCCGGACGCGTTCGGGGTGACGGCGAAATTCCGGGTGAAGCCGAACGATGCCGACCGGTGCTGGTCGCGGGGTGCCCGCAGGACCAGGTACTCCGGCGGCTCGATCTCCGCCACGATCGGCGCGACCTCGGGATGCAGGTGCAGCTCGTCACCCGGCCCGGACAGCCGCCGTTGCGGGTCGAGATGCCGGGCGCTGTGGATGCGGCAGCCGGCCAGGTCGGCCACCGTGTCGTGGCTGTCGAAGCCGCCGCGGTCCTGGCCGGTCTGCGCGATCCACGGCCAGACGTCCTGGGCCCGGGCAGGCATGCTGGTCGCGCGGGTGGCCGTGGCGTCCGCGTCCGGCATCAGCTCGTCCCCGGGAAGCCTGCAGCGAGCTTCCTCGGCGGTGGCTCCCCAGGTCCTCGTCCGTGCCAGCGGTCCCATGCCTCGACGCTGCCCCAGCGCCAGGCGCCCGGCCAGGGCCACAAGTCCGCAGCCCGGTGACCAACGGGCCCCCTTCACCTCGCGCATGTCACACCCCGTGCTCGGCGACGACGCACCCGCGGGCAGATCAGGCAGGCTCGGTGTCGAGCACCGCGTCGGCCGGCCTGCGCGGAGTCTTCGGCAGCGGATGACCGGCCAGGGTCGGCCAGCCGATCCGGATCACCATGTGCGGCACGAGATCACCGCCGAGCACGTCGGTGACCATGGCCCGGGTGCTGCCGACCTCCAACGGCTGGGTCAACGGGCAGCTGGCCAGGCCGTCGGTGGTGGCGGCGAGCATCACCGCGCTGGCCGCTTCGCCGGCTTTCAGCTGTGCCGTCCGGTCGTCCGATGCGGTACCCAGGACCAGCAGGTCGCCCGCCCCGTCGGGCGGCGGCGGGGTGTCCGGTGTCCCGGCGAACGTGCGCAGCGTCAGGTCGCCGTAGCCGGCCGCCTCGGCCACACTCGCCGCAAGCACCCCGTCCTCGGCGAGCCGGCCCCGGCCGCTCCAGCTGGCCAGCTCGCCGACGGTCCGCGGATCGCTGCGCTGCAGCCGGTCCGCTTCCGCGATCGCGGCGACCAGCGCCTGCCGCTCGGCACCGTCCGGCACCGCCCGGAGCACCACGCCTTCGGCGGCCGCCAGCTCGGCGTACTCCAGGTACCGCGCGTCGGGCACCGGCCACGACGCATACCGACGCCGGTCGGACCGGCGATGCGGGATCGCCGTCGCCAACGCCAGAACCTCGCGGGACGGTTCCTCGCGGTGCAGTTCGATGGCGGCGAGGTGATCCGGGTCGGCGGGGTTGGGCAGCCGGTGCACTGTGCCCGCCCAGCCGAGCGCGGCCAGCGCGATCCGCGCGTGATGCAGGGCAGCGCCACAGCTCATCACCATGTCGCGCCCGGCGGGATCGGTCGCGGGCAGCCAGCGTTGCGGATCGGCATACAGGTGCACGCTGCGCTGGCCGAACCGCCACCGCCAGGGCTGGGTGTTGTGCACCGACGGCGCATGCACGGCCAGCGCCAGAGCCGTCCACAGCGTCTGCCGGTCGGGAACGGGCTCGGCCATCGTCATTCCCGGTCGCTTTCCCCCGCGGCAGGCCCGGTGGTGATCTTCACCCGCTTCACCGGCTCCGCCGCCTCCTCCAGCGCCACGGTGACGGTGAGGATGCCGTTGTCGTAGGACGCCTCGACCTCGTCCTCGCGTGCCCCTGGCGGAAGCGCGATCGAGCGGGTGAACCGGCCGTAGCGGAACTCGGACCGGGTCTTGCCCGTGGTGCGTTCGGTGCGCTCGGCCTCGATGGACAGCACGCCGTTGCGCACGGACACGGTGATGTCCTTCTCCGGGTCCATGCCCGGCAGTTCGGCTCGCACCGTGTACCGGCCGTCCGCGAGCTCGTCCTCGATGAGCGGCACATGCGCGTCGAACAGCGCGGGCAGGCCGGACAGCGACGGGAAGGTGTCGAACAGCTCGGACAGCGCCGGCAGCAGCGGCTGCGGGCGACGGGGGGACAGCAAGCCCATGGCGAACTCCTTTCCGAATCGTGAACCGGGCATCGGCTCGATGCTTCTGCCTCGATTCCACGCGGCGGCGACGGCGGAGCGCAGTGCCAGACGTCCCGACTCGATGGGGCCGGTCGAACGGTTCACAAGACCCTGCCCCCGCCGACCAATGGCAGAGGCGGCGGGTGCGGCCGCGACATACCGTCGCGATATCACGAGCCGAAGAAGGTGAACGCCATGCGAGCCGCCGAGATCATGACCAGGCCGGTCGTCACCGTCAGCCCGGACACCCCGGTACGCGAAGCGATCCACGAGCTGGTGGAGAACGGTTTCGCGGGCCTTCCGGTGGTGGACGACCGCGGACAGGTGGTCGGCGTGATCACCGAACAGGACGCGCTGGCCGCAAGCATCCGCGACGACGGCATGACCGGCACCGTCGCCGACGTGATGAAGCACCCGGTGGAGGTCACCACGCCGGACGCCGACATGCACGAGCTCGTACACCTGATGATCGACAACCGCCTGCGCTGCCTGCCGGTGGTCCGCGACGGCGAACTCGTCGGGATCATCAGCAGGCGTGACCTGCTCAGGCCGCTGGTGCGGCCGGACGACGCGATCCAGGCCGGTGTCGCCCGGCTGCTGACCGAGTACACCAATCTGCGCCTGCCGTGGCGGGTGAGGTCGGTGGCAGGAGCGGTCACCATCTCCGGGAAGTTCCG
Organism: Thermocrispum agreste DSM 44070; assembly: GCF_000427905.1. Taxonomy (GTDB): domain Bacteria; phylum Actinomycetota; class Actinomycetes; order Mycobacteriales; family Pseudonocardiaceae; genus Thermocrispum; species Thermocrispum agreste. The sequence continues at coordinate 208,820 of NZ_ATYX01000006.1, read as the reverse complement.
GGACCACGCCGAACGGCTCGTCGTGGAAGCGATCGCGCGCACGGTGCCCGGCGTGGTGAGCGTCGAGCTCACCGACGCCGCCCCGGAGCCCAGCACGGACGGGCGCACCACGGTCGGTACCGGCTGAGGATCGCCCGGTTCGCTACTCGACGAGCGAGGTGGGCCGATGCGTCACGGCCTCGATGTCGGCCGAGGCCTGCTCGACGAGCTGGTGCGACAGGTCCGCCAGGGCGCGCGCCACCGCCAGCTCGTCGCCGATCGCCGGAACGTCCTCGTCGTGCGGGTTCCGCCTGGCGAGGCCGGTGCCGACCGTGGCCGCGTCCGTGGTGCGCAGTTCGGCCCGTGCCCTGGTCTGCCGCTCGTGCTCGTCGATGACGATCTCCACGGTCCAGGTCTTCGCCTCCGGCATGGCAACCACCCTCCTGGCCGGCCGCGCCGACCGGCCCGATGTGCCGGTGCAACCGTGCGGGACCGCCCTGATGCGCCTGACAGCGACGCTAGGCGGCGGCACGCAGGGCCTGCTGCGGCAGAAAGTCGGCAGCGCACAGGACCTGCGACCGGGGACTTTCCGCCCCGCCTACCGCAGCGGGTGGTAGTCGTCGAAGTCGTCGATGCCGTCGTCGTCTTCCGGCTCGTCGCGCCGCGGCGGCCGGGCCGGGCCCGAGCTCGCCTGACCCCGCGCCCCCGGCGGAGCAGGCGGCGCCCCGGGTCCGTCACCCTCGACTTCGCGCCGGGCCTCTTCCAGCTCCGGGTCGTCGGCGAGCGCCTCGGCGACCGCATCCCGGTTCTGCGCCATCATCCGGTCCAGGTGAGCGTGCAGCAGGTCCCGGTTCGGCGACTCGCCGGAGAACACCGCCTGCCAGGAGTCCTCACCGGCGTCGACCAGGCGGGCCAGCTCCCGCATGTCCTCGCCCAGCTCGCCGCTGCGAGCCAGCCGGTGCAGCTCGCTGATCTCCTCGTCGGTCGGCTTGTTGCGCTCCTTGAAGCGCTCCAGCTCGCGCCGCGCCTCGGCGATGGTGGCGTTCAGCTCGCGGAAGGCGTTCCGGATCGCGTCGTCGTAGGCGGAGAAGTCGGTGGCCATGTCATGCCGCCTTCGGGGCCGGGGGCAGCGACTCGAGCGTGATCTGGTTCGCGATCATCTTGATCGAGTCGATGATCATCTTCAGCGCGTCCCAGAACACCTTGATCACCTTGATGGCCTTCCAGATCATCTGCACCGCCTCCTTGGCGGACTTGATCAGCTTCCACTGCCCGTAACCGGGAATGGCGGCGTTGGACAGCGCCGCGGACGCCAGGTCCACGACCGTCTTGACGATGTCCACCACCACCTGGGCCATCTGCAGCGCCTGCTTGGTCGAGTCGAGCAGGTGCTCGCTCATCTTGCGCATGCCGGAAGCCTGGTCGCCCAGCGCCTCGAGCCACTTCTGGATCTGCTTCCTGGCCGCGGTCGCTCCGTCGCCGGACCAGGTGCCGTCGATCACCTGCTGGCCTTTCGCCAAGTTCTCCTTGCTGACGTCGGTGCAGGCGGCGAGCTTGTTCCACGCGTCGGCCTGACGGGCCGCCTTCTCCGTGTCACCGGTGATCCACTTGGCGACTTCCTCCCGGATGTCCGGCCCGCCGACGTAGCTGACCAGCTCGCAGACCTTGTCCAGCGCGAAGCCGAAGGAGACCTCGGGCGGCGGCCCGACCTCGGAGCTGGGCGCGGTCAGCTCCGCGGAGCCGTCCTGGTGGCTGAACGACTTCGACTCGCCGTCGTCCTCCACCCGGCCGGGATCGCCCTTGTCCAGCTTGGTGAAGTCGTTGCGCGCCGCGTCCTCCATGTCCTTGTAGGTCCGTTCGGCGGCGGCGAGCGCCTTGCTGGTCTTCTGCAGGCGGGTGTGGTCCTCCCGCAGCACCTCGTGGAACTTCGGGATCATCTGCTCGTACGGATCGGTGATCAGTTCGAGAATCCGCCCGAAGTCGCCGTCGGCGATGTTGCTCTGCGCGTAGTCGTGTGCGCTTCCCATGTCGGAGGCGACGTTCCCGACTTCCTTCGCCCAGCCGCGGAGATCGGCTCGCTCGACCGTGTAACCCACCTGCTTCTCCCCTTCGCTCGTGCCTGCGGACCTCGCCTCGCGGTCAGCCCGTCGCCTGCTCCATGAGGACGACGAGCCCGACGTCGACCGCCACGACGGCCAGGTAGGTGACCCACTGAGCCCAGGGACGCCAGCGCCGAAGCTTCGCCACCAGCGCCACGACGACGCCGGCGACTCCGGCCGCGACGAGCCCGGCCTTCCAGCCGGAACTCGATGCGGTCAAGCCGGCGAACACGGCAACGACACCGGCCAGCAGAGCGCCGTACAGCGCGATGTCACGCAGCCACTCCACGACGATCACGGCCAGCGCGGAAGGAACGAGGCGGCCGAGCGCTTTCCGCCGCTCCGCCTGATCCGACGCGTTGTCGTAGGCCTCGGCGTGCCGCATGGCCGCCTCGTGGAGATGTCCTTCGTGCTCTGCCCCCGTCGGCCTGTCGGGTTCGTGAGTCAACTCGCCAGCCTTCCCCAGCACTTCCGGCTCTCGCAGTGCTGAGACAGTACATCGGGCCACCTACACCAGCAATTCGTCCGACGCGGCAGGGGGAATTCCGGTTCCGGAAAATTCGCGGCGACCGGCAAGATCCTTTTCGGCAGGCATCCGCAGCCCTGTGTGCCAGCAGACATCCGCAGCCCGACGTGGGCCGTGAAAAGTCGCTGTCCTCCGGGGTGCGACCAGCCAGGCGGCACCTGGCGAGCACCGTGCGGGCACACGGCACGCGCCCGTTCGGCGCCCTCGACCTCGCCTGCCTCGGTCACCTCAGCTGACCGGGGCTGCCTCGGCTCGCTCGGCCAGTGACTCCCCGAGCAGTGCGGTGACGTAGGCGATGTGACCCGCCATCTTGGCGCTGGCCATCCGTTCGTCCCCTGCCTCGATGGCGTCGGCGATCGCGCGGTACTGGTCGACGACGATGTGCACGTCTTCCGCACGCCTGATCACGTGCTGAATTCTGCCGTCGAGCAGGTTCATGACGGCGTGGAACACCGATTGCAGTGGCGCGTTGTGACTCGCCGCGGCGATGGCGGCGTGGAACTCACCTTCGGCTTTCGCGAATTCGTCGGCCGAATCCGGGGTGGCCATCCGGTCGAGGCAACGGTCGATGGCTGCGATGTCGTCTTCGGTGCGCCGCTGGGCAGCCAGCCGGGCGAGGGCCACCTCCACGAAGTGCCGCGCCTCGACGAGTTCCCATGCCTGGCGGCCACCGAGCAACAGGCCCCACGAGACCGTCCGGGACAGCAGCGTCGCTCCAGCCTCGGCCAGGTACGTCCCGTCACCTTGGCGGACCTCCACGAACCCCAGCACGTTCAGGCACTTCATGGCGTCGCGCAAGACCGTGCGTCCCACGCCGAGTTGTTCGACCAGCTGCCGCTCCGGGGGAAATCGGTCGCCCGGTTCCATCCGGTTGGCCACGGTCTGCTGCACGATGTGCTGGACGATGTCCGCGACGGTGTGCTGTCGGGCAGTCGGGGCGGCTTGGAAGACGACGTCGGTCACGTCACAACCTTGCCATGGCGCGATACCGACAGTGTGCGCCCCACCAGCCGAGAGTAGCCACCTGCCAGTGCCCGGTCCTTCGTCGCACCGGTTCGCCCGGAGCGCGGGCGCGCTGGCGCTTGTGAACCTCTGACCACCCTTGCCGTCGGCGGGTCAGGCGGTGACCGGTCTCACCACGCGGAACGGAAATACCCGCCATTGCCCGGGCGATGAAACGGGTGGGGGTATCACACTCGCAAGGAGGGCACGAATTGACCGAGTCCCTGGTGACGATGCTGGCGGCGGAGATCGGCATTCTGTTCGCCTTGGCATCGGGCCTGGCGTGGTGGGCCAAGCGCGGGTTCCGGCTGCCCAAGCGCAATTGCCGCACTCACTGAAAGAAGCAGCGCCGCAGCGCGGCCACGACCATGGAAAACGGGCTTTCCGCCGCGACGGAAAGCCCGTTTTCGCCGAGCCAGGGGTGTGCGGCCACTACGCAGGCGCGGGAACCACCCGCGCACGCTTGGACCGCTTGGCATCAGGAATCTCGGTGCCCCGCAGCGACGCGCCCGCCGTCTCCGGTGCGAAGTAGACCGCGACGATGCCGATGATGCTGGCCCCCATCATGTAGAACGCCGGGAAGTAGTCCGTCCACGACGTCGTCAACGCTTCGTTGATCGCCGGGGTGGGCCCGCCTGCGACCGCCGTCGCCACGTTGTAGGTCAACGCGAAGGCGGTGAATCGCACGTGGGTCGGGAACAGCGCCGGGAACGTCGCCGAAATGGTCGACAGCTGCGGCACATAGCAGATGCCGAGCACCAGCAAGGCGATGATCTTGACGAGCAGATTCCCGTGCAGCAGGAAGTAGAAGGCGGGCAGCGCCAGCAGGAAAAGGCTGATCCCGGACAAGTACCAGGACGGTTTCCGGCCGAAGCGGTCGGATGCGGCGCCGCCGAGCGGCATCAGGATCATCATCACCGCGTACATGATCGCGGTCAGGCCCAGGCTCCAGCTGCCGGACAAGCCGCCGCGCTCCGGGTCGGCCAGGTATTCGACCATGTAGACGAACAACGTGTAGTTGTGCACGTTCAGCATGAACACCATGCCCGCGCAGATCGCTATCGGGCGCCAGTGTTTCACCAGGTCGCGCAGCTGCGTCTTGGTTTCGTGCTCCTGCTTGCCCTCGGCCACCAGCTCGGTGAACACCGGGCTCTCCTCCAGCTTGGCCCGCATGTACAGGCCGAACAGGCCGATCGGCGCCGCCAGCAGGAACGGAATGCGCCACCCCCACGCAAGAAACGCCTCGGCCGACATGAACGCCTGCAGCGCGGAACCGAGCAGCGAACCGGCCAGGAAGCCGGAAAGCGTGCCGAATTCCAGGAAGCTTCCGTAGAAGCCGCGTTTGTTGTCCGGCGCGTGCTCGGCCATGAACGTCGCGGCCCCGCCGTACTCCCCGCCGGCGGCCAGTCCCTGCACCACGCGCAGCAGCACCAGAATGAACGGCGCGAGCCAGCCGAGCACGCTGAATCCGGGCAGGACGCCGATCAGGAACGTTCCCCCGGAAATCAGCAGGACGGTCAGCGCCAGGATCTTCTGCCTGCCGACACGATCACCCAGTGCACCGAAGATGGCGCCGCCCAGCGGACGGAACAGGAACGGCACCGCGAAGATCACGAACGTGATGATCGTCCCGGTGGTGGACCGATCCATGGGGGCGGGCAGGAAGTTGGCCTGGATGGCCGTGGCCAGGAAGCCGTAGATCGCGTAGTCGTACCACTCGATCCCGTTTCCGATGGCCGATCCCCCGATGACTTTGCGCAGGCCCCGTCGATCCGTCGCGATACTGCCCTCGCCGCGGTGCCCGGTCGCGGAATCCTGTTCTGACATCCGTTCCCCTTCCGCCGGTTCCATTCGCGTCGGGCCACGCTACGCGCGGCAGCGCGCTCGGCCAAACACCACGCATACGTACCCAGAACGGGCCACCGTCATGTGGCTGCAGCAGCACACCATTTCCCCCGAAAGAGCGAAATCCCGACAACCGGACATTCCGCCCAATTTCCTGGACCGCGGTCGGCGGGCGCTCAGAACGCATTTCCGGCGACGGGCGGGCGGCAATATCGCAGGTCAGCCCAGCGTCGCCGAGCCAGGGTCCGGCACGCCGCGCGAGGACCGTGATCGCGGCCCGCGGGCGGGGAAGCACCCTCCGGGCCGCTCCCGTCGGCATCCGTGCGGCCGGGCAAAGATCACCTGAGTGGTGGTCGTCACATCTCCCGGCCGCAAGGCTCGAGGCACGAGCGACAACGGCGTCCCGGGCACCAGGAAGTGCCCGGGACGCGAAGCTGACCGCGACCACGGCCCGCCACCGCAACCACCGGTCCCTTGACCTCCACGGGAAGCCGGCGCCGGCGAAGCGCCACCGCGAGCGCGATCGGCACAGGACGCGGCATGACGGAACGCGGCGGCCGTCAGCTGCGGGCCGTAGCGCGGAACACCCAGCCACGCAGCAGAAGAAAGCGGGCGATGCCACCCGCGACCGCGGCGAGAACGATCACCGCGGTTTGCTGAGTTGCGGTGGGATCGACCACGAACGCCGCAAGGAGGAGCAGTGCTGAGGAACTGTATGTGGCGTCGTAGAACACGGTCGCCACGACCGCGACAAGCCTTCGCCCCCGCTCGCTGCGCCGGGAGCGGAACGTGACCCGGTGATGGAACTCGACGTTCGCAGTCGCCGTGACGGAGATGGCGACGACGTTGGCAGCGAACGGCCCGAGTGCCCCACGGAGCAGGAGGAACAAGACGGCATGCGCCGCAGTGACAGACGCACCCGCGGCAATGTACAGGAGGGCTTGCGCGGTGAAGGCTCTCCGCGGGCCGGGGTTCCGCATCGTGGTGATCACTCGAGACCACCGGCCGCGACTGTTGCCGCCCTCCCGCAAGCACCGGCAGCAAGCACGACACCAAGCCGAGCTACCGGCGGCACGGCGCGCCCTCCCACAAGCACAGGGAACGAGGGCACCGACTCGCCCGCTTCAGCTCGGCCACACCTCCACCCTGAGACGAGCTCGGGCCTCGTCGCGAGTGCCGGTAGTCCCTTCGCAGCAAGCGAAGTCCGGCACCGCGCCGGGGGTGGTCGCGGCGACCCGGCCAGTAGGGAACAAAGCCACAGGTGCCGGTGGGCCTGGCGGCCCTGGCCGTCCACCGGCCGACTCCAGCAGGCTGATCCGATGAGCAACAATGCGGGCAGCGCGACCGGCGGCGCCGTCTACTTCTTCGGCATCTTCGGCGCCTGGGTGTTCTTCTGGCAGCAGGCGGATCAGTTCTGGGACTATGCCCTGGCCGTCCTGCAGGGACTGGTGTGGCCGGCGTTCCTGGTCTACGACGCGTTCGTCGCGCTGCGCTGACCGGCCCGCAGCGGCGGCACTGCACTCGTACCGTGGAGAAATCATGCAAGCCAAGAAGACGTGGCGGGAACTGTCGCCCGCTCAGCGCGGCGCGGTCGTGGCCGTCGGTTGTGTCCAGCTCGGGCTCGCAGCGGCCGCGTGGCGAGACCTCGCGCGCCGCCCGGCCGGGGAGATCCGTGGTGCCAAGGCGCTGTGGGTGGCCGTCATCGCGGTCAACTTCGTCGGACCGATCGCCTACTTCCGCTGGGGCCGGAAGCCTGGAAAGGCGACGTCCGCGCAGTAGCGCCCTGCACCACGTCATCGCCGCCATCGCCGATCAGCATGGGCTGGTCCCGCACACAAAGGCCCGCCCGGGGCTCGGCCGTTCGTCTCTCGACGACGCTGCAGATCGAACCCTTGAGTTCGATCCGGCTCCGATCCTCGGGCGGGTCACCGGTCTCCCGGCACATTCATGGTGCTCCGCGCATCAGGCCGGGCGCGTGAGCCGAAAGTCCTCGCTTCGGCCGCCATCGGGCCCACGACCGATCCTGGACCGGTCAAGCAGGCGATTCGCCTGACCCGCGGCCGCACGCTCGGTACCGTCCGTGTCCATGTGGTGGGGCAGGCGGAAGCGGGCCGAGCGCATCACCCTCGTCGAGGAAACCAGGGGCGAGATCCACGAAGCCTGGGTCGAGGTCTTCACGCTTCAGGAGCAGTCGTCCGAGGGACCGGACCTCGATGCCGCCTTGTCCGGCATCATGGCGAGGCTGCGTGCCCGTCTGTCGCCGCGCATGGCGGCATTGTCGGAGCTCGCCTCGTCGGGGCGACTGGAGTCGTTCCATGTGCGGATGGCCCTGGAACAACTGGACGATGCCGCCGTGGTCGCGAGAAGCGCGCCCTGTGGCAGCACGACGACGATCGACCAGCTTCTCATGTCGGCCAGCGGCCACCTGGTCGAGGCTGCCTGCCGCATCGAGTTCCCGAGGATGTACCGGAAAGCTGCCGGTGACCGACCGGTGTCCGCCGGGCCGGCCTCCCCCGGCCCGGCCATGACGAGCGTGCTCGGGCCACAAGCACCGCCCTCGGACCCCGACCGACGGCATGGCGAGCCGCTGTCCCGATCGGCGTCGCCGGAAGCGACGCCCATCCGGAACGAGCTACGCGACGCCTTTCTTCCGGTGTGTGATGCCCTCTACTGGGCGATGATCGATGCCGACAACCTGGAGGGCGAAGAACCGGAGGAGACGCGTCGGGAGCTCGCGCGCATCATGGCGGAGCCGAAAGCCGAACTGGAGCCGGCCATGGCGCAGTGGACCGAGCTGGCTTCCGGTGACCGGCCCGAGTCACCCGCCCTGCGGACGGCGCTTGCCGCTCTGCGAGCCGCCGACGAGGCTGTCCGGCATCCCGATCTCGCGCACGCGGGCCTGCTCGGCACGACCAGCCAGATGCAGGTCTGGAGATGGTTGGAGCTGGCCGAAGCAAACGTGGGCTGGCTCGTCGTGGCTGCCGACGAGGGACCTGCGCCTCAGGCGCCGGTGGTCGACCCGCGCCACGACCGTGGTGAGCCACCACGGACGACTGCCCAGGCAACTGCCGCCCCCGACCGCCACCCGGCACTGCCACAGCCTTACCGGGACCTGCGCGTGCCGTGGTATCGACGGCTTTTCCGCCGGTAGCCGCCGCACGAGGGACCCCACCTGGGATGCCGCATCACCGCGACGAGAGTTCGCCGAACTCCCGCCACTCGCGCTCCCACATGGCGTACCGCTGCCGATCGAGTGCTCTGCGCGCCAGCACGACCGTTCCCGCCAGCAGACCGGCCACGCCGAGCCAGGTCAGCAACGCCAGGCAGGCGGCATCCCATGCAGCGTCCGGCACGGGCAGCGGCGGCGGCACCCGGTGACCGTTCTCGTCGACCCAGATGTCGATCCGGTCGCCTTGCCGTGCCCCCGGATTGGCCGGGACCTTCTCCACCATGCGCCTGCCGTCCCAGTGCCATGCGGCAGGCACCATCGGTGTGATGAGCAACCTCGGCTCCATGGGCGGTGCGTCCGCCAGCAGTGTCGCGGTGATCTGCGTCCGGCTCGCCTGCTGCTCCTCGGCGGTGTCCACCACTTCGGCGTGCACCAACGACCCCACGACCCCCGCGAGCGGCATCGCGGCCAGCGCCAGCAGCACGGCCAGCGCCACGATCACCGCCTCGATGCGATCGCATCGGCGCACCAGCGGGTTTCGCCGTACGCCGCTGCGCAACAGGAGCCACCAACGACCCGTGTCAGCCACGTCTCCACCGTGGCCCGATCCCACCATCTCGCGCGAGTGCCGGTAGTCCTGCCGGGTGGAGCCTTTTCGGCTGAACGACCGCCGGTGGTGCAGACGCCGACACCGGCATGCCCGGTCGCCGGGCACGGCGCCGCCGCTCCGGCTGGGCACGTTGCTCCCGGATCGCGACACCTCGCCTGGCAGAGGACTTCCGGCTGCGGCCGACAGTGGCGTCGAATCCCGTGCCCGTGAAGCGGCGTGCTCGCCACCATCACAGCGTTTCCGCAGGTCGTGGGCCGGGCGGGACTTGAACCCGCGGCCAAGGGATTATGAGTCCCCTGCTCTAACCAACTGAGCTACCGGCCCGGAACGCGACTACCTTGCAGACTACGAGGTCACCGGTGGAGCTCGTCACCCAGGCGTCCCCTGCTCCCCCCAACCCGGCTCGACTGACCAGGCATTTTCACCGCGAAGACGCCATCGCACCTCCACGTGGAGCTCACCCGAACGGACTTTGAGACAAAAAGTTGGCCCAGATGGAACGAACCCGTGTCGCGGGTCACTCCGTGGGGTGAGCGACGAGCCATTCGGAAGGACGACGATGTCTGCCGCAACCCTGCCGAGTCTCCTCACGAGCCACCGCGCCATGGCGTTGCTGCGTGCAGTCGCCGAGGGGCGCGCCGAGATCACCGCCAGTTGCGAGCCGGATCTGTTCATCGACGGCCTGAGCTGCGGTGACCAGTACACCGCGCACCTGCTGGCGCACGCCGGACTCATCCGGCCCGCCCGCCCCACCGAGATCGGCGAACGGGTCCGGGCCGAACTCACCAGCACCGGCCACGCCGTGTTCGCGCGGGCAGGCACGCACCGGGCAGCCTGACCCGGACGACCGGGTTCCCGTGCGACCGCACCTTTGGCACCGATCGTGAGCAGCGCGCACCGTGCCACTGCCGCCTTCTCACGGACAAGCGCCGAAGCCGCACCCACCCCGCGGCAGCTCAGGCACGGTGGCACGTTCTCGGCGCACGGACGACACGATCGCGTCGATTGCGCGGTCGGTGCGCTCGACCAGGTCCGGTCGCTGCACGCTACGGCATTCCCCTACCGACCGGACAGCGTGCCGGTTACCGGCACAGCCGCCTCCGATGTCACCGGCCGTGCACCGATGGTGCCCCGCGGGACGTTCGTCGTTCGGATTCGGCATTCCGTTCGTGGCCCGGCGACCTGTTGCCGAGCCGCCGCACCTCGGCCGGCGACGCCTCTGCCGCACACGACGGCGAATCCGGGCGAGTCCTCGAGTTCATCCGCACCGCCGGGTCCGTCGAGTTCATCGCACCGAGGGCGGACGACACAGCGCCGCGCGCCTCCGACACGACGGGCACGGATGCGTAGTCCATCCCGTCCCGGCTGACGGCCTCGTGCCAATCGGTGGATCCCGGACACCACCAAGCCGCGTCCCTCCGCCGGAGCAAATGACCACCCGGTAGGAGACGGAGATGGCTTGATGGTGTGACGACTACCACAGAAACCGGCCAGCACCATACCGCTGAGCAGAGGCAGCGCACCCGGATTGCGTTTTTCATTCCACCCTTGTCGTGTCTTGCACGTCAGGCGCATGCACGTACGATCACCGGCACCTCGGGCTCCGCGCAATCGCCGCATTGACCGCCTGGTGCACGGGATTACTCTGCCGAGCGCCCCATTACCCACGAGTTGCTTCAACTGCAGCCGGACTCCATCGCGTCATACTGGAGGCGAATGATGACGACTGCTCTGACTTCGCGTTCGTTCGTCGAAAAATATTACGAGCTCATCGACAACGGTCATGTCGACGACGCCATGGAACTGACGACAGAAGATATCAAATTCAAGTTCGCCAATGCCGCCCCCGCCGTCGGCCGGTCCGCCACCAGAGCCGGTATCGACCGAGTGCTGGACCAGTGCAACAAAATCAAGCACGACGTCCTCACATTCTTCGACATTCCCCGCGGTGACGGCCTGCGCGACGTGATTTTCGAGCTGCGCATCACGTACGACCTGAAAAACGGCAAGCACGTGAGCATCCCGGGTTGTGCGGTGACCACGGTGAATTCCGACGGCCGCTTCGTCGAGCAGCGCCTGTACGGGGATCTGACCGACGTCTTCGCCGAATGACTCCCCCTGCCCGGCCGGCACGACCGAGCCGGGCAGGGGACTGCTTCCCGTCCCCCTGACGGCCGTCGCGGTCGGCCGGAACTGTCGATCGGAGTGCCCATGGTGCCTGACGTGAACGTTCCCGTTCTCATCGTTGGCGGCGGCGGATGCGGCTTGACCTCGTCGATCCTGCTGTCCGAGCTCGGCGTCGAAACGCTGCTCGTCGAACGACACGACAGCACGTCGCCGGTCCCGAAGGCGCACTACCTGAACCAGCGCACGATGGAGATCTTCCGCCAGTTCGGGATCGCCGAACCGATCGTCGCGGCCGGCGCACCTCTGGAAGCGTTCGGCAAGGCGACGTGGCGAACGTCGCTCGGGGGCGACGGGCCGCTCGACGGCAAGGTCATCCACGCCATGGACGCCTTCGGCGGCGGCCAGCTGCGCGAGCGCTACCTCCGAGACAGTCCCAGCCTGCCGACCAATCTGCCGCAAGTCCGATTGGAGCCGATCCTGCGGCGCATGGCCGAGGATCGCGCTCCCGGCCGAATTCGATTCGGCCACGAGCTGGTGGATTTCACGCAGGACGACACCGGCGTGACCGCCACGATCGAACCGAAGAACGGAACCGCCTACCGAGTCCGCTGCCAATACCTGATCGGCGCGGACGGCGGAAGATTCGTCGGCCAGAAACTCGGTGTCGTGCTGGCCGGTTCCGGTCGCCTGATCGACATCATCGGATGTCACTTCAAGGCGGACTTGTCCGCCCATTTCTCCGGCGACAGCGTCATCACCTGGCTGATCGACCCCGACGGCGGCGGCCCGTTCGGCAGCGGAGCGCTCCTCCCGATGGGGCCGACCTGGGGCAGGAACTCCGAGGAATGGGTCCTGCATTTCACTTTCCCGCCGGACGATCCGCAGCGGATGTTCGATCACGACGTGCTCGTCGCGCATCTGCGACGGTTGCTGAAAATTCCCGACCTCGACGTCGAGGTGCTGAACGTGAGCCGTTGGGGTCCGGAGGGCGCCCTGGCCGAGCGATTCCGTGCGGGCCGGGTGTTCCTGGCCGGTGACGCCGCGCACCGCACTCCGCCGACGACCGCGCTCGGCCTCAACAGCGCGATTCACGACGTCCACAACCTCGCCTGGAAACTCGCCGCCGTACTCGACGGCACCGCCTCCCCCGCCCTGCTCGACAGTTACGAAACCGAACGCCGCCCCGTCGACGCCGGTTACGTGGATTGGGCGATGTTCACCTTCGTCAACCACACGGTGATCAACGCCGGTCTGGGCTTGAGCCCGAACCAGACACCGGAGCAACGCCACCAGGCGATCGCGGCACTGCTCGCCGACACACCGATGGGGGCCACACCGGGCACGTGCCGTTCAGGTGATCGAAACCCAGCGCACGGAGTTCCACTCGCACGACATCGAGCTCGGATACCGATACGACGACGGTGCCGTCGTACCCGACGGCACCGCTCCCCCACCGCGGGATCCGATGGGATTCGAGTACCGCCCGACGACCCGGCCAGGCCACCGTCTGCCACACGTGTGGCTGAACCATGGCGGCCGACGGGTGTCCACCCACGATCTCGTGGACAAACGCGGATTCGTGCTGATGACCGATCCCAGCGGCACGGCCTGGACGGCAGCCGCCTCGGCCGTCGCGGAAGGGCTGAGAATTCCGCTGCGAACTGTGACGATCGGCGAGAACGGCGAATACACCGACCCCGACGGGGCCTGGGCCCGGTTGAGTCAGCTGGACCGCGGAGGAGCGGTTCTCGTGCGCCCGGATCATCATGTCGCCTACCGATCGACGAGCCCCGTGCCCGATGCCGAGAACGCCCTGCTTCGGGCCCTGAGCGCAGTGCTCGCGCGGCTGCCGGAGCCGGTGGGGTGACCCGGAGCCTGCCCGGCACCATGCTCGGGGCACGGGGCTCTGCCGGGCCGGCCGGGTATCGATTCTCGCTGTCGACCGCACACGTCCTGTCCGGGCCGAATCCGAGGGCGCGCCGGCCGTCCTGCCGACGACGGCGGTCCGTGACCGCGCCGCGAACCTCCGTTCAGCGACCACCAAGCGAGCGGTGGGGCGATCACTGCGTCCAACACTGACAGGGTGGGCATGCCTGCCCGTCCAGCCGGTTTCGGGCAGCGCGACGTCCCGGCGCGCCCTCGCCGAATCCTGGCGCCGGAAGCCCTGACCGGTCGGCGTGCCCGAACGCGCTCGAGGTGGTCGATGCCGTCGCGGCAGCAGGCGCGCCGACCGCACGTCGCGTCCGTACACATGACGTCCTGCGGCGGTGCGGACCGATCGACGGACGTCGGCGGCCGGGCTTATGGGCCGCAGGCGTGCGACTCGAGTACGCGACACCGTGCGCCGGGTTTCAGGATCGCGACGGTCTCGGTTGAGGTGGGACCGCCGACGACGACCGCCGATCGGCTCGGCGACTCAGTGGCCAAGCTCAACGCGAGCACACGGACTGCGACTGGCCGGACAGCACTGCCGACGCCCGAGCAGGGGCCGACGCGATCAGTGCGCAGCTGCTCGAAGAGATGGTCGATGTCAGCTCGAACGGTTGATGTTTGTGGGGGGTCTTGGCGGGTTCGCTGGATCGGCGAGCCTTGATGATCGGAGACCCTCTGACGTGAGGTTTTGCTCCCCCGGTTGGACTCGAACCAACAACCTACCGGTTAACAGCCGGTTGCTCTGCCAATTGAGCTACAGGGGAAAGTCGTCCCGTGCCCCTCGCGGCGCGGCACGAGCAAACTTTATCCCATGGCTTCCGGGGCCCCAGCAGCGGGGTGCACCTTGCGAAGCCGATGAGTGACGGCGCGCCGAAGCGGGAATCCAGCCCGCACGTTCCTACGAGGAGGAGGCCATGGTGCGCATACTTCTTGCCGCCGCAGTCGGTTACGTGCTGGGGACCCGCGCCGGTCGCAGCCGCTACGAGCAGATGGTGCGTGGCTACCGGAAGCTGGCCGAGCATCCCGCTGTGCAGAGCGCTGCCGGCGTCGCCAGGGCGAAGGTCTCGGAGAAGGTGCCGTTCGTCACCGAGCCCGGGAAATCCAAGCCCGCCGCAGCCACGGCGAGCGCGAGCAACCCCCAGCCCGGGGAGGCCCAGCACTAGCGGGCTCAAGCAGCCGACGGTGCACCGCAGCGCTACGCCGCCTGACGAGTCCGGGCCACGAAGAAGACCCGCCGGAAAGGGAACCACGTGGTGCCGTCCGGACGCATCGGGTACGCCTCGCGTAGCCGCGCGCCGAGCTGCGCGCAGAAGTCCGCCCACCGTTCGTCGTTCAACGCTGCGCGGATCGGCCGCAGCGTCGTCCCGGTGAGCCATTCCAGCACCGCATCCGGCCCGTGGAGCCGCTGCAGGTAGGTGGTTTCCCATGCGTCGACGGTGCAGCCGGCCTTCTCCAACAGTTCGGCGTAACCCATCGGGTCGAGAACGTCACGAACCTGGGCCTCGCCGTCCAGGCCCCAGCGCGGGTCGGCGACGAACTCCCTGACCAGCTGATGCGACGGCGATCGCTGATGACCGGGCACCTGCACCGCCAGCCACGCGCCCGGCGGCAGGGCCTCGGCCCACCGCGGCAGCAACTCCTCGTGCCCGGGGACCCACTGCAGCACCGCGTTGCAGACCACCACGTCGGCATCGGCGGGCGGCACCCAGTCCCGGACGTCCTGCACCCGGGCGTCGATCCCGTTCGCGCGGGCGGCCGCGACCATCTCCGGCGAGCTGTCCAGCGCCTTGACCTGGGCGTCCGGCCAGCGCTCGATCAACCGCACGGTGAGATGACCGGGGCCGCAGCCGAGGTCTACGCCCCGGCGTGGCTTGTCCGCATCCACCCGGTTGAGCAGTTCGGCGAACGGCCTGGCCCGCTCGTCGGCGTACCGCAGATACTTCCCGGGATCCCACATGCTCAGCGGCCCACCAGCTTGTCCGCCGCCTCCCTGGCGATGGCGGCGACCACGTCCACGTCGGTGCCCGGATCGGGCCGTGCCTGCAGCACCGGACCGTCCGGAGTCTTGCGCTGCACGAACCACACGCCGCCGCCGTCCGGCAACTCCTTGCGGTAGCGCGAGGTGATCGACCCCTCGACTCGCTTGTGCACGACCGCGGGCAGTTTGCCCGGCTGGGTGAGTTCGAACGTGCGTGGCGGCAGATCCGCGATCAGCACCGCCTTGCCCGCCGTCTGCGTCTGCTGCGCCCACACCACGGTGAGCTTGCCGTCGCCCCACGTCGCCTTCGTCACGAAATGCCATGCGACGTGCCGGTAGCCGTCGCCTTCCGGCAGCCACAGACCACGGTTGGTCGCCACCACGCCGTCGGCCTGAGCCAGCACGTGCTCGTTCGGGTCGAGCGACCCGGTGAAACCATCCGGCAGATCGTCGCCCAGCAGCCGTCGCAGCCACTTCATCAGGTCAAGCCTCCGACCGCGCGCTCGAGCAGCGCCTTGCGGTACTGCTCCAGCGCCACCAGATCACCGAACAGCGCGTGGTACTCCTCGGGCTGATCCACCGGCGACAGCCGTTGCAGCTTCGACTTCACGTCGGCGATCTGCCGGCCGACGAGGCTCTGCTGGACCGCGGCGAGCACCGTGTCGACGTAATGCGCGTCGGCCTCACCGTCCTTGGTGCGCAGCGGCTCGACCGCCAGCTCGGACAGCACGACCTTCGCCGTCTCGTCCGAGCAGTGCTTGCCGGCCGCCTCCAGCAGCTCCGGACCCCGCAGCCCCGATGCCGCGCCGCCCGCGGCCAGCACGGCCTTGTGGATCGCGACATAGACCGGGTGGGTGAAAGCCTCCTCCGGCAGCGCGTCGTAGGTCGGCCCGGCCAGCGCCGGTTCCTGCAGTGCGGCCTTCAGCACCTCGCGCTGCGCCTCCAGGGACGGGTCGCGCGGATCCGGCCGGGGCAGGCTTCCTTGCGCCTTGCGCGGCGACCCGTTGCGGGCCGCCCTGCGGCGGACCACGACCTCGGCCCCCGCCGTCTCGCGTACCCGCCGCACGACCATCGCCTCGTCCTGCCACCCGGTCCAGAACGCCAGCTTCGCCGCGTAGCCGTCCCGCTTCGCCTCGTCCTTGATCCTGGCCACCAGCGGCACGGTCCGCTGCAGGGCCGCGACCTGCCCGTCCACCGAGTCCAGGTCGTACTCGCGCAGGATCGACTTGATCGCGAACTCGAACAGGGGGATGCGCCGGGCCACCAGGTCCCGGACCGCCGCGTCGCCCTTGGCCAGGCGCAGCTCGCACGGATCCATGCCGTCCGGCGCGATCGCGATGTAGGTCTGCCCGGCGAAGGTCTGGTCGCCCTCGAACGCCTTCAGCGCGGCCTTCTGGCCGGCTTCGTCGCCGTCGAAGGTGAAGATCACCTCACCACGGAAGGTGTCGTCGTCCATCATCAGCCGACGCAGCACCGTCATGTGATCGGCACCGAACGCCGTCCCCGACGTGGCCACCGCGGTCGGCACCCCGGCGGCGTGCATGGCCATCACGTCGGTGTAGCCCTCCACGACGACGACCTGGTGCCGCTTGGCGATCTCCCGCTTGGCCAGGTCCAGCCCGAACAGCACCTGGGACTTCCGGTAGATCGGGCTCTCCCCGGTGTTGAGGTACTTCGCCTCGATCTTGTCGTCGTCGAACAGCCTGCGCGCGCCGAACCCGACCACGTCCCCGGCCAGGTCGCGGATCGGCCACAGCAGCCTGCGGTGGAACCGGTCCAGCGGCTTGCCGCGTGAGCCCTGCTTGGCCAGCTGCGCCTTGTACAGCTCCTCGACCTCGAAGCCCTTGGACAGCAGGTACCGGGTCAGCTGGTCCCAGCCGCTCGGCGCGTACCCGCAGCCGAACCGCCGGACGTCCGCGGCGTCGAAGCCGCGCTCGGCCAGGAACTGCCGCGCGGGCTGCGCCTCGGGGGTGTTCAGCTGCTCGGCGTAGAACTCCTGCGCGGCGCGATGCGCCTCGATCAACCGAGCCCGGGTTCCCCGGTCGCGCTGCACGGCCGCACCGCCGCCGGTGTAGGTCAGTGTGTAGCCGACCCGGTCCGCCAGCCGTTGCACCGCCTCGACGAACCCGATGTGCTCGATCTGCATGATGAACTTGATCACATCGCCGCCTTCGCCGCAGCCGAAGCAGTGGAAGGTGCCGTGCGACGGACGCACGTTGAACGACGGGGTCTTCTCGTCGTGGAACGGGCACAGGCCCTTCAACGAGCCGCCACCTGCGCGGCGTAGCGCGACGTAATCGGAGACCACCTCGTCGATCCGGTTGCGCTCGCGAACTTCCGCGATGTCGCTCTCCCGGATCAGCCGTGGCACGCCATTAGTCTAGGACTTCCATCCCAGCCGTGACCCGCTACCGTGCACGGTGGAAGGCGAGATCCCCAGTTCCCGTGAAGGGAGACCAGCACATGCGCATCAGCGTCGAGTCCGATCAGTGCGCCGGCATCGGGCAGTGCCACGAGGTCGACCCCGAGCTGTTCCCGCTCGACGACGACGGCTACAGCGCGGTCGGCAAGGACCGCGACGTACCCGCGGACAAGGAGGAGAAGGCGCGGATCGGTGTCGACAGCTGCCCGATGGCCGCGTTGTTCATCACCGAGTAGTCCCACCGGGGCGCCATGACCTCGCTCGACGTCCTCGCTGAGCAGTTCACTGCGCTGCGCGGCAGGCTGCTCGCCCTCGCCTACCGGCTGACCGGCACGCGCGCGGACGCCGAGGACGCGGTGCAAGAGGCATGGCTGCGCGTGCAAGGGCTGGACGCGGCCGAACGCGACGGCATCCGGGAACTGGCCGCGTGGTCGACCACCGTGGTCAGCCGTATCTGCCTGGACCGCCTGCGTTCGGCCGCTGTGCGCCGGGAGTCCTATGCCGGGCCGTGGCTGCCCGAGCCCGTCGTCACCCCGCTGGACGGGCCGCGCCAGGACGATCCGCTGCAGCTCGCCGTCCAGGGCGAGGAGGTCCGCCTGGCGGCGATGGTCGTGCTGGACAAGCTGACTCCGGAACAGCGTGTGGCGTTCGTGCTGCACGACGCTTTCGGCGTGCCGTTCGCCGAGATCGCCGAGGTGCTCGGGTGCAGCGAAACGACGGCACGGCAGCACGCCAGCCGGGGAAGGCGCGTGCTGGCGGAAGCCGACGTGCCACCGCGGATCGACCTGGCCGAGCAGCGTCAGGTGGTCGAACAGTTCATCGCCGCTCTGCTGGCGCGGGACACGGAACGGCTGACCGCACTGCTGCACCCGGACGCGGTGCTGATCGGCGACTCCGACGGCAAGGCTCGCACGGCCCGGCGTGTCATGCAGGGTGCGGACAAGATCGTCCGGTTCTACCTCGGGCTGTTGCGGCTCTACGCGCCCGAGGCCATCTCGGCTGCCCAGCCGATGCTGGTCAACGGCGACCTCGGGGTGTTCCTGCCGCACCACCCCGGCGACGACCAGTACCGTCCGTTGGATCCGCGGCTGACCGTCGCCGTGGTTCGCGACGGCCGCATCGTCGCTTTCTACGACCACTGCAACCCGGACAAGCTGCGCACCGCAGGTGTGCTCTGAATCACCCCTTCGGGCTGTCACACGCGCAGCCGCCGCCTCGTCAGGGCGGTGTCAGCGCAAACGTTCAGCGAAGGGAGTGCGGCATGCCGCGCATCGCAGCCGTGGACATGAAGAATTCGGGCCTGGCCAACCGGATGATGGCCCGGTTCGCCGAGAAGAGGTACGGCAAGACCCTCGACCCGCTGGCCGTCACCGCGCACCACAAAGGCCTGCTGCGCGCCACCGTAGTGCACGAACTCATGGTGGAGCGGGCAGGCAGCGTACTGCCCGAGGCAGTCCGTGAGCTGGTGGTGTACCGGGCCGCGGTGCGGCTCGGCTGCTCGTGGTGCGTCGACTTCGGCACCATGCTGCAGATCCACCAGGGCCTGGACGTCGAGCGGCTCGAGCACATCGACGAGTACCCGACGTCCGACCTGTTCAGCAGGCAGGAGCGGTTGGCGCTCGCCTACGCCGACGCGATGACCGCGACCCCGGTGGAGGTCACCGACGCCCAGGTGGCCGAACTCGAGGCCGAGTTCGGCCCCGCGGGCGTGGTGGAGCTGACCTATCACATCGCGCTGGAGAACATGCGGGCTCGCAGCAACAGCGCGCTCGGCATCCCCGCGCAGGGGTTCACCGAGTCCTGTCAGGTGCCGGTCGGCGACTGACGGTCAGGCGACGCGCAGCTCGACGTCGATGTTGCCCCGGGTGGCCCGGGAGTACGGACAGACCTGGTGCGCGGCCTCGGCCAGCTCGCGGGCGACATCGGCGTCCACGCCGGGGACGCCGACGGTCAGGGTGACGGCCAGTCCGTAGCCCTCGCCGTCCGGGCCTATGCCCACCTCGGCGGTCACCGAGGAGCCCTCGATCCTCACCTTGCGCCGGCGCGCCACCAGCTGCAGCGCACCGTGGAAGCAGGCCGCGTAGCCCGCTGCGAACAGCTGCTCCGGGTTGGTGCCCTCGCCGCCACCGCCGCCGAGCTCCTTCGGCACGCTGAGGTCGACCTTCAGCCGGTAGTCCGAGGTGCTGACCGCGCCGTCTCGGCCGGCGCCGGTTGCGGTGGCTTGTGCGGTGTAGACGGGTTCCATCGGGTGATCTCCTCATCGGTGTCCTGCCCTGCCCCACCCTCGAGGTGGGACGGGGTGATTCCGCGCGGGCGCGCGGTGTGCCGCCCGGCAGACACACACCTACCGGGACGCTTGCGTGGGAACGGCCGAGCTGGCCGGCGCGGACGGCGGCGGTCAGCCAGCCCGTCTCGCGGCGGCGGGCGGCGCTGTCATCGCGCGGCCGCCATGGCGGTGTGACTTTCGGCGAGGGAGTCCGCCAGCTCCCCCAGTGCGGTACGCAAGGCGACGATGTCCTCCAGCTGCATCTGGGTTGCGCAGCCGATCTTCGCCGGGATGTCGCGGGCACGCTCACGCAGCGAGCGCCCCTTGCCGGTCAACGCGATCTCCACCGAACGCTCGTCCTCGGCACGTCTGCCGGTGGTCACGAGCCCGGCGGCCTTGAGCCGCTTGACCAGCGGGGACAAGGTGCCGGAGTCGAGGTCCAGCTCGGCACCGAGCTCCTTGAGGGTGACCGTGCCCCGCTCCCACAGCACCAGCATCACCAGGTACTGCGGGTAGGTCAGGCCCAGCTCGTCCAGCAGCGGACGGTAGATCTGCTGGATCAGCCGCGTCGCGCGGTACAGCGCGAAGCAGAGCTGGTTGCGAAGGTGCAGATCGCTGTCGCTCACGGCTGAAGCATTGCACACAATTTAATTGCGCGCAATTGAATGGCGCGCAATGAGACTCGTGGCTGGGCGTATGACGACACGTCACCGGCAGCGGCCGACGGGCACGCCGCGAGGACCTGACCAGCCGCGGCCCGGCCATCGACGACAAGACGGCTCATCGACCTTGCCTGGGCTGCACCCGGCGCCGGTGGCCGCACCAGCTCGGCCGGACTCGCCGGCCGCGTCGTCCACCGACGCCATGGAACTCAGCGGCCTGCATCCACCTGCGCTGTGCCGCCTGCCCACACCGCCGGACTCGACGGGCCGGGACCCGCATTCACGTGGACCGAGCAGCCAGCCGCCCACGTCCGCCCGAAGCACGCCGGACGGCGACTGGGCGCCCATGGGCCGGGCTCCCGCCGATACCCGCTCTGGCGCCGGTCAGCACGCCGGAGCGCGACCTGACAGGCGCGAGCCGGGGCCGTCAGCCGGGGTCGGCCACCCGCGCAACGAAGTACACCGCCCCGGAGGCCGCGTGGCGAACGAGCAGCAAGAACGGCCGATCGAAACGGACCTCGACCGGGCTTTCGACGATCACCGAGGTCATCCGGACCATCATGGCGGTCGCGGCGGCACCCTCCAGGCCCTTCTCGTCGACCCGCAGCACCGATTCGTGCAGAGCGTCCGACACCGTCAACCGGGGATCGCTGGACAGCCCGCTGAGGTCGGCCTGCGGCGTGAACAGCGTCCGCACCCCGAGGGTGCTCAACACGTCGGTCAACCCGACGTTGGTCTTCACCCGCAGCCGCGGAAGCCACAGCGAGACCCGTCGCGCGCGAAGCTCGCTCAGCACGGCGGCCAGGGTCGCCGCATCGGTGTGGGCTTCCGCTTCCGTCAGCTCCCCGTCGGGCAACAACGCCACCGCCTCGACGCCGCCGGCCGCGGGCAGGCTCACCGCGGTCCAGCCCGCCGCGCTGGCGTAGCCGAATCTGTCCACCTGGTGCATCATCGGCACCCGGCGCTCCCCGGACGGCGTGGCGAACGGTTCCTCGGCGGTCTCGTGCTCGGCGAACGGATGCCGCCACCCCACCTTGAGATACAGCGCGTTGACCAGGCTGGCCACGGTGGAGGAGTCCACCGCGCCTTCCGGCACCAGATCGGTGATCAGGTTCCTGGTGGTTCTCGCGACGTCGTCGTTGATCGCGCGGCGAGCCGCTTCCGGGTCGGTCACGAACGGCGCGGTGGCGACCTTCGCCCCCGGCCATCCGGCCAGCTCCACGGTGAACGACTCGTTGAGCGGCAGCTGCTCCCACGCCCAGAGCGTGTTGGACACCTCGAGCACGGGCTGGTCGCCGCCCCGACCCGAGGACAGCACCGCCGCCGTGCGCAGCAACTCCACCTGCTTGCCGATGTCGGTGGCGTCCGGGTCCAGCAGACCTTGCAGCTCTTCCGCGGTCGCGCCGCGCGCCGCCTGGTAGACCATGCCGAGCGCGCTCTCCACCGAGTACGGCGAGAAGCACACGGTGCCGCCACCGGCACCGATGACCCGATGCAGATCCAGGGTGAACTGCAGATGCCTGCGCTCGGCGGGTGGGTCAGCCATGCCGCCCAGTGTGCCAGGCGTGCCACGCCACGGCTTGCGAATCGGTCAAAGTGGCCACCTGGTCGACCACCACGCGCAGCCGGGCGGCATCGTCACCAGCCGCCTGCCAGTCCGGCACGAACAAGGCGTCCAGCGACTCGGGCGCGCGTTCGGCCAGCACCGTGGCCAGCTCCATGAGCAGTTCCCGCTGTCCCTCCTGCACCGCGAGACGGCGCCGGTCGCTCATCACGTACCGCAGCGCCAGCGACTTCAACAGCGCGACCTCCGCGGCGACCTGGTCCGGCACCTCCAGCCGTGCGGCGTACCGGCACAGCGGCCCGTCGCCGTGGGCCGCCCGCGTCGGAGCCACCACGGCGGTGGCGAAGCGGCCGACCAGCTCGGACGTCATCCGTTTGAGCGCCACCATGGCCCGGGGCGAGAAGTCGCACCCGGACCTGGCCAGTTCGGCGACCGCGGGCAGCTCGAGCAGCCCGACCGCGGCGGCCTCCAAAGTGGCGACGTCCAGGTGGGAGAAGTGCTTGGCGGCCAGCTCCGCGATGGCTGCCCGCTCGTCCCGGCTGGCCAGCACGGCCATGGAAATGCGCCCGGCGAGCACGCCGTCCTCGACGTCGTGCACCGAGTAGGCGACGTCGTCGGCCCAGTCCATGATCTGGGCCTCCATGCAGCGCTCACCCTCCGGGGCGCCTTCGCGGACCCAACGGAAGGTGTCCAGGTCGTCCGGATACACCCCGAACTTGCGCTCGCCCGACCTGCGCGGCCACGGGTACTTGCTGGTGGCGTCCAGGCTCGCCCTGGTCAGGTTCAACCCGACCGGCGTGTCGTCGCGCAGGTGCTTCGGTTCGAGGCGGACCAGGATGCGCAGCGTCTGCGCATTGCTCTCGTAGCCGCCGATGTCGGCCGCGACCTCGTCCAGTGCCTTCTCGCCGTTGTGGCCGAACGGCGGATGCCCGATGTCGTGCGCCAAGCCGGCCAGGTCCACCAGATCGGGATCACAGCCCAGGTCGGTGGCGATCCCGCGGCCGATCTGCGCGACTTCCAGCGAGTGGGTCAGCCGGGTGCGCGGGACACCGGACACCTCGGCCCCCTCCCCCGGCCCGACCACCTGCGTCTTGCCGGCCAGCCGCCGCAACGCCGCGCTGTGCAGCACACGGGCCCGGTCGCGGGCGAACGGCCCTCGCGTGTCCTGCGCCCCCTCCGGTACCGCGCCCTTGGGCGGCTCGGGATACCGCCTGGCCCGGTCGTGCTCGGTGTACATGCGACCAGACTAGGAGCGCGCCGCGTGATCAGTCCAAGCTGGAGCCGCTGACGACGTCCGTCGGCGACGTGACGAAGCGGTAGAACAGCAACGCCCTGGTCTCACGCCAGATGTAGCGCAGTTCCGTCCGACGGGTCTGCACGATCGGGCCGCTGCGCGTCGGCGAGGTCCAGGCGTCGATGCCGAGGTCGCGCATCATGGTGCGGGCCCGCAGCGAGTGCCACGGGTCACTGACGATCACCGCGGACCGGATGCCGGTCTCACGCGCCGACGCGACGAACGACTGCACGCTGCCCAGCGTGTCCGTGCCTTCGCCGAGCGCCGAGACCGCGTCCCGCGGTACGCCGTGGTCGACCAGCCACTGGGCACCGGCTTCCGCCTCGGTCGTGGCATCCCCTGCCTGACCGCCGCCGAGCGTCACGATGCGGCCGGCGACGCCCTGCTCGTACAGCTGCTGGGCGTGCGCCAGGCGCGCGGCGAAGATCGGTGACGGGCGGCCGTTGTACTGGGCCGCCCCGAGCACCACGATGGCGTCCGCCGGGGTGCGGTCGTCGATGCGGGCGACCTGCCACACCCGGAACGCGGTGCCGCCCAGCACCAGCAGGCCGACCAGGAGCGCCCCCACGACGCCCCGGACGATCCAGCGTCGCACTCGTGTCACGAATCAGCAGCCGACCAGGCGCGCGGCCAAGTAGGACTCGACCTGGTCGATGGAGACCCGCTCCTGCTCCAGGGTGTCCCGGTCCCGCACCGTGACGGCCTGGTCCTCGAGCGTGTCGAAGTCCACCGTCACGCAGAACGGGGTGCCGATCTCGTCCTGCCTGCGGTAGCGCTTGCCGATCGACGCCGCGTCGTCGAACTGCACGTTCCAGTGCTTGCGCAGCACCGCAGCCAGGTCGCGCGCCTTCGGGCTGAGGTCGGCGTTCCTGGACAGCGGCAGCACCGCGACCTTCACCGGAGCGAGCCTGCGGTCGAGCTTGAGCACGACGCGCTTGTCCACCCCGCCCTTGGCGTTCGGGGCCTCGTCCTCGGTGTAGGCGTCCAGCAGGAACGCCACCATCGACCGGTTCACACCGGCCGCGGGCTCGATGACGAACGGGCGGTACCGCTCCTTGGACGCCTGGTCGAAGAACGACAGGTCCACCCCGGAGTGGTTGGAGTGCGTGGTCAGGTCGAAGTCGGTGCGGTTGGCGATGCCCTCCAGCTCACCCCACTCCTGGCCGGAGAACTGGAAGCGGTACTCGATGTCGACGGTGCGCTTGGAGTAGTGGGACAGCTTCTCCTTCGGGTGCTCGTACAGCCGCAGGTTGTCCTTGCTGATGCCCAGGTCGGTGTACCAGCGCATCCGCTCGTCGATCCAGTACTGGTGCCACTTCTCGTCCTCGCCGGGCTCGACGAAGTACTCCATCTCCATCTGTTCGAACTCGCGGGTGCGGAAGATGAAGTTGCCCGGCGTGATCTCGTTACGGAACGACTTGCCGATCTGGCCGATACCGAACGGCGGCTTCATCCTGGCCGTGGTCAGCACGTTGGAGAAGTTGATGAAGATGCCCTGCGCGGTCTCCGGGCGCAGGTAGTGCAGGCCTTCCTCGGACTCCACCGGCCCCACGGTGGTGCGCAACAGGCCGTTGAACTCGCGCGGCTCGGTGTACTGGCCGCGCGTGCCGCAGTTCGGGCACGGGACGTCCGAGACGTCGTTGGGGGCGATCTCCTTGCCGCTGCGCTCGGCGTACTCCTCCGCAAGCTGGTCGGCACGCCAGCGCCGGTGGCAGGACAGGCACTCGATGAGCGGGTCGACGAACGCCGCCACGTGGCCGGACGCCTCCCACACCTGGCGCGGCAGGATCACCGACGAGTCCAGGCCGACGACGTCCTCGCGGCCCTGCACCATGGCCTTCCACCACTGGCGCTTGACGTTCTCCTTCAGCTCCACCCCCAGCGGGCCGTAGTCCCACGCCGACCGGGTGCCGCCGTAGATCTCACCGCACGGGTAGACGAACCCCCGGCGCTTGCACAGGCTGACGATGGTCTCGAGGCGATCGGTGGCCACTGGATCTCCGCATGTGTCGAACTGGTCGTGGAGTAAAGCCCAGGGTATCCATTCCCCGAACGGATGAAGCCAGCCGGGGCCGCAGACGTGCCCAGCGGCATGGGCACGCGGGACCCGGACGACCACGTGCGGCGCATGGCACCGGCGCGGTACTCCCCGCCGGGCCGTATGCGGGCACCCAGCAGGCCGCGCGCACCGCCGCCACCACGTCGGCCCCCGCCCGGCCGTATGCGGGCACCCGGCACCGGCTGCCGGACCAGTGTGCGGCACGCGTGGCGTCGGCTCGGCGCTTCCGCCGCCGGGCCGCTTCCCGCGCGCGTCCGCCGCTTCCTGCCGGAGCCGGGAGCCGGTCACCAAGTGGCATCGGCCGGCGGCGCCGGGGCCGCCCGGCAGCCACGGCCACCTTCGTCGCGCGGCGTCTACCATGGGGTGCATGCAGACGCTCACCCACGCGGCCGACCGCCCGTCGGCGTCCGCGGAATCGCCGCTGCCTGCGGAGACGCTGGCCGCCGCCGGTGAGCTGCTGCGCGCGCTCGCCGCGCCGGTGCGGATCGCGATCGTCCTGCAGCTGCGGGCCGGCGAGCGCTGCGTGCACGAACTCGTCGACGCGCTCGGTGTCGCGCAACCGTTGATCAGCCAACACCTCCGCGTCCTGAAGGCCGCGCGCGTGGTGCGTGGCGAGCGGCGTGGGCGCGAGGTGCTGTACCGGCTGGCCGACGACCACCTGGCCCACATCGTCGTGGACGCCGTGGCGCACGTGCAGGAGGAGGGTCGATGACCAAGGCGAGCCCGGTGCCCGGCAGGCGGGCGACGCGGCAGCGTGCTGCCGTGGTGGAGCTGCTGGAGAACATCGACGACTTCCGCTCCGCGCAAGAACTGCACGACGAGCTGCGGCGGCGCGGCGACACCATCGGGCTGACCACCGTCTACCGCACCCTGCAGTCGCTGTCCGACGCCGGGCTGGTGGACACCATGCGCACCGAGTCCGGCGAGGTCATTTACCGCCGCTGCTCCGACCACCATCACCACCACCTGGTGTGCCGGGAGTGCGGCTACACGGTGGAGGTCGAGGAGCCCGTGGTGGAGCGCTGGGCGGAGTCGGTCGCGGCCAGCAACGGCTTCGTGAACCTGCGGCACACCGTGGAGATCGTCGGCACCTGTGCGGACTGCAACGCCGCCAAGTCGTAGCGCCCCGGGAGGGCATTCGGCACCGGCATCCCTGCCCGAACGTCGCTGGCAGGAACCCGGGCAATGACTCGCCGCGGACGCGGCAGCCTGGGTGCGCTGGTTGGAGAGGCGCGGAACCGGCGGTAATCGCGGACGGCACGGCGGGCGCACGGCCTGCCCTGAGCGGTCCGGGTAGCACCCCGGCCGGAATCGGCAGCGCGATGCCCGACCCGATGAGCAGTGCCAGCCGCGTACGTGATCGCAGCGGCCGGGACACGTCGCCGCGGCAGCCGCAATGCGTGGAAGTCACGCCGCCCGGGCACTGTCCGCCATGTCCGCCGCAAGGCGTCGACATCGCGCCGATGGAAAGTCATCCGCCTCTGGGGCCCCTCCCCTCCCTCCCCTCCCCGCCGGACTGCTGGCAGTGTCGCCGACCCGGGGCGCACGCTTCCGGTCCGCGGCGCACGCTTCAGTACTCGTACGGATCGGCAGGTTCCGGTATTCGCCTGAGCTCCTCCACCGTCAGGTCCGGGGTGGTCACCGACGACGGACGCGACGGCGGGCGATACCGCCCGACCACCTCGATCCACTCGTCCTGCCCCAATCCCCGCAGCATCTCCGAATCGCCGACCAGGCGGACCGGCACCGGATAGCCGTCGGCCGCGCAGCACCTGATCACCACCCGCGCGATGTAGGTGCGCCCGCGTTCGCGCACGACGAAGCCGCTCAATCGCACTCGCCGGTCGATGAGCGTCTTCCCCTCGCCCCAGACCGCCCTGGCATGGAACTGCGACAGCGGCAGCGTGGTGACTTCGTCCGCCGGCAACGCCGAGAACGCCTCGACCTGCGCCGGGTCGACCTGCCTTCCGCCCGCTTCCAGCGACCGGGACACCGAGTCGGCACCCAGCGCAGGCGGAGCGACCAGAAGCCCGGCGAGCACCGGCGCCAACAGCAGCCATGCGCTCCGGCCACCGCCATGAGCATGGCCGTGGTCATCCACCGAGGAGTCGGCACGGGCGTGGTGGTCTGCTCCTGCCGGGGCACCGGAATGGCCATCGCCCTCCATCCGCGCCGAACCAACAGCGCCTGCACCACCGCCCCCTCCGCCGGCCGGGCGGGCGGCGCGCATGTCACGCCAGATCGCCACCGCGGCCAACACCACCACGACCAGGCCGGCGCCCACCAGCCACCAGCGATGCTGCGGCTTGACGTACCGCAGGTAGTCGCCGGTCCAGGCCAGCTTCAGCAAGCAGCCACCGAGCAACAGCAACAGGACATTGGCCGTCTCCCGCCTCATCGGCTGCCTCCCAGGACCACCCACCACGCGGCGACCGCACAGGCAATGGCCACCACGAACGTCAGCGGAGCGAACCGCAGCGCGAACGGGCGCCCGAACGTCCCCGCCTGGAGACTGATCAGCTTGACGTCCACCGCCGGGCCGACCACCAGGAACACCAACTTCGGCAGCAGTGGCAAGCCGGCGAGGGAAGCCACGACGAACGCATCGGCCTCGCTGCACAGCGCCAGCAACACCGCGAGCACCGCCATCACGAGCACGCCGAGCACCACCTGCTCGCCCAGGAACGCGAACCAGCCCGGTGGGATCAGCACGTTCATCGCCGCGGCGATCGCCGCGCCCAGCACCAGGAAGCCGCCCGCGTCCACCAGGTCGGCACGCGCCGTCTCGGTGAACGCCCGCCAGCGCCGCCCCGCTACCACATCGGCCACGCGCTGCCGGGCTCGCTCGACGATCCAGTCGAGCTTGCCGAACCGGGCCCACAGCAGCCCGACCAGCACCGCGGTCCCCAGCGACGCCACCAAACGCGCCAGCATCATCAGCGGCTCCCCCGGGAATGCCACCGCGGTCGCCACCATCACGACCGGGTTCACCGCCGGCGCGGCAAGCAGAAAGGTCAACGCCGCCGCCGGCACGACCCCGCGCGCGATGAGCCTGCGGGCAATCGGCACCGCCGCGCACTCACACGTCGGCAACGCCACCCCCGCGACCCCCGCGACCCCCACGGACCCGACGCTGCTGCGTGGCAGCGCCCGCTGCAGCACGCGAGCCGGGACGAACGCGGCGATCGCACCGGACAGCAGCACCCCGAGCACCAGGAACGGCAGCGCCTGCACGCAGATGGCGACGAACACGGTGGCGGCCGTGCTCAGCCGCGGATAGCCGGCCAGCCCGTCACGCAGCAGCGGCCGCACCAGCAGCGCCGCCACCAACAGCACGCACAGCACTTCCATCGACGTGATGCGCAGGCGCCGCGGCGGCCGAACCTCGCGGCCACCCGGCCCCCGCCGATCAGCGACGCCCGAGGGCGCGGCAGGCCGCGCCGGCCGCTCGGCACGCTCGAGCCCCCGGCCGGGCTCCGCACCGGAAACATGTGCGCGTTCTGCGTTCACGGTCGACGATCGTGCCAGCCCACCTAGTCGAAATCGACAATCAGTGTCACGAGTGGCGCGAATTCTCCCCTTCTGTGCAGCCGGACGACACGTCCGTCGCCACTCGCGCCGCCACGGCTTGCGCCCGGCCCGCCACGATGCCTTCTGCGCTCAGCGATTCTCGACCAGCGCGAGCAAGTCGGCGCGCAGCCGCGAGGCTGTCGACACCACCAGCATCAACAGCGTCCCCAGCGGCGTGGGCTCCAGCCCGTCGGCCGGGAACGCGTAGCGCAGCGTGACGTCCAACCCGGTGTCGGTGTGCACCACGCCGAGCGTGCCGAACAAGCCCTGGCCCGCCCGCTCGGCCGCCGCCACCGCCAACGCAGGGTCGTCCGGCAGGTCCCAGGCCACCACACACGTCAGGCTCAACACCGTCAAGCCCTCAGCCAGCCGCACCGCCTGCACCGCGCACGGCACATCGGAGTGCTGGAAGGTCAACGCGCCGTCGTCGTCGACCTTGACCTCCAGGTAGCGCTCCAGCGCCGTCTTGGCGTTGGTCAGCAGTTCTGCGGTGTCAACGGCCTCGGTGCTCATGGTTCTCCGGTCTGTCGGGCTGGCTCCGCAACGGCATCCCGCGCTGCCCCGAACCGCCGATCACGCCGGGCATACTCCAGGCACGCCTGCCACAGGTGGGTGCGGTCAAAATCAGGGAACAGGGTGTCTTGGAACACCATCTCGGCATACACCGACTGCCACGGCAAGAAGTTCGACGTGCGCTGCTCGCCGGACGGTCGGAGGAAAAGGTCCACGTCGGGCATCTCCGGCTGGTAGAGGTACTTCGCCACGGTACGCTCGGTGACCTTCCTCGGGTCGATCCGGCCCGCCGCGGCCTCCTCCGCGATGCGGCGCACCGCATCGACGATCTCCGCCCGCCCACCGTAGTTGACGCACATGGTCATGTTCATCCTGGTGTTGAACCGGGTCCGCTCCTCGGCGATCCGCAGCTCCTTGATGACGCTGCGCCACAGCCGCGGCGCCCGGCCCGCCCAGCGGATGCGCACCCCGATCGAACCGAGGTAATCCACCTGCCTGCGGATGGTGTCCCGGTTGAAACCCATCAGGAAGCGCACTTCCTCCGGGCTGCGCTTCCAGTTCTCGGTGGAGAACGCATACACCGTCAGCCACTTGATGCCCAGCTCCACCGCGCCGCTGGCCACGTCGATCATCACGGCCTCGCCGCGCTTGTGCCCCTCGATGCGGGGCAGGCCGCGCTTGTTGGCCCACCGGCCGTTGCCGTCCATCACCAGCGCGACATGGCGGGGGATCAACTCCGGCGGGATCTCCGGCGGCCGGGCGCCGGACGGATGCGGATCCGGCTTCCGCGTTTCGCGAATGGGCTCCAACCGTGCCTTACCCCGCACGTTCTCAGCCTCCCGCTCTGCGTTCCACCAGCGGAAGCGAGCGTAGCTGACGTTCCAGATGCCACTGCAGGTGCGCGGCGACCAGGCCGCTCACGTCACGCCGGGCCGACGGCTGACAGCGTTCGGCGACCTCCCAGTCGCCGTGCAACAACGCACCGAGCAGCCGGATCACCTCCGGTGACGGCGACACGGCCCCCGCTGGGCGGCACCCGGCGCACACCACCCCGCCGACCGGGACACTGAACGCACGATGCGGCCCCGGCTCCCCGCACCGGGCGCACTCGGTGATGGCGGGCGCCCAGCCGGCATACGCCATGGCACGCAGCAAGAACGCGTCGAGCACCAGCGACGGATCCCGCTCCCCCGCCGACAACGCCCGCAGCGCACCCGCCACCAGCAGATACAACCGGGTGGCAGGCTCGCGTTCCTCCGCCGCCAGCCGGTCGGCCGTCTCCACCACCGCGGCGGCCGCGGTGTAGCGCGGATAATCCGAGACGATGCCCTGCGCGAACGCGTCGACGGTCTGCACCTGGGTGATGACGTCGAGCGAGCGCCCGGGATAGAACTGCACGTCGACGTGACAGAACGGCTCCAGCCGTGCACCGAACCGCGACGTGGTACGCCGCACCCCGCGGGCGACCGCCCGAACCTTGCCGTTCCTGCGGGTCAGCAGCGTGATGATCCGGTCGGCCTCCCCCAGCTTGTGCACGCGCAGGACCACGCCGGTGTCACGGTAGAGGTTGGCCACCCCGTCATCATCCCACCACCCGCCGACGAGCCCGCCCGCCGACGCGCAGCATGCCACCCGCCGGTCAGAACCCGAGCTTGCGCAGCTGCTTCGGGTCGCGCTGCCAGTCCTTGGCCACCTTCACGTGCAGGTCGAGGTAGATCTTGGTGCCCAGCAGGCGCTCGATCTGCTTGCGCGCGGTGCTGCCGACCTCCCGCAGCCTGCTGCCGCCCCGGCCCAGGATGATCCCCTTCTGGCTCGGCCGCTCGACGTACAGCGCCGCGTAGACGTCGATCAGGTCGTCACGGCCTTCGCGCGGCAGCATCTCCTCGACCACCACCGCGATCGAGTGCGGCAGCTCGTCCCGCACCCCCTCCAGGGCCGCTTCCCGGATCAGCTCGGCCACCAGCGTCTGCTCCGGCTCGTCGGTCAGGTCGCCGTCCGGGTACAGCTGCGGCCCCTCCGGCAACCGTTCGATCAGCAGGTCGGCGAGCAGGTCCACCTGGAAGCCCTCGTGCGCCGACACCGGGATCAGCTCGGCGAAGTCCATCAGCTCCGCCATCGCCGCCAGCTGCTTGGCGATCTGCGGCGGCTTGACCAGGTCGGTCTTGGTGACGATGCCGATCACCGGGGTGTGCTTGGCCACCTTGCGCAGTTCCGCGGCGATGAACCGGTCACCGGGCCCGATCTTCTCGTTGGCCGGGATGCAGAACCCGACCACGTCCACCTCCGACCAGGTGGCGCGCACCACGTCGTTGAGCCGCTGGCCGAGCAGCGTGCGCGGCCGGTGCAGCCCCGGCGTGTCCACCACGACCAGCTGGGCGTCCGGGCGGTGCACGATGCCGCGAATGGCGTGGCGGGTGGTCTGCGGCTTGGTGGAGGTGATCGCCACCTTCTCGCCGACCAGCGCGTTCGTCAGGGTCGACTTGCCCGCGTTCGGCCTGCCGACGAAGCAGGCGAAACCCGACCGGTGCGGCTCGCTCATGGCGTCTTGTCCACCACGGTGCCGGACGGGTCGACCAGGTAGATCGGCGCGTCGGGGGTCAGATCGCGCACCGCGGACGCGGACGCGGCGGTGATCTCCGCGGACTCCCCCACGATCACCGCGGCTTCGATGCCGTCCGCGCCGCTGGACACCGCCGCGACGACCGCCGCCTGCAGCGCGGTGACCGACAGCGACGGCAGCTCGACGGTGGCCGCGGCGTAGGTGCGGCCGATGGTGTCCCGGACCGCCGCGCCCTCCGCGGCGCCGGTGCGCGCCCGCGCAGAGCGGGCCAGCGTCACCAGCTTGGCGTCCTCGGAATCCAGGTCGTCGATCGTGGTCGTCATGCACGCTCCGTTTCCGCCGGGGCCGTCGTGGCCGAGGATTCCCGCGCGGTCGGCTGGACCACGACGGTGGTGATACGCATCCTGCCACGATGGTCCTTGCCGCCTTCGGCGTGCAGCCGCAGGCCGTCGACTTCCGCTTCGGCCCCGGGCAACGGCACTCTCCCCAGCCGTTCGGCCAGCAGCCCGACCACGGTGTCCACGTCGTGGTCGGACAGGTCGATCCCGTACAGCTCCCCCAGGTCGTCCACGCCCAGTCTGGCGGACACCCGCACCGCGCCGTCCGCCAGGTGCTCGACCGGCGGCCGCTCGTCGGTGTCGGACTCGTCGGTGATCTCGCCGACGATCTCCTCCACGATGTCCTCCAACGTGACCAGACCCGCGGTGCCGCCGTACTCGTCGACCGCGATGGCCACGTGGTTGCGCGAGACCTGCATCTCCCGCAACAGGTCGTCCAGCGGTTTGGAGTCGGGGATGAACGACGCCGGGTTCATCACCTCCGACACCGGGCGGGAGCTGCCGCCCTCGGTCATGCTCGCCCGCACCAGGTCCTTGATGTTCACCACGCCGACCACGTCGTCGACGTTCTCCCCGATCACCGGAATCCGGCTGTAGCCGGTGCGCAGCGACAACGCCAGCGCCTGCCGCACGGTCTTGGTCCGCTCGATCCACACGATCTCGGTGCGCGGCACCATCACCTCACGGGCCAGCGTGTCCCCCAGCTCGAACACCGAGTGGATCATCGCCCGCTCGGAGTCCTCCACCACGCCGCGTTCCCTGGCCAGGTCGACGATCTCGCGCACCTCGATCTCGCTGGTGAACGGCCCCTCCCGGAATCCGCCGCCGGGCACGATCGCGTTGCCCAGCCAGATGAGCAGCCTGCTCAGCGGGCCGAGCAGGAAGCCAAGCAGCCGCACCAGGCCGGCCAGCGCGGAGCCCACCCCGTACGGGTGCTGACGGGCGATGGTGCGCGGCCCGACACCGACCAGCACGTAGCTGATCACCAGCATCACCGCCGCGGCGACCAGCACGGCCAGCCACTCCGACTCGATCCAGCGCAGCAGCACCACAGTGACCAGCACCGTGGCGGTCAGCTCACAGCCGAGCCGGAGCAACAGCAGCAGGTTGATGTGCCTGGTCCGGTCCTCGACCACCGCGGCGAGCTGACGGGCGCCGCTGCGCCCGGCCCGGACCATGCCCGCGACCCTGGCCTTGGAGACCACACTGACGGCCGAGTCCGCGGCGGCGAACACGCCTGCGAGCAGGATCAGCGCGCCTGCCACGACGAGCAACGCCGCTGACGAGGCCATCAGGGCTCCTGACGGCCCGATTCGTCGTCCAGCCCCACCACGCCGAGCAGCTTCTCGTCGGCGTCCCGCTGCACGCTGCGCCGCTTCGCCTCGGCCACTGCCCGCCGGTAGTCGGCCAGGATCTGGTTCTGCAGGCCGAACATCTCCCGCTCCTCGTCCGGCTCCGCGTGGTCGTAACCCAGCAGGTGCAGCACGCCGTGCACGGTCAGCAAGTGCAGTTCGTCGGACAACGAGTGCCCGGCCTTGCGGGCCTGCTCCTTGGCGAACTCCGGGCACAACACGACGTCACCCAGCAGGGCGGGTGCCTCCGCCGGGGACGGCTCCGGGGCGTCCGGCCGCCGCGTGTCCAGCTCGTCCATCGGGAAGGCCATCACGTCGG
Source organism: Thermocrispum agreste DSM 44070 (assembly GCF_000427905.1). Lineage (GTDB taxonomy): Bacteria > Actinomycetota > Actinomycetes > Mycobacteriales > Pseudonocardiaceae > Thermocrispum > Thermocrispum agreste. Next base: position 174,634 of record NZ_ATYX01000006.1, on the reverse strand, counting down.
TCGGCCCCGGCAGGTCCATCCACCTCCGGTGCAGGTCCTCCATCACCTCGAGGGTGACCAGCTGCACCGACAGTTCGGCCAGCGGGCTGACGCGCATGCGGTCCAGCGTGTAACGCGCGATGGAGACGATCGACTCCTCGTCCACCGCGATACCCGACTCGTTGGCCAGCTCGATACTCATGGTTCGTCCGTGTCTCCCACCGTCGGCACCGTCAGCGCCGACGGCGCCGCTCCGCCTGCTGCCGGCGGCCGACCTGCCACTTCTCGTAGGCGTCCACGATGCGGCCGACCAGCTGGTGCCGCACCACGTCGTCGCTGGTCAGCACCGAGAAGTGAACGTCATCGACGTCTTCCAGGATCTCCCGCACCACGCGCAGCCCGGACTCCTGGCCCCCCGGCAGGTCGGTCTGCGTGACGTCGCCGGTCACCACGATCTTCGAGCCGAAGCCCAGCCGGGTGAGGAACATCTTCATCTGTTCCGGCGTGGTGTTCTGCGCCTCGTCCAGGATGATGAACGCGTCGTTGAGCGTGCGGCCGCGCATGTAGGCCAGCGGCGCGATCTCGATCGTGCCCGCCTGGATCAGCCCGGGGATGGAATCCGGGTCGACCATGTCGTGCAACGCGTCGTACAGCGGCCGCAGGTACGGGTCGATCTTCTCGTAGAGCGTGCCGGGCAGGAAGCCGAGCCGCTCCCCCGCCTCCACCGCGGGCCTGGTCAGGATGATCCGGTTGACGTCCTTGGCCTGCAGCGCCTGCACCGCCTTGGCCATCGCCAGATACGTCTTGCCGGTCCCCGCCGGGCCGATGCCGAACACCACCGTGTGCGCGTCGATGGCGTCGACGTAACGCTTCTGGTTCAGCGTCTTCGGTCGGATGGTGCGGCCGCGCCGAGACAGGATGTTGATGCTGAGCACCTCGGCGGGCGACTCGTCCTCGGACACGCCGTTGGCCAGCATGCCCACGGTGCGACGCACCACGTCCGGCCCGACCTGCTGACCTTTGCCTGCCAGCTCGACCAGCTCACTGAACACTCGCTCGGCGAACGCCACGTCCGCCGCGCTGCCAGTGAGGGTGACCTCGTTGCCGCGCACGTGCACGTCCGCGGCAAGGTACTCCTCCATGGCGATGAGGTTCTCGTCGGCGGAACCAAGCAGGTTGAGAGCGATCGCAGCGGGTATCGGGAACCGGGACTGCGCTGGTGACGAGGATCTGGGAACGCCTTCTGCGGTTTCGGCCACGTGGCCTCTGGCCTGCCTTCTTCTGCTGCTCGACGGACGGGTTGGTGGCACCGATGCTAACGAATTTCTCCCCGGGTGCGCAGCTCACTTTCCCCCGGGACGTCCGAACAGGCCCAGCGGCTCGCCTCCCAGCACGTGCGCGTGCACGTGGAAAACCGTCTGGCCGGCGTCCGGGCCGGTGTTGAAAACGACCCGGTAGCCGCTGTCGGCGATGCCCTCCAGCTCGGCGACCTTGCGGGCGGTGGCCAGCACGTCGGCCAGCAGCTGCGGCTCGGCGGCCAGCTCGCCGACGTTGCGGTAGCGCTTCTTCGGCACCACCAGCACGTGCACCCGGGCCTGCGGATTGATGTCGCGGAAGGCCAGCGTGGTGTCCGTCTCGTGCACGATGTCGGCCGGGATCTCCCTGGCGATGATGCGCTCGAAAAGCGTCTCGCTGTCGCTCATGCCGATCAGACTACGAGCCACCCGCCGCATGCCGACGACCGGTCAGCTGTCTCCCGCGACCGCGCACAGCGCGACCCGCGCAAGGGCGAGGACACGATGCGCGCGACGATCGCCGGCATGCTGCGCCGCCCTGGTGGAACGGCCAGCTGAGAGGGAGAACGACAACGCTGGGAAGAGGCCGCGGGGCGGTGGAACCTGGGGGTCGCTCCACCGCCTCCCGCGGCGCCGCCGGACCGAGGGGGGAGGTGTCCGGCGGAGTCTTCTGTTCGCGGGGTCAGCGACCGGTGACTCCCGCAACCTCAATTTTAAGCACCGTTAGCCTGCGGTCGCCATAGCTGAAGGGCAATTCGTCACCGAAGGCCCGTTCTGGGCGGTTCCGGCGCCGGTCACCTCCAGCGCTTGGTCAGCGTCGCCGCCGCGCTCACCGCGACCGCCCCCGCGGTCGACGTGCGCAGCACATACGGCCCGAGGCGGGCTTCCACGGCCCCCGCGGACGCCAGTGCGGCGCGCTCCTCGGGCGTGATGCCCCCTTCCGGACCGACGACCAGCAGGACCTCGCCCCGCTCCGGCCAGGGCAGGTCGGCGAAGGCCCGCTCGGCATCGCCCTCCAACACCACGGTCAGCGCGGCCGAGGACGCCAGGCCGAGCAGTTCGCGCGTGGTGACCGGTTCGGCCACGTGCAGCAGCCGCGGCCGCCTGGCCTGCTTGGTGGCCGCCCGCGCCACGGATCGCCACTTGGCCAGCGCCTTGGCACCGCGCGGCCCCTCGTCCCACCGCGCCACGCAGCGGGCCGCGCGCCACGGAATCACCGCGTCCGCACCGACCTGGGCGGCCTGCTCGACCGCGAGCTCCCCGCGGTCCCCTTTCGCCAGGGCCTGCACCACCGTGAAACGCAGCGCGGGTTCCGGCTCCACCCATCGCCGGCGCACGATCACCGTCACGACGGCGTCGCGGCCGGGGCGAACGGCCGCGACCGTGCCCTCCGCCACGGCGCCCGCGCCGTCACCGACCAGAACGGCCTCGCCCGGCTTGAGCCGCAGCACCGAAGCACCGTGATGGGCCTCGTCGCCGGTCAGCGTCAGCTCCGCGCCGTCCGCGGGCTCGCCAAGCTCCTCGACGAGGAACAGCGGTGGGGTCATGGGACACGGCGCCTTCAGCGCTTGGCACGCAGGCGGGAGAACAGGCCGCCCGACTTGGCGCCGTTGGAGGTCAGCGACGGCGCCTCCTCGCCGCGCAGCTGAGCCAGCTGCTGCAGCAGCCTGCGCTGCTGCTCGTCCAGTTTCGTCGGCACCTCGACGTCGATGTGCACGTGCAGGTCGCCACGCCCGTCGGACTGCCCGGAGGAACGCAGCTTCGGCATGCCGAGACCGGGAACGACCACCTCGGTGTCCGGCTGCGTGCCCGGGTCCAGGCGCAGCTCGTGCACCCCGTCGACCAGCGTCTCCATCGGCACCGTGGCGCCCAGCGCCGCCGTGGTCATCGGAATGCGCACGTGGCAGTGCAGGTCGTGGCCCTGCCGGACGAACACGTCGTGCGGCGCTTCGTCCACCTCCACGTACAGATCGCCCGCCGGGCCGCCGCCCGGACCGACCTCACCCTGCCCCGCCAGGCGGATGCGCATGCCGTCGCCGACCCCGGCGGGAATCTTCGCGGTGACCGTCCGGCGAGCGCGCACCCGCCCGTCGCCGCCGCACTTGCCGCACGGGTCGGCGATGATCTCGCCGTAGCCCTGGCAGACCGGACACGTCCTGGTGGTCATCACCTGGCCGAGGAACGACCGCTGCACCGTCTGGATCTCACCGCGGCCGTCGCAGGTGTCGCAGGTCACGGTCTGCGAGCCGGACCGGCTGCCCGAGCCCTTGCACTCGTCGCACAGCACCGCGGTGTCCACCGCGATCTCCTTGGTGACACCGGTGGCGCACTCCTCCAGCGTCAAGGTGATCCGGATGAGGGCATCGGAGCCCGGCTGCACCCGGCTGCGCGGGCCGCGACCGGTCGCCGCCCCACCGGTGCCGAAGAAGGCGTCCATGATGTCGCTCAGGCCGCCGAACCCGGCGAACGGGTCGCGCATGCCCGCGCGGGCGCTCGCGCCGTTGTCCAGCGGGTCACCACCGAGGTCGACGATCTTGCGCTTCTGCGGGTCGGACAGGACCTCGTAAGCCTGGGTGACCTCGGCGAAGCGGTGCTGGGCGTCCTCCGACGGGTTGACGTCCGGATGCAGCTCGCGGGCCAGCTTGCGGTAGGCCCGCTTGATCTCCTGCTCCGTAGCGTTCTTGGACACCCCGAGGATGCCGTAGTAGTCCTTCGCCACCGTGCTCCCTAACGCCTCTGCTCAGCGCCGCTACCCAGCTTCGCGCATCCCGCTGCTCACCGGCCGGAGAGGATCTGGCCGACGTAGTTGGCCACGGCACGCACCGCGGCGATGGTGTTCGGGTAGTCCATCCGCGTCGGGCCGACCACCCCCATGCCGCCGAACAACGTGTCCCCGGTGCCGTACCCGATCGACACCACGGACGTGGTGCGCATCTGCTCGTCTTCATTTTCCTCGCCGATACGCACGTTCAGCACACCGGGTCCGCGCACCGCGGCCAGCAGCTTGAGGACCACCACCTGCTCCTCCAGCGCCTCCAGCACCTGGCGCAACGAGCCGGGGAAGTCCGAGACGTTCCTGGTCAGGTTGGCCGTGCCGCCCAGCACCAGCCGCTCCTCCGGGTGCTCGACCAGCGACTCGATCAGCACCGTGGCGATCCGGGTCATGTGCTCGCGGATCTCCGGGCGCACCCGGTCCGGCAGGCCGGAGACCGTGGACGCGGCGTCCGCCAGCTTCTGCCCCACCAGCGACTCGTTCAGCTCGTTGCGCATCGCGGCGATGTCGTCGTCGCTGATCACGTCGCCCAGCTCGACCGTGCGCTGGTCCACGCGGCCGACGCTGGTGATCAGCACCAGCATGAGCCGGGCGGGGGTGAGCGGGACGACCTCGACGTGCCGGACGGTGGAGTTGGTCAGCATCGGGTACTGGATCACCGCGACCTGCCGGGTCAGCTGGGCCAGCAACCGCACGGAGCGGCGCAGCACGTCCTCGAGGTCGACGGCGCCGTCCAGGAACTGTTTGATGGCGCGGCGCTCGGCCGCGCTGAGCGGCTTGACCTCCGACAGCCGGTCGACGAAGACCCGGTAGCCCTTGTCGGTGGGGATGCGCCCGGCGCTGGTGTGTGGCTGGGTGATGTAGCCCTCCTCTTCCAGGACGGCCATGTCGTTGCGCACCGTCGCGCTCGACACGCCGAGATTGTGCCTGTCCACCAGGGCCTTCGACCCCACCGGCTCCTGAGTGGCCACATAGTCGGCGATGATTGCCCGCAACACCGCGAACCGACGATCCTCGGCGTGGCCCACGGACACCTCCTCCGGCTCGGAACCACCCAGCGACCAGACACCTTCAGTTTACGGCCAATTCGACGCGGTACTGTTGCTTGTGCTAACGACCGGCAGGCACACCGTACCCGCAAACGGGTGATGCTCGCCCCGGCCGGGCACACTCAGCGCCGTGTCGTCCGCCGTGGTTCCCCTCAACATAACGCTCGTTGTCGTCCTGGTGATCCTGGCCACCGTCGCGGCGGTGGTCACCGCGGCAGGCGGGCTCGGGCCCGCCAGGGCCCCGCTGCTGGCAGGCGTGCGCGCGGCCGGGCAGCTGGCCGCCGTCTCCGGGGTCATCACGTTCCTGCTCACCACCGGCTGGTGGGCGGTGTTCGTGGTGATCATGCTCGTGGCCGCCACGGTGACCGCTTCCCGCCGCATCACCAGGACCTTCACCGCGTTCTGGCTGGCCGTGCCCATCGTGTGCGGGGTCGCCCCGGTGCTCACGCTGACACTGGCCACCCGCCTGGTCCCGCTGTCCGGCATCGCGGTCATCCCCATCGCAGGCATCCTCATCGGCAACGCGATGACCGCGACGACGCTGGCCGGGCGGCGGGCACTGGACGAGCTCGAGGCCCGGCGCGGGGAGTACGAAGCAGCGCTGGCGCTCGGCTTCATGCCCCGGGGCGCCGCACTGGAAGTGGCCAGGCAGCCTGCCGCGGAAGCGCTGATCCCGTCGCTGGACCAGACGCGCACCGTCGGCCTGGTCACGTTGCCCGGCGCCTACGTCGGCGTCCTGCTCGGCGGCGCGAGCCCGGCGGACGCCGGCGCCGCGCAGCTGCTCGTGCTGATCGGCGTCCTGGCGGTCCAGGCCATCGCGGTGCTGATCACCGTCGAGCTGATCGCCCGCGGCATGGTCAGCCGATCATGACCCGGACACGACGTCGCGGTCCGCAGGGTGCCACGCCGTGCCAGACTCGGTGCGCGTGAGCATCAAGGGCCTGCTGTGCACCGCAGCGGTGCTGGTGGCTGCGTCCGTCACGCTGACCGGGTGCGCCCTCTTCTCGTCCGAACCGGTCTCGGCGACATGCGCCAACGGCGTGTCGCTGTACTTCGCCGACGACAAGTCCATGCGGACGGCCGCGCAGCGGCTCCGCGAGGACGATCGGGTCGGCGACGTGCGCACCGAGACGCAGGAACAGATGCTCCGCCGGCTGGTGCGTTCCTTCCCCGAGCTGGCCGACGGCATGCGGGACCAGACCAGCAGCGAAGCACCGGCGGTGGCAGCCGTCCACGTCGCTGCGGTCGATGCGCCCAAGGGCGAGCTGGCGAGCGTGCTCGGCGACGAGTTCGCCGACGCGCTGGCCGTCGAGCCGGTGACGTGCGTCAAGGGAGACGAGCGCACAGCAGCGATTCTCTCCCTGTCGCAGTCGGTGAACTGCCGGAATTCCGTGCTGGTGCACTTCGGTACCGATGCGGCCATGACCGCCGCCGCCAGCGCGTTGCGCAACGACCACCGGGTAACTTCGGTGGTGGAGACGACCCGCGAGGAGGCATTTCGGCGCGCCAAGGAGCAGTTCGCCGACCAGCCCGAGCTCGTCGCGTCGCTCCAGCCAGACGACATGTCCCCCTTCGTCGAGGTCACCGCGGCAAACTCGGTCGACGCCCGGCAGCTGGCCGCCGAACTGCAGGCGAAGCTGCCCGACGTGGAGGATGCCCGGGTCGGCATGTGCATCGCGCTGCCGCATCCGGTGGCCGGGCCGTGATCCGGGTCAGCCGGCCAGCCTGCGGACCACGCCGTCGGCCAGCAACCGCCCGCGCCGGGTCAGCACCGCCTTTCCGGCAGCCCACTCCCCCGGTTCGAGCAGGCCGTCCCGGACCGCGTCTTCGGCGGCGCGGCGGCCGGCGTCGTCGAGTGCGTCTCGCGGCAACCCGCGGGCCAGCCGCAGTTCGAGCATGACCCGCTCGAGGTAGCGGTCCTCATCGGTCAGCAGCTCGCGGCCGGCAGCGGGTGAATCACCCGCACGCAACCGCTCCGCGTAACGGGCGGGGTGCTTGACGTTCCACCAGCGGACCCCGCCGACGTGGCTGTGCGCCCCGGGCCCGGCGCCCCACCAGTCGCCGCCCAGCCAGTAGCCCAGGTTGTGGCGGCACTCCGCATCGGCGGATCGCGCCCAGTTCGACACCTCGTACCAGGAGAACCCGCATCCGGTGAGGTAGTCGTCGACCATCTCGTAGTAGCCGGCCAGCACGTCGTCGTCCGGCGCGGGGATCACGCCCGAGCGGACCTTGCGCGCCATCGCCGTGCCGTCCTCGACGATCAGCGCGTACGCCGACACGTGGTCCACACCGTCGGCGATGACTTCGCCGACGGCCTCCAGCGACGCGCGCAGGTCTTCCGGCCGCTCCCCCGGCGTCCCGTAGATGAGGTCCACGTTGACGTGCTCGAATCCGGCGTCGAGCGCCTCGCGAGCGGCGGCGAGCGGCCGCCCAGGGGTGTGCACTCGGTCGAGCACCCGCAACACGTGCGGCACAGCGGACTGCATGCCCAGCGAGACCCGGGTGTAGCCGGCCTCGAGGAGCCCGGCGAAGAACTCCGGCGACGTCGATTCGGGATTCGCCTCGGTCGTGACTTCCGCACCACGGGCAAGACCGAACGCGTCCCGCACGGCCGCCAGCACATCGGCCAGGCCCTGGGCTCCCAACAGCGACGGAGTACCGCCGCCGACGAACACCGTTTCCGCACGCGGAACGCTGCCCAGCACTGTCGCCGCGAGATCCAGCTCTCGCCGCAACCCCTCCAACCACGACTGCGGCGACGCCGACGTGCCCAGCTCACCGGGTGTGTAGGTGTTGAAGTCGCAGTAGCCGCACCGGGTGGCGCAGAACGGCACGTGCACGTAGACGCCGAACGGCCGCTCGCCCAACGACCGCAGCGCTGCGGCGGGTAGCGATCCGTCGCGGGGAGCGGGTTCACCGTCGGGCAATGCAGGCACCCATCCAGTGTCTCCCCACCACGTCGCCGCCGCCCACGGCGGGGCGGGAGGCGGCCGACGACGACCGCACGATTTGGCCGAAAGTTCATCTCACGATCTGAACGACATAGATCAGCAGGTGGACGGCTGGCACTCTGACCCGCATGACGTCAGCCACCGTTCTCCTCGTCAGCCGGCTGCACGTCGACCTTCTCCGGGTGGCCAGCGCACTGTGCCGTCCGGGCTGCTGACTCATCCGCGATCCGTTCCCGACCGCACGCTGCGCACTGGCGCGCCGCCATGTCCACCCGGAGGAATGACGTTGACCACACCTGCCAGAACACGCCCGCGCAAAGGGCGTGGCGAAGGTCAATGGGCCCTCGGCTACCGCGAGCCGCTGAACAAGAACGAACAGACCAAGAAGGACGACAACCCGCTCAACGTGCGCGCCCGCATCGAGAACATCTACGCGCACGTCGGGTTCGACGGCATCGACCCCAGCGACCTGCGCGGGCGTTTCCGCTGGTACGGCCTCTACACCCAGCGCAAGCCCGGCATCGACGGCGGCCGCACGGCCACGCTCGAGCCGGAGGAGCTGGACGACAAGTACTTCATGATGCGCGTGCGCATCGACGGCGGCGCGCTCACCACCGAGCAGTTGCGGGTCATCGGCGAGGTGTCCCAGGCCTACGCCCGCGACACCGCCGACATCACCGACCGGCAGAACGTCCAGTACCACTGGGTCCGCATCGAGGACGTGCCTGCCATCTGGCAGCGGCTGGAGTCGGTCGGGCTGATCACCACGGAAGCCTGCGGCGACTGCCCGCGGGTGATCCTCGGCTCGCCGGTGGCCGGCATCGCCGCGGACGAGGTGATCGACCCGACCCCGGCCATCGCCGAGATCCGGCGCCGCTACGTCGGCGACCCCGAGCTGGCCAACCTGCCGCGCAAGTTCAAGACGGCCATCTCCGGCCTGCAAGACGTGGCGCACGAGATCCACGACGTCGCGTTCGTGGGGGTGGAGCATCCCCAGCACGGGCCGGGCTTCGACGTCTGGGTCGGCGGCGGTCTGTCCACCAACCCGATGCTGGCCACCCGGCTGGGCGCCTGGGTTCCGCCGGCGGAGGTCGGGGAGGTCTGGGCGGGTGTCACCAGCATCTTCCGCGACTACGGCTACCGCAGGCTGCGGCACCGCGCCCGGCTGAAGTTCCTGGTCAAGGACTGGGGGCCGGAGCGGTTCCGCGAGGTACTGGAGAACGAGTACCTCGGCCGCAAGCTCGTCGACGGGCCCGCGCCGCCGGTGCCCGAGACCCAGGTCGACCACGTCGGGGTGCACGCCCAGAAGGACGGCAAGTTCTACGTGGGTGCCTCGCCGATCGCCGGCCGGGTGTCCGGCAGCACGCTGATCGCCGTCGCCAAGGCCGCCGAGCGGGCAGGCTCCCGCCGGGTGCGGCTGACGCCGCTGCAGAAGCTGCTGGTGCTCGACGTGGCCGAGTCCGAGGTGGCGGCGCTGCAGCGGGATCTGGCCGACGTGGGCCTGGAGACCGAGCCGAGCCCGTGGCGGCGCGGCGTGATGGCCTGCACCGGGATCGAATACTGCAAGCTGGCCATCGTCGAGACCAAGGCCAGGGCCAGGGACCTGGTCGCCGACCTGGAGAAGCGCCTGGCGGACGTCACCGACGGGCTGACCGCGCCGCTGTCGATCCACCTCAACGGCTGTCCCAACTCGTGCGCCCGGATCCAGACCGCCGACATCGGGCTGAAGGGCCAGATCGTCACCGATGCCGACGGCAACCAGGTCGAGGGGTTCCAGGTGCACCTGGGCGGCGGGCTCGGCATGGACGCCGGGTTCGGCCGCAAGCTGCGCGCGCACAAGGTCACCAGCGCCGAGCTCGGTGACTACGTCGAGCGCGTGGTGCGCAAGTTCGTCGAACAACGCGAAGACGGCGAGCGGTTCGCCCAATGGGTGGCCCGCGCCGAGGAGGCCGACCTGCGATGAGCGAACGAGCGACTCCGTTCTACTGCCCGTACTGCGCGAACGAGGACCTGCGGCCGCACGTGGACGAGGCCACCGGGTCGCACGCCGCCTGGCTGTGCACCGGATGCCGCCGGGTCTTCCGGCTCAAGATGCTCGGGTTGAACTTCGCCGCCGCCTCCGAGGTGGTGCGGCGATGACCACCTCGACGAGGCAGCAGCACCGCGCGCTGGCCGAGCGCGCCGAGGCAGAGCTCGCCGACGCGACCGCGATCGAGGCGCTGACCTGGGCGGTCGAGCAGTTCGGCGACCGGCTGATCGTGGCGTCCAACATGCAGGACGCGGTGCTGATCGACCTGGCGACCAAGGTCAAGCCGGACATCGACGTGCTGTTCTTGGACACCGGCTACCACTTCGCCGAAACCCTCGGTGTGCGGGACGCGGTCGCCACCGTCTACCCGCAGGTGCGCATCGTCGACGCACAGGCCGAGCAGTCGGTGGCCGAGCAGGAAGCCGAGTTCGGCGAGCTGTACCGGACCGAACCCGACCGCTGCTGCCACCTGCGCAAGGTGGTGCCGCTGCGGCGCACGCTGGCCGGCTACGACGCCTGGGTGACCGGCGTCCGCCGGGTCGACGCGCCGACCAGGGCGAACACCCCGATCGTGCACTGGGACGAGCGGAACGGCCTGGTCAAGATCAACCCGATCGCGGCCTGGTCGGACGAGGAGTTCGACGACTACCTGCGCACCAACGGCATCCTGCAGAACCCCCTGGTGTCCGTGGGCTATCTGTCCATCGGCTGTGCCCCGTGCACGTCGAAGGTCGCCCCCGGCGCCGACCCGCGCAGCGGCCGCTGGGCGGGACACGCCAAGACCGAATGCGGCTTGCACGGATAGGGAGAACCATGACCGCAGTCGTATCCCGATCACGTCCCGCCGGCGACGTCGGCGTTCCGGCCGTCGGCGACCACCTGACGGCCCTGGAGTCCGAGGCCATCCACATCATCCGCGAGGTGGCCGGGGAGTTCGACCGCCCGGTGATCCTGTTCTCCGGCGGCAAGGACTCCACCCTGCTGCTGCACCTGGCCGTCAAGGCGTTCTGGCCCGCGCCGGTGCCGTTCCCGTTGCTGCACGTCGACACCGGGCACAACTTCCCCGAAGTGCTCCAGTTCCGGGACAAGATGGTCGCCAAGCACAACCTGCGGCTGATCGTGGCCGAGGTGCAGCGGTGGATCGACGAGGGCAAGGTGGCCGAACGGCCGGACGGCACCCGCAACCCGCTGCAGACCGTCCCGCTGCTCGACACCATCGCCGAGCACCGTTTCGACGCCGTCTTCGGCGGCGGCCGCCGGGACGAGGAGCGGGCCCGGGCCAAGGAGCGGATCTTCAGCCTGCGCAACGCGTTCGGGCAGTGGGAGCCGCGCAGGCAGCGGCCCGAGCTGTGGAACCTCTACAACGGCAGGCACCGGCCGGGCGAGCACGTGCGGGTGTTCCCACTGTCCAACTGGACCGAGCTCGACGTGTGGCACTACATCGCCAGGGAGAACATCGAGCTGCCGTCGATCTACTACGCCCACGAGCGCGAAGTCTTCCGACGTGACGGCATGTGGCTGACCGCCGGCCCGTGGGGCGGGCCGCGCGAGGGCGAACAGGTCGTCCGCAAGATGGTGCGCTACCGCACGGTCGGCGACGGCTCGTGCACCGGTGCCGTGGAATCGCACGCCACCACCGTCGAGGACGTCATCGCGGAAGTGACCGCCTCCCGGCTCACCGAGCGGGGCGCCACCAGGGCCGACGACCGGCTGTCCGAGGCCGCGATGGAGGACCGCAAACGCGAGGGGTATTTCTGATCGTGAGTTCGTTGTTACGGCTGGCGACCGCGGGATCGGTCGACGACGGCAAGTCCACCCTGGTCGGACGGCTGCTGTACGACACCAAGTCGGTTTTGGCGGACCAGCTGGACGCGGTCACCCGCGCCTCGGTCGATCGCGGGCTGTCCACCCCGGATCTGTCCCTGCTGGTCGACGGGCTGCGCAGTGAACGCGAGCAAGGCATCACCATCGACGTGGCGTACCGCTACTTCGCCACGCCGAAGCGGAAGTTCGTGCTCGCGGACACCCCGGGCCACGTGCAGTACACCAGGAACACGGTCACCGGCGCCTCGACCGCGCACCTGGCGGTGCTGCTGGTCGACGCGCGCAACGGCGTCATCGAGCAAACCCGCAGGCACGCTGCGGTGCTGGCGCTGCTCGGCGTGCGGCGGCTGGTGCTCGCGGTGAACAAGATCGACCTGGTCGGCTACGACGAGGCGAGGTTCACCGCCATCGCCGACGAGTTCACCGCGCACGCGGTCGCGCTCGGCTACTCGCCCGAGGAGGTGCAGGCCATCCCGGTGTCCGCACTGCACGGGGACAACGTGGTGCAGAAGTCGGGCCGCACCCCCTGGTACCGCGGCCCAGCGTTGCTGGAGCACCTGGAGACCGTGCCGGTGGCCGACAACCCGCACGACGAGCCGCTGCGCTTCCCGGTGCAGTACGTCATCCGCCCGCGAACGGCGGAGCATCCGGACTATCGCGGCTACGCGGGACAGATCGCGTCGGGCACCATCCGGCCGGGGGACGAGGTTCTGGTGCTGCCCAGTGGCCTGCGCTCCCGCGTGGAACGGATCGACACGGCCGACGGCCCGCTGGACGAGGCGAGCGCCGGGCGATCGGTGACCCTGGTGCTGGCCGACGACCTGGACGTCGCACGGGGCGATCTGATCGCGGCGGTCGACGCCCCTCCCCGGGTGACCGGCGAACTGTCCGCCGCGCTGTGCTGGCTGGCCGAGAAGCCGCTCACTCCGGGCGCTCGGGTGCTGGTGAAGCACGGCACCAAGACCGTGCAAGCGCTCGTGGAGCGGCTTGACGCCCGGTTCGACGAGCAGCGACTGGCGACGATCGAAGCGCCGGAGACGTTGCGGCTCAACGACATCGGCCAGGTGGCGGTCCGCACCGCGGAGCCGCTTCCGGTGGACGACTACACCACCGCGCACCGTAACGGCGCGTTCCTGGTGATCGATCCGCCGACGGGCGACACGCTCGCCGCCGGCCTGATCGGCGCGCCGCTGCCGTCGCTCGGGGTCGGCCGGTGACCGCACCACTGCTGCTCGTCGCGCACGGCAGCCGCGATCCCCGGTCGGCAGCCACCGTGCGGCGGCTCGCCGCGGTGGTCGGTGAGCGCGCGCCTGGTCTTGTCGTTCGCGTCGCGTTTCTCGACTTGAGCGAGCCGTCGGTCCCGGACGCCCTCGCCGAGCTGCACGGCCAGGGGCATCGGTCGGTGATCGTGGTGCCCCTGCTGCTCGGCTCGGCCTACCACGCGCGCGTCGACCTCCCCGCGCTGATCGCCGAAGCCCACGAACGCTGCCCGGGCCTGGCGGTCACGGTGTCGGATGTGCTGGGGCCCGATCCCGTGCTGCAGTCGCTCGCCGCGCTGCGCGCTGCCGAACAGCTCGACGCCGACGAGACGGCCGGGGTGGTGCTGACCGGTGTCGGCTCCAGCGACGCGAAGGCGAACGCCGCCGTGGCCGGGATCGCCGCGGCTTGGCGGGGCCAAGGCCGGTTCGCCCACGTCACGCACGCGTTCGCGACCTGCCGACCGTCGGTGGAGTCCGCCGTGGCCCGCCTGCGGACGGCGGGAGCGTCCCGGATCGTGCTGGCGCCGTGGTTCCTCGCCCCCGGGCTGCTGCTGGACCGGGCCGCCGGCGAAGCCAGGCGCGTGGCCGACGACGTGCGAGTCGCCGCCCCCCTCGGTGCGCACCCGAGCGTCGCCGAGGTCGTGCTCGCCCGCTACACCTCACCCGTTCCGGTGGCCGCTGCCGCGTGAATCGTTCCCCGGCCACGAGGTGGATTCTCCGCGGCCCGGCCGGCGAGCGCGCAGGTGCAGCATGCCTGGCGGAACGGTCCAGCTCAGCCCATACCGCCCAATCGGACGAAACGAGCTGCTACTTTCGTTGCGTGTTCTCCGAGGCCGTCGTTCAGCGTCAAGCCCGCGTGTACCAGGCGCTTCCCGAGTACCAGCGACGCTTGCGGCTGCTCGACCCCAAACCGTCGGACGCGGTGGCGGAGCTGGACCTGACCGGTTACGAGTACCAGGTCTGCTCCCAGAACGGGGAAGATGGGGTGCTGGTGGAAATTTTCCGCCGCATCGGTGTCGAGGACGGCTGGTTCGTGGAGTTCGGCGTGGAGACCGGCATGGAGGGTAACTGCGTGGCGCTCGCCGACATCGCGGGCTGGCGCGGTCTGTTCATGGAGGCGAACCCCGACACCTACCACCACCTGCACCACAAGTACCTGTGGTCGGACCGGGTCACCACGCTGCACGCCGCGGTGACCCCGGAGAACGTGCAGGAGCTGTTCGCACAAGCCGGGGTGCCCCGCCGCCCCGACGTGCTGTCGATCGACATCGACGGCAACGACTACTGGGTCTGGCGGGCGATCGACGCCTACACGCCCCGCGTGGTGGTGATCGAGTACAACTCCGGTCTCGACCCGGACCAACGCCTGGTGCAACCACCGGACACGCCCGGCTGGGACGGCACCGACTTCTTCGGTGCGTCGCTGGGGGCGCTGATCGACCTGGCCGCACGGAAGGGGTACCGACTGGTTCACTGTGAGCTGGCAGGGGTCAATGCGTTCTTCGTCCACACCGACGAGGCCGGCGCGTTCCTCGCGCCGGAGGACGTCCGGCGCCGCGGCCCGAACTACTTCCTCGGCGCGTTCGGTCACCCACCCGGTGACGCGAACCGCCGCTACCAGGCGGTCTAGGTCGACGACGGTGCGGATCTGGGACGCCCCCACCGAAGTGTTCGGCGTGGTGAAGGCCACGCCGGAGAAGTCCCGCATTGCCTTCATCGACATCGGCCGCACGGTGGCCGCCCTGGTGGTGTTCTACACCCACGTCGCCAACCAGTTCGTCGCCGCCCGGTACGGCGGCAGCGCGGTCACCGACGGCTTCACCGCGTTGTTCGAGACCCCGCTCAACCTCTCCTCGGAGGGCATCGGGCAGATATCGATCTACTTCTTCTTCCTGGTCAGCGGCTTCGTGGTGACGCCGATCGCGCTGCAGCTGGGCGCCCGCAGGTTCGGCGTCAACCGGTTCTTCCGCATCTACCCGATGAACGTGCTGGCCGTGCTGCTGGCGGCGGGCGGGATCGCGCTCGGCCTGTCGGTGCTCAGCGCAGGCCACAAGCAGGACATCACCCCGGGCACGCTGGTGGCCAACCTCACCCTGGCCAACTTCTCCCTCAAGCCGTTCTGGGCGATGGTCGGGGTGGCCTGGACGCTGGCCGTCGAGGTGTTGTTCTACCTGCTGCTCATCGCGATGCTGCCGCTGCTGCGCCGGTGGGTCTGGGCAGCGATCTTCGTCGAGCTGGACATCGTGTTGATCCTGGTGCTGCTGCGCACCCCGCTCGGCGAGGACTTCGGCGGGTTCGCCTCCCAGTCGGCGTACCTGCTGCTGCCGATCATGGGGCAGATCATCTGGGCGGGCTGGCACGGCAAGATCCACCCGTGGCTGGCAGGCGGGTACCTGCTGGCCGCGTGGGGCCTGTTCGTCATGGCCACCAACCTCCGGCTGGACACCGACTACCTGCTGCGCCCGGCCCCCATCGTGTTCGCGGTGCTGGTGTTCTTAGTCGGCCTGGGCGCCGAGCCGCGGTTGAAGCAGCGCGCGTTCTGGACCGCGATGTCCGAACGCAGCTACTCGCTGTACCTGATGCACGGCCTGATCGCGTTGCCGCTGATGCACGCGGTCAGCGACGCGCTGCCGGTCTGGCTCTGCGTCGTGCTCGGTGTCGCCGCCACGTTCGCCGTGACCGAGCTGGCCTACCGGTACGTCGAGCGGCCCAGCCACAACCTGGGCCGGCGGCTGTCCCGGCGGAACGAGGACTCCCCGGCCGCGCCCAGGCCGCGGCTCGGCGCGCTGCTGAAGCGCAAGCGCCGTTCCGCAGACGACTCCTCCGAAGCCGAGGAGGACGAGGAAGACGACGAGCAGGACGCCGACGGCGCCGAGGAAGAGGACGCGCCTTCCCCGGACGAGGAACTGACCCGCCCGAGCATGCCCGCGGCACCGAGACGTGCCGCTGCCGAGGCCCGGACGGTGCACCGCGGGCGCCCGGCACCGGAGGTACGGCAGCGGCGGCTCCCCGCCGAGGAACCGGAACGCGGCGACGATCACCGCGAAGTACCCGCTCGCAACGGTCGCCCGCCGCGGCCGGCCGGCGAGCGAAGCGAACGGCAGGCATCGAACGGACAGCCCAGGCGGCCGGCTGCGAACGGACGTCGCGCTGCGCATGGTCCTGGCGACCGGCCTCCCACCCGGCCCGCACCCGGCGGCCCGCGCGAACGGCCGGCACCGCGCTGGCCGGGTGAGACGCCGGAGCAGTCGCAGGCTTCCCGGCCGATCCGCCGAGAGCGCGGTGTCCTGCCCGAGCCACGGCGGCAGCCGCCCCCGCGTCCCCGGCACCGGCGCGAGGAGCCGCCGAACGGCCACCGGACGGCGAACGGCCGCGTCCACCACGACGAGCCCGTGTGGCCGGTCGCGGGCAACGAAGCCGCGCCCAGGCGGTCCGCAGGCAACGGCGACGCGCGCAGCCGCAGGAACGGACCCGCACCGAGCCCAGACACCCGCAATCGGCCCGTCGGCGAGTCCGCTGGATCGAACGGTCGGCGTGCGCCGCTGGGGTCACCCGACCGCCGGGGCGCCGGACCGCGGGGCGCCGGACCGCGGGGCGCGGACAGGCCGCACGCGCGCTGACGGGCATGTGCCAGAGTGAGCGGCATGGCTGACGAACTCGTGCATTACCGGGCCGACCACGGCGTCGCGACCATCACGCTGGACTCCCCGCACAACCGCAACGCACTGAGCGCCCAGCTGCGCCGGGAGCTCGCCCAGGCGCTGACCACCGCATTGCAGGACGACGCGGTCCGCGTCATCGTACTGGACCACACCGGGCCGGTGTTCTGTGCAGGAATGGACCTCAAGGAGGCGCGTGGCGCCGGGGCCTCCGAGCAGGGCGTCAACGAGTTCCCCCAGCTGCTCAGCCGGATCATGACCAGCCCGAAGCCGGTGGTGGCCAAGCTGGCCGGACCGGCGCGCGCGGGCGGAGTCGGCCTGGTGGCGGCCGCGGACATCGCGGTGGCCGTCGACGACGCCACGTTCGCGTTCAGCGAGGTGCGGATCGGCGTGGTCCCCGCGGTGATCTCGGTGCCGGTGCTGCCGCGCCTGCTGCCGCGCGCCGCCCACGAGCTCTTCCTCACCGGCGCGCCGTTCGACGCCGCCCGGGCGGCGGAGATCGGGCTGATCAACGCGGCCGTGCCCCGGGACCAGCTGGACGCCACGGTCGACGGCTACGTGACAGCGCTCGCCGCCGGTGGGCCGAACGCGCTGGCCGCCACCAAGGAGTTGCTGCGGCGCAGGACGGGCGCAGCCGACGAGGAGGCGCTGAAGGCGGCCTTCGACGAGATGCTGGCGCTGTCCGCGCGGTTCTTCGCCTCCGCGGAGGGACAGGAGGGCATCCGGGCGTTCGCCGAGAAGCGCAAGCCGAACTGGGTGCCGGACCAGTCCTGAACAGCCTGCCCGGGACGCCACCAGGCCTGGCAGGCCGCCCTGCCCTAGGAATCCACCAGCTCGACGGTGAGCTGCCTGCTGTCGGCGCGCTCACCCGCGGGCCCGAGCGCACGCTGCGCGTCCGACAGCACCGATCGGATCGCCAGGTAGGCCCTGGGGTCGTTGTCGCCGAGCGTCGACGAGTTCACCCAGATCAGCACGTGCTCACCGGCGGGCAACCAGGACAGGTCGGTCAGGTAGTCGTAGAGGGCGTCCAGGTTCCGGCCGAACGACTCCGGGAATTCCATCGCGTCGGCGATCGCGTCCAACACTGCGAGCTTGTCCCGCAGACCGGCGCCACTGACGGTGTGCACATACGCGCCGCGAGCGGCGGCTTCACTGGCCACCTCGGCGTGTGTGCGCACTGCGGGCTCCTCGACCACGCTCACTCCCCTATCGGTCCGGGTCGACGACAACGAATGATCGGTAGTGATCCGGTGTGTAGTACAGCTCATCGCCCTCTCCGGTGACCAGTCTCCGGGCCCCACGATCGGGCGAGTTCGGGGTGGGCACCGTGTATTCGCGGTAGTACCCGTGCTCGCGCGCGGGCAGCAACCCTTCCCGGTTGCCGAACACGGTGCCGTCCTGGCGTTCCGGGAACGGGCCGCCCCGCTGGATCAGCCGCCACGTCTGCCGTGCTTCGGCCGGCAGTTCCGACAACGGGGTGATCGGCAGCCCGGACTCCGCCCCGGGAAGCTGGTCGGTGGCGGACCCACCCCACTGGTTCTGCGCCACCCAGCCTGCGCCCACCAACAGCAGCAAGCCGACCAGGGCAGCGGTGATCCGGCGGCGGTTGCGCCGCGGTGGTGCTTCCCGCATAGGGCCCGATCCTAGGCACGCGGGACGTCACGACGCCGACGCACCCGCCGCAGCCGGGCGGAGAGGTGGTCCACGCCGCGGTCCACTCCCCAGGCCACGACCAGGCACACCGGCACGACCACGGCCATGACCACCAGGAACTGCAGCGGGAACCACAGCTCGACAACCCACAGTTCGACCGCGTCCCACCAGGCGCTGAGTTTGTCGAGCATGTGGCGAACCCTACTCCTGTACCGGCCGAACGGCCGATACGGTGTGGTCATGTTCGCCGTATACGCCACAGAACCGCATCCCGACGACCCGCTGGCCGGCCTGGCCGTCGGCGAACGACCCGAGCCCGAGGCCCCGGAGGGCTGGGTCACCGTCGACGTCAAGGCCGCGAGCCTGAACATGCACGACGTGTGGACCCTGCGCGGGGTCGGGATCGGCAAGGACCAGTTCCCGATGATCCTGGGCTGCGACGGCGCGGGCACCCTGCCGGACGGCACCGAGGTGGTGCTGCACTCGGTGATCGGCGACCCGGCGTGGCGCGGCGACGAGACGCTGGACCCCAAGCGCACCCTGCTGACCGAGAAGTACCAGGGCACGTTCGCCGAGCGGGTGGTCGTCCCGGCGGCCAACGTGCTGCCGAAACCGGCCGGGATGAGCTGGGCTGAGGCGGCCGTGATGGGCACCGCGTGGCTCACCGCGTACCGGATGCTGTTCGTCAAGTCCGGCCTGCGGCCCGGACAGTCGATGCTGGTGCAGGGAGCGTCCGGTGGGGTCGCCACCGCGCTGATCCAGCTGGGCCGCGCCGCGGGCATGCGGGTGTACGCCACCGGGCGGACGGAGGCCAAGCGGGCGCTGGCCAAGGAGCTGGGTGCGCACGAGGCGCTGGAGCCCGGCGCCCGGCTGCCCGAACGGGTCGACGCGGTGTTCGAGACCGTCGGCAAGGCGACCTGGTCGCACTCGCTGAAGTCGCTCAAGCCCGGCGGCGTGGTGGTCGTCTCGGGGTCGACGAGCGGGCCGGACGCCAATGCCGAGCTGAACCGGGTGTTCTTCCTGCAACTGCGGGTGATCGGATCGACCATGGGCACCCGCGACGAGCTCGCCTCGCTGCTGGAGTTCGTGCAGCTGGCCGGGATCCGGCCGGCGATCGGCGCGGAGCTGCCGATGACCGAGGCTCCGCAGGCGTTCCGGCAGATGCTGGCGGGCGAGACGGCAGGCAAGATCGTGCTGACCCGCTGATCCGGGCCCGTCGCCGCTGCTTGCCGGACGCGCTCGTCGTGAGCCGTGCAGCCTGCCGGACGGCGGGGCCTTCGGCCCGCTCCGCCGCCGTGGCAATGGTGCCTGCCTGCGTCGAGCGCGGCGAGCTGCGCCGAGCGGTCTCGGCCTGACCGGGTCGGCGCTTGCGGCCGGTCAGGCCGTTCGGGCTCGTTGACCGCGGACCCTGGCGAGCTGATGCCTGAAGCGCAGGCGTAACAAGCCTCGGGGCCGGACGCAAGGCACCCCCACCGCGAGCGGGCCGAGCAGCCGCGCACCTCCGCCAGCTGAGCACACGGGCCACGAACCAGACCAACCTGTAGTGCCTTTTGTGTGCCGTCCCCACGGCGAACCCGGCCTGGGTGAAGGCGGTGTAGGCCGCGGGCGCTACCAGCGGAAACGCCGTTCGGCCGGACCGAACCCGGACCACGGCGACCCGGCATGAGCTGCGGCGATCCGAACCGATGCCGGTTTGTGATCGTCTTGGTGGCGGTTCTTCCGGTGATTCGTTGTCTACCCTCCAGTCATGACGACCGCACCGGAGCGGGGCCGGCGATCGGTCCAGGGCGGATCACCGATCCGCACGACGTACCGCACGTACGCACGTGTGCGCACCCGGGTGTTGACGGTCGAGCGGCCGGGAGCCAGCCGCTCCGGTGTCCGGTACGTCATGTTCCACGGCTACTGCGACAGCGCAGACACGTGGCGGCGGCTGCTGGTGGAGTTCGCCAAGGCGGGCGAGCCGGCGCTCGCGGTCGACTTGCCCGGCTTCGGTGAGGCCGACCCGCTGCGGCCGGGACCGATCCTGCCGCAGCTGGACGCGTTCGTGCGGGCCGTCGTGCGCGCTCAGGCCCGCTTGGGCGACGTGGTGTTGATCGGCAACTCGCTGGGTGGCACGGTCAGCTTGCGCGCGGCACAGCGATCGGCGCCGCGGCTGGCCGGGGTGGTGTCCATCGCAGCGCCCGGGCTGTCCGACACCTGGCTGGTCAACACGGTCAAGCGGTATCCGCTGCCGCTGCGGCTGTACGGTTCGCTGCCGCTGCCGATTCCCGACCGGGTCGTCCGCCGTGTGGTCGACGCCGTCGTGCCCAGGTTGCTGTACGCCCAGCCGCGCGGCGCGGACGACGAGGATGCGCGCCGGTTCGTCCAGCTGTTCTCGTCCAATCGCTCGGTCCGCGAACGGCTCGCCCAGGCCAGGCAGCTGACCAGCGAGTTCGACGAGCGGCTGTACCAGCCGGAGCTCATCACCGCGCCGCTGCTGATCCTGGCCTGTGGACGGGACCGGCTGGTGCGCGCCGAGGGTGGCCGGAGGCTGCACAGCCTGGTGCCGCACAGCAAGCTGGTGGTGCACGACGACTGGGGCCACTGCCCGCAGCTGGACCACGCGCCGGAGATCCACCAGCTGGTGCGCTATTTCGTGCGCCGCAGCCGTCGTGTGGGAGTGCGGCCACCCCGTCCCCTCACCGAGCGGACCGCGGTCGATCGTCATGCGGCCGCTGGTTAGCGCGGCACGCCTGCGGTGGCTGACAGGCGGCCGTCAGCCGCTCAGCATGCGGGCCGGCCGCTGACCGTCGCGCTCGCCGAACCATCAGCTGACCGCCACGCCTCGCCGAACCGCCAGCCGACCGCCACGCCCCACCGAACCGCCAGCTGACCGCCACGCCCCACCGAACCGCCAGCTGACCGCCACGCCCCACCGAACCATCAGCTGACCGCCACGCCCCACCGAACCGCCAGCCGACCGCCACACTCCACCGAACGGGCACCACCCGGACCGCGGTGACGGCCGGACACGACGTGCCGGCCCCCGGTCGGAGGCCGGCAGGTCGGGCTGGCAGGTTCAGATGAGCCAGCGGTTCCTCTGCACGAACGGGATGCGCTCCCAGTAGCGGCCCAGCCCGAGGTACCGGCCCGAGAACGTCAGGGCGAGCACCACCAACATCAGCGCTTCGGTGACGTGCTCGTCCATGAACGGATTGTTCTCCAGCGGCAGTGAAGCCAGGTACATCAGGCCGAGCATCAGCACGCCGGCGACCGCGGCCACGCGCATTCCGATGCCGAGAATCAGCGCCAGCCCGACACCGAGCAGGCCGATCATGAACAGCCAGTCCACCCATGCCTTCCCGGCGAGGCTGGTGAAGAAGTCCTCGAACGGCCCTTCGACCCGTGACAGGTAACCGGTGGTCGGGCTGCCACCGTTGATCCAGGCGCCCTGGCCAGGAGTGGCATGACCGAGGCCGAACGTCTTGTCCAGGAACGCCCAGAGGAAGGTCCAGCCGAGCGCCAGCCGCAGCACGGCAAGCACGTACTGGAGAGCCACGGGACGAACATCTGTGTCGTGGGTGCCGGTCGCGGCCGATGTCGTGGCCTCGGTGTTCCGCGCCGGTGCGTCGTGACCGCTGGTCGTGGCCATCGCCCTGACCTCCTTCTGAACGTGTCCCCGGTGTCTCCGGTGGCAAGGTCGGTTTCAGTCCATCACCCGGACAGGGCTGCCGCTTCTGCTTAATGTCACCGGCTGGTGGGACCCTTGGACGTCCGTCCGGGTGATCGGCACACCGATGTCCCCGGAGATGCTCACGCCGCGGCACGGGCCGCCCACGACCGGGCGAGTGCGGGTCGTCACCGGTGGAGCGGATTCGACATCGCTCGCATCGCAGTGACCAGCGTGAGACGACCAGGACGCAATCGGCCCGTGGGCGGCGGGTAGCGCCTGCCGATGCCTCGAACGGGGAACCGATGCGATCCAACACCGCGTAGCGGTGACGTCGAGCGTCGACCGATGGATCACGCCCGCCACTGCTGTGACCGTGCTCCGCGCGGGAGGCCGAGCCGATGGGTATTGGCTTGCCCGCGGGCCGCTCCGGCTGGGCAGCTCCCACCAATGGCACGACGGCGCTCGCGCCGTGACCACGCCCAGGCACTGATGGATTGGCTTCCCCGCCAGCTGGGACGGCACCGGCTACGCCGTGCTGTCGGCCACCATCCGTAGGCGGTTGGACGTGCCGGCGCCATGCCGTGTGGGGGCTGCTTCCTGCCCTTGGGAGCCCGCCCGACGTGCCCTTGGGAGTCCGCCCGGCGCGCTGGCCCGGTTACTTCTTGCCCTTGGGTTCGTCGGTGGACAGCGCCGCGACGAAGGCCTCCTGCGGGACGTCGACCCGGCCGACGGTCTTCATCCGCTTCTTGCCTTCCTTCTGCTTCTCCAGCAGCTTCCGCTTCCGCGAGATGTCACCGCCGTAGCACTTGGCCAGCACGTCCTTGCGCATCGCGCGGATGGTTTCCCTGGCGATGATGCGGGACCCGATCGCGGCCTGGATGGGCACCTCGAACTGCTGCCGCGGGATGAGCTCGCGCAGCCTGCTGGTCATCTTCGTGCCGTAGGCGTAGGCGTGGTCCCGGTGCACGATCGCGCTGAATGCGTCCACCGCCTGGCCGTGCAGCAGGATGTCGACCTTGACCAGGTCGGCGACCTGCTCGCCGTCCTCTTCGTAGTCCAGCGAGGCGTACCCGCGGGTGCGGGACTTCAACGAGTCGAAGAAGTCGAAGATGATCTCCGCCAGCGGTAACCGGTAGCGCAGTTCCACCCGCTCCTCGGACAGGTAGTCCATGCCTGCCAGCTGCCCGCGCTTGCTCTGGCAGAGCTCCATGATCGCGCCGACGAACTCGCTCGGGGCGATCACCGTCACCCGGCACACCGGCTCGTGCACCTCGGCGATCTTCTTCTTGGTCGGCCAGTCGGACGGGTTGGTGACGACCTGCTCGGTGCCGTCCTCCAGCACGACCCGATACACCACGTTCGGCGCGGTGGAGATCAGCTCGAGGCCGAACTCGCGCTCCAGCCGGTCCCGGGTGATCTCCAGATGCAGCAGGCCGAGGAAGCCACAGCGGAAGCCGAACCCGAGCGCCACCGACGTCTCCGGCTCGAACGTCAACGCGGCGTCGTTGAGCTGCAGCTTCTCCAGCGCTTCCCGCAGCACCGGGTAGTCCGACCCGTCGATCGGGTACAGGCCGGAGTAGACCATCGGCTTCGGGTCGCGGTAGCCGGCCAGCGGCTCGGCGGCCGGTTTCCGGTCGGAGGTGACCGTGTCACCGACCTTGGACTGGCGGACGTCCTTGACGCCGGTGATCAGATAGCCGACCTCGCCGACCCCCAGCCCGTCGGCCGGCTTCGGCTCCGGCGAGATGATGCCGACCTCGAGCAGCTCGTGGGTGGCGCCGGTGGACATCATGCGGATCTTGTCCCGCGGGGTGATCTTGCCGTCCACCACCCGGATGTAGGTGACCACGCCGCGATAGGTGTCGTACACCGAGTCGAAGATCATCGCCCGGGGCGGCGCGTCCGGGTCGCCGGTCGGCGGCGGGACGACCTCGACCAGGTGGTCCAGCAGCTCGCGCACGCCTTCCCCGGTCTTGGCCGACACCCGGAGCACGTCCGACGGATCGACGCCCAGGATGTGCCCGAGTTCCGCGGCGTACCGGTCCGGGTCCGCGGCAGGCAGGTCGATCTTGTTCAGCACCGGGATGATTTCCAGATCCCGGTCCATGGCCAGATACAGGTTCGCCAGCGTCTGCGCCTCGATGCCCTGCGCGGCGTCCACGAGCAGGATGGCGCCCTCGCACGCCGCGAGCGCACGCGACACCTCGTAGGTGAAGTCGACGTGGCCGGGGGTGTCGATCAGGTGCAGCACGTAGTCCTGATCACCGACCCGCCACGGCAACCGGACGTTCTGCGCCTTGATGGTGATGCCGCGCTCGCGCTCGATGTCCATCCGGTCGAGGTACTGCGCCCGCATCAGGCGCTCCTCGATGACGCCGGTGAGCTGCAGCATCCGGTCGGCAAGCGTCGACTTGCCGTGGTCGATGTGCGCGATGATGCAGAAGTTCCGGATCCGCTCCGGTGGCGTGAAGGTCTTGTCGGCGAAGGTCACTCAGGTTCCTCGGTTCTGGGCGATCGCTTCTATGTTCCCATGCCGCTTCGTGCGCGTCTCCCCTGCCGCTGCTCGGCACGGGCTCGGCGGCCGCGCCGGTTCGCCACCCGGGGGAGAATTCCGGGTCATCCCCGATGCTGGGGCGGTCCGAAGCGTGCTGTTGTCGAATTATGAAAGACCTTCTGGACCGAGCCTTCGGGCATCCTCGCGGCCTGCTTGGCCGGATCGGTGGGGCGGTCATGGCGTACACGAACGCCGCCACCGAGAAGCACATCGTCGAAGTCGCCGACCTCGACGCCGGACACACGGTGCTGGTGCTGGGACCCGGGCCGGGCGTGGGGTTGCGGGCCGCCGCCGAACGAGCGGCCGTCGCGATCGGCGTCGACCCGTCGGAGGACATGCTCCGGCTCAGCGAGCAGCGGTGCGCCGATCTGGTGCGTTCCGGCTCGGTGCGCCTGCAGGCCGGGACCGCGGAACGGACCGGGCTCGACGACGATTCGGCCGACGTGGCCGTGACCGTGAACAACGTGCAGCTCTGGGCGGATCGGCGGGCGGGATTCGCCGAGATCGCGCGGGTGCTCCGGCCCGGCGGGCGGCTGGTGTTGTCGGTGCACGAAGCCCATCTGTCCGTGACGCGGCACCAGCTGGCCGCGGAAGCCGAGGCGGCGGGCTTCGTCGACGTGCAGTCGTGGACGTGGGATCCGCCCGGCATGTTCGCCGGCCGGGCCGTCCAGCTGCGCGGGGTGAACAAGAAGGACGGAGCGTCCTGACCGGGACGTGACTTTGCACCGGCCGAGCACCACGCGGCGGGAATGGGCTCCGGTCCCTTGCTCCGCGCCGAACGGCACGTAGCCCGGCGACGGATGACTGACGGGAGAAGCACCAACCGGTGCCGTATCACCCACACGTCCGCGCACCCCACCCGGCGAAGCCGACCACCAGGCGCGCTCCGCACGCCACCGGCCACGACCAACGACGGCGGCAGTCTCGTTCCCCGGCCGCCAGCACCGCCCGGCCAGACACCAGGCGCTCCCTCGCACCCACAGCCACGCCAACCCGCAAGCACACCGGCAGGAGTCGACCGGCCCGCCCACACACTCAACCACCAACCAAGCCGAGCCCACCAACCAACGCGCCACGCACACCACCGAGCAGGACCAACGGCGACGAACCAACCCGTTCCGCCGCCGCCAGCACCCGCCACACCAGGCGCTCCCTCGCCACCGAGCCGACACCGACCAACGAGGAACCACCGGAGGGAGCCCAGGCTCTCCCGGGCAGCCTCCCACCAGGCGAAATTCGATCACCGACGCGGGAAGCCTCCGCCCGGCCAGCGACACCGATCGGTCGCGTACTCCAACGCCGACCGGGGCGGCCGGGGCGCCTAAGCTACCGTGGATCGGAGCGCAGCGGGTGGCCCTCCGGGACCTCGACCAGCACGATCCGGACTCCGTCCGGGTCGGCGATCCACGCCTCGTGCAGGCCCCACGGCTCGCGTCGCGGCCCACGCACGATCGGCACCCCGGCCAATGCCAGCTCGGCCAGCGCGTCGGACAGGTCACGCACCTGCAGCCACAACGCCAGGCCCCGACGTTCCCCTTCCTCTCCCCGGCCGGACACCTCGAGCAGTCCGTTGCCGAGGAAGTACACCTTTCCTCCCGGGAACTGGCGGTAGACCGCCAGACCGAGGGTTTCGCCGTAGAACGCGTGCGTCCGTTCCGGGTCCGACGGGCGCAGCACGATCCGGCTGCTGAGAACCTCCATGCTCAGTGGATACCTGGTGAAAGGCCGCAGAGCGGGGATTGTTAGCCTGGTGTGTCGCTTCCGCGTGGCATTCCGCAGGGGAGGAAACCCGCGACGCTGCACCACGTCCGTCGCGGGGCCACAAAAACGCGCAGCGACATCCACCGACGATCAAGGAGCAGCTTCCGTGGCCAATATCAAGTCCCAGATCAAGCGCATCAAGACCAACGAGAAGCGCCGCCTGCGCAACCAGGCGGTGAAATCGTCGGTGAAGACCGCAATCCGCAAGTTCCGCGAGGCGGTTGAGGCTGGCGACAAGGAGAAGGCCGTCGAGCTGCAGCGCATCGCCGCTCGCAAGCTGGACAAGGCGGCCAGCAAGGGCGTGATCCACAAGAACCAGGCCGCCAACAAGAAGTCCGCGATGGCCAAGCGGGTCAACGCGCTGTAATTCCCTACGCGACTTCCTGGCCGGCAGCGTTCGCGCTGCCGGCCAGTTCGCGTCTACGGACCCCTTCGGGCGAGCGCCGCCCGGTTGGTTGCGTGTGCCGCCCGGATCGGGGCGTGTGCCGAGCGGTTTGTGCGTGCCGACCCGCTCGAAGCGCGCGCCAACCAGCTCGTGCGTACCAACCAGCTCGAACCGCGCACCAACCAGCCCGTACGTGCCGACCCGCTCCGGTGCGCCGACCAGCTCGTGCGCGCCGACCAACTCGAAGCACGTCGGCCAGTTCGCATCTGCAGGTCCGCAGCCAGCCAGCTCGCCGCCCGATCCCGGCCGGTGATGCTACGCATCGATCCAGGCCGGGACCTACGCATCCCCGGTCGCCGGTCTCCCCGAGCCATGCGGTTGCCCGTGGTCGCTGCCCGGCATGTCCGTCCTCGGCGGGTGGTTTTGCGTCACGCGACCGCGCCGCTGTCGGTACTCGGTCGGAAAGCGCGCGATCCACACCACGTTCCGGGCTCGACCACTGCGCCGGCAACGTCGTCCAGGCGCTGCCGTGGAGGACCGACGACGGCGCGCCACGGTCGGCCCAGTGGACCGATGGACTGTCAGCGGTTCGAACGCGCAGCAGCGATCTCCAATGCGGCGCGCTCAAGCGCATACTCGGGATCAGCGGCCGCGCCTTTCACGTCCGCGTTCAAGCGCGCGACGATCGCCATCGACTCGGCGAGTGCTTCCCGGCTCCAGCCGCGGGCCTGGCTCTGGGCGCGGCGAATCTTCCACGGCGGCATCCCCAGCTCGCCCGCCATGGAGTACGGATTGCCACGTCCGGCAGCCGAGACCCGGGCGATGGTGCGCACCGCATCGGCGATCGCGTCGGCGATGAGCACATGGGGGACGCCGATCTGCAGGGCCCACCGGAGGGATTCCAAGGCGGCTGCCCGGTCCCCCGACACGACCTTCTCCGCCACCGCGAACCCGTTGACCTCGGCCTTGCCCCGGTGGTAACGCCGCACCGCTTCCTCGGTCACGGTCCCGCCGGTGTCCGCGACCAGCTGGGAAGCGGCCATGGCGAGCTCACGCAGGTCGGAGCCGACCGCGTCGATCAACGCGGTGACGGCCGCCGCGTCGATCTTGCCTCCGGCACGGCGTATTTCGGCCTTGACGAACGCCTCCCGCTCGGCCGGCTTGGTGATCTTGGCGCACTCGGTGATCTGCGCGCCTGCCTTGCGCAACGCCGCAGGCAGCGCCTTGCCTGCCTTGGTGCCGCCGCTGTTGGAGTGCAGCACGACGAGGACGACGCCGTCGGACGGCGCTTTGGCGTAGTCGAGGATCGCCTTGCCGATCTCCTCGCTCACGCTCTGCGCCGCTTCCAGCACGACGACCCGCCCCTCACTGAACAGGGTGGAGCTGATCATCTCCAGCAGGTACGGCGCGGTCAGGTCCGCGGCCTTCAGCCGCGTGAGATCCACCGCGGGATCGACGCGCCGCGCGGCCGCCAGGGTGTCCCGCACCGCGCGCTCCACCAACAGTTCCTCGTCGCCGAGGACCACGTGCACGGCCGGAGGGTGGGAGGTGCCAGCACTCACGCGTGGAATCCTGCCACGCCGGGCCGACGTCGGCGGTCCGAGCCCGTCCGGGAGCTGACGGATAGCGGCACAGGGTCCTGTCGTCTCCGGGAACAACGGCACACCGCGGGGCAAGCCTGACTGCGCCACGGAAACGGCGACCATCAGCGGGAGCTGTTCGTGCGCCCCCCTGCTCACGAAACCGGTAGTTCCCGTGGCACGCGGCGACCGTGGAGCGGATTCCACGGCAGTCGGCGGACTTGCCGGGCGGCACCTCGCAGCAGCCGACGGCCGAGCGATCAGGCGTTTCGCGGCGGCCAGCGGCCGACACAAGCAGGTTTCCAACGGCGAGCGACGCACGAGGCGGACAGGATTCGGCAACAGCCAGGGAGCGAAGGGCAGCGATCCGCGACGGGCGCCAACGAGGCGGCCAGCGATCCGCAACAGGCGCCAGCAAGGCGGCCAGCGATCCACAACAGGCGCCGTCGCGGCCAGCGATCCGCAACAGCCAGTGGCCGGCACGACCAGGCCTTCGCGACCGGCGACGAGCGAGCCGGTCCCGTCACTGTCGACGCGCGAGGTCGACAACTCACCGTGTCAGCTGGACGCATGGAGGAACGAACTGCCGCAGCAATCTGCTGGCAAGCGGGTGCGGGTTTCGGCAGGCAGCCGAGCCGGTGAGTGTGGAGCGGATTCCTGCGGCAGCAGTAGCCGAGCGCGATGCGCCCCTCGCACGCAAGAGCCGGCAGGCACGTCCAGCCGGTCGCGTGATCTCGATCTCCGGATCTGAGACGAACTGGCGGCTCGTCCCGGCCGTGCCGTAGGGTGAGCCGAGGATGCCAGTCGGCTGTCCACCGAAGCTGCGGGGCGACCTGCAGGACAACTGAACAACGCTCATCAAGAGGGGCAGAGGGACCGGCCCTGTGAAGCCCCGGCAACCGGCGTCAGCCAGTCATCTCGGATCCGCGAGGTAGCTGACGAGCACGGTGCCAATTCCGGCCCATTCCGTGGGAAAGATGAGGAGAGGAACCTCGCGATGACTGCAACTTTTGGTGCCCCGTCCACCGTGCGCTCCGGCAAGTCCGTCGATCTCGGCCCGGCCGTCGAGCTGGTGTCCAAGGAAGAGGGGCACCGCCAGCCGCTGGCACCGGAGTTCGTCTCCAGTGAGGACTTCTCGCCGCTGGAGGTCGCCTACGACTTCGGCCGGATCACCCGCGAGCAGATCGAAGCGGGCCCGCGCAACATCTGGCGCTACAAGAACCTGCTGCCCGTGCCGAGCAACGTCGAGGAGTTCCCCAACACCGAGCCGGGCTGTACCAAGCTGATCCGCGCCGACCGGCTGGCCAAGGCGCTCGGGGTCCGGCGGCTGTGGATCAAGGACGACACCGGGAACCCCACGCACTCGTTCAAGGACCGCGTCGTGGCGGTCGCGCTCGCCGCGGCCCGCGAGTTCGGCTTCTCGGTGCTCGCGTGCCCGTCGACCGGCAACCTGGCGAACGCCGTCGCCGCTGCGGCCGCGCGGGCCGGGTGGGACTCCGTGGTGCTGATCCCCGCCTCGCTCGAGCGCGCCAAGATCCTCACCACCGCGGTGTACGACGGCTCGCTCATCGCGGTGGACGGCACGTACGACGACGTCAACCGACTGGCCACCGAGCTGGCCGCGGAGAACGAGTCGTGGGCCTTCGTCAACGTCAACGTGCGGCCGTACTACTCGGAGGGCTCGAAGACCCTCGCGTTCGAGGTCGCCGAGCAGCTCGGGTGGCGTATCCCGCCGCAAATCGTCGTGCCGGTCGCCTCCGGGTCGCAGCTGACCAAGGTGGACAAGGGCTTCCGGGAGCTGGGCGAGGTGGGTTTGGTCGAACCGACGCCGTACAAAGTGTTCGGGGCGCAAGCCAGCGGCTGCGCACCGGTGTCCAACGCCTTCAAGCAGGGCTATGACGTGGTGCAGCCGGTCAAACCGAACACCATTGCCCGTTCCCTGGCCATCGGGAACCCGGCCGACGGCCCGTACGTGCTCGACGTGGTGCGGCGGACCGGCGGCGCCGTCGAGGACGTCACCGACGAGGAAGTCGTCGAGGGCATTCGCCTGCTCGCACGCACTGAAGGGGTGTTCGCCGAGACCGCGGGCGGGGTCACCGTCGCGACCGCGAAGAAGCTCATCGACACGGGCAAGATCGACCCGGACGAGGAGATCGTCCTGCTGATCACCGGCGACGGCCTGAAGACGCTCGACGCCGTGCAGGATCACGTCGGCCCCAAGGCGACGGTCGAGCCCACGGTCGACGCCGTCCGCGCGGCCCTGGCCAAGTAGGCGAGCCGGCGAGAGTCACCGGCGGGGGGCTCAGCGGTCCGATCAGCTGCCGCGGCGCGGGCCGGCTTCGACGGCGGGGCTGACCTCAGCGGTGCACCTCTCCGAGCAGCGGGCTTGTCGCGCAGCGCGATTCGGCTCGGCCGTGCCCGCCCTTCCCAGCTGGAGGAGATCGCACCACCGGTGCTGGTCAGCCCAGCGGTACCAGTCGGCCCAGCGACAACGGCCGACGCTCCTGGTGCTGGTCGGTCCTAGCAGCGCACATCTCCTAGCGGCCGGGCTTCTGGCGCATCCCGCTTCGGCTCAGCAGCAGGCTTCCCTTCCCACCGCATCCCGGCCCGAACACACGCTGTACCGGCCGGGTGCGCGTGGGCCGTCGCCGCCAGGCGGAGCGAGCGGGAGATCGCTCCAGCGGTGCTGGCCGGCCTAGCCGTGCTGATTGGCGCCCTGGCGGTAAGCATCTCCTTGGGTGCCGGGCTTCTCACGCAGCGCGACTCAGCTCAAGCGTGCGCGCCTATCCCCGCTGGAGGAGATCGCTTCAGCGGTCCGGGCGGACCCAGTAGTCCCGGACAGCCCCAGCGGCTATGGCCAGCACGGTGCAGGGGCCCACGCTGCAGGGGCCACCTGATCCGTTTGGACCGTTTGCGCAGCAGGTCTCGGCCTGAGCCGTGTGCGGCCGTTCCAGCTCACCGCACTGCCTGCGGCAGCCGGATCGCTCGCGGCAGCCGGATCGCCTCGAACGTGGCCGGCCCACCGGTGCTGGCGGTCTCAGCGGTTGTGGCCGCGCTCGCGGACATGCGGCCGGCCTTTCCTGGCGACGCGGATCCTCGTCCCTCCGGCTTCGGCCGTGGCATACGGCGCACCTCGGCGCTCGCTGGTAACCGTGCCCAGCAGCCGTGTCGTGCACACCAATCGGCAGACCACGGCCCGGGGAAGGCTGTGCGCGTTCGCCGTGGACCGACAGGGCTCCGTTCGGTCCCGGTGCGACGGCGACGTCACCGCTGACGTCTGTCCGGGCAACGAGCACACCGGCCGACCGCAGCGCCTTGACCAGCATCGGACTCGGATGGCCGTACCGGTTGTCCGCGCCGACGCTGATGATCGCCACTCGCGGAGCCACCGCGGCCAGGAAGTCCGGCAACGTGTAGCGCGATCCGTGATGCGGAACCTTCAGCACGTCCGCCCGCAGGTCCACCCCTGCAGCAAGCAGGCCTGCCTGCGCAGCCTGCTCGATGTCTCCGGTGAGCAGCACACGGCCCACCGGTGTCGTGGCCCGCAGGACCACCGATGCGTTGTTGATCACCGTTCCTTCCTCTCCGCCTCTCCCGTCGTCCCCACCCTTCGGGAGGTGACGCGGGCCGAGGACGTCCACGGTCAGCTGCGGCCATCGCAGCTGCTCCCCTGCCCGCAGCCGCAGCAACGGCAGCCGTCGGCGGTCGGCGATCTGCTGCACCTCGCGCCACGCCCAGCCCGGAGATCGACCGTCACCGACGGCCACCCCACCGACCGAGCGTCCCTCCACCACTGCAGCCAGACCTCCGACATGGTCGGCATGCAGGTGGCTGAGCAGCACGACCGGTACCGTCGCGATCCCCAGCTGGTCGAGGCAGTCGTCGATGTGACCGAGCTCCGTGCCGGTGTCCACGACGACGGCCTCACCTGGGCGGCCGGTGGCCAGCACCAACCCGTCGCCCTGGCCGACGTCGCACGCGACCATCACCCACCCGGGCGGCGGCCAGCCAGGTCGCCACGCCTTGGCGGGCACGACCACGACGGCGACGACCAGCACAACCGTCGTCGCGACGAGCCGCCATCGCCGACTGTGCAGCAGGACAACCACAACCCCGCAGACAGTCATCGCCAGCAGACCGCCCCACCATCCGTCCGGCCACGAGACGACCGCCCCGGGAACGGCGGCCGCGTGGCGCGCGACGACGATCAGCCACGTCATCTCAGGGCCCGCCGCATACACGAAGATCTCCGCGAGCCAGGACAGCAGCGGCGCCGTCAGCACGGCCACGAAGCCCAGCACCGTTGCCAGCGGCACCACCGGAGCGGCGAGCACGTTGGCGGCGACGGTCATCAGGCCGACTTCGCCGGTCACGCCCGCCAGGATGGGCACAGTGGCGACGAACGCCACCAGTGGGACGACGAGCCCTTCTGCGACGACCCGAGGCACCCGTCGGCGACGCAGAGCCTCCACCCATCCGGGCGCGACCAGGACCAATGCCGCTGTTGCGACAACCGACAGTGCGAAGCCCACGTTGACGGCCATCGCAGGATCCAGCAGGACGAGGAGGACCACCGCGACGCAAAGCGCGGGCACGGCCGACCCCTCACGCCCCAGGCACAACGCCATTAGCCCGACAGCGGCCATGACCCCGGCGCGCAGCACGCTCGGCTCGTACCCGACCACGATCACGAATGCGGTCAGCACGGCACCAGCTGCGATTGCCGAAGTCCGCGGCCCGAGCCGTACCGCCCGCGTCACCGCAAGCGCTGCTCCGCACACAACGACGAGGTTCGACCCCGAGACCGCTACTAGGTGCGCCAGGCCCGCGTCACGGAACTCCTCCTGCAGTTGTGGCGTCATCCGCGCCGTGTCGCCGATGACCAACCCCGGCAGCAAACCTGCTTCCTCGGGCTCGAGCACCTGCGTGGCGTCACGCATGGCCGCGCGAAATCGCGCCGCAACCTCCTGCCACCACGGCGCCGGGGTGACGGCCAGCGGTGGGCTGCGTACGTGCAGCACGGCCACGGTCATGTCTCCACCTCGGGCTGCCGACAAGGAGCCCTCGGCAGTCACCATTTGACCAGGTAGCAGGCTCGCCCATCCGTCGGCTCGCGCCACGACGAGGACACGGCCGGATCTCTCCACGAGTCGCTTCCCCACCACGACCTGATCGGCCTCGGTGGCCACCATCACTACCGAGCCCGCACGGTCGTCGGCATACCCCGCGGCACGGATCGGTCTGGGGCGCTCGGCGACGGTCAGCCTCATCTCGGCCGTCCCGCCGCTCTCGGCGACGGACCGCAACGGATCAGTCTCTGCGCGGTGCAAGCTGATCCCGAGCACCCCCACCGCGAGCAACCCGCAGACCAGCAACGCCGCCGCAAGACCGACCGCCACCCGGATGCGGAGCAACATCAGCGCCGCAACCACTGCGAGCCCACCCAGGAGCGGGGCGCACCACCAGCCGACCAGTGCACCTGCAAGCCCTGAAACCCACACCAGCGCCGCTGCGGGAACCAGGCGGACATCGGGACCAGCCCGCACCGAGTCCGACCGAGCGCCGGCGGAAGCCGTGTCTCGGACATGAGCATCCGGGCAGCGGGCGTTGCGGCCACCCAGGCTCGACATCACACCGTGACCCGATCGCGCAGCTGCGACAGCCGCCGATCCCCGATGCCGTCGACCTCGAGCAGCTGCTCAACCGATGTGAACGGGCCGTGCTGTTCGCGCCACGCGATGATGTTGCCCGCCGTGACCTCGCCGATCCCCGGCAGAGTTTCCAGTTCCGCCGCCGTGGCCGTATTGATGTTCACCTTCACACCGTCGGCACCGTCGGTGCCGACGGTGCCGGCATCAGCTGTCGCACCGCCACCACCCTGCTCCGGCACGAACACTTGCTCGCCGTCGGCCACCTTGCGGGCGAGATTCACCGACCGGAGATCCGCCTTCGGCTTCGCGCCGCCTGCCGCCCGCAACGCGTCATCCACGCGCGCACCGGGCTGCAACCGAACCAGGCCTGGCTTGCGAACTGCACCGACGACGCTGACGACCAGGACGTCTGCATCCCCTCCCGCCGGCGGGCGCGGCTCGCTGCGCTGCGCCGCGGGCAACGGCGGAGCCTCAGCGGGTGCCGGGGCCGGACTGGCGAATGCGGTGACGACTGCCACCCCAACCACCGCCACGACGACGGCCGCCGCCACCAGCACGCGAAGCGGTACGGAAGCGGCGGATCGGACGACATCTCGGGCAGCGCCGAGGCGGTGTTTACCGCTGCCCGGCCTCCACCAGGTGATCCGTGATCCACGACCCGGCGGGGAATGCTCGTCCTCGGCTATCGGCTCGTCATACTCTGCCAGCTCCCCATCGTCGTACGACTTCTCTGTCGACGATCGAGACCCGCACCCGGCCAGTTCTTCTTGCGCCTCGGCAGGAATCCCCGTCCTTCTCACTCGCGCATCCGGCGATGGCTCGGCCGACGACACGCCTGTGCCGGAGCCACCGGCCTTCCGCGGCTCACTGCTGCGTCTGACCGACGACCGCGCAGACACTGCCGATGGCTCAGCCTCACATCGCCCTTGATCCCTCCGTGGGGTGGCACCGTCCGGGACGGCGACCGTGGCCAGCCGGTGCGCCGTCCGGCCTGCAGTTCCTCGTTCGAACATGTGGTCGACGGTATTGGTGTTGATCACTGCGGTGGAGGCCGTCGTGGGCAGGCTGTGGACAACTGGCAGTTGTGGACAACCGATCAAGCCGTGGCGAACGTCCCTGCGACGAGGCGGCGTCTGCCGAGGCCGGATCGCCCGGTGCCCGCCGGAACGGCCGGAGTCCTCGGCACCCGCCGACACAACCGGAATCCCCGGCACCCGCCGACACAACCGGAATCCTCGGCACCCACCGACACGACCAGAACCCCGGCACCCATCGCGGTAGATCCAGAATCCCCGGCATCCATCGCGGTAGATCGGGCCGACCGTGCCGATCCGTCCGATCTGTGTGGGTCGATGCGGTCGGACGTGGTTGTTTCGGCCGAGATCGGTGTGACCGTCAGTCGCGACGCCTCGCTCGGTCCGCGTGGGTCGCTGCTGGTCGGTTTCGGTCCTTTCGGCCGGGATCAGGGCGCGAGTCCGCGCGGTGCGACGATCACGACCTGCTCGGCAGGCAGAGTCCGCGAGCAGCGGCGCCGGGAGGCACCGCTGCCTCACTACCGAGGCGGCAGCTGCACGACGATGCCGAGCGCGCCTGGGCCGGTGTGCGCGCCGATGACCGCACCCAGTTCGGACACCACACACCCGCTTGCCTTCGGTATCGCCTCCGACAACCGATCGGCCAACAGCACGGCCCGGTCCGGCGACCCCAAGTGCTGCACGGCCAGTTCGACCGGCTCGTCACCGGCTTGCGCCGCCGCGAGTTCCACCAGGCGGCTCAGCGCCTTGCTCATGGTGCGGACCTTCTCCAGCGGCCGGATCCGCCCGTCTTCGATGTGCAGCAGCGGCTTCATGGCCAATGCGGTACCGAGCAAAGCGCTCGCCGAGGAGATCCGGCCGCCCCGGCGCAAATACTCCAGCGTCGACACCACGAACACGGTCCGGGAACGCGCCGCGGTGCTCACCGCTACGTCCTCGACTTCCGCGGCGGAGGCGCCCCGGGCGGCCGCCTCGGCCGCGTGCAGCGCCGCGAAGCCGAGTCCCATGACCGTGGTCCGCGAGTCGACCACCCGCACGCGGCCCGCCCCCCGCTCGGCGCACACCTCGTCCGCTGCCGTCACCGCGGCCGCCCAGGTCCCCGACAACTCCCGGGACAGGTGAATCGACACCACCGCATCGGCGCCGCCGTCCAACACCCGCCGGTAGGTGGCCGCAAGATCGGCCGGGCTGGGCATCGACGTCGTCACCTTGCGGTGCGCGGTCAGCGCGGCGATCAGCTCGGCAGCGCCGAAATCGACTCCGTCGCGCGCGCACTCGCCGTCCACCAGCACGTTGAGCGGCACGACGGTGATGTCGTGCCGCTTGGCGAAGCCCTCGGGCAGGTAGGCCGTGGAGTCGGTGACGACGGCGACGGGCACGGCGTCCAGCGTAGTCAGCCCGGCTCGCTCACATTGGGACGTTCAGCTGGGGATTCGTCACATCGCGAGATCAGCAACGGCGCCAGCGTGGCCGCCATCGCCTCGCCCACCAGACGGTGGCCTTCCCAGCCCCAGTGCATGCCGTCCGGGTTGCCGCGCCCGCTGAGCACGTGATCGCCCACGACAGCGGGCAGGTCCACCACCGGTACGTTCACCCTCGCCGCCCAACGAGCGATAGCCGCGGCAGCCGGGTCACGCACCGTGTGGACGTATCCGTAGGACTCGGCCCGGTGAATCGACGGAAGAATTCCGACTATCGGCATGTCGGGCCGCAAAATGCGCAGCGCCCCGACCGCAGTGTCGAGGTATCGCACGGTCAACCGGACGGGCAGGGCCGCAGGACGCCCGCGGAACAGCACGGACAGATGCGGTTGCGCCGCCAGATAAGCCTTACGGACCATCCGGCGCAGGCCGTCGGGACGCAGATAGCGCAGGCCGGTGCGCAGGTACGTCGGCAGCGGGGACGGAAGCGTGTCCATGCTGCCCACCGCCAGCACCACCGCGTCGACCCGGCGCAGATCGGCCCACACCCTCGGGTCCTCGATCATCGCCCACCAGGCGTCGCGGGCGGTCCAGCCCGCCCTGGCCACCAGCTCGGCCTCCCCACCCAGGCGCGCGGCCGCCACGTTCGGCCACAACCGCGGGTCGTCCGCCGCCAATGGCCCGTCGGGTCCGTGAAAACTCAGCGAATCGCCGAACACCAGCAGCCGTGGGCTCACCCCGTCATCCCCACGTTGTAGCCGTGCAGCCGCCATCGGCCGTCCAGCCGCCGCAGCTCCACCCAGTGACAGTTGCCGATGCCGCCCAGCAGGGTCCAGTGGCTCAACGGCAGCTCCAGCAGCGCGGCCGTCAACGCCACGATCAGGCCGCCGTGCGCGGCCAGCAACACCACCTCGTGCGGGCCGCGGTCGAGATCGGCCACCACCTGCATGGCCCGCTCAGCCACCTCCACCCGGCTTTCCCCGCCGGGCGGCGCCCAGGTGGCGTCCTTGCGCCACTTCTCCCGCTCGCCCGGCCACTCCGCATCCACCTCGGCGCCGGTGAGCCCTTGCCACTCCCCCAGATGCGTCTCACGCAGGCGCTTGTCGACCCGCAGTGGGACACCGATGCCTTCGGTCAGCACCATGGCCGTGTCGGTGGCCCGGCGCAAGTCGGACGCCACCACCAGGTCCGGTTGAAACCTGGCCAGCGCCGGGACGGCGAACCGCGCCTGATTCCACCCGACCGCGGTGAGCTCGGTGTCGATGTGGCCCTGCATCCGGCCGGACGCGTTGTACGTCGTCTCGCCGTGCCGCCACAGCACCAGCCGTCTGATGCGGCCCGGTGGCTGGGTCACGTCTGCGACCCGTCCGCTTCGTCCAGCCCGGGCACCTCCAGCTCCGGGCAGTCCTTCCACAGCCGGTCCAGGCCGTAGTACGAGCGTTCTTCGGTGTGCTGGACGTGCACCACCACGTCGACGTAGTCCAGCAGCACCCAGCGGCCCTCCCGCGCACCTTCGCGGCGGGCCGGCTTGTGCCCGATCGCCAGCAGCTTCTCCTCGATGTTGTCCACGATCGCGCCGACCTGACGCTCGTTGGGCGCCGAGGCGATCACGAACACGTCGGTGATCACCAGGCGCTCGGACACATCGAGCAGCACGATGTCGGACGCCTTCTTGTCCGCGGCCGCGTGCGCGGCGGCCTCCGCGATCGTGCGTGCTTCAGCCGTGGCTGCCACTTGCCGTTTCTCCCGTCCTCGCTGTCAGCTGCTTGAGCCTACCTGGTAGCTCCGACGCATTGTCGGTCGTCACTGCTCGTCACGCACGTAGAGCCGGTGCTTGTGGATGTAGCGGACGACGCCGTCCGGGGTCAGGTACCAGATCGGCTCCCCGGTACGAACCCGCTCCCGGCAGTTCGTCGACGAAATCGCCATCGCGGGCACGTCGACCAGTGACACCTTGCCTTCCGGCAGGTGATGGCCGTCCAACCGGTAACCCGGCCGTGTGACGCCGACGAAATGCGCCAGGTCGAACAGCTCGTCGGCGTTGCGCCAGGTGAGGATCTGCTCCAGGGCGTCGGCTCCGGTGATGAAGAACAGCTCGGTGTCCGGCATCTCCCGCCGCAGTTGTCGCAGCGTGTCGACCGTGTAGGTGCGGCCGGGACGGTCGATCTCGATCCGGCTGACCCGGAACACCGGATTGGACGCCGTCGCGATGACCGTCATCAGGTAGCGGTCCTCGGCCGGACTGACGTCGCGGCCGGCCTTCTGCCAGGGCTGCCCGGTGGGCACGAACAGGACTTCGTCCAGGCCGAACCGCCACTGGACCTCGCTGGCGGACACCAGGTGACCGTTGTGGATCGGGTCGAACGTGCCCCCCATCACCCCGACCCGTCGAGGCTTTGCCATGACCGAAAAGCTTACGGCAGTGCCGCGATTGCCCCTTTGGCGACGTTCTTCGCGGAATAACCTGCGTCACGGCGAACGAGCGGGACGCCCTGCGGACTCCAGCGCGCACCTAGTGCGCAAGCGGCACCAAGTCGTCGGCGTGCACCACTTCGCGACGCTGCTCTTCCGGGAGCTCGTGCGTCGACCGGCCGATCATGCGTGGCAACTCGCTGGCGTCGTACGCCACGACACCCCGGGCGATCACCCGTTGCCGTGGATCGACGAGATCCACCACGTCTCCTGCGACGAAGCCGCCGTCGACACCGGTGATCCCGGCCGCCAGCAGCGAGCGACGGCGCTCGACTACCGCGGTGACGGCGCCGTCGTCGAGATGCAGCCGCCCCGCGGAGTCCGCCGCATAGCCGAGCCAGAACCGGCGAGCGGGCAAGCGCGACTTCCGGGCGGCGAACGCGGTACCCACGTCCGCCGAGGTCAGCGCCCGCTCGGCCGAAACAGCCGCCGCCAGCAGTACCGGGATGCCACCGGCAGCCGCGGTCAGTGCGGCAGCCACCTTGGACTTCATCCCTCCGGTCCCCAGCCCGGAGCTGGACATGCCGACGTGCAAGCCTTCCAGATCCTTCGCGGAGCGCACCTCCGAGATCGCCCGGGTCGCCCCCTTGCGCGGGTCGCCGTCGTACAGCGCGTCCACGTCCGACAACAGAACCAGCGCGTCCGCGCGCACCAGGTGCGCAACGAGGGCGGCGAGCCGGTCGTTGTCGCCGAAGCGGATTTCCTCGGTCGCCACGGTGTCGTTCTCGTTGACCACCGGGACCGCCCCCAACGCCAGCAGCCGGGAGAACGTCCGCTGCGCGTTGCGGTAATGGGCGCGCCGGACCACGTCGTCGGCGGTGAGCAGGACCTGCCCGACCGTCAGCCCGTAGCGGCCGAACGACTCGACATACGCGTGCGCCAGCGCGAGCTGCCCGACACTCGCCGCGGCCTGCTGGGTGGCCAGGTCACGCGGCCGGGACGGCAACGACAGCGGGGATATCCCGGCACCGATGGCCCCGGACGACACCAGGACCACCTTCGTGCCCGCCTTGATCCGGCCGGCCACCGCATCGACCAGGGCGTCCAGCCTGGAGCGGTCCAAGCCGTCCTCGGCCGTGGTGAGCGCCGAGGAACCAACCTTCACGACCAACGTCTGCGCCGAAACCACTGCGGCACGAGGAGATGTCGACGTCACGTCCTCGCTCCACCGTCGGAAACGGAGTCATCGTCGTCCGCGTCGCCGGCGGCAGCACCGGCGGAAGCTTCGTCGTCGCCGGTGCCCTGGCGGCGCAGCCGGCGAGCCTCCTTGCGTTCGGCGGCACTGACCCGGGTGGAACGGTCCAGCCTCGGGTCGGTGCCGCGGCCGGCGAGGTGGGTGACGGCACCGGCGGGAGTGGACGGTTCCCAGTCGAATGTCATCGAGCCGATGGTCACCGTGCTACCGGGGACGGCACCCGCCTTGGCCAGCTCCTCCTCCACCCCGAGCCGGGCAAGCCGGTCGGCCAGGTACCCGATCGCCTCGTCGTTGGTGAAGTCGGTCTGCCGCACCCAGCGCTCGGGCTTCTCGCCGCGCACGACGAAAGCGTCCGGGTTCTCCGGGTCCCGGCTGACCGTGAAGCCGCTGTCGTCCACCGGCTTGGGTCGCAGCACGATGCGCTTCGGCTGCGGCGCAGGCGCCTTGGCGCGGTGTTCCTCGACCACCCTGGCGAGCGCGAAACTCAGCTCGCGCAGGCCCTTGCGGCTCGCCGCGGACACCTCGAACACCGGCCAGCCCCGCGCCTCGATGTCCGGCCGAACCAGCTCGGCCAGCTCCGCGGCGTCCGGCACGTCGATCTTGTTCAGCGCCACCACCCGCGGCCGCTCGGCCAGATCACCGCCCAGCCGGGGGGTGTACCGGGCCAGTTCCTCCTCCAGCGCGTCGATGTCGGACAGCGGATCCCGGCCGGGCTCCAGCGTGGCGCAGTCCACCACGTGCACCAGCACCGCGCACCGCTCGATGTGCCGCAGGAAGTCCAGGCCCAGTCCCTTGCCCTGGCTCGCGCCGGGAATCAGCCCCGGCACGTCGGCCATGGTGAAATCGGTGTCGCCTGCGGTGACCACGCCGAGGTTCGGCGTCAGCGTGGTGAACGGGTAGTCGGCGATCTTCGGCCGGGCCGCGGACATGGCCGCGATCAGCGAGGACTTGCCCGCCGACGGGAAACCCACCAGCCCGACGTCGGCCACCGAGCGCAGCTCCAACACCAGCGTGCGCGCTTCGCCCGGCTCACCGAGCAACGCGAACCCGGGGGCCTTGCGGGCCCGGGAGGCCAGCGCGGCGTTGCCCAGGCCGCCTCGGCCGCCGCGCGCCGCCACGAACCTGGTGCCCGCTCCGACCAGGTCCGCCAACACCTCACCGTCCTCGGTCAGCACGACCGTGCCGTCCGGGACCTTCAGCTCGAGGGTCTCCCCGGCCGCCCCGGCCTTGTGGGAACCCTGCCCCGGCTTGCCGTTTCCCGCCTTGGCGTGCGGCCGGAAGTGGAAATCCAGCAGCGTGTGCACGCCGGGATCGACCACCAGCACCACGTCACCGCCGTGGCCGCCGTTGCCGCCGTCCGGGCCGCCCAGCGGCTTGAACTTCTCCCGATGGATCGACGCGCAGCCGTTCCCGCCGTTGCCAGCGGCGACGTGAATCACCGCGCGGTCGACGAATCGGGACATCGCACACTCCAGTTGTCGAACGTCGAAAGGGGGCGGGCTCCGGAAGCTGATCCGGTTCCCGCCCCCTTGTCGGTGGCTTGCGGTGAGCGGTCAGCTCTCCGCCGGGATGACACTGACCGTCTTGCGGCCGCGCTTCTCGCCGAACTGCACGGACCCGGCGACCAGCGCGAACAGCGTGTCGTCGCCGCCACGGCCCACATTGAGGCCGGGGTGGAACTTGGTCCCGCGCTGCCGGACAAGGATCTCGCCGGCGTTGACGAACTGGCCACCGAAACGCTTGACCCCAAGGCGCTTGGCGATGGAGTCACGACCGTTGCGGGAGCTGGATGCGCCCTTCTTGTGTGCCATGCCTGGTGAACTCCTTACGCCTTGATGCCGGTGACCTGCACCCGGGTCAGCCGCTGGCGGTGACCCTGCCGCTTGTGGTACCGGGTCTTGTTCTTGAACTTGTGGATGCGGATCTTGGGGCCCTTGATCTGCTCGATCACCTTGCCGGTGACGGCGATCTTGGCGAGCTTGTCGGCATCCGTGGTGACCTTGTCTCCGTCGACGTAGAGCACCGCGGGAAAGCTCAACTCGTCGCCCGGCTCGCCCTCGAGCTTCTCAACCTCGACCACGTCACCCACGGCGACCTTGTACTGCTTGCCGCCGGTCTTGACGATCGCGTACGCCGACACGGATGCTCCTGCTGCTCGATGGTGACTGGGACTTGCATGCTCAACCGCGCCGGGCGCGGCCGTCATCGCAGGCAACCCGCACTACCTGCGGGCCGCTGTATAGCGTACGTGGTCCTGCTCGACGGCCGCGCACCGGGGGTCAGGTGGTGGTCGCCGGAGGTGGTCCTGCCGGCCGGGAAGCCGCGCCCTTCGCCCGCCGCGGGGCCTGCCTGGCCACCGGCGTGAGCACCTCGGAGGCGCTCGGTGACCCCGCAGGCGCGGTCTGCACCGTCTCGACCGGGTCCGGCCGGGACTCCGGAGGCCCGGCAGGCCGCGAGACGCGCACCGGCCTGCTCGCCTGCCGGACCGCAGGCGTCTGCAGCGCCGTCACCGGCTTGGCGTTCTGCTCGGGCGCGGGCTCCGGCTCACGGCGTTCGACAGCCGCGTTGCTCGAGGCGGCTTCCGTCTGCCCGGCGATGGG
Source organism: Thermocrispum agreste DSM 44070 (assembly GCF_000427905.1). Classification (GTDB taxonomy): domain Bacteria; phylum Actinomycetota; class Actinomycetes; order Mycobacteriales; family Pseudonocardiaceae; genus Thermocrispum; species Thermocrispum agreste. The sequence goes on along the minus strand of NZ_ATYX01000006.1, from coordinate 131,855 downwards.
CTGCGCCGGCTGCTCGGCAGCCTTCGGCGCGGGCTTCTCGTCTGCAGGCTGCTGCGGAGCCGACGCGTCCTCGCGCGACCGCGCACCGGACGGAACCGCCGCGACGTCGCTTTCGGCCTTCCCGACGTCGTCCGTGGCCGCACCCTTGCCGCCGTCGCGCTCCGGCCCGACCTTGTCCCTGGCCGGGGAACCGGACACACCCTCGCCGGCCTTCGCCGAGCGATCCTCGCCGCGCTCGAGCGGGTCGGACTTGCCTTTGCCGCGCTCCGCCGCGCCCGCACTGGGCCCCGCCTTGGCACGCGCGGGCTTCGCGTCCTTCTCCTGGCGTGAGCCCGCCGCCTCGGACTTGCCGGAGCCGGACGCCTCGACGGAACCGGACTGCTTCGGCTTGGCGGTGGCCGACGCGATCGCGGCCACGGCGCTGACCACGCTCTCCCGCTGCTGCGGGGTGGGCTCGGGCACGACCGCGTTGTCCTGCTTGCCGCGCTTGCGGCCCTTGCCGTTGCCGTCCGAGCCGGACTGCGGAAGGCGTGGCTCGGTGCCCACGATGACACCGCGGCCCTTGCAGTGCTCGCACGGCGTGGAGTACGCCTCGAGCAGGCCGGTGCCGATCTTCTTCCTGGTCATCTGCACCAGGCCGAGCGACGTCACCTCGGCGACCTGGTGGCGGGTGCGGTCGCGGGCCAGGCACTCGGTCAGCCTGCGCAGCACCAGCTCCCGGTTCGACTCCAGCACCATGTCGATGAAGTCGATGACGATGATGCCGCCGATGTCCCGCAACCGCAGCTGCCGCACGATCTCCTCGGCGGACTCCAGGTTGTTGCGGGTGACCGTCTCCTCCAGGTTGCCGCCGGAGCCGGTGAACTTGCCGGTGTTGACGTCGATGACGGTCATCGCCTCGGTGCGGTCGATGACCAGGTACCCGCCGGACGGCAGCCACACCTTGCGATCCAGCGCCTTGGCGATCTGCTCGTCGATCCGGTAGTCGTGGAAGACGTCGCCGTTGCCCGTGTAGCGCTCCAGCCGGTCGGCCAGGTCCGGGGCCACGTTCTGCACGTAGGAGTTGATGGTCTCCCAGGCCACCGAGCCCTGGATGATCATCTTGCTGAAGTCCTCGGTGAACAGGTCACGCACGACCTTCACCAGCAGATCCGGCTCCTCGTACAGCAGCGCCGGGGCGTTCTTCTTGGCCTTCTTGCCGCCGCTGGGCGTCCGGCCCGCCTTCTCGCAGATGGTCTCCCACTGCGCCCGCAACCGGTTGATGTCGCGGGCCAGCTCCTCCTCGCTGATGCCTTCCGACGCGGTGCGGATGATCACCCCGGCGTCGTCCGGGACGATGCGCTTGAGGATCTCCTTGAGCCTGCGGCGCTCGTTCTCCGGCAGCTTGCGGCTGATGCCCGTGGTGCCGCCACCCGGCACGTACACCAGGTACCGCCCGGGCAGCGAGATCTGCGTGGTCAGCCGCGCGCCCTTGTGCCCGACCGGGTCCTTGGTGACCTGGACCAGCACCTGGTCGCCGGGTGAGAGCGCCTGCTCGATCTTGCGCGACTTGCCCTCCAGGCCGGCCGCGTCCCAGTCGACCTCGCCCGCGTACAGCACCGCGTTGCGGCCCCGGCCGATGTCGACGAACGCCGCCTCCATCGACGGCAGCACGTTCTGCACCCGGCCCAGGTACACGTTGCCGACGATGGAACCCTGACCGGAGGAGGTGACGAAGTGCTCGACGAGCACGCCGTCCTCCAGCACGCCGATCTGCGTGGTGCGCTCGCCGTTGCCGACCCGCTCGCGCACCACCATGGTGCGCTCGACCGATTCGCGCCGGGCCAGGAACTCGGCCTCGGACAGGATCGGTGCTCGGCGGCGGCCCGCTTCCCGGCCGTCCCGCCTGCGTTGCCGCTTGGCCTCCAGCCGGGTCGACCCGCGCACGCTGCGCACCTGGTCGTCGTCCGAGCGGGTCGCCTGCTCGTCGGCGGTGGAGTCGGCGCTTCCGGCGGCTTCCCCGTTGTCCGCGCTGCGCCGGCGGCGCCGCCTGCGCCGACGGCGCGTGCTGCCTTCGACCTCGGTGCCGTTGGCCTCGGCAGCTTCCCCCTTGTCCGCTGCCGTGGTCTCGTCGGCACGCTCGGCTTCGGCGTCGTCACCACCGTTCGACGCCGCACCGCCATCGGCCGCCTTGTCACCTGCCTTGTCCTTGCCGCCGTCCTCGGGCGCGGGCTCCGCGCCGGCCTCGCCCTGCCCGTCCGGCTCCGGCTTGCCATCCGGCACGCCGGCTTCGGCAGCCGCCTGCTCCTGCTCGGACGACTCGGCGCTCGACTCGCCACCTTTGCCGCGGCCGCGGCCACGCCGTCCGCGCCGGCGCCTGCGCCGCGTGCCTTGCTCCTCGTCGCCGCGGCCCTCGTCCTCCCGGGGCGGCTCCCCGGCGGGCTCGGCGTCCTCCTCGACGGTCTTGCTCACCGGGATCGGCTCGGCCTCGTCCGGCTGCACGAACACCGGCGCCGGAGGCGCGAACAACGGCTGCGGCGACGCCGCCGGCGGCGGGGCGCTGAACGCGGGCTGGGGCGCCGGCTCCGGCTGCGCCACCTGCGGGGCAGAGAACAACTGCCCCGACGCTCCCGGTACCGCTGGCGGCACCGTCGGCTCCTGCCCGGCCGCCGCTACGGCCGGCGCCTGTGCACCGGCACGGCCCGGCTCCTCCGCCTTCGGTGCCGGTGCGCCGGACTCACTCCGTTGCTTGCTTGCTTCTTCGCCATTACCGCCTACCCGCTCACCGGCGTCGTCCGTGCCGCTGTCGGCGACCCCGTAGCTTTCCGCCAACCGCAGCGCGACACCGCGCGACACGGTCGACTGCGGACTACGGGCGTCGAACCCCTCCGCGGAGAGCTTGTCCAGCAACTCCCTGCTGGTCGTGCCCAGCAGCTTGGCAAGCGCATGCACTCTGATCCGCGGCGGGATCGACGACAACGGAGCTCGAGCGGGTGTGGCGGTATTCCCGCCGGTCTGCTCGGCGGGTGTTTCCGCATTCGACATAAATCTCCTCCGCCCCCGGGCGCGTCACGACATGTGCTCGATGTCCCGACGCGGCCGCGCAGGGGCCCCTTCTGTTGTCAGCCGCCAAAGCTCGCGCCCTGGCGGGAATCCTGTGTCACACCATCAACGACGTCGACATGCCCCGGCGCGCTGTCGATGGCGGGTGTCCTTACCCGGCGGCCTGCCCGAGCGCCCTCGCCCGATCTGTAAGACAGCACACCTGGACCTTCGCGGGCCGCTGGCCGCGGCGCGAGCCGGCCTGGGCAGCGGGGCTCGTCCGACTGACCGCCTGACCTCGGCGTCGACACCCGAAACGGGTGGCGCCCGACACCAGGGTCACGGCCAGTATCCCACACCACGGCCCAGAAGGCCCGCAAGGGCGAAGTTGCCGCCGGCGCGCCGTGGCCTCTTGTCGTGACGGCACACACTGGCTACCGTGCGCAGCTATGCCCCTGTTGCGGCCCCGTCTGCCCGCGTGGCGTTGGTTCGCGGCCGGAGCGGCAGCGCTGCTGCTGACGTTGGCCACGACGGAGCCGGTGGCGACGGCAAGCGCGGACCCGGACGGCACCCACGGCCAGCGATGCTCCCGTACCGGCACTTCGTTGCGGTACCTCGTGCTGTTCGACGAAGGCACCGGCCGTGGCCAAGCAGGCAGGGAGATCAAACGGGCTTGCGGCAAGCTGGTCGTGTACTACGACGCGATCGCGGTGGGCATCGCCACCTCCGAGCATCCGCTCTTCGCCGAAGCGATGGGGCCGGCCCGGGTCTACAGCGCGCAGGCGCGTCGCGCGGAAACGGCCGCTGACAGCGCACCGAAGCCGAGCATCACCCCGCAGAGCAGGCACGACGCCTCCGACACCGCGGACAGGTCCGATGAGCAATGGGGCCTGGAGATGATCAACGCGCGGGCCGCACGCGAGGCCGCGGGCCCCGGCGCCGAGGTGATCGTCGGGGTGCTCGACTCCGGCGTCGACGACCGGCATCCCGAGCTCGCCCACGCCGTGGACACCGAGCGATCCGTGGGATGCCTCGGCGGCAAGCCCGATCGCTCGCGCGCGGCGTGGCGGCCGTCCACGTCGGTCCACGGCACGCACGTGGCGGGCACCATCGCCGCCGCCGACGACGGAGTCGGCGTGGTCGGCGTGGCGCCCCAGGTGCGGGTCGCGTCCATCAAAGTGATCGACGACGCGGGGCGGGTCGATCCGGAGGCCGCGGTGTGCGGCTTGATGTGGGCGAGCAAGAAGCGGATGCGAGTGACCAACTCCAGCTTCTTCGTCGACACCGGGCCGACGTCGTGCATGTCCGACGACGAGTTCGGTGTGGTGCGGGAGGCGATCACGCGCGCGGCCGACTACGCCACCGAGTCCGGCACGCTGAACATCGCGGCCGCCACCAACGAAGCCGTCAACCTCTCGCCCGCGGGCAGCACCGGCGACGAGTGTGTGGCATTGCCCGCGAGCATCCCGTCGGTGCTGACCGTGTCGGCGGTCGACCGGTCGGGCCTCAAGTCGGGGTACAGCTCCTACGGGCTCGGGGTGATCTCGTTGACCGCCCCCGGCGGTGACGACGGCGAGTGCGTGCTCTCCACGATTCCCGGCGGCTACGCCGACACCTGCGGGACGTCCATGGCCGCGCCGCACGTGGCGGGTGTCGCCGCCCTTCTGGCCGCCCAGGACCCGGATGCCGGCCCGGCGGAGATCCGGCAGGCCCTGCAGTCGACCGCGCGGCAGACGGCGTGCCCGGCCGATTACGACCGCACCGGTGACGGCCATCAGGACGCCTTCTGCACCGGTTACCGGGGCTACAACAGCTTCTACGGCCACGGCCTGGTGGACGCGCTGGCCGCGGTGCAAGCCTTCAGCAGGGAATCCGACGACGACACCGCCGCGGACACGCGCGACGGCACCGCGACCATCGCCACCAGCTCGACCGAATCAGCGCAGCAGCATCGAACCGATACGCCGCACGGTGCCGGCCACGCCGACGACGGCCAGGACGATCAGGACCGCGCAATTGCCGAGCATGCCGACGTCGAAAACACCGTGCGCACACTGACGAAGCAGCTCGACTCCGTGGTACAGGGGCGATAGCTGGACCACCCACTGCAGCTGCTCCGGGTACACCGACAACGGGTAGAACGTCGTCGAGAACAGAAACAGCGGGATGACGATCAGATGCGGTCGGCCAGCCCCTCGACTTGCTGCTCCTGGCCGGCCTGCTCACCAGGGGCGAAGCGCAGCTCGAGCACCTCCCGGCTGGAGCACCTGGCGATGAGCGCCGACGACGAGCCCTCGGCGACGATGCGGCCGCCGTCCATGACCACCAGCCGGTCGCACAGCTGCTCAGCCTCGTCCGTTCAGTAGAAATAGTTGGGTCCTGAATACGAAGTAGCCCCTCCCGTTGGCTCGGGAGGGGCCCTGGTCAGCGCGGGTTTAGAGCACGTTGTCGAACTCGCCGGCCTTGACGCCGCGAATGAAGGCCGTCCACTCGTCGCGGGTGAAGACGAGAGTCCCACCGTCCCGGTCCTTCGTGTCGCGCACGCCGACGATACCCGGCCCGTAGCCGACCTCGACGCAGTTGTCCGAGTGAGCGCTGTAGGAGCTCTTGTGCCAACCGCTCAGCTCCTCCATGCGCCGCTGGAAGTCCTTCATGTCCGCTCACCTTCCTGTGCCTCGATCACCCGCACGGACTCTGCTTCGCTGAGAGAAGTCGCGTCAAGTTCCGTGATGATCTTCTCATACACCCGGGTGTCGTCCTCATCGTCGAGGAAGACTCCCGAACTGATCAACTCGACGTGAACCACGTCTGACGTACTCCGGAGAAAGATGAACGGCGTCAACAGTGCCCGGTGCGGAGTAGCGTCCCAGGGGACCACGCGAACGGACACGTTGGGCCGCCGCTGCATCTCCAGAAGGTGGGCGAGCTGGCGCCGCATCACCGGTCGCTCGATGCCGGGAGTCCGCAGCGAGAGTTCGGCGATGAAGCCGACGAACCGGACGTCCTTCCGATTGAGCACCTGTTGCCTACGGAGCCGGCCGGCCACTCGCTCCTGGCGTTGCTCGAACGTCAGGCCGCCATGCGCTCGCAAGAGCTCGCCCGTGTAGTCGGGCGTCTGCAGGAGGCCGGGGATCAGAAACGGCGACCAGCTGATGATCTCGTCCGCCGACGACTCGTAGGCCACAAGCGTCCGTGAGTCCTCCGACAACCCTTGCAGGTCGAACTCCCACCAGCCGGGTTCGTTCATGCTGCGGGCGGCCGCCACTAGGCGGGCGTACTGGTCACCCTTGACCTTGTAGTAGCCGAGAAGCTGGACGACCTCCTCGAGAGTGAAGTTGCGCAGCCCGTTCTCGGTACGCGACAGCTTGCTCTTGTCCCAGCCGATGTCCTCGGCCACGTCGGACAGCCGAAGGCCCCGCGATTCACGCAGCTTTCGGAGCTCTGCTGCCAGGTTGCGAGCCTTCGTGCCGGGTCCTTTCCGGGGCATTCCTACTCCGATCGGGTGCTCCCTTGAGGTTGCGTTGCTGCAACAAATTGTTGTTGCAACGCTTGCACTGCAAGTAGCAATGGTTGCACGGAGGGGCGCGGGAGGCAACGCATGGGAACGAGGGCGATCACCTTCTCGGTCACCTTCACGTGCATGGGGCACAGGCCCCCGCTCGACCACGACCAGCCGGACTGTCCGGTGTGCGGCCCGAGGGGAACCGATGGACATCAATCGAACGCTGCTGGCCGAAGTGGCGCAGACGAATGTAGACCTGGCGCGCGGGGTGCTGATGATCACTCGCGCCCTGCGCGAAGGCGACCTGCCCGATTCGCCGATCCTGCGTAGGTACGGCGAGCACCTGGCCGAAATCGGAGACTTCATTGCGCGGGTCAATTGGGAGCGCGTGAGCACCATCGACTCAAGCGTGTCCGACGAGGTGATCGGCCCCAAGATGGAACTCGAGCGCGCCGGGGCCACGGTGCTTGACTTCCCCTTGTGACTTCCCAGCCGGTGCACGGTCTCCCACGTGTATCGGCTGGGATTCCAACTACCCCTGAGGTGCAGAACGGCCCCCTCCCCGAGGCCCGTAAGACCCGAGGAGGGGGCGTGTGTTCAGAAGCCAAGCAGCGTGTCCCTTGCGTGATCCGGATCGTCCTGATCCCGACTGGAGTCCCGGTGGAGCGGGCGGTCCAGCTCCAGGCAGACCCAACCGGTGGCCTCCCGGTGAACCGCACGACGGGTACGGATCCCGTCGCTGCACGGCTCCCCGGACGAAGACGCGCAGGCCAGGCCAGGCCCCACGAGCACTACCCGGCGGGAGCGGGCACGGCCACGATCACTCCGTCCAACCCGGCCCCCACGAGAACTTCCCGGCGCGTCGCGACACCACGACGTGCGGCGAGCACGGCAAGGCCCGGCGACGTCATGCCGCAGCCACACCGGGCGCACGACGCCACCGGGCCAGCCGGATGCCCTGATCGTGCCGGAGGGACCGGCCCGGGCCGACGACCTCGGGCCGATCGCACCCCGGCCGTTCAGGCCAGGTTCGGGAACCAGAGCTTGATCTCGCGCTCGGCCGACTCCGGAGAGTCCGACCCGTGCACGATGTTGTTCTGCACCTGCAGGCCGAAGTCGCCCCGGATGCTGCCGGTGTTCGCCCTGACCGGGTCGGTGGCGCCGGCCAGCTGCCGGAACGCCTCGACCGCGCGCTCGCCTTCCACCACCGCGGCCACCACCGGGCCGGAGGTGATGAACTCCAGCAGCTCGCCGAAGAACGGCTTGTCCTTGTGCTCGGCGTAGTGCTCCTCGGCCAGCTCGGTCGGCACCGTGCGCAGCTCGAGCGCGGCCAGCTTCAGCCCCTTGCGCTCGATCCGGCTGATCACCTCGCCCACCAGGCCACGGCTCACACCGTCCGGCTTGACCAGCACCAGCGTCCGCTCAGTCACGTGAGAAGTCCCTTTCCTGCCAGCCGTTGTGTCGAGCGCAGCTTACGAGCAGGCGGCAGGCAGGCCGGGACCAGGGTGCGGCACCGGGTGTCACTCCCCCTGCCGGGTGCTGGGCAGCGTGCCGCCGGCGATCTGCTCGGCCACCTTGGCCCGCAACCGGAACAAGATCAGCCACGCCACCAGGAAGACGATCCCGATGATGCCGACCGGGGGCTCGACCACCACGAACACGACCAGCACCAGCTGCAGCGCGACGATGGTTTCGGTGATGCGCGGGGACCGCACGAACGCGCAGAGCACGAGCAGCACCACCGCCAGCCCGCCCACCAGCCAGCCGGTGACGCTGGTCAGCCCGTCGCCCAGCCGGTCGATGACCGGCAGGGCAAGGCCGAGGGTGATGGCCTCCATCACCAGCGTTCCGGACATCACCCCGCGGAAGCCCTTCATTGGGTCCTTCGGGGCCTGTTCCCGCTCCGGGACGGCGTCCTCGCTCATGCCGGCTCCAGTCCGAGCAGGGTGCGGGCGTCGCCCGCGGTGACGACCGAGCCGGTGATCAGCACCCCGCCGCCGGACAGCTCCTGCTCGACGGTCGCGCCTTCCTCCACCAGGCTCACCGCGGTCTCGAACGCCGTCGGGAAGTCGGGCTCGGCCACGACGCGATCCTCGCCGAAGATCTCCCTGGCCAGTTTGCCGAGCTGCCCGACGGGCATGGCCCGCGGGGACGAGTTGCGGGTCACCACCACGTCGTGCACCACCGGCTCGAGCGCATCGAGGATGCCGCGTGCGTCCTTGTCCCGCATGATCGACACCACCAGCGCCAGCCTCCGGAACGCGAACTCGCCGTCCAGCGCCTCGGCCACAGCGGCCGCACCGGCGGGATTGTGCGCCGCGTCCAGCAGCACGGTGGGTGCCGACCGCGCGCGCTCCAGGCGCGCCGGGAGCTGCACCGCCGCGAACGCTTCCCGCACGGTGTCCACCTCGAGCGAGCGGTCCTTGCCCGCTCCCAGGAACGCCTCGACCGTGGCCAGCGCCAGCGCGGCGTTCTTCGCCTGGTGCTCGCCGTGCAGCGGCAGCATGATCTCGTCGTACACGCCGCCGAGCCCCTGCAGCGTCAGCATCTGGCCGCCGACGGCGATCTCGCGCTTGAGCACCCCGAACTCCTGGCCGCTGCGCGCCACCGTGGCGTCGACCTCCACGGCGCGCTCCAGCAGCACCCGCATGGCCTCCGGGTGCTGTTCGCCGATCACCGCGATCGAACCCGGTTTGATGATCCCCGCCTTCTCCGCGGCGATGGACCGCAGGTCCTCACCCAGGTAGTCGGTGTGGTCCAGGCTGATCGGCGCGATGGCGGCGATCTGCGCATCGGCCACCGACGTGGCGTCCCAGCTGCCGCCCATGCCGGCCTCGACCACGGCCACGTCGACCGGCGCGTCGGCGAAGGCGGCGTAGGCCATGCCGGTGAGCACCTCGAACTTCGTCATCCGCTGGCCGCTCTCCCCGGCCGCGCGGTCCACCATCGCCACGAACGGCGCGAGGTCCTGGTACACGTCGACGTAGCGCCCCGGCCGGATCGGCTCGCCGTCCAGCGCGATCCGTTCGGTGACGATCTGCAGGTGCGGGCTGGTGTACCGGCCCACCCGCAGGCCCATGGCGCTGAGCAGGGTGTCGATCATCCGCACCGTGGAACCCTTGCCGTTGGTGCCCGCCACCTGCACCACCGGATACGACTTGTGCGGCTCCCCCAGCAGGTTCAGCAGTGTGGCGATGCGGTCCAGCGACGGCGCGATCCTGGTCTCCGGCCAGCGCTGGTCGAGTTCGGCCTCCACGGCCAGCAGCCGCTGCCGGTCCCGCTCCAGCTCGGCAGGGTCCTCGACTACCGGCTCGTCGGGGGCGTGGTCCCGGTCGTCGTCGTCCGGCAACGGCCCCGCCACGGGCACGTCGTCGCCCGCGAGCTCGTCATCGGGATAGGTCTCGTCCTCGGCCACCAGCCGAGTCTACGAGCCGCACGGTGACGATCGGACGACGGGAACGGCACCCCCGAACGCGCGACCTCACGTCGGCTGCCCGGAGCATGCCGCGACGGCCTGCGGACCAACCGGCCAGCAGCGGGTTCGAGCACCGTAACCGGCCCTTGTCCGCGCCCGACGTCCGGGCAGGGGCCCGAACCACGGCGAGGAGGCCGACATGGCCGTCGACGAGAGCAAACTGAAGGAGCTGCTGGGCAGCTTCGTCACCGATCTCGGCGGAAGCTTCCAAGCGGTCAACGCGGTGATCGGCGACCGGCTGGGGCTCTACCGGGCGCTGCTGGCCGTCATGCCTGCGACACCGGCCGAGGTCGCCGAGCATGCCGGGATCAGCGAGCGGTACACGGCGGAATGGCTGAAGTCGCAGGCAGCCGGCGGCTACGTCAGCTACGACCCGGCGACCGAGCACTTCTCGCTGACCGAGGAGCAGGCGTTCGCCCTGGCCGCACCGGACGGCATGCAGATCGCGGCCGCGTTCCACATTCCGGTCGCGGTCACCAAGAACGTCGAGCCGATCACCGAGGCCATCCGGTCCGATTCCGGATTCGGCTGGCACGAGCAGGACACCGAACTGTTCGAGGGCACCGAGCGCTTCTTCCGACCGGGCTACGCCGCGAACCTGATCCCGGAGTGGATTCCCGCATTGGACGGGGTCGAGGACAAGCTGCGCGCCGGAGCGCGCGCGGCCGACGTGGGCTGCGGACACGGCTCGTCGACGCTGTTGCTCGCAGCGTCGTACCCGAACTCGCACGTCACCGGGTTCGACTACCACGCGGCCTCGATCGATCAGGCACGCAAGCGGGCCGAGGAGGCCGGGCTGGGCTCCGCCGCGACGTTCGAGGTGTCCGCCGCGGCCGACTTCCCCGGGACCGACTACGACCTGGTCACCGTCTTCGACGCGCTGCACGACATGCCCGATCCGCTCGGCGCCGCCCGGCACATCCGGGAATCACTTCGCCCGGACGGCACGTTCATGCTGGTCGAGCCGTATGCCAACGACAAGGTCGAGGACAACTTCACCCCGGTCGGACGGCTCTACTACGGGGCATCGACGGTCATCTGCGTCGCACACTCGATGACCGAACACCCTCGTACCGCCCTCGGCGCCCAGGCAGGCCTCAGCAGGCTCACCGCGCTGCTGACCGACGCCGGCTTCACGCAGGTGCGCAAAGCGGCGGAGACGCCGTTCAATCTGGTCGTCGAGGCCAGGCCGTAGCACCCGGCACCTGGTCACCGCACGCGGCGAACGGCCCAGCCCGCGACAGGTCCGCACCGACACCCGCGAACCTGGTCACCGCACGCGGGGATGATCTCCTCGCCGTAGGACGCCAAGGTCTTGTCCTTGTCGTCGTGCATCAGGTACAGCGCGAACTGGCCGACACCCAGCTCGCGCAGTTCGGCGAGCCGTTCGACGTGTGCCGAGGCCGGCCCGACCAGACAGAACCGGTCGACGATGTCGTCCGGCACGAAGTCCGCCGACGGGTTGCCCGCCCGGCCGTGGTGGCTGTAGTCGTAGCCTTGCCTGCCCTTGATGTAGTCGGTCAGCTCGCGCGGCACCGGGCCCGATTCGCCGTAGCGGGCGACCAGGTCGGCGACGTGGTTGCCGACCATCCCGCCGAACCAACGCAGCTGGTCGCGCTGGTGTTCGACGTCGTCGCCGACGTAGGCGGGTGCAGCCACGCACATGGTGATGCTGTCCGGGTCGCGGCCGGCCTGCTCGGCGGCCTGGCGCACCGCGGTGATGGTCCACCGGGCGATCGCCGGGTCGGCGGTCTGCAGGATGAACCCGTCGGCTTCCTCACCGCACAGTTTGAGCGCCTTCGGGCCGTACCCGGCCATCCAGACCTCCAGCTTGCCGTCCCGCACCCACGGGATGCGCACCCGCGTGTCGTCGTGCAGGACGGCTTCCCGGCCGCAAGCCAGGTCCCGGATCGCCCGCATCGCCTCCCGCAGCCGCGCCAGCGTCGCCGGCTTCATGCCGACGACCCGGTGCGCCGAGTCGCCCCGGCCGATCCCGCAGACCGTGCGGTTGCCGTACATGTCGTTGAGCGTGGCGAACACCGAAGCGGTCACCGACCAGTCCCTGGTGCCCGGGTTGGTCACCATCGGACCGACGACCATGCGCTCGGTCGCCGCCAGCACCTGCGAGAGGATCACGTACGGCTCCTGCCACAGCACCGTGGAGTCGAACACCCAGCCGTAGCCGAAGCCGCGCTGCTCGGCCTCGGTCATCAGCCGCACCACCTCGCGCGCGGGCGGGTCGCACTGCAGCACCACTCCGAAGTCCATCGCGGCCCCCTACAGCAGGTACTGCGACAGCTCGCGGCTGAGGAACCTGCCGTGCCCTTCCTTGCCGTGGAAGGCACCGTCGGCGATCACCTTGGTGCCGCGCGAGAACACCACGTCGACCTTGCCGGTGATCTCCATGCCCTCGTAGGCCGAGTAGTCGACGTTCATGTGGTGGGTGGCGGCCGAGATCGTCTGCTTGGCGTTCGGGTCGTAGACGACCACGTCCGCATCCGCCCCGGGCGCGATGACCCCCTTGCGCGGGTAGAGACCGAACATCCTGGCCGGCGTGGTGGAGGCGATCTCCACCCAGCGCGCCGGCGAGATCTCCCCGGCCACCACGCCCTGGTGCAGCAGGTCCATCCGGTGCTCCACCCCCGGCATGCCGTTGGGGATCTTGGAGAAGTCGCTCCTGCCCAGCTCCTTCTGATCCTTGAAACAGAACGGGCAGTGGTCGGTGGACACGACCGACAGGTCGTTGGTGCGCAGCCCGCGCCACAGGTCCTGCTGGTGGTCCTTGGTCCGCAGCGGCGGGGACGCCACGTACTTGGCGCCCTCGAAGTCCGGCTTGGCCAGGTCGTCCAACGACAGGTAGAGGTACTGCGGGCAGGTTTCGGCGAACACGTTCTGCCCGGTGTCCCGGGCTTCGGCCACCGCCTCCAGCGCATGCCGGGCCGACAGGTGCACGATGTACAGCGGTGCACCGGTGACCCGCGCCAGCTGGATCGCCCGCGACGTCGCCTCTCCCTCCAGCTCCGGCGGCCGGGTGAGCCCGTGCTGGACCGGGTCGATGTGGCCGGCGGCCAGCGCCTCGGCCACCAGCTCGTCGATCGCGATGCCGTTCTCCGCGTGCATCATGATCAGCGCGCCGGTCTCGGTGGCCCGCTGCATCGCCCGCAGGATCTCGCCGTCGGTGGCGTAGAACACCCCCGGGTAGGCCATGAACATCTTGAAGCTGTTCACGCCCTGGTCGATGCACGACTGCATCTCTTTCAACGACTGGTCGTCGACGTCGGCGACGATCATGTGGAAGCCGTAGTCGACGGCACAGTGGCCGTCGGCCTTCTCGTGCCAGGCGTCCAGCGTCGCCAGCAGCGACGTGCCCTTCTTCTGCACCGCGAAGTCGATGATGGTGGTGGTGCCACCCCACGCGGCCGCGGTCGTCCCGGTGGCGAACGTGTCCGACGAGTAGGTCCCGCCGAACGGCATCTCCATGTGCGTGTGCGCGTCGATGCCACCCGGGATCACGTACTTGCCGGTGGCGTCGACTTCCTCGTCGGCCACCGTGATCAGGCCCGGCTCGGTGACCGCGCCGATGGTCTCCCCCGTGATCAGCACGTCGGCGACGACCGGGCCGGTGGCGTTGACCACGGTCCCGCCGCGGATCAGCGTGCGCATGGCTCTCCCCCCTTCACGCCTCGGTCAACGGGCCGTAGGTGTCCGGCCTGCGGTCGCGGTAGAACTGCCACAGGTTCCGCACCTCGGCCAGCAGACCCATGTCCAGGTCGCGCACGACCACCTCGTCCTCCGAGTCCGAGGCCGCGTCGCCTACCAGCTCCCCCCGCGGGTCGACGAAGTAGGACTGGCCGTAGAAGTCGTTGTCGCCGAGCGGCTCGACCCCGACCCGGTTGATGGTGCCGACGAAGTACTCGTTGGCCACCGCGGCCGCGGGCTGTTCGAGCCGCCACAGGTACTCCGACAGGCCACGGCTGGTCGCCGACGGGTTGAACACGATCCGCGCGCCACCGAGCCCGAGCGCCCGCCACCCCTCCGGGAAGTGCCGCTCGTAGCAGATGTAGACGCCGATCTTGCCGACCGCGGTGTCGAACACCGGGTAGCCGAGGTTGCCCGGCCGGAAGTAGAACTTCTCCCAGAACCCTTTCACCTGCGGGATGTGGTTCTTGCGGTGCTTGCCCAGGTACGTGCCGTCGGCGTCGATCACCGCCGCGGTGTTGTAGTAGATCCCGGGCTGCTCCTCCTCGTACATCGGGACGACGAGCACTACCCCATGGCGCTCGGCGACCTCCTGCATGAGCTTGGTGGTCGGCCCGTCCGGGATCTGCTCGGTGTAGGAGTAGAACTCGGCGTCCTGCACCTGGCAGAAGTAGGGGCCGTAGAACAGTTCCTGCAGACACACCACCTGAGCACCCTGCGATGCCGCCTGCGCGATGTAGTCGACCGCGTTCGCGATCATCGATTCCTTGTCGCCGGTCCAGCGCTGTTGCACCAGAGCGGCCCGCACCACGTCAGGCACGCGCTTCTCCTTCCGCCGGGGCGGCGCCGGCCACCCGCATCGAGCCCGTGCCCGCGGTCAGCAGGACGTAGACGATCGATGCGGCGACCAGGCCGACCACCCACGAGTAGTCGTAGAACCCTTTCAGGAACGGGATCAGCCCGTCCGCCGGGAACGGACCTTCCTTGCCGGGGGCGGTGTAGGCACCACCGACCGCCAGCACGCCGCCGACGACCGTGGCGACGACGGCCTGCCAGTTCCACCCGCCTGTGAACCAGTACCTGCCCTTCTCCCGGTACAGCTCGGCCAGCTGCAGCTCGGTGCGGGCGCGCAGCCAGTAGCCGCTGATCAGCACGCCGGCGACGGCACCGAGCACCCCGCCGTAGAACACCAGCCAGCCGTTGATGTAGACGTCGGCGTTGGCCAGCAGCCGCCACGGCTGCACCACGATGCCCAGCACACCGGTGATCAGCCCGCCGACGGCGAAGCTGATCCGGCGCGGGAACGCGTTCGAGAAGTCGTACGACGGGCTGACCACGTTGGCCGCGATGTTCGCCGAGATGGTGGCCAGCACCAGCGCCACCAGTGACACGATCACCACGACCGGGCTGTCGAACCGGGAGGCGAGCAGGGCGGGATCCCAGATCTCCTCGCCGTACAGCACCGCGCCGCCGGAGGTGGTCAGCACCGCCACGACGGCGATGAACGTCATGGTGGTGGGCAGGCCGAGGATCTGCCCACGCATCTGCTTGCCCTGGCTGCCGCCGAAGCGGGTGAAGTCCGGCATGTTCAGCGACAGCGTCGCCCAGAAGGCGATCATCGCCATCAGCGACGGGGCGAACACCGTCCAGAACTCCACGCCCCAGCCCAGCTGCGACGGGCGCTCGAGGATCGGCCCGAATCCGCCCGCCTTGACCAGGACGTAGCTCATCATGATCAGGAAGGCGACGCTGACCAGCGGCGCCGTCCAGTTCTCGAACCGACGCACGGCGTCCATGCCCCGCCAGATGATCAGCAGCTGCAGCAGCCAGAACACCCCGAACGAGATCCACAGCGTGACGGGGTGGCCGGCCATCACCGGCGCGTTGAGCCATCCGTCGCCGGCCAGCGTGCCCACGACGACGTACATCGCGTGGCCGCCGACCCAGGTCTGGATGCCGAACCAACCGCAGGCGATGAAGGCGCGCAGCAGGGCCGCGAGGTTGGCGCCCCGCACGCCGTAGAACGCCCGCGCGAACACCGGGAACGGGATGCCGTACTTGGTGCCCGCGTGGCTGTTCAGCAGCATCGGGACGAGCACGACGAGGTTGCCGAGGGTGATCGTCATCAGGGCCTGGATCCAGTCCATGCCCAGCACGATCAGCCCGGAGGCGAGCAGATAGCTGGGGATGTTGTGGGCCATCCCCATCCACAACGCGAAGTAGTTGTACGTCGTCCAGGACCGCTTGGCGACCGGAACCGGTTCCAGGTCGTCGTTGCTGAAACGGCTGGCGCGGACGTCGGCGACCGCGACGTCGGCCAAGTCGACCCTGCCGTCGGGGTGGGTGATCTGTCGTGCCGAGCCGGCTACGCCTTCGGTAGAGTCGGCATTCCTTCCCCCAGTGGACGTCAACGCCATTGGGGCATAGTGCTGCCGGTCACACTGGACAGGCAGTGGCAGACTGTTCACAGCTGGTCAGCAGCGCGAACAGTCTGCCCGTTGACTGCCCCGGTGATCTGGGTCACGTATCACCTGATGTCCAGGTCGATGCACGCGTAGAACGCGTTCGCCGTGTCGTAGATGTTCCACACGGCCAGCAGTTTCTGTTTGCCGCTGTACTCGCTCAGGTCGATGGTGTGGGTCAGCCCGTTGGGCGGCTGCTGTCCCCCGCCGTCGAAATCGGCCACCTTCCGGTCACCGATGTAGTACTCGAAGTTGGACGTCCGGTGCGG
This sequence comes from Thermocrispum agreste DSM 44070, assembly GCF_000427905.1. GTDB lineage: Bacteria > Actinomycetota > Actinomycetes > Mycobacteriales > Pseudonocardiaceae > Thermocrispum > Thermocrispum agreste. The sequence goes on along the minus strand of NZ_ATYX01000006.1, from coordinate 115,427 downwards.
CGCGGTGAACGTCCACGTGAACGACACCGAACGCGACACCGGCGTCGCCACCCACCCCTTGTTGTCGTCGTCCAGCTCCGCGAACCTGGCATTGCCGCCACTGCAGCTGCGCAGGCCCTTCGGCCCTTCGACGCTCTGCGGCTCCCAGGTGATCTGCCCGCATTGCACGATGCCTTGCGCGCACTGGGCTTGCCTGCTCGGCGGGTTGGAGATGTATCCGTGTGCACTGGCCGACGCGGTGGGGAGCACCAGCATGGCCAACGGCGTCAAGGCCACGGCGGCGAGCATCGTCGAGATGCGTTTGGTCATGATTCCTCCTCGATACGGCAGGGACCTCGAGACGAGATGTGGTCTAGACCACTTTTCAGCATGACTCCCGCGCTCACCTGCGCCTAGGCCGTGCCGGCCGGCCTGCCCGTTCATGCCATCGGCACGTGTTCGCTCCGACACCGCTAAGGTGCACGTTGGTGCACTCTTTGGACTTACCGCTCAAAACCGACCGGCTCGTGCTCCGTCCGCATCGGCCGGAAGACGCCGCGGAGTTGCTCAGGTTCCACTCCCGGCCCGACGTCGCGCGCTACCTGCTCGTCGGGCCCTGGACGGCGGAGTACGCCGAGCAGGAGGTCGCCAAGCGCATCCCCAAGACCGGCCTGGACACCGACGCCAAAGCGCTCGCGCTGGTGCTGGAGCACGACGGCGTCGTCATCGGGGACCTCGGGCTGTGGACCACCGAGCATCCCCGGCTGGCCGAGATCGGCTGGACCCTCGACCCCGACTACGGCGGCCGGGGCCTGGCGGCGGAAGCGGCGCGTGCGGTGCTGTCCGCCGCGTTCGAGGTGTACGGACTGCACCGGGTGGCCGCGCAAATGGACGCGCGCAACACCGCTTCGGCCCGGCTGGCCAGGCGCGTGGGCATGCGACAGGAGGCCCACTTGCGCCGGAACTGGTGGTGCAAGGGCGAGTGGACCGACACGCTGATCTTCGCCAGGCTCGCCGACGACCCGCCGCCGCCGTGACGCGCCGTCAGCGCGACTGGCGGATCTCCCGGGCGAGCAACGCGACGTAGAGCGACAGCACCGACTCCGGGTCGTCCAGCGAGACACCGAGAACCTGCTCTATGCGCGCCAACTGCTGGTAGTAGGCGGTGCGCGAGAGGTGCGCCGCGGCAGCCGCAGCGGACTTGTTGCCGCCGTGCACGCAGTAGTGCTTGAGCGTGTCCACCAGGCGGCTCCCTCGTGCCTCGTCACGCGCCAGCAGGGGGCCGAGCTCGCGCTCGGTGAACGCCACGACGCGTTCGTCGTCGGCCAGCAGGTGCAGCAGGCCGCGCAACCGCACGTCGTGCAGCCGGTGGAATCCCTTCGATTCCCCCGAGGGATTCGGCTGCACCGGTACCGCCCTGGCGACCTGCCCGGCTTCCAGCAGGCTGCGGCGTGCCTGGGAGATCTCCTCGACCGCCGTCCCGACGCCGATCACCACCGGCATCGGCTGCGCCGCCGCGGCGGAGGCCCGGTGAATGGACGACGACAGCCTGGACAGCACGGTGTCCACGTCCGCTTGCAGGGGAAGCGACAGCAACACCGTGACGTCGGTGTCGTCGACGACGCCGACGAGCGCGTCGACTCGTGTGCGGCGCGCGGCCAGCACGGTCGCTTCCGCCAGGTCACGCAGCACTTCCTGGGTCGCCATCGCCATCGCAGGCCGCCGCCCCGGCGGGGTGAGCGTGCGCGGACGCACCGACACCCCGACCAGCCTGCGATGCTGCAGCGGCACCCCCAGCGCGTTCGCCCGTGCGGCCAGGTCGGTCGGCGCGACCGGCGACGACACCAGCTCGGACAGCAAGGTTCGGTGGGCGTGCCGCTCCAGGCTCTCCCGTTCCCGTGCCGCCAGCCGGTGCACGGCCAATGCCGAAGCGGCCCGCTCGATGAGCACGATCAGCCGGTGGTTGGGTTCCTCGGGGCACATCAGCACCAGCCGGCCCCAGTCGTTGCGCCTGGCCCCGACCACCGTCACCAGCCAGCCGGCATCCTCGTCCCACCCGGTGCGCTCGTCCACCGTCACCGCTTTCGACCGCTCCGCCCAGTTGGCCAGCAGCTCGCTCGCCGACTCGCCCGCGGTGTCGTAGGCGAGCACGTCGTGGCCGAGCGTCTCCAGCACCACCGGGCGCCCGCACGCCGCCACGACCTCCCGGAGCACTTCCGCGGGCTCGGCACCCGCGACGGTGAGCGCGGTGAACGTCTCGTGAATCTGTTCCGCGGCACGCAGCTCGGCGACCTGCGCCTCGGAGATCATCCCGGCGATCGCCTCGGTCACCGCGACGTAGCGGGTCTCCTCGGCGAGCGTGATCACCGGCAGGTCACGCCGGTCCGCGGCGGCGATCAGCGCGGGCGGCAGCCGGTCGGTCCACCGGCGCACCAGCTCGATCACCAGGCCGGCGATCCCGATCTCGGCCAGCTGGTCGATGTAGGCGGCGAGCCCGTCGTCGTCCTTGGGCATCGCCACGCCGGTGGTGAGCACCAGCTCGCCGCCGCTGAGCAGCTGTGCGACCTCGGGCACCTCGACCACGTGCACCCAGCGCACCCGGTTGTTCAGCCCACCGGCCCCGGCCACCACGCTGGGCCGCCCGACCCGCAGCGGCTCCAGCCGCAGCACCTCGGAAATCGTCGGATACACCGGTTTCTCCTCCCCCTCGCGGCGGCCGTGCCGGCGTAAGTTTCCCGCCGGTTAAGACACAATGTACGGCGATTGCCGCGCAGGCGATACATGTTGTGCATGGTGTCCGCCGGTGGCCGCGGCGACACTCGAGACATGGAGCTCATCGATCGGCACCGCGCCGTGCTACCCAGCTGGCTGGCGCTGTACTACGACGAACCCATCGAGATCGTGCACGGCAACGGACGGCGGGTGACCGACTCGACTGGTCGAACCTACCTGGACTTCTTCGCGGGCATCCTGACCAACGCCCTGGGCTACGGGGTGGCCGAGGTCAACGACGCGGTCCGCAAGCAGCTCGACTCCGGGGTGCTGCACACCTCGACGCTGTATCTCATCCGCAGCCAGGTCGAGCTCGCCGAGCGGATCGCCGAGCTGTCCGGCATCCCCGACGCCAAGGTGTTCTTCACCAACTCCGGGACCGAGGCCAACGAGACCGCGCTGCTGCTGGCCACCCAGTACCGCCGCAGCGACCAGGTGCTGGCCATCCGCAACAGCTACCACGGCCGGGCGTTCGCCACCGTCGGCGTCACCGGCAACCGGGGCTGGTCGGCCAGCGCGCTGTCGCCGGTGCGGGTGTCCTACGTGCACGGCGGCTACCGGTACCGCAGCCCGTTCGCGCACCTCGACGACGAGGAGTACATCCAGGCCTGTGTGGACGACCTGCGCGATGTGCTCCAAACGGCGACCTCGGGCGACGTGGCATGCATGATCGCCGAGCCCATCCAGGGCGTCGGCGGGTTCACCGTGCCACCGGACGGCCTCTACGCGGCTTTCAAGGAGGTCCTGGACGAGTACGGCATCTTGTTCATCTCCGACGAGGTGCAGACCGGCTGGGGCCGCACCGGGGAGCACTACTGGGGCATCCAGGCGCACGGGGTCACGCCGGATCTGATGACGTTCGCCAAGGGCCTCGGCAACGGCTTGGCGATCGGTGGTGTGGTCGGGCGCGCGGAGATCATGGACTGCTTGAGCGCCAACTCGATCTCCACGTTCGGCGGCAACCCGGTGGCCACCGCCGGCGCGCTGGCGGTGCTCGACTACGTGGAGTCGCACGACTTGCAACGCAACGCCGCTGTGCAAGGCGCCAGGCTGCTCACCGGCCTGCAGGCGATCGCCAACGATCACGACATCATCGGTGAAGTGCGAGGAAAGGGGCTGATGGTCGGCATCGAGCTCGTCGAGCCGGGCGGGAAGGTTCCCAGCCCGACCCTGGCGACGGCGGTGTTGGAGGAGACCCGGGCACGGGGTGTTCTGGTGGGCAAGGGCGGTCTGCACGGCAACGTCATCCGGCTGGCCCCACCGATGACGATCACGACCGAGGAAATCGACGAAGGCTTGGCAGCCATTCGGGACGCCGTGGCGGCGGCACAGGAGGTTACGCGATGACCGCGCGAATCACGCACTGGATCGACGGCAAGCTGTGGGACGGTGAGGCCGAGCGCAGCGGTGAGGTCTACAACCCGGCGACGGGTGAGGTCACCGCGCGGGTCGACTTCGCCGGCCCCAAGGAGATCGAGGCCGCCGTGGCCAGCGCGAAGGCCGCGTTCCCGAAGTGGCGGGACACCTCGCTGGCGAAGCGGCAGGCGGTGCTGTTCGCCTTCCGCAGCCTGCTCGACGCCAAGCGGCGCGAGCTGGCCGAGATCATCACCAGCGAGCACGGCAAGGTGGTCGACGACGCGCTGGGCGAGATCGCCCGCGGCATCGAGTCGGTCGACTTCGCCTGCGGCATCCCCGCGCTGCTCAAGGGCGGCTTCAGCGAGAACGTCTCGACCAACATCGACGTGTACTCGATCCGGCAGCCGCTCGGCGTGGTCGGCATCATCTCGCCGTTCAACTTCCCGGCCATGGTGCCGCTGTGGTTCATCCCGGCCGCGCTGGCGTGCGGGAACGCCGTCGTGCTCAAGCCGAGCGAGAAGGATCCGTCCGCGTCGATCCTGCTCGCCCAGCTGCTGAAGGAGGCGGGCCTGCCGGACGGCGTGTTCACCGTGCTGCACGGTGACAAGGTGGCCGTGGACGGCCTGCTGGCGCACGAGGACGTCAAGGCGATCTCGTTCGTCGGTTCCACCCCGGTGGCGCGCTACATCTACGCCACCGGCACCTCGCACGGCAAGCGGGTGCAAGCGCTCGGCGGCGCGAAGAACCACATGGTGGTGCTGCCCGACGCGGACATCGACCGCGCGGCCGACGCCGCCGTGTCGGCCGGTTTCGGCTCGGCGGGTGAGCGCTGCATGGCGGTGTCCGTGGTGGTCGCGGTCGACCCGATCGGTGACGAGCTGGTCGACAAGATCGTGGAGCGGGCCAAGAAACTGCACGTCGGAGACGGCAAGCGGGCGGGATGCCAGATGGGCCCGCTGGTGACCAAGCAGCACCGGGACAAGGTGGCCTCGTACATCGACGCCGGCCTGGAAGCGGGCGCCAAGCTGGTGCTGGACGGCCGCGAGCACACCATCGACGGCGAGCCCGGCGGCTTCTGGCTCGGCCCCACGGTGTTCGACCACGTCAAGCCGGACATGTCGATCTACACCGACGAGATCTTCGGCCCGGTGCTGTCCGTAGTGCGCGCCGGCTCGTACCCGGAGGCGGTGGAGCTGATCAACAGCAACCAGTACGGCAACGGCACCGCGATCTTCACCAACGACGGTGGTGCGGCGCGCCGGTTCCAGCACGAGATCGAGGTCGGCATGGTCGGCGTGAACGTGCCCATCCCGGTCCCGGTCGGGTACTACTCGTTCGGCGGCTGGAAGGCGTCGCTGTTCGGCGACACGCATGCCTACGGACCCGACGCGGTGCACTTCTTCACCCGCACCAAGGTGATCACCAGCCGCTGGCTCGACCCGTCGCACGGCGGAGTCGACCTCGGCTTCCCGCAGAACTGATTCATCACTGATCCGGTCGTTCACCGACCGCTGGGCGCCCGTCGCAGCGATGCGGCGGGCGCCTGCTGCTTCGGGCGGTCGTCAGCTCCGCGGGACGTCGGCGGCGACCCGGAATCCGGTGTTCCCGGTGGACGAGTCCGGCGTCAGTCCTTGCCGGGCGCTGACCCGGTAGCGGCGGCAGTACGACTCGTGGCAGAGGTACGAACCGCCGCGCGTGCTGCGCAGCACGCCCGACTCGGGTCCGCGCGGGTTGTCACCGACGCGACGCAGGTAGTACGTCGGGTCGAACCAGTCATGGCACCATTCCCACACGTTTCCGGTCATGTTGTAGAGACCGAAAGCGTTGGGCTCGTACTCCCGCACCGGACATGTACCCAGCCACCCGTCGGCTTCGGTGTTGTGCTGTGGGAAGGTTCCCTGCCAGACGTTCATCCGGTGCTTGCCGCCGGGTTCGAGCTCGTCGCCCCACGGAAACGCGCAGCCGGTGAGCCCGCCGCGGGCGGCGTACTCCCACTCGGCTTCGGTCGGCAGCCGTACCCCCGCCCACGCGCAGTAGGCCGCCGCATCATGCCACGACACGTGCACCACCGGGTGGTCCTCCAGCCCGTCGAGATCGGACTGCGGACCGCACGGATGCCGCCAGTCTGCGCCCTCGACCTGCCGCCACCACGGCGCCGCCGCCACCCCGCGGGTCGGTGGGAAGTCGTCCGGGAGCAGGCCCGCGAAGACGAACGACCAGCCGTACCGTTCCGCCTCGGTGCGGTAGCCGGTGGCCTCGACGAAGGCGGCGAACTCGGCGTTGGTCACCGCGGTCGGGCTGATCAGGAACGGGGCGAGCCGCACCCGGTGCACCGGTCCTTCCCCGTCCTCCGGATACGCCCGAGGATCCTCGCTGCCCATGAGGAATTCGCCGCCGTCGAGCCGGATCAGGCCATCGGTGCCGGGCGGGTCGCCGGGCGGCCGAGCGTCAGGCGAACGAGCCGATGTGCGCGCCGCCGGAACCTCCGGCCGCGCCCCGGAGGCCCGCGATGCCGACACCTCGGGTGACTGCGGCATAGCCGGGGCGCCGCCTGGACCCGTGCGTGCGGCGGAGACACCGCAACAGCCGGAACGTCCGCCGCCGTCACTCGTGGGCGGCACGGCACCGCTCCCTCGCCTGCTCGCTGGCCAGATCGCTGCACTGGTCGTCGGCAAGATCGAACCGCACCGTGTGCAGCGTGCCGGTGAACGCGTTGTCGACCACCGGATAGTCGTCGGTCACCGGGGTCGCCCGGTCGCAGCCGACGTCGAAGGTCTCGTCGAAGGCGAAGTAGTACGGGATCGTCGCCTCGATCTGTCCTTGCGCCACCTTCTCCCCGTCGACCAGCAGCGCCCCGGTGCCGCCGCGACCGACCCCGCCGCCGTGGTACCTGAAGTCGAACACCAACTCGTGCCTGCCGGGCAGCAGCGGTGCCGGGGCGGTGATCTTCTGCACGGACAGCCCGAAGTAGTTGTAGGCATAGCTCGGCTTGCCGTCCACCAGGTAGAACGACCAGCCGCCGAAGCGACCGCCCTGCGCCACGATCACCCCGCCTGCGCCGCCGTCCGGGATCTCCACCTGGGCGGTGATGGTGAACGAGCGGTTCTTGACGTTCGGCGCGGTCTCCTCGGTCAGGCGCAGCCCTGGGCCGTGGAACGTGATGACGTTGCGGTCGCCGTGCAGGTCGAGCCTGCCCGCTTCCTTGGGGTTCTCCCGCTCGGTCATCCGGTCGTCGAGCGGGAAGACGTTGTGCTTGGCCGCTTCGATCATGAACAGCTGCTGCAGCTCGCGCAGCTTCTCCGGGTGCTCGGCAGCCAGGTCGCGCGCCTGGGAGAAGTCCTCGGCCACGTGGTACAGCTCCCAGACGTCGTCGTCGTAGGAGCGCGGTGTGCCGGACTGCACCATCTCCCACGGCGTGCCGTGCCGGGTGACCGCCATCCAGCCGTCGTGGTAGATGCCGCGGTTGCCGACCATTTCGAAGTACTGCACCCGCCGCCGGTCCTCGGCGTCCGGGTCGTCGAACGTGTAGCGCATGCTGGTGCCCTCGATGGGCTGCTGCGCCACCCCGTCGACCGAGGCCGGCTGCGGGATCCCGGCCACGTCCAGGATCGTCGGCATGATGTCGATGACGTGGTGGAACTGCTGCCGGATGCCGCCGCGGTCGGCGATCCCGTTCGGCCAGTGCATGATCATGCCGTCCCGGGTGCCGCCGAAGTGGGAGGCGACCTGCTTGGTCCACTGGAACGGGGTGTTCATCGCCAGCGCCCAGCCGACCGGCCCGTGCACGTGGGTGGTCGGATCGCCCAGCACGTCGTCGTGCGCGTTGATGAACTCGGCGGAGTCGACCAGCCCGCTGGCGATCCGGTGCTCGTTCAGCGTGCCGCCGACACCGCCCTCCCCGGAAGCGCCGTTGTCGCCCAGGATGTAGACGATCAGCGTGTCGTCCAGCACGCCTAGCCGTTCCAACGCGTCCACCAGCCGCCCGACCTGCACGTCGGTGTGCTCGGCGAACCCGGCGTACAGCTCCATCAACGAGGCCGCCGCCCGCTTCTCGGCGCCGGACAGCTCGTCCCAGTGCGGCACGTCGTCCGGCCACGGCGCCAGCTCGGTGTCCGGTGGCACGACACCCAGCTCTTTCTGCCGCTGCAGGGTGATCTCGCGCTGTCGGTCCCAGCCGTGGTCGAACTTGCCCCGGTACTTCTCCCGGTACTCCTTGGGCACGTGGTACGGCGCGTGCGTGGCGCCGAAGGCCAGATAGACGAAGAACGGCACATCCGGCTTGAGGGTGTGCTGGTCGGTGATCCAGGAGATCGCCTGGTCCACCAGGTCCTCGGACAGGTGGTAGCCGTCCTCGGGGCGGCGGTCCGGCTCGATCGGCGTGGTGCCGTCGAACAGCAGCGGATACCAGTGGTTCATCTCCGCGCCGAGAAAGCCGTAGAACTTCTCGAACCCTTCCCCGGTCGGCCACCGGTCGAACGGGCCGGCAGGGCTGACGTCCCGCACCGGCGTCTGGTGCCACTTGCCGAACGCCGCCGTGTTGTACCCGTTGCCCGCCAGCACTTGGGCCAACGTGGCCGCACTGCGCGGCCGGATGCCGTTGTACCCGGGGGCGGCGCTGCACATCTCGGTGGTCACGCCCATTCCCACCGAATGGTGGTTGCGCCCGGTCAGCAACGCCTGCCGGGTCGGTGAGCACAGCGCCGTGACATGGAAACGGGTGTAGCGCAGGCCGCCTGCGGCCAGCCGCTCGGCCGTGGGCATGTGGCAGGGCCCGCCGTAGGCGCTCGGTGCCCCGTAGCCCATGTCGTCGATGAGCACCACCACCACGTTCGGCGCGCCCTCCGGGGGACGCACTGGCCGCGGCGGCGAGAAGGGCGGGTGCTGGTTGCGCACATCGACCGCCGTCGCCGACGGGCGGGGATCGTCCGGTATCGGCAGGTGATACCTGCCGGCGTGCGGTTCAGGCATCGCGGTACTCCCTCGGTGCTCGCCTGCGCGACACGAACCGTGCAGCCTCGCCACTTCGCCCAGCCCCGGCTCCTGCGGCGCACGCGCAGGCCTCGGTCGGCGCGACGCATGGAAGGCATACAGGCACCGCCACGTCCACGACGGTCGGGAGGCCAAGCCGAAGCGGCTGGGTCGCGTAGTACGCAACTAATTGGCCTATATGCAACTTCGACGATGCAGTCGGACGGCCGGGGTTGTCAATACCGCCCAATGGGCGAACGATCGGGTGCCGCTTACGACCGGATCACCGGTGGCCCAGGCGCGCGGACAGCTCGCGCGCAGCTACCTGCAGCTCGGCGACCATCTCGCGCATCTGCTTGCGCTTCATCCGGTAGGCCGGCCCGGAGGCGCTGATTGCAGCGATCACGGCGTCCCCCCTGCCGTGCACCGGCACCGCGACGCCGTGCAAGCCAGGTTCGAACTCCTCGATGGCCACCGCGTAGCCGTCGCGGCGTACCCGCTCCAGTTCCTCGCGGAGCCTGCGCGGGTCGGTGATCGTGCGCGGCGCGACCGCCTCCAGCTCCTTGCTCAGGATCTCGTCCTGCTGCGCCCGTGACGCGGCGGCCAGCAGCACTTTGCCACTGGAGGACGTGTGCGGAGGCGTCCGCTGTCCGATCCAGTTCTGTGTCGACACCGCCGCAGGGCCGCGCGCCTCGCAGATGTTGATGACGTCGGCGCCGTCGAGCACCGCGATGTGCACCGATTCGCCGAGCTTGTCCGCCAGCTCCTCGCACAACGGCGTCCCGACCCGGACGATCTCGGACTGACGACCGAGGGCCCCGGTGAAGCGCAGCACGCCGATGCCCAGGGTGAAGCGGCCGCGCTCGCCGTGCTGCTCCACCAGCTCGCGCGCCTGCAACGTGGCCACCAGGCGGGAAGCGGTCGACTTGTGGACGCCGAGGTGTTCGGCGATCTCGGTGATGCCTGCCTCGCCCGCGCTCGCGAGCAGTTCCAGGATCGCGATGGCGCGATCGACCGACTGCACCACGCCCGCCTCACGGTCGTGCGGCGAGTTGCCCATGTCGCAACAGTAATCGCTACCCTGGCGGCTGGCGCCGCGATGTGACGACCCGCCGCAACCTCCGTGACTCTGTTGCGCATCAGTACACTGGTTTCGGACTACGCAACTTTGGCCGTCGGTCGGCGTGTGCGCCGCGACGGCCGAGCGTAGGGTGGGCTCGGCACGCCGTACGCCGTCGACGAGGACGGCGGCTCCCGGACGGGCCGCGTCGGCCCGCGGAGCTCGACGTGCCGGAACGACGTACCCGAGCGGATGACTTCGGCGGCATGAAGGACTTGTTCATCGCGGGGGCCTGGACCAATTCCACGGCACAGACGCCCGCCACACGCACGATCTACAACCCGTTCGACGGCTCGGAGCTGGCGACCGTCTCGGAGGCCACGGCGGAGGATGTCGACGCCGCAGTGGCCGCGGCGAAGCGTGCCCAGCCCGAGTGGTGGGGGTCGACCAGCGCCACCGAGCGGGGCGACCTGCTGCGCCGGGTCGCGGACCTGCTGGTGCGGGACCGCGAGGAGCTGGCGCGCACCGAGTGCCTCGACACCGGAAAGACCGTCAAGGAGGGCCGCATCGACGTCGACGACGTCGTGTCGGTCTTCCGCTACTACGCGGACCTGGCGGACAAGGACGCCGGGCGCGTGGTCGACACCGGCAATCCGGACGCGATCAGCCGCATCGTCCACGAACCGGTGGGGGTCTGCGCGCTCATCGCGCCGTGGAACTACCCGCTGCTGCAGATCTCCTGGAAGATCGCTCCGGCGCTGGCCGCGGGCAACGCCGTGGTCGTCAAACCGAGCGAGCTGACGCCGATGACCACCATCCACCTGGTCCGGCTGCTCGCCGAAGCCGGTGTCCCGGACGGCGTGGTCAACCTCGTGCTTGGGTCGGGGGCCGTGGTGGGCGAACGCATGGTCTCCCATCCGGACGTGGACATGGTCTCGTTCACCGGCGGGCTGGCCACCGGACGGCGGATCATGGCCGCCGCCGCGGCCGGGCCGAAGCGGGTCGCGCTCGAGCTGGGCGGCAAGAACCCGAACGTGGTCTTCGCCGACGTCGACCTCGACACGGCGGTGGACTACGCCCTCGCCGCGGCGTTCCTGCACTCCGGCCAGGTGTGTTCCGCCGGTTCGCGGCTGATCCTGCACGAGGACATCCACGACGACTTCGTCGCCGAAATGGCCCGCCGGGCCGAGGCGATCGTGCTGGGCAACGGCCTGGACGACGACACCGAATGCGGGCCGCTGATCTCCGCCGAGCACCGCGCGAAGGTGGAGAAGTACATCGAGCAGGCGGTCGCCGACGGGGCGCGGCTGGTGTGCGGCGGCACCCGGCCGGACGACCCCGAGCTGCGCGACGGCTACTTCCTGCGGCCGACGATCTTCACCGACGTCGCCTCGGACTCGGCCATCGTGCAGGAGGAAGTCTTCGGACCGGTGGTCACCGTCGAGCGGTTCCGCACCGAGGAAGAAGCCGTCCGGCTGGCCAACGACACCGAGTACGGCCTGGCCGGCGCCGTGTGGACCAACGACGCCTCGCGCGCCCAGCGGGTCGCCGGGGCGCTGCGGCACGGCACCGTCTGGATCAACGACTACCACCCGTACCTGCCGCAGGCCGAGTGGGGCGGCTTCGGCAAGTCCGGGATCGGCCGGGAACTGGGGCCGACCGGGCTGGACGAGTACCGGGAAAGCAAGCACATCTACCAGAACACGCGGCCCGCGCCGCTGCGCTGGTTCGCCGGGAACGGAGGCGTATGAGCACCGCGACGTACGACTACGTGATCGTGGGCGGCGGTTCGGCCGGTTGCGTGCTGGCGAACCGGCTGTCCGCCGACCCGTCGACGACCGTCCTCGTGCTGGAAGCCGGCCGGAGCGACTTCTCCTGGGACATCTTCACGCACATGCCGGCGGCGTTGACGATGGTGATCGGCAACCCGCTGTACGACTGGCGCTACGAGTCCGAGCCCGAGCCGTACATGGGCGGCCGCCGCGTCTACCACGGCCGCGGCAAGATGCTGGGCGGCTCCAGCTCCATCAACGGCATGATCTTCCAGCGCGGCAACCCGATGGACCTGGAGCGCTGGGCGTCCGACCCGGGCATGGAGACCTGGGACTATGCGCACTGCCTGCCCTACTTCAAGAAGATGGAGCACTGCACGGCGGGCGCGGACGACTGGCGCGGCCAGGGCGGCCCGCTCTGGCTGGAGCGCGGCCCGGCCACCAACCCGCTGTTCTCCGCCTTCCTGGAGGCGGCGACCCAGGCCGGCTACCCGCTCACCGACGACGTCAACGGCTACCGGCAGGAAGGCTTCGCGCGGTTCGACCGCACCATCAAGAACGGCAGGCGCTGGTCGGCCGCTCGCGCCTACCTGCACCCGGTCAAGCACCGGGAGAACCTGACCGTGAAGACCCTCTGCCACGTGCACCGGGTGGTCTTCGGCGGGCCGGACGGCAAGCGCGCCGTGGGCGTGGAGTACACCCGCTTCGGCAGCCGCCGCGTGCGCCGGGTCAGCGCGGGAGAGGTCATCCTGTGCGGCGGCGCCTTCAACACCCCGCAGCTGCTCCAGCTGTCCGGGGTGGGTGATCCCGAGCTGCTGCGCCCGCTCGGCATCGACGTGGTCGCGCCGCTGCCGGGCGTCGGCCAGAACCTGCAGGACCACCTCGAGGTGTACGTGCAGCATGCGTGCAAGCAGCCGATCAGCCTCAACCCGGCGCTGAAGCTGCGCAACCGCCCGAAGATCGGCCTGCAGTGGCTGCTCGGCAGGAAGGGACCCGGAGCGACCAACCACTTCGAGGCGGGCGGCTTCGTCCGGGGCAACGACGAGGTCGACTACCCCAATCTGATGTTCCACTTCCTGCCGATCGCGGTGCGCTACGACGGCACACCGGTCGGCGCGGAACACGGCTACCAGGTGCACATCGGGCCGATGTACTCCGACGTGCGCGGGTCGGTGACGATCAAGTCCGCCAACCCGAAAGAGCCACCCGCGCTGCGGTTCAACTACCTGTCCACGCCGAACGACCGCAAGGAGTGGGTCGAGGCGATTCACGTGGCGCGCAAGATCCTCAGCCAGCCCGCTCTCCGACCGTACGACGCGGGCGAGATCTCGCCGGGGCCGTCGGTGCAGACCGACGAGGAGATCCTGGCTTGGGTGGCCAAGGACGCCGAGACGGCCTACCACCCGTGCGGCACCGCGCGGATGGGTATCGGCGAGAACGACGTGGTCGATCCGCTCAGCATGCGCGTGCACGGGGTGGAAGGGCTGCGCGCGGTCGACGCCTCGGTGATGCCGTACCTGACCAACGGCAACATCTACGCGCCGGTGATCATGCTCGCGGAGAAGGCAGCCGACCTGATCACGGGCAACACCCCCCTGCCGCCCGCGGATGTGCCGTTCTACCGGCACCGCAAGGAGGAACAGAAAGCCGGCGAGAAACAGAAAGCCGACGCCGAAGAGCAGCCGGAGCAGTAGCCGTCCGCAGCAGACAGCCGGCCCTCGCGACGGCGGAGGGCCGGCTGTCGCACACCTCGGGTGATCAGGCGGTCGGCAGCGCCTCCAGCCGGGCGGTGATCCGCTCGATGTCGGCTTCCGCCGCGGCCTTGCGCGCCTTGACCTTCTCCACCACGTCGGCCGGTGCCTTCTCCAGGAACGACGGGTTGGACAGCTTCTTCTCGGCCTGCTCCAGCTCCTTGCGGGCGGCGGCCAGGTCCTTCTCGGCGCGCTTGCGCTCCGCGGCCACGTCCACGGCGCCGGACAGGTCGAGTTCCACCGCCACCACGCCGCCGGTCAGGTTCACCTCGACCGAGACCGTGGCATCGAATCCGTCGTCCGGCGTGTTCAGCCGGGCCAGCGAGCGCACCGCCGCTTCGTGCGCGGCCAGCTCCGCCAGTCCGGGGCCGGACAGCCGGGCCGCCACCCGCTGCCCCGGCTTGAGGCCCTGGTCGGAGCGGAACCGCCGGATCTCGGTCACCAGCCGCTGCACGTCCGCGATCCGTCGCGCCGCCGCCTGGTCGGGCTGCTGCCCGGCCGGCTTCGGCCACTCGGCGATCACCAGCGATTCCCCGCCGGTCAGCGACGTCCACAGCACCTCGGTGACGAACGGGATCACCGGGTGCAGCAGCCGCAGCAGCGTGTCCAGCACCCGGCCGAGCACCACCCGCGTGGTCTCGGCGCGCTGGCCGCCCTCCGCCAGCTGCACCTTGGCCAGCTCCACGTACCAGTCGCAGAACTCGTCCCAGGTGAAGTGGTAGAGCGCGTCGCACAACTTGGCGAACTCGAACTGCTCGAACCGCTCGTCCACCTGCACCACGAGCTGGTCGAGCTGGTCCAGGATCCACCGGTCCGCGTCGGTGAGCTCGGCGCCCTCCGGCAGGTCCGCCACCCGCGCCCCGTTCATCAGGGCGAACCGGCTGGCGTTCCACAGCTTGGTGCAGAAGTTCCTGGACCCAGCGGCCCACTCCCGCGCGATCGCCATGTCGGCACCCGGGTTCGCCCCGCGGGCCAGAGTGAACCGGGTGGCGTCCGCGCCGAACTCGTTCAGCCAGTCCAGCGGGTCGATGACGTTGCCGCGCGACTTGGACATCTTCTTGCCCGTCGCGTCGCGGATCAGGCCGTGCAGGAACACGTGGTCGAACGGCTGCTTGCCGTCCATCGCGTAGGTGCCCAGCATCATCATCCTGGCCACCCAGAAGAACAGGATGTCGTAGCCGGTGACCAGGACGGTGGTCGGGTAGAACGTGCGCAGGTCGGCGGTGTCCTCCGGCCAGCCGAGCGTGGAGAACGGCCACAGCCCGGAGGAGAACCAGGTGTCCAGCACGTCGGGGTCCTGCTCCCACTCCCCCGGCGGCAGCTCGTCGTCCGGGCCGAGGCAGATCTCCTGGCCGTCCGGGCCGTAGTAGACCGGGATGCGGTGGCCCCACCACAACTGGCGCGAGATGCACCAGTCGTGCATGTCGTCGACCCAGTCGAAGTAGCGCTTGGCCAGCTCCGGCGGGTGGATGGTGGTCCGGCCGTCGCGCACCGCGTCGCCGGCGGCCTTCGCCAGCGGCGCCACACGCACCCACCACTGCATGGACAGCCGGGGCTCGACGATCGTGTCGCACCGCGAGCAGTGGCCGACCGCGTGCACGTACGGGCGCTTCTCCGCGACGATCCGGCCCTGCTCCCGCAGCGCCGCCACCACGGCGGGCCGTGCCTCGAACCGGTCCAGGCCCTGGAACGGGCCGGGCGCGGTGATCACGGCCTGCTCGTCCATGATCGTCAGCGCGGGCAGGTCGTGCCGCTTGCCGATCTCGAAGTCGTTCGGGTCGTGCGCCGGGGTGACCTTGACCGCACCGGTGCCGAACTCCGGGTCGACGTGCTCGTCGGCCACGATCGGGATCCGCCTGCCGGTCAGCGGCAGCTCCACCTCCGTGCCGACCAGGTGCTTGTACCGCTCGTCGTCCGGGTGCACGGCCACCGCCGTGTCGCCGAGCATCGTCTCGGCCCGGGTGGTGGCCACCACGATGGAGTTCTCCCCGTCGCCGTAGCGGATCGACACCAGCTCGCCGTCGACGTCGGCGTGCTCGACCTCGATGTCGGACAGCGCGGTGTGGCACCGCGGGCACCAGTTGATGATGCGCTCGGCGCGGTAGATCAGCCCGTCGTCGTAGAGCTTCTTGAAGATCGTCTGCACCGCGCGGGACAGCTGCTGGTCCATCGTGAAGCGCTCACGGGTCCAGTCCACGCCGTCGCCGAGGCGGCGCATCTGGGACAGGATCTTGCCGCCGTAGGTCTCCTTCCACTCCCACACGCGCTCGACGAACTTCTCGCGGCCGAGGTCGTGGCGGGACAGGCCCTCGTTGGCCAGCTCGCGCTCGACGACGTTCTGCGTCGCGATGCCCGCGTGGTCGGTGCCGGGCAGCCACAGCACGTTGTAGCCCTGCATGCGGCGGCGCCTGGTCAGCGCGTCCATCAGGGTGTGGTCCAGGGCGTGCCCCATGTGCATCGCACCGGTGACGTTCGGCGGCGGGAGCACGATGGTGTACGGCGGCTTCTCCGAGTCCGCCTCCGCCGTGAAGTAGCCCGCGTCTACCCAGCGCTGGTACAGCTCGGCCTCGTGCTCGGCCGGGTTCCATGCGGTGGGCAGATCAGTGCTGGGGCGAGAAGCGTTGTCGGTCACGTTCTGCAGTCTACGAATCCGCTGTTGGCCGCCTCACTCGGATTCCCCCTTCGCCGCCCGCCCGGCCGCACCGGGGCCGTCTCGCCGGACGAGTCGCGACCAGCGGCGATGGCGATACCGGAACAGCCACCGTGCGAACTTCGCGACCACCGGCGTGAGCATCCCGGTGTCGATCAGCACGGTGTCGGTGTATCGGCACCGTCCCGGCCCGGCCGGCTCGGCGTGCAGGGTGTGCTGCCAGCGACGCACGACGCCGCCGCGTTCCTCGCTGCGCAGCGTGCGGCTCGCCGGATCCACCTTCGCCACGGTGATGGTGTAGCGGCCGAGCGGGACGAGGCCGAGCAGGAACAGCCAGCCGGTCAGCGAATCGCCTTCTCGGGGCAGGTCGGTGTACGAGCGCAGCACCGGCAATCGGATCCACGGGCGTAGCACGTAGCTGACGGTCTCCGTCCGTTGCAGTCGCTCCCATACCGCGTCGGCGTCGGCGTTCAGCACCGACTCCACGCGCACCGTCCTGTCCATGACGGCGTCGATCCCTTTCGTCGATCCCTTTCGTCAATCGCTTTCGTCGAGCACCTTGGCCAGCACCGCGGCGTGTGAATGCCGGACGTCCCGCGTGGCCGTCAGCAACGTCACCGGTCCCCTTTCGGCCAGCTCGCGCAACCGGTCCAGCCCGCGTTGCGCGGCCTCGGACTCCAGCTCGGCGCGATAGCGGCGCGCGAACTCGGCGAAGCGCTCCGGATCGTGCCCGAACCAGCGGCGCAGTTCGGCCGACGGCGCCACGTCGGTGAGCCATTCCGCGTCCAGACTGTCCTTGCGGACGCCGCGTGGCCACACACGATCCACCAGCACACGGGTGCCGTCGCTGGGGGACGGCTCGTCGTAGACCCTGCGGACGCGCATATCGCCAGCGTAACGATCCCCAACGGCCCCTTTCGGCCCTCGGTTCCGGTTGCCAACGGGTGCATCATGGGGAACGTGGCACGCAAAGCACCCCGGACGGACATCGACGAATCGCAACTGGAAGTCAGCAAGCCGAAGGACTGGGCGGCCGGCCTTCCGGGCGTCGCCGTCTCGGTCAAACGGACGGTCGAGCAGGTCGGTCCGGTGCGCAGTGTGCGCGCACTCCGGCTGATCAACCAGCGGGACGGCTTCGACTGCCCGGGATGCGCCTGGCCGGAGCCACAGGAAGCGGCAGGCGAGAAACGCAAACCGATCGAGTTCTGCGAGAACGGCGCCAAGGCGGTCGCCGAGGAGGCCACCAAGCGGCGGGTGACACCGGAGTTCTTCGCCCAGCACCCGATCGCGGAACTGGCCGAGCGCACCGACTACTGGCTCGGCCAGCAGGGCCGGATCACCGAGCCGATGGTGTTGCGGCCGGGCGCCACGCACTACGAGCCGATCGAGTGGGACGACGCGTTCGCGCTGATCGCCGCGAAGCTGAAGGGGCTGAGCAGCCCGGACGAGGCGATCTTCTACACGTCGGGCCGCACGTCCAACGAAGCCGCGTTCGCCTATCAGCTGCTGGTCCGCAGCTTCGGGACGAACAACCTGCCGGACTGCTCCAACATGTGCCACGAGTCCTCCGGTGCGGCGCTGACCGAGACGATCGGCGTCGGCAAGGGCTCGGTCACCCTGGCCGACTTCGCCATGGCCGACCTGATCGTGGTGGTCGGCCAGAACCCGGGCACCAACCACCCGCGGATGCTGTCCGCGCTGGAACGGGCCAAGGACAACGGCGCCAAGATCATCGCGATCAACCCGTTGCCGGAAGCGGGCCTGATGCGCTTCCGCAACCCGCAGAAGGTGCGCGGGCTGATCGGCAAGGGCACCCCGCTGGCCGACGAGTTCGTCCCGGTGCGCATCGCGGGCGACCTGGCGTTGTTCACCGCCATCGGCAGGCTGCTGGTGGCCAAGGACGCGGTGGACACCGAGTTCGTCCAGCGGTACACCGCGGGCTTCGAGGACTACCGCAAGCACGTGACCGAGGTGTCGTGGGACGACATCCTCGAAGCCACCGGGCTGACCCGGGAGAAGATCGAGCGGGTCGCGGACATGTTCGCCGCCTCCGAGCGCACCATCGTGTGCTGGGCGATGGGCCTGACCCAGCACCGCAAGGCGGTGCCGACGATCCGCGAGATCGTCAACGTCCTGCTGCTGCGCGGCATGATCGGCAAACCGGGCGCGGGCGCGTGCCCGGTGCGCGGCCATTCGAACGTGCAGGGCGATCGCACCATGGGCATCTACGAGAAGATGCCGGAGCCGTTCCTGGCCGCGCTCGAGCGCGAGTTCGACATCAAGGTGCCGCGCAAGCACGGCTACGACACCGTGGAAGCGATCAAGGCGATGGCCGACGGCCGCGCGAAGGTGTTCATGGCCATGGGCGGCAACTTCGTGTCCGCCACCCCGGACACCGCGTTCACCGAGCAGGCGCTGCGGTCGTGCGAGCTGACCGTGCACGTGTCGACCAAGCTGAACCGGTCGCACGTGGTGCCCGGCCGCACCGCGCTGATCCTGCCCGCGCTCGGCAGGACGGAGCGCGACCTGCAAGCCGGCGGGGAGCAGTTCGTCACGGTCGAGGACTCCATGTCCGTCGTGCACCGTTCGCGGGGGACGCTGGCGCCTGCCGGCCCGAAACTGCGCAGCGAGGTGTCCATCGTGTGCGGCCTCGCCCGAGCGCTGTTCGGCCCGGATCACCCGGTGCCGTGGTCGTCGTTCGAGAAGGACTACGACACCATCCGGGACTACATCGCCCGCGTGGTGCCCGGCTGCGACGACTACAACGCCAAGGTGCGGCAGCCGGACGGGTTCGTGCTGCCGCATCCGCCGCGGGACCGGCGTGAGTTCCCCACCGCCACCGGGCGGGCGAACTTCACCGTCAACGAGATCGAGGTGCTGCGGGTCCCGCCCGGGCGGCTGATCCTGCAGACGCTGCGCAGCCACGACCAGTACAACACCACCATCTACGGCCTGTCCGACCGTTACCGGGGCATCGAGAACGGCCGCCGGGTGGTGCTGGTCAACGCCGAGGACCTGGCCGAGCGCGGGCTGCGCGACGGTCAGTTGGTGGACGTGATCTCCGAGTTCGAGGGCACCGAACGCCGGGCGGAGCGGTTCCGGACCGTCGCCTACCCGACACCGCGTGGCTGTGCGGCGGCGTACTTCCCGGAGGCCAACGCCCTGGTTCCGGTGCAGGCGGTCGCGGAGATCTCCAACACGCCGGCGTCGAAGTCGATCATCGTGCGCCTGGAGCCCAGGGACGACGGCCAGGACGCGGCGCGGCCGGTCACGAACCGGCCGCGGTGATGACGGGGATGATGGCGGCGGTGGCCACCACCGCGGTCATCTCCTCGATCGCCTTCCGGGTGGCGTCCGAGGCCCAGTTGCCTTCCGCGATGGCTTTGGCGCGCTGCTTGGCCAGCTTGCGGTCGGCAGCGCCGACCACCCGCGGCACCGCGTCGACGGCGTGCAGCAGGGCGATCAGCGCGGCCAGCCGCGGCTCCGGCTGGACACCGTCGACCAGGGCGCGGCGCAGGTGAGCCCGCAGTTCGGCTTCGTGCGTGGAGTCGTGGGCCGGCCATCGGGTGGTCGGGAACAGCCCGAGGATCCTGTCCCGCTCCCTGCGCAGGATGCCGCGCTGGGCCAGGTGGTCCAGCAGCCGCTCGCGCAACCCGGTGGCCAGCTTCCCGACGACGTCCTTGGGCTTGCGGCCCGCCTGGTCGGCCACTTTGCCCTGCCATGCGTCGAGCACCGGATGACCGGTGGGCGACGTGCTGCGGACCACCAGGCGTGCCTCGCGGCCCGTGCCGTCCAGCCGCACGTGGTCGAGGTCGGCCAATTCAATCAGCACGGCACCGGCCAAGGCGTAGTCGATGTTGGAACCCCACGCCTGGCGACCCGTATGGTCGTCGTAAGCGAGCAACAGGAGTTCTTCGGCGAGCAGCATCTCGCCACAGTAGTGCGTTTCGTGGCTCGCGCACAAAGGCCGCGGCGGAAGAGGTGGCACCGATGGGCAGGATCACCACGCGCACCAAGGTCCTCGCCATCAACGACGACGACGCGCGCCGACGCGAGGACGTGCTGGCGGCGGAGGAGCCGCTGGAGCTGCGGGTCGACGGGAAACCGCTGGCGGTGACCATGCGGACGCCGGGGGACGACATCGAGCTGGCCCACGGATTCCTGCTCGGCGAGGGCGTCATCGCCTCCCGTGAGGACGTGGCGGCTGCCCGCTACTGCGACAGCGTCGACGAATCAGGACGCAACACCTACAACGTGCTGGACCTGACGCTCAGCCCCGGAGTGCCCTCCCCCACCGTCGGCGTCGAGCGCAACTTCTACACGACATCGTCGTGCGGGATCTGCGGCAAGGCTGCGCTGGACGCCGTGCGCACCAAAACGCGATTCGACCCGGCGTCCGATCCCGTTCCGGTCGACCCCGCCGTCCTGGCCGGGCTGCCCGATGCCTTGCGGCAACGCCAGCGGGTGTTCGCGGCGACCGGCGGGCTGCACGCCGCCGCGTTGTTCGACCACTATGGGAAGCTGCACGTGGTGCGGGAGGACGTCGGCAGGCACAACGCCGTCGACAAGGCGATCGGATGGGCGGTGCTGCAGGGCCGGGTGCCGCTGGCCGGCGCCGGGCTGCTGGTCTCCGGCCGCGCGTCGTTCGAGCTGGTGCAGAAGGCGGCCATGGCTGGCATCCCGGTCCTCGCCGCCGTCTCGGCGCCGTCCTCGCTCGCCGTGGAGCTGGCGGCGGAGCAAGGCATGACGCTCATCGGATTCCTGCGCGGCAAGAGCATGAACGTCTACACCGGGCACCATAGGCTCACCGGAACGCTCGCACAGCCGGCTCACCGATCGGCATCGCGCGGCCCAGCCCGCTAGCGGCAGCTCCCGGTACGCCTCCTCCGGCTCGTCCTCTGCGCGGTAGACACCATCAGAAGACGCAGGCGCCCCTGACACGGGGTCTGCGCTCGCATTGCGGCTGCGCGATCGGCCCGCAATCAACGCGCGTCCCGGGCGCCGCAGCGTAGGATCACCGAGCTGCCGCTGGTCGGCTCTGTGCACCGCGACACGCTTGTCCCCTCGGACCGCGTGACCCTCCCGGCGAGAGATCGTCCAACCGGCGCGCCGCGGCACCGGACACGAAAACGGCCCACCGCCGGATGACGGTGGGCCGCGGGGAGTCCTGGTGCTGTCAGGCGGTCTTCTCGCCGCGCTCCTGCTGGGCGCGCCGCCGCGCCGGGTGCCGGGACACGATCGTCGGGTTGACGTTCTCCCGCACGGTCTGCTCGGTGATCACGACCTTGGCCACGTCCGGCCGGGACGGGATGTCGTACATCACCTGCTGCAGGACCTCCTCCATGATGGCCCGCAGCCCGCGCGCCCCGGTGCCCCGCAGCAGCGACTGGTCGGCGATCGCCTCCAGCGCGCCCTGGGTGAACTCCAGCTCCACGCCGTCCAGCTCGAACAGCTTCTTGTACTGCTTGACCAGCGCGTTGCGTGGCTCGGTGAGGATGCGCACCAGCGATTCCTTGTCCAACGCCGTCACGCTGGCCACCACCGGGAGCCGGCCGATGAACTCCGGGATGAGGCCGAACTTGATCAGATCCTCCGGCATCGTCTCGGCGAAGATGTTCTCCGACTCCAGCTCCGCCTTGGAGCGCACCTCCGCGCCGAAGCCGAGGCCGCGCTTGCCGATCCGCTCGTTGATGATCTTCTCCAGCCCGGCGAACGCGCCGGCCACGATGAACAGCACGTTCGTCGTGTCGATCTGGATGAACTCCTGGTGCGGATGCTTGCGCCCCCCCTGCGGCGGGACGGACGCCGTAGTGCCCTCCAGGATCTTCAGCAGCGCCTGCTGCACGCCCTCACCGGAGACGTCCCGCGTGATCGACGGGTTCTCGCTCTTGCGGGCGATCTTGTCGACCTCGTCGATGTAGATGATGCCGGTCTCGGCCCGCTTGACGTCGTAGTCCGCGGCCTGGATCAGCTTCAGCAGGATGTTCTCCACGTCCTCGCCCACGTAGCCGGCCTCGGTCAGCGCCGTGGCGTCGGCGATCGCGAACGGAACGTTGAGGAACTTCGCCAGCGTCTGCGCCAGGTACGTCTTGCCACAGCCGGTCGGCCCCAGCATGAGGATGTTCGACTTGGCGATCTCGACGTCGTCGTCCTTCGAGTCCTTGCCGCCCCGCGCCTCGTTCTGAATCCGCTTGTAGTGGTTGTACACCGCCACCGACAGCGAGCGCTTGGCTTCCTCTTGCCCGATCACGTACTGCTCGAGGAAGTCGTGGATCTCCTGCGGCTTGGGCAGCTCGTCGAACTTGACGTCGCGCGTCTCGGCGAGCTCTTCCTCGATGATCTCGTTGCAGAGGTCGATGCACTCGTCGCAGATGTACACGCCGGGACCGGCGATGAGCTTCTTGACCTGCTTCTGGCTCTTTCCGCAGAACGAGCACTTCAGCAGGTCGCCACCGTCGCCGATTCGCGCCATGACCTTAGACCTCTGTCCCCTCCGGTGCGACCAACCGATGCACCTGGTCCGTCCTTGTGGCCGTCGCGGGCAACGCAGCCAGTTGTCACTGTCGACGCTACCCCGTCACCAGCTCCCGCGGGAGCCATTTGCCGGCGTGCCGTAGACCGCCGTAGTGGCACCCTAGCTGCTTCACCTCGAGCGTGCCCGCCATCGACACGCCTCGCCAAGAACGGCCAGATCACGATTTCGTCGACACATGAACCCGGTCGGCTCGGCGAACCGTGCGCGGTGCCCGCAGCAAGAGCTGACAATCCAGCTTACGCGGAACCTTTCCGGTATTGCAGGACTTCGTCGACGATTCCGTACTCGAGCGCCTGCTCCGCGGTGAGGATCTTGTCGCGCTCGATGTCGGCGCGGATCTCCTCCGGGGACTTGTGGGTGTGCTTGGCCAGGGTGTGCTCGAGCAGCGACCGCACCCGCTGGATCTCGTTGGCCTGGATCTCCAGGTCCGACACCTGACCGTAGGTGCCCTGCGTCGACGGCTGGTGGATCAGCACTCGCGAGTTGGGCAGCGCGAACCGCTTGCCCTCGGTGCCCGCGGCCAGCAGCACCGCAGCGGCGGACGCGGCCTGGCCGAGGCAGTAGGTCTGGATGTCCGGCCGGACGAACTGCATCGTGTCGTAGATCGCCATCAGCGACGTGAACGAGCCGCCCGGCGAGTTGATGTACAGCACGATGTCGCGGTCCGGGTCCTCGTGCTCCAGGTGCAGCAGCTGGGCCATCACGTCGTTGGCCGAGGCGTCGTCCACCTGCACGCCGAGGAAGATCACCCGCTCCTCGTACAGCTTGTTGTACGGGTTGGACTCCTTGATGCCGTAGCTGGTGCGCTCGACGTAACTCGGCAGGACGTACCGCGACTGGGGTAGGTGCAGCTGGTGGTGGGGGTACGGGTACATCGTGTTTCCTCTCCGGGTCAGCGGGCCGAGCGGTGGTTGGCCAGCATTTCGGGCGTGAGCACCGCGTCGACGAAGCCGTACTCCTTCGCCTCCTCCGCGGTGAACCAGCGGTCCCGGTCACCGTCGGTGATGATCTGCTCGACGGTCTGGCCGGTCTGCTGCGCGGTGATCTCCGCCAGTTCTCGCTTCCACCTGCTGAAGACCTGGGCCTGGATGGCGATGTCGGACGCGGTACCGGTGACCCCGGCCGACGGCTGGTGCATCAGGATCCGCGCGTGCGGCAGGGCGTACCGCTTGCCCGGCGTGCCCGACGAGAGCAGGAACTGTCCCATCGACGCCGCCAGCCCCATCGCGTACGTCGCCACATCCGGCTCGATGAGCTGCATGGTGTCGTAGATCGCGAACCCGGCCGTCACCGAGCCACCCGGGGAGTTGATGTAGAAGCGGATGTCCTTCTCCGGGTCCTCGGCGGCCAACAGCAGCAACTGGGCAGTGATCCGGTTGGCGACCTCGTCGTTGACCTCGGAGCCGAGCACCACGATGCGCTCTTGGAGCAGCCGCTCGTACACCGAATCGGTCAGGGAAAGGCCTTGCGTGGCCGTCCGCATGCTAGGTGGTTGCTGCGTCACGTCTGCCTGCCTCACATCAGGTCCAGCGGACCGTCGTCGGTCTTGAAGGATTGCCGTCGGTGGGATGCCACCGCTGTCGTCATCGACACTAACGAACGCCGGCGGCCGGACATGCCGGATCCGGCCGCCGTTCGCTCACAGCGTCACGCGTCGGTGGCCTGCTCGCCCGCCTTGGCCTCGCCGGCGTCCTTGCCCCCGTCGTCACCGGCCTGCTGCTCCTCGCCGCCGAACAGGTCGGACAAGTCCACCTCGTTGCCGCTGGCGTCGGTCACCTTGACCTTGCGCACCACGCCCGCCAGCGCCTTGCCCCGGCGGATGTCGGCGTAGATCGCGCCCAGCTGACCGGACTGCTGCGCCCGCTGCACGTACTCGTCGGGCGAGATGCCGAAGCGCTGCGCCTGGTACACGATGCGCTCGGTCAGCTCGTTGTCGTCGACCGTCACGTTCTCCGCGTCGGCGATGCTGTCCAGCAGCAGCTGGGTGCGCACCGTCTTCTCCGCCTCGCTGCGCAGCTCCTCGTGCCACTGCTTCGGGTCCTGACCCGAAGCCTCCAGCGCCCGGTTGAGCAGCTCCTCGTCGTCGTGCGTGTCGGCCAGCTGGTGCATCGCCTCGTGCTTGCGGTTGGCCACCTCGGCCTGCACCACGCCCTCGGGCACCGGCACGTCGGCGGCCTCCAGCAGCGCCTCGAGCACCTTGTCCCGCGCCTGCACGCCCTGCTGCATGCGCTTCACCCGGCGCAGCCGCTCGCGCAGGTCGTCCCTGAGTTCGTCGATGGTGTCGAACTCGGAGGCCATCTGGGCGAACTCGTCGTCGGCCTCCGGCAGCTCGCGCTGCTTGATCGACCGCGCAGTGACCGTGACCTGCGCCTCCTGCCCGGCGTACTTGCCCGCCAGCAGCTTGGTGGTGAACGTCGCGCTCTCGTCCTTGGACAGGCCGATCAGTGCCTCGTCGATGCCCTCGACCAGCTGGCCCGAGCCGATCTCGTACGACAGGCCCTCGGTGGCGGCGTCCTCCACCGGCTCGCCGTCCACCTCGGCGGACAGGTCGATCGACACGAAGTCGCCCTGCTGGGCGGGACGGTCGACGCCGACCAGGGTGCCGAACCGCGCGCGCAGCTCGTTCAACTGCTCCTCGACCTCGTCGTCGGTCAGCTCGATGTCGTCGACGGCGATGGTCACGTCCGACAGGTCCGGGATCTCGATCTCCGGGCGCACGTCCACCTCGGCGGTGAACTCCAGGACCTCGCGGTCCTCCAGCTTGGTGACCTCGAAATCAGGCTGCCCGAGCGCCCGTACCTGCTCGGCCTGCACCGCCTCGATGTACTTGGCGGGGATCGCCTCGTTGACCACCTCTTCGAGCACTGGGCCGCGTCCGATGCGGCTCTCCAGCACGGGAGCGGGAACTTTGCCGGGACGGAAGCCGGGGATGCGGACCTGCTGCGCGATCTTGCGGTAGGCGCGGTCGAAGTTCGGCTTCAGCTCGTCGAACGGCACCTCGACATTGATCTTTACGCGCGTCGGGCTCAGCTGCTCGACGGTGCTCTTCAACGTGTGCTCCTTGAGGGCTTGACAGATGTGGACCCCGTGTTGTTCGCGGGCGATTGCCCGAGTCTAGATGCTGCGTTCGCGCGCCGTCGCAAGACCTCTGTTTTCGTGCAGGCCAGGGCACACTTCCGAGCGGCCAGTCACCGGATCGGGGCAAACCCGCGGCCGTGCGTACTCCGCCGTGTGCCGGCACGCGGATCACGCCACCACGGATTCCGATCCGGCGTTCGCCGGCACCCCG
Organism: Thermocrispum agreste DSM 44070; assembly: GCF_000427905.1. Lineage (GTDB taxonomy): Bacteria > Actinomycetota > Actinomycetes > Mycobacteriales > Pseudonocardiaceae > Thermocrispum > Thermocrispum agreste. The sequence goes on along the minus strand of NZ_ATYX01000006.1, from coordinate 89,295 downwards.
GACGGCCGCCGTGCTGCATGCGCGGCGATGGCCCGCCGGCGAGCCGTCAGCGGACCTGCCGCACGGGATACCGGTCCCTGACGGTCTGGTTGAAACAGCGGCCGGGGTTGGACGAAGCCAGCAGCGCGACGTACACGCGACGCGGCACGACGAAGTAGCGATACACCTCGCGGTTGGTGAACTCGACCTCCAGCACGGCCTCGTCCTGGGCGTAGCCGACCGATCGCAACACCGTCGACTTCACGGGCACGCGCTCCATACGTCGAACGTGCCACATCGGCGGGATCGACGGGACCGATTCGCCGCCACATCGCCCGCGAACAGCAGCGAGCCCGGAGCCACCACGTGGATCCGGGCCGCGCTCGTGCGACGGCACGAAACGTCGGGGTGACAGGATTTGAACCTGCGACCCTCCGCTCCCAAAGCGGATGCGCTACCAAGCTGCGCCACACCCCGCCGGGCCGCCTGGGCCGTGCTCGGCCAGCATATCGGTACCCGTTAAACTGGCGACGCGCCCGGTCACCGGACCGGGACTGCGGGCGTAGCTCAATGGTAGAGCCCCAGCCTTCCAAGCTGGTGGTGCGGGTTCGATTCCCGTCGCCCGCTCAACGCGATCGGCCGCCGTCGATCAGCCGGAAGCGGACGATATCGATTTTGGTGGCCTCCTCGATCCCCGGGTAGTGCGTCTGCAAGGCGTGGTGCAGGCCGGCGGACGTGGCGAAGCCGTCCCGCCGGGCGTCTTCCTCGGTGGGCTCGCCGACCGCCCCTCGACCACTTTGATGACCTCCACGAGCAACGTCGTGACGATGCCGTCCGCGTCGTGGTCGAAGACCCAGCTGACACCGCCCTGGCGCCTCGGAATCGTCGAGGCGGATCGTGCCGTCCAGCGGTCGGCGCGGATGTCCTCCAGACGGTCTTCCCACACGTACTGCCGCTGCGACACATCCGGCTCGACGGCCCGCCAGTCGGACACGTACGACAGGAAGTCGCGCACCGGGACGGCTTCACCGGGACGGCTTCGGGGGGGGCCGATCTTGGTGCGCACCACCGCGCGGATGTCCGGATCCAGGTCGAACAGCATCTGACGGCACGAACCGCACGGGGAGACGATCGTGAACTGCTCCGGGCCAGTCGCGATGGCGCCCACGGCACCGGCCACACGGGGAGACGACCACGCGGTCGTGCACCGCTGCGATGCACACCAACGGAAGCCGGGCGTGCGGCGAGGCCACGACCTGGCCGATGGCCACCGGCTCGGCGCACGGGCCGCCGATGAAGTGGTGGACGTCGATCCCGGTGAAGATGTCGCCTGCGCGAGTCGAGCACGGCCGCGGCCACCGAGTGGTCCTCAGATCGATGTGCCTCGCGCAACGTTGTCGTCGCCACCTCGACCAGGCGTTGTTCCTGCTTGGTCAGCACGGCCGAAGCCCAACCGGCGAAGATCGGGTACCTCGGCCGAACTGTCCGACAGCGATACCGACGGCCGGCGGCGCGCCAGCGCCCGGTCGATCCAGGCGCAGACGCCGAACAGCAGCGCAGCCTGCACCGCGCCCGCCAGGACGCACAACAGGGCACCCATAGGGCCGGGCGTGGGTTCGATCAGCGGCACGACACCGGCCAGCGGCCGGGCCACCAGGCACAGCGGCTCGGCCCAGTACCAGCCGTCCGGCCGTGTCACGATATACCACACGAACACGTAGCTGGCGGCGCCGAGCACGAAGACGGCGTAGCTCAATGCGAGCCAGCGCACCCGCCACGGTGTCGGCGTCGGAGTACTACTTGCCCGCATGCCCGGCTATCGGGCTGCACGCCGCGATTGTTACCGCCGGGTCGCACCACCCGGTGGCCACCGCACGGGCACGGGCAGGGAACGATACGCGCAGCGGTTTCGTTGACCGGGCAACGTGGCAACGGCTGGAAGTGGGAGCGATGGGCGAGGCAGGTCTGCTGATCATCGTGCTGATCGTGGTCGTCATGGGCGGGATCTACCTGTCCCAGCAGCGAGCCACTCAGCGCCGCGACGAACTCGAGGACGCCAAGGCGGAAGCCCGCCGCTGGGTGGAGCGGCTCGGCGGCCAGGTGCTCAACCTGACCGGCACGAACGCGGCCTCGAAACAAGCGCTCGCCGACGCGGCCGAGCGGTACACCGCCGCCGGCTCGCAACTCGAGCAAGCGCAGACCGCCCACCAAGCCCGGCTGGTCATCGACACCGCGCTGGAGGGCTTGTACTACGTGCGCGCGGCCAGGACCGCCATGGGCCTGGACCCCGGCCCCGAGCTGCCGCAGGACCGGGAGCGCGAGCGCGCCGGCGCGGTCTCCGAGTTCCGCAGCGTGGACGTCGAGGGCAAGCACTACGAGGCGTCGCCGGAGCCCGGCGACCGCACCCCGTACTACTACCCGGGCGGCCGGGTGGCCGGGCGCCCGGTGCCGCGCGGATGGTACTCCGAGCCGTGGTGGAAGCCCGCCCTGGTCGCGGGGGCGTGGGGCTTCGGCTCGATGATGCTGTTCAGCGCGCTGTTCTCCGGCATGGCCGGGATCGCCAGCGCATCGGCATGGGAAGCGGGCGCCATGAACGACGCCGAGATGGCTGGCGGTGACGCGGGCGATGCCGGCGACATGGGCGACTCCGGCGGCGACTTCGGCGGTGACTTCGGCGGCGGCGACTTCGGGGGCGGCGACTTCGGTGGTGGTTTCGACTTCGGCGGCTTCTAGGCCCGCCGGGGCACGGCATCGCACCCACCTAGAACGAAACCGGCGGGGCCGGCCGTAGTGGCCGTCACCCCGCCGGTCGTGCGCAGCAGCACATGCCGCGCGTCGACGTCGCTCAGTGTGCCTTGGACAGCTTCGCCAGCCGTTCCGGTCGCGGCCACCGCACGTCGTAGACCCAGCCGAACTTCTCGAACAGCCAGATCAGGCGCGCGGTGATGTCGATCTGCCAGCGGCCGACGCCGTGCCGGGCCGACGTGGGGTCGGCGTGGTGCAGGTTGTGCCACGACTCCCCCATCGACAGGATCGCCAGCGGCCAGAAGTTCGCCGACTTGTCCCTGGCCTTGTACGGCCGGTCGCCGATGATGTGGCAGATCGAGTTGATCGACCAGGTCACGTGGTGCACCACCGCCACACGCACCAGGCTGCCCCAGAAGAACGCGGTCAACGCGCCCCACCAGGACCAGGTGACCAGTCCGCCGATCACCGCGGGAGCAAGCAACGTGGCGACGGTGAGCGGCACAAACAGCTTGTCCACCCGCCGCATGTCCTTGTCGGCCAGCAGGTCGGGCGCGAACCGCTCCTGGTTGGTCAGCGTCCGGTTGAACAGCCAGCCCATGTGCGCGTGCCAGAAGCCGCGCAGGATCGCGCCCGGGGAGGTACCGAACGCCCACGGCGAGTGGGGGTCTCCCTCACGGTCGGAGAACGCATGGTGCCTGCGGTGGTCGGCGACCCAGTGCAGGATCGGCCCCTGCACCGCCATGCTGCCCAGGACCGCGAGCGCGATGCGCATCGGACGTTTGGCCTTGAACGATCCGTGGGTGAAGTACCGGTGGAACCCGGCGGTGATGCCCAGCACCGACAGGGTGTAGAAGAACGCCAGCAGCCCGAGGTCGAGCATGGTGACGCCCCAGCCCCACAGCAGCGGGATGGACGCGATCAGCGCGATCGCGGGAATGATGGCGAACAAGTAGACCGTGATGTGCGCAGCCAGCGGGCGCGCACCGCTCTCGATGGGTTTCGGCCCGGATCTGGGGCCGCGTCGGGCCGGGCGCTCCGGCTCCGATCGGGTCTCCGGCCCGGCCTCGTGCCGGGGACCCTGGTCATGCTTTGTCGAAGGGGAAGCGTCGACGCTCACCGTGGTTGTACCTCTCCTGTCAGGTGCGCACCGGCCGGTGCACGCGAACTTGCGGAGCAGTCGTGCCACCCCTTGCGCCCAGACGGTACACGTCCGACCGCGTTGACAGGAGGGGTCTTACCGAACTGGTCGTCGCAGGGGCTCAGCTCTGGCACGTCGGGCACCAGTAGAGCTTTCGACCCTGCAGCGTTCGCATCGCCACCGTTGTGCCACATATCAGGCAGGGACTACCCGCGCGCCGGTACACGTAAACCTCGCCCCCGTGCCGATCCTGCCGCGGCTGCCTGCCCATGGCCTGCGGGGTGTGCTCGGGACGGACCGTGTCGATGCGGCCGCGCGCGACGCCGTCGGCCATCAACGCGACCAGGTCGTCCCACAGCTGCCCGGCCCGCTCCCGGCCGATCGACCGGCCGGGCAGCATCGGGTCGATCCCGTGCCGGAACAGCACCTCCGCGCGATACACATTGCCGACACCGGCCATGATCCGCTGATCCAGCAACAACGCGGCGATCGGCGACGCCGACGACGCGATGCGGTCCAGCGCGGGCCCGGGGTCGGCGTCCGGCCGCAGCGGATCCGGCCCCAGCCTGGCCGTGATCGCCGTGACCTCGGCCTCGGTGAGCAGCTCACAGCGATTCGGGCCGCGCAGGTCGGTGGCGTGCGTCGGACCGACCAGGCGCATCCGCACCTGACCGGCCGGGGCTGGTTCGGGCCGCTCGAACTCGGTGAACGTGCCGTAGAGGCCGAGGTGGATGTGCACGACACCCTGGCCGCCGTAGTGGTGGAACAGGTGCTTGCCGTATGCCTCCGCCGCGGTGAACACCTTGCCGTCGAGCAGCGCGGCCTCCGCCGCGAAACGCCCTTGCGGGCTGGTCACCGCGACCGGGTGGCCGGCGTAACGTGCCTGGTGCAGCCGGGCCAACCGGTGCAGCGTGTGTCCTTCGGGCATTCAGCTGGTCTGCCCGTGCCCGCCCGTCTGCGGCAACGCCGGCGGGGTGCCGGTGCGCTCGTAGTCCGTCAGCTGCCCGACCCGGCGAACGTGGCGTTCGTCGGTGTCCGGCTCGGCCGCGAGGAAGGCCTCCACGATCTCCGTGGCCTCCTCGACGCTGTGCATCCGTGCCCCGATGCCGACGACCTGGGCGTGGTTGTGCTCCCGCGTCAGGCGGGCGGTCTCCACGCTCCACGCCAGCCCGGCGCGGATACCCTTGACCTTGTTGGCGGCGATCTGCTCGCCGTTGCCGGAGCCGCCGATGACGATGCCCAGGCTGCCCTCGTCGGCGGCGACCCGCCGGGCGGCCTCGACGCAGAACGGCGGATAGTCGTCGGCCGGGTCGTACTCGTAGGGCCCGACGTCCACCACGTCGTGCCCGAGCCCGCTCAGATGCTGCACCAGATGGTTCTTCAGCTCGAAACCCGCATGGTCGGCGGCAAGGTAAACACGCACGACGTGGAGTCTGCCAGCCGGATCGGTGCACACCGTTTCCGGGCCTGACGCGGTGCGTCGTGCCCCACCCTCGGTGCGGCCGCGGCGCACGCGCGGTATAGGTGAAGCGATGTCGAACGAATCCGCGCCGGGACGGTGGCTGGTGCTCGCCGACGGTGTCTACGCCCGCCGGTATGCCGAGTTGGACCAGACCCTCGGGCTGGTGGTCGGCCGGGACCGGGCGCTCGTCGTGGACACCGGCCGCGACGAGGAGCACGGCGCGGAGTTCGCGTCAGCCGTCGCCGGTCTCACCGCGTTGCCGCTGACCGTGGTCGTCACGCACGCGCATTTCGACCACTGCTTGGGCACAGCCGCCTTCCCGGGGGCGGAGGTCTGGGCCCATGAGCGGTGCCGGGTCGACGAGCGGGTCTTCGTCGAACGGGCCGAGTACTACCCCGGCGCTCCCCCGGTCCGGCTGGTCCAGCCGACGCACCGGGTACGGGAAGCGGCGGAGCTCGACCTCGGCGGCCAGACGGTACGCCTTGTCCATCCCGGCCGCGCGCACACCGATCACGACCTCGCGGTGCACGTTCCGGACGCGCGCGTGCTCTTCACCGGGGACCTGGTCGAGCAGGGAGCCGACCCGTCGATCGGGCCGGACTCCTTCCCGCAGCTGTGGCCGCACGCGCTCGACGAGCTGCTGCGCCTGGACGCGGCGACGTTCGTGCCGGGCCACGGCGACCCGGTGGACCGCGCCTTCGTCGAACGGCAGCGCGACCTGCTCAGCGCTGGATCGACTTGACTTCGAGGTACTCCTCCAGCCCGAACTTGCCGAACTCCCGGCCGATGCCCGACTGCTTGTAGCCGCCGAACGGCGCCATCGGGTTGAACGAGCCGCCGTTGACGTCCACCTGACCGGTGCGGATCCGCTTGGCGACCTCGATCGCGCGCTCGTCGCTGCCCGCGAAGACCGCGCCGCCCAGCCCGTACATCGAGTTGTTGGCGATCCGCACGGCGTCGTCGACGTCGGTGTACGGCAGCACGGACAGCACCGGGCCGAAGATCTCCTCCTGTGCGATCACCATGTCCTCCCGCACGTTGGCGAAGACCGTCGGGCGGACGAAGAAGCCGCGCTCCATGCCGTCCGGCTTCTCCGGGCCACCGCACGCCAGCGTGGCGCCTGCTTCCGCTCCCGCCCGGATGTAGCCGACCACCCGGTCGCGCTGCACCTCACTGACCATCGGCCCCAGCCGGGTCGCCGGGTCCGACGGGTCGCCCGGCTGGTACTTGGCCGCCGCGGCGACGGCGATCTCCACCGCCTGGTCGTGCAGCGACTCCGGCACCAGCATCCGGGTCCAGGCGTTGCAGCTCTGCCCGCCGTTGAGGAAGGTGTTGGCCACGCCGAGCTTGACCGCCTTGGTCAGGTCGGCGTCGTCCAGGATGACGTTGGCGGACTTCCCACCCAGCTCCAGCGCGACCCGCTTGACCGTCTGCGCGGCCGCTGCGGCGACCGCCTTGCCCGCGCGGGTCGATCCGGTGAACGAGATCATGTCCACGTCCGGGTGCTCGGCCAACCGGGCACCCACCACCGGGCCGGTGCCGTGCACGATGTTGACCACCCCGTCCGGCACACCGGCCTGCCGCAGCACCTCCACCAGGATTCCGGTGTTCAGCGGCGCCACTTCACTGGGTTTGAGCACCACCGTGCAGCCGGCGACCAGCGCCGGCGCGAGCTTGGCCATGATCTGGTGCAGCGGGTAGTTCCACGGGGTGATCGCCGCGACCACCCCGGCGGGCTCGCGCACCACCAGCGAATTGCCGATCTCCTCGGTGAACGCGAAACCGCCGCTGTCGACCAGGTCGGCGACCCCTTTGGCGGTCGTCGCGGGCAGGGTCGCCTGCACCTTGGTGGCGAACGTGATGGGGGCGCCGACCTCGGCGGAGATCAGCGCGGCAATCTCGTCCCTGCGCTCGGCGAGCCCGGCGGAGATCGCGCGCACCACCGCCGCACGGTCCTGTGGGGTGCGTGCGGCCCAGGAGGGGAAGGCCGCCACCGCGGCGGCGACGGCGGCATCGGCGTCCTCCACGGTTCCCGCGGGCACCGAACCGATGATCTCCTCGGTCGCCGGGTTGAGCACGTCGATCGACTCCGCTGACTCCGGGTGCTCGGCTCCGTCGATGAAGTGTCCGACACGGGTCAGTGCGGGCGCGGCCATGTCAACTCCTCCGCAAGTGGATGGCACGGACCCCTCCTACCTTGGCACAACTCGACCGGCCGGTAACCGTCGGTGCGCGCGGCTACCGTCAGCGAGCCACAGTCGTCCGACCCTTCAGGAGGCACCATGTCCGTGACTTCGCAGGCCGACACCGCCGGTCACGCCGTCACCGGCGAGCGAGCGGACCTGCTGTCGTCGCTGCGCAGGCACCGCGGCTTCCTGCGGCAGACCGTCCGCGGGCTCACCGACGAGCAAGCGGCCATGCGCCCCACCGTCAGCGACCTGTGTCTCGGCGGGCTGATCAAGCACGTCGCCCACTGCGAGCGGCAGTGGGTCCGGTTCACCGAGGAAGGCCCCGGCGCGATGAGCTACGACGAAGGCTCGTGGCAAGCGTGGCAGGACCAGTTCCGCATGCTTCCCGGGGAGACCCTGGCCGGTTTGCTGGCCGAGTACGACGCCGTGGCCGCAAAGACCGACGCGCTGGTCGTCACCGCCGATCTGGACGCCGAGCAGCCGCTGCCGGAAGCGCCGTGGTTCGAGCCCGGCGCGCGCTGGAGCGTGCGCCGCGTCCTGCTGCACATCATCGCCGAGACGGCCCAGCACGCCGGGCACGCCGACATCATCCGGGAAAGCATCGACGGCGCGAAGACGATGGGCTGACCGGCCTGCCCGGCATGGGCCGCGTGAGCCAGCTCCCCGGCCGGCCGACAGCACGGGGTCGCCGCACCCGACGCCCTGAGGGGTTCCAGCTCGGTCAGCGGCAAGGCCGGATCCGCGGCCACGTTCGGTGCCGGTGAAGGAGCTTGATCACGGTGGGCCGGCCGTTCCGTTACTGGCTCACCGGGGCCTGGGGGTGGCCGCGCCAGCTCCCGGACCGGCCTCCGCCGACACGGATCCACCCGCGCCACCGACCCCCGGCTTCCATTCCAGCCAGTCACCACGGTGATCCGCGGCCCCAGCCGAGCGCCAACTCCCGGACGGGGCCCGGGCTGCCCTGCCCACGCGGATCCGGCCACACCCGGCGCGTGGTTCACCAGGCGCTGCGCGCTTGCTTGCGGGCCGGCCGGGCCGGCCGCCTCACTCGGTCCTGCCGGCCCGGCTTCCGGCCCGCCGGGCTCACCCCGTCGGCGGCCGGCCCGCCGTCAGTCGAACTTCAGCTCGCCGGTGCGGCTGCGCTTGAGCTCGAAGAAGTCGGGATAACCGGCCAGCATGACCGCCCCGTCGAAGACCTTGAGCGCGTCCTCGCCACGCGGGATCGACTGCAGCACCGGGCCGAAGAACGCCACGCCGTCGACATGGATCGTCGGCGTGCCGACCTCGTCTCCCACCGGGTCCATGCCGCGGTGGTGGCTGGCCCGCAGCGCCTCGTCGTACTCGGTGGACGTGGCCGCTTCGGCCAGCTCGGCCGGAGCGCCGATCTCCGCCAGTGCTTCGGGAATGATCGACGGGTCCTCGCCACGGCCCTGGTTGTGCGCCCGGATGCCGTAGGCGGTGTAGAAGTCACGCAGCGCCTTCTGCCCCAGCTTCTGCTCGACGGCGATGGCCACCCGCACCGGCCCCCAGCCGAACTCCAACAGCTCCTTGTACTTCTCCGGCAGCTCGTCCCTGCCCTCGTTGAGCACCGACAGGCTCATCACGCCGAACCGCAGGTCGATGTCGCGGTGCTTCTCCACCTCGAGGATCCACCGCGAGGTGATCCAGGCGAACGGGCAGATCGGGTCGAAGTAGAAGTCGACCTTGGTCCGCTTCGGCGACGCCGGGCTGCCAGGTGGTGTGGTCATCGACAACTCCTTGCCGGTCGGTCAGGAAAATCCGTTTCACGCATGCCCAACCACGACAGTGGCGACGTTGTTCCCACCACCTGCGGCGACACCCGTCACTGTGTCGGACATCCGTGATTGGATGCTGCTGGATCCCAACCTTCCTTCGCGCAAACTACCGAGGTGCTTTGTGGTCGCCCCCAACTTGACTCGTGAGGAAGCCCGAAGCCGCGCCGCCCTTGTCGGCGACGCCGAGTACGACATCGAACTGGACCTGACCGACGGAGCAGGCAGGCCGGGCGAACGCACGTTCCGCTCGATCACCACGCTGACCTTCTCGGCTCGCGGGAACGGACCCTTGTGGGTCGACATCGTGGCTGAACAGGTGCGATCGGCGACTTTCAACGGCACGCAGCTGGACGTCTCCGGCTACGACGAGGAACGCGGCATCGCACTGCCCGAGCTCGCCGAGCAGAACACGGTCACCGTGGACGCCGACTGCCGGTACATGAACACCGGCGAGGGCCTGCACCGGTTCGTCGACCCGGTCGACGGCAACGTGTACCTGTACTCGCAGTTCGAAACGGCCGACGCCAAGCGGATGTTCGCCTGTTTCGACCAGCCCGACATCAAAGGCGTCTACCGGCTGACGGTGATCGCGCCGCGGGGCTGGAAGGTGGTGTCCAACGCCCCGGTCAGGACCACCTCCGAGACCCCGGAAGGCGCGATCCGGCACGAGTTCGAGCCCACCGAGAAGATCTCCACCTACCTGGTCGCGCTCGTCGCCGGCCCGTACGCGGAATGGCGTGACGAGTACCGCGACGAGCACAAGACGATCCCGCTGGGCATCTACTGCCGTGCGTCACTCGCCGAGTACATGGACGCCGACCGGCTGTTCACCGAGACCAAGCAGGGTTTCGACTTCTACCACCGCAATTTCGGCGTGCCGTACCCGTTCAAGAAGTACGACCAGCTGTTCGTGCCGGAGTTCAACGCCGGCGCGATGGAGAACGCGGGCGCGGTGACGTTCCTGGAGGACTACGTCTTCCGCAGCCGGGTCACCCGCTACTCCTACGAGCGGCGGTGCGAGACGCTGCTGCACGAAATGGCCCACATGTGGTTCGGTGACCTGGTCACCATGCGCTGGTGGGACGATTTGTGGCTGAACGAGTCGTTCGCCACGTTCGCGTCCGTGCTGGCGCAGGCCGAGGCCACCGAGTACAAGCACGCCTGGACGTCGTTCGCCAACATCGAGAAGTCGTGGGCCTACCGGCAGGACCAGCTGCCGTCCACCCACCCGGTTGCCGCCGACATCCCGGACGTGCAAGCGGTCGAGGTGAACTTCGACGGCATCACCTACGCCAAGGGCGCGTCGGTGCTCAAGCAGCTGGTCGCCTACGTGGGGCTGGAGAACTTCCTGGCCGGGCTCAAGGTCTACTTCGCCAGGCACGCCTGGCAGAACGCCACGCTGGCGGACCTGCTGGCCGCGCTGGAGGAAGCGTCCGGCCGCGACCTGTCGTGGTGGAGCGCGCAGTGGCTGGAGACCACCGGCCTGAACGAGCTGCGTCCGTCGTTCGAAGTCGACGAGGAGGGCAAGTTCACCTGGTTCGCGGTCAAGCAGGGCGGCGCCAAGCCGGGCAAGGGCGAGCTGCGCACGCACCGGATCGCCGTCGGCATCTACGACGACGTGGACGGCAAGCTGGTGCGCACCCACCGGGTCGAGCTGGACATCGACGGCGAGTCCACCACCGTGGAGGAGCTCGCCGGTGTGCCGCGCGGCAAACTGGTGCTGGTCAACGACGACGACCTGACCTACTGCGCGCTGCGGCTGGACCCGGATTCGCTGCAGACGCTCGTCGAGCGCATCGGCGACATCGCCGAGCCGCTGCCACGCACCCTGTGCTGGTCGGCCGCCTGGGAGATGACCAGGGATGCCGAGTTCAAGGCGCGTGACTTCGTCGCGCTGGCCTGCCGCGGCTTGCCCGCGGAGACCGAGGTGGGTGTGGTGCAGCGAGTGTTGCTGCAGGCCCAGACGGCGCTGTCCTCCTACGCCGACCAGGAGTGGGCCGCCAAGGAAGGCTGGCCAGCGTTCACCGCCGCGGTGCTCGACATGGCGCGCAACGCCGAGCCCGGCTCGGACCACCAGCTGGCCTTCGTCAACGCGCTGACCGGCTCGGTGCTGGACGCCGAGACGCTGGACGTGCTGGCAGCCTGGCGTGACGGGTCGCAGACGCTGCAGGGCTTGACCGTCGACACCGACCTGCGCTGGCGGCTGCTGCACGCGCTGGTGGCGCACGGCAGGGCGGACAAGGCGGAGATCGACGCCGAACTGGAGCGGGACAACACCGCGACCGGCAAACGTCACGCCGAGCGGGCGCTGGCACTACGGCCCACGGCGGCGGCGAAAGCCGAGGCGTGGGAGCGCGCGGTGTACGACGACGAGCTGCCGAACGCCATCAACGACGCGATCATCGCCGGGTTCAGCCATCCGGGGCAGAAGCACCTGCTGGCCGAGTACGTCAAGCAGTACTTCGCCGTGGTGGACGACGTCTGGCGCCGGCGCAGCCCGGAGCGGGCGCAGGCGGTGGTCAACGGGCTGTTCCCGACGTGGGCGGTGGAGGACTCGACCGTGGCCGCCGCGGACGCCTGGCTGTCCGAGGAGCGGCCGCCCGCGTTGCGGAGGCTGGTGACCGAGGGACGCGCGACCGTCGTGCGGGCGCTGGCCGCACGCGACTGCGACCGCGGCTGAGCCAACGACAAAGCGCCGGGCCCGGCAGCACGACCGGGCCCGGCGCTGACGTTTCCCATGGTCTGCGGGCGTGCGAAACGATCCTCCGGCAGGTCACCGCCGACACGGCCGGGCAGCCGCCAGTGGCCGCCCGGTACCTGCGGTCAGCGAATGTGACCCGCCTGCTCGTCCAGCATGCGCAGGCCGTTGATCAGCCCGCCGACCAAGTCGCCCTCCTTGAACGAGGCGACCATGTTCATCACCGCGAGCTTGCACGCACGGGCGGGCAACCTGGCCGAGGCCACCTCGCCGGTGACCAGCTCGAGCACCCGCTCCCCCGGCGAGACGGCGATCAGCACCGCACGCGGGGCGTCCTTGCCGAGCCGGCGCAGCAGCTGCTCGGCCTCCGCCCGGCTGTCCTCGCCGAGCTTGCCCAGGTAGATGGTGAAGAGCAGCCCGGTGTCCCGGCTGGCCAGGGTCAGCGCCTCGTCCAGGCGGTCGAGCTGGGCCGGGGTGAACGGGTGATCGGGCTCGGCGGGCTCGTACGGCTTGGCGGCGGAGACCCGGCCGCTGAGCGTGATCGCGGCGCCGGGCTCCAGCGTGCTCGGGTCGACCTTCGGGAACGTGACCTCACCAGCTGCCACGGGCACCTCCCACGGTCATACGGTCGGGATCGAATTCGTCGAGGCCCTCCGGGGCCGGCGGCAGCACGCCGGGGTGGGCACTCCACCACTGCGGCGGGAAGTCCCAGTCCTGGCCAGGGCGGTAACGCTTGCGACCGGTCAGCTTCGACCGCATGGTCAGCAGGCCGATGACGGCGCAGATGGCGGCAGGGATCGCCGCGAAGATCAGGATCGTCTCCATCACGCTCACGCGTGCAGGGTAGCCGATCCGGTTTCGGCCCACCGACCGCGCCGAGCGTCGACGTGTCCTGGGTCCCTCCGCTAGGCGACCGAGCCGAGGTACAGCCGCCACTCCGGGGCGGCGTGTTCCACTTCGGCGAGCAACCGCCAGTGCGGTCCGCGCGGTGCGACCGGCTCGACCCGCAACGACCAGCCGAGCTCGGACAGCAACCGGTCGGCCTTGCGGTGGTTGCACCTGGCGCAGCTGGCCACGCAGTTCAACCAGCTGTGCTTGCCGCCGCGGCTCTTGGGCACGATGTGGTCGATGGTCTCCGCCCGGCCGCCGCAGTAGGCGCAGCGGTAGCCGTCCCGGTGCATCAGGGCCGCGCGCGTGAGCGGGACTTTGGCCCGGTAAGGTACCCGCACGTAGTTGTTCAACCTGATGACCGACGGCAGCGGCACTGTGGCCGAAGCCGAGTGCAGCACCATCCCGGACGGGTGCCCGTGAACCACCTCGGCCTTGCCGCAGACGAGCATCACGATGGCTCGGCGCAGCGGCAACGCGGTCAGTGGCTCGAACGTGGCATTCAGCAGAAGCACGCGGGTACGCGTCCAGTGCTGGCGTAATCGGCTCGATGGCGAGGCGTCTCCGTTGGTATGGTGGCCCTCCTTGTGCCGCCTCGCCTGGCGCCGGGATGGACCGCCACCCGAGGAACGGGTGGCCCCTGGTATGGGGATCGTCTCTGACTTCGGCACTCGACTACCTCCGTACCGTGCAGGCATAGTCCGTGCTGTCCACGCCTAGTCGACCATGTCTTGAGCAGAAACGCACGTCTCTTTTGCGACGTGTTACGTGACAGCGGCCGCGGCACGAGTGTGGACGATGGAATGAACGAGACAATGAACGTGGCATGAAGGGAGCGGTCACGGCCGTGGTTCAGCTCGATCTCAACGAGCCGCCGGAGTGCGTTGCGGACGCCGGTTCGTGGTGTCAGCAGGTGTGGCACCTGACCGGCAACAGCTGGCTGGCCGGCTCGGCGGAGTGGCTGGTGGCCAAACCACTGGCGATCGTGCTGACGATCGTCGTCGCGCTCCTGGTGCGATGGCTGATCCACCGGCTGATCGACCGGCTCACCCGGCTGCCCTCCGCAGCAGGCGACGACCAGAAGCGGCCTGCACTGCTGCGGCCGTTGAAGGAGAAGGCGCCGAACCTGCTGAACTCCACCCTGATGGAACGGCGCAGGCAGCGCGCCAAGACGATCGGCTCGGTGCTGAAGTCGGTGGCGTCGTTCCTCATCTTCAGCATCGCGGTGATGCAGATCCTGTCGGTGCTGGGCGTCAACCTCGCGCCGATCCTGGCCTCGGCGGGGATCGCGGGCGTGGCACTCGGCTTCGGTGCGCAGAACCTGGTCAAGGACTTCCTGTCCGGCCTGTTCATGATGGCCGAGGACCAGTACGGGGTGGGCGACATCGTCGACCTCGGCGACGCCAGTGGCGTGGTCGAGTCGGTCGGCCTGCGCATCACCACGCTGCGGGACATCAACGGCACCGTGTGGTACGTCCGCAACGGCGAGATCCTGCGGGTCGGCAACTCCAGCCAGGGGCACGCCAACGCCGTGGTGGACATGCTGCTCGCACCGGGGTCGGACATCGACCGGGCCAGCCGGATCATGCAGGACGTGGCCACCGAGGTCACCGCCGAGGAACCCATCTCGGCCGACGTACTGGAACCACCGAACCTGCTCGGTGTGAACTCCATCACGGCGGAAGGCATCACGCTGCGTCTGACGGTGAAGGTGAAAGCGGGCAGGCAGTACGCGGTCGAGCGCGCGTTGCGGGCACGCATCACCACCGCACTCACCGACGCCGGGTTCGAGACCCCGTCGTACCGGCTGTTGGTGCCGCGCAGCGACGGCAAGCAGAAGTGACAGGATGGACGGCGTGACCGAGCAGCAGGAGCAGCAGACGTTCTACGAAGCGGTCGGTGGCGAGGAGACCTTCCGCAAGCTCGTCGCCCGCTTCTACCAGGAAGTCGCCGAGGACGAGGTGCTGCGGCCGCTGTACCCGGAGGAGGACCTGGGCCCGGCGGAGGAGCGGCTGCGGCTGTTCCTCATGCAGTACTGGGGCGGCCCGCACACCTATTCCGACCGGCGCGGCCACCCACGGCTGCGGATGCGGCACGCGCCCTACAAGATCGGCCCGATCGAACGGGACGCGTGGCTGCGCTGCATGCGGGTGGCGGTGGACGAGAGCGGCATCGAAGAGCCGTACCGGACCCAGTTGTGGCAGTACCTGGAAATGGCCGCCAACAGCATGATGAACTCGTGGATGTGACCGAGGCGCTCGACTGGTGGCGCACCGCCACCGTCTACCAGATCTACGTCCGCTCGTTCGCCGACAGCAACGGTGACGGCGTGGGAGATCTCGAGGGCATTCGCAGCAGGCTGGACTACCTGAAGGATCTCGGCGTCGACGCGGTGTGGCTGACACCGTTCTACCCGTCCCCCATGGTGGACAACGGCTACGACGTGGCAGATCCACGCGACGTCGATCCGCTGTTCGGGGACCTGGCCACGTTCGACCGATTGCTGGCCGACGCGCACGCGCGAGGCATCAAGGTCACCGTGGACGTGGTGCCGAACCACACCAGCTCGCAGCACCCGTGGTTCCAAGCCGCTCTGGCCTCCCCGCCGGGCAGTCCGGAGCGGGCCAGGTACTGGTTCCGCGACGGCAAGGGTCCCGACGGTGACGAGCCGCCGAACAACTGGCAGAGCTGCTTCAAGGGCCCGGCGTGGACCCGGGTCGCCGACGGGCAGTGGTACCTGCACCTGTTCACGCCGGAGCAGCCGGATCTGAACTGGAGCAATCCGGAAGTGGTCGCCGACTTCCACCGGACGTTGCGGTTCTGGCTGGACCGCGGGGTGGACGGCTTCCGGATCGACGTGGCGCACGGCATGGCCAAGCCCGCCGACCTGCCGGACATGGACCCGCGGGCGATGTTCAACGTGGTGGAGCATGCCAACTACTACGACCCGCGGCTGAACAACGAGGGCGTTCTGGAACTGCACGAGGGCATCCGCCGGGTGCTCGACGAGTACCCGGGAACGGCTGCCATCGGCGAGGTCTGGACGTTCGACGACGAGCAGATGAGCCAGTACATCGCGCCCGGCCGGCTGCACCTGGGTTTCGACTTCCGACTGGCGCTCACCGAGTTCGACGCCGACAAGCTGCGTGCCGCGATCGACCGCTCGCTGGCGGCGCCGCTGAGCGTCGGTGCCCCGCCCACGTGGACGTTGAGCAATCACGACGTGTGGCGGCAGGTCAGCAGGTACGGCGACGGTGAGATTGGGCTGGCCAGGGCACGCGCCATGGCGCTGGTGGAGCTGGCCCTGCCCGGCGTGGTCTACCTGTACAACGGCGAAGAGCTCGGCCTGCCCAACGGCCCGCTGACCGAAGAGCAGAGCACCGACCCGGGCGGCACGTCGGACATGCAGGGCTCCCGCGACGTCGCGCGCATCCCGCTGCCGTGGTCCGGTGACATGCCGCCGTTCGGCTTCACCACCGGACAGCGGACGTGGCTGCCCATGCCCGTCGAGTGGGCCGACCGCACGGTGGAGAAGCAGGAGGCCGACCGGTCGTCGACGCTGTGGCTCTACCGGGACGCGTTGCGGTTGCGCAAGACCCACCCCGCGATGTCCGGGGACACGGTGAGCTGGGAAGACGCTCCCCCGGGGTGCTTCGTCATGCGCAGAGAGGGCGGGTTGCGGTGCGTGCTGAACTCCTCGGACGCACCGGTGGACCTGCCGCCCGGCGAAGTACTGCTGGCCAGCTCGCAGGTACAGGACGGCAAACTGCAGCCCAACGCGGCGGCCTGGCTGGTCTAGGCGCTTCGACCGGGGCCCGGCCGGACCGACGTGAGGCGTGCTCGGTTGTCAAGGCGCTGACTCACGCGCCTTCCGTGCCGGGCATGGCTCAGAAGACCAGTGGCAGCAGGGCGTGCCGACGGCGTACCACCGCGCCGTAGCGGGCGTCGATGCGCATCCAGGATTCGTTGGCGCGGACGCGCACCACATCGTCGGCGTGCTCGTCCTGCTGGCCGGTGAATCCCATGCCCGCCAGCGCGAACAGGCACCGCATCGGAACCTTCAGGTCGACCTCGCCGTTGGACACGGTCAGCACCGGCTGGTCCAGCAGGGATGCGGGCGGGTTGCCCATCGGGCCGGCGTTCTCCTTGGCCACGGTCAGGCCGCGTTCGGTGAGGTCACTGATCACCGAGACCGGCACGTCGTCGATGATCGGCCAGGTGCCTTGGGGCGGCAGTTCGGAGCGCCACAGCAGATCGCGCGCCGGACCTGGGTCGACCTCGGCGGACCGTGCCACGGTGAGGGCCGCGAGCAGTTCGTTGCCGCTGACGGTCACGTCCGCCGGCGTCAGCTCGGCCAGCACCGCTCTGGTCGCCAAGACCTCGAACGGTGTGGTCGCCCACGCCTCCACCATGCCGACGGTGTCCGTGCCGCTGTTGTGCCGCACACGCATCCGGATCGGCACCTGGGCGTCCAGCCGGACCGCGCGGGCCACGAACGCCGCCAGGTTCTCCCGCTGTGCCGGGTCCTCGAAGCGCAGTGCGGTCACATGCTCAAACTACCAACGCGGGTCGTCATGACGACGCCCCACCAGCCCGGGAGTCACTGGTGGGGCGTCAACGGGCGGGGCCTGTCAGAAATCGAACAGGGGGCCTTTCTCGGTGCGCATCACGCACCGGTTGGGGAACGTCTCGGCGTACCGCACTGCCCTGCCCTGCCAGTGGCCGATGAGCCGCGCGTGCACCGGCCGGTAGATCAGCACGCAGGGATCCTCGGAGTACGAGACGGCGGCCGCATCACCGTTCGTTTCGGTCAGGACGGCGCACGCCTCGTCGGCGCGCGGATGAGTGCCGCCTGCCGGGTCGCATTCCAGCGCGACCCCGGTCGAGGCACCACTTTCGTCCTCGACGACGAGATGCAGTTGACTCGCGCGCGGCTGGCCCGCGCTCACGCCCGGCTGCAGCACTCCGAGCAGCAGCGCAGGCATGACCAGAACTGTGGCTAGACGTGATACTCGCATGACGCCGCTCACGCTATGCCGACCCACTCCGGACGCCGCGACAACGCTCCGACGCGACGGTGAGAATCGCCCCATCGGGTTTGCTCGCCATCTGTCGGGCACGCAGACGGCCGGACCGGCAATTGCCGACGGTGCGTCGGACAACCCGGCCCGGCCGCCTGGTGAATGGCTGCGGCCGGTGGCACCGAGCTGGTGCGACCGCGGTCGTTGCCGGTGCGACGGCGGTCGTTCCGGCCCGGTGAGCGGCCCGGCTACGACCGGGCCCGGGTGACCACCGTCCTCACCGCGCCATGCTGCGCAATTGCCGCGTCGCCACGGACAGCGTGGCCAGGTCCAGCTTGCCGACGCGGGCGATGTCGTCCAGCGCCACCCTGGCGCGGGCCAGGCGCGAACTGTTGGCCCGCTCCCACTGCTCGATCTTGGCGTCGACCGGGTCACCGGGATCGCTGATCCGCAGCGCGTCCAGCGTGATCGCCCGCAACGACAGGTAGATGTCGTCGCGCAGGGCCAGCCGAGCCAGCGCGTGCCAGCGGTTGCCGCGCTCCAGGGCGGTCACCGACGTCAGCATCCGGTTGATGCCCAGATGCTCGGACAGCGCGTAGTAGAGCTCGGCGGTCTCCAGCGGGCTGCGCTCCCGGTCGACACCGATTTCCTGTTCGGCCAGCTCGGCCACCTCGGTGACGTCCAGCAAGCCGTAGGTGAACAGCAGCGCGGCGACCCTGCCCGCGAGGTCCTCCGGCACGCCGTCGGCAATCAGCTCGTCGCGTCGGGCGTTCAGCACGTCCAGCTCTTCGCCACGCAGCAGCTCCGGCACCTTCGGCTGCAGCGCCCTGACCACCCCGGAGAACCGGTTGATCTCCGCGCCGACCGCCAGCGGCTGCGGCCGCGAGGACAACCACCAGCGCGCGGCGCGGTCCAGCAGCCTGCGGGTCTCCAGCACCATGCGGTCGGCGACGTCGGTGG
Organism: Thermocrispum agreste DSM 44070; assembly: GCF_000427905.1. GTDB lineage: Bacteria > Actinomycetota > Actinomycetes > Mycobacteriales > Pseudonocardiaceae > Thermocrispum > Thermocrispum agreste. The sequence continues at coordinate 70,416 of NZ_ATYX01000006.1, read as the reverse complement.
ACACCACGTTGTCCAGCGCCTCGATGTCCCGCCACACCGCAGGCAGGTCGAACACCCTGGTCACCACCATGTAGGCGCGGACCGCGTCAGTCGCCGTCGCGTTCATCTCCTCGGCCAGGCGGAAGGCGTACGACAGGCCTGCGCCGTCGACCACCTCGTTGACCACCTGGGTGGTGATGATCTGCCGCTTCAGCGGATGCTGCTGGATCGCCTCGGCGAACCGCTCCCGCAACGGCGTCGGGAAGTACAGCGGCAGGCGCTGCGCGAAGACGTCCTGGTCGGGCAGATCGGAGTCGATCAGTTCGTCCTTCAGATCGAGCTTGACGTGGGCCAGGATGGTGGCCAGCTCCGGGGAGGTGAGCCCTTCGCCGTCGGCGATGAGCTTCTTGAACTCCTGGTTGCTGGGCAGCGCCTCGAGCTGGCGATCCAGGCCCGCCTTCTCCTCCAGGTAGGACACCAGCCGCTGGTGCACCGACGCCATCGGGGCGGCGTGCGCGCGGGAGACGCCCAACACCGCGTTCTGCCGGTAGTTGTGCCGCAGCACCAGCTCGGCGACCTCGTCGGTCATCGACTCCAGCAACGGCACGCGCTCGTCCTGGCTCAGCTCGCCGCGTGCGATGGCCTGCTCGAGCAGGATCTTGATGTTGACCTCGTGGTCGGAACTGTCCACGCCCGCGGAGTTGTCCAGCGCGTCGGTGTTGATCTTGCCACCGTTGCGGGCGAACTCGATCCGGCCCCGCTGGGTGAAGCCCAGGTTGCCGCCTTCGCCGACCACCTTGACCCGCAGCTGGTTGCCGTCCACCCGCACCGCGTCGTTGGTCTTGTCGCCGGCGTCGGCGTGGCTTTCCGTGCTCGCTTTGACGTAGGTGCCGATGCCGCCGTTCCACAGCAGGTCGACCGGCGCCAGCAGGATCGCCCGGACCAGCTCGTTCGGCGTCAGCTTCGTCACCTCGTCCGGCAGGCCGAGTGCCCGGCGCATCTCCGGGGTGACGACGACCGTCTTGGCAGAGCGTTCGAACACGCCTCCGCCTTTGCTGATCAGGCTTCGGTCGTAATCGGCCCACGTCGACCGCGGCAGCTCGAACAGCCGCTTGCGCTCGCGGAACGAGATCGCCGGGTCCGGGTCCGGGTCGACGAAGATGTGCAAGTGGTTGAACGCCGCAACCAGGCGGATGTGCTCGGACAGCAGCATGCCGTTGCCGAACACGTCGCCGGACATGTCGCCGATGCCGACCACGGTGAAGTCCTGCGTCTGGGTGTCGATGCCCAGCTCCCGGAAGTGCCGCTTCACCGATTCCCACGCGCCGCGGGCGGTGATGCCCATTTCCTTGTGGTCGTAGCCGGCTGAACCGCCCGAGGCGAACGCGTCGCCGAGCCAGTGCCCGTAGGCCAGGCTCACCTCGTTGGCGATGTCGGAGAAGGTCGCCGTGCCCTTGTCGGCCGCCACCACCAGGTAGCTGTCGTCGTCGTCGTACCGGACGACCTGGGGGGCAGGCACCGTCTTGCCGTCCCGACGGTTGTCGGTCAGGTCCAGCAGGCCGGAGATGAACATCCGGTAGCAGGCGATCCCCTCGGCCTGCAGGGCTTCCCGGTCGGCGGCGGGATCACCGGTGGGCGCGGGCGGGTTCTTCACCACGAAACCGCCCTTGGCGCCGACCGGCACGATCACCGAGTTCTTGACCGCCTGCGCCTTGACCAGGCCGAGGATCTCGGTGCGGTAGTCCTCGCGCCGGTCCGACCAGCGCAGCCCGCCGCGGGCCACCGAACCGAAGCGCAGGTGGACGCCCTCCACCCGGGGCGAGCAGACGAAGATCTCGAACCGCGGCCGTGGCTCGGGCAGGTCGGGCACCGCCGTCGGCTCCAGCTTGAACGACAGGTACGAGCGGTGCTCGCCGTTGTCGTCGGTGCGGTAGTAGTTGGTCCGCAGCGTGGCTTTGATGAGTGTGAGCAGGCCGCGCAGGATGCGGTCCTCGTCGAGGCTTTCCACCGAGTCGATCATCGACTCGATCTCAGCCGCGCGCTGCTCGACGCGGTTCCGCCGCTCCGGCGTCACCTCCTCGCCGTCGGCGACGTCGAACTTCAGCTCGAACAGGTCGATCAGCGCGGCCGCCACCTGCGGGTTGGCCAGCACGGTCCGCTCGATGTAGGCCTGCGAGTACGGGGTGCCCGCCTGCTGCAGGTAGCGGGAGTAGGCGCGCAGCACCGACGTCTGCCGCCAGGTCAAGCCGCTGCGCAGCACCAGGCCGTTGAGCCCGTCGATCTCCGCGGCGCCGTCCCACATGGCACGGAACGCGTCCTGGAAGCGCTTGCCCAGGTCGCTGAGTGACTCCGGATCGGCGACCTTCTCCAGCGTCTGCTGGTCCACCCGCAGGCCGAAGTCGTAGATCCACGCCCGGCTGCCGTCGGGCATGGTGATGTCGTACGGCCGCTGGTCGATGACCTCGACGTCCATCTTCTGCAGCATCGGCAGCAGCTTGGACAGCGAGACCCCTTCACCCGCCAGGTAGAGCTTGAACCGGTGGGTGGCCTCGTCGTGCTCGTCCTGGCAGGCGTACAGCTGCATCCCAAGGTCGCCCGGCCCGGACAGTGATTCCAACTGCCGCAGGTCGCGCAGGCCAGTGACGGCGTCGAAGTCCTCCTTGTAGGCCTCCGGCAGCGCCGCCGCGAGACGTTCCCCGAGCTGAGTGGCCGGCTCGTCGCGGTGGCTCTGCAGCACGCCTGCGGCCACTCGCTCCTCGTGAATGGCCTCGATGAGCTGGTCCTCCCAGCCGCGCACCGCCGTGGTGAGCCGCTGCTGGATGCGGCGCATGTCCGGCTCGATCTGCTTGTCCGGGTCGGTGTAGGCGGTGAAATGCACCTGGGCGAACAGCGTCTCGCCCAGCCGGACGGCGAACTCGACCTCCCGCGCCTGGAGTTCTTCGCGCAGTACCTCCTGCATGGCCTGCCGGGACCGGGTGCTGTACCGGTCGCGCGGCACGAACACCACGCACGAGAAGAAGCGGCGGTACGGGTCACGGCGCAGGAAGGCCCGGATGCGGCGCCGGTCGGCCAGGGCGATCGCGCCGGTGGCGGTGGCGTAGAGGGAGTCGGGGTCGGTGGAGAACAGCTCGGCGCGCGGCCAGCTCTGAATGACCTCGAGCATGGCCTGGCCGGAGTGCGAATCCATCGGGAAGCCCGCGCGATGGATGACGTCCCGCACCCTGCGTCCCACCACCGGGATGTCCAGCACGTCCTCGTGCAGCGCCGACGTGGTGAACATGCCGAGGAAGCGGTGCTCGCCGGTGACTTCGCCGTTGTCGTCGAAGGTCTTGACGCCGATGTAGTACGGGCGCACCGGCCGGTGGACCGTCGACCGGGCGCTGCCCGGCGTCAGCACGAGCAGGTTATTGGACAGTGCCGTTTTCGCGATGTCCGTGCCCGCGGTGAGTTTGCGGGCGGCCAGGCTGTCCTGGCGGAGCACGCCCAGGCCGGTCGCCAGGACCGCGCGGAGCACCGGCGCGTCCTCGGCCACCGGGTCCGGTTGATCCCGCACCACTTCGTACTTGCGGTAGCCGAGGAACCGAAAGTGCCCGTCCACCAGCCAGCGCAGCAGCGCGGCGCCTTCGGTCACTTCGGTGGGCGGCAGCGGCGGCGGGGACGATTCCAGTTCGTCGGCCAGCTGCAGCGCCGTCTCGGTCATCTTGACGGAGTCTTCGACGACCTCACGGACATCGGTGATGACGGAGATCAGGCCGGTCTCGACGGCCGCAGCACGCTCCGGATCGGTGATCTGGTCGACCTCCACGGAGATCCACGACTCCGCCGAGGCGCCCTCCGGCGGGTCGTCCAGGTCCGCGGCCGGGTGCAGCTGCTGCAGCGCACCCGTGACGTCCCGGGTCGCCAGCAGGATCGGGTGCACGATGCGCTGCACCGGCATCCCGGACCTGGCGAACTTGGCCACCACGCTGTCGACCAGGAACGGCATGTCGTCGGTGACGATCTGCACGACCGTGACACCCGAGGAGCCGCCGGTGGACCGGGCCGGGTTGCTGATCTTCACCACCGGCCTGCCCGGGGGGCGCCGCTCGGCCAGCTCCAGGTGGCTGCGGACCGCGGCGAGCAGGTCCTCCGGCGAGTCGTCGACGATGTCCTCCGGCGGGGCGTGCCGGAAGTACACGCGGATCAGGTCGGAGATGTCCGGCGCCAGTTGTGCTGCGGCCTCGACCAGTCGATCCCGTTGAGCCTCCAAGTCGTCGGCATCCGCCGACCCCCCAGGTGACACGCTGGAGACCTTGGTGGAAGTCATGGCGCGAACAACCTCCGTTGCGGCAACGCTGCACAGTCAACGCCTCTCACCCTAGCCTGGCGACGTTCGGCACTCGCAGCCCACGCAGTTCGATCACCGGCGGGCGATACGATCACGCTGGGCCGATAGCGCCGTCGTGGCCGGCACCACAGCCGAGGCCCGGACTGGCGCGCTCGGATGGGCTGCAGGAAGCCGGCTCGCCCGCGCTGGGAAGCTTTCATCGACGAGGTCCACACCTCGGCGCAGACTCCGAAGCCAGCTGGCTGTGGAACCGAAGCCGGCCGGGCGAGAAACCGAAACCAGCTGGCCGAGAAACCAAAACGGCCGACCAAGAAGTCGGCCGGACGAGAAACCTGGGTGTGCTGTCTGCGCAACTGACGTCAGCCGGTACCAGCGGGGTCGTCGGATCAGAGATCGCCGTGGTGGCCCCATGGCCGGTCGTCACCGGTGAAGCGTCGGCCGTTGGTCCGCCGGGACTCACCTGATCCCGCACTTTCCTCCCGCAAGCGGCGTGCCCGCGAGGACAACGACCCGGCAAGTTCGTCGTCATCCGGCCAATCGCGGAAGATGGACAGCAGGCTGTCCAACCGCGGCGGCTCGGTGCGGCCCGTCGTCGTCCTGGACCGGCCACCGGAGTCGACGGGCTTGTCTGCGCCTGATGTGGGCGAGGTTGGCGACGTCTGCGCCGAGCCGTCCGAGGTCGTGTTCGTGTCGGCCGCACGCAGTTGACGCTCCCCGTGGCCGGTGGTGGTGTCCCGACTGGTGTCCGAGGACGACTTCTGCTGAGCGTGCTTTGCCTGCCAGGAGGAACCGCTCTGGTCGTCCCTGGCCCGCGCAGCGGCAAGCAGCTCGTCGATGATCGACCGCGCCGACGCGGCATCGGAGGCCTCCTTGCGTCCGGAGACCTCTTCTCGTCCGGCGCCGCTCGAAGCCTTCTCTTCCCCGGTGCCGCCCGAAGCCGTCTCGCGGCCCGTGCCGTCCGAGGTGTGCTCGCGTCCGGGAGTGTCCTCACCGGACGCCGCATGCCTCCCACCCGTGCCCGACGCCGCCTCGGCCGGAGGCTCGGACGCCGGAATTCTCGGAAGCATCGACGTCACTTCCTGCGCGCCGGGTGGAGCTGCCTCGCGCGACGAGCCCAGCCTTGGCTGCTCGGCTGCCGCGCCCGCCAGGGACGACGTGGGGTCGGCGCCGGACCCCACCCCGGAGGCCGTCTCCGTCGCCGAGGAATCCGCCGTCGAAGCTCCCGGCGTCGACGACTCCGGTGCGCGCCTTCTTCCCCCCGTACCGACCTTGACTCCCAGCCGCTCCAACACCGACCGGGCGGCCGTCCCCCCTTCAGAGCGGCGGTGCCGCGGCGTGTGCTCCGGCTCCCGGTGCTCTTGCGTGCCGCCAGCAGCTGTCTCCGCGGCCTTGCCAGCGGGGGTTTCGGAGACGTTCCCACGTCGCGGGCCGGTGCCCTGCTCCCCATGCGCACGATGCGCCGACGACGCGTTCACGGGCTGCTGCGACGGCCCGAGCGCGGCAAGCCAGGGCCGGAGTGGCGTCGCCTCGCCTGCCGAGCCGCCTGCGGTGCCGGTGCCGCCACCGCCCGCTTGCGCCGGCTCTGCCGCGCTGCTGCCCTCTCCCCCGGCTCCGCTGCCGGCAAGCCGCAGCGGAGGTCGGCCGTGCTGCTCGCTGCGGTGGAGTGTGGGATCGAGGTCCTTCGGCAGCGAGATGGTCGGCAGGTTCAGCAACGGCAACGTGACCTTCGGCTCCGCCTTCGCGCCCTGCGCCGACGCTCCAGGGTCTTTCGCCGAGCCACTGCCTGACGTCTCGGCGGCCGGCTCGGCACTGCCGTACTTGCGCGGCAGCTCGGAAGCTGCTTTCGACGCCGCCGACGGCAACGAAGCCACCTTCGGCTCCGTGGCCGCCGTCTGCCCCGTAGCTGCCGCCTGCCGAGCCTTGGGCGCGGACAGGCCGGAAGGCGCCGATGCCCGATCCGCCCCAGTCGCGTGGGCAGACGGCTTCTCCTGCCCCCTGGCACCGCTGTCACGCGCCGAGGGAGGCTCCCCCATGCCCAGCAGCTGAGCCAGATCAACCACGCTCTCCTCGCCCCGGCCGAACTCACCGGTCAGCGCGTTGATGGCCTGTCGGCGGGCCCGGCCGTACACGTGCTCGCACCGGCGGGCCTCCCGGGCAGCGTGAAGGGCGGACCGCTCGCGGCCTGCGGCCTCCTCGACGTGGGACAGCTCGAGCCACAGCCGGGCCTCGATCCAGGTGAGGTCGTAGCGTTGCACGCTGTGCAGCGCGTCTCGCACCAGCCGCCCGGCCGCCTCGGCCTCCCCGGCGGACAGATGCAGGCGGGTCGCCAGGGCGAGCCTCAACCAGGCCAACGGCCCCACCGCGGCGGCGCGTGCCGGTCGAGACAGCACACGCTGCGCGATGTCCATGGCCCGCCGGTTCTCGCCACGGTCCAGCAATGCGCACGCCATGTCCAGTACGACCCGGGCCCGCAGCTGCATGCCGTCGTGTGCCTCGGAATCCAGCCCGTCGAGCAGGTCCAAGGCGCGCTGTCCGGTGTCCAGCGACGCGGCCAGGTCACCGTGCCGCCGCTGATGTGCCGCCGTCCTGCTGGCCACCATGGCCCGTAGCAGGATCCGGTCGACGTCCGGCAACTGCGCGTCGGAGCGGATCAGCCTGTCGGCCTCGGCGAGCGCTCTGTCCATGAACGACTGCCTGCCCACCGGCGCCATGCACCCCACGAGCTGCATCAGCGCCAGCGCCCGGCACACCGCAGGCAGATCGCGTTGGCTGAGGACGGGCCGGAGCGCGGCCAGCCCGGTCAGCGGGACACCGGCGCTGCGCGCACACACCGCCAGCTCCACTCGCATCTGCGCCGCCAGCTCGGCGTGCCCGTCGGCTTCGGCGGTGCGCAGCACCGTGACCGCCCGGTGCACCACGTCCGGCCGCTGCCCCATCCGCATGCGGGCGAACACCGACAAGCCCTCGGCGTTGACCCACAGGTGCTCCGAGCCTGCGGCCTCGGCGAGTGCCGCCGCCCGCTCGCCGAAGACCAATGCCAGCTCCGGGGCACGGAACCGCAACCGCGTTCCGTGGTCGAGCAGCCGCTCGGCGGGGGTGACATCAGGCCTGATGGCCGACAGTGCGGAGGTGCCTGCGCCGATTCGGCCTACCGCTTCGTCACGCGGGTATCCGGCAACCCCCCGCTCATCGTGCATACCTGCAGCCACAAGGCCTCCGGTGGTTGTCGGCGACGGTCGCTGGTCAGTCGCGCGTCAGCTTCCGGTACGTCACCCTATGCGGACGGGCTGCCTCAGGACCAAGCCTTTCGATCTTGTTCTTCTCGTACCCCTCGAAGTTGCCCTCGAACCAGAACCACTTCGCCGGGTTCTCCTCGGTACCTTCCCAGGCCAGGATGTGAGTCGCCACTCGGTCCAGGAACCACCGGTCGTGCGAGATCACCACAGCGCAACCGGGGAACTGCTCCAGCGCGTTCTCCAGCGAGCCCAGCGTCTCCACGTCGAGGTCGTTGGTCGGCTCGTCGAGCAGGATGAGGTTGCCGCCCTTCTTCAGCGTCAGCGCGAGGTTGAGCCGGTTGCGCTCACCACCGGACAGCACGCCCGCGGGCTTCTGCTGGTCCGGTCCCTTGAAGCCGAAGGCGCCGACGTAGGCCCGCGACGGCATCTCGGTCTCGCCGACGTGGATGTAATCGAGGCCGTCCGACACGACTTCCCAGACCGTCTTGTTCGGGTCGATGCCCTCACGCGTCTGGTCGACGTAGGACAGCTTGACCGTCTCACCGATGCGGACCGTCCCCGAATCCGGCTTCTCCAGCCCGACGATCGTCTTGAACAGCGTTGTCTTCCCGACGCCGTTCGGCCCGATGACACCGACGATGCCGTTCCGCGGCAAGCTGAACGACAGCCCGTCGATGAGCACCCGGTCGTCGAATCCCTTGCGCAGGTTCTCCACCTCGACGACCACGTCGCCCAGGCGCGGGCCGGGCGGGATCTGGATCTCCTCGAAGTCCAGCTTGCGCTGGCGCTCCGCCTCGGCGGCCATCTCCTCGTAACGCTGCAGGCGGGCACGGGACTTGGCCTGACGCGCCTTGGCGTTCGACCGGACCCACTCGAGTTCCTTCTGCAGCCGCTTGGCCAGCTTGGCGTCCTTCTTGCCCTGGATCTCCAGCCGCTCGCGCTTCTTCTCCAGGTACGTCGAGTAGTTGCCCTCGTAGCCGATGACCCGGCCGCGGTCCAGCTCCATGATCCACTGGGCCACGTTGTCCAGGAAGTACCTGTCGTGCGTGACGGCCAGGACCGCTCCCGGATAGCTGGCCAGGTGCTGCTCCAGCCACTGCACGCTCTCCGCATCCAGATGGTTGGTGGGCTCGTCCAGCAGCAGCAGGTCCGGCTTGGACAGCAGCAGCTTGCACAACGCGACCCGGCGGCGCTCGCCACCCGACAGGTGCTTGACGGGTTCGTCCGGCGGCGGGCAGCGCAGCGCGTCCATCGCCTGCTCCAGCTGTGAATCCAGCTCCCAGGCGTCGGCGTGGTCAAGCTCCTCCTGGAGCTTGCCCATCTCCTCCATCAGCTCGTCGCTGTACTCGGTCGCCAGCTTCTCGGCGATCTCGTTGAACCTGTCGAGTTTGACCTTGATCTCACCGAGGCCTTCCTCGACATTGCCGCGTACCGTCTTCTCCTCGTTCAGCGGCGGTTCCTGGAGCAGAATGCCCACGCTGGCGCCCGGCTGCAGGCGTGCTTCGCCGTTGCTCGGCTGTTCCAGGCCGGCCATGATCTTCAGCACGGTCGACTTGCCCGCGCCGTTCGGCCCCACGACGCCGATCTTGGCCCCTGGATAGAACGCGGTGCTGACGTCGTCCAAGATCACCTTGTCGCCGACCGTCTTGCGCACGTTGCGCATGGTGTAGATGAACTCGGCCATCTGTCAGACTGCCCCCGCCCCGCTCGTCCGAGCACGTCGTACCGCTGTAGTCATGAAGTCTGATGGTAGAGGCGGCGTCCTCGCGGTCGTTCGGCGGCCGTCGGCTGCCGAAGCTCCGACCGGGCCCGCCAGACGGGTGACCTCGATGTCCGCCTGATGCACGACGCTGTCCTTCCGATCGTCTCCCCTACGCTGCCTGCGCTTGTGCACTCGGATGCCCTTCGCCGAGACGAAGCCTGCGCACCTCGGCAACCGCCCTGGTCAGATTCGGTCCGACCGCGTAGGCGTCCAGCTCCGTCGCGTACCGCGTCTTGCCGCCGTCCTCGTACTCGCGCGTTCGCAGCCGGCCACACACGATCACGTCGTCCCCTTTCGACAGCGACATGGCGACGTTGCGAGCCAGTCGGCGCCAGCAGGTGACCCACACCGAGAACTTGCGTCCGTCGACCCAATCGCCCAGCGACTTGTCGAACTTGCGCTCGGTGCTGATCACCAGGAATCCGGCCATCTCGTTGCCTTCACCGACGGCGCGCCGCTCGACGTCGGTAGCCACTCGACCGTTGACGGTCACCACCGTCTCACCCGTTGCCATCTCCCCCACTCCTTGATCCGGCCTGGTCCGTACTCAGACTGCGGCAATGGGACGACTCGACCCAGCTCGCGACCGAACAGCTGTGGACAACCGGTGCCTGTGGACAACTCCAGCGGCTACTGCGCGTCGTTGGTCTTGCCCGCCATGCGCGCCAGCATTGCGTTGTACGCGGCCAGCTCCTCGTCGGTGTCACCCGCCCGGCGCGCCCTCCGCTCCGCTCGCTGCGCTTCGCGCTCGTCGGCCTGCGCCCACTGGACCATCAAGGCGACAAGCACGATCAACGCGGGAATCTCGCCGAAACCCCACGCGATGCCGCCGCCGAGGCGTTGATCGGTGAGCAGATCGGTGACCCAGGGGAGCCTCAGCTGGGCGTAGAACTGCTCGCCGATGACCGTTTGCGAGCTCATCAGGATGACGCCGAAGAAGGCGTGGAACGGCATCGACAGGAACATGATCCCGAGCCTGCCGAGCGGCATCAGCCTGCGCGGTGCCGGATCAACCCCGATCAGCGGCCAGAAGAACAAGTACCCGGCCAGCAGGAAGTGCGCATTCATGGCCAGGTGCGCCCAGTGGTACTCGAGCGCGACGTCGAACAAGCCGGAGAAGTAGAGGAGGTAGAACACCCCGACGAACTGCAGCATGGCCACGATCGGCTGGGTGAGGAACCGCGCGACCGGTGAGTTCACCGCGGCGAGCAGCCATTCCCGGGGACCGGGCGGAGCGCTCTTCCCGGCCGGAGGCAAGGCGCGCAGGGCCAGCGTCGTGGCACCGCCGAGGACAAGCAGCACCGGCGCCACCATGGACAGCAGCATGTGACCACCCATGTGCACGCTGAACATCGCCGGCGAATAGCGCCCGATGCCGGACGAGGTCGCGATCAGCAACGTGGCGCACCCGGCGAGCCATGCCACGGTGCGCCCCACCGGCCAGTGGTCACCTCGCTGGTGCAACCGCCGCACCCCGGCCAGGTAGAGGACGGCGAGAACGATCGCTGCCGTTCCGAAGACGAGGTCGAAGCGCCAGTCGAACAGCAACCGCCACACCGTCGGCGGGCCGCTGAGGTCGTAACCGACAAGCAGTTCGACTCGGCCCGGGACGGCCGCTTCGTCCGGGCTCGGCGTACGGCCGAGCGCGGCGGCGATGCCGAACGTCAGGCACATCACGAGGATCTCGACGCCGGCCAGCTGCAGCAGCGGCCGCCTGGTGCCGGTTTCCTGGAGTGCCCGGACCCCGCGAACCCGTTGCTGCTGACCGAACACCCCGAGCACCCCCAAGGCGACGATCTTGGCCAGCAGCAACAGGCCGTAGGTGGTGCCGAACAGCTCTGCGGGGGTGACCCGGACCAGGCCGTTCACCACACCCGAGGCCGCCATGACGATCCAGCAGACCAGCGCGAGCCGGGAGAACCGCCTGGCCGCCAGCGAGAGGTTGGTGCTGCCTCGCCTGCCGAGCGCGACCAGGGCGATCAAGCCGCCCACCCACAGCGCGGCGGCCACGAAGTGGTAGAGCAGGCTGTTGGTCGCCACGTCGTGGTCACCGCCGGTCGCAGAGTGCCCGGTGAGGGCGAGCGGCACCAAGCCGAGCAACGAGAACCCGAAGAGAGTGGCCGTCCACCCCCAGGTCAACGTCAGGTGGCAGCCGACCGCCACGATCAGTGCCACGCAGGCGGTGATCAGCCACGCGCGCGGCACGGAGAGGGCCTCGACCAGGACGACGAACACCTCCGGGTCGAGTACCTGCTGCACCGGACGGCCTGCGCTCTCCGCGGCACTGAAGAACGAGCTGGCCAGGGCGAAGACGACCCAGAGCCACGCGGCAACGCCGGCGGTCCGCACGGCACCGTACCCGTCAGCCGCGAGGACGCCCGATCGCTGCGGCGGGACCAGGAACGCAGCCAGCAGCAACGACCCGATGACCACGACCGCGGACACTTCCGCCAGCAGCCGCACGACCGTCACCCCATAGGTCGTCAAGGGACCGGGATCGCGCAGACCAGTGATCCCGGAGAGGTTGGTGCCGCCCGTCTGCAGGAGCAAGACCACCGCAACGAGCACAGCCAGCAGGCTTCCCAGCATCACCAAAGAGGTGACCCCGGAAACCTTGCGCTTGGTCGTCGACTGCTCCGTGGGCACGGATCGAAGCCTAGGCCCACGCCACCACGGGTGGACGCGCGGGCGTACCACACAATGCCGCGGAACACACGCGCGAGCGCGCAAATTGTGGACAGCTCGACCGATCTTGCGAGTTGTCCACAGATTCGTCCGCGTCCCGCCGCACCGGCAGTGATCATGCGAGGGTTGATCGCGGAAAAACCTCTGGGGGAGGAAACCATGATCCGCAGCATGATCATTCACGCACGGCGTTCATTGGTCGTCGCAGTCGGCATCTGTGCCGTGCTGGGTGCCGGCCTCACATCGGCGGGGTCCGCCGACGCAGCTCAACGGCCCGCGCTGGCAGCGAGAGCGGTGGCCGAGGAGCAATGCGACCCCGGTGAATTCTGCAGCTGGGAGAAGCAGAACTATCAGGGCGGCGTCCATCGCATCGATCTGCTCAGCGCCAACCCCGACGAGTGCGTTCCGCTGCCGGACGACCACGACGCACGCTCGTTCGTCAACCGCATGCGCCAAGCCGTGACCGTGTACCAGGGCAGGGATTGCTCGACCGAAGGCGAGTTCTCCACCTACCCCGGAGGCGGAACGTACGTTCCGCAGACTCGCTTTGTCGTGCGCGCTGTCCAGGTGTGGGAATGAGGCCGGGCAGCGACGGCCGTCAGGTCGATTCGGCGAGAGCTGCCAGTTTGTTCAACGAGGCGAGCAGGTTCTCCTCGGTCGTTCTGCGCGCCCGGCTCAGCCGCTTGGGGTCGTTCAGCTGCGTCCAGTCGTAGGTGTGCGTGACGCGGGTGCGCGACTCACCCAGGGGCTCGAGCTCCCAGCGCCAGAGGTGACCCGGCGGTTGCTTGCCGGGCTCGGCGGGACGCCACGCAATCCGGCGGTTCTCGACGAACTCGACGACGTGGTTCTCCCGCACGCCGCCGCTGGTCAGGTGCATCAAGAAGACATCGCCGACCCTGGCGACGCGTTGCTCGCTGCCTGCTCGGGACAGGTTGCTGTTGCCGTCCCATCTCGGTTGCTGTGTGGGGTCGGCAATCAGGTCGAACAGCTTCTCGGCACTCGCGGCGACCTCGCGGCTGGCAGTCACGATGTGCGACTCTGCGGCGTCGGAACCAACGGCGTCAGAAACCATGCGCACATCGAAGCACTGTCGTGTGCACCGCCGCTACCACATTCAACGCATCGGCAGTCCACGAAGGCACTTGGGCGTCCGCCGTGCAAGGACGCCCCCAGTCTCCGCAGCGCGAGGACGCCCCCCGGTCACCGTCGGCGATCGGGCCGCATCAGCGCAACTGCGGGGCGACCTCGCTGGCGATCAGCTCGATCTGATCCAGGTCGTCCAGCTCGAGCATCTGGAGGTAGACGCGTGAAATTCCGGTCTTGTCGCGCCACTGACCCAGCTGGTCGACGATCTCCGCCGGTGTGCCGGCCAGTGGGTTGCCCACCAGGTCCTCCGGCGAACGGCCCAGCGCCTCGGCCCGCCTGGCCACGTCGGCGCTGGTCCGTCCGATCACCAGGGTGTGGGCGAGCGATCGCACCATCTCCGAGGGGTCGCGGCCGATGTCGTCGCATGCCTGCGCCACTCGCTCGAACTGACGGGAGGCGGTGTCGGCGTCGACGAACGGCACGTTGAACTCGGTGGCGTACCTGGCGGCCAGAGCCGGCGTGCGGCGCGGCCCCGTGCCACCCATGATCACCGGGATCCGGCGGCCCGGTTTCGGCAGCGCCGGGGAATCAGTCACGGTGTAGTGCTTGCCCTGGAAGGAGAACGTCTCGCCTTCCGGGGTGGCCCACAAGCCGGTGATGATCTCCAGCTGCTCTTCCAGGCGGTCGAAGCGCTCCTTGACCGACGGGAACGGGATGCCGTACGCGGTGTGCTCGGCTTCGAACCACCCGGCACCGATCCCGAACGCGATCCGTCCGCCGGACATGACGTCGGCCTGGGCGACCGCGATGGCCAGCGGCCCCGGCAGCCGGAACGTCGCCGACGTGACCAACGTGCCGAGGGCGATCGTCTTGGTCTGCACCGCCAACGCCGACAGCGTGGTCCACGCGTCGGTCGGTCCGGGCAGACCCGAACCACCCATCGTCAGGTAATGGTCGGAACGGAAGAACCCGTCCAGGCCGGCTGCTTCGGTAGCCTGAGCCACCCGCAGCAAATCGCTGTACGTGGCGCCTTGCTGCGGCTCAGTGAAGATCATGAGGTCCACGGTCGCGATGGTAGCCGTCGTGGCGTGCGAGCCGGTGAAGGGAGCGCACCCGACGACATGACGGAAGCTTCCATCGGCTGGCGTTACGTGGCGTACCAGGCCTCGGTCGATCTGGTGCCGTTCTATCCGCTCTACGCGGTGCTCTTCGCCGACAGCGGGTTGTCCGAAGCCGACATCGCCGTGTTGTTGACCGTGTGGATGGTGGCGGGCTTGCTGCTGGAGGTGCCTTCCGGGGCGCTGGCCGACACGCTGTCCCGGAGACGGCTGCTGATGGCGGGAACGACCATCCGCGCGATCGGCTTCACCTTGTGGGTCGTGTGGCCGACCATGCTCGGCTTCGCCATCGGATTCGTCCTGTGGGCGTTGGAGGAGGCGCTGAATTCCGGCACGTCGGAGGCCCTGCTCTACGACGAGCTTGCCGCCGTCGGCGCGGAGGACAACTACCAACGCTGGGCGGCGCGCACCCACACCGCGGCGCTGGCGGCGCAGCTCGTCGCCACGGTTTCGGCCGCGCCCCTGTTCGCGTGGGGCGGTTATGCGCTGATCGCCGCGGTCTCCGCCGGTGCCGGGCTGGTGGGCGTCGCCTTGATCGCTTCGATGCCCGAGCGGTCGCGGGTGGAAAAGGTCGACGGCGGTTGGCGCCGGTGGGTGTCCATGTTGCGGTCGGGCACGGGCGAGGCAAGCCGCTCCCCGTGGGTGCGGCGTCGCGTGCTGATCTACGCCGTGCTGGTCGGGTGCACAGCACTGGACGAGGCGTTTCCGTTGCTGGCCGTCGAGGTCGGCGTCGCGACCGCGCTTGTTCCCCTGGTGATCGGCGCGACCGTGCTCGGGCAGCTCACCGGGTCTGCTTTGGGTGGCCGCCGGATGAGCGACCAGCCGCTCGCCCTGATGCTGTTGATCGCGACGGCGATGATCGTGGGTGGGGCGCTGGCCCGGTCGGTGTGGGGTTTCGTGCCGATCACACTCGGATACGGTGCCCTCCAGTACGGCATCGTGCTTGCCGACGCCAGGCTGCAGGAGTCGGTGGAGGGTCCGGCGCGAGCCACGGTCACCTCGGTCGCGGGCCTCGGGGCAGGGTTTGCCGCCCTCGCCGCTTACGGCCTGTGGGGTGTCGTCGCCGAGAACTATGACAACGGGTTCGGCGTGGGCACCATCGCGCTCTTCCTGTTGCCCGCCGTGCTGCTGCTCGCGCTCGGTCGACCCGCTCCCAGCACGCGCTGATCCCAGCACCGCTGACAACGGTTCGAATCTCAACCGAACAGAACTGTTCCCCGGTTCTTGGTGCGAGCCGTTCTGATCACAACGGCGAGAACCACTCCTGCGATGGCGGCAAGGCTGACGGCAGCGACCCCGGTGTCCGTGGTGGCAACGGCTATCCAGGCGAAGGCCCAGCAGACGGCGACGGCGAATCCGACGATCGCGGGCAGCCACAACACGCCCGCAATGACGAGCACGGCCGTCACCACGAGCGCGGCGACCGCCAAGGTAGGCGAAGGCGCAGTGGCAACCGCCGCCAGCGTCGTTCCCGCCCCGGCAACCGTCGCGATGGCGACCCAACCCAGGTAGAGGGTGATCGGCAAGCGCAGCAACAGCCGGTCCGCCCAGCCACCGCCGGGAGCCCGCACCTTGTCGGCGGCGAAGGCGAGGGACAACAGCAAGGCGACGATCGCCAGCTGAGCGAGGACGAACTGGCGCTGCGTGAACAAGACGATCCAGGCCGCATTGAGCACCCCTGCCGCGACCAGCCACCATCCCGATCGACGATGCACCGTCCGGGCACGCTGCCGCGGCAGCACCTGCCGGACGGCCAAGACAAGGAACGCGGCGTAGATCAACGACCAGATGGAGAATGCAGCGCCCCCTGGTTGTAGAACCGTCGGATAGGAATTCGCCACGGAACTGACCGACTCACCCAGCAAGCCCATTCCACCGACGATCCCGCCGGCGATCTGCAGCACGCCAGCCACAACGACGGCACACGCGCGGACGGTGTCCGCTCTCGTCGGGCTCGATGTCGGCACGTTCACTGGCACCTCCTGGCAGGCCGAATGTCGCCTGGGAATACCACCAACGCCGAACTGCTATCCATCGGGACCAGCGAGGGCTCAGAGCTTCCGGTGGATCACACCCGCGCACGCACACGCGCTCGACGACACTTCCGGCGAAGTGCGCCATCCAATGTCTTCGCCGGTTTTCGGCGAAGTACCTCCTCCCATGCCTTCGCGCCATTGCCTGCCGCGACGAAGGCGACGGCACACCGAGCCGTGCAGCTGCACGGTTTGCGCCCGGCTGCGAAAAATGAGCCGAGCTGCGGGCCCGTGCGTAGGCTGATCGTCATGGCCAAGAAGTCGTTCGAGCGTGACATGAATTACATTCCCGACCGCATCACCAAGAACGCGCGCGTTCCGGAATACGGACCGGTCAAGGGCGAGCTCTGGCCGGTGGAGCCCGGCCGGTACCGGCTGATCGCGGCGGCTGCCTGTCCGTGGGCCAACCGCACCTTGATCGTGCGCAAGCTGCTCGGTCTCGAGGACGTCATTTCGGTCGGCATGCCCGGCCCGACTCACGACGAACGCAGCTGGACGTTCGATCTCGACCCGGACGGCCGTGACCCGGTCCTGGGCATCGAACGGCTGCAGGAGGCGTACTTCCGCCGCTACCCGGGCTACCCGCGCGGCATCACCGTGCCGGCCATTGTGGACATCCCGACGGGCCAGGTGGTGACGAACGACTTCCCGTGGATCACGCACGACTTCTTCTTCGAGTGGAGCGACTACCACCGGCCGGACGCGCCGAATCTGTGGCCGGAGGATCAGCGGGAAGAGATGGAAGAGGTGATGCAGCGGATCTTCGTCGGAGTGAACAACGGGGTGTACCGATGCGGGTTCGCCGGATCGCAGGAAGCCTACGACGAGGCGTACGACCTGCTCTGGGAAACCATGGACTGGCTGGAAGAGCGGTTGGCCGATCGGCGATACCTCATGGGTGACTCCATCACCGAGGCCGACGTGCGGCTGTTCACCACGCTCGTGCGGTTCGACGCGGTGTATCACGGTCACTTCAAGTGCAATCGGAACAAACTGACCGAGATGCCGGTGTTGTGGGCGTATGCGCGTGACTTGTATCAGACGCCGGGGTTCGGGGAGACGGTCGACTTCGACCAGATCAAGAAGCACTACTACGTCGTGCACAAGCACATCAACCCGACGCAGATCGTCCCGAAGGGACCGGACCCCAAGGTGTGGCTGACCCCGCACGGGCGAAGTTAGGCCGCCCGGGAGCCGAGCACCGACCGCGAGAAGACATCAGGCCACCGCGAGCCAGGGTGCCGCGCCGGCTGGGCACCGGACCATCGGACCGACCGCGAGCCGAGCGTCGGCACCGGAACCGGCAATGCCGGACCGCCGGACCCCGGCCGGTTCCGGACCGAGGCACCGGGCCGATCACGGGCCGAGGCAGCCGACCGGCAACGGGCCTGACCGAGCGGCCAACCACGAAACACGACGCCGAACCTGTCGCGAGCCGGCACCGACCGGACCTACGCCACCAGGTCGACCGGGTTGAAGCACCGGACCAACCTGACCGAAGCACCGGGTCGGTCGCGGGCCAGGATTCGGTTGCGGGCCGTGGCAGCCGGCCGACGACGAACGGAAGAGCAAACGGCCGAAACCCACGGGAACCGCGCCTGTCGCGCACCAGGCTCCGACCACGACCCACAACACCGGACCGACCCGCCCGGATCACCGCGCCGATCCCGACCAGAACGCCAGGCCGGGTGCTGACCGGGAGCAGCCGACCCGCCACAGGCCGAACCAAGCGACCGACCACACACCACAACACCGCGCCGGTCACAGGCCAAGACAGCTGGCCAACCACGAACCGGAACAGCAGACAGCCGAAACCCACGACACCGGCCCCATCGCGCACCAGGCTCCGACCACGACCCACAACACCGGACCGACCCGCCCGGATCACCGCGCCGATCCCGACCAGGACACCAGGCCGGGTGCTGACCGGGAGCAGCCGACCCGCCACAGGCCGAACCAAACAGCCGACCACAAACCACAACACCGCGCCGGTCACGAGCCAGCACCGACCAGACCCACGCCACCGAGTTGCCCCGCCCGACCGCACCGATCGCGGGCAGGCGCAACTAGCCAAGAGTGAGCCGGAACAGCAAACGGCCAAACCCGCAGATACCGGACCCATCGCGAACCAGGACCCGACCACGACCCACAACAGCGGACCGACTGACCAAGGCAGCAGACCGATCGCGGGCAGGCGCCGCAGGCCATCCGGGCACTGGAACCACTGACCACGAGCATCGGCCGGGACCTGCAACACCGGACCGACTGGCCAGGACACCGGGCCGGGCCCGGGGCGCGGCGTAGCGAACGAACCGGGTTACCGGGCTGTCGGTTGTTCGGCCCTGTCACTTCTTGCAACTAATATCTAACATGTCAGTTCATGGAACGACTGCGGCCCGTGCGGCGAACGCTGCTCCGCGATACGGCCTACCAGGCCATTCGCGACGCGATCGTGCGCGGTGAACTCCCGCCGGGCGCGACTCTCAGCAACGCCGAGCTGGCCGAGCGTTTGGGGCTGTCGCGCGCACCGATCCGCGATGCCCTCGCTCGTCTGGCCGACGAGGGGCTGGTCGAGACCAAGCCGCAGAGCTTCACTCGGGTCACTCCCCTGGCTCCGCGCGATGCTCAGGATGCAGCCGCTGTCGTGCGCGCGATGCACGAGCTGGCAGCGCGAACCGCTACACCAGACCTGACAGACGCCGACATCGCCGCAATGCGAGCCGCGAACGAACGATTCGTGGCGGCGACGCGGTCCGGTGACATCGACGCCGCTATGCGAGCTGACGACGATTTCCACGGCGTCCTGGTCCGGGTGTGCGGCAACCGCGCCGTCGCGGCCACCATCGACCGCTACACCCCGCTCATCCGCCGGCTGGAGCGGCTGCAGTTCCGCAAGGCCAGCGCCGAGCGGTCGGCGGCCCTGCACGAGGAACTGATCCGCGCGTGCGAGGCCAGGGATCCGGCCAAGGCTGTCGAGGTCACCACGCGCACCTGGCACCAACTGGAAGACCTGGCCGAGGGCACCTCATCGGCCGCGGCCTGCATCGAGGCACGGACCACGCCTCCCACCGAGGCACAGAGCAAGGGTTCCGCCGCTGCGCAGACCAAGACGATCGCCGAGACACACCGAGACACCGGCCAAGGCGTTCGTCGCAGCACGGGCCGAAACCACCACCACCACCAAGACACCGACCGAGATCACCGCCGCGAAACCGACCGGGAGCGCATCCAAGACACAGGCCACGACGACCACCAAGGCACCGACCGCGACACCGGCCGGCACGGGCCGCCCGTGATGCCGCCTGGCCCGTGAACCAGCGATCTGTGAACCCGCCCGGAACCGCGCGGTCACCGACCGCGTGAAGCCACCACGCCAAGCAGGCAAACCGCCAACCCACCATCGGAGGCAGCCATGTCCATCACGTCCTTCGACCGTTGTCCGCTGCTGTTCGGCCCCTCCCCCGTCCACCGGCTCGACCGGTTGACCGAGCACCTGGGCGGCGCGACCATCTGGGCCAAACGCGAGGACTGCAACTCCGGCATCGCCTTCGGCGGGAACAAGACCCGCAAGCTCGAGTACCTGGTCGCCGACGCACTGGCGCAGGGCTGCGACACGCTCGTCTCCATCGGCGGTGTGCAGTCCAACCACACCCGCCAGGTCGCGGCGGTCGCCGCTCGCGTCGGCATGAAATGCGTGCTGATCCAGGAAAGCTGGGTCGACTGGCCGGACGCCGTCTACGACAAGGTGGGCAACATCCTCATCAGCCGGCTCACCGGCGCCGACGTGCGCCTGGTGCAAGCCGAGTTCGGCATCGAGTTCAAAGACAGCTGGCAGCAGGCCATCCGCGAGGTCGAGGAATCCGGTGGCAAGCCCTATCCGATCCCGGCGGGTGCTTCCGACCACCCGCTCGGCGGGCTCGGCTTCGCCAACTGGGCGCATGAGGTCGCCGAGCAGGAGCGCGAGCTGGGCGTGGTGTTCGACACCATCATCGTCTGCTCGGTCACCGGCAGCACGCAGGCCGGGATGATCGCCGGCTTCGCGCAGCTCGCCGACCAAGGTGGCCCGCAGCGACGGATCATCGGGATCGACGCGTCGGCCAAACCGACCCAGACCCGCGAACAGATCGGCCGCATCGCCCGCAACACCGCCAAGCTCATCGGGCTGCAGCGCGAGCTTCGTGAGGACGAGATCGTGCTCGACGACCGCTACCACGCGGGCACCTACGGCATCCCGGACGACGCGACGCTGGAGGCCATGCGACTGGCCGCCCGCACCGAGGGCATGATCACCGACCCGGTTTACGAGGGGAAGTCGATGGCCGGGTTGATCGACCTGATCACCCGCGGAGAGATCGATCGCGACTCGAACGTGCTGTACGCGCACCTGGGCGGCCAGCCTGCCCTCAACGGCTACAGCGCCCTGTTCTCATGACACACGGCACGCCTTCGCACAGACGAGACACGGCAACGCGCACACATCGAGTGGCGTCCGGGAGCCGTCATCTGCGCGAAACCCAGCGGCGGCGAGCCCCGAGCGTGAACCGTCGGCGCCCGGGCTGAGTGGCGTGTGCGACCACGCTTTCGGAGAAGGATGCCTGGCGGCGCGGATCAGCCGACGGGTGCCGGGCAGTACCGGTCAGCCAACGACATGCCGGGCAGTACCGGTCAGCCGACCGGTGTCGCAGCGGTATCCGACACCGGCGGCAAGCCAGGCGGCGACCGGCCGTCCTCAGGTTCGGGTGACCGCGAGGCAGGAGGTATCGACCACGCCCCCAGCCCGCACCCACCACCGACCGCACGGCATTGCGATGCCCAACCACCCACGAGACCTGGCAGACCGCAAGCCAGGAGGTACCGACCACCGACGGCGAACCGGGTAGGCACTCGGAGGCTCCCAACGCGAGACGACAACGCCCACGTCGCTCACCGTGACGGCTCATGCTGGTCGCATGCCGCCTTCGAGCACGACACTCATCGAACCTTCAGCACGCCACGCGGGCTCGGATCTCCCGCACAACGGTTCGGTGACACTGGGGTCACCTCCTGCGTTCGTGAGGAGCGACCTGTGCGTCGGTGGAACCACAACGATCTCTATCACCGAGTGCTGCTGCGTCACGTACCCCCGCACTGCGACAGGGCCCTGGACGTGGGATGCGGGACGGGCACCTTCGCCAGAGCCCTCGTGGAGAAGGCTCGCGTGGTGGAGGGCATCGACCGAGCACCCGAAATGATCGCCGCTGCGCGCGCGTACACCCCGCAGCCGTCCAACGTCCACTACCGCGTCGCGGACGTGCTGGCCGAAGACTTGGGCACTCGACGCTACGACTTCATCAGCTGTCTGGCCGTGGTGCACCACTTGCCGTTCGCGACCATCATGCCGCGGCTACGGGAAGCTCTGCGCCCCGGCGGCGTGCTCGCGGTTCTCGGGCTGTACCGCGAACGCACTGCGACGGACTACGCCGTCAGCCTGGCGGCGGTGCCGCTGAACTGGCTGGGCATCGCCACCTTCGCGGTGGTCCGGCTGGCGTCCATACCGTTTCACCACCGAGACCGCCGAACCGGCAAGGGTGTCCGTCCGCCCGTGGCACCAGCCGCGATGACCTTGGCCGAGATCCGGCATCATGCCGGAACCCTGCTGCCCGGATCCGTGATCCGACGACACCTGTTCTGGCGCTACTCGCTGCTGTACCGGCGCCCAGGAGACTCCCCGGCTGCTGACTGATCGGCCGCGCGGAACAGACGCTGCTGCGTCGCACGGCAGCGGAAGACCAATCCGGTGTCCTGCCGCACGATCCGCGCACCGCGCAGCCCGACCTGACGCGAGCCCGGCACCACGTACGGAACGCCACACCACCAGGGGTAGACAGACTTGTCTGTTCTGTGGCAGGGTGATGATTCGCGGTTGAGCTGACAGCCGGACCGCCAGACAAGTGCGCGGCGCACCGGCCCGTGCAGCCCACCGTTGGGAGCTGTTTTGACCTCATCGCACACCGCCGTCCTGTCCCCGGGGCGCACCACCGAGACGCCGCGTCCCGCCGGCTCGCATGGCGAGTTCGACGCCATGGAGCCGCTTCTCGTCAAGCTCACCACCATGCATGCCGCCGATCCGGGCCGCGCACGGCTGCGCGAACGAATCATCGACGCACACCTGCCATTGGCCACCCGGCTCGCTCGCGGGTACCAGCACCGCGGCGAACCTACCGCAGACCTGATCCAGGTCGCGATCATCGGCTTGATCAAAGCCGTCGACCGCTACGAACCGGCCGTGGGACGCGGCTTCCTGCCGTACGCCATCCCTACCATCCGCGGCGAGCTGCGCCGGCATTTCCGGGACAGCACATGGGCGCTGCGCGTCCCCCGCCGTCTGAAGGAACTGCACCTCGCGCTGCAGCGCGCCGGCGACGAACTCCTCGACGAGCTCGGCCGGGCACCGCGCCCCAGCGAGCTGGCCCGTCACCTCGGCATCCCCGTGACGCAAGTGCACGAGGGACTGACCGCCGCCGCGGCGTATCACCCCAGCTCGCTGAACCGCCCCGCTGGTTCACCCGACGACCCGGGCAGTGAGGTCGGAGATCTCGTCGGCGACGTCGACGGCGGTTTCGACAACGTGCTGAACATCGCCGACCTCGAGCCGGCGCTCGCTCAGCTCCCCGAGCGGGAACGCCGCATCCTCGTGCTCCGCTTCTATCGCGAAATGACGCAGTCGGAAATCGCCCGCGTGGTCGGCCTGTCGCAGATGCACGTCTCGCGCCTGCTGGCCCAGTCGCTCCGCCAGCTCCGCGAGATCCTGTCCCAGCCCGCTCCCCTTCCCCAGTCACGCCACGACGCGGCATGATCGGCAAGGCAAGGGGGAACCAGTGACACAGGGCATTCCACCGGAACGACTGACCGACGACGACCTTCGCCGGGAACTGCGCCACCTGCACGACACCCGCCACGGCACCGTGCTCGGCGGCACCGCGTCGGCACTGCGGACCCACACGGTGCGCATGCTGGAGCTGGAGCAGGAGTTCCTCCGCCGTTTCCCCGACGAGGGCACCCCCGACCCGCGCCGCACGCGGCGCGGAAGCCGGCTCGAAGCACGGCGCGACGACACCACCCCAGGCGATCATTAGCAATGCAAAGAAAGGCGTACGGTAGACCCTCATGACGGCTGATCCCGATGACCACCGCAACCCCTACGTCGCGCGCGAACGAATACTGCGCACCGCCTACGACCTGTTCTCCCGGCGAGGAATTCGGGCAGTCGGCGTCGACGAGGTGATCGAGCGCTCGTCCGTGGCCAAAGCGACCCTCTACCGGCATTTCCGCACCAAGAACGAGCTTGTCGTCGCTTTCCTGGAGCGCAGGCAGCAGGTGTGGACGCGCGAACTGGTGCTCGACGAGTCCGGGCGCCGGGGGCAGACCCCCGAGGAGCGCCTGCTGGCCATGTTCGACGTGCTCGACGAGTGGATTCACAGCGACGACTTCGACCGCTGCACGTTCATCAACGTGCTGCTGGAGATGGGACCGGATCACCCGGTCGGCAAGGCCGCCATCGGCTACCTCGAGGAACTGCGGGACATGGTCAAGCAACGGGCCGACGAAGCCGGCCTGTACCGCACGGAGGAGTTCGCACGGTCCTGGCACATCCTGATGAAGGGATCGATCATCGCCGCCTACGAAGGCGACGGGGACGCCGCCCGGCGGGCCAAGCGCATGGCGGCGGACTTGATCGAACAGCACCGGTCACCGGACGAACCGACCCGCGTCCCGGCTGGGACCTCGGCGCCCGGGCGCTGAGCAGAAAGCTCACGTGACCACGGTGAGACCGGCCCCGGCAGACGAGGCCGGGTCGATCGATGCTCGCGGCTGAACCCGCACACGACGCGGCTGCGCGCCGCGGGGAGTACGGGCCTTCAGGCGCCCAAGACGACGCCGGTGCAACGAGGGTCGGACACTTCGGCCCATGCTTGCGACGGAGCATGCCGATCCTGCGCAACCCAGGCCTCGAGCCCACCAGTTCGCGGAGCAGAGCGGCGCTGACTTCGGGCTGACGCCCTAGGGCAAGGTCGATCTGCGGCGGCGCCCCACGGTCGCGGTGGCCGAGGTGCCCTCGCGACGCCGGAGTCGGCAAGTACGCGCAGCAGATCGGACCGGACCAGGAGCAGTGCTGCGCGTTCTGGATCGGGCAACCGGCCTTCCACCTCTGATTTCCCTTGCCACCAGCCGTTTTCGATCTGCCACGCAGAGGTATTCAGCGGCATGGAGCTCATCGCCCCACCGGGGGTCTATCGACCACAGAACGACACGTGGATGCTGGCCGAAGCGGTCGCCACCGCCGGGGTGCAGGATGCCGACGTCCTGGACGTCGGCACCGGCACCGGCGCCCTGGCCATCGCAGCGTAGCGGTCCGGCGCCCGCTCGGGCACCGGCCTGGACATCTCGGCCCGGGCCATCGCCGCGGCCTGGCTGAACGCACGCAGGCACCGGGTCCGGCTCCGCCTTCGGCGTGGCGACATCCGGACCTTGCACGGCCAGCAGTACGACGTCATCCTGTCCAACCCGCCGTACGTCCCCAGCATGCGGGCGCGAGTCACGGGCGCGGCTCGCGCCTGGGACGCCGGCATCGACGGACGCCAGGTGCTGGATCCGCTGTGCCGATCGGCGGCGCGACTGCTCCGGCCAGGGGGATTCCTCCTGCTGGTGCAATCAGCCCTGAGCGGGCCCGACCTGAGCGTGCGCATGCTGCGCGAGGCGGGCCTGCAGGCCGACATCGTGGAACGACGCACCCTGCCGTTCGGCCCGGTGCTGCGCAGCCGGGTCACGTGGCTGGAGCGCCGCGGCCTGATCGAGCCGGGCGAACGCGTCGAAGAGCTGGTGATGATCCGTGCCGAGCGATGAGCCCGCACGCCGGGTCCGGGTCAGCCGCGGCGGGCCGTTGCTGATCGAGGGCCCGGTGGAGGTCACCGGCCCGGACGGCGAGACCCGGGTGTCCGAACGGTTCGTGGTGGCGATCTGCGGATGTGGACGCAGCAAGACCTACCCGTTCTGCGACACCAGCCATCGTCGCAAGCGCCGCCGCAGGCACGACGACTGACTCCACGACCCGCCTGGGTCGCCAGCTGACCGGTCAGGCCCGACTCATGCACTACGGAGTGCCGAACGGCCGGACCGCCACGCGGCCAGCACGTGGTCGGCGAAACGTGCTTCGACGAGCTCCGTCGCCTGGATCCCCAGCACGACGTCGGCGGCCAATTCCGGCTCGTCCTTGAGCAGGGTGTCGACCACGTCGTGGCGCATGACCTGCTCATGCACCGCGTCGGCTTCGATGTGCTCGGTGTAGAAGCGCACACACCGTTCGCCGGCACCGAAGCGCCGCAACGCGGTGACGATGTTCTTCGCCGACGGCGGCGTGCTGATCTCCGCCGCCGCGAAATGCCCCACCAGCGCACCCCGCAGCGAACGGTGCAGGCCGAACATCGACATCAGGTTGACCACGGCGAGCATCGCAGCCGGCGCCGCGTCCTGGTAGTGCAGGTAGGCCGAACTCAAGCCCGCCCCGTCGAGCAGATCCGCGTAGAGCTTGGCGTGCATGTCGTCTGCGCGTCCGCCGCCGAACTCGTCGAACTCCACCGCGACCAGTGCGGCCTTCGGCCTGCCGTGCAATCGGGGAATGACCCACGCGTGCGGGTCCGCTTCCTTGAGGTGGTAGATCGACCGCAACGCGAAGTACTCGTCGAGCTGCCACCGCTCGGCGTCCTGCGCCAGGTAACCCGACAGCCCCTCGCCGTCGGCAGGCAGCACGAGCAGTTCGTCGAACTCCCCGGCCACATCGGTCCCGCCAGCGGTGTCGGCACGCAATCCGGCCAGGAATTGACGCTCCAGGTCGCGGCGCACGGACAACAGCCCGGGGTGCCACTCCCACTCCTCGCCGACCCCGGCGAGGAGTGGGAGTGCAGCTCGTAGCACACATGCAGCGCGAGCTGCAGATCCTCGCCGTACGGGTCCATCTCCGCGGGCACCTCGGGCAGGGGGCCACCAGACGTCAGAGCCTCGATGACGGCCGCGGACACGTCTCCACGTGGAGCGGGAACAGTCGCTTGCATCGCACCTCCAGCAGATGTCACGCCGGGGCTTCCCGCTGCGCGGCCGCGGTAATCGCCACGGTGTCCAGCACCGCCGACATTCCGCGTTCCGCGGCGCGACGCTGACGCTCCGCGCCGGTGCCCATGGCCAGCAGGCGGTCGACGAGCAGCCGGACTTGCTCCAGGTCGCCGGCTTCCGCCAACGCCGGACGCACATGATCGAGCAGATCGGCCAGCAGCACGATGCCGAGCGTCTGCCGTCCGGTGACCGGATCGATCGCCGGACCGGCCAGACCGTAGCGGGACGCCGCCCACAACGCGGCGGCAGCGAACGTGTCGGAACAGCCGACGGCGGGTTTCCCGGCGTCCATGTCCGCCATCTCCTGCCACACCAGCGCACGGGACAAAGCCGCTTGCAGCAGGGCACCCTCGACGTCCAGGGAAGCGTCGGCCACCCGGAATTCGAGGGTCGGCTGGGCAGGCGACGGCCGGACGACCCAGAACGTCATCCGCTCGTCGACGAGCACGCCGGTGTCGACCAGCGCCGCCAGCATCCGCTCGTAGTTCGCGGCCGAGCCGAACCGTGGCGGCACACCGCCGCCGGGCAGCCTGCTCTGCAACACCATCCGCCAGCTGCCGTAACCAGTGTCCCGGGCATCAAACAGCGGCGAGTTCACCGAGATCGCCAGCAGGGTCGGTAGCCATCGCCGCACCCGGTCCATGACCGTGATCGCCGTGTCCCGGTCCGGCACACCGACGTGGACCTGGCACGCGCAGCACCGGTAGTCGCCCAGCACCTGCCCGTAGGTCAGGACCATGCGTTCGAACCGGTCGCCCGGGGTCACCGGAGCGGCCGCGTCCACTACCGGAACACCCGCCGACTGCAGGGCGACCCCTGCTGCGCGGGCCCGCACAGCCAGCAACTCACGCAGCGAGCAGAGCTGCTTGCGAAGGTCTCCGAGCGTGGTGCACACCCCGGTGGCCGCCTCCACCTGCGCGCTCGACAGCTCGGGCTGCACGGTCGCGCCGTCCGGGCCCGCCTCCACCTGACCGATCAGGTCCGCGGCACGCGGCACCGGTCGCCCCATCACCGGGTCGACGACCAGGAATTCCTCCTCCACCCCCACGCTGAGCGTCATGAATGGGTCTCCCGTCCCGCGCCGAGGCTGCCTCGGCAGCGCTCGTGCACCTGAGCCGTCTGATCGGCGTCCAGCCGGGGGACCGGCTGGACCTCCGTCAACGGCGGCTCGTCCGCCAGACACTCGATCTCCTTTTCGGTGAGGATCCACGGTCGTGCTCCTTCCCGCAGTTCCTGCAGGGACTGGCCCGTACTGGGGGCCACCCGGTTCGCCGCGGGCGGCAACCACCACCCAGGCACCCGCACCGTGCCAACCGCCGTGCCGGGCACGGACGGGCCGCTTCGGTGGTCCTGGCTCGGGTGCGCTGCGTCCGGCCCGGGACGTGGCGGACACCTCAGCTCGGCCGGAAGCCCCGCACCGGTCACCCGCACCAGCCCACCGAGCGCCACGACGGATTCCGCGCCGCGGCTGTCGTCCATGAATGGCATGCACCGCGGCTACCCGGTGACCCCGGCGTCGAATCGCGCCGTTGCGGCGCCGGTCCTCGGCGGGCCCGCCCGGGTGTTAGCGGAGCGTCGCGGCTGGGTAGCCGCTTGTCAGGTCGGGGTGAGGAGGTCACGATGCCCACTCTGTTCGGTCGGAGCAGACGGCTCTCTGCGGCGAAGATCCGAGCGCGCGCCAAGCGGGCGGCGCTGGCCGCGTCACGTCCCGACGCCAAGCTTCATCCGGTCCAGGCCCACAAGTGCACGCCGCACACCCTCGAAGCGATCCTCGCCCCCGGCACCGTGCGGCGGCGGCCGATCTGACGCGCCGCGCCCCTGTCGTGCGCCCACCGGAGGCAGCGGAATGAGCATCACGGTCGCCGACCATCTCGTCGCACGGCTGCAGGAGTGGGGCGTCGCCCAACTGTTCGGCTACTCCGGCGACGGCATCAACGGGATCCTGGCGGCACTGGGCAGGGCGGGCAACCGGCCCCGGTTCGTACAGACCCGACACGAGGAAACCGCCGCGTTCGCCGCCGTCGGCCGGGCGAAGTTCAGCGGACGCCCCGCGGTCTGCCTGGCGACCTCCGGGCCTGGCGCGGTACACCTGCTCAACGGCCTCTACGACGCGTTGCTCGATCACGTCCCGGTGGTCGCCGTCGTCGGGCAGACCGCGCGCACCGCGATGGGCGGCAGCTACCAGCAGGAGATCGATCTGCAAGCGCTGTTCAAGGACGTCGCGCACGCCTACCTGGTGGAGATCAACGCGCCCGAACAGCTGCCGAATGCGCTGGACCGGGCCATGCGGACCGCCGAGGCACAGCGCACGGTCACCGCGCTGATCATCCCCGCCGACGTGCAGGACCTGCCCTATCGCCCGCCGGCGCACGAGTTCAAGCATGTGCCCTCCAGCCCGCCCGCGCGGCTGCGCTCGGTGACGCTGCCCGACCGCGCCGACCTGCAGGCGGCCGCGGACGTGCTCAACGCCGGATCACGGCCGGCGATCCTGATCGGGCAGGGCGCACGCGGTGCCGCGGGCGAGATCCGGCGCGTCGCCGAACTGCTCGGCGCCGGTGTCGCCAAGGCGCTGCTCGGCAAGGACGTGCTCGCCGACGATCTGCCGTACGTCACCGGCTCGATCGGGCTGCTCGGCACGCGCGCCAGCTGGCAGCTGATGTCCAACTGCGACACATTGCTGATCGTCGGCTCGAGCTTCCCCTACTCGCAGTTCCTGCCGGAGTTCGGGCAAGCACGGGCGGTGCAGATCGACCTGGACGGCGGGGCCATCGGCATGCGCTATCCGGTGGACGTACCGCTGGTCGGCGACGCCTCCGCCACCTTGCGCGCGCTGCTGCCGCTGCTGGACTCCGCGCGCGATCCTTCCTGGGGAGAGTGGGTGCGCGGCATCGTCGCGGACTGGCGATCCGTGGTCGAGCAGCAAGCGTTGCTGGACGCCGACCCGGTGAACCCGATGCGGATCGTGTGGGAGCTGTCCGCCCGTCTGCCGGAAGACGCGGTGGTGACCGGGGATTCCGGCTCGGTGGCCAACTGGTACGCGCGGCAGCTGCAGATCCGAGGGTCGATCCGGTGTTCGCTGTCCGGAACGTTGGCCTCCATGGGCAGCGGTGTGCCGTACGCGATCGGCGCGAAGTTCGCCGACCCGCATCGCCCCGTCGTCGCTTTGGTGGGCGACGGCGCCATGCAGATGAACGGCATGGCGGAGCTGCTCACCGTGCGGCATTACCACCACCTGTGGCCGGATCGCCGGTTCGCGGTCTGCGTGCTGCACAACAACGACCTCAACCAGGTCACCTGGGAACAACGAGCGCTCGGCGGGGACCCGAAGTTCGAGCCGTCCCAGACCCTGCCGGACGTTTCCTATGCCGAAGTGGCCACCGCGTTCGGGCTGGAAGGCATCCGCGTCGAGGAACCGGACGCGATCGGCCCGGCATGGGACCGCGCGCTGTCCGCCGATCACCCGGTCGTGCTCGACGTGATCTGCGATCCCGAAGTCCCGCCGGTCCCGCCGCACGTCGGGTTGGATCAGCTGTCCGCCACGGCAGCAGCGCTGGCGAAGGGTGACCGGGGAGCGTGGCGCATGCTCATGCAGGGCGTGCGCAGCAAAGCGCAGGAGTTCGCCCCCGGCGAGTGATCACCTCCAGCCCGGTTCTGCTCGCCGTCCCGCCGGGTTCTCGACGACGACCGCCCGGCCACCGCCGGCGGTGCGTGCCACGGAAACGGTTCCTGCCGGGGCGGACGCGGTGTGGGTCGGCGCGGGTGCGGTCGCCCCTTCGGCCTGGGCCACGATGGCCAGCGATGCGGCACCCGTCTTGAACAGGGGCTGTTTCGACACCGGATCCCACGACGTCGGTGTCAGCTCGTTGGCTGCGCGCTGTCGGTCGTCCGGGGCGGCATCCCAGTAGCCGTAGTGGAACGGCAGGAACAGCACACCGGGCCGGATCTCGGTGGGCCGCACCCGGGCCAGCACTTCTCCCCTGCGGGTTTCCACCCGGACCAGGTCGCCCTCAGCGAGGTCCAGGTCGACCGCGTCGGAGACGTTCACCTCCACCCACACTTCCGGAGCGGCGTCGGTCAGCTGCCAGACCCTGCCGGTCTTGGTGCGGGTGTGGAACTGGGTCAGCGTCCGCCCGGTGATCAGGTGGAAGGGGTAGACGTCGTCCGGTGGCTCCACGGGCGGCACGTAAGGCGCGGTCTTGATCATCGCCAGCCCGTTCGGATTCCACCTTCGGTACTCGTCCTCGCTCCACGGTTCGCCGGTGACCAGATTCTTGCCGTACTGCTCGCATTCGTCGGGATGCGCCGGGAAGCCGTCCGCGTACAGGCGTTCCAGTCCGTCCGGGTGGTCGGCGTTGCACGGCCAGGGAATCCCGCTGCCACCGCGCAGCTTCTCGTAGGACAGCCCGGTGTAGTCGCACGGCCGTCCAGCGCCTGCGCGCTGCCACGCGGCGAATGCGGAAGGAGCGTCGTGCCACTGCGGGAACTGCGCACCGTCCCGGTCGGCCAGCTGCATCTTGCGGGCGTAGGCCAGGAAGATGTCCAAGTCGGATCGCGCCTGGCCCGGCGGGTCGACGGCCTTGTCGGACAGGTGCACCGTCCGGTCCGCGTTGGTGAAGGTGCCGATCTTTTCGCCCCAGGCCGCGGCGGGCAAGACGACGTCAGCCAGTTCGGCGGTCTCGGTGAAGTACAGGTCCTGCACCACCAGATGCAGCTCGTCGCTGCCGAGGAGGGCACGGATGCGACCCAGCTCCGGCAGGGACACCGCCGGGTTGGTCCCGCTGACCCACAGCTGACGGATCGAACCGTCCTCGACACCGGCGAAGATGTCCATGGCCGGGGTCGGCGGACCGGAATGCGGGATGTCCGCCAGGTCCACGTTCCACAGCTCGGCCAGCTCGGCCATGTGACGCTCGTTCGCCCAGTTCCGGAACCCGGGCATGTCGCCGTCCGCGCCGCACTCGCGGGTGTTCTGCGCGGTGGGCTGACCGTTCATCTGGAACACCCCGCAGCCGGGGCGGCCGATCATCCCGCGCACCAAGTGCACGTTGTCGACGGCGACGGCGGCCGCGGTGGCTTGGTGCGACTGGTAGAAGCCCTGCAGCACGGTCGACACCAGCCGCTCGGCGGTGCCCAGCACCCGAGCGGCTTCCCGGAGCTGCGCAGCGGTGACGCCGGTGATGTCGGCGACCCGCTCGGGCGGATAGTGCGACACCATGTCCACCAGGTCCGGATAGCCGACCGTGTTGCGCTCGATCCAGTCCTCGTCGACCCATCCGTTGGCGACGATCTCGTGCAGCAGGCCGTTCATCAGCGCCATGTTGGTTCCCGGCACCGGCGCCAGGTGGATGTCCGCTTCGCGGGCCACCACGGTCGGGCGAGGATCGACGCACACCAGCACCGGCGGGTCCGCACCGCGTCGGCGGTCGAGGATGCGTTCCCACAGCACGCTCTGGGTTTCCGCGATGTTGTGCCCGTACGCGGCGATGACATCGGCGTGGTCGAAGTCGGTGTAGGAGCCGGGCTGGCCGTCGCAGCCGAAGCTTTCCTTCAGCGCCTGCGCCGCGGTGGCCGTGCACAGCCGGGTGTTGCCGTCGAGGTGCGGCGTGCCGATCCCGCCACGGGCGATGGCGGCGAGCGTGTAGTACTCCTCGAGGAAGAGCTGGCCGCTGGTGTAGAAGGCGAGCGCAGCCGGCCCGTCGCTCGCCATCAGGTCACGGCTGACCGTGGCGATCCGGTCCAGTGCGGTGTCCCAGTCGGTTTCCACGAGCTCACCGTTCTCCCGGACGAGCGGGCTGGTGAGGCGGTCGGCCGAGGCGTTGGCCTGCCAGCCGAACAGGTCCTTGACGTCCAGGCGGCCGTGATTGATCCGGTCCGTTGCGCGCCCGCGCACGCCGACCATGCGGCCGCCGGCTACCGCGATGTCCATCGCGTCGCCGTTGGAGTGCAGCACCGAGGCCGTCTGGACCCACACATCCACGTCGTCGGGCGAAACGCCCTCGTCAAGTCGCATGTCCACTCTGACCGGCCATGGCTCCCCCGCCCCGTACGGTGTGCGGGAGCCCCACGGTTCGGCGATGGCGTCCCGCTCGGCCCGGACCTTGTTCTCGCCTGCCATGGATTCGGCCTACCCGAAGTCCGGCACGACGAACCTCACGCGGTACCGGCCCGTCCGAAGCCGAAGCGTGGCGCCGACCGGGCACGGCGGGTGTACCACTGCCATGCGAGGACCGCGGCCAGCGCCATGCCGACCACGTCGCCGCCGTAGTGCATGACCTGGGCGCCAAGCTGCAGGTCAGCGGCCGCATGACTGACACCCGGCGGCGATGCCGCGAAGAGTGATTTCGCCAGCACGGCATGTGCCGCGCCCGCTCCGAGCAGGGTCAGGCCACGCACGAGCAGCCTCCACGATGCCGCACCGAACCCAGTCGACACACCGCGAACGCGACCAGCGCTCCCGCGAATACGACATGGACTTGGACAACTGCGTGCAGCAGGCCGTCATGGTGCACGGCTCCACTCAGCGATGTCCGATACAGCAGTCACAAGCCGCCGATGTCCGACACAGCGGCCACGGGCGGGAACAGGAGGGCGCCCGTTGGGCGATACTGGGCCACGGCGAGCATCCGCCTCCGGATTCCGGCCGACGCCACGCGCAACGTGAGGGGTCACCGGACGCGCGAGCACAAGCAGCGAGGCCACCATGGCGACCACGACGTGCTGCGCCGTGGATGTAGCGAACGAGCCCTCAGGAGGCCTGGCCACCAGCGCCGCCGCCAACACGAACGTTCCGTCGGCGAATTCCCCGCTGTGCCAACGCGGCCATTCGTCGCCTCGGTCGCGCAGCTGTGCCGCGCCTCTCAGGTATCCGACCGTGGCGGCCACGGCGACCGCGGCCATCATTCACTCGACCGGTGACGACCGCGGCCATCATTCACTTGACCGGTCTCGGCCCGATGCCGGGTGTCTCGCCGTGATGCTGCACACCGATCACGGGTGACTCCGTGAACGAGCCGTACGCCTCGCCCGCATCGCCAGCGCCCGCCGATCGCCAGCAGCACGAGGTCTGCCCCGCTCCACGCCAGGCCGTACGGAAGGCCAGGTCGTACGGAAGGAGGTCGACCCCGTGCCGCACCTGGTGCACGTGCAACAGCTTGTGGTGCACCGTCGCGTCGAACAGCTGGAATCCGCCCAACCCCAGGAAGAACCCAGCCCAGGCCTGCGGCCCGGACGGGGCATGCGCCGCCGCAGGTCGGCGGCCGCCACGAAACCGACGACAAGCGCGATGACCTCGGTCGTGTGCAGTACCCCGTCCGACACCAGCCCGACGGCGGTGGTGGACCGGTCGTGGCAGTGATGCCAGGAGAAGCTGGTGGACGACGATCTCGTCCACGGCCGCCATCACGGCCGCTCCCGGCACGCCGAACGCCGTCGTCGTCCGCCCGGCAAGCCCGATCCTATCGGCTCCGGCGTTGTCGTCGGTGGGCATGCGGGCGCCTTCCCGGACATCTGTCGAGCCCGCGGCTACCCGGTGCCGGGTGGCGGAAAACCAATGCCTCGAGGCTGCCGGAACACCACGCGAATCCCGCCACGTCGTCGCGTGAAGTCTGCGCATTTTGCCTACGCCGACGGCTTGGTCGCGCTACCGTGAGACGTCACCAACCGACACGCTGCCCTGCTATCGGGAGGAAGCTCGATGCACAGCCCGTCCGAATCCGTTCCACGCATGCTGGGCGACGACGAGCCGGCACGCGAGGCGATCGTGCAGGCGGCCACCGCTCCCTTGCGCGAGGCGTTCGGCGTGCGGATCCGCCTGGATGTCGGACAGGTCAACCGGATCGGGCCGTGGGTGTTCGTCCAGGGGACGATGCGGGCACGCGACGGCGGGCCTGCGAACTACGCCGGCACGGTCTACCAGGCTCGCAGCGAGGACGGCGCGCTCTCCGACGTGTTCGCGGCCCTGCTCAAGATGGACGAGAATGCGGTGTCCGACACCGACGTGCGCTCGTGGCGGTTGCTCGAGTACGCCATCGGGCCGACCGACGTGGCCTGGCTGACCTGGCCGGACGAGCACGAAGCCCCGCGTTCCCTGATCGGGGTCTGAGACTTCGCGCGAGAGCGCACACGCGCTCGATCCTCTCGCCGCCTGGTGGCTTCCCGTGCTGGATCGGCCGTGCCCACCGGCCTCACTACCGACATGTGACAGCCCGGCCAGGACGTCCGCTGGAAGGGCGTCCGAGCCGGGGCTTCGCGTCGACGTTCCCGTTACACCGGCGGGGTCAGCACCTCGACGACGTTGTTGCCGCCACCCCAGCTGACCCGCTGTGACCCGTCCGGGTTGACGTTGTTGGAGCCGATGAACTTGCCGTCCCCGGCGTAGATCACGACGTGCCCACCCCCGTTGGAGATCACCACGTCGCCCGGCTTGGCCTCGGAGAGCGGGATCGACCGCCAGCCGTCCGCCTTCAGGTTGGCCCGCAGCTGCGCCACCGACGGGCTGGCCTGCTCCTTGTCGATCAGGCCCGCCGCCTCCAGGACACCGGAGACGAAGTTCGCGCAGTTGACGTTGTTGGGCACCCACGACTGCATCGCGGGCAGCTCACCGCTCACCTTCAGGTCCGCGGCGTTGCGGCCGAGGAAGCGCTTCGCGATCTCGGCGGGGTTCTCGCCGCGCGCCTCGATCGGCTTGGCCGGCCTGCCGTCGCCGGGCACCGCGGGAGGCAGGCCACCGCCCCCGCCGCCACCACCGCCGCCACCGCCGCCGGTGACCGGCGGGGTCTTGGTGCCCACGTTCACCGGGGTCGATTCGGCGCTGGAGGTCTTGGTCCTGGACGCCTTCTCCGGCAGCAGCTTGACGAAGCCGTCCTCGATCTCCAGGCCGAGCGGCTCGAGCAGCTGGTCGATCTGCCGCTCCGCCTCGTCGAGCAGCCGCTCGATCTCTTCCTTCTTGGCGTTGGCGTCCTTCTCGTTGAGCGCGCGCAGCCGCTGGATCTCCGCCGCCGCTGCCGCGATCACGCTCTCGTCGTCCGAGCTGTTCTTGCGTGCCCTGGCCGCGGCGATCAGCTTGCGGTTCTCGGCGTCGTTGTCGTTGGCCTCCTTGGCCAGCTGGAGCACCTTCTTCTTGACGTCCTCCAGGATCTCGGAGACCCGCTCGAGCACCTTCTTGGCGGCTTCGGCGCGGTCGCTGACGTTGTAGCTGGCCTTGCTCAGCTTGTCCAGGTGCTCGGCGACGGCATCGGCGTCCTTGCCGTCCCAGTTGCGCAGGACGTCCTCGCGGAAGGCCTTCAGGTCGTCCCCGAGATCGTTGGTCTTGGTCGCTGCCCCGCTGACCTTGCGCGCCTGCTCGTTGATCGCCGCCGGGTCGAGTTTCTCCGTCTGGCTGGCGTGCTTGTCGATGGCGTCCATCGCCGGCGGGCGGTCACGCGACGGATCGTCGAGCGTGCTCAGTTGCTCCTCCGCGGTCGTCATCGGCACCTACCCCTGGTTCCCCTTGTCGTCGCGCTCACTCCCGCTTAGAGCCACCGAAGCTGTGCGCGGTTTCATCGTCGTCGTCACGCAACCGCTCGGCCGCGCTCGCCAGGGCGTCCGCCGCCGCTTGGACCAGCTCGTTCGCGGCCCTCAGTTCGCTGTTGACATTGCTGTAGAAGCCTTTGACCGTCGAGCCCGCCGACGCGGCGTTGTTCAGATGCCCGAACGCCGTGCCAGGATCACCGTCACCCAGATCGTCGCTGGTCTTGCTGTAGCCGTCGGTCAGCCCAGCAACCTTCTTGGCCAACGAGGCAATCGCCTCCGGGTCGTAACGGCGGCTCATGAACGTCCCCTCTTTCTCCGCACTCGCCACAGTCATCGCAGGCGCATGCTGTCTGCCTGGGAAGTCTATGGCGTGGTGCACGCTTGCGGGCGGCTTTCCGCAATCGCGCCCACTGTCGGGCGTCTGCGCGAATGTTGGACGCGAGATTCCGCCGAAGCGTTCCCCGAACAGCGCTCGACCGAGCTGACAACGTGAGTCAGCTCGGTCGTGCGCAGGTGTGCTTACCGACGCTGGGCGGCAGCCATCTGCCAGCTGTCGATGCGCTGGATGATCGGCACCAGGAACACCGCGGCCCCGACAACTGCCAACGCTGACACGTACGCCGCCGCCACCCCGTTGGAGAACGTCGCGCTCGGCTGGGGCGAGGTCAACGTGGTCGCCAGGTCGTACACCGAGAACAACGAAGCGAACAACGACACGATCCAGCACGTCCACCAGCCGACCAGCAAACCACGACCACTGTTGTCGTCGTCCGGCTTGCTTGCCTGCCAGATCTCCGCGACCACGCGGTAGGGCAGCAACAGATTCACGCCGGGCACGAACCACGACCAGATCGCCTTCGGCCGTGAGTGGTCCAACTGCCAGTCGGCGACGGCGCCGGCAACCGTGCTTGCCCGCCACAGCCACACCAGGAACGCCACGACGGCCCCGAACCACATCACCGTGGTCAGGTCGTTGAACAACTCCCAGGCGGCGTAGTCGTTCGCGACGTCGACCGGCGCGGAGACCTCCGTGACCTCCGACGGGACGTCGTCGGGCAGTTCGGAGAAATCCGGGGTGTAGTCCGGGTCGCGCCCGGCCGCCAGGTCGTCGAGCTGGGCAAGCACCTCGTCCGACACGGTGGGCATGGTCAGCGTCAAGATCAAGTTCAGAATCGCCACGAACACGACGGACACCGCGGCGAGGGCGCCCCGGGTGCGCGTCAGCTCGACCTGCTCTGGTTGTGGCGTGATGTCGATGGTCGTCATTCCTTCCCGTCCTCTCTCGGCTCGGTCCACATGCAGCGACCGGAGAGGCGTGGATTTGGTTGGGGTACTCGTCGTCCGAAACGGAGCGGCGGTCATGGCGCCACTCGGGCGATGACCGGACGAACCGCCCGAAGTTGATCTCACGGCGGCCCGTCAGCGCCACGTTTGCGCAGTGCAGGTGGGTCGCCGGCATCTGGGGGGCTGCTCGGCGGATTCGTCGTCGAGGGCCTGGAGTTCCACGCGCTCTACCGCACGCACCTGGTGGGAGCCCGGCTGCGGCGAGCCGGACCGCCCGTCCCCACCGGTGGACTCCGCGATCTGGTCGGTGTCGACGGCGTTGCAAAGCCTGCTGGACAACGACGACGCGGCCGTCAGCAACGACCCGCTGTACCGGCCGGTCCGGTCGTGCCGTTCCCACTGGCGCTGTTCGCGCTGCCGGCGGCGTTCGAAGCGAGCCCCTGACACCTCGCAACGGCACCGGCGATCGATGCAAGAGCTGCTACGACGGCAAGCGCGCTGTTCACGGCGAGCCAGACCAAGTGATCTTTTCGCGGTTCGACACGCTCTCGGGGCAATCCGAGGCCGACCCCGAGCGGCAACCACGGCGGCACATCAGCTTCCGCAACCGGACGCGGCGCAACGTGCCCGACATCTCCCGGTCACCCCCGGCGTCCCTTTGGCCCCTTGACCGGAGAAAATACAACTGTATATTCACGTCGACAGGAGGATCAGCATTGAATACTTTGGCAGACGATCGCGACGATTCCGGCGCTTCCGACGGCTACGACACCCCCACGCTCGCCGAGCTCTGGCGGTCCCACCGGACCGCGGCGAACGCGAGCGAAGCCGTCTATCTCGCGCTGCGCGACGCGATAGCGGCCGGGTCCATCAAGCCCGGCGAGTACCTGCGGGAGCCGGTACTCGGTGAGCTGTTCGGCATCAGCCGCACACCGATCCGCGAAGCGCTGCTGCGCCTGGAAACCGAGGGTTTCCTCGAGCGGACCACCGGCCGCAGGCTGGTGGTGGCCAGCGTGACCCCGGAAGAAGTGCTGGACGTCTACGCCGTGCGGGAAGTGCTCAACGGGCTGGCCGCACGACTGGCCGCGGAGAACGCGTCGACCACCGACCTGATCCGGCTCCGCAGGCTGCACCGGGAAATGAAGTGGGCATTCGACGACGGCGACATCGCGCGGATGGCCAGCCTCAATTTCGACTTCCACGACGCCATCTGCGTCGCCTCCCGCAACGCGTTCCTGCTGGAGATGTTGCGGAAGGCCCACGACACGCACCACCGCTACCCCGGCTCGACCTTCTCATTGCCGGAGGAAGCCGCGAAGTCGATCGAGGAGCACGACGAGATCCTCCAGGCGATCGAGTCCGGCGACGCGAAGCGCGCCGAAGAACTGGCGCAGCATCACACGGCGCGGGCGCGACAGGCCCGCATCAAGATGCTCGACGGCACCGTCGAGGAGCAGCAGCGCCAACGCAAAGCACAGGAATCGGCGAAAGCGGAGAACAATTCATGACCAGCGACACCGCGTTGGCGAGCGAGCCGACATTGTTGATCAACGGTGCGTGGCGCAGCGCGCCGGCACGGTTCGACGTCCACGACCCGGCCACCGGCGAGCGAATCGGTTCGGCCGACGACGCGGGAGTCGACGACGCGGCGGCCGCGGTCGACGCTGCGGCTGCCGCTGCGGCCGCGTGGCGAGCGACCGCACCGGACGAGCGCGCCCGAGTACTGCGCGACGCCGCGGCCGCCATCACGGCCGACGCCGACCGGCTCAGCCTGCTGTTGACCAGGGAAAACGGCAAGCCGCTCGCAGAAGCGCGGGGTGAGCTGGGGAGTACCACCGGGGCGATGACCTGGGCGGCCGAGCAAGCCCGCAGGGCCGACGGCCGGGTGATCGACCTCGGCGGCAGCAGGCGCGGCGCGGTGCTCAAGCAGCCGGTCGGCATCACCGTGGCGATCTCGCCGTGGAACTTCCCGGCCAGCATGTTCCTGCGCAAGATCGCGCTGGCCCTGGCCGCGGGCTGCACGGTGATCGCCAAGCCCGCCGAACAAACTCCCCTCATCGCCAAGGCCTTGGTCGGCCACCTCGTCGAGGCCGGCCTGCCTGCCGGCGTGCTCAACCTGCTGACCACGTCGCAGCCCGATCCGCTGGTGAAGGCACTGCTGGCCGACCCCCGGGTGGCGAAGATCAGCTTCACCGGGTCGACCGAGGTCGGGTTGATGCTGCAGCGGCACGGCGAGGGCCTGCTGAAGCGAGTGGCGCTCGAACTCGGCGGCCACGCGCCGGCGATCGTGCTGCCCGACGCGGACGTCGACGAGACCGTCGCCGGCGTGGTGGCCTCCAAGTTCCGCACCAGTGGTCAGAGCTGCATCGCCACGAATCGCCTCTACGTCCACGGATCGCTCTACGAGAGGTTCTGCGCGGCGCTGGTCGAGCGTGTCTCCCGGCTACGGGTCGGCCCGGGCACCAGCGACGGCGTCGACCTCGGGCCGCTGATCGACGAGTCCGCCCTGCGCAAACTCGAGGAGCAGGTGGCCGACGCGGTCCGACTGGGCGCGAAGGTGCTGACCGGGGGCTCGCGGCTCACCGACGGCGAACTGGGCAACGGCGCGTTCTTCAGCCCCACCGTGCTGACCGACGTCAGCGACTCGGCCGTGCTGGCCCAGCAAGAGATCTTCGGTCCGGTGCTGCCGGTGTACTCCTACGCCGACGAGCAGGACGTGATCGCCAAGGCCAATGCCACCAGCTACGG
Source organism: Thermocrispum agreste DSM 44070 (assembly GCF_000427905.1). GTDB lineage: Bacteria > Actinomycetota > Actinomycetes > Mycobacteriales > Pseudonocardiaceae > Thermocrispum > Thermocrispum agreste. The sequence continues at coordinate 30,502 of NZ_ATYX01000006.1, read as the reverse complement.
GCTGGCCGCCTACCTCTACGGCGCCGACACCGGCCACCTGTGGTCGCTGGCCGAGCGGCTCGACTTCGGCGTCATCGGCATCAACGACCCGTTCCCGCTGGCACCGCAGTTGCCGTTCGGCGGCATGAAGAACAGCGGCATCGGCCGCGAGGGCGGTTTGGAAGGAATCGACGGTTTCCTCGAGACGAAGGCGGTGGCCCAGCGTGTCTGATCTCGCTTCGGGGGTGGGCAGCGAGGCGGTCGACGCGTCCGCTGTCACCAGCAACATCGGCGCGGACGGTGTCGCCGACCAGCTCGTCGCGGGCGGAGTGTCGACGTTGTTCGGCGTGCCCGGCGTCCAGCTCGACTTCTTCGTCGACGCGCTGGCCAGGCGGCAGGAGCTGCTGACGTTCATCTCGTGCCGGCACGAGCAGGGCGCGGCCCACATGGCCGACGGCTACGCCAGGGCGAGCGGCCGGCCGGGCGTGCTCGCGGCCGTCCCCGGCCCGGGCGTGCTGAACACGATGACCGGCCTGGCCACGGCGTTCTCCTGCTCGTCGCCGGTGCTCGCCCTCGCGGTGAACTTGCCGACCTGGGCCATCGACGGCGGCCGCGGCCTGCTGCACGAGATCCGCGCGCAGGAGACCGTGTTGCGTTCGGTGACCAAATCGGTCCGGGCGGTCCGCTCGGTCGGCGATCTGACCGCGGCCGTGTGCGACGGGCTGGTCGCGGTGCGCAGCGAGCGCCCCCAACCGGTCGCCATCTCCATCCCGGAGAACCTGTTCAAGGAGGAGCTCACGGGTTCCTCCGTCGCGGTCCCCGGCAGCCCCCGCCGCGTCGTGCCGGACCCGAAGTCCGTGGCTCGCGCCGCCGAGCTGCTGGCCTCCGCGGAGCGTCCGGTCATCCTCGTCGGCGGTGGCGTCGCCGCAGCGGACGCCAGCGACGCACTCGGCGCACTCGCTTCGAAGCTTCGCGCACCCGTGGTGACGACGGCCAACGGCCGTGGCGCGCTGTCCGACCGCCACCCGTGGACGCTCACCAGTCTCGGCGGGCGCGAAGTCATCCCCGCCTCCGACCTCGTGCTGATCGTGGGCAGCCGCGGTGTCCGGATGGACGGTTCACCGCTGGTCACCGACACCCCGACGATCCTGGTCAACGCCGACCCGGCGTACTTGGGCGCACCGCACCGGCCCACCGTCGCGCTGCACAGCGACGCCCGTCTCGGCCTGGAGGCGCTGGCGGCGGAGCTCGGCGAGACCCGCTCGATGTGGATCACCGAGGACGTCAACCGGATCCGCACCCGGTGTGCGGCGCAGATCGCCGAACTCGGCGAGATCTCCGAGTGGGTCGGCGCGCTGCGCGACGGCATGGCCGACGACGACATCCTGGTCGGCGAGCTGACCCAGGTCAGTTATCTGTCCCGGGTGGCGTTCCCGGTGTACCAGCCGCGCACCTACCTCTCCGCCGGCTACCAGGGCGCCCTCGGCTACGGCCTGGCGACGGCGATCGGCGCGCAGGTGGCTCGCCCCGACGTGCGCGCGGTGTCGATCTCCGGCGACGGCGGCTTCGCCTACGGCATGGCGGAACTGCTGACCGCGGTCGCCTACCGCATCCCGGCCACGTTCGTGGTCTTCAACGACGGCGCGTACGGCAACGTGCTGCGCACCCAGCTCGAGCAGTTCGACGGCCGAACGCTCGGGACCACCTTGCACAACCCGAATTTCGCCGACCTCGGTCGGGTGTTCGGGCTGGACAGCTTCACGGCAACGTCGCCGCGTCACCTCACCCAGCTGCTGAAAGAGGCGGCGACCGCTGATCGTCCGACGCTCGTCGAGGTTCCGGTCGGGGCCTTCCCTGACCCAGGCCCACTCGTTCGGGAGGGAAGCCATGTTCCGCAAACGTAGTCAGACCACCGCCCTTGCCGACCAACCCACCGAGACATCCGAACCAGGCGGCGGCTTCCCGCAGCTGTCCATGCCGTCACCGCTGCGGCTGACCGCACAGAACGTCACGCAGGTCTTCGGCGGCCGCGGCAAGCAACCCGTGGTGGCGCTGGAGAACTTCTCCCTGGACGTCGAGCCCGGGGAGCTGGTGGCCATCGTCGGGCCGAGCGGGTGCGGGAAGACGACGTTGCTGCACGCGTTCGCCGGCCTGATCAAGCCCACCGCGGGCGAGATCCGGGTCGGCGGGCAGCAGCTCAAGTCGCCGCGGCGGGACGTGTCGATGATGTTCCAGGCGCCGACCCTGCTGCCCTGGAAGACCGTGCTCGGCAACTGCTTGTTGCCCCGCGAGCTCGAGCACCGCATCGACGAGGACGACCGCAAGCGAGCCAGAGAACTGCTCACCTGGGCAGGTCTGGGCGACTTCACCGACCGCAGACCGCACGAGCTGTCCGGCGGGATGCAGCAGCGGGTGGCGATCTGCCGCGCGCTGATGGCCAACCCGTCGGTGTTGCTGCTCGACGAACCGTTCGGCGCGCTGGACGCCATGACCCGCGAACAGATGAACGTCGACCTGCGGCGCATGTGGGCCGCCAGCGGTGTCACCACGGTCCTGATCACACACGACATCTCCGAAGCCGTTTACCTGGCCGGACGTGTCGTGGTGCTCTCGCCGCGGCCGGGACGAATCCTGGAAATCATCGACGTCCCGCTGCCCAAGGACCGGGACGTGTCGCTCATCCAGTCGCCGGAATTCGCGCAGACGTGTGGACACATCCGCTCCTACTTCATCCGGGAGGACCGCCATGCAGGTGTCTGAGCAGCGCAAACCCGACACGGAACCGGAGCACACCGAACGACTGGACACTGAAGCGGCAGCGGCTCTGCTCGACGGCGTGCGTGATGGGGGGGAAGGGCGGGCGCACGCTGCGCAAGGTGGCGCCGCCGGTGCTGCTGGCCGTCGTGGTGGCGGCAGGCTGGGAGTTCCTGCCGGGGATCCTCGGCCTGGAGAAGTTCATCCTGCCGCCGTTGTCCGACGTGCTCGCCCAGTTCGGCTCCGCGTTCCTGCTCGACCAGATGTGGACCAACGGCTTGGTGACGTTGCAGGAGACCCTGCTCGGCCTGCTGCTCGGCTCGGTGGTCGGCATCGTCGGCGGGCTCGTGCTCGGCGAGTCGGCGATCGCCAGGGCCACGTTCTACCCCTACCTGGTCGCGTTGCAGTCGTTGCCCAAGATCGCGCTCGCTCCGCTGTTCGTGATCTGGTTCGGCTTCGGCACCACGCCGAAGGTGCTGGTCGCGGCGACACTGACGTTCTTCCCGCTGCTGGTCAACACGATGAGCGGTGTGCTCAGCGTCGACCGGGCCCGGGCGCAACTGTTCCGTTCGCTGTCCGCATCACGACGACAGACCTGGACCAAACTCCTGCTGCCGTCCGCCCTGCCGTCGGTGCTAGCGGGGTTCGAGGTCGCCACCGTGCTCGCCCTGCTCGGTGCGGTGCTGGGTGAGTTCGTCTCCGCGCAAGAAGGACTCGGCGTCCTGCTGCTGCAACAACAAACCAACTACGACACCGCGGGCGTGTTCGCCACCTTGATGGTGCTGGCCGCCATCGGCGTCGTGCTCAACCAAATCGCCGTGCAGCTGCGCAAGCGGCTTGTCTTCTGGTGACCGGTGAAAGGAGAGGAATCGTCGTGAGCATTCTGCGGACAATGAGGTCCGCCGCCCGACTCTCGCTGGCGGTCCTGACATGCGTGGCAACAGCCGCTCTCGGCGCGTGCGCCGACGACAGCGGCCCCGGCGGTGACGGCAAGACCGTGACCTTCGGTGTCTCCGCCACCGCGCCAGGCGGCAACATGCTGCAGCTCGCCGTCGCGCAGGCACAAGGCTACTTCGAAGAAGAAGGCATCACGGTCCGGCCGGTCTTCCTCGGCGCGGGCGGCAAGGTGGTGCAGGCACTGGCGTCCGACAAGGTGCAGATCGGCACGGCAACGCCGGACCTGGTGCTGCAGGCCACGGAAAAGGGCCAGGACATCCGGATGTTCTACAACTGGACGTTCACCAACGTCACCCAGTTCGCCGTGTTGCCGGACAGCCCGGTCAAGTCGATCGCCGACCTGAAGGGCAAGACCGTCGGCGTGCAAGATCTCTCCTCCGGCCCGACCCAAGTGGCCAAGGCGGCCGCGGTCAAGGCGGGCCTGGACCCGAACCGCGACCTGAAGTTCGTCGCGGTGGGCTCCGGCGCGCCCGCGCTGGATGCGCTGAAGCGGCACCGGGTCGACGTGCTGGTCGCCTACGACACCTTGTTCGCGGCGATGACGTCCGGCACCGGCGAGGAGCTTCGCCTGTTCCAGCCGGAGTACATCAAGGATCTGTTCGCCTCCAGCCTGACCGCGCAGAAGGAATGGCTCGACGAGAACTCCGACCTCGCCGCGGCGTTCGGCCGCGCGTGGGCCAAGGCATCGGTTTACGCGGAAGCCAACCCGGAAGCGAGCATCGAGATGATGTTCCAGCGCTACCCGAACAGCAAGGTCGGCGCGGACGACGACGCCGCGATGAAGGCGGCCATGGCGCAGTTCACCATCCGGCAGCAGTCGCTGTACGGCGGCGGCGAGCCGCCCGCCGAGCAGACATGGGGCGAGTACTCGGAGGAATCGGTGCAGAAGTGGATCGACTTCGCCACCGAGCACAAGCTCGTCGGGCCGGGCATCAAGCCGGACCAGGTCTACACCAACGAGCTGGTCGAGAAGTTCAACGACTTCGACCCGGAGAAGATCAAGAAGGCGGCCAAGTCATGAGACAGACCGTCGCGCAGAAGATCATCGCGCGCGCCGCGGGGACGGAGACGGTCGAGGTCGGCGACTATGTGACGGTCACGCCCAACTACACGGTGATGCAGGACATCTACTTCTACAAGAACATCAAGATCTTGGAGAAGCTGGGCGTCCACGAGATCGCCTACCCCGACAAGGTCATCGCGGTGCTGGACCACACCCCGCAGGCCGCGCACGGGTCCATCTACGTGGACCGCAACCGGGAGAGCCGGGAGTTCGCCCGCCGGACCGGGTTCGACAACTTCTTCGACGTCGGCCGGGCCGGGTTGCGCCACCTGATCATGGTCGAGCAGGGCTTCGCCCGGCCGGGGCTGCTGGTGTTCTCCGACGAGCCGAACATCTCCAGCATCGGGGCGGTCGGCGCGCTGAACGTACCGATCAGCACCGAGGTGATCGTGTCGATGGTGCGCGACTCCAACTGGGTGCGGGTGCCCGCCAGCGTCCGCTTCGAGCTGGTGGGGTCGCTGCCACCGGGCGTGTGGGTCCGGGACCTCGTGCAGGCGATCTGCCACGACTACGGCGGCGGCGACGGGCTGATCCAGCGGTGCGTCGAGTTCGGCGGGCCGGCGCTGTCGACGTTGAGTCTCGACAGCAGGCAGGGACTGCTGGCCGGGATGTATCACGCAGGCGCGGACACCGCCCTCGCCGACGTGGACGACGTGGCGTTGGCGTACGTGTAGGAGCGGGCGGACGGGCGGCCGTACGAGGTCTTCACGGCCGACGCGGATGCCGAGTACGACGAGGTCAGGACGTGGGACCTCAGCGCGCTCGAACCGTTCGTCACCGCGCCGCCGAAGCACGCCGACGTCGTCCCGGTGTCGGACGTCAGCGGTCGCCGTATCACTCAGGCGACGATCGGGTCGTGCGCAAGCAATCTGCTCGACGACCTGCGTGCGGCGGCCGAGGTGCTGCGTGATCATCCGGTCGCCCCCGGCGTGACCATGTACATCACGCCGGGCAGCCCCGCGGTGTACTCGCAGGCGGCGCGGGAGGGTCTCATCGAGTTGTTCACCGAGCGCGGCGCGACCGTCCTCTCCCCCGGCTGCACCACGTGCTGGGGCTACCTGGGCGCGCTGGGCGACGGTGACGTCACCATCTCGACCAATCAGGAGCACTACCCGGGGCGCGCGGGGAGCAGGAAGGCCGACATCTACCTGTCCAGTCCGTACGTGGTCGCAGCGTCGGCCGTGGCCGGGGAGATCACCGATCCGCGGCCGCTGCTGGCCCGGGAAGGGAAACCGCATGTCCACAGCTAGTTCCACGGTGCTGCGCGGCCGGGTGTGGAAGTTCGGCGACTGGGTCAGCGGCGACGACGGGATCGTGCGGTTCTCCGAACTGCGCAATTTCGCCGACGACCACGATCCGGCGGAGCTGGCCAGGCACTGCTTCGCCGGATTGGTGCCCAACTTCGCCGAGCGCGTGACCCCCGGCGACATCGTGGTGGCCGGGCGCGGCTTCGGGATTCCCAGCCATCCCCCGGCGCCGATGGCGCTGCGGGCGGCCGGCATCGCGGCGGCCGTCGTGGAGTCGACCGACACCGCGTTCATCCGCCGCTCGTTGAACGCGGGGCTACCGGTGGTGACCTGCCCGGGCATCACGGACGCGGCGAACGAGGGCGACGTGCTGGAGGTCGATCTGGCCGCCGGGCGGGTGACGGTCAACGGCACGGTGTTCGCGGTCAAGCCGTTCGCTCCGGCCATGCTCGAGGTCGTCGACAGCGGCGGCCTGGTGCCCTATCTGGCGCGGTATCTCGCCGGCAATGCGCGCGCCTGAACCTCTGCGTGAATGACGGTTAGGTCACAGCAAATCCAGTAGCACCTCGGGTAGCCTTCTGGTGACTGCATACGTCGAATGACGTGAACTATGATAAGTCACCGGAGGGTTAGCGATGGCGGAGCGGTTCGTGCGGCTCGAGCTTGACGGCGGAATCGCCACGGTGACGCTCGACCGTCCGCCGCGCAACGCGCTCAGCCTGGCGTTGATCGATCAGCTCGTGGCGGCGTTGCGGCAGTGCGGGCGCGACCCCGAGGTGCGCGCGGTGATCCTCACCGGGGCGGGCGACATGTTCTGCGCGGGCGTCGATCTGCTCGACGGGGCAGCGTCGATTCGCACGTTGGTCGACGACGACGGCGGGGATCGCCCGGGTTACCTCGAGCCTGCCGGCCGCGTCACTGCGGTGATCGACCAGCTGCCCGTTCCCGTGGTGGCCGCGATCAACGGCGATGCGGCAGGTGGCGGCGCCACGATCCCGCTCGCCGCCGATCTCCGGTTCGCGGCCGAGGGCGCACGGTTCGTCTTTCCCTTCACGCGTCTCGGCGTGTGCCCGGAGGGTGCGTCGACGTACTACCTGCCTCGCCTCGTCGGACCGGCTGTCGCGGCAGACTGGCTGTTGTCCGGTCGCCCGGTCGACAGCGCAGAAGCGCACGCCTGCGGACTGGTCAACCGCGTCGTAGGTGCTGACGAGCTTCTTCCCGCGGCGCGCGAGTGGTGCGAGCAACTCGCTGCACGCACTTCCGCGACCGCGGTGGCGCGTACTCGCACCCTGCTTCGATCCGCACCTGGCACGCGCGCCGGTGCGTCGGCGGCGGAAAGCTCGACCATCGCCGACCTCGCTCACGAACCCGATTGCCTGGAGGGCGTTGCCGCGTTTCTCGAGCGTCGCCGACCGCGCTTCGGCGGGCGCCCTACAGTAGGTGCGCACCGGAACGGCCAAGGGGGGACATCGACGTGACGAAAGCCGTCACGGACACCACGGGCGAGAAGGCGACCAACCGTCCGCGGCAGCGGCCACGCGATCGGAAGAACCGCATCCTCGCGGCAGCGGCGCAGCGGTTCTGGACGCTCGGCTACCACCAGGTCTCCATGGCGGACATCGCCGCCGACGTGGACATCACGGCCAGTGCCCTGTACCGGCATTTCCGCGGCAAGCAGGATCTCCTCCTCGCGGTGCTGGACGAGCAGCTGCGCGCCATCGAGGAGGTCGACCCGGCACGCGCCGATGATTTCGCGGCCGAGTTCATCGATGTCTGCCTGCGGCAGCGGGAATTCGGCGTGCTGTGGGAGCGCGAGTCCGGCCACCTCCCGGACGACGAACGGGACCGATTGCGGCACCGGATCCGCGTCCTCGCGGAGCGGGCGGGTGCCGACATCGAGGACCGGTCCACCGCCGACGTGCGGTCGTGGGCGATCCTGTCGGTTCTGGAAAGCCAGTCCTACTACCACGGGCCGCTGGATCTGGCGCACGTCAAGGACGTGCTCACCCGGGCGGTCTCGGCGATTTCGACGACCCCGCTTCCGCCGGACGAGCGCGTGCTGGTGGAGCGTGCCGACGGCATCCGGCCGGCATCGCGCCGGGAGCATCTGCTGGCCGTGGCGGTGAAGTTGTTCGCGGAGCGCGGCTATCCGTCGGTGGGCTTGGACGACATCGGTGCCGCGGCAGGCATCGCCGGTCCCAGCGTGTACAACCACTTCACCACGAAGGTCGATGTGCTGTCCGCGGCACTGAACCGAGGCAACGAGACGCTGTGGCTCGGGCTGCACCAGGTTCTCTCCGCGGCATCGACACCCGCCGAGGCGCTCGACGGCCTGGCCCGGCACTACACCGAGTTCACCGTGGCCAACAGCGACATCGTCACCATCCTGATCGCCCAGACGATCAACTTGCCCGAGGACCGCATGTCGGTTTTCCGCCGGGCCCAGCGTGACTACCTCACCGAGTGGGTCACGCTGCTTCGCGGTGCCCGCCCCGAGGTCAGCGAGGACGACGCGGCCGTTCTGGTCCGGGCCGCCATCACGTTGATCAACAGCCTGGCCCGCATCCCCCACCTGCGGACGAAACCCGGCCACGTCGGCAACACGACCAGGCTTGCCCAGGCCGTGCTGCGCGCATAGCGGCCCCGCTTACCCGGGCCCTGCCAGACGCACAGCGCCCCCACCTGCCCGGCCCGCGTCGTGGCGGCCCCGCTTACCCAGCCCGCGCCGGGCACACAGCGGCCCGTGGCACCGGGTGGCGCCACGGGCCGCCTGCCGCTACAAGGTGGCGAGGATTTCGTTGGGCAGCGTGCCGAGCACGGCGTTGTTCGCATTGCCGATCCGGCGCAGCAGCTCGGCGGTGATCGGGACGGGATTCTGCTGCGTCCCGATCCCCGGCACCTGGTCGGCGACACCGACGGCGGCGTCACTGGCCGGCAACACCGCGCGCACGAACGCCGCGTTGGCCGCCTTCGCGATCGGGTCCAGCGGCGTCGGCTTCGGCGCAGGCACCTCGGGGATCACGCCCGGCCGGGTGTTCTTCGTCCCGGCTCCGCCGACGTGCCGGTCGACGAAGTCCATGATCTTCGCGTTGGTGGTGGCCGCACCCAGCTCCAGGGTGATGTCGTGCCCGGTGTTCGCGGGTGCGTACGCCTCGACGGTGGCCTTCGGGCCGTACCAGCCCCGCTCGTAGGCGGCCAGCTGAGCGTCGGACGCGCAGTCGGTACTGCCGAATCCGCAGAAGAGGTCGTCACGTTGGCCGGTGACCACGAAGACCGGGATGTCGAGGGTCCGGTCGACGTTGTTGGTGTTGTACATCGACGCGCCAGTGACCAGGTCGACCAGCGTTTTGGTGGTCTTGTGCTTCTCGTCCAGCGCGATGATCTCGGGGTCGACGTTCGCGGCGTTGTAGAAGTTCTTCCGCGAACCGGGAATGCTCGTGACGTACAGCGGGTCGAGTCCGGAGCCAGCGAACTTGGGATCGAAGATCGCGGAGTAGTTGCGTCCGATCACCTTGATCGGCCCGCCCGCGACCTCGATGGTGTGCGTGAAACCGGTGGTGACGAGAGCGTCGATGTCCTTGAACTGCCCGGCTGCCGACGAAATGGTGAGCGAACCCAGGCTGTGCCCGACGCCGACGACTTTGCTGAACTTGTGCCCGAGCTGTCCGGAGCGCAGCGCCCGCACGACCTTGTGCACCGTCTTCACGCTGGCCTGAAACGTGGAGAAGACGCTGACGGGTTTGATGGACGCACCCGACCCCATCGGGTCGATGGCCAGCGTGGCGTACCCGGCCTTGTTGGCGGCACGCACGTAGGAGTAGGTGTCCGGCTTGTACGGCATTTGCCAGTAGGTGCGGTCGTAGGTGTAGCCCGGTACCAGTAGCTGAACCGTCGTGGCGCCGTCCGGGACGCACAGAGTGCCGGAGATCGCGCCGGACTGCGTGCCGACCTTGACGGGAACTTCGACGTTCTTGCACTGCGTCGCCGGTGCCGCCGCCGGTTCGCCGACGGCCGGCACCGCGACGCCGATCGCGGCCAGCGCGACCGCGACGGCAAGGGTCAGTTTGCCTTTCTGCGCATGCTGCTTCCTCGTGATAACTGGATGACAAAAAATGCGCGCAGGAGTCACCGAGCAGCCGTCCCCGCTGGGACGGCTGCCACATCAGGTGGCCAGCGCGAAGGGAGCGGAGCCCAGCTCCGCCGACGGGCCGCTAGCTGGAGTCAGTGCACGGCACGGTGATGCTGATCCCAGTGCCTGCGACGAAGCTCCCTTTTGAGGATCTTGCCGGCACCGGACAGCGGGAGCGCATCGACGAATTCGGCACTGCGGGGGGCCTTGTACCCGGCGATGTGTTGCTTGCAGAACTCCCGCAGTTCTTCCGCCGTGGTCTGCTCGCCGGGACGCAGCACGACCACGGCGTGAACGCGTTCGCCGAGGTCGTCGTCGGGTACGCCGATGACCGCGCAGGACTCGACGGCCGGGTGCTGTGCGACGACCTTCTCGACCTCGACGCTGTAGACGTTCTCTCCCCCGCTGACGATCATGTCTTTGATCCGGTCGACGATGTAGACGTAGCCGTCATCGTCCATGTAGCCGCCGTCGCCGGTGTGCATCCAGCCGTCCCGGACCGCGGCGGCGGTGGCCTCCGGCTGGTTCCAGTAGCCCAGCATGACGTGCCCGCCGCGGCAGACGACTTCGCCGACGGTTCCCCGGGGCACTTCGTTGTCGTGCTCGTCCACGATGCGCACCTCGGCGTGCGGCGCGGCCTTGCCCGCGGCGCGGCGATGCGCCGGGTCGTGGTGGTCCTCCGGCAGCAGCAGCGTGGCGACGGGCGACAGCTCGGTCATCCCGTAGGCCTGGACGAATCCGGCGTTGGGGAACAGCTTCATCGCCTTCTCCAACACCGGTTCGGAGATCGGCGAGGCACCGTAGATCATGTGCCGCAGGCTGGACAGGTCGTACGAGCCCGCGTCGGGCTGGTTGACCAGCATGCCGATCATCGTGGGTACCAGCAGTGTGGTGGTGATCTGGTGTTCGCTGAACGCGCTGAGCACGGCGACCGGGTCGAACGCGGGCACCATGACGTGCGTACCGCCCAGCGCGGTCTGCGCAGCCCAGGCCGCACCGTCGGCGAGATGGAACATGGGAGCGGCGTGCAGCAGCCGTCCGCCCGGTTCACAGAAGTGGCCGGTGGCCGCCGACCCGAGGGCTGAGGTCAACAGGTTGGCGTGACTGAGCATGACGCCCTTGGGGTTACCCGTCGTGCCGCCCGTGTAGTAAATGCCGGCTAAGGCTTCCCCGCCACGGCGCGCGTCTTCGACGGGGTCAGCCTGGGCGATGAGATCCTCGAACCCCAGCATGCCCTCCGGCGGATCGCCCTCACCGCAGTAGATCACCGTCGTCAGGCCGCGGTGTGCCTCACGGAGGGCGGGAACCAAAGCGGAGAAAGTCTCGTCGACCACGAGGACGCGGGCCTCGCATTCGATCAATGAGTAGCTGATCTCGGCTGCCGCCCAGCGGATGTTGACCGGCACGAACACCGCATCCGCCCAGGGGACAGCCAGCAGGAACTCGGAGTAGCGGTCGGAGTTCAGCGACAGGATCGCCACCCGATCTCCGCTGCCGACGCCATTCTCTCGCAGCGCTCCGGCAAGTCGCGCCACACGGTCGGCAGTTTCGACGAAGGTTCGGACCCGGCCCGCGAAGACCGTCGAAGGCTCGTCGGGGGTCTGCTGCGCCGAACGGTGTAATCCCTGTGTCAGGTACATCTTTGCTGCCCATCCTCGCCACTCGTGTGAACGTCCGAAAGTTCCACAGGGTGCTAAGACGACCAACTCTCTGCTGGCTGTCAAGCACTTGTTCGGCTACATGTGAATGCCGGATAGTTGCTCACGACGCCGGCCGAAGGTTGACGCGGCGCAACAGCTGAGCGTTGAGGGCGACGATGATGGTGGACAGGCTCATGAGCACAGCCCCAACGGCCATTGGCAGCACGAACCCGGCCCACGCCAGCACGCCAGCCGCGAGGGGGATGGCGACGAGGTTGTAGCCGGCGGCCCACCAGAGGTTCTGCAGCATCTTGCGGTAGCTGGCCGCCGACAGACGCATAACGGCCACGACCGCACGCGGGTCGTTGGCCGCGAGCACTATGTCCGCGGATTCAATGGCGACGTCGGTGCCCGCGCCGATGGCGATGCCCACGTCGGCGCGAGCTAACGCCGGGGCGTCGTTGACGCCGTCGCCCACCATGGCCACCGTGTGCCCTCGGCGCTGCAGCTCACTGACCGCCTTGTCTTTGTCTTCGGGCAGGACCTCGGCAAACACTTCGTCGATGCCGAGGTCATCCGCAACGGTGTCAGCGACCTCCTGGGCGTCACCGGTGATGAGCGCGACCTTCACCCCGAGTCGATGAAGGGCATCGATCGCGCCCGCCGACTCCGACCTGACCTGATCCTCCAGCGCCAGTGCGCCGATCACGTCGTCGTCCCGAACGACATACAGCACGGCGGCCCCTCGTCGCTTCCACCCGTCAACCTGGGAATGGAGCTCACGAGGGATATCCCAACCCTTTTCACGCAACAGATTTGGACCGCCGACGGCGACGGCCTGACCGTCTACCATGCCAAGCACGCCACGCCCAGTCATCGCGCGCGCGTTGACGACGCCTCGTGACGTGACGCCCCGGTCGCGAGCGGCGGTGACGATGGCGCGGGCCAGCGGGTGTTCGCTTTCCGCTTCGACGCCGGCGGCCAGCGCCAGCAACTCATCTTCGGTGCTCTTCACCGCCGCGACGTCGGTGACTACATGCTCACCCTTGGTGAGGGTGCCGGTCTTGTCGAAGAGGACCACGTCGACTTCACGCGTGCGCTCGAGCGCGAGCCGATCCTTGACCAGAATGCCGTTGCGCGCGGACTTCGACGTGGAGATCGAGATGACCAGCGGGATGGCCAGGCCAAGAGCGTGCGGGCAGGCGATGATGAGCACTGTCACCGAACGCACGACCGCCGCGTCCCCATCGCCAAGCAATGCCCACACCACGACGGTGACTGCCGCCACCGCGAGCGCGACGTAGAACAGCAATGCCGCTGCACGGTCGGCAAGCACCTGAGTGCGTGACTGCGACGCCTGTGCCTCGGCGACCAAGCGCTGGATGCCCGCGAGCGCTGTGTCTTCGCCGACGGCATCGACCCGAATCCGGATCGAACTGTCGGTGGACACGCTTGCCGCGATGACACGCTCACCCTCGCCGCGGGCCACCGGTCGCGATTCGCCGGTGATCATGGATTCGTCCAGCTCGGCCGCGCCTCCGACGATCGTGCCGTCCGCGGGCACCCGCCCACCCGGCCGAACCAGCACGATGTCGCCAACCGCGAGATCGGCGATCCGCACCGTTTCCATCTGACCGTCGTGGCCGATGCGCTCGGCTTCGTCCGGCAGCAGCTCAACGAGCGCCGCGAGCGCGCCGCGAGCCTGGCCGATGGCGCGCATCTCCATCCAGTGCCCGAGCAACATGATCACGATCAGAAGGGAGAGCTCCCACCACACTTCGACGTCGAACAGGCCGAAACTGGCGGCCAAGCTGGACACGAACGCCACGGTGATCGCCATGCCGATCAGCAGCATCATGCCGGGCTGGCGAGCGCGCAGCTCGTGCACCGCTCCGACCAGGAACGGCCCACCGCCATACACGAAGATGAACGTGCCCAACACCGGCGCGATGAGCTCAGATCCCGGGAACTGAGGCGCCTGGTAGCCGAACCACATCTGCACGGTGTCGGCGTAGATCACCAGGGGGATCGTCAGCAGCAGGGACAACCAGAAGCGATCCCGGAACATCTCCGGCGAGTGTCCCGCATGCTCGTCATGTCCACCGTGGGCGCCGTGGTCGTGGTGCTGCTCCCCCGACGTCGCGGGCTCGACATGGTGGTGCGGATGATGGTCCATGACGTCCGCTCCCGTGCTTCGAAGGCAACCCAACGATACCCCCACGGGGTATCAGGCGCATGGCAAGAAGCGGCTGACGAAGCTCACCGCGGCTTTCGGGCATCGCCTTGCCCGCTAGCCAGGGCCAACCACCACCCAGTCCAGTCGCTGAGCGGCACGACGGAGTGAAAGTTCGCGGGATCATCCGCAGGGTGAGCCGGCAACCGGTCCCCGGGTATCCAGCGCACCGAGTTAGCCGCGACTACTATGCGATCGGCGTTGGCCAACACTGCATCCTCGTCGAGGCGCTGCAAAATCTTCACGAACTCGGTTTCGGCCTTATGAACGAGCACATCGGTGGCAACGACGCCTAGCAGTTTACCGTCCGATCGCACCGGCGCACTAAAAGTGAGCACGAAGTGGTTTGACCCCGAGTAATCGAGGTACGGACCGGTGAGCACCTGCGCACCATACGTTACCGCTCGGACGTACCACTCCATAGTTACGTACTCGTAGGAATCCGGGTCACTGTGGTCGATGTTGAGCCGGAGACGGTAAATCTTTCCGTTCTTTCGCTGCAACCACAGCATGTATCGCTCGTGCCCGTCAACGACGCCCGGCGCGGCGATGAATCCGTGTCCCACCATGCGGTCGACTTGGCGGATAGCCGATTCAACCTGGCTCGCCAGCGAACTCACCTCAGTGCCACTGAACCCATTACGCCGCGCTGACGGCCGTGCCCACATCTCTGTGAGCCGTCCGGCCAACTCATTCATCGGCTCCAGTTGCGCATTGAGCACAGCCGACAGCCGCGCGGCTACCTCGGGCAGCGCGGCCGCCTGATCTGTATGCCCCTGTTCGATCACGATCGGTCCTCCTCCCCCTCCACCAGTTTCAAGTGCAACCCTGCCAGACGACGTAGGTTCTGCAGAACGTGGTTCTCGGCCACAGCCTGCGCCCGCGTGGGGTTCTGCTCAGCGATCGCGCCCGCTATCTCGCGGTGCTCTTCCACGATCGCCACAGCTTCGGCCTCGTCGAGTTCGGATAGCCAAAGCAACCCGACGGTTTCGGCCTGCAGCGACACTTCCCGGCGAGTCAATCGTTCGGATCGAGTAGCGATGGCCACCTCGATGTGGAACCTGCTGTCGGCCCGCATGCAGGCCCCACGAGTCGCAGCGGAGTCCATCCGATCGACCAACGCGAGCAATTTGGTCACACTTGAATCGGACGCTCGCTCAGCGGCAAGACGAGCCGCCAAAGACGTGATCGCTCGCTGCTCATCGCAGATGTCTCGCAACGCCGACACAGGAAGCCCGGCAAGGCGCGCGCGGTCTGGGGTTTCGTCAGGTTCGATCGATCGAGTCACGAACGTGCCGCCGTTGCGCCCTCGCTTGGTTTCGACCAAGCCGCGATCGCGCAAGACCGCGATGGCATCGCGCAGAGTCATCGGCGAGACCCCAAGTTGCTCGGCGAACTCGCGCTCTGGCGGCAAGCGGTGCCCATTAGCGACCAGGCCCAGCTGGATCGCCTCGGTCAGCCGGGCCGTGAGTTCGTCGGCCCGCCCGCCGGAGTTCAACGGGGCGATCAAGGCAGCGCGCTCACCCATCACGGAATGACCGTTTCAGCCACACGTGACATTTCCGGTCTTCCGGCGGGCCGGCGCACACGCTCGCCGAGCTTCGGGATCCCCACAGCGGGTGGAGCGAATGATCTCGTTGTTGGCTCCGCACTCGTCCTCACCT
Organism: Thermocrispum agreste DSM 44070; assembly: GCF_000427905.1. Lineage (GTDB taxonomy): Bacteria > Actinomycetota > Actinomycetes > Mycobacteriales > Pseudonocardiaceae > Thermocrispum > Thermocrispum agreste. The sequence goes on along the minus strand of NZ_ATYX01000006.1, from coordinate 14,836 downwards.
TTCTCGGACGCCAAGCACGCAAGATAGACATCCACTAGCGTCGCCATGCTGCTCAGCGGGCGTTGCAGGATCGCCTCGATCTGCCCGAGCCGATAGCGAAGTGTATTCGGGTGGATAGAGAGTTCAGCCGCAGCCGCTGTCACGTTGAGATCATTCTCGAAATACACCTTCAGCGTGTGAATGAACTCCGGTCGGTCCAGCAACGGGCCGAGCACCTGATCTATTTTGACCACCAGGTCCGTCTCCGCCACGGAGTGCACCAGCCACAGAGCCAAGCCGAGCTTGTCCACCAGGCGCAGCCGACCGTCTAAATGGCGCATGGCGGTGCGTGCGCCGTGCAGCGACTGGGCGACGTCCCTCACCCGGGTGATCTCTCGGCCAGCGCCGACGACCAGGTCGAAGCGCTCGGCGAGCTCGTCAACCCAAGCGGCCAGTTCGTCTACCTCGGCCTGCATAACCACGGTGAGATCGCGCGGCTCGGCCATAGCGAGGAACGGGATGCCGCGCGCCGCGAGCGTGTCCTCCAGCATCTGCCTGCGCTCCGGCGCAACCGCACCCGCTCTATCGCCGACGTGGAAAATCGCGGCCCTGGCCGGTTTGGTGAAGTCGATGCCGAAACGCCGGAACCGCCCGGCCAGTTCCCGCTCGTCGTACGTGGTCAACGGCTCAAGGGCAGCCTTGAGTACTTCCTCGCGCACCAACTGATCCTCGACCCGCGCGGCGTCGCGTTGCAGGTCCACGAAGTCCAACAGCCTCCCGGCAAAACGCATCACGGCATGGACGAGCTCATTCGAAGCCGAGCGGCTGCCGCCCAGCACGGCCAGCCAACCCTGTTCGCGGCCGACGTCATCCATCAGCGGCATCGCGAGCAAGTCGTCCGCGGCCACCGCGGACGTGCCGACCCGCTGTCGTATTATTCGCAGCCAGACTTGCGCGCCGCGCTCGTCGGACTCGCCCAGCCGCATACGGCCGGACGCGTCGAACAGATACACCTCGCCGTGCAACAGGCGGCTCAGCCGCTGCGCCAAATCTTGCAGCGGCCAGTGGGCCTTGAACGCATCCAGCAGATAGTTCTGCATCGAAAAGGCGCGCTGAATGGACGAAAAATCCGTATCGATCAACGTCTTATTGACGAATCCGACGATTTCGCGGTAAGGCGTCTCGTAGGGCACCCGGAAAACCGGGAACTCAAGGAGTCGGGCCTCGTCCAGCAAGGCCGCCGGGGGCTGCGAGAACGCTACGTCGACGCCGAAGCCGAGGGCACAGATGCCGTCTGCGTTGAGCTCCCGGACCAGCTCACGCTGGGCATCCTCGGGCTGATCGCGCAGCCAGATGCCCAGCGTGAGCACCACCCAATCCGGAGGGATGAACTCGGTCGGATGAGCCATCTCGGAGTTGTGCGCCCCGAGGATCGGCCGCTCGCGCGCCCGCTTGTTCCCCGTCAGCAGTTCGAGCTTGAACTCCTTGTGGTCGAGGAGGTCGCCCAATGTCAGCATGCGTTTTCTCGGCCTCCTGCAACTCGTGGCTCAGTCGCGAACCGGATCACTCAACGAGTACCCCAGACATACTCGTGCAACGGGAAGGCACGATAGCGCAGCGCGGGAAGCTTCTCCACGGTGACGAAGCCTGGCTCGGCTTTGATCACGTCCGGGATGCGGTTCACCAGCTGCGTGCAGGTGGTGATCTGGGTTGGCACAGTGCCGTTCGACAGGGTCAGCTCGGGCTCTCCGGCGATGTCCCACTGGTTGATGTCTCCCTCCTCGGGCATGTAGACCCGGCCGGACATCTCGAAGGTGAACACCGGACCCTCTTCGGTGCGGATCTCGTCGACATCGGTGAAGCCGATGACTGCGCCCTCCTCAACCTCCGCCTGGAGTGCTTTGGAGTACATCCGGCTGGGAGCCAGATCGGGCCGCGTCGTAGTAGTGATCTTCGTCGGTGTCAGGCCGGTGTGCGCGACCAACGCGTCCAGCACGTTGCGCCCGAATGTCGGCGGCCGGCTGGCGCTTTTCAACCACTTATCGAACTCCGTCACCGAACTTCCCACCTGCTGGTCCCCGGCGACCTCAGGGCCGAAGTCATCGACATTCCAGCTGGCCCGGCCCGTCACCGAGTCGATCTTGTGCGCCGTTCCCATCATCATGGTGACGATGTTGACCCAGTAGACGTCTTGGTGTCCGGTACCGGTAAGCGTGGCCCCGGTGCGCTTGGCGATGGCGTCCAGCTCTTCGGTGATCTCCGGCGAAGTCTTCCACGGGTACAGCGCCTCTTCGCTCAGCGTGACCGCGTTGACGCCGTGCTCGGCGCAAGCCCGAAGTTGTTCCACTGCGTCAGCCATGTAGCTGTTGACGGCGATAACCGCGACGTCGGGCGTCGTCCGCTTGAACACCTCCGCGGGGTCGTTGCTGATCGTGACGCCCAGCTCGCCGAGCCCCGTGACGGCTCCGAGGTCCTTGCCCACTTTCGCCTCGCTGCGGGAGAGCGCTCCCACGATCTCGACACCCTTATCTAGCAACATCCGAGTAGCGATCGTGTTCATAGCGCCAACGCCATAAACGACGGCCTTAATCTTCCTCATTGAGGTCCACCTTTCTTTGGGTCTATGACGAAAAGTCATACGACACAAATCGACTACCTAGCCTTCTCCCTGTGATCAGCAGTCAGAGGCCCCCCTTTCTGCCTGCGGCTTCGGCGAAGTCCGATTCCGGTTTGACTGGTTCGGCAATCGCGTCACCATGCGGCAGGTCAGTCCGCGCGTATGGCTTGGCGATCAGCATGTAGACAAGCCCTGCCGCCACTACCAAAGCAGCGGAAAGCAAAACGTTGTAGTTGTCGTACCACGGCGCGTCTGGCGTTCGCGGCCACGCCATATTCGTCGCCGCCAGCAACTGGTAACCCAATGCGGTCAACGTGACCGGCAACCCCCACCGACCTAGCGTGAACTTCCCGCTCGGACGCCACCCCTTCAGCCGCGCCCGCAATGCGGCCATGACCACCATCATGAAGGCCAGATAAATCCCTAGGGAGGCGAAGGACACGATCTTCGTCAGCGCGTTCTCAGAAATCTTCGATGCGATCACGATACATATCGGGAGGATGGCCGTCAAAAGCAAGGCATACGGCGGCACATGCCTTTTTGCGGATATCTTCTTGAATGCGTGACTGACCGGCATCATATCGTCGCGCGCGTACGAATAGATAAGCCGGCTGGCCGCAGCTTGCAAGCTCAGGGCGCACGACAGGAACGAAATCAACACAATCCCGAGCACTACCTTGAAGCCCACCGGGCCGAACGCGCCGCGCAGCACCGTCGTGACCGGGTCTGGGTCGGCGCCGGTGATCACCGCGCCGAAGTCCGGCACAGCCAACAGCAGTGCGAAAGTAATGACGAATGAGGCCGCGCCGCCGATATAGATCGTCATGCGCATGGACCTAGGAATGCGCTTTCCAGGGTTCCTCACCTCTTCCGCGACGTCGCCACACGCCTCAAAGCCGTAGTAGAGATAAACGCCGATTAGGGCCGCAGCGAGAAATGCCGGCAGGTATGAGTTAGAACCCTCGACTCCCGCCGAGTCGAATAGGACACCGAGGCCGTGGCGCCGTTCGGTGAGCAGCAACCACCCGCCGACGGCGACCGCGCCCGCCAATTCGGCGGCAAAGCCGAAGAAGGCGACCTTCGCGAGGATCCTTGTGCCAGCGAGGTTGAGCATCATGACGATGAGAATCAACACGATCGCGCACACGATCGTCACATCGGTGGACGGCGTGATGTCCAGGAACATCGCCACGAACGGCCCGGCTCCGTAGGACACGCTGGCGATCGTGACCACCAATGCCAGCATGTAGACCCAGCCGGTGAGCCAGGCCCACCGCCTTCCCCATAATCGACGCGCCCATGGGTAAACCCCACCGGACACCGGGAACTGAGAAACGACTTCACCGAACACCAGTGCTACAAACAGTTGGCCGATCGCCGCGAGGACAACCGCCCAAATCATTGGCGGACCGCCCGTCGCAAGAGCGAACGCGAACAGGGAGTACACGCCGACTACAGGCGACAGATAGGTGAATCCCAGGGAGAAGTTCTCCCAAAGCGACATGTCGCGTTTAAATTCGGAAACGTAGCCCAGCGACGCAAGCTGTCGCGCATCTTCGTCCGGCTTTCGCACATCTGATGGGTTGCTCACCGCGACTCCCGATCCGCACGGGTCTAACCGGGCAGCGCGATAAATTTACGCGGCCTCGCCGTGCATTTATTGCGACCCAAACCGATCCGTTTTCTCTGGGGAAATTCGGCCGGCCTCGCGCAGCGGGATTGACTGCGCCCGGCTGGCGCACGATCGTCTCGGCGGGCACAGGGCGCGGCTCGTTCGTGAATGGGAGCCAGGCACCCTGTGCCAGCTAAGTCCTTCTGACAGATCATTTGCCTAAACGCGCCTTGGACGTTGGTTAACTTTTGTCTGGCTCGTCGGCTGGAATGGGGTCTGCCGCGCAATCGGCGGTTAGGGTCTCGTCCGCGAACGCCCGCTGCACGTATCTCAAATGGTCCATACGGGCAGCCGCGATCCGATGCGAGTCCCAAGCTGGCATTTTCTGTTGGCGAAACCGCGTCATCCGCCGTGGATCGACCTCGTAAATGTCGTCGAACCGCATGACGACCTGATCGGTGACCTGTCGCGGCTCTGGCGGTTGTTGCTCATCCTGCCGATAGCGTCCGAAGCGGTAAGGTTCGTCGCTCATTTCTCACACTCCGCCCTGGTACGCCTCGTCCAGGCATTGCTTCCCGGGGTTCATGATGTTGTTCGGGTCGAGCGTGCGCTTGAGCAATTTCATGACCTCCCACGACGCGCCCATCTCAATCGGAACCAGTTCCGCGTCCCCAGTCCTTGTAGAACCGTGGCATGCGGTGATCGAACCACCGTGGTCGAGCACCGTTTGGGCGATCTCACGCTTGAGCGACACGAAGGCTTGCCAGCCTTCCTCGTCCAGTTTCTCTTCCCACAAGCCCAGGTCGATCTCCAGCAGAAGGTCACCCCACGGCTTGTGCGCGCCATTGCTGTACGCGAAGCACCCCCAGTCATCGAACAGCTCGTATTTCTCCATGTACCGGGCGGTGATTTCATGCCATTTGCGCAGCACTGCCGGCACCTCGCTGTACGGCACGGCGGCATCCTCACAGTGCCAGCTCATTGGCAGCACTTGCCCATTGGCGTCACGTCCGTGAAGCGGGTTCGCATAACGGTCATGCCGAGCCGCCCAGTCCCACGGGGCGATCTCGTCGCCGATATAGCGGCCGCCCAAGCTTCGGCCAAGCTCCATCAACATCTTCGACGCCGCTTCGACCTCCGGCCGGGTGCCATACAGCGCCGCGGCGCAGACGGACTTCACCCACTTTGGCTGGACGATGTACGCCTCGTCGTCACGCCGCAGGTAATCGACCTTCTCTGGATCGAAAAGCATCACTCCGCCCAGCGTGGCGATTCCGCTCTTTCCGATCTTGGCGAAAGTGCGATAGGCCTTGTCGAAATCGTCGAACAGGAAAAACGCGGCGAACTCGGCCTCGGCCCTTGGCACCAGCTCGAGCGTCGCCTCCGTGACGATTCCGAGCGTTCCCTGGTGCCCCATGAACAGCTGCTTGAGGTGATACCCGGTCGACGACTTGCGCACCTTCCGGCCGCCACCGTCGCCAACCTGAATGATCTCGCCGGTGGGCAACACGATCTCGAAGGAAATGACCAGGTCGCGCGGATGTCCGTAGCGCGCTCCCAGCAATGACAATCCACTTGTGCCGATCCGGCCGCCGACCAGCGCGACGGCGTACGAGGCCGGATCGTCCGGATACATCACTCCATGCTGCTTCAGCGACCGATTCAACGTCTCAAGATTGATGCCTGGACCAACGGTGACGGTGTTATTCACTAGGTCGATCTCATGAATCTGGTCCATGCGTTTCAGGTCAACCAAGATCCCGCCACGCAGCGGCACTGCGCCGTCGGCAAGCCCTGTGCCGCCAGCGCGCGGCACTACCGGGATCCGGTACTCGTTGGCGAGCTTGACGACGGCCGAAACCTGCTGGGCCGTCCGCGGCAGCACGACAACGTCCGGCAGGTACTCGTCCCAGCGGTGCACCGGGAACGGCGCGGGCACCCGGGCTCTGTTGAACAAGCTGGCCTTGTCGGTCAACACCCCATCCTCGCCGACAATTCCCCGCAGCCGGTCAACCACGTGGCTGTCCACCGTGGCGGTCGTCATGCCCTGGTCCTCCCGCCAATCTCAATCCCCGCGGACTCGGCAACCATCTCCATCAGGTCCTTGACCTCGATCCCGGCCTCTTCACCAGCTGCGCTCAGCGGCCGCTCGGACCACACGCACGCACTCACCAGCGTGTCCACCTCCAGTTCTGCTGCCTTCTCCAACCTGCGGCGACTGATCTCGGCAGTGATTTCCGGCTTCTCGATCGGCAGTCCGCCGCCGCCACCGGAGCAGTACGCCCACTGGGTGACCCGGTCAACGTCCTTGAAGGTCAAACCGGGAATCGCTCGCAGGATCTCTCGGGGCGCCTCATGAATTCCCTTGCGCTTGTTCAGGCGACAGGGGTCGTGGTAAGTAACCACCCGGTCGATGGGAACGGTGAGCTTGAGCCTGCCCTGCCGGATCAGCTCGGCGACGAGATCGACGATCTGGATCACCTCGAAGTCGAACTCGTCTCCGAAGTAGGCGGGATAGTCCTCGGTGAAGTGCACGTAGTCATGCGGCTCGATCGCGATGATGCGCTTTACGCCGGACGCACGCCAGTCGTCGATATTGTGCCTGGCGAATCGCATCGACTGCTCCACATAGCCCATTTCCGCCGCTGGGCCGCCACAGCACCACTGCTCGTTCATCAAGCCGAACTCGTAACCGGCCTTCTGCAGAATCTGCGCGATGGCGCGTGGTAGCGACGTCCGATAGAAGGCTGCCTCGCAGTCGACAAACATGATGGTCTCGCCACCGATCGGGATGTCTAGTCCCTCCGCCCAGTTGCGGACGTAAGCTTGCCCGTTCGGCTGGCTGCCGTCGTCGACGCCGAGCACCGGCTCGTTCTTTAGTTCATCAGTGAGCCGATTCCATTGCTTCCACTTCTCACGGTCCAACCCCTTGTCCACCAGCATCGCCCGCGCCGCGCGCACCACCTTCACGGTCTCGGTGCGAGCGCGATAAAAGTCGCCCACCATCAATGTATTGGGGCACCGAAGCTCACAAGCCCCGCACTGGGTGCAGTGGACGTAATCGTCGGCCACGTCCTCGATATTGAGGTGGCCCTTCTCCATTGCGACAACATTCGCGTGGAAGGCCGTCGGGGTGTGGTTCTCGTTACGCGTGACCTGGGTGACTGGGCAAACTTCCCGACAGAACTTGTGTCCCGACGAGAAGCATCCGTACGCGTTTTCGTGCCACTTGTCTACAAATGCTTGCTCGACTTCGTCGAGCGGCTTAGGCATCGCCAGGTCTACGGTGTTTTTCCGTTCCGTGTGATCCGCTGTTGTCATTGACGCACCTCCGAAGTCTGGGCTGGTAAGTGATCAGGCCTTGGTCATGACGTGTTTGATGCGGGTGTAGTCCTCTAGGCCGTACATCGACATGTCCTTGCCGTAGCCCGACTTCTTGAAGCCGCCGTGCGGCATCTCCGCGACTACCGGCAAGTGGTCGTTGACCCACACGCAGCCGAATTCAAGTTCTCGAATGGCCCGGTGCGCGGACGAGAGATCCCGAGTCCAGACCGACGACGCCAATCCGAACTCGACATCGTTCGCCCACTCGAATGCCTGGTCCGCATCGTTCGCCCGCTGGACGGAGACGACCGGGCCGAACACCTCTTTTTGGACCAGGCGATCATCTTGGCTGGGATTAACCACTACGGCCGGTTCAACGAAGTAACCGGTGGCCCGCTGGGATCTGCCGCCGGTGACCACCTCGCCATCGGTTTCGTCCAGGAAATTGAGGATGGCGTCCCTGTGTCCGGCCGAGATGACTGGGCCAAGGTCAAGCTCTTCGGTTTCGGCAGGATCACCCACAGTGAGCCCCTGAACAGCCGGCACCAGGGCCTCGACCAGCTGGTCGTAGATGCCCGGTGTGGCGATGATGCGACAAGCAGCGGTGCAGTCCTGACCCGAGTTGACGTATCCCGCGACCTTCACGGCCTCGACCACTGCTTCGACGTCGGCATCGTCGAGCACCACGACAGGGGCCTTGCCGCCCAGTTCAAGGTGAACCTTGGTCACGTTCTGCGCCGCGACTCGCGCGATGTTCATTCCCGTCGCGGTGTCTCCAGTGATGGAGATCATTCCGATTCGCGGGTCGGACACCAGACTGTCGCCCATGTCGGACGCGCTGCCAGCGAGCACATTGAACACTCCGGGAGGGAAGATGTCCGCGGCGAGGTGCGCCAAGTACAGCGCGGTAAGCGGGGTAGATCGGGCTGGCTTGAGCACGCTGCAGTTGCCCGCCGCGAGCGCTGGGGCGAACTTCCACGCGGCCATCAGCAATGGGTAGTTCCACGGAGCGATTCCGGCTACCACGCCGATTGGCTCACGACGGATGTACGACTCGTAGCCGGCCAGGTACTCACCACCCGAGCGGCCTTCCAAGCACCTGGCCGCGCCGGCGAAGAAACGTATATTGTCCGCGACGAAAGGAATCTCCTCACGCGCTACCGGTAGTGGCTTGCCAACATTGCGCGATTCCAGAATGGCCAAGTGCTCCGCGTGGGCATCGATCGCATCGGCAAGCGCCAGCAGCATTTCTGCACGCTCGCCTGGAGTGGTTCGGCGCCATACGCGAAATGCTTCCTGGGCGGCCTGGACGGCAGCTTCGACATCATCCGGGCCGCTGGCCGGAACTTGCGCTAGAACTTTTTCGGTGGCGGGCTCGACGACATCGAGCTTCCTACCATCGGCGGCGTCTATTAGCAAGCCATTGACGAGGTTCTTTGTTTTGAACTCAAGCGTGCTCGACATATTTTCTCCTGCGGTCAGTTTCGGGATGACTCGACCGTTACTTGGTTGCGCGGAGGGTTGGTGATCCGATCACCTATCGCCAGCGCGATATCGCGGTATTTCTAGGCGTTCCCGCCAGGGAGATCATTTGGGAATCGTGCGAACTGCTCTTTCAGAAGGAATTTTTTAATTTTTCCGGTGGCTGTCTTGGGAAGATCCGCAAAGCGGAATAGGTCCGGAATCTTGAATCCGGCCAGCCGGGCGGCCAAATGTGCCCGCAACTCGTCTTCGGCAGCCCGCATGCCCGGTCTCAGCGTGACGACCGCGGCGGGACGTTCACCCCATCGGGGGTGCGGCATCGGGACGACCGCTGCTTCCAGAACAGCTGGATGCTCTGCAAGGGCCTGCTCCACTTCGACCGACGAGATGTTCTCACCGCCGGAGATGATGAGGTCCTTGGCTCGGTCGCGTATCTCGATGTAGCCGTCGGGATAGCGAACGGCGAGGTCACCAGTACGGAGCCAGCCGTCCGGTATCGCTGCCGCGGTTGCTACTTCGTCGCGAAAGTAGCCAGCCATGACATTGTTGCCGCGAACGGCGATCTCTCCGAGTGTGGTGCCATCGGGGGTGATCTCTGTGCCGTCTTGGTCAACTACCCGGACCTGCTGGGCCACGATGTTGCCCACACCCTGCCTCGCGTTGAGCTTGTTCCGCACCTGCTCGGGCAACGAATCCCACTCCGGATGCCAGTCGTTGATGACGATGGGGCCATACGTCTCGGTCATGCCGTATAGGTGGGTCACGTCGAAACGCAACTCACGCGCGCGACCGAGCAACGACGGCGAGGGCGGCGCGCCGCCCGTCCCGATCCACACTGGGACGGCCTGGGCGCGCTCGGAGAAGACGATGCTCGACAATACGGTCGGAGCCGCGCACAAATGCGTCACGCCCTGCTGTTCGATGGCGGCCCAAATAGCTGATTCCTCGGCTCGGGGCAGGCACACGTGCCGCGCGCCGGCGGCCGTCACCGCCCAGGTGAAACACCAGCCGTTGCAGTGGAACATAGGCAAAGTCCACAAATAGACGGATTGACCCGTCATCCGGCTGTGATAAGCCATCGCCAGGGACTGCAAGTATGCCCCGCGATGCGTGTACACGACGCCTTTCGGGCGCCCGGTCGTTCCGCTGGTGTAGTTAATCGCCAGGGCTGCATGCTCGTCGGCGACGTTTGCTTGGTACGGCTTGGCTGATCGGAGCGCTTCCTCATATTCCGGGCCGCACATCAAGGTCACAGGCTTTACCGAGGCTTGACTCAGGGCAGCCTCGGCAAGGGTTTTCAGATCCGGGCTGAAGATCAGGAATCGAGCCCCGGAATGGTCGAGGATGTAGGCGATCTCGGCGGCACTAAGCCGGACGTTCAATGTCACGAGCACGCCGCTTGCGAATGGGACACCGTAGTGGGCTTCGAGCATCTGATGCCGGTTCGGCGCCAGCACTGCCACTCGATCGCCTGGGCCCAGGCCAAGCGCCTGTAACGCACCGGCCAGCCGCTGTGTCCGGTCAAGCAGTTCGGCGTAACTGAACTGCCGGTCATCATCCACGATGGCGGTGCGCTCCGGGTACACGGCCGCGGAGCGGGTCAGAAATGCGGTTGGCGTGAGCGGCTCAGAATTGTGCATCATGGCTGGCCTCGTTGATCTACGTTGGTCCACGCGCCTCTGGAGGCGAAGCTGACCACCGGGAGCTCCGCCATGCTGCGGAGCCCCGGTGGGGCTTCGGCAACGGCAGTGACAACATTGGCAGTGACCGCAACCGTGCTGAGGTGGCTTTCGTAGCCGGCGGTCGCGACGACCTCGATGTTCTGGTCGACGCCTTCAATGCGGCAGCGATCGCCCGGAGCGATATCGTCGCCGGGCTCGAAGAAGCCGAAGTTGATCTCAAGGTCGATGACCACGCGGTCGGCTATGAGCCCGCGGGCGGCGTGCCGGACCGCGGAGACCGTGCCCGCCTCGAGCGATCGATGCCGACCGTGCCGGGCTCGGTCGGTGATGCGCACAGGTCGAACATCGTCGACCTCGATCTCATCGAGACGCCATCCCAGCCCAGATCCCAGCGCTGCCACGGACTGCTCGAAGCCGACGTGTCCGATGACCGCGCCGCGACGCTGCGCGAGTCCAAACTGCTCGGGGGTCAGCCCTAGCCCAAACTTTTCGAGGATAGCCCCGTACCTGGACATGTCTGCGCTGCGACGGATCACGACTCGGTGAGCCTGTTGGGTCATCGAGCTCAGCAATAACGGCAATGTATCCATGATGATCCCGGGGTTGGCCCCGGTGCCGAGCAACGTGACGCCATTTTGCCGCGCCAGTTCGTCGAGCTGGCGAGCCAGCCGAGGATGACTGACATGCGGGTAGGCCAGCTCCTCGCAGATACTCACCACGTTGATGCCCCGCTCCAATAGCGGCGCGACCGTCTCGGCGACGACGTCGAGCATCGAGCTTGTCGCAACTACCGCAACATCGGCATCCGGCAAGCAGGCGGAGCTGTCTACCACGGTCACACCGAGCTCCTGGCCGCCAAGCACGGAGCCAAGGTCTTTCCCCACCAGACCAGGCCGGGGGTCCGCGCCACCCTGGAGACTGACGTCCGTCCGCCGCGCGAGCACGTTCCCTATGGCAACGCCTGTCGCACCCAGACCTACTAGCGACACTCGGGTCTTCGACAACTAGGGCTCCTCGGGTCGGTCGATGTGATCCCGACTATAGGTGCTGCGCCCCTGTGTCCGGAACTGGAAAACCTACAAATTTAGAGTATTCTTTTGGGTCCCGCCACAAGACCATCGTGAGGCTTTACTTCGATCTGGCCATGATCACCATCGCCCTAAAGGTTGACTTGGACTTGCCGACGAGAGGGTCTGATGCACGAACTGGTGACAGTTTCGGTTAGGCCGCCTGGATGGCAGCGGGCTTCATGATCAGCTCGTATTCGACCGGGGTCAACCGCCCGAGAGCGGCTTGGCGACGGCGTCGGTGATAGGTCCGTTCGATCCAGGCGACGATTGCGATTCGTAGCTCCTCGCGGGTGTTCCAGACGCGGCGGTCGAGGACGTTCTTCTGCAGCAGCGAGAAGAACGACTCCATCGCGGCGTTGATGCTCCTATATCCGTCAAGCAGCGTTCGGGAGGCTCTGACGGGCGTCGCGGATGGGGCGCATCGCCGCCCAGAGCTCGCGGGCGAGGAGCCGTTTGAGGCAGCGGATGATCTCGGCTTTGGTCTTGCCTTCTGCGGTCCGTCTGGCGACGTAAGCCTTGGTCGGTTCGTGGTGCTGCATCCGCACGATCACGACCCGGTAGAGCGCTGCGTTGGCCTGGCGGTGACCGCCACGGTTGAGCCGGTGCCGTGTCGTCATTCCCGACGATGCCGGGATTGGTGCGACGCCACAGAGTCTGGCGAACGCGGCTTCGGACCGGACTCGTTCGGGGTTGTCACCGGCCACGATGAGCATTTCCGCGGCGGTGTCAGGACCGACGGCGAATGCCTTCGCCAACTCGGGGGCAGCCGAGGAGGTGAGGTCGGTCAGGATCTTCTCGTGCTCGACGATCTCGGCGTTGAGTTGCTGCCAACGTCGGGCAATCGCGCGCAGCGTATGCTTCGTGGCAGCAGCAACGGTCGTGACTCGCCCCGGACGCAGTCCGGCGCAGCGGTTGATCAACGCCATCTTCGACAACGGTTGCAGCTCTTGGCGCAGGGCGTCGGGCGCATTCACAATGACCTGTTTGAGGCTGATCATCGCTGACGTTCGAGCCTTGACGGCGATGTCCTTGGCGACCTTGACCTGCCGGATCATCTCGACCACGCCATCGGCGGACTTCGGGACCGCAGTGGCCAAGCCGGCGAGAACTGCTTTGGCGGCGTTCTCAGCATCGATGGTGTCGGATTTCCCGCGCAGCCGTCGGTCACGCCGGTCGGTGCGGACTACTTCCATTGCGCCGATCCCGCGGCGGCGGACCGCGCCAGCCAGGCCTGCGCCATACGATCCTGTGCCTTCGATCCCGAAGATCAGTTTCCCGCCGAACGAGGCCGCCCAGTCGATCAACTGGGCATAGCCGCCAGCATCGGCGACAAAGGATCGGTCATCCAAGACGGTGCCAAGGTCATCGATCGCGACCGCGACGTGGACGTACTTGTGAGTGTCGACACCGACAACGACTCGACGGTGCGACGGAACCTGTTGCATGCTCATAGTGCTTGCCTTTCCAACCGGTGAGTGACGCTGGCCGGTCGGGTGGACGGGACTGTGATGAGACTGTTGCGATCAGGCTCCTATGAGGTCACGCCCGCCCGGCCAGCACCGTGGGTGAAGCGCCTCCTGGCGGACGACAGATCAACAGCCAGGACACCCAGACTTCGGGGTCAGTCGTCAGCAAGAGTCAGGCCGCCAGGAGACGATCGACAGTCTCACAGTCGGCGGCCGCGCCGACGCGACCCATCGATCCGGCCATGTCGTGACGATTGAGCTGGTGGACCAGCTTCCTGGACCGGAACTGCGACCCGCGGTCGGTGTGCAGGACACAACCAGCCACGTCCACACCCTCAGCGCGGCGGCGAGCGACGGCGTTGTCGAGTGCAGCGACCGCGATCCGCGACTTCATCCGTGAGTCGATCGAGTAGCCGACGATCCGGTTGGAGTAGACGTCCTTGATCGCGCAGAGGTAGAGCTTGCCTTCACGGGTCCAGTGCTCGGTGATGTCGGCCAGCCACAGCCGGTTCGGGGCGCCGGCGGTGAAGTTCCGCATCACCAGGTCGTCGTGGACCGGCGGGCCTGGCTTCTTACCGTTGCGGCCGCGCCTCTTCCCGAACGCTGACCACCAGCCCAGGTCGGAGCAGATCCTCCACGCGGTCCGCTCTGCCATCGACTCACCGGCTTCCCTGGCTTCGTCGACCAGGAACCGGTAGCCGAACTCGGGGTCCTCGCGGTGAGCGTCGAACAACGCGTTGGCCCGGTAGGCCGCAGCCAGTTCGGCGTCGGTCACCGGCTTGGAGAGCCAGCGGTCGTAGGGCTGGCGGGCGATCTTGAGCACCCGGCACGTCACCGTGACGGGAACCCCGTCGTCGGCCAGCTCGCGGACGAGCGGGTACATCATTCTCCCGGCAGATGAGCCTGCGACAGATAGGCCGCAGCGCGGCGCAGGACCTCGTTCTCCTGCTCGAGCAGCTTGATCCGCTTGTTCGCCTCCCGCAGCGCGTCGGACTCGCTACCCGACTGTGGCGAGCGAGACGACCGGGCCGAGTCCTTCTCGTCGATCGCCAGCCAGCGCTTCAAGCACGACGGCGAGATACCGAAGTCCTTGACGACCTGGGCCATCGAGGCATCGGACTCCCGGTAGACCCGGATCACGTCCTCGCGAAACTCCTTGGAAAACGCCTTCGGCATGATGCACATCCTTCCAGCGCCGACACACATCGACGCAGATCGGATGTCACCTATCCGTGCAGCAGTCCCAAGAAATGTCAACCGACACTCGCGGCCCACGGGACACATCCGGCGCGGCGTCCGATCGTCAAACTGCGCCCCCGGCAGGACTCGAACCTGCGACCAAGAGATTAGTCCATGATCCTTCTCAACGTCTCGCGTTGAGCCCCATCACCCGTCGTGACCTCGCTGAATCACGATCTCGAACAGGCGCTGATGGTGGTTCGTTGGGGTTTCTTGTCGTTGATTCCTGGGGGTAAAGCGTGGCGGTGATCTTGACTTTGAGGGGGCTCCATGAAGGGTTCTCCCCGTCGGCCTGGTGCGTCTCGACCGCCTCGTGTCAAGGCCGCAACCTCTCTGCCTGACCGGAGGCGGTGGTGCCAGGCTTG
>NZ_ATYX01000005.1 GCF_000427905.1 Thermocrispum agreste DSM 44070 | reverse complement strand
TGGGCGGGCTGCTGGTCTGGTGTGTGCCGGTTGGGTGTGGGGGCTGCTCGTGTGGGCGGGCTGCTGGTCTGGTGTGTGCCGGTTGGGTGTGGGGGGCCGCTCACGTGGGCCGGCTGCCGGATCGTGCGCGACCGGTCACCGGGTGCCCGAGTCCACGCGCAGCTGGTTGCCCTGCCGGATCACCCGGACCTTGCGCTTCGTGGTCATCTCGGTGCCGTCGTTCAGATAGGTGACGTCGATGGAGATCGTCACCGAACCGTCGGGGTTCTGCTCGCCCCTGGCGTTGTTGGACCACACCTGGTCGTACTGCGACCAGTACTTCCGGAACTTCGCTTCGCTGCCGTACTCCTGCTTGGCCTCCTCGCTGAGCATCTGCCACGACTTGGCCATGCCTGCAGGGAACGTGTAGAAGTCCACCACCAGGTTGCCCGCCTCGGAGAAACCGATCGGGCCGCCGGAGGCGTCGTGGCCGCCCTGCTTGGGCTGGCTCGACGACGGCGCGGGCTGCGACGTCTGGCTGCTGGCCGGGGGCTTGTCACCCTGCGCCTGCTGGCCGTTGCCGTCCAGCCAGAACACGAACCCGGCCACGACGGCCGCCACCACGAGCAGTGCCGCGGCGACGAGCACGGCCAGCCTGCCGGACTTCGATCGGCCGCCCTTCCCGCCCTTGTCCGGGCGCTTCGGCTGCGTGGCGGGCGGGCGGTGCGGGCCTGCCGCCGGGAACACGGCCGTGCCGGGGTGCTGGTCACCACCGGTGCGCTGGCTGGGGCTTGCGTTGTCGCGGTGACTCGGTGGGGGAGCGGGCGGCAGCGCGGGCATGGTGGCGGGCGGCGCCTCCGGCGCGCCGACGCTGGAGGCCACCTGGGCAAGGCGGCGGGCCGCCTCCGCCATCGTGATGCGCTCGGCGGCTTCCGGCCGCAGCATGGACATCAGCAGCGCGGTGGCCTTGCCCGCCTGCATCGGGGGCTGGATCTTGCCGCTGGCCGCGGTGTGCAGCAACGCCAGCTGGTTCGGGTTGTCGCCGTACGGGCAGTGGCCCTCGATCGCGTGATAGAGCGTCGCACCCAGCGCGAACACGTCCGACGCGGGTGCCGGGTCCGCGCCACGGGCCAGCTCGGGGGCCAGGTAGGCCGGGGTACCGCCGACCAGCCCGGTGGCGGTCAGCGTCATGTCGCCCTGGGCACGGGAGATACCGAAGTCGGTGAGCTTGGCCACCCCGGAGTCGTCGATCAGGATGTTGCCCGGCTTGACGTCGCGGTGCACGATGCCCGCCTTGTGTGCGGCGTGCAGTGCGCGGGCCACCTGCTCGCCGATGCGCGCGACCTCCGGCACCGGGAGGGTGCCGCGCTCGGTGATCAGCTGCGCCAGGCTCTTGGACTCCAGGTACTCCATCACCAGGCACGGGTCGCCCTCGTGCTCGGTGATGTCGAACACCATGATGGCGTTCGGGTGCTGCAGGCGGGCGGCGTTCTTGGCTTCGCGCATGGCCCGCGCGTGCAGCTCGGCCCGGTCGGCGGGCGACATGCCGTGCTGGCCGATCACCCGCTTGACCGCTACCGGACGCTCCAGACGCTCGTCGATGGCGCGCCAGACCACGCCCATGGCACCGGCGCCGATGTATTCGACGAGTCGGTAGTACCCAGCGACAAGTTGCCCGGCTTCGATGGCGAATTCTCCTTGGCGCGACGACGAGACGTGCAGGCGATTGGTGCCCCCCGACGACGCTTCGAGTGTACTGACCCCGGGGCGTGGCGGTGGCAGCGTGTCGGCCTCCCCGGCCGGGCGGCCTACCGGTTCGGCTCGTCGCGGGGCGTCACCACCACGGGGTCCTCGATCAGCTGCGGGCGCAGCTGGACGCCGTGTGGCCGCAGCAGCGGGTCCCCCGGCGCGCCGTCCGGGTCGGCCACCCACCGCCTGCACACCTTTTCCACCTTGATCGGGTAGATGCGCAGCGTGCCGTCGGCGGCGATGTGCATGCGCAGGAAGCCTTTGTGATCCTCGATGCTCTGGCCGGCCATCAGCTCGTTGAGGTTGATGCCGAACCGGCTGGCGATCATCAAATACACCGCGACGACCTCGCTGTGCACCAGGCCGAGCACGGTGGGCAGGCCGACCAGGATGACGACGAACGACACCCAGTTGCTCAGCACGTCGTCCGGGATGACGTCGCGGTACAGCTCGGTGATCAGCAGGCCCCACGCCAGGCTCAGCCCGAGATGGACCGCGGCGTGAGCGACGCCGAAGACGGTTCCGCGTAGTCGCGACGTGCGCAGATCGAGCCGGGCGAAGGCGACCCAGCCGACGACGACCAGGACGGCGAGCAGCACGGCGGGTGTCCAGCTGGCCACCAGGGCGAAGAACCCGCGCGGCCGGTCGCCGAACGGTCCGGCCAGCCCGTACAGCACGGCCAGCACGATCAGCGACTGGATGATGCCGGCGACACCCCAGAACCCGGGGTTGCGGAACGGCAGTCGCAGGATGCCTGCGGCGAAGCGCCGGGACTGGCGCTTCTCCGGATACCGGGCGGCCAGATCGTACCGGGTGCTCGGCCCCGCCGCCCTGATCCGCGTGGTCGGTGGCGGCAGCACCACCGACTCCGGCAGCTCGTCGGTGGTGGTGAGGTAGCCGCCGCCCAGGCCGCAGGTGACCTCCTGCCTGCCGCCGCCACGCTCGGCGTACCGGGAGTAGTGATGCTTGTCCCCGGACAGCATGACCCGGATGGTCGCCCCGGCGGGCCGCACGATGGTCGTGTCGAAGTACTCGATGGTGTCCCAGGCCTCCGCTCCGCGGGACGTGTGCGCGTCGACCCACGACGGGGACGGCGTGCACAGGATTACCGAGTCGCCTTCCCGCAGCTGCTTGGCGGCCTCGGTGAAGTACGCCAGCTGCGGCGCGTCGATGTGGTCGTCGAACTGTGTGTCCAGCGCGAACAGCCACCACCGCTGGGGCAGCTGGATGGCGAAGTAGCTGCGGGTCTGCGCGGTGTCCCAGCCGCCGAACGGCCTGCCCTGGGCGAACACGCGAAGAAACGCGGTCAGGCCGTCGTACCAGTCGTGGTTGCCGGGCAGCGCGTACAGGGTCGGGCGCTTGCCGTCCACGTGCGGCAGCGCTGCGGCGTAGACGCCCTTGGTGCGGTTCCGGTACGCGGTCACGGACGCGGCCGGGTACACCTGGTCTCCGCCCATGATCAGCATCTCGCCGCGGGGGAGTTTGCCTGCCGAGGGAACGTCGAGCTCGTCGGCGGCGAGCAGGCTCGCGACAGTGTAGGTCGCGTTGAACCCGTCGCCGAGGTCGGCGACGAAGTCGAACCACACCTCCCCGGTCTCGTCGTCCCCGTGCCGGTAGACGCGGGCGGGCAGGCTGCCTTGCAGTTCCCGCTTGTCGGCGTAGGCACCGAAGATCGTGGCCAGCAGCGCCTTGACGCCGGTGGCCACCAGGACCCCGGGTGCCAGCCACCGCACTGCGGGTTGCGGAGTGAAACCGAGTTCGGCGGGGGTGATCTCCCGCGGGCGCTCGGCCTGGGCTGGGGTATCGGCTCCTCGTGCGGACACGAGAGCGCATGGTAGCGATCAAGCACGCGGCCCGGGCCAGGCCGACGGGAGGGTGACGACGCATCGCGATCAAGCGGACGAACCGGACGCGTTCCGGCTGCTGCCGTGGACACTGGTGGCGCCTGCCGTCACGCCGGGCACACGACGTTGCTGTTCGGGACCTTGCCGTCGAGCAGGAAGTCGGTGACGTTCTTGGTCACGCAGTCCGACCGGCCGATCGCCCCGTGGCCGGCACCCTCCCAGGAGACCTTGCGCGCCCCGGCCAGCTGGTCGGCGGTACGCGAGGTGCCCTTCTCCGGGGTGACCGGATCCGCCGCGGTGGCGATCAGCAGGGTGGGCGGGATGCCCGGGGTGTGCAAGCCGGGCGGTTTCTCGGTCGGGACCGGCCATTGGCTGCACCACAGCAGCCGCTGCGCGATCAGCCCGCCGAACGTGGGGTACTTCTCCCGCCACGACGCGGCCAGCTGCACGATCCGCTCGGTCGGCAGCCGGGTCGTGGTGTCGTTGCAGATGGTGGTCAACGTGGCATCGATCGTCGGTGGCGCCTCGCCGGAGGGCTCCAGCACGGGCCGCACCAGCCGGACCAGCCGGGCCGGGCTCCCGTCGGCGGCGTCGTCGATGGCCCTGGCCAGGTGCGGCCAGCCATCCGGATCGCGCAGCCCGAGCCAGGCCGCGTACAGCACCATCGCCGGCCCGACCTGGATGCCGTCCACCTCGGCCGGGTCGTGTCGTGCCCGGTCGACGGCCTTGGCCAGCGCCGACGACGGGTCCGACCCGAGCGGGCAGTCCGAACGGCTCGCGCAGTCGTCGCCGAAGGCGCGCAACGTCGCTTCCGCGGCGGCGGCGAGGTCGGCCAGCGTGGCGGTGGCATCCGTTGCCGGGTCCGGTGTCCCGTCGAAGACGAACCGGCCGACGGACTGCGGGTGGGCGTTGGCATAGGCGATGAGCACCCGGGAACCCTCACCGCGAGCGATGGCGTGCAGCTTCGGCACGCCGACCGTCCGGCGCACTTCCTCCAGGTCCTCGGCGGTGTGCCTGGCGTCGTAGACGGTTTGCTCGTTGCCCAGCGCGATCGAGCATTCCTGACCGGACTTGCGGACCGCCTCCACCAGCGGCTCCGGGTCGGAGCTGTCCGGGTCGAGCCCGAGCAGGCCGTGCCGGGCGTAGCGGGGGATGCAGTCGATCGGGTTCGACCGGCCGGTGCCGCGGCGATCGACGCCGACCAGGGCCACCTGCTGCAGCAGGCGGTCGGGCAGCCGGCCAGCCAGCTCGGCCGCCAGCTCGCTGCCTGGCGGGCCGTCCACGTCGCCGACGACCACCACCGGCACCCGCCGGCCGAGATCACCCTTGCCGACGCGCATGAGCGCCACCTCGTGCTCGGGGCCGCGGTGGTCCAGCGACGGGCCCACGACGGTGGAGCATTCCACGGTCAGGCCGCGTGCGGCGGGCGGCAGGCGGTCGGTGACGCTCGGCAGGCACTCCGGCCAGTCCCGCCACCCGATGGCGTTCGGTGGCGGGGCACCCAGCGGTGGCAGCGGGGCGGGGCCCTGCTCGTCGGATGCGGTGTCCTCGCCGGGGGTGTCCTGGATCAGCACGGCGGGGCGTTCGGACGGGCCGACGGTGCATCCGGCGGTAAGCAGCGCGGCCAGTGCGCTGGTCAGCGCGCCGGTGATGCGCGTGCGCCGGGAAACCCTCACCACCACTCCCTTCGGCTCACCACCCCCAGTGTGCGCAGCGCCCGGTGAGACTCCGGTCAAGCACGCCGGTAGCGCAGCATCAGGAAGCCGTCCGCGGTCAGCACCGAGGCCAGCCGCAGCGAACGCGGCGGGCCGGTCATGGCCGGGCCGCTCACGATGCGCTCCGCGCCGGCTCCCGCCAGCAGCGGCGACACGGTCAGGCAGAGCTGGTCGACGAGGTCCGCGGCGACCATGGCGCCGAGCAGCCGCGGGCCGCCTTCGCAGTCGATCCGGTAGAGCCCACGGTCGCCGAGGGCCCGCACCGCGGATGGGAGGTCGACGCTGTCCTCGCCCACGACGACGACGTCCGCCCCCGCGTCGGCCAGTCCGTCGCGGCGCTCGGCCGGCGCGGCGGCGCAGGTCAGCACGATCGGGGGCACCATGGTGTCGGTCAGCAGCGGGGACTGCGGGGACAGCGAGCAGCGGTTGGTCACCACCGCGATCGGCGGCAGCGGCGACAGCCCCCGTGCCTGGCGCCGGGACGTGCGCAGTTCCCGGGGTTTGATCCCGGCGTAGCGCTCCGCCTGTGCCGTTCCCGCTCCGACCAGCACCACGTCGGCCAGGTCCCGGCCAAGGGCGAACACCCGCTTGTCGGCGGGATGCGACAAGCCCGCGGACCGGCCGTCGACCGCGGCCGCCCCGTCGGCCGAGCTGACCATGTTCGCCTGCACCCAGGGCTCGGTCAGCTCCGGCGGATAGTCGTAGAGGCGTTCCAGGTCGGCGTCGGTCACTGCGGTGGGCTCACCGTCGGTCGGCCACAGCGCGTACACGATGCCCAGTTCATCACATCCGGCCCGGCTGACTCCGGGGACGGGGCGTCCGGCCAAGTAGGGTGTGATCCATGCCGGCGTCCCTCGTCGATCGCTTCCCCGAGGTCGAACCAGCGGAGCTGGTCGCGGGGCTGGTGCCACCGCCTCGGTTCGACGCGGTGCGCTTCGACACCTACGTGCCCAACCCGGCCGAGCCGACCCAGGCGGCCGCGGTGGCTGCCGCGCGGGCGTTCGCCGAGCAGATCGGCGCAGGCGGGGGCGGGCGGAAGTCCCGCTGGCGCAGCCTGTTCGGCGGGCGGAAGGGCGGGCCGCAGCCGAGCAAGGGCCGGTACTTCGACGGCGGGTTCGGGGTCGGCAAGACCCACCTGCTCGCCTCGTTGTGGCACGCGGTTCCCGGCCCGAAGGCGTACGGCACGTTCGTCGAGATCACCAATCTGGTCGGGGCGCTCGGGTTCGCCGAGACCGTGCGACGGCTCTCCGGGTACACCTTGCTCGCCGTCGACGAGTTCGAGCTGGACGACCCGGGCGACACCATGCTGATGACCCGGCTGCTGTCCGAGCTGATGGACACCGGGGTGGCCGTGGCGGCCACGTCGAACACGCTGCCGGACAAACTCGGCGAAGGCCGCTTCGCCGCGGAGGACTTCCTGCGCGAGATCCACTCGCTGGCCGCGCGGTTCGAGGTGATCCGGGTGGACGGGCCGGACTACCGGCACCGCGGCCTGCCGGAGCCGCCCGAGCCGATGTCCGACGACGAACTCGTCGCGGCGGCCAACGCGCGCCCCGGCGCGACCCTGGACGAGTTCGGCAAGTTGTGCGAGCACCTGGCGGCCGTGCATCCGGCCCGCTACGGGCACCTGGTGGACGGGGTGTCCGCGGTGTTCGTGCAAGGGGTGCGCCCGGTGGACGACCAGGCCATCGCGCTGCGGCTGGTCGCGCTCGCCGACCGGCTCTACGACCGCGCCATCCCGGTCGCGGTCAGCGGCCAGGACGTCAGCAAGATCTTCCCCGAGGACATGCTCGCGGGCGGCTACCGCAAGAAGTACCTGCGTGCCATCAGCCGGTTGACGGCGTTGGCGCGAGACGCCGCCGAGTGACGTGGCCGATCACCACGACGCCCACGCCGACGGCGCAGCCGCCGACGATGTCGAACGGGTAGTGGTAGCCGGCCGCCACCATGCCGATCCCGGCCGCGACGACGAGCACCATCCCGACGCCTGCGCTGACCGCCCTGGCCACCCCCGGCCGGGTCAACAGCACCAAAAGCGCGCACACGGCCGCCAGGCTCGCGGTGTGCCCGCTGGGGTACTCCAGCGTGCCCGCGGACAGCGCCCGGAACACCGGTTTGAGCACCGCGGTGGTCGACAGCACCGCAACGAGCGGTGCCGTGGCCGCGAGCAGCGCGGCAGGACGGTCGCGGCCGAGCATGCACAGCACCACCACGACCACGACGACGGGCACCAGGACCACCGGCTCGGAGGGCAGCACGAGGTGACCGAGCACCTCGGGCTGCCCGTCGAACCACAGCGCCGCGTCCCGCTGCCAGGCGACGTCGATCGGCCACGGCCGCCGCCGCGCCAGTCCCAGCGCCAGGGCGGCAAGCAGCGCCAGCGGCCCGATGATCAGCACACCGGGAGGATAGGGCCTTCGGTGTCAGCGGCCGACCACCGCGGCCAGGGCGTCCAGGCCCTGGTCCAGCTCCTCGCGGGTGATGACCAGCGGGGGAGCGATGCGCAGCGTGGCGCCGTGCGTCTCCTTGCACAGCACGCCACGGCCGGCCAGCCGCTCGCAGGCTTCGCGCCCGGTCATGCCGTCGATGTCCACCCCGGCCCACAGGCCACGGCCACGCACCGCGGTCAGCCCGTTGCCGACCAGCTCGGTCAGCCGGTCGTGCAGGTGCTTGCCGAGTTCGGCGGACCGCTGCTGGAACTCGCCGGTGCGCAGCAGCCGCACGACGGCGCGGCCGACCGCGCACGCCAGCGGGTTGCCGCCGAACGTCGACCCGTGCTCACCGGGACGCAGCACGCCGAGCACGTCTCGGCTGCCGACGACCGCCGACACCGGCACGATCCCGCCGCCCAGGGCCTTGCCCAGCGTGTACAGGTCGGCGCGCACGTTCTCGTGGTCCAGCGCCAGCACCTTTCCGGTGCGGGCCAGGCCGGACTGGATCTCGTCGGCGATCAGCAGCGCGCCGTGCTCGTCGCACAGCCGCCGGACGGCGGCCAGGTAGCCCGCCGGTGGCACGATCACGCCTGCCTCGCCCTGGATCGGCTCCAGCAGGACCGCGGCGGTGTGCTCGGTGATCGCTTTCCGGAGCGCTTCGGCGTCGCCGTAGGGCACGATGGTGAAGCCCGGCGTGTAGGGGCCGTAGTCGGCTCGCGCGGTCTCGTCGTCGGAGAACGACACGATCGTGGTGGTCCGGCCGTGGAAGTTGGCACCGGCGACGACGATGTCCGCCTTGCCCTGCGGCACGCCCTTGACCCGGTACGCCCACTTGCGGGCGACCTTGATGGCGGACTCGACCGCCTCGGCGCCGGAGTTCATCGGCAGCACCATCTCGGTGCCGGTGAGCTCGGCCAGCTCCTGGCAGAACGCGCCCAGCTGGTCGTGGTGGAACGCCCTGGAGGTGAGGGTGACCCGGTTCAGCTGCCGGGTGGCGGCCGCGATCAGCTCGGGGTGCCGGTGGCCGAAGTTCAGCGCCGAGTAGCCGGCCAGGAAGTCCAGGTACCGTTTGCCGTCCACATCGGTGACCCACGCGCCTTCGCCCTCGGCGATCACGACCGGCAACGGGTGGTAGTTGTGGGTCGACCATCGCTCGTCGGCCGCGATGAAGTCGCGGCTGGTCACGGCGGGGCGAGTCAGGCTGGGGGAAGTGGGAACCGTCGTGGTCATACCGCCAGGTTAAGGCAGCATATGTGCGGCAATCATCCGCACAACGTTGCTCATTGCGGTTGTTTGTTGCACAGTTGACCACCTCGGCAATCGATTCGTTGCATCGTGTGATGCGGTGCCGGGTGGCGGGACCGGGCGTGGCACAGTGCACGGTGTGACGAGTGGTGTGACGACTGACCGGCAAGACCTGCCGTTTCTCCGCAAGCTGGCCCGTACCCAACGCTTCACCCTCGGTGCGCCGAGGGAGTTCGCGATCTCACCGGACGCCTCGCGCGTGCTGTTCCTGCGCAGTGCCGACGGGTACGACAAGAAGCACAGCTTGTGGTCGCTGGACCTGACCACCGGCACCGAGTCCGTTCTGGTCGACGCGAACGCGTTGCTGCCGGGGGAGGAGGACCTGCCGCCCGAGGAACGGGCCCGGCGCGAGCGGGCTCGGGAGACCGGCGGCGGTGTCATGCGCTACGCCGTGGACTCCGGGCACACCACGGTCGCGTTCTCGCTGGCAGGCAAGCTCTACACGGTCGACCTGGCCTCCGGCGAGGTGTCGCTCCGGGTCGACGGCGCGGCGGTCGATCCGCGGCTGAGCCCCGACGGCAGTCACGTCGCGTACGTGGTGGGTGGCGCCCTGTGGGTCGTGGATCTCGCCTCCGGGACCGACTCGGTGCTGGCCGACGAGCCGGACGACGACGTCACCTGGGGGCTCGCCGAGTTCATCGCGGCCGAGGAAATGCGGCGATCCCGCGGCTACTGGTGGGCCCCGGACGGCAGCGCCATCCTCGCGCAACGAACCGACACCAGCGGGGTCCAGCGCTGGCACATCGCCGACCCGGCCGATCCGGGCACACAGCCGACCTCGATGGCCTACCCCGCGTCGGGCACGCCCAATGCGCGGGTGTCGCTGGCCTTCCTCCGCCTGGACGGGTCCAGAGTGGACGTCGACCTGGGGGACTGGGAGTACCTGGCCGCCGTGCACTGGTCGGCGGGCGGCCCGCCGCTGGTGACCGTGCAGACCAGGGATCAACGCCGTACCGACGTGCTGGCGGTGGACCCGGAAACCGGCGCGACCAGGCAGCTGTACAGCGACACCGACGAGGCCTGGGTCGAGCTGGTCACCGGAGTGCCCGCGTGGACCGAGGACGGCCGGCTGGTGCGTGTCGTCGTCTCCGACGACGCATACCGGCTGATGATCGACGACGAGCTGGTGACCGATCCGTCGCTGCAAGTCCGGTCGGTGGTGCACGTCGGGCGCGAGGTGCTGTTCACCGCGTCCGCCGGCGATCCCACGCAGATTCACGTCTACCGCACCGACCAGGGCTCCGTTCGCCGGCTGTCGACGGTCGACGGTGTGACGGTGGCGGCGGGGCGCGCCGAGGCGTGCGTGCTGTCCGCATGGTCGCTTGATCACGCCGGTCCGCGGGTGAGCGTGGTTCGTGACGGGCACGACCCGGTGCCGATCGGCGTGCACACCGCCGATCCCGGCATCGAGCCGAGGCCGAAGATGATGACGGCCGGAAAGCGGCGGCTCCGCGTCGCCTTGCTGTTCCCCACCGGCTATCGGCCGAGCGACGGCCCGCTTCCGGTGCTGCTCGACCCGTACGGCGGTCCGCACGCGCAGCGGGTGCTCGCCACGCGCAACGCGTTCCTGACACCGCAGTGGCTGGCCGACCAGGGATTCGCCGTGCTGGTGGCCGACGGCCGGGGAAGTCCTGGCCGCGGCCCGGCGTGGGAGAAGGAGATCGCGGGTCGCTGCGCCGAGGTCAGCCTGAACGACCAGGTGGACGCGCTGCTGGCGGTGGCCGCCGACCATCCGGAGCTGGACTTGTCGCGGGTGGCGATCCGCGGCTGGTCCTACGGCGGCTACCTGGCTGCGCTGGCCGTGCTGCGCAGGCCGGACGTGTTCCATGCGGCAGTGGCGGGGGCGCCGGTGACCGACTGGAAGCTGTACGACACCCACTACACCGAGCGCTACCTGGGGCATCCGGACGAGAACCCGGAGGCGTACCGGGCCAACTCGTTGATCGACGACGCGCCGAACCTGAGCAGGCCGCTGATGATCGTGCACGGCATGGCCGACGACAACGTCTTCGTGGCGCATGCGCTCCGGCTGTCCCAGGCGCTGCTCAAGGCGGGCAAGCCGCACGAGTTCGTTCCCTTGGTGGCGACCACGCACATGACCCCAGCGGACGAGGACGTCGCGGAGAACCTGCTCCGTCTCCAGGTGGACTGGCTCCACGAGCAGCTGGGCGGCAAGTAGGCCGCAGCAGCGGCAGTCGGATCGGCAAGAACGGTCGGTCGAGCTCGCTCACCGCAACGCGACCGGGCCGACGGCCCTCGACGAGCTGGCGCACGGTGTCGCACTCGAGGCCCGACACGTGGCGAGCGAGCCGCGCAGCCGGGGGCAGGCCAGACCGGCGCCGGCCCGTCGAGGGCCATACCGATGAGCGGTTGCCCACGGCATCGACGGCGATCGTGCCGAGTGACCGCGGCAGCGGGCGACAGCTCTCGGCTTTCACGCGGCTTTTGGGGCCTCGTCGGGCTGAGTCACGGCGCGCCGCTGCCGGCGCTTGCCGACGATCCCGGTGATCGCCATCGCGACGATCCAGGCGATACCCAGCAGCACGTAGGCATTGCCCACCAGGTGCTGTTCCGGCGTCCACAACTGCTCGAGATCGATGGGCGGGTTGTTCCAGTCGTCGTTGCCCGGCAGCTGGTGGAACGGGCCGATGACGAACGTCGCCACGGTGATCACGGTACCGGCGAGCAGGACGAATCGTCGAGGTCGGTTGTCCTGCCACGCCTGCAGGCAGCCGTAGGCCATGACGGCGACCGCGGGCGCGATCCACACCCAGTGGTGCGACCACGCCGTCGGGGACGCCAGCAACGACAACGCCGCGCACAGCATGAGGGCGGTCTCCGGGGTGCTGGCCCGGGCGCCGATCACCACCAGCGCGAGCAGCACCAGCACCACGACAGCGGTCACGACGACGAGCGTCGTGCCGTCCAGGCCCAGCCGCGCGAACGCCGCTTGCACGGTCTGGTTGGTGCGGTACGTGGAGCCACTGATCTGGCCCGCCCCGGCGAAGCCGCCGAACCAGTAGGTGACCGAGCCGCTGGGATTGACCAGGAATCCGAGCGCGGTGGCGGCCGCCCCGGTGGCCGCGGCCACGCCGACCGCCCGGTAGTCCCGGCGCAGCAGGAAGTACAGCACGAACACCGCGGGCGTGAGCTTGACGGCTGCGGCCAGGCCGACACCGATGCCGCGCGGCCACCGGGTCCGCCTGGCCAGGCAGTCGATGGCCACCAGCCCCATCAGCAGCAAGTTGATCTGCCCGAAGGCGAACGTCTCCCGCAGCGGCTCCAGGCACAGCAGCAGGATCAGCGAGCCGCCCGCCACGGCGAGGGTGGTACGCCTGCTGGCCTGCGGATACAGATGCCTGCCGACCAGATAGACCGTGCCGACCGTGCAGCCGATCCCCAGCAGGAACAGCAGTGTGTAGGACAGTGTCCACGGCAGCACGGCGAACGGGATCATGCAGACCGCGGCGAACGGGGGATAGATGAACGGCAGGACCAGGCCGCCGTTGACCGCGGGCAGTTCCCCGTAGATGTCGCCGCCCTCCCACCAGCGCCAGACCGCGAACCGGTACACCTCGAGGTCGATGTGCGCGAAGGGGATGTTGACCGCGTAGAAGTAGGCGATGCTCAGTGCGGCGACGACGGTCGAGGCGATGATGACGACTCGCTCGGTGGTGACTTTCCCCGGCTGCACCGTCCGGAGCCTAACACCGGGACGGGCTACACCGGCCACGCGCTGGGGGACGTCGGCCGCTGTCGGGAAGTGGTGACGCGCCGTGACCGGACCGCGCGGTGATCGTGATCGCGACGGGTGGCGCTCGGCGGGCGTCGCCCTCGATAGTGAGGGGCATGTACACCGGCAACCCCGATGTTCCCGATGACGTCTTCGCGGAGGTTCTCGACCAGATCGAAGACTTCGTGCGCTCGCGTGTCATGCCACGCGAGCGCGAGATCATGGAGACCGACCGGATTCCGGCCGATCTGCGGCAGCAAGCCGCCGAGATGGGCTTGTTCGGGTACGCGCTCCCGCAGCGGTGGGGCGGGCTCGGCCTGGACGTGGTGCAGGACGTCGAGGTTGCCATGGTGCTCGGCTACTCGTCGTTGGCGCTGCGCTCGATGTTCGGCACCAACAACGGCATCGCCGGCCAGGTGCTGGTCGGGTTCGGCACCGACGAGCAGCGGGCGCGGTGGCTGCCCGGGATGGCCTCGGGGGAGATCGTCGCCTCGTTCGCCCTCACCGAGCCGGGCGCGGGCTCGAACCCGGCCGGGCTGAGGACCACCGCGAAGCCGGACGGCGACGGATGGGTCATCGACGGCGCCAAGCAGTTCATCACCAACGCCACCGAGGCGGGGCTGTTCGTCGTCTTCGCGCGCACGCAGCCGCCGTCGGAGGCCGGTCCCGGGATCGCGGTGTTCCTGGTCCCGGCGGACGCGCCGGGGATCACCGTCGGGCCGCACGACGCGAAGATGGGCCAGGAAGGTTCCCGCACCGCCGAGGTGACCTTCTCGCAGGTGCGGGTCGGTCCCGAGGCGCTCGTCGGTGGTGACGCCGACGTCGGCTACCGGGCCGCCATGGCTTCGCTGGCACGCGGCCGGATCCACATCGCCGCGCTGGCCGTCGGAGCCGCCCAGCGGGCGCTGGACGAATCGGTGAGTTACGCCGCGACCGCCACGCAGGGCGGTACCCCGATCGGTGACTTCCAGCTGGTGCAGGCCATGATCGCCGACCAGCAAACCGGCGTCATGGCCGGTCGTGCACTGGTCCGGGACACGGCCCGGCGGTACGCCACCGGGGAGGACCGCCGGATCGGGCCGTCGGCGGCGAAGCTGTTCTGCACCGAGATGGCGGGCAAGGTCGCGGATCTGGCCGTCCAGGTGCACGGCGGGAACGGCTACATGCGCGGGGTTGCGGTGGAGCGGATCTACCGCGACGTCCGGTTGATGTGGCTGTACGAAGGCACCAGTGAAATCCAGCGGCTGATCGTCGGCGGTGGTCTGCTGCGCGCGGAGCGGAAGAAGGCCGGACGACCCGGGTAACGTGACACCGTCGGGCACATCACCCCGTGCCGATCCGACACCCGAGCAGCGCCCTGGCGCGAAAGACACCGCCGCAGGGCGACAGCCGCGGCCACGCCGCGCGAGCACAGTGGGAGAGCCATGACTGACGTGTTCATCGTGGACGGAGTCCGCACCCCGCAAGGACGTTACGGTGGCGCGCTGGCCCAGGTCCGGCCGGACGACCTGGCCGCGATGGTGGTGCGCGAAGTGGTCGGCCGCGCCACGGTTCCCGCCGACGCGATCGACGAGGTGATCCTCGGTGCGGCCAACCAGGCCGGTGAGGACAACCGGAACGTGGCGCGGATGGCCGCGCTGCTGGCCGGGCTGCCGGACGAGGTCCCCGGATACACGGTGAACCGGTTGTGCGCCAGCGGCCTGACCGCGGTGGCGACCGCCGCCGCCACGATCCGTGCCGGTGAGGCGGACGTCGTCGTCGCGGGCGGAGTGGAGTCCATGACCAGGGCTCCCTGGGTGATGGCCAAGCCGGGCACCCCGTGGGCCCGGCCCGGTGAGGTGTCCGACACCTCGCTCGGCTGGCGCTTCACCAACCCGAAGTTCACCGAGCACGACCGGGCCGTGCCCGCAGGCGCCGGGCCCGAGGTCCGCAAGGTCACGCTGTCCATGGGGGAGACGGCCGAGGAGGTGGCCAGGCTCGACGGCATCACCAGGGAGGAATCCGACCAGTTCGCCCTGCGCAGCCATCAGCGCGCGGTCGCGGCCGCCGACGCCGGGCACTTCCGGCGGGAGATCGTGCCGGTGCCGGTCGGTGACGAGCTTGTCGAGGCCGACGAAGGACCGCGTCGTTCCACCAGCCTCGAGAAGCTGGCCAAGCTGAAGCCGGTGTTCCGCAAGGACGGCATCGTGACCGCGGGGTCGTCCTCTCCGCTGTCCGACGGTGCGGCGGCGTTGCTGCTGGCCGGCGAGCGCGCGATCCAGCGGCACGGACTGACACCGCGGGCCAGGGTGGTGGCCGGCGCCAGCGCCGGTGTCGCCCCCCACGTCATGGGGCTCGGGCCGGTGCCCGCCACCGAGAAGCTTCTGGACCGCACCGGGCTGACCGTGGACGACATCGACGCCGTCGAGCTGAACGAGGCGTTCGCCGCGCAGAGCCTGGCCGTCATCCGCAGGCTGAAGCTGGACCCGGAGAAGGTGAATGCCGACGGCGGGGCGATCGCGCTCGGCCATCCGCTCGGCTGCTCCGGAGCACGGCTGGTCGTCACGCTGCTCGGGCGGCTCGAGCGGGAGGACGCTCGGCGTGGCCTGGCGACCCTGTGCGTCGGTGTGGGCCAGGGGGTCTCTCTGCTGGTCGAGCGGGTCTGAACCGCCTGCACCGCGCTGTCCCGTCGACAGTGCGGCGGGGGTGGCATGCGTCGCGGCGACCGGACGGACTGTCGGCCGCGGTGGCTCCGACGCCGCGGCTACTGGTCCGGGGCCGCCGCGGCGTCGGCTCTCCGCCGACTGCAGGACGGGAAGGGGTCACCAGTCGATCTGCGGGGACCGGTAGAAGTCGACCCCTTCCGCCTCCCACCGTTTGCCCTCTTCGGCCAGCCGGGCCCGGAACGACTCCCAGTCGTGGCTGTCCGCGGGCGACCAGCCGAGCTCGGCGATGGCCGGAAGCCGGGGGAAGGCCATGAACTCGATGTCGTCGATGTTGCGCAGGGTCTCCGACCACAGCGGTGCCTCGACGCCGAGCACCGACTCCTCGCCGACACCCGTCACGTGGCTTCCCGGATCCCAGTCGTAGGCGTCCTTGACCTCGATGTAGCCGGCCCAGGACAGGCCGAGCGGGGTGTTCTGGTCGTACTTCATGTCCAGGTAGGCCTTGTTGGCCGGGGACATGATCACCTTGTTGCCGTGGGCGACGGCGTCGGCCAGGCTCGCGTTCTCCCGGTTGGTGTGCCAGAACTGCGGCACGACCGACGTGGGCGGCTCGGCCTTGGTGACCTCGGTCCAGCCGAACGCGCGCTTGCCGTACTTCTCCACCAGCGGCAGGACCCGCTGCATGAACGCCCGGTAGTCCTCCTCCGGCGTGGCGTGCGCCTCGTCGCCACCGATGTGCAGGTACGGGCCGGGGGTCAGCTCCGCGACCTCACGGATGACGTCCTCGACGAACCGGTACGTCGTCTCCAGCCCGATGCACAGCGAGCTGTATCCGACTTCGGTGTCCGTGCGCGGCGGCACCGGGACGCCGTCGCAGTTCAGCTCGCCGTAGACCGACAACGCGGCGTTGGTGTGCCCCGGCATGTCGATCTCGGGGACGATGGTGATGTGCCGGCTCTCGGCGTAGGCGACCAGGTCGGCGTAGTCCTCCTTGGTCAGGTAGCCGCCGCCGACACCGTCCACGCCGGTGCCGGGACCGCCGCCGACCGGTGCCAGGTCCGGCCACGAGTCGATCTCGATCCGCCAGCCCTGGTCGTCGGTCAGGTGCAGGTGCAGGTAGTTGATCTTGTAGTGGACGATCTGGTCGATGTAGGACTTGATCTCGTCCGGGGTGTGGAAGTGCCGGGCGATGTCCAGCATGGCGCCCCGGTATTCGAACCGTGGCGCGTCGACCACGCGTCCGGCGGGCACCGTCCACGTGTGCTTCTGCTGCGTGCCGGCGGCGAACTCCGGGGGCAGCAGCTGCCTCAGCGTCTGCACCCCGGCGAACAGGCCGTCCGAGGTGTTGGCGCGGATGGTGATCCGATGCGGGGTGACGTCCAACCGGTAGCCCTGGTCACCGACCCGCTTGCCCGCACCATGGAGCAGCAGCGCGATGTGCGGGCGGGCCGTAGGACGGTCGACGATCGGCACGTCGAATCCGGTGGCTGGCCGAATCTCCTCGGCAAGGTACTCGGCGACCTGGCGGGCCTCGGCCGAACCGGGCTCGGTGCGGACGACGATGCCCGGAGTGAGCCGGAATCCGGGGCCGCCATGGGCTTTCGCCTCGAGCGGCGCGGGGATCAGTGCGTCGTAGCGGCTGGTGATCTGGTGGGACGCCGGCGCCGTCTGCTCGGCGAAGGCCGGGGTGACGGCGGCGGTCACGGCGAGCGCGGCCGCTGCCAGGACGGCGGCCAGGCGGGTTCGCTTCGGCACGGTGCACCTCCGGGGTCGGCCGGATGACGTGCGATAAAGGTGTAGACCAATCGGCAGCGATCCGCCAGGGCCTGCCGGGTGGTCGTGGCCGAACGGGCAGCGAATCGGGGTCGGCGGACGCGCACGCGACAACGGCTGCCACCCCGAAACCGGAGCGGCAGCCGCGCGCAGCAGTGCGATCCCAGCGAACATCACCCGGCTTGCGGCCACGTCGCCGCAGGCATCAGCACCCTGGCGGGGCCGGCCGCGGCGGCATCGGACTGCTCTCCGACGCCGGTGCCAGGTGCTGCGGCCTCGGCCAGCGTCGTGGGCTGGGCACGCGCGACGCGCTCAGACTTCGAGGTTCCGCCGGGTTTCCTCGGTGGTGTACTTGTCGTCTTCGCCGTCGGTGAAGATGTCGTCGACGTTGTCCTTGCGCTCCCGCATCTTGTCGATCATGCCGGTGACGCCCTTGACCTTCTCCACACCGCTGCCCATGCTGCCCGGATTGAGGCCGATCGTTTCCTCCACGGCTTTGTAGCCGCCTTCCTTGACCGAGTGCAGCACGGCTTGCCCGAGGTTCATCTCCTGGAAGCGGCGGGCAGTACCGCTCAGGCCGAGCGGGCTCTCCCACGCTGCCTTGTACGCGTTGAGCGCACCCTTGAACCCTTGCAGGCGCTCACCCCAGGTGTCCAGGAACGTGGCGAACCGCTTCAGCGGCGGGAAAAGCTTCCCCAGCCATTCGAAGGCCTTGCTCAGCGCCGTGGCGACGTGGCCGACCGTGTTCGCCATGGTGGCGGCGACGCTGGCACCGAACGAGAACACCGAACTGGCCAGCGCGGGCAACCAGGCGTAGATGCACCAGAACACCAGCTCGCTGATGATGGCCTTGATCGTCTCCTCGATGACCTGCATGACGATCGACCACATCGTGAGCGTGTCGGCGACGCCGTGCGCGGTGCCGGCGATCCCTTCGATGCCCTTGGACAGCTCCTCGAGCTTGTTCTTGGCCGCCGTACCCGCTTCCTGGGGCCAGTTCTTCAGCTGCTTGTCCCGGTCCTCGCACAGGGCCTGCGCCATGTTCTTCAGGCCTTCGCCGATCTGCTGGAAGTTGCCGGAGGCCTCGGCCAGGGCGGGACCGTCGCCGCTGACCATGTGCAGCACGTCCTGCAGCGGCTGGAACAGTTCGAGCAGGAAGCTGAGCCCGTTGCTGATCAGCCAGTGATGGGGTCCTTGGCGAAGCTGACGATCTCAGCCGCGCACTCGCCGACGAGCGCGAGACCCTTGCTGACGACCTCCGCCTTGGAGATCTCGAAGTCCTTGTCCGCCCACTCGTCGTAGGTCTGGTACGCCGAGCCGGCGATCGAGATCTTCTTCGCCGCGTTCTGGATGTCGAACAACGGGTCGTCGATCTCGTCGGACGTGAACTTCTCCTTCGCCTGATCGGCGAAACTTTCCCGTTGCTCGGCCATCACCGCCCCTTGTCGTCGCCGATGCCGTCCACCTCGGCCGCGTGGTGGCCGAACATGATCACGTGGTCCTGCTCGGTGCTCTCGTAGACCTTCGCCGCCTCGGCGATCTTGTCGCCGAGGCCCTGGAACGCCTCTTGCAGGTCGTCCACCAGCTCGCGCAGGATCTGCAGCTTGCTCGTGTACTTGCCCTTGACAAAGAGCCCGATCACACCCCAGGACTCGTCGGAGATCCCGTTGGCCTCCTCGACCAGGCCCTCGAACTTCTTCGCTTCCGATTGGTAGAAGTCGAGCGTCTTGACGAACTGTTTGAGCTCGCCGACCTCGACACCGATACCGATACCTTCGGTCCCCCAGTGCGACTCCCTTCCGGGCCCGCAGGCCGCGTCAGGAATGATGGCACACGCACCGAGTAGTGATCGTCCGTTTCGGGGGGAGAACGTTCGTGGATGCCGCCACACTCGACGAGGCTGGGCTGTGGGTCACTGGGGGAGGCCTGGCGTTCTTCGTCGTGTCGATCCTTGCGCGGACGTGGACTGCGGACGAGGGTCGCTACGAGGAGGAGCAAGCCGCGCTGAAGGCGCTGGCAGACGCGCGGAACACCGGCATGAGCAGGCACGGCCCCACGTTCGTCTCCTACACGAAGCCGGACACCGGGGAGCCGGTGACGCCGGAGTGGTGTGCGGGTTTCACGATCCACGGTTTTGCAGCCGCTGCGTTCGGTTACGGGGAGGGCCGGCGTTGTGTCATCCAGGTCAAGACGCCGCACACGCCGGAGTTCCGGGTGGTTCGGGCAGGCAGCGCGGCCGCGGATCGGCTGCGGCTGCGTCTCGGTGAGTTCCCGCGGTTGTTGACCAAGAACGAAGCCCAAAAAGTCGCCGTTTTCGCCGCCGACGAAGCGGTTGCCAAGGCCTTCCGGAAGCTGATCGTCGTACCGTACGAGCGGCTGTCTCCCGGTGAGAAGGACCGGGTCCCCGAGTCGGACCGGCCGCACTCGATGGCCCTGGCCGACGGTGTGATCAGCATCGACGTCGCCGCGCCGCAGCGGCTGGACGACGTCATCGAATACGCCAAGGATCTGCTGGAGTTGGTGCGTGACGTCCCGGACCATTCGTGGCGCACCCACGCAACCAGGGACGATGTGGGACCTGGATACGGTGGTCGTTACTTCCGATACCGGCCGCGTCCGCGCGAACAGTGGTGTCGTCTGCTCAGCACGCTCGGCCTGCTGCCCATGATCGTGGTGGCGTTGGCTTTCGGGGTAGCAGAGATAGGGCGATCCCTCGCCTATCTGACCGGCGCGCCGACCCGGATCTTCACCGGTGACGAGCTGCCCGCGATCTTCGCCGAGCGGTACACCTCGCTGCCGAGTTCGCAGCTGTCGGCCAACGTGTACGCCGTGCTCGGAGTGCTGGCGGTGTACATGTTCGGAACGCTGGCGGTGCGACTCGGCCGCTGGGTGGGCATACCGTTGCCTGCACTGCCGCCCAGACTGCGCAGCTACCTGCGCCGCATGGTGTTCGCCCTCGTGGTCGGGGTGTTGCTGCTGGCGATACTCAGCCTCGGCGTCCGTGGCTGGCTGGCGCTGGTCATAGTGCTCGTCATCGATGTCGTAGTGGCCGGACTCCTGCAGTTCGGCGTGTTCGTCGGGCGCCGGCTGAGGAAGCGGAGCACCGACATCGTCGATGTCGGGCTCTTCGCCCTGCTTGCGCTGGCGGCGATGCCCGGGGCCTACCTCCTCGGCAACGCAGCGGCGGTCATGGTGGGTGTGGGGCCGACGGTCGAAGTGACCGTCGTGGACAGGGAGGATCCCTTGGGGGACGATCCCCCCAGCCTTGACGTCACCTACGAGCTCGGCGGCCAACGGAAGGAGAGCACCGGCAAGGAATGGCACGGTGATCGTGACGACGCGCCGCACGAGGGCGACACGCTGACCATGGCGATGGCGCCGCTGTGGCCGCGTGAGCTGTTCTTCGAGCGGTCCGACGCATGGTCGAGGGTCGAAGACGGTCTGCTGGCGATCGCCCTCATCGCCGGTTGCCTCGCCTACGGGATCGCCTTCGGTGGAGGCCGGAAGATGGAGCCCAGCTACATGAAGGACGGCCGGCTGAGGATGCCGCCGGGTGCATCCGATCCGGGCCGTCAGGAAAGCGCCGGCCAGGTTGCCGAGGGACACGAAAGGTCCTCGTGACGATCGCCGGACCGCTAGGGTTGGACGCATGGCCCGCACGCTTCTCGTCGCGCCTGGCCAACGTGGGGTGCTGTCCAGCATTGCCGAAGCACTCGAAGTGGCGGACGACGACACGGTCGTCACGATCGCCCCGGGCACTTACACCGAGCCGGTCCAGGTCCACCGGCGCAAGGTGACGCTGGTGGCACGGGACCGGGGCACAGTGACCCTCGAGGGGCAGGCCGGGGAACCCACCGTGTCGTGCGTCGGGGGAGTGCTCGAACTCAGCGGCATGACGGTGATCGGGTGCGGACGGACCAGCACGACGAATGGGTCGAGCGGGCCGATGCTGCCGTGCGCCGGATGACGCCTGCCGACACCGCCGAGGACGCGGTGTGGGAGGTCGAGAAGCCGGGCGGCCCGGTGATCGCCCGCGACAACCGGGATCAGTACCGGAACGAGCCTCCGGCGGCGTTGGGCAGCGCGTAGCAGACCTCACGGCAGCGAGTGATCGGCCGCGTCGAGCCGGCGGGCGAGACTCCCCAACTTTTCGGCGGGCGCCCCGGTCGAAGTGGGTGTGGGGACGATGACGCAAAGCTCGAGGTGGCTGCGGCCCCGCCGGTTGCCCGGCCGGATCGGCCCGATCGGCGTGGTCCGGCTGGTGCTGGTGCACATGGTGATCGCCGTGGCCATCGTCGCCGCAGCGAACGGCCTCGTTGCCGGTCTGATCGGTGGCACGCTCGCCGCGGTGCTGCTGGCCCTGCTGCTGGGCAGATACAACGGCCGGTGGCTGACCGACACGATCGTGTTGTGGGCGCGCTACCGCCGCCGCGCCGGCCGTGGCGCGCCGACGCCGGACCCTCGGCTGGCGGCCCTGCGGTATCTGTCACCGACGCTGACCGTCCAGAACGTCGCAGGCCCGGACGGTCCACTCGGCGTAGCCGACGACGGGACAGGTTGGTTTGCGGTGCTGGAGCTGCGCAAGCCGCACGGCGACAACGCGACGACTGCGCCGGTGCCGATCACCAGGCTCATGGCAATCGCCGACGACGCCGAGGTGGCGGGAGTTCAGTTCCAGGTCGTCACCCAAACCACGGGCGGTGTGCCGGTGGCATGGGTCGCGGTTCGCGTGGACGCGCGGCAGCTGGCCGAATCGTTCGTCGGCACGCCCGAGTACACCGTGAACGTCCCGGCGGTGATGGCCGAGATGGTTCGCCGCGTCGGCCGGGCGCTCGCTCGGCGCGGTGTTGCGGCGCGGACGCTGGACGCTGATCGCCTGCTGGCGGCGCTGGCTCATTCGTGTGATTTGGCGCCGGGTGGTCAGCCCGCTGCCGAGGAGCGGTGGCGGGAGTGGCGTTCGCGTCGACTGGCGCACACGTGCTTCTGGGTGCGGTCCTGGCCGGATCCACGGCGAGCAGGGGAGCTGTTCGCGGCGATTCGGGCCATGTCCCTGCCGTCGACGAGTATCGGGATCACGGTTGCTCCCCGCGGCAAGGAAGCCGACCTCCGGTGCGTCGTTCGCATCGCGACCCCGCACGCCGGGAACGAGGACGCCACCACCCAGCTCCTGCGCGTCAGTCGAGGCTACGGCGCCGAGATGTTCCGGCTGGACGGTGAGCACGCGCTCGGCGTGTACGCGTCCGCCCCGACGGGAGGAGGAATGGCATGAACGTCGCAGCCACGTCCGTGACCAAGAAGGACGCGCAAGCCGCGAGGACTCCATCGCCGGCCAACGGCACGGTGCAGCCACCCGGTACCGCGCCCACCCAGGCAGGCCACCCGCTGGGCGCCGCACCACCCACCCAGGCGGGCCACCCGCTGGGCGCCGCACCACCCGGACGGGCCGGGGGCACCCGCCGGGGACCGGCTCCGACCACCACGGTCGCTCCGCGCGGCGCCCTGCCATCGGCGCATCCTGGGCGCCTCGGACCGATGCCGACCGGTGCGGGCCGGCCACAGGTGGCTCACCGACCGGCTGCTGGACCAACGGGCCCGGCCCGCGCGGCGCACGGTGCCCGGGCTGCGGCACAAGCAGCCGCTCAGCCGGGTGGCCTGCGGCGGGCGGGCGCACAGCGACAAGCCGCCGCGGCGCCTGCGGTGCCACCGCGGCCGAGCGGGCAACCCCATCAACCTGCCCAACCCCCCGTCGTGCCGGTTGCCGCCGCGCGCTGTACCGGGCTGCCGCCACTGTCGGTGGGGCATCACCTCGCCTCGCGCGAAGAGCTCGGCCACCTTCAGCTCACCGCGACGACCTACGGCCTCACGCTGGGCAAGGACGAAAGGGGAGTAGCGGTTCCGCTACCGGTACTCGTGCCCACTCCGACATCGGTGGCGTTGATCGGGGGCTGGTGGGCGGGGCGATACGTCGCGATGCGGGCGTTGGCGTTCGGAGCACGCGTCGTAGTGTTCACCGACCAGCCTGCGGGCTGGCATGACCTGGCCGAACGTGTCACTGGCCGCATCGATCGAGTGGTGGTCGTTCCTCCGGCAGCACGCCCTGACGTGCCTGGCACCGCGGAGCGACCGGTGCTCTTGGTGCACGACGTCAACCACGCCCGGAGCTGGGAGTACGCACGGCCCTCGTCATGGCAGACGCGGGTGTCGGTGATCGACGTGTTGACTCCGGAACGAGCGCAGCTCCTCCACCACGCCGACATCATCGTGATGCAACGCCTGCAACCCAGCGAGGCGTCGGTCGTGGCGGGTGCACTGGGCATGGTTCAGGAAACGGTCAGCCGGCTGCAGCATGTCGGAGCCGAGGAACTTGCGGTGCTGGTGAAACCGGCGGCCCGGCACTTGGTGCGGGTCGACCTGACACCGAGGGAAAGCACGGTGCTGTGCCGGCCGGGACGCTACTGACCGGTGGCGCAGGGAACGGCGGGGACCGGCACCCGGGTCGACGTCACCCAGGATCTGCTGACCGGTGGCGCAGGGAGCGGTGGCCACGGTGGTGGTTGCTGTGTTTCCGGGAGCTGAACCGGCGAATCAGTTGGCCGGCAGGAAGGTACTCCGTTCGTGGTCGCTGAGTGGCCGGGTGATGCGCTCGCTGGTCACGAACGAAGCCCCCTGACCCTGCTGGCCAGGGGGCTTCGTTGGGTGGTGCGCGATGCTGGGATCGAACCAGCGACCTCTTCGGTGTGAACGAAGCGCTCTCCCGCTGAGCTAATCGCGCTTGTGTCGCCGTCGGACTCGTCGGTGCCGACTGCATGGAGAACTTTACCCGACGCCGTTCGGGGACTGCACGAAGGGTCCCCCTTTGCCGATCACGAGGAGCTTCGATCACGACACCGTGCGCACACGGGCCAGGTCAGCGGGGTTGTCGATAACAAATGTGTGACCTTCGTCTTGCGGCATTCGCGCGACATCTCTTTTGCATGTGCATCTTCCCGAGCACTATGGAGCGGACGCTGCCGCAGCACCTCTGCCCGGACGGGTGAGGCAAAGCCGACCATACGGGTGATACCTGCAGCCGAAGTGGGCCAACCAGGAATAGGTCGCGTCATAGCTGTGTACGCAGGTCGTTAGCACGACCGGGAAGGGGACGAAGGGTAGAGACGATGCGCAACGACCACGTGACGCTCCGCTCGACCGCGGTGTTCGACCTGCTCGCTCCGCGGGCGCCAGCTGTTCCGGTCAAGGTGGAGCTGCGCTACGACACGCGTGACCCGTACGCGGTCGTGGCGGCGTTCCGCACCGGGAAGGCCGGCTGGGTGGAATGGGTCTTTGCGCGTGACCTGCTCGCCGACGGCCTGCTGGCCGACTCCGGCGAGGGCGACGTCCGGATCCGTCCCTCCGTCGAGGACCCGGAGTCGGTGTTCATCGAGCTGAACTCGCCGTCCGGGCACGCCATGTTCGAAGCCTCCGCGCAGGAGCTGGCGGACTTCCTCGACCGCACCTACGACGTGGTGCTCCCGGGCAACGAGCACCTGTGGGTCGACGTGGACGACGCGCTGACCCACCTCATCCCCCACGACCTGGCCTGAAGGTCATTTCCCCGACCCCGGTGCGTGCGGCCTCCACGGCGTCGGCTAAAGTGTTGGACACAACCACCACGGAGCACCCGAGGTGGCACAATGCGGATGTAGCGCAGTTGGTAGCGCATCACCTTGCCAAGGTGAGGGTCGCGGGTTCGAGTCCCGTCATCCGCTCGGCGATGGCTTTTGCTCAGGCCGACGCGGTGGAGTGGCCGAGAGGATAGGCAGCGGCCTGCAAAGCCGTCTACACGGGTTCGAGTCCCGTCTCCACCTCGCGCGATTAGCTCAGCGGGAGAGCGCTACCTTGACACGGTAGAGGTCACTGGTTCGATCCCAGTATCGCGCACCAGCGTTTCCGCAAGTCAGGCCCGGTTTTGCCGGGCCTTTTGCATGCGTGCCCCCGACGTGCCCCATTGGATTGGTCGGGCGGGGCAGGACCTGTGATGATCATGTCTCGTAACGTTCCTGTCACACCTTGAACCTCGAGGCAGCAAGTCTCTATAAGGGTGGGACGAGCGGCGTCTCCGGCTCCGGACGCAGCGCGCGGAGTGACCTGCGCCACGTCTCCGGGTATGTCCGGTCGGCCGTACCGCGGGCGTGGGCCTGGCGCAGCCACGTGGTCACCACACCGCCAGCCGACTGGCTGCCGGGCCCGCGCCGCAGCACTTTCACCGACGACAAGTCGCCGGAGGAGTCGGGTCTGCCGCCCGACGAGCTGCTTCTGCGACTGCTCCGTGAGCGCGGCGGAGATCGAAGACTGGGTCGACGAAACGACCATCGAGTTCGGCAAGCTCGCGTGCGAGTGGCTCGAGGAGGGCTTGTTGCTGGGCGACGTGGCCGCCCGCTACGAGGAATCATTCCGGGACGAGGGCGCGATGTCCGTTGTCACAGGGGGCCGCTGTGTTCTGCCTGAAAACGTGTGCTGAGCGAAGCGACGGTCCTTGGGGCGGTGAATCGGCCTGCGCAGGTCACGAGGCCGCCAGACCACTACCTGATCAGGCAGTAGCCTGAGTTGGATCAGGCGTAGCCCTAGAAAAAGGCCCCTCTCCCCACGCGCTGAGAGAGGGGTTCTTGGCCGACGGCGTCCCCCGGGGTGAGTCGCCCCCTCTCCCACGTGCAGGGAGAGCGGCCCAGGCCACTGTGTCGACCGTTCAGGTCAGGTCGTCGAACTCGCCCGCCTTGACCCCCTGCACGAAGGCCGCGATCTCGGCCTTGGTGAAGGCCAGGCGAGGTCCGTCGGGGTCCTTCGAGTCGCGCATGAGGATGTGACCGTCCTCGGCCTTGCGCAGCTCGACGCAGTCGGAGTCCGGGCCGCTGAAGCTAGACTTGCGCCACTCGCTGCTCATCTGCTGATCCTTCCACTTCTTCCTTGAGCCGCTCGATCAAACGCATCGATTCTGTCTCACCGAGTGCGACAGCATTCAGCTGGGACAGCACCCCGAGATAGATGCCCGTATGTTCTTCGGTGTCGAGAAACACGGTGCCGCGCAAGTTCTCGACATCCACGACTGGTTGCCACTCGTCGAACTCCAGCACGCTGAAGGGGCCGAGCAATGCGCCTCGCGCATCTGCTTCGGGGAGCACGACCCGCAGGGTGATGTTGTCCTGTTGCCCGATGTTGAGGAGCGCCGCGAGTTGGCGAGCCAGTATCTCCCTACTGCCGACCGTTGCTTTGAGCGCGGTCAGCCCAAGGAAAACCCGATATTCCACATCGCCTTTCAAGATCTGCTGGCGACGTACTCGAACCGTCAGCCGGGCCTCGACACTCGCCGCATCGAGATTCGGATCGAACTGAATGGCGGCGCGAGCATAATCCATCGTCTGCAGCAAGCCGGGGATCAGCATCGGAGCCCATTGTGTGATCTTCTGGGCATCGTTCTCGTAGTCCGCAAGGGCTCCCATCGTCTTCGTGACACCCGCGAGCTCCCACCAGCCGGGTTCGTCGAGCGAGCGCACGGTGGCGAGAATGCGGTCGCGCCGGTCACCAGTGACGCGGTACAGGCCGAGCAGACCCGAAATCTCTTCGGGGTTGTACGGCCCCTGGCCCTTCTCGATCCGGTGCAGACGATTGAAATCCCAGCCCACCCCTTCGGCAGCATCCCGCAGGCTCAGACCAGCGGATTCACGACTCTGACGTAGTGCCGCCCCCAGGCGCTTGGCCTTCACCTTCGACTTCGCCATTCAATCCTCCGTCTGGGTGAACTGCGACCCGTTTCAATTGCTGATACAGGCCGCCGTCGCGAACTCTGACAGCCGTTGTTCGCAAACAGACCGCGATTACTGAAACACGGGGGGACACCGCATGCAAGCCATGACCCTGCAGCTGGCTAGCCGACCGTGTTTCACCTGCGCACCTGATTCGACGGATCGGGTGAGCGCAACCGCGGCACCCCCGCAGGTGAATCCCCGCCCCCTGCGGGGAGTGCCGCCCTCCACACCAGCCGTCGCCGCGATCCCACGGCACGTCGTGGTTGATCGCAGCAGCGGCGGTTCCCGGATGAACGATCTTGCCCTGCTGGCTGCGCCGATCACGACTCGTCAGCCGGGGTATTCGGCCACTGAGGTGAGTCAACGATGACCTTCACGCTGGTGTTCTTGCTGATCGCCGGAATGGCGTATGTGCCGTTTCTGGTGCGCTGGTATCGCCATCAGGCCAGGCTCGAGGGCACACCCCGCCCGCCGGTTCGCCCCATCTTGGACGTGAGTCGGCATAGCGAGGAGTGCTCCCGGTTGATCGCGCATCCGCTCACCGTCGAGCAGGCGCAACGGAAGATCGCGCCCGGCATGGGCGGGATGTCGTCGAGATTGCGGGACGTGGCATGACCGGGCTGACCGGCGAATCCGAGGATAGAGCGCGCAGCCATCGACGCTCTGCGGCGCATCACCGCAGCAGGGTTCAAATCCTCCGGAGACAGTGTGCCGGGGCGGGTGATGGGCAAGCGCCGCGGTGACGGCGTCATCGACACCTATGTGGTGTTCGACGTCGACACCGCGTTCCCCGGCCGCTACTTGATCGACGACCACGGTGAGGTGGTGGCGGACCCGGTGTGGTTCTACTTCGGCCCGGTCACTGCGGCGATCACCGCGCTGCTGAAGCTGTCGCCCCACGGCAGCGAGCACGCGCCGAAACACCCCCTGTCCGGTGCGCCCGCGCAGTTCCAATTCCCCCCGTTTTCCCGCGTCGAACACAGCAACTGAGGAGAGGAACGGTCGATGACCGCCGCAACGATCGATGCCCCGAGTAGCGAGGTGGCCGCGCCGCTGGAATTTGTGTGGTTGGAGATCACCGGCAAGTGCCAGTTCCACTGCACGCACTGTTTCGCCCGCAGCGGGCCACAGGGCTCCCATGGCTCGATGACCGCCGACGACTGGAAACGGGTCCTGGACCAGGTCGCCGCTACCGGTGTGCGCCTGGTGCAGTTCATCGGCGACGAACCAACGCTGCACCCGGCGCTGCCCGCGCTGGTCGAGTACGCGCTCACGCTGGGGCTGCGGGTGGAGGTGTTCAGCAACCTCGGGCATGTGACTGACGAGCTGTGGGAAGTGTTCCGACGGCCAGGGGTGTCGCTGGCGACGTCGTACTACAGCGGCAACCCGGACGAGCACACCATGATCACCCAGCGCCCCGCCTCGTACGAGCAGACCCGTCGCAACATCGCACGCGCGGTGCAGTACCAGATCCCAATCCGGGTGGGCATCATCAAGGTGCTCGACGAGCAGGACATCGAGGGTGCACGCGCTGATCTCCTCGCCCTTGGTGTACCAGAGCAGGCGATCGGGTTCGACAACGTACGCGCCCTGGGACGCGCGGCTGGGATCGCGCCGCGGCATACCCCGC
This sequence comes from Thermocrispum agreste DSM 44070, assembly GCF_000427905.1. Lineage (GTDB taxonomy): Bacteria > Actinomycetota > Actinomycetes > Mycobacteriales > Pseudonocardiaceae > Thermocrispum > Thermocrispum agreste. The sequence continues at coordinate 442,705 of NZ_ATYX01000005.1, read as the reverse complement.
TGGGTGGTTGCGACGCGGGCGAGCTGTGTGGTGGATGTGGCGATGGCAAGCTCGCGGTCATGCCGGATGGCTCCGTGACCCCGTGTGTGATGGCCCGCGATCTGGAGTTGGGCACCGTGACGACGCACAGCATCACCGAGATCGCCGAGCTGTTGCCCCATGCCCGCCAGCGTCTGATCGCGCTCGGCATGCCCGAGCGCCAGCGAACCGGGTGCCGACCGGGTGGCAGCGGCGAGAATTGCTACCCGGAGAACGAAGCCTTCGGTGCGGGATGTCGACCCGGTGGTGGCGGCACCAACTGCTACCCGGAGAACGAGGCGGTGCGGAGGGCGTGACCAACAGCGAGTCGGCCGAGCGGCTGGAGGCGACATTTCGCCGCTGGCTGCTCGGCCACCGCGACCGCGCCGCCAAGCGGCTCGGGTTGACGGTAATCGGCGAGCCTCAGTTCGGCGTCGGGCTGCGCTCGGTCAGCGGTCTGTGCCGCACCAGCGGCGGGGAGCCGCGCTGGCTGCGCGTCGGGGCGGAGCTGGCCAGCGACGTGCGCGCGTTTCCGCTCGTATGGACCGGGATCGCCGAATCCAATGCGGTGCGGGGCGTACCCAAACCGTACGTGCTGGCCTCGACCGACTACACCGATGAGTTCAACGGCCTGCAGTTCTGCGTACGCGCCGACGCCATGACCGTCATCGACGGCCAGCCGATCTCCTCCAGCCGGGTGCTGCGACACCCGGTGGATCTGCCCGACCAGTGGTGGCGCGACTTGCGGAGCGCGCTCGACACGCTGCGCGCCACACCGACCGACCGCGTCAAGAAGAACCCAGCCGCGGATGCCCGCATCCGCAAAGTGCTCGGCTTCGACCTGGTCATCCCGCAGCAGGAGACCGTGCACGGTGACTTGCACTGGGCCAACCTCTACCAGCCGCTGGCCATTCTGGACTGGGAACTGTGGGGCCGCGGCCCCGCCGGCGCGGACGCCGCCAAGCTGTACTGCCTGTCGCTGCTGATGCCCGAGGTCGCCCACAAGGTCTATGAGGTCTTCGAGGACCAGCTGGCCAGCGACACCGGCCGGTTGACGCTGCTGCACGTGGCGGCCAAGCTGCTGCAACCCGCGAAGCAAGAGTTTCCCGACCTGATCGACCCACTGCACGACCTCATCCGCACGCTGCTGTGAGCAGCACGCACCCCATTTATGGGTGCACACAGAGTGCTCACTCCGTTACACGTAGATAAGATCCGTTTCGGTAGGGGAGGGACCATGGGGAAACACGGCAAAGACAAGATCGAAGCCGACGGTCAGGGCACCTACGACCCGGACAAGACCAAACCGGTGGAAGAAGCCGGCGGCGGTCGGCACGACAAGGACGATCGAGGCGGCCGGTGACCGACTGGCAACACCTTCTGGCCGAGGTCCCACGCGCCGACTTCATCCCCGACGACATCTGGGATGCGCAGCTGCGCCCGATCTCGCGTCGCACCAATCCGGCGGAGTGGGAAAAGCTCGTCGCAGACAACTCCTTCGTGATCACACAGGTCAACAACGGCGAAGGTGGCGAGCCCCGGTTCGCGTCGAGTTCCTGCTCGATGCCGTCCGTCGTGGCCGAGATGCTCGACGCCCTCGACCTCCAACCCGACCACCATGTGCTCGAGATCGGCACCGGCACCGGCTGGAACGCTGCGCTGCTGTCCCGGCGAGCGGCGTCCGTGGTCAGTGTCGAAGTCGATCCCGCGATCGCTGAGCAGGCGCGTCAGAACCTCGAGCGCACCGGGCACGACGTCACCGTCGTCACCGGTGACGGTCTCCAGGGCTTCGCCGAACGCAGCCCCTACGACCGGGTCATCTCCACCGCGGCCGTGCGGGAAGTGGTGCCGCCAGCCTGGTTCGAGCAAACCAAGGCCGGGGGCGTCCTGGTCACCCCGTGGGGCACCGACTGGCTCAACGGAGTCCTGCTCACCCTGCGCGTCGACCCCACCCGGGCAGTCGCCGACGGCCGCTTCTCCGGCGACATCGCGTTCATGCGTATCCGCAGCCAGCGCGCCACGCTCTTCAGCTGGCAGCCCAGCGAAGCCGAGATCGCCGACGCCGACGTGAGCAAGTCACAAAGCCATGGCGGCGATTTCGACCGCATCTTCAACCCACGCCGCGGCGGCTTCGCGCTCGGCGCACGCCTGCAATCGATGTACGCCTGGATCGACTGGGACGCCGAAGGCGAACGCCGGCACGTCGTCGAACTCGACGACGGAGCCACGAAGTCCTTCGCCCGCGTCCACGCCGACCTCACCAGTAGCAAGCCATGGACGGTACGTCAGCTCGGCCCGCGCCGACTCTGGGACGAAGTCGAAGCCGCCTACGACTGGTGGCACGACAACGGCGAACCCGGCATGGATCGTTTCGGCATGAGCTGCACCCCGTTCACTCAATGGCTGTGGCTGGACACCGACGAGAACATCGTGCGGGAGCTGACCAGGTTCGACCCGCAACCTAAGCGAGGCTGATAGCAGACCTTGTCTGACCGCCGCACTCGATGCCCCTGGGGTGCGAGCCGCGCCCGAACGCTCCATTGCACGGGGTTGATTGCTTTCGAGGGATTGCACGGGATTGATTGCTCCGAGGGCGCAGGTCACGCCTCACACCCAACGGCGGCGGGGACCACGCGACCGCGACATGTGCGCTGAGCGGAACAGGGGAAGTCTCGAGGATGCCTGGGAATCGATCGTGCGATGGCGACGTAGAGAGACCGTCCGACCCGGTGTCGTCTTACGGCCAGGGCTGCAGGCGCTGACCGGTTGCGAAACGGCCGGCGGGTGAGCATCCCATGGGCCGTTTCGCTTTGCCACGGCATGCCGGACCCCGTGTCGCGTGTTGTGCGCTTGCTGTGCCGGCGGAGGCTGCCGGGGCCTGCGGGCGGGTGTTCCGCGATGGACGGATGAGGTCCGACGCGAGAGGCTGGGCGGACACACCGCCAAACCCGAGGGGTACTCATGGATCAGCAAGCGGTCGACCAAGTCCTTGCCCGCCCGTACAGCCAGGAGCTGCTGGCCCGCGACCTGGCCAGGCTGGCGTTCGTCGCCCTGGACGGAACGCCGCGTGCCATCCCGATCGGCATCCACTGGAACGGCACGGAAATCGTCATGTGCACCGCGACGAACGCGCGGAAACTCGCCGCGCTGCGCCGCAATCCCGCGGTCGCATTGACCATCGACACCGAATCCCATCCACCCAAGGTCCTGCTGCTGCGCGGCGATGCCGAACTCGACGAGGTCGAGGGCATCCCGGAGGAGTACCTGCAGATGAACGGCACGTACCGGATGACACCGGAGCAGCGGGCCGAGTGGGAACGGAACGTCGAAGCGCTCTACGACGGCATGGTGCGGATCGTGGTGAAGCCGACCTGGGCGAAGCTGATCGACTTCGAGACGACGTTGCCGACCGCGATCGAGGAACTCATGCGGCAGAAGGCCTCGGAGGCGGCCCGGTGACCGCGAGCGTGCGTATGGACAACGTCGCCGTGGTGGTCGACGACCTCGAGATGGCGAAGGCGTTCTTCGGCGCTCTGGGCCTGGAGCTGGAGGGCGAGGCGACGGTGGAAGGCAACGTCGTCGATCGCGTCGTCGGGCTGGACGGTGTGCGGTCGGCCATCGCGATGATGCGGACCCCGGACGGTCACGGCCGGATCGAGTTGACCGAATATCTCTCGCCGCCCGCTGTCGACGGCGGCTCGACGCCGGTGAACGTGCTGGGCGGTCACCGGGTCATGTTCGCCGTCGACGACATCGACGTCGCCCTCGACCGGCTGCGGCCGCATGGCGCCGAGCTCATCGGCGACGTCGTGCGGTACGGAAACCACCAGCTGTGCTACGTCCGAGGCCCGGCGGGCATTGCCGTCGCCTTGGCCGCGGCAACCGGGGGAGAGTGAACGCGGAGTCGTCTACGCGGAGGACGGCCCCAACCTGATGTCCCCGTCAGCGGTCGTTGCAGTCGAAGCCGGACAGAGCAGCACCCGCTCGGTCCGGCGAGGCAACGACACGCGAGGACCGACGGGGAGCAGCCATGACGACTCCGCACCACCCGGACCGCCCTGACGTATCGCAGCACCACAGCGGCCCCTACGGGCGGCAGCATTACCCGCCGACGGGCGGTTTCCCAGCCGGCGGCTGTCCACCGCAGCCCCCGAAGAAGAAATCCGGCACCGCTGTGATGGTCGGCATCATCGCCGTGGTGGCGGTTGTCCTGGGCACGCTCGGCATCACCGGATTCGTCGCCCCCGGCTTCCTTCTTTCCGGCGACGAGGAAGCGGCCAGTGGCTCCGTCGCCCCGACGAAACCCGAGGACCCGAAGGCGGCGGCGAAGGAGCTCGCCGAACAGATCGTCGCCGGATATCACGCCCGCGACCGCGGCAAGCTGGAAAAGCTGCGGTGTCCGGGGGAGGACGCCGTGTTGACGTCCATCATCTCGGACGCGACGGACGTCGAGTCGGTCGAGCTGACCGGTGAGGTTCGCCTGGTCGGTGACGCCGAGGCCGAGGCCGACATGTCCATGATCTGGGTGACCATCCGACGCTCCCTCACCCTCAAGCTGACCAAGCAGGGTGACGGCTGGTGCTGGAGCGGCGTCGAACTGCACCGGACCGAGAAGGCCCCCACCACCCAGCCGGACGTGCCCGGCTTGCCGACGCTGCCCGGGATGCCCGACAGCGAGGAGGTCGAGCGGGAGGCACGGAAGTTGACCGAGGACTTCGCCGAGCAGGTCAACAACGGCGACAAGCCAGGTGCCCTGGCGCTGACCTGCGAGAAGACCGCGGTACAGCCGCTGGTCGAGATCATCATGGACCGGCAGCCGCGCATCGAACTCGGTGCGACGACCGCGACCGGCCTGGGCGCGAGCACCGAGATCACCGGTTCGCGGGCGGACAACCCCCGGGCGAGCGGGTCGATCCATGTGATGACCGAGGACGAGGGTGCGACGTGGTGCGTGGCCTCGTTCTTCTTCCGGTGATGGGCGATCGCGCCCGGCCTCCGCGCCACGCACCTTGCTCCACCGCGACCGTGAGCCACGCAACCGGCTCCCCAAGCGGCACGACGACCTGCCGCCGTCTCGCCCAACGCGGCTGCCAACTCCGGTCCAGCGCCCGGGTCGCCATTCGGCCTAACCCGGGCGCTCGCCGTTGACCATGCATAACGGCTTCCGTAGCTTTCCGGTCTCGAATTGATAACGCCGACCCGTAGGAGTGAGGCACCACCATGCGCAAGACCTTCGCCGCGGCGTCCGCGCTGGCCCTGATCGCCATCGCGACGGGCGTGGCGGTCGCGACCGAAGCGCCCGAGGACGCCGCCACCACCGTGGCCGCGCAGAAGTGCGCCGACCCGGTGCAGACCTGGTCCACGGACGACGGCGGCGGGCCCATCGACGGCAACGGGGAGGGCGACGGCAAGGACTATTACGGTGGCCCGAACGTGTGGAACGACAACGGGACCGTGTCGCACAACATGGCCGTCTGCTCGTTCAGTTCCTGGTATGTGGAGGCCGCTGCGACCGACGCCGGCGACGGGGCCGTGCTGAGCTACCCGAACGTCCACAAGGACTGGCACGACTGGAACAGTGGCGCGGAGCCGAGCCTCGACTCGTTCGAGCGCATTCCCACCCGCTTCGCTCACGAGGCCCCGGACGTGGGTGCGTGGAACTTCGCCTACGACGTGTGGATCAACGGTGTGGGCAACGGCCCGGGGACAACCGAGCTGATGATCTGGACCCAGTACCAGGATCAGCGCCCGGCCGGTGACCTGCGTGACACGGTCACCGTCGGTGACACCGAGTGGGAGCTGTGGGCGACCGACGACGACGAGATCGTGTCGTTCGTGGCGACGGAGCCGATGACCTCGGGCGAACTGGACATCAAGCAGTTCACCGACCACCTGGTCTCGTCCGGCATGCTCAAGGACGGCTCCACTCTCGGCCAGATCGGCTACGGCGTCGAGATCGTCGACACTGCGGGCCAGCAGCGGTTCGACGTGACCGACTTCCAGGTCGACGCCTACTGATCAGCGGTGGCCGTCCCGCCGCGCGATGCCGATCGGGCGGCATACGTCAAGGCAGGTACGTCTCTCAGGGCGCCGGATGGTCCTCGCACCAGCCGGCGCCGCCGCACGGACCGGTTCGCGGCGGGTCTGTCGCTGAGCCGCCGTCGGTCAGCGATACGGATCGTGGGCGCGCCGGATTCTTCGAACGCAGCCGGGTCGGCCCGCAGCCGCTCGGACTCCTCCTTGCTGATCTCGGCGGACAGCTCCTTGTCGACCGGCTCCCCGCTGAGCCACTTCAGCACCTAGCGGCCGCCTTCGTGGATGGCTCACCAGCCGTGGCCGCCGTGGTGTCGTCGCTGGGTGGCGGCCCGGAGACCACGTGCTCTCCGAACGAGCAAGTCATGAACTCACTTCCCAATGTCGATCTGTGAACGGGGTGCCTTTGGGCAGTTCGACGGTCGCTTCCGGCAACCCCGCGGCGCTGGTACTCGTTGCCCTGGCTCGCTGTCGCCGGGATGGGCGGGTTCTCCACGTGCTCCGGCTCGATGGAAGCCACGATGGTGTCCTGTTCGGTCAGCGTGCCCTCGGGCAGGCCGAGTTCGTTCTCGGCTCTGCCCGGCCGCAGGCACACTAGCCACGGCTGCTCGGGGCTCATAGGCACCTCGTGGCTGTGTGGGGTAGTGCGTGGGGTAGTGCGCGGGCAGGGTTGAGGAGCACGCCGTCCCCGGGCGTCAGCCGTCTCGCTGCACTTCGCGCCGCACCATCGTGGTGAATTCCTCGACGGCCGCGTCCGCGGCCGCACGGTCCCCGGTCAGAGCCATCTCGAACAGCACGCCGCGCCCGACCGCGAGCGACAGCCTGGCCAGCCGAGCGGCCCGATCCGGGCTGGTCACCCGCTGGAAAGCCTGCGTGAAGCCGGTCAGCCAGGCGTCCGTCAGCACCGTCCGCAAACTCTCCGCGTACGGCTTGCGATACATCGCGTGCGACGACAACTCGAAGAACAACGGCGCGAACACCGCCGACGTGTCGGCGACGTGCCGCCAATAGCGGGCGCCGGCGTCGAACGGGTCGGAAGCTTCCGCGATGAACCGGTGCAGCGTCTCCCGCTCCGCCGCGCACACCCGTTCGATCACCGCGGACAGCAGCTGGTCGCGGGAGCCGAAGTGGTAGTGGAGCATGCGATTGCTGGTGCCGACACCTGCGGCGAGCGTGCGCATGCTGGTGTCCAGCACGCCGTGCTGCATGAACCACTCGACGATCTTGGTCAGCAGTACGTCCCGGGGGTGTTCAGTCCGTTCCTTCGCCATCCTCGGCCGCCTGTGCGATGTGCTCTGCCTCCGATGAGACATACCGTCGCGCCTTGCGGCCCAGCAACAGGGTGGAGATCCGGGCCAACGGGCCGGTCCAGTCCAGGGTGAGCACGATCCGCGTCCCGTCCGCAGTGGGTTCGACCCGGTGGGAGGCCGTCGTCACCACGCCGGGGGCCTGGGACTGCCAGGTGAACAGCTTGCCGGGCTCCCAGTCGGTGATCTGGTAGACGGCCTTGGGCAGACCGGGCTGCCGCACGTCGAACTTCGTCCCGATGCCGATCGGGCCGGTGCCGTCCAGGCGGGTGATCTGGTTGAACGTCGGCAGCAGGGCGGGCCACTTCTCGATGTCGCTGAGCAGCGCCCAGACGCGCTCGGGTGCCGCCTTGGCGGTGCGAGTCACTTCGATCATGTAATAAATGTTACATCCGGGGTGGGCATGGTCCCAAGATTCGGTGAGATCGGCACGCGCCCGCAGCAGGCGACCCCTAGAATCAGTGCCGATCTCACGCGCGGAGTACCGCGCCCGCCGAACCTGAGGGTGCCGATGAGCCATCCGTACGGGCAGCCGCAGAGCCCGTATTCACAGGGACCGCAGCAGCCATACGGGCCACCGCAGGCGTACGGCCCGCAGGGCCCGCAGGGATATGGCCCGCCCGGTTACGGTCCGCCCGGCCAGGTGCCCCCGCCCGGTTACGGGGGCCCGCCGCCTCGCAAGAGCAACCCCGGGCTCATCGTGGGCATCGTCAGCGCCGTCGTCGTGCTCGCTGTCCTCGGCATCACCGGGTTCGTCGCTCCGGGCTTCTTCCTGTCCGACGACGGGGACAGCAGCGCAAGTAGCGGCAGCGGTGACAACACCAGCCAAGGCAGCGGCGGCAGCGGTGACAACGGCAGTGGAGGCGCCGCGGGACAGGATGCCGGCGGAGCGCAAGCGGTGGCCGATTCACTGATCTCTGCGCTGGTATCGCACGACACCAACACCCTCAACCAACTGGGCTGCCCGGACATCAGTGCTGGCGCGCTCGACTTGATCGAGGATTCCGGTGACGTCAGCACGGCGCAGTTGTCCGGCGAGGTGCGAGAGACCGGTGACCGGGCCGAGGTACCGTTCACAGCCGTCAGCGCGTTCGATGGCAGCACGGGAAACTTCGTCGCCATCCTGGCCAAGCGGGCTGACGGCTGGTGCTGGCAGGACCTGCTGTATCCGGAGGACCTTCGCGGCGGACCCACCGGCTGACCCGGGGCCGGAAGCCGGCACGAGCGGCCTGCAGGGCAGAGGGCAGGTTCCGAGGTGTCCGCGGGGCACAAACGGGTGCCGTCTCCCGCTCGTCTGCCGTCGTCCGTCGGCACTGGCTGGAGCGCTGACCGCGACGCCACCAGGTGTCGCATGCTGGGCGCGCACGCAGCCGCTCGACCAGGTTGGTCGTGGGCCGCAGCATCGCCCAGACGACGAGCGCGGCGGTTGCGCTCCCGACGGTGAGGCCGGCGATCACGTCGTGGACGTAGTGCACGCCGACCACTACTCGCGAAGCCGCAACCGCGATGGCCACCAGCGCGGCCGGGATCGCCAGCCTTGCCCATGCGCACGCGACGCCCACCGCGCATGCCCCGGCCAGCGCGGCATGGTTGCTGGGAAACGACCAGTCACCGGTGGGCGGGCACTCGATCACCGCGCGGACGACCAGTGCTTGGCACGGCCGTTCGGCGGCCGCCAGGAGCTTGATGCCCGAGCTGATCACGTACGCGGCCAGCACTCCAACTGGAGCGAGCATGGCGCGCGCCATGCGCTGCGCCGGAAGCTGCCGCGCCCGCCACCAGCACAGCAGAACACCCGCATAGAGCACACCGACGCCTGCATCGGTGAAGAGCGCAGCGAACGACTCCCACCACCCCGGCCCGGCCGCCTGCAGTTGGTTCTCCGTCATCCGCACCTCGATCCTCGCCCCGACGGTAACCGGGCAGCACATCACCCGGACCGGTACGCCCTCGCGCCATCGCATCCCTCGCTCCGGTGCACTTCACGCGGCTTCTGAGAGATCTCTGTGAATGTGGCTGCCCACGGCCCGGCGTGGGCGAAACTGGTGCCCATGGGGCGCAAGGTGCTGGTGGTCGACGACGAGACGTACCTGGCCGAACTGGTCGCGACCGCGTTGCGGTACGAGGGCTTCGAGACGCAGATCGCGGGCACCGGCAAAGGCGCCCTGGACGGTGTGGCGAGCTTCCGTCCGGACCTCGTGGTGCTCGACGTGATGCTGCCGGACATGTCCGGGGTGGAGGCGTGCCGCCGGCTCCGGGCGACCGGCCAGCAGGTGCCGGTGGTGTTCCTGACCGCGCGGGACGCCACCGAGGACAAGATCACCGGCCTCACCGTCGGCGGTGACGACTACCTGACCAAGCCGTTCAGCCTGGGCGAACTGATCGCGCGGGTCCGCGCCGTGCTCAAGCGCACCGCCCCGCGCGACGACGACCGGCTGACCTTCGCCGATCTGGAACTCGACGACGCCGCGCACGAGGTCCGCAGGAACGGACAGCGCATCGATCTGACCCCCACCGAGTTCGCGCTGCTGCGCTATCTGCTGGCCAACGCGGGCCGGGTGCTGACGAAGCGGCAGATCCTCGACCACGTCTGGGAGTACGACTTCGGCGGCAACGACGGCGTCGTGCAGACCTACATCTCGTACCTACGCCGCAAGATCGACGCCGGCCGCACGCCGCTCATCCACACGGTGCCACGTGTCGGATACGTGCTGCGGCTGCCGGAAGGCCATCGGCCGTGAGCCTGCGTGCCAGGCTGGTCCTCATCGTGGTCGGCCTGTCGGTGCTGGGGATCGGCCTGGCCGTCGGCGCGACCTTCGGTGCCGTGCAGGATTTCGACGGCGACGTGGCGGAGCTCGACCCGGCCGCGTACGAAGAGCTGACCAGCCGGGTGGCCGCCGTCGCCATCGTGTCCGGGGTAGGAGCCGTGGTCGCGATGGGCTTGCTCTCCGCGATCGCCCTCCGGCGCGGCCTCCGCCCGCTGGAGCGCATCGCCGAAACGGCGGGACGCATCGGTGCAGGGGAGTTGTCGCACCGCATGCCGCAGGAAGCCCCGGGTACGGAAGTGGGCGTGGTCAGCGACGCGCTCAACCGCATGCTTGCCGAACTGGAGAAGGCGTTCGCCGAACGCACCGCGGCCGAGCAACGACTGCGCCGCTTCGTCGCGGACGCCTCGCACGAGCTGCGCACGCCCGTGGCCACGATCGGCGGCTACGCCGAGCTGTACCGGCGGGGCGGGGCCGAGCACCCGGAAGACCTGGCGAAGATCCTGGCGAGGATCGAGTCGGAGGCCTGGCGCATGGGTGTCCTGGTCGACGAGCTGTTGCTGCTGGCCCGCCTGGACGAGGGCCGTCCCCTGGAGCGGGCGCCCGTGGACCTGGCCGAGGTCGCGGCCGACGCGGTCGCCGCCGCGCAAGCCAGGGACGACCGCCGGACGTGGTCGCTGCACGCCGATCCGCAGGCCGTGGTGACCGGTGATGCGGCGCGGCTCCGGCAGGTGATCGACAACCTGCTGACCAACGTCGAACGGCACGCCGACCCGGGGCCGGCGAGCGTGCTGGTGCGGTGCGACGGCGACGACGTCGTCGTCGAGGTGCAAGACAGCGGGCCCGGCATGCCACCGGAGCAGGCCGGCCGGGTGCTCGAGCGCTTCTACCGCGTCGATCCCTCGCGCTCCAGGGCCACCGGGGGACACGGCCTCGGACTGTCGATCGTCGATGCCGTGGTGCGTGCCCATGCGGGCGCGGTCGTGGTGCGGTCCGAGCCGGGCACCGGCACCACGGTCCGGATCCGGCTGCCGCGCCGGGGCCGATTCTGAGCGTTCTCACAGAGCGATCGCAGCGCGCTGGAAGACCGGCTTGATCGACTGAGGGTGTTCCGGATTCCCGCGTTGGAAAGGACCCACGATGAAGCGTCGAGTTCTTGCCGTCGGGGCCGTCGCCGTGATGGCCCTCGGTACGGCGGCGACGGTCGCATTCGCCGACGACCCGAGCCCGCGCGCGACCAAGCATGCACAGCAGCTCACCTGCACGGCCTACCGCCTGCCGGTGCAGCACCAGGGCGCCGAGCACCACCTCTACGCCGAGCTGTGCCACCGCGGTTCGCTGCGATCGAGCACACCGGTGCAGGTTCTGCTGCACGGTGGCGGCTACGACCACCGCTACTGGGACTGGCCCTACCGTCCGCAGACCTACTCCTACGTCGAGTACGCCACCAAGCACGGCTTCGCCACGGTGAACCTCGACCGGCTCGGCTACGGCGCGAGCGACCATCCGGACGGTGCCACCCTCGACTTCGACGCCGGTGGAGACGCTGTGCACCAGGTCGTCGAGCATCTGCGGAACGGCACCCTGGGCCCACGGTTCGACACGATCGTGCTCAACGGTCACTCGATGGGCGGCATCGTCGCCGAGCGTGCCGCCGAGCGCGGTGGCGTCGACGCCGTCATCGTCAGCGGGATACCGCTGCACACCGACGACGAGGACGAGGGTGCAGGCGGCCCGGACGACGAGGGCGGTGACGACGAATCCGGCGACGACGAATCCGGTGACGAGGGCTTGTTCCCGTTCGCGCCCGCCGCGGACGATCCGCGGTTCGCCGGGCAGCCGTGGGCAGAGGGCTACTTCACCACCGTCCCGGGCAGCCGCACCCAGGCCTTCCACTACCCGGGCACGTACGAAAGCGCCATCGCCCGCGGCGAGGAGTCGGCCAAGGACACCTTGGCCCGCGGCGAGTTGTGCGCACTGCGGCCGTGCAGCGGGCCGCCTGCCGCGGCCGGGAACCGCAGGCAACCGAGCGGCAAGCAGGCCGAGCTGCCCGTGCTGCACGTCCTGGGCCGCCACGACATGATGTTCTGCCGGACGACCACGGACTGCGCCACCGACCCCGGGGCCGGCCAGACCAAGCACCTCATCCCGGACGCCGGGCATTCGATCAACCTCAGCAGGGGAGCGCAGCAGTTCTACCGGCTGACCATCTCCTGGCTTGCCCGCCACGGCATCCGCTGAACCCCCTCCGGCCGCCGGGGCCGTCAAAACGACCACGGCCCCGGCGGTGCTCATGCCTCCAGGTGCAGCCGCCGGGTCAGGTCGATCTCGGCCAGGAACGGCTCGTCGTGACTGGCCACGATCAACGCGCCCCGGTACTGCCGCAGGGCCTGCACCAGCTGCCGGACGCTGGACAAGTCGAGGTTGTTGGTCGGCTCGTCCAGCAACAGCAGCTGCGGCTGCGGATGGGCGATCAACAGGGTCGCCAGCGCCGCGCGGAAGCGTTCCCCGCCGGAGAGCACCCCGACCGGCAGATCGGCACGCCCGTCCTTCAGCAACAGCCGGGCCAGCTGTGCCCGGATGGTGTTCGGTGTCGCCGCCGGGTTGACCCGGGCGACGTTGTCGGCCGCGGTCGCCTGGTCGTCGAGGATGTCCAGGCGCTGCGGCAGGAAGCCGACGGGGACAGACACCTCGACTTGGCCGGACGCCGGGGGGATCGCGCCGGTGATGGTCCGCAGCAGCGTCGTCTTCCCCGATCCGTTCCGGCCGGTGACCCCGATGCGCTCCGGGCCACGAATGTCCAGCTCGACCGCCAGGCCGGTGCGCAGCACCGCGTCCACACGCAGCACCTTGCGCCCGGAGGGGACCGTCGTCCCGGCCAGATCGATCCGGATCGTGTCGTCGTCGCGCACCGCCTGTTCGGCCTTCGCCAACCGCTCCTTGGCCTGCGCGGCCTTCTCCTCGTGCATGATCCGATAGCGGCCCGCCGACACCTGGGCTTCGCGCTTGCGCGCGTTCATGACGATCTTCGGCTCGCGTTTGTTGGCGTACTGCTTGCGGCCGTACCGGAGCCGGCGGGCAAGAGCGGTACGAGCGGCCGTCAGGTCGCGCTGCTGCCGCCGGACGTCGGCCTGAGCGGTGCGCACCGCACGCTCGGCAGCCTCTTGTTCGGCCTGCACTGCTTGTTCGTACGCGGCGAAGTTGCCGCCGTACACGCGGAGCTTGTCGTCGCGCAGCTCGGCGATCTGGTCGACCCTGGCAAGCAGCTCGCGATCGTGCGAGACGATCGCGGCGGCGCCGGACCAGGAGTCGATCGCCGCGTACAGCCGCTCGCGGGCGTGGCGATCGAGATTGTTGGTGGGCTCGTCGAGCACGAGGACGTCCGGCCGGGCCAGGAACAGCGAAGCCAACCCGAGCAACACCGTCTGCCCGCCGGACAGCTCGCCGACGCGACGATCGAGCCCGACATCGGCGAGTCCGAGCTGGTCCAGCATCGCCCGGGCGCGCTCCTGGGCGTCCCAGTCGTCTCCGACGACGTCGAACAGCTCCGGTGCGGTCTCCCCGCGCTCGATCGCCGCGATCGCGCGCACCACGTCCGCGATGCCCAGCACCTCGGCCACACTGCGCGAGGTGTCCAGCACCAAGTTCTGCGGGAGGTAGCCGACTTCGCCGGTGGTGATCGATCCGCGCGCCGGGCGCAGGTCGCCGGCGATCAACCGCAGCAGGGTCGATTTCCCGCACCCGTTGAGCCCGACGAGCCCGGTTCGGCCGGGCGGAACGACGGCGTCCAGGCCGTCCAGCACGACGGTGCCGTCCGGCCACGCGAACCGAAGGCCGGACATGACGATGGCGGAAACAGCCGGGGAAGACATGGCGGGCTCCGGAGAGGTCGGCACGACAGGGGATGTGGGGCGACCTCAGCTGAGCACCGGCAGCTCCCTCCGGACGACGACACGGCCTGGCCGAAACATAGCCAGGCCGTGCCGAGCAGAGCAATCGAATTACCGACCAGCGAGCTCAGCAGGAACCGCAGCAGCCGCAGCCCGGGCCGGAGCAGTTGCTGCAGCCACAGCATCCACCCATCGATGACCTCCGGTTATCGCCATATCACTACATGCGCATAAGCGCACGATTGACGACGGTAACGATCGTCGGGAGGAATCGCTACCGCCGTCCGTGCGGCTCAGCCGTCACGCTCTGCAACTGCCGGTGCCGGACTCTCGCTGTGCAGTTCCTGCCACCGGCGTACTGCCAGCCGTGCTGTGAGATAGAGCACGCATGCGTTGAGCACGTGCCACATGAAGTGCGTGCCGAAGGGGACCAGGTCGCACAACGGCCGGTCCAACGTGCGCAGAGTCAGCGACACCGCGAACAGAAGGCCGATAGCGGCGTACTGCACGCCGTATGGGCGGACCGCAGGGTCAGCGGAGAAGTGCAGCGCGCCGCCGAGAAGGAGCAAGGCGAGCAACGCCGACAGGTACATGCCGGGCCCGCGCAAGCCGGCGAAATCGGCCAGCAGCGCGGTGAGCAGCGTGAATCCGACGAACAGCGGAGCCGCCAGCCAGGCGACCCGCCACTCCAGGCGCCAGAACAGCACCACGAACAACACGATGTAGTAGAGCAGGTACACCGCGATGAAGCCGGTATCGGCGACCGCGCCCCAGCGGGTGGCCGTCGTGTGATATGCGCCACTGCCCAGGAAGATCAGGAAGATGATCACCGGAAGCGCGCGGATGGTGCCTCTCCGCTCCGGTCCGCGCGCACGGCTGACCAGAACCCAGGCGCCGACGGCGGCGACGGCGAACGCCAGGTTGGTCCACGCGTTGAGCGGCTCGTCCCAGAAGCCCGGTCCGATGCGCTCGCAGTAATTGCTGAAGGTTTCCTGGGCTTGCACGGTTCCAGGTCTATCAGCTGACGGCGCGGAGCGGGAGTGCCCTGCGCCGGGCGGAGCCCCGCTGCGGCGGGTGTGCCGGTTGCCGGCGGGCGTGGCGATCGTCCGAACGTGGGGTGTGTGCGGCCGAAATCGCATGATCTGCCGTGAACCGGACGGCCCGGACAGACCGTGAGTGTGATCGACATGTGGGAGGCCACGATCGGGTGACTGTCGATCTCGCTAATATCCACCCACCGGTGCGGCGATAACTCCCGTGCGCGGAATGTGTCCCAACTGTCCGAATCTGCATGTGAGGGGAAGTGCATGCGTGACCGGTCGACGTCGGCGACGTCGTTGCCCACCGGCGCCATCGGGAGCGCGGTCCCACGCGGGAGCCGCAGGCGCAGCGGCCCCATCACGCGCTGGGAACGGCACTACCGGGCCGCGGTCGTGGTCGCTGACGCTGCCGCGGTGATCGGTGTCTCGGCCGCCGCGGGCATCCTCGGCCTGCTCGGCGTGATCGACGGCCTGCACCCGGAGATCGCCCCGCTGCTGGCCGTCCTGGCGCTGGTTTTCCTGCCGATACGCCGGGCATGGCAGCTGCAGATGCTCGGCGCCGACGCCGAGGAGTATCGCCGCGTGGTGTCGGCGATGTTCTCCGCCGCGGTGGTGCTGGCCCTGCTCGGGCCGTGGCTGGAGCACGTCGACGTGCGCCCATGGCTGCTCGGCGTGCTGCCGGTGATGACGTTCCTGGCGCTGCTGGTGCGCTACCTGCTGCGTCAGTGGCTGCACTGGTCCCGTCGGCACGGCCGCCGCATGCTCCCGGTCGTGGTGGCGGGCGGCGCGGACTCGGTGCGCGAGCTGATCGAGCGCACCCGCGAGCACAGCCACGTCGGCTGGCGGGTGGAAGCCGCCTGCCTGGTCGATTCCGATCCGGAGGCGCAGCGCGACGGCGAGATCGCCGGCGTTCCGGTGATCGGGTCGCTGGACGAGCTCGCCGACCACGTGCGCCGCGGTGGCTACCGGGTGGTGGCGGTGACCCCGCACCCGCACTGGACCCCGCAGGTCCTGCGGCAGCTGGCCTGGGACCTGGAAGGGACGTCCGCGGAACTGGCCGTGGCCCCGGTGCTGATGGAGGTCGCCGGGCCGCGGGTGAAGGTGTCCGGCGTGCTCGGCATGCCGATGCTGCGGGTCAGCCAGCCGGCCTTCACCGGTGGCGGGCGGGTGATCAAGGAGATCGTCGACCGGGTGGGTGCGCTGATCGGGCTGGTGCTGGCCGCACCGGTGATCCTGGCTGCCGCGATCGCCATCAAGCTGGACGACGGCGGGCCGGTGTTCTACCGGCAGCTGCGCGTCAAACGCGACGGCGAGGTCTTCACCATGTGGAAGCTGCGCACCATGCATGTGGGTGCCGACCGCATGCGGTCGCAGCTGCAGAACGAGGCCGACGGCCCGCTGTTCAAGATCCGCTCCGATCCCCGGGTGACCAGGGTGGGCGCGGTGCTGCGCCGGTTCTCCATCGACGAGCTGCCGCAGCTGTTCAACGTGCTCGGCGGGTCCATGTCGCTGGTCGGTCCCCGGCCGCCGCTGCTGGAGGAGACGCTCAGCTACGACCCGGCGGTGCGGCGCCGCCTGCTTGTCAAACCGGGGCTGACCGGGTTGTGGCAGGTCAGCGGGCGCAGCGACCTGTCGTGGGAGGACTCGGTCCGGCTGGACCTGCGCTACGTGGAGGACTGGTCGCTGACGCTGGACGCGGTGATCCTCTGGAAGACCGTCCGCGCGGTGCTGACCGGCCGCGGGGCCTACTGAGCCGCGCAGGCCTGCGCCACCGCGTCCGCGATGGCGGACCGGTAGGTGGCGGGGGAGAAGCGCTTCTCGGCGGCTTCCCTGGCGGCTTCGGCCCGCGCCGAGGCCGCCGGCCAGTCGCGCACGATGCTGAGCACCGCGTCAGCGAGCGCCGCGTCGTCGTCGCGCGGCACCACCAGGCCGTACCGGCCGCCTTCGACCGTCTCCGGCAGGCCCTGGGCATCGGTGACCACGACCGGAATCCCCGCCAGCTGCGCCTCCACCGCGGTGTTGCCGAACGGCTCGACACGGGAGGGCACGAGCGCCACATCGGCCTCCGCGTAGGCCTGCCACACGTCGGGTGTGAAGCCGTCGAACCGCACCTGGCCGGTCAGCCCGAGGTCGCGCACCTGGTCGTGCAGCTGGTCGACGAACCACTCGTAACCGGTGAAAGCCGACCCCACCAGCCGCAAGGTTGCCGACTGCCCGGCGTCGAGAATGCGCCGCACCGCCCGGATGGCGACGTCCGTGCCCTTGCGCGGGGAGAGCCTGCCGACCAGCACCAAGCGCAACGGGTCGTGTGGCCGCTGGCGGACGGGCGACGCGTTCTGCGGCCCGGCCACACCGTTGTAGATCACCTGCGTTCGCGGTCCGAGGCGAGGAATGGCCGTGACGACACTGCGTGCGCTCGCCTCGCTGTTGGCGACGACCGTGGTCGCGGCCAGCAGGGGAGCCGCCAGCGCTTGCCGGACGAGCTTCGGCACTTCGTCCTCGGCCTCGTGCACGTGGGCGACGACCGGGAAACCCATGAGGCGTGAGAGGGCCGACCACAGCGGCACCGTGACCGTGTTGATGTAGACGGCGTCCGGACGCACGGCGCGCGCCAGGCGCAGCATCGGCCGCACCGCGCGAGCAGCCTCCAGTGCCAGCCGGGCGAACCCTGCCGGACGCAGCGCCGCCTTCCGCAGCACGGGCGTGGGGCACAGCCGGACGTCGGCGCCCGCACCGCGGAGGAGGCGGGCGAGGTCGCCTTCGCCAGGAAGCGCGACGACGACCCGCCACTCGTGTTCGATCAACGCCGCCACCGATTCGACGAACATGCGATCCGAGCCGTACAGCTCGACGGACGGATGCACCATCAATGCCGTGCGCGGTGCGCTCTCCGCGGGGGTCACTTGGCCGACTTCCTCCTCGTGTTCCGGGTGATTGCGAGGGACCCCGTGCCGTACGGCGGCAGGGGTGCGGAGGCGTCCAGGCGGCCGGCTTGCGCGCGCGCCTGCAGTACCCACGCCAGCAGCAGATACAGCCAGGTGAAGGCGGCGTTGGCCGGGGCGCCGAGGCTTTCGGTGAAGATCGAGTTGGCCATCATGCCGAGCAGGACCGCCGACACCAGCATGCCGTCCACCCGCGGCTCGTCCTTGCGGCGGGTGAGCCGGTAGGCCGCCACGAGGATGCCGACGAGCAGGGCCAGCCAGGCCACCGCGCCCAGGATCCCGGTGTCGACCAGCAGGTTGATCAGCGCGTTGTGCCCGCCACCCAGCCCCATGGTCTTCAGGAACAACCCGCGGGTGGCGGTGAGCCCCCAGCCGTAGAGCGGGTGTTCGGCGAACGCGTCGAACGCTTGCGCCCACAGTTCGGTCCGCGAGTTCAGGGTGGCCAGCCGCTCGGCCGACTCGCCACGGGCGAAGTAGGCCTCGATGGCGTCCGAACTGCTCACCAGCACCACGGCGAGCGCCACCGAACCGACAATGGCCAGCTCGAACTTCCGCACACCGCGCCACCGGGTCCACAACAGCACCGCGATCCCGACCGCGGCGCCGAGCACCGCACCCCGCGTCCTGGTCGCCAGCAGGGCGCCACCGCAGATGGCCAGCAGGAACAGATACGCCCCGGGCCGCCAGTGCGGGCCGTTGCGGGGCAGGCCGCCGGTGAGCAGGTAGGCGGCCAACACCACGGTGGCGATCGCCAGCATTTCGCCGGCTTGCACCGGGTGCACGTACAGCCACGTGAACCGCTCCTGCTGCAGCGGCGGCCGAGGGAACGGCACCAGAACCCCGAAGACCGCGGATGCCGCGATGAGCACGGCGTAGGCGTGCGCGATCCGATGAGGCGTGTGCGGATCGGTGTGCAACGCCACGCATCGGAACAACGCCACCGCGACGGCGACCTGTCCGGCGCGCACCATGGCGAGCGCGACGTAGGGCGCATACAGCGCCGACAACACCAGCACCGCCGCGTAGGCGTAGCCGAGCAAGACCAGCCTGGACGTGCGGTGCAGCCGGGGCCGCGGCCGGAACTTCACGTACAGGAACAGCGCCACCGCCGCGTAGGTGCCGACCTCCAGCAGCACGAACGGATCGGCGTTGCCGGACACCGCCTGCGTGTTGTCGCGCAGCCGGAACTGGAAATCGCTGACCAGAACCAGGGCGATCACACACACCACCGGCCAGACCGGCGCGCGCTGCCGGGCCGACCGGGATCGGGACGTCGAGATCCTGGGAATGCGTTGCTCCTAATGGAGTAGCGTGTCCGGTTTGGACGACCTCGTGATCGAGTCTAAATGATCGCCCGGTACATTGTTGCGCGCATACGGTGCCGGGGGCGTATGCGACCCAGTGACGACTCCAGCTCCGCCGAGTTGCTCAGAGGTTGTGTCATGCGCATTGCCATGATCGGCACCAGAGGGGTTCCGGCACGCTACGGCGGGTTCGAAACGTGCGTCGAGGAGGTCGGCCGCCGCCTCGTCGAGCGCGGCCACCGGGTCGCCGTGTACTGCCGGACCGGGCGGGGCGAGCCGCGCCAGCAGGAGCACCTGGGCATGCGCCTGGTGCACCTGCCTGCGGTGCGGCACAAGGTCATGGAGACGCTCAGCCACACCGCCCTGTCGGTGCTGCACGCCTGCCGCGTACGGCCGGACGTGGCGTTCGTGTTCAACGCGGGCAACGCGCCGTTGTTGCCGGTGCTGCGCGGCGCCGGCATCCCGGTGGCCACCCACGTGGACGGGCTCGAATGGAAACGCGCCAAATGGCGCGGCGCCGGGTCGGTCTACTACCGGCGGGCGGAATCGCTGGCGGTGCGCTGGTCGGATTCCCTCATCGCCGACTCGCGCGCAATTCAGGACTATTACCTCGACCGGTTCGGAATCGAGACCACCTACATCCCGTACGGTGCGCCGATTCTGCCGGACAGCACGTTCGACCGGTTGCCGGAACTCGGCCTGCGGCCGGCGCAATATCACCTGGTCGTGGCCCGTTTCGAGCCGGAGAACAACATCCATCTCGCGGTGGAGGGCTACCTGCGTTCCGGTGCGCAGTACCCGCTGGTGGTGGTCGGGTCGGCGCCGTACGCCGACGCCTACCGGGCCGAGGTGGAGGCGATCGCCGCGGGCAGCCCGCGGGTGCGCTTCCTGGGCTCGGTCTGGGACCAGGATCTGCTCGATCAGCTCTACGCCGGTGCGCTGACCTACATTCACGGCCACTCGGTCGGCGGCACCAACCCCTCGCTGCTGCGCGCCATGGGGGCAGGAGCGCCGACATCCGCCTACGACGTGCCGTTCAACCGCGAGGTCCTCGGCGAGTACGGGCGCTACTTCAGCACCCCCGCCGAGCTGGCCCGGCTGTGCGACGAAGCCGAGGCTGAACCGGGCCAGGCCGCCGTTCGTGGACGGAAACAACGAGACATGTTGGACGAGCGTTACAACTGGGACGCCGTCGCCGATGCTTATCACGAGCTCGCCGTGCGCTTGGCAGGCCGTGCCCGCGGCGGGCGCTCACCGATTGTCCGCACTGCTCGAGTCACGAAGCTGGAGCCGCGATGAAATTGACCCGTCGTAGCTGGGCAGCACTCGGGGCGCTGGGTGCCCTGGTCGTGCTGGTGGTGTCGTTGCTGCCCGCGTCGGCGCAACAGAGTGCGCAGGAACCGAGCAAGCATCCGGCCACGGCGGGTGCGCTTCCGACCCCGCAGACCGACGGCATCGTGTTCGCCATCGAGATCGTCGGCAACACCGCCTACGTCGGCGGCCGGTTCACCAAGGCGCGGCCGGCCGGTGTCGAGCCGGGCGGGCCGGGCGAGGTGCCGCGGCACAACCTGCTGGCGTTCGACGTGCGCACCGGCCAGTTGCTGCCGTGGGCGCCCAAGGTCTCCGGCAGCGAGTTCACCAGCACGACGGACCCGGGCAACTACTGCACCAAGACCGGGACCAACAAGTACGTGTGCGACGCGGTGTTCCGGATCAAGGCCAGCCCCGGCGGCAGCGCGCTCTACGTGGGCGGTGACTTCGACCGGATCGACGGCAAGTGGCGGTCCAGGATCGCCAGGTTCGACCTGCCAAGCGGTGCACTGAACGAGACGTTCAAGCCGTTGTTCTCCAGCCGGGTCCGCGGGCTGGCGGTCGGCGCCCAGACCGTCTACGTCGGTGGCTCGTTCTCCAAGGTCGGCGACCAAACCCGCACGCGGCTGGCTGCCGTCGCCCACAACGGGACGCTCCGGGCGTGGGCGCCGACGGCTGACGCCACGGTGTTCGCGCTGCTGCTGTCGCCGGAGCACAACCGGGTCCTGGTCGGTGGATCCTTCGAGAAGCTGAACGGCAAGACGCAGCGGCGGATGGGCGCGGTGAGCTCCCAGACCGGCAAGAGCGTGTCGTGGGCGGCCAAGGTCAACGGCTCGCCGGTGGTCACCGACATCGCCACCGACGGCACCGGCGTGGCGTACTTCTCCGCCTACGACTCGGTCGGCGGTGTCGGTCTGGCCCGCTTCGAGGGCCGGATGGCCGCCAAGATCGACACCGGTCAGGCGTTGTGGTGGGACGGCTGCCTCGGCGACACTCAGGCGATCGCGGTGCGGCACGGAGTCATCTACGCCGCCTCGCACACCCACGACTGCTGGGCGTCCGAGGTCATGCCAGAAAAGGGTGCGTCGTTCCAGTACTACCGCCTGACCGCGGAGACCACGCAGGCGACCAGGACGGCGCCGCGCAACTACGGCCTGGTCCGCAAGGGCGACCCGATCCCGACGTTCTTCCCGTGGTACCCGAACACCAACGGCGGCCCGTCGAGCAGCCCGTGGAAGAACGGGCCGTGGGCCGTGGCGGTCAACGACGAGTACGTGGTGTACGGCGGAGAGTTCACCACGGTGAACGGCCAGCCGCAGCAGAGCCTGACCCGGTTCGCCGTGCGGAGCGTGCCCGGCGCGGTGCACCGCGGACCGCAGACGCCGTTTCCGGCGCCGACGCTGAGCAGGAACCTGCAGGGCAAGGTCGTGGTGAAGTGGAAGGGCACCTGGTCGGCGCAGACCGATGCCATCACCTACCAGGTGATCAAGGTGGGCACCTCGGAGCCGATCTACGAGGTCACCAAGTCGTCCCGGCCGTGGTCGATTCCGGAGTTCAGCTACACCACCTCGTTCACGTCCGGCACGTTCTACATCCGGGCGATCGACGAGGACGGCAACCGGATCGGTTCGCCGAGCGCGACGATCTAGCGCGCCAAGGCGGTCACGACCGGCCAGGTGAGTGGCAGCGGCGCTCACCTGGCCGGTTTCGCGTGTGCGGCACGCAGGCGATTGCGCACACTCGGCGGGAAACGACACGGCCTCGGCGATAGTGGCCGACACGCTCACCGTTGCCGAGACCTCGTTGTCGAAGCCGGAGACGGTCAGCGCTCCGTCGCCGTCGTCGCCACCTGCGTCGAGCGGCACACCACCAAGCACCGGGACGGACGGTCGAGTGGGCAGGCTCTTGGTTACCCAGTCAGTGCGCGACGCCTCGGCGTGCGTGTGCACGGCGGCTGAGTCGGAATCCGGCAAGGCACTTCACTGCAACACGGGGCTGCGCTCGCCCGGACGTACCGTTGACGACGCGCAGGCCGGAAGAACGCGAGCCATCGGCTCCCGCCGCATCGAGGCGGCGCGTGCCGAAGACGGCTACCTGACCAGGATGCCGAGGTCCGGATGTTGCTCGACCTCGACCCCGAGAGCCTCGGCGATGTCGGCGGGAATGGGCAGCCCGGCTTCGATGCCCACCGACCCCGGTTGGAGGGTGTAGTCGTCGGCCAGCTGGACGGCCCCGGGGTTGCCGGTCAGGCCGTGCTTTTCGAACCCGGCTTGGCGCAGATCGGCCAGGGTGGGGTAGGGCTCAGCCTTCCCGTTCCCGGTGACGAACACCGCCAGCGGCTCGTCCGACGCGGCGCGGAGGTAGCCGTTTCCGTTCGCCCGCGCGACGAACGCCGGGTTCCCTGCCGGGTTCTTGCGATAGTCGGCCGACTGCACGACCGGTGCCGCCGGGTTGCGCTGGATCAGCAGGTTGTTGACCGCCACCAGGTCGCTGGTCAGCCAGGTCAGCCCTTTCGCCTCGCTGTACCAGTCGAAGCTGGGCAGTCGCGGATCGTTGAACAGGCCGACCGCCGCGGCGCCCTCCCCGGTGATGGTGTTGTGGTACAGCCGGACCCGGTCCGAGCTGGCGATCTTCAGCCCGTGCTTGCGGTTGCCCGCCAGCACGTTGTCGGCGATCAACGCGGCACTGGAGACCTCGTAGAACATGCCGTGCCCGCTGTTGTCGACCGAGCGGTTGCTGATCACCGTGGCGTCGGTGCACCCCAGGTCGCACCACCAGCCGGTGGCGTAGTTGCCGCGGAAGACGTTCCTGGCGAAGTACGGCCGCTGGGTGCGGGTCACCTTCGCGCCCGCGGCACCGACCGCCTCACCGCTGGTGGCGAAGTGTTCGGCGTTGTTGCCTTCGAATCTGCTGCCGGTGACCCGCAGGTCGTCCGCCCGGTTCGCGAGCAGCCCGACGAGGCCGTTGTCGCGGAAAATGCTGTCCACGACCCGCCCGCCCGGCTGGAACACCGCCAGGCCGGTGGACGCGGAATAGCGGAACGTCGTCTTTTCCACCCGGACCCGCGGTGCGTTGACGACCACCATCGCGCCGCGGGCGCCATAGCGTTGATTCGACCCGTAGTGCGCGATGCCGACCCCGCGCAGCTGCGATCCGTCGGACCCTTTGTCGAACTGCAGCAGGTGGTCGTAGGCGGTGACTTCCACGGTGCGGTCGGCCGGGTCGTCGCCGATGACCACCGCGCCGTCACCGACGTAGAACGTGCCGGGCCCTACCTCTTCCCGGGTGGCGACCTGGCGCAACGGCTTGCCGTCCAGGAAAACCATCTGCGGCCGGCCTGCCAGGGGGTACTTCTCGTCGATGATGTCCGGCAGGTAGCAGTCGTTGCACAGCTCGTCCCGCCACCCGGTGTGCTGCCAGACCTTGCCCGCCTTTTCCCAGTCGCGCACCACCAGGCTGCCTTTGAACCACACGCGCTCGTTCGGGTAAGGCTGGATGGTCAGGCGTTTGCCGATCAGGCCGACTTTCTCCCGGTACGTGCCGGCCCGAAGCACGATCGTCTGCCCCGCTTTGGCCGCGCGAACAGCGGCTTTCAACGTGCGCAACGGTGCGTCTTTGCTGCCGGATGCCGAGTCGTCACCGCGCGGCGAGACGAACAAAGCGTCCTTCGGTACGGGGTAGGCGGTGCGGGGGAGCCAGCCGCCGTCGGCGGCGGCACCATGACCGCGCGAGAAACCCAGGTACACCACCAGCGCGGTGAGACAGGACAACGCAGCGAGCACCGACGCCACGACCAGGCCGGTGCGGGCTTGCATCGTCAGCTCCCCATGTCCCTCATTTCGACTGCCGACGTCAACCAGGAACGCAACAGCGTCGACGACGTGTGAATCGTGTAGGGAAAGTAGACCACGCGAGCACCGACTTCGCTGAGCAAGCGCTCCAGGCGCTCCGCGCGCGGGGTACCCCGCCAGTCGTCACCTTTGAAGAGGACGTCGTAGCGGAATTTCTTCCACGTCTCGAACTTGTCGACGAACTCGTCCTCGACCGCCTCGTCGACGTAGCGGATGCTGCGCACGATTTCGATCCGTTCCCGGAACGGGATCACCGGCGGCTTGCCCTTCGCGGCGAGCACCACCTCGTCGGTGACCACGCCTGCGATCAGGTGGTCGCACTCCGCGGCCGCCCGGCGCAGAATGTTCAAGTGTCCGATGTGGAACATGTCGTACGCGCCGGGCGCATAACCGACGACGGTCACCGAGCTCCTCCCCGGTCGATGTCCAATCTTCCGGCTTCCCGGAACCACTTCACCAAGGCCAGCGCGAGAAATGCAGCATTGGCCGCGAACAACCCTGTATACACCACACCGAAAACGGTGGGGAATCCGAATGTCAGGAACGTTATACAAAGCAGACCGTAATCGGTCGGTACGACCAGAATGCTGCGCACGGCCG
This sequence comes from Thermocrispum agreste DSM 44070, assembly GCF_000427905.1. GTDB lineage: Bacteria > Actinomycetota > Actinomycetes > Mycobacteriales > Pseudonocardiaceae > Thermocrispum > Thermocrispum agreste. The sequence continues at coordinate 417,644 of NZ_ATYX01000005.1, read as the reverse complement.
AGTGCTTCGCTCCGGGCGGAGCGGCGGGGCCTGCGCCGGTGGCGCGGCGCAGCAGGTCGTTGAGGATCATCGCGAAGAACATCACCGCGGCCACCACGGTGAACCCGATCGGCACCAGCAGCCACTGGGGCGCCACGTCGAAATGCTGGTAGGCGGCGATCAGCACGGCCAGGTGCAGCGCGGAGATCTTGGCCGCGTCCACCACGTGGTCGAGCCATTCACCGGCGGCCGACCCGCCGCCGCGCAGCCGGGCCAGCTGGCCGTCCGCGGCGTCCAGTGCATAGCCGACGACCAGCAATGCGGTGATGATCACACCGACCGCGGGGGCCGGGGGCACCAGCGCGACGACCGCGATGGCCGCGTAGGTGAACAGCGCGCTGACCGCGGTGACCTGGTTCGGTGTCGCGCCGATGCGGTACGCGGCCGCGGCCAGCACGCGCCCGGCCTTGCGGTTGACGAACCGGGAATAGGCAGGCGCGCCTTTCGCGCTCTTTTGCGCGTAGCGCAGCTTGTCGAGGGCCTGAACGAAGCTGAGCTGGGTAACGACAGTCATGGGCCAACGGTGGTCGGTTCGGCGAACAGAATGGACACCAACGGACGTGCAAGAATCGCCGCCGTCAGCTTAGCGGACAGCGTGAATCGCGACGCGGTCCGTTCGGGCGGGATGACGGTACGGAGATTCATTACCGCCCTTATCGCCGCTTCCTCCGGGCGTGTTACCGGCGGCACGCGGCGGGGCGGGAGGTGTGGCAAATCTGTTAGGTTGAACCGTCCGTGATGGGCAGGGCCAGCCAGGGAGAACGATGACATGGACGAGCTGCCATCGCCACGGCTCGTCGACGCGGTGTGGCGGTACCGGACGAGCTCGCTGATCATCGTCGGCGTTGCGGTGCTGCTCAGTGTGCTCGTGGCACTGATCGTCGGCGAGCCGTCGCGGATGCAGGCCAGGCTCGCGCTCAAGACGCCGGACAAGGCCGGTGTGCTCGGCGTGGAGTCCGGGGAGACGGCGTTCGCCCGGTACGCCAATCAGCGTGCCTTGTTCGTCACGTCGGACAAGGTGATCGCGGGTGCGATGGAGAAGCTCGGCGGGTCGGTGACCCAGGAGACGCTGCGCGACGCGGTGACCGCAGAGGCGTCCGACACCGGCGAGTCGCTGGTGCTGCAAGTGGCCGCGGGTAGCCCGGAAGAGGCCTCCCGCATCATGCGCGCGGTCATCGAGTCGTACCGGGAAGCCTCCCGCGCGGAGGTCGCTCAGCGGGTCAAGGCACTGTTGGACACGCTGGCCGAGCAGCGCAAGTCCATCGAGGAGCGGCTGGCCGACACCCCGGAGGGGACCCGGCGCTCCGCCAACACCGAAGCGGCCGCGCAGTCGCTGTCCGAACTGGACAAGCGAGCCACCGAGCTGAAGGTCGCGGCCAGCCAGATCGGCGACGGCGTGGCGTTCGTCTACGACACCGAACCGGACCGCACGGCCCTGCTGCGCGCGGTGGCCAGGGACGGCGTCATCGGGTTCGGCGTCGGCGGGGTGATCGCCGTGGCGGTGGCCTGGTTCCGCGCCGACCGGGACCGCCGGGTGGGCAACCTGGCCGAGCTCGAGGCGCTGGTGGACGAGCCGGTGCTCGGCGAGATCGAACACGTCAGCAGGGACGAGGCCGCGGCGCTGCTGTGGCTGGGTGCGCCACCGTCGAAGACGTACCGGATGGTGGCCTTCGGCGTGCAGCAGGTGATCGACGAAGGCGTCCTGATCGTCACCGGCGAGTCGGGCAGCGGTGTCACGACCACGACCATCCAGCTGGCCAGCGCGCTGGCCCGAAGCGGGTTGAACGTGCTGCTGGTGGACGGTGCGGTGCGCACGCACGGGCTGTCGACCAGCATCGGGCTGGCGGCCAAGCAGCCGTACGGGAACGAGGACGACCATCGCAAGCACCCCGGCCTGACCGACATCGCGATGGGCAACGTGCGCCCGCAGAACACCATGCGGGTGGTCGAGCTCGGCGACGGCGTCACGCTCACCGTGATCCCGGCGGGTGCCTACGTCGACGGCGTGCTCGAACGGTTCAGCGTGCCGCTGCTGGACCGGGCGATCGGCGAGATGCGCGCGCAGTTCGACATCGTGCTGATCGACGCGCCGACGCCGGCCAGCGCACCGGAAGCGGGTGCGCTGGTGCGGGCCAGTGACGCGGTCATCGTGGTGGTCCGCCGGGACGCCGACGCGGCGGGCCTGCGCAGGCTGATCGAGCAGATCCGGATCGTCGGTGGCAAGGTCGCCGGGTACGTGCTGACCTTCGCCACCCGGAACCGATGACGCGCGCGGCGGCCGCGGTCAGGGCGGCGGTGCGCGCCCTGCGACGGCTGTCGGCGCCGGTCGCCGCCCAGGCGGTCACCGCGGCGACCAGCATGGTGCTGCAGGTGGTGGCGGCTCGCGCGCTCGGGCTGGCCGAGTTCGGGGCGTTCGCCGTGCTGCTGGGATTCCTGGTTGCGGCTTCGGCGGTGTACACCGGCTACGTCGGGGACAGCCTCGCCGTGCTGGACCGGCACGACGCGGTGGTGCGCGGCGCGTTGGTCGGCAGCGCGCTGACCTCCTGGGTGCTGGCGGCCGGGGCCGCCGCCGTGACCGTGGTGCTGCTGCGCGGCCCGGACATCCCGTTGCTGCTGGCCTTCTCGGTGCTGGCCGTCGTGTGGCTGGTGCGGGAGACCCTGCGCCGGTTGCTGATCGCCCGAATGGATTTCACCAGGCTGCTCGGCAACGACGTGCTGTATCTGGTGGTGACGCTGGCTGTGCTGCTGGTGGCTGCCAGCAGCGGCCTGACATTGACCGCCTTGGTGGTGGCGATGGCGATCGGCGCGGTCGTCACGGTCGGGCTCGGCGTCCTGCGGGTGCCGCGCGACGAGCTGCGTGACCTTCGTCCCGGCTGGCAGGGGATGGGCAGGCTCGCCCAGTTCGCCGGCTGGCGTGCCGCGCACGCGACGTTGCGGCCGGTGGCATTGCTGGCCGTGCGGGTGCTGGTCGGCGTGTTCGGGTCGCTGACGGCGGTCGGCCTGCTGGAGGCCGGGCGCCTGGTGGTGGCGGCGCTCCAGGTGGTGGTCAACGGTGCGGGCAGCTACCTGCTGCCGCGGTTCGCCGCCGCGGAGAAGCAGCCGGAGCGTGGCCGCCCGGACACCGCGCGCCTCGCCGTCGTGCTGGCCGCCGGGACGCTGGCCTGTGGCCTGGTGTGCGCCGCGCTCGCCGGACCGCTGGGTGAGCTGCTCACCGGCGCGCCCGTTCCCGGGTGGCTCGTCCTCGGCTGGTCGGTGTACCTGGCGGTGTGGGCGGCCGGCCTGCCGTCCGTGGCCGAGGTCGTGGCCCGCAAGCTGTCGCGTGCCACGTTCGTCGTGCGGCTGATCGACACCGTGGCCGGCCTTGCCCTGGCGTCGGTGGCGCTCGCGGCGGGCGCCGACGTCACGGTCGTGCCGTGGTTGCTTGCGATCGGGGGCTGCTACGCGGTGGTGCGGTTGCACCTGCTCGCCATGCGCACGCGGACGACGCGACCGCACGACGCGCCGGGCCGCAAGTAGCTCTGCCCACCGGGCCGGCGCGGAGCGACCCGCCTGCCGCGGCACGCCGGGTGTTGGATGATCTGCTTCCGCAGAACATGGGCCAGGGGCGCCTCCGCAAGGGAGACGCCCCTGGTCGTTGCCGAACTCGACTCAGGCCGCCGACGGGTCAGCGTTCCCGGTAGTGCTCTTGTGTCTGGGCATTGAGCACCTTGGTCCTGACCTTCTTCGCCGGGTCCGTGCGCTTGTCGTCGATGCGCAGGACGTCGAAGCCCTTACCGAGGTCGGACGAATAGATGTAGCCGTTGTAGTAGTAGCTGGACCACGTACCGCCCGCTTCCGCCGGGTTGGAGGCCGGGCCGCGGTCGAAGAAGCCGATCGTCTTCGGCTTGCGGGCGTTGGTGAAGTCCCACACCACGGTGCCGCCCATGTACCAGGACTGCACCATGATGTCCTTGCCCGGCACCGGCAGCAGCATGCCGTTGTGGGCGACGCAGTTCTCCTCGTCGGTCTGGGTCCGGTCGATCTTGTAGAAGCTGCGGAACTTCAGCTTCCGGTGCTTGCCCTTGCCGACGATCTGGTAGATGCCGTTGGCGCCGAGCTCGGGGCCGATCTCCGGGTTGCAGGTGGCCGCGCCGCCGCCGCCCAGCTCGTCGGTGAAGACGACCTTGGAGGCGTCGTTGCTGAACGTGGCCGAGTGCCAGAACGCGAAGTGCTCGGCGTCGGTGACCCGGTCGATCACCTTCGGCTTCTCCCGGTTGGTGATGTCCATCAGCACGCCGTCACCCATGCAGGCGCCCGCGGCGATGTTCTTCTCCGGGTAGACGGTGATGTCGTGGCAGCCCTCGGTGGGCACACCGCCCGGCTTGTCGATGTCCCAGCCGTCACCCGGGAAGCCGCCGTCCGGGAACAGCACCGGCGTGGCCACGACCTTGGCCTTGGTCGGCTGGCGCACCGGCACCTTGATGATCGAGATCAGGTCGTGCGGCGGCTGGCAGTTGGACAGCGACGGGGACGGCGCATACGACGACACGTAGATGTACACGTGCTTGCTGGACCTGGCCGGCACCAGCGTGTGGGTGTGCGAGCCGCACTTGGTCTCCACCGACTTGACGTAGCGCGGGTTGCGCATGTCGGAGATGTCGAAGATGCGGATGCCTTCCCAGTACGGCTTGGTGCCGTCGTTCTGCGGCTGCGAGTTGCACGAGTCGTCACTGCGGCGCGCGTCGACCGACAAGAACAGCAGGTTCTTGTGCACGCTGACGTCGTTCTGCGCGCCGGGACACAGCACGTTGGCCACGATCTTCGGCTTCTTCGGATTCCTGATGTCGTAGATGGTGAATCCGTTGTAGTTGCCGACGATCGCGTGCCCGTCGGTGAACGCGATGTCGGTGCCCACCGCACCGTCCTTCAACGGGTCCTGGAACGGCACGTTGGCGATGTGCTTCATGTTCGGGCTGGTGACGATTTCGTCCGGGCCCGGCGTGCTGGTGTTCGCGACCGCGGACGAAGTGCCGAATGCCGTGCTCGGCAGCGATGCGCCAAGCGCCACGGCGAGCGCGGCGGCACGCCAACGTCGGGTACGGGTGCCTGTCACGGTATGTCGCCTTTCTCCCACAGGTCGACGGTTCGGCGCCGACTCCCGTTGCGCACGGTACCGCGTGAGGTCGCTCGATCGCGCGACTTTTTCGTTTCAGTGTCCGAAATTCCGACACAAATGGCGCACATCCCGTGGAAGGCCGAAGGATCGTTCGCGTCACGCGAAATGGGCTTGCGACGAGGTGACCGGCGAGTCCGGTCACGGCCCGTGATCAATCTGGCCGTCGACCTGGTATTTACCCGATGTTTGCGGCTGATATCCGGTATGTCCGAAATAGGAAAGATGGGGTGTCGGCGAAGGCGCGTCGGCGAATTCGTCCGGGTTCCGGTATGCGTACCCGGACAGCGCCGGTCCGAGGTCCGGCCAGTTCGGCGTGCGGCCCGGCCATTTTCGGCAAGCGGAGTTCGTTCCAGGCCGCCGGTGCGGCTTGCGTCGAGATGCGGAATGCGGCAGGCGGCGCTCATTCGGCGGATGTCACGGTCATTGCCTCGGTGGGGCTGCCGTGGCGATTGTCCGGCATTGGTGACGGTGTTGACGGCGGCCCGGTGATGCGGCAAGGCTTGGCAGCCGCGCCATTGTGTGCGGTGCCGTGGAAGGAAAAGGAGAAACGGTGCGCAGATGGATCGTCGTGCCATTGACGTTGTGGGTGCTGGCGCTGCCCGCCTGTACCGGCGATGACGACGGTGGGGGAGAGCAAGGCGCCCGACCGGCGCCGTCGGTCATCGCGCCGGGCAAGCCGGGGGAGCCGAACAAGACGCTTTCGCCGGAGGAGGCCCGGTCCGCCGTTCCGAAGAACGAGCCCAACGAGGCGGACTTCCGCTTCGTCGAGGACATGGTCGTGCACCACTCGCAAGCCGTGGTCATGACCGACCTGGCCGAGACCCGCGCGTCCGATGCCAAGGTCAAGGCGATCGCGAAGCGCATCGCCGGCGCGCAGCGGGCCGAGATCGACATGATGAACACCTGGCTGAAGCGCCACGGCCGCGAGCCGTTGGACGTGCCGGGCGCCAAGGGGCACCGCCAGGGCGGGCACCACGGCCACGGCGAGCACGGCATGCAGCACGACCATGAGGGCATGCCGGGCATGGCCACCCAGGAGCAGCTGGACCAGCTGGCCGCGTCCCGTGGCGCGAAGTTCGACAGCTTGTTCCTGCGGCTGATGATCGCCCACCACGAAGGTGCGCTGACCATGGCCCACGAGGTGCAGCGCGACGGTTCCGACATCCGGGTGCAGGAGATGGCCGACGAGATCATCGCCACTCAGTCGGCGGAAATCGCCAAGATGGAGGCGATGCAGCGGGACTGATCCGGGCGTTCCAGCCGTTCGTCAGCTGGCTGCGATCGGCCGGCCTGTGGCTCGGACGGTGCTGTCCTGCCTGCGGTCCGGCGGGTTGCCGGGGCAGGCAGGCGCTGCGCCGGGGAACGCCGGACACGGTGCGTAACGCGTTCGCGGCGGGGACTAGCATCCGCAGTACCGCATTTGGAGTTTCCCGTCGTGAGGAGTCATCGTGTCCGAGCCGTACTCGTCCGCAGCTGCACCCGCCGAGCGTGTGGTGGTGCCGGCGGGCACTACGGCGGGCAGCGCCGTCCGGGAGGCCGGGCTCCCCGGCAAGGGCCCGGAGGCGATCATCGTGGTGCGGGACGCCGACGGCGTGCTGCGTGACCTGTCGTGGGTGCCGGAGACCGACGTCGAGGTGGAGCCGGTCGCGGCCAACACCGAGGACGGCCGCAGCGTCATCCGGCACTCGGCGGCGCACGTGCTGGCGCAGGCCGTCCAGGAGGAGTTCCCGGAGGCCAAGCTGGGCATCGGGCCGCCGGTGAAGGACGGCTTCTACTACGACTTCGGCATCGACCACAACTTCACGCCGGAGGACCTGCAGCGGCTGGAGAAGCGCATGAAGCGCATCATCAAGTCCGCGCAGCGGTTCTCCCGCCGGGTGCTGCCGTCGGTCGACGACGCCAAGTCCGAACTGGCCGACGAGCCGTTCAAGCTCGAGCTGGTCGACCTCAAGGGCGCCAAGGAGCAGGTGGACACCTCCGAGGTGATGGAGCTCGGCGGCGGCGAGCTGACCATGTACGACAACGTCGACCCGCGCACCGGCGAGACGGTGTGGGCCGACCTGTGCCGCGGGCCGCACGTGCCGACCACCAAGCACATCCCGGCGTTCAAGCTGACCAGGGTGGCCGCCGCCTACTGGCGCGGCGACGAGCGCAACCCGCAGCTGCAGCGCATCTACGGCACCGCGTGGGAGTCGCCGGAAGCGCAGGAGCAGTACCTGGAGCTGCTGGCCGAGGCGGAGCGGCGGGACCACCGGAAGCTGGGCGCCGAGCTGGACCTGTTCAGCTTCCCGGACGAGATCGGCTCCGGCCTGGCGGTGTTCCACCCCAAGGGCGGCGTGGTGCGCAAGGCGATGGAGGACTACTCCCGCCAGGCCCACGAGCGGGCGGGCTACGAGTTCGTCTACACCCCGCACATCACCAAGTCGCAGCTGTACGAAGTCTCCGGCCACCTCGGCTTCTACGCGGAGAACATGTTCCCGTCGATGCACCTGGACGCCGAGTACGACGCCGACGGGAAGCTGCGCAAGCCGGGGCAGGACTACTACCTCAAGCCGATGAACTGCCCGATGCACAACCTGATCTACAAGGCGCGCGGGCGGTCCTACCGGGAGCTGCCGCTGCGGCTGTTCGAGTTCGGCTCGGTGTACCGGTACGAGAAGTCCGGCGTGGTGCACGGGCTGACCAGGGTCCGTGGGTTCACCCAGGACGACGCGCACATCTACTGCACCCCCGACCAGCTGCAGGACGAGCTGGCCAGCCTGCTGGAGTTCGTGCTGAACCTGCTGCGCGACTACGGCCTGACCGAGTTCACCGCCGAGCTGTCCACCCGCCCGGAGAAGTACTTCGGCGAGCTGGAGGACTGGGAGCGGGCCGAGGCCGCGCTGGAGGCCGCGCTCAAGCGGGCGGGCCTGCCGTACCGGATCGGGCACGGCGAGGGCACGTTCTACGCGCCGAAGATCGACGTGCACTGCACCGACGCGCTCGGCCGCTCGTGGCAGCTGTCCACGCTGCAGGTCGACCTGCAGCAGCCGGAGCGGTTCGACCTGCGGTACACCGCGCCGGACGGGTCGCGGCAGCGTCCGATCATGATCCACCGCGCGCTGTTCGGCTCCATCGAGCGGTTCTTCGGCATCCTCACCGAGCACTACGCGGGGGCCTTCCCGGCGTGGCTGGCCCCGGTGCAGGTGGCCGGTATCCCGATCGCCGACGAGCACGTCGAGCACCTGCAGGGTGTCGCCCAGCGGCTGCGCGAGCGCGGGGTGCGGGTGCAGGTGGACGTCAGCGACGACCGGATGCAGAAGAAGATCCGCACGCACACCACGCACAAGGTCCCGTTCATGCTGCTGGCGGGCAACAAGGACGTCGAGGCGGGCGCGGTGTCGTTCCGTTTCCGGGACGGCTCCCAGGTCAACGGCGTTCCGGTGGACTCCGCGGTCGACGCCATCGCCGGGTGGATCGAGCGCAGGGAGAACGCCTCCCCGAGCGCGGAGAACTTCACGGTCGGCTGACTACGATCGGTGGCTATGCAGGACAGCGGGGCGCACGAGGTGCAGGACGGTGTCGGCGTCCCGGACGCGTTGCAGCGACTGTGGACGCCGCACCGCATGGCCTACATCAAAGGCGAGAACAAGCCGGACGGCGACGAGCCACAGGGCTGCCCGTTCTGCCGCATCCCTCAGCTGGACGACGCCGAGGGATTGATCGTTTTCCGCGGTGAGGTCGCCTACGCCGTGCTGAACCTGTACCCGTACAACCCCGGGCACCTGATGCTGGTGCCGTATCGCCACGTCGCCGACTACACCGACCTCACCAAGGAGGAGACCGCCGAGGTCGCCGAGCTGACTCAGACCGCGATGCGGGTGGTGCGGTCGGTGTCCAACGCGCACGGGTTCAACATCGGCATGAACCAGGGCTACGTCAGCGGCGCCGGGATCGCCGCCCACCTGCATCAGCACGTGGTCCCGCGGTGGGGAGGCGATTCGAACTTCATGCCGGTGATCGGCCGCACCAAGGTGCTGCCGCAGCTGCTGGGGGAGACCCGCCAGCTGCTGGCCGACGCGTGGCCCGGCGCGAAGAGCGCCTGATCTTTGCGGTACGCGCTGCGTGGTGCGTGTGCCTGCCCGGAAGCATCGCTCCGGCGCGCAGCCGACCGCTTGCCACTGGGTGGTGCGAGCAAGGTGAACCGGGCATCGGTCGATTCGGTATGACTCGCGCTGGGGCGGGCGGTGGACACTCGGATTTCGGTCGAACGGTTGCTCGCGAGCCGATCGATGCCGATTCCTGCGACAGGAAGCTGTGACCGCTGATGGCCGGCGGGGGTCAGTCATGCGCCCGTGGACGATCGGCGGTGAAGAAGATCTCCAAGACCGCGGAGCTGGGGTCAGCCATGCGCCCGTGGACGATCGACTGCGGCGTGATGCGCTTCCTGACCGCAGGTGCCCTGGTCGTCCACGTCGAGCCGCCCGCGGAGCACGTTCTCGGCCGGCGCCCGGATGGCGGACGTGGTGGTTGGTGGCCCTGGGCTCGGATCGGTGACCTTGGCGCCCGAGTACGGATCGGTGACCTTGGCGCCGGTGGTTGCGTGGTTCGTGTGCCGCTACTCCGGCGACCGATCCCGCTGTCGCGCCGAGATAGTCCGAAAAATCCCATTCCTTCCCGCGTAACTCTTTCGGGTGAAGCCGCGAATCTGGAGGCAGGCAAGGCGGTGAACCGCGGGGTCGAGGATCTGGTTTCGCCGCCGGGATTCCACAGGAGCTGATGCCCGGTCGTGCGCTGCGCGTGCTCGCCGGGCGGAAGGGGCGTGGCGATGAGTGACCGTGTCGAGTCCTCCACGCCCACCGTGCCGGCTCAGCCGCGGCTGGATCGGGAGGCGTTCTACTCACGGTCGTTCCGGCCGCCGGTCACCGCGTGGGAGCGTCGGTACCGGCAGTGGATCATCGCCGCCGATCTGGCCGCGACGGTCGTCGTGGTGGTCGTCGTCGGCGCGATCATGCAGACGCGGCACCCGCACTGGGGTGTCACACCGTTGTTCGGCCTGCCCTCGCTGATCACGCTCGAGGTGCTCACCGTCGGCGCGGTGATGCTCGCATTCGGGCTGAGCCGGGTGTGGCATCCGGTGGTGCTCGGCCAGGGCCCCGAGGAGTTCGGCAGGCTGGGCAAAGGCCTGTTCGCGTCGATCGTCGCGCTCAACGTGGCACTGCTGGCGGCGGGCAGCCCGGCGGGGGCCCGGTTCTGGGTGTTCGTGGTCGTCCCGGCCATCGCGCTGCTGGTGTTCCCGCAGCGCTACCTGGCCAGGCGCTGGCTGCACCGGGCGCGCAAGCAGGGCAGATGCCTGCTGCCGGTGCTGGCCACCGGCACGCACCAATCCATCACCGACCTGATCGACCGCACCAAGAAGGCGCCCCATGTGGGGTGGCGGGTGGCCGCGGCCTGCACCGTCCACGGCGGCAGCGACGAGCGCACCGAGATCGACGGGGTCCCGGTGGTCGGGAGATTCACCGACGTCGCCGAGCACGTCAAGCGCGGTGGCTACCGGATCGTGGCGGTGACCCCGGACCAGTACTGGACGCCGGAGCGGCTGCGCAGGCTGGCCTGGGACCTGGAGGGCACCGGCACCGAGATGGTGATCGCGCCCGGCCTGATGGAGGTGGCCGGGCCACGGCTGCACATCTCCGGCGTGCTCGGCATGCCGCTGCTGCGGGTCAGCCAGCCGGCGTTCACCGGATTCTCCCGCCTGGTCAAATCCGTCGTCGACCGGGTCGGCTCGCTGGTGCTGTTGCTGCTGCTGTCCCCGTTGATGCTGGTCACCGCGGTGGCCGTCAAGCTGGACAGCCGCGGCCCGGTGCTGTTCAAGCAGCGCAGGATCGGCAAGGACGGGGTGCCGTTCACCGTGCTGAAGTTCCGCACCATGGTCCCGGACGCCGACCGGATGCGGGCCGATCTGATCGAGGTCAACGAAGGCGCCGGGCTGTTGTTCAAGCTGCGCCGCGATCCGCGGGTCACCAGGGTCGGCCGGCTCCTGCGCCGCTACTCGATCGACGAGCTGCCGCAGCTGTTCAACGTGCTGGCCGGCTCGATGTCGCTGGTCGGCCCGCGGCCGCCGCTGCCGGAGGAGACCGCCCGGTACGCCCCGAGCGTGCGGCGACGGCTGCTGGTCAAGCCGGGCATGACCGGGTTGTGGCAGGTCAGCGGGCGCAGCGAGTTGTCCTGGGAGGAGTCGGTGCGGCTCGACCTGCGCTACGTGGAGGACTGGTCGCTGGCACTCGACTTGATGATCTTGTGGAAGACACTACGGGCCGTCATCGGCGGCGAAGGGGCGTACTGACATGACGAGCTGCCGACTGTGCGGATCCGCGGCCCTGGCCAGCGTGGTCGATCTGGGGGCGACACCGCCGTGCGAGCTGTTCCTCACCGCGGAGCAACTGGACGAGCCGGAAATGACCTACCCGCTGCACTTGCGGGTATGCACCGATTGCCTGCTCGCCCAGCTCCCACCGTTGATCACGCCGGAGGAGACCTTCACCGAGTACGCGTACTACTCGTCCTACTCGGACTCGTTCGTCGCGCACGCGCGCACCTTCGTCGACAACGCCGTGCAACGCCTCGGACTCGACGACCGTTCGTTCGTGGTCGAGGTGGCCAGCAATGACGGCTACCTCCTGCAGCACGTGGTGCAGCGCGGCATTCCGTGCCTCGGCGTCGAACCGTCGGTCAACGTCGGCGAAGCGGCGCGGGCGAAGGGAGTACCGACGGTGACCACGTTTCTCACCCCGGAATCCGGTGCCGCGCTGCGTGCCGAACACGGCCCGGCCGACCTGGTGGTGGCCAACAACGTCTACGCGCACATCCCGGACGTCGTCGGATTCACCCGCGGCCTGCGTGCGCTGGTCGCCGACGACGGCTGGGTCTCGATCGAGGTGCAGCACCTGCTCACGCTGATCGAGCGGAACCAGTACGACACCATCTACCACGAGCATTTCCAGTACTACACGGTCGCATCGGCGCAGCGGGCGCTGGCCAGTGGCGGGCTGGCCCTGGTGGATGTCGAACTGATCGACACGCACGGTGGCTCGATCCGGCTGTGGGCCCGCCCGGTGGAGGTCGCAGGCGAGCCCAGCGGCCGAGTCGCCGACGTGCTCGCCGCGGAGAAGGCGGCCGGGCTGCACGAGCTGTCCGGATACGCCGGCTTCGGCGCCGCCGTGGCGAAGGTCCGCCGCGACCTGACCGCGTTCCTGATCGAAGCGGCAGGCAACGGCAAGCGCGTGGTGGGTTACGGGGCCCCTGGCAAGGCGAACACGCTGCTCAACCACTGCGGTATCCGCACCGATCTGCTCGCCTACACCGTCGACCGCAACCCCTACAAGCACGGCCGGTTCACCCCCGGCACCCGCATCCCGATCCTGCCGCCGGAGCGGATCGCGCACGACCGCCCGGACTACGTGCTGGTCCTGCCCTGGAACCTGCGGGAAGAGCTCACCGAGCAACTGGCCTACGTGGGCGCGTGGGGCGGGCGCCTGGTCTTCGCCATCCCGCAGCTGGAAGTAGTGGAGGTAGCGCCGTGAAAGTCGTCCTGTTCTGCGGCGGTTATGGCATGCGCATGCGCGACGGGGTGTCCGCCCTGCCCAAGCCCATGGCCATGGTCGGCCCGCGTCCGCTGATCTGGCACGTGATGCGCTACTACGCGCACTTCGGCCACAAGGACTTCGTGCTGTGCCTCGGCTACGGGGCCGACCACATCAAGGAGTTCTTCCTCAATTACTCGGAGACGGCGTCCAACGACTTCGTCCTGCGCGACGGCAACGTCGAGATGCTCACGTCGGACATGAGCGACTGGACCATCACGTTCGTCCACACCGGGCTGGATTCGCCGATCGGGGAGCGCCTGCGGCGGGTGCGCCGCTACGTGGAGAACGAGGAGATGTTCCTGGCCAACTACGCCGACGTGCTCACCGACGCGCACCTGCCGGACATCATCGACCGGTTCGCCGCCTCCGACGCGGGAGCTTCGCTGCTGGCCGTGCCGCCGCAGTCGGCCTTCCACGTGGTGCAGCTCGGCGAGAAGTCGCGGGTGGACCAGATCATCGAGGTCTCCACCATGCCGCTGTGGGAGAACGGGGGCTACTTCGTGCTCCGGCCGGAGATCTTCGACTACCTGCCGCCCAACGGCGACCTGGTCGGTGACGTGTGCACCGAGCTGGCCAAGCGCGGCCGGTTGCTGGCCTACCCGTACCGGGGCTTCTGGCAAGCCGCGGACACGGTGAAGGAACGCGCCGCGCTGGACGCCGCCTACGCGGCGGGCAACCGACCATGGATGCTGTGGGAGCACGGCCGGGCCGACCCGCCGCCCAAGCACCCCGAGCCGCAGCAGCTGCCCGCGTTGCAGCTGACCGAGCGGTGACCGGGCCCGCGGCCCTCGGGCGGGTGGATCGTCTCCTGCTGCTCGGGGCACATTGCGACGACATCGCCATCGGGTGCGGCGGCACGGTGCTGCAGCTGTGCCGGGCCAACCCCGGCATGCGCGTGACCGCCCTGGTGCTGTCCGGCGCCGGGACCGACCGGGAAGCCGAGGAGCGGATGGCCCTGGCGGCGCTGTGCGCCAAGGCCGAGCTGGACGTCACGGTGCTCGACCTGTTGGACGGACGCGTTCCCGCGCAGTGGCTGCGCGCCAAGGAGGCGCTGGAAGCCGTCCGGCCGTGGTGCGAGCCGGACCTGATCCTGGCGCCGTCGCCGCACGACGCCCACCAGGACCACCGGGCGCTGGCCAAGCTGGTGCCGACGGTGTTCCGGGCGCACCAGGCGCTGGGCTACGAGATCCTCAAGTGGGACGGCGACCTGGCCCAGCCCAACCTGTACGTGGCGCTGCCGGAGCAGGTGTTGGCCGACAAGCTCGACATCCTGCACCGGCACTACGGCTCGCAGCGCGGCCGGACATGGTTCGACGACGAAGCCTTCCGCGGCCTGGCCAGGGTGCGCGGTGTGCAGTCGGGCGAGCGATACGCCGAAGCCTTCCACGCCGCCAAAGTCACCCTCCGGGTGGGTGCGTCATGACGGTGCCCAACGGGGAAGTCCGCTGCCGGTTCTGCGGCAGCGTGGACGGTGCGGTGGTCGCCGACCTGGGCATGCAGCCGGCCTGCGACTACTTCCCGCTTGCCGACGCCGCCGAGCCGGACCCGGTGTACCCGCTCCGGCTGTGGGTCTGCACTGCCTGCCGGCTGGCCCAGCTGGCGGAGGATCCCACCGAGCCGGACGAGCCGCGGGGCGTCGAGCCGGTGGCGCTGGTCCGCCAGGCCGAGCAGGCCGTGGCCGCGGTACACGCCGCCGGGCTGCTGCCGGACGGCGGGGTCGCCCTCGAACACAGCAGCCCGCATGGCGGATCGTGGCTGGGGCTGCTCGAGGCCAGGGGCATCCGGGCCGCCGCCGGGGGGCAGGCCGACGTCGTGGTGGACAGCTTCGGGTTGATGCACGACGCCGACCAAGCCGCCGCGCTGCGGCTGCGCGCCGCCGAGCTCAAACCGGACGGCCTGCTGCTGGTGCAGTTCCATTCCCTGGCCGCGGTGCTGCGGGGCAAGCAGTGGAACACCATCCGGCACGGTCATCCGGTCTACCTGTCCACGCCCGCCGTGGCCGGGATGCTGGCATCGGTCGGGCTGCGCGCCGTGGCCGCGTGGTGGTTCGACCTCTACGGCGGAACCGTCCTGTTGGCCGCGCGCCGCCAAGGCCCGGTGAGCCCGTCCGTCCAGCATCTGATCGACGACGAGCTGGCCGCGGGCGTCGGCGACCTGGACGTGCTGCGCGGCCTGGCCGCCTCCGCCGCCGAGTCGGCACTGGTGCTGCGCAGCTGGCTGGCCTCCGAGCGGGCGCAGGGCCGCACGGTGATCGGGTACGGCGCGGCCTCTCGGGCGGTGCCGCTGCTCAACCACGCCGGGATCGGCCCCGACCTGCTTCCCGCGGTCGCCGACGCCTCCGAGGCCAAGCAGGGCAGGCGGTTCCCCGGGGCCGGGGTACCGATCATCGCACCCGACGAGCTGGTCGCACTGGCTCCGGACGACGTGGTGCTGTTCGTGCCCGACATGCTCGCCGAGGTCCGCGCCCGGCTGCCCGAGGTGGAACGCCGGGGCGGCCGCTGGGTGCTGCTGGAACCGAGTCCCCGGGTGATCGAACCCGACCCGCGAACCATGACGAACGGCTGAAAGGCACCTGACACGATGACTGCGCCCAGCGTGACCGCCCGTATGCGAGCCGACGAGGTGTGCGCCGCCGACCTGGCCATCATGCTTGCCGACTTGGCAGCCGCAGGCGCCGACCTGGCCAGGATGTCCGGCCGGCGGCTGCTGATCACCGGCGGCGCCGGCTTCCTCGGCTACTACCTGGTCCAGCTGCCGCTGGCCTGGAACGACCTGAACCCCGGCGCGCCGCCGATCGCGGTCACGGTGTTCGACAACTACATCCGCGGCGTGCCGCCATGGCTGGACCGGCTCGCGCAGCGCGACGACGTCACCTTGCGGCCGCACGACGTGCGGGAACCGCTCCCGGACGACATGGGCGACGTCGCCTACGTCATCCACGCGGCGGGCATCGCGTCACCCACGTACTACCGGGCGCACCCCATCGAGACCATGGACGCCAACATCACCGGGCTGCGCAACCTGCTCGACTACGCCGCCAGCCGACTGGCCGCCGGGGCCCGCTTCGACGGGATGCTGTTCTTCTCCTCCAGCGAGATCTACGGCGATCCGGATCCGGCGGCGATCCCGACCCCGGAGACCTACCGCGGGTTCGTCTCCTGCACCGGTCCGCGGGCCTGCTACGACGAGTCGAAACGGTTCGGCGAGACGCTGTGCGTCAACTTCGCGCAGCAGTTCGGGGTGCCGGCGCGGATGGCCAGGCCGTTCAACAACTACGGCCCCGGCATGAAGATCACCGACGGCCGGGTGATCGCCGACCTGTGCCGGGACGCGCTGGCCGGGCGCGACCTGGTGCTGCGTTCGGACGGCACCCCGCGCCGCACGTTCTGTTACGTCTCCGACGCCGTCACCGGCTACTACCTGGCGTTGCTCAAGGGCGGCGACGGCGAACCGTACAACGTGGGCATCGACGGCCCGGAGATCTCCATGCTCGAGCTGGCCACCGCGATCGCGCACGTCACCAGGGAGCTGACCGGCCGTCAGCTCGCCGTCACGCACCAGCCGAGCCCGGAGTCGGCCTACCTGGTCGACAACCCCAACCGGCGCTGCCCGGACATCGGCAAGCTGCGCGCCCTCGGCTACCGGCCGCGGGTCGGCCTGGAAGAGGGCTTGCGGCGCACGTTGCAGTGGTATGCCGGCAATCCCGGCGGGACGGAGCAATGATGCGGATCGCCGTCATCGGAGCCGGATACGTCGGGCTGGTCACCGGCGTGGGCTTGGCCGAGCACGGGCATCGCGTCGTGTGCGTGGACGTCGACGCGGCTCGGGTCGATGTGATCAACGCCGGCCGGGCACCGATCTTCGAAACCGGTTTGGACGACCTGCTGGCACACCACATCGGGGCCGGGTTCACCGCCACGACCGACCTGGCCGGCGCCGTCAGCGGCAGCGACGTCACGTTCATCTGCGTGGGTACGCCCGCCAGGCCGGACGGCAGCATCGACACGTCGTTCGTGACCGCCGCGGCCGCGGAGGTGGGCGGCGCATTGCGGCCGGGGAGCAGTGTGGTCGTCAAGAGCACCGTGGTGCCTGGGACGACCGACGGCCCGCTGACGGAGGTCTTGGCGGAGACGTCCGGGCTGCGGCCCGGGCAGGACTTCGGTGTCGGCGCCAATCCCGAGTTCTTGACCGAGGGCCAGGCGGTCGCGGACTTCCTCGACCCGGACCGCATCGTCATCGGTGGCGACGACCTGGCGGTAGCGGCACTGCGCGAGGTGTACGCGGGCTTCGCGGGCACTCCGCTGGTGCAGACCAACGCGCGCACCGCCGAGATGATCAAGTATGCCTCCAACGCCATGCTCGCCACGGCCATCTCGTTCACCAACGAGCTGGCCAACCTGGGAGCGGCGCTGGGCGGCGTGGACACCACGGAGGTCATGCGCGGCGTGCACTTGTCGCGCTACCTCACCGCGGAATCGCCGGGCCCGGCGGGCCTTGCGGCGTTCTTCGCGGCCGGATGCGGCTACGGCGGGAGCTGTCTGCCGAAGGACGTCGCCGCGCTGACCGCATTGGGCGAGCAGGCAGGTTCGCCGCTGCGCGTGCTGCAGGCGGTCGCGGCGGTCAACGACGAGCAGCCCGTGCGACTGGCCGACATCGCCGAACGTGCCCTGGGCGGGCTCGCCGGCCGCCGGGTGACGGTTCTGGGCTTGGCCTTCAAACCGGACACCGACGACACCCGGCACTCGCCGGCGTTCCCGGTGATCCGTCAGTTGCGCAGCAGGGGCGCGGACGTGGTGGTGCACGACCCCGTGGTCGGCGCCGAGGCCGTGGCCGGCATCCCCGGCGTCACGCACGTGGCGGATCTGCCGGTCGCGGTCAAAGGTGCCGATGCGGTCGTGCTGGTCACCAGGTGGGAGCAGTATCAGCGGCTGCCGGAGGTGCTGTCCGGCCTCGGAGCGAATCCGCTGGTGGTGGACGGCAGGCGGGCGCTCGCCCCGTCGTCGGTGCCGCGTTATGCGGGGATCGGGCGGTAACGGGTGGCAGTCACCACGAGCAGATCGGCGAGCGACGCGGCGAGCGCATCGGTGCAGGCGCCGGGCGGCGGGCCACTCGGCAGCCGGGCAGGCCATCCGCAACCCGGCTCGCCGGCCGGAGCTGCCGCCCGGCCGGGCAGCGGATCGACGGCGAGGCCGGTGAGCGCCGCATGAGCACCGTCATCCGGCTGACCTGGGGCCTGGCCGACCAGGCCGTGTCCAGCATGACCAACTTCGCCGTCGGCGTCTTCGTGGCCAAAGCGCTCGGTCCGGTGGAGTTCGGTGTGTTCAGCCTGGCCTGGGTCACCTACACCGTCGTGCTCAACATCTCGCGCGGGGTGTCGACCGACCCGCTCGTGGTCCGGTTCAGCGGCGTCGCCCCGGCGCGGTGGGGGTTGGCGGTGTCCCGGTCCACGGCCACCGCGCTGCAGGTGGGACTGGTCGCCGGAGCCTTGTGCGTCGCGGTGGGGCTGATCCTCGGCAGCACGGTCAGCGGATCGGTCGGCACCGCCTTCGCCGGCCTGGGTGTCGTGCTGCCCGCGCTGATGCTGCAGGACAGCTGGCGGTTCGCCTTCTTCGCCGCCGGGCTGGGCAAACGAGCCTTCGGCAACGACATGGTGCGTGGCGTGGCGCTGGTCCCGCTTATGGTGCTGGCAGCCCAGCACGGCAGCATGCTCGGTTTCCTGCTGGCCTGGGGTGGATCGGCGGCCGTCGCCGCCGGATACGGCTGGTGGCAGACCGGCCTCCGGCCCGCCTGGTCGGGGACCAGGTCCTGGCTGCACGATCATCGCGAACTCGGCCCGCGCTACCTGGTGGAGAACGTCTCCATCAGCGGTGCGACCCAGCTGCGCGCCTACGGGCTCGGCGCCGTCGCCGGGCTGGCCGACGTGGGCGCCGTCCGCGGTGCCGAACTGCTGCTCGGGCCGTTCCTGGCGGTGCTGATGGGGCTGAGCCTGGTCGCCGTGCCCGAGGCAGCGCGCATGCTGCGCCGGGGCAGGCGGCAGCTGGTGTCGTTCTGCCGCTGGCTTGGCGGCATTCAGGCCGGGGCCGCGCTGCTGTGGGGCGTCGCCCTGCTGGTTCTCGTCGACGACGATCTCGGGCGGCTGGTGCTGGGCGACGTCTGGCCGCTGGCCTCGGAACTGATCGTGCCGGTGACGCTCGACGTGGCCGCGGCGGGGCTGATGAACGGTGCCGCGGCGGGCGTGCGCGCGCTGGGCGCGGCGCGCCGGAGCCTGCGCGCTCAGCTGATCACCGCCGGTGCCTATCTCACCGCGGGCCTGGCCGGAGCGGTCGCCGGCGGGGCCGCGGGGTCGGCGTGGGGGGTCGCCGTCGCGCTCGGCCTGGGGGCGGCCGCGTGGTGGTGGCAACTCGCCGCCGGACTGCGTGAACACGACTTCGCCGCCGGGGTCGCAGCCGGCACCGGCGAATCGGCGGCCACCCGACAGCGATGACGACATGAGCGACCCGAGCGAAATGAGGACACCATGACTGCCGCACCCCGATTGAGCGTCGGCCTCCCGGTGTACAACGGCGAGAACTACCTCGCCAAGGCACTCGACGCGCTGCTGTCCCAGACCTACACCGACTTCGAGCTGATCATCTCCGACAACGCCTCCACCGACGGCACGCCGGAGATCTGCCGCAAGTACGCCGCGGCCGACTCCCGCATCAGGTATCTGCGCCAGGAGGTCAACATCGGCGCCGGGCCCAACCACAACGTGGTCGTCCAGTACGCTCGTGGCGAATACTTCAAGTGGGCCGCGCACGACGACCTGTACGGCGCCGACCTGCTCCGCCGCTGTGTGGAAGCCCTCGACGAGATGCCGGACATCGTGCTGGCGCACGCCTACATGGGCACGGCAGGCGAGCACGGTGAGGTCATCGGCACCTACGACTACACCCTGGCCACCGATTCACCGTACGCCCCGGAGCGCTTCCGCAGCTTGCTGCTCACCGAAGGCGGAGACGACTTCTACGGCGTGATCCGCACCAGCGTGCTGCGGCGGATCGCACCGCACGCCAGCTACCACAACGCGGGACGGAAGCTGGTGATGGAGCTGTCCTTGCACGGGCCGTTCCACCAGGTACCGGAAGTGCTGTACTTCCGGCGCGAGCACCCGGGCCGGATCGAGAACTCCGGGTCGGTGCCGTCGGTGTGCGCCAAGCTGGAACCTCGCCGCGGTACGCAGTCCACTGCCCGGCTGTACGCCGAGTTCCTGGCCGGCCTGGTCCGTGCCATCTACCGAGCTCCGCTGTCCGTGGCCGATCGGCTGACGTGTTACCGCCATCTGACGCAGTGGCTTGCCTGCCGGGCCGGTGTGCGCCGTGCCGACGTCGCCGGCGCGCCCGCCGTGCTGCAGAACCAGGAGTCATGACCTTGCTCCGTTTCTTCCGGAAGAGGACGTCGCCCGGCGCGGCCCGGGTCGGCATGTTCGGCATCCTTTGTTCGGGCAACCTCGGTAACGACGGGTCGCTGGAAGCCGTCGTCACCGACCTGCGGGCCCGGTATCCCGATGTCCAGCTGGGCTTCTTCTGCATGGGGCCCGAGGAGGCGTCGGCCCGCTACGGTGCGTCGGCGACCTCGATGCAGTGGTACGAGGCGCATGCATGGTCGACCAGGGGTCTGCCGTCGGCCGTGCTCAAGATCGTCGGCAAACTGCTCGACCCGTTCCGCACGTTCGCCTGGGTACGCAAGTACGACGTGGTGATCGTGCCCGGCATGGGTGTGCTGGAGACGACGACCCCGGTGCGTCCGTGGGCGTTTCCGTACTCGCTGTTCTGGCTCGGCGTGGCGGCCAGGCAGTTCGGCACCAAGGTGGCGCTGATCAGCGTCGGGGCGAACGTGATCCGGGAACGCGTGACCCGGTGGTTGTTCGCCAAGGGGGCGCAGCTGGCGGACTACCGGTCGTACCGGGACGAGCTGTCGCGTGATGCGGTGGCCGACATGGGTGTCGACGTCTCGGCCGACAAGGTCTATCCGGATCTGGCCTTCGCGCTGCCGTCGCCCAGCCCCAGCAGGAATCCCGCAGGGCGTGTCGGTGTCGGGCTGATGGCCTACCGCGGCGGGAACGAGGACCGGCAGCACGCCGACGAACTGCAGCGCAACTACGTGGAGACGATGAAGAAGTTCGTGCACTGGCTGTTCGACGCCGGCTACGACGTCCGGCTCTTCCTCGGCGACGTGGAGGACGACGAGGTCCGTGTCGAGGTCCTGGCGGACGCGCTCCGCTACCGGCCGGACAAGGCCGCGTCCATCGGCGCGCCGCGAGCCACCACACTGGGCGAGCTGATGGAGCAGATGGCCAACGTGGAGATCGTGGTGGCCACCCGCTACCACAACGTGCTCTGCGGGCTGAAGCTCGGCAAGCCGACGCTGTCGATCAGCTACGCGGACAAGCACGACGTGTTGATGTCCGCCATGGGCATGGGCGAGTTCTGCGTGCCCGCGCGCTCGATCACCCTGGACGACCTGATCGACCGGTTCACCAAGCTGCAGGCCGTCCGCACCGAGCGCGCCGAACAGTTGCGCGAGCGCAGCAGGCAGGCCAGGGGGGAACTGGACCGTCAGTTCGCGGTGCTGGACCGGACGTTGTTCGCGAACCGAGCAAGGAGTTCGCCATGAATCACCCGCTGCCCAAGTCGGCCGAGCTCAACCAGCGCCTGCACGCGCTGATCCCCGGCGGCGCGCACACCTACGCCAAGGGATCCGACCAGTATCCGCAAGCGCTGGACCCGGTGATCTCCCACGGTCGCGGTGCCTACGTGTGGGACGTCGACGGCAATCGCTACATCGAATACGGCTCGGGGATGAAGTCCGTGACCCTCGGCCACGCCCACCCCCGGGTGCTCGCGGCGGTGCGCCGGGAGCTGGACCGGGGCAGCAACTTCGTCCGGCCCAGCGTGATCGAAGCCGTGGCCGCCGAGCGGTTCCTCGCCACGGTGCCCACGGCGGAGATGGTCAAGTTCGCCAAGAACGGCTCCGACGTGACCACCGCGGCCGTCCGGCTCGCCAGGGCCGCGACCGGCCGCCGCCTGGTGGCGCTGTGCCGCGACCAGCCGTTCTTCTCGGTCGACGACTGGTTCGTGGCGACCACGCCGATGGCGGCTGGCATCCCCGACGAGATCGCGGCGCTGACCGTCACCTTCCCGTACGGCGATCTCGCCGCGGTGGAGGAGCTGCTGCGACGGCACCCGGGCGACATCGCGTGCCTGGTGCTCGAGCCGGCCGCGATGCGCGAACCTCCGCCCGGCTATCTGCAGGGGTTGCGGCAGCTGGCGGACCAGTACGGCTGCCTGCTCGTCTTCGACGAGATGATCACCGGATTCCGGTGGTCGGCCTCCGGTGCGCAGGGTCTGTACGGGGTGGTGCCGGACCTGTCCACGTTCGGCAAGGCGCTGGGCAACGGCTTCGCCGTCTCCGCGCTGGCCGGGCGTCGGGACGTGATGGAACTCGGCGGGCTGCGTGATCACCGGGAACGGGTGTTTCTGCTGTCGACGACCCACGGTGCCGAGACGCATGCGCTGGCCGCCGCGGTGGCGGTGATGGACGTCTACCGGGAGCAGGACGTCGTCGGGAACATGCACGCGTTGGGGGAGCGGCTCGCTGCCGGGGTTCGCGAGGTCACCGAGGCCATGGGGGTGGGTGAGCACCTCGTGGTGCGCGGCAGGCCGTGCGCCTTGGTCTTCGCCACGCTCGACGAGAACAAGCAGCCGTCGCAGCAGTACCGGACGCTGTTCATGCGGCAGCTGATCCTCAACGGTGTCATCGGCCCGTCGTTCGTGGTGAGCAACGCCTTGACGTTCGCCGACATCGACAAGACGGTCGACGTCGTCGCACAGGCCTGCGTCGTGTATCGGAAAGCGCTCGAGGCGGGCGACCCGACCCCGTGGATGGGTGGCCGTTCGATCAAGCCGGTTTTCCGTCGCTACGCCTGACGCCCGCCGCTAGGCGGCCGGATGGCTGAGGTACGACAGTCCCGGGTCACGTTCGATTGCGCCGACCCGAGAGCGGTGGCGGAGTTCTGGAAGGCTGCCTTGGCCATGTCGACCCGCCCGCTCTCAGGAGGTTCGGCTGGTGGGACGGCTTCGACGCTTCGCCGCCGTCGGAGGAACAGGGCGCGCTTGCTGGGCGTGCCAGAATCCGCCCGGCGTCGGCCCACGGCGGTTCCTCCGGCGCGTGCCGGAGGGCAAGGTGGTCGAGATCCGCCCGGCACGCCGTCCAGCCGGCCCAGGACCGGCGCACCGTGGACCCGGGACGAGCTTGCCCCTCCCGTTCACCCAGCACCAGCGCACCCGCGCACCCGGGACGAGCTCACCCCTCCCGTTCACCCAGGACCGGCGCACCCGCGCACCCGGGACGAGCTCACCCCTCCCGTTCACCCAGGACCGGCGAGCCGTGCCCGTGGGGCTGGCACCGCAGGCGGCCCCGGTCAGTCCAGGCGGATCTCATTGCCCTCGACGTCCTGCATGGTCAGGCACGACTCGTTGAAGGCGTCCGCGGTCTGCAGGTACAGCTTCTTGCCGTCGAGGCTTTCCAGCCGCGCGCACTCGGCCTCCAGCACCGCCAGCCCCGTGGCCGCGTAATCCACGCCGACACGGATGTCCAGGTGGACGCCGGTCAGGACGACCCGGGGTCCTGCCGGTAGGGCGCTGCCCGCCACTTGTCGAACGTCAGATACCTGCCCGGCTCGTAGCCCACCCACTGCCACGGCCCGCGGTAGCGGTTGTCGTACCACCGGTTGTCCTGGCGGAACGTGATCGCCTGCTGCACCCTGCGCCCGTGGTACGGGGACCACTCCGGCCAGGTCCCGACGTTGGCCACCAGCGCGTGCACGGCACAGAAGCGGGGTTCGCATCCATCGTCCACTTTGTCCGCGTCGAGGATGAACGTGTTGTCGTGGATTCGCAGACGCTGCGTCTTCCACCGACAGTCGTCGTACCACGGTTCACGTTCGATGGCTGACCCGGTGCAGCGGTCGCCCTCGTCCTCGCCGACCAGCAGCGTGCATTCCGACGTGGTGTTGGTGCCGCAGAACCGGTCGGAGTTCTCCCAGCCGACGACCCCGCCCCAGTTGTTGTCGAAGACGTTGCCGGTGACCTCCAGCACCGACGTTCTGGCTTGCACGCGGGGCTCACCACCGGCCTCGGACAGGTAGACGGTGCCGACCGGGAACCAGTCGTCCTGGTCGGCGAAGTCACGGCCTTCCCGCCACGTGTTGCGACGCAGCACGTTGTTGCGAATCGTGGCGTTGTAGCTGATCTCGTAGAAGATCGCCTGCGCGTCGTTGGCCTCGATCAGGTTGTCCTCGATGAGGAAGTCGTTGTTGTTGGTGTCGGCCCAGATCCCCGGCCCGTGGTTGCGGTGGATCCAGTTGCCGCGGATGTCGGCGCCGTCGACCGACCAGAACTTCATCGCGCCGGTGCAGCCGCAGCCGTCGACCTTCGCTTCCCAGTCGTCGGTGTTGTTGCCGGTGAACTCGTTGCCTTCCACCAGCAGGCCGGTGAGCTGGTTGCCCGCCTGGTAGGCGTTGAGCCCGTACTGGCCGTTGTGCGCGACGCAGTTGCCGACGATCCGCTGGCCCGAGCCGGCCATCATGGCCGCCCCTTTGTTCCGGGTGAACGTGTTGTGCTCGATCCGCCATCGGTTGCCGGAGTCGTGGTTGACCACGCCCTCGTCGCGTGGTGCCGCGAAGTTCCGCACGGTCAGATGCCGGATGGTCACGCCCGCCGCGTTGCCGCCGAACGCGTAGCGGTTGACTCCGCGTCCGTCCAGCACGGCGCCGGGAGCTCCGACGAACGTGGTGTCGTCGGCCGGGCCGATCTGGGCGAATTCGTCGTCGCCCAGCGTGTGCGTGCCGGGCGCGAGCCAATACGTGGTGCCGGGGCGGGCGAAGTCGACGTCGCTGTTGTCGCCCGCGGGGACCTCGACCGCTCCCGCGGGTGGCTTGGCCGGCCCCCGCAGGGAGCCGGTGCCGCACACCTTCCCGGCCGCCGCGGCCGGGGTTTCGTGCGATGCCGCCGCGCCCACGGGTGGCGCCGGGGCTCCGCTGTCGGCCGCCACGGCGACGCCGAGCCCGACGGCCACCACCGCCAGAACGATCCAGGGTGCCCGGCCTGCCATGTCATGTCCTTCCCAGCTGCGGTAGATGGTCGATGGCCCAGCCGGTGGCCGGGACGACGACCAGCGCCGCGCACAGCCCGCCGACGGTGTCGGTCAGGTGGTGGGACACGAGCACCGTCTGTGCCCAGCCCATGGCCACACCGCACGCCAGGGCGGACCCCACCGCGACGACGGCGGCCTTCCGGCGATTCGCGGTGATCCGGCTTCCCACCAGCAGGCCGCCGACCAGGCCGACGGCGGTCAGCATCCCGGTGTGGCCGCTCGGGAAGGCCAGGTTGTCACCGTGGATCACGCGGCCGGTGAGCGGTTTGAGCGCCGAAGTCACGGCGACGGTCAGCACCGGCCCGGCGACGGCCAGGGCGGCGAGCCGTCGGTGGCCAAGCAGCCAGCACACGGCAGCGAGCGACGGGATGACGACGACCGCACCGAAGGGTTCGCCCAGCGCGTCGACGGCTACCGCGAGGGCGCGCAACGGTGGCTCGATGGCCGGGCCTTCCACTCCGTCGGTCGGCCACAATCGATGCCCGCTGACGTAGACGGCGGTCAGCGCGCTGAGCACCGTCGCGGCGAGCACGCCGGCGACGGACAGCAGCGGCCGCAACGTCCACGGCAGCGCAGGCGGGGCACCGGGGGACGTCGGGTTCCGGGAATGCATACCTGAACGTCGGAACTGCCGTCCGCCGCGTTTCCGTGCTCGCCGAGCTGTTTTCCGGGGCCGGGAACGGAACGCCTTCAGTGCGGTAGGAGTGTGAAGTAGGGCACGTGCCTCGGCTGCACCGTGTGGAATCCTCGGTTGTCAATCGTCGCCACCGTGGTGACCCGCAGCCGCTCCGCGACGGCGATGACTGCCGCGTCGCTCCCACCGAGAGGGAGATCGGCATACTTCAGTACGAGTTCGGCCATGCGGCGGTCATCGCACTCGACCAGCTCGACCGGAACGAACTGGCCGTCAGCCAACGATCGGAGAAGGCTGGCTTCGACCTGCGCGCCTGCATGTTCACCCAGGTGGCAGCACACTTCGGCGACTGTCGGGGACGGGACGAGAAGCGGTGCCGGACGGGCGGCCTCCCCGCCGTCCGAGCAGCGCTCCGACGGAGCCGGCGAGGGCGGTCGCCGCACTCGCAATCGGTTTCAGCGAGCTCGCCGAACATTGCTACCCACCGGCTGTGATCTGGGTCCCTTGTGAGCGCGGCAGCAATGAGGGGCCGCTGCCACGAACACCTTTCACTTACCGAAATCGTCGCCGAGGAATTCCTTCGCGTGCGCACCGATCGCCGATCCGTCACTTTCGTCACCGGCGAACCACTTGGGTGGCCATTGGCGAGCCTTGGTGCCAGGAACGTTCCCGGACTTCTCTTTGTGGCTGTTGGCCCTGGTGAGCTGGAAAGTGACCGCAGTTTTCACTTCGCGGACAGTGTGGAGGCGTTGCATTCGGCGGCCACCGGTCCGGCGGGGCAATGACACGACCTTGCTGACGGGGGTACTCAGCGCAGGCGTCACCTTTCCCACGACCGTGTCGGTCGTGGTTGCGGTGACGACGTGGTTCGGACCGTCCGCAGAGGCTGCGATCGTCATGCGGTGTCCTGTCGGTGGCGTCATCGTGCCGGTCCGCAACCTGCTGCAGCAGGTCGATGAGTTCGCCGACCCGCTCACGCGTCAGGTAGTAACGGCCATGCACGTCCACCGGCAGCCTCCCACCCAGGTGGGATGGCTCTCTTGCTGTCCGGCCGCGTCCGTTGCGGAGACGACCGGAAGAAAAAGGGCACAGGACGAGGTGGATGCCGTCGGGTTGTTGCCCGACATCGCTCCCAGCTGCACCATGAACTGATTGACTGGTTGCACGAGCAGCGTCGTGGCGTGAGTCCAGCCGACTTTGAGCCGGACGTCGGCCTCAGCGAGGTGTTCGTCCTGGGTCACCCGGCGAGTGTTGCCACGGCGAGCAGTGAACGGCCGGTCGTGGGCGGCGGCCGTACCTGGGCTCGTCCGTCGCTGCGAGTCTCCCGTCAGCCCCAGATGTCCCGGTGCACGTTGAAGATCACCCGCGAGCCCACCGGTTCCAGCTTGATCGGCAGCTCCCGCATGCCGGACAGGCGCTCCCGGACCGCGCGCTGGTGTCCCACCGGGCAGGTCACCAGCAGGAACCCGCCGCCGCCCGCGCCGGTCACCTTGGCGCCGGTCGCGCCCGCCGCCAGTGCCGACTCCACGGCGGCGTCGATGGCCGAGTTCGACACCCCGGAGGCCAGCGTCCGCTTCGCCTGCCAGCCCTTGTGCAACGCCACCCCGAGCGCATCGACCTGTCCTGCCCGCAACCCGTCCGCCGCCTCGCCCGCCAGATCGCGCAGCAGCTCCAGCTGCGGGATCCGGTCGCTGGTGTTGGCGTTCTGCTCCGACAGGATCGTCGTGGCGCTGCGCGTGCTCCCGGTGAAGAACAGCATCAGCTCCGCCTGCAACCTCCGCCGCGCCTCCACCGCCATGACCACCGGCTCCAGCCGGACCTGGTCGCCCGGCCCGAACCGGATGTCGTTCACCCCGCCGAAGGCGGCCGCGTACTGGTCCTGCTTGCCGATCGGTTTGCGGCACCGGTCGATCTCGACGGCACATGCGCGGTCGGCCAGCTCCTCGGCGCTCAGCTGCCGCCCGCGGTAGGCGAACAGCGCCTGCAGCAGGCCGACCGTGACGGCGGAGGAGGACCCGAGGCCCGAGCCAGCCGACGGGATGTCGGCGAGGGTGGTGATCTCCACACCGCCGTGCACACCCGCCATGTGCATGGCCTCGCGCACCAGTTCGTGCTCGAGGTCGGCGACGTGCCGGACGATCTCCTTGCGCGAGTAGTTGACGTAGATGTCGTCGTCGAAGCGCTGCTTGACGATGACGTAGACGTACTTGTCGATCGCGGCGTTGAGCACCCGGCCGCCGTACTGGCGGTAGAACGACGGCAGGTCCGTGCCGCCGCCGACCAGGCCGATCCGCAACGGGGTCTGCGTGATGATCATGACGCGCCTCGCCATTCCCGCCGGGCGCGCTGCAAGGCGTCCGGCGTACCGATGTCGATGAAGTAACCGTCGAGTTCCACCGCCCGCACCCGGCCGGAACGGCCGGCCAGCCGGGGGAGCAGGTGGTGACCGATGTCCGCGGGGATCCCCAGCGGGATGCGGTCGAGGACCGCCGGGTGGAAGGCGTAGATTCCCGCGTTGGCCAGGTTCGACCGCGGTGCCGCGGGCTTCTCCACGAAGCTGTGCACCACGCCGTCGTGCGTCTCGACGGTCCCGCACTGTGTCGGGTCGGCGGCTTGGAACACCGTCAGCGTGGCGAGCGCGGACGCCCCCGCGGCCCGGTGCGCGTCGACGAGCTGGCCGATGTCGAACGTGGTGAGGTTGTCGGCGTTGATCGCCAGGAACATTTCGTCGCCGGCGACGAACCGGCGATGCGCGCGGAGAGTGCCCGCACTGCCGAGCAACTGCGGCTCGTAGGTCAGCGTCACCGCGGGGCCCGTGGTGCGCGCGGACACGTGCCTGCGCACCTGGTGGGCGTGATGATGGGTGTTGATCAGCACCTCGTCCACCCCGGCCTTGGCCAGCGCGTCCAGCCAGATGTCCAGCATCGGCACACCGCCGACGGACACCAGGCATTTGGGCATGTGGTCGGTCAGCGGCCGCAAACGCGTGCCCAGGCCCGCTGCCAGCAGGAACGCCTTCATCCGTGGCTCCTGACGCTGCGGACGACCCCGAGCGAGCGCATGGCGGCGTCCGCCTCGGCCAGCACGTCGTCCAGATCCGGCATGGTCGGCAGCCACGCGGCGTACTCGGCGACCGAGTCCTCCGGGGTGCGCTGGGGCCGCCAGCCCAGTTGCTTGAGCGCGTCGATGTCCGAGCAGATGTGCCGGGTGTCGCCGAAGCGGTACTCCCCGGTCACCCGGGCGCGCTGCTCCGAGCCGAACCGCTTCCGCACGATCTCGGCCAGTTGCTCGGTGGTGTACGCGGTGCCGCCGCCGACGTTGAACACTCGCCCGACGGCCCGGTCGTCCTCGAGCACCAGCAGGTTCGCGTCGACGACGTCGTGGATGTTGACGTAGTCGCGTAACGACTGGCCGTCCTCGTACAGTGTCGGCGCGCTGCCCAGCAGGTAGTGCAGGCTGAAGATCCGGCAGGCTCCGGAGTAGGCGTTGTAGACCGACTGCCGGGGGCCCTGGACGATGCTGTAGCGCATGGCCGTCGTGGGGATCCCGTAGCGGCGCCCCAGGTTGAGCGCCAGCACCTCGGAGGCGTGTTTGGACATGCCGTAGGCGTTCTGCGGGTTGGCCACCCGCTCCGGCGTACGGCACACCGTCATCGAGCCGTCGCACACCGGGCAGCCGATGTCCCAGCGCCCCGCGCGCAGCACCTCGTCGGGCCGCATGGTCGGCAGCTGCTCCCCGTGCTCCGGACACCGGTAGAGCCCTTCTCCGGCGGCTGCTTGCGACGAAGCGACGACGACTCGCTGCAGGTCCAGCCGTTCGGCCACCGCGATCTCGTACAGCGCTGCCACGGAGGTGACGTTGACGTCGGTGAAGCGCGAGAAGTCCGGCAGATAGTCCTGGTAGGCCGCGAAGTGGTACACCGCATCGGTCCGGCGCAGGAGGTTGGCCAGCAGGTCGCGATTGCGCACGTCCCCGATGTAGAGGTCGGCGCCCGGCGTCACGTACATCGGCCTGCCACCCCGATGGACCGGGGCTGTGACGGCGTCCAGCACTGTGACTTCGTGGCCGCGCGCGACGAGTTGGTCGCACGTGTGCGATCCGATGAACCCGGCGCCGCCGGTGACCAGAATTCTCATCGCGACCTCCGGTTCGCATGCACCTCGCGGTAGACCTGCAGGGTTTGTTCGGCGGTGGCCTCCCAGGTGAACTTCGCCGCGTGCGCAAAGCCCCGTTCGCGCAGCGCGTTGCTGTCCTTGGTGGCCTGGATCAGTGCTTCGGCGATCGACTCCGGACTGCCGGGGTCGGCCAGCAGCGCGGCGTCGCCCGCGGTCTCCGGCATGGCGGTGACGTCGGAGGTGACCACCGGGCACCCGGTGGCCATCGCCTCCAGGATCGGCAGGCCGAACGTCTCGTTGAACGACGGATATGCGAACACCTCGGCGCAGCGGTAGAACCACACCGTCTCCGCCTGGGGGATCGCGCCGATCCACACCACGTCCCCGGCGACGCCGAGGCGGCCGGCCAGGTCGTGCAGCTCGCGCACGTAACCGGCGTCGCGGCCCGCCCCGACGACGACCAGCTGCATGTCGTCGCCCAGCTGCGGCTTGGCCCTGGCGAACGCCTCGATCAGGCCGTGGCAGTTCTTGTACCGCCACAACGAGGACACGAACAGCACGAACGGCTTGCGCACCTGGTAGCGGGTCATCAGGTGGTGCCACGCCTGGTCGGGGTCACCGGGCCGGAACCGGTCGTGGTCCACGCCCTCGGTGATCAGCCGCAGCTTCGACTCGTCGACGTCCAGGTACTGCTGCACCTCGGCCTTGAGGCTCTGCGAGTTGATCACGATCGCGTCCGCGGCCCGGGCCGTGTGCGGATAGCTCAACCGCCGGTACACCCGCGTGGGCAGCCCGATCGCGCCCGGCGTGGTGTAGGCGTGCAGCGTCTTGATGTGCGCGACCAGCCCGGGGGCGGGTTTGACGACCGGGGCCAGCAGCGTGTTGAACACGTCGATCCCGGCCCGGGGGAGCCGCACCGGCGCGTAGAGGTGTTCGCTCAGCGTGCGCGGCCAGCGGCGCTCGTTGGACCAGGGGAACATGATGTAGTGCACGTTCGGCCCGTAGCCGGTGTGCAGCGGCCGCATCTTCGGGCTGACCAGCAGGTGCAGTTCCTCGTCCCCGGTCATCCGCTTGGCCATCTCCGGGATGATGCGGGTCCAGAACCAGTGCGCGCCGGACGGATGCGCCGGGTCGTCGGTCAGCAGGTTGATGGCTACGCGCATGGGTGCTTCCCTCCGGGGCGCTCAGAAGGTCGTGGTGGCGACGGCGTCGGCGGGCATGCGCGACTGCCGCACGTACTGGGCGAGCAGGTGCATGCAGGCCTGATGGGTGTCCTCGATGACGCCGTAGTTGGTGGAGTCGACGTGCACCGCAACGGTGGCCCGCCTGCGGGCCGGGCCACCGCCGAACCCGGTCAGCGCGATGGTCGTCATGCCGTGGGCGTTCGCCCAGTCCACCGCACGCACGATGTTGGCCGAGCTGCCCGACGACGAGACGGCGATCAACACGTCGCCCGGCCGGGCCAGCGACTGCAGCTGGTACTCGAACACCTGCTCGTAACCCAGGTCGTTGGCGATGGCGCTGAGCAGCTCGATGTTGGTGCTCAGGCTCTGCACCCGGGCGGTCAGCCCGGTACCGGTGCGGACGCCCTTCACGTGGTCGCACTGCAGGTGATTGGCGATCGAGGCGGACCCGCCGTTGCCGCAGGCGAAGACCCCGGCGTCGCGCGAATACGCGTCGTCGAGGATCTGTGCCGCCCGGCTGATCTGTTCCAGGTCGACGGTGGCGAAAGCGCGCGCCAGCTCGGTGACGTAGGCGCTGCCGAAGCTGTCCGCCCGGTGGAACTGCTCGGCGGGGAACTTCACCGGGGTGGCCTGCGCGGACGCCCGCCGCGGTTCGTCGCCCGTCCGCCCGTCGCCGAGGACGAACCGCACGGCCGCCAGCAGGTCGGGGAAGCACGCCACCTCCGGGTCGAGCGGCGTCGCGGACCCGACCTGCAGCGGCCGGGCGCCCACCGCCCTGGCCAGGCCGATGTCCGCCGGGCTGTCCCCGATCACCCAGCTGCGGGCCAGGTCGAGGTCGAGCGCCCGCGCGGCGGCCAGCGCCATGCCGGGGGCGGGCTTGCGGTCGTTGCTGGTCCTGGCGAACGCCTCGACCGTGCCGTCCGGGTGGTACGGGCAGAACAGCCACTGGTCCACGTGCGCGCCGGCACGGGCCATCTCCGCGGCCATGAACTTGTGCACCTGCTGGACGTCGGCGATGTCGTAACGGCCGCGCGCCACGCCCGCCTGGTTGGTCACCACCGCCACCGGGATCCCCGCGGCGTTCAACGCCGCGATCGCCTCGATCGCGCCCGGGATGAACTCCACCCGGTCGACCGAGCCGACGTAGCCGGTGTCGACGATGATCGTGCCGTCGCGGTCGAGAAGCACACCGGGACGAGGGAGTCGGCTCATGACGCTCCTCCTGTCTTCGAAGCTGTTCGTGCGGTGCCGGGGCGGGAGGCCTGTGGGACCAGCAGGGCGGCGGCCACCGCCAGATGCAGCAGGTACGGGGACGCGTCGGCCAGCCCGGCCTCGGTGTAGGAGGCGACCAGGCAGTACGCGACGAGGAACAGGGCGCAGGCACGTTGCGGGGACGGCGGCCTGGTCACCGCCACGACCAGCAGCGTGATCAGGAACAGGGCCACCAGTGACGCGCCGATCAGGCCCTGCTCGTGGTAGGCGGCCAGCCAGCTGTTGTCGATCGGCAGGCCGCCGAACGACTTGTTGGACAACCCGGTGCCGAACAGCTCCTGGTACAGGGTGCGCGGCTCGGCCAGCAGCGCGTCCCACACCTTGGCGCGGCCGGTCAGCGTGCCGAAGTCGTCCTCGTCCTGGCCGCGCAGCACCCATGCCTGCAGCACGGGCAGGAAGACCACCAGGGCCACGCCTCCGGTGATCGCCCCCACGGTGAACACCCTGCGGGCGCGCGGATTGGTCAGCAGCGACGACAGCAGCGCCACGGTCAGCCCGGCGACGAGGCCGAATGCTGCGGTGCGGGTGTGCGTGAGGAGCAGCACGCCGATGGACGGGATCGCGACGAACGCGGCCACGCTGCCCGGGGTGAGCTTGCTCAGCCACAGGATCAGCACCAGGCCGGCGAGGACCGCGGCGTACTGGCCGACCTGCGGCGCGGTCAGCGGCCAGATCGCGCCGACCAGCCTGCCGTCGTAGTACTCGGGCAGTGCGTGCCCCGGCGAGACGAGCAGCCCGATCACCACCGACGCCACGACCACCATCAGCACCCGGACGTGGTAGCGCACGAACGCGAGCGACCCGTCCCACCAGCGGCTGATCAGCCACAACGTGGCGACGAACCCGATCAGCCGTGCGCACCGGAACAGCCCGCCGAGGCCCGATTCCAGCGGCATGCTCGCGGCCACGGCGACCGCGGCCAGCGCGGTCAGGATGAGCAGGTACGCGCTGGGGCGCACCAGCAGCCGCGGGTTGAGCAGCAGCGCGACGACGAACGCCAGCGCCACCGCCCCCATGGTGATCATCTGCGTGACCGTGCGGGGGATCGGGATGATCGTGTCCGCGCCCTGCGACCCGAGCGTGTTGACGATCAACAGGGCCCACACCGCGCCGACCAGCCGGGGCGGCCTGCCGGTGCCTGCCGATGTGCTCGAGCGGACGTCCTGGGTGGTCATGGTTCCTCCGCCCGGAGCGAGAAGACGCTGCCGCGGTCCTGGCGGTGCGGCGCGGATTGCCAGACGCTCGGTTCCAGCAGCCTGCTGGTGTCGTAGGCCATGAAGCGCCACGGGCCGACGTAGACGTTGTCGTGCCACTCGTTGCCCTGATGCCACGTGATGGCCTGCTGGATGCTCGCGCCGTGGTAGGGCGACCAGGCCGGGGAGGTGCCGAAGTTGGCCAGCACGGCCATCCGGGCGCACAGGTGTTCGCAGCCGAGCTTGACCGGGTCGACTTCGAACCGGTTGTGGTGGATGTCCACCCGCTTGGTCTTCCAGCGGCAGTCGTCGAGCAGCGGCTTGCGCTGGATGGCCGGGCTGCGGCATTGCCTGACGTCGTCGACCAGCAGCGTGCAGTACCCGGACGAGGTGTTGTGCGGGCTGTTGCAGAACCGGTCGGCGTTCTCCCACAGCGTGATGCCCGACCAGTTGTCGGTGAACCGGTTCCCGGTGATGACGAGCTTGTCGGTGCGCGCGGGCACCCGCGGCTCGCCGCCGGATTCGGAGACGTAGACCGCCGCCACCGGGAACGGGTCGCCCTCGGTGACGAACCTGCGCCCGTCCGCCCAGTTGTTGCGCAGGATCGTGTTGCCGGCGATCACTGCGTTGTAGCTGGTCTCGTAGATGATCGCGGGGCCTTCGTTGTCGCTGATGACGTTGTCGCGGATGACGAAGTCGTTGTTGTTGGTGTCCGCCCACAGCCCGGGGCCGTGGTTGTGGTGCACCCAGTTGCCGGTGACGTCGGCCCCGTCCACGGCCCAGAACTTGGCACCGCCGGTGCACCCGCACCCGGCGATCCTGGCTTCCCAGTCGTCGGTGTTGTTGCCGGTGATCTCGTTGCCGTGCACCACCAGGCCGGTGATGGTGCCGGAGTCCTGATAGGCGTTGATGCCGTACTGGCCGTTGTCCCGCAGGCAGTTGAACCGGATCCGCTGATGCGCCCCGGCGGCCAGCGCGGCGCCGCCGTTGTCGCTGATCGTGTTGTGCTCGACCACCCAGTGGTCGGCCGAGTCGTGGTTGACCACGCTCTCGTTGCCCGGCGCCACGAAGTTCCGCACGGTCAGGTGCCGCACGGTCACCCGCTCCGCCTTGCCGCCGAAGGCGTAGCGGTTGATCCCCTTGCCGTCGAGCACCGCGCCGGGGGCGCCGAGGTAGGCGTTGCCCTTCTTCGGCACGATCTGGGCGAATTCGTTCCCGCCGAGCGTGTGCACGCCTTCGGCCAGCCAGAACGTCGTTCCGGCCGGACGCTGCCGGGTCAGTGCGGCCACGTCGTCCACCCCCGGCTGCACCACGACCGCCCCGCCGGGCGGGCTGGCCGGTCCCGGCTCGACCCGGTCGCACACCCTGATCGGCCGCTCGGCCCGATCAGGGGCCGGTCCGCCCGCGGTGCACGACACCAGCCCGGTCACCGCGACCACGCCTGCCAGCACGGCGGCAAAGCGGCCGGGCCGGGGACGGGAAGACGGGCGGACGGGCACGACAGCCTCCAGGTCAACTGGTGAAGCGCAACAGCGTGGTGAACGTGGTGTGACCGCGGGCGCGGCCGACGCCGAGCAGGGTGGTGGCGGGTACACGCGTGCCGAAGCCTGCGGAATACCAGCCGAGCGGCGGATCGGTCTCGCCGCGATGCGCCGACCAGTGCAAGCCGGGGGGCAGCGCGAGGACGGCCGTGTGGCACGCACCGGGGATACGCCGGTGCGGCCAGCTCAGCCACGCGGTGTCCCCGATCAGCTCGGCGGTGATGAGCGGGCCGAGATGGAACGCGATGGTGCAGCGGCGCAGCGCGAACCCGCAGATCTCGTCGACCACGCGCAGTTGCCGGCACGCCTCGGACAGGTGCACGGTGCGCTTGTGCACCGCCGGGTGCTCGCCGTAGGCGTAGCCGTCGTGCGCGGCCTGCCAGAACCCGTGCTCGGGATCGGCCACCAGCACCGAGCTGCGGGCGTGCCGGGTCCACAGGAACGGCCCGCCGGAGACGGACTGGTCGGTGCCGTTGAGCTGCACGGTGTTGTGGCCGAGCGTGGAGCGGAAGTACGACCGCCAGGCGGGCCGGCCGTGGTAGCAGTAGGTGCCCGGGTCGGCCAGCACGTCGACGCCGTCGTGCCGCACCTCGATGGACAGCGCGTCGGCGTGGGCGTGCGCGGCGATGGACAGAAACCCGTGCGGGCCGCCGTCGCAGCGACACCAGATCTCGCCCAGCTCGCCGTGGTTGGTGGTCCGCAGCAGCGTCATGCCCGCGTCCGGGAAATGGTCCGGGCGGGTGGCGGGACGGGCAGATGGCCGAGTCGCCGGGTGCAGGCCAACACCCGGCGACTCGGCCGCACCTCCGGTGCGCACCGGACCCGCGGTGCGCCATGGTCGCGCCAGCGCCGCCAGCACGCTGGAGCGGACATCACCACCCGGAGGTTTCGGCCACCACGGCAGGCGCCCGAACAGGGCGTCGCCGGTGGCCAGCAGGGACGCCCAGCGGTCCGTGCCCGGGCCGTCGATGATCAGCCCGTGTCCGTCGTCGGCGTCGCCCTGGCGGGGCGGGCGGCCGGTGTCGTCGAGCATGGCCGCCACCGCGTCGGTCATCCTGATCAGCACGTCGTGGGTGCTGCCGGGCACGGTCACCCCGGCGCACTCGGCCTCGACGACCGCGGCCAGACCGAGTTCGAGCACCAGCGCGTGGTACTCGGTGGCCAGCTCCCGGTTGATGCCGGACGGGAACGTGTTGTTGCGCAGTTCGGTGTCCAGGGTGCGCAGCGCGCTGACCCGCCAGCGCGGCGACTCGGCGAACCAGCCGAACGCGCAGGCGGCGGACAGTTGCCCCGCGGCTTCGGCGATCACGTGGTTGTTGGCCGACGATCCGTGGCTGGAGAACGTGGCCAGCCAGCGCTGGTGCCAGTACAGCTGGCGACGGAACTCCGGGTTGTCCTCGAACAGCCTGCTCGCCGCGGGCCAGGCGTGCAGCAGCCGGCGGGTCCACACCCACGAGATCAGCCGGATGCCCAGCTCGATCCCGCTCACCCAGTGCACACCGCGCAGCGGGGGATTGGCCGCCCACCACGACCGCAGATGACGGGCGACCCGGGTGGCGTACCGTTCGTCGCCGGTGATGGCGTAGGCGGCGGCGAGCACGGTCAGGTGCTGGTGCCGGGACGGCTCCCAGATCTGCTTGATGTCGCCGACGGCGTCCTCGTCCCGGTACGGGATGTCGAACGCGTAGGTGACCGGCGCGTTCCGTCCCGTGCGCGGGTCGTGGTGCCAGTCGGGGTTGGCGAAGTCGGTGCGTTCCACGCCGAAGAACTCGGCCCGGCCCGCCATCAGCCGGTCTGCGGCGGCCAGCAGGGCGTCGACGGCGTCCGCGGGTGCGGCTTCCCACCAGTCCGCGGGCGGCGGTGCGGTGAATCGTGGCAGGTGCACCGTGTGCGGCACGGCGGCGGTGTCGGCGTGCCGCCACCGGCGGATCTCGACCGCGGTCGCCGTTCGGTGGGCGACTTCTCGCGGGCTCATGGCGGTCAGGCGGCGGAGGTACCAGGCGATGTTCATGACGGCGCTCCGTTCGGGCTGAGCGGGATCGGCGCGCCGCTGGCCAGGCTGTCGAACACGGCCAGCGTGGCGAGGGTGGTCGCGGTCAGCGACGACAGCGGAACCGGCATCGGGGAGCCGGAGCGCACGGCCTCGACGAACGCCGCGAGTTCGGCGGCCTGGCCCTTGTCGCGTCCGCGCGGCAGTCGGCCGGCCGCGCCCGCCCAGCGGCGGCCGCGGTAGACGCGAGCGCGCACGAAGTCGTCGAAGCGCAGGACCTTGCCGTCGGCGATCAGGTCGATCGTTTCCTTCGCGAACGACGCGTGCCCGGAGCCGGTGTAGGTGATCACCGCCGTCGATCCGTCCGGGTAGCGCAGCGTCGCCTGCACGTCCTCGTGCCCGCGGGTGGCCGAGGCGTAGACCGACACCGGGTCGGCGTCGAGCAGCCAGCTCACCGTGTCGACGAAGTGCCCGCCTTCCCCGGCGAACCGGCTGCCCTCGGTGTCTTTGCGGCGATACCAGCTGGACGACTCGAGCGGGCCGGCGTTGACCAGGTAGCGCACGGTCGCCGGGCCCACCCGCTGCCCGAACCGCTGCTTGGCCTCCACCAGCAGCGGAGCGAACCGGCGGTTGAACCCGACCTGCAGCCGGTCGTTGCCCGACTCGGCCACCGCGGCCAGCACCTTCTCCAGCTCCTGCTCGGACAGCGCAAGCGGCTTCTCCACGAACACCGCCTTGCCTGCCAGCAGGGCCCGGCGGGTCAGCTCGGCGTGCGAACTGTGCCTGGTCACCACGAACACCGCGTCGATCGTGTCGTCGCCGAGCACGGCGTCCAGATCGGTGGACGCCGCGGCGAAGCCGAACTTCCGGCGGGCGTTGGCCGCCGACAACGCGGACGTGGTCACCACGTGGACCAGCTGCACGTCCTCGCGGTCCGCCAAGTGCGGCAGCAGCATCGACGATGCGTAGTTGCCCGCGCCGACGAAGGCGACGCGCAGCGGCCCCCGGATCGGCGTCGCGGCCTGCGGCGGCGAAGCCGCTGCGGACAGCGCCTGCGGTGCGGCCGGAACCGCTGCGGGCTCGGGCCGCGCGCTGGGGTAGGCGAACAGGACACCCACACCGCCGAGCTCACCGCTGTGCAACCGCTCGTAGGTTTCCACGGCGGAGTCGAACGGCGCGATGTGCGCAATCAGCGCGGACACGTCGACCCGGCCGCGGTGCACCAGGTCGAGGAAGCACTCGAGGTTGCGGCGTTCGGTCCACCGCACGTAGCCGATGGGGTAGTCGTGGCCGTCCAGCTCGTAGCCCGGGTCGTACCGGCCGGGCCCGTACGAGCGGGAGAACCGCACGTCGAGCTCCTTTTCGTAGTAGGCGTTCCACGGCAGGTCCAGGCGGCACTTGCCGATGTCGACCACCACCGCGCGATCCCGGCTGAGCCGGGCCGCCAGCTCGACCGGCTGGTTGGTGGACCCGCCGGCGGCCAGGTACACCTGGTCCACCCCGGCGCCGCCGGTGAGCGCGGCGACCGCGCCGTCGACCTCCTCGGAGCCGGGCGCCCCGCACGCCAGCGCGCCGTGCTCGCGGGCCAGCTCGCAGCGCTGCGCGTCCGGGTCGACGCCGATCACCCGCACCCCTGCCGCGTCCAGCAGCTGCACGACCAGCTGGCCGATCAGCCCCAGCCCGATGACCAGTGCGGTTTCACCGAGGGCCGGCTCGCCGCGCCGCACGCCCTGCAGCGCGATCGCGCCGACCGTGGCGAACGCGGCGTGCCGGGGATCGACTCCGTCCGGCACCCTGGCGTAGAGGTTCTTCGGCACCCAGTTCAGTTCCGCGTGCACCGCATGGTCGTTGCCCGCGCACGCGACCAGGTCGCCGACCGCTACGTCGTCGACGCCCGCTCCGACCTGCTCGACCACCCCGCACAGCGAGTAGCCCAGCGGCGTGAGCGAGTCGAGCTTGCCCATCGCCTTGCGGTAGGTCGCGGCCAGCCCGTTGGTGGCCACGCTCTGCACCACCTTGGCCACCTGGTCCGGGCGCGCCTTGGCCTTGCCCAACAGCGACATGCCCGCCTCGGACACCTTCATCAGCTCGGTGCCGGTGGAGATCAGCGAGAACGCCGTGCGCACCAGCACCCCGCCCGGCTTCACCGCGGGCCGCGGCACGTCGATCAGCCGCAGCTGGCCGGACTTGTAGTTCTGCACGATCTGTTTCACGCGATCTCCTTCCACGGCCGGTGACCGGCCGTCGGGTGCTCGGTGGCGCGGCGGAACCAGTACTCCAGGGCCAGCACGTGCCACAGGTGCTTGCTGCGGTCCTGACGGCCGGCGGCGTCCTCGTCGGCCAGCAGCTGCAAGGCGTCCCGGCGCAGCAACCCGGAGCCGACCAAGGCGCCGTCGTGCACCACCTCGCGCAGCACCGGCGCCAGATCGCGGCTCATCCAGGCGCGCAGGGGAGCGGAGAACAGGCCTTTCGGGCGGTAGACGATCTCCCGCGGCAGCACCGCTTCGGCGGCCTTCTTGAGCGCGAGCTTGCCGTGGCGGCCCGCGACCTTGCGGTTGCCGGGCAGCGCGAACGCCGCCCGCACCACGTCGACGTCGACGAACGGGACCCGCACCTCGGTCGACGCGGCCATGCTGGCCCGGTCGGTGTAGGCCAGGTTCAGCCCCGGCAGGAACAACCGCGCGTCGGCCAGGCACATGCGGTTGACGAAGTCGTCCAGCGCCTGGTCGTGATAGACGTCGGCGTGCTCGGTGAGCACGTCGTCCACCGCGCTCGCCAGGTCGGGGTGGACCAGCCGCAGCAGCTCCGCCCGGTCGTACATCGTGTAGCTGCGGCGGAACGCCGTTTCCTCCGGCAGTTCGGCGAACGACAGGAAGCGTTTGGCGAAGCGCACCGACCGGTAGCCGCGCCGGGAGCTGGCCACCGGCAGCCTGGCCACCGTGGCCGAGACCGGTGTGCGCACGGCGCGCGGCAGCCGCTGGTACCGCACCGCCAAGGTGTTCGCCAGGTGCTTGCGGTAGCCGCCGAACAGCTCGTCGGCACCCATGCCGGACAACATCACCTTCACGCCTGCGGCGCGCGCCGCCTGGCAGATCAGGTACGTGTTGATGGCCGCGGGATCGCCGATCGGCTCGTCCAGGTGGTACGCCATGGCCGGCAGCAGCGACAGCACGTCCGGGGCGATCTCGATCTCGCGCAGGTCGACCCCGAACTTTTCGGCGACCACCCTGGCGTAGCGCAGGTCGTCCGGCATGGCCTCGAACTTGGCGTCGGCGGCGCGGAAGCCGATCGTGTACGCGGCCATCCCGCCCAGGTGCTGCGCCGCCAGCGCGGTGACGTAGCTGGAGTCGAGGCCGCCGGAGAGGAACGAGGCGACCTCGACGTCGGCGAGCAAGTGGCGCCGGGTGGACTCCGCGATCACCTCGTGCAGGTCCGGGGGCTCGGCGTGGGCGGCTTCCTCGGCCACCTCGCGCAGCGAGTAGTACCGCGCATGCCGCACCTCGCCGTCCGGCCGGATGGTCAGCCAGGTGCCCGGCGGCAGCTTCTCGACCTCGCGATACACGCACCTGCCGTCCGGCACCCAGTAGTACAGCAGCGACGCCACCAGTGCGGTCTGGTCGATCTCCAGCTGGTCGCCCAGCTCACCGGCCAGCGCCTTCAGTTCCGAGGCGAACAGCAGCCGCTCCCCGCGCCGCAGGTAGAACAGCGGTTTGATGCCCAGCTGGTCACGGGCCAGGGTCAGTTCACCGGTGCGCTCGTCGAACACCGCGAACGCGAACATCCCCCGTAGCCTGGGCAAGCACGCCGGACCCCACCGCCGCCACGCCTGAAGCAGGACTTCGGTGTCCGACGTCCCGCGGAAGCGCACCCCGGCGGCCTGCAGTTCGGCGCGCAGATCCGGCGCGTTGTAGATCTCGCCGTTGTAGGTCAGCGCCAGGCCGTCGGCCACCATCGGCTGGGCGCCTGCGTCGGTCAGGTCCAGGATGGCCAGCCTGCGGTGCCCCAGGTGCACCTCACCCGCCGCGGTGCGATGGCTGTACCGGCCGGACCCGTCCGGCCCGCGGTGGGCGACGGCGGTGGTCATCCGGTCGGTGACCGGCCCGCCGCCCGGCCACCCGTAGCTTCCGGCAATACCGCACATCGGTGCTCCTAGCTGCCCAGCAGGCGGTCGTAGACACCGACATAGGCGGGAATCTGGTGGCGCCAGGCGAGCACGTCCTCCACCCGGCGGCGGCCGAGCGCGGCCATCTGCTTGCGCCGCACCTCGTCGTCCAGCAGCCACACGATGACGTCGGCGTACTCGGCGACATCGTTCGCAGTGGCGTAGGCGGCCGCGTCGCCGGCGGACACCCGCGTCTCGACCAGGTCGAACGCCACCACCGGCAGCTCGAACGCCATGTACTCCATGGTTTTGTTCATCGTCGAGACGTCGTTGAGCGGATTGCGCGGGTCCGGGGACAGCCCGATGTCCGCGGTGGACAACAGCGCCGCCACCTCCGCGTCCGGGACACGGCCGGTGAAGTGGACGTACGGTTCCAGCCGCAGCTCCTTGGCCAGCGCGCGCAGCTCCGGCCCGGCATCGCCGTCCCCGACGAGGGTCAGGCCGATGTCGGTCCGCCCCCGGTCGTGCACGATGTGCGCCATCGCGCGCAGCGCCAAGTCGACGCCGTCCTGCGGGCCCATCACGCCCAGGTAGGCCAGCAGGTGGGCGAAGCTTCGGCGCAGCCCGGGCTGCGCCTCGCCGCGCCGCATGCGGTCCGGGTCCGGGCCGGTGCGCACCACGGTGACGTCGGACGGCTTCTTCCGGCCGCGTGTGACGGCGACCCGCTTGTAGGAGTCGTTCGTGGCGATGACCCGTGACGACAGCCGGTAGGTCATGCGTTCGGCGAGCAGCAGGGCCCGGTAAGGCAGCGCCGCCCGGGTGCCGAACCGGGACTCGTACAGCTCGGGGCACAGGTCGTGCTGGTCGAAGACCAGCTTCACCCCGCGCACCAGGAACGGCAGCGCCGCCACGAACAGCACGTCCGGCGGGTTGCACAGCTGGATCGCGGCGAACCTCCGCCGCCGGTAGGCCCGGACGAGCCCGAGGAACGTGGCCACGATCGAGTAGGTGTACTCGGCCAGGAACATGATTTGGCGGGTGATCGGCGGGAACGCCCGGTACTTGAACAGGTGCACGCCGTCCAGCTGCTGGTAGGAGGGATCGCCCTTGGCCTTCGGGCACACCACCGACACCTCGTATCCGGCGTCGCGCAGCGCCTGGCACTCCAGCCAGACCCGGCGGTCGAACGGCACCGGCAGGTTCTGCACCACGATGCAGACGTGCCGGCCGCGGGCGGCGCTCACCACCCCACCCCCTGGTAGCCGGCGAGCCGTTCCACCTCGGCGCCGAGCCTGCCGTTGAGGTCGAGCACGACCGGTGGCTCGGCCCGCCGCAGGGCGGCCAGCGCCTCGGGGTTCGCGGTGGAGACCACGACCACGTGGGAGCCGCGGATCGCGTCCTCGGCCCGGTCGTGGAGCACCCGGCCCAGGTGCGGCAGACGCTCGGTGACGTACCGCAGGTTCGACCCGGTCAGCCGCGACATGGTGACCACCGGGTCGTGCACCCGGACGTCGAGGCCCTTGCCGATGAGGATCTCCGCCAGCGCCACGTTGGGGCTTTCCCGCAGGTCGTCGGTGTCGTGCTTGAAGGAAAGGCCGAGCAGCGTCACCTGCCTGCTGCCGCCGCCTTCCTCCACGGCGTGCAGCACCCGGTCCGCGACGTCCCGGATGTGCATCTCGTTGGAGGCCAGCGACGCCTGCAGCAGGGGCAGGTCGACGAAGCTGGTCCGGCCCAGGTACAGCAGGCTGCGCAGGTCCTTGGGCAGGCACGACCCGCCGAACGCGAACCCGGGCCGCAGGTAGGCGGGGGAGATGTTCAGCTGCCGGTCCTGCACGAACACGTCCATGACCTGGCGCGAGTCGATGTCCAGGATCCGGTACAGCCGGGCGAGCTCGTTGGCGAACGACACCTTGAGCGCGTGGAAGCTGTTGCATGCGTACTTCAGGCTCTCCGCGGCGCGGGTGCTCACTTCGTGCACCGAGCACGCCTCGCCGAGGAAGGCGAACAGTCTGCGCACCACCGCGGCCGCCTCCGGTGTCCCGCCGATGACCAGGAACGGCGGGTGGAAGAAGTCGGAGACGCTGGTGCCCTCCCGGAGGAACTCGGGGACCATCGCCACCTGCAGGTCGTCGCCGACCCGGCGGCCGGACCGGCGCTCCAGCAGCGGCACGATGGCCTCGTCCACCGTTCCGGGCGGCACCGTGGACCGGATGATCACGGTGTGCGGCCGATCCTGGTCGACCAGCGCCGCCCCGATGTCACCGACGACCCGCAGCACCGAGCTGAGGTCGGTGCTGCCGTTCGGTGCCGACGGCGTGCCGACGCAGACGATGGACACGTCCGACTCGCGGACGTTGTCACCGACCGTGCGGGTGGCGTGCAGCGCGCCGGAGCGCACCGCTTCGGTCAGCAGCTCGGGCAGGTCCGGCTCGACCACCGGCGGGATGCCCGCGTTGACGTCGGCGACCTTGCCTTCGTCGGTGTCGATGCCGACGACGTGGTGTCCACGGGCGGCCAGACATGTGGCAGTGACCGTCCCGACGTAACCGAGTCCGAAGAGTGTGACGTTCACGTGACCTCCTGGTGCGCTGATGCCGTGCTGGCCGGGGCGGGCAGCGCGCCGGGGTCCTGGGCGCGGATGCCGGTCGTGATGTCCGAAGCCGCCCGGTGCTCCACCGGGGCGGTCGCGCCGCGGCGTCCGCGCAGCGCGGTGTGCAGGGCGTCCCACAGCGTTCCGTCGGTGCGGTCCCTGGGGTCCGGGTCGATCAGCACCACGCCGATCACCGCGATGCCTGCGTCGGCGAGCTGCCGGGCGACGGTGTGCAGCCACTCGGCCGGCGCCCAGCCTGCGCGGACCACCAGGACGGCTTCCGAGCCGAGGCGGGGCAGATCGGTCCACGCCGTGCCCGGGCGGACCGAGCCGACACCGACGACGTGGCCGGGGGCGTCGCCCGGTGCGTGCGGCCACTCGTGCGACGGCCAGTCCGCGCCGTCGGTGACCCGCACGAGGTCCGGGTCGTCGTCGGCCGGTTCCAGGGCGGACCGGTCGGCAAGGTCATTGATCAGGACCACGGGCGTGCCGTCGGCGGCGAGATCCGCGGCGATGTCCTTGGCGAGCGCGGCGGCGGCTTCCTCGGCACCGAGCTCCAGCACCGCGATCCGGCCCGGTGGGCCGCTCACGGTGCGGGCCAGTGTCGCCGCCACGCGGCGTCGGTCCTGGTCGCGGCTGCTGCGGCGGAAGAGCCGCGGGAGCCGGCGACGCGGCGACAGCTGGGCGATGACGGACGCACCGAGGTGGGCGGTGATCTCCCGGCGCAGTACCGGGCGGTCCTGCACGACGGTGGCGACCGCCGCCAGCCCCAGGCCGAGCACCAGGCCGAGCCCGAGCCCCACCAGCACCATGATCCCGCCGGCCACCAGCGGCGACTGGGGGAGCAGGCGGGGTGCGTCGACGACCTTGGTGCCCGCGATGATGCGGCCGGTACCGGCGCCCGCGGTCTCCGCTTGCGCGATCAGCTCCTGGACTTTGGCCTCGAGCGTGCCCTTGCGGCTGAACAACGACGACTGCCTGGTCGTCGAGGCCGGGTCGGTGGCGTCGGACAGTGCCGCGATCTGCTGGTTGACCGTGTTCAGCTGTTGCTCGGCCCGCCGCTGGCGATCCTGGATCTCGCGCACCGCCGCCTGGCTG
This sequence comes from Thermocrispum agreste DSM 44070, assembly GCF_000427905.1. Lineage (GTDB taxonomy): Bacteria > Actinomycetota > Actinomycetes > Mycobacteriales > Pseudonocardiaceae > Thermocrispum > Thermocrispum agreste. The sequence continues at coordinate 372,911 of NZ_ATYX01000005.1, read as the reverse complement.
GACGCCCGCACCCTGCGGGCGTGGTCGGCGATGAACACGCTGCTCAACGCGTCCGCGCGGGCCAGGGCCTGCTCGCCGGTGCCTGCTTCTACGGTGATCTCCATGACGTTGTTGGACAGCGGCGCGCCGCGGTAGTCCTCGACGAAGTCGTCCGGCTTGTCGGTCGCGCCGACCTTGTCCAGCGCCTGCCCGGCGATGCGCACCGTCTGCAGCAGCGCGATGTCGGTGGCGATCAGCGCCCCGCCGTCGTTGGGCTGGTCGTCCTCGTGCAGCACCAGCACCTTGACGGATGCGGTCGGCTGCGGCGGGGCGACGACGGCCACCGCGATGCCGGCCAGCAGGCCGAGCGCCACCATGGGCAGCCAGAGCCGTTTGCGCCACCGGATCCCGGCGATCAGCCGCTGCAGGTCGACGAGCGGTTCGGCGTAGGTGCGTGCGCTCGTCATGAGGCCCCCACGAGTTCGTGGCCGGCGGCGGCGTCCGTCCGGTCGTCCGGCGGTCGTCCGGCGGCCCTGACCGGCCGGGCCACCACGACCCCGGCGAGCCGGTGCCCGGTGTCCCGGCAGGCTTCGGCGAGTGCGACCAGCTCCCAGTCGGTCCGCCTGCCCGCCGAGGTGATCAGCAGGGCCCCGGACACGCTGTGGTCCTCCGGGACGTCCGGCTGCCGTGCGGACACCTCGGCCAGCCGCAGCGTGGGCCGCTGGGCGACCGGGGGATGAGACAGCCCGATCGCCTCGGTGCTGTGCCCGTTGCCCGCCACCACGGCGTCATGTGCCTCGGCGATCAGCCGTTGCGCCACCGCCCTGGCGTCGGGGTCGTCGTCGGCGATCACCACAAGCAGGCGCAGCGGCACGCCCTGCCCGGTGCGGAGCTTGGCCAGGATGCGCTGGTAGCGCCCGGGCCCGGTGACCTCGCCGTCCGGGGTCTGCCATGGGCGGTCGGTGCCGAGCAGCCTGGCGAGCCTGCGTCGGGAGGACGAGCCGTTCGCGCGGTGCTCGTGGTGCTCGTCGACGGTCACTTCGCCGACGGGCCTGGCGCCGAACGCCGACGCGATCGTGGTGGCGTCGCGCACCCTGCGGTCGGCGCGCGCCGCGATCAGATGTGCGGCGACGCCGATCAGGAACCCGGCAAGGGCCCCGGCCGCGGTCAGCTGCCAGGCACTCGGCGGCGCCGGTGAGCTGGGCACCTCGGCGGGCTCGACGATGACGGCGTTGGTGGCGGTGCCTGCCGCCTTGGCCTCCTCGAGTTCTTCGACCGCCCCGGTCAGCGCGTTGCGCACCTGCTCGAGCTCGGTCCGTACGTCCACCTCTTCCGACGTGAGCTGGTTCGAGGTCAGCTCGCGGTGCAGGGCGGTGAGCTTGCGCAGCGAGTCGCGCACCTCCACCTGCAGTGCGTTCCGCTGCTCGGCGATCACCTGCGCGGCTGCGTTCGCCGGGCTGCTGGCCAGCTGGCTGGAGTAGCTGACGAACTCCTTGGCCACCTGGTCGGCCAGCGCCTGGGCGCGGCGGGGGTCGTCGTCGGTGGCCCTGATCTCGATGACGTTGCCCTCGACGACCTCGGCGGTCACGTCGTCCCGCAGCTCGCGGACCGGATCGTCCCAGCGCAGCGCCGCCGCGGCACGCTCGAGCACGGTGGAGCTGACCGCGATCTGCGACTCGGTCAGCATCTCGTCCGCCTCCCGCGAACCCTGCATCAGCACCTGGCTGCTCGCCTGGTAGCCGGGCGAGATCACCAGGGAGACCAGGTAGCCGAGCAGCGCACCGAGCACCGCGGCGGCGACGAGGACGCGCCAGCGCCTGCGGATGACCTGCCCGACGACGGACAGCCGTACGACATCGTCATTCACCGCACGAGATCCCCTCTGCGTGCTGCGACGCTCGCCGATGGGAGAACCCCGCAGCGAGCTTGGCCTGTGTAAACGCCATTCGCGCAGATCGGGGTGTTGGTTACGATGTCAGCTGGTTGTCTGTCTTATCCGGTATGTCGGTAACGTTCGCGGCGGCGGAGGCGAAGAAGGCCCCGGCTCACCTGCGGTCGCGATCAGGGCGGCGCGGACGCGCCGGAAGCAGCCGTCGGAGCCTGCGGCCGTGGCGAACCCCACGTCGCTAGGCTGTCAGTGATGTTGAACGTCTTCGCTCGTGCGTCGGTGTCCCGTGTGCTCGACCCGATCGGTGCGATGCTGGTGCGGGTCGGGCTGACCCCGAACGCCATGACGGTGATCGGCGCCGTCGGGGTCATCGCGTGCTCGCTGTCGTTCTTCCCCAACGGCTTGCTGCTGTGGGGGACGTTCACGGTATGGGCCTTCGCCATGCTCGACCTGCTGGACGGTGCCATGGCCAGGGCGTCCGGGCGCAGCACCCCGTTCGGCGCGGTGCTGGACGCCACCTGTGACCGGCTGGCCGACGGTGCCCTGTTCGGCTCGATCACCTGGTGGTGCATCGCCAGCGGCGAGCACCGTGCGGCCGCGGCAGGCCTGGTCGTGCTGGTGCTTGCGCAGGTGATCTCCTACATCAAGGCGCGCGCGGAGGCCTCCGGGCTGTCCGCCGACGGCGGCCTGGTGGAGCGGGCCGAGCGGCTCATCGTCGCCCTGCTGGGCACGGGGCTGCAGGGCCTCGGCGTGGCGCACGCGATCGAGGTGTCGCTGTGGCTGCTGGCTGCGCTGTCGGTGCTGACCCTGGCGCAGCGGATGTGGTCGGCGATCGTGGCCGCGCGGGAGGTGCGATCGCCATGAGCAAGCTCACCGCGAAGGTGACCGACCTCGGGTTCGCCCTTGGCTGGTGGCTCACCCCACTGGTGCCCGCAGGCATGGCGCGCACCGTGTTCAACGTGGCAGGTGAGTTCGCAGCGGCCCGAGGCATGAACCGACGCGGTGGCGTGGCGCAACTGCGCCGCAACTTGCAGCGCGTGGTGCCCCAGGCGGGCTCCGCCGAGCTGGACGAGCTGACCCGGCAGGCGATGAAGTCCTACGCCCGCTACTGGCGGGAGGTCTTCCAGCTGCCGTCGTGGAACCGGGGCGAGGTGGCCGACCGGCACGTGGTGGAGGGCAGGGAGAACCTGGACGCCGCGCTGGCCGAGGGCAACGGTGTGGTGGTGGCGATGCCGCACACCGGCAACTGGGACGCCGCGGCGGTGTGGATTGTGCACTACTACCGCACGTTCACCACGGTGGCCGAACGGCTCCGACCCGAGTCGCTGTACCAGCGGTTCCTGCGGTTCCGGGAAGGTCTCGGCATGGAGGTGTTCCCGCTGACCGGTGACGGCCCGGTGGCGCCGCGGCTCACCGCGCGGCTGCGGGAGAACCGGATCGTGGTGCTGCTGGCGGACCGGGACCTGACCGGCAACGGCATCGAGGTGACCCTGTTCGGCGAGAAGACCACGATGCCCGCGGGTCCGGCGTACCTGGCGGCCCGTACCGGGGCGGCGCTGCTGCCGATGAGCACTTGGTTCACCGACGACGGCTGGGCGCTGCGCTTCCACCCGCCGGTGCGAGTGGCCAGCGTCCGGGAAGCGCCGTCGGCGACTCAGCAACTGGCCGACACGTTCGCCGGTGCCATCGCGGCCCACCCGCAGGACTGGCACATGCTGCAACCGCTGTGGCTGAGCGACCGGCCGGGCGGTGGGCAGCGGCAGGCGGAGACGGACCAAGCGGATGCCCGGTGAGTGACCAGCGACGGACCAAGCTCAAGATCGGCATCGTCTGCCCGTACTCGTTCGCGGTGCCGGGCGGAGTGCAGAACCACGTCGCCGACCTGGCCAAGGCGTTGCTGGCGCGCGGGCACGAGGTGTCCGTGCTCGCCCCGGCGGCCGCCGACGCGGAACTGCCGCACTTCGTCCAGCAATCCGGGCGCGCGGTCGGCGTTCCGTTCAACGGGTCGGTGGCCAGGCTCCAGTTCGGCCCGGTGGCGTATGCGCGGGTCCGCCGGTGGATCAGGGAGAACGCCTTCGACGTGCTGCACCTGCACGAGCCGGTGGTGCCCAGCCTGTCGATGCTGGCGCTGAAGGTCGCCGACGGGCCGATCGTGGCCACGTTCCACATGTCGACCAGCCGGTCCCGCACCATGCTCGGCTTCCGCCCGGTGCTGCGGCCGCTGTTCGAGAAGATCACCGCCCGGATCGCGGTGTCCGAGCTGGCCCGCAGGGTGCAGGTGGAGCACCTGGGCGGCAACGCGGTGGAGATCCCCAACGGAGTCGACGTCCCGTTCTACGCGGGGGCCGAGCCGCTGGACGGGTACCCGCGCCCGGAGCCGACGATCGCGTTCGTCGGCCGCTACAACGAGCCGCGCAAGGGCATGCCGGTACTGCTGGAGGCACTGCGGCTGCTCACCGCGCGGCTGCCGGACGTGCGCCTGCTGGTGGTCGGCCGCGGCGAGGAGGACGAGCTACGGGAGTCAGCCGGGCCGGACCTGTCGTCCCGCATCGACATGCTCGGCCAGGTCGACGACGCGACCAAGGCCAGGGCGCTGCGCAGCGCCCATGTGTACTGTGCGCCCAACCTGGGCGGCGAAAGCTTCGGCATGATCCTCACCGAGGCCATGGCGGCGGGCACGCCGGTGGTCGCCAGCGCGCTGGATTCGTTCCGGCGTGTCCTGGACGACGGCGCGGCCGGGGTGCTGGTGCCGGTCGGTGACCCGGTGGCCCTGGCGGACGGGTTGTACACGGTGCTCAGTGATCGCCGGCGGGCCGCCGAGCTGTCGGCCGCCGGGTCCAAGCTGGTGTGGCAGTACGACTGGTCGACGGTATGCGACCAGATCCTGCGCGTCTACGAAACCGCCGTCGCCGCCGACCCGCGGCGCGTCGCGGAAGTGCCGGTGCGGCGGGAGGTGCGGTGACCGGGCTCGACCAGACCGTGCTGATCGTCGTGGGCGTGGCGGCCCTGCTGTTGCTCGCGCTGCTGGTCACCACCGCGAACCGGCTGGACCGCCTGCACATCCGCACCGACGCCGCGTGGGCGGCGCTGGATGCGGCGTTGGCCCGCCGGGCGGTGGTCGCACGGGCAGTCGCCAGCACGCTGGCGGACGCCGAAGAGCTGCGAGCGGCCGCGTACGCCGCGGAGTCGGCGCCGCGGCGGGAACGGGAAGCGGCGGAGAACCGGCTGACCCGGCTGCTCGCCGACGTCGACCGCGGAGCGCTGCCGGAGGGCATCGCGGCCGAGCTCGCCGACGCCGAGCAGCGAGTGGTGATCGCCCGCCGCGTCTACAACGACGCGGTGCGCGACACGCTGAGCTTGCGCCGCCGCCGGAAGGTGCGCTACTTCCGGCTGGCCGGGTCGGCGCCTGCCCCGGAGTACTTCGAGATCGCCGAGCCGGACATCGCCACGTAGCGTGCCCGAGGCCCGGCTGGCCGTCGACGTTCGGCCACCGGCCGGAGCTGGCTGATCGCTTTTCCGGCCACCCCGGCAGGCGGGCACCACCGCCCGGCGGCGCGGCCCGCACCATCGTCCGGCGACGGGGCCCGCACGGCCGTCCCGCAGGCGGTTCGTACCGCCGTCCGCTAGTGCGCCGAGGCGAACGCCCCCTGTGGTACCGGCTCGTAGCGGGCGAACTTCCGGGTGAACGTCGCCGTTCCGGACGTCAGCGACCGCAGGTCGATGGCGTACCTGACCAGTTCCACCGCGGGTACCTGGGCTTTGACCACCGTGTGGCCGTTGTCCGCCGACTCGGTGCCCATCACCCGGCCGCGCCGCGACGACAGGTCACCCAGGACCGCTCCGAGGTATTCGTCCGGCAACGTGATCTCGACGTCGTCCAACGGTTCCAGCGGTACGACGTTGCCCGCGGCGGCAGCCTCCTTGACGGCCAGTGCCCCGGCCGTCTGGAACGCCGCATCCGACGAGTCCACGCTGTGCGCCTTCCCATCGACCAGCGTCACCCGGACGTCCACCACGGGGTAGGGATCGTCGGTGACGCCTTTGGCCAGCTGGGCCCGCACCCCCTTCTCCACGCTCGGGATGAACTGGTGGGGGATTGCGCCGCCGACGATCTTGTCGACGAACTCGAACCCGGATCCGCGTGGCAGCGGCTCGACGTCGATCTCGCAGATGGCGTACTGGCCGTGCCCGCCGGACTGCTTGACGTGCCGCCCGCGGCCGTGCGCCTTGCTGGTGAACGTGGCCCGCATCGGGATCCTGACGTCCTCGGTTTCCACCTCGGTGCCGCCCGCGCGCAGCCGGGACAGCGCGACGTCGGCGTGCGCTTCGCCCATGCACCACAACACCAGCTGGTTGGTCTCGGCGTTGCGTTCCAGCCGCAATGTGGGGTCGCCGGCCACCAGGCGGGAGAGGTTGCGCGCCAGCGCGTCCTCGTCCGACCGGTTCTTGGCGACCACGGCGATCGGCAGCAGGGGCTCCGGCATGGCCCACGGCTTCATCAGCAGCGGCTCGCGCGGATCGGAGATGGTGTCCCCGGTCTCGGCCGAGCCCAGCTTGGTGAGCGCGCACAGGTCGCCGGCCACGCAGTACGGCACTTCGTTCAGCTGCGCGCCCAGCGGGGAGTAGATGTGGGCGACCCGCTCGTCGGTGTCGTGGTCGGCGTGCCCGCGCTCGGCCATCCCGTGTCCGGACACGTGCACCGGGCGCTCCGGCCGGAGGGTGCCGGAGAAGACCCGCACCAGGGACACGCGGCCGACGTAAGCGTCCGCGGTGGTGCGGACGACTTCGGCGGCCAACGGGCCGGCCGGGTCGGCGGTCAGCTCTGCGTGTTCTTTGCCGTCCACAGTGGTCACCGGCGGCACCGGACGCTCCTGCGGCGAGGGGAAGCCCTTGGTGACGACTTCGAGCACTTCGGCCAGTCCCACCCCGGTGAACGCGCAGGCGGGCACGACCGGGTGGAACGACCCGCGGGCCAGGGCGGTCTCCAGGTCGTTGATCAGCGTCTCCACCGCGATCTCTTCGCCCGCCAGGTAGCGGTCCATCAACGTCTCGTCTTCCGACTGCTCGATGATGCCCTCGATGAGCTGGTTGCGGGCCTCGGTGAAGCGGCCCCGATCGGCTTCCGGCACGTCGCCGATCCGTGGCGCCGGTCCCGCGGAGTAGTCGATGAGCCGCTGGGTGATCAGGCCGAGCAGCGCCTGGGCGCCGACCGGCAGGTACAGCGGCTGCACACCGGCACCGAACGCGGACTGGCACGCGGCGAGCTCGCCCATGGCGTCCGCTCGTGGGTGGTCGAGCCGGGAGATCACCACGGCGCGGGGCATGCCGACTTCGGCGCATTCCCGCCACAACGCCGCGGTGGCCTCGTCGACCCCGTCGGCGGCGCACACCACGAACAGCGCGGCGTCGGCCGCGCGCAGGCCTGCGCGCAGTTCGCCGAGGAAGTCCAGATAGCCCGGGGTGTCGATGAGATTGACCTTGATGCCCTCGTGCACGAGCGGAGCCAGGGCCAGCGCGACGGAGCGCTGCTGCCGGACCGCGACCGGGTCGTGGTCGCACACCGTGGTGCCTTCGGTGATGCTGCCCGCCCGGGAGATCGTGCCGGTGTGCGCCAGCAGGGCTTCCACCAACGTGGTCTTGCCCGACCCGGACGGTCCGACCACCGCGACGTTGCGCACAGCCGTGGGGGAGTCGACCACCAGCGACGCGGCGCCGGCCTTGCCGTTGTGCCTGCCGCTGGAGTGGGTATGTCTGTCAGCCATGGCGGCCTCCTACCTGGCGCGATGCGAGCTGTCGGGTGTGTCTCCGATCACACACCCCGGCCGCCCGGGGTGCAAGGGGCCGGATGAAGTGGCCTGCCGAAACAGCTCGCCACTGGCCCGCCCGAAGGGGCCACAACGGCCGTACCATCGGAACGTATCCCCCGGAAGAGAGAAAGGCGTGAAGCGTTGACCGCTGAGCAGACCTCGACCGCTGGACAGCAGCCGAACTCCGAGACCGGCACGCCGCGGGTCAAGCGTGGCATGGCCGAGATGCTCAAGGGCGGCGTGATCATGGACGTGGTCACTCCCGAGCAGGCCAAGATCGCCGAGGACGCCGGGGCGGTCGCCGTGATGGCGCTGGAGCGCGTGCCTGCCGACATCCGGGCGCAGGGCGGGGTGGCCAGGATGTCCGACCCGGACCTGATCGAGCGGATCATCGACGCGGTGTCGATCCCGGTGATGGCCAAGGCGCGCATCGGGCACTTCGTCGAGGCCCAGGTGCTGCAGGCGCTCGGCGTGGACTTCATCGACGAGTCGGAAGTGCTCACTCCCGCCGACTACGAGCACCACATCGACAAGTGGCAGTTCACCGTGCCGTTCGTGTGCGGTGCGACCAACCTGGGGGAGGCGCTGCGCCGCATCGCCGAGGGCGCGGCCATGATCCGGTCCAAGGGCGAGGCGGGCACCGGGGACGTGTCCAACGCCACCACGCACATGCGCCGGATCCGCTCCGAGATCCGCAGGCTGACCTCGCTGCCCGAGGACGAGCTGTACGTCGCCGCCAAGGAGCTGCAGGCGCCGTACGAGCTGGTCAAGGAGGTGGCGCAGACCGGAAAGCTGCCGGTGGTGCTGTTCACCGCGGGTGGCATCGCCACCCCGGCGGACGCGGCGATGATGATGCAGTTGGGCGCGGAAGGCGTGTTCGTCGGCTCCGGCATCTTCAAGTCGGGCGACCCGGCCGCGCGCGCCGCGGCGATCGTCAAGGCGACCACGTTCTACGACGACCCGGACGTGATCGCCAAGGTGTCCCGCGGGCTGGGCGAGGCCATGGTCGGCATCAACGTGGAAGAGGTGCCGCAGCCGCATCGGCTGGCCGAACGCGGCTGGTGATCGTGGCGGGTGACGGCCCCGGCGCGCGGCGCTGGGGCCGCTCGGCGCACCCGGGACCGCACCGGGTCGCTGCGGGCTTCTCAGGCCGAGCGGCCCGGTCCGCGGACCTGGCGATCACCAGAATTCGGCAGGCAGCTTGCTTTCGATGTCGCGGACGTGCTCGCGGGCGCACCGGTCGCACAGCCACTGCGGCTGAGCCCCGGAGCGGTCGCACACCCAGCTGAGCGCTTCCAGCGGGTCGGCGTCCGTTCGCGCTCGCCCGCAGGTGCGGCAGCGGGCGCCCGTGTCGTCGCCCGGGGTGGGCTTCGCCGCGTCAGACATGCTCGGACACCAGGACGGCCGTGGTTCCGGGCTCGATCGCCTCGAACACGTGGGGCAGGTCGCCGGGGTAGGCGATGTAGTCACCGGGCTCGAGCTCGACCGGATCGTCCAGCAGTCCGATCCTGGCCCGGCCCGAACACAGCACGACGTGCTCGACGACGCCCGGCATGTGCGGATCCGACTCCCGGGCCGATCCGGGCTCGGCCGAGATGAAGTACAGGTCACGGCGGGCGCCCGGCGGGCACGCGGACAGCACCGTCGCCACGTAGTCGGCGCGCTCCGAGGCGACCGTGGGTCCTTCGCCGCGCCGCAACAGCTGCACGGTCGGCCGCGGCGGGTCGACCAGGCGCGCGAACGGCACGTCGAGCGCCACCGACAGCGCCCACAGAGTCTCCACGCTGGGATTGCCGGTGGCCGACTCCAGCTGGGACAACGTCGACTTGGCGATCCCGGCCCGCTTGGCCAGCTCGGACAGGGACAACCCGGCGCGTTCGCGCTCGCGGCGCAACGAGCGGGCGATCGCGGCCAGCGGTGGGGCGGACTTCACGTCGGACACTTGGTTCGCTCCATCGGTCAATCGTTCGCCTTGACGAACACTCCGGTATTCGTTCATTATAGAAGTCATGCGTTCGATATGGCGATCGCTCGATCCGGGGCTGGCCCGCGACATCGCGCTGGTCCTGGCCGCCGACACACTCGTCGGCGTGTCGTTCGGGGCGATCACGGTGAGCGCGGGCCTCCCGTTCTGGCTGCCCATGGTGTTGTCCGTGGTGGTCTTCGCCGGTGCCGCGCAGTTCATCTTCGTCGGCATGGTCGCCTCCGGCGGCAACCCGGTAGCGGCGGTGCTCGCCGGGCTGCTGGTCAATGCGCGGCACTTACCGTTCGGCTTCGCGGTGGCCGACACGCTGGGCACGGGGTGGCGCCGGCTGGTGGGCGCCCACCTGATCATCGACGAGTCGGTGGCCTTTGCGCTCGCGCAGCCGAGCCCGGACCAGCGGAAACGGGCCTTCTGGGTCACCGGGGTGAGCCTGTTCGTGTGCTGGAACCTCGGCGTGGTCGCAGGCGCTGCCGCGGGCACGGCCATCACCGACACCGACGCGCTCGGCCTGGACGCGGCATTCCCCGCCGTGCTGTTGGCACTGGTGCTGCCGTCGCTGCGGGACCGGCATGCCCGGCGCGCCGCGATCGCCGGCGCGGTCGTCGCACTGGCCACCACGCCTTTCCTGCCCGCGGGACTGCCGGTACTGCTCGCTCTGGCCGGGGTCGCCGTCGCCGAGGTCTCGCGGGGCCGTGAGCGCTTGCCGGAGTCGTCATGACCGCGACGGCGACGACCCTGCTGGTGTCCGCCCTGGTGCTCGGGCTCGGCACGTACGGGTGCCGTGTCGTCGGTCCGCTGCTGCGCGACCGGTTCTCGCTCTCGCCGCGCGTCGAACGCCTGATGGTGACCGCCACGGTGGTGCTGCTCGCGGCTCTGGTGGCCACCGCGGCGTTCGTCGAGGGGAAGGCGTTCGCCGGGTGGGCCCGGCCCGCCGGGGTGCTGGTCGGTGCCGTGCTGGCGATTCGGAAAGCCCCGTTCGTGGTGGTGGTGCTGGCCGCCGCCGCCACTGCGGCGCTGCTGCGGCTCGCCGGCGTTCCCTGACCCGGTCACCGGTGCGGGGCGCCGGACAACTACGCTGGTAGAGGCCGTTCAGGAAGGTTTCGCCGTTGACCACGAACAAGCCGCACGTCGGTGTTCTTGCCCTGCAAGGTGACGTCCGCGAACACCTCACGGCATTGGAGTCGGCAGGCGCGCGGGTCAGCGCGGTACGCCGGGTGTCCGAACTCGAGGCCGTCGACGGGCTGGTGATCCCCGGTGGCGAGTCCACCACCATGTCCCGGCTGCTCGACGTGTTCGGCCTGCTCGAGCCCTTGCGTGCCAGGCTGGCCGGCGGGATGCCCGCCTACGGGTCGTGCGCAGGCATGATCCTGCTGGCCGACAAGGTGCTGGACGGCAGGCCGGACCAACACCAGCTGGGCGCCGTGGACATGCTGGTCCGCCGGAACGCGTTCGGCAGGCAGGTCGATTCGTTCGAGGCCGACCTGGACTTCGCCGGGTTAGCCGAGCCGCTGCACGCCGTCTTCATCCGGGCACCGTGGGTCGAGTCGGTCGGGGCGGACGTCGAGGTGCTGGCCACGGTTCCGGACACCCCGGCTGCGGGACCCGCCGCGGGTAAAATCGTCGCGGTTCGGCAGAAGGCGGTGCTGGCGACCGCTTTCCACCCGGAAATCACCGGGGATCTGCGGGTGCACGAGCTGTTCGTCGGCATGGTGTCCGCCGCACGAGCGTAGGGAAGAGACGAGGAGAAATGGCCGGACACTCCAAGTGGGCGACGACCAAGCACAAGAAGGCCGCGCTGGACGCCAAACGAGGCAAGCTGTTCGCGCGGCTGATCAAGAACATCGAGGTGGCCGCGCGTACCGGCGGCGGTGACCCGGACGCCAACCCGACGCTGTACGACGCGATCCTCAAGGCGACCAAGAACTCCGTCCCGAAGGACAACATCGAGCGGGCCCGCAGGCGCGGAGCGGGCGAGGAGGCGGGCGGCTCCGACTGGCAGCCGGTGACCTACGAGGGCTACGCGCCCAACGGCGTCGCGGTGCTGATCGAGTGCCTGACCGACAACAAGAACCGCGCGGCGTCCGAGGTGCGCACCGCGCTGACCCGCAACGGCGGCTCGCTGGCCGATCCCGGCTCGGTCTCCTACCTGTTCAACCGCAAGGGCGTCGTGGTGGTGCCCAAGGGCGACCTGACCGAGGACGACGTGCTGATGGCGGTGCTGGACGCCGGCGCGGAAGAGGTCAACGACCTGGGCGAGAGCTTCCAGATCATCAGCGAGGCGACCGACCTGGTGGCGGTCCGCGACGCGGTGCGGGCGGCGGGCATGGAGTACGAGTCCGCCGACGTCAGCTGGATCCCCTCGGTCACCGTTCCGCTGGACGCCGAAGGCGCTCGCAAGGTCTTCAAGCTGATCGAGGCGCTCGAGGACTCCGACGACGTACAGAACGTTTACGCCAATTTCGACGTTTCCGACGAAGTGCTGGCCGAGGTCGGTTAGGCTGCACCCCGCAGTGAAGGGGGTTCGATGCAGCCTGGGATGCAGCCTGGCCTGAGTGGTGTTCAGCCGCCGCAAGCGCAGCCGTTTTCGCCGCAGCCGGCACCGCCGGTCACCAGGATTCGTCCGGGTGTCCTGCTCGGCGTCACCCTGTGGCGGCTGCTGATCGTCGCCTTCGCGCTCATCGGCGTCATCGCGGCGGTGCAGCAGGACGGCAACCCGTGGCCCGGTCTGAGCCTGCAGGCCAGCCTGTTCACCGCGATCGTCTACGGCGTGCTGATGCTGTGGCCGCTGTTCACGCTCGGTCGCAGCCACGAACCCCCGTCGGCGTGGATTCGCGGCGGCACCGCAGTGCTGTTGCTGCTGGTCATGTCGGTGTACATGACGCTGCTGGACGGCGACCTGAGCGAAACCTGGTCGCTGTTCGAGCACCTGCTGACGCCGCTGGTGGTGTTCGCCGACGCGTGCTTCGTCGGCGCGAGCGCGGCGCGGATGAAGTGGTGGTTCCCGTTCACCTGGGTGTCGCTGCCACTGGCCTACCTCATCTACTACATCGCCGACGACCTGAAGATGTACGGCGGCATGCTCCGGCCGGACAGCGACAAGTTCTTCGTCTACGTGCCGGTGCTGCTGGTGGTCACCATCGCGCTCGGATTCGTGGTGTTCGGGCTGGGCAAACTGCGCGGCCTCGTTGCGACGTCGGCTGTCACGCCCGGTGGCGGGCAGGCCCCCTTCGGTGGTCCCGCTCCCCAGCACTGGGGGACGGCGCCCCAGCCCGGCATGCCGCCGGCGGGACCGCAGCCCCCGGCCGGTCGTCCCGCTCCGCAGGGCGGGCAGCCGTACCCACCGCAACCGGTGCCGCCGTCGGGCGGTTTCCCGGGCCCGCAGCACTCGCCCGGCGGTCCGCGGTGACGTGATCCCGGCCGGGCGTGCTGCCGTCGGGCGGCTGGGCTGAGCCGTTCGGCGCAGGCGCCGCGGGAATGCCCGGCGGGCCTGTGCCGGTCACGATACGGATACGGCAAGATGTCCGCTGTGACGACCGACTCCTACGCCGACGCTTCTCGTACCCCGAGGCCCGCGCCGCGCCGGGCGCCCGCCTCGCCCGTGGACGCCGTCCTGAGCCCGGAAGAAGCAGAGCTTAAGGAGTGGATGCTCGAACAGGCGCAGACCCGCGGCAACGCGGTGATCTCGGTGCAGCCGGGCGACGGGGTCGGCAACTTCGAGTTCACCGCGGGGGCGTGGCGGACCCACGGGGTGGCCGAGGCCGTGGTGATCGGCCTGCCCAGGCCGATGGGCACGGTGCTGCTGGACGCCTACGTCGACCGGGCGGCGACCGGCGAGCAGTTCCGCATCGGCGTGCCGTACGAGGACTTCTTCGACGGGGTCCCGGTGCTGTTCCAGAAGGTCGCCGAGCGGTACTACCCGCAGTACTTCGGGTCGGCGTTCCTGCTGTACCCGATGGGTGACTTCCCCGCGCTGCAGATCGTCGTGCCGACGCCGCAGGGGCAGTGGCCGTGGAGCCCGGACGCCCCGCCGGGATTCCGCCGCTGGCAGCCGGTGCTCACCGACACCGGGCAGCCGGACCTGGCCTGACGCGGCGCGTCGCCGGCCGGGTGCGCGGCCGGTGGCGGTAGCCTGCGTGTCGAACGGATGTTCGTCGGCTCGGAGGGACGGAGGCGAGAGGGTGCGCGTGCTCGGGGTCGACCCGGGGCTGACCCGGTGCGGGATCGGCGTGGTGGACGGCGGCCCCGGCAGGCAGGTCACCTGCGTGCACTACTCGGTGGTGCGTACGCCGGCCGACGCCGAGCTGCCGTCCCGGTTGCTGGCCGTGGCCGAGGCGGTGGACCAGGCGCTCGAGCAGCACCGGCCCCAGGCAGTGGCCATCGAGCGGGTGTTCAGCCAGCACAACGTGCGCACGGTGATGGGCACCGCGCAAGCCAGCGGCGTGGTCGCGCTGTGCGCCGCGCGGCGCGGCCTGCCCGTCGGCTTCCACACGCCTAGCGAGGTGAAGGCGGCCGTGACCGGGTCCGGTGCGGCGGGCAAGGCCCAGGTGACGACGATGGTGACGCGGCTGCTGTCGCTGCCCCAGCGGCCCAAGCCCGCGGACGCCGCGGACGCGCTGGCGCTGGCCATCTGTCACCTGTGGCGGGAACCGCTGCGCAAGCGGCTGGCCGAGGTGGAACGGCACGCGGCCGAGCTGGCCAGGCAGCACAAGGCCAGGCTGAAGGAGGCGGCCCGGCTCCGGGCCCGAGCATGATCAGGGAGTGAGGAGATGATCTCGTCGGTACGCGGCACGGTGCTCTCCGTCGCGCTCGACCACGCGGTGGTGGAGGTCGGTGGCGTGGGACTGGCCGTGCAGGCCGCGCCGGCGACGCTGGCGACGCTGCGGGTGGGGGAGCAGGCGCAGCTGTTCACCTCGCTGGTGGTGCGGGAGGACTCGCTCGCCCTGTACGGCTTCTCCGACGTGCAGGCCCGTGAGCTGTTCGAACTGCTACAGACGGTGTCCGGTATCGGGCCGCGGCTGGCGCTGGCCGCGATCGCGGTGCTGGAGCCGGAGACGCTGCGTGCCGCCATCGCCGACGGCAACATCTCCGTGCTCACCCAGGTTCCCGGCATCGGCCGCAAGGGTGCCGAGCGGTTGAGCCTGGAGCTGCGGGACAAGATCGATGCCGCCGGCCAGGCGACCGCAGCGGCCGGGCCCGCCGCCGCGACGGCGAACTCCGCCGTGCGCTCCGAGGTGGTCGAGGCGCTCATCTCGCTCGGCTTCCCGGCCAGGCAGGCGGAGCAGGCGGTCGACGGCGTCCTGGCGGCCAACGGCGACGGTGACAAGTCGGCGGTCTTGCGGGCCGCGCTGAGCAGCATCGGGAAGCAGCGCTGATGAGCGACGAGGACTACGGCGAGTTCGGCACCGCGCGCTCTCCGGTCTCCGCGCTGCCGGAGACGGGGGAGCGGGAGCTGGAGACCGCGCTGCGGCCGCGCAGGCTGAGCGAGTTCATCGGCCAGGCCAGGGTGCGGGAACAGCTGGAGCTGGTGCTGGAGAGCGCCAAGCGGCGCGGCAGGCCGCCGGACCACGTGCTGTTGTCCGGTCCGCCGGGGCTCGGCAAGACGTCGCTGTCGATGATCATCGCCGAGGAGCTGAACAGCACGATCCGGATCACTTCGGGGCCGGCGCTGGAACGCGCAGGCGACCTGGCGGCCATGCTGTCCAACCTGGCCGAGGGCGACGTGCTGTTCATCGACGAGATCCACCGCATCGCCCGGCCCGCCGAGGAGATGCTGTACATGGCCATGGAGGACTTCCGGGTCGACGTGGTGGTGGGCAAGGGCCCCGGCGCCACCAGCATTCCGCTGGAGATCGCGCCGTTCACCCTGGTCGGTGCCACCACCAGGTCCGGTGCGCTGACCGGGCCGTTGCGCGACCGGTTCGGGTTCACCGGGCACATGGAGTTCTACGAGCCGGAAGAACTCGAGCAGGTGCTGCACCGCTCGGCGGCCATCCTGGGCGTGCCCATCGAGCCGGACGGTGCCGCGGAGATCGCCCGGCGCTCCCGGGGGACGCCACGGATCGCCAACCGGCTGCTGCGCCGGGTGCGGGACTACGCCGAGGTGCGGGCGGACGGTGTCGTCACGCTGGAGACGGCGCGCGCCGCGCTCGAGGTGTACGACGTGGACGAGCTGGGCCTGGACAGGCTGGACCGGGCGGTGCTCAAGGCGCTGGTCGAGTCGTTCGGTGGCGGTCCGGTCGGGGTGTCCACGCTGGCGGTGGCCGTCGGTGAGGAGGCGGCCACCGTCGAAGAGGTCTGCGAGCCCTACCTGGTGCGCGCGGGCATGCTGGCCCGCACCCCGCGTGGCCGGGTGGCCACCCCGGCGGCGTGGCGGCACCTCGGCCTGATCCCGCCCAAGGAGCAGCCGGAAGCCCCGACGCTGTTCGACTAGCAGCCTCCAGCGCGCGGTTCGCACGTGGCAAAGACCGATTCCCGGCACTGTTCGCCGAGGCCAAGGCCGGGGACGGGGACCTGCCGACCGGGTGCGGGGCGTACACTGGCACACTCGGCTGCGACGCGGACTTGACAGCCGGTCACAGACGGACGTTGACACAACCGGGCGCCGCGAGTGCCCGACAAGGGAGCAACATGGAAATCCTCCTTCCCATGTTCGTTGCGCTGCTGCTGGTGATGGTCTTCAGCGCGCGCAAGCAGAAAAAGGTGATCGCCGCCCAGCAGGAGATGCAGGACAGCCTCAAGCCGGGCGACCGTGTGATGACCACCTCCGGCTTGTATGCCACGGTGGCCGACGCCAGCGACGACACCACCATCGACCTGGAGATCGCCGACGGCGTGGTGACCACGTGGCTGCGCCAGGCCGTCCGGGAGAAGGTCGGCCCGGTCGTCGAGGACGACGAGGAGCTGACCGACGGCGACACCGACGGCTCCGCCGAGGCCGAGCTGTCGGCCGACGGCTCCGCCGAGGACAAGGCCGAGACCAAGACCGAAAGCGGCGCGCAGGTCGCCCCTCCGCTGGAGCACGGCACGAAGTAGCCATCGGCCATGGTGTCACACCGGGCTCACGCGGCACGGAGTAAAGTCTCCGTGCCGCGAGGTGAGGTGTGACCGTTCCCACGCGGCATCTCGTCGAACGTCAACTTCGGGCAGCCTCGTCGTGCGGCCCTGTCGAGGAGGAGTAGCACTCCCGTGGCACCACCTGCCGGGACCATCAGACCCTGGCGCCATCTGGCGATATTCCTGCTGATCGGCATCGTCCTGTACGGCTTGGTGTTCTTCACCGGCGACGGCAAGCCGGTGCCGAAGCTGGGCATCGACCTGCAGGGTGGCACCAGCGTCGTGCTGACCGCGCGTACCCCGGACGGCTCGGACCCGTCGCGGGAGTCGCTGAACACGGCGCGAGCGATCATCAACCAGCGTGTGGACGGCCTCGGCGTCGGCGGTGCCGAGGTGGTGCTGGACGGCAACAACATCGTCATCACCGTGCCCGGATCGGGCAACGCGGAGCAGGCCAAGACGCTCAGCCAGACCGCCAAGCTGGGTTTCCGCGAGGTCATCGCGGGCCCGTTCGACCCGGCCGCGGTTGCCGCCGGTGGTGACGAGAAGAGCGAGGCGGACGACGAGAAGGCGGAAAAGGGAGACAAGTCCTCCGGCTCCTCCGGTGACAAGCCGGATTCCGGGAAGAAGTCCGGCTCCGACGCCGACAAGGGCAGCAGCTCCGGCGGCGGCAGCGCCCCGGCCGGCCAGGGCGCGCTCGCGCAGCAGCCGGACAACGACGACGACCTCGACGAGCAGACCAAGAAGGAGATCGCCGCGGCGCGCAAGGTGCGCCAGCACAAGGACCTGGCCTCGCAGGACCCGGCCAAGCAGCGCGCGGCCATCGAGCGGGCGGTCAAGGAACTGCAGGGCTGCGCCAAGAACTTCGACGACCCGCTGCGCGGCAACGACCTGCCCGACCTGCCGCTGGTCGCCTGCCAGCGGCCGAGCGACGCCGCAGGATCCAGCGAGGACGCAGCGGACGAGCCGCGCCAGGCGTACGTGCTCGGCCCGGTGGTGCTGGACGGCACCATGGTGGCCAGCTCGACGTCCAGCGTGAACCCGGACAGCGTCGGCTACCAGGTCAACATCGACTTCACCAGCGAGGGCAACGACAAGTGGTCCGAGCTGACCGCCAAGCTGGCGCAGAAGTCGCAACTGCAGGGCCTGGACAACCCGGCCCGGGTGGCGTTCGTGCTGGACACCGAGGTGGTGTCGGCGCCGTCGGTGACCCAGCAGATCAGCGGCAGCACTCGGATCACCGGTGACTTCACCGAGCAAGAAGCTCGTGAGCTCGCCGAGATCCTGAAGTACGGATCACTGCCGCTGTCGTTCGAGACGCAGGACGCCCAATCGGTGTCGCCGACGCTGGGCCTGTCGTCGCTGCGGGCCGGGCTCATCGCCGGTTTCATCGGCTTGGCGCTGGTGGCGTTGTACTGCCTGTTCTACTACCGCTTGCTCGGGGTGCTGCTGTTCGCGTCGTTGATCTTCACGGCGGCCGTGGTGTACCCGGTGATCGTCCTGCTCGGCCGGTCGGTGGGCTACACCCTGGATCTGGCGGGCGTCGCCGGTCTGATCATCTCCATCGGTGTCACCGCGGACTCGTTCATCATCTACTTCGAACGCATCAAGGACGAAATCCGCGACGGCCGGTCGGTACGGTCGGCCGTGCCGCGGGCGTGGGTGCGCGCCAGGCGCACCATCCTGTCCGCCGACGCGGTCGTGCTGATCGCCGCGGTGGTGCTCTACATCCTCGCCATCGGGCAGGTGAAGGGCTTCGCGTTCACCGTCGGCCTGTCCACCGCGCTCGACCTGACCGTGGTGTTCCTGGTGACGCACCCGCTGATGGTGCTGGCCGGCAACTGGAAGATCTTGAGCAACCGGGCGCTGTCCGGGCTCGGACTGGTGCAGGACGAGGGCAACCTTGCGGCCGCCCGGCGCAAGGCTCGTACGGCGACGGCGAAGGGGGTCTGACGTGGCGGACGAGAAGACGTACTCGCTGGCGACCCCGATCGACCAGGAGCCGAAGAAGCACAGCGTGTTCGCCCGGCTCTACATGGGCACCGGCGCGTTCAACATCGTCGGCAGGCGCAAGATCTGGTACTCGGCGACCGTGGTGCTGCTGCTGGTGTGCATCGGCAGCATGATCTTCCGCGGATTCAACCCGAGCATCGAATTCGTCGGCGGGACGAAGATCCAGCTGCCCGCGGTCTCCGCGGAGGGCAGGCTCGACGTCGACCGGGTGGAGGAGGTGTTCGCGGACACCCTTGGCAAGGACCCGGTGGCGGTGCAGGAGGTCGGCAGCGGCCCGGACGCCACGATCGACATCCGGTCCGAGACACTGACCAACGCCGAGGTCGCCAAACTCAAGGACGCGCTGTACGAGCAGCTGCAGCCGCTCGGCACGGACGGGGAGCCGGATCGGGCGGCGATCAGCGACCGGGCGCTGAGTGGATCCTGGGGCGGCGAGATCACCGAGCAAGCGATCATCGCGCTGGTGGTGTTCCTTGCCCTGGTCGGGCTCTTCCTGGCGTTCTACTTCGAACGCTGGATGGCGGTGTCCGCGCTGCTGGCCCTCGGTTTCGACCTCACCACCACCGCGGGTGTGTACTCGCTGGTCGGTTTCGAGGTGACCCCGTCGACCGTGATCGGTCTGCTCACCATCCTGGGCTTCTCGCTGTACGACACCGTGGTGGTGTTCGACAAGATCAAGGAGAACAGCAAGAACCTGCTCGATCTGACCAGGATGACGTTCCCCGAGGCGGCGAACCTGGCGGTCAACCAGGTGCTGATGCGGTCGATCAACACGTCGTTGGTCACCCTGCTGCCGGTGCTGGCGCTGCTGGTGATCGGGGTCGGCATGCTCGGCGCGGGCACGTTGAAGGACCTGGCGCTGGTGATGTCGGTCGGCACCGTGGCCGGCACCGTGTCGTCGGTACTGCTGGCCACCCCGCTGCTGGTGGACTTCAAGATGCGCTACCCGGAGTACCGGGAGCACGAACGCCGGGTCATGGAGCGGCGGGCGCAGACCCAGCAGCGGAAGGGCCAGCTGAACGAGCAGATCTCCGTCGACGAGGAGACGCTGGAGGCCGAGATGCGCCGGGAGCGGGCGTACGCGGCGGCTTCCAGCGTGCCCGGTCGCACGCTGCGGCGGATCGACCAGCAGCGAGTGGCCGGTAAGGAGGCCAGGCGGTCCGGCCGGGGCAGCGGCCGCCCGACCGGTAAGCCAACCGGGAAGCGTCGTCGTTGAGCCGAGCGAGCTAACCTGGGTATTCATACCGACCGCGCCGGGACGACGTGAGGGAGGTGCGGGTGAGCCAGGAGCTCGACTCGACGGCGGGCGCGTCGACTGTCGCGCCCACACCAGGGTCCGGCAGGCCCGCGACTCCGTCGGCGACCAAACGGGTGCGGGCCCGGTTGGCCAGGAGAATCACCGCCCAGCGTGCCGCCTCGGTGAAGCAGGTGCTGGAACCGCTGGTGGCGGTGCACCGGGAGCTGCACCCGAACGCCGATCTCGCGCTGCTGCAGCGGGCCTACGACGTCGCCGAGGAGCTGCACCGCGGTCAGCGCCGCAAGTCCGGCGACCCGTACATCACCCATCCGCTGACCGTGGCCACCATCCTGGCGGAGCTGGGCATGGACACCACCACGCTGGTGGCGGCCCTGCTGCACGACACCGTCGAGGACACCGGGTACTCGCTGGAGCAGCTGCGCCGGGACTTCGGCGACGAGGTGGCACACCTGGTCGACGGTGTCACCAAGCTGGACAAGGTCAAGCTGGGCACGGCGGCGGAGGCGGAGACCATCCGCAAGATGGTGGTCGCCATGGCGCGCGATCCTCGCGTGCTGGTGATCAAGCTGGCCGACCGGCTGCACAACATGCGCACGATGCGCTTCCTGCCGCCGGAGAAGCAGGTGCGCAAGGCGCGGGAAACTCTCGAGGTGCTCGCGCCGTTGGCGCACCGGCT
The DNA here is from genome assembly GCF_000427905.1 of Thermocrispum agreste DSM 44070. Classification (GTDB taxonomy): domain Bacteria; phylum Actinomycetota; class Actinomycetes; order Mycobacteriales; family Pseudonocardiaceae; genus Thermocrispum; species Thermocrispum agreste. Next base: position 352,253 of record NZ_ATYX01000005.1, on the reverse strand, counting down.
GGGCATGGCGACGGTCAAGTGGGAGCTGGAGGACCTGGCGTTCGCCATCCTGCAGCCGAAGAAGTACGACGAGATCGTCCGGCTGGTGGCCAAGCGCGCGCCCAAGCGTGACGAGTACCTGCGCCGGGTCATCGACGAGCTGAACAAGAACCTGTCCGAGGCGCGGATCGAGGCCAAGGTCGAAGGCAGGCCGAAGCACTACTACTCGATCTATCAGAAGATGATCGTCCGCGGCCGCGACCTGGACGAGATCCACGACCTGGTCGGGGTGCGGATCCTGGTCGAGGACGTGCGCGACTGCTACGCCGCCATGGGCGTGGTGCACGCGCTGTGGCAGCCGATGCCCGGCCGGTTCAAGGACTACATCGCCCAGCCGCGGTTCGGTGTCTACCAGTCGCTGCACACCACGGTGATCGGCCCGGACGGCAAGCCGCTGGAGGTGCAGATCCGCACCTACGAGATGCACCACACCGCCGAGTACGGCATCGCTGCGCACTGGCGGTACAAGGAGACAGGCGGCACGCACCGCGGCTCGGCCGACATCGACCAGATGGCGTGGATGCGGCAGCTGCTCGACTGGCAGCGGGAGGCGGCCGACCCCGGGGATTTCCTCGAGTCGCTGCGCTACGAGATGGCGACCAAGGAAATCTTCGTGTTCACCCCGAAAGGCGACGTGATCACGCTGCCCGCGGGCTCGACGCCGGTAGACTTCGCCTACGCCGTGCACACCGAGGTCGGCCACCGGTGCATCGGGGCGAGGGTCAACGGCAGGCTGGTCCCGCTGGAGCGCAAGCTGGAGAACGGCGAGGTCGTCGAGATCTTCACCTCGAAGGCGGAGAACGCGGGCCCGAGCCGGGACTGGCTGAACTTCGCCGGCTCGGCCAAGGCCAGGGCCAAGATCCGCCAGTGGTTCGCCAAGGAGCGCAGGGAAGAGGCCATCGAGGCGGGCAAGGAGGCCATCTCCAAGGAGATCCGCCGGGCGGGCCTGCCGCTGCAGCGGCTGATCTCCGCCGACGTCATGGGCGCACTGGCCACCGAGCTGCGCTACAACGACATCACCGCGCTGTATGCCGCGGTGGGCGAGGGCAACATCAGCGCCAAGCACGTCGTGCAGCGGCTGGTGGCGTTCATCGGCGGCCTGGAGGAGGCGGAGGAGGAGCTGGCCGAGCGCTCCACCCCGTCCACCATCAGCCGCCGGCGCAGCACGAACGACGTGGGCGTGATCGTCAAGGGCGCCGACGACGTCTGGGCCAAGCTGGCCCGCTGCTGCACTCCGGTGCCGGGGGACGAGATCCTCGGTTTCGTCACTCGCGGCGGCGGGGTGAGCGTGCACCGCACCGACTGCACCAACGCCGACGATCTGCGCAAGCAGCCCGAGCGGCTGGTCGAGGTGGAGTGGGCGCCGTCGGAGAACTCGGTGTTCCTGGTGGCGATCCAGGTCGAGGCGCTGGACCGGCACCGGCTGCTGTCCGACATCACCAAGATCCTGGCCGACGAGAAGGTCAACATCCTGTCGGCGTCGGTGACCACCTCGCGCGACCGGGTGGCGATCTCCCGTTTCTCGTTCGAGATGGGCGACCCGAAACACCTCGGCCACGTGCTCAACGCGGTGCGCAAGGTGGAGGGCGTCTACGACGTGTATCGCGTGACATCGGCCTCGTGACCGCGCAACCGGTTTGTGACGATTACGCTGAGTTGTCTTTGTCACGTTCGGTGAGCTGAACCCCGTCGCGTGCGGCCGACGTGTAGCGAGTGACAGCGCCGGACAGCAGTCGCGGCGGCTCCCCGCACGGCGCACAGCGTGCCGGTGCCGGGGATGTCGTCGGCTTCGGCCCACCGACGCTGTCGGGATTGACGCGAGACTGCGAACTCCGGTCGATCGCCCAGAGGTCACGAGTGGCCATCGCAGACGGGTGCCATCGGGTGAACGGGAGCGGACGGACGGCACGACGGGAATTCGCGGCTCGGTCGGGACCACTGGTGTGGTTTCTGCGCGCCACACCAGTCCTGGCGTCCGGCAAGCGAGGGGCATCGTTTCGCGCGACATGTGACGATGCAGGCAGGGACCTCGCTTGCCGGCGCCTTCGACCCCGTTTCGTGTGCGGAGGTCATCAGCACGCCGCGCAGCGCTAGTTGATCGCGTCTCGACCCGTTTCGTATGTGGAGGTCATGCTCGCTTGTGTCCGCGTGTCCGGTGCGTGGCCGGGTGCGTGAGCCTGACAACGTGTGCGGCACCGCGGGCCGCTGACGCCGTAATGTGCTGGACATGGTTGCCGGCCTCGAGTTCTCGGTCGATGCCGACTCCGGCATCGCGCGCTTGACGTTCAACCGTCCGGACAAGCACAACGCGATCACCCTCGACATGTGGCGGGCCATCCCGGAGCTGGTCGCAAAGGTGGAAGCCGACCCGACGGTCCTGGTCCTGCAGCTCACCGGCGCGGGCGGCTCGTTCTCCGCGGGCGCCGACGTCGCCGAGTTCCGCCACCTGCGGGCCGAGCCCGCCGACGCCGCCCGCTACGACGAGGCGGTGCTCGGCGCCGTCCGAGCCCTGCGCGAGATGGTGAAACCCTCGATGGCCGTCCTCCGCGGGAACTGCATCGGCGGCGGATGTCAGATCGCCGTCGCGTGCGATCTGCGGTTCGCCGCGGAGGGGGCCCGGTTCGGCATCACGCCTGCCAAGCTCGGCATCGTCTACGACTTCGAGTCGACCCGGCAGCTGGTGTCGCTGGTCGGCCCGGCGCGCGCCAGGTACCTGCTGCTGTCCGGCGAGCTGATCGACGCGGCGCGGGCCAGGGAGATCGGCCTGGTCGACGACGTGGTCCCGGCCGGCGAGCTGGAGCAGGTGGCCGACCGCTTCGCGGCCACCATCGCCAGTCGGTCGCAGGCGTCCGTGCGCGGGATGAACCGCATCATCGGCAAGATCGCGGCGGGCCAGCACGAGCCGGACGACGAGGTGCGGGACATTCGCCTGCGCGCGTTGACCGGCGAGGACTACGCCGAGGGTGTTGCCGCCTTCCTCGAGCGCAGGCCGCCGCGATTCACGTTCCGCTGACCGCCGGCGCGGCTGCGCTCGGTGCCGGTGTGCTTCGCCGCCGCGACCGGACGCAAGCTTCGAAAAGATCCGCGGGGCCGCGGCGGCGGGGCAGGCCCAGCTCGTTCAGTCGTCCTTCACCGAAACCTTGGTGAACTTCACCTCGAGTACGGGCTTGGCCGTCCCGTCGGCGTACTCGAGGTAGGACTTCGGATCGAGCCCCTTGCGGGCCACCTTCTCCAAGGTCTTCAGCCCGGTGTCGGAGATGGTGCCGAACACCGTGTACTGCCGCGGCAGCATCGAGCCGTCGGACATGGTGGCGGAGCCGTAGATCAGGAAGAACTGCCCGCCGCCGCTGTTCGGCGCCCCGGTGTTGGCCATCGCCACCAGGCCCCGGCCGTACTTCAGCTTGCTGTGGAACTCGTCCGGCACGGTGTACCCCGGCCCGCCACGGCCGGTTCCGGTCGGGTCACCGCACTGCAGCATCTGCAGCCCCTGGATGCCCAGCCGGTGGCACGACGAGCCGTCGTAGTAGCCCTGCTCGATCAGGCTGACGATGCTGTTGACGGTGCAGGGCGCCATCGACCGGTCCAGCGTCAGGCCGATCTCGCCCGCCGTGGTGTCGATGGTGACGTCCACCGTGCCGGACGCGGGCACCGTGGTCTGCTCGGGCGGATCGACGTCCTTGGCTGCTTCTTGCGCCGACTCGGGGTACTTGCACGTCGACGGGTTCGGCAGCGGCTTGGGGTGGGGGACCGGCTCGGTCCGCTTGCCCGGGATCTTCAGCTTGCGGACCATGTCGTCGATCTCGGCCTTCGCCTTGTCCAGCCGCTCCTTCTCGCTCGCCTTCTGCTCCGCGGCCGCCTTGGCCTGGCGAGCGGCTTCGGCCTCCGCTTCCTGCCTGGCCTGGTTGACGAAGATCAGCACCAGCGCGATGACGGCGACCACCGCCACCCCGGTGGCGACGGCGGCGATGATCCGGTTCCGCCGTGCCCGCGCCGCTCTGGCCTTGAGCTGGCGTTCCAACTTGCGCTTCGCGGCTTCGCGGCGCTGCTGGTTGGTCGACACAGGCCCTCCTGATCATGTTCGCCGATGGCGTGTCGGGGCGGATTCTAGGGCGAGCGGGTGTCAAGCCCTCGTGTAGGTCGCCTGCGCCTGGCCCGATGGAGCAGGACCGGTACCCTGACGGCGTGCTTGTGGTGGGGTTTCCGACCGGGGCGTTCCAGGCCAACTGCTACGTGGTGGCCGCGGACACCGGGCAGGACTGCGTGATCATCGACCCGGGGCAGGATGCCGAGCAGGGCATCGAGAAGGCGCTGCGCGAGCACCGGCTCGACCCGGTGGCGGTGCTGGCCACCCACGGGCACTTCGACCACGTGTTCGCGGCGCAGACCGTGGCGGACGCGCACACCATCCCGGTCTACATCCAGCCCGAGGATCGCGTGCTGTTGTCCGACCCGTTGCGCGGGCTCGGCCCGCAGCTGGCGGCCGTGTTCGCCGGCCAGGTCAGCATGCGCGAACCGCGTGACGTCGTGGAACTCACCGAGGGCACGCTGCGCGTCGCCGGATTCGAGTTCACCGTCGACCACGCCCCCGGCCACACTCCCGGTTCGGTCATCTACCGGGTGACCAGCGACGAGGGCGGCCAGGTGGCGTTCACCGGCGACGTGCTGTTCGCCGGCTCGATCGGCCGCACCGACCTGCCCGGCGGCGACCCGGAAGTGATGCAGCGTTCACTGAAGGAGAAGGTGTTGACGCTGTCCGACGACACGGTCGTGCTTCCCGGCCACATGGGAGCGACGACGATCGGTAAAGAACGCGCGAGCAACCCGTTCCTGCCATCATGAGCGAAACACCCGAACAGGCTTCCCGGCCCGGACCGGAGAAGGGGCCGGGCGAGCGGATCTTGTTGCACGGCTCCGATCCGCAGCAGCGCCGCAGGCGAGCCGTCGGCGCGATCGTCGTGGTGGGCGTGCTGGCCGCCGCGGTCGGCGGCATCGTCGGGTTGTTCGCCGACCGCACCGGCGGGCTCATCGCGGCCGCCGTGGTGGGGCTGCCGTTGTTGCTGCTCACCCTCTACTCGGTGCGCAGGCAGGTGTGGCTGGACGGCAACGACCTGGTGGTGCGCACGTGGGGAACGCGGCGCCTGCCGATCGCCGAGGCCACGCGGGTGGACGTGGTGATCACCCAGATGCGCGGCGCCCGCACGGTCGCCCTGCTGTTCGGCGGCAAGCGCACGTCGGTGAAGGTCGACCTGGCCGTCTACCAGGGGTCCGGCCTGGCCGCCACCGGCCGGGAGATGGGCATCGTGCCGCTGCGCAGGCTGGCGAACGCCCTGATGAACAACACCGAGGTCAACGGCATGGTGTTCGCCGAGCTGCTGGTCGCTCAGCTGCGCTCGGAGGCCAAGGGGGACGGGCTGGAGGACCGGCCGCTGTACCGGCTGGCCACCGCGGCCCCGGGGGATCGGCTGGCGCAGCGGTACAGCATGCAGGCGATCAGTCGGTTCGTCGCTTCGCTCGACTGACCTGCCCCGGCCTGCCCGCGCGCGCCTGCCGGGCCTGCCGGGCCTGCCGGTCGGGGGCGGGCCGCTTGGCTCCCGGGGCGCCCGGCTCGGGCTGCGTGGCGTGGGAAGCGGTCGGTTCGGCGGGCCGAAACCGCTGGGGCCGTTCGGCCGGTGCCGGCCCGGGATGGCGGCCGGGTTGGTCGGTCCGGGCGGCGGACGACCCGGAGCGCTGCGTATGTGGCTCGGCTGCTTGCTCGTCGTCGGTCTCGGCCGAGCCGGCGAGCCGTTCGCGGTGCACCACCAGCGCGGCCAGGGCCGTCGTGACCGGGACGGCGGCGATGATGCCCAGGCTGCCCGCCAGCGTGCGCAGGATCTCCTGCGCGATGTCCTGCGAGGTCAGGATGGTGCCGAGGCCGACGCCCGAGATCGCCGTGTACAGCATCACCGGCAGCGCGGCACCGGCGTAGGCGAGCACCAGGGTGTTCACCGCCGAGGCGACGTGGTCCCGGCCGATCCGCAAGGCCGAGCGGTACAGGCGCGCCCAGCCCAGCCCGGCGTTGGCCTGCTTGAGTTCCCACACCGCGCTGGCCTGGGTGATGGTGATGTCGTCCAGCACCCCCAGCGCGCCGATCACCACCCCGGCCAGCAGCAGGCCGCGCGCGTCGATGCCGTGCCCCAGCGCGCTGATCAGCGCCGCCGTCGGCTCGTCCAGGCCGGTGAGCACGGCCAGCCAGGAGAACAGTGCGGCGAACAGGCCGATCAGCGCCAGGCTGATCAGCGTGCCGAGCACGGCGACCGTGGTGCGCGCCGAGATGCCGTGGGTCAGGTACAGCGTGGCGAACATGATCAGCCCGGCCCCGGTGATGGCCACCAGCAGTGGGTCCCGGCCGTCGAGGATCGCGGGCAGGACGAACACCGCCAGCGCACCGAAGGTGAACGACAGCCCGGCGAGCGCGCGCAGTCCTTTCCAGCGCCCCAGCGCCAGCACCGCGAGCACGAACACCGCCGCGAGCAGCAGCAACGGTGTGGCGCGCTGGAAGTCCTTGATCTGGTAGGCGTCCGGTGAGGTGGGGTCGCCGCCGGTGTAGGCGAGCACGACGTCGTCCCCTGCGGTGAACCGGGGCATTGCCGGCTGGATCGGGACGATCTTGTGCAGGGTTTCCCCCGCGGCCGGGCCGTCGGTCAGCCGGAGGGTCACCGTCAGGCACTTCTTGCCGTCGGCGCCGTCGTCCGGGCTGTCGTCGACGGTGATCTCGCCCGGCTCGGTGCACGACCCGGACGCCACGGCGGTGACCGTGGCGTCGACCGGGTCGCCGGAGTCGATGGTGCTGCTCGGCAGATCGCCCGACGGCCACAGCAGCACCAGGCCGACCAGGGTGGCCAGGATGAACGGGGCCAGCAGCGTCCCGAGCAGCGTGCGCAGCCGCGCCGAAGCCGGTGGTGGCGGTTCGTGGGAGTGTGCGTGGCCGTGCGGCGGTTCGGGGCGCTCGGCCTGCTGATCGTCTCGTGGCGGCGCCGTGCGAGTTCGGGTCGGTCGTTGCGCGGGCCGGGAAGTGCGCGCCGCACGAGTGGCGGAGCCGCGGTGCGGCATCCCTTCTCCGGGCGTCGCCGGCACGCGCGGAATCAGATGGGTGGCGTCGTTCGGTCGTCGTGGACGGCCGTGCTGCGGGGGTTCGGGTCGCGTCACCCCTCGACTCCTGTCTGTTCGGACTGCTGGTGATCCCGGCGCCGACGTCGGCCCGGCGGCAGTATGCCAGCGTCGGCCGGTGGCCGTGACCGAAACCGGTGGCAGGCCGCGCGCGGGCGTTGGTTAGCCTTGCCGTCTGGGGAGAACAACGACCAACCGAGAGGCAGCGATACTCGTGCTCCGCACCCACGAAGCCGGCACCCTGCGTGCCGAGCACGCCGGCCAGACCGTCACGTTGAGCGGTTGGGTGGCCAGGCGGCGCGACCACGGCGGCGTCATCTTCATCGACCTGCGGGACGCGTCCGGCGTGGCGCAGGTGGTGTTCCGGGAAGGCGAGATGGCCGAGCGCGCGCACGATCTGCGCTCGGAGTACTGCATCCAGGTCACCGGCGAGGTGGCCAAGCGGCCGGAAGGCAACGAGAACCCGGACATCGCCACCGGTGAGATCGAGGTGCTGGCCACCGAACTGACCGTGTTGTCGGAGTCGGCCCCGCTGCCGTTCCCGGTGGACGACCGGGTGGACGTGGGGGAGGAGACCCGGCTGCGCTACCGCTACCTGGACCTGCGCCGGTCCGGCCCGGCCCGGGCGCTGCGGCTGCGCAGCGAGGTCAACCGGGTGGCCCGCGAGGTGCTGCACAAGCGCGGCTTCGTCGAGGTGGAGACGCCGACGATGACCCGCTCCACCCCGGAAGGTGCGCGGGACTTCCTGATCCCGGCCCGGCTGCGCCCCGGCAACTGGTACGCCCTGCCGCAGTCGCCGCAGCTGTTCAAGCAGCTGCTGATGGTGGCGGGCGTCGAGCGGTACTACCAGATCGCCCGCTGCTACCGCGACGAGGACTTCCGCGCCGACCGGCAGCCGGAGTTCACCCAGCTGGACATCGAGCAGAGCTTCGTCGACCAGGACGACGTGATCGCGCTGGCGGAGGAGATCCTGGTCGCGCTGTGGCGGCTGATCGGGTACGAGATCCCCACCCCGATTCCGCGGATCAGCTACGCCGACGCAATGGCCAGGTACGGCACGGACAAGCCGGACTTGCGCTTCGGGCTGGAGATCACCGACCTCACCGAGTACTTCGCCGACACGCCGTTCCGGGTGTTCCAGGCGCCGTACGTCGGTTCCGTGGTGATGCAGGGCGGGGCGTCCCAGCCGCGGCGCACGCTGGACGCCTGGCAGGACTGGGCACGGCAGCGCGGCGCCCGTGGCCTGGCGTACGTGCTGGTGCAGGAGGACGGCACGCTGACCGGCCCGGTGGCGAAGAACCTGTCCGAGTCCGAACGGGCGGGCCTGGCCGAGGCAGCGGGCGCCAAGCCGGGCGACTGCATCTTCTTCGCCGCGGGCAAGCCGAACGAGGCGCGTGCCCTGCTGGGCGCCGCCCGGGTGGAGATCGCCAACCGGCTCGGGCTGATCGACCCGAACGCCTGGTCGTTCGTGTGGGTGGTGGACTTCCCGCTGTTCGAGTCGGCGGAGGAGGCCGAAGCAGGCGGCGAGGTGGCGGTCGGCAGCGGGAACTGGACCGCGCTGCACCACGCCTTCACCTCGCCGACCCCGGAGTGGCTGGACAAGTTCGACAGCGACCCGGCGAACGCGAAGGCCTACGCCTACGACATCGTGTGCAACGGCAACGAGATCGGCGGTGGCTCGATCCGTATCCACCAGCCGGACGTGCAGCGCCGGGTGTTCAAGGTGATGGGCCTGTCCGAGGAGGAGGCGCAGGAGAAGTTCGGCTTCCTGCTGGACGCGTTCCAGTACGGCGCGCCGCCGCACGGCGGCATCGCGTTCGGCTGGGACCGCATCTGCGCGCTGCTGACCGGCGCGGAGTCGATCCGCGAGGTGATCGCCTTCCCCAAGACCGGTGGTGGGTACGACCCGCTCACCGGGGCTCCGGCGCCGATCACCGCCCAGCAGCGCAAGGAAGCCGGGGTGGACGTCAAGCCGCAGGCGCAGAGCTGAGCCGCGGCGTCAGCACGCCCGCAGCCGGGGGCTGCAGCTGGCGACCGAGTTCGGCATCCGGCCGGCTTGCACCTGGTCCGCCAGCGCTTGCGCCCACGTGCGCAGGCCGTCGACGTCGACACCGTAAGGCCGCTGCCCGGCATACGGCTGGAGGTTGGCCGCGCCCCGGCGCAGCAGCCGGACGCTGCCTTTGGGATTGCCTCGTCCGACGTGGGTGAGCCCGACAGCCAGCTGGGCCAGCGCCTGCCACAGCGGTTCGCGGCCGCCCGGCAGCCCGTCTCCGGCCTTCCACGCGTCCTCGAACACCTCGTGGGCGTGGAACGGTTTTCCTTCGTCCAGCAGCCGCTGAGCCTCGTCGAGCGTCTCGGACGGCGTGCGTGCAACGCCCTCCGGTTGCCGCGGCACACCCGCGGCACCGTAGGGCAGCGGGCGGCCGAGGCCGTCGCGCGGCCGCCGGTTGTGCGGCCTGCCTGATTCGTCCCGGTCTCGGTCGGGGAGTTCCCCCGAACTGCCCGCCGATGCCGTCCCGATGCTGGTCATGGTGACTGCCACGCTAGTAGGGTCGGCCGTTGATGCGTGTGAACACTCCGTCAACCGGCGACGATCTGCTCGCTGACGGGCCGGAGGAGGATCAGCTGCAGGCGGCGGTCGCGGCCGCCGAATCGGTTCTCGCTGATCGGTTCGGGTCGCCCATCGCGCTGACCGAGCCGGAGACTCTGGCCGGCAGCGGCCCGGCCGTGGTGGTGCGGGTCCGGGTGGCGTCCTCGCCGTTCGCCCTGCCGAAGACGCTGGTGGTCAAGCACTATCGCCGCCCGGCCGAGTTCGCCACTGAGGCGGCGAGCTACCAGCTGTTCACCGCGCTGACCTCCGAGGAGCGAATGTGCCCCGAGCCGATCGGGCACGACAAGACGCGCGGCGTGCTGGTGCTGTCCGATCTCGGCTGGGCACCGACCCTGAAGGACAAGCTGCACCAGCGCGATGCTCGCGCGGCCGAGCGTGCGTTGTTGTCGTGGGCACGCGCACTGGGCCGGATGCACGCCACCACGGCGCGACGTGAGGCGGACTTCCTCGCCTTGTTGCGGCGGCTGGGCGGCACGCCGGCCTGCGCGGACGACGAGCAGGCGGCCGTTGCCGCGCAGTTGCCGGGTCTGCTGCAGAACGAGCTCGGTGTCCCGACGTCGGACGTCGTTCGAGAGCAGGTGTCGGCCGCGCTCGCCCGGGTCCAGGCTGCGACGTTCCGCGCCTTCTCCCCGGTGGATCTGTCCCCGGAGAACAACCTGGTCACCAGCAGCGGGGTGCGGTTTCTGGATTTCGAGCACGGCTGTGTGCGCAACGCCCTGCTGGACGTGGCGCACATGCGGGTGCCGTTCGCGTTCTGGGAAGGAGCGCTGGCACTGCCCGCGGGCATGAGCGAGGCGATGATCGCCGGATGGCGCGCGGAAGTGGTGTCGGTGTGGCCCCGGCTGGCCGACGAGTCGGTGTTCGCCGAGGCGCTGCTGGACTGCCAGTTGCTGTGCGTCTGGCAGCAGACGCATCGGGAGCTGCCGGGCCTGGCGGGCAGCGCGCCCGTGCCGGGGACGAGCAGCAGGCCCGCCGCACTGCGTTCGTGGTGGCTGGAGCTGTCCCGGCAAGCGGCCATCTTCGGGGCGGACGACCTGGCCGATCACGCCGGGGCGGTGGCGTCGGGCCTGGACGACCGGTTCGGCCCGGGGCTCGAACTCGCCCCGTATCCGGCGTTCGCGTGACGGCGGCGTGACCGCTGGAGATGTGGCAGCGGCGCGGTAGCGTCGAGGCGTGCAGGACGAACTGTTCACCGTCAATCCCGCGCTGGACGAGTCGCCGGCGGTGGCGGGGGAGCCGGGGCCGGTCGACCCGATGGACCCGCTGGCGGTCCGGATGCGGCCGCGCACGCTGGACGAGGTGGTCGGCCAGGACCATCTGCTCAAGCCGGGCGCGCCGCTGCGCCGCCTGGTGGAAGGCGCGACCCCGGCGTCGGTGGTGCTGTTCGGCCCGCCGGGCACCGGCAAGACCACGCTGGCCTCGCTGATGGCCGGGGCGACCGGCCGCCGCTTCGTGGCCCTGTCGGCGCTCAACTCGGGCGTGAAGGAGCTGCGCGCAGTGATCGCCGAGGCGCGGCGCAGGCGGTCGCACGCGGCGGAGAACACGGTGCTGTTCATCGACGAGGTGCACCGGTTCTCCAAGACGCAGCAGGACGCCCTGCTCGGCGCGGTGGAGGACCGCACGGTTCTGCTGGTGGCGGCGACCACCGAGAACCCGTCGTTCTCCGTGGTGGCGCCATTGCTGTCGCGTTCGCTGGTGTTGCAGCTGCGTCCGCTGACCGACGACGACATCCGGCTGGTGCTGCACCGTGCGCTGACCGACGAGCGGGGGCTGGCCGGGAAGTTCGAGCTCACCGAGGAAGCCGCCGATCACCTGGTGCGGTTGTCGGGTGGAGATGCCCGGCGTGCGCTGACCGCGCTGGAAGCGGCGGCCGACGCCGCGGGGGAGGGCACCATCGACCTGGCCACGGTGGAGGCGACGGTCGACCGGGCGGCAGTCCGCTACGACCGGGACGGGGACCAGCACTACGACGTGATCAGTGCGTTCATCAAGTCCATCCGCGGCTCGGACGTCGACGCAGCGCTGCATTACCTGGCGCGGATGATCGAAGCGGGGGAGGACCCGAGGTTCATCGCGCGCAGGCTGATCGTGCACGCCAGCGAGGACATCGGCATGGCCGACCCGACGGCGCTGCAGACGGCCGTGGCGGCCGCGCACGCGGTGCAGTTCATCGGCATGCCGGAGGGCAGGCTGGCGCTGGCGCAGGCGACCATTCATCTGGCCACCGCGCCCAAGTCCAACGCGGTGATCTCGGCGATCGACGGCGCGCTGGCGGACGTCCGGGCGGGCAAGGTGGGCAGTGTGCCGCCGCATCTGCGCGACGGGCACTATGCCGGTGCCGAGCGGCTGGGCCACGCGCAGGGCTACCGCTATCCGCACAACGTGCCGGAAGGTGTGGTCGAGCAGCAGTACCCGCCGGACGGCTTGGTGGGCAGGGACTACTACCACCCCACCGAACGAGGCGCGGAGCGCCCGATCGCCGAACGGGTGCAGCGGCTACGCCGGATCGTGCGCGGCGAACGGGCGTGAGCGAAAACGGTCAGCCGCGGGCTGCGGCGCTTAGCACGGCCCGACCCGCGGCCACCAGTGGTTGCCGTGCACGACCTCGTCGGTGAGCGTGTGCGGCATGACCTTGGCCGGATAGCAAGGGTGCTGGACCAGGTAGCCGCCCGGTGCCTCGATGGTGGTGAAGTGACACACGCCGTCGGTCTCGATGCAGTACCGCTCCACCGGGATGCCGCCGAAGTCGGTCCGGCCGGGGCCCGGCGAGGTGAACCCGAACACGCCGATGCCCTTGGGCACGACGGCGCCGATGCCCGTGCCCGGATGCATCGGGTCGCCGTACAGCGAGCCGGACACCTGCGACTTCGGCACCCCGATGCGGCCGTCTGCGACGTCTTCGAGCACGAGGTTCGCCACGTGTGCACCTTGCGAGAAACCGACGATGACGAATTGGCCCGCCGGATCGTCGGCGTAGGTCTGTTCCAGCACGGCGCGCGCTGCCCGGTGACCTTCGGCCACGCTGGCGTCGTAGGAGATGCCGATCGGGCTGCAGAGCGGATTGCCTGCCGCCGGGTACTCCACCCGCAGCCGCACGCCGCCGCGCAGGTCGATGCCGTTGTAGGCGTCGGCGTGCGGATCACACGTGCCGCCGATCAGGACGAAATACCGCGCCCCGGCGGCGTTCTCGGCCTGTGCGGGTTCGGCCGCTGCCAGCCCGCCGGTCAGCGGCAACAGTGCCGTCGCGGCTGCGGCGGCCAGGCCGGCGAGGTGTCTGCGCATCACGTGTCGTGCCCTTCCGGTGGAGGATGCCCGGCAGGCACATTAGCGAACAAGATTGTTCACAAGTAATCCGGCGATCGGGTGGCGCGGTTGCCGGACGCAGGCGACGGGTCGTCGGAGCACGGGTGGGCGGATGGCGACGGGCGCCGGCGCGGCGGGTGCGTCGCTTCCTGCCGGGCAGGCGGCTTCGTGCCAGACTCGTGGCCATGAGCGTGCGCTTCGGAGTTTTCGTGCCGCAGGGCTGGCGGCTGGACCTGACCGAGATCGCCGACCCGGTCGAACAGTGGGAGGCCATGACCGCGGTGGCCAAGGCCGCCGATGCCGGCCCGTGGGACTCGATCTGGGTGTACGACCACTTCCACACCACCCCGGAGCCGACGCAGAACACCACGTTCGAGGCCTGGACCACCACCGCGGCGCTGGCCAGGGACACCCGCCGGGTCAACGTCGGGCAGATGGTGGGGTGCAACGGGTACCGCAACCCGGCGCTGTACGCCAAGATGGCCTCCACGGTGGACGTGCTCAGCCACGGCAGGCTCTACGCCGGGCTCGGCGCGGGCTGGTACGAGCACGAATGGAAGGCCTACGGCTATCCGTGGCCGTCGCTGAAGGACCGGATGGGCGCCTTCGCCGAGGCCACCGAGATCATCTACCGCATGTGGACCGAGGACGAGGTGGTCTTCTCCGGCCGCTACCACTCGGTCGACAAGCCGATCAACGAACCGAAGGGCGTGCGCAAGCCGCACCCGTCGCTGTGGCTGGGCGGCGGCGGCCCGAAGGTCACGCTGCGGCTGGTGGCCCGGTTCGCCGACGCGGCCAATTTCGGCGGCGGCGAACCGGAGCGGATCACCGAGAAGGCGGACATCCTGCGCAGGCACTGCGACGAGGTGGGCAGGGACTACGACGAGATCATCAAGTCCACCAACATCAACATCCTGCCCATCGACCGCGGCGACGACCCGGAACGGGCCATGGCCAGGGCGCACGTCGGCGACCCGGCGCGGTGGCGCTCCGGCTGGGGCCTGGTCGGCACCGAGGACGAGATCGTGGCCAAGGTGGAGTCGGTGCTCGCAGCCGGCGCGGACTATGTCAACTTCTACATTCCGGGCCTTGCCTACGACCTGGACCTGCTGGCGCGGGCGGAGGCGGTCGTCCGGCGGTTCTGACCGCTGGCCCGCTCCTGCCCGCGCGGACCGGTCGCGGTAGCCTGACCTGCATTCTCGGCAGCTGACGTCACTGGAGGAACGTTGTCCGCTGGCCACATCGCGGCGTTGATCGCCGCAGGCGCGTTCGTGCTGCTGGTCGTCCTGCTGGCGGTACCGCTGCTGAAGCTGGGCCGCGCGCTGGACGAGGCGACGATCGCGATCCGGAAAGCCCACGAGAACACCGACCCGATCCTGCACGGCGCCAACGACACGCTGACGCACGTCAACACGCAGCTGCAGCGGGTCGACGGGGTGACGGCCAATCTCCAGCAGGCCTCCAGCAACGTGTCCGCCCTGACATCGGTCTTCACCGCCACCCTGGGTGGGCCGTTGGTGAAGACCGCGGCCCTGGCCTACGGTGTGCGCAAGGCCGTCAAGGCCCGCAGGCAGGCCAAGGAGGAGCGGGCGGGCCGCCGGCCGCGCGCACGGAAGCGGGGCCGCCGATGAAGCGCACGTTCTGGTTCGGCCTCGGCGTCGCCGCGGGTGTCGCGCTGACCAGGAAGGCCGCCAAGTCGGCTCGTCAGGTCACGCCTGCCGGGTTAGCCTCGAACGTGGGCGAGGCGATTCGTGAGCTCGCCCAGGCCGTCGGTTCGTTCGGGGCGGACGTCCGAGCCGGGATGTCCGAGCGTGAGCAGGAGTTGCAGGAGCAGGTGACACGAGACACCGGGATTTCCCTCCGGCACCAGGAGGTGCGGTCGCGTGCGGGCAAGCACGCGGCGTCCGCGCGCCCGGACCAGCGGGCGGTGTCTCGCCGAGCGCCCAGGGCAGACGCCTGACGCGCCTGCGCGCGAGGCGCCTGCCGCCCCACTCGCTCACCCACAGCCGCCGCTTGATGAACCCGTAGGACTGTAGCCGTGCAGACACATGAGATCCGAGATCGCTTCCTGAAGCACTTCACCGCGCGCGGGCACACCGAGGTGCCGAGCGCGTCGCTGATCCTGGACGACCCGAACCTGTTGTTCGTCAACGCCGGGATGGTGCAGTTCAAGCCGTACTTCCTGGGCGAGGCGCCGCCACCGTACCCGCGGGCGACCAGCGTGCAGAAGTGCGTGCGCACCGCCGACATCGACGAGGTGGGCAAGACCACCCGGCACAACACGTTCTTCCAGATGGCGGGCAACTTCTCGTTCGGCGACTACTTCAAGGAAGGCGCCATCGAGCACGCCTGGGATCTGGTCACCAAGCCGCAGTCGGACGGCGGCTACGGGTTCGACGAGAGCCGGCTGTGGGTCACCGTCTACGAGCACGACGCCGAGGCGGCCGCGCTGTGGCGCAAGATCACTGGGATCCCCGAGGAGCGGATCCAGTACCGCAGCGCCAAGGACAACTACTGGGACATGGGCGTGCCCGGTCCTGGCGGCCCGTGCTCGGAGATCTACTTCGACCGGGGGCCGGAGTACGGCCGTGAGGGCGGTCCCACCGTGGACGAGGACCGCTACCTGGAGATCTGGAACCTGGTGTTCATGCAGGACCTGCGCGGCGAGGTCAGCCCGAAGGACGGCGGCCCGGTGCTGGGTCCGCTGCCGAAGAAGAACATCGACACCGGGATGGGCATCGAGCGGGTGGCCTACCTGCTGCAGGGGGTGGCCAACGTCTACGAGACCGATCTGGTCCGCCCGGTGATCACCAAGGCGGAGGAGATCTCCGGCCGTCGGTACGGTGCCAACCACGCCGACGACGTGCGGTTCCGGGTCATCGCCGACCATGCCAGGTCCGGCGTGATGCTGATCGGCGACGGCGTCACCCCCGGTAACGAAGCCCGCGGCTACGTGCTCCGGCGGCTGCTGCGGCGGATCGTGCGCTCGGTGCGGCTGCTCGGCGTGCACGAGCCGGTGCTCGGCGAGTTCGCCGCGGTGGTGCGGGACGCGATGGCCCCGTCCTACCCGGAGATCGCCCGCGACTTCGAGCGCATCAGCGAGGTCATGCGCAACGAGGAAGAGGCGTTCCTGGCCACGCTGACCAGCGGCTCGCGGATCTTCGACCTGGCCGCCGCGGAGACCAAGAAGAGCGGCAGCGGCGTGCTGAGCGGGGAGAAGGCCTTCCAGCTGCACGACACCTACGGCTTCCCGATCGACCTGACCCTGGAGATGGCCGCCGAGCAGGGGCTGCGGGTCGACGAGGAGGGCTTCCGCGCCCTGATGGAGCAGCAGCGGCAGCGCGCCAAGGCCGATGCGGCCAGGCAGAAGGTGGGCGTTGCCGACCTGTCGGAGTACCGCAAGCTGCTCGAGCAGCACGGCGAGACCCAGTTCCTCGGCTACACCGACCTGCAGGCCGAGGCCAGGGTGATCGGCCTGCTGCGGGACGGCCAGCCGGTCAGGTCGGTGCGTGCCGGGGAGCAGGCCGAGCTGGTGCTGGACCGTACCCCGTTCTACGCCGAATCGGGTGGCCAGATCGCCGACACCGGCGTGCTGGTCGGCGCGGGCGGCGAGGTCGAGGTGCTCGACGTGCAGAAGGTCGTCCCCGGCCTGTTCGTGCACAAGGTCAAGGTCACCCAGGGCGAGATCGGGCTGGACACCACGCTGACCGGCTCGGTCGACGAGGCCAGGCGCATGGCCATCCAGCGGTCCCACTCGGCCACCCACCTGGTGCACGCCGCGGTGCGCGGCGCCTACGGTCAGCGGGCGGCCCAGGCCGGTTCGCTGAACTCGCCGGGGCGCCTGCGGTTCGACTTCACCGTGCCCACGTCGGTGTCCACCGACGTGCTGACCGAGGTCGAGGAGGAGGTCAACGACTACCTGCTCTCCGACATCGAGGTGAAGGCCTACGTCACCTCGAAGGACAAGGCGCTGGAGATGGGCGCGATCGCGCTGTTCGGCGAGAAGTACGGCAGCCAGGTGCGGGTGGTCGACATGGGCGACTACTCGCGGGAGCTGTGCGGCGGGACGCACGTGGAGCGCATCGGTCAGCTCGGCCTGGTGAAGCTGGTGTCGGATGCGTCGATCGGTTCCGGGGTGCACCGGGTCGAAGCGCTGGTGGGTACCGACGCGCTGCGGTACGTGCGCAAGGAGCAGCTGCTGGTGTCCCACCTGGCCACAACGTTCAAGGTTCCGCCGGACCAGCTGCCCTCCCGGATCGAGGACGTGCTGACCAGGCTGAAGAACGCCGAGCAGGAAGTGGAGCGGCTGCGCACCGAGCAGGTGCTGTCGTCGGCGGGCAGCCTGGCCGGCCAGGCGCGCGAGGTCGGCGAGTTCACGCTGGTGGCCACCCAGGTGGCCGACGGGGTGGACGCGGGTAGCCTGCGCAAGCTCACCGCGGAAGTGCGCAACCGGCTGGGTTCCCGTCCCGGCGTGGTGGCGCTGTTCTCGGCCGCCGACGGCAAGGTCAGCTTCGCCGTGGCCACCACCGAGCAGGCCAGGGACAAGGGCCTGGCCGCGGGCAAGCTGATCGGGCACTTCGCGGGCGAGGTGTCCGGCCGCGGCGGCGGCAAGCCGGACCTGGCCCAGGGCGGTGGCAGCAATCCGGCCGGAGTGGAGCAGGCGATCGCGGCGCTCGAGCACGCCGTGCGGTCGGGAGCGGCCGGTTGACCCGGGGTCCGGACACGCCCGGCGCCGACGATCCGGGGCCGGGCAGGCGGCTCGGCGTGGACGTCGGGTCGGTGCGGGTCGGCGTCGCGTTGAGCGATCCGGCTCCGGTGCTGGCCACGCCGCTGGTTACCCTGGCTCGCGATGCCGACAACGATTCCGACCTCGCCACGCTGGCTGAGCTGGTGGCCGAACACGACGTCGTGGAAGTAGTCGTGGGCCTGCCGCGCACGCTCGCCGACCGGCACGGCGCTGCCGCCGATGCCGCGGTCGACTACGCGCAGAGGCTGGCTGAGCGCATCGGAAACGTTCCGGTGCGGCTTGCCGACGAGCGGCTGAGCACGGTCACGGCGTCACGGATCCTGTCCCAGCGCGGCGTGAAGGGGCGCAAGCAACGAGCGGTGATCGACCAGGTGGCGGCGGTGGAGATCCTGCAGGGGTGGCTCGACGCGCGCGCGTCGTACCGGGCCCGCCACGCCGGCCGAGAGCAAGGCGGGATGCCGAAGTGACTGGCAGGTACCCGGACGACGAGCAGAACGAGCGGTCACCGCGCAGGCAGCAGCCGCGCCGGATGCCGCCGCCGGGGGCTCGTCGTGCTGCTCGCGCCTCGGACGGCCCGCGGCGTGCCGAGCCGCAGCGGGTGCGCAGGGCGTTCGAAGGCGCCGACGACAGGACGTCGGCAGAGCGATCGGAAAGCGGGCAGGTGCCGAGGCAGCAGCCGAGGTCGCGGGCGCCGGTCCCCGATGATTCGCACACCCAGCCGTTGGCCAGGATCCGGCGCGGCCGGCCTCCAGCGGCCGACGACCGGGAAGCACAGCCTGCTGGTGAGGGCCCGCGTGGCCGTGAGCCCGGGCGCCGGAATGCGGGACCGCGCGCCGACAGGGCCGAGCAGCGGCGTGCCGGGAGACTGCCCCGGGCGCCGCAAGGTGATACCACGCAGCCGAACAGGGCGTCGCGGGTGCACGGGGATTCGCCGGCCCGCAGTGGACGCGCACCTGTGACAGGCCCCGAGTCTCGCCGCTCTGGTGCCGCGTGGGCAGGTGGCCCTGAACCTGCGATGCTGGGAGCACCGCGTCCGCATGGGCAGGGCTCGCCCGGCTCGGGCGCGGTCCCGGGTGGCCGGGGCCCGGACCGGCGTCCTGGTGGCCGTCGTCCGGTGGACGGTGACGCGGCACGGCCCGGTGGACGTCCGCGCGTGCCCGATGCCCCAGCCGGCGGGGGACGCGGTGAGCTACCCCCACGGCAGCGCGGTGCCCATCCGGCCTCACTGCCGGCAGGCGGCGTCCCCCCAGTCTCGTTGCCGCAAGGTGGGGTTCCTCCGGTCTCGTTGCCACCGGGCGGGGTTCCTCCGGTGCACGGGCCGCCGGGCCCGCCGGGGACGCGGCCGTCGATGCCGGCGGCACAAGCGGCGTCTGCGGGCGAGGCCGGTGGGTACCCGGGGCACCCGATGCGGCCGGGCCCACCGCCTGGGCACGGCAGATACGGAGAGCCGGATGAGCCCTCGCCCGGACCGCAGCACGGGAACGATTCCGTCGACGAAGACGTACCGTTCGATCCGGACATCGCCAGGAACCCAGCGATGCGCTACGAGGATGACGCAGGTCGCGGCGCCGGTCGGACGCCCGAACCCGGCGATCGGCAGGACGGGCTGTCATTCGGTGGCGACGAGCGGGACGAACGCTACGCAGACGACTACGAAGGCCGCGGCGAGGAGCACGACGAGGACTACGACGCGGACTACGGCGAGGACTACGAAGCGGACTACGGCGAGGACTACGACGATCATCCGGTCGATGCCCTGCTCGCCGACGAGGAGTCCGAGGAGGCCCCGGAGCCGGGCAAGCTGCGCGGCAGGCGCCGGTCGGCCGTTCGCCGGCTGGCCGGATGGGCGGCGGCGATCGCGGTGATCGCGGCGATGGCCGGTGGCGCGTGGTTCGGTGCCAAGGAACTGCTGGGCTTCGGGTACGAGGACTACCAGGGCGCTGGGCAAGGCGACGTCGTGGTTCAGGTGGAGCAGGGTGACTCCACGGCGGCGATCGCCGCGCGGCTGGTGAAGGCCGGAGTGGTGGCCAGCAGCGAGGCCTTCCTGGAGGCGGCGGAGAACAACGAGGACATCCGGAGCATCCAACCCGGGTACTACCAGTTGAAGAAGCGCATGTCCGGCGCGGCCGCGGTCCGGGCGATCGTGGCCGACGAGGCCAGGGTCGGGCACGTGCAGATCCGCAGCGGAACTCAGCTGGACGACCTCCGGCAACCCAACGGCGAGAAGATCCCGGGGATCTACAGCCTGCTGTCGAAGGCGACGTGCGCCAAGATCGACGGCAAGAGCACCTGTGTGCCGGTCAAGGAGCTGCGCAAGGTCGCGGAGACCGCGGACCTGACCAAGCTGGGCGTGCCGCGGTGGCTGGCCAGCGGTGCCAAGAAGGCGCCGAAGGAGCGGCGGCTGGAGGGCATGGTGCTGCCCGGCGTGTACGACATCAAGCCCGGCTGGAGTGCCGAAGAGGTGCTGAAGGAAGTGCTGTCGGCGTCGGCAGCCCAGTTCGAGGCCGTCGGCCTGCCCGACACGGCCAAGGCCACCAAGCGCACGGCGTACGAGGTCGTCGTTATCGCCTCGATCGTGGAGCGGGAGGCGGTGAAGAACGACTTCGGCAAGGTGGCCAGGGTCATCTACAACCGGCTCGACGACGGCATGCGGCTGGAGATGGATTCCACGATCAACTACGTGCTGGACCGCCCGCACATTCGCACGTCGCCGAAGGACAGGGCCAGGCCGGGCCCGTACAACAGCTACCAGAACACGTCGCTGCCGCCGACGCCGATTTCGTCGCCGAGCACCGACGCGATCAACGCGGCACTGAAGCCGCCGCGGGGGTCGTGGCTGTACTTCGTCAAGTGCGAGAAGAACGGCCTGTCGTGCTTCTCCACGAGCTTCGACGAGCATCAACGGAACGTCGCTGACGCGAGGAAGCGTGGTGTCTGGTAACGGCGATCGGCGGTCACCGGGCGCGCGCCGCGCGGCGGTGCTGGGCAAGCCGGTGGCGCATTCGCTGTCCCCGGTGCTGCACCTTGCCGCCTATCGTGCGCTCGGTTTGACCGACTGGACCTACGAGCGTGTCGAGGCCGATGCCCAGCGGTTGCCGGAGTTGCTCAGTGGCTTCGGGTCCGAGTGGGTGGGCGTCTCGGTGACCATGCCGGGCAAGCACGCAGCGCTGGAATTCGCCACCGAGGCGACTCCGCGTGCCCGGGCGGTCGGTGCGGCGAACACGCTGGTGAAGCTGGGTGATGGCGGCTGGCGCGCGGATTGCACGGACGTCGACGGTGTAGCGGGAGCTGTGCTGGCCGTCTGCGGCAAGCCGCGGACGGATCGGCCCGCTGTGGTGATCGGCGGGGGTGGCACGGCGTCGGCCGCTGCGGTGGCGTGTCACCAGCTGAGGCTGTCCGAGGTGCTGTTCGTCGTACGTGAACCTGCGCGCGCCGCCGGCGCAATGGCCGCCGCCCAGCGCGCCGGCTTGTCGGCCGAGGCACGGCGCTGGGCCGACGCGGACTGGGCGGAGCTGGCGGCGACGGCGAGCGTGGTGATCAACACGGCACCGGCCGACGCGGTCCGGCCGCACGCAGCGGAGCTGGCGACTGCGGCGAGCGTGCTCGACGTGATCTATCACCCGTGGCCGACACCGTTGGCGGAGGCGGTGCTGGCGGGCGGCGGCCGGCTGGCGACCGGGCTGGACATGCTGCTGCACCAGGCGTTCGGGCAGGTGGAGCAGTTCACCGGCAAGCCGGCGCCCCGAGCGGAGATGCGGGCTGCGCTGCGGGAAGCGACCGGGGGAGTGCACGAGCTTCCGCTGGGCTGAGTACTGAGACGGCCGCACCCGGCCGTGGAAGGCGCGTCGTGCCGCTCTGCGATCCGCGTGTCACCGACGCGATTGTCGGGGGCATGGCTCCTGGTGACGCGATCTCGGCGACGCGATGCCTCGGCGACGCGGTGGAGAATGCCGCCGTATCGCTGCGGGATCGCGATCCGGGGCATGGAACCGTGGAACCGTGCCCTGGAACGGTAGAACCGTGTCATGGAACCGTAGGCGCCGCTTCCCGGCCGGGCGTCCACCCAAGCTGGCTCCAAAGCTGTCGGCATCCCTCCGGCCGCGGTGGGCGGGCGTGATCGGGGTGTTCGCGGCTGTCCGGACTTCAGCTGTGTCCGGCCAGGCGTCCGGTCACTGAGCAGGTCCGCTGGCCGCCCCCTCGGCGGGCTGGAGCGCGAGCTGCCCCGTGTCCTCCAGTGGTCTGCGGGCTCCCGAGCGTTCAGCGGGTCGCTGGCAGGTCCGTCAGCAGTGTGCCGACCCAGGCCCCATCGTCTCCGCTACACCGGGCGTTCAGCGGTTCGTCAACTCGCTCTTGTGTGGGTCGTCGACTCGAGCCTGCAGTGGGCCAGCCAGCTCCGAGCGTTCAGCCGACGCGCTGACCGATCCTCTTGGTGGGACTGCCGGCTTGGTGGGACTGTCAGTGTCTCCGGCCCCGAGCGTTCAGCTGGTCTGTTGGCGCGAGCCCTCAGTGGACCGGTCGACTCGTCTTCAGTGGGTCGTCGACTCGAGCCTGCAGTGGATCTGCCGGCTCAGTGTGTTCAGCCGACCCGCTGGCCGATCCCCTCGGGGTTGCCGAGCCCCGGCTCTGCGTCGCTTCGCCGACCCGAGCCGCTTCGCCGACCCGAGCTTGCCGCAAGTCTGTCGGCTGCGAAGCCTCCGTGGATCTGTCGGTCGGGTTCTCAGCCGGTTCGCCGGCTCGGAGGCTTCAGCCGGTTCGCCGGCCCGAACCTCAGTAGGCCTGCCGGGTCGAGCCCGCGGGCAGGCTGTCGGCCCCGGTCATGCCGTTCGCGGCTACCAGGGCCGGCGGACCATGCGACTGCCTGACAGGAGTCAGCTCGGCGGTGGCCCCCACAGCTGACCGGCCGGAAGCTGGTCGAGCAGGTCGTTGAGGTAGTTGGCCTTGACCTTGCCGACGTTGGTGTCCGTGCCGGTGCCCCACGTGATGATTTCCTGTCCGTCGCACCACACGACGTACTTGCGGGCCTTGTCGGACTTCAGCAACCAGGCCCGTGCCTGCGGGGTCAGCAAGGCGCGAACCCGATCCGGTTCGGTCGACCGCACGACGAACACGTCGTCGAACTGCGGATCACCCATCTCGACCTTTCCGCCGGTGTAGTCCTTGCCGAACAGCAGCTGGCCCGCCTTCGCACCGATCACGTTACCGGCGATGTTGCCGACAAGCTGTTCGGTGAACCGCGACCGTTCTTGCCGCAACCGTTTGCCCTGTCGTTCTTTGGCGCTGAGCTCGAACTTCGGCAGCTCGGTCGGCACGCCGACGGAAACCACGCCGTAGGACTTCTTGACCTGGCGCGTGTCCCGCTTGCCGTCGTTGTCACGGTCCCCGTCGTCGAAGATGTGGCGGGACTTCACCGGCTCCTCACGCCTGAATGCGAGGGTGAACATGGTGATCGGGCGACCGCGGTACTGGCCGCGCATGACGTGCTTGGCCCGCACCGAGTCACCGTCGACGATCGGCAGGTGCCGGTACTTGCGGCGCAGGCCCTTGCCGAATCGCTGGTAGGTCCAGCCGTTCTTTTCGGCCTCGCGCTTCTTCTTCTCGTACGTCCGCTTTTCCTGCTGGAACCACAGCCACAGCGCGACGCCCACGAACAGGACCCCACCGACGGTCAGCAGAATCTGCTGGATGTCGATCGTGACCACCTCCCCCGAGACCCGGTCAGCGCCGGGCGTACTCCGCCAGTACCGCGTCGGTGAACCGCGGCCACGCCTCCTTCGCCCAGTCCCCGAAGTCGCGGTCGGTCAAGGTTACACAGCCGAGCCCGGCCTCGGGGTCGATCCACAAGAACGTCCCGGACTGTCCGAAGTGTCCGAATGTGCGCGGTGAACTGGTGCTGCCGGTCCAGTGCGGATCCTTGTGGTCCCGCAGCTCGAAGCCCAGGCCCCAGTCGTTCGGACGCTGGTGACCGAAGCCGGGCAGCACACCGTTGAGTCCGGGGAACTGCACCGTGGTCGCCTCGGTGAGCGTCTGCGGGCTGATGAGGGTCGGCCGTTGCAGCTCGTGCGCGAAACGAACGAGGTCGGCAACCGTCGAGTAGCCATCGGCCCCCGGGGAGCCCGCCAGCCGGGTGCTGGTCATCCCCAGCGGGGTCAGCAGCGCTTCCTGCTGATAGGTGTCGAACGCGATGTCGGCGTGCTCGGTGAGCGCCTCGGCCAGCATGTCGAACCCGGCACTGGAGTACAGCCTGCGGGTGCGCGGGGCAGCCACCACCTTCCGCTGGCTGAACGCGACCCCGGCGGTGTGCGCCAACAGGTCCCGGACGGTCGCCCCTTCCGGGCCCGCGGGCGTGTCGAGCTCGAACACGCCTTCCTCGACCGCGATGAGCACGGTGTAGGCGGTGAGCAGCTTGGTCACCGAGGCCAGGTAGTACTCCCGCTTGTCGTCGCCCACTGCTCCGAGTACCCGGCCGTCAGCTGCGACGACAGCGGCCGCGGCGTTGGAGACCGGCCACTGTGCGACCTGATCCAGTGCGCCCGTCACGCCGACCCCGTCATGATCCAGCCGTCTGCGATGTGCACGTCGATCGTCGCCAGCGGCTTCGGCGGCGGTCCCTGGATGACCTCGCCCGTGGCCGGGTCGAAGTCGGCTTCGTGGCACGGGCAGTGCAGGGTCTTGCCCTTCGGCTTGACCAGGCACTCGGCGTGGGTGCACAGGTTGCTGTAGGCCTTGACGGTCTTTTCGTCCGTGCGCACCAGGATGATCTGTTCGAACTCCTGCCCGGGCAGCATCCGGCCGTTGGGGTGCTTCACCAACTTGGGCTTGCCGATCTCCACCTCGTCGGCCTTGACCAGCCGTTTGGGCGGCTCCTTCGGCTGCTGTGGCTCCTCGCTGCCGCAGCCCGCGATGGACACGGCTCCTACGGCGCCGACGGCGACGCCGAATGTCAACGCGTCGCGGCGGGTGTGACGTTCGGGGCTCATGGACGGTCATGCTAGGAGCACAAGGCCGTCACAACCTGACCGGGGCGCGGAGCGTCCGGTGTTCTGGCAGCACACTCGGGTGTCTACTGGTTGAACCGGTAGCAGGAACCACCGCGTTGTGGTGATATGGGTCACCGAGCGAAAGGACGCGTGATGGCCAGAGTCGTGCTGGTTGCGCTACTGCTGTTCGGACTTCTCGGTTCGGCTGTGGTGCATTTGCTCGAGTGGGACGACTGGGCCAACACGCACGAGGTGATCGGCCCGCTGTTCCTGGTGAACGTGGGTGCCGGCATCGTGATCTCCGGTGGGGTGCTGTTCTGGCGGCACTGGCTGCCGTTGCTGGCCGCGGTGGGATTCGGGGCGGCGACATTGGGGGCGTACCTCCTTGCTCTTACGGTCGGTTTGTTCGGCATCCAGCAGCAGCTGACGACGTCGGCCGAGGTGTGGGGACTGGTGACCGACATCGCGTGCATCGTCTTCGGCGGGTTGCTGTTGGCGCGCCGGGATTGGCGCTCCGCGTCGACCACTGGAGCGGAAACCCCGGGATCGACGGCCGCCGGCTAGCCGCCGTCCCGATCGGCTCCGACGGTAGGTCCAAGTCGGCCCCGTGTCACCATCCGGCGCCGCGAATGGCGCATCCCGGGTCGGAAATCGCCGGTTCAGTGACGCGAGTGGCGTCCTGGGTGTCGTCGTGCGTTGTGGACTCGGCGTCGCGTCCCGATGCTGGGCGGCATGACATGGCAACTGACATGCGTGTTCGCCGCGATCGGCGTCCTGCTGGGCGCTGTCAGCCGGTGGGTCCTCGCGGCTCTGCCGCGTGGGTGTCGGATACGACCGGGGCCGCTCGAAGTGACGTCCGCTCTGCTGTTCGCTGTCGTCGCCGCTCGCGCCGGATCGTCGTGGCCGGAGTGGTGGCTCCCCGTGCCGGTTGCGCTGACGGCATTCGCGGTGCCTCTGACGGCCGTGGATCTCAAACACATGCGCCTGCCCGATGCGCTGACCATGTCGGCGACGGTCGCTGTCGGGTTGGCCGTCGGTGCAGCGGCGGTGGCAGTGCAGAGCGCGTGGCTGATGGTTTCCGCGGCCGCCGGGGCCGTTGGCTTCTTCCTTTGCCACTGGTGCGTCCACACGCTACGACCGGCGTCATTGGGCGCGGGTGACGTCAAGCTGTCCGGCGGATTGGGTGGTGTCCTCGGTGCGCTCGGCTGGGCCTCGGTCCTGGTGGGTGCGGCGCTGGCGGCCATGACCACGGCAATGCTCGCGCTGGCCGGACGGCTGTCCGGCAGGCGCGCTTGGCGCGATGGCGTGCCGCACGGACCGGGCCTGCTGGTGAGCACGTGGGTGATGGCGGTGTTTCCCGGGGAGAGATTCGGTGTGGGCCCGTAGCGAGCGCAGGTGCGCGACATGACACGATTCATGGGTGTTGCGCTGGATCACCGCAGGAGAGTCCCACGGTCCGAGCTTGACCGCCGTGCTGGAAGGCATGGTGGCCGGGGTGCACATCACCTCGGCCGAGATCAGCGAGCAACTTGCTCGCCGCCGGCTGGGCTTCGGCCGCAGTCCTCGTATGGGTTTCGAGAAGGACACGGTCGAGATCACCGGAGGCGTACGGCACGGTGTGACGCAAGGCGGGCCGATCGCCATCCACATCAGCAACACCGAATGGCCGAAGTGGGAAAAGGTCATGGCGGCCGATCCGGTGGATCCCGGCGAGCTGGAGGGCCTGGCGCGGAACGCTCCGCTGACCCGGCCGCGGCCCGGCCACGCAGACCTGCCAGGGATGCTCAAGTACGGCTTCGACGACGCCCGTCCCGTGCTCGAGCGGGCCAGCGCGCGGGAGACCGCCGCACGGACCGCGCTCGGTACGGTGGCCCGCGCCTACCTGCGTCAGCTGCTCGGCGTGGAGATCGTCAGCCACGTGGTGGCGATCGGCGGGGCAACGGCCCCGGAAGGGCCGCTGCCGCGGCCGGAGGACCTGCCCGCGATCGACGAAAGCCCGGTGCGGGCGTTCGATCCGGCGGCGACCGAGGCCATGGTCGCGGAGGTCGAGGCCGTGCGGAAGGCGGGCGACACCGTGGGCGGGGTGATCGAGGTGATCGCCTACGGGCTTCCGCCCGGGCTGGGCTCACACGTGCACTGGGACCGGAGGCTGGACGCCCGGTTGGCCGGGGCGCTCATGGGTGTGCAGGCGATGAAGGGCGTGGAAATCGGCGACGGATTCACCACGGCCCGCCGATGGGGTTCTCAGGCGCACGACGAGATCGACCTGGGCACCGGGCCTGCCGGGGTCACCAGGCGGTCGAACCGCGCGGGCGGCCTGGAGGGCGGCATGACCAACGGTGAGCCGCTGCGGGTGCGTGTCGCCATGAAGCCCATCTCCACCGTGCCCCGCGCGCTGGCCACGGTGAACACGGCCACGAAGGAGCCTGCCGTGGCCATCCACCAGCGCTCCGACGTCTGTGCCGTGCCCCGTGCGGGTGTGGTGCTCGAGTCGGTGGTCGCCCTGGTGCTGGCCGACGCCGCTGCGGAGAAGTTCGGTGGCGACTCGCTGGCGGAGAGCAAGCGCAACGCCGAGTCCTACCTGGCCGCACTGGAAAAGTGGTGGGCGCGATGAGCCCGGTCGCCGTCATCGTCGGCCCACCCGGCTCGGGCAAGAGCACGGTCGGGCCCCTGCTGGCCGAGCGGCTCGGTGCCGCGTTCGTCGACGCCGATGCCGAAATCGAGCAGACGGCGGGAAAGTCGATCCCGGACATCTTCGCCGAGGACGGCGAACCGCGATTCCGCGAGCTGGAGGAACAGGTCATCGCCGAAGGACTGCAACGCCACGACGGTGTCTACTCGCTGGGCGGAGGAGCCGTGCTCTCGGCGGCCACCCGGGAGCGCCTGGTGGGCCACCGGGTCGTGTTCCTCAACGTGGGGATGCCCGTCGGGGTCAGACGGGTGGGCCTGTCGACGGCGCGGCCGCTGCTGGCCGGGGTCAACCCGCGGGCAACGTACAAGCAATTGCTGGAGGCTCGGCTCCCGCTCTACCGAGAGGTCGCGACCGTGCAGGTGGACACCGACCAGTTGACGCCGGACGAAGTGGTCGACGCCGTGGTCGCCGAGCTGAAGAAGGTGTCGTGATGACGGAGCCGACGCGTATCGAGGTGAAGACGGCCCAGCCGTACAGCGTGATCATCGGTCGCGGGCTGCTCGGGGAGCTCGCCGAGGCGGTGGCCGGGGCGTCCACGGTCGCCATCGTCCATCAGCCGACGCTGGCCACCACCGCCGAGGCGGTACGCGAAGACCTCACCAAGGCCGGGCACGACGCGCACCGGATCGAGATCCCGGATGCCGAGGACGGCAAAGCCCTGGCGGTGGCGGACTTCTGCTGGAACGTCCTCGGCCAGATCGGCCTGGACCGCAAAGGCGTGGTGGTCGGTCTCGGTGGGGGAGCGGTGACCGACCTGGCCGGCTTCGTCGCCGCGACGTGGATGCGCGGCGTTCGGTTGGTCAACGTCCCGACCACGTTGCTCGGCATGGTGGACGCGGCGATCGGCGGAAAGACCGGCATCAACACCGACGCCGGGAAGAACCTGGTCGGTGCCTTCCACGAGCCGAGCGCAGTGCTGGTGGACCTGACCACCCTGGAGACCTTGCCGCGCAACGAGCTCGTCGCAGGCATGGCCGAGATCGTCAAGGGCGGGTTCATCGCCGATCCGGTCATCCTGGACCGCATCGAGGCCGATCCGGCGGCGGCGACCGACCCCACCGGGGACGTCCTGCCCGAGCTGATCCGCCGCAAGATCCAGGTCAAGGCGGACGTCGTGGCCGCCGACCTGACCGAGTCCAGCCTGCGCGAGGTGCTGAACTACGGGCACACCCTGGGGCACGCCATCGAGCGGCGGGAGCGCTACCGGTGGCGGCACGGCGCGGCGGTCAGCGTGGGCCTGGTGTTCGCCGCCGAGCTGGCCCGCTTGGCCGGGCGGCTCGACGACGAGACCGCGGCGCGGCATGCCCGGGTGCTGACCGCCCTCGGGCTTCCGGTCAGCTACGACCCGCAGGCCCTGCCGGAGCTGCTGGAGATCATGCGCAGGGACAAGAAGACACGCTCCGGGGTGCTGCGATTCGTCGTGCTGGACGCGCTGGGCAAGCCGGGCAGGCTGGAGGGCCCGGACCCGGCACTGCTCGCGGCCGCCTACTCGGCGGTGTCCGGAGAACCGGGCGAGACGAAGAAGGTGCTGCTGTGAACGTGCTGATTCTCAACGGCCCCAACCTGAATCGCCTCGGCAAGCGGGAGCCGCACATCTACGGCGAGACGACTTACGACGACCTGGTCGACTACTGCCGCTCGACAGCGGCCGGGCTGGGGCTCCAGGTCGATGTCCGGCAGACCAACCACGAAGGCGACATGGTCGAGTGGTTGCACGAAGCCGCCGACAACCAGTGGCCGGTGATCCTCAACGGGGCGGCGTGGACGCACTACTCGATCGCCCTGCGGGACGCGTGTGCGCAGCTGACCGCACCGTTGGTCGAGGTGCACATCTCCAACATCCACGCACGGGAGGAGTTCCGGAGGCACAGCGTCACCGCGGCGGTGGCCGACGGGGTGATCACCGGCTTGGGCATCACAGGGTACGGTTTGGCGCTGCGATGGATCGCCGAACGGGTGAAATCAGCCGACTGACCCCCGCTGTGGCGGGTGTCGGAGGCAGGGGCGGGAGGCTCGCCGCGAAGCGTGCCGCGCGGCGTCGGCGGGTGGCCGCGGTCGTTCAGATCGTTCTCCTGATGACGCTGGCCGTGCTGTCGGGCTGCGACGACGGCAGTTCGGAGGCGCTGCCCGCCCAGTCGCCGGCGTCGCCGTTGCACGGGCAGCAGCCACGACAGCATCCGGCACAGCAGCAGGTCGAGCCGAAACTGAAGCTGCGCGCGGTCAACCACCGCCAGAGCCCAGGGGTGGTCGCCGCCGGCTGGGCAGATGCACCGTACAACTACGGCCCGACCGTGATGGTCGAGGGCGACCGCAAGCGCATGTGGTGGTGCAGCCAGTACGGCGCGGCGAAGCCTGCAGGCGACGACATCCTGTACGGGGAAGCGCGGACGCTCGACGGGCCGTTCCGTGACGCCGCGGGCACTCAGGGGCCGAAGGCGGTGTTCAGTGGCAGCCGTCGGGGTTTCGACGCCAAGCACACGTGCGACCCGTCGGTCATCAAAGTCGACGGGGTCTACTACCTGTACTACACAGGCGCCCGCAACGACGACCACAACTTCGGCAACGCGATCGGCGTGGCGACCAGCCGCGACGGCATCACGTGGCGCCGGGCCAACGGCGGCAAGCCCATCGTCACCCCGTCGCACGGCCGGAAGCGCGACAACGCCTACGGCGTCGGCCAGCCGTCGGCCGTCTACCTGGACGGCTGGTTCTACCTGATGTTCACCGACACCACGGCCGAAGCGGCGGGGTGGAACGGCGCAGGTCAGTTCCTGCTCAGGTCCCGTGACCCGCGCTTCAACTCCGGGGTCGAAGCGCTGGCGCCCACCGGGTTCAAACCGGTTCCCAACACCGCGGCCCCTCGGGAGAGCTCGCTGGTCGACGCGTTCAGCGCGGATCTGATGTGGGTGGACGTGCTCGACGCGTTCGCGATCGCGCACCAGACGAAGGCAGGCACCACACTCACCTTCTGGGACCGGCATTTCACGGTGAACCCGTTCCCGCCGGTGTCGATCCGCGGTCCGTGGCGGGAAGGCCCCGGCTTGGTGCGCACCGCGCACGGCCACGCGCCGTTGTCCGAGGACGATCCGTGCGGAACCGTGCCGCTGGACGTCATCAGGGCAACGCAGAATTCCGAAGCGCCCACGGACATGCGGCACTTCGGCATGGACCTGGAAGGTGCACGCGGGTGCCAGGACCCGCAGCGAGCGCTCCGCATTCTCGACGGTTACACCTTCCCGTCGCCCGAGCGGACCATGGATCTGGTCACGAACGGCAAGCTGATCAGGGTGGACCGGCGGTCGGTCGCCGAGGTCCTGGCCAGGCACGTGCTGGAGGAACGACCCGCGGATTTGCCCGAGCTGCCGGTGGCGGCCCGGCTGCGTGCGGGAGCGCCGATTTTGCAGTCACCCGACAACAAGGCGGGCATGTTGCTGGAGGACAAGCGGCTGTGGCTGGTGCCCGATCAGCGGCTCGTCTCGAAGCTTGCCCAGCTGAACGGCTCGAAGTCGCGCACCGTCAGCGACAACGCGTGGAGCTCGCACCCGCACGGTGGCTCGCTCGGCTGACGTCGTCCGCGGCCATCCGCCTGGCGGTGTTGATCAACTGTGGCGGAATGTGATCACTTGACGCCTTCGGCCGTGGGGGCGCGGGGCAGCCGGGGTGTGGCGAGCGCCCGCGCAGCGGTGACCGCCTAGTCCTCGGACCCGGACCGACCGGACGAATCCCGGTCCGGGCGCGGACGAGGAGACGGAGTTCTGTTCGCCGGGCCGGACGTCCCCCGGCTTTTTCCCGCCGAACCCGGACGCTGCGCAGTCCGCGAAGCCGGCTCGTCGCGCTCTTGAAGGGCGGTAGGCGACGGTTTGCGATTATGGGGCGAGGGCCGCACCTTGGCGGTTCGCGTTGCCGCACGGGAGCGCGCCGCTTCTTTCGCCGATGCGGCCCGATCCCGGGGAGCGGCTGCGGATGAGACCGCGCCCGCGGCCCCAGGCTCCTGAGCAACGGGCGGATCGAGCCGTGCGCCGATCGCGACCCCGACCCAGGCCGGCACCATGATCAACAGCGCGGTGAACGCCGCCCCACTGGTCAGCTGGGCAGGCAACTGCGACACCCCGGTCTGGTCGACGAACAGCGCGCGCCCGGCCACGTTGAGTACACCACCGAGCAGGCCGCCGACGACGCCCGCGACGAACCAAGTGACCACCGGCCGGTCGATCCGGCGCCAGCCGTCGACGGAGCCCCACAACCACGCGACCCCGATCAGGACCGCGATGGTGATCCAGGTCAGAAACGTCGGTGGCATGACCCCGGCCAGCTTCAGCTTGAGCAGCACGACCGTGCCTGCGGCGTGCACCACCGCCATCACGGGACCCCGAACCGACCACGCACTCATGACCAGCACCCTAGTCGGTGCCACGGGGTGGGGGCGCCGTGCTGTGGGGGTGCCACGAAGGCTTGGGCGCCGTGCCGAGGGAGGTGCTGCGGGGTGGGGGCGCAGTGCCGAGGGAGGTGCTGCGGGGCTTGGGCGCCGTGCCGAGCGGGTGCCACGAGGCTTGGACGCTATGCCGAGCCGGTGCCACTAGGCTTGAACGCCGTGCCGCGAACACACACCGAGGACGTCCACCCCCGCCGCCGCGCCGCGCTGCGCCGCCTGCTGGCGGAGCGGGACGTCGACGCGATCCTCGTCACCGACCTCCGCAACATCAGGTACCTGACCGGGTTCACCGGCTCGAACGCCGCGCTGCTGGTGCACGTCGCAGACGAGCCGGCCAGCGAGCAGCGCACGGTCTTCTGCACCGACGGCCGCTACACGACGCAGGCGAAGGCCGAGGTCCCCGACCTGCAGACGGTCCTCGACCGGGCCAGCGCGGCCGCCCTGGTGCGGCACGCCGCGAGCGATGCCCAGGCCTACCGGCGGCTCGGCTTCGAAAGCCAGCACGTCAGCGTCGACTTCTACGACACGATGACCGAGCTGGCGGACGGCATCGACCTGGTCCGGACCCCGGGACTGGTCGAGCAGCTGCGCGCGGTCAAGGACGCCGGGGAGATCGAGGCGCTGCGGATGGCGTGCGCGGCCGCCGACCGTGCCCTGGCCGACCTGATCGAACACGGCGGGGTGCGCGCGGGCTGGACCGAGCGGCAGGTCGCCCGCGAGCTGGAGAACCTGATGCTCGATCACGGCGCCGACGCCATCGCGTTCCCGTCGATCGTGGCCACCGGGCCCAACTCGGCGATCCCGCACCACCGGCCGACCGACGCCGTGCTGGCCGAGGGCGACTTCGTCAAACTGGACTTCGGTGCCGTAGTGGGCGGTTACCACTCCGACATGACCCGCACCCTGGTCATCGGGCGGCCCGCCGCGTGGCAGCGCGAAATCTACAGCCTGGTCAGCACCGCGCAAGCGGCCGGCCGCCAGGCGGCCGTGGCAGGGGCCGACCTGGCCGCGGTGGACGCGGCCGCCCGCAGAGTGATCGACCGCGCCGGATACGGGGACGAATTCCCGCACGGTCTCGGGCACGGCGTCGGCCTCGACGTGCACGAGGCGCCGCGCATCGCCAAGACCGGCGCCGGTAAACTTTCCGCTGGTATGACGGTCACCGTGGAGCCCGGTGTGTATCTGGCCGACCGCGGGGGCGTACGGATCGAGGACACCCTCGTCGTCGCCGAGGGCGACAACGAAGTTCTGACCTTGTCGATTAAGGAATTGGTGACCGTTTGACAGAGCATGGCGCGCGCCGGCGCGCACGACGAACACGGGAGAATGGCAACCAGTGGCCACCACCAATGACCTGAAGAACGGCATGGTGCTCAACCTGGACGGTGAGCTGTGGACCGTCCTGAACTTCCAGCACGTCAAGCCCGGCAAGGGCGGCGCGTTCGTGCGCACCACGCTGAAGCACGTGCTCAGCGGGAAGGTGCTGGACAAGACCTTCAACGCGGGTGTGAAGGTGGACACCGCCACGGTCGACCGGCGCGCCATGACGTACCTGTACAAGGACGGCGACGACTACGTGTTCATGGACGCCAAGACCTACGACCAGGTGCCGGTCTCGGCCGAGGTCGTCGGTGACGCCGCCAAGTACATGCTGGAGAACACCGAGGCCACGGTGTCGTTCCACGAGTCGACGCCGCTGTTCGTCGAGCTGCCCACCTCGGTCGAGCTGGTCGTGGAACACACCGACCCCGGCTTGCAAGGGGACCGGGCCACCGGAGGCACCAAGTCGGCCAAGCTCGAGACTGGCGCGGAGATCCAGGTGCCGCTGTTCGTCAACACCGGTGACAAGGTCAAGGTCGACACGCGTGACGGCCGCTACCTCGGCCGTGCATCCAGTTGAGCGGGCGGGCATCCCGGCCTGCTGGGCGCCGCGCGGCGCGCCAGCGGGCCGTCGAGCTGCTTTACGAAGCGCACCTGCGCGGCGTCGAGCCGGCCGAGGTGCTGTCCGCACGTGTCGGGTCGCCGGACGCTGACCCGGTCCCGGACTACGCCATCACCTTGGTCGAAGGGGTGGCCGAACACCGGGAACACATCGACGAGCTGCTGGCCGAGTACGCCAAAGGCTGGACGATCGAGCGTATGCCGCCGGTCGACCTCGCCGTGCTGCGCATGGGCGTCTTCGAGCTGCTGTGGGCCGAGGACGTGCCGGATCCGGTCGCCATCGACGAGGCCGTCAGCATCGCCAAGATGCTCTCCACCGACGACTCGCCCCGTTTCGTCAACGGCGTGCTGGGCCGGATGGCCACGGTGGCCGACAAACTGCGCTCCGTGCTCTGACCGCCGGGGTGCGGCTCTGGTCGGCCGGGGTGCGGTGTTCTGACCGCCGGGGCGCGGCGCTCTGACCGGCCGCGGTGCGGCGCTCTGTCGCCAGGGTGCGGTGCTCTGACCGGCCGGGGTGTGCTCCGGGCAGACCGGCTGCCGACTTCGGGCGACTGGAGCCGACGCCGGATGGAGCGTGTGCAGGACTCCGATCCGGTGTTACGCGCTCCGGTCACCTGGGCTGCGCGTTTCGGGTCCGGGCAACGGGGTTTCGGACGGTCGCGACCGGCTGTGTTCGCGCTCCAACTGGCTGCGGTGATCGTCCCTGCACGCTGTGCTTGCCGCCACCAGCCTCGCTGGTTGCGATCCGAGCACCGCTTTCCCGGTCGCCCCGAGCTTGCCGGCTACGCCGACCCCCAGCCGCGCTCACGTCCGCGTTCCCTTGCCCCGGCGGCTGCGTTCCGTACCGATTGCCACCTGACCCACTTGAACAGCAAAGCTCGGTGTTCTGCGCAACCACCGGCGCACACCGTGCTGGCCGCTGCGCGGGGCGCCGGACAACGACCAAGGCTCCGGCCCGCCCAGCGTGCCGGAGCCTTTCGTGCGACGTGTCAGTTGTTGTCGTCCTTGGCCGGTCGCGCCTCCGGCGGCAGCACACCCCACTCGATCAGCTGCTCGGTCAGCTCACCCGGCGTCATGTCGTAGATGATCGCCAGCGAGCGCAGGTCCTCGGTCCGGATGGACAGCACCTTGCCGTTGTAGTCGCCGCGCTGGCTCTGGATGGTCGCCGCGTAGCGGGCCAAGGGGCCGACCTTCTCGGCGGGTAGCTGCTGCAATCGCTCCAGGTTGATCACGATCTTGGTGGCCGGCTCGGCACCGGACGGCACGCGTCCCTCCGGCAGCAGCTCGACCACCGGCACGCCATAGAAGTCGGCGAGTTCGGCGAGCTTCTGGACGGTTACTGCCCGGTCGCCCCGTTCGTAGGAGCCGACCACGACCGCTTTCCACCGGCCACCGGACTTCTGCTCGACGCCGTGCAACGACAGCCCTTGCTGCTGCCGGATGCTGCGGAGCTTGGCGCCCAGCGCCTTGGCGTAATCGCCCATGTGCTCATCTCTCCGTTCCCTGTGCCCCGCCACTGTTGTCGGACGGGCGAGCTTCGTGAGGTGAATACTCAGCGTAATGGTTACCGCTCGTGGTCACCAGTTCAACCCGATCATCCGGGGGAATCGTCCCAAATTCTCGACACCACCCAGTCGGCTGAGTAACGGACCCTGCTACTGTCGGGGCGACGCTGCCGCGCACACGCGGGGTAGCCGATCTGGAATCCTTTAACGACCCGTCCCGTGAGGCGGGGAAGGAGCTGCACGTGGCGCCGCGCACCCGCGGCGCGACGGGACCGGCAGAGCGCGAGCTGCTCTCCGCCGGTGACGTCGCGCGCACCATCGCCCGCATCGCGCATCAGATCATCGAGAAGACGGCCATCGGGCCCGGAGGCGAACCGGTCCCGGTCCTGCTGGGCATCCCCACCAGGGGAGCGCCGCTGGCGGCTCGCCTCGCCGGGCGCATCACCGAGTTCTCCGGTCAGCCGGTTCCCCACGGCAGCCTCGACGTCACCCTCTACCGGGACGATCTGCGCCGTCGCCCGCCGCGTCCGCTCGAACTCACCCAGCTGCCGGAAGGCGGCATCGACGACCGGACCGTCGTCCTGGTCGACGACGTGTTGTATTCCGGCCGCACCATCCGCTCCGCGCTGGACGCGCTGCGCGACATCGGCAGGCCGCGCGTGGTGCAACTGGCCGTGCTGGTGGACCGCGGCCACCGTGAGCTGCCGATCAGGGCCGACTACGTGGGCAAGAACGTGCCGACGTCGCGCCGGGAAGAGGTCGCGGTGCTGCTGTCGGAGGTGGACGGGCGCGACGCGGTGCTGCTGCGCGCGGCCGCGCCGGATGCAGGCGGGGGAGAGGGTTCGCGGTGAAGCATCTGCTGACCACCGAGGGACTGGACCGGGACACCGCAACGGCGTTGCTGGACACCGCCGACGAGCTCAAGCGCACCTTGCTGGGGCGCGAGGTGCGCAAGCTGCCGACGCTGCGCGGCCGCACCGTGATCACCATGTTCTACGAGAACTCCACCCGCACCAGGGTGTCGTTCGAGCTGGCGGGCAAGTGGATGAGCGCCGACGTGGTGAACGTCTCGGCCAGCGGCTCGTCGGTGGGCAAGGGCGAGAGCCTGCGCGACACGGCGCTGACCCTCTCGGCGGCGGGCGCGGACTGCGTCATCGTGCGGCACCCCGCGTCGGGCGCCGCCCAGCGGCTGGCCGAGTGGCTGGCGGATACCCCCACTTCGGTGATCAACGCCGGTGACGGAATGCACGAGCACCCGACACAGGCGCTGCTGGACGCCGCCACGCTCCGCGAACGGCTTGGGCCGTTGGAGGGACGGCGAGTAGTCATCGTGGGTGATGTGCTGCACAGCCGGGTCGCCCGCTCCAACGTCCACCTGCTGACCACGCTCGGTGCCGAAGTGGTGCTGGTCGGCCCGCCCACGCTGGTGCCCGCCGCGCTGACCGGCTGGCTGGCGTCACGCCGGGTGCGGGTCAGCTTCGACCTGGACGCCGAGCTGCCCGCCGCGGACGCGGTGATGATGCTGCGGGTGCAGGCCGAGCGGATGCACGGGGCGTTCTTCCCGTCGGCCCGCGAGTACTCGATCAACTACGGCCTCAACGCCGCGCGGGCCGCCTTGCTCCCGGAGCACGCGGTGGTGATGCACCCCGGCCCGATGCTGCGCGGCATGGAGATCGCCGACAGCGTGGCGGACGCGGCCAATTCCGTGATCGTCGAGCAGGTGCGCAACGGCGTACACGTGCGGATGGCCGTCCTCTACCACTTGCTGGCCGCGCAGACCCGGGCCGGCGAGGACGCATGACCAGCCGAGCGCAGCACACGGCAGGCGGGGGACGCATGGCCTGCCGGGAACGAGCACCGAGACGAGCGGAGGCCCGATGACCGACGTTGTGATCAGCGGCGCCCGGCCCTACGGCGAGGGCGACCCGGTGGACGTGCTGGTGTCGGACGGGGTGATCGCCGCGATCGAGCCGAAGATCACGCCACCGGACGGCGCGGAAGTGATCGAAGCGGGCGGCCAGGTGCTGCTGCCCGGTTTCGTCGACCTGCACACCCACCTGCGGGAACCCGGGCGGGAAGACGCCGAGACGATCGCCACCGGCAGCGCGGCCGCCGCTCTCGGCGGGTACACGGCGGTGTTCGCGATGGCCAACACCGACCCGGTTGCGGACAACGCCGTCGTCGTCGAGCACGTCCGCCGGATCGGCGAGTCCGTCGGGCTGGTCGACGTGTACCCGGTCGGTGCGGTGACCGTCGGGCTGGAGGGCGAACAGCTCGCCGAGCTCGGCACCATGGCCTCCTCCCGGGCCCGGGTGCGGATGTTCTCCGACGACGGTTTCTGCGTGCACGACCCGCTGATCATGCGCCGCGCGCTCGAGTACTCCCGGGCGCTGGATGCGGTGATCGCGCAGCACGCGGAAGAACCCCGCCTGACCGTCGGGGCGCAGGCGCACGAAGGTGAGCTGGCGGCGCGACTCGGGCTCGCCGGCTGGCCCGCGGCCGCTGAAGAAGCGATCGTCGCCCGCGACTGCATCCTGGCGCAGCACGTCGGCGCCCGCTTGCACATCTGCCACGTCTCCACCAAGGGGACGGTCGACGTCCTGCGCTGGGCGAAGGAGCGCGGCACCCAGGTCTCCGCCGAGGTGACCCCGCATCACCTGCTGCTCACCGACGAGCGGCTGACCAGCTACGACCCGGTGAACAAGGTGAACCCGCCGCTGCGCACCGAGCCGGACACCGCGGCCCTGCGCCAGGCACTGGCCGAGGGCATCGTCGACTGCGTGGCCACCGACCACGCCCCGCACGCCCCGCAGGACAAGGACGTGGAGTGGCAAGCCGCCCGCCCGGGCATGCTCGGCCTGCAGACCGCGCTGTCGGTCGTCGTGCAGACCATGGTCCGCCCCGGCCTGCTGTCCTGGCGCGACGTCGCGCGGGTGATGAGCGAGCGGCCCGCGGAAATCGGGCGGCTGGCCGACCAGGGCAGGCCGGTGGCCGTGGGTGAGCCCGCGACGCTGGCGTTGGTCGACCCGGACCGGGAGTGGACGGTGCACGGCGACGAGCTGGCCAGCATCGCCGCGAACACCCCGTACGAGGGGATGACGCTCCCCGGCGTCGTGACGGCGACCATGTTGCGTGGGCGAATCACCCAGTTGGATGGGAAGGTTCGCTAGTGGAACGTTTTCTGCTCACGCTGCTGGTGCTCGCGGTCTTCCTGCTCGGGGTCTGGGCGATGTGGCTCGGCTGGCGGCGCAAGGCTCGCGAACAGAGTGTGCTGTACCCGCCTTTCCCGGACGTCCCGGAAGATCTCGGGCCGGAGCTGGCGGCGATGGACGGCGTGTACGTGGCGACCACGCCGCACGGCCGATGGCAGGACCGCATCGTCGCCCGTGGGGTGGGGATGCGCGGCCCGGCCACCCTGCGGCGGCACGACAGCGGCGTCGTGGTCGAGCGGCACGGTGCGCGCAGCTTCTTCATCCCGGCTTCGGCGATCACCGAGGTCGGCACCGCACGCAGGATGGCGGGCAAGGTGATGGGCATCGACGGTCTGCTGGTGATCACCTGGCGGCTCGGTGATGCGCTGCTGGACACCGGCTTCCGTGGCGACGACATGGACGCATATCCCGAGTGGACGAGCATGAAAGGTGCGGCATGAACGGCACCGTGACCCCCTCGGCCGCGCTGGTGTTGGAAGACGGCCGCATCTTCCGCGGCGAGCCCTTCGGCGCGCGTGGGACGGCGCTGGGCGAGGCGGTGTTCTGCACCGGCATGACCGGGTATCAGGAGACGCTGACCGACCCTTCGTACTACCGCCAGATCGTGGTGCAGACCGCGCCGCACATCGGCAACACGGGGTGGAACGACGAGGACGACGAGTCGGCACGCATCTGGGTGGCCGGCTACGTGGTGCGCGATCCCGCGCGCATCCCGTCGAACTGGCGTGCCACCCGCACCCTGGCGGACGAGCTGGACCGGCAGGGCGTGGTCGGCATCGCCGGGGTGGACACCCGGTCGCTGACCCGGCACCTGCGAGAGCGCGGCGCGATGCGAGCGGGCGTGTTCTCCGGTGAGACTTTGCCGCCCGAGCAGGAGATGCTGGAGCAGGTGCTGGCTTCGCCGCCGATGGCCGGTGCGGACCTGGCCAAGCACGTCACCACCGCCGAACCCTACGTGGTGCCTGCGCACGGTGAACGGCGGTTCCGAGTGGCCGCGCTCGACCTCGGCATCAAGTCCAACACGCCGCGAATGATGGCCGAGCGGGGGATCGAGGTGCACGTGCTCCCGGCGTCCACGTCCGCCGAGGAGCTGCTGGCCATG
The DNA here is from genome assembly GCF_000427905.1 of Thermocrispum agreste DSM 44070. Taxonomy (GTDB): domain Bacteria; phylum Actinomycetota; class Actinomycetes; order Mycobacteriales; family Pseudonocardiaceae; genus Thermocrispum; species Thermocrispum agreste. The sequence goes on along the minus strand of NZ_ATYX01000005.1, from coordinate 312,546 downwards.
GAGCCGGACGGGGTCTTCTTGTCCAACGGGCCGGGCGACCCGGCGACGATGGATCACGCCACCGAGGTGACCAGGCAGGTGCTGCGCCACGAGGTGCCGTTGTTCGGCATCTGCTTCGGCAATCAGATCCTGGGCCGCGCGCTGGGCATGTCCACCTACAAGCTGCGCTACGGGCACCGCGGCATCAACATCCCGGTGATCGACGTGCGCACCGGCACCGTGGCGATCACCGCACAGAACCACGGTTTCGCGCTGGAAGGCGAACCCGGCGAGCGCTTCGACACCGACTTCGGCGCGGCCGAAGTCAGCCACTACTGCCCGAACGACGGGTGTGTGGAAGGTGTGCGCGCGCTGGACGTGCCCGCGTTCAGCGTGCAGTACCACCCAGAGGCGGCGGCCGGACCCCATGACGCGGCGCCGTTGTTCGACCAGTTCGTGGCTGTGATGGAGGCCAAGGGTGCCTAAGCGCGACGACATCGAGCATGTCCTGGTGGTCGGCTCCGGCCCGATCGTCATCGGTCAGGCCGCCGAGTTCGACTACTCCGGGACGCAGGCCTGCCGGGTGCTGCGCGCCGAAGGGCTGCGGGTGAGCCTGGTCAACTCCAACCCGGCGACGATCATGACCGACCCCGAGTTCGCCGACGCCACCTACATCGAGCCGGTCACGCCCGAGTTCCTGGAGAAGGTCATCGAACGGGAGCGCCCGGACGCGCTGCTGGCCACGCTGGGCGGGCAGACGGCGCTGAACGCCGCCGTCGCGCTGCACGAGCGGGGCGTGCTGGACGCCTACGGCGTCGAGCTCATCGGCGCCAACATCGACGCCATCCAGCGCGGCGAGGACCGGCAGAAGTTCAAGGACATCGTCCGCTCCATCGGCGCCGACGTGCCGCGCAGCCGGGTGTGTCACTCCATGGACGAGGTCCGCCAGACTGTCGCCGAGCTCGGCCTTCCGGTGGTCATCCGGCCGTCGTTCACCATGGGCGGCCTCGGCTCCGGCATGGCGCACACCGAGGAGGACCTGGAGCGGATGGCCGCCATCGGCCTGGAGGAGTCGCCGGTCACCGAGGTGCTGATCGAGGAGAGCGTCCTCGGCTGGAAGGAATACGAGCTCGAGCTGATGCGCGACAAGCACGACAACGTGGTCGTGGTCTGCTCGATCGAGAACGTCGACCCGATGGGCGTGCACACCGGCGACTCGGTCACCGTGGCGCCCGCGATGACCTTGACCGACCGCGAGTACCAGCACATGCGCGACGTCGGGATCAAGGTGATCCGTGCGGTCGGGGTGGACACCGGCGGCTGCAACATCCAGTTCGCGGTGCACCCGCGGACCGGCCGCATGGTCGTCATCGAGATGAACCCGCGGGTGTCCCGGTCGTCTGCGCTGGCCTCCAAGGCCACCGGTTTCCCGATCGCCAAGATCGCCGCGAAGCTGGCCATCGGCTACACGCTGGACGAGATCCGCAACGACATCACCGGGGAGACGCCCGCGTCGTTCGAGCCGACGCTGGACTACGTCGTGGTCAAGGTGCCGCGGTTCGCGTTCGAGAAGTTCCCCGGTGCCGACCCGACGCTGACCACCACGATGAAGTCGGTCGGCGAGGCGATGGCGCTCGGCCGGAGCTTCACCGAAGCGCTCGGCAAGGCCCTGCGGTCGCTGGAGACCAAGGCGGCGGGCTTCTGGACGCAGCCGGATCCGGCAGGCGCCACGCTGGAGTCGACGCTGGAGGAACTGCGCACCCCGCGCGACGGAAGGCTGTATGCGGTGGAGCGGGCGCTGCGGCTCGGCGGCACCGTGCAGCAGGTGGCCGAGGCGTCCGGGATCGACCCGTGGTTCGTCGACCAGATCCAGTCGCTTGTGGAGCTGCGCAAGCAGATCGTGGACGCGCCGGTGCTGGACGAGCCGCTGCTGCGGCGGGCGAAGCGCTACGGCATCTCCGACCAGCAGATCGCCGCGCTGCGGCCGGAACTGGCCGGGGAGGACGGCGTGCGTGCACTGCGGCACAGGCTGGGGGTGCGGCCGGTGTTCAAGACGGTCGACACCTGCGCCGCGGAATTCGCCGCGCGGACGCCGTACCACTACAGCGCCTACGAGCTCGACCCGGCCGCCGAGTCCGAGGTCGCCGAGCAGCGCGAGCGGCCCAAGGTGATCATCCTGGGCAGTGGGCCGAACCGGATCGGCCAGGGCATCGAGTTCGACTACTCGTGCGTGCACGCCGCGCTGGCGTTGCGGGACGCCGGCTACGAGGCCGTGATGATCAACTGCAACCCGGAGACGGTCTCCACCGACTACGACACCTCGGACCGGCTGTACTTCGAGCCGCTGACGTTCGAGGACGTGCTGGAGGTCGTGCACGCCGAGCAGCAGAGCGGCACAGTCGCCGGGGTGATCGTCCAGCTGGGCGGGCAGACGCCGCTCAAGCTCGCACAACGGCTGGCCGACGCGGGGGTGCCGATCGTCGGCACCCCGCCGGAGGCGATCCACCTCGCCGAGGACCGGGGCTCGTTCGGCGAGGTGCTGCGGGCCGCCGGGCTGCCCGCGCCGAAGTACGGCACCGCCACGTCGTTCGAAGGCGCCAAGCGCATCGCGGACGAGATCGGCTACCCGGTGCTGGTCCGCCCGTCCTACGTGCTGGGCGGCCGTGGCATGGAGATCGTCTACGACGAGCAGCACCTGGCCAGCTACATCGAGCGCGCCACCGAGGTCACGCCGGAGCACCCGGTGCTGGTGGACAACTTCCTCGACGACGCCATCGAGATCGACGTGGACGCGCTGTTCGACGGCGAAGAGCTCTACCTCGGCGGCGTGATGGAGCACATCGAGGAAGCCGGTGTGCACAGCGGCGACTCGTCCTGCGCACTGCCGCCGATCACGCTCGGTGTCACCGACCTGGAGAAGGTCCGGGCGTCCACCGAGGCCATCGCCCGCGGGGTCGGCGTGCGCGGGCTGCTCAACGTGCAGTACGCCCTCAAGGACGACGTGCTGTACGTGCTGGAGGCCAACCCGCGCGCGTCACGGACGGCGCCGTTCGTCTCCAAGGCCACCGGTGTCCCGCTGGCCAAGGCGTGCGCGCTGCTGATGATGGGGCAGTCCATCAAGCAGCTGCGGGAAAGCGGTGTGCTCCCGGCCCATGGCGACGGCGGCACGCTCCCGCCGGAGGCTCCGGTGTCGGTGAAGGAGGCGGTGCTGCCGTTCCACCGGTTCCGCACCCCGGAAGGCCAGGGCGTCGACTCGCTGCTCGGGCCGGAGATGAAGTCCACCGGCGAGGTGATGGGCGTCGACTCGTCGTTCGGGATGGCCTTCGCCAAGTCCCAGGCGGGCGCCTACGGCTCGCTGCCGACGTCCGGCCGGGTGTTCGTGTCGGTGGCCAACCGGGACAAGCGCGCGATGATCTTCCCGGTGAAACGGCTGGCCGACCTCGGCTTCGAGGTGCTGGCCACCGCGGGCACGGCGGCCGTGCTGCGCCGCAACGGCGTCCCGTGCACCGTGGTGCGCAAGCACTACGAGAGCGCCGGCGACGGCGAGCCGAACATCGTCGAGATGATCCTCGACGGCGCGGTGGACATGGTGATCAACACCCCGTACGGCAACAGCGGGCCGCGCATCGACGGCTACGAGATCCGCACCGCGGCGGTGTCCAGGGACATCCCGTGCGTCACCACCATCCAGGGCCTGGCGGCGGCCGTGCACGGCATCGAGGCGGCCATCCGCGGTGACATCGGTGTGCGGTCGTTGCAGGAGTTGCAGGCGGCGTTGCGGGCGGAGCGGTCATGAGTGCGGGTACGAGGTTCGGTGAGCGGCTGCTGGCCGCGATCCGGCGGCGCGGGCCGCTGTGCGTGGGCGTGGACCCGCATCCGGAGCTGCTGCGGTCCTGGGGCCTGCCGGACGACCCGTTCGGGCTGGCCCGGTTCGCCCAGACCTGTGTGGACGTGTTCGGGCCGGAAGCGGCGGTGGTCAAGCCGCAGTCGGCGTTCTTCGAAAGCTACGGTGCCGCGGGCATCGCGGTGCTCGAGCGACTGATCGACGGCCTGCGCGCCGCCGGGGCGCTGGTCCTGCTGGACGTCAAGCGCGGAGACATCGGCTCGACCATGGCCGCCTACGCGCGCGCCTACCTCTCCGACAAGGCGCCGCTCGCGGCCGACGCGATCACCGTCTCGCCGTATCTGGGATTCGGGGCGCTGCGGCCCGCGGTGGAGCTGGCCGCGGAAACCGGCCGCGGGCTGTTCGTGCTGGCCAGGACGTCCAATCCGGAGGGGCACCAGCTGCAACGGCAGGTGGCGCAGGAAATCGTCGACGCGGCGGCGGAGCTGAACGCCGGGCGCGCGCCGCTCGGCGACGTCGGCCTGGTGATCGGCGCCACGCTGCCGGAGCTGGACGTCGACATCGGCAGGCTGAACGGTCCGGTGCTCGCCCCCGGATTCGGCGCTCAGGGCGCCACAGCGGACGATTTGCGGCGGTTGTTCGGTGCCAGCCCTGGGAACCTCGCCAACGCCGTCCACGGCGCTTCTGGCGGCCGGAACGTGGTGCTTCCGGCGTCCGCGCGGGACATCCTGCGGCACGGTCCGGACCCGGACGAGCTGCGCGCTGCCCTGCGTCGCGTGGCCGCCGGCGTGACGTGATTCATCCGTCGTCTCCGACGATCACCCGGTCATTGGCAGGCCGGGGTTTTTATGTTGGGATAGACCCCGATCCGCGACGGCCACCGACCAGCACGTCTGGCAGCGGTCACCCGATGCAGACCCCGCGTTGAGGTGGTCGGTCGCAGGTAGGTAACGTCGCGGCGACGAAGCGACCGTAAGCAAATCGGAGGACATCGTGGCACTTCCCCAGCTGACCGAGGAACAGCGCGCCGCTGCCTTGGAGAAGGCTGCTGCGGCTCGCCGGGCCCGGGCGGAGCTCAAGGAGCGGCTGAAGCGAGGTGGCACCACTCTGGCCGACGTGCTCAAGCAGGCCGAGACGGACGAGGTTCTCGGCAAGATGAAGGTCTCTGCGCTGCTCGAGGCGCTGCCGGGCGTGGGCAAGGTGCGCGCCCAGGCGACCATGGAGAAGCTGGAGATCGCCGCCAGCCGTCGGCTGCGCGGGCTCGGTGAGCGGCAGCGCAAGGCTCTGCTCGCCGAGTTCAGCGGGGAGTGAAGCGCACCGGTGAGCCGGTGTCGGGCCGCCCGGCCCGGCGCCGGCTCACTGTCGTCTCCGGTCCGTCCGGGGTCGGCAAGTCCAGCGTCATGGCGGTGCTGCGTGAGCTGGCGCCGGAGATCTACTTCAGCGTCTCGGTGACCACCCGCCCGCCGCGGGAGGGCGAGGTCGACGGGGATCACTACCACTTCGTCGACCGGGAGACGTTCGCAAAGATGGTCGCCAACGGCGAGCTGCTCGAGCACGCCGAGTACGCGGGCAATTTCTACGGCACGCCGCGCGCACCGGTGATCGAGGCGCTGGAGTCCGGCAGACCCGCGGTGCTGGAGATCGAGCTGCAGGGCGCCCGCCAGGTGCGCGCCGCCATGCCCGACTGCCAGCTGGTGATGCTGGTCCCACCGTCGTGGGAGGAACTGGTCGACCGGTTGACCGGGCGAGGCACGGAGGAGGACGCCGCCGTGGCGGCACGGCTGGAGGCCGCCAAGCGGGAACTGGCCGCCGCAGGCGAGTTCGACGCGTGCGTAGTCAATGCCGACGTGCAGCGTGCCGCCCGCGAGTTGCTAACCTTGGTTGTTGCAGACCGTGAGTGAGGCATGGCGGGGATGACGCTGTCCGGGCGCATGTCCGATTCGCCGGCCGGTACAGGCAAGGAGACGAAGCGAGTGACCACCACCACGCAGGAAACGACGGGCGAGAAGCTCGAGGGCATCATCAACCCGCCGATCGACGACCTGCTGGAGAAGGTCAGCTCGAAGTACGCCCTGGTCATCTACGCGGCCAAGCGGGCGCGGCAGATCAACGACTACTACGCCCAACTCGGCGAGGGCCTGCTGGAGTACGTCGGTCCGCTGGTCGAGCCGGGCCCGCGGGAGAAGCCGCTGTCGATCGCGCTGCGGGAGATCCACGCCGGTCTGCTCGAGCACACCGAGGGCGAGTAACGGCCCCGCCGCACGAAAGGTCCGGCGATGACCGACCGGAAGCCGAGCGTCGTGCTCGGCGTGGGCGGCGGGATTGCCGCCTACAAGGTGTGCGAGGTGCTGCGCGGGCTCACCGAGTCGGGCCACCGCGTGCGGGTCGTGCCGACCGCGGCCGCGTTGCGGTTCGTCGGCGCCGCCACGTGGGAGGCGCTGTCCGGTCAGCCGGTGCACACCGACGTGTTCTCCAACGTCCCCTCGGTCGAGCACGTGCGCATCGGCCAGGAGGCCGACCTGGTGCTGGTCGCGCCCGCGACGGCGGATCTGCTGGCCAAGGCCGCGCACGGCGTGGCGGACGACCTGCTCACCGGCACGCTGCTGACCGCGCGGTGTCCCACGATCTTCTTCCCCGCGATGCACACCGAGATGTGGGAGCATCCGGCGACCCAGGAGAACGTGGCGACGCTGCGGCGGCGCGGGGTGGTCGTCCCGGACCCGGACACCGGCAGGCTCACCGGTCCCGACACCGGCAAGGGCCGCCTGGCCCATCCGGCGGAGATCGTGGATCTGGCCAAGCTGCTGCTGGCCGACGCGGATGCGCTGCGCCGCGATCTCGAAGGGCTGTCCGTGGTCGTCTCGGCCGGGGGCACCAGGGAGCCGCTGGACCCGGTGCGCTACCTGGGCAATCGTTCGTCCGGCAAACAGGGCTACGCGCTGGCGCGGGTGGCGGCCGCGCGCGGCGCGAAGGTCACGCTGGTGGCCGGTCACACCGTGACGTTGCCCACGCCTGCCGGGGTCGATCTGGTCTCGGTGTCGACGGCGCTGGAGATGCGCGAGGCGATGCTGGAAGCGGCGAAAGAGGCCGACGTGGTGGTGATGGCCGCCGCGGTGGCCGACTTCCGTCCCGCCAGGTTCACCCAGCACAAGATCAAGAAGACCGGCGACCGGCCGGCGCCGATCGAGCTGGAGACCAATCCGGACGTGCTGGCCGAGCTGGTCGCGCAGCGCAGACCGGAACAGGTCATCGTCGGCTTCGCGGCCGAGACCGGGGACGAGAGCGCCGACGTGCTGGAACACGCTCGCGCCAAACTGCGCCGCAAGGGAAGCGACCTGCTGGTGGTCAACGCCGTCGGCGACGGGCAGGCGTTCGAGGTCGAGCACAACGCCGGGTGGCTGCTGGCGGCGAACGGGACTGAAACACCCATCCCGTTCGGATCGAAATCGCAACTGGCGGCCGCAGTGTGGGACGCGGTAGCCGCCGTCGCCGGCGCTTGAGTGGATAGTGACCGGTGGGTACCGGGTATTCAGGCGTTCCGAAGTAGGCTTTGTGGCAAGCCGTGCGCGCCGATCGCAGCGGCCGCATCACAACGGAAGGTAAGTGTCGTGACCGGATCGCAGAACAGGCTGTTCACCTCGGAATCGGTGACGGAAGGGCATCCGGACAAGATCTGTGATGCCATCAGTGACGCGATCCTGGACGCGCTGCTGGAGAAGGACCCGCGGTCCCGCGTGGCGGTGGAGACGCTGATCACCACCGGCCAGGTGCACGTCGCGGGCGAGGTGACCACCGAGGCCTACGCCGACATCCCGACGATCGTGCGGGACACCATCCTCGACATCGGCTACGACTCGTCGGCGAAGGGCTTCGACGGCAATTCGTGCGGTGTGAACGTCGCGATCGGTTCGCAGTCGCCGGACATCGCCCAGGGTGTCGACGAGGCGTACGAGGCGCGCGTCGGCGCCGACGCCCGCGGCGACGAGCTGGACCGGCAGGGCGCCGGGGACCAAGGCTTGATGTTCGGCTACGCGTGCAGCGACACCCCGGAGCTCATGCCGCTGCCGATCGCGCTGGCCCACCGGCTGGCCCGGCGGCTGGCGACGGTGCGCAAGACCGGCGTGCTGCCGTACTTGCGTCCGGACGGCAAGACCCAGGTGACGATCGAGTACGCGGGGGACCAGGCCGTGCGACTGGACACCGTGGTGGTGTCCACCCAGCACGCCGAGGGCATCGACCTGGACAAGATGCTCGGCGTCGACGTGCGCGAGCACGTGATCGGCCCGGAGATCGAGGACCTGCCGATCGACACCTCCGACTTCCGGCTGCTGGTCAACCCGACCGGCCGGTTCGTCATCGGCGGCCCGATGGGCGACGCAGGCCTGACCGGCCGCAAGATCATCGTGGACACCTACGGAGGCATGGCCCGCCACGGCGGCGGCGCATTCTCCGGCAAGGACCCGTCGAAGGTGGACCGTTCGGCCGCGTACGCCATGCGCTGGGTGGCCAAGAACGTGGTGGCCGCGGGCCTGGCCGGCCGGATCGAGGTGCAAGTGGCCTACGCGATCGGGAAGGCGGCACCGGTCGGGTTGTTCGTGGAGACGTTCGGCACCGAGACGGTCGACCCGGCCAAGATCCAGCAGGCCATCACCGAGGTGTTCGACCTGCGGCCGGGCGCCATCATCCGCGACCTCGACCTGTTGCGGCCGATCTACACCCCGACCGCCGCGTACGGCCACTTCGGCCGCACCGACCTCGATCTGCCGTGGGAGCGGACCGACCGGGTGGACGAGCTGAAGGCGGCCGCCGGGGCCTGACCGGCGTCCGCGGGCCGGGATCATCCCGCGCGGTGCTCCTGCCCTTCCATCCTGGCGGCGATCTCCCTGATCCACTCTTCGGACCAGGTCAGCTCGCCGGACCGGAGAGCGTCGACGACTCCCTCGACCCATCGCAGTTCCGCGCGCTTGATGGTCAGGGTGTATTCGTCGTCGAGCGTGAACAGGCGCGGCAGGTCACCCACCGCGGCGAGTTCGGCGCTCCGCTCGTCGATCTCCGCCTTGAGCTTTTCCGCCCTGGCCGTCAGCTGAGCGAGCACGTCGTCCGGGCTGAGCACCATCAGTGACGCCAGCGCCGCCGGGAACTCCGGGAACTCGCGCGCCACGTCCGACAGCATGGCCCGGGTCCACCGGCGCAGCGTGTCGCGACCGGCGTCGGTGAGTTCGTACACCGTGCGCTCCGGGCGGCGTTCGTCCTGCTCCGTCTCGCGAATCGTGATCAGTCCTGCCCGGTGCAGCCGGTCGATCGTTTGGTAGACGCTGTTGCGCGCCGCGACGTTGGCGATCCGGTCCTTGCCGCGTGCCTTGATCATCTCCCGCATCCGGTACGGGTGCATCGGCTCCTCCGCCAGCAGCGAGAGCAGCACCAGGGCGAGGGGAGAACGACGGTCGGTGTTGCTGGCCACGTCATCACCCTATATGGGAATGACATGAATAGTCATGCTATGTATAGTCATAACATGACTAAAGTCAAAGTCACGAACGTGATGATCGTCGGCGGCGGGGTGGCCGGGCCGGCGACGGCCATGGCGCTGCAACAGGCCGGGATCGACGCGACCGTCTACGAGGCTTACGACCGCACGGCGGACGGCGTCGGCGCGTTCTTGACGCTGGCCGTCAACGGCATGGACGTCCTGCGCACCCTCGGCATCTCGGACCAGGTCCGTCGGCGCGGCTTCGACACGCCGAAGATGGTGATGGAGATGGACGACAAGCGGCTCGCCGAGTTCCGGTTCGGCGACCCGCTCCCGGACGGCACCGTGAACCAGACGATCACCCGTGCCGACCTCTACACGGTCCTGCGCGACGAAGCGGTGCGTCGCGGCATCCGGATCGAGTACGGCAAGCGGCTGGTCGGCGCCGAGCCGTCCGGCGCCGGTGTGGTGGCAAGGTTCGAGGACGGCAGCACCGCCGAGGGGGATGCGCTCGTCGGGGCGGACGGGCTCCGGTCGGCCACCAGGCGCATTATCGACCCGGAGGCGCCCGAGCCGCGGTACGTGCCGCTGCTGAACGCCGGCGGCTACGCGCGTGGCGTGGACGTGCCCGGCGAGCCCGGTGTGATGCACATGTTCTTCGGGCGACGGTGCTTCTTCAGCTACGTCAAGCGCCCGGACGGCGAGATCTGGTGGTTCGCCAACCCGCCGCAGAAGCGCGAGCTGTCCCAGAAGGAGGTCGCCGCGATCACTCCGGAGCAGTGGCGGGCACGGCTGCACGAGCTGTTCGCCGACGACAAGTTCCCGGCGCTGCGTGTCATCGACGCCACCGACCACATCTTCTCCGGCTGGAACACCTACGACTTCCCGCGGGTGCCCACCTGGCACCGGGATGGGATGGTCATCGTCGGTGACGCGGCGCACGCCACGTCACCGGCATCCGGCCAGGGAGCCTCGATGGCCCTGGAGGACGCCCTCACGCTCGCCAAGTGCCTGCGCGACTTGCCGGTGGGCCAGGCCCTCGCCGCGTACGAGGGCCTGCGGCGCAAGCGGGTGGAGCGCATCGTCGCCATGGGCAAGCGCAACGGTGACGGGAAAGCGGCAGGCCCGATCGGCCGCCTGCTGCTGCCGCTGTTCATGAAGTTCGCCGCCAAGGCCGCAGCCAAGCAGGACTGGGTGTACGGCTACCGCATCGACTGGGAACAGCCGGTCGCCGCGTAGCCGGACCGGGTGCTGGTCGCAAGGGGGTCGGGCTGTGGCGGTGACCAGGGGGCACGGTCACAGCCCGTCGACCGGTGCCGTTCGTCGTCGCCTGCAGCGATTACCGTGATCGGCGTGACCGAGCGCCGTCCCGCCGACCAGCTTCCGATCGCCCGGGTGCTGGTCGACGTGCCTCTGCCGCACCTGGATCGGCCGTTCGACTACCGGGTGCGGCAGGAGCACGCAGGCGACGCCGCGCCGGGCTGCCGGGTGAAGGTGCGTTTCGCCGGGCAGCTGGTGCAGGGCTACGTGCTCGACCGGGTCGAGACCACCGACCATCCCGGCAGGCTGGCCTACCTCGAGCGCGTGGTCTCGCCGGAGCCGGTGCTGTCACCGGATCTGGCCTCGATGGCCCGCGCGGTGGCCGATCGCTACGCGGGCACGATGGCCGACGTGCTGCGCCTGGCGGTGCCGCCACGCCATGCCCGGGTGGAGGCCGAGCCGTCCGAGCCGGGACAGCGGCCGCCCGCGCGCGGCGTGCCCGCCGAATGGCGGCGCTACGAGCGCGGAGCCGCCCTGGTCAAGGCGCTGGCTTCCGGGGTGAAGGCGCGCGCGGTGTGGCAGGCGCTGCCGGGCGAGGACTGGCCGCGCCGCCTGGCCGAACTGGCCGCAACGGTGTCGGCGGCGGGACGGTCGGCTCTGCTCGTCGTCCCGGATCATCGGGACCTCGCCCGCCTGCACGCCGCGTGCCTGGATCTGATGCCCGAGGACGGCGTCGTGGCGCTGTCGGCCGACCTCGGTCCCGCCCGGCGGTATCGGCGATGGCTTCGCGCCCGCCGCGGGGCCGCGCACGTGGTCGTGGGGACCCGGGCCGCGATGTTCGCTCCACTGCATCAGCCCGGGCTGTTCGTGGTGTGGGACGACGGCGACGATCTGCACGCCGAACCTCGCGCCCCGTATCCCCATGTGCGTGACGTGCTGGTGCTCCGCGCGCACCAGACCGGGGCGAGCTTCGTGGCCGGCGGGTTCGCCCGGACCGCGGAAGCGCAGCTGCTGGTGGACAGTGGCTGGGCGCACGAGGTCGTCGCATCGCGTGAGGTGGTGCGTGCCCACGCACCACGGGTGTCCGGGACCGGCGACGACTTCGAGCTGGCCCGGGATCCGGCCGCGCGCACCGCACGGCTGCCCGCCGTGGCTTTCGAAGCCGCTCGCGCGGCGCTCGACGCAGGGGCACCGGTGCTGGTGCAGGTTCCCCGGCGCGGCTACGTCCCGGCTCTGGCATGCGGTCACTGCCGCACGCCGGCGCGCTGCCGCCGATGCGCGGGGCCGCTGAGCCTGCCCGCCGGGTCCTCGGACGAGGCCCGCCCGCCGTCGTGCCGCTGGTGCGGGGCGCCGGAGCCGGGATTCCGTTGTGCCGCGTGCGGATCGGCGCGGTTGCGAGCCCAGGTCGTCGGAGCAGGACGCACGGCCGAGGAGCTTGGGCGCGCCTTCCCGGGCACGACGGTCCGCACGTCAGGGGGAGACGAGGTGCTGGCGTCGGTACCGCCCGGGCCTCAGCTCGTGGTGGCGACCCCAGGCGCCGAACCCGTCGTCGAAGGGGGCTACGGTGCGGCGCTGCTGCTCGACGGCTGGGCGCTGCTCGGCCGCCCCGATCTCCGCGCGGCGGAGGAGACCTTGCGCAGGTGGATGGCCGCCGCGGCCATGGTCCGTCCCGCCGAGCAGGGCGGACGAGTGATCGTGGGCGCCGACAGCGCCTTGCGCACCGTGCAGGCGTTGATCCGCTGGGACCCGGCAGGGCACGCGCAACGAGAACTGGCCGAGCGCGCCGAGCTCGGCTTCCCGCCTGCGCGGCGGATGGCGTCGGTGCAGGGGACGCCACACGCGGTGGCGCGTGTCGTGGACGAGGTGCAGCTGCCGCCCTCGGCCGAGGTCCTCGGCCCGGTCCCCGTCCAGGTGCCACGCGCAGCCGGGAACGAAGAGCACGAGCGCGTGCTGATCCGGGTGCCACGCAGCGACGGCAAGGCGCTCGCGGTCGCGCTCGCCCGCCTCCAGGCGCAACGCACCGCCCGCAAGGAACCGGACGCCGTGCGGATCCAGCTCGACCCCCTGGAGGTGATCTGAGCATGCACCATCCCGCCGAGCCGCCGTGCGATGCACGTCACCTCGCCGTGCGCCCCGTAGACTTCGGCGCACTATGCGTGTGGTGTTCGCCGGTACTCCCGAGGTTGCGGTTCCCTCACTCAAGCTGCTGATCGAATCGCCGCGGCACGAGGTGGTCGCGGTGCTCGCGCGCCCGGATGCGCCCGCCGGTCGTGGGCGCAAGGTGCAACGGTCACCGGTCGGCAGGCTCGCCGACGAGCACGGCATCGACGTGCTCACCCCGGCCAGCCCGAACGACGCCGGATTCCTCGACCGGCTGCGCGCGCTGGCGCCGGACATCTGTCCGGTCGTCGCCTACGGCGGGCTGCTCGGTTCCGAGGCGCTGGAGATCCCCAAGCACGGCTGGGTCAACCTGCACTTCTCGTTGCTGCCCGCATGGCGGGGTGCCGCCCCGGTGCAGGCGGCCATCCGGGCAGGCGACGAGATCACCGGCGCGTCGGTGTTCCGGATCGTGCGCGAGCTGGACGCCGGACCGGTGTACGGGGTGGTGACCGAAGCGGTGCGCCCGGACGACACCGCGGGTTCGTTGCTGGGCAGGTTGGCCGAGGCCGGGGCGGAGTTGCTGCTGCGGACGCTGGACGGCATCGAGGACGGCGTGCTGCGGGCCGAGCCTCAGCCTGCGGACGGGGTGAGCTACGCGCCCAAGGTGACGGTGGCGGACGCCAAGATCGACTTCTCCGCCCCCGCGGTGGCGATCGAACGGCTCATCCGGGCCATGACACCGGAACCGGGGGCGTGGGCCGAGTTCCGCGGGCAACGGCTGAAGATCGCCCCGGTGCGCCTGGTGGACCAGCCGGAGCAGCCGTTGCAGCCGGGGGAGGTGCGGGTGGAGCGCAAGCGCGTGCTGGTCGGCACGACCACGGCCGCGCTGTGCTTGAGTGAGGTGCAGGCGCAAGGCCGCAAGCGGATGGCGGCCACCGACTGGGCGCGTGGCGCGCGCATCGAGCCGGGAGAGCGGTTGACATGAACGCACAGCAAGGTGGATCGGAGCGGCCCAAGCGCCGGTCCGGCCACCCCGGCGGCAGGCATCAGGACCGGAAGCAGCGGCCGGGCAGGCCGGATCGCCGCAGGCCCGCGCCGCGCCGGGCGAACCCGCCCCGGCTGAGCGCCGTGGATCCGGCTCGCCAGGCGGCCTACGACGTGCTGCGCGCGATCCGCGAGCGGGACGCCTACGCGAACCTGGTGCTGCCGAAGATGCTGCGTGAGCGCCGGATCACCGGCCGCGATGCCGCGCTGGCGACCGAGCTCGCCTACGGTGCGGCCCGGACGCGCGGGCTGTTGGACGCGGTCATCGACGCGTGCGTGGACCGCGACATCGCCAAGGTCGACGGTGCGGTGCTGGACGTGCTGCGGCTGGGCACCTACCAGCTGCTGCGCACCCGGGTTCCGGAACACGCGGGCGTGACAGCGACGGTGGACCTGGCGCGGGAGGTCGTCGGCTCGTACGTCACGGGCTTCGTCAACGCCGTGCTGCGCAAGATCGCCGAGCACGACGAAGCGTCCTGGATCGACCGGCTCGCGCCGCCGGCCGACGAGGATCCGATCGGTCACCACGCGCTGCGCACGGCGCATCCGCGCTGGATCGCCCGGGCGTTCGCGGAAGCGCTCGGCGACAAGGGGGCCGAGCTGGCCGCCGCGCTGGAGGCCGACGACGAGCGACCCGAGGTGCATCTGGTGGCCAGGCCGGGGGAGATCAGCGCGGCCGAGCTGGCGGCGATCACCGGTGGGGACGTCGCCCCCTACTCGCCCTACGGCGTGCGGCTGGCCGCGGGCGCCGGAGACCCGGCCGAGCTGGAGCCGGTCAAGGAAGGGCTCGCGGCGGTGCAGGACGAAGGCAGCCAGCTCTGCGCGCTCGCCCTGGCTTCGGCCCCGGTGACGGGATCCGACGAGCGGTGGCTCGACCTGTGCGCCGGTCCCGGTGGCAAAGCGGCGCTGCTCGGCGCGCTGGCCGCCACCACGGGAGCGACCCTGGACGCGGTGGAGCGAGCCCGGCACCGGGCCAAGCTGGTGGAGCGGGCCACCGCAGGGCTGCCGGTGCGGGTGCATGTGGCCGACGGCAGGACGAGCGGCCTCGAGCCGGGCTTCGACCGGGTGCTGGTCGATGCGCCGTGCACCGGGCTCGGTGCGCTGCGCAGGCGGCCCGAGGCGCGGTGGCGGCGGCAACCGAGCGACGTTCCGGATCTGGTCACCCTGCAGACCGAGCTGCTGAGCGCGGCCGTGCAGCTGGCTCGGCCCGGCGGGATCGTCGGCTACGTGGTGTGCTCGCCGCACCTGGCCGAGACCGAGGGCGTGGCCGGCGAGGTGGCCCGCCGCACCGGTGCCGAAGTGCTCGACGCCAGGGAGTACTTCCCCGGGGTCGACCGGCTGGGCGACGGCCCGTACGTGCAGCTGTGGCCGCATCGGCACGGCACCGATGCGATGTTCTGCGCACTGCTGCGGAAGAAGCGGTGAGGGCTCGGGGTGCAGGCAAGTGACGAAGGAGACGACGTGACGGGTGCGACGCGGGAAACCGCTGGTAACTCGGCAGTAACTAGAATCCGGAACGTGAGCAGACGTCCGATGATCGCGCCCAGCATCCTGTCCGCCGACTTCGCGCGGCTCGGCGACGAGATCCGCGCCGTGTCCGGTGAGGGCGATGAGCGGGCGGACTGGGTGCACGTGGACGTGATGGACGGTCACTTCGTCCCGAACCTGACGCTCGGCCTGCCGGTGGTGCAGTCGCTGATCGCGGTGAGCGAGGTCCCCATCGACTGCCACCTGATGATCGAGGACCCGGACCGGTGGGCGCCGGCATACGCCGAGGCGGGTGCGCACAACGTCACGGTGCATGCCGAGGCGGCGACCGACCCGGTCATGATCGCCAAGAACCTGCGTGCGGCGGGCGCGAAGGCCGGTTTGTCCATCAAGCCGCAGACGGCGCTGGACGACTTCGTCGACGTGTTGAAGCACTACGACACGCTGTTGATCATGTCGGTGGAGCCGGGCTTCGGCGGCCAGGCGTTCATCCCGCACGTGCTGGAGAAGGTGCGTGCGGCGCGCAACCTGGTGGACACCGGCCACCTGCGCTTGCTGGTGGAGATCGACGGCGGCATCAACGCCGACACCATCGAGCAGGCCGCCGAGGCGGGTGTGGACTGCTTCGTGGCGGGCACCGCGGTCTACGGCGCCGACGATCCGGGCAAGGCCATCGCGGCGTTGCGGCGCAAGGCCGCCGAGGTCTGACGGGCCCAGGGCAGAGAAAGGAAGATGCCGTGTTCACCGGACTGGTCGAGGAGGTCGGCGAGATCGTCGGCATCGACGAGGTGCCGAACGCAGCACGACTGACGATCACCGGTCCGACGGTGACCACTGACGCCGGACACGGCGATTCGATCGCGGTCAACGGCGTGTGCCTGACGGTGGTGGACGTCGCGGGGACGTCGTTCACCGTGGACGTGGTGCACGAGACGCTGGAGCGCACCAACCTGGCGAAGGCCCGGGTCGGCGACCGGGTGAACCTGGAGCGCGCGGCGGCGGTGGGGGACCGACTGGGCGGGCACATCGTGCAAGGACACGTCGACGGTGTCGGCACGTTCGTCGACCGCGACCCGTCCGGCGTGACCCGGTTCACCTTGCCCGCCGGGCTGCACCGGTATGTGGTGGAGAAGGGCTCCATCGCCGTCGACGGGGTGTCGCTGACCGTGGTCTCGGTGACCGATCCCGGCGAGGGCGGTGAGCCTGCCGAGTTCAGCGTGGCGTTGATCCCGACCACCTTGGAGATGACCATCCTTGGCGGTCTGGTGCCCGGTGATCCGGTGAACATCGAAGTCGACGTGCTGGCGAAGTACGTCGAGAGGCTGATCGGACGGGCGGGTGATGTGCAGTGACCGGCGCACAGGGTGCTGAGGTCCACGGGCAGGCCGTGGACGGCAAGCCGGCGGAGGAACGTTTCGCGGCGATCGAGCGGGCCATCGCGGACGTCGCCGCGGGCAAGCCCGTGATCGTCGTCGACGACGAGGACCGGGAGAACGAGGGCGATCTGATCTTCGCGGCCGAGAAGGCCACACCCGAACTGCTGGCCTTCATGGTCCGGTACACCTCCGGCTACATCTGCGTGGCGCTGACCGAGGCGGACGCCGACCGGCTCAACCTGCCGCCGATGTACTACCAGAACCAGGACAAGCGCGGCACCGCCTACACCGTGACCGTGGACGCGCGGGAGGGCGTGACCACCGGTATCTCCGCGGCCGACCGGGCGCACACCATCCGCCTGCTGGCCGACCCGGATGCCACCGCCGACGACTTCAACCGCCCCGGTCACGTGGTTCCGCTGCGCGCCAAGGAGGGGGGCGTGCTGCGCCGCCCCGGCCACACCGAGGCATCGGTCGACCTGGCCCGCCTTGCCGGCCTGCGCCCCGCGGGCGTGCTGTGCGAGGTCGTCTCGCAGAAGAACGAAGGCGACATGGCGCGCTACGACGAGCTGCGCGTGTTCGCCGAAGAGCATCACCTGACGTTGATCACCATCGCCGACTTGATCGCCTACCGGCGGCGGACGGAGAAGCAGGTGGCCAAGGCGGCGGAGGCTCGGATCCCGCTGCAGTGCGGCACGTTCCGTGCCATCGGCTACGAAAGCCTGCTGGACGGCAACGAGCACGTGGCGTTCGTCTACGGCGACATCGGTGACGGGGAGAACGTGCTGGTCCGAGTGCACTCGGAGTGTCTGACCGGGGACGTGTTCGGTTCCCTGCGCTGCGACTGCGGCCCGCAACTGAGGGCGTCGCTGAAGGCCGTCGCCGACGAGGGCCGCGGTGTCGTGCTGTACATCCGCGGACACGAGGGCAGAGGCATCGGGCTGCTGCACAAGTTGCAGGCCTATCAGCTGCAGGACCTCGGCGCGGACACCGTCGACGCCAATTTGCAGCTCGGGGTGCCCGCCGACGCGCGGGACTACGGCACCGGCGCGCAGATCCTGGCCGACCTGGGCATCAAGTCGATGCGGCTGCTGACCAACAACCCGGCCAAGCGGGTGGGCCTGGAAGGATACGGGCTGCGGGTGGTCGGCCGGGTGCCGCTCCCGGTCTCGGTGAACCCGGAGAACCTGCGGTATCTGAAGACCAAGCGGGACCGGATGGGCCACGACCTGGCCGAGCTGGACGAGCTCGACGGGGTCGACCCGCGGTGGCTGGATCTGGGGGTGGACGTGGACACCCCGAACGGTTCGCAGGACGGAGGCGTGCGGGCATGAGCGGCGAGGGGCGCCCCGAGGTGCGCCTGGACCCGGAGAGCTGCCGGAACCTGAAACTGGCCGTGGTCGCCACCCGCTGGCACAAGAAGATCACCGACAGCCTGGTGGAGCGGGCGCTGGCGGCTGCCGAGGATGCCGGGCTGACGGAGAAGCCGACCGTGGTGCGGATCGCCGGGGCGATCGAACTCCCGGTGATGGCGCAGGCGCTGGCGCGCAACCACGATGCGGTCGTTGCGCTCGGGGTGGTGATCCGTGGCGGCACGCCGCATTTCGAGTACGTGTGCGACGCGGTGACCGCCGGCCTGACCCGGGTGGCGTTGGACGAATCGACGCCGGTCGCCAACGGGGTGCTGACCTGCGACACCGAGGAGCAGGCGTTGGACCGAGCGGGGCTTCCCGGGTCCGCCGAGGACAAGGGCTACGAGGCGGCGGTCGCCGCGCTGGACACCGCACACCAGTTGCGCGCGGTGCGGCAGCCGTGGACGGAGCGAGGGTTCGCGTGAGTGCAGTGACCGGCGAGCGTCAAGCGGGCAAGCAGGTGGTGTTCCGGCCGCGTCGCGCGGCGTGGATCTCGGGTGCGTGCGCCGCCGTGATCGTCGCGGTGTTCACCGTGGTCGCGGTGCTGTTGCGGGAGTCGAACACCGGCGTGGTGTTCCGCACCTCCGACCAGGTCGCGATGGTCGTGCTCGGGCTGCTGATCGCCGGCGGCATCATGCTGTGGGCGTCGCCACGGGTGGTCGCCGACGCCGAAGGTGTCGAGGTGCGCAACGTGCTGGTCAAGCGGCGGTTCGCGTGGTCGGATGTGCTCGCGATCAGCTTCCCGGACGGTGCGTCGTTCGCGCGGCTGGAGCTGCCGTACGACGAGTACTACGCGATGCTGGCCATCCAGGCCGTGGACCGGGAGCACGCGGTGCATGCCGTGCGTACTTTGCGCAAGCTGCATCGTGCCGCCCGATCGGCCAAGGGCGAGTAGTCAGCTCGGGAACGCGAGGTCGACCACGACCGGTGCATGGTCGGACGGCGGGCCCGCGGGGCTGTCCTTGCGCGCGTTGCGATCGACGTAGGCGTCCTGCACGGCTTCGGTGAATGCCGGGTTGCCCAAGATCAGGTCGATCCGCATGCCGTTGTCCTTGGCGAACGCCAGTTGGCGGTAGTCCCAGTAGGTGTAGGGGCGGTCGCCTTTCAAGGCGCGGGGCACGATGTCGGTCAGGCCCGACGATCGCAATGCGGCGAGTGCCTGCCGTTCCGGCTCGGTGACGTGGGTCGAATCGGCGAAATCCGCGATGTCGTAGACGTCGTCGTCGGTCGGCGCGACGTTGAAGTCGCCGAGAAGCGCCAGTGGCTGGTCGCCGTTCTCGGCGGTGACCGTGTGTTGCAGGGCGGCCAGCCACTCGAGCTTGTACCGGAAATGCGGATGGCCGGGCGCGCGCCCGTTAGGCGCGTACAGTGACCACACCCGGACGCCGTTGCAGGTGGCGCCGATCGCGCGGCGTTCCCGTGCCCCGAACAGCGCCCCTTCGTCGACGAATTCCGGTTCGTCGGCCAAGCCCCGGGTGACGTCGCCGAGGCCGGCCCGGGAGAGGATGGCCACGCCGTTCCACCGTCCCGCGCAGTAGGTGGCTGCCCCGTAGCCGAGTTCGCCGATCGCGTCGTAGGGGAAGGCGGCGTCGGAGCATTTGAGTTCTTGCAGGCAGAGCACGTCGGGTTCGGCGGCTCCGAGCCAGTCGAGCAGCCGGGGGAGCCGGGCGGTGATCGAGTTGACGTTCCAGGTGGCGATCCGCACGCGCCGAGCTTGGCACACCCGGCGGCCGTCATCGAGCCACACGCCGGCGATGGGCCGGTCAGCCGGACGGCGTGTCCCCGGTGCCGAGGCGTTCGGCCCGTGCGATCACCGTCTCGCCGATGCGCCGGATGAGCTCACCGAGTCGGCGCAGCAGGTCGGGCTCCAGTTCCGGGTCGGTGAGCTCACCGATGAGCAGGCCGAGGGTGCGCACGATGCCAGGCTCGGTCTCCGCGATGCGGGCGAACAAGATGGCGTCGCGTTCGATGTCGTTCATCGGCTGTACTTGTCCAGCTCGCTGTGCGCCCATCGTTGGCCGAAGTCCGCCAATACGCGTGGAGACCAGTTGCCGCTGATGGTGATGCCGTCGCGCAGGCGCATGTACTTGCCGATCCGTCCGTGGCCGACGTCGACCTGGGTCGTCCCCTCGGGCCAGCGGAACACGTACGCGGCGCACATGTAGCAGAGGACGCGTTGGCCATCCTCTGTCAGCACGAGGGGGCCGTCGCTTTCGTAGGGCGCGCGATAGATCGTCGCTTTCCGGCCGTCGGCGTGGGTGAAGGTCTCTGCCCGCACACCGGGTGGGAGATGGGTCAGTGGCACGTCGATCACCTGAACAGCAACACAGTCGGTCACGGATCTGTGTGGCGTGATCTGCAGCACACGTCTTCATGGAACGGCGCACTGGGTGATGTTCGAAAGGCGGTGCGGGCCGGAACGAACACGAACGAACACGAAGAGTGCGTGTTCGGCTACGCTGAAACCGCACGTCATGCGCTGGGGGAGGGCGCGAAGTGAACGATGTGGATCTCGGCAGGCAGCTGGCGAAGCGCCGGAAAGCGGCGGGGATTGACGCAAGAACGGCTGGCCGAGGCGACGGGTTGTTCACGTTCGCGGATCGCGGCGATCGAGAACGGGCGGGCGACACCGGATGAGCGCTTTTGGCGGCTTGCCGACGAGGCGACGGGTGCGCATGGTGCTCTGTACGGGGCGTACCTGGTGTGTGTGCCTCGATCGGGGTGCCAGGGGGAGGCGGACCGAGACGACATGGATCGCCGCACACTCCTTGGGTTGGCCGCGGCTGCGCCGTTGCTTGGCTCGCTGGAGCAGGTCCGGCGCACGTTCGATCACGCATTGCCGCTCGTCCCCAGCGAGTTGGACACAGACGAGTGGGAACGGGTTGCCGCGGACTATGCCGTGCGCGTGCTGGTGGAACCCCCGGAACGGCTGTTCGCCGGCTTGGCCGCGGATCTGAATGACTTGCGGGCTCGGATGGCCGAGTCGTCAGGCACGGTCCGTACCGACCTGACGCATGCGTTCGCGCAGCTGGCAGCGCTGTGTGCCATCGCTCTCGTGCAGGTGCATGAGACGGACGCGGCGAACCGCTGGCGGCGGACTGCGTCGCGGGCAGCGGCGGCGACCGGTGATCGGGAACTGGCTGGGCTGATCGCAGGACGGCAGGCCGTTTTCTCGCTGTACTCGTCGTCGCCGGCAACCGTCCTCGCTTTGGCTGACCGTGCGGTGGCTGTGTCGCCGCCCGACGGTGTGGGCCGGATCTCCGGGCTGGCAGCGCGAGCGCAAGTCCACGCTCGCACGGGGAACGACGGCGCGGCGCTGACGGCGCTCCGTGAGGTGACGGAGATGTTCCCGGATCTGCCCGCCAGCACGGCGCCGTATGGCGTGTGGTCGTGGCCAGAACAGCGTTTGCGGTTCGTTGCCTCGGAAGTTCATTCCCACGCGGGCCGTACCCGTGAGGCGTTTGCAGAGCAAGAGGCGGCTTTGCGGCTGTACCCGTCGTCATCGTGGGGTGGCCCGGCTCAGCTCCACGCCCATCGTGCGACCGCCTTGATCAAGGCCGGGGACTTGACCGCTGGCACCGAACATCTCGCCGGTACGCTGGCCGAACTGAAGCCATGGCAGCGGCGGGACGCACTGGTCCACCGCTCGGCGGCCGCTGCTCTGGCGTGCGTCCCACCCAAGCAGCGAGGGCTTCCGTCGGTGCGGCGGGTGCGAGCTCTGCTGGCCGAGGAGAGGCAAGCGTGAACCTCACCTTCAGGCACTACGACCACGAGACCGCCCCGGCCACGGTGGACGACGTGATCGTGCCGCTGTACCTGGCGACGCATCCCCAGGCCGCGACGGATCCGTTCTATTCCGTCGAGCGGTTCACCGAGCGCGTCGAGGGATACATGCGCTCGCCGGGATTCGGCATGTGCGCGGCCTTCGACGAGGACAAACCCGTCGGGCTGGCCTTCGGTTACGCGCTGCCGGAGAACGCGCGGTGGTGGCGCTCGCTCCAGCCTCATGATCCGGAGCTGACGATCGAGACCGGCACGCGCACGTTCGCCATCAACGAGATCATGACGCACCCGGATCACCAGCGCAGGCATGTCGCGCGCGACACCCATCGCGAGTTGCTGGCCACCCGCCGGGAGGAACGCGCCACGCTGCTCGTCGACGAGGCCAACACTCCGGCCGTGACCGCCTACCGGCGCTGGGGCTATCGCAAGGTCGGCACCATCAAGCCGTTCCCCGACTCGCCCACCTTCGCGGCGATGATCCTCCCGCTGCCGCCCGGGGGTCACGAGTCGTTCGACGGGTGATCACGGCGCCGGTTCGCTCGGCGGTGGCAGCCTGCGTCAATTCCACGTGACCTGCACGGATGCCGACCAGCTACGCAGCAGCTGTTCGTCGCCGGAGGTCTCCACGGAGGACAGGGGCGCCCGGTTCCACAACGCCAGGTACAACCGCTCCGCAGGGCCGCGCACGAACGCATCCGCCTCGCCCGGGTCGAGCACCGGTTCGCAGACGACGGGCTCGGTGCTGATGCTCAACCGCCACGCCAGCGGCCGGTCGGTGGTCTGCACGACCATGGTCTTCGGCTCGTCGCTGCGCAGCTTGTGGCGCCGCCGGGGCAGGAACCCGATCAGCAGCTCGTTGAGGCCGTCCAGTGCGACGTCCGGGTCGATCGGCGTGATCGATCCGCCCGCCTGCTCGGCGTCCACCCGGTGCACGATCGTCTCGTGCGTCTGTCGGCGCACCCAGAACGACAGCGGCGTCGAGGCGGGCAGGAAATGCCAGACGTCCAGGTCCTCCGGCGCTGCCTCCAGCGTGCGCACCAGCTCGGCGTGCCCTTCGCGGAACCAGGTGAGCAGCTTGTCGTCGGCGGGCCGGTACTCGGCGTCCTTGAGCGGGTCGCCGCCGATCACGCGCTGGTGCTTGTCCCCGGTCTTGCCGACGATGCTTGCCGCCCACCGGTGCACACTCCCGGTGTGGAACAGCAGATCCCGGACCGTCCACCCTGGGCAGCTCGGAACCGAGGCGGACAGCCCGGCTTCCTCGGCGGCCTCGGCCATGCGTTCGCCCGCCGCCCGGAGCGCGGGAAGAAGCTGAGAGGTCTGCACGTCTGCGAGCATGCCACGAATGCCGATGCGACGGCACGGACGAACTCCTGAGGATGCCAGGCCCGATCGGCTGACCGGCGGTCGTCGTCCGGCCTGGGTTGGGCCGCCGGACGCGGACCCGGCGCGGGCATCGTGGCCTGGGATCGGGCACGGCCCGCCCGGGACGGGGATTCCGTGACCCGGGCGCCGAGCGGTCTCTGCCGAGGCCGGTTTGCCCTCATGCCGCGGAGCGGAACGTGGCCGCACGCCGGACCCGGCGCGGCTTCATGCCACCGGGCGTCGCAACGGCTGCGTGCCCAGGCCTTGTCCGGCATTGGATCAGGGCGGCGCAGACCCGGGTCCGCTGCGGGAACCGGGTCTTCCGCTCGCCGGGGGCGGGGAATCGCGTTGTCGCCGGGCCGGACGGGGCACGCGCCGATCGCGCCAGGTCGGCCGGTCGTCCGATCGATGTCCGCCGACGGTCGTAGGCTGGAGGCGTGCCCCGAGTCGACTACCGCCCGTCCCCGGGCACGATCCCCGATGCCCCAGGTGTCTACAAGTTCCGGGACGCCAACAACCGGGTCATCTACGTCGGCAAGGCCAAGAGCCTGCGCAGCAGGTTGAGTTCCTACTTCGCCGACCCGGCCCAGCTGCACCCGCGTACCCGGCAGATGGTCACCAGCGCAGCGGGCGTCGAGTGGACCGTGGTCTCCACCGAGGTCGAGGCGCTGCAGCTGGAATACAACTGGATCAAGGAGTTCGACCCGCGGTTCAACGTCCGCTACCGAGACGACAAGTCGTACCCGGTGCTGGCGGTGACGTTGAACGAGGAGTACCCGCGGCCGCACGTCTATCGCGGCCCGCGGCGCAAAGGGGTGCGCTACTTCGGCCCGTACGCGCATGCCTGGGCCATCCGCGAGACGCTCGATCTGCTCCTGCGCGTGTTCCCGGCGCGGACATGCTCCAACGGCGTGTTTCGGCGGCATCAGCAGATCGGCCGCCCGTGCCTGCTCGGCTACATCGACAAATGCTCCGCGCCGTGCGTCGGCCGCGTCTCGGCCGAAGAGCACCGGCAGATCGTCGAGGACCTGTGCGAGTTCCTGGCCGGCCGCACCGACGCGATGCAGCGCCGCCTCGAGCGGGAGATGAACGAGGCGGCCGAGGCATTGGAGTTCGAGCGCGCCGCCCGGCTGCGGGACGATCTGAGCGCGCTGCGCCGGGCGAACGAGAAGCAGGCGGTGGTTTTCGGGGACGGCACGGACGCGGACGTCATCGCTTTCGCCCACGACGAGCTGGAAGCCGCGGTGCAGGTCTTCCACGTACGGGGCGGCCGGGTGCGCGGCCAACGCGGCTGGGTGGTCGACATCGACGAGATCCCCGGCGACACCGAGCAGGTGCAAGCCCGGTTGACCAGCCAGTTCCTGGCGCAGTTCTACGGCGAGGAAGCCGACGTCGCCGAGCGCACCGCCGACGTCGGTTCGCCGGTGCCCAAGCAGGTGCTGGTCCCCGCGATCCCGGAGGACGTCGAGGCGCTGCAGGAGTGGCTGTCCTCCTTGCGCGGATCGAAGGTCACGATCCGCGTTCCGCAGCGCGGTGACAAGCGGGCGCTGGCCGAGACGGTGGAGCGCAAC
Organism: Thermocrispum agreste DSM 44070; assembly: GCF_000427905.1. Lineage (GTDB taxonomy): Bacteria > Actinomycetota > Actinomycetes > Mycobacteriales > Pseudonocardiaceae > Thermocrispum > Thermocrispum agreste. The sequence goes on along the minus strand of NZ_ATYX01000005.1, from coordinate 287,857 downwards.
GCCAAGGAAGCCCTCACCCAGCACAAGCTGCGCCGCGCCGGAGACCTGACGGCCCGCTCGGCCGCCCTGAACGAGCTGCAGGAAGCCCTCGGGCTGGACACCGCGCCGCTGCGCATCGAGTGTGTCGACGTCAGCCACATCCAGGGCACCGACGTGGTGGCGTCGCTGGTGGTGTTCGAGGACGCTTTGCCGCGCAAGTCCGAGTACCGCCGCTTCGCCATCCGGGAGGCGGCCGACAAGGGTGACGTCGCCGCCATCGCGGAGGTGGTGCGGCGCCGGTTCGCCCGCTACAAGGCCGAAACCGAAGGCGACGACGCCGAGCGCCCCGGCATCGACCCGGAGACCGGCAAGCCGAAGAAGTTCTCCTACCCGCCGAACCTGCTGGTGGTCGACGGTGCGGGACCCCAGGCGACGGCGGCCGCCGAGGTGCTGTCCGACATGGGCATCACCGACGTGGCGGTGATCGGGCTGGCCAAGCGGCTGGAGGAAGTCTGGCAGCCCGCCGAGCCGTATCCGGTGATCCTGCCCAGGTCGTCCGAGGCGCTGTACCTGCTGCAGCGGGTGCGTGACGAGGCGCATCGCTTCGCCATCAGCTACCACCGGGACAAGCGGGCCCGGCGCGTGCGAGCATCGGTGTTGGATGCGGTGCCCGGCCTCGGCCAGGCGCGCAAGCAAGCCTTGATCAAGCACTTCGGGTCGGTCAAACGGTTGAAGCAGGCTTCGGCGGAGGAGATCGCCCAGGTGAAGGGCTTCGGCAAGACCACGGCGGAGAAGATCTACGCCGCACTGCACGACGAACAGGGGACGACATGAGTCAGCCGCAGGATGAGCGGTCCGCCCGCAGCGCGTCCGGCATGCAGGTCGCGGTGGTGACCGGCCTGTCCGGTGCGGGTCGGAGCACGGCAGCCAAGTGCCTGGAGGACCTCGGCTGGTTCGTGGTCGACAACCTCCCGCCGGAATTGATCGCCACGATGGTCGAGCTGGGCGCCCAGGCCCGCGGAGCGGTCACCAAGATCGCGGTGGTCATGGACGTCCGGTCGCGCGCGTTCACCGACGACCTCGCGTCGGTGATCAAGGAACTGGACGCGCAGGGCTACAAGCCGCGCGTGCTGTTCCTGGAAGCCACCGACGAGGTGCTCATCCGCCGGTTCGACCAGGTGCGGCGCGGTCACCCGCTGCAGGGGGACGGCCGGCTGGTCGACGGGATCGCCGCGGAACGTGCGTTGCTGGCCCCGCTGCGCAACGAGGCCGACCTGGTGATCGAGACGTCGACGCTGTCGGTGCACGACCTGCGTGCCAAGATCGAGGACGCGTTCGGCACCGACGCGTCCTTGCGTACCCGCATCACCGTGCTGTCCTTCGGCTACAAGTACGGGCTGCCGATGGACGCCGACCTGGTGATGGACGTGCGTTTCCTGCCCAACCCGTTCTGGATCCCGGAGCTGCGCGACTTCACCGGCAAGGATCCCGAGGTGCGCAACTACGTGCTGTCGCAGGAGGGCGCGGAGGATTTCCTCGATCGCTACCAGGAGCTGCTGCGGCTGATCGGTGCGGGCTACCGGCGGGAGGGCAAGCGCTACCTGACCCTGGCGGTGGGCTGCACCGGCGGCAAGCACCGCAGCGTGGCGATGGCCGAGGAGCTGGCCCGCAGGCTGTCCGCCGAGGACGACAACGCGATCGTGAAGGTGGTGCATCGCGACCTTGGGCGGGAATGACCGTGGTGCGCTCCGCGCGGTGGCGTTGGGTGGCGGCCACGGTCTGCACGCGACGCTGCGAGCCCTGCGCCTGCTGACCCCGCACGTGACGGCGGTGGTGACGGTCGCCGACGACGGCGGGTCGTCCGGGCGGCTGCGGAACGAGCTGGGCGTGCTCCCGCCGGGGGATCTCCGCCAGGCGCTGTCGGCGCTGGCGACCGCGGACGTGGGGCCCACCGGCGACAACCTGTGGTCACGGGTGTTCCAGCGCCGGTTCGGCGGTACCGGCGCGCTCGCCGGGCACGCGGTCGGCAACCTGCTGCTGGCCGGGTTGTTCGAGGAGGTCGGCGACCCGGTGGTGGCGCTGGACGAGGCGTGCAAGCTGCTCGGGCTGAGCGGCCGGGTGCTGCCGATGTCGCCGGAACCGCTGTATATCGAAGCCGACGTCACCGGCCTGGACGAGTCGGGTGACCCGGACGCGGTGAGTGTCATCCGCGGCCAGGTCGCGGTCGCCGCCACGCCGGGCCGGGTGCGGCAGATCCGGTTGCACAACGCGGACGGGAAGCCGCCGCGGGCCTGCCAGGCGGCGGTGCAGGCGGTGCTGGACGCGGACGTGGTGCTGCTCGGCCCCGGATCGTGGTTCACCAGCGTGCTGGTGCACCTGCTGGTCCCGGACCTGCACGAGGCGCTGATCCGCACCACAGCGCGTAAGGTGATCGTGCTCAACCTGGTTCCCCAGCCGGGCGAGACGGCGGGTTTCTCGCCGGAGCAGCACCTGCACGTACTGGGACAGCATGCGCCGGAACTGAAAGCCGAAGCGGTGATCGCCGACCGGAAGTCGGTGCCCGCGCCGAGCAGGCTCCGGGCGGCTGCGGAGCGGCTCGGTGCCCGCGCGGTGCTGGCCGACGTGGCCGACGGCAACGGCCGCAGGCATGATCCAAATGCGCTGGCGGCCGTGGTGCGTAACGCTCTGGGGATGGAGAGGGAGTAGGACTGATGAAGGACGAGGCGGCGGGGCCGCCAGGGCCGTGGGGCGGGGGTGATCAGCGGTGGCGATGACCGCAGCGGTGAAGGACGAACTGAGCAGGCTGCAGATCACCAAGATCGGGCCGCGCAAGTCCGAGGTGGCCGCGATGTTGCGGTTCGCGGGCGGCCTGCACATCGTCGGCGGCCGGGTGATCATCGAGGCGGAGCTGGACACCGGGTCGGTGGCGCGGCGGCTGCGCAAGGAGATTCACGAGCTGTACGGGCACCAGTCCGACGTGCACGTGATCACCTCCAGCGGCCTGCGGCGGGGGACCAAGTACGTGGTACGGGTGGTCAAGGACGGAGAGAGCCTGGCCAGGCAGACCGGGCTGATCGACCACCGCGGCCGTCCGGTGCGCGGCTTGCCCGCGTCGGTGGTGTCCGGCGGCATCGCCGACGCCGAAGCGGCGTGGCGGGGCGCCTTCCTCGCGCACGGCTCGCTCACCGAACCCGGCCGGTCGTCGTCGCTGGAGATCACCTGCCCGGGCCCGGAAGCGGCGCTGGCGCTGGTCGGGGCGGCGCGGCGCATGGGAATCCAGGCGAAGTCCCGCGAGGTGCGCGGGGCGGACCGGGTCGTGGTCCGGGACGGCGACGCGATCGGAGCGCTGCTGACCAGGCTGGGCGCGCACAGCAGCGTCCTGCAGTGGGAAGAGCACCGCATGCGGCGGGAAGTGCGGGCCACGGCGAACCGGCTGGCCAACTTCGACGACGCGAACATGCGCAGGTCCGCGCGGGCGGCGGTGGCCGCGGCCGCGCGCGTGCAGCGGGCGATCGAGATCCTGGGGGATTCCGCACCCGAGCACCTGATGGCCGCCGGGAAGCTGCGGCTGAAGCATCGCCAGGCCTCGCTGGAGGAGCTGGGCCAGCTGGCCGATCCACCGATGACCAAGGATGCCGTGGCGGGCCGCATCCGCCGCCTGCTGGCGATGGCCGACAAGCGCGCCGCCGAGCTCGGCATCCCGAACACCGAGTCGGCGGTGACCGAGGAAATGCTCGAGGAGCACTCGTAGGCGCCACCGTGTGGACAGGCGCCACCGGGTGGAGCGCGCACGTGCGCAGCGGGCTCCACCTGGCCCGGCATCTCAGCGCGCGGACACACGAGCGGGGCGGCGCCGCCCCGCTCGGCGCGGATCAGCTGCGCGAGGTCATCAGCAGCCCGGTGCCCAGGCCGATCATGACCGCGCCGCCGGAGCCGCTGACCGTGGCCAGCCGGCGCGGGGAGCGGGCCAGCCACTGCCGGGCGGTACCCGCGGCCAGCGCCCACGTGCTGTCCAGCACCAGGGCGATCGCGGGCACGGCCAACCCGAGCAGCAGCACCTGCTGCGTCACGTTGCCCGCGGTGTGGTCGACGAACTGGGGCATGACCGCAGCGAAGAACACGATGGACTTCGGGTTGCAGAACCCGAAGACGACACCGTCGCGCAAGGCCGCCAGGGCTCGCCGGGGAGTCAGCGCGGGCGGCTCCGCGGCCGCCGCGACGAGCGCGCGGCGGTTCCGGATCGCCTGCACCCCCAGGTACACCAGGTAGGCGGCGCCGGCCACCTTGAGCACGGTGAAGGCGACCACGGAGCGTTCCACCAGCGCCCCGAGCCCGAACGCCACACCCACGACCTGCAGGTACACGCCGGCGGCATTGCCTGCCACGGTCATCAGCGCCTGCCTGCGCCCGGTGGTCAGCGCACGGCTCACCACGAACATCACGCTGGGGCCCGGTGTGGCCACCAGGACGAAGGCCAGCGCGGAGAACGCCACGACTTGTTCCCAGCTCACCATGACCGCAGCGTATGCGGCAGACAGCGGGGTGCCCAGTGAATTTCGCCAGGCGCCGCGAACGTCCGCCCCAGGTCGGAGCGGAACCGCACGCGCACCGAAGCTGCGTCCACTGGATGCACGACGAAATCCAGACCGGAGCGGAACCGCACGCGCGTCGAAGCTGCCCGGTTCTGTCGGCTGTCCTTGTTAGAAACGACGCATGCGGATCGACGAGGCGCAGCGCCGCGCGCGCCTTGCCCGGCGGCACATGCTGGCCGCCCAGGACAGGGCGGACGACATCACCCAGGTGGCCGATGGGTTGGTGGCGCTGCATGCCACCAACCCGTCCTCGGTGTTCCTGTCGGCTCTCGTCCGCATGCGCAAGCCGTCCACAGCTGCGGTCGAGCAAGCCCTGTACGACGACCGGTCGCTGGTGCGCGTGCTCGGCATGCGGCGGACCGTGTTCGTCGTCCCCAGGGAGCTGGCGCCGGTGGTGCAAGCGGCGTGCACCGACGACGTCGCCGCCCGGGAGCGCCGCAGGCTGGTGCAGCAGCTGACGCGGAACGGTCATCCGGAGCCCGTGCCCGACGCCGAAACATGGCTGGCGACGGTGATGGACGAGACCGAGCGGGCACTGCGGGCCCGCGGGTCGGCGACCACGCAACAGCTCGCCGGCGACGTTCCCTCGCTGCGGCAGAAGCTGCTGTTGTCACCGGGCAAGAAGTACGAGTCGTTGGTCAATGTCGCGGGAAGTGTGGTCGCGTTGTTGGCCGCCGAGGGGCGCATCGTGCGCGGCCGTCCCCGGGGCAGCTGGTTGTCCTCGCAATACGTCTGGGAGCCGATGGACAGCTGGCTGGGCGACCAGGAGAAGCCGGACCCGGACGCGGCCAGGGCCGAGCTGGCCCGGCGCTGGCTGGGTGCGTTCGGGCCCGCGCAGGTTGCGGACCTGAAGTGGTGGACCGGCTGGACCATGGCGCAGACCCGCAAGGCGCTTGCCGCCGTCGGCCCGGTCGAGGTCGAGCTGGACTGCGGTCCCGGCATCGCCCTGCCGGACGATCTGGCCCCGGTGCCGGAGCCCGAGCCGTGGGTCGCACTGCTGCCCGAGCTCGATCCCACCGCGATGGGCTGGGCGGAACGCTCCTTCTACGTGGGTGAGCACCGCAAGGCGGTGTTCGACGGCAGCGGCAACGTCTGCCCGACGGTGTGGGCGGACGGGCGCATCGTCGGCGTGTGGGGACAGCGGCCCGGTGGCGAGATCGTCTACCGGCTGCTGACCGACGTCGGAGCAGACGTCATGGCCCGGGTGGACGCCGAAGTTGCCCGGTTGGGCGAGTGCCTCGGTGACGTGCGGGCCGTGCCGAAGTTTCCCACCCCACTGGCACGTGAGCTGACCGGGTGACCCGCTATGGTGGAGGGGCAGAGCCGATTCGATTCAGAGGAGATATCACTCGTGACGGTGCGCGTAGGTGTGAACGGCTTCGGCAGGATCGGCCGCAACTTCTTCCGGGCCGTCCAGGCGTCCGCTTCCGACATCGAGATCGTGGCGGTCAACGACCTGGTTGACAACGCGACGTTGGCGCACTTGCTGAAGTACGACAGCGTGCTCGGCAAGCTCGATGCCGAGATCAGCTCCGACGACGACGGCATCGTCGTCGGCGGCAAGCAGGTGCGGGTGTTCGCCGAGCGCGACCCGGAGAACCTGCCGTGGGGCGACCTCGGGGTGGACGTGGTGGTGGAGTCCACCGGCCGTTTCACCAAGGCCGAGGACGCGGCCAAGCACGTCAAGGGAGGCGCCAAGAAGGTCATCATCTCCGCGCCCGCCAAGGGTGAGGACCTGACCGTGGTGATGGGCGTCAACCACGAGGCCTACGACGGGTCGCAGACCATCATCTCCAACGCGTCCTGCACCACGAACTGCCTGGCGCCGCTGGCCAAGACGCTGCACGACGCATTCGGTATCGAACGTGGCCTGATGACCACGATTCACGCCTACACGCAGGACCAGAACCTGCAGGACGGTCCGCACCGCGACCTGCGCAGGGCTCGTGCCGCGGCGCTGAACATCGTGCCGACCTCCACCGGCGCGGCCAAGGCGATCGGCCTGGTGCTGCCGGAGCTGAACGGCAAGCTGGACGGGTACGCGCTGCGTGTCCCGGTGCCCACCGGTTCGACCACGGACCTGACCGCGACGCTGTCCCGCGAGACCACCGTGGACGAGGTCAACGAGGCCTTCCGGGCCGCGGCCGAGGGCCCGCTGAAGGGCATCCTGACCTACAACGAGGACCCGATCGTGTCCGCCGACATCGTCACCGACCCGGCGTCGTGCATCTACGACGCGCCGCTGACCAAGGTGATCGGCAACCAGGTCAAGGTGGTCGGCTGGTACGACAACGAGTGGGGCTACTCGAACCGGCTCGTCGACCTGTGCAAGCTGGTCGGCGCCAAGCTCAGCTGACGGGATCGGGCGACTGTGCTGAAGACGCTGGACGACCTGCTGCAAGAGGGCGTGTCCGGCCGCACGGTGCTGGTCCGTGCCGACCTGAACGTGCCGCTGGACGGCGACAAGATCACCGACGACGGCCGGGTGCGGGCCGCCCTGCCTGGCATCGCCAAGCTGGCCGAGGCCGGTGCGCGCGTCGTGGTGACCGCGCACCTGGGCCGCCCCAAGGGCAAGCCGGACCCGGCGTTCTCGCTGGCTCCGGTGGCCGCCCGGTTGGGCGAGCTGCTCGGCAAGGACGTGCGGCTGGCCGCCGACGTGGTGGGCGAGAGCGCCAAGGCCACGGTGGCCGGGCTGGCCGACGGTCAGGTGGCGCTGCTGGAGAACGTACGGTTCGACCCGCGGGAGACCAGCAAGGACGACGCGGAGCGCGGCGAGTTCGCTCGTGAGCTCGCCGCGTTGGTCGGTGCCGGCGCCGCATTCGTCTCGGACGGCTTCGGCGTCGTGCACCGCAAGCAGGCCTCGGTGTACGACGTGGCGCGCGAATTGCCCGCGTACGCCGGCGGTCTGGTGCTGTCCGAGGTCGAGGTGCTGCGCAAGCTCACCGAGGGCGAGGTGGAGCGGCCGTACGTCGTCGTGCTCGGCGGCTCGAAGGTCTCCGACAAGCTCGCGGTGATCGAGGCGCTGCTGCCCAGGGTGGACAAGCTGCTGGTCGGCGGGGGCATGTGCTTCACGTTCCTGGCCGCCCAGGGCCACGCGGTCGGCGGCTCGCTGCTGGAAGAGGACATGATCGACACCTGCAAGCGGCTGCTCGCCGACGCGGGTGACAAGCTGGTCCTCCCGCAGGACGTGGTGGTCGCCGACAAGTTCGCCGCGGACGCCAACACGCAGACCGTGGCCGCCGACTCGATTCCGGAGTCCTGGCTCGGCCTGGACGTCGGGCCGCAGACGGTGGCGGCGTTCGGCCAGGTGCTGGCGGAGGCGCGCACGGTGTTCTGGAACGGCCCGATGGGTGTGTTCGAGATGGCGCCGTTCGCCGCGGGCACTCGCGGCGTGGCCGAGGCGATCGGGAAGTCCGAGGCGTTCTCGGTGGTCGGTGGTGGCGACTCCGCCGCTGCGGTGCGCCAGCTCGGCCTGGCCGAGGAGTCCTTCTCGCACATCTCCACCGGCGGCGGCGCGTCGCTGGAGTTCCTGGAGGGCAAGACGCTGCCCGGTATCGACGTTCTGGAGCGCTCGTGAGCCGCAAACCGCTGATCGCCGGCAACTGGAAGATGAACTGCACCCATCTCGAGGCGATCGCCCTGGTGCAGAAGATCGCTTTCACGTTGCCGGAGAAGTACTACGCCAAGGTGGACGTGGCCGTGCTGCCGCCGTTCACCAGCATCCGCAGCGTCCAGACGCTGGTCGACGGGGACAAGTTGCTGCTCACCTACGGTGCGCAGGACTTGTCCCCGCACGACAGCGGCGCCTACACCGGCGACGTGTCCGGCCCGATGCTGGCCAAGCTGGGCTGCTCGTTCGTCACGGTCGGCCACTCGGAGCGGCGTGAGTACCACGCGGAGTCCGACGAGCTGATCAACAAGAAGGTGCGGGCGGCGCTCAAGCACGGCATCAGCCCGATCCTGTGCGTGGGGGAGAAGCTCGAGGTGCGGGAGGAGGGCAAGCACATCGAGCACACCACCGCCCAGGTGGTGGCCGGGCTGAAGGGGCTCAAGGCCGAGCAGGTCGAGAACGTGGTGATCGCCTACGAACCGGTGTGGGCGATCGGCACCGGCCGGGTGGCCACCCCGTCGGACGCGCAGGAGGTGTGCGCGGCGATCCGCTCCACCATCGCCGCCAAGTACGGGCAGGAGCTGGCCGACGGACTCCGCGTGCTCTACGGCGGATCGGTGAAGGCCAGCAACATCGCCGACTTGATCAAGCAGCCGGACATCGACGGCGCGCTGGTGGGCGGGGCGAGCCTGGACGCGGACGAGTTCACCAAGCTGTGCGCGCTCGCCGCCGGAGGGCCGCTGCCGTAGCGGTGAACCGGCCCGGGTAGCCTTGACCAGCACGTGACGCGAAAGCCGACATCCGCAACGAGGACACGATGAAGCTCTTCCTGCAAATCCTGCTGGTGGTCTCCAGCATTCTGCTGATCATCGCCGTTCTGCTGCACAAGGGACGCGGTGGCGGCTTGTCCTCGCTGTTCGGTGGTGGCACCCAGTCGAGCCTTGCCGGGTCCAGCGTGGCGGAGAAGAACCTGGACCGCATCACGCTGTTCATCGGAGCGATCTGGATGATCTGCGTGGTGGGGCTCGGCCTGCTGCTCAAGGTGTGACCGTCGGCGTTCCACGCTCGCGGCATGTCAGCGCGATCAGTCAGCGCGAAGGTAGGGGTGTGAACACCTATGGTGAGTGGCGGTAGCGCTATTCGGGGAACCAGAATCGGTGGTGGCGGCCCAAGCACTGAGTCCGAGCGTGGCGAGCCGGTTCCGCGCGTGCCGGTCTCGTACTGGTGTCTGAACAAGCACGAATCGCGGCCGTACTTCGCCGTCGGCGCGGAAATTCCCGACGAGTGGGAGTGCCCGAGCTGCGGGCTGCCTGCCGGGCGTGACCCGGAGAACCCCCCGAAGCCGAAACGGCCCGAGCCGTACAAGACGCATTTCGCGTACGTGAAGGAACGCCGCACCGACGAAGAGGGCGCCGCTATCCTCGCCGAAGCCCTGGAGCGGTTGCGCAAGCGTCGCGAAGGGAAGTGACCACGCCGGATCCGGCCGTGGACCCGCTCGGCTACCCGGGCAGGCCCGCGGCCGGTTCCGGTTGTCTCGTGCACGGCCGGTTCGAACGGGTCGCCGATCGTCGGCAGCTGGCAGAGGACCTGGCCGCGCTGGACGCCGTGCCACTCGAAGCGCGCCATCCGGTGCTCGCCGTGGGGGCGAACGCGTCGCCGGAACGCCTCGCTGCGAAGCTGGGTTCGCCGGCCGTCGTGCCCATGACGGCCGCTGAGGTCGAGGGTCTGGCGGTCGGCGTGTCGGCCCACGTCAGTCCGCAACGCTATGTCCCTGCGGCGCCGATCAGTGCTCCCGGGGAACGGCACCGCCTTGTCGTGGTGTGGTTGGACAGCGATCAGCTGGCTGCCGTGGACCGGACCGAGCCCAACTACCGGCGTGTGCCCTTGCCGATGCCGGTCCAGGTTCCGCTGGTGGGCGGGACGGTCGACTGTGACGTGTACGCCGGCCGGTGGGGCTGCCTCGTCGACGAGAATGGTCGGCCGCGTCGGCTCGGCGATCAGCGCGCCTTGCTGCGTGATCTGCTCGGTCGCTCGCCCGAGCTTCGCGCGCTGTTCGGCAAGACACCGGAAGAATTCGTGCGAGCGGCGGGCGACCCGGCGAGGCGGGCCAGGGCGCGGGACATCATGGTGGCCGAGGGATGGGTCGCGCCTCAGCCGGAGTTCGCGGTCACGCCATGACCGTCACTGTTTCAGCGGGTAGTGCGCCCGCACCTCGAATCCACCGTCGGCTGTCGAGCGGGCGTGGAACGTACCGTTCAGCAGCATGGCGCGCTCGGCCAGCCCAGCCAGCCCATGGCCGCCGGACGGCAGTTTGGGCGTGCAGCGGGGCCGTTCGCGTGGCTTGTCGTTGCGCACCTCGACCCGCAGCTCCTGGTAGGCGTAGTGCACTCGGATCGTGGCGGTGGCCCCGGGAGCATGCTTGTGCACGTTGGTCAACGCCTCTTGCACCGTGCGGAAAGCAGCGGCGGAGACCTGCGGCGGGATGTCGGCCGGCAACTGCTCGACGGTGAGGCGTACCGGAACGTCGACGTCACGAACCAGTCTGCCGAGCGCATCCAATCCCGGTGCGGGCAGCTCTTCGTCACTGTCCGCCCGCAGCATGCCGAGCAGGGAACGCAACTCCTCGAGGGCGCGCGTGCTGAGCGAGCGGATCGACTCCGCTGCGCGCTTCATGGCGTCCGGGGAGCTCGCACATTCCATCGCGTTGGCCTGCATGGCGATCAACGTGACTTCGTGGGAGACGACGTCGTGCATCTCCCGCGCCAGCTTGGCCCGCTCGTCGGCGCGGACTGCGCGAGCGTAGGCGTGCCGCTCACGAAGCTGGTTCTCTTCCAGCTCGCGATACCGGCGGAGCAGGTCCTGCCGCATCGCAACCAGCAGCCCGATGGCGACCGGCATGGCGGCCACCACGCCGCCGTAGATCACGTCCAGCCCGTACTGCTGCCAAGGCAGGTCGGCCATCTCCGGCAGTGGCCAGGTGACGAAGCGGCACAGGAACACCAGGCCGGCGCCCAGCCAGGTCTTCCAGGACATGCCGACGCGGTAGGCCAGATAGCCGACGGCGATCATGGCGGCGAGCTGCGCCCAGCCGGCGAAGAACCCGGGTACCGTGCCGAGCACGGCCGCCAACGGGAACCGGCGGCGGAACAGCAACGCGGCGCAGGCCAGCCAGGACAGCACCGTCGACTCGGTTCCGACGGGTACACCGGGGACGGCAAGCCAGACGTCCAGTGCGGCGATCGCGATCACGGCCACGTCGATCAGCAGGGTCCGCGTGCTCGGTCGACGCAGCAGCGCGGGCACGTCCGGCCATGTGAGGACCCTAACCGGCCGCACATTCCCGAACCGCAACGGCGGTGTCGAGATGTTCTGGATGCTCATGTGTCCCCGACCTCCAGTTGATCTCACTGCACAACCACGGCAGGCCTTGCGTCGCGGACGAAGGCCGTCGTGAATGCACACGGTGCGCGGCACCGCTCTCACTTGTGGAGATGCCGGAGATCACTCGAAGGGGACGCGCAGTGGTCAACTTTCCCAAATTGTGTGCAGATGCAAAGGTATATTTCCGGCGATACCCGGCAAGGCCAATGAAGTTGCCGCGTACGGGTCCTGCGAACGCGTGTCATCCTGCCCGGGAAGGCGTTACCCCAAGTGGACGCTTGCCGGCCCGGAACCCGTCACCGGCCGGGTAGCGGGCACGGTCATTTCACCTGCCCAGGTGGACGACAGGGCCCGTCACGGGTGACCGGACAGGGGAAGAGCCGGCCGGACAGCCGTCAGGCCAGCAGCGGGAACTCTGCGCGCGGAATGCGACTTGCCGCCGCCGCGTCGATCAGCCACCGGGTGCGCACCTGACCGCTCACCCCGGCCACCGGGATCTGCACCTCACCCGCCCCCGACAGGGCCAGGGCCACCGCGTCGGCCTTCGACTCACCCGCGGTGATCACCCACACCTCGGCAGCCCGGCGAATGGCAGGCAGGGTCAGCGAAATCCGTGTCGGCGGCGGCTTGGGGCAGTTGCGTACCGCCACCACCGTGCTGTCCACCGCATACACGGCGGGCGATTCGGGGAAGATCGACGCGGTGTGGCCCTCCCCGCCCATGCCGAGCAGGAGCAGGTCGAACACCGGGACGCCACGATGGTGGCTGCGCCCGGCATGCTCGGCGAGCAAGTCCGCGTAGGCGGCCGCCGCAGCTTCCGGGTTGTCCCCGTACGGCCCGTCGGACGCCGGCATCGGATGAACGCGATCGGGATCGACCGGCACGTGGTCCAGCAGCGCCTGTCGGGCTTGCAGCTCGTTGCGCTCCGGGTCGCCTGCCGGGACGAAGCGCTCGTCCCCCCAGTAGATGTCCACGTTGGACCAGTCGACGGCATCGCACGCGGGGGAGCGGCGCAGCTGCTCCAAGGTGGCGATCCCGACGCCGCCGCCGGTCAACACCAACGACGCCGAGCCCTTCGCCGCTTGCACGTCGACCAGCTTCGTCACCAGCCGCGCGGCGGTGGCCGCAGCCAGCGACTCGGCGTTGCGATGCACCACGATGTGCCGGGTCACGCCACCCCTGCCTTCCTCCTGGCCTTCAACTGCCGCACACCGGCCAGCGCCCTGGCGTAGATCTCGTCCGGATCCAGCCGGTGCAGTTCCTCGGTCAACACGTCCGACACGCTGCGCCGCTGCAGAGCGATGCGACGGGTCGGCTGGCCGGGCTGCGACAGGGTGCCGATCCGCCCGTCCGGCCGGTACAGCTCGATCGGCCCGGAGGCGCGCTCCAACCGCACGCCCACGATGCCCTGCTGGCCTTCCTCGGCCTTCATCCGGCGCACCGGCACCTGCAGGTAGTCGAGCAGCCAGCCGGCCAGCAGCTCGGTCGACGGCGAGTCGGACTGCCCAGTCACGGTCGCGCTGGTCACCGGCTCGAACGGGGGCAGGTCGAGTGCGGCCACCAGCTGCGCCCGCCACAGCGTCAGCCGTGCCCATGCCAGGTCGGTGTCGCCGTCGGCGTAGTGCTCCGCCCGTGCCCGCAGGGCGCGCACGGGATTGCGTTCCGCTGCCGAATCGGTGATCCGGCGCTGCGCGAGCGCCCCGAGCGGGTCCGCCGACGGATTGCGCGGGCCCGCACCCGGCCACCACGTGACGATCGGAGCGTCCGGCAGCAGCAGCGGCATCACCGCCGTCTCGGCTTCCCTGGCCAGCGCCCCGTACAACCGCAGCACGATCACCTCACCGGCGCCGGCGTCGCCGCCGACCCGGATCTGCGCGTCGATCCGCGGTGCCGCGGACCGGGATCCGCGGGCCGCCACGATGATCCGCGCCGGGTGCATGCGCGAGGCGTCGTTGGCCGCCTCGATGGCGTCCTCCAGCTCGGTGGAGTCGTCCGTGACGATGACCAGGGTCAGCACCCGGCCCAGCGCCACCGCGCCACCACGCAGCCGCAGGTCGACCAGCTTGGCGTTGATCTGGGACGCCGTGGTGGACGGCAAGTCGACGATCACGGCCGCCTCCAGTGTCGTCCGGTCCTGGCCAGCAGCGCGTCGGCGCTCGGCGGGCCCCAGCTGCCCGGCGGGTACGGTTCCGGCCGGGTGCCGGAGCGTTCCCAGTGCTTGAGCACCGGGTCCAGGATCTGCCAGGACAGCTCGACTTCCTCGTTGCCGGGGAACAGCGACGGTTCACCCAGCAGCACGTCCAGGATCAGCCGCTCGTAGGCCTCCGGCGAGGACTCGGTGAACGCGTGCCCGTAGCCGAAGTCCATCGTCACGTCCCGGACTTCCATGGTCGAGCCGGGCACCTTGGACCCGAACCGCAGCGTGACCCCCTCGTCCGGCTGGATGCGGACGACCAGCGCGTTCTGGCCCAGCTCCTCGGTGGCGGTGTGGTCGAACGGCAGGTGCGGCGCGCGTTTGAACACCACCGCGATCTCCGTCACCCGGCGGCCCAGCCGCTTGCCGGTGCGCAGGTAGAACGGCACCCCGGCCCAGCGGCGGTTCTGCACGGCCAGCGTCACCGCCGCGTAGGTCTCGGTGGTCGAATCCTTGGCGAACCCTTCCTCCTCGAGCAGGCCGCGCACTTTCACGCCGCCCTGCCAGCCGCCGGTGTACTGGCCGCGCGCGGTGGTCTCGTCGAACGGCTCGACCGCCTTGGTGGCCCGCAGCACCTTGACCTTCTCGGCGCGCAGCTGAGACGGCTCGAACGACAGCGGCTCCTCCATCGCGGTGAACGCCAGCAGCTGCAGCAGGTGGTTCTGGATCACGTCCCGCGCGGCGCCGATGCCGTCGTAGTACCCGGCGCGGCCGGCCAGGCCGATGTCCTCGGCCATGGTGATCTGCACGTGGTCGACGTAGTTGGCGTTCCAGATCGGCTCGAACAGCTGGTTGGCGAACCGCAGCGCCAGGATGTTCTGCACCGTCTCCTTGCCCAGGTAGTGGTCGATGCGGAACACCGACTCCTCGTCGAACACCGAGTTGACCACCTGGTTCAGCTCGATCGCCGACTGCAGGTCGTGGCCGAACGGCTTCTCGATCACCACCCGCCGCCACACCCCGGGCGGCTGCCCGCCACCGGCCAGGCCGTGCTCGGCCAGCTGCCGGGTGACCGTGGGGAACGCGCCGGGCGGGATGGACAGGTAGAACGCGTGGTTGCCGCCGGTGCCGCGCTGCTCGTCCAGCTCGGCCACCGTCTTGGCCAGCTGCCGGAACGCTTCGTCGTCGTCGAACGAGCCCTGGACGAACCGGATGCCTTCGGCCAGCCGGGCCCACACGTGCTCGCGGAACGGCGTGCGGGCGTGCTCGCGCACCGAATCGTGCACCAGCTGACCGAAATCCTGGTCGGCCCAGTCCCGGCGGGCGAAGCCGACCAGCGAGAAACCCGGCGGCAGCAATCCGCGGTTGGCCAGGTCGTACACCGCGGGCATGAGCTTCTTGCGCGACAGGTCACCAGTCACCCCGAAGATCACCAGGCCGCACGGCCCCGCGATGCGCGGCAGCCGCTTGTCGCGCTCGTCACGCAGCGGATTGACCCAGTTGGCGGGCATCACAGTCCCTGGATCGCCCGGACCACGTCGGCCAGGCCTGCCGCCCGGTCGGCCAGGTGCAGCCGCAGCACCGGCCGCTGGAGGTCGCTCAGCACCTGGCCGTCACCGAGGGCCTGCGCCAGCTGCAGCTCGCCCAGCGTGTACGGCCGGCCGGGCACCTCCAGGTCGTCCGGCGAGTCGCCGGTGATCTGCAGGAAGGCGCCGTTCGGATGGCCGCCCTTGTGGTACTGGCCGGTGCTGTGCAGGAACCGCGGCCCCCAGCCGAAAGTCACCTGCCGCCCGGTGCGCTTGGCCAGCTCGGTGCGCAGCAGCGAAGCGGACGCATCGTCCTCGCGATTCAGGTACGCCTGCACGGCCAGGTAACCGCCCTCGGGAATCTGCTCGGCGAACTTCCGTATCGTCTCGGTGAGGTCGCCACCTGCGCTGACCCCCGGCCCGGGGAACACCTGCACCGCGCCTGCGGTCAGCGCAGGCTCCGGCTGCTCGGCACCGGGGGAGTCGAGCAGACCGCGGGCCGCCTTCTTGGCCGCCTCGACGTCCGGCTGGTCGAACGGGTTGATGCTCAGCAGGCTGCCCAGCAGTGCCGTGACGTACTCCCAGAACAGGAACTGCTCGCCCAGCTGCAGCCGCACCGACACCGCCGCACCGTCGACGGGCTCGCCGATGGCGACGGTGGTGGCGTCCGCACCCGCGTCGGCGAAACCGGGCGCGTCCACCGATTCGACGATCACCGGCAGCACACCGGTGCGGTCCTTGCCGGTGGACTCGGCGATCAGCTGCTCGATCCAGTCACCCAGGCCGGGAATGCCGGAGTCGTGATCGGCGATGACCAGCTTCTCCGCGCCGTTGTCGTGCGCCGCCGCCAGCGCGGCGGCCAGCCGGATCGCCGGGTTCTGCGGATCGTCCGCGGCCAGCTTCTCCCGGATCACCGCCGCCTGGTCCAGCAGGCGGGCGATGTCCGCACCGGCCAGCCCGGCGGGCACCAGGCCGAACGCCGACAACGCCGAATACCGGCCGCCGACGTTCGGGTCGGCCAGGAACAGTCTGCGGTAGCCCTCCTTGTCGGCCAGCTCGGCCAGCGGGGACCCGGGGTCGGTCACCACGATCATCCGGCGCCCCGGGTCGACGCCCGGGTTCTGCTCGGCGAACGCCTGGGCGAAGATCCGGCGCTGGCTGTCGGTCTCCACCGTGGTGCCGGACTTCGACGACACCACCAGCACGGTGCGGTTCAGGTCGCCGGCCAGCGCGTCGGCCACCTGGCCGGGGTCGGTGGTGTCCAGGATGGTCAGCGGGACCCCTTCGGTGCGGCTGATCACCTCCGGGGCCAGCGACGAGCCGCCCATGCCTGCCAGCACCACCCGCTCGATGCCTTCGCCTGCCAGCTCGGATCGCAACGTCGCCACGTCGCCGATCAGATCGCGCGACGTGGCGTGCAGCTTCGTCCATCCCAGCCGGATCGCGGCCTCGGCCTCGGCCGCCGGTCCCCACAGCGTGGGATCCTGCTCGCTGATCCGGGACGCGGCCCGCTGCTCGACGAGCCGCTGAACATGGCCTTCGGCAGCCGCCGCGAGCTCCGCGGCGATCGTCACGCTGTCGGTCACACTCACCCCTCGCTGGCGGCCACGAGCTGACCGTTGACCGTCTCCAGCAGCTCGGACCACGACTTGTCGAACTTGCTCACGCCTTCGTCCTCCAACACCCGGAAGACGTCGTCCAGGTCGACGCCGAGGTCGGCCAGCCGCTGGAAGACCTCGTCCGGATCGCTGTCGTCGGAGGCCTCCAGCTTGGCATGATCGGCCGCGGCGAGCAGCGTCTTCTCCGGCATCGTGCTGACCGTTCCCGGGTAGATCAACTCGTCGACGTAGAGCGTGTCGGAGTACTCCGGGTTCTTGGTGCCGGTCGACGCCCACAGCGGGCGCTGCGGGTTGGCCCCCGCGTCCTTCAGCGCCTGCCACCGCTGGCCGGCGAAGACCTCCTGGTAGGCCGCCCATGCCCGCCGGGCGTTGGCCACCGCCGCCTTGCCGAGCAGCGCCTTCGCCTCGTCGGTGCCGATCTCCTGCAGCCGCTTGTCGATCTCGGTGTCCACCCGGGACACGAAGAACGACGCGACCGAGTGGATCCGGCTCAGGTCGTGTCCGTTGGCCTTGGCCTGCTCCATCCCGGCGAAGAAGGCCTCCATCACCTGGCGGTACCGCTCGATGGAGAAGATCAGCGTGACGTTGACGCTGACCCCTTCGGACAGCACCCGGGTGATGGCAGGCAGCCCCTCCTCGGTGGCCGGGATCTTCACCAGCAGGTTGGGCCGGTCGATGGTCTTGGCCAGGTCCAGCGCCTCCACCACGGTCTTCTCGGCGTCCCGTGCCATACGCGGGTCCACCTCGATGGACACCCGGCCGTCGACACCGCCGGTGGACTGGAACGTCTCCAGGAACACGTCGCACGCGTCGCGCACGTCGGTGGTGGTGAGCTCACGCACCGCCTGCTCCAGGTCGGCGCCGCGCTTGGCCAGTTCGCGCACCTGCTCGTCGTAGGCCTGCCCGTTGGCGAGCGCGTTGGCGAAGATGGTCGGATTCGTGGTGACGCCGACGACGTGGTACTCGGCGATGAGCCGGGCCAGCTTGCCGGACCTGATGTGCTCGCGAGACAGGTCGTCCAGCCAGACCGAGACCCCGGCGGCGGACAACCCGGCGAGGCGGGTGGGTGAAGTCATGGTGTCGGTGACCCTTCTCATCCGTTGCGCTGCTTGACCTTCTCGAGCGACCTCTTGGCGGCGTTCACCACCGCCTCGACGGTGATGCCGAACTCGCGGAACAGCGTCTGCCAGTCGGCCGATGCGCCGAAGTGCTCGATGCCGACCACCTCGCCCGCGTCGCCGACGAACCGGTGCCACGGCTGCGCGACACCCGCCTCCACGGCCACCCTGGCCCGCACGTTCGGCGGGATGACCGAGTCGCGGTAGGACTGGTCCTGCGCGTCGAACCACTCCACGCAGGGCATCGACACCACACGGGCCGCGATGCCCTCGCCGGCCAGCTGCTCGGCCGCCTTGACCGCCAGCTGTACCTCCGATCCGGTCGCGATGAGCACGACGTGCTCGTCCTCCGGGTTGCCGTAATCACCGAGCACGTAACCTCCCTTGGCCACGCCTTCGGCCGAGGTGTTGGCAAGTACCGGAACGTTCTGCCGGGTCAGCGCTATTCCGGTGGGTGCGTCGGTGATCTCCAGCGCGCGCCGCCACACCGCCGCCGTCTCGTTGGCGTCGGCCGGGCGCGCCACGTTCAGGCCGGGAATCGCCCGCAGCGCGGCGAGGTGCTCGATCGGCTGGTGGGTCGGGCCGTCCTCGCCGAGTCCGATGGAGTCGTGCGTCCAGACGTAGATCACCGGCTGCTTCATCAGCGCGGCCAGCCGCACCGCCGGGCGCATGTAGTCGGAGAAGATCAGGAACGTGCCGCCGTACGGCCGGGTGCCGCCGTGCAGCGCGATGCCGTTGAGGATCGCGCCCATGGCGTGCTCGCGCACCCCGAAGTGCAGGTTGCGGCCGTACGGGGTGGCCTTGAACATCCCGGTGCTGGCCTTCTCCGGGCCGAACGAGTCGGCGTCCTTGATCAGCGTGTTGTTGCTCTCCGCCAGGTCGGCCGAACCGCCCCACAGCTCGGGCAGCACGCCGGCGATGGCGTTGATCACCGCGCCGGAGGCCTTGCGGGTGGCGATGCCCTTCTCGTCCGGCTCCCAGGAGGGCAGCTTCTCGGTCCAGCCGGCAGGCAGCTCGCGGGCGGCCAGCCGGTCGAACAGCCGCTTGCGCTCCGGGTTGGCCTCCGCCCAGGCGTCGAACTTCCGCTGCCACTCCGCGTGCGCCTGCTTGCCGCGTTCCACCGCCTTGTGGGTGTGCGCCAGCACGTCGTCCTCGATCACGAAGTGCTGCTCGGGGTCGAAGCCGAGGATCCGCTTGACCGCGGCGACTTCCTCCTCGCCCAGCGCCGCGCCGTGCGCCTTGCCGGTGTTCTGCAGCTTCGGCGCGGGGTAGCCGATGACCGTGCGCAGCAGGATCAGCGACGGACGCCCGGTCTCGGCGCGCGCCTGCTTGATGGCCTCCTCGATGGCCACCACGTCCTCGCCGCCCTCGACGACCTGGACGTGCCAGCCGTACGCCTCGTAGCGAGCCGCGGTGTCCTCGGACATCGCGATCGACGTGTCGTCCTCGATGGAGATCTTGTTGTCGTCGTAGATCACCACCAGGTTGCCCAGCTCCTGGCGGCCGGCCAGCGACGACGCCTCGGACGTCACGCCCTCCTCGATGTCGCCGTCGGAGGCGATCACGTAGACGAAGTGGTCGAACGGGCTCTCGCCGGGCGCGGCGTCCGGGTCGAACAGGCCGCGTTCCCGCCGGGCGGCCATCGCCATGCCGACCGCGTTGGCCAGGCCCTGGCCGAGCGGCCCGGTGGTGGTCTCCACCCCGGCGGTGTGTCCGTACTCCGGGTGGCCGGGGGTGCGCGAGCCCCACTTGCGCAGCTGCTTGAGGTCCTCCATCTCCAGGCCGTAGCCGGCCAGGAAGAGCTGGATGTAGAGGGTGAGGCTGCTGTGCCCGGCCGACAGCACGAACCGGTCCCGGCCGGTCCACTCCGGATCGCTCGGGTCGTGCCGCATCACCCGCTGGAACAGCGTGTAGGCGGTCGGCGCCAGCGACATGGCCGTGCCGGGGTGGCCACTGCCACAGTGCTGCACCGCGTCGGCGGCCAGCACCCGGATGGTGTCCACCGCGCGGGTGTCCAGATCGGTCCAGTCGGCCGGGTAGTTCCGGCGAACCAAGGGGTTGATGTCTGCGCTGTCGGACACGAAGCCAGAACCTTTTCTCTCTTGCGGAAAGCGGAAGACGGCGGGCATGCACGTGACGGCGCCGAGCCGGCACCGCATGCCCGGGCCGTGTGCCATGGCGGCCGCCTCCAGCCTAGTCGAGGCAGGGCGGGGTGCACAGTGACGCGGCACGCGGGTGCGCTGCGCACCGAACGGGTGATACGCCGTCGCTGACCCGGACGGTCGGGAAAAAAGGGGTGGACTACGATCTGTGGTGGTCGCGGGCGTCCGCCGGGCAGATCGCCGGGCACACCCGTGCCGTTCCCAACCGACTTGTCACCGCAGCCCAGGGAGCGATATGACGCTGGCGGGCACCACGCAGCGCTCCCGCGCCGTTGCCACGCCCGGGGCCATCGGGCTCCGGCGCCGGATAGCTGGTTACCTCGCCCTGGCCAAGCCGCGTGTGGTCGAGCTGTTGCTCGTCACCACGATCCCGGCGATGTTCCTGGCCGGGCGGGAGTTCCCGGACCCGTTGCTGGTCCTGTTCACCCTGCTCGGCGGCACCATGGCCGCCGGCAGCGCCAACGCGCTCAACTGCGTGCTGGACGCCGACATCGACAAGGTGATGCACCGCACCAAGCGGCGCCCGCTGGTGCGGGACGCGGTGTCGCTGCGCGGCGCGGCGATCTTCGGCGTGGTGCTCGGGATCGCGTCGTTCGCGTTGCTGTACGCGACGGTGAATCTGCTGGCCGCGGTGCTGGCGGTGGCGACCATCCTGTTCTACATCTTCGTCTACACGCTGCTGCTCAAACGGCGCACGCCGCAGAACGTGGTGTGGGGCGGCGCCGCCGGGTGCATGCCGGTGGTGATCGGCTGGGCGGCGGTGACCGGCACCGTGGAATGGCCCGCGCTGGTGATGTTCGGCGTCATCTTCTTCTGGACTCCGCCGCACACCTGGGCCCTGGCGATGCGGTACCGCGAGGACTACGAGCGCGCGGGCGTGCCGATGCTGCCTGTGGTGGCGACCCCGCTGGCGGTGGCCAGGCAGATCCTCGTCTATTCGTGGGTGATGGTGATCTGGACGCTGTTGCTGCTGCCCGCGACCTCGTGGCTGTACGGGACGTTCGCGGTGGTGGCAGGCGCCTGGTTCCTGTACTACGCGCACCGGCTGTACCGTGGCGTTCGGGTCGGTGAGCCCACCAAGCCGATGGCGCTGTTCCACCGCTCCAACACGTACCTGATGGTGGTGTTCGTGGCCATCGCGGTGGACTCCGCCGTCGGGTTGCCGGTGCTCGGCATGCCGTTCTGACGGCCGGCGGCACCGGCGGGTGGCCGCGGTCGTCGTCCGTGCGGCCGCAGGTGAAAATCGGTACCTTGGATCATTGGCCACTCGGCCGCAACAACTCGTTCCTGGTTCCCCCGACGTCCGTTCGCTGCTGTCGCGTTTCGTGAGGATGGAGTTCCCTTGCCCGACTCCGCTGAGGTTCGCACGTCATCGACCGCCGGCATCGATGCCGAACTGGCCGCCGAGCAGGCCTACACCGACACCGTGTACGCCAAACTCGACGCCGAACGCGCCGACACCGCGGTCCGGCTGTCCCGGGTCCTGGCCGACCAGCCGGGCAGCGCGCCGCAGGCGCGCACCGAGCGGGAAGTCGCGGCCGCGATGTACCGGGAGCGGCTCGCGCAGCTCAACGGGGTCGAGGCCGGCCTGTACTTCGGCAGGCTGGACAACACCGACGGCTCGATCACGCGGATCGGCCGGATCGGGTTGTTCGACGAGGACGCCGACTACGAGCCGTTGCTGATCGACTGGCGCGCGCCCGCCGCCCGGCCGTTCTACCTGGCCACGGCCGCCTCACCGCAAGGAGTGCGCAGGCGCAGGCACGTACGGCTGAGGCTGCGCGAGGTCGTCGGCTACGACGACGAGGTGCTGGACCTCGACTCCGACGAGCAGGGCTCCGACCTCGGCCTGGCGGGCGAGGCGGCGTTGCTGGCCGCGCTGAACCGGCAGCGCGGCGACCAGATGCGCGACATCGTCGCCACCATCCAGGCCGAGCAGGACGAGATCATCCGTTCCCCGATGGGCGGTGTCCTGGTGGTGCAAGGTGGTCCGGGCACCGGGAAGACCGCCGTGGCGCTGCACCGCGCGGCGTATCTGCTGTACGAGCACCGTGAGCTGCTGTCCAGCCGGGGCGTGCTGATCGTCGGCCCCAACCGGACGTTCCTGCACTACATCGGCCAGGTGCTGCCGTCGCTGGGAGAGACCGGCGTGCTGATGGCCACCATGGGGGAGCTGTTCCCCGGCGTCCGCGCGCAGGCCCAGGAGTCCCCGGAAGCGGCGGAGATCAAGGGCCGCAGGGTGATGGTCGAGGTGCTGCGCCGTGCGGTGGCCGACCGGCAGCAGGTGCCGCCTGCCCCGTGGGAGCTGGAAACCGAGTCCGGTGCGGTGACGCTGCACCCGGAGATCGCCCGTGCCGCCCGCGCTCGTGCCCGGGAGGCGGATCGTCCGCACAACATCGCCCGCAAGGTGTTCGCCGACGCCGTCCTGGACGCACTGGCCCAGCAGGCCACCCGACGGCTGGCCGATGCCATCGAGGACGGGTTGGACGAGATCCCCTTCGTGGACGGCGAGGACCCCCACGCCGAGCTGATGGACCAGCAGGACGTGGCGGAAGCGCGAGCCGAGATCCACGACGCTCCCGCGGTGCGCAAGGCGTTGGACGCGCTGTGGCCGGAGCTGACGCCGCAACGGCTGCTCGCCGACCTGTTGAGCGACCCGGCTCGGCTGGCCTCGGCCGCGGACGGGCTGTTGACCGAGGCCGAGCAGCGAGCCGTCCTGCGCGAGCGCGGTGGGGCGTGGACCCCCTCCGACGTGCCGCTGCTGGACGAACTGGCCGAGTTGCTCGGCGAGGACCGCACCGAGGAGGAAGCGCGCCGGGAGCGTGAGCGCCGGGAGCAGCTGGCCTACGCGCAGGGCGTGCTGCACATCCTCGAGCAGGACGACGAGATCGCCGACGAGGAACGGCTGCGCGTCCGCGACATCCTGGACGCGGAGATGCTGGCCGAGCGCGAGGCGCACCGTGCCATGCTGACCGCCGCCGAACGCGCCGCTGCGGACCGCACCTGGACGTTCGGGCACGTCATCGTCGACGAAGCCCAGGAGCTGACCCCGATGGACTGGCGCGTGCTGATGCGCCGGTGCCCCAGCCGCTCCATGACGGTGGTGGGCGACATCGCGCAGACCGGCGCCATGGGCGGCGCGAGGTCCTGGCAGGAAGTGCTCGAGCCGTTCGTCGGCGACCGGTGGCGGCTGGCCGAACTGACCGTCAACTACCGGACCCCGGCGGAGATCATGGCGGTCGCGGCCGAAGCGCTGCGTAAGGTCGACCCCGCGCTGCAGCCACCACGGTCGGTGCGGGAGACCGGGGTCCCGCCGTGGGAGGAGACCATCGCCGGTGACCGCCTGGTAGGCAGGCTGTCCGAGCTGGTCGACCGGGAGCTGGCCGCGGCCGACGGCGGGACGGTGGCGGTGCTCGGGCCGCCGCGGCTGGTGTCGTCCTTGCGGCCGAAGCTGCACCGGGAGCGGGTGTCGGTGCTGACCGTGCAGCGCGCCAAAGGCCTGGAGTTCGACGCGGTGATCGTGCTGGAGCCGGAGGAGATCGCCGCGGCGAGCCCGCGCGGCTACTCCGACCTGTACGTGGCGCTGACCAGGGCTACTCAGCGGCTCGGAGTGATCCGCACCGAATGACGGCGAGGCGGTGTCGGCTCACCGCCGGTGACTGGATAGTCTGCCAGCCATGAGGAACGCACGTGCCGCAGCGGTGGTGGCCGCCGCCGGAGCGATGGTGGCCCTGGCGGCTTGCTCGCCGTCGTTGGAGGAGCCCTCGCCGCTGCCCCCAGGTACCGAGCCCGACCTGACCATCGACGCGCCGAGCAGTGCCGCGCCGGCGGACGAGCAGGGCAGCGAGCCGTGCGCGATCGAGGACTTCACGGTGGCCGCCGAGCCGGACCGCAAGCCGGAGATCACCGTGCCCAGCGAGCCGTGCGCCGCACCGGAGTCCCCGCTGACCAAAGTCCTCGAGGAAGGGGAGGGGCCGGCCGCCGAGCAGGGCGACACCGTGTCCTACGACTACGTCGTCGTGGGTGTCACCAGCGGAACGGAGGCCACGAACTGGTCGGCCGACGGCCCCGAGCTGGCGCGGCTGGAGGTGGCCGGCGACGACGACACCGGCTGGAGTGAGCTGCTGGAAGGGATGCGGCCCGGCGCGCGCAAGCTGGTGGTGCTGAAGGCGGACCAGCTGGACTCGACGGAAACGGGCGGTTTCCGCGCCGACGAGGCCGTGGCCGTGGTGGTCGGCCGGTCCGAGTGATCCTGGACCGTCCCGGATCCCACAGCGGCCGTGCCGGCTAGCCGATCCAGCGGTAACGCCGTTCCGGCCGCCCGCTCCCGCCGTAGCGCAAACGTACCTCGGCGCGCCCGGTCGCGACGAAGTGCTCGAGGTACCGGCGGGCGCTGACCCGGGAGAGCGCCGTCAGCTCGGCGCACTCCGCCGCGGACAGGTCGGAGCCGGCTGCCCTGAGCGTGCGCTCCACGACCGTGGACGTCTCGGCGCTGAAACCCTTGGGCAGCGTCCCGGTGGCGGACGGCCGGGCACTGAACACCCGGTCGACGTCGGCCTGCGTGGCTTCGGACAGCTCCCCCAGCTTGGCGTGCAAGGCGGCGAAGTGCTGCAGCTGGTCGTACAGGGCCCCGTAGGTGAACGGCTTGATCAGGTAGTGCAGCACGCCGCCGCGCATGGCCTGCCGGACGGTGTCGACGTCCTTGGCCGCACTGATCACGATGACGTCGGTTTCCTGGTCCGGATCGGCGCGGATGGCGCGCAGGACGCTGACACCGTCGATGTCCGGCAGGTAGATGTCCAGCAGCACCAGGTCCGGTCGCAGGCTTTCCACCTGCCGGATGGCCTCCGCTCCGGTGTGCGCGGTGCCGACCACCCGGAACCCGGGCGTCTTCTGCACGTATCCGCTGTGCACCTTGGCGACCATGAAGTCGTCGTCCACGACCAGCACGTCGATCATGCCGGCACCCCCGGAGCGATCGGCAGCTGCGCGGTGAACACCGCGCCGTTGGCGTTGCTGACGTCGACCGTGCCGCCGCGCCGGCGGCAGGTCTGCCGGGTGATGGCCAGCCCGAGCCCGCGCTGACCACCTTGCTCGGCCACCTTGGTGGTGAACCCGTGCCGGAACACCTCCCGGGCGATGTCCGGCGCCACCCCGGGCCCGGTGTCACGCACCCGGACCACGACCCGGCCGTCGACCGTGCGGAGCTCCACCTCGATGCTCTGATCCGGCGCGGGGTGGCCACGGAAAACGTCCAGCGCGTTGTCGATCAGGTTGCCGAGCACCGTGACCAGGTCCGCCGCCAGTTGCTCGTCGACGTCGCCGAGTTCGGTCTCCGGCGTCAGGCGCAACGCCACGCCCTGTTCGGCGGCCTGGCTGGCCTTGGCGATGAGCAGCGCGGCCACCGCCGAGTTGCGTACCTTGCCAGTGACCTCGGCCTGCAGCTGCCCGCGGGCGTCGGAGAGGCGGGTGACGAAGCGCTTGACGTCGTCGTACTCGCCCAACTCGATCAGTCCGGCGATGGTGTGCAGTGTGTTGCTGAACTCGTGCGCCTGGGCACGCAGGGTCTCCGTCGTCGTGCGTGTCACGTCGAGCTGGTCGCGCAAGTGTTCCAGCTCGGTGTGGTCGCGCAACGTGACGACCGAACCGATCGGCACGCCGTCCCGCTTGATCGGCATACGGTTCATCACCAGCACGCGGCCGCGACGCAACACGATCTGATCGGCGCCTTCGGCCCGTCCGGTCAGCACGTCGACCAAACGCTCGTTGAGGTCCAGCTCCTCGACGTGACGGCCGACGGCGTCGGCGGGCAGCGACAGCAGGGTGGCCGCCTGGTCGTTGATCAGCGTCACCCGGTGCTGCTGATCCAGGCCGACCACGCCTTCCTTGATGCCGTGCAGCATCGCCTCGCGATGCTCCACCAGGCCGACGATCTCGCCGGGCTCGAGCCCGAGGGTCTGCTTCTTCACCCACCAGGCCAGCCACACCGACGCGGCCGCCCCGAGTGACGTGGCGATCCCCAGCACGATCAGCATGTCGGCGGGCGACTCGGTGAGCATCTGCCACACGCTCGGCCGGGCCTGCTCGGCGACGACGTAGCCGACGATCTGCTGGTGCTCGTTGAGCACCGGGACGCGCGCGGTGATGTCGTCGCCGATCTCGCCGACCCATGCGCGGCCGTCGAGCCGCGCCGATTCGGCCAGCGGGAGCGGGCGGCCGACCTCGTCCGGGTCGGGCGAGGTCAGCACGCGACCGTCCCGGTCGGCGATGAGCACCGCGGTGACCCCGGACAACGCCCGCGCGTTCTCCGCGAACGGTGCGACGTCGTGCGCCGCCGCCGGGACGCTGAGCGTCTGCCCGACCGACGGATTGGCCGCCACGCTCTCGGCGATGCTCAGCAGCTTGCGGCCCTCGGTGCGCCGGAACGTCTCGCTGGACTGCGCGACGCTCACCGCCGCCACCGCTGCCAGCAGGCCGAGCACGATCAGCAGCTGCAGCGCGAGCACTTTGCGGCCGAGCGAGCCCTTCTTGCCCACCGCCGTGCACCTCCTGGGTGGATCACCGGATGACACAGTCTGGCGCGCCTGCCTCCGCCCGGAGAAGACGGGCGGCCGTGAACACAACGACCACAATGACCGAAGCGGACGTAACGCAGACGCGACAACGGTCCGGCCCGCACCATTTTCGGCACCCTCCCACGAGACCGAGAGACAGGAGCGACATGAAGGTGCGCAGCGTTGCCGCCGCGATCATGGCCGGGGTCTTGCTCGCCGGGTGCGGGGCCGGTGCGGAGCCCGGGGACGAGGTCACCGGCCTGCGGATCATGGTGCCCAACTCGCCGGGCGGCGGGTACGACATCACCGCACGCACGGCGGCCAAGGTGATGGAGGAAGCCGACCTGGCCCGCAATGTGGAGGTGTTCAACCTGCCCGGCGCCGGCGGCACGGTCGGGCTCGGCAGGCTGGTCGGCGAGAAGGGCAACGGCAAGCTGATCATGTCGATGGGGCTCGGCGTGGTGGGCAGCGTGTTCACCAACAAGTCGCCCGCGACGCTGCAGGACACCACGCCGGTGGCCAGGCTGATCGAGGAGCCGGACATCATCGCGGTGTCGGCCAAGTCGAAGTACCGCGACATCAAGCAGCTGCTGGCGGACTGGAAGGCGAACCCGAGCGGGCTGGCGGTCGGCGGCGGCTCGTCCCCCGGCGGGCCGGACCACCTGGCCGCGATGCTCACCGCCAAGGCGGCCGGGATCGAGCCGAAGCGGGTCAACTTCGTCTCCTACGACGGCGGCGGCGACCTGCTCGCCGCGATCCTCGGCAACAAGCTCGCCTTCGGCGTCTCCGGGGTGAGCGAATGGCGCGACCAGATCGACGCCGGGCAGCTGCGCGTGCTCGCGGTGACCAGCGCGGAACGGGTGGAAGGCATCGACGCGCCGACGCTGAAGGAAGCGGGCCTGGACGTCGAGTTCACCAACTGGCGGGGGATCGTGGCCCCGCCGGAGCTCGGCGACGCCGACCGGGAGAAGCTGGTCAGCACGATCACGCGGATGCACGACTCCGAGCAGTGGCAGCAGGCGCTGGACAACAACGGCTGGACCGACGCGTTCCTGCCCGGTGAGGACTTCGGCACGTTCCTGAAGGACCAGAACGAGCAGGTCGAGGGCGTGCTGCGGGATCTGGGGCTGGGCCAGTCATGAGCCGCGCCCGGAACGTGAGCAGATGGCTCGGTGAGCATTCCGAACTGGGCGTCGCGGGATTCCTGGCACTGCTGGGTGTGCTGGTGATCGCCGACGCGGCCATGCTGCCACCCGCGGTCGGCCAGGTCGGGCCGATCGGCCCGGACGTGGTGCCGTACGCCATCGGCGGCCTGCTGGTGGTGACCGCCGTGATTCTGGCCGTCGACGTGCTGCGCGGCGGGCACGGGGAGGCGGAGTCCGGCGAGGACGTCGACCTGTCCGAGCCGCCGGAGTGGCGCACCGTGCTGCTGCTTGCCGCCGCGTTCGCCGCCAACATCGTGCTGATCGACTCCGCCGGATTCCTGGTGTCCGGGACGGTGCTGTTCTGGGGCTCGGCCTACGCGCTCGGCAGCCGCAAGCCGGTCCGGGACGGCCTGATCGCGGTGGGCCTGACCGTGGCGACGTACTTCCTGTTCGCCCATTGGTTGGGCGTACCGTTGCCGCTCGGCCCGTTCGAGGGGGTGCTGTGAATGGACGTGCTCGGCAATCTTCTCGACGGCTTCGCCACCGCGCTGACCCCGGAGAACCTGCTGCTGGCAGGCCTGGGCGTACTGCTGGGCACGGCCATCGGCGTGCTGCCGGGCATCGGGCCCGCGATGGCCGTCGCCTTGCTGCTCCCGGTCACCTACACCGTCGAGCCGACCGGCGCGTTCATCATGTTCGCCGGCATCTACTACGGCGGCATGTTCGGCGGCTCGACCACGTCGATCCTGCTCAACACGCCGGGGGAGACCGCGGCCGTGGTGACCGCGATCGAAGGCCATCCGATGGCCAAACGCGGCCGCGGCGCCCAGGCACTCGCCACCGCGGCCATCGGCCACTTCGTCGGCGGCCTGGTCGGCACGATCCTGCTGGTGGCGCTGGCCCCGGTGGTCGCGGACCTGGCGGTGAACATCGGCGCGCCGGACTTCGTCGCGGTGATGCTGCTGGCCTTCATCGCGGTGACGTCGGTGCTGGGCAAGTCACGGGTGCGCGGCTTCGCCTCGCTGGCCATCGGGCTGGCCATCGGCCTCATCGGCCTCGACCCGGTCACCGGCCAGCAGCGGCTGACGTTCGGCTCGCTGCACCTGGTCGACGGCATCGACGTGGTGGTCGTCGCGGTCGGGTTGTTCGCGGTGGGGGAGGCGCTGTGGGTGGCCGCGAACCTGCGGCGCACCGCAGGCCGTCCGATTCCCGTCGGCAGGCCCTGGTTGAGCCGGGAGGACGTGCGGCGGTCCTGGAAGCCGTGGCTGCGCGGGCCGGTGATCGGGTTCCCGTTCGGGGCGGTCCCGGCAGGTGGCGCGGAGATCCCGACGTTCCTGTCGTACGTGACGGAGAAGCGGCTGTCGCGACGCGCCGACGAGTTCGGCAAGGGCGCCATCGAGGGCGTGGCGGGCCCGGAGTCGACGGCCAGCGCGTCGGCGGCGGGCACGCTGACCACCATGCTCACCCTCGGCCTGCCGACGACGGCGGTCGCCGCGGTGATGCTGGCCGCCTTCCAGCAGTACGGCATCCAGCCGGGGCCGTTGCTGTTCGAGCGGGAGTCCGAGCTGGTGTGGGCGTTGATCGCCAGCCTGTTCGTCGGGCTGACCCTGCTGTTGCTGCTGAACCTGCCGCTGGCCCCGCTGTGGGCGAAGTTGCTGCGCATTCCGCGGCCGTACCTGTACGCGGGGATCCTGTTCTTCGCCAGCGTCGGGGCCTACGCGGTCAGCTCGGACGTGGCCGATCTGATCATGCTGCTGGTGATCGGCCTGGTCGGGTTGATGATGCGCCGGTTCGGGCTGCCCGTGCTGCCCGCGATCATCGCGGTCATCCTCGGCCCCAACGTGGAGCTGGAACTGCGGCGGGCACTGCAGCTGTCCGGCGGTGACCTCAGCGGGCTGGTGAACACCACGTTCTCCGTGGTGGTGTACTGCGTCATCACGGTCATCCTGGCCTGGCCGCTGATCGCCCGGCTGGTGCGCAAGCAGTCGAGAGAAAAGACACCGGCCTCCTGAGGTCGCTCGCATCGGCCGGTACCCGCCTCGGCCGGGCTCGTGTTCAGCGAGGCCGGCCGAGGACCGCGTCCGCCATCCTGCGGGCGTAGTCGACCGCACTCGCCGCATCGACGTGTCGCGCGGAGGTCACTGGCACCCGGTTGCAGGCGGCCTGCGTCTTGCGGAGCAGGTCGTCCACCGCGTTGCGCAGCGACTCCGGGTCAGCACTCGTGGCAAGCGTGTCGATGCCGTGCCGGGACTGGTAGGCCCGGAATGCCGATGCCATGGCGTCAGCGGCAGACGGCTCGGCGGCATGCAGCCGTCTGATGGCGGCCGCAAGCTGGTTCTGCCACAGGATGACGTGGGTCTGCGGGGCGGTCTTCGGCACGACCACGGCGCGCAGGTCCTTTTCGTCCAGGGACGGCGGAAGAACCCGAAGGGGGTACTTCGCTCGCGAGAACAGCGCCGCCACGGTGAGTGCCACGGTGAGCACCAGCGCCGTGATGCCGACTGGCCCGCTCGGGAAATCCGGCAGCACGTCCGTGTACACGAAGATGAGGACCAGCGCGATCGCATGGGTCAGCCAGAACAGGATCGCGGGCCCAGCGCGGAGGGGGCCGATCAGCCTTCCCACGGTCCTTGCCGAGCTGACGAACCACACCGCGAAAAGACCCGCGTTGCTGTCTGCCGGCGCGTCCAACCAGTACGCGAGCGCCAGGCCGACCCACGCCATCAGGATCGCGAACAGTGCACCTTGATCTCGCCGCCACATGTCGCCCTACCTCGGGGCGACAGTAACCAGGCGTGGGCACCCTGCGTGACCGACCGGCGGCAGAAGGCAACAAGCTGCCAGCGGGCCACCCGGTCTGTCGCGGGCGGCCCGCCGGCAGGCCGGTACCGGGCTGCGCGACCATTCTGCGCGCAGCCGTCCCGGTCAGGGCTCCAGCAGCAGCTTGCCGGTGGTCCCGCGGGACGCCAGATCGATGTGCGCCTGCGCCGCCTCGGCGAGCGGATACCGCTTCCCGATGCGCACCCGCAGATGACCGGCGGCGATCGCGGCGAACAGGTCCGCCGCCCGCTGGTCCAGCTCCTCGCGGGTGGCGATGAAGTGCTTGAGCATCGGCCGGGTCAAATACACCGAGCCGGCGGCGTTGAGCCGCTGCGGGTCCACCGGATCGACCGGGCCGCTCGAGGCGCCGAACAAGGCGAGCGTGCCCCGCGTGCGCAGCGACTGCAGGCTGCCGTCGAACGTGGCCCTGCCGACCCCGTCGTAGACGACGGCCACGCCCTCGCCGCCGGTGGCTTCCCGCACCCGATCGACGAAGTCGTCGTACCCGAAGACCTCGGTGGCGCCCAGATCGAGCGCTTCCTGGCGCTTCTCCGGGGAGGTCGTCGCGTAGACGGTCGCGCCGAGGTGCCTGGCCCACTGGGTGAGCATGCCTCCGGTGCCACCGGCAGCGGCGTGGATCAGCACCGCATCGCCCGGCTGCACCGCGTACACCGAGTGCAGCAGGTAGTGCGCGGTCATGCCCTGCAACAGCGCGGCAGCCGCGTCGGCCAGTTCCACGTCGTCCGGCACTTTCACGGCGTGGGCGGTGGGCACCACGACTTGTTCGGCGTAGCTGCCGAGGGTCATCGTCCACGCCACCCGGTCACCCACCGCGAACTCCGTCACGTCTGGGCCGACCTCGGCCACCACGCCCGCGCCCTCCACGCCGTTGGTGAACGGCACGTCGACCGGGTAGCTACCGGTGCGGTAGTAGATGTCGATGAAGTTGACCCCGGCGACGGAGACGTCGACCAGCACTTCCCCTTCGCCCGGCCGACGGACCTCGACGTCGGTGTACGACATCACCTCGGGGCCGCCGGGCCGGACCACCTGAACGCCTTTGGGCATGCGTGCCTCTCCTCCGTTCACCCTCTGCTCGTCACCGTGCCTGAACAGTAGGCGGTGCGATCTTGTTCCCCAGCACCGGTTGGTGTCCTGCCTACACTCGGCGGTGTGACGGACTCTCCGACGGTGTTGCTGGCCGGGTGCGCCGCCTTGCCGCGCGGCGACGGCGACGAGGAAGTGCTGCTCGCCGCTCTGGCGGACGCAGGCTGCATCGCAGACTGGGTGGTGTGGGGCGAACCCCGCTCGCTCCAGGCCGACTTGGTCATCCTGCGTGCGACCTGGGATTACGACTCGCGACGCGACGAATTCCTGCAGTGGTGCGAGGCCGTGCCGCGACTGCGCAACGACGCCGCGGTCGCGCGGTGGAACACCGACAAGACGTATCTGCTGGACCTGCAGGAGCGCGGTGTGTCCATCGTGCCGACCGTGCTCGCCGAGCCGGGGCAGCCGGTGGAGTGGCCGGACACCGAGTTCGTGATCAAGCCGACGATCGGTGCGGGCTCCCGCGGTGCGCAGCGGTTCCCGGCAGGCACCAGGCGGCACGCCGAAGAGCATCTGGCCACGCTGCACGCCAAGGGCACCAGCGCCCTGGTGCAGCCGTACCAGTCAACCGTCGACCGGCACGGGGAGACGGCCGTGGTGTTCATCGCCGGCGAGCTGTCCCACACCTACGTGAAGGGTCCGCTGCTGGTCCCCGGGGCCTGGCTGGACGGTTCCGGATTGTTCGCGACCGAGACGCTGATGCCGGTCGAGGCCACCCCGGACGTGGTGCGTTTCGCCGACCGGACCGTGGACGTCGCCGCGGACCTGCTGGGCATGGACCGGGGTGAGCTGCTCTACGCCCGGGTGGACGTGGTCAGATCGGACGAGGGCGAGCCGTTGCTGCTCGAGTTGGAACTCACCGAGCCGTCACTGGGGTTCGCCTTCGGCGGCCGTCCCGCCGCCGACCGGATGGCCAAGGCGGCCAGGGACATCGCCCTGTCCTGAGCCCAGGACGCTGCTCCCGACGCCGAGTTCAGACGGCCACCGGCTGGTCCGACTCCGGCGGTGCGGGCTCGGTGTCGGGAACCTGCGGTGCCGGTCCGCGGTCACGCGCGGCGCACCACAGCCGGGCGGTGCAGATCACCACCAGCGCGGCGCCGAGCACGTGCAACGAGACCAGCTCCTCCGGCACGCCGAGCTGGTACTGCAGCGATCCGAGGAAGCCCTGCGCCACGGATGCCACCCACACCAGCGCATAGGCGACGACGAACGGTCGCGGCGCGAGGGAGCGGAGCAACGAGAGGCCGAGCACCGTCAGCACCGCGAGGAAGGCCACCAGCAGCCCGCCGTGCACCTTGGCCAGCACGTCGATCGACATGTCCAGCCGTGGCGTGTCCGGGTCACCGCCGTGCGGGCCCGCGCCGGTCACCATCGTGCCGACCACCAGCAGCGCGGTCAGCGCCACCGTCAGCGCCTGCAGCAGGCGGCGGCTGACCGAGCCGATCAGCCATCGTGGTTGCCGCTCGCCCTCGGTGAAGCCGCGGAGCAGCAGCACGGCGATCCAGACGAGCACGGCCGTGGCCAGGAAGTGCAGCGCCACCGTCCACCACAGCAGCCCGGCCAGCACGGTGATACCGCCGAGCACACCCTGGAAGCCGGTGCCGGCCAGCGCCGCCACGGCCAGGCCGAGCACCCGACGGCGGCCGTGCGCCAGGTGGATACGCCACGCGACGACCACCGCGGCCAGCGCCGTCAGCGTGACCACCACGGTCAGCAGTCGGTTGCCGAACTCGATCCACTGGTTGAGCGTCTCGTACTCGGGGTGCTCGGTGGGGAACATCGTCCCCTCGTGGCAGCCCGGCCAGGTGCTGCAGGCGAGGCCGGATCCCGTCACGCGCACCACCGAGCCGGTGACCCCGATCGTGGTCTGGGTGATGACGACAAGCAGCCCGACGACGTACTGGAGCCGGGCCGACGGATAGGGCAACCGGGCGACGAGTTCGGCGAGACGCTGCACGAGCCGATGGTAGGCAGCAGCCGGTCCGGGCGGCCCGCCGGGCCGGTCCGATGCGGGCTGGGCCACGTCGGGTGACGTCAGGTGAGCTTCGTGGTACGGGTGGCAAGACCTGCGCCGACGACGCCCCAGACGACGAGCACGGCCACGGAATCCCATGCCGCGGCGCCGTGCATCAGAGCGGCCCGCAGTCCTTCGGCCAGCGCACCGGACGGCAGGAACTCGGCCACGGTGGACAGGCCGGGCGGGAGGCTTTCCGGCGCCAGCACGATGCCCCCGGCCAGCAGCAGGACGAACCACAGCAGGTTGGCCACCGCGAGCACGATCTCCGCCCGCAGCGAGCCGCCCAGCAGGACACCCAGCGCGCCGAAGCCGACGATGCCGGCCAGCACCAGCACCACTGCCATCGGGACGCCCGCGAGCACCGGCCGGAAGCCGAGTGCGGCCGCGACGCCGCCGAGGATCAGCACTTGCAGCGTCGCCACGCACAGCCCGGCCACGATCCGGCCGCCGATCAGCACCCACAGCGGCAGTGCGGTGGCGGCCAGCCGTTTGAACACCCCGTACTTGCGGTCGAAGCCCAGCGCGATCGCCTGGCCGGTGAACGCCGACGACATCACCGCCAGCGCCAGGATCCTCGGGGTGGTCCAGCCGACCGGATCGGCGTCGTCCAGCTGATCGGCGGGAACGAGGTCCAGCACGGTCATGCCGATCAGCAGCGCGAGCGGGATGAGCAGCGTCAGCAGGATCTGCTCGCCGTGCCGCAAGGTCAGCAGCGTCTCCACCTTGGCGTGGGTGCGCAGCATCCGCCAGGTGCTGCCGCGCCCGGGCGCCGGGGTGAACGTGCCGGGGCGGAACGAGCCGTCGAACGTGGTCATGCGCGTAGCTCCCGCCCGGTGAGTTCGAGGAAGACGTCCTCCAGGTCCTTCGAGCCGACGTGCAGCTGCTCGGCGAGCACGCCGTGCTGGGCGCACCACGCGGTCACGGTGGACACCACCTGGGGATCGATCTTGCCGGTCACCCGGTAGGACCCCGGGGCGGTCTCGGTGACCGTGTAGCCCTCGGGAAGCGCCTCGATCAGCAGCCCGACGTCCAGCCCCGGCCGGGCGCGGAACGTCAGCTGCTCGGCGTCGCCGTCGGAGGCGGTCAGTTCCGCCGGGGAGCCCTGGGCCACCACCCGGCCCCGGTCGATGATCACCACCTGGTCGGCCAGCGTCTCGGCTTCCTCCATCAGATGGGTGGTGAGCAGGATGCTCACCCCGTCGGCGCGCAGGGCCGCGAGCAGATCCCACACCAGGCGCCGCGCCTGCGGGTCCATTCCCGCGGTCGGCTCGTCCAGGAACACCAGCTCGGGGCGCCCGACGATGGCGCACGCCAGCGACAAGCGCTGCTGCTGGCCCCCGGACAGCCGTTTGAACGGGGTGCGTGCCGCCTTGGCCAGGCCGAGCACGTCCAGCAGCCACCGCACGTCGAGCGGATCGGCCGCGCAGCTGGCCACCAGCTGCAGCATCTCGGCGGTGCGGACACCGGGATAGGCGCCGCCGCCCTGCGGCATGACCCCGATGCGCGGGCGCAGCCGGGCGCGGTCGCGGTGCGGGTCCAGCCCGAGCACGCGCACCGTTCCGGCATCCGGGCGCTGCAGGCCTTCGGCGATCTCCACCGTCGTGGTCTTGCCTGCACCGTTCGGGCCGAGCAGGGCAAGCAGCGTGCCGCGCGGCAGCTCCAGCCCGACCCCGTCCACCGCGACGGCCGAGCCGAATCGTTTCACCAGCCCCGAGATCTGCAGCGCGGGCTCACTCACGATTAGCCAGCCTAGATTCCGCCGTCACGTCCGCCGAAGCACCCTGTCCGGTGGTGGCCCGCGCCGCAGGGTCACGCCACAGCGGCACCGTGCGGCGCACCACCAGCAGCGCCACCACGGCGACCAGCAGCGCGGCCAGGTAGGCCTGCGACAGCACAAAACCCCGGCCGTCGAACGGGCTGCCGGTGGGCGTGATGGCCACGGCCAGCACGGCGCTGCCGATGGTGGCGGCGACGCGGAAGCGGGAGGTGCCTGCCGACGCGGCCAGCGGGACCACCGCCCACAGCATCCACCACGGGTGGGTGGCCACGTGCAGCCCCATGAAGACGCCCATCCCGACGCCGAGGCCGATGATCGGCCGCAACTTCCACCGGAAGCTGCGCAGCAGCAAGACGACCGTGATCACCGCGGCGGCGGCCATGCCGAGCAGGCTGAACACGTCCATGATCGCGTGCGTGTGCACGCCGAGGTCGAGGGCGATGCCCATGCCGCCGGTGAGGTACCCGATCAACGTGACCGGGGAGATGAGCGTGCGGCTGCGGCCCGGGGTGCCGAGCGCGCCGATCCAGCCGAAGCCGAGGCCGGTGGCCAGGCACACCGCGACCAGCACCACCACGAACACCACGGTCAGGCCGACGGCCGCCTTGACCAGGTCGGTGACCCTGCCGTGCCAACGCCGGGCGATCATCACGCCGAAGAAACCGAGCGCCAGCGCGGCGTTGATCTTCACCGCGGCGGCCAGCGT
The DNA here is from genome assembly GCF_000427905.1 of Thermocrispum agreste DSM 44070. GTDB lineage: Bacteria > Actinomycetota > Actinomycetes > Mycobacteriales > Pseudonocardiaceae > Thermocrispum > Thermocrispum agreste. Next base: position 251,610 of record NZ_ATYX01000005.1, on the reverse strand, counting down.
CATCACCGCGGCCCCAAGGACGATGAAGGTGATCTCCCCCTTGGCCAGCGGGGGAGGGGTGTCCCCGGCCACCCGGATGGGCAGCCGCCGCAGTCCCAGCTCCAGCCCGGCCATCATCAGGCCGATGCCCAGCGCCTCGTTGTGGGCGCCCGCCACCAGGTGGAAGATCACCAGCGGATTGGCCGCGCCCAGCCACAGCGCGGTGGTCGGCTGGACGCCGAAGCGCTGCGCCAGCCGCGGCAGCGACCACACGATGAGCGCGACGCCGGCCAGCGCGATGCCGCGCTGCAGCAGCACGCCGAACGCCACGTGGTTGCCGCTGATCCCGGCCATCCAGCTGCCGATCTGCAAGAACAGCGGCCCGTACGGGGCCGGCGTCTCCCGCCAGACGTTCGACACGCCCATGGTGATCGGATCGGCGACGCCCAGCGCCTGGGCAGGCCCCAGCGTGTACGGGTCCATGCCGCGATGCACGATCTCGCTCTGCGCCAGGTAGCTGTAGACGTCCCGGGAGAACAGCGGCGGGGCCAGCAGCAGCGGCGTCACCCACATGACGACCGTGCGGAACGTCTGCGCGGGCGTGGCCATCCGCTCCCGGCCGGGGCGCGCGTACCGCCCGTAGAGCAGCCAGGCGGCGACCATCATCACCATGCCGGCCAGTGCGATCGCCAGCGACACCGTGGTGGCCCTGGCGAACAGCCGCACGACCGGGATGTCGTGGGCGGGGTTGAGCACCGGCACCGCCCCGGCGCCGATCGAGCCGATGGCCAGGAACAGCGCTCCGACGATGCCCAGCCTGCGAATCGTGGTGACCGCACGCAGCTCGGCGGCGGACAGCGGCGCAGGCTGCGGGCCGATCAACCACGGCAGGACCTGACCGGTCCCCGTTCGTTCCCGCTCACCGACCGCCACCAGGGCAGCGTAGCGAGCCGGTCCGGGCGGGCCTTCCGGTGGCCGGGTGTGGCCGGAGCCGTCGCACTCGGTCACCCCGGCCGGGCGAGAGGTGATCGCGGCCACGCCGTGTCGGGGGTCTCTTTGCCACGCGCGAGGAAATACGACACACTTGTGTTGTGAAAAACCGCGGGCGCGCTGCACAGCGACCACCGCAAGCACCGGCGAAGGCGCCTGCGGCGGCGATCGTGCCCGCGCAAACGGGACCGGAAGGCCGCACCAGGCTGGAAGTCGCCCGGCTGCTGCTGGAAAAAGGGCCGATCACCGCTGCGGCCATCGCCCAGCGGCTCGGCATCAGTCCCACGGCGGTGCGCAGGCACCTCGACGCGCTGATCGCCGCGGGCGAGGCCGAGGCGCGCAGGCCCTCAGCCAGGGCACGCCGTGGTCGCGGCAGGCCGGCCAAGGAGTTCCTGCTCACCGATGCCGGGCGGGCCCGGTTCGGGCACGCCTACGACGACCTGGCCGTCGCCGCGATCCGTTTCCTGGCCGAGCACTCCGGGCCGGAGGCGGTACGGGCGTTCGCCGAGCACCGGGTGGCGACCCTGGTCGGGCTGCACGCGGCCGAGATCACCGCGGCAGGTGATCCCGCGCGGCGAGCGGAGGCCCTCGCCTCGGCGCTGAGCCGGGAGGGCTACGCTGCCACGACGGAGCAGGTGGGCGCGGGCGAGCAGCTGTGCCAGCACCACTGCCCGGTTGCTCACGTGGCGGCGGAGTTCCCGCAGCTGTGCGAAGCGGAGACGGCGGTATTCGCCAGACTGCTCGGCACCCACGTACAGCGGCTGGCGACCATCGCCCGCGGCGACGCGGCGTGCACCACACACGTTCCCGTCAACAACGCAGGACCCCGAGGAGAAGGGAAGCCCGCATGACTGCCGCTGCAGAGCAGCGCACCACCACCACGCAGCCGTTGTCCCAGGAGGAGACGATCGCCTCCCTGGGCAAGTACCAGTACGGGTGGGCTGACCGTGACGTGGCCGGTGCCAGCGCAAGACGAGGCCTCGACGAGTCCGTCGTGCGCGACATCTCGGCGAAGAAGAACGAGCCCGAGTGGATGCTCGAGCAGCGGCTGAAGGGCCTGAAGCTGTTCGAGCGCAAGCCGATGCCCACCTGGGGCGCGGACCTGTCCGGGATCGACTTCGACACCATCAAGTACTTCGTCCGCTCCACCGAGAAGCAGGCCACCAGCTGGGACGAGCTGCCCGAGGACATCAAGAACACCTACGACAAGCTGGGCATCCCGGAGGCGGAGCGCAAGCGGCTGATCGCGGGTGTGGCCGCGCAGTACGAGTCCGAGGTCGTCTACCACAAGATCCGCGAGGACCTGGAGAGCCAGGGCGTGATCTTCCTGGACACCGACACCGGGCTGAAGGAGCACCCCGAGCTGTTCAAGGAGTACTTCGGCTCGGTGATCCCGGCGGGCGACAACAAGTTCGCCGCGCTGAACACCGCGGTGTGGTCCGGCGGGTCGTTCATCTACGTGCCGCCGGGCGTGCACGTGGAGATCCCGCTGCAGGCCTACTTCCGGATCAACACCGAGAACATGGGCCAGTTCGAGCGGACGCTGATCATCGTCGACGAGGGTGCCTACGTGCACTACGTCGAGGGCTGCACCGCGCCGATCTACAAGTCCGACTCGCTGCACGCGGCGGTGGTGGAGATCATCGTCAAGAAGAACGCCCGGTGCCGCTACACCACGATCCAGAACTGGTCGAACAACGTCTACAACCTGGTGACCAAGCGGGCGCGCGCGGAAGAGGGTGCGACCATGGAATGGATCGACGGCAACATCGGTTCCAAGGTCACCATGAAGTACCCGTCGGTCTTCCTCACCGGCGAGCACGCCAAGGGCGAGGTCCTGTCGGTGGCGTTCGCCGGCGAGGGACAGCACCAGGACGCGGGCGCGAAGATGGAGCACCTGGCCCCGCACACGTCGTCGACGATCATGTCCAAGTCGGTGGCGCGCGGCGGCGGCCGGACGTCCTACCGCGGTCTGGTGCGAGTGGCCAAGCGTGCGCACCACTCCAAGTCGTCGGTGATCTGTGACGCCCTGCTGGTGGACACGATCAGCCGGTCGGACACCTACCCGTACGTGGACATCCGCAACGACGACGTGTCCATGGGGCACGAGGCGACGGTGTCCAAGGTGAGCGAGGACCAGCTGTTCTACCTGATGTCGCGCGGGCTGAGCGAGGAAGAGGCGATGGCGATGATCGTCCGCGGCTTCGTGGAGCCGATCGCGCGCGAGCTGCCGATGGAGTACGCGCTGGAACTCAATCGACTCATCGAACTGCAGATGGAAGGGTCCGTCGGCTGATGACGGTGGCAGAGAACACGACCGAGAACAACGTCCGCTCGGCCCTGCGCGAGGGCGCCGTGGTCCCGCCGAGCTCCCGCGGCGAGCGGTTCACCGGCTACGACGTGGAGGCCTTCGAGGTGCCCACCGGCCGCGAGGAGATCTGGCGCTTCACGCCGATGAAGCGGCTGCGCGGCCTGCACCAGGGCGGCGACGCCGTGGTGCCGACGGGCAAGGTGACGCTGTCGGTGGACGCCCCGCCGGAGGTCACCGTGGAGACCGTGGGCCGCGAGGACGAGCGGCTCGGCCAGGCGGGCGCGCCGGGTGACCGGGTGGCCGCGCAGGCCTACAGCTCGTTCACCGAGGCCACGATCGTCAGCGTCGGCGCGGAGACCACGCTGTCCCGGCCGGCCGTGATCACCGTGACCGGCCCGGGCAAGGACCTGCTGGCCTACGGGCACCTGCAGATCCGGCTCGCCCCGTACGCGCAGGCGTCGCTGGTGCTCGACCACCGCGGTTCCGGCACCTACGCGGACAACGTCGAGTTCATCACCGGTGAAGGTGCGCGGCTGACCGTGGTCAGCGTGCAGGACTGGGACGACGACGCGGTCCACGTCAGCGAGCACCACCTGCAGCTTGGCAAGGATTCCACGGTCAAGCACACCGTCGTGACATTGGGCGGTGATCTGGTGCGCCTGTCGCCGACGGCGCGGTTCGCCGCGCCGGGCGGTGACGTGGAGCTGCTCGGCCTGTACTTCGCCGACGCCGGCCAGCACCAGGAGCACCGGCTGTTCGTCGACCACGCTCAGCCGCACTGCAAGTCGCACGTGACCTACAAGGGCGCGCTGCAGGGCGAGGGCGCGCACAGCGTGTGGATCGGCGACGTGCTGATCCGGTCCGCCGCCGAGGGGACCGACACGTACGAGCTGAATCGCAACCTGCTGCTCACCGACAGCGCGCGGGCCGACTCGGTGCCGAACCTGGAGATCGAGACCGGCGAGATCGAAGGCGCCGGCCACGCCAGCGCCACCGGCCGGTTCGACGACGAGCAGCTGTTCTACCTGCAGTCCCGCGGCATCGACGAGGCCACCGCACGGCGGTTGGTGGTGCGCGGCTTCTTCTTCGAAATCCTCAACCGCATCGACGTTCCCGAGCTGCGCCAGCGGCTGGAAGCGGAGATCGACGAGGAGCTGCAGGCCATCGGCCACTGACCGGCCGCGTGACCCGACCACACCGCCCACGACAAGCAACAAAGGAACACCATGGCCACTCTGGAGATCAAGGACCTGCACGCGTCGGTCACCACCGACGAGGGCACCAAGGAAATCCTCAAGGGCGTCAACCTCACGGTCCGTTCCGGTGAGGTGCACGCCATCATGGGCCCCAACGGCTCCGGCAAGTCGACCCTGTCGTACGCCATCGCCGGTCACCCCAAGTACGAGGTGACCTCCGGCGAGGTGCTGCTGGACGGCGAGAACGTACTGGAGATGAGCGTGGACGAGCGGGCCCGTGCGGGTCTGTTCCTCGCCATGCAGTACCCGGTCGAGGTGCCGGGCGTGTCGATGTCCAACTTCCTGCGCTCGGCGGCCACGGCCGTCCGCGGTGAGGCGCCCAAGCTGCGCGAGTGGGTCAAGGAAGTCCGCGAGGAGATGGCGAAGCTGGACATTCCCAGCGAGTTCGCCGAGCGCAGCGTGAACGAGGGCTTCTCCGGCGGGGAGAAGAAGCGGCACGAGATCCTGCAGCTGGCGCTGCTGAAGCCGAAGATCGCGGTGCTCGACGAGACCGACTCCGGCCTGGACGTCGACGCGCTGCGGGTGGTGTCCCGCGCGGTGAACGAATTCACCGCCGGCAACGACGCGGGCGTCATGCTGATCACCCACTACACCCGCATCCTCAAGCACATCAAGCCGGACGTGGTGCACGTGTTCGCCGACGGCCGGATCGCCGAGTCCGGTGGCACCGAGCTGGCCGACGAGCTGGAGGAGCACGGCTACGTCAAGTACGTCGGCAAGGCGGAGGCGGCCGCGCTGTAAGTCCCGGGGCCGGCGAGGAGATGGAGGCACCTGCGATGACTGCGACACCACTTCGGGCGGCGCTGGACGTGGCCGCCGTGCGGGGCGACTTCCCGATCCTCACCCGCACGGTCCGCGACGGCAAACCGCTGATCTACCTGGATTCCGGGGCGACGTCGCAGCGGCCGCGGCAGGTACTGGAGGCCGAGCGCGCCTACGTGGAGAGGTCGAACTCGGCAGTTCATCGCGGTGCCCACCAGCTGGCCGAGGAAGCCACGGACGCCTACGAGCACGCGCGGGAACGCGTCGCAGCATTCGTCGGCGTGCAGCCCGGGGAAGTGGTGTTCACCAAGAACGCGACCGAGGGCGTGAACCTGGTCGCGTACGCGATGAGCAACGCGGCCACCGCGGGCAAGGAAGCGGAGCGCTTCCGCGTCGGCGAGGGCGACGAGATCGTGGTGACCGAGATGGAGCACCACGCCAACCTGGTGCCGTGGCAGCAGTTGTGCCAGCGCACGGGCGCCACGCTGCGCTGGTTCGGCGTCACCGACGACGGCCGCCTGGACCTGTCGGACATCGACACGCTGATCACCGAGCGCACCAAGGTGGTGGCCTTCACCCACCAGTCGAACGTGCTCGGCACGGTGAACGACCCCGCCCCGCTGGTGGAGCGCGCCCGCCGGGTCGGCGCGCTCACCGTGCTGGACGCCTGCCAGTCGGTGCCGCATCAGCCGGTGAACCTGCGCGAGCTGGGGGCGGACTTCGCGGTGTTCTCCGGGCACAAGATGCTCGGACCGTCCGGCGTCGGCGTGCTCTACGGCCGCCGGGAGCTGCTCGAGGCGATGCCGCCGTTCCTCACCGGTGGCTCGATGATCGAGACGGTGACCATGGAGCGGTCCACGTTCGCCCCGCCGCCACAGCGGTTCGAGGCCGGTGTGCCGATGACGTCGCAGACGGTCGGCCTCGGCGCGGCGGTCGACTACCTGACCAAGATCGGCATGGGTGCGGTCGCCGAGCACGAGAAGCAGCTGACCGAAGCGGCGTTGTCCGCGCTCGGCGAGATCGACGGCGTGCGCATCGTCGGCCCGACGACGGCCGACTCGCGCGGTGCGGCGGTGTCGTTCGTGGTCGACGGCATCCACCCGCACGACGTCGGCCAGGTGCTGGACAGCCTGGGCATCGCGGTGCGGGTCGGCCACCACTGCGCGTGGCCGCTGCACCGGCGGATGGGAATACCCGCGAGCGTGCGGGCGTCGTTCTACCTGTACAACAGCGTGCACGAAGTGGAGGCGCTGGCGGCGGGTGTCCGCGAGGCCCAGCGGTTCTTCGGAGTGGGTAAGTGAACGCGGCGGCCCAGTGCCGTCCTGACAGCTGCCGGAGCCGACGGCGATGAACTTGGATGCGATGTACCAGGAGATCATCCTGGACCACTACAAGAACCCGCACGGCCGTGGCCTGCGTGAGCCGTTCGACGGCGAGTCGTACCAGGTCAACCCCACGTGCGGTGACGAGTTGCAGCTGCGGGTGCGGCTGGACGGCGAGCAGGTCGCGGACGTGTCCTACACCGGGCAGGGCTGCTCGATCTCGCAGGCGTCGGCTTCGGTGCTGACCGACCTGGTGGTCGGCCGGTCCGTGGACGAGGCGCTGAGCAAGCTCGCCGCGTTCACCGAGCTGGTCAAGGGCCGCGGCAAGGTGGAGCCGGACGAGGACGTTCTCGAGGACGGCGTGGCGTTCGCCGGGGTGGCGAAGTACCCGGCCCGGGTGAAGTGCGCGCTGCTCGGCTGGATGGCGTTCAAGGCCGCGCTGGTGCAGGCTGGAGTCGACAAGGCGCGAGAGGGAGCTGAGATTTCGTGACCGAGAACCCGACCCGCGACGGCCGGACCGCGGCCGATCTGCCCGAGCAGCAGGAGCCGGCCGCCGGCTCGCCCGGCGGTGTGGCCACGGTCGACGAGGTCGAGGAAGCCCTGCGCGACGTGGTCGACCCCGAACTGGGCATCAACGTCGTCGACCTCGGCCTGGTGTACGACATCCGGGTCGGCGAGGACAACGTCGCCACCATCGACATGACGTTGACTTCTGCGGCGTGCCCGTTGACCGACGTGATCGAGGACCAGACCCGGTCGGTGCTGCTCGGCGGGCAGAAGCCGATCGTGTCCGACTACAAGATCAACTGGGTGTGGATGCCGCCGTGGGGGCCGGAGCGGATCACCGACGAGGGCCGGGAACAGCTGCGCGCCCTCGGCTTCACGGTCTGACGGGGACCGCTCTCCGGCGAGCAGGCGCATCGGCAAGCAGGAAAGGCCCGCGCGCCTGCGCACTGATCGGGCTGCGCGCTCGCCGGCATTCGCTTTCCGGTCAGTCGATGTGCGGTGGCTTCCGGTGCGCTGTCGTGCCGAACACCGCGGCGGCGATACGCCACGTTTCGGCGTGTGGCGCAGTCGCATTGCGGCAGGTGTACGTACCACCCAGCCGCGCAGATCACGATCTGGCGGTTCGTCCACCAACGCCCGGCCCGATGAGTATGCTGACGCCCGAATCCGGTGGGCCCGGGGCGCGGCCTGGGGGAAGCCGGTCCGGAATCGTTCAGGAGGGTCTTCGTTGAGTACCGGAGCGATCATCGCGATCGTCGTCGTGGCGATCTTGCTGATTCTGATCATCTATGCCATCTCGACCTACAACGGCCTGGTCAAGCGGCGCAACGCGTTCAAGAACGCGTTCGCGCAGATCGACGTGCAGCTGACCAGGCGGCACGACCTGATCCCGAACCTGGTCGAGGTGGCCAAGGGCTACATCAAGCACGAGCGCGAGACCCTCGAAGCGGTCATCGCCGCCCGCCAGGGCGCGGTGCAGGCGCAGCAGGTCGCGCGCGCCAACCCTGGTGACCCGCAGGCGATGAACCAGCTCGGCCAGCAGGAGAACATCCTCACCCAGACGCTCGGCAGGCTGTTCGCGCTGCAGGAGAGCTACCCCGACCTGAAGGCGAACCAGAACATGATGCAGCTGTCCGAGGAACTGACCTCGACGGAGAACCGCGTCGCGTTCGCCCGCCAGGCCTACAACGACTCGGTCATGGTCTACAACAACAAGCGCGAGTCGTTCCCGGCGAACATCTTCGCCGCCATGTTCGGCTTCCAGCCCGCGGCGCTGCTCGAGGTGGACCGCCCGGAGATGCGGCAGGCGCCGCAGATCTCGTTCTGACGTAGCGGTGCAGCGATCCCGGCTGCCGGGGGGAAGTAGTCCAGGATGAACTTCTTCGAGCGCCAGATCCAGGTTCGCAAGGCGTCCGGGCGCCTGGTGTTCCTCTTCGCCGTGGCCGTCGTCGGCATCGTCACGGTCATCGACCTGGTGGTGTGGCTGCTGATGCTGCGCGGCCTGCCGCCGGAGACCGTCGCGTCCGTGCTCGCCGTGCTCACCGTGGTCGTGGTGCTGATCATCGGATTGGCGTCGCTGTTCCGGCTGGCGAGCTTGAAGAAGGGCGGCGGCGGCAAGGTGGCCCGCGCGCTCGGCGGCGTCTACGTCCCGGAGGACACCACCGACCCGCAGCTGCGCAGGCTGCGCAACGTGGTCGAGGAGATCGCCATCGCGTCCGGCACGCCGGTACCGGAGCTGTACGTGCTGCCGCACGAGCCCGGGATCAACGCGTTCGCGGCCGGCTGGTCGCCCGCCGACGCCGCGGTGGCGGTCACCCGCGGGTGTTTGGAGCGGCTGAACCGCGACGAGCTGCAAGGGGTGATCGCGCACGAGTTCAGCCACGTGGTCAACGGCGACATGCGGCTGAGCATCCGGCTGATGGGCGTGCTGTTCGGCATCCTCGGCCTGGCCGTGGTCGGGCGGGTGCTGCTGCACACCCGCGGCGAGCGCAACCCGCTGCCCCTCGTGGGGTTGGTGCTGCTGGCCGCAGGCAGCATCGGCCTGTTCTGCGGCAAGCTGATCAAGTCCGCGGTGTCCCGCCAACGGGAGTACCTGGCGGACGCCTCCGCGGTGCAGTTCACCCGGCAGACCGAGGGCCTGGCCGGCGCGTTGAAGAAGATCGGCGGCCTGCCGGACGGCTCGCACCTGAACAGCGGCAAGAAGGACGACGTCAGCCACATGCTGTTCAGCGAGGGCTCGAAGTTCGCATCGCTGTTCGCCACCCACCCCCCGCTGGTGGAGCGGATCCGCGCGCTGCAGCCGAACTTCGACCCGCGCGAGCTCGAGGCGCTCAAGCAGCGGTGGTCGGCGGCGCCGCCGTCCGGCCTGCAGGAGGACGCGGCGATGGGGTTGGCCCCTGCTGCGCCGTCCGCCCCGCCGTCCGGTCAGCCGGTCGCCGGATTGGCCCCGCCTCCGCCGGCCGGGCAGCAGCCGGTGGCCAGGATGGCGCCGCCGCAGCAGCAACCGCAGCAACCGGCCCCCGGCGCCATGCCTCCGCCGAGCGGCCAGCCGGTGCCTGCGCCCCCGCCGTCCGGCGCACCGGTGCCTGCGCCCGCCGCACCGCAGGGACCGATCACCATCCGTCCGGACCAGGTGGTCGCGGGCATTGGCGATCCGTCGGCGACGACCTACGAGCACGGCGAGAACCTGCTGCGCCGGATCCCGGAGGAGTTCAAGGCCAAGGCACGGCGGACCGACGCGGTGGTTCCGCTGGTGTTCGGCCTGCTGATGTCCGTCCACCCCGAGGTGCGGCAGCGCCAGCACCAGGTGCTGGTGCAGCGGCACGGCAAGCAGCTTGCGGACGCGGCCTGGAACGAAGGCGGCGCGCTGCAGCAGCTGGCGCCCGACCTCCGGCTGCCGCTGTCGGAAATCGCCTTCTCCGCGCTGCGCAGGCGCAGCCCGCAGGAGCTGGAGCAGATCATGGGCAGCCTGGACGCGTTGATCAAGGCCGACGGCCGGGTCGACGTGTTCGAGTTCTGCCTGTCCACGCTGCTGCGTACCGAGCTGCACGAAGTGATCCACCACCGGCCGCCGTGGGGCAAGCAGCGCCAGACGCTGGCCAGTGCGGCGCAGCCGATCGCGACCCTGCTCGCCGTGCTGGCCAGGGTCGGCCACGACGATCCACGGCAGGGCGAGTCGGCGTTCCGTGCCGGGCTGTACCGGGTGCTGCCCGGTCACCATGTCCCGTTCGCGCCGCCGCAGCAGGGACTGTCCGCGCTGGACCCGGTGTGGCCGGCGTTGGACGGCCTGCAGGGGTCGGACAAGGCGGCACTGGTGGAGAGCCTGGTCATGGTGATCAGCCACGACGGCGTCATGACCACGCAAGAGGTCGAGTTGCTGCGCACGGTGTGCGGTGTGTTGCACTGCCCGGTCCCGCCGCTCGCCGGTCACCCGCAGGCAGCCGCCGGCACCCCGGCGCAGTCCGGCGGTCGCGGCTGAGCCCGTCCGGGCAGCCCGGCGCGGTGGGCGATGCACCGTCCCGCGCCGCCCCCTGGCCTGGCCGACCTGAACGATTACGGTGAACGACATGCGGATCGACAGGACGCGTCGGCGGGACGCCGGGGAGAGCCCTGCCGCGTCGGTGCGGCGTGGCGGGTCCGGGCAGGCGGACGCCGCGGCCGAGTTCCGGGTGGACCGGGACCGCATCGCCGCGTCGCCGTTCTTCGCCCGGCTCGGCGGGGTCACCCAGGTCGTCAGCGCCGCCGACTCCGGGCTGCTGCACAACCGGCTCACGCACAGCCTGAAGGTCGCCCAGGTGGCACGCACCATCGCCGAGCGGCTGACCGCGTCGCCGGAGCACGCCCGCCTGTGCGAGAAGCTCGGCGGGTGCGACCCGGACGTGGCGGAAGCCGCAGCGCTGGCGCACGACCTCGGCCACCCGCCGTTCGGGCACCTCGGGGAACAGGTGCTGGACCGGATCGCCCGGCATCGGCTGGGGCTGGCCGACGGCTTCGAAGGGAACGCGCAGACGTTCCGCATCCTGACCACCACCGACGTGCGCGGCCCTTCCGGTGTCGGCCTTGATCTCACTGCGGCCGTCCGCGCGGCCGTGCTGAAGTACCCGTGGCTGCGGCTGCCGATCCACCGGCCGCATCCGTCGGAGATGGAGGTGCCGCCGCGGGGTGCGGCCGAGCCGGCCGATGCGCCGGGCACCGGCTCGAGCAAGTTCTCCGCGTATGTCACCGAGGTCGGCGACTTGCTGCAGGCGCGGGAACCGTTCGCCGACAAGATCGAGCCGTGGCAGCAGACGCTCGAGGCGTCGGTGATGGACACCGCCGACGACATCGCCTACGCCATCCACGACCTGCAGGACTTCCACCGCATCGGGGTGCTGCAGCACGCCCCGGTGGCCGGTGAGCTCCGGGCGTGGGCGGAGCAGGCGCACCAGCTGCGCGAGCTGGACGACGCGCAGCTGTCCGGGTCGCGCAAGCCGGGGCATTCGCTGGAGCGCTTGCGGCGCCGGATGCACGTCAAGGACAAGCCACTGGTCGACGACGATGCTTTCCACGCCGCGGTGGCGCGCGTTCGCGAGACCCTGGTCGACGGGCTGCTGGCCAGGGCGTTCGACGGGTCGATCGAATCCGAGCAGGCCATTGCAGCCTTCTCCGAGCAGTGGCACGAACGCCTGGTGGACGGCGTCGAGGTGGTCGCGGCCCCGTCCACGCGCAGCGGGCACGTGACGCTCCGGCCCGAACAGTGGCACGAGGTCCAGGTGCTGAAGTTCGTGCACAAACGGTTCGTGCTGGAGCGCGCGGACCTTGCGCTGCACCAGCGCGGGCAGGCGTCGCTGTTGTCCACCCTGGTGGACGAGCTGCGGCAGTGGCTGCTGGACGAGCGCGAGGCGCATCGCATTCCGCGGCGGCTGCACGACCTGGTCGAGCTGGCCGAGGCGGAATACGCGCAGCTGGTCCGCGACCATCCCGATCTGGTGTCCGGGCCCGGTTCCGGTCCGGTGGACGTCGGATCGCTGGCGCGCGGCCGGTCGATCGTGGACTTCGTGGCATCGCTGACCGACAAGCAGGCCGTCGTGCTGCTCGACGCGCTCGCCGGGCGGTCGACGGCACCGTGGTCGGATTCGTTCGTGTTGTGAGCAGGGTCCGCCAGGTCGCCGGAGGAGGGCGCGCCGTCGAGGTCCCGCCGGAGCGGCTGTCCAGGTGGTTCGACGGCTTCGCCGAACGCAACGGCGGCGTGGCGGGCACGGTGCTGAGCGATCGGCGCGTGCTCGTCACCGCCGCGGACGGCACGACGGCGACGGTCGACCTGCCCTTCGAACCACTGGGCAGCCGGGCCGAGCACGCGGGCCTGGAGATCGCCCCGCTGGTCGAGTACGCCGTGCGCCCGCGTCGTCTCGGGCTGGTCCTGGTGCGCAAAGGGGCGCATTCGATCGGAATCGCCGAGGGCTCCCGGGTGGTCGTGTCACGCACCGACCGGCACCACGTGCAGGGCCGCACGGCAGCGGGCGGGTGGTCCCAGCAGCGATTCGCCCGGCGCCGCCGTCGGCAAGGCGAGCAGGCGCTGGCCAAGGCGGCCGACGACGTGCTGAACGTCCTCGGGGATCAGCTGCCAGGGCTCGACGCCGTGGTCTTCGGCGGGGATCGCCGTGCGGTGGATCAGCTGCGTGCCGACCAGCGCCTGGCATCGGTGTTCGCCAAGGCCGTCGACCGGTTTCTCGACATCGGGGAGCCGCGCCGTGCCGTCCTCGACGTGGCAGCAGAGCGGGCACGCGCACTCGAGATCGTCGTGCGGGATCCGCGCTGAGCGCACGGGTGACCGGCGCGATGGCGTCTGGACACCACGAAAATCGCTGGCGGACGCCCCGTACCATGGGAAACGTGGTCGCCACGCCCAGGACAGCCAGATCACGCGTGCCGGAGCGGTCCGCCGCGGCGCGCGGGTGGCTCGTTGCACGCTTGGAGTGACGCGCGCGGGCCCCTGTCGTCCTGTGCACCTTCGATTGTTTCTCTCGACCACGGAGCCTCATCGTGATCACGGCTACCGGCCTCGAGTTGCGCGCGGGTTCGCGCACCTTGCTGGCCGACACCACCCTCCGCGTCCAGCCCGGCGACCGCATCGGCCTCGTCGGCCGCAACGGCGCGGGCAAGACGACCACCCTGAAGGTCCTCGCCGGCGAAGGCCAACCGCACGCGGGAGACGTGCGCATCAGCTCACCGATCGGCTACTTGCCGCAGGACCCGCGGGAAGGCGACCTGTCGGTGACCGCGAGGGACCGGGTGCTGTCCGCCCGCGGCCTGGACGTGATCGCCCGCGACATGGAGAAGGCGCAGATCGCCATGGCCGAGCTGGCCGACGGCCCGGAGCGGCGGAAGGCCATCGCCAGGTACGGCAGGCTGGAGGAGCGCTTCGCCGCGCTCGGCGGGTACACCGCGGAGAGCGAGGCGGCGCGGATCTGCGCGAACCTGGGGCTCGAGCAACGGGTGCTCGGCCAGCCGTTGTCGACGCTGTCCGGTGGCCAGCGGCGGCGGGTGGAGCTGGCCAGGATCCTGTTCGCCGCCTCCGAGGCCGGACCGGACGGCAAGTCCGACCGCATCCTGTTGCTGGACGAGCCGACCAACCACCTGGACGCCGACTCGATCTCCTGGCTGCGCGGTTTCCTCAAGCAGCACACCGGAGGGTTGGTGGTGATCAGCCACGACGTCGGCCTGCTCGCCGAGGTCGTGAACAAGGTGTGGTTCCTCGACGCAATGCGCGGCGAGCTGGACATCTACAACATGACCTGGCAGCGCTACCTGGACGCGCGCGCCACGGACGAGAAGCGCCGCAAGCGGGAACGCGCCAACGCCGAGAAGAAGGCCGCCGCGCTGCTGCAGCAGGCCGCCAAACTGGGCGCCAAGGCCACCAAGGCGGTCGCCGCCAAGAACATGGCCCGCCGGGCCGAGCAGATGCTCGCCGCCCTGGAGCCGGAGCAGCGCGCGGAGAAGGTCGCCAGGATCAGCTTCCCGGCCCCCGCGCCGTGCGGGCGAACTCCGCTGACCGCGGCGGGCCTGTCGAAGAGCTACGGCTCGCTGGAGGTCTTCGCCGGGGTGGACCTGGCCATCGACCGGGGATCCCGGGTGGTGGTGCTCGGCCTCAACGGTGCGGGCAAGACGACGCTGCTGCGGTTGCTCGCCGGCCTGGAGCAGCCGGACACCGGCACCGTCCGGCCCGGACACGGCCTGCGCATCGGCTACTACGCGCAGGAGCACGAAACACTCGACCACGACGCCACGGTCTGGGAGAACATCCGGCACATGGCGCCCGACGCGAGTGACCAGGAACTGCGCACGTTGCTCGGCTCGTTCCTGTTCGGCGGCGAGCAGCTCGACCAGCGGGCGGGCACGCTGTCCGGTGGGGAGAAGACCAGGCTGGCGTTGGCCGGGCTGGTCTCCAGCGCGGCCAACGTGCTGCTGCTCGACGAGCCGACGAACAACCTCGACCCGGCGTCCCGGGAGCAGGTGCTGTCCGCGCTGCGCAGCTACACCGGCGCCGTCGTGCTGGTGACGCACGACCCGGGCGCGGTCGACGCGTTGGAGCCGGAGCGGGTGATCGTGCTACCGGACGGCACCGAGGACCACTGGTCGGACGACTACCGCGAGCTGGTCGAGCTGGCCTGAGGTCGGACGGCGGCGAGTCGGCGCGCCGCGGGCTGTCGCGGTGGCGGGGCCGACCGGGCACGGCCCCGGTACGCCCGATCCGCACGAACCATCTGGACGAAAGCCGCCGGGTTCGCGCAGCTCGGGCACCCGGCGAACAGGGGAGTCGGTACGGGCGCGGATCGGGGGGGGGGCCGATCCGCGCCCGTACCGACTCCGGGTTCCGATGTGCGGCCGGGTGACAAGGCTGCGTCGGCGGCGTCACGATCGCCCGCTTCCGGACCGTGCCTGCCGTGCCCCGCAGGCCGGGCCCGCTTGATCGTTTCGGGTGAGGCGAAGATCGTCCTTTTGGCGGGTGGGTTAGGCCGTCCGTGGCGGCTTTCCGGCGATTTTGTCCTCCATCTGGCGTTCCGTCGCCTCCTGTTCGATCATTGGCCACAAGGGGCTTGTGTGGCCCAGAACACTCTCCGGCGAGGAGGCGTGAAGAGTGGCTGACTTGAAGAAGGGCGCGCGCGTCACCGGTAGCACGCGCACCAAGCTTGCCAACGACCTGCGGAAGAAGTACGAGAAGGGCGCGAGCATTCGGGCCCTGGCGGAGTCGACCGGTCGTTCGTACGGCTTCGTGCACCGGGTGCTGTGCGAATCCGGGGTGCAGCTGCGGGGCCGTGGCGGCGCGACCACCAGGAAAAAGAAGAAGTAGCGCGCCGTCATCCTTCGGCGTCGTCTTCCTGGGGGAAGCACCACCGCGCGCCGAGCAGGGCGAGCGGATAGACAACGTAGCCCCAGCGCGTCGCTGGGGTGAGCATGATCGCCGCGCCGAGGCCGACGGCGAGTCGTAGTGCGGCGTCCGCGCCCGTTCGTGGCGGGCGCAGCACCACCCACAAGCCGATGACCACCGCCGCGGCGGCGAGCAGCCCGAGCGCGACGGCGTGGCCGACGGGCCCGGTCTCGGCGATCAGGTGACCCGGCAGGGGGCTGGCCGCGGGGGAGGGCACGGCGCCACGCCCGGCCGGGAAGGCCAGCACGTGCTCGGCGAACGCGGCCGGGTCGACCAGCACCGGGACGTGCACCACGGCGGTGGTGCCGGTGAATGCCGCCGTGAACCGGCCAAGGCTCGCCCAGCCACCGCGAGCGACGATCAGCGCCCCCGCCACCACGACGGCGGGTGCGGCGGTGAGCTTGGCGCCCACGACCACGGCCAGCAGCACCCCGGCGGCCACGTAGTTGGCTCGCACGGCCAGTACCAGGGCCAGGATCAGCATGCCGATCACGGCCAGGTCCGGCCCGGCCACCGCGAACGTCATCGCGGTGGCCGGGCACAGCACCGCGATCTGTGCCGCGGCGATCGGCACGGGAGGGCTGCCGAGCAGGCGCAGGCCGAGCCAGACGCACAGGGCCGCCACGGCCACGAACCACAGCCGGGCGTCGGTGATCACCTGCACCACCGCGAGGTCGCTGACGCCGAGCTGGGTCGCCACGGCCCTGGGCAGCCCGAACAGGGCCATCGCCGGGCCGTAGGGCGTGTAGTCGTCGACCTCGGGCGGCCTGCCGAGTGCGAACACGTCGACGTACGGGGTGCCGGTCTCCAGCAGCAACAGCCCCGAGCGTTCGATGACCCAGACCTCAGGCTGGGCCGCCCAAGCCGCTGGGCTGTCCGCCCAGTCGCCGCCGTCGAGCCGGGCGGCCACCAGAAAGCCGAGCGGTGCAAGCATGCCGACCACGAACGCGGCGGCCGCGCCGGTCCATCGCGAGCCCCACCAGCCGGTCCGGGCGCCGGAGGCCAGCAGGACCACCGTGTGCGCCGCGGCCAGCAGGTATCCGGCGGTCGCGAAGGCACCCCAGATGCTGTGCGTGCGATAACCCGACGCGAGCGCGGTGATCAGGGCGAACGCCGCGAAACCCACGTACACCGCAAGGTCGAGGCGCAGTGGGCGAGTGATCGGCGAGAACATGGTCGCCGCATTATCGCCGATCTTCCTCCGCGGATGCCCGCCGCGTGCTCCTTTGCCCGGTGTCCGGCAGGCGGCCGGCCGGTGCCGTCACGTCTGTCCGGAAGGGACCGGATGGACCCCGGCGGCGCCCGGCATGCCCTCCCGGTGCCGTTCCGCTCACGGCGAACAGCAGAAGGCGCGGGAATGATCGCGTCGGAGGGTGGCGTTACGCTGGGGAGACAGCTGCGAAACCTCCACTATAGATGAGGTATTCATGGACAACACGTGGCATCTGCTGCGCAGCAGCATGCACGCGGAGGAGGCGCCGAAAGGGCTGGCGCCCGGAACCGTGCGGCGGGTGGTGCGCTTCGCGCGGCCGCACTGGCGGCGGCTGGCCGTCTTCGGCCTGCTGACCGTCGTCGCCGCGGTGCTGGCGGTGAGCACGCCGTTGCTCGCCGGGCGGGTCGTCGACGTGATCGTCAGCGGTGAGTCCGCTGAGACGGTCGTGACGTTGGCTCTGATCATCGCCGGGGTCGCGGTGGCGGACGCGGCGGTCGGTCTGGCGGAGCGCTGGCAGTCGGCGCACATCGGCGAAGGCATCATCTTCGACCTGCGGCGGGCGGTGTACGAGCACGTGCAGCGCATGCCGATCGCGTTCTTCATGCGGACGCGCACCGGCGCGTTGGTGAGCAGGCTGAACAACGACGTCATCGGGGCGCAGCGCACGTTCACCGCGACGTTGTCCGGCCTGGTCACCAACGTGGTCCAGCTGGCGCTGTCGCTCGGCGTGATGGTGGCCCTGTCCTGGCAGGTCACGCTGCTGGCGCTGGTGCTGTTGCCGGTCTTCGTGCTTCCCGCGCGGCGGATCGGGCGGCGCATGGCCAACCTGCAGCGGGAGGCGTCCCGGCACAACGCGACCATGACCACGCAGATGACCGAGCGGTTCTCCGCACCAGGTGCCACGCTGGTCAAGCTGTTCGGCCGGCCGGATGCCGAAGCGGAGGAGTTCGCCGAGCGAGCGGGCCGGGTGCGCGACATCGGCGTGCGCACCGCGATGCTGACCCGCTGGTTCATGACGTTGTTGACGTTGGTGTCGGCGCTGGCGCTCGCCCTGGTCTACGGCCTGGGTGGCTGGCTGGCCATCGCCGGGACGCTGGACGCGGGCACGGTCGTCTCCTTGGCGCTGCTGCTGACCAGGCTGTACTCGCCGCTGACCGCACTTGCCAACGTCCGCGTCGACGTGATGACGGCGCTGGTGTCCTTCGAGCGCATCTTCGAAGTGCTGGACCTCAAACCGATGATCACCGAGAAGCCGGCCGCGGTCGACGTGCCCGCGGGGCCGGTCTCGGTGGAGTTCGACGACGTGCGCTTCTCCTATCCGTCGGCGGACAAGGTGTCGCTGGCGTCGCTGGAGGAGGTCGCGACGCTCGACACGCGCGGCGGCGAGGAGGTCCTGCACGGCATCAGCTTCACGGCGGCGCCCGGCCAGATGGTCGCCCTGGTGGGATCCTCCGGCGCGGGCAAGTCCACGATCGCGTCGCTGGTTCCCCGGCTCTACGACGTCGACAGCGGCGCCGTGCGGCTGAGCGGTGTCGACGTCCGGGACCTGACGTTCGCCTCGTTGCGGTCCACGGTGGGGGTGGTGACCCAGGACGGCCACCTGTTCCACGACACGATCCGGGCCAACCTGGCCTACGCCGCGCCGGAGGCCACCGATGCGGAGATCTGGGCCGCGCTGGAGCGGGCTCGCCTGGCGGACTTGATCCGCAGCCTGCCGGATCAGCTGGACACCGTGATCGGCGAACGGGGCTACCGGCTGTCCGGCGGTGAGCGGCAGCGGCTGACCATCGCCCGGCTGTTGCTGGCCAAGCCGAGGGTGGTGGTGCTGGACGAGGCCACCGCGCATCTGGACTCCGAGTCGGAGGCCGCGGTGGGCGAGGCGCTGGCGGACGCCCTCGACGGGCGAACCGCCCTGGTGATCGCCCACCGGCTGTCCACGGTCCACGCCGCGGATCAGATCCTGGTGGTCGAGGGCGGCCGCATCGTCGAGCGCGGCACCTACGACGAACTGCTCGTCGCCGGCGGCCGGTTCGCCGAACTGCACCACACCCAGTTCGCCGACAAGGACGCAGCGGCTGCGGCATGATGGCGGCATGACCGACGCCGCGATCAAGCCTCCTGGGCTGCGGACGCTGGCGCCACCCGGCCGGGTGAACGCGGTGGTCATGCTGCTGCACGGCGGCGCGGAGTCCAGCCACGAGCCGATCCGCTGGTGGTCCGGGCCCTGCCTGCGGATGACCGGCTTCGGGGTGGACGTGGCGCTCACCGGCCGGTCGTACGGCGTCGCGGCCGCCTTGGTACGGAACCGGGTGCGGGGATGGAACGCACCGGCGCTTGATCCAGTGCACGACGCCCGGTGGGCGCTGGAGCGGATTCGCCAGCGCTACCCGGACACGCCGGTCGTGCTGGTCGGCCACTCCATGGGCGGCCGGGTCGCCATGCACGTGGCCGACGACGAGGCCGTGGTCGGCGTCGCCGCGCTGGCCCCGTGGACACCGGCCGAGGACGGGGTCGGCGCGCTCCGTGGCGTGCCGGTGCTGATCGCCCACGGTCTGGAGGACACCATCACCAAGCCCGCGGATTCGCTCGACTTCGCCCGGCGCGCCACGGCTGTCACCGACGTCGTGCGGTTCGAGCTGGCCGGGGAGACGCACGCGCTGGTGTGGCGGGCGCCGACCTGGCACCGGCTCGTCCGTTCCTTCGTGCTGCACGTTCTCGGCAAGCGGGAACCGGCGGGCCCGCTGCGCTACGGGCTGAGCCTGTCGGGTGACCGCAGGCTACGCGTGCGGGTGTAATCGGCCGGCGCGCGGCGGGGTCGTCACATCGGGCATATGTCGGCAATGCGATGATGCCGGGCAACCGCAGTGCACATGTCACGAGGTAACGAGAGACGGGCGAGCGCATGGTCGAGCCACAGGGACCGGGAGCCAACCGTCCACCTGGGCGGGATCCACGCCGACCGGGAAGCGGCGGCAGGCCGCCGCACCAGTCGACCCGGATGATGCCGTTGCCGGGTGGCCCCGGCGGGCCACGGCGGCCCGGGGTCAGGCCACCGGGCCCGGCCGCGGGCGCGAACGCCCACCGGCCCACGGAGCCGATGCCTGCCCGGCCCCGTCCGCAGCGGCCGGGACCGGAGCGGTCACGGCCGGAGCCGCCGCAGCGCGCGGAACCGCGTCCTCGGCGCCGCCGCCGGGTGACGTTCGGCAAGGTCCTCGGGATCTTCGCGCTGGTGCTTGTGCTGTTCCTGGTGGGCGTGTGGATCTACCTGGACGTGTCCATCCGGCGGGTGAACGCCATCGGCGACTATCCCGGCCGCCCGGCCGCCGGAGAGGGCACGAACTGGCTCATCGTCGGGTCGGACAACCGCAAGGGCCTGTCCAAGGAGGAGATCAAGCGGCTGCACGTGGGCAGGCCGGACAGCAACGCCACCGACACGATCCTGCTGGCCCACTTGCCGGACAACGGCACCAAGCCGACGCTGGTGAGCTTCCCGCGCGACCTGATCGTCACCACCCCGGACTATCCGAACGGCATCAAGATCAACGCCGTGTACGCGTCGGGCAAGGGCCCGCGGCGGCTGGTGAAGACCATCGAGCAGGTGACCGGCCTGCGTATCGACCATTACGCCGAGATCGGCCTCGGCGGCTTCGCCACCATGGTGGACGCCATCGGCGGTGTGGAGATGACCATCCCGAAGGACATGGTCGACAGGTCCAACGGGCAGCGGCTGAAGGCCGGTACCTACAAGCTGGACGGGGCGCAGGCGCTGACGTTCGTGCGTATGCGCAAGAGCGACGCAACGCCGCGGTCGGACCTGGACCGGGTGGCCAACCAGCGCAAGTTCATCGGGGCGCTGGCCAACGAGATCGCCAGCCCCGGCACGCTGCTGAATCCGTTCGACGTCTTCCCGCTGCTCGGCGAGATCCCGGACGCGCTGAGCATCGACGAAGAGGACCACCTGCACCACCTGTTCTGGCTGGCGTGGGCGGCACGTGGCATCTCCGACGGCGGCATGGTGACCACCACGGTGCCGGTGACCGGGTGCGACGCCACGACGACCGACGAGGCCAAGGCGAAGCAGATGTTCGACGCGTTGCGCAACGACCAGGAGCTGCCGGACAGCGTGATCAACGCGACCGACACCAACTGCGGGTGACCGCGCACGCGGCCAGGCAGTCGTGCCGGTTCAGTCGCGGCTGCGCGCCCGGCGCAGCACCTCCAGTGCTCGGTCGGCGTGCACGTTCATCCGCACTTCGCTCTTGATGACCTCGAGCACCGACCGGTCGGAGTCGATGACGAACGTCTGGCGCTTGACCGGGAGGATCGCCAGCTTGCGGTCCACGCCGAACTGCCTGGCCACCGTGCCGTCGGCGTCGGACAGCAGCGGGAAGTCGAACGAGTTCTGCTCGGCGAACCGGGCCTGCTTGCCGACCGGGTCGCGGCTGATTCCGACGCGCTGTGCCCCGACGGCGGCGAACTCGGCCGCCAGGTCGCGGAAGCGACAGCTTTCCGCGGTGCATCCCGGTGTCATCGCCGCCGGGTAGAAGAACAGCACGACCGGGCCGCCGGCCAGGAACTCGGACAGGCTGCGCGGCCGGCCGGTGTGGTCCGGCAGGGTGAAGTCCTCGACGATGTCGCCCGGTTTCATGCCGTCATCATGCCTCAGCCGCCTTGGTGACGCTCGGGCACGCGTTGGTGTCCGCTGGCACGTAAGCGCGGGTCCGTGCTGCTTGCCGGTGGCACCCGTGGCCGGTGCGTGGTGACGTATGGCCGCGGGCCAGCTGGTTCCCGGTGACGCGTGGCCGCGCGTCCTGGCGGGCCGCTGGTCGTGGACACATCCGCCCGGCCGCCGCTGCTCTTCCCGTGAGTGGGAATCGAAGCCGCGACGGCCCTGCGGGTCACCGGCGGCTCGTCCCGCCGGTTCGAGCAACTTGCGCTTGGTCACGTGTCGTGCTGCGGGCCGGCGGAGACGTTGGCGGGGTCACCGGCCTCGGCCAGCAGCTTCTCCATCGCCGACGCGGTGAGCGGCTGATGAATCGCCGGGCCGCGCACCGCGCTGACACCCAGTTCGGCCAACCGCTGCATCTGATCCCGGCTTTCCACGCCCTGGGCGGACACCCGGATGCCCTGCTCGAACGGCTTGGCCAGGAAGTCGTGCAGACCGCGCATGGTCGCGCTGGTCTCCACCGGGTAGTCCGCCGAGACCAGCTCCACCATCGACTCGGCCAGGATCACGTCGTGCAGGGGCAGGTCGCCGGTGAACACGTCGAACTGCGACGGGTGGGTGATGAGCAGACCGACGCGGACCCCGAGATCCGCCAGCAGCGCGTAGGACTCGCGCACGTCACCGCGCTCGTCGTCGAGCGTCGTCGCCTTCGTCCACACGCTCAGCGACTCGGCGGGCAGCTGGTGCTCGTCCAGGGCGGACCGCACCATGCCGACCAGGTCCTGGTCGATGGCCAGGCGGGACGGCAGCCGGACGGCCAGCTCGGCCACCGCCGGGCCGAACTGGGCACGCCAGCGCGCCAGCGTGGCCACCGCGTCGTCGATCATCCACCGGCCGATCGGCACCGTCATGCCGGTCAGGTCGGCCATCGGGATGAACTCGTGCGCCTCGAGCACACCGTCGTCCGGGTGATTCCACACCAGCTCGGCCTGGATCAGCACCAGTTCGCCGGAGCCGTCCGGGCGCACCGTCGGCTGGTAGCGGAACTCGAACTCGCCGGTCTCCAGCGCGCCGCCGAGCACCGCACCGCGCTTGGCGAGGTGCCGTTCCCGCCGGTCCTGTTCGGCGTCGAACATCATCCACTGCGCCCGCCCCGCGGATTTCGCCCGGTGCACGGTGATCTCCGCGGCGCGCAGCAGATCGTCGGCGGAACCACCGGTCGAGCGCACCACGATGCCCACGCTCGCACTGAGCGCGATGCCGTTGCCGTCGAGGTAGAGCGGTTCGGCGAGTTCCTTCAGCACTTCCTCGGCCTGCCTGGTCAGCGCCTGGCCGGTGAACGAGCCGCGGAGCAGCACGCCGAACCGGTCGCCGATCATCCGGCCGATCACCGCCTCCGCCGGGAAGATCTCCCGCAGCTTGTCCGCGACCCGGCTGAGCATCCGGTTGCCCACCTCGGGGCCGAGGCCGTCGTTGATCAACCGGAACCCGTCCAGGTCGAACACGATGAGCGCCAGCTGCGGGTGGGTGCGATCCACCATCGCGGCTTCGACCTTGCCGCGGAAGCTGTCGGCATTGGGCAGCCCGGTCAGCGGGTCGTGCACATTCTGGTGGCGCAGCATTTCCTGTAGCAGGTGCAGTTCGCTGGTGTCGCGCACCACGACGGCCGGGTAGCGCTGCTTCGGGTCGTCGCCGGTGAGGATCTCGACGAAGGGTTTGCCACGCAGCTCGGCGGGGTCGACCCCGAGGAACCGGCCGAGGGCCTGGTTGGCCTCGGCGATGATGCCCTGCCGGTCGGTGAGCGCGATCCCGAACGGCGCCGCGGCGAACAGGGCGACGAACCGATCGGCGGACGGGGTCGCCGAGCCTGGCTGTTCACCAGGAGAAGTCAAGGAAGCACCTCGTGTGCAGTAGTCGTCGACGCCAGCACACGGGCCCCGAACACCATGTGCCGGCACGGATGGGACGGGATGGGGGGTTCTGCCAGTAGACACCCGGTCGCACCCCGCGATCAAGCCGCCATGCCACCCTCGGCCGCTCCGAGGCAAAAAAACCTTCACGAACGGCTCCGCGTCGCCGTGGGTGGTTCACCCGGCTTGGTGGTCGTATCACCGGGTGGAGCTCTTGGGCGCCGGGCGTGATGATCACCGTCGGTACAGGCGGACCGGAAGGCCGTCGGCGGGCACGGGCAGCGCGGTGTGGTCCCAGCGCAGCTGGTACGACTCCGGCAGCCACCATCGGTAGCGCATCAGCATAGCGTGCAGCAGTGCCTTCACCTCGTACATTCCGAAGTGCATCCCGATGCACTTGTGCGCCCCTCCGCCGAACGGGACCCAGGCGAACCGGTGCGAGCGGTCCTCCCGGCGCGGTTCGGCGAACCGCATCGGGTCGAACGCGTGCGGATCCGTCCAATATTCACTCAAGTAGTGGTTGAGTGTGGGGGAGAGCACGACGAGGGTGCCGGCCGGGACGTAGTGCCCCATGAGGTCGGTATCCCGCACGGTCTTGCGCATCAGGCTGGGTACCGGAGCCGCCAGGCGCAGCGATTCCTTGATCACCAGCTCCAGCGTGCTCAGCGCATCCAGCTCCGCCAGGCCGAGCGGCCCGGGGCCGACGGTGCGCGCTTCCTCGCGCACCCGCTCCTGCCAATCCGGGTGTTTCCCCAGGTAGTACACCGTGGCGGTGGTGGTGATGGTGGCCGTGTCGTGCGCCGCCATCATCAGGAAGATCATGTGGTTGACGACGTCGGTGTCGGTGAACCGGGCGCCGTCGGCGTCCTCGGCGTGGCACAGGGCCGCGAACAGGTCGGACGAGTCCGAGGCCCGCTTGGCGGGCAGCCGCTCGGCGAAGTAGCGCTCCAGCAGCTCGCGGCCACGCACGCCTGCCCACCAGCGGCCACCCGGGATCGGTGCGCGGACGAACGACGTGGTGGCCCGTACCGCGTCGACGAACGCCTTGTTGATCTCCTTGGACGCACCGCTGGGTGTGTCCATGAAGACGCGTGCGGCCACGTCCAGGGTCAGCTGCTTCAGCTTCCAGTACAGCCGGACCGGGCGGTCCGTCGGCAGTGCGGTGACCCCGCGGTCGACGACCGGTCCGAACTGCTCGGCGTAGCCGGCCAGGCGCTCGCGGGTGAACGCATGGTTCATGATCCGGCGGTGCCGCAGATGCTCGTCGAAGTCGAGCAGCATCAGGCCGCGGTGGAAGAACCGGTCGATCAGCGTGGCCCAGCCCTGCTGGGAGTACACCCGGTCCTTGTTGACCAGCACGACCTGGGTGGCGTCCGGGCCGGCGGCGGCCGCCGCACGCCGGCCGAGCATGCCGCCCCACGACACCGGGCCCAGGCGCCGGTAGCGGGCCAAGGCGAAGTCGACCGGGTGGCGCATGTGGGCCAGCGTGTGACCGATGAACGGCAGGCCGAAGTCGCCGAGCACCGGTTTCAGGCCGCTGCCCGCGGGCGGGGTGGCCAGCGGGGTGGGGGAGGCGTGCCCGTGCAGCAGCTTGCGGTCTACCATGCCGGGCAGGCTCACGGTGGCGAGGGTGGGTTTGTGCTGCCGAAGCACCACGGCTGCCTCCGTGCGGACGGACTGGACAAGCGTCCAACTCACCGTCCACCGGTGCCGCCTGGGCTGTCAATGCACCAAAGCGGTTATGCTGAAACAATCAAGCACGCTTGATTTTTGTTGCCGGGGATGCGAGGCTGGCCGCATGGTGGACGTTGCCGCGGTGGTGCGCGACTTCGAAGCCGAAGCCGCGGAGCTGGACGGGGTGGTGAACCGGCTGACGCCGGAGCAGTGGCAGCTTGCCACGCCCGCGCCCGGCTGGACGATCGCGCACCAGATAGCGCACCTGGCGTGGACCGACGAGATCGCCGTGGTGGCGGTCACCGAGCCGGAACGATTCTCCACCATGGCCGAGCGGGCCGCGGAGAACGTGGACGAGTATGCGGACCGGTCCGCGCACGAGGGGGCCAAGGCGCCTCCGGAGGAACTGCTGGCGCGCTGGCGCGCGAGCAGGAGGAAGCTGGCCGATGCGCTGCTTGCGCTGCCTGCCGGGCGCAAGATCCAGTGGTTCGGCCCGCCGATGAGTGCGGCGTCGATGGCCACCGCTCGCCTGATGGAGACGTGGGCCCACGGCCAGGACGTCGTCGACACGCTGGGGATCGAGCGCGTTCCGACCGAGCGCCTCCGGCACGTGGTGCACATCGCCGTGCGTACCCGGGACTTCGCGTACTCGATCAACGGGCTCACGCCGCCCGGCGAGCAGTTCCGGGTGGAGCTGACCGGGCCCACCGGCCAGGTGTGGACCTGGGGGCCGGAGGACGCCGGGCAGCGCGTCACCGGCAACGCCCTGGACTTCGCGTTGCTGGCCACCCAGCGACGGCACCGGGACGACTGTGCCGTGCACGCGGTCGGCCCGGACGCCGAGCGCTGGCTGGAGATCGCCCAGGCGTTCGCGGGCCCGCCGGGCAAGGGACGACAGCCGGGGCAGTTCGCATGAGTGCGCAACGACCGGTGCGGATCGGCAACGCCTCCGGGTTCTACGGTGACCGGTTCGCGGCCGTGCAGGAACAGCTGACCGGCGGGGAGCTGGACTACCTGACCGGTGACTACCTGGCCGAGCTGACGATGCTGATCCTCGGCCGCGACCTGCTGAAGGACCCCAGCCGCGGGTACGCCAGGACGTTCCTGCGGCAACTGCGGGAGAACCTGGCCTTGGCGAAGGACCGCGGGGTGAGGATCGTGGTCAACGCCGGGGGCCTGAATCCGGCCGGCCTGGCCGACGCCGTGCGGTCGCTGGCGCGGGAGCTCGACGTCGACGCCGCGGTCGCCCACGTCGAAGGGGACGACCTGCGGGCCCGCGCGGGGGAACTGGGATTCGGCAAGCCGCTGACGGCGAACGCCTACCTGGGCGCGTGGGGGATCGTCGAGTGCCTGCGCCAGGGAGCCGACGTGGTCATCACCGGCCGGGTCACCGACGCCTCGCTGGTCGTCGGCCCCGCCGCGGCCCACCACGGCTGGGGCCGCGAAGACTACGACGCCTTGGCCGGTGCCGTCGTGGCCGGGCACGTGGTGGAATGCGGTGCCCAGGCCACCGGCGGCAACTACGCGTTCTTCGACGATCGGTCCGAGGTGCCGGATCTGCGGCACCCCGGTTTCCCCATCGCGGAGGTCTACACCGACGGATCGAGCGTCATCACCAAGCATCCAGGCACGGGGGGAGCGGTCACCGTCGGCACCGTGACCGCGCAGCTGCTGTACGAGATCGCCGGTGCGCGTTACGCCGGTCCGGACGTGACCGCGCGATTCGACACCATCCGGCTCAGCAGCGACGGTCCGGACCGGGTACGCATCAGCGGGGTGCGGGGCGAGCCGCCACCCCCGGAGCTGAAGGTCTGCCTGAACTCGCTCGGCGGGTACCGCAACGCGACGACGTTCGTGCTCACCGGCCTGGACATCGAGGCCAAGGCCGCCCTGGTACGCGACCAGATGGAGCAGCTGCTGGCGAAGGCGCGCCCCGCCGAAGTGCGGTGGACGCTGGCTCGCACCGACAAGCCGGATGCGGCCACCGAAGAAGAAGCCAGCGCGTTGCTGCACTGCGTGGTCAAGGACACCGACCCCGCGAAGGTGGGCAGGGCGTTCAGCGGCGCGGCCGTGGAACTGGCGCTGGCCAGCTATCCGGGCTTTCACGTCACCGCGCCGCCGGGCGATGGCAGCCCGTATGGCGTGTACACGCCCGCCTACGTCGACGCGCGCAAGGTGCCGCACGTTGCGGTGTTGCCCGATGGGGCACGCGTCGAAATCGCCCCGGCGCAGCGGACGCAGGAGCTGACCGACCTGCCGGAGCCGGAGCTCCCCGAACCGTTGCGGCCGCAGTCGTACCGCCGGGCGCCGCTCGGCCTGGTCGCCGGTGCCCGCAGCGGTGACAAGGGTGGCGACGCCAACGTCGGGGTCTGGGTCCGCACCGAGGCGGCGTGGCGATGGCTGGCCACCACCCTGACCGTGGACGAGTTCCGGCGGCTGCTCCCGGAAACCGCCGACCTGCCCGTCCGCCGGTACCTGCTGCCGAACCTCAAGGCGATGAACTTCGTGGTCAGCGGCCTGCTGGGGCAGGGGGTCGCGTCGCAGGCCCGCTTCGACCCGCAAGCCAAGGCGCTCGGCGAATGGTTGCGCAGCAGGCACGTCGACATTCCGGAGGAACTGTTGTGACCAGCCCGTTCGACACCCCGGAACGCAAGGCACTGCGGGAGATGACCGCCCGGTTCGCCGAGGAGCACATCCTGCCCTACCAGGACCAGTGGGAGCGCGACGGCGAGTTGCCGCGCGAGCTGCATCGCAAGGCCGCCGAGGTCGGACTGCTCGGGGTGCCGTATCCGGAAGAGGTCGGAGGCGGTGGCGGCGACATCATCGACGCGACCGTGGTCGCCGAGGAACTCGGCTACCGGGGCGTCGCCGGTGGCGTGCAGGCGTCGCTGTTCACGCACAGCATCGCCCTGCCGCACATCATCGCCGCGGGCAACCCGGCTCAGATCGACCGCTGGGTACGCCCGACGCTGGCGGGCGAGAAGATCGGCGCGCTGGCGATCACCGAACCCGACGGCGGCTCCGACGTGGCCAACCTCCGCACCACCGCCCGCCGCGACGGTGACCACTACGTGGTCAACGGGGCCAAGACCTACATCACCTCCGGAGTCCGCGCGGACTTCGTCACCACGGCGGTGCGCACCGGTGAGCCCGGCGCCCACGGCATCTCGCTGCTGGTGATCGAGAAAGGCACGCCGGGGTTCACCGTCAGCCGCAAGCTCGACAAGATGGGGTGGCTGTCCTCGGACACCGCGGAGCTGTCGTTCGCCGACTGCCGGGTGCCTGCGGAGAACCTGATCGGGGTGGAGAACACCGGATTCGCACAGATCGCGCAGCACTTCGTCACCGAACGGCTGTCGCTGGCGGTCCAGGCCTACGCCGCCGCGCAACGCTGCCTGGATCTCACGGTGCAGTGGTGCCGCGACCGGTCCACCTTCGGCCGCCCCCTGATCTCCCGGCAGACCGTGCAGCACAGGCTCACCGAGATGGCCAGGCGGGTCGACGTCGCCCGGGTGTACACCCGGGACCTCGCGGTGCGCTACGCGGCGGGGGAGAACGTGCTGGTCCAGGTGGCGTTCGCGAAGAACACCGCGGTGGAGGCCGGCCAGTGGGTGGCCAACGAGGCGGTGCAGCTGCACGGCGGGATGGGGTACATGCGGGAGAGCGAAGTGGAGCGCCAGTTCCGCGACATGCGCATCATCGGCATCGGCGGCGGCACCAACGAGATCATGCTGCAACTGGCCGGAAAACTGCTGGGATACTCGGCATGACCGTTCTGACCACCCGCGTCGACACCCGCAGCGACGAGTTCGCGGCCAACCGCGACGCGATGCTGGCCAAGCTCGACGAGCTGGCCGCCGAGCACGCCAAGGCCGTCGCGGGCGGCGGCGAGAAGTACGTCGAACGCCACCGGAAACGGGGCAAGCTGCTCGCCCGGGAACGCATCGAGCTGCTGGTCGACGAGGACTCGCCGTTTCTGGAGCTGAGCCCGCTGGCGGCATGGGGGACCGACTTCGCCGTCGGCGCCAGCATCGTGACCGGCATCGGCGTGGTCGAAGGCGTGGAATGCATGATCATCGCCTCCGACCCGACGGTGAAGGGCGGCACCTCGAACCCGTACACGCTGCGCAAGTCGTTCCGCGCCGCCGACATCGCCGCGCAGAACAACCTGCCGACCATCAACCTGGTCGAATCCGGTGGCGCCGACCTGCCCACCCAGAAGGACATCTTCATCCCGGGCGGGCGCATCTTCCGTGACCTCACCAGGGCCTCGGCCGAGCGGCGCCCGACGGTGGCCCTGGTGTTCGGCAACTCGACCGCGGGCGGCGCCTACCTGCCGGGCATGTCGGACTACGTGGTGATGGTCAAGGAGCGCGCCAAGGTGTTCCTCGGCGGCCCGCCGCTGGTGAAGATGGCCACCGGGGAGGAGGCGGACGACGAATCGCTGGGCGGTGCGGACATGCACGCCCGCCAGTCCGGCCTGGCCGACTACCTCGCTGTGGACGAGCAGGACGCCATCCGCCTCGGCAGGCGCATCATCGCCCGGCTCAACTGGCGCAAACAGGGGCCGGCGCCCAAGCCGGACTACGCCGAGCCGCTGGCGGACCCGGAGGACCTGCTCGGCATCGTGCCCACGGACCTGAAGGTGCCGTTCGATCCGCGCGAGGTGATCGCCCGCGTGGTGGACGGCTCGGAGTTCGACGAGTTCAAGCCGCTCTACGGGACGTCGCTGGTGACCGGCTGGGCGGACGTGCACGGCTACCCGGTGGGCATCCTGGCCAACGCCCAGGGGGTGCTGTTCAGCGAGGAGTCGCAGAAGGCCGCCCAGTTCATCCAGCTGGCCAACCAGACCGACACCCCGCTGATCTTCCTGCACAACACCACCGGCTACATGGTGGGCAGCAAGTACGAACAGGGCGGGATCATCAAGCACGGCGCGCAGATGATCAATGCGGTGTCCAACTCGAAGGTCCCGCACATCTCGATCCTCATGGGCGCCTCCTACGGCGCCGGGCACTACGGCATGTGCGGCCGCGCCTACGACCCGCGGTTCCTGTTCGCGTGGCCGTCGGCGAAATCGGCGGTGATGGGCGCCCAGCAGCTGGCGGGCGTGCTGTCGCTGGTGGCGAGGGCGGCCGCGGAAAGCCGCGGCACACCGTACGACGAGGACCAGGACGCGGCCATGCGGGCGATGGTCGAGCAGCAGATCGAAGCCGAGTCCATGCCGATGTTCCTGTCCGGGCTGCTCTACGACGACGGGATCATCGATCCCCGGGACACCCGGACGGTGCTGGGCATGTGCCTGTCGGTGATCCACAACGCGCCGGTGAAGGGGGCGGACGGCTTTGGCGTCTTCCGCATGTGAGCCCGGGGAGCTGACCTCGGTGCTGGTGGCCAACCGCGGCGAGATCGCCAGGCGGGTGTTCCGCAGCTGCCGGGCACTCGGCCTGTCCACCGTGGCGGTCCATTCCGACGCCGACGCCGATCTCCCGCACGTCCGCGAAGCCGACGCCGCCATCCGGCTCCCGGGCAACACACCGGCCGAGACCTACTTGCGCCCGGAACTGATCATCGAAGCGGCGCGGGCGGCAGGCGCCGACGCCGTGCATCCCGGCTACGGCTTCCTGGCGGAAAACGCCGAGTTCGCGCGCGCCGTCGTGGACGCGGGCCTGACCTGGATCGGGCCCAGCCCGGAGGCGATCGCCGCGATGGGGTCGAAGGTGCGGGCCAAGCGGCTGATGGCGGAGGCCGACGTGCCGGTACTGCCCGAACTCGACCCGGCGTCGGTGACCGCGGACGACCTGCCGGTGCTGGTGAAGGCCTCCGCCGGAGGCGGCGGCCGCGGCATGCGGGTGGTGTCCGACCTGTCCGCGCTGCCGGACGCGATCGCGGCGGCGCAAGCGGAGGCGGGTTCGGCGTTCGGCGATTCGACCGTGTTCTGCGAGCACTACCTGACCTCGGGCAGGCACATCGAGGTGCAGATCCTGGCCGACCGGCACGGCACGGTCTGGGCGGTGGGGGAGCGGGAGTGCTCGATCCAGCGGAGGCACCAGAAGGTCGTGGAGGAGGCCCCCTCGCCGCTGGTGGACGCGGTGCTGCGGGCGGAGCTGTTCGAGGCCGCGCGGGCCGCGGCGAAGGCGATCGGCTACGTCGGCGCGGGCACGGTGGAGTTCCTGGCCGCCGAGCGCGACGGGCGGGTGGAGTTCTTCTTCCTGGAGATGAACACCCGCTTGCAGGTCGAGCACCCGGTCACCGAAGCGACCACCGGGCTGGACCTGGTGGCATGGCAGCTGCGCATCGCACGTGGCGAGCGGCTTCCTGCGGAACCGCCTGCCACTCGCGGCCACGCCATCGAGGTGCGACTCTACGCCGAGGACCCGGCGAAGGACTGGCAGCCGCAGAGCGGCACGCTGCACCGGTTGTCCGTGCCGGACGCGGTGGAGTTCACCAACCCCGGTGAGGCGGGCCTGCGGCTCGACTCCGGCTTCGCGGGCGGTGAGCGCATCGGGGTGCACTACGACCCGATGATCGCCAAGCTCGTCGCCGTCGCGCCGACCCGGCACGAGGCGGCCACCCGGCTGGCGGGTGCCCTGGCCAGGGCGCAGATTCACGGCGTCACCACCAACCGCGACCTGCTGGTCCGCGTGTTGCGCCATCCAGCGTTCCTGGCGGGTGAGACGGACACGGCGTTCTTCACCAAGCACGACCTGGCCACGCTGGCCACGCCGCTCGCCGGCCCCGAGGTCCGCGACCTGTCGGCCCTGGCCGCGGCGCTGGCCGACGCCGCGGAGAACCGCCGCGCCGCCCGGGTGCTCGGCAGGCTGCCGAGCGGCTGGCGCACGGTCCCGTCGCAGCCGCAGCGCAAGGTCTACACCGACGGTGAGCGGGACATCGAGGTCACCTACCGGTGGGGGCGGCACGGGCTGACCGACCTGCCGGAGTGGGCGGCCGGCCGTGGCGTCGAGGCGGTGTCGGCCGAGCCGCACCGGGTCGTGCTGATCGTCGACGGGGTCCGACGCACCTTCTCGGTGGCCCGGTACCCGGACGGCCTGGTGTGCGTGGATTCGCCGCTGGGCTCGGTGAGCCTGCGGCGCCGTCCGCGCTTCGCCGAGCCGGAGCATGCCGCGCCGCACGGGTCGTTGCTGGCGCCGATGCCGGGCTCGGTGCTGCGCGTTGCGGTGGCCGTCGGCGAACGCGTCAAGGCAGGCCAGCCGCTGTTGTGGCTGGAGGCGATGAAGATGGAGCACCAGATCTCCGCCCCGGGTGACGGGGTGGTCACCGAACTGCACGTCGCGCCGGGTGAGCAGGTCGACGTCGGCACGACCCTGGCGGTCGTCCAGGAAGACGAACAGGGAGGGACGGACGCGTGAGTTTCGTCGAGAGCGCCGAACGCCAGGCGCTGCGAGCCGCGGCATTCGAACTGGCCAGCAAGTACGGGCACGAGTACACCCTCAAGCAGGCCCGGTCGGGCGGGAAGACCAGCGAGATGTGGGCAGAGGCGGGCAAGCTCGGCTATCTCGGCGTGGCCGTGCCCGAGGAGTACGGCGGCGGTGGCGGCGGGATCGGCGACCTGGCCGCGGTGTGCGAGGAGTTCTGCGCGGCAGGCGTGCCGCAGCTGCTGATGGTGGTCTCCCCGGCCATCTGCGCGACGGTCATCGCCCGCTACGGCACCGAGCGGCAGAAGCAGCGGTGGCTGCCCCGGTTCGCCACCGGCGAGCTGAAGATGGCCTTCGCCATCACCGAACCGGACGCCGGGTCGAACTCGCACCGGATCGCCACCGTCGCCCACCGCGACGGCGACGACTGGGTGCTCAACGGGCAGAAGGTGTTCATCTCCGGGGTGGACGAAGCCGAAGCGGTGCTGGTGGTCGGCCGCACCGAGGACGCCCGCACCGGCAAGTTGCAGCCGGCGCTGTTCGTGGTGCCCACGGACACCCCCGGCTTCACCGCCCGCAAGATCGAGATGGACATCGTCTCGCCCGACTGGCAGTTCGAGATCTTCCTGGACGACGTGCGGCTGCCCGCGGACGCGCTGATCGGGGAGAGCACCGACACCGCGTTGCTGCAGCTGTTCGCCGGGCTCAACCCGGAGCGCATCATGGGCGCGTCGTTCTCCATCGGCATCGGCAGGCTCGCCCTGCGCAAGGCCGTCGACTACGCCAACACCCGCAAGGTGTGGGACGTGCCCATCGGGGCGCACCAGGCCATCCAGCACCCGCTGGCCAAGGCCAAGGTGGAGCTGGAGCTGGCCAAGCTGATGACCCAGAAGGCCGCCTGGTTGTACGACTCGGGCGACGACATGGCGGCAGGCGAGGCGGCCAACATGGCCAAGTACGCGGCCGCGGAAGCCGCCGTGCACGCGGTCGACGCGGCGGTGCACACGCACGGCGGCAACGGGCTGACCGCCGAATTCGGACTCGGCGCACTGGTCACCGCCACCCGGGTCGGCCGGATCGCCCCGGTGAGCCGGGAGATGATCCTCAACTTCGTGGCGCAGCACTCGCTCGGCCTGCCCAAGTCCTACTGACACGTCCACGCAAAGTCCCAGCGAAGGAGCGCACCATGACGTCCAGCACCGACACGGCGCAGGCAGGCGAACGGGCCGAACGCACACTGGCCGGCAAGACGCTGCTGATCTCGGGAGGCAGCCGCGGCATCGGCGAGGCCATCGCGGTGCGCGCGGCGGCCGACGGCGCGAACGTGGCGTTGATCGCCAAGACCGCCGAGCCGCACCCGAAACTGCCCGGCACCATCTACACCGCGGCGGAGGCCATCGAGCGGGCGGGCGGCCAGGCGTTGCCGATCGTCGGTGACATCCGCAACGACGAAGTGGTCGAGAAGGCGGTGGCGCAGACGGTCGAGCGGTTCGGCGGCATCGACATCGTGGTGAACAACGCCAGCGCCATCAACCTGTCGCCGACCGAGCACATCCCGATGAAGGCCTACGACCTGATGCAGGACATCAACACGCGCGGGGCGTTCCTGCTGTCGAAGGCCTGCATCGAGCACCTGCGCCGCTCCGCGGCCGCCGGCCGGAACCCGCACATCCTGACGCTGTCGCCGCCGATCCGCACCGAGCCCAAGTGGTTCGGCACGATCGGCACCGCGTACACCATCGCCAAGTTCGGCATGAGCCTGGTGACGCTGGGACTGTCCGAAGAGCTGCGTGCGGACGGCATCGCGGCCAACTCGCTGTGGCCGCGCACGACCATCGACACCGCGGCGGTGCGCAACCTGCTGTCGGACATGGCTGCGACGTCGCGCACTCCGCAGATCATGGCGGATGCCGCGCACGCTATCCTCACCAAGCCGTCGACCGAGGTCACGGGGCAGTTCTTCATCGACGACGAGGTGCTGCGCGCGGAAGGGATCACCGACTTCGCGCAGTACCGGTTGTGCGAGCGCGAAGAGGATCTGTCCCTGGACCTGTGGGTCGATCCACCCGCCGTGAAGTCGTGACGTGACCAGAGTTCGCCAACCGCAGCAGGAGCGCAGCATCCAGACGCGCAGGCGGCTGCTCGAGGCCGCCGTGGCCGCGCTGGGGGAGCTGGGCTGGTCCGGCACGACCGTGGCCGTGGTGGCCGAACGCGCAGGCGTGTCCCGCGGCGCCGCGCAGCACCACTTCCCGACCAGGGAGGACCTGGTCACGGCGGCGATGAACTACATGTCCGAGGCGCAGCACGAAGACCTCGAGCGACGAGCCGCCGAGCTGCCGACCGGCCCGGGGCGCCGTCGCGCGGTCATCGAGATGTTGCTGAACCTCTACGCCCAGCCCGCGTTCGTGGCCGCCTTGCACCTGTGGGTGGCCGCGGCCACCGACGAGCGGCTCGCCGAGAAGATCAAACCGCTGGAGCGGGAGGTCGGCAGGCGCGCGCACAAGAAGGCCGTCGAGCTGCTGGAAGTGGACGAGTCCAAGCCAGGGGTACGGGAGACCGTGCAAGCCACCCTGGACCTGGCGCGCGGACTGGGGCTGGCGAACCTGCTGACGGATGACACCGCGCGCCGGGCACGCATCGTGCGGCAGTGGACGGCGATGGTGGAAGCGGAGCTGTACGGCGAGAAATCCGACGACCGACCAGGCAAGTGAGGGCGAGCAGCATGCGCACTTTCTCCACTCCCGACGACCTGCTGGACGCGGTGGGCGAGCAGCTGGGCACCAGCGACTGGCTGGAGATCACCCAGGAGCGGGTGAACCAGTTCGCCGACGCCACCGACGACCACCAGTGGATCCACGTCGATCCGGAACGGGCCAAGACAGGGCCGTTCGGCCGCACCATTGCCCACGGCTACCTGACACTGTCGCTGCTGCCGGTGCTGCTGCGGCAGATCTACCGGGTCGAGAACACCAGCATGGTGATCAACTACGGGCTGAACAAGGTGCGCTTCCCCGCCCCGGTCCCGGTCGGATCGCGGATCCGGGCCACCTCGACGCTGTCCGACGCCAAACCCGTCGACGGCGGCGTGCAGGTGGAGCTGACCACGACCGTCGAGGTCGAGGGCGGCAGCAAGCCCGCCTGTGTCGCGGTGAACGTGGTCCGGATCTACCGCTGACGGCTCAGATCCAGCCGTTCCGGCAGGCGTAGACGGCCAGCTGGAAGCGGTTCACCACGCCTGCCCGCGTGGTGAGGTTCTCCAGGTTGCGGGACAGCGTGCGGCGGCTGATGCCGAGCAGTTCGGCGATGGCGTTGTCGGTGATCCCGCTGGCCAGCAGCTCGATGATCTTGCGCTCGATCGGCCGCAGCGACGACGGTTCCTTGGTGCCGAGGTGCATCGGCAGTGCCGACCGCCACGACGTCTCGAACAGCCCGATGAGCGCGTCGAGCAGGCTGGACTGCCGGATGATCAGCGACGACCGGATGATCTCCGCGTTGGTGTCGGTCAGCGCCACCATCGCCAGCTGGCCGTCGAAGATGCTCAGCTTGACCGGCACCTCGGGCATCACCCTGGCCTCTTCGCCGGCGGCGATGCACGGTTGGATGTTCTGCGCGTAGTAGTCCGGCTGCTGGACGGCGGCCTTGGCGTAGACGCACCGGTAGCGCACGCCGCGCTTGAGGTTCTCCACCTCGATGTCGTTCGGGCCGCGCTGGGTGGTGTACGGGGGAGAGTCGAACCGCAGCACCTCCTTGGTCGCGGCCGACTCCTCGAGCTTGACCCGCTCGGCGATGTGCGGCGCGGTGACCACCTCGACCAGGTCGTCCGGCGACTGCTGCGACACCGTGCGCCGGTACACCCGATAGGCGTTCGCCGCGGCCAGCTCGGCGGCCTTGACCTCGGCCTCCCTGGCCCTGGCCAGCCGCTGCAGGCCGGTGGTCGGCTCGATGGGGGCGACCTCGTCGGAGTTGGTCCTGCCGACCATGCCGAAGTTGGTCAGCGACTCGACCCGCTCGGCGACCTGCTCGGTGGTCAGCCCGAGCTCGTCGCCGATGGCCTGCGGCGTCATCGGGCCCTTGTCCAACAGCAGCAGGTACATCTCGGTGTCCGCCGCGGGCAGGCCGAGAAGTTGCAGATGCTCGGAAAGCTGCTGGTCAGCCATGCACCCTCACCACGCGTTGCGGGTCCGACGAGGATCATCCTACGTGGGAAGGCAAGCACGCGACCACCGCCCCGCCTGCTCGCGGCGACGGGGCGGCGATGCGGTTCTCGGGCAGGCGCGCCGCAGGGCCTGCCGGGGCTTGGCTCGAGCACGTGTCTACCCCAGCGGGTGCGGTGACGGTGGCCAGTCGCGGTCACTGTCCGCCATTCGCCACGTTGGCGTAGCCGGTTCGGCAGGCTCGGGGCGGGTCGGCTACCCGTGGCTCGGCGCATAGGGAACGATGGACCCAGCTGCCGAGTCAGAAGGACACCGGGCTCGGACGACGGGCGCGAGGAACCCTGGAGGCGACCCGGACGGTCCTGACCGGGGCCGGTCACCTGCCGGGCGCGCTGGTGGAAGTGAGGCGATGATGGCACGGGCTCTCGGCAAGCGGGCCGCGGTCGTTGCGGCGGTGTTCGGGCTCGCCGCGACGGCGTGCGAATCGACGGTGCCCGGAACGCCCACCGCGGGTGACGACAAGGTCGAACTGCTCGCCCAACGGGCGTTCGACGAGGCGGTCGGCGCGCTGGCCGCCCGGCCGCTGATGCGCTACGTCAGCACCGTGGCGGGAGCCGACGGCGAGGAGGTCAGCGTCGCGGTGACACGCTCCGGCTCGGTCTACGGCACGTCGACCATCGACGGCCGCAAGATGACCTTCGCGGCCCTCGGCGGGAAGCTGTACGTGCGGACGAGCAAGCAGGTGTGGCAGGACCTGGGGGCCAAGCCGAACGAGGCGAACCAGTTCGCCAACCGGTTCGTGGTGACCGATCCGGCGGACGTGGGCTTCGATCCCGGTGCGCTGCTTCCGCCGGAGAAGGTGGCCGCGCGGCTGCGGGAGGAAGCCGCCACGCAGCAGGGTCAGGACGGTGCGCAGCCCGGTGAGCCGCCGCCGTCGGGCGAGCCGCAACTGAACCGCAAGCGCGTCGAGCAGATGAAGCTCGACGACGGGACCGAGGTGTACCGGATCCCGGTCGGCAAGTACACCGCGGACGTCACGGTCGCCCAGCCGCACCGGCTGGTGAGCACCGACGTCCCGCTCGGCCAGGCAGGCGGCAACCCGCTCCTGCCCAGCGGCGCGCGCACCTTGTTCACCGAGATGGGAGAGCAGCAGGTACGTCAGCTGTTCGCCTCGCTGTCCAAGGCCGCACGCGGGGTGCGGAACGCGGGCGTCCTGGTGCCGAACTTCGAGCTGCGCCAGGGCAACGGGAAGCTCAACTGCGCGGTGGGGGGCAAATGCACCGCGAAAGTCCCGGTGTCCAACTCGTACTCGGGCGGAAAGAACGTGCCGGTCACCCAGTTCGACGTGACGATGCGGGTGACCATGAGTGCCAGCGGCCTGGGCACGCGGACCTGCTCCGACCGGGCGGGGATGAAGCCGAACTCCAGCATCACCATGGCCTGCACGGCGGACTTCAAGCTGGAGCCGAGCTACACCCCGCGTTCGTACCCGGTGCGCGCCACGTGGCGGATCAGCGCGACGGCACGGTACAAGCCGCAGGTGGCCAAGCTCGAGGCGGCCGTGCAGCGAGAGCTGAAGGACCTGCTCGAGGACATCTGACGGCGGGCCGGCTCACCGTGCGGGGAGCTTCGCCGGGCGGCACGACGCGTGTCGACTTTGGCTGACGCATCGGAAGTGTCAACGTGGGTTGACGCCATGGGGGAGGCGACGGACCTGGCAACGGCAGCGGGCGCCGACGATCCACGGGTGGACTGCGCGCTGTGGCGGCCTTGCGCAAGCTGCTGGAACGCCTGGAGGCGGTGCAAGTACGCAACGCACGGGTGCACGCGCTCCGATGGCGCCGCGGACCAGGTCGTCCCAGTGCAAGCACGCAACGCACGGGTGCAGGGCTTGTCGTGGCAGGAGATCGTCAAGGAGCTCGGCGTCACCAGGCAGGCCGCGCACAACAAGTACGGGAGGCGCTGATGGTCGAGAGGTTCACCAAGGTGGCGCGCCGTCGTCGACGGTGCGGTCCACCACGCCGAACGCGCGGGTGATGCCGAAGTCGAACCGGCGCACCTGCTGACGGCCGTGGTGGGATCGCAGGACGGCCGGGCGGCCCAACTGCCGGCCGGGCGCGGGCTGACGCCTCGGATGGTGGCCGCGGAAGCTGCGGAGGCGGCGCGCCGCGCCGGGCTGTAGGAGGAAGAAGTGGCCGCACTGCGTCGCATGGGCATTGACGTGGAGCAGGTTGCCGACCCCGTCGAGCGCGTGCACGGACGGGAGCCTTACGGGCGCCGTGGGGAACGCGGCGGAAGGCGCCCGGGTTCAGCCAGGCAGCCGAGGAGATCCTGGCGAAGGCGCTGCGGGAAGCGATCGATCTGCGCAACGACGACATCGGCAGTGGGCATCTGCTGCTGGCCACGGCAGCGGTGCCGGGGGCAGGGAGATCCTGCTCGAGCACCGGGTGACCGACCAAGCGCTGCGCGCGGCCCACGCCAGGGCGAGCTGACCGCCCTCGGGCACGGCCCGGTGGGCGCCGCACCGGGCCTGTCACGGCGAACGCGCGCGGTCAGCAGCAACCGCATTCGGCGCCGCAGTCGCAGCAGCCATCGCAGCAGGCGCAGGTCATCGTCGCTCACCTCCTCTCGGCGGATGCGGGTTCGGGACACCATTCGCCGGGGCTGATGTCCGGGCAGCGGCCGCGCGGCAGGTCGCGGACCATGCCTGCCAGGGTGTCGCGGAGCGCGGTGAGCCGAGACAGTTCGGCGTCGAGCTCGGCGATCCTGCGCTGCAGAAGCGTCTCGGCGGGCTCGCACGGGCACACCCCGGTGTCGCGCACCGCCAGCAGGTCGCTGATCTCGCGCAGGCGCAGGCCGAGGCGACGGCACCCCTGGATGAACCGCACGCGGTCGACCGCCGACGGGGGATAGGCCCGGTACCCCGAGGATGTGCGCGGCGGCGGGGGGAGCAGGCCGACGCGCTCGTAGTAGCGGATGGTGTCCGGGCGTACACCGGTGGCCTTGGCCAGATCGGCGACGCGCAGCCCGGCGGCAACGGTCGTGCTCATGTCCACGACGGTAGACCTTGGACCCGGCTCCAAGGTCAAGTCGCCGACCTGCTCCTGGCCACCAGGGGTGCGAGCTTTTTCGCCAAGCGCGGCTCGAGGGTCTCCACGTAGGTCCGGGTCAGGTGGGCACCTTGGCGGTAGACCAGCACGTTGCCGATGACCGGCGGGCACACCTCGCCCGGGCAGATGTAGTCGTTGAGGTCGACGATGTGCACGCCGCGCAGCCCGCGCGCGGCCTCGGTCTGGGCGGGCTGCCCGCTTTCCCGCTCGCCGAGCGAGCGCGGGAACACACACGGCGTCAGGTCGTCACGGTTGGCATCCACGCACTCGTACACCGGCTGCAGGCTCTCCGGCGGCTTCGGGTTGTCCCGCAGCACCACCACCGTGCTGCCCGCTTCCACCAGGCGCGACCAGCGTTCCCGCAGCGCCGAGGACATCGCCTCGCGGGTCGCTGCGGAGTCCGGGTCGGCCGGGTCGGTCAGCGCGGTCGACCGGATCTGCGACGTCAGCACCAGGTCAGGCGGATCACGCAGCAGCTCGGCTTCGACGTTGTGACCCCATTCGGTGCAGTTGACGTAGGGGCGGCCGTCCAACGCGATCGTCGCTGGCGTGAACGGGCACGACGACTTGGTGTAGGTGCGCACCCGCCAGCCGCGCTCCTCCGCGATGGTGTCCAGTGCGGAGATCCATTGCAACGCCTTGGAGTCACCGACCAGGGCCATGTCGACCCTGCCGTCCGGGTCGCCGTACGTGCAGGAGATCGGCTCGGAGGAGGCCTGATCGACCTGACAGCCCCGGTCGTAGGCGTCGGGGACGTCCTCGGCCGCCTCGAGCGGGTCCGGGCTGACGCCGTCGGCGACGGTCGGGAAGCGATAAGTGTCGGCGGAACGGATGGCCGCGGCGCCGAGCGGGTTGGCCACCGGCTCGTCGGTGGCCAGCTCGGTCGCCCCGATCAGCCCGGATCCGCAGGCCAGGCCGAACGTGGTGAGCAGCGCGCCTGCCCGCAGCGTCAGCATCGGGCGGGCGGAGAACCGCGGGTCGAACCGCACCGGGTTCTCCACCACGCGCAGGGTCAGCCAGGCGGGCAGGATGCTGACCAGCGCCACCGCGAGCCCTTCGGCCTGCGTCAAGCCGCCGAAGGCCTCCGCGGCGACGACGATGAGCGGCCAGTGCCACAAGTACAGCGAGTAGGAGATCCCGCCGATCCACGTCCACGTCGGACGGCCCAGCAGCGCGACAGGTCCACCAGGTCCTGCCGCGGGTCCGGCGGCGATGACGGCGGCGGTACCGAGCGTCGGCAGCAGCGCGTGGTACCCCGGCCAGGGTGTGCTGGTGGTGAGCACCACGGCGGAGGCGATCACGGTCAGCAGGCCCGCCCAGCCCAGCACCAGTGCCACGGGGCGCGGAAGTCTGGCCAGCCGGGCCGCGCCGAGTGCGATCGCGGCTCCGACGGCCAGCTCCCACATCCTGGTCGTGGTGACGAAGTAGGCCTGCTGCGGGTCGGCGGCTGTGTAGTAGACGGACCAGGCGAACGACGGCAGGGCGACCACGGCCAGGCCCGCGCACATCGTCCGGCGCAGACCGGAGCCCAGCCGCCGAGCAGTGACGACGGCCAGGACGACCAGCACCGGCCACACGAAGTAGAACTGCTCCTCGACCGCCAGCGACCAGAAGTGCTGCACCGGGGAGACATCGGAGTCCTCGGCGAGGTAGTCGACCTCGTTGGCGGCCAGCCGCCAGTTGACGAAGTACAGCGCCGCTGCAGCGATGTCTCCGCCGATGTCGGTCCACCGGGTACGCGGGATCACCAGGAACGTCAGCAGCACGGTGACCGCGAGGACGAGGGCGGCGGCGGGCAGCAGCCGCTTGACCCGGCGGGCGTAGAAGTCGGCCAGCGACACGCGTCCGCTGCGCTCGGCTTCCTTGACCAGCAACCCGGTGATCAGGAAGCCGGAAATCACGAAGAAGACGTCCACGCCGACGAACCCGCCGGGCACGAACGGCAAGCCCGCGTGGTAGAGCAGCACCGAGCCGACGGCGACGGCCCGCAAGCCTTCCACGTCGGGGCGGAACCCCGGCGCCGGTCGGGTGCGCCGTGCGGTGGCCTGGCCGGATGGCGGGATCACTGCTCTCCTTCTGCTGCGGATCCTTCCTCGTGCAAGTGGGACGACTTACGCAAATCTCCACGGTAGCGGCGCGGCGGTCGTGCCCGGCTTACCGGGTACCCCGCGACCGGGCCCGGTCAGGCATGGGCCGCGCGCGCCGCACGGCAGACGGTGCACCGGAGGGCTGCCCGTTGGCGGCACGATACGACCCGGGCGAGCTTCCGGTCCACCGCTTGAACGCCCGGTGGAAGGCGCTGGAGTCGGCGAAACCCAGCCGGGCCGCGATGTCCTCGACGGTGTCGTCGGTGCTCGTGAGCGCGTCGATGGCGGCATCGCGTCGAACCTCGTCACGCAGCTGCCGGAACGACATGTCGTCCTCTGCCAGCCGCCGGCGCAACGTCTGCGGGCTGATGCTCAGCCGGCTGGCCACCGCGTTCACCGACGGCAGGGCCGCCGGGGAAGCCGTGGCCAGGATGCTGCGCACGGCTTCGGAGGTGGATGTGGCGTAGTCGGGCGGCGAGGCCAGATCGGCGGGCGCGTCGCGAAGGAATTCGCTCAGCGCACGGCTGTCCCTGATCACCGGCATGTCCAGGTACTTGCGGTCGAACGTCGCCGCCGTGACCTTGCTGCCGAACTCCGAGCGGCACCCGAAGGCCAGGTCGTACTCGGTGGCGTGCGGTGGCCGCGGATAGCGGAACTCCATGCGCAGCAGCGGGATGCGCTGCCCGATCAGCCAGCTGGAGAACCCGTGCCAGATGAGCATGATGCCTTCGCACATGAAGTGGTCCGGGTCGCGCACGCCGCGGATGTCCAGCTGCACTTTGGCCGTACCGCCGGTGTAGCGGATACGGAAGCGAGGCGTGCCGGGAAACAGCTCGTAGAACTTCGTGGCCCGCAGCAGCGCCGAGCGCAGTGTCTTCGAGTGCACCGCCGCGTGGCACATCATCGCGAAGGTGCCGCGTTTGCTGGGGTACGGGCCGAGGCCGAGGAATTCGTCGTCGAGCGCCGCGACGAGCACGCGCACCAGACGTGCCGCTTGCTGGCCCGTGACCCGGGAGCGCGGGTCCTGCAACAGTGCCGGGGCGATGCCTGCGGCGTGCAGCAGCGCGTCGAGGTCCAGGCCGGCACGACGCGCACCCGCGAGCGCACCCCGGATGTGGTGGATGGATATCGTGCGCGCGTGCATGTCAGGAATGAACGGTACTCATCGTGGTCGCGTGAGCGCTTCGGACACCAATACCGAGCAGTAGTGCCGTGGCTACCGGCGCGGGGATTCGGTGAGGGTTGACAGCATGCGCATGACCCAGGGGAGCAGGGCCGCCAGGATGATCGGCGTCGGCGGGTTCGTCCCGCAGGGCGTGGTGGACAACGAAGAGCTCGCCGCGCGCTTCGGCAAGCCGCCGGAGTGGTTCGAGTCCCGCACCGGGATGTCCACCCGGGCCAGGGCGGGCGAGACGACGCTGACCGAGATGGCGGTCGAGGCCGGAGCCGCCGCGCTGGCCGACGCCAAGGTGGACCCCGAGCAGATCGACCTGGTCATCACCGCCACCTGCAGCGCCGACGCGCCGATCCCCGCGGTGGCCTACGAGGTCATCCGCGACCTGGAGATCAAGTCCGCGGCGGCATTCGACCTGAACACCGCGTGCTCGGGGTTCTGCTACGCGCTGACCGTGGCCAACGATCTGATCCGCGCGGGCACGGCGAACACGGTGCTGATCACCGCGGCGGAACGGATGACCGCGATCACCGACCCGGACGACCTGCCGACCTCGGTGGTGTTCGGCGACGGCGCCGGGGCCGCGGTCGTCACCGGCTCGGACGAGCCGGGAATCGGGCCGGTCGTGTGGGGCAGCGACGCCTCGGGGACGGATCTGATCGTGCAGGACCCGGGCGACCGGTACCTGCGGATGGAAGGCCAGAAGGTGTTCCGCTGGGCCACCACCCAGATCCACCCGATCGCGCTGAGCGCCTGCGAACAGGCCGGGGTGCATCCGAGCGAGCTGGCGGCGGTGGTGCCCCACCAGGCCAACCTGCGCATCGTGGACGCGCTGGCGAGCAAGATCGGCGCGACGAACGCGGTGGTGGCCAGGGACGGCGCCCAGACCGGCAACACGTCGGCGGCGTCGATCCCGCTGGCGCTTCGCCGGCTGATGGACACCGGCCAGGTGGCCTCGGGGGATCTGGCGCTGCTGGTCGGTTTCGGCGCAGGCCTGTCGTACGCCGCACAGGTGGTCCGGGTGCCCTGACCGGTTTGCTTCCGGCCGGAAGTCGGGCATTCTGGACTCCTCCGGCGGAAGGAGGCGGCGATGTCGGCTGCCGCAGCGAACCACGTGGGGCCGGGACGTGCCGTGTCCGTCCGGTATGCCCGGGAGCAGTACGCCATCGGCTACTTGCAAGGACGGGGAGACGCCCGCTTCACCGACGAGGCGCTGGACTTCGCCAGGTTCTACGGCGCCCGATGTGAACGGGCGGGCCGGCTGGTGGACGTGGCCGAGGCATACCGGCAGTGGCGGACGCGCACCCAGTCCGCGCAGCTGCCGTTGCTCGCCGGCTGACCCGGCGAGCGGCTTTCAGCCGGCGAGCAACGGCTCGAGCAGGTCGCCGTGCTCGGCGACGCGGTCCAGGACCTCGTCACTGGTGAAGCGCAGCTGGTGCTCCGCCCGGCAGGCGGCGACCTCGTCCCAGGTCACCGGGGTCGACACGGTCGGTTCGCTGCGGGCACGCAGCGAGTACGTCGCCACCGTGGTCTTGAACGCGTTGTTCTGGCTCCAGTCGATGAAGACCTTGCCGGTGCGCAGCCGCTTGGTCATCTTCGCGGTGACCAGGTCCGGGTGCGCCGCGGCCAGTTCCTCGGCGACCTCCTTGGCCAGCTCGCTGGCCTGCGCAGAACTGTGCCCGCTGATCCTGGCCAGCAGCTGCATGCCCTTGTTGCCGGACGTCTTGGCCAGCGGGTCCAGCCCGCGGGCGGTCAGCGCCGGCCGTAGCAGCTCGGCGACCCGGCAGCACTCCACGATCGTGGCGGGCGGTCCCGGGTCGAGGTCGAACACCACCAGGTCCGGGTCGGGTGTCCGCTCCACCGCGCGGACGTCGCCGGGGAGCCGCCACTGCGGGGTGTGGATCTCCAGGTTGGCCAGGTTGGCCGCCCAGATCAGCGTGGGCAGGTCGTCCGCGACGACGTAGGTCACCTGATCGCGGTTCATGGTCGATCCCGGTGCCGGGACGCGGGCGGTGCGGACCCAGTCCGGCGTGCCTTGCGGGACGTTCTTCTGGTAGAAGAACTCGCCGTCC
This sequence comes from Thermocrispum agreste DSM 44070, assembly GCF_000427905.1. Classification (GTDB taxonomy): domain Bacteria; phylum Actinomycetota; class Actinomycetes; order Mycobacteriales; family Pseudonocardiaceae; genus Thermocrispum; species Thermocrispum agreste. Next base: position 206,640 of record NZ_ATYX01000005.1, on the reverse strand, counting down.
ACGCCGTCCGGGTAGCGCTTGAGCGTCAGCGGCCTGCCCGCGATGTGCGGCAGCAGCACCGGGGCGATCTTCACGTAGTACTCGATGACCTGCGCCTTGGTGAACCCGGTGGCCGGATAGAGCACCTTGCCCAGGTTCGACACCACCAGTTGGCGGTCCGCCACCCGGACGCGCACCCTTTCCTCATTCGGCACGGCGCACCTGCTTGGGGTCGACGTCCGGGCGCAGACCGCGATACGTGGCGTGCCGTAGCCGGTTGTCCGAGGTCCACGAGCCGTAGGTGACTTCGGCGACCAGCTCCGGGCGGACCCAGCGAGCGTCCCGCAGGTGCTCGCGTGGCACGTCGTTGGTGAACGGGTTCACCGTCGTGGCCAGCGGGGCGAGGCGGGTGGCGAGGGTGTCGAGTGTCCGTTCGTCGAATCCGGTGCCGACCCGCCCGGCGTAGGCCAAGCCGTCGTCGGTCTGCACCCCGACCAGCAGGGAACCGATCCGCCCCGACCGGCTGCCCTGGCCGGGGCGCCAGCCGCCGATCACCACCTCCTGGTGCTTGGCGTGCTTGATCTTGCGCCAGTCGGGCGAGCGGGTGCCCGGCCGGTAACGCGACGCCAGCCGCTTCGCCACGACACCCTCCAGACCCTGCTGCAGCGAGGCAGCCAGCACCGCGTCCCCGCCGGCGTCGACGAACGTCGGCGGCGTCAGCCAGGACGGGCCGGACAGGTTCAGCCCGGTCAGGATGTCCCTGCGCTCGGCGAACGGCAGGTCGACCAGCGGCCTGCCGTCCAAGAACAGCACGTCGAAGATCAGGTACGTGGCCGGGTAGGTGTCCATGAGCCGGGACGCCTCGGTGGGGGAGGAGTTCATCCGGTGCTGCAATGCGCCGAAGTCGGGGCGCCCGGAGACGAACACGACCACCTCGCCGTCGAGCACGGCCGATCGCGGCGCCAGTGCACGCCCCAACGGCGCCAGCTCGGGGTAGGTGGCGGTGATGTCCCGGCCGGTCCGGGACTGCAGCCTGGCCCGGACTCCGTCGACGAACGCCAGCACCCGCTGGCCGTCCCACTTCATCTCGTAGGCCCAGCCGTCGTCACCCGGGGGCATCCCGGTGCCGCCGGCCAGCATGGGAAGCATCGTGGCCGGCAAGGGCTCCCGCTCGCGGTGGATCATCCAGGTGTCGCCGTCGGTCCGGAACAATGCCCAGCGGCCCCGCAGCTTGCGTCCGTGCAGCGCGAACTTCACGTCGGAGTCGGACCACTTCGAGCACTCGTAGCGGCCGGTGTCGTAGATCCGCATCCGGCCGCCGCCGTACTCGCCCGCCGGGATCTCGCCTTCGAACTCGGCGTACGCCAGCGGATGATCCTCGGTGTGCACCGCCAGGTGGTTCACCGCCGGGTCGAGCGGTAGGCCCTTGGGAATGGCCCACGACACCAGCACGCCGTCGCGTTCCAGCCGCAGGTCGTAGTGCTTGCGCCGCGCGTGATGCTCCTGGACGACGAACAGCCCGCCGCCCGGGTCGCCGGGGGAGCCGTCCAGTTCGGCGTCGGACGGCCACGGCTCCGTGGTGCGTTCCCGGTTCCGCTTGCGGCGGTAGGCGTGCAGGCTCACGGGTCCAACGTAGTGACTTCGCCGCACTTGGCGCAGGTCGGCGCGGTGCAGGTCGCCGGGCACGGGCAGGTCACCCGGCGCCGGTGAAGACCTCGATCCCGGCCGTGCGCTGCAGTAGCGTCGTGCTTGGGTGCTTCACCTGGCGTACGGTGATCACCAGCGACTCCGGCTGGAGGTGGGCGCGGTGCGGGCGATGTGGAAGGGCAGCATCAGCTTCGGGCTGGTCTCCATCCCGATCAAGCTCTATGCCGCCACCGAGGCCAAGAACGTCTCGTTCCGGCAGGTGCACGCCGCCGACGGCGGCCGGATCCAGTACAAGCGGGTGTGCACCGTGTGCGGCGAGGAAGTGCCCTACTCCGACATCGCCAAGGGGTACGAGCTGGCCAACGGCGACATGGTGGTGCTCGACAACGAGGATCTGGCGAGCCTGCCGCTTGCCTCGACCAGCGGCATCGAGGTGCTGGAGTTCGTCCCGCTGGAGTCGGTCGACCCGATGTACTACGACCGCGGCTACTACCTGGAGCCGGACAAGGGGGCGGCCAAGCCGTACGTGCTGCTGCGCGATGCGCTGCACAAGTCCGGGCGGGTGGCCATCGTCAAGGTGGCGTTGCGGCAGCGCGAGACGCTCGCCCTGCTCCGGGTGTGGTCGGACGTGCTGGTGCTGCAGACCATGCTGTGGCCGGACGAGGTGCGGGCCGCCGACTTCGACTTCCTGCACGAGGACGCCCCGCAGTTGCGGCAGGAGGAGATGTCGATGGCGGGCATGCTCATCGAGTCGCTGTCCGAGGACGTCTTCGAACCGGACAAGTTCCACGACGACTACCGCGAGGCCGTCCTCGAGCTGATCGACGCCAAGGCCGAGGGCCAGACCGTCACCCAGCCGGCGAAGGAAACGACCGGCGAGGTCGTCGACCTGATGGCCGCGTTGCAGGCCAGCGTGGAGAGCGCCAAGAAGGGCGACAAGAAGATGGCCGCGGAGGGCGCCGGGGGAACGGCGGCCAAGGGCGGGAAGAAGCCGGCCAAGCGTGGCAGGGCGAAGAAGAAGGAGACCGCCTGACGGGGCGGCGACCGGGTCAGGTGAACGCGGTCAGGTGAATGCCGCCGGCTCGGGTGCCGGGGCCGCCCGGCCCAGGCGGCGGGGCTCCGGCCGCATGCCGGTCCGAATCGCCTCGGGTCCCGGTTCGGCTCAGGCAGCGGCTACCTGGGCCAGGCGGGCGCAGTCGCAGCCGCCCATCACCGAGCCGCAGTCGATCCGCAGGTCGTGCCTGGCTTCGTCGGTGTCGGTGCAATCCGGCTGGGTGCAGTCCGCAGGGCCGGTGGCGTGCACGACCAGCGTCCCGTGGCAGTGGTCGACCCCAGTGGCGCAGTGGGTACACGGCGTGCTCATGACCCTTGGGTACCACTTGCGGGCAGGCGAGTGTGGGAGGTCACGGCTCGCGTGTCGCCGTGCCGTCCCTGTCGTGGCCGCTCACGGGAGGGGAGCCGACCAGACCAGCCGGGTTCCGCCGGCGGCCTGCTGGTGCACGTCCAGCGTTCCCTGCATGGCTTTGGCCCGTTCGGCCAGGTTGTGCAGGCCGGAGTGGGCGACCCGGTCCGGGATGCCCCGGCCGTCGTCGCTGACGTCGATGGTGAACTCGTCGCCGACCGAGATGGTCACGACGACGTTGCTGGCGTCGGCGTGCCGGACCACGTTGCTCACCGCCTCGCGTAGCACGGCTTCGGCGTGCTCGGCCAGGTCCGGCGTGATCACCGACAGTGGCCCGGACATCCGGACCGTGGTGCGCAGGTCGCTGTGGTCGGTCAGCTCGTTGATCGCGTCGGTCAACGCGTCCCGCAACTGCCTGCCGTCGGCACCTTCGTGCAGGTCGAAGATGGTGCTGCGGATGTCGCGCACGACGTCGTGCAGGTCGTCCACCGCCCGGCCGAGCTTGCTCTGCAGGCCGGGGTCGGTGCTGCGCTGCAACGTGCCGTTGAGCGACAACCCGACCGCGAACAGCCGCTGGATGACGTGGTCGTGCAGATCGCGGGCGATCCGGTCGCGGTCGGCGAGGATTTCCAGCTCGCGGGCGCGCCGCTGGGCGGAGGCCAGTTCGAGCGCGATCGCCGCTTGATCGGCGAAGGTGGCGGCCAGCGGCAGCTGGTCGTCCTCGAACGGCGAGGCGTGCGCGGCGCGGAACGCCAGCAGCACGCCGGTCACCTTGTCCCCGGTGCGCAGCGGCACGGCCAGTGTGGGCCCGAGTTCCACAGCCAGCTCAGGGGTGGGGGCGTAGTCCGGCCGGTCCACGCGCAGCGGGCTGCGCTCCCGGTACGCCCTGCCCGCGGTGGACTGCGCGACCGGCAGATGATGGCCGGTGACGATCTCCGCCAGCCGCCCGGAGGCCACCCGCACGACGAGTTCGGTGACCTCTTCCGACGGTGATGCCGGGGGTTTGGGCACCGCCAGCGCGGTCGTGGTCGCCCCGGTCAGCTCCAGCGCGCTGTCGGCGATGAGTCGCAGCACGTCCACCGGATCGGCGCCGGACAGCAGTTCGGTGGTGATCCGCCCGGTGGCTTCCAGCCACATCTGCTGGGTCAGCGCCGTCTCGTACAGCCGGGCGTTCTCCACCGCGATCGCGGCCGCCGCCGCCAACGCCTGCAGCACCAGCTCGTCGTCGGCGGTGAAAGGGGCGCCGTGCGCCTTCTCGGTCAGGTAGAGGTTGCCGAAGATCTCGCCCCTGATCCGGATCGGCACGCCGAGGAACGTCCGCATCGGCGGATGATGCTCCGGGAAGCCCACCGAGTCGGGATGCTTGCTCAGATCGTCCAGCCGCAACGGCCCGTGGTGCCTGGTGACCGCGCCGAGCAGCCCGTGGCCCTCCGGCAGCCTGCCGATCAGCCGCCGGGTCTCCTCGTCCATGCCTTCGTTGATGAAGGCGGTGAGCTTGCCGTCGGGGCCGCGGATGCCCAGTGCGCCGTAGCGGGCGTCGACCAGGTCGACCGCGGCGCGCACGATGCGGCGCAGCGTCGCGTCCAGGTCCAGCCCGGAATTGACCGCGAGCATCGCCTCGGTGAGGGCGTCGAGTCGATCACGCGTGTCGGAGATCTGGTCGATGCGGCGCTGGACCCCGGCCAGCAGCTCGCGCAGACGTGGTTCGGCCAGCGGGCTCCGTGACGGAACCCCGTACTCGCTCGCCCCACCCGTCACCCCAACGATGCTCGCACTGGTTACCGTGCGTTGCAACGATTTGCGGCTTTGTGGGTTATTTGCGATGTTCACCGTTCCGTTCAGTGACGGTCACCGGCCCGATGCGGCGCCGGCGAATCCGTGCTGCCGCCACGCCTCGTACACCGCCACCGCGGCCACGTTGGACAGGTTGAGCGAGCGGGACCCGGGCACCATCGGCACCCGGACCCGGGCGGTGACCCGGGGATGCCGCTGCACCTGTTCGGGGAGGCCGGTGGACTCCGGCCCGAACATCAGCACGTCGCCCGGCTGGTACGCGACCGAGGTGTAGGTCAGGTCGGCGTCGGTGGTGAAGGCGTAGACCGCGGCGTCGCCGCACGCCCGCAAGGCGGTGTCCAGGTCCGGGTGGACATGGGTCGACGCCAGCTCCGCGTAGTCCAGCCCGGCGCGGCGCACCGGTTTGATGTCCAGCGAGAAGCCGAGCGGTTCGACCAGGTGCAGTTCGCAACCGGTGTTGGCGGCCAGCCGGATGGCGTTGCCGGTGTTGGGCGGAATCTCCGGCTGGAAGAAAAGAATGCGGAACATGGCGGTCATGGCGGACATCATCGCGACCCGGCCGGGCGGGTGCTGCGTGCCACTCGCTGATCCCGACTGATCGGTAACTCGCTAGCCTCTGCCTGGTAACGGCACGGCAGGAGACTGTGGCTTAAGGAGACACACGTGGCACGTTCGGTACTGGTCACCGGAGGCAACCGGGGGATCGGCTTGGCGATCGCACGCAGCCTGGCGGAAGCCGGCCACCGGGTGGCGGTGACACACCGGGGGTCCGGTGCCCCGGAGGGGCTGTTCGGCGTGCAGGCCGACGTGACCGACACTGAGCAGATCGATGCCGCGTTCAAGCAGGTGGAGGAGCACCAGGGGCCGGTGGAGATCCTGGTGGCCAACGCCGGGATCACCGACGACACCCTGCTGATGCGCATGTCCGAGGAGCAGTTCACCCGGGTCGTGGACACCAACCTGACCGGGGCGTACCGGGTGGCCAAGCGCGCCAGCCGGGGCATGCTGCGGGCCAAGTGGGGGCGGTTCATCTTCATCTCGTCGGTGGTCGGGCTCTCCGGTTCGGCCGGCCAGGTCAACTACGCGGCGAGCAAGGCGGGCCTGGTGGGGATCGCGCGGTCGCTGGCACGGGAGCTGGGCTCGCGCAACATCACCGCGAACGTGGTGGCGCCGGGCTTCGTCAAGACGGACATGACCGACGTGCTGACCGACGAGCAGAAGCAGTCCGTGCTGGCGCAGATCCCCGCGGGCCGGTACGCCGAACCCGCGGAGGTGGCGGCCGCCGTCGCCTTCCTGGCGTCGGAGGAAGCGGGCTACATCAACGGTGCCGTGCTGCCGGTCGACGGCGGGCTCGGCATGGGGCACTGAAGCGGCGAGAACGGAGCAGGAGACGTGGCAGGACTTCTCGAGGGTAAACGGCTGTTGATCACCGGGGTGATCACCGACGCGTCCATCGCGTTCCATGCGGCCAAGGTCGCGCAGGAGCAGGGCGCGAAGGTGGTGCTCACCGGGTACGGGCGGCTGCGCCTGGTGGAGCGGATCGCCCAGCGGTTGCCGCAGGCGGCCCCGGTGATCGAGCTGGACGTGACCAACCAGGAACACCTGGACACCCTCGCCGAACGAGTCAGCGAGCACGTCGACGGGCTGGACGGCCTGCTGCACTCGATCGGGTACGCCAACCCGGAGACCTGCCTGGGCGCGCCGTTCCTGGACGCCCCGTGGGAGGACGTCGGCCCGGCGCTGCAGATCTCCGCGTACTCGTACGCCTCGCTGGTCAAGGCGGTCGCGCCGCTGCTGGCTCCCGGTGCCTCGGTGCTGGGCATGGACTTCGACGCGCGGGTGGCCTGGCCCGCCTACAACTGGATGGGCGTGGCCAAGGCGGCGCTGGAGTCGGTGAACCGCTACCTGGCCAGGGAGCTGGGACCGCGCGGGGTGCGCGCGAACCTGATCGCCGCCGGGCCGGTGAAGACGATGGCGGCCAAGTCGATCCCCGGCTTCTCCGAGCTGGAGTCCGGCTGGGGCGACCGCGCTCCGCTGGGCTGGGACAGCTCCGACCCGACGCCGGTGGCCAAGACGATCGTGGCGCTGCTGTCCGACTGGCTGCCCGCCACGACCGGCTCGATGATCATGGTCGACGGCGGGGTGCACGCGCTCGGGCAGTGAGCCGCGCCGGGCGCGGACGGCGGGAGTCCGCCTGGCGCCCGGAACCGCTCGGGTAGGCGCACGTCACGTCGGGGTCGGTGCCCGGCAGCGGGACGTGTCCGGTCGAGTACCGTCGGGGCATGGACTTCGACGCGCTGCTGTGGCTGTCCTTCGGCGGCCCGGAGGGCCCCGACGACGTGATGCCCTTCCTGGAGAACGTCACCCGAGGGCGCGGTGTGCCGCGGGAGCGGTTGCTCGAGGTGGCCGAGCACTACCACCACTTCGGCGGTGTCTCACCGATCAACGAGCTGAACCGGGCGGCGATCGCCAACGTCGAGGCCGAGCTGGCCAAGCAGGGCATCGACCTGCCGGTCTACTTCGGCAACCGGAACTGGACCCCGTACGCCGAGGAAGCCGTGGCGGCGATGCACCGCGACGGGGTGCGCCGGGCCCTGGTGTTCGCCACCAGTGCGTACGGCGGCTACTCGTCGTGCCGTCAGTACGACGAGGACATCGTGCGAGCTCGGGCGTCGGTCGGGGAAGACGCCCCCGAGCTGGTGAAGCTGCGCCAGTTCTACGACCACCCGTTGTTCGTCGAACTGTTCGCCGAAGCCACCCGCAGCGCCCTGGCCACCGTGCCGGACGACGCGCGGCTGGTGTTCACCGCGCACTCCGTCCCGATCGCGGCGGACCGTGCGGCGGGCCCGCCGGAACTCGGCGGCGGGCTGTACTCGCGGCAGATCTCCGAAGCGGCAGCGCGGGTCGCCGAGGCCGTCGGGGTGTCCGAGTACGACGTGGTGTGGCAGTCCCGTTCCGGGCCGCCGTCGGTGCCGTGGCTGGAGCCGGACATCGTCGATCACATCGACGCGCTGCACGCCGCCGGTGTGCGGGCGGTCGTGGTGTGCCCCGTCGGCTTCATGTCGGACCACCTCGAGGTGATCTGGGACCTGGACAACGAGGCGGCCGACCGGGCCAAGGAGCTCGGCATGGGCTTCGCCAGGGCGGCGACCCCCGGGCAGCATCCGCGCTTCGCCGAACTGGTCGTGGACCTGATCCGGGAGCACCTGGAGGGCAGGGACACCGCCCGCGGGCTGGGATGCACGGTCAACGGCGAGCCGTGCGCGGTGGGGTGCTGCGCGCCTGCCCGGCCGAAGGCGCACGCCTGAGGGCACCTGGCAGGCACGGCGCAACCAGGCGCGATCGAGTAAAGGCCGACCGCATCCCCTGTGCGCGGACGCCTGCGTCGCGGGCGAGCCGGGCGGGCCAGCGGGCCCCCGCATCCCCTGGGCGCGTGGACGCCTGTGGCCAGGGCCGGATCCGGCACTACGCGAATATCCGCATCCCCTGGGCGCGCGGACGCCTGGCCGTGCTGCATCCGGCCCCACTGGCGCAGCGGCCGCGGAGATCAACGGCGATTCGGCTGCTCGGACAGGATGCGGACGGCTTCCGCAATAGCTGCCGTACGGGCCATTCGCACCGCGGCGGCAGGCCGGCGAAGCGCCGCCGCTCGCATGGCAGCAGCGCTCGCCGACAGCGCGCCGCCAGGGTTGTCCGCGTCCGCCAGCGCCAGGATCGCCGCGACTTCGTCCGCCTGCTGCAACACCCGCAAGCTCCGGCCGGGCATGGCATCGGGCCAGCTCAGCGGAGGGCGAGCACGCAGATGCGCGCGCAGCGCCTCGTGCGCGTCGGGCCGCTCGTTGGCGACTTGCAGCGCGGCCAGCTCGGCCGCACTGTCCCGGACGGCCACAGTCAGCTCTTCCTCGGCCTGCGCCAGCGTGACGTGGTCGAAGACCGGGGTGGCCAGCAGCCGATGGACGCGCCAGCGCATGACGTCCTCGGCTGTCGCCTGCGGAACCAGGCCGATGCCCGCGTCGGCGAGCACGACCGCTTCGCCTGCGCGCAACGCCTCCTTGGTGAACGGGCCGCCTGCATCGAGCCCACGCGGATCACCCGGGGCAGGCAGCACCAGCGCCGGCGGGCTGCCGAACGTGCGCAGCACCGGAAGGAGGCCGGCGGGTGAGGATGTCCGTGTGGCGGGCAGGCCGGTGATGTCGGCCGCCTGGTGATCGGCGACCTCCAGCTCGTGCCGAGCCGCCCAGACCTGCATGGCGTCCAGGACGTCGTCCGACGCGGCACGCCCGGCCAGCCACGCAGAGGACCACACCACCAGGGTCGCACTCGCTACGCACACGCTTGACCACGTTACCGATGCGGGCCGGTGGCCCGTCGGCGGTGCCGGGCGTGTGGTGGCGGGGCGGTCACTGCACGTCGGACTCGGGGGGCGCGATGCCGACCGAGCGCTGCCGCTCGATCTCCACGACGCCCGGGATCTGCTCCAACGCCCCGATGACGTCCTCGTCCGCCGTTCCGGTGATGACGGAGATCGTGTCGTGGACCGCGGACACGTCGAGCCCTGCCGCGGCGAGGCGGGTGGCGATGTCGCTGATCTGTTCGGGAACGTCGGTGTCGACCGAGATCAGGACCTGCTGCTGCGCGGCCACCACCACCTCCGGACTGCTGGAACGACGGGCAGCGGCCGGGTGCCGCATCCGGCGCGCTAGCCGGGCGCCTGGACCAAGCCCGCCCCAACATCGGTCGAAGGCAATGGTAATCGCATTGCGGACTGGGTCAATCGGGCCCAAAGCGCCCATCCGGCACAGTGGTACTTCTCGGCCAGCAGCGCGGCCACGCCGGTCACGTGCGGCGTCGCCATGCTCGTGCCGCTGATCGTGTTCACCCGTTGCGGCATCGGCCAGGCGGACAACACGTCGACGCCGGGCGCGACGACGTCCACCGCGCCGGTCCGCTCGACGGTGCCGCTGGAGAAGTCCGCCACCGCCAGCTCGGCGTCGATCGCGCCGACCGCCATGATCGACGGGCAGTTCGCCGGGTGGCTGACCGGCGCGATCAACCCGCTGGTGCGCTTGCTGTCGTTGCCCGCCGCGGCGACGATCAGCGTGCCTTTGTCCAACGCGCGCCGTGCCGCTCGCTCGAACGTCACCGAGTACGGCTGGCCGGGCCGCACCGGGGCGCCGAGCGACATCGACACCACCGCGCAGCCGTTCTGCAACGCCCACGCGATTCCGGCCAGGATGCTCCCGTCGGTGCCTGCACCGCTGTTGTCCAGCACTTTTCCGACGTAGATCTCGGCGCCGGGCGCCACGCCGTAAGCCGGATAGTCGGCAGGTTGTCGCGGCCCGCACACCGTGCCGGTGACATGCGTGCCGTGCCCGTGGACGTCCGTGGTGTCCTCTCCGTCGACGAAGGACTTGGCGACGATCATGCGATCGGCGAAGTCCGGGTGGTCGATGTCGAACCCGGTGTCCAGCACGCACACCCGCACACCTGCACCGGTCACCGTGCTGACGTCCGCGCGCACCGCACGCAGGCCCCACGTGTAGGACTCCTCCGTGACGGTTCTGGTGGGAGGATGCGGCGCCGTCAGCGCCAGCGCATAGACCGCTCGCTCCGGCTCCACCATCGTGATCGGGCCAAGCGACCCGGTGACCTCGCCCAAGGCGCTGATCTGATCGCTGGCCGCGCTCACCACCGCGACACCGAGGTCCTCCCACAGCACCCCGTCGACGTCGGTGTCGGTCTCCACGTGCGCCTGGGCGGTGTACTCCGCGCCGCGCATCGTCCTGATTCCCGCGACGGACGTCATGGTCCGTGCGCCGTCTTCCACTGCGTCGTCGGCGAAGAGCACCAGGTAACGCCCGGGCTCGCTCGCCGAACCGATTGCCGGCCCCGTTGCCGTCATTTCCAGCCACCCCCGTCGTCAGGCGTCACCGGCAGTGCGCCGTCAGGGACCTGATGAGTCGATCACCACCCGCCTGCCGCTGGTCCGGTCGCGCAGCATCACCCGTCTGACGGGCCCCCTCCCGGTGTTCCTGTATCACTACAAATAGTGATTTTACCGCACCTGAGAGTAATCGTCGGTCACGGCTGAATCACTCATGCCGAGGTTTACCCTGGGCAGGTGGGACATCGTGAACAGCTGCTCGCCGCCGCCCGGCGCCTGCTGGAGGACAAGGGCTACGCGCACATCACCGCGCGGGACCTGGTCGCCGCCTCCAACACCAACCTGGCGTCGATCGGGTACCACTTCGGGTCGAAGGCCGGCCTGCTCAACGAGGCGATCGGGGAGATCTACCGCGAGTGGGCCGAGCAGCTGACCGAGATCGCGCTGCACGCCGAAGTGCGCAATCCCGTGGAGCGGGCGCATGTGACCTGGTCCGCGTTCCTGGAGACGCTGGACGAGAAGCGCGCACTGCTGGTGTCCTTCCTGGAAGCGTTCACCCAGGCCGAGCGCACCCCTGAGCTGCGTGAGCAGCTGGCCGGGCACTACCGCAGGACACGCAGGCACGTCGCCCGGCTGGTGGCCGAGGAGCTGGGTGGTGACGTGCCGCCGGACGATCCCAGGGTCGAGGCGGTGGCCAGCTTCGTCATCGCGGTCTGCGACGGGCTGGCCGTACAGTGGCTGCTCGACCCGTCGCGAACACCGAGCGGCGACGAGCTGGTGGCCGGCCTCGACATGATCTGGGCCCGCTCGACCGCCGGGAAGCATCCGCGCGACGAATGACGCCTGCGGCACGCGGGCCTGCTGGGGGAGCGGCCTCGAATAGTGAGGGTCACAGAACCGTCCGTCGGTGATTGCGGCGGACGAACCCGGCGGACGGATACGCTCGGGGTCATGCAGACATGGGCTTCGACCGCGGTGCCGCGAGTTCCTGGACAGCCACGCCCGCTGCGGCTGTACGACACGGCGAGCGGCTCGGTGCGCCCCACGGCGCCGGGTCGTGTCGCGCGGATGTACGTCTGCGGAATCACGCCGTATGACGCGACCCATCTTGGTCACGCGGCCACCTACCTGGCCTTCGACCTCGTCCACCGGCTCTGGCTGGACGCCGGCCACGAGGTCGAGTACGTGCAGAACGTCACCGACGTCGACGACCCGCTGCTGGAACGCGCCGCGCGGGATCAGCAGGACTGGACCGTGCTGGCCATGTGCGAAACGGCGCTGTTCCGGGAGGACATGGAGGCGCTGCGGGTCCTGCCGCCACAGCACTACGTCGGCGCGGTCGAGTCCATCCCGACGATCGCCGAGGCGGTGGAGAAGCTGCTCGCCAGTGGCGCCGCCTATCGCATCGACGACCCCGAGTACCCGGACGTGTACTTCGATCACACCGCGACCGGCCGGTTCGGGTACGAGTCCAACTACGACGAAGCCACGATGCTCCGGCTGGCGGCCGAGCGCGGTGGTGACCCCGACCGTCCCGGCAAGCGGCACCCGCTGGACGCGCTGCTGTGGCGGATGGCGCGGGACGGTGAGCCCTCCTGGCCGTCACCGCTGGGGGAGGGCAGGCCCGGCTGGCACGTCGAGTGCAGTGTCATCGCGCTGGAACGCCTGGGCAGCGGGTTCGACGTGCAGGGGGGCGGGTCGGACCTGATCTTCCCGCACCACGAGTTCAGTGCCGCACACGCCGAAGCCCTGTCCGGGGACTACCCGTTCGCCAGGTTCTACGTCCACACCGGCATGATCGGCCTGGACGGCGAGAAGATGTCCAAGTCCAAGGGCAACCTGGTGTTCGTGTCCAAGCTGCGGTCGCAAGGGGTGGACCCGGCCGCGCTGCGGCTGGCCCTGTTCGCCGGGCACTACCGCAGCGACCGCTCGTGGACCCAGCAGCTGCTGGAACAGGCGGAGGCGCGGCTGGCTCGCTGGCGGGAGGCGGTGTCGCTGCCTGCCGGACCGCCCGCCGAGGAGACCGTGGCGCGCCTGCGGGACCGGCTGGCCGACGACCTCGACACGCCGCGTGCCCTGGACGTGATCGACGCCTGGGCGTCGGCGGCGCTGAACCGCTCGGGCACCGACACCGAGGCGCCGCGCCTGGTGCGCGACGCGGTCGACGCGCTGCTCGGCGTGCAGCTGTGATCGCCGTCAGCTCCCGATGAGCACGTCGGCCGGCATGGCCCTCGCGATGCGCCACATGCCCGCTTGATTGGGGTGAAGCCCGTCGCCGGAGTCGTACCGGGGATCCAGGCATGCCGGTCGTGACGGGTCACGCATCACCGCGTCCAGATCCGCGACCGCGTCGAAGTCCGGTGCCACTCGCAGCCAGTCGTCGACCGCCCGCCGGTGCTTCTCCGCGGCCGGAGACCACAAGCCGCCGCATGCGCGCGGCAAGATGGTCGCACCGACGACGGTCAATCCGGCGCGTCGAGCGCGTCGGGCGATGAGCCGAAGTCCGTCGATGACGTCCTCCGCCGACGCGCCGGCCGCCAAGTCGTTGGTCCCCTCCAGCAAGACGAGCGCACGCACGCCCGGCTGGCCGAGCACGTCACGCTCGAACCGCATCGTCGCCGGATCGCCACCACCCGGCCTGCTGCCGATCGCCGTCACGGCATTGGCCGAGATTCCGGCGTTGAGCACACCGACGTCGTGACTTGCCAGCCGGCGGGCGAGAACGTCCGGCCAGCGCCCGTGAGTGCCGGGTGTCGACGACGACCCGTCGGTGATGGAGTCACCGAGCGCGACGACCGCCCCACGGGAGTGCGGCGCCCACACGTCGATGCCGGTCAGGAAGTAGGTGCTCGACACCTGGCGGGTGAACTGCGCGCCCCGGGCGTCCGTGGTGACGTCGCCGGAACCGGGTGGGCTGAGGTAGTTGGTCACGAATGCCAGCGGATGCCTGGTCGCCACGCCCGAGACCACGTGCAACGACACGGCCACTTCGGTTCCCGCCCGCACCGGCAGATCGACCGGGTCACTGACCACCCCTCGCCCTGCTGGGACGGTGATCTGCGCCCGTCCCGCGAAACGCACGACGCGGTCGGTGGCGGGGGCGACCGCCGCCCCGGTCATGCGCCGCGCGACACGCACGTGGCCGAAGGTGACCGGGCCGGATCCGTACAGGTTGGACAGCCGCACTCGGAGGCGGGATCCGCCCAGCGTCAACCGGGCGATCATCCGGTACGACTGGTCGCGGACGAGCAGATGCGCGAGCTGCAGCTCGCGGACCGGCGCCGTCGCCCATGCACCCACCCAGTGCCGCTGGTCCCCGGCGCCCAGCGGTGGGTGAGCGGCGTCGTCAGCCGATTCCACCGGTGGCGCGGGAGCCGCCGACGATGCCAGGACGAGCACGCCGGCGACGACGGCGAGCAGCCGGCTCGCGCGCCGCACCGCTCACCGGGAGCCCGGCCGGCGGCGGCGCAAGTACCGCTCGATGTCGGCCGCGATCTGTTCCCCGGTCATCTGCGACAGGTCCAGCTCCGCGTCGTCCCGCTCCTCCAGCGTGCGGACGTACTCGATGACTTCCTCGTCGTCCTCGGCCAGCTCGGTCACCGTGCGCTGCCACTCGTCCGCCTGCTCGGGCAGGTCGCCCAGCGGGATCTCCCGGTCGAGGATGTCCTCGAGCTTGCGCAGCAGCGCCAGCGTCGCCTTGGGCGAGGGGGCGTGCGAGACGTAGTGCGGTACCGCGGCCCACACCGAGATCGCCGGGATGCCCGCCTGCACGCAGGCGTCCTGGAACACCCCGGTGATGCCGGTCGGTCCTTCGTACTTGCTGTGCGCGATGCCGAATCGCTTGGCCGCGTCCAGGTCGTACGCCGTGCCGGTCACCGGGACCGGACGGGTGTGGGCGGTGTCCGCCAGCAGCGCGCCCAGCGTGACCACGGACTCCACCCCCAGGCGGTCGGCGTGCTCGAGCAGCTCGTCGCAGAACTTCCGCCAGCGCATGTTGGGTTCCGGGCCGCACACCAGCACGACGTCGTCGGCGCTGCCCGGTGGGCGGCAGATCGACAGCGTGGTGGTCGGCCATTCCACCCGGCGGGTCACCCCGTCCACCATGTGGACAGTGGGCCGGGTGACCTGGAAGTCGTAGTAGTCGTCCGGGTCGAGCTCCGCGACCTTGGTGGCCTGCCAGCACCGATGCAGGTGCTCGATACCGGCACTGGCCGCTTCACCAGCGTCGTTCCAGCCCTCGAACGCCGCGATCAGCACCGGGCCGGTCAGCGCGGGGTCGGCTGCGGGTTGCTCGGGTCGTGGATCGGCATCAGTCACCTGCCTAGCGTACGACTCCAACGCCAGCCGCGAGACCGTACGCTGAGCGTATGTCTTCCTCGTTGCTGGAAACGCTCGCCACCCGGGTCGTCGTCGCCGACGGTGCCATGGGGACGGCGCTGCAGGCGCACGATCTGTCGCTGGACGACTTCGCCGGACTGGAAGGCTGCAACGAGATCCTGAACGTCACCCGCCCGGACGTGGTGCGTGGCATCCACCGCGGCTACCTCGAAGCGGGCGCGGACGCGATCGAGACCAACACGTTCGGGGCGAACTACGCCAACCTCGCCGAGTACGGCGTCACGGACCGGATCTACCAGCTCGCCGAGCGCGGGGCGGCGCTGGCCAGGGAAGTCGCCGACGAGTACAGCGCCCCCGGCCGCCCGCGGTTCGTGCTCGGGTCGGTCGGTCCCGGCACCAAGCTGCCCACGCTGGGGCACGCCCCGTTCGCCAGGCTCCGGGACGCCTACTACGACCAGGTCCGCGGATTGCTCGACGGCGGCGTGGACGCCGTGCTGGTGGAGACCTGCCAGGACATCCTGCAGGCCAAGGCGGCGCTGATCGGCGCCCGCAGAGCGATGAAGGCCACCGGCAGGACCGTGCCGCTGCTGGCGTCGATCACCGTGGAGACGACCGGCACCATGCTGCTCGGCACCGAGGTCGGCGCGGCGCTGGCCGCACTGGAGCCGATGGGCATCGACGTCATCGGGCTCAACTGCGCCACCGGGCCCGCCGAGATGAGCGAGCATCTGCGGCAGCTGTCGCAGCAGGCGCGCATCCCGCTGTCGGTGATGCCCAACGCCGGGCTGCCGGAGCTGGGGCCGGACGGCGCGGTGTATCCGCTCACTCCGGACGAGCTGGCCGAGGCGCTGAGCACGTTCGTCACCGACTACGGCGTGCAGCTGATCGGCGGCTGTTGCGGCACCACGGCCGAGCACATCCGGCTGCTGGTGGAAGCGGCCAAGGACCTCACCCCGGCCCCGCGCAGGCCGCGGCCGGAGCCGGGGCTGTCGTCGCTGTACCAGGCGGTGCCGTTCGCGCAGGACGCCAGCGTGCTGATGATCGGCGAGCGGACCAACGCCAACGGCTCGAAGAAGTTCCGCGAGGCCATGCTGGACGGCCGGTACGGCGACTGCGTGGAGATCGCCCGCGAGCAGACCCGCGACGGCGCTCACGTCCTCGACCTGTGCGTGGACTACGTGGGCAGGGACGGCTGCGCCGACATGGCCGAACTGGCCGGCCGGTTCGCCACCGCGTCCACGCTGCCGATCATGCTCGACTCCACCGAGGTGGACGTGCTGCGCACCGGGCTGGAGCGGCTGGGCGGCCGGTGCGCGATCAACTCGGTCAACTACGAGGACGGAGACGGCCCGGACTCCCGCTTCGCCAAGGTGATGGACCTGGCAGCCGAGCACGGCGCGGCGGTCGTGGCGCTGACCATCGACGAGGAGGGCCAGGCCCGCACCGCGCAGCGCAAGGTCGAGGTGGCCGAACGGCTGATCGCCGACATCACCGGCAAGTGGGGGCTGGCCAAGTCGGACATCATCGTCGACACCCTGACGTTCACCATTGCCACCGGGCAGGAGGAGTCCCGGCGTGACGCGCTGGAGACCATCGAGGCGATCAGGGAGATCAAGCGCCGCCATCCCGACGTGCAGACCACGCTGGGCATCTCGAACGTCTCGTTCGGGTTGAACCCGGCGGCGCGGCAGGTGCTCAACTCGGTGTTCCTGCACGAGTGCGTGCAGGCGGGCCTGGACACGGCGATCGTGCACGCCTCCAAGATCCTGCCGATGAACAAGATCCCGGACGAGCAGCGCGAGGTCGCGCTCGACCTGATCTACGACCGGCGCCGGGAGGGCTACGACCCGCTGCAGAAGCTGATGCAGCTGTTCGAGGGCGTGTCCGCGGCGGCGGGACGGGAGTCCCGGGCGGCGGAGCTGGCCCGGCTGCCGCTGTTCGAGCGGCTGGAACGGCGCATCGTGGACGGCGAGCGCAACGGCCTGGAGGAGGACCTGGACGCCGCGCTGCGCGAGAAGCCCGCGCTGGCCATCATCAACGAGACGCTGCTGGCCGGCATGAAGACGGTGGGCGAGCTGTTCGGCTCCGGCCAGATGCAGCTGCCGTTCGTGCTGCAGTCGGCCGAGGTGATGAAGGCGGCGGTGGCCTACCTGGAGCCGCACATGGAGAAGTCCGACGCGGCGGGCAAGGGCAAGATCGTGCTGGCCACGGTCAAGGGCGACGTGCACGACATCGGCAAGAACCTGGTGGACATCATCCTGTCCAACAACGGCTACGAGGTCGTCAACCTGGGCATCAAGCAGCCGATCTCGGCCATCCTGGAGGCCGCCGAGCAGACCGACGCCGACGTGATCGGGATGTCCGGGCTGCTGGTGAAGTCCACCGTGGTGATGAAGGAGAACCTGGAGGAGATGAACCGGCGCGGGGTGAGCGCCCGCTGGCCGGTGCTGCTCGGCGGTGCGGCGCTGACCCGCTCGTACGTGGAGAACGACCTCGACGAGTTGTACCTGGGCGAGGTCCGCTACGCCCGCGACGCGTTCGAGGGCCTGCGGCTGATGGACGCCATCATGGCCGCCAAGCGCGGCGAGAGCCCGCTGATCGACGAGGCGGAACAGGCCAAGCGCGCCGAGCGCAAGGCACGCCGCGAGCGGTCGTTGCGGATCGCTGCCAAGCGCAAGGCCCAGACCGCGCAGCAGCCGCCGGAGGAGCTACCGGCCCGTTCGGACGTGGCGACCGACGTGCCGCTGCCCACTCCGCCGTTCTGGGGCACCCGCGTGGTCAAGGGCATCCCGCTCAACGAGTACGCGTCGATGATCGACGAACGGGCCACGTTCATGGGCCAATGGGGCCTGCGCGGGGCCCGCGGCGGCAACGGTCCTACTTACGAGGAGCTGGTGGAGACCGAGGGGCGTCCCCGGCTGCGCTACTGGCTGGACCGGCTCACCGCGGACGGCGTCCTGGCGCACGCCGCGGTCGTCTACGGGTACTTCCCGTGCCTGGCCGAAGGTGACGACGTAGTGGTGCTCAGCGAGCCGCGGCAGGACGCCGACGAGCTGCTGCGCTTCACGTTCCCGCGGCAGGCGCGCGACCGGCGGCTGTGCCTTGCCGACTTCTACCGGCCACGAGAGCTGGCCGCGCCCGGCGAGGTGGACGTGCTGCCGCTGACCCTGGTCACCATGGGCCAGCCGATCGCCGACTACGCCGCCGAGCTGTTCTCCGCCAACGCCTACCGCGACTACCTGGAGGTGCACGGCCTCGGCGTGCAGCTGACCGAGGCGCTGGCGGAGTACTGGCACTGCCGGGTCCGGCAGGAGCTGCGGTTCTCCTCCGGGGCGACGGTGGCCGACGAAGACCCGGAGGACGTCGAGGAGTTCTTCCGGCTCGGCTACCGCGGTGCGCGCTTCTCCCTCGGCTACGGCGCCTGCCCCAACCTGGAGGACCGGGCCAAGATCGTCCGGCTGCTGGAGCCGGAACGGATCGGCGTCAAGCTCTCCGAGGAGTTCCAGCTGCACCCGGAGCAGTCCACCGACGCGATCGTCTGCCACCACCCGGAGGCGAAGTACTTCAACACGTGACGCGGGCGCACGGCGGCCGGCCGGTGCGCCCGGCGGGCGGGTCAGGAGCGCTCGCGCACCATCAGTGCCTGGGCACCGGTGCCGACCGGTCCCTCCAGGTCGTGCAGCACGGAGTTGGCGCACCCGACCCCGTGCGGGCCGATCGTGGTGGCGGCGTCCAGCCCGATCCACTCGCCCTGCGGTGGCCGGACGACGTGCACGGTGAGCTCGGTGTTGATGAACCACCAGCGATTCGGGTCCAGTCGGCCGGAGACGCCGTTGCCGGAGTCGGCCACGGTCATCAGCCGCTGCAACGGCGTGGGCTCCTCCCCGCGCACCAGCGGGATGCGCTGCCGAACCCACACCGTGGCCGGGCCGGGCTCACCCAGGCCACCCTTGACCGAGTGCCACTCCATCGCGTCGATGTAGCCGGGGTGCCAGCCCTCCGGGCGCCCGAACTCGTGCGCGTTCTCCGGCCCGGGCAGCCGGTCGGCGTGCGTGCTGAGCACCGAGGTGGTGTCGCTGTGGATGATCCGCCACGCCCTGGCCTGGGCGACGGTGCGACCGGCCGCGGTCATGTCCGCCTCCAGCATCTCCACCGACCGTCCCGGCCGCACCAGCCGTGCCGTGACGTGCAGCTCGGCGACGGGAACCGGGCCCAGGATCTCCACCGTCACGCGGGCGATCGAGCGGTCGTCGCCGCCCGGCACGCCCTCCAGCGCCCTGGTCAGCAGGGCCGACGGCGGCCCGAGGTGCTGCATGCCCGGGCCCCACGGGCCGTTGGTGTGCTCGGTGGAGGCGTAGGTCTCATCGTCCAGCTGCTGGTAAAAGGCCTCGTCGCTCACGCGGCTAGTCTGCCAGCGAAAGGAGCGTGATGGACTTCGAGCTGCCCGACGCGGTGTTGTGGGACATGGACGGCACCCTCGTCGACACGGAGAAATTGTGGGAGATCGCTCTCGCCGAGCTGGCCGGACGGCTCGGCGGCACGCTGTCGGCGGAGACCCGGGCGGCGATCGTGGGTTCCAACAGCAGACGGACCATGCGCCTGCTGTTCGACGACCTCGGCCTCGAGCTGACCGACGACGCCTACGCCGAGGCGAATGCCTGGCTCGAGGCCCGGATGCACGAGCTGTTCGCCGGCGACGTCCCGTGGCGCCCTGGCGCCGAGGAGGCGCTGCGCATGGTGCGCGAGACCGGGCTGCCCACGGCGCTGGTCACCTCCACGGTGCGGCCGCTGGCCGAGCGCGCGCTGGACCACATCGGCAGGCACTGGTTCGACACCACCGTGGCCGGGGACGAGGTCGACGGGCTCAACAAACCGCATCCGCGTCCGTATCTGCGCGCGGCCGAGCTGCTGGGCGTGGCGCCGAGCCGCTGCGTGGCGATCGAGGATTCCCCGGTGGGCAGCGCCGCCGCGCAGGCGGCAGGCTGCGGGGTGATCGTGGTGCCGAACGACGTTCCGGTGGAGCCGGGGCCGTCGATGCTGATGCTGGAGACCCTCGTCGGGCTGCGGCCGCGGCATCTCGGCGACGCCTTCGCCCTGGTCCGCCGTACGCGGGAGGGCGACGGCGACCGGGCTTGCCGAACCGCGTGACGGCACCGCCGCGTGAGTGTGACGCCCGACGCCGCGGCGTGGCCCGCGCACGCGGGCGACCGGGCGGAGTGCGAGGATTGGCGTCCGTGAAGACCTTCGACGAACTGTTCGCCGAGCTGACCGAAAAGGCCCGTACCCGGCCGCCGGATTCCGGGACGGTGCGGGCACTGGACGCCGGCGTGCACGAGCAGGGCAAGAAGGTCCTCGAAGAAGCGGGCGAGGTCTGGCTGGCCGCCGAGCACGAATCCGACGAGGCGCTGGCCGAGGAGATCTCGCAGCTGCTGTACCGCGTGCAGGTGCTCATGCTCTCCCGCGGCCTGACCCTCGACGACGTCTACCGGTACCTGTAGGGGAGAACCATGCTGAGAGTCGCCGTGCCCAACAAGGGCGCGCTGGCCGGCGCCGCATCCGAGATGCTTGCCGAGGCGGGGTACCGGCAACGCCATGAGCCGCGCGACCTGACGGTGCTCGACCAGGCCAACGACGTGGAGTTCTTCTTCCTGCGGCCCAAGGACATCCCGATCTACGTCGGATCCGGCGAGCTCGACCTGGGCATCACCGGCCGGGACCTGGCGCTGGACTCGGGTGCGCCGGTGGTGGAGCGGCTGGCGCTGGGCTTCGGCGGCTCGACGTTCCGCTACGCCACCACCGCGGGCCGCGACTGGGAGGTCTCCGACCTGCACGGCAAGCGCATCGCCACGTCCTACCCGCGGCTGGTGGCGGGCGATCTGGCCAAGCGCGGCATCGAGGCGGACATCATCCGGCTGGACGGGGCGGTGGAGATCTCCATCCAGCTCGGCGTCGCCGACGCCATCGCCGACGTGGTGGGCAGCGGCCGTACCCTGCGCCAGCACAACCTGGCCCCGTTCGGCGAGCCGATCTGCGTGTCGGAGGCGGTGCTGATCGAGCGGGCCAACGGCAGGCGGCCGGAATACGACAAAGCGAAGGACCAGCTCACCGCGCGGGTGCAGGGCGTGGTGTTCGCGCAGCAGTACCTGATGCTCGACTACAACTGCCCGCGCGACAAGCTCGACGCCGCCACGGCCATCACGCCGGGGCTGGAGTCGCCCACGATGTCCCCGCTGGCCGACGAGAACTGGGTGGCGGTGCGCGCCATGGTCGCCCGCCGCGAGGTCAACCAGATCATGGACGCGCTCGCCGAGGTCGGCGCCAAGGCGATCCTGGCGTCGGACATCCGCTCCTGCCGGTTGTGAGGCGCCCTGCTGGGGCGGCCGGTCGCGTCCGCGCTGGCCACCGGGGCCGCGTTCGGCCTGGTCCTGCAGCGCATCGAAGGCCGGCGAGCGGGCCGTGCCTGCGGGCGGCGTCGCCGGCTACTTCTTCACCGCCATGGTGAGCCCGTCGGCCACGGTCAGCAGCACCACGTCCACCCGCGTATCGGCCGCGACATGGGCGTTGAACGCGGCGATGTGCTCGGTCATCGGGTTGCCGTCCGGGTCCGCTCCCGGCACGACCCGCCCGCTCCACAGCGTGTTGTCCGCCAGCACCACGCCGCCGCGGCGCATACGCGGGACCAGCTCCTCCCAGTAGTCGATGTAGGACTCCTTGTCCGCGTCGATGAAGGCCAGGTCGATGATCGGGGCCCTGGGCAGCGACGCGAGCGTCTGCCTGGCCGGGGCGATCCGCAGCTCGATGCGGTCGGACACCCCGGCCAGCTCCCAGTGCTTGCGGGCGATGGCCGTCCACTCCTCGCTGACGTCGCAGCACAGCATCCGCCCGCCGTCGACGAGCCCGCGGGCGATCGCTAGCGACGAATACCCGGTGAACGTCCCGACTTCGACCGCGTAGCGCGCGGACATCACGCGCGCCAGCAAGGTGAGGAACACGCCCTGATCGACCGAGACCTGCATGGTGGCCGCATTGCCGGTCGCGCGTGCCGTTTCCTCGATGAGCGACCGCTGCACGTCGTCCGGCTGATTGCTGTGTGCGAGGACGTAGTCGTGCAGCTGCGGCGTGATGTTCAGCGTGGGTCGCGGCGCCATGCTTGGACCCTACTGCCGGATGCGGCCGTCCAGCGGTGGTCCTTCCGGATGAAGTGCGCCTCCGGCGGGCTGCGGTGCACGATGACGACGTCGCGCGCCAGGGCTCGGTGGGTCAGCGCCGAGTGCGCTTGGGCATCATGTCGTAGAGGTTGTTCCGTTGCTCGGCGTCCTGACGGCGCCGCTGACCGGCGACTTCGGTGATGAAGTCCTCGAAGTCGAACTCACGGCTGGGGACCTGCCGCCGGTGCACCCGCCTGGCCAGGTGCGAATCGACCACGCGAGCGATCTGCCGCATGGCGACCGCCTGCGGGCTCTGCGGCGCGTAGGTGGTCACGGGCATGCCCCGCTCGGCCGCCTCGTTCACCACCACGCCCATCGGAACGTGCGCCAGGATCGGCATGCCGACGCCCTGGAAGGCCCGCAGCACGGCTTCCGAGTAGGCGCTCAGCGGCCTGCGGTACAGCCCGGGCACCAGCCCGAAGTACTCGATCGGCGGGCGGTCGATGCGCTGCTCCAGGTGCCGCACCTGCTCGGTGAGCAGCCGCACCGCCCGGATGCTGGTGCGGTCCGGCTGCACCGGCACCAGGACGCCGTCGGTCGCCGCCAGCGCGTTGTTGGTGAGCAGGTCCAGCGCGGGCGGGCAGTCGATGATCACGTGCTGGTAGTCGGCGAACTGCAGGACCCTGGCCAGCTCCCACGGGGCGACCCGCAGCCGGTGCTGCCGCCGGATGAGGTCGAACATCGCCCGCGCGGTGGGCACCACGTGGAAGCACCCGCCGGGGCCGATGTTGCTGCGCTGGTGGGGGACGGCGAGCTCGGAGATCGGCCCCTTCCACATCTTGGTCAGCGCCATCGGCAGGCACGGCCGTCCTGGCGGGACCTCAGGCAGGCCGAGGAACTCGGTGGTGGCGTGTCCCTGGGGATCCAGATCGATCAACAGCACTCGGCGGCCCTGCTCGGCCAGCGCGGCGGCGACGCCCACCGACAGTGCCGTCTTGCCGACCCCGCCCTTCTGGTTGACCACCGAGGTGACTTGCATCGTCACGTTCGTCCGCTCTCCCTCACGGTGACAGCACGTGCTGACCCGCTCACAGCTGAGGTTAACGACGCTAGTTGATCACGTGCGCGCGTGGGTGATCCAGCCAGGCCGGTCAGTCGGCGCGATCGAGCGCCGTCTCGGTGCCGAGGTCGAGCGCGGGCCAGCCCGGGTAGGCAGGCGGGGTTCCGCCGAAGGCCGGGCAGTGCGCCTTGTGGTCGCACCAGTCGCACAGCTTGCTCTTCGACGGGCGGAAGTCGCCGGTCTCGCCCGCGCGCAGGATCGCGCGCCAGATCGCGCCCAGGGTCCGCTCGAACCGCACCAGCTCCGCCTCGTCGGGGGAGTAGGCGAGCGCTTCGCCGTCCTTCAGGTAGATCAGCTTCAGCTGGCGGGGCACCACACCGCGCAGCCGCCACAGCGCCACGGCGTAGAACTTCATCTGGAACAGCGCCCGCATCTCGCCGACCGCCCGCGGCGCGGCACCGGTCTTGTAGTCCACCACCCGCAGGTCGCCGGTCGGTGCCACGTCCAGCCGGTCGACGAACCCGCGGAGCAGCAGGCCGTCGCCGATCTCCACCTCGACCCGCAGCTCACACGCCTCCGGCTCCAGCCGCCGCGGATCCTCCAGCCGGAAATAGGTGTCGATCAGCTTGCCGGCCGACTCCAGCCACGCGGTCTCCGGAGTGACCTCGTCCTCGTGGAACACCCGTGCCAGTTCGGGCTGCTCGGCGGCGAGCTTTTCCCATGCGGGCACCAGCAGCGCCTTGGCGCGCTCGGGCACCCGCTCGGCGGCGGGCAGCGAGAACAGCCGCTCCAGCACCGTGTGCACCAGGGTGCCGCGGACCTGCGCCGGGGTCGGCCGTTCCGGCAGCTTGTCCACCACCCGGAACCGGTACAGCAGCGGGCACTGCTTGAAGTCGCCTGCCCGGGACGGGGACAGGGCGGGCCGGCGGACGGTGCCTGCCGCCTCCGGCGTCCCAGCGCGGGCGGGCTCTGCCGAGTCCGTGGCGGTGATCATGCGACGACCATAGGGCAGGGCGCCGACGAAGTGGCGCCCCGACACGGATCCGTTGCCGGCTCGTGGCGGGAGCGACCGGAGCCTGCTGGGGACCGGCCGGGCGTGGCGGGCGGGCCGAGCGGTGGGAATTCGCCCGGGCCGGCCGGGCGTGGCCGACGGGCCGAGCGGTGGGGAATTCGCCGGGTTCGCGCGTTCACCCCGGCCCCACACCGAGCGATCTAAGCTCGGAACATGGCACCGCAGCGGACACCACCCGGCACGCCCTACGGCGTGCGGCCGGCTGTGCCCGCCGAACCCGGCGAAGGGCTGCGGTTGTTCTCGGTCACCGGCGTGCCGGTGTTCCTGGCGCCGTCCTGGTGGGTGGGCTCGCTGGTGGTCGTCCTGCTGTATGCGCCGCTGGTCGAGCGCCTGCTGCCCGGTGCCGGTGCGGGGCTGTCCCTGGCCCTGGCTGCCTCGTTCGCGGTGCTGCTCGGGGTGTCGGTACTGGCCCACGAGCTGGGGCACACCCTGGTGGCGGTCCGGCTCGGCATGCCGGTTCGCCGCCTGAAGCTGTATCTGCTCGGTGGTTTGTCCGAGGTGGTGCGCACGCCGCGCAAGCCGAGGGAGGAAGGCCTGGTCGCGGCGGCCGGCCCGGTGGTCTCGCTGATCCTGGCGGGCGGGTTCGGGCTGTTGCTGCTCGTGGTGCCGCCGGGGGCGAGCTGGCTGCTGGTGGCGCAATGCGCGGTGGCCAACCTGGCCGTCGCGGTGTTCAACGTGCTGCCCGGGCTGCCGCTGGACGGCGGACGGATGCTGCGTGCCGGGGTGTGGGCGCTGACCGGGCGCCGTGCCATCGGAACCAGGGCGGCCGTCGTGGGCGGGTGGCTGGTCACCGTGGTGCTGGCCGGCTGGGCGGTCTGGGGGCTGATGGAGGGCAGCCAGGACCGGTGGCTGCGCCTCGCGGTGAGCGTGATCACCGGCTGGTTCGTGGTCACCGGGGCGCATGCCGAGCTCGTCGGCGAGCAGCAGCGGCGGCAGTGGCCGGCCGAGCTGGACGTGCGCAAGGTGATGCGTCCGGTGCTGCAGCTGCCCGCGGAAAGCCCGGTGTCGGCCGCGTGGGAAGCGTCGGCCGGACGAGGCGTGGTGCTGGTCCGGGCCGACGGGGTGGCCGCCGGCCTGCTCGACGGCTCGGCCGCACGCAGGCTGGCCGAGGAGACGCCGAACGCACCCGCCGAGCTGGCGGCCGAGCCGGTCCGCCCGGAATCGGTGCTGCTCGTCTCCGAGCCGGGTGACGAGATCGCCGCACGGGTGCGCGAGACCCCGGCGGTGCAGTTCCTGGTGGTGGACGACGACGGCAGGCCGGTGGGCGTCCTCCGGCGCGAGGACGTGCGTGCCGCCATGCTGGCCGATCGGGGCGCCTGACGCCGGGCTAAGTAGGCTGCTGCGGCGATGAACGAGGACGCGGCTCGCGGGTGCTTCCACCCCGGCGACAGAGTGCAGCTGACCGATCCCAAGGGGCGCAAGTACACGGTCGTGCTGAACAAGGGGGACGCCTTCCACACTCACCACGGCGTGATCGCGCACGACGACCTGATCGGCCTGCCGGAGGGGTCAGTGGTCACGTCCAGCGGTGGCACGGCGTTTCTGGCGTTGCGACCGCTGCTGGCCGACTACGTGCTGTCGATGCCGCGTGGCGCGCAGGTGATCTACCCCAAGGACGCGGCGCAGATCGTCATGTGGGGCGACATCTTCCCGGGAGCGCGCGTGCTGGAAGCCGGAGCCGGATCCGGTGCCCTGACCTGCTCGCTGCTGCGCGCGGTCGGCCGCGACGGCGAGGTCATTTCCTACGAGGTGCGCGACGACCACGCCAAGCACGCCGAACGGAACGTGGCGCGGTTCTTCGGCGAGATGCCGGAGAACTGGACTTTGCATGTCGCCGACGTCAGCACACACAGCGGTGACGTGGACCGTGTCATTCTCGACATGCTGGCCCCGTGGGACGTGCTGCCGACCGTGGCCGAGAACCTCGTTCCCGGCGGTGTTCTGGTGGTGTACGTGGCCACGGTGACACAGCTGTCCCGGATCACCGAGGCGCTGCGGGAACAGCAGTGCTGGACCGAGCCGCAGGCGTGGGAGACGCTGCAGCGGCCCTGGCACGTGGTCGGTCTCGCGGTGCGGCCGGAGCACAAGATGCAGGCGCACACCGCTTTCCTGCTCACCGCACGGCGGCTGGCCGACGGGGTGACGCCGCCGCCGGTACACCGGCGCCCGTCGGCCAGCCGGTAGCCCGCGCGCGGCCGGGTGCCTGGGTCTTCGTCGCTGACGCGGCCGCCCGCCGGGACGGTAGCCCGCGCGCGGCCGGGTGCCCGTCAGCCAGCCGGTAGCCGCGCACGGTCGCGGAGGTTCCACCGGAGAAGGCGCAGGCCCCGGAGCCGTCGGCGTCCGGGGCCTGCGGCCGCTACTTCGTGCGTCCGGGGGCCTGCGGGCGTTACTTCGTCACGCACCAGCCGCTGCTTTCCTTGCGCAGCGGCATCTTGCCGTCGAGGCTGGTGCCCTTGTTGACGATGTCGACCGGGACCTTGGCGGTCGTGCCGGTGATTTCCGGGTCTCCGGTGATGGTCATGGTGATGTCCGGCGCCTTGCTGAAGTCGACGTTGTGGAGTTCACCGGCGTCGGAACAGAGGGTCGTGACCAGGCGGTCCTTGTCCTTGGCGTTGAACGCGGAGACGAAGGTCTGCGCCACCGACATCACGGCGGCCGACTCCGCCCCGCCGCCCGCCGGGGGCACGTCACCACCGGGAGGCACGTCGCCGCCCGGCACGTCACCCCCGGGCAGCCCTCCCGGGGTCTTGATGTCGGGCTTCGGGGGCACCTGGCCGCTGGAGCCGGAGGCGGTCGTGGCCGGCGCCGCGACGTTGTCGTCGCCGTCCTTGCCGTCGTCGTCGGAGAGGAAGAACCCCGGCTTCCAGAATCCGGTGATCCCGACCGCGGCGAGGATCACCACCACCGCGACGACCACCCCGACGATCGCGCCGACGTTCTTCTTCGGCGGTTCGCCGCCCGGCTGGCCGGGGATCGGATAGGCGCCCTGCGGGTACGGCGGCTGCGGCGGGTGGCCCGGCTGTTGCGGCGGCCAGCCCTGCGGCTGGCCGTACGGCCCCTGCGGCGGGTAGCTCATGGTGACCCCTCCTGCGTTGTGTCGTGGTGCACATCCCGGCGCGTCGGGGATACCCCGCCGGCACCGCACAGCGATCGCACCAGCCGGCAGTCGGTCCGGCCGGATGAGACGAGGCGAAGACGTGCCGACCTGTCGGTCGATCACGCGACGCGCTGTCCGTGATCACAAGCGTCTGTGCACTCTACGACGTTTCCGGGGCCGGGATGGATCCGGGCGGGAACCGTCGGGTTTCGGACGGCGTCGTCGCACCAGGGCATGCGGCGGCGGAACCCGGCCACCTGCCAGGCGCAATCGTCCGCCTCAGCCGATGGACGAGGCGCACCAGCCGTCGCCTTCCTTGCGGAAGTTCAGCGTGCTGGTGCGTTCCCCGGCCGGGCCGGACACCTTGACCGGAATGGTCGCGCGCTGGCCGTTGATCGTGGCGTCACCGGCGATGCTCCACCGGATGCCGTCCGGGAACGAGTCGTAGTCGGACTGCCGCTCGTTCTCCGGATTGCACGACACCGTCTTGACTTTCGCGGAGTTCTTGGTGTTCAGGCCCTCGATCACCGTGGTGGCGATCTGCTTGACCCTGACGATGTCCGTCGCGGGGCCGCCGTCCAGCGGATGCGCCGGCCCCTGGCCGCCCTGCAGCGTCGGGCCGGTGCCTGCGCCGCCCGCCTGGCCGTCCTGCTGCTGGCCGGACTGAGCCTGGCCGGTGCCGGGCTCGTCGCCGAGGAAGAATCCCGGCGCCACGAACCCGGTGAACAGCACGACGCCGGCCACCACGGCGACTGCGCCCGCGGTGATGCCGATCAGGCGACCATTGCGCGGCGGCTCGTCCTCCGGGTACTCGTCGCCGATCTGGCCGGGGCCGTACGGGGCATAGGGATCATCCGGCCGGTTGCCGCTGCCGGTGGGCGGGCAAGGATGACCGTAGGGCCCGTAGTGCGGCTGTGCACGGTGAGGCTGCTGTTCGTACGGCTGGGCGGGCTGCTGCGCGAAAGCCGGCCCATACGGACCGGCGTGCCCGTCGTACGGTCCACCATGCTGGACGTCGAACCCGCCGCCGTACGGTTGCTGCCGGTACGGGTCTGCCGGGTGTGGTGGGTAAGACATGGCGCCCCTTGTCTGTCTGTCCGACCCCAGTGGGAACCTTCCTCCCTGCGTCGCCAACCGCCTCCAACAAGCGTTACCGAATGTTATCCAGCCGGTGTCCGAATGCAGTGAAATCGGCGCGTGCGGCCACCGCGGGTGGCCGGAAAGGCACCAGCCGCACCGGTTCGGACCAATGATCGATCGGACCGTTCCATGGTTCCGGCGCGGACATTGCCGGTGCGTGAACGGTCGGTAGCCGTGAGGTGTCGTCGGCTCTACCGCAACGGAGGATTGCGGGTCAGCCGATGATCACATTTGCGACTCGCCGGGCCGATTCCTTCTCGTGGAACCCCTTTGCATGTCGCCGCTCGTCGGTACCGTGGTAATCGAGAACGCAAGGAGGTGCCGCATGCACAACGAGCGCCCAGGGGGCCGGCACGAGGAGGACGGCGGCCTGACGGAACACGCGGAGACGGCCGGCGACACACCGGCGGCGGCCGGGGAGACCGACGGTGCGCTCAGCGGCGAGCAGGCCCGCGAGGTCAGGTACCTGCAGGAGGAAGCGTCCAGGCTGCGCCGCAGGGCGGCGTCGGCGCCGGACTCCGACCGGGTCCTGGAACAGCGACTGGCCGAGGCGTCGGAGCGGATCGCCCAGCTGACCGAGCGCAACGCCAAGCTGGTGGAGACGTTGCGGGACGCCCGCAGCCAACTGATCGCGTTGCGCGAGGAAGTGGACCGGCTTGCCCAGCCGCCGAGCAGCTACGGCACGTTCTTGCGGGCATTCGACGACGGCACCGTGGACGTGTTCACCTCGGGCAGGCGGATGCGCGTGGCGGTGTCGCCCACGATCGACGTCGAACAGCTCAAGCGCGGCCAGACGCTGCGGCTGAACGAAGCGCTGACGGTGGTGGAGGCGGGCGACTTCGAGCGCACCGGCGAGGTGTGCACGCTGCGCGAGCTGCTGCCCGCAGCCGCCGACGGCGAGGCGGAGCGTGCCCTGGTGGTCGGCCATGCCGACGAGGAGCGGGTGGTCTGGCTGGCCGATCCGCTGGTCGACTCGGAGACCAAGCTCAGGCCGGGTGACTCGCTGCTGGTCGACCTCAAGGCCGGGTACGCCTACGAGCGGGTGCCCAAGTCCGAGGTCGAGGACCTGGTGCTGGAAGAGGTGCCGGACGTCAGCTACGAGGACATCGGCGGCCTGCAGAAGCAGATCGAGCAGATCCGCGACGCGGTCGAGCTGCCGTTCCTGCACGCCGACCTGTACCGCGAGTACCAGCTGCGCCCGCCGAAGGGCGTGCTGCTGTACGGCCCGCCCGGCTGCGGCAAGACGCTCATCGCCAAGGCGGTGGCGAACTCGCTGGCCAAGCAGGTAGCCGCGGGCAAGGGCGGCAACCCGAAGGAGGCGAAGTCCTACTTCCTCAACATCAAGGGCCCGGAGCTGCTGAACAAGTTCGTCGGCGAGACCGAACGGCACATCCGGATGATCTTCCAGCGGGCGCGGGAGAAGGCGTCCGACGGCACGCCGGTGATCGTGTTCTTCGACGAGATGGACTCGATCTTCCGTACCCGCGGCAGCGGGGTGTCCTCGGACGTGGAGACCACGATCGTGCCGCAGCTGCTGTCGGAGATCGACGGTGTCGAGGGGCTGGAGAACGTCATCGTCATCGGGGCGTCCAACCGCGAGGACATGATCGACCCGGCGATCCTGCGGCCCGGCAGGCTCGACGTGAAGATCAAGATCGAGCGGCCGGACGCGGAAGGCGCCAAGGACATCTTCTCCAAGTACCTCAAGACCGGCCTGCCGATCCACGCCGACGACCTGGCCGAGTTCGGCGGCGACGAGCAGGCGTGCCTGGACGCGATGATCCAGCACACCGTGGAGCGGATGTACGCCGAGACGGAGGAGAACCGCTTCCTGGAGGTCACCTACGCCAACGGCGACAAGGAAGTGCTGTACTTCCGCGACTTCAACTCCGGTGCCATGATCCAGAACATCGTGGACCGGTCGAAGAAGGCGGCCATCAAGTCGGTGCTGGAGACCAACCAGCCCGGCCTGCGGGTGCAGCACCTGCTGGACGCCATCGTGGACGAGTTCGCGGAGAACGAGGACCTGCCCAACACCACCAACCCGGACGACTGGGCGCGCATCTCCGGCAAGAAGGGCGAGCGCATCGTCTACATCCGGACGTTGGTGTCGGGCAAGAACCAGGACGCCGGCAGGGCCATCGACACGGCCACCAACACCGGCCAGTACTTGTGACGCTCGGCGCGGGGCACGCCCCCACGAGCAGTGTTGTCGGAAGGTCGGAGGGCGCCCGGCACGCGGTTCGGACCGCGGCCGGGCGCCTTCTTCCTGCCGCGGCTGGCGCAGGTCGGCACGGTGGGATGCGGGAAGCGGCCGCGGCCTGACACGGGTTTGCTCGTCCGCCGGACGGACGGCGTCGTGCTGCCGTTCGACCGCGTGACTGGGGCGGTTTCGGGTCGTACGGGCTCCCGGTCGGTTCCCTTGCCCGTCAAGGCGGCCGCCGTGCCCCAGGTGCAGGCTCGAGCCCGGGAGCCCGGTCGTGTCTCGGCGCTACCGGGTTTCGGTCGGCCTGTGCTCGATGGCAGGCGCGATGCGCGTCCACAGGCCTCGTCCAAGGGGCGGCGGAGTGTTCAAGCCAGGGCTACCGCCGCTGAGCGGGGGAAGGCAAGTTCGAGCCACGGCTGCCACCGAAGGGCAGGGGAGCAGTGGGACGCGAGCCACAGCTGCTGTTCACGGGGCGGTGACCGCTGAGGTTCGAGCCGCACCTGCCGTCCGAGGGGGAGAGTGACCGGCGGGTGAGAGCGGTCGCACGGCGGGGAGCGGCGGGATGCGCGCCACGGTTGCTGTCGGACGGGAGAGTGACCAGCGGGATCCGAGCCACCCAGCCTGCACCGGTATCCGCCACGTGCGCCGAAGAGACTCCAGCCCGGGCGCCTACCTCTGCGCTTGCGCCCCGCCATGGAGGCACGTCGCCCCGCCACGGCGGTGAGCTCTCTGCCTCGTACATGGCGAACCGCCCGCCGGCCCGCGTGGTCGCGAGCCGGCGGGCGGTGTCGGCACACCGGAATTCGGACAGGAATCAGATCGTCATGCGCGCTGCCACAGTGCCGGAACGTTCGGCGGCTCCCAGCCGGTCAGCGCCGTGTGACCCTGCAGGCAGACGTAGGTGACACCGTCGTAGGTGACCTTGTCGCCGGCCTTGTAGGTCGTCCCTGGCTGCCATGCCTGGACGGTCCCGTCGCCGTCGTCTCCGCCACCGTTGTCGCCGTCACCGCCGTCGCCGTCGTCATCGTCATCGTCGTCCCCGTTGCCGGGGTTCCCCGGAAGACCACCGGCCAGTGCGGCGATCAGCTCACCGTTGGCGGTGTCGCCGCTGAGTTCCCAGAAGAACGCTCCGCCCAGGCCCTGGTCGCGGACGTAATCCATCTTGCCCGCGATGGTCTGCGGCGTGTCGTAGCTCCACCACTCCTGGCCGCAGTGCGCGTACGCGGTTCCGGCCACCTGCCCGGTCGGCGGGCACTTGGTCTTGAGCACCTTGTAGTCCTCGATGCCCTGCTCGTAGGTGCCCGGAGCGGGGCCGGAGGCGGAACCGCCGGGAGCGGACTGGGACACGCCGGTCCAGCCGCGGCCGTAGAAGCCGATGCCGAGCAGCAGCTTGTCCGCCGGGATGCCCTTGCCCTTGAGCTTCTGGATCGCCGCGTCCGAGTTGAAGCCCTGGGTCGGAATGCCGTCGTAGCTGGTCAGCGGTGAGTGGGGAGCCGTCGGCCCCTGTGCCTCCCATGCGCCGAAGAAGTCGTACGTCATCACGTTGTACCAGTCGACGTACTGTGCCGCGGCGGCGTAATCGGCGGCGTCGATCTTGCCTCCCGGGGACGCGTCGGCGGTGATGGCCGCGGTGACCAGGTTGTCCGGACCGAACCTGTTGCGCAGCGCCCGCATCAGGTTGGCGAACGCTTCCGGGCCGCTGTCGTCGCAGGTGTCCCCGCAGGCGTTCGGGTACTCCCAGTCGATGTCGATGCCGTCGAACACGTCGGCCCATCGCGGGTCCTCGACCAGCCGGTAGCAGGACTCGGCGAAGGCCTCGGGGTTCTTCGCGGCCTCGCCGAACCCGCTGGACCAGGTCCAGCCGCCGAACGAGTAGAGGATCTTCAGGTGCGGGTACATCTGCTTCAGCTTGCGCAGCTGGTTGAAGTTGCCCCGCAGGGCGCCTTGGTCCCAGGTGTCCGGCTGGCCGTCCACGCTGGACGCGGCGTCGTAGAACTTGTCGTAGTCGGCGTAGGCGTCACCGATCTGGCACTGGCCGTTGGTGACGTTGCCGAACGCGTAGTTGATGTGCGTCAGCTTCTCCGCCGACCCGCTGGTGTGGATGTTCTTGACGTGGTAGTTGCGCTGGTAGACGCCCCAGTTGACGAAATACCCCAGCCGGACGCCCGCCGCCGATGCGGACGGCGCCGACGCGGTGCCCTCGTTCTCCGATGCGCTGACCGGCCCGGCGA
Source organism: Thermocrispum agreste DSM 44070 (assembly GCF_000427905.1). Classification (GTDB taxonomy): domain Bacteria; phylum Actinomycetota; class Actinomycetes; order Mycobacteriales; family Pseudonocardiaceae; genus Thermocrispum; species Thermocrispum agreste. The sequence goes on along the minus strand of NZ_ATYX01000005.1, from coordinate 173,642 downwards.
GCATGCCCGCCGTGGTGAGCCCAGCGGCCGCGAGTGCGAGCAGCCGCCATCGCTTTCTGGACATCCCGGTTCCTTCCGATAGCAGGGGTGTGTGGATCGGAAAGCGCAGCACGGGCCCGACGCTGCTCACGCTGTGTGACCTGATTCACAACGTATTAGGTAACAATACTTCCAGTTTTCGCGATGGTCCAGATCAAACGTGAAAACTTCTCGCTAAAGTTCTGTGTCAAGGACCGTGACCAGGCGAAACGCCGGTGCAGCGGGAAAGGTCGGTACTTCCGACCTGATCCAAGTGGTCCGTACGGGCAATCCGAGTGGCGACGAGCCGGAGCCGGAGGGCGCTGGGCGACGCGGCCTCACGCAGACGTTCGAGCACTCTGCGTGATGGGGTGCCGACGGACTTGGGCGATTGGCTGGACGTGCCGTGCGAATCGGTTCGACGGACAGCAGCGTGCGGGAGCCCGGTGGACGGCCCAATGGCTCGCCCAGACCGCCGTGACGCGATGCCACGCCCTTGCGTCGGCGTGCGGCCGTCAGCGCGGTGGCCGGTTCAACGTGGCGACGAACTTGTACCGGTCACCGCGATACACCGAGCGCACCCACTCCACGGGGGTGCCGTGGGTGTCGAACGAGTGCCGGGACAACAGCAGCATCGGCATGCCGATGTCGGCGCCGAGCGCGTGCGCCTCGTCCGGTCCGGCCAGGGCGGTCTCGATCGTCTCCTCGGCGTGCCCGAGCTCGACCTGGTAGCGGTCGCGCAGCGTCTGGTAGAGCGACTTGCCCGCCCGCAAGTACCGGCGCAGTCCCGGGTACCGGAAGTTGGCCAGGTGCGTGATCTCCACCGCCATCGGTTCGTCGTCGGCCAGCCGCAGCCTGCGGACCCGCAGCACGGTCTCACCCCGTCGCATGCCCAGCCGTTCGGCCAGCTCGGTGTCCGCCGGGATGTCGTCGATGGCGAGCAGCCGGGACGACGGCGTCTTCCCTTGCGCCTGCATGTCCTCGGTGTAGGAGGACAGCTGCAGGGGCTGCGCCACCTTGGGCTCGGCGACGAACGTGCCGCTGCCCTGCACCCTGCGCACCCGGCCCTCCACCGTGAGGTCGGCCAGCGCCTGGCGGACGGTGGTGCGGGAGGCCCCGAACTCCATGGCCAAGCTGCGTTCCGTCGGGATGGCGGTACCGGGCGGCAACGTGTCGAGCATGCGCAGCAGGCGCTGCTTGACCCCCCAGTACTTCGGTGCGCGGACTCGGCCGGAGGCGGTCGCAACTTCGTCGGACGTCAACGGGTCTCCCAGTCGATGCGGGCAGGGGGCGGCAATCGTGTCGAAGCACAGCATGCCTTGTCCGCCCCGGAGCGCCGCTATGTGTCCCACGAGCTGTCAACCCGTAGGGTGGAGGCATGCGCCGGATCATGGGAACTGAGGTGGAGTACGGCATCGCCGTTCCGGGGGATGCCACCGCCAACCCGGTACTGACGTCGACACAGATCGTGCTGGCCTACGCCGCCGCGGTGGACATCCCGCGCTCGCGCCGGGCCCGATGGGACTACGAGGTCGAGTCCCCGCTGCGGGACGCGCGCGGCTTCGACCTCACCGCCCCCAACCAGCAGCCCCAGGAGCCCGACGTGGACGATCTGGGTGCGGCGAACGTCATCCTCACCAACGGCGCGCGGCTGTACGTCGACCACGCTCACCCGGAGTACTCCACGCCCGAGGTCACCAACCCCCGCGACGCGGTGATCTGGGACAAGGCGGGCGAGCGGGTGATGGAGACCGCGTCGATCAAGGCCGCCACCGTGCCCGGCCAGCCGCGGTTGCAGCTGTACAAGAACAACGTCGACGGCAAGGGCGCCAGCTACGGCTCGCACGAGAACTACCTGATGGCGCGGGCCACACCGTTCACCGCGGTGATCAGCGGGCTGACCCCGTTCTTCGTCTCCCGCCAGGTGATCACCGGTTCCGGCCGGGTCGGCATCGGCCAGCAGAGCGAGGAGGACGGCTACCAGCTGTCCCAGCGTGCCGACTACATCGAGGTCGAGGTGGGCCTGGAGACCACGCTCAAGCGGGGCATCATCAACACCCGCGACGAGCCGCACGCGGACGCGGACAAGTACCGGCGGCTGCACGTCATCATCGGCGACGCCAACCTGTCCGAGTACTCCACCTACCTCAAGCTCGGCAGCACAGTGCTGGTGCTGGACATGATCGAGGCGGGGATCTCGTTCGAGGACCTGCGGCTGCGCGAACCGGTGCGCGCGGTACGGCAGATCAGCCACGACCCGACGCTGAAGACCACCGTGGAACTGGCCGACGGGCGCTGGTTCACCGGTCTGGACATCCAGCGCGCCTACCACGAGCGTGCGGTCGAGTGCGCCGAGCGGGGGCAGATCGAGCCGTCCGAGGAGTCGCAGAACGTGCTGCGGCTGTGGGGCGAGATCGTCGACGCGCTGGCCCGCGACCCGTTCGAGTGCGCCGACCGGCTGGACTGGGTGGCCAAGCTGCGGCTGCTGGAGCGTTACCGCGAGCGTGACGGGCTGAGCTGGGGATCGCCCCGGCTGCACATGATCGACCTGCAGTACTCCGACGTCCGGATGGACAAGGGCCTGTACAACCGGCTGGTGGCGCGTGGATCGATGAAGCGCCTGGTCGACGAGGACGAGGTGCAGGCGGCGATGACCAACCCGCCGCAGGACACCCGCGCCTACTTCCGCGGCAGGGCGCTGGAGAAGTACGCCGCGTCGATCGCGGCCGCATCGTGGGATTCGGTCATCTTCGACATCGGCCGGGAATCCCTGGTGCGGATCCCGACGTTGGAACCGCTGCGGGGGACGAAGTCGCACGTCGGGCAGCTGCTCGACGCCGCGGAGACGGCCGAGGAGCTGGTGAAAGCGCTGACCAGCTAGATCAGATGGGCAAACCGTGATCATTCGGATGGTCCCTTCCGGGACTACCGCTGGGTAGGCTGACGTCAGGACCCGATGCGAACCGGGAGGGGCAATGGCTCAGGAGCAGATCCCGAAGCAGCGCGAGGAAGAAGAGGAAGTTCAGGACCCGGGCGCCGATGCCGGTGGTGAGGGTGCCACCGCGACGCAGGAGCGACTGGAGAAGATTGGCGAGGACGTCGACACGATCCTGGACGAGATCGACGACGTCCTGGAGGAGAACGCCGAGGACTTCGTGCGAGCGTACGTGCAGAAGGGCGGACAATAGGACGCATGGAGCAGCCGCAAGCCGGGCCGTTGTCGCCGGCCTACCTGAGCATGTCCACGTCGTCGTTCACCGAGTTCCTTCGGGCGCAGTCACCGGATCTGCTGCCCGGGCGCAGGCAGCTGGGTGATGCGACCTCGTTACAGGCTCCCCACGGCACCACCATCGTTGCGTTGACGTTCTCCGGCGGGGTGGCCATAGCCGGGGACCGGCGAGCGACCGCAGGCAACACGATTGCGGCGCGCGACCTGGAGAAGGTCTACATCACGGACGCCTACTCCGCGGTGGGCATCGCGGGTACCGCGGGCATCGCGCTGGAGCTGGTCCGGCTGTACGCCGTCGAGCTGGCGCACTACGAGAAGATCGAGGGCGTGGCGTTGTCGCTGGACGGCAAGGCCAACAAGCTGGCCACCATGGTCCGCGCCAACCTGGACGTCGCCATGGCCGGGCTGGCCGCCGTGCCGATGTTCGTCGGCTACGACACCGACGCCGCGGACCCGGCCAGGGCCGGGCGCATCATCTCGTTCGACGTCACCGGCGGCCGCTACGAGGAGCGCGGCGGGTTCCACGCCATCGGATCCGGGTCGCCGTACGCCAAGTCCGCGCTGAAGAAGCTCTACGACCCGGACGCCGACGCCGACGCGGCGGTACGCACCGCGGTGGCCGCGCTGTACGACGCGGCCGACGACGACGCCGCCACGGGTGGCCCGGACACGGTGCGCAGAATCTACCCGCAGGTGGTCACCATCACCGCCGAAGAGGGCGCGGTGCACGTTCCCGAGGAACGGATCGAGGCGGCCACCGAGGCCGTGCTGGACGAGCGGCGGTCCGCCCGCGAGGCGCGTCGGTGAAGCACGGCAGGCGGATGCCGCACACCAGGGGAGAACGGAGTAAGACGCAGTGACGTTGCCGATTTACGCCTCGCCCGAGCAGTTGATGCGGGACCGCTCGGAGTACGCCCGCAAAGGCATCGCTCGCGGCCGCAGTGTGGTGGCGCTGAAGTATGCGGACGGCTTGCTGTTCGTCGCCGAGAACCCGTCCGCCACGCTGCACAAGATCTCGGAGATCTACGACCGGATCGGGTTCGCCGCGGCGGGCAGGTACAGCGAGTACGAGAGCCTGCGCCGGGCCGGTATCCGCCACGTCGACCTGCAGGGATACGCCTACGACCGGCGGGACGTCTCGGCGCGGCAGCTGGCGAACGTCTACGCGCAGACCCTCGGTGCGATCTTCACCGAACAGGTCAAGCCGTTCGAGGTCGAGCTCGCGGTGGCCGAAGTGGGTGCCCGGCCGGAGGAGGACCAGCTGTTCCGGCTGACCTACGACGGCTCGATCGTGGACGAGCCCCGGTTCCTGGTGATGGGCGGCCAGACCGATCCGGTGGTCAGCAAACTCAAGGAGGTCTACGTCGAGGGCTCCGCGCTGGCGGAGGCGTTCGCGCAGGCCGTGCAGGGACTGAAGGCGGGCCTGTCCAACGGTGCCGAGCTGGGCAAGCTCGAGGTGGCGATCCTCGACCGGCACCGTCCCGGCCGCGCCTTCCGCCGGATCACCGGCGCCGAGCTGGACGCGCTGATGCCCGCCAACGGGGACGGGGCCAAGGAGCAGGACAAGCAGGCGCAGGGCGAGGACAAGGGTGCCAAGCAGGCCACGGCGGACAAGAAGGAGCCCGGCAAGGCGGGCGAGGCGGACAAGGGCCGGCAGGCGGGCGACGGGCAGGGCGAGTAATGCTCGACTTGGCACCCGCGGCGCAGCGTCTGGCGGCGGTCGTCGGGCAGATCGGCGACGATCAGCTGGCGGCGCCGACCCCGTGCGAGAAGTACCAGGTCAGTGGACTGGTCGCGCATGTGCTCGGGCTGGCGGTGGCGTTCCGGCTGGCCGCGGTGAAGGACCCGGCTGCGTCGGCCGACCCGCCGTCGGAAGACCCGGATCCCACCGCTGTGCTGCCGGAGGGCTGGCGCGAAGAGCTCGCCCGCAGGCTCGACGCCCTGGTCGCCGCCTGGCGGGAGCCGGCCGCGTGGCACGGGCAGACCGAAGTCGGCGGGGTGAGCCTTCCCGCCGAGCAGGCCGGAGTCGTCGCGCTGCAGGAGTTGGTCGTGCACGGCTGGGATCTGGCCACCGCCACCGGTCAGCACTACGACCTGGACGAGAACACCCTCCGCAAAGTGTTCGTGGCGTTGGATGGTTCGGTCGACGAGAACGGCACGCCGGGGCTCTTCGCGCCACCGGTGCCGGTGCCGATGGACGCGCCGTTGCTGGATCGCACCATCGCCCTGACCGGCCGCGACCCGAAGTGGCGGCCGGCTCAACGGTAGACGGTCAGCGCGTCGGAGCGGGAGCGGAAGACGAACCGGTTGCCGAGCGGCCCGACCTCGCCGTCGGTGGCGACCCGCCGGTTGCCGTCCAGCAAGCGGACTTCCAGCTCGGGCAGGTCGTACTGCCGGTAGACGTGGCTGGTGGCCAGCGTGTTGGTGATGCTGGCCAGCACGAACCGGGCACGCGAGTAGGGCACGTCGGCGCGGAGGTAGCGGACGTCCAGCTTGCCGGAGTCCATGGCCGGGCGGCTGCTCGGCGCGAACCCCTTCGGGTGGTAGCTGCCGTTGCCGACGAAGATCATCCAGACCAGGTGTTCCTGACCGTTGAGCAGCACCCGGATCGGGCTGGCGTGGCGCAGCGTGCGGACCATCGCGATCACGCCCGCGATCCACTTCGGGTAGTGCTTCTCGAGCACTTCGCGCAGCCGCACCATCTCCGGGTAGCCACCGATGCCTGCGGTGTTGAGGAACCAGCGCCGGGAGGTGCCGTCGTCGCCGAACGTGGTGACTTCGCCCAGATCGACGCCGATCGCGGTGCCCGCCTCGGTCGCCTCGTCCGCGTCGCGCACCGACTGCACCCCCACGTCGCGGGCGAAGTGGTTCAGCGTGCCCGCGGGAATCAGCACCAGCGGGAGCTTGTTCTCGGCCGCGACCGACGCCACGGCGGCCACGGTGCCGTCACCTCCGGCGACGGCCAGGGCGCGTACCGGACGACCCTGTGCCGCGCGCTCGTCGATCAGCTGCTGGAGCTGTTCGACGATGTCGCGTCCTTGCTCGGGCTGCACGAATGTGGCCAGCGGCCACGCGACGCGAGTAAGTGCGGTGGGATCGTCGCCGTCGTCGCCGGACTTCGGGTTCACCAACGCCACCATGTCCACCCCGTCCGGCATGACCGGGGCGTCGGCGGGGTGCTCGGAACGCGCGGGCTCGGACGGGTGCAGCGGCCACCAGTGCCGTGTTGCAGCGGCGACCGCGCCGCCGATCAGCACACCGGCCGCCACGTCACTCGGCCAGTGCACGCCGGTGTGCACCCGGGAGTAGGCCACTGCTGCGGCCAGCGGAACGGCGACTGCGCCGGCAAGTGGTGACTCCATGGCGGCGGCCGTGACGAACGCGGCCGCGGAAGCGCTGTGCCCCGACGGGAACGACGACGAGGTTGGACGCCTGCGCAACCGCCGCCGGGCGGGGAGGAGGGCCGCGGCGGGCCGCCTGCGCGGGAACAGCGGTTTGGTGATCACATTGGCGAAGAAGCTGGCGCCCGCGACAGCGACGGCGCCGCGCAGCCCCGCCCGCCGTAGTTTGCCTTTGCGTAGAGCGAACGCGCCGGCCATGGCGAACCACAGCAGGCCGCGATCGGCGGCGCGGGACACGGCACGGAGCGCGTCGTCGGCCGGCCCCGCGGGAAGCCGGGCACTGCGTCGCATGAGGGCCGTGTCGGCCCTTCCGACGCGGGCGAGCCGCCGTCGCAGGTCGAGGTTCACGCTGTGCAACATAGCCCAGGAGCCGAGACTCCCCCCCAACAGCGCACCGAAAAGTCGGCAAGTGCGCCTAGCATGAAGAAATGCAGCGTCGGATCTTTGGCATCGAGACCGAGTTCGGGGTCACGTGCACGTTTCACGGTCAGCGGCGGCTGTCCCCGGACGAAGTTGCCCGGTATCTGTTCCGCCGGGTCGTCTCGTGGGGCCGGTCGTCCAACGTCTTCCTGTCCAACGGTTCCCGCCTGTACCTGGACGTGGGTTCGCATCCGGAGTACGCCACCGCCGAATGCGACGACCTGATCCAGCTGGTCACGCACGACAAGGCGGGCGAGCGGATCCTGGAGGATCTGCTGGTCGACGCCGAGCGCAGGCTCGCCGACGAGGGCATCGGCGGGGACATCTACCTGTTCAAGAACAACACCGATTCCGCGGGCAACTCCTACGGCTGCCACGAGAACTACCTGGTGGGCAGGTCGGGGGAGTTCTCCAGGATCGCCGACGTGTTGCTGCCCTTCTTGGTGTCCCGCCAGCTCATCTGCGGCGCAGGCAAGGTGCTGCAGACCCCGCGCGGCGCGGTGTTCTGCCTGTCGCAGCGGGCCGAGCACATTTGGGAAGGCGTGTCGAGCGCGACCACGCGCAGCCGCCCGATCATCAACACCCGCGACGAGCCGCACGCCGACGCTGAGCGTTACCGCAGGCTGCACGTGATCGTCGGGGACTCCAACATGGCGGAGCCGACCACGTTGCTCAAGGTCGGCACGGCCAACCTTGTGCTGCGGATGATCGAGGAAGGCGTGCAGTTCAAGGACTTCACGCTGGACAACCCGATCAGGGCGATCCGCGAGATCAGTCACGACCTGACCGGCCGCAGGCGGGTGCGGCTGGCGGGCGGCCGCGAGGCGTCGGCGCTGGAGATCCAGCGCGAGTACTACGAGCGGGCGGTGGCGCACATCGACTCGGCCGGTGCCGACCCGACCACCCATCAGGTCGTCGAGCTGTGGGGACGCACGCTGGACGCGGTCGAACAGCAGGACTTCGGCAAGATCGACACCGAGATCGACTGGGCGATCAAGTACCGGCTGGTGGAGCGGTACCGGAAGAAGTTCGACTTGGATCTGTCCAGCCCCCGCATCGCGCAGCTGGATCTGGCCTACCACGACATCCGGCGCGGCCGCGGAGTGTTCGACGTGCTGCAGAGCAAGGGCCTGGTCAAGCGGGTGACCGACGACGGGGAGATCGAGCTGGCCAAGGACACCCCGCCGCAGACCACCAGGGCGAAGCTCCGGGGCGACTTCATCGCGGCGGCGCAGGCGGCCCAGCGGGACTTCACCGTCGACTGGGTGCACTTGAAGCTGAACGATCAGGCCCAGCGCACCGTGCTGTGCAAGGACCCGTTCCGGCACGTCGACGAGCGGGTGGAGCGGCTGATCGCCAGCCTGTGACCGGCGGGCGCGGGCAGGCTAGTTGACGCACGGGATCTCGTCGGCCGTGATCGGGCGGTTGCCGCCTTCCGGCGTCTGCTCGCCGTCTTCCGGCGGCTGCGCGGTGCTCGGGGGAACCTCCGGCGGCGTGGCGGACTCTGCCCGCGGCGGGGGAGCGCTGGTGGTGGCCGACGGCGGAGCGGACGAGTTGCCCGGCGGCGGGGGAGCGGACGAAGACCGCTCACGGGCCGCAGCGGCTTCCTCGTCCTCCTCCTCGGACAGCGAAGCGATGAATTCCCGCACGCGCTGCGGATCGACCTCCACGGCCGCTCCGTCGGCAGGTGTCGGCAACGCCAGGCTGCCCACCGGGATGGTGCGGAACTCCACCCGGTCGGTCGTCAGCGAGCTCATCCGCTGGGCGAAAGCCATGATGTCCCAGCCCTTGCTGAGCACCACCGAGCGGGTGATCGCGTCCATCAGGTCGTTCAGCCGCTGCGGGTCGGTCAGCGTCCCGGTGGACAACACCTTGCGGGCCAGCCCGGTGAGGAACACCTGCTGCCGGACGATGCGGTCGAGATCGCCACGTGGCAGGCCGTGCCGTTGCCGGACGAACGCCAGCGCGTCGCCCTCGGAGATGACCTGCCGCCCGGCGGGGAAGTCCGCATGCGACTTGACGTCCTGCACCGGTGCCTTCAAGCAGACCTCGATCCCGCCGATGGCCTTGGTGATCTCGTAGAACCCGAGCAGGTTGACCGACGCGTAGTGATCGATGGTGCGGCCGGTCAGCTTCTCCACCGTCTTCAGCAGGACCCGGGCCCCCGCCTGGTGCGACCGCCGCTCCAGTTCCTCGCCGGGTGGCATCCCGGCGGCCAGCAGGCGTTCCCGCTCCACGTTCCGGCCGCGCGGATACGCGGAATTGATCTTGTGCATGCCGAACCCGGGGATGTCCACGTAGGAATCCCGGGGGATCGACACCGCCACCGCGCGGCTGGTGTCGCTCGGCACGTGCACCAGGATGATCGTGTCGGTGTTGACCTCGCCGTCACCGGCGTTGACCCGTAGCAGCTTGCGCTGCTCGGCGGACAGCGGTCGCCCGCGCGCGTCGGTCCTGCTGTCCATGCCGACCAGCAGGATGTCCACCGTGCCGTCCAGCGGCCGCTCGGCGTCGGCCTGCGGGCTCAGCACGTCGGCGACCACCACGCGCCTGTTGAAATCCCGCAGCAGGAACCAGCCGTAGCCGGTGACCCCGAGGACCGCCGCCGCAACGAGGGCAGCGGTCACCTTCCCCAGAACGCCCGCGAAGACCCCAGCGCCCCGACGCACCGGTGCTCCTTCCGCCTGCTTCGGCCCGGATTCGCTTCAGCGTCACCGCCGGCGCAGGACCGGACGGATCACCTGCCGAGACCGTGATACTTCCATCCTGCCGCGCGCCAGCGGTCGGCGTCGAGGACGTTCCTGCCGTCGAGGATGACCCGGTTGGCCACGACCTCGTTGAGCGCCTGCGGGTCCATCTCGCGGAACTCCGCCCACTCGGTCAGGTGCAGCACGATGTCGGCACCGCGGCAGGTCTCGATCACTGACGAGCCGTAGCCCAGGGTGGGGAAGGCCTTGCGGGCGTTGTCCATGGCCTTCGGGTCGTACACGGTGACGTGGCCACCCTGCAGCTGGATCTGGCCCGCGATGTTCAGCGCCGGCGAGTCGCGGATGTCGTCGGAGTTGGGCTTGAACGCCGCGCCGAGCACCGCCACCCGCTTGCCGATGAACGTGCCGCCGACCAGCTCGCGGGCCAGGTCGACGGTGCGCACCCGGCGGCGCATGTTGATGGCGTCCACCTCGCGCAGGAACATCAGCGCGTGATCGGCGCCCAGCTCGCCGGCGCGGGCCATGAAGGCCCGGATGTCCTTGGGCAGGCAGCCGCCGCCGAAGCCGACGCCGGCGTTGAGGAACTTGCGCCCGATCCGGTCGTCGTGGCCGAGCGCGTCGGCCAGGACGGTCACGTCGGCACCGGCCAGCTCGCAGACCTCGGCCATGGCGTTGATGAAGGAGATCTTGGTGGCCAGGAACGCGTTCGCGGCCACCTTCACCAGCTCGGCGGTGGCGAAGTCGGCCACGATGAACGGCGTGCCGTTGGCGATCGCGTCGGCGTAGACGGTGCGCAGCGTCTGTTCGGCCTCGGCCGACCGCACCCCGATGACCAGCCGGTCGGGCCGCAGCGTGTCGTTCACCGCGTAACCCTCCCGGAGGAATTCCGGGTTCCACGCCAGCTCCGCCTTGACGCCGGACGGGGCCAGCTCGGCCAGCTTGCGGGCCAGCCGGTCCGCGGTGCCCACCGGGACGGTGGACTTGCCGACCACCAGGCTGTCCTTGGCCAGGTGCGGGGCCAGCGACTCCAGCGCGGCGTCGATGTAGGTCAGGTCCGCGGCCAGCTCACCGTGCCGTTGCGGCGTGCCGACGCACAGGAAGTGCACGTCGCCGAACTTCCCCGCCTCCTCGTAGGAGGTGGTGAAGCGCAGCGTCTGCGACTCGATGTGCTTGCGCAGCAGCGGCTCCAGGTCGGGCTCGTAGAACGGCACCCGGCCTTCCTGCAACGCGGCGACCTTGGCCTCGTCGACGTCGACGCCGAGTACCTCGAACCCGAGCTCGGCCATGCACGCCGCGTGCGTCGCGCCGAGGTAGCCGGTCCCGATTACCGTGATCTTGAGCTTTCGCGGTGCCAATCCATCTCCCTAGGTCTGCTCGCGCGCGATAGTATCGCCGCCACGATTCGTCACCGTCCGCCCGGGGTGGGTCGTGCCGCGAATCCGCGCTACGGGCGAGTATCGTTCCAGTCACCATGAGCATCCAACCCGAGCAGCAGCCCGGCGCCGCTGGTCCGGACGCCGCCGAGTACCCCGGTGTGTCGGTCGTCATGACCGTGCTGAACGAGGAACGGCATCTGGCCTCCGCAGTGCGGGCGGTGCTGGACCAGGACTACCCCGGAGAGCTCGAGCTGGTCGTCGCGCTGGGGCCGTCCACGGACGCCACCGACGCCATCGCGGCGGAACTGGCCGCCCAGGACAGCCGCATGCGCACGGTGCCGAACCCGGAGGGCGCCACCCCGGTCGGGCTCAACCGCGCGATCAAGGACGCCAAGTACGACATCATCGTGCGGGTGGACGGGCATGCAGTGCTGCCGCGGGACTACGTGCGGACTGCGGTGGAGGTGCTGCAGGAGACGGGTGCGGACAACGTCGGCGGCATCATGCACGCCGAAGGCACCACGCCGTTCGAGAAGGCCGTGGCCTGCGCCACCAACAGCTGGCTGGGCGTGGGTGGCGCGCGGTTCCACGTCGGCGGCGAGGCAGGCCCGGCGGAGACGGTCTACCTGGGCTCGTTCCGCCGGTCGGCCCTGGAGCGGGTCGGCGGCTTCGACGAGGGCATGCGCCGCGCGCAGGACTGGGAGCTGAACTACCGGCTGCGCCGCTCGGGTGGCACGGTCTGGTTCACGCCGCGGATGCGGGTGTCGTACCGGCCGCGGTCGACCGTGAAGGCGCTGGCCAAGCAGTACTTCCGGACCGGGCAGTGGCGCCGGGAGGTGGTGCGGCGGCACAGCGAGACGGTGAGTGTCCGCTATCTGGCGCCGCCGCTGGCGCTGGTGGGCATGGTCGGCGGCACCATCGCGGGCGTGGCCGGGTTCTGGCCGGGGTTCGTCATTCCGGGCGGCTATCTGGTCGGCGTCCTGGTCGGGTCGGCGATCGTCGGGCGCAAGCTGCCGTGGAAGTCGAAGCTGATGCTGCCGATCGTGTGCGCGACCATGCACACGTCATGGGGCGCCGGCTTCATCTTCAGCCCGCGCAACCTGAAGTAGGCCGGGCAACTGGGAAGGAGCCATCGGCGGGCAGTCGCACGACGTGCGGGCTGCCGTCACGCTGCGACCAGTCGATGCGCCGGGGCAGCCACCGCCCCGGACGTCACGGACGTCAGCGTGCCCAGGCTTCCAGTTGCTCGACGAACGCCTTCTGATCGACCCGCCAGTTGTAGTCGGTCAGCGCGGCGTCGTGGCCGCGCCGGGCCATCGTCACCCGCAGCTCGGCGTCGTCGCGCAGCTTCAGGATCGCGTCGGCGGCAGCCTTCGGATCGTCGAACGGGGTCACGATGCCTGCCTCGAACTTCTCCGCCAGCTCGGGGGCGGGCGGGGTCGGCGTGCTCACCCACGGCACCCCGTGGGCCATGTACTCGATGACCTTGGTGGCCCACGAGTTGCGGTAGTTCGCCTCGTCGTGCCGCAGCGACAACCCGGCCAGCGACCCCTGCACCAGCTCGAGCGCCTGCTTGTTCGGCATGAACCCGTGCCAGACGACGGATCCTTCGTCGTGCGCCTGCTGGACCAGCGGCTTCATCTGGTCGTCCGCGTCGCCGATCAGTTCGACCCGGACCTTGCCCTTGAGCAGGCGGCCGACCTCGATCATCTCCTCCGTGCCGCGCGCCCTGGTCAGGTGGCCCACGTAGACCACCCGCTCGTCGCCCGGCTCGGGCACCTGCTCCGGCACGTAGGTCGTGTTGCGCACCACCGGGTGCTCGTGCTCGAACAGCTCGCGGTAGCCGTCGTCGGCCAGGATCAGGTGGTAGTGCTGCTCGGCGTAGCGTTCGATGAACTTCGCCAGCCGTACCCCGGCGGGCCGGGCAGGCTTGGGCAGCCACGGCTTCAAGGTCATGGTCGCCGCAGTGTCCTCGTGCACGTCCCACACCACGGGGGGCAGGTCCTTCAGCCGCGCCACCGCCAGCACCAGCTCGGGGTCGTGCATCAGCACGATGTCCTTGCCGGGGGCGTGCATGGCCACCGCCGCCCGGGCCTCACGCAGCGCGCCGAGCCGCTTGCGGCCCTCGGCGCGGGAAATGGAGAAGCCGGTCAGGTTCTCGATGCCCTCGTCCTGCGGCAGCGGCTGCCCGAAGCGCTCGAACGGCGCCAGGTAGGTGACCTGGTGGCCGGCCTCCAGCAGGGCGCGGATCTGGCGGTAGCGGATGCGTGCGTCCGACGGGTTGTGGACCACGGTCACGACCAGAACGTGCACGAGTGCTCCTGAATCGTCGCGGACAGGTCAGGATTCGGCGAGATAGGCCTTGACGACCTCCTTGGTCGGGCCGTCCATGCGCAGCTTGCCCTTGTCCACCCAGATGGTGCGATCACACGTGTCGGTGATGCTCTTCATGCTGTGGCTGACCAGGAACACCGTGCCTGCAGCGTCGCGCAGCTCCCTGATCCGCTGCTCGGACTTCTTGCGGAACTCCTTGTCACCGGTGGCCAGCGCTTCGTCGACCAGCAGCACGTCGTGCGTCTTGGCGGCCGCGATGGCGAATCGCAGGCGTGCCCCCATGCCGGAGGAGTAGGTGCGCATGGGCATGTCGATGAACTCGCCGAGCCCGGAGAACTCGATGATCTCGTCCCGCTTGGCCTTCATCTCCTCGCGGGACATGCCCATGGCCAGGCAGCCCAGCTCGATGTTGCGCAGCCCGCTCAGGCCGCTGATCAGCGCCGCGTTGACGCCGAGGAACGACGGCTGCCCCTGGGCGTAGACGGCGCCCTTGTGCGCGGGCAGCAGACCGGCGATGGCCCGCATCAGCGTGGACTTGCCCGACCCGTTGCGGCCGATGACCCCGATGGCCTCGCCCTCGTAGGCGACGAAGGAGATGCCCTTGAGCGCGTGCACTTCGCGCACGCCCGCGGGCTTGGCACCACGCAGCAGCCGGCCGAGCGCGCTCGCCGCGTTTCCGTTCTTCTTGCCCGCGCCGACCACCCGGTACACGACGTGAAGGTTGTCCACCACCACGGTGGGGCGCCGTTCGGAGGCTCCGGACGCCTGCTTGCCCGCCTGCGTCTTCTGCTTCTCCTGCTCAGCCACGACCATAACGCTCCTCACGCCGCCAGAAGAAGATGAAGCCGCCGATGAAGAACACCACCGCCCACGCGGTCGACACCTGCCACACGTTCAAGCCCCACGGTAGCTCCAGCGGCCGGTGGGAATCGATGAGCACGCCGCGGTACAAGTCGAGGAACACCGCGCCGGGGTTGAGCACCAGCACGGTCTGCAGCACGTCCGGCAGGTTCTTGATGTACCGGGTCATCTCGAAGAAGACCCCGGACAGATAGAACCACACCCGGGTGATGAACGGCAGCAGCTGGTTGATGTCCGACGAGGTGGCGCCGATGCGGGCCATCACCAGGCTCAGGCCCATGTTGAACAGCATCTGCAACAGCATTGCCGGCACGACCAGTAGCCACGTGACGCTGATCGGCACGCCGACGGCGAGGACGAACCCGAACAGCACCACCATCGACACGAGCAGCTGCTGGAACTCGACCAGCACGAACGACAGCGGCAGCACCGCACGCGGGAAGTGCAGCGCGCGGATCATCTGCAGGTTGCCACTGATCGACTTGGCGCCGTTGTTCATCGACCGCTGCATGAACGTGAACACGAACACGCCGGTCACCAGAAACGCCGGATAGTCCTCGATGCCCCGGCTCAACCGCAGCAGCAGGCCGAACACCGCGTAGTACACCGCCGCCTGCATCAGCGGGGTGAGCACCTGCCAAATCTGGCCGAGCCAGGTGGAGGAATAGGTCTGCGCCTTGCGTGCCGCGGAATACGCGAGGATGAACTGACGCCGCTGCCACAGCTGCTTGACGTAGCTGGTCAGGCTGGGACGAGCGGTGCTTTGCACCAGGCCATACCGTGCCGCGAGCGCGGCGGCGTCGACGGGCTTGTCGTCGGCATCGCCGGCCGAGTCCGCCGACTTCGGCGCGCTCTGCTCGGTGTCGGGCATCTCCTTCTCCTTGATACTGCAAGCACTTTACGGGGCGGCTGGCGCATTGCTGCGAAGGACCCGCTGGCGTGCCGGGGCACCACGCACTACGCCCCGACGGCCCGCACGTCGTAGTACTGACGGAGGATCGTTTCCCGCCGCTTCCGATAGTCGTCCGAGGCGCCGGTGATCAGGTGTTCCACCGGGTCGGCGCTGTGCTGCACCTGGCTGAAGTCCTCGGTCAGGTGCAACGGCCGGACGCCGTCCGGCAGTGCCTGCGGCGCCGCCGGTTCGCCGTCGGCGGCGTCCGGGACCACCGTGACGGCCAGCGGCGCCGTCGGCCCGGCAGCGGGCGGCTTGCGCAGCGCTTTCCTGGCCACGGCCATCCCCTTGGGACCGAGCACGCGCACCATCGCGGACTTGGCCCGCAGTCGGCGGTACGGCGCGGGGTCGAGCGGGCGCGGCGCATTCCGCAGCAGGCGCGCCACCTGCTCGGCGGCTTCCCGGGACCCGCCCGGTTTGGGCAGCTCCGCGCATGCCTTCCGGAGTCGTTCGCGCTCGTGCTCGTCGTGCAGCGCGCGCGCCTGCCGCCGGACGTCGTCCAGGTCGGAGGCGTCCGCGTGGCGCGCGAAACCTTGATCGGCCAGCCACCGGGTACGGGCGGGCTGATCGTCGGTACCCGACGTCGGGTTGGGCACGAACAACGTCGGGACGCCGGCGGTGAGCAGTTCGTGCACCGAGTTGTAGCCGCCGGCGGCGACCGCCGCGTCGAACGCGGCCAGATACCTGGCCAGCGGATACACCCCGGCCAGCTCGACGCACCGGGACTCGTCCGCCAGGGGGATCCGGCCCGCCGCGATGTGCGAGCGGACCACGGCCACCTGCCAGTCCGGGTCCTCCAGCAGTGCGGTCACCGCGGCCGCGCCCGGGGTGACCACGTCGTTGAGCACCCCGGAGGACAGGGTGACCAGCGCCGTCGGCCTGCCGGGGTCCAAGCCCAGCTCGGCGGCTGCCTCCTCCCGGGGCAGCAGATCGAGGTACTCCAGCTGGGTGATGGGGGACAGGCGCACGGCATCCGTCCGGTGCGCGGTCGCCCCGTTGTCGCCCGCCGCCGCGAAGTCGCCCGGCTCCAGCACCAGGTCGAACAACGGCGCGGCGGCCAGCGGCGCGGTGCGCGCGCCGGGCCGCCAGAACCCGCGGCGCATCCAGACGAACCGTACGCCGGGCAGCCGGGCGCGGGCCAGCAGCAGCCCCTCGTAGGGCACCACGCCGTCGAACACCACGGCTTCCGCCTTGGTCTCGGCGACGAACGCGGTCAGCCGGTCCCGCAGGTAGTGGTGCCACACGTGGGTGGGAATCCACCCGCGTTCCCGGCTCGGCACGTACTCGCCGCGCTGGCCCTGGTGGCGGATCACGCCCACGGCCCTGGACAGCGAGAAGTAGACCGGCTCGGCGTCGTCACGCAGCGCATGCCCGACCGCCAGCTGACGGCTCAGATGCCCCAGGCCGGTGCCGTTGCTGGTGGCCAGGACCACCACGGGCTTGGACATCGCGATCAGAGTCTGGTCACCGCGGCGTCCGGGTCGGTGACGTCGACCTTGCCGCGGGTGTCGAACAGCAGCCGGGCCCGCTTGGCGATCGCCGTCAGGTCGTAGCTCGAGTGCGGCTGGAGCAGGATCGTCACGTCGGCAGACTCGAGCGCGGCGTTCAGGTCGGGCACGCACGCCAGCTGGTCGCCGTTGACCGACCAGGTCGGCACGAACGGGTCGTGGTACCACACCGTCGCGCCGAAGTTGGCCAGCAGCTTGGCCAGCGGCTGGGCGGGCGACTCCCGCTGGTCGTGGATGTCCGGCTTGTAGGTGACGCCCAGCAGCAGCACGGTGGAACCGCGCAGCGCCTTGCCCTGGTCGTTGAGCAGGTCCTGGGTCCGCCGCACCACGTAGGCGGGCATGGACGCGTTGATCTCCTGCGCCAGCTCGACGAAGCGGAACGGGTAGCCCAGCGTCTTGACCTTGTACGACAGGTAGTTCGGGTCGATCGGGATGCAGTGCCCGCCGACGCCGGGCCCGGGGTAGAACGGCTGGAACCCGAACGGCTTGGTCGACGCGCACCGGATCGCGTCCCAGATGTCCACGTCCAGGTGCTGGCAGAACTTCGCCATCTCGTTGACCAGCGCGATGTTGATGTGCCGGTAGGTGTTCTCCAGCAGCTTGGCCATCTCGGCCTCGCGCACGCCGCGGGCCCGCACCACCGTGTCGACGATGCGGCCGTAGAACTGCGCCACCCGCTCGGTGCACGCCGGGGTGAGACCGCCGACCACCTTCGGGGTGTTCTTCAGGCCGAACGTCGGGTTGCCCGGGTCGATCCGCTCCGGGGAGAACGCCAGGTTGAAGTCCTTGCCCGCAACCAGGCCGCCCGCCTCCAGCAGCGGGCGCACCACCTCGTCGGTCGTGCCGGGGTAGGTGGTGGACTCCAGCACCACCAGCATGCCCGGGTGCAGGTGCTCGGCGATCGTCTTCGTGGCGCTCTTGACCGCGCTCAGGTCCGGGCCGCCGGAGTCGGACAGCGGCGTGGGCACGCAGATGACCACCGTGTCGGCGGTGGCCAGCACGGACGGGTCGGTGGTGGCACGAAAGCCCTTGTCGACCATGTCCGCGACGTCGGCGTCGGTGAGGTCGTCGATGTGCGACTTCTTGGCGTTCAGGCCGTCGACCGCCGTGGCGTCGACGTCCAGCCCGACCACCTTGAGCCCGGCCTGCACGGCGCCCTGCGCGAGCGGTAGCCCGACGTAGCCGAGGCCGATGATGACGAGATCTGTGGTGTTCTCGGTAGGCACGAGCGGATGCTACACCTGCGCCCGGAAGCTCCCGGCCGCCGTGGTGGGCCACGTCGACAGCGCCGGGGCCCGTGCGCAAGCCCACGCCGCCCGCCCCTACAGTGCACGGTCATGCCGACGGTCATCCTGGCCACCAGCAACGGCACCGGAATGGGACATCTGGCGCGCGCCGCGGCCACCGCGCTGGCCGCGGGCGAGATGTTCCGCCCGGTGCTGTTCTCCATGTCGCAGGCGTTGCCGCTGGTCCGGTCGTCGTTGGGGCTGACCGGGGAGTACTGCCCGAGCCCCCAGCGGCGGTTCATGACGTCGGTTGACTGGCACGAGTACCTGGCGCGGCGGATCGAAGCGGTGATCGCGGAAACCGGCGCACAGGTCTTCGCGTTCGACGGCGCCTTCCCCTATCACGGTGTTTCGCTCGCCCGCCGGAGGCTGCCCGACGTGGCCTTCGTGTGGGTGCGGCGTGGCATGTGGAAGCCCGGCGCGAACCTGCACGCGCTGCGTAAGCGGCGCATGTTCGACGCCGTCCTCGAACCGGGTGATCTTGCCGCGGAGGCCGACCGGGGCGCCACGGCCGCGGCGGCCGACGTCGTCCGCGTTCCGCCGGTCACCCTGCTGGAGTGTGTCGATCGCGTGCCGAAGGAGCAGGCAAGGGCGGAGCTGGGGCTGGATCAGGACCGGCCGGTGGCGCTGGTGACGTTGCGTACGCAAGGGTCCGACGCGGCAATGGCCGCGGTGCGCACGATCCTTGCCGACGACAGCTGGCTGGTCGCTCTGACCCGGTCACCGATCAGCGCCGGTGATCTCGGGCTCGAACCCCACCTGGCGCAGCGGGTGGTCCGGTTGCACGGGGTCTTCCCGCTGGCCCGCTATCTGTCCGCCTTCGACGCGGCAGTGACCGAGACCGGCTACAACTCGTTCCACGAAATGCTGTACGGCCGGATGCCGGTGGTGTTCGTCCCCACCGAGGCGGCGCTCACCGACGACCAGGCGGCCCGGGCGAGCTGGGCGGCAGGCAAGAAGCTGGCGCTGAGCGCCCCGGAGCGGGACCCGGACCGGGTGGCCGGCGTCGTCACCCGGCTGCTGGACCACGACGTCCGGGCGGAACTCGCCGGGCGGCTCGCCGAGCTCTCCGCGCCCGAGGGCGCCGCCGCCGCGGCCACGACGCTGGCCGACGTGGCGGCGGGTTTCACCGCGCATCGGTTCTCGGTACCGGAGCGGGCGGAAATGGTTCGCGCTGCGGTGCGTCCGGCAGTGGAAAAGGTGATCGGCCCGCGGGCGGTGGCGGGAATCCAGCGGCTGCTCGGCAGGCGAGAGGAGCGGGTTCCGCCCTTACCCGGTCCGGTGACTTTCACCGAGTCGGCTGGCACCGACGCCGTGTCCGGGACCAGCCCGGTGGAGGACCTGCTGCCCGGATCGTCCGCCGGCTATCGCAGGCGCCGGGAAGAAATTGCCCGTACGTTCTACCCGTCAGGGTGAATTTGTGATCGCCCGCTCGGTGTGACTGGAGTCACGTTCGCTGCGCGTACGGTTCGTCCGACGCGGGTACGTACCGGTCAGCGACCTGATCGGGGCCGGAGCGAAGCCGGACCGAAATCCCCGGATGTGGCACCGCGGTGTGGCAGCCGCGGTGGCGGCAGGGAGCAGCCTCGGCCAACCGGGTGGAGTGCCGGACCGGGGCGACGAGGCCGAGCGGGAGGAGCACAGTGCGGCGCGTTGGGTTCGTGGCGTTGGTGCTCGTCGCCGGTGTCGTCGGCGGGGTCGCCGGGTGGCGGGCCGCATGGCTGTCTTCGGCCATCGCCGCCGCGACGTTCGTGCTGCTCGCCGGGGGACTGTGGTGGGTGCGCAACCGGCTCAACGCGGTGCGCAAACACCAGAGGAGCACCTACCGGCTGATCGAGTCGCTGCTGCGGCAGCAGAAGTCGCTGCATCGGCACCAGAAAGCGGTGGCCGCGGCGGTCTCGGCCGCGGGCCGGGCCCAGCGGGCGGAGACCAGGCACGCCCACCGGTCGGTGGCCAAAGCGGTGGGAGGCCGCACCAACGCGCTGGCCAAGAAGATCGAGCACGCCGCGGAGCAGGAAGCCGACCGGTCCCGGCGGCAAGCCGACCGGATGTTCCGCCAGCTGGAGGCGCTGCAGAACCTCTACCAGCTGATCCGCGTCCGCCGTGCCATGCCGCCCAGCCGCGGTTGGGCGCTCTCGCCGGACGTCCTGCTCAGCTACGTCGAGGAGATCCTGCGCGGCGAGCCTCGGACGGTGCTGGAGTGCGGTAGCGGCGCGTCGACCGTATGGGCCGCCTACGCGGTGGAACTGCTCGGGTCCGGCCGTGTCGTCGCACTGGAGCACGACCAGGAGTTCGCCGAGCGGACCCGCACGACACTCGCCGGGCACGGGCTGGCCGACGTCGCCGACGTGCGGCTGGCGCCGATCGCCCCGATCGACGTGCCCGCCGGGACCTGGCAGTGGTACGACACCGCCGCCCTGCACGATCTGCACGACATCGACCTGGTGCTGATCGACGGGCCGCCCAAGCCCACCCATCGCCAAGCCCGCTACCCGGCGGTTCCGGTGCTGCGCGATCGGCTGGCGCCGGGGGCGGTGCTGTTGCTCGACGACGCCGACCGGCCAGACGAGCGGGCGATCCTGCACCGGTGGCGATCCGAGTGGCCGGAGCTAACCTGGAACAAACTGCCGCACGAGAAAGGCACTGCCCGCTTGGTCGTCCCGCGCGCCTGATCCGGAGTAACCGACACACCACCGAGAACCTGGGCCCGCACAGCGTCGAGTGAGCGACCAAGTACTCTTGCTGACCATGTCAACCGCCAACCCGCTCATTCTGCATGTCACCGGGGCGCGTCCGAACTTCCCCAAGGCCGCGCCGGTCATCAAGGCGCTCACCGGGCGGGGCGTGGTGCAGAAGCTGGTGCACACCGGCCAGCACTACGACAAGCACATGTCCGACGTGTTCTTCGCGCAGCTCGGGCTGCCCGAACCGGACATCAACCTGGGCGTCGGGTCGGGAACCCACGCCAAGCAGACCGCCGCGGTGATGACCGCGCTGGAGGACTTGATCGTCGCCGAGCAGCCGGCGCTGGTCGTGGTGTACGGCGACGTAAACTCGACCGTCGCCGCCGCGCTGGTGACAGCGAAGCTCGGCGTGCCGATCGCGCACGTCGAGGCGGGGTTGCGCAGCTTCGACATGACCATGCCGGAGGAGGTCAACCGGATCGTCACCGACCGGCTGGCCGACCTGCTGCTGTGCACCAGCCCGGACGCCATCGCACACCTGGGCAACGAGGGCATCGACCCCGGCAAGATCCACCTGGTCGGCAACCCGATGATCGACACGCTGCTGGCCAACATGGACCGGTTCGACACCGAGGCCGCTGCGGCTCAGGCGGGCGTGTCCGGCGACTACGCGGTGGCCACGCTGCACCGCCCGAGCAACGTCGACGACCCGGCGGACGCCGCCGAGCTGGTCAAGGCGATGCACGCGGTGGCCGACCAGATCACCGTGGTGCTCCCGCTGCACCCCCGTGGGCGGCAGCGCCTGCGTGACGCGGGCCTGTTCGACCACCCGCGCATGAAGATCGTCGATCCGCTGGGCTACGTGGAGTTCATGGGCCTGGTGCGCGGGTCGAACGTGGTCATCACCGACTCGGGTGGGGTGCAGGAGGAGACGACGATCCTGGGTGTGCCGTGCCTGACGCTGCGACCCAACACCGAACGCCCGATCACCATCACCCACGGCACGAACCAGCTGGTGACGCGTGACTCGCTGCCCGGCGTGGTGGCCGACGTGCTGGCGGCGGGCCGCGCCGAGACCTGGCCGGTGCCGCCGCTGTGGGACGGCAAGGCAGGCGAGCGGATCGCCGATGTCGTGGTGCGGTTCCTCGGTGTCTAGCCGGCAGCCGGGGCCGGGCGCGGCCGGGCGGCGCGCGGCACATGCCCCCGACGTAAGTGGAGGAACAACCCTGTGGTCACCGAGGTGAGGCTCGGCAAACGGAGCGGAACCCAGCAGCCGCCGGCGCCGGGTGAAGCCAAGGCGGCGTCGCCCATCTCCGGTTTCCGGCCCGACGTGGAAGGCCTACGCGCCATCGCCGTCGGCCTGGTGCTGCTGTACCACGCCGGGCTGCCGTCTCTGTCCGGCGGGTTCGTCGGCGTCGACGTCTTCTTCGTGATTTCCGGGTTCCTGATCACCGGGCTGCTGGTGAAGGAGGTCCAGCGCACCGGCACCATCTCGCTGGCGGGCTTCTACGCCCGCCGCGCCAAGCGGCTGCTGCCCGCCGCGGCCACGGTGCTGGCCACCACCGTGGCGCTGACCATGGTGTTCATCCCGCGCGTCTCCTGGGAGGAGATCGGCGGGGACATCGTCGCGTCGGCGCTGTACGTGGTGAACTGGCGGCTGGCCGACCGGTCGGTGGACTACCTGGCCGAGGACAGCGAGGCGTCCCCGGTCCAGCACTACTGGTCGCTGGCCGTGGAGGAGCAGTACTACCTGGTGTGGCCGCTGGTGCTCCTGGCCGTGGTGTTCCTGCTGCGCAAGCGCGGCAAGCAGCTCGGCAACCACTTGTGGATCGGGCTCGGCCTGATCGCCGTGCCCTCGTTCGCGTGGTCGGTGTACTACACCATGGCCGAGCCGCCGGTGGCGTTCTTCGTGACCACCACGCGCATGTGGGAGATGGCCATCGGCGGCGCGGTCGCGCTGGGTGCCGTCTGGTTCACCAAGCTGCCGCAGGCGGTGGCCGTCCTGCTGGGCTGGCTCGGCGTGGCGGCCATCGTGACCTCCGCGTTCGTCTACGACACCAGCGCGGAATGGCCGGGTTACGCCGCGGCGCTGCCCACCCTGGGCACCGCCGCGGTGATCGCGGCCGGGTTCGCCGCGGGGCGGCGCGGTCCGATCGCCGTGCTGGGCACCCGGCCGTTCACCTGGGTCGGCGGGCTGTCCTACTCGCTGTACCTGTGGCACTGGCCGATGATCGTGGCCGCGGCCTCCTACTGGGAGGGCCTGACGCCGGCCAAGGGCCTGGCGGTGGCGCTGTTCTCCTTCGTCCCCGCGTGGCTCACCCTGAAGTACATCGAGAACCCGATCAGGTTCTCCAGCACCACGTTCAAGGTGCCCAGGAACTCGCTCAAGCTCGGCGCCGTGCTGTCGGTGACCGGTGTCGCCCTCGGCTTCGGCCTGGTCGGGGTGACCGCGGCGGTGGCCGGTGGCGGGGTGGTCGACGCCAAGGGCGCGGCCGCCATCGAAGGTCCTCCGTCGGCGTTCAAGCCGCAGACCTCGGCGGAGGCGATGGTGCCCGACCCGCTCGAGGCGACCGACGACGTGCCGGAGGCCTACGACAAGGGTTGCCAGGTCGACGTGCTGTCGGCGGAGCCGGTGGCCTGTACCTACGGTGACCCGGACGGCGACACGACGGTGACCCTGGTGGGTGACTCGAAGGCGCTGCAGTGGATCTCCGCGCTGGACACCATCGGCAAGGAGCGCGGCTGGCGGGTGGTCACCTACACCAAGTCCGCGTGCACGTTCGCCGACGTCACCATCTCGCAGGACGGCAAGCCGTACGACTCGTGCACCAAGTGGAGCCTGGCGGTCACCAGCAAGCTGCTGCAGGACCAGCCGGACGTGGTGCTCACCTCGCAGGGCAGGCAGAAGGCGCTGAAGGACCCGGGGAACGCCCAAGGGGGCTCCAGCGCGGAGGCCATGGTCGAGGGCATGACCGCTCGCTGGAGCAGGCTGGCGAAGGCCGGGATCACCGTGGCCGTGCTGCGCGACAACCCGTACCCGCCCGACGAAGTCGGCCCGGTCTACAAGTGCGTCGACGCCAACCGGGAAGATCTGGCCAAGTGCACGTTCGACCGCTCGGACGGTGAGAAGCAGGGCGGCGGCCCGGTCCAGCTGGAAGCGGTCAAAGAGGCCCCCGGCGTGGAGCTGATCGACCTCAACGACTACATCTGCCCCGGTGAGGTGTGCCCGCCGGTGATCGGCGACGTGCTGATCTACCGCCAGGGGTCGCACCTGACCAAGACCTACGTCGACAGCCTGGCGCCGCGGCTGGAGCGGGCCCTGGTGCCGATCGTCGACAAGGCGAAGTAGAGCCCACCGGACGACACAGAACCTGGAGACGCCATGACCGGTCGGCCCACTTCCCGCGCGAAGCTGGGCAGTGCCTTACGTGTGCTGCGCAAGTGGTCCCGCCAGCAGGAGGCGGAGCCGTCGTCGCCGACGTCGGCGACGATGGTGACTTCGGCGGCCGAGGACACCCCGGCGGAGCAGCCGCGTGAACCGCGTCCCCGCAGGTCGGACGTCACCGCCGCGGTGGCGGCGGGGGAACGGCTGCGCGCCGGGCTGGCATGGGAGTGGCGGCAGCTGGACCTGACGCCGGACAGCTGGCGCCAGGTGCTCGAGGGCAAGCCCGACCTGGCTCTGATCGAGTTCACCCGCTCCGGCGTGCCCGGGTGGGAGCGATCCGCCGTCGACGAGTTCGTCCACGCGGCGGACGCCGCGGGCATCGACGTGGTCGTGTGGGTGACCGACGCGGTACCCCCGGCATCGGCGCGGCCGTTGGCCAACCTGGCCAAGCTGGTGTGCGTGCACGACAAGTCGGTGGTCGACGCTTGGCGGGCCGAGTTCCCCGAGGGGAAGGTGGAGGTGCTGCTCCCGGCCGCCCAGCCGTTCGTGCACAACCCGGTCACGGGTGGGCCGGGGGACCGGCGGCAGCCGCAGGGCGTGCTGATCGTCGGCGAGCACGGATTCGACGAGTCCGAGGCGAAGATGTTCGCCGACGTGGTGACGCCAGCCCTCAAACCGGTGAAGTCCGCCGATTTCGACGTGTGGACGACCGGTCGGCGTCCGGAGGAACTGGACGGCAACGGTGTCAAGGCGAAGGTGCGCGGCACCGCCGGCTATCGGCGCTCGGTGGAGCTGGCGAGCTCGTACCGGGTGCTGCTGGACGCGGGCCGCTCGCACCGGGCCGACGCGTGGCGGGCGCTGGAGGCAGGCGCCGCGCAGACCGCGGTGGTCACCCTGCCGGAGTTCCGGGATGCCCTGCCGCCGGAGGTCGCCGAGCACGTCGCCGCGCAGGGCACGGAGAAGGAGCTGCGCGGTGAGGTGGTCGCCCGCACCTGGCAGACCGAGTTGCGGGACCGTGAGGCGTTGCGGTTGCACCGGGCGATCATGACCGGGCACACCTACGACCACCGGGTGGACAGCATCCTGGCCGGCCTGGGCAGGACCGCCGGGAGGCCGGTGCGCAGCGTCTCCGCCGTGGCGCCGACCAACCGGGCGCACGAGATCGGCAACATCTTCGACAACATCGGCAGGCAGGCCTACCCCGAGCTCGAGCTGGTGCTGGTGTTGCACGGTCTCGATCTCGACGACGCCGAGCTGCGGGCCCAGGCGGCCGACAAGGGCGTGCAGAATCTGACCATCGTGCACGCCGACCGGTCGCTGACCCTGGGCATGTGCATGAACCGCGGCATCGAGGCCGCATCGGGGGCCTACATCGCCAAGATCGACGACGACAACTTCTACGGCAAGCACTACCTGACCGACCTGATGGCCGCGTTCGACTACACCGACGCGGGCGTGGTCGGCAAGTGGGGTCACTACGTCTGGCTGCGCTCCACCGACGCCGTCGTGCTGCGCTACCCAGACGCCGAGCACACCTACGAGCGCCGCATTCAGGGTGGCTCGATGCTCATCGAGGGCGACCTGGCGCGTAGCCTGAAGTTCAGTGACATTCCGCGCGCCGTCGACAGCGACTTCCTGGACCGCGCCATGGCCGACGGCGTGCGCATCTATTCCGGTGACCGGTTCAACTTCGTCAGCGTGCGCGGTTCGGATCGGACCTCGCACACTTGGCAGGTACCCGACGTCACCTTCATGACCAAGACCGGGCGGTTGGTCTTCTTCGGTGACCCACGCGTCCACGTCGAGGTCTGAGCACATGGACCGTCCGGCCGGTCGCACATGATCCGGCGACACCTAGGGGAGCTCCGAAACACGATGTCCTCACTCAAGCGCCGCATGAAGGAAACCGTGCTCAAGGCCGCCTACCCGGTGGCGGTGCGGATTCCGCCGACCGTCGGCCCGGCGAAAGTGCGCAAGCTCAACGCGCGCATGCGCGTCAGCAAGGCGTTGCGGCTCATCCGGCAGAAAGAGGATTTCGCCAAGGCCGAGGCGGTCGCGCAGCCGCTGTTCGGCACGCCGTCGGAAGCCGGGGCCTGGCACGTGCGTGCGGTGCTGAAGCAGAAACAGGCCGACCTGACCGGCGCACTGGAGGACATCCGCAAGGCGGGGGAGCTGGATCCGAAGGATCTGGACATCAAGCTGGTGCATCTGCAGCTGGCCGGCCAGACCCAGCGCACCGCCGAGCAGCGGGAGATCCTGGAACAGCTGGCGGCGCGCACGCCACGCCACGGTGGTGAGGTGCGCAAGACGCTCGACGCGCTGGCCGAAAGCGAGGACGCCGAGCTGGTCGCCCGCTACGACAAGGTGCTGCAGGCTTCCTCGGTGTCCTACGAGCCGGAGCGGGTGCGGGAGCTGGAGGAGCAGCTGCGGCTGATCCAGCTGTTCCGCACCGACCGGAAGGCCTACGACGAGCACGTGGCGCGGATCACCGCGGAGCGCGAGCGGCCGGTGCACATCGTCGCCAGGGCGTTGTTCACCCTGCAGCAGTGGCAGGAACTGGCCGCCTACCTGGAGGAGAACACCGCGGGCACGCCGAGCGAGGACGGCAGGCCGCTGACGCTGCGGCAGCTGCGCAAGGCGGCACGCAAGGCGCAGGGATCCGGGCACCTCGCCGCCGCGATGTCGCTGGCCAAGCGGGTGCTGATCGACGAGCCCGGCGACGAGAAGATGAACGAGATGGTGGCCAGCTGCAGCGACCAGCTGGCCATCGTGGCCAACGGCTGGCCGGAGCTGGCCCCGGCGCCGGAGAAGACCGATCACCAGCCGCGGAAGGGTGCGGTGCTGTCGGTGCTGGCGCAGTCGCTGCCGATGACGTCCGGCGGTTACGCCACGCGGTCGCACGGCATCCTGAGCAGCTTGCACCAGCGCGGGTGGGACGTCCGCGCGGTGACCCGGCTGGGCTTCCCGTTCGACTGGTGGCGCGGCATCGGCGAACGCACCGTCAACCGGGTGGACGTGGTCGACGAGATCGAATACCACCGGCTGTACGACGAAGGTGTCACGCACTACCCCAAGCATCCGCTGGAGAAGTTCACCGAACGCTTCACCCAGGGCCTGGTGTCGCTGGCGCGGGACCACGGCGCGTCCCTGATCCACGCGTCGAGCTTCTACTTCAACGGGCTGGCAGGCGCGCGGGCTGCCCGTCAGCTGGGGATCCCGTTCATCTACGAGATGCGCGGCCTGGAAGACCTGATGAAGGTCTCCCGCGACGAAGGATTCGCCGAAACCGAACGGTACAAGTTCCTCACGTCGATCGAGAACGCCGCGTGCCGGGACGCGGACGTGGTGTTCGTGATCACCGAGGCGCTGCGTCGCGAGATGATCGACCGGGGTGTCCCGGAGGAGCGCCTGCGGGTGCTGCCCAACGGCGTGCACGCGAGCCGATTCGCCCCGCGCGAGCGGGACACCGAGCTGGCCGCCCAGCTGGGCGTGACGGACAAGACCGTGATCGGCTACGCCGGCGGCCTGGTGGACTACGAGGGCCTGGACCTGCTGCTGCAGGCCACCGCGGCGCTGAAGCAGAAGCGGTCGGACTTCCACGTGGTGATCGTCGGTGACGGCCACCACGAGCACGTGCTCCGCGGCATGGCGGACGAACTGCGGCTGGGTGACGTGGTGACGTTCACTGGGCGGGTGCCGCACGCCGAGGTCGGCCGGTACATTTCGCTGTTCGACATCGCCCCGTTCCCGCGGTTGCCGCTGCCGGTGTGCGAGCTGATCTCGCCGATCAAGCCGTTCGAGTCGATGGCCATGGGCAAGGCGGTGGTGTCGTCCAGCGTCGCCGCGCTCACCGAGATCGTCGACGACGGCAAGACCGGCCTGGTGTTCGAGAAGGGGTCGGCGGAGGCGTTCGCCGCGGTGCTCGGCAAGCTGCTCGACTCGCCGGAATTGCGTGCCGAGCTGGGCAAGGCGGCCCGCGAGTGGGTGCTCGCCGAGCGTGACTGGGCGCAGATCACCACCATCGTCGACGAGACGTACCACGAGCTGCTGGATCGCAAGGCTGGGAAGGCGGAATGACCGCTGCGGCCGCTGCCTCGCGGGTGGGCTCCGCGGTGCGCGCCGTGCTGCGGCGCGTCCGGTCGGCGATCAGCGGCCCGGACGCGGTCCGGCGTGCCGACCTGCGGGCGGCGCAGCGGGCGTATCGGCCGCCCACCCCCGTTCCTGCCCGGCCCGACCTGCGCGCCGCGGTGGCCGCCGACAGCCGATTGCTCGCGCTGTTGGCGTGGGAGTGGTCCCAGCAGGAGCTGACCCGGCAGAACTGGTCGTCGGTGCTGACCGACGGCGCCGTCGACATCGTCGTGCTGGAAGCCCGGCACGGGCGGCTGGCGGGATGGGATGACGCGCTCGCTCGCTGCGCCGACATGGCGATTCCCGTCGCGGTGTGGGTGACCGGCACCGTGACGGACGCCGACACGTCCTGGGCGGAGAAGGTCGACCAGGTGTTCGTCGACGACGATCGCTCGCTTGCCGCGTTCCCCGGCGCCGAGGTGCTGCCTCCGGCCGTGCAGCCACGACTGCACAACCCGTCGGTGGGTCGTCCCCGGCAGCAGGCGGCCGCCGTGCTCGGACCTCCTGTGAGCGGTGTCGACACCGGCAAGCAGGATCTGTGGGATCCGGGCGCCTTGCCGGCTTCCGGGCCGGAGGTGTCCGGCTACCCAGTCGTCGTGCAGCGCCGTTCGCACGCGTGGCACGTGCTGGCCGCGCTTGCCGGTGGCAGCAGCTTGCTGACCTCGAGCACCGAGGGGCTCCCGGCAGATGTCGTCGGCAATGCCACCGTGGTCGAGGACGAGGAGACGTTGCGTGCGCAGCTGACGGCGCACCTGTACCAGGCCGAGCTGGCCGACCGTGAGGGGCACGTGCTGGGCCGCATCGTGCGCCGTCGGCACGCCGCCGCGCGCCGGGTGGAGCGGCTGGCCGAGCTGGCGGGCCGGCCGGGGCGTCCCGCCGAACGCACCGTGTCGGCGGTGGTGCCGACCAACCGCGCCCACGAGCTGGACAACGTGTTCGCCAACGTGGCCAGGCAAGCGCACCCCGCGGTTCAGCTCGTGCTGGTACTGCACGGGTTGCGCGCCGCCGAGCTGGATTTGCGGGCCCGTGCCAAGGCCGCGGGAGTGGAGCACATCACCGTGCTGGAAGCCGACCCCTCGCTGCCGCTGGGCGCCTGCATGAACATGGGCCTGGACGCCGCAGATGGCGAGTTCGTCGCGAAGATGGACGACGACAACTTCTACGGGACCCACTACCTGGACGACCTGCTGGACGCGTTCGACTACACCGACGCAGGCATCGTGGGCAAGTGGGCCCACTACGTGTGGCTACGGTCCAGCGGGGCCGTCGTGCTGCGCTGCCCGCGCTCCGAGCATCGTTACGAACGACTCGTGCAAGGCGGGTCGATGCTGCTCAAGGCCGATGTGGCCCGCGCGCTGCGGTTCGACGACTCGCTGCCGCGCGGCGTGGACACCGACATTCTGAACCGTGCGCAGCGGGAAGGCGTCGCGACCTACTCGGCCGACCGGTTCAACTACGTCAGCGTGCGGGGAGCCGATCGCACCGCACACACCTGGACGATCACCGACGCAGCGCTGATGAACCGGGCCGGTTGCCTGATCTTCTTCGGCGACCCCCGCGAACACGTCGACATCTGAGTGCTTGGGGCCACCAGGCGCTCAGGAGCGTCGCAGCGAGGCGTACAGCTCGGCATACCGTCGGCCGTTCGCCGACCACTGCCGTTCGGCGACCACCCAATCGCGGGCTCGCTGTGCCATCGCCGACCGCTCGGCCGGATCGGCGTGCAGGCCGGCAAGGACGTCGGCCAAACCGCCTGCGTCGCCCGCACGGAAGTAGCGGCCGCGACGTCCGTCACCGGTGATTTCCCGCAGCGCAGGCAGATCGGAGGTGACCAGCGGGATGCCCGCCGCCATCGCCTCGAAAGGCTTGAGCGGTGTGACCAGCCGGGCGGCCCGTTCGTCGACCCGGGGAATCACGAACACGTCGAGCAGCGCGTAGTAGTCGAGTACCCGATCGTGCGGGACACGGCCGGTGAAAATCACCGCGTCACCGGCCTGCCTGCGCTGGGCCAGCTGTTCCAGCTCACCGCGCCGTCGACCGTCGCCCACGATCAATGCGGTTGCCGGAACGCCGCGACGACGAAGCTCGACCGCGGCGTCGATCAGCAGCTCCTGCCCCTCGCGGTAGTGGTCGAGGTTGCTGACGTAGCCGAAGGTGAACTTGCCTTCCAGGCCGAGGTGCGCCACCAGTTCGGCGGAACGGTCGCGTGGCTGGAATGCGTCGACGTCGACGCCGTTGGGCACCACGTGCACGCTTTCCGCATCGATGCCGCGCTGCACGATCTCGTCGCGCATCGACTCGCTCAGCGTCACCACGGCGTCGGCCTCGGCCATGCACCGGTTCTCGGTGTCACGCCGGCGCCGGTAGATCTCCGAGGATTCGGCCCATCGGGTGTCGGAGGTCCACAGCGACTCGAAGAAGCCGCGCACCTCGTAGACCACCGGGATGCCGAAGTGCCTGCCGAGGGCCAGCCCCACCAGGGCGGCTTCGAACCCGCGGTGGCCGGAGTGGACGTGGATGACGGCGGGCGCTTCGGCCCTGACCACCTCCGCGGCCGCCTCGGTGTAGTCCTGCAGGTATTCGTCCGCCGGCTTGTCGAAGTCGTAGTCCGCCCCGGGGTCGAGCCGCAGGTACCGCACGCCGCCGATGGTCTCCTCGGCAGCCGCGTCGGTGACTCCGATCTGCCGTGGGAAGCCGAGCGCGGTGACCACGACCGGCTGCAACCCGGCGGCCAGCTGTCCCTCGACGGTGTATTTGGAGCGGACGCTGTACCCGCTCTGCCGGTAGGGCAGGGAAATCTTCAGCAGGTGCAGCACCTTGTTCTCGGCGGCGGGCCGCAGCGGCTCAGGGTCTCCCGGCACCGTCGGCCGCCACGACGGGGACGTCTCCCGGAGCCGGCCGTCCAGCTGCGCGGCCTTGGCCGCCATCGCCGGATCGATCGCCCCCAGCAGCCGGGCGGCGTCGCGCTGGCCGGTGAGGGCCCCCGCCTTGCCGAGCGTCGACACCGCCTGCCGCAGCCACGCCTCGTCGTGCGGGAAATCGGTCAGATGGCGCTGAGCGAACTCCGCCGCCTCGGCGTAGCGTCGTTGCATGGTCAGGCGTTTGAGCCGGGCGAGCTGACCGGTCGAGGCGCGCGGCCCCGGCCTGCGCGGGCTGCGGGCCCGATCCCGGACGGCGGCCAGCCGGGCGCGCAGGCCTGGCGGTAGCGGGCTCATCGGCGTGCTGTCCCCGGGTTGCGGTCGGTCACGGCGGTGGATCCTACGGCACCGCCGGCCGGCCGCCGCCGGGTCTCGACCGACCGGGTCGCGGCGGCCGCCGTGGGGGTCAGTAGGCTACCGGCAGCAGCGAGTGACAACAGGGAGTAATCATGGCCGAGGATGCGGCGGCGATGGAGAAGGCGCTGGTCAGGGCTGGTTGGGAGCTCGTCGACGTCCTCGGTGCCCTGGGTGCGGGCCAGTCGCAGCGGTTGTTCGAACGCCGATGGACTGCGGAGCGTGACCGGGCGGAGCGGGACCTGACCCCGCTGAAGACCGGCCCGTCGATCAGCGGGGCGACCGAGCGGCTGTACCGCAGCCCGGCGAACTGGACCCGGTTCCGGCGCACGATCGACTTCGTCCGGCCGGGGGAGCGGCTGTTCGAGATCGGCCTCGGGCGTGGCTACCTGGCCGGCATCTTCCTGCGGGACGGCCAGGTCGGCGCGTATCACGGCATCGACCTGGAGCCGGACAACGTGTCCGCCACCCGGGAAACGCTCGAGCTGAACGGGCTGGCCGACCGGGCAGAGGTGCGGCAAGGCGACCTGTACGACCTGACCCGCGACGAGGTCGCCGAGTTCGGTGCCGACCTGGTGGTCTGCTGCGAGGTCATCGAGCACGTCCCGGACCCGGAGGCGGCGGTGAAGACGCTGGCCGCCGCGCTGCCGGACGACGCGGACCTGCTCATCTCCGTGCCGCTGCTCGGCAGGCTGGAGAACGTCTGGGGGCACGTCGCGCTGTTCGACGCCCAGCGCATCCGGGCGATGGTCGAGGGTGCGGGCCTGACGACCCACCTGGTCGACGTCGTGGACAACACCTGGGCGTTCGTGCTGGCTTCGCATCGGCAGGGGCCGAACGCGCGCGCGGCGGCCGCTGCGGCCGCGTCGACCGATCCGTGGGCCGACGTTCCCGCCGACCCGGAGCTGCCGCGCGCGTTGCGCCGGGTGGACCTGGAACTGGCCGTGCCGAGCCGGTGGAACCGGCGGCTGGCGCACTCCGAGGTGCGGGTGCAGGACGGCGCGGTGCTGTGCTCGTTCACCGGGGAGGACCGCTCCGACGGGCCCGGCCAGTACGGCGGTGCGGCCATCCCGGTGGCCGATTCGCTGGGTATCCGGCTGGAGCTCGCGCTCGACGACATCGACGACGTCGAGGTGTTCTACGTCGACGCGTACGCCGAGTCGAAGCGGGTCGCGCGGTGGAAGTGGGAGCCCGGTGCGCGGCGTCCCCGGTCCAACCCGGCCACGTTCGTGTTGCGCAAGGGCCGCAAGGGGCTGAACTTCGTGCCGCTGCACGTGGACGACCTGTCCTCGGCCGACACCTACGAGGTGTTCGCCCGTATCAAGCCGGGCTCGTCGGTGCAGTTCCGGATCACCAGGGCCGCTGTGCTGACCAACGCGGTCCGGTGACCGGCACCGCGCCCGGCCGGGCACGCTTCGTGGCCGTGCTGATGCGGATGGTGCCCGGCGAGCGCGAACTGTGCCGCCGGTGGCGATCAGCGGCACGCTAGCGGCGGCGAACCTGGCGGGGCGGCGCAAAACAGCTGGCCAACCGCGTTACTCTCGGCAAGGTGTCCACCGCGCGTGCAGAACGACTGGTCAACCTCGTGCTCGCGCTGCTGTCGACGCGCCAGTACCTGACCGCGGAGCGCATCCGCGCCATCGTGCCTGGCTATGCCGACGCGCCGAGCGACGAGGCGTTCTTCCGCATGTTCGAGCGCGACAAGATGGAGCTGCGCGAGCTGGGCATCCCCATGGAGACCGGGCGCAACTCGCCGTTCGACACGGTCGACGGGTACCGCATCGCGCGGCGGGACTACGAGCTGGGCGAGATCGAGCTGGCGCCCGACGAGGCGGCCGCCGTCGGGCTGGCGGTGCGGCTGTGGGACTCGCCGGAGCTGACCGGGCAGGCCCAGGCCGCCTTGGTCAAGCTGCGCGCGGCGGGCGTCGAGGTGGATCAGCAGGTGCCCGCACCGGTGCAGCCGCGGGTGCGCGCCGACGCCGCGTTCGGCCCGATGCTCTCGGCGGTGCAACAGGGCCGCGCGGTGCGGTTCGAGTACCGGCGGTCGGGCTCGCCGGAGCGGATGACCCGGACGGTGGAGCCGTGGGGTGTGGTGTCGTGGCGCGGCCGCTGGTACCTCGTGGGCCACGACCGGGATCGTGACGCACCACGTTGCTTCCGGTTGTCCCGGGTGCAGGGGAAGGTCACGCCGTTCGGCCCGGCAGGCGCGGTCAAGCGGCCCGACGGGGTGAATTTGCTCGACTTCGTCGCGGCCAGCCACGAGCCGGAGTTCGACGCGCCGGCGTCGAAGGCGCGGCTGTGGGTGGCCGACGGCAAGGCCGCGGGCATTCGCCGCAGGGCGCGCGTGATCGGCAGGCGCACGGTCGCGGGCATCGAGGGCGACGAGATCGAGCGCAACGTCTACTACTTGGACGGCATGGCGAAGTGGATCGCCGGATACGGGCCCGACGTGCTGGTGCTGGAGCCGGACGTGCTGGCCAAGGCGGTGCACGAGCGGCTCAGCGCGCTCGCCCACCCAGGGGGTGATCGGCGATGACGTCGAGCGCACGCGGGGTCGGCGCACGCCTGCCGCGGCTTCTTGCGCTGGTGCCTTACCTGCTGGCCCGGCCGGGGATCCGGATCGAGGACGCGGCAGCCGACTTCGGGGTGAGCGCGAAGCAGCTGCGCAAGGATCTGGAACTGCTGTGGATGTGCGGGCTGCCCGGTTACGGCCCCGGCGACCTGATCGATCTGTCGTTCGAGGGCGACACGGTGACCGTGACCTACGACGCGGGCATGCGCAGGCCGTTGCGGCTCACCGGGGGAGAGGCGACCGCCTTGCTGGTGGCGTTGCGCGCCCTGGCCGAGACGCCGGGTGTGCTCGACGCCGACGCGGTGCGGCGGGCGATTGCCAAGATCGAGGCGGCCGCGGGTCAGGCGCAGCCCGCGGGTGTCGTGGTCGATGCCGGGTTGCGTGAGGCACGCCGCACGGCCGAGACGCGCCGCGTGGTGCAGGAGGCACTGAACGCGCAGCGAGCGGTGCGCATGCAGTACTACACGGCGTCGAAGGACAGGATGAGCGAGCGGGTGGTCGACCCGATGCGGCTGCTGGTCGTCGAGGGACGCAGCTACCTGGAGGCGTGGTGCAGGCGCGCCGAGGACGTGCGGTTGTTCCGGGTCGACCGGATCGACGAGATCGAGGTGCTGGCCGAACCGGCACGCCCGCCGGAGGATGCGCAGCCGCACGACGTGTCCGCCGGCTTGTTCGCGCCGAGCCCGGAGCAGCCCACCGCGACACTGGTGCTGGCGCCGGATGCCCGCTGGGTGGCGGAGTACTACTCGTGCGAGGAGCTCGAGGAGCTGGAGGGCGGGCGCCTGCGGGTGGCGATGCGCTACGGGGACGAGTCGTGGATGGTGCGTCTGGTGCTCGGCCTGGGTGGGGACGCGGTCGTCGAGGAGCCCGCCGAGCTGGCCGGCAAGGTTCGGGAACGTGCCGCCGCCGCGCTCGAGCTGGCCGCGGCCGCGCAGCTGGCGCAGTGACGCCACCACCGGAACGCCATTGATCTCGCGGCGAACGCGTACCGGCGTCGTGGTGAACGCGCTGGAAGTGTCGGTGCCCGGCCATAGGGTTGCGGCATGCCTCTGACACGGGAAGAACGCGAGGCGTTCCTGGCCGAGCCGCATGTCGCAGCATTGTCGGTGGACGCCGGGCCGGGCAGGGCGCCGCTGACCGTACCGATCTGGTACCAGTACCGGCCGGGGGAGAACCCGTGGATTCTCACTCCGGCCGAGTCGCGGAAGGCGAAGCTGATCACGGCGGCCGGGCGGTTCTCGCTGATGGTCGACACGGTGCATCCGCGGGTGCGCTACGTGTCGGTGGAGGGGCCGGCCGCCGCGGTGCAGGAGGCCGACGAAGCCGCGCACCGCGAACTGGCCACCCGTTACCTTCCCGCAGGCGCGGTCGAAGAGTACGTAGCGATGGCGCGTCGCGACTTCGGGCGGCAGCTGGTCATCCACCTCCGGCCACAGCGGTGGCTGTCGGCGGACCTGACCATGGCGTGAGACGCCGCCTTGACTTCGAGTCAACTCGAAGTTCTAGCGTGACGGGATGCCGGGCACGGAGAAAACCGGAGGCGGAGTGTCGGTGGTGTCCGGCATCCTGTTCGAGCACATCATCCGATTTGACTGGAGTACCGCAGTGGAGCACGCGATATGGGCCGAAGGCTTGGTCAAGCGTTTCGGCGAGACGACAGCGCTGAACGGGGTCGACCTCGCCGTGCGCACTGGATCGGTCTTCGGCCTGCTGGGGCCGAACGGTGCAGGCAAGACCACGGCGGTGCGCATCCTGGCCACGCTGCTGCGGATGGACGAGGGAAAGGCCACGGTCGGCGGGTACGACGTGGCCACGCAGGCGCACCAGGTGCGCCAGCTGATCGGCCTGACCGGGCAGTACGCCTCGGTGGACGAAACGCTCACCGGCATGGAGAACTTGCTGCTCATCGGCAGGCTGCTCGGCATGCCGAGGCGCGAGGCGAAGGCCAGGGCGAAGCAGCTGCTGGCCGATTTCAGGCTGAGCGAGGCGGCAGGCCGGGCGGCGAAGACGTACTCCGGCGGCATGCGGCGCAGGCTGGACCTGGCGGCCAGCCTGGTGGGGCGGCCGCGGATCCTCTACCTGGACGAGCCGACCACCGGCCTGGACCCCCGCGCCCGGCTGGAGTTGTGGGACCTGCTGCGTGAGCTGGTGGCCGGCGGGGTGACGATCCTGCTCACCACGCAGTACCTGGACGAGGCGGATGCGCTGGCCGACGAGATCGCGGTGATCGACCACGGCCGGGTGATCGCCAACGGCACCCCGGACGAGCTGAAGGCCAAGACCGGTGCACAGACCCTGGCGGTGCGGCCGGCGCTGGACAGCGACCTGCCGGTGGTGCAGCGGGTGGTCGCCGAGCTCACCGGTGCGCAGCCGGACGTGCAGGGATCGCTGGTCACCGCGCAGGTGACCGAGCCGTCCGTGCTGCCTGCCGCCGTCCGCCGGTTCGACGACGCCGGAGTGGTGCTGGCCGAGTTGCAACTGCGCAGTTCCAGCCTGGACGAGGTGTTCCTGGCGTTGACCGGGCGGCCCGCCGAGGAAGCGCAGGCCGCCGAGTCCGAGGAGGTGCCGGCATGACCGCGACGACGACGGAAGCGGCAGGCGCGCCGCAGCGGGAGCCGGAGCTGGCCGTCCGGGTCACTCCCGCGGAGGGTGTCCGGCAGTCGCTCACGCTGGCCTGGCGCAGCGTCGTGCAGGTCCGGCACAACCCGTGGGAGCTGGGCGACTTCAGTTTCCAGCCGATCATGTTCGTGCTGCTGTTCACGTTCATGTTCGGTGGCGCGATCATGGGCGACTGGCAGGCGTACCTGCAGTTCATGCTGCCCGGCATGTTGGTGATGAACATGCTGTTCGTGACCCTGTACGTGGGCCAGGGCCTGAACACCGACATCACCAAGGGCGTGTTCGACCGGCTGCAGTCGCTGCCGATCGCCCGGTGGGCGCCGCTGGCCGGCCGCATCCTGGCCGATCAGGTCAAGCAGGCGTGGTCGATCTTCCTGGTGCTGGTGATCGGGTTCGTGCTCGGCTTCAGCCTCACCGGCACCGTGGGCGGCCTGCTCGCCGCGATCGCCCTGCTGCTGGGGTTCGCCCTGTGCTTCTCCTGGGTGTCGGTGCTGGTCGGGATCGTCGCCAAGGACCCGGAGCGGGTGCAGATCTTCGGGTTCACCGCGATGTTCCCGTTGACCATGGTGAGCAACGTGTTCGTGCCGGCGGCGACGCTGCCCGGATGGCTGAAGGCATTCGTCGACATCAACCCGGTCAGCGTCATCTCCGACGCGGTGCGCGGCCTGATGCTCGGCGGCCCGGTCGCCGATCCGCTGATGTGGTCGATCGTCTGGGCGCTCGGCTTCCTGGTGGTGTTCGCGCCGCTGTCGGTGTGGGCGTTCAAGCGGCGGCTCGCCTAGGCAACGAGCAGCGGCAGATCCGGTAACGATTCGCCGGGCGGCGGCCGGGTGATCACCCGGTCGTTCCGCCGTGCCGCTACGGTAGCGGCGTGACGTACTACTGGGTCAGTGCCGGGCTCGTGGTCGCGGGTGTGGTGGTGCTCGTCCTGGTAGCGTTACGCCTCCGTCGTGCGCTGCGGCACTTCACGGCGCTGGGCAATGCCACCCGGGAGGTGCTGCGCAGCGAGCTCGGCATGCTGCGGGCCCGCCGGGCCGCCTTGGCGGTGGCCGCCAGGAGGCGAGTGGGCGCGCGGGCGGAGCACGCGGCGGACGACGCTGCTGCGGTTCGTGACACCACCGCCGCGGACCGTAGACTGGTTGCTGACAGGCATATGCCGTGAAGGGAGGCCCAGATGGGTTCGCTGTCGCCTTGGCACCTGCTCATCCTGGTGGCCGTGTTGGTGCTGCTGTTCGGTGCGAAGAAGCTGCCGGACGCGGCGCGTGCGGTTGGTCGTTCGCTGAAGATCCTCAAGGCGGAGACCAAGGACATGCGGGGCGAGGCCGACGACACCACTCCGGGTGAGCAGCCCGCGGCCAAGGCGCTCCCGTCGGCGCAGGCGCCGGCCGCCGGCGTGCAATCGACCGAGGAGAAGGTGGCCGAACTGCAGCGCCAGCTCGACGAGCTGAAGCAGCAGCAGAAGAACGCGGGCTGACGCCACGGGGAGAGAACGAGGCGTCGTGGCCGAGTCGACCAAGTCGCGCCGGGAACGCAGGCGGGAGCTGCGCAGGTTGCGCAGCCGCAAGCACAACCCGGACGGGACCATGACGTTGGTCCAGCACATCTACGAGTTCCGTCGGCGGTTGTCGTACGCGTTGCTGGCCATCGTGGCGGGCGGCATCCTCGGCTTCATCTGGTTCGAACAGCCGGTCGGGCCGATTCCGTCGCTGGGTGAGCTGATCCGCGGTCCGTACTGCGCGCTGCCGGATTCCATGCTGGCGGACTTCGCAGGCGACGGGGAATGCCGGCTGCTGCAAACCAAGCCGTTCGAAGTGTTCATGATCCGGCTCAAGGTCGGCATCGCGGCGGGCGCGGTCCTGCTGTCCCCGGTCTGGCTGTACCAGTTCTGGGCGTTCGTGGCGCCCGGGCTGTACGAGCGGGAGCGCAAGTACGGCAGGGCGTTCGTCAGCATCGCCACCGTGTTGTTCGTGATCGGCGCGGCGCTGGCCTACATCCTGGTGCCGGTCGCGTTGCGGATGCTGGTCGGCTTCGGCGGTGACAACTTCGCCACCGCGCTCACCGGTGACGACTACATCTCGTTCATCATCACCCTGCTGGTGATCTTCGGGGTGAGCTTCGAGATCCCGCTGCTGATCATCATGCTCAACCGCGCGGGTGTGCTCAGCTACGAGCAGCTCAGCCGGTGGCGGCGCGGCCTGATCATGGCGTTGTTCGTCTTCGCCGCGATCGTCACCCCGGCGGACCCGTTCTCCATGTTGGCGCTGGCGCTGGCGCTGACGTTGCTGTTCGAGGCGGCGATCCAGGTCGCCCGGCTGCACGACCGCAAGCGCGCCAAGAAGCGCAAGGAACTGGGCTGGGACGACGTGCCGGACGACGAAGCCGCCCCGTTCGAGTACACCCCCAGCGGGCCGCAGGGTGAGGACGTGACCTGACCCGGGCACAGGGTGAGAATGCGGCCCGACACGGCGCACAGGGCCATGACCTGACCCGGTAAGCAGGGTGAGGATGTGACCGGACCTGGCGCGGGGTGACGTGGCTCGACCCGCCTGCAGGGTCACGACCCGACTCGGCCGAGGGTCGTGACCTGGCTCGGCCGCTGGCGAGGGGCGTGACTGGTTGCAGGCCGAGGGGTGTGATCTGACCCGGTCGCCATGACTGCTTCTCGAGGTGCGGACCTTGCCGGGCCGGGCGGCGCGGTCGAGCGTTGTTCGCGGGGGAGACCTGGCCAACAGGCGCCGTCAGCCGGGTGCTGGGCGAACCGGCCCCAAGCGACCCGAGCGGCTCCGGACAGCCGCGCAGCGGTACTGAACAACGCGCCACGGTTCCTCGTCATGCGCGAACAGCTCCGCCCGCCCTCGTGTGCCCATCCGGTCACGTCCGGCCGGTCAGGAGCCGGCTCACGGTGTCGGAGCGCAGGATGCGCACGGCTCGGCCCACCAAGACTTCGCTGCGCGAAGGCAGCAGGCTGCGGCAGCACGGCGCGACACGCCTGCGACGACGCCGGTGACTGGGCTATGGCGCGTTCCAGGTGGCGGGTGTTCCTGCATGGCGCAAGCTGGTGTGAAACCCTGGCAGTGTGGCAGACAGCCCGATGACCCGGACGATGACACCGGCCGAGCGGTACCGCGCGGCGAAGGAACGGGCCCGCTACCCGCAGCTCACCGCTTTCGCCGCGGACATGGCGTTCGAGTTCGACGAGTTCCAGTTGCAGGGATGCCGCGCGCTGGAGGACGGTCACGGCGTGCTGGTCTGCGCCCCGACCGGCGCGGGCAAGACGGTGGTCGGCGAGTTCGCCGTGCACATGGCCATGGCCGAAGGGCGCAAGTGCTTCTACACCACGCCGATCAAGGCGCTGTCCAACCAGAAGTACACCGACCTGGTCAAGCGCTACGGGCCCGAGGCGGTGGGTCTGCTGACCGGCGACACGGCGATCAACGGCAACGCCCAGGTGGTCGTGATGACCACCGAGGTGCTGCGCAACATGCTCTACGCGGGCTCGTCCACGCTGCAGGACCTGGGCTACGTGGTACTGGACGAGATCCACTACCTGGCCGACCGGTTCCGCGGCGCGGTGTGGGAGGAGGTCATCCTGCACCTGCCCGAGCACGTGCGCATCGTCGGCCTGTCCGCCACGGTGAGCAACGCCGAGGAGTTCGGCGAATGGCTGGTCACCGTGCGCGGTGACACCACCGTGGTGGTCGACGAGAACCGGCCGGTCCCGCTGTGGCAGCACATGATGGTCGGTGGCAAGCTGTACGACCTGTTCGCCGACGACGGCCGCGGCGAACGGCCGCGGATCAACCCGTCCCTGCTGCGGCGCACCGACGAGGTCGGCAGGCAATACGCCGCCGGCCACTTCCGCGCACCGCGCGGACGCAAGCGGTCCTACCGCAGGCCGCCGCGCTTCCGGCCCCCGTCGCGGGTGGAGGTACTGGAGCGCTTGGATCGTGCCGGACTGCTGCCCGCGATCGTGTTCATCTTCTCCCGTGCCGGATGCGACGAGGCCGTCCAGCAGTGTGTGCGGGCCGGGGTGCGGCTCAACACCGACGACGAGCGGATGGAGGCCAGGCAGATCATCGACCGCCGCGCGGCCGATCTGCCCGAGTCCGACCTGCACGTGCTCGGTTTCTGGGAATGGCGCGAGGCCTTGGAGCGTGGCGTCGCCGCCCATCACGCCGGGCTGCTGCCCGCGTTCAAGGAAACCGTCGAGGACCTGTTCGTGCGGGGCTTGATCAAGGTGGTGTTCGCCACCGAGACCTTGGCGCTGGGTATCAACATGCCCGCCCGGACGGTCGTGCTCGAGCGCCTGGTGAAGTTCAACGGCGAGGCACACGTGGACCTGACCCCCGGCGAGTACACCCAGCTGACCGGGCGGGCAGGCCGCAGGGGCATCGACGTGGAGGGCCACGGCGTGGTGGTGTGGCAGCCCGGCCTGGACCCGAAGCAGGTCGCCGGCCTGGCTTCCACCCGCACCTACCCGCTGAAGTCGTCGTTCCGGCCCGGCTACAACATGGCCGTCAACCTGGTCGACCACCTGGGCGCCAAGCAGGCCCGCGAGCTGCTCGAGCAGTCGTTCGCCCAGTTCCAGGCCGATCGATCGGTGGTGGGGCTGGCCCGCACGATCGAACGCAACAACGAGGCCCTGCGCGGCTACGCCGAAGCGGCAGGGGACAAGGACGAATTCGAGCAGCTGGTCGGCTACGCCGAGCTGCGGCGGAAGATCTCCGCCAGGGAGAAGGAACTGGCCAGGCAGAACAGCGCGGCCCGCCGTCAGGACACCGTCGCGTCGCTCACCAAGCTCCGCAAGGGCGACGTGATCGCGGTGCCGACGGGCAGGCGGGCGGGGCTCGCGGTGGTGATCGACCCCGGCCTGGACCCGGTACGGGACCCCCGGCCACTGGTGGTGACCGAGGACCGGTGGGCGGGCACGCTGGCGGTGACGGACTTCGCCGGGCCGGTGGAACCACTCGGCAAGCTGCGGCTGCCCAAGCACGTCGCGGTGCGCTCGCCCAAGGTCCGCCGCGACATCGCCTCGGCACTGCGGGAAACCGGGATCACCCCGCCGGGTGGGCGGAAGCGACGGAAGGTCGACGTCAACTCGGATCCCGAGCTGGCCGGCCTGCGGCGGGCGCTGCGGGCGCACCCGGTGCACGGCCTGGCCGACCGGGAGCAACGGCTGCGCTGGGTGGAGCGCTACGAGCGGCTGGCCGCGGAGAACGAGAAGCTGCGGCAGCGGGTGGCGGCCACCACCCACTCGTTGGCCAGGGCGTTCGACCGGATCCGGCGCCTGCTGACCGAGCGCGGCTATCTGACCGACGAGGGCGAGCGGGTGACCGAGCACGGCAGGCGGTTGGCCCGCATCTACGGGGAATCCGACCTGCTGGTCGCCGAGTGCCTGCGGCACGGGGTGTGGGCGGATCTCGGCCCCCCGGAACTGGCGGCGGTGGCCTCGTCGGTGGTGTTCGAATCCCGCCGGGACAGCGCAGGCGAGCCGCGGATCCCGGCGGTGGTGGTGCCCGCGTGGCGGGAGACCGCCAGGGTGTGGACCGAACTGGTCGACGACGAACGGCGGCACAAGCTGGAGCGCACCCGCGAGCCGGATCCCGGGTTCGCCTGGCCGGTGTACCGGTGGGCGCGCGGCGAGAGCCTGGAAAGCGTGATGAGCGCCGCCGAGATCAACGGCCAGGAGCTGTCCGCGGGCGATTTCGTGCGCTGGTGCCGCCAGGTGATCGACCTGCTCGAGCAGCTGAGCGACGTGCTGGGCGGGGAGCACCCGGTAGGCAGGACGGCGGCGGAAGCCGCTCGGTCGCTGCGGCGGGGTGTGGTCGCGGCGGGAAGCGTGTAGCGGGAAAGATCACGGGTCCGACAAGGTGAACACCGCCGGTTCGTCGCTCGGAGAGGTCATGTGGTTTGATCCTGCGCAGAATGCGGTCCGACTGGAGGCACGATGAGCACGCCCTATGGAGGCAACGGCCCACAGCAGTGGGGTCAGCAGCCTGGGGGTCACCCGCAGGGTGGTCACCCCGGACAGCAGAGTGGCGGGTGGGGACAGCAGTACCCGCCGAGCGGCCCGCAACCGCAGCAGTACCCGCCGAGCGGGCCGCTGCCGCAGCAACAGCCGCCTGCTTACCAGCAGCAGCCGTACGAGCAGCAGTGGCAGCAGCCCGGGCAGGTCTACGGTGGCCAGTACCCCGGCGGCGGCTACCAGCAGCCCGAGGAGAAGAAGTCCAAGACCTGGCTGTGGGTGACGATCGCGGTCGTGGTGGTCGCGCTGGGCGCGGTGGGCGTCCTGGGATTCTGGATGCCGGGCTTCTTCGTCTCCAAGACCTTCGACTCGGCCGCGGTCGAGCAAGGCGTGGTGAAGATCCTGCGCGAGGAGTACAAGATCGAGAACGTGCAGAACGTGAACTGCCCGGGCGGGCAGAAGGTCGAGCAGGACCACTCGTTCACCTGCACGGCGACGGTCGACGGCCAGGAGAAGAAGATCCCGATCACGGTCACCGACGCCGACGCGGATCCCCCGGTGTACCGGGTGGACAGCCCGCAGTAGGCCCGGAGCGTAATTCGGTGGCTGCGGCGTCGGTCGTTCCGCAATCATGCGCTGGTGACCGACTACCAGATCAGGATTGCGCAGGAATCGGAACACCGCGCCGCCAACGCCATGTTCCGCGGCACCATGCACGAGCCGCCGATCGGCGACGATCGGTGGGAGCGGGTGTCGCGGGCGTACCAGCCGAACAGGCTGCTGGCGGCGTTCGAAGGTGACGACGTCATCGGCATCGCGCGGTCGGTCGATTCGGCCTTGGTGGTTCCCGGTGGGAAGCAGGTGCCGATCGCCGCGGTTGCCGCGGTGGGCGTGCGCGCGGACCGGACACGCCGCGGCATCGCCACCGAGCTGATCCGCCGTCAGCTGGCCGAGGCGGGCGAACGCGGAATGACGATGGCCGCGCTGCACGCCAGCGAGGCGGTCATCTACGGTCGCCACGGGTACGGTGTGGCCACTCAGGAGCGCACCGTGATCCTGGATCGCAAACGGGCCAAGGTGCGCAATCGGGTCACCGACGGCCGGGTCGACCTGTACGACCTGGCCGACGCCGTGACGATCCTGCCGGAGGTCTACGCCCGGTTCGAAGGGTCCCGCGTCGGCATGATCACCCGCCCGTCGTACCTGTGGGCGATCTGGGAAGAAGTACTGAACGAGCAGCCGCAGCAGGTGGCGCGCGTGGCCGTGTACCGCGGCCTGGACGGCGTGGAAGGCTTCGCCGCCTACCGCGTCAACAACCCGTGGCCGGAGGACGGCGATGCGGTGCTGCACCTGCTGGACATGGTGACCGGGTCGGACGAGGCCTACCGGGCGCTGTGGCAGTTCCTGATCGGCGTGGACTTGGTGGACAAGATCAAGGCGTGGGCGCGTCCGCTGGACGAGCCGATCGAACCGATGCTGGTGGACTCCCGGGCGTGCACCACCCAGCACATCGGTGACGAGGTGTGGCTGCGGCTGATCGACGTGGAGTCCGCCCTCCGGGCACGTGCTTACCAGCCGGGCACCGGCGTGGTGATCGAGGTCGTCGACACCGTGCTGCCGCAGAACAGCGGCCGGTACGCGGTGTCCGCCGACGGTGTCGAGCGCACCGATGCGCCTGCCGGCCTGACAATGGACGCCGAGGTGCTGGCGATGCTGTACCTGGGAGCCTGGCGGGCTTCCGCCCTGGCGCGGGCCGGGCGGATCAGCGTCGCCGATCCTGCGGCGCTGGCGGCTGCGGACGCGGTGTTCGCCGCCGAGCAGGTCCCGTGGTGCGGAACGTTCTTCTGAGTACTCCTTTTGCAGTAGTCTGCCCACGCGCAGACCACGGAAGGAGCGCTGGTGAAGATCGGGGTCACGTGCGGTGCTGGACTGGCTGTGCTGGTCGCCGCCACGCTCGCGGCGGGATGTGAGCAGCGGCAGGATCCGGGGTCGCATCCGGATCCTGCCCCGCAGCCGAGTGCGAGCCCGCCCAGCACGTCGAATCCGGAACCGCCGGCGCCGGTCACGTCCTACGAGCCCGCCCCGCGCGAGTTCGACCACGCGGCGATGCAGGACGCGGTGCACCAGATCCTGAC
This sequence comes from Thermocrispum agreste DSM 44070, assembly GCF_000427905.1. Taxonomy (GTDB): domain Bacteria; phylum Actinomycetota; class Actinomycetes; order Mycobacteriales; family Pseudonocardiaceae; genus Thermocrispum; species Thermocrispum agreste. Next base: position 128,789 of record NZ_ATYX01000005.1, on the reverse strand, counting down.
CGAGTACCACCAGATCGACGATCTCGGCACGGTGATCTGCCCGCCGGGGAAGCCGGTGGAGGTGGGCCTGAAGTTCCACTGCACGGCGACGATCGCGGGGGAGAAGAAGCAGGTGCCGATCACGGTGACCAGCGACGAGGGTGACTATCGGGTCGGCGCTCCGCAGTGACGCCGTGCGCGAGCGACGCTGACGGGGAGCTCGGCGGCGAAGGACCAGCCTCCGCATCCGCGGTCGGACACCGTGGATCGAGCTTGTGGTGTTCGGGACGACGGGCAATCCGGCGCGTAGCGGGCGGCGGGGCCGAGACGCGGAGGCGGGCTGGTGACGCGCGCCTCGAGGTTTTCGGGCCCGAGGTCGGCTTCGGCACGCGGTGACAAGCGCCTCGAGTTCGGTGCGGACCAGGATGCGCCTCGAGTCCGGTGCCGGGCGGGCTTCGGTGCGGATCGGGACGTGCCTCGACGTGCCGATGGGGATCCCGGCCTCGGCGCGTGGACCGGCGGCGAACCCGCTACCCGGGGCGACGGGCGGGGTGACGATTGGTCGGCGGACCTGTCACGGCCGGCACGCCGCCGGCCCGGTCACGTGCCGGCGGCGTGCTTCTCGAGTGCCGCCAGCAGCCGGGAGGTCGACTGGCCAAGGTTCCACTTCTCCGACAGCTCGGCGATGCGGTCCGGGTCGGCCGGGGCGGAAGGCACGGCGTCCGGTCCCGACGTCTCCACCGGGGCGTCGGTGACCACCCGTACCACCTTCGGTACGGCCGCCAGATAGTCCGCCGCCGCGACGATGCTGGTCTTGGCTCGTTTCGGTACCGCCGGGTCGTCGTCGTGCGCGGCGCGTACCAGGGCGTCCAGCGAGCCGAACTGGGTGATCAGCTTGGCTGCGGTCTTCTCGCCGATACCGGCGACGCCGGGCAGGCCGTCGGAGGGGTCGCCGCGCAGCATGGCCATCTCCGCGTAGCCGTCCCCGGCACGGTCGGCGGGCAGGCCGTAGCGTTCGGCGATCTCGGCCGGGCCGAGGACTTCCGCTTTCGCCCACCCTTTGCCCACGTAGATCACCCGCGCCGGGGTGGGTTCGTCGCGGACGAGCTGGAACAGGTCCCGGTCCCCGGTGACGACCTCCACCGGGTCGGCCGTCTCCCGCGCCGTCAGCGTGCCGATCACGTCGTCCGCTTCGAACCCGTCCGCTTCCGCCACGCACAGGCCGAACGCGTGCATCAGGTCGATGATGATCGGGATCTGCGGGCTGAGCGTGTCCGGCACTTCCTCGGTGGCCTGCCCCAGCCCGGCCGCCAGCAGCACCGGGTCCGGCTGCTCGGCCACCCGGTGCGCCTTGTAGCTGGGCAGCAGGTCGACCCGGAACTGCGGACGCCAGTCCGCGTCCAGGCACGCCACCAGGCGGGACGGCCGTCGGTCGGTGACGATGCGGGCGACGGTGTCCAGGAAGCCGCGTACCGCGTTGACGGGCGTGCCGTCCGGTGCCCGCAGGGACTCGGGCAGTGCGTAGAAGGCCCGGAAGTACAAGCCTGCCGCGTCCAGCAGGGCGATCGGAGCGCTCATGGTGCGAGCCTGCCACACCATCGGTGCACTCGGCCGGGGGTGTGCTCGCGAAGTACGCTTCAAAGCATGTCGAGGCGCTCACTCCACACTCCGGCTCCTGCCCCGGCGACGCTGCGCGCCCGCCTGGACAAGGCGCGGGTGGCCGCGGCGGACGCGGGCACCGACGCTTTGCTGGTCTCGCCGGGATCGGACTTGAAGTACCTGCTCGGCCAGGCGGGTGGCTCGTTCGAGCGGCTGACCACCCTGGTGGTGCCCGCGGGCGACGCCCCGGCGGCGCTGGTGCTGCCCAAGCTGGAGGCCCCCGGCTACCACGACGTGCCGTTGGACGAGCTGGGTGTCGAGCTGGTGACGTGGGTGGACGGGGAAGACCCGTACCACGTCGTCGCACGGCTGGTGGAACGTGGTGGCAAGCCCGGCCGGGTCGCGGTGAGCGACGCGATGATCGCGCTGCACGTGCTGGGGCTGCGCAGCCGTGTCCCCGCCGACCAGGTGCTGGCCGGGCCGATCCTGCGTCAGCTGCGGATGCGCAAGGACGCCGAGGAGATCGCCGCGCTGCGTGCGGCCGGGGAGGCGATCGACCGCGTGCACGCCCAGGTGCCCGAGTTGCTGCGGGCCGGGCGGACCGAGGCCGAGGTGGGCAAGGACATCGAGCAGCTCATCGTCGCGGAAGGGCACCTGGCCGCGGATTTCGTCATCGTCGGGTCCGGCCCGAACGGGGCGAGCCCGCACCACGACGTCTCGTCCCGTGTCCTGCAGGAAGGCGATGTCGTCGTGGTCGACATCGGCGGCCCGCTGCCGAACGGATACAACTCCGACAGCACCCGCACCTACAGCCTCGGTGAACCCGCCGAGCCCGACGTGCGTGAGACGTATGCGGTGTTGCAGGCGGCGCAGGAAGCCGCGGTGGCGGCCGTGCGGCCAGGGGTGACGGCGGCGCAGGTCGACGCGGCGGCCAGGCGGCCGATCACCGAGGCCGGGTTCGGGGATCAGTTCATCCACCGCACCGGGCACGGAATCGGACTGGACGTGCACGAGGAGCCCTACATTCAAAGTGACAACGATCTCGAGCTCGAACCGGGCATGGCGTTCAGCGTGGAACCGGGCATCTACCACAGTGGCCGGTGGGGCGCCCGGATCGAGGACATTGTGGTGGTGACCGAGGACGGGGTGGAACCGCTCAACCGCCGTCCGCACGACCTGCTGGTGGTCGAGCCGTGACCGCATCGCCGCTGGAACCCATCGACCGGGCCATCGTCCGGGAACTCAACGCCAACGGACGGTGCAGCTTCACCGATCTCGCCGAGCGGGTCGGGCTGTCGGTGTCCGCGGTGCACCAGCGGGTGCGCAGGCTGGAGCAGCGCGGGGTGATCACCGGCTACACCGCGCGGGTGGACGGCGAGCAGGTGGGCCTGCCGCTGACCGCGTTGATCTCCCTGACCCCGAACGACCCTGCGGCACCGGACGACTACCCGCAGCGCCTGGAGCACATCAGGGAGATCGAGGCCTGCTACTCGGTGGCCGGCGACGAGTCCTACGTGTTGCTGGTCCGGGTCGCATCGCCTGCAGGCCTGGAGGACCTGCTGCGGCGGATCCGGGAGGCGGCCAAGGTGTCGACGCGCACCACGGTGGTGCTGTCCACGCCGTTCGAAGGACGCCCGGTCGCCATCTAGCGCGCCCTACCGCCCGGTCGCAATCGAGCGCGGTACGGCCCGGTCGCAATCAGCGCGCTACCGCCCGGCGTCGTCGCCGCCCGGGCCCAGCACCGGCCGCCACCGCTTGGTGGGCTCGTCGACGGCCGACCGCCGCCGCGGATTGCCGGTTTGCAGCAGGATGCTCAGCCGGTGGAACGCGGCGAGGAACGCGCTGCGTGCCTCGTTGTGCTCGGCCGCCTTGGCGTGCGCCAGCCCGGCGCGCACCGACTGCAGCGCCATCGGCTCGGCGGCGGCCAGCAACGCTTCCACACCCGCCACCGTGTCGGCGAGCTGGCCGAGCAGCACGTCGATGTCCGGGTGGTGCTCGACGACGGTCAGTACCGGAACCAGCAGCCGAAGCTGGTGGTGCAGCCGGGACAGGTCGTCGATCGGGCCTGGGCGGCGGGTGATGTCCATGGCGGGCTCCGGGCTCTCGGCGGCTGCGGCTGGCACAGGGACGGACCACCGCGTGGTTCGTGACGTGCCCTGGAGCCGGCTTTGCCTTTCGCGGGGGAGCCTAGCTCACTCGGTCGGCGCGGCGTGCAGGTCGCCGTCGTCGCCCGGCAGGCAGGCCGCGCGCGGTTCCGGCATGGCCAGGAACTCGCTCACGCAGCGGCCGATCTGCCGGTGACCTTCCTTGTTGGCGTGGAAGGACTCCTGGGCGGCGTGGCTGGCGCGCACTTCGTCCCGCAGGTCGTCCCAGCGCACGGTGAGCCGGGTGAACCATTCGCTGGACGGGTCGTCGCCACCGGTGCAGGCTTCGTGTCCCTCGCCGGCCCTGGACAGGTCGAGAAACCGGGCCCCCGCCTCGTCGGCGGCGCGCCGCATGCCTTCGCTCAGCTCCCTGACGCCGGTCGAACGAATCCACTCCAGATCGCTCTTGCGGAACGGGCATCCGTTCAACGAGCGCAACGATTCGGGAATGTCCGGGCTGACCGGGGAGGCATACGACAGCAGCACCAGCTGGTAGTCGCCGCGGCGGTAGCCCGCGTCGGCCAGTGCGGTGCGGATGTCCTGCAGTGCCCGGACCACTTTGGGCACCATGCGCTCGATGATCTGCGGCCAGTCGCGCCGCATGGCCTCCGTGCACGGCGTGGGGCCCCAGTACGCCTTGGCGCAGTCGGTCAGTCGTGCGGAGAACCGAGGGTCGTCGTTGGCACCCACCGCCACGACGACCGCGGTCACCCGGTGCGTCTTGGCGATCCGGCGAAGCTGGGCGGCCTGGGACCCTTCGGTGTACCGGCGTGCCGTGCCGAGGCGGACCAGTTCGGTGGTGGCTCCCGAACAGGCCAGGTTGATCTTGCGGCGGACGCCGGGAAGGTCGACGTGGTGGATGACCGCATCGGGGGAGCGGTGGCACCAGTTGCCGCCCCGGCCGTCGGTCTCCGGGGTGTAGGTGCCGGTGCCTTCACCGGACAGCGTGCTGTCACCGATGCTGACGACGGTCAGCGGTCCGGTCCCCGGCGGGCCCTGGCGCTTGCGCTGAGCGGGTTCCTCGCCAGGCAGGAAGGCGATCGCGGCCAGCACACCGGCGAGGACGCCGAGGGCTGCGGCGACGTGCCACCAGCGAACGCGGCGACGACGGGGCGCGAGCGTTGCGGGCATTGCCGAAATCCTACGCGGATGCACTCGCCGGCGATCCGTCGGCGTGGGACCGGCCGCCACCGGGCCGACGGCACGGCCGGTTCCGCGAACGGTGACCACGAACAGCGACGCAGGGCGGCCGGTCACCGGAGGAATCGTTGCGGCGAGGACGTCACGGCGGAGGACGGAACTGGACGCATCCCGATGGGCGGCCACACGGCGGAATGGCCGCCGACGTCGGTCAGGCGGCTGCGACGCTCTCTTCCACCGTGCCTTCCTCACGCATGGTCGGAACGTGCACGTCGGCCGCGTCGACGTCGCGGATCTCGACCTCGTCCTGCTGTGGTCGCAGCATCGTGTCGGCCTGGTCGAGCAGACGCATCGTCTCGCCCAGCATCGAGCTGATCTGCGCCCGGTGCCGCTCCAGCTCGGCGACCCGGCGCTCGGCCTCGGCCACCATGCGACGGCTCTGCTCGGTCGCCTCCTGCACCAGGCGCTCGGCTTCCGCCTTCGCGGCCGCCTTCTCCTCGGCGATCTGGCGCACGGCTTCGCTGCGCCGCTTGTTCAGCGCGATGCGGAAGTCCTCGTCCATCTGCCTGCGCAGCTCGGCCGCCTGCTCGTCGAGCTCCCGGCGCCGCTGTTCGGCTTCGGTGACCAGCTCGTGGGCCCGCTTGCGGGCGCGTTGCATCAGCTCCTCGGCCGACCGTGCGGTGTCCCAGCCCTGCTGCGCCGCCGCCTGGGCGCGTTCGGTGATCTCCTTGGCCTCCTCCTGGGCCAGTTCCACCATGCGGCGCATGCGCTCGGTGAGCGCGTCGGGGGAGATCGGCTCGCGCGCGATCCGGTCGACCTTCTCCTGCAGCGCGCGGATCTCCGACTGGGCCTCGGTCAGCCGGTCCGCCAGTGAGTCCGCCTTGGCCAGCGCGGCGTCCCGGTCCATGGTGAGCATGCGCAGCTCCTGCTCCACCGCCGCCACGTAATGCTGCACCTGCTCGCGGTCGTAACCACGCCACACCACGTCGAAGTCCGTCTTCAACGGCACAACCTCGGTGTTCGCCTCAGGCGTCGTCACTGCCGTCATCCTCCTTGTTCGCGTCGTCGGGCCCGTGCTGGGATGCGTGGTCACCGGCGGCAGCCTCGCCGCGTGCGTGCTCGCCGGGAGTCTTCGTCTGCTCGGCTTGCTCGGCCTGGGTGGTCTGCTCGGCCGGCGCGCCGGTGGCGTCGGCGAGCTGGGCGCGCAGCTGGGCGATCTCCTCTTCCGCGGCGCGCAGGCGCTCCTGGGTCTGCTTCAGGTCCGCGCGCGCCGCCGCCAGCTCGTTCTCCAGGTCCAGGATGTGCGACGCGGCGGACAGGGTGTGCCCGTTGTCCAGCTGCTCGCGTAGCCGGGAGACCAGCTCCAGCTGACGGCGCGAGTAGCGCCGGTGGCCGCCGGGTGACCGGTGCGGGGAGACCACGTCGGCGGTGTCCAAGCTGCGCAGGAAGGCCTGCTGCACGCTCAGCAGTTCGGCGGCCTGACCGATCGTGAAGGCCGGATAGTCCGGATCGTCGAGCTTGTTGAGCTCAGACACCCTGCGTCCCTTCCGTGCGAACCTACGGCTCCGCGCTGCAGCCAATTGTCGCTCATCCTTGACATATTTCTATAGTATCGACTGTAGAAATCTGTCAGTCATCGGGCCACTCTCCTTGTGGCCGCCGGCGGTGGGATCGATGGGCGATGGGATGACGGAGCCGCCGAAGCGCGCCGGAAGTGTCTGCTTTGCCGTGTTCTCCCGTGCTTGCGCGCCCCGGAGCGCGCCAAATCGTGGTGGCGCACTCCACAAGACTTACAGCGTCGGGAACAAAAAAGCTTGAGTCGATGTTGAATGGTTGAGCAGCCGTGCCCTGCGGCTGCCTCACGGAGAAGCAAGGAGGATCGCCGATGGTGATGCGGACGGATCCACGCGGTGGATTCACGCAGCAGGGCGTCGGCAGCGTCCGGCCTACCGTGATGCCCGACGATCCTGATCGTGGTGACGCCCCAGCCGGAGAGCGCGGGACCGGCGCCGGTGCACCAGCGCGACGCCGGTGTCAGGGCGGGGTCTGGGGGAGTTGACGACGTGAGCACCGTTGCGTCACCGACATCGGAGATTTCTGGCGACGTCATGCATCACGTGCACCGCGCGATCGGACGCGCGACGAAGGAGCTGACCCACACCACCGACATCGACCGCCTCCACGCCATCGCCGAAGGCGTTCAGCAGATCGCCACCGCCCTGACCGGACTGATCGACGTGCTGGCCGAGCGGTCTCCGGCCGCGGTGACCAGGGCCGGGCACCCCGACGTGGGCGAAGAGCTGGTGCGCGATCTGCGGGCGGCACGGGGGTGCCTGACCACGGCGGGCTTGCTGCTGGCCCCGGCGGTCAGCGACCTGCGCGAGATCGCGGAGGGCAAGGCGCCCGCCAAGGACACCAAGCGCCGCCGCTTGTACGACGACGTGACGACGCCGGAGCCCACAGCGGCGACCGTCATCGACGGCAAGACGGTGCCACGTGAGATCACCGCCGCGCCGGAGGCGGCGAACGCCTCGTGACCGGGCGGGATCGCCGCCCCACGGCGTGACGCGCACCCCGGGCACGGGGCGGGCCGTCGCAGTTGCGCTCGCCGGCCAGGTGCCCGGCGGGCGAGGCCGAGGTGAGCCCGGTGGGTGTCTCGTGGCGATCAGGCGGTCGCCGGTTCGGATCGCCTCGCCACGGGGCTCGCAGCGGGCCCGACGCGGCCGTCGCGCACCTCCAGCACCACGTCCGCGTGCGCGGCTTCCTCGGGCCGATGGGTCACGTGGACGACCGTGTGGCCGGCCAGCAGCGTGCGCAGGTTGTCGAACAGGGCAGTCGCCGTCGGCCGGTCGAGGTGGGCGGTGGGCTCGTCCAGGAGCACCACCCGTGGCCCGCCGGGGCGGAGCGCGGCGAGCAGAGCACGAGCGATCGCCAGCCGCCGGGCCTGGCCGCCGGACAATCCTGCGCCCGCGCTGCCCAGGACGAGATCCAGCCGGTCGGCGAGCTCGGGCAGCCGGGCGGTGCGCAGCGCGGACACGAGCTGGTCCTCGTCCGCGGCGGGGTCGCCCAGGCGCAGGTTCTCCGCGACCGATGCCGAGATCAGCTGCGGATCCTGCGGTGCCAACGCCACCGATCCGGGCAGCGCCGCCGTGCCGCCCTCGCCCGGCAGCAGCCCGGCGAGCGCGGCGAGCAACGTGGACTTGCCCGCACCCGACGGACCGACGATCGCCACGTGCGTCCCCGGCTCGATGCGCAGCCGGACGTCACGCAGGGCGGGCTCGGCCGCACCCGGCCACCGGAGAGTCACCGACCGCAGTTCGATGGTGCCGTCGTCGGTGCGGCGCACCGCGGAGCTGCCGGGCGGCTGCTCGTCGAACAGCTCCGCCAGCCGCCGGCGAGCGCTGTCGAGCACCGGGGCGTGCACGGCAACCGGGGGCAGGAGGGCCAACGCTTCGGCCAACGTCAACGGCACGAGCGCGATCGGCACCGCGAGCAGCGGGTCGAGCTGCCCGGCGGCCACCGCGTCCGCCGCGAGCCAGGTGGCCCACACCGACGCCAAGCCGCTCGCCGCGGTGATCACGGCGGAGGCCAGCCCGTCGGCGAGTGCGGCACGGCGAGCCAGCCGGGTCAGCCGGTGGTCGGCAGCGGTGAGCGCGGCTTGGTGCCTGCGCAGGCGGCCGAACGCCATCAGCTCGGCGGCACCTTCGAGCAGGGCGAGCACGCGCCGATGCACGTCGCGCTGGGTGTCCGACTGCAGCATCGTCGCCCGGCGATCGGCATACCACTGGGCGAGCACGGCCAGCACGGCACCCGCGGTGGCGAGCACAGCCAGCACCGCGCCGGCCTCGGGCAGCATGAACGCTTCGACGACGACGGCCGTCGCGATCACCGTGGCCACCACGGCAGGCGGCGTGACGACCCGGGGGAGCAGGTCACGGACGTGATCGACGTCGTCGACAACGGCACCCTCACCCGAGCCAGCCGACCGTAGCTGCGCCGCGCGCGCCGGGCCGATGCGCACCAGGGCGGCCCAGAGGCGCTGCCGCAGCCGGTTGGCGACCTGGAACGCGGCATCGTGCACGGCGAGACGTTCGACGTAGCGCAGCGCGGCCCTGGCCAGCCCGAAGGTGCGCACCCCGACGATGGCCACGGTCAACGTGAGGATCGGTGGCTGCTGCGCGGCCTTGGCGATGAGCCAAGCGGACACCGCGGTCAATGCGATCGCCGACAGCAGCGCCAGCGCGCCGAACATCGTCCCGGTCAGCAGTTTGCGATGCAGGATGTCCCGCCACGGCAGCAGCCGGCCGGAGTGCGGTGCAGCGTCTTCCAGCTCGTCACGGCGGCCCGGCACGGTCGTCCGGGCAGGCGCCCGCGAGTCGTCCCTGGCCGCCTCGTGCGCCGCGATCAGCACGGTCGCGCCGTCCTCGGCGGCGGCGCGAATCCGAGCCATCACCCGCGCGGCGTTCGCCTCGTCGAGATGAGCGGTCGGCTCGTCGAGCAGCAACACCCGCGCGCCGCAGCGCACCCGGAGCAGGGCGCGGGCGACAGCCACGCGTTGCCGCTGCCCGAGCGACAGGGTGCCCGGGTCGCGATCCAGCAGATCGAGGCATCCGAGCGCGGTGGCCATGTGCTCGACGTCGTCCGCCGACGGCTGCCGATCGAGGTCTTCGGCCGCGGTAGCCAGCTCGGCCCGCACGGTCTCCTCGGTGAACACCGGGAACTGCGGCACCCAGGCCACCATGCGCCGCCAGTGCGCGGGATCCAGCTCGCGCAGTGGACGTCCGTCGACGGTCACCGAGCCGGCCGAAGGCGGGACGAACCCCAGCAGCACCGCGAACGTGGTGGACTTCCCGCCGCCACTCGGCTCGGTCAGCCAGGTGATCTGCCCGGGCAAAGCGAGAAACGAGGCACCGTCGGGGCGGAATCCGCCGCGACGGCGGACGCGCAGACCGCGGACCTCGATCACCGCGCCAGGGTCCGCCACCGGGGTGTGCGCACGACGGCCGGCCATGGCCGGTTGCTGGGCGAGCACGTCGACGACCCGGCGCACGGCTTCGGTCCCGTCCGCGCTGGCGTGGAACGCCGCCCCCACGGCGCGCAACGGCTGATAGCACTCCGGCGCGACGATGAGCACGGCCAGCCCCACGGCCAGGTCCATGCTGCCGCCGACCAGGCGGACGCCGATGGTGACCGCGATCAATGCCACCGACAGCATGGCGGCCAGCTCCAGCACGAACGACGAGGAGAATGCCAGCCGGAGCGTGGTCATGCTGGCGCGGCGGTGCCGCTCGCCGAGCCTGCCGACCGCCGTCCGCTGCGCGCCGGCCTGACCGAACGCGGTCAGCACCGGCAAGGCGCGGATCAGCTCCCGCAACTGGCCGGACTGCCGCTCGGTGGCGTCCATCGACGCCTTGGTGCGGTCGGCGGTGTGCATGCCGACCAGCGCCCCGAACAGCGGCAGCAGGGGGACGGTCAGTATCAGGATGACCGCCGACGGCCAGTCGGCCAGCAGCACCGCACCGCCGACGACGACCGGGACGACGGCGGCGGTGACCAGCGCAGGCAGGTACTCGGTGAAGTACTTGTCCAGCGCGTCGAGCCCGCGTGCGGCGACGACGGCCAGTTGCCCGGTGCCACGCCCGGCGATCCACTCCGGGCCGAGTTCGACCGCGCGCCGCACGACGGCCTCGCGCAGCTGCTGTTTGGTGCCCGCGGCCGCGCGCGCGGCCACCGTCCGGTGTGCCCATGCGACCACGGCCCGGCCTGCGGTGACCCCGATCAGCAGCCACCACTGGCGGGCGGCCACCGCCTCGCCCTGCACGATCTTCGCCAGGACGTCGGCGAGCAGAAAGCCCTGTGCGACCAGCAGGCAGGCGGAGATCAGCGCAAGCGCGGCCAGGACGGCCAGCGCGCGGCGGGCCGTCCTGGACAACGCGGGCAACGGGCCGAGCGGGCCGCGGCCGGGCCGCGCTCGCGAGGCGGTTGCACGCTGCAGCATCACGGCACCTTCACCGGGGGCATGTGGTGCACGGCGATGCGCTGCCGGAACACCCAGTAGGTCCAGCCCTGGTAGATCAGCACCGCCGGGGTGCCGAAAAGCGCCACCCAGCTCATCACTTCCAGCGTGTACGGGCTGCTTGCCGCATCAGCGATGGTCAGCGAGAACGCCGGGTCCACGGTGGAGGGCACCACGTAGGGGTGCAGTGCGGCGAACAACGTCATCACGGTGCCGACCACGGCCAGGCCGAGCAGCGCGAACGCCTGGCCTTCCTGCCATGCGGCCAGCCGCAGCCACGCGATCACCGCGGCGGCCAGCACGATCGCCACCGCGATCCACCCGAACGTGGTGTTCTCCCGCAGGCCGACCAGCACCAGCAGCGCCACCAGCGGCACCACGGCGATCGGTCCGGCCCGCAAGGCCAGCCGCCGGGCCCGTGCGCGGATGTCGCCCTCGGTCTTCAGCGCGATGAACACCGCGCCGTGCACCAGCGCGTAGCCGGCCACCGCGAGCCCGCCGAGCACCGAGTACCAGTCGAGCATCGCCAGCGGGCCGCCGACCCGGTTGCCCGCCTCGTCGATCGGCAACCCGAACACGTTGGTCACCAGCACCGCGCCGACCCCGATCGTGGCGACCCAGGAGCAGACGACGAGGATCCAGTCCCACACGTTGCGCCACCGGTCCGAGTCGACCTTGCCGCGGTACTCGAACATCACGCCGCGGCCGATGAGCGCCAGCAGGAAGATCAGCAGCGGCACGTAGGCGGTGGAGAACAGCGACGCGTACCAGCCGGGGAAGGCGGCGAACGTGGCGCCGCCCGCGACCAGCAGCCACACCTCGTTGCCGTCCCACACCGGGCCGATGGTGTTGATCAGCACCCGCCGTTCCGGCTCGGTGCGGCCGAGCACCCGCAGCAGCATGCCGACGCCGAAGTCGAAGCCCTCGAGAAACAGGTAGCCGAGCCACAGCACGGCGATGATGACGAACCACAAGGTGGCCAGGTCCATGGCAGCCTCCTAGTAGGCGAACGACAGGACGTTGTCGTCGTCGGCTTGGTCTGCTCTGCGCGGTGGCATGGCGCCTTCCACGCCGCCGCGGACGTACTTGCGCAGCAGGTAGATCTCCACCACCGCCAGCACCCCGTACACCGCGGTCAGCGTGATCAGCGACGCCCACACCTCGCCTGCGCTGAGCCGGGAGACAGCTTGCGCGGTGAACATCCACATCCCGTCGATGCCGACCGGGTTGGGCACGACCACGAACGGCTGGCGGCCCATCTCGGTGAAGATCCAGCCGAAGCTGTTGGCCGCGAACGGCAGCGCGATGCTCCACAGCGCCGCCCGGACGAGCCAGCGCGACCGCGGCAGCCGCCCGCCCCTGGTCAGCCACAGGGCGAGCAACCCCACCCCGGCTGAGATCGCGCCCAGCCCGATCATCAGCCGGAAGCTCCAGTAGGTGACCGGCAGGTTCGGCACGTAGTCGATGGGCTTTCCGGCCAGCTCACCGAGCGCCGGGTCGTCCGGGTAGTACTCGCCGTAGCGCTCCTGGTATTCCGCGACCAGGTCGTTGACGCCCTTGACCTCGCTGGTCAGGTCGCCGTTGGCCAGGAACGACAGCAGCGCGGGCACGGTCAGGCTCTTCACCTGCGTGCAGTCCTGCCCGGTCAGCTCACCGACCGCGAACACCGAGAACCCGGCGGGCTCCTCGGTGGCGCACAGCGCTTCCGCGGCGGCCATCTTCATCGGCTGCTGTTCGAACATCAGCTTGGCCTGCGCGTCGCCGCTGACCAGCAGCGCCACGAACGAGACGGCTCCCACCCACGCACCGAGCTTGAGCGAGGCCCGCCACACCGGCCGGTGCTCGTCGTCGGTGTCGCGCCGCCGCCACAGCCACCACACCGCGATGCCGACCAGGAACGCGCCGGCGACGGCGAACGCCCCGGCGATGGTGTGCGGGAAGGCCGCCAGCACGGTCGGGTTGGTCAGCACGTCCCCGATCGAGGTCATCTGCGGCTTGCCGTCGACGAAGCGCACGCCGACCGGATGCTGCATCCACGAGTTGGCGGCCAGGATGAAGTACGCCGACACCATCGTGGCCAGCGAGAAGGCCCATGCGCACGCCAGGTGCACCCGCTTCGACAGCCGGTCCCAGCCGAAGATCCACAGGCCGAGGAAGGTCGACTCGACGAAGAAGGCCAGCAAGCCCTCCATCGCCAGCGGGGCGCCGAACACGTCCCCGACGAAGCGGGAGTACTCGTTCCAGTTCATGCCGAACTGGAACTCCTGGACGATGCCCGTCACCACGCCCATGGCGAAGTTGATCAGGAGCAGCTTGCCCCAGAACTTCGTCATCCTCAGGTACTTGTCGTCGCCGGTGCGCACCCATGCGGTCTGCATGCCCGCGACGAGCAGCGACAGGCCGATCGTCAGCGGCACCATCAAGAAGTGGTAGACCGTGGTGATGCCGAACTGCCACCGCGCGAGATTGAGTACGTCCACTCCAGTCCCTCCAGGTGTCCGTCCCGCGCGGCCGGGCGGGCAGCCGGGTCCCCGGCTGCCCGGCGACCACGCGCGGGAAGGGTGAACGCAACCGCCGCGTCGGATCGGTCGGCGGGCGGCACGCTCGTGGTGGTCACATCGCGAACGTAGGTGCGCGGTGATCGACTTCGGCAGGTCCACAAGTCACCGCGCGGTAGGGACACCTGGCCGGGAATCCGCGCCGGAGCAGCGGAAACGTTGCTTCCGTCACGCTCGGGCGACTCCGCCGTTGCTGGCCGCGGCCCGGGGTGCCACCCTTGGGATGCGGGGTCGTGCGAGTGAAGGCGGGGCGCGATGAACGAGGACGTTCAACCGGACGTATCGCCTTCGGGCAGTGTCGTGCCGAAGGAGCTCCGGCTGGACGAGCTCATGCGCGAGGTCGCCGACCGGCTGCACGAGATCATGCACACCCGCGACGCGCTGAAGTCGCTGCTCGACGCGGTCGTGGCGATCGGCACCGGGCTGGACCTGGACGCGACGCTGCAGCGTATCGTGCGCGTCGCCACCGAGCTGGTGGATGCCCGCTACGGCGCGCTCGGCGTGCTCAACCCGGACGGCAACGGCCTGTCGGAGTTCGTCTTCGAGGGCATCACCCAGCAGGAGCGGGAACAGCTGGGCAACCCGCCGGAGGGCCACGGCCTGGTGGGGCTGCTGATCAAGGACCCCAAGCCGATGCGGCTGAAGGACCTGACCAAGCATCCCGCTTCGGTCGGCTTCCCGCCCGGGCATCCGCCGATGTACAGCTTCCTCGGGGTGCCGATCCGGGTCCGTGACGAGGTCTTCGGCAACCTCTATCTGACCGAGAAGCGCGGCGGGTCGGAGTTCACCGACGACGACGAGGCGATCATCCAAGCGCTGGCGTCCGCCGCGGGCGTGGCGATCGAGAACGCCCGGCTGTTCGCGCAGGCGCGGGACCAGGCGCGCTGGCTCAGCGCCAGTGCACGGGTGAACGCTCAGCTGCTCGGCGGGGCGTCGGAGAACGAGTCGCTGACCTCGATCTGCCGCCTGGTGCTGGATTTGGCCTCGGCATGCTGCGTGGCGGTCCTGCTCGAGGACCCGGCGGACGTCGACTCGCTGGTGGTCCGTGCCGCGGCGGGACAGGACGCCGAGGGCATCGAGGGCACCATGCTGCCGAAGAAGACCCCGGTGGTGGCCGAGGTGCTGGCCAGCGGGGCGCCGCAGCTGACCGACGAGCTGGGCAAGTACCTGCCGGACGACCTGGCGCTGCCCGCCGGCCTGGCCGGGCCCGCGGCGGTGGTGGCGATCCACAACACCGCGCAGGCGAACGGGGTGCTGCTGGCGGGCAGGCAGAAGGGTGCGGAGACGTTCAGCCGCGACCAGGTGCAGGTGCTCGCCTCGTTCGCCGACCAGGCGTCGGTGGCCATGGAGCTGGCCGACAAGCAGCGGCAGCAGCGGATGCTCGACGTGCTGGCCGACCGTGACCGCATCGCCGCCGACCTGCACGACCACGTGATCCAGCGGCTGTACGCGGGCGGGATGCGGCTGCAGAGCATCCTGCCGCGGATCACCGACCCGGTGGCGCAGAGCAGGGCAGAGGCGTTGGTCGCCGAGCTCGACGAGACCATCAACGAGATCCGTACCGCCATCTTCGACCTGCACACCTCCGGTGATCAGCGTCGCCCCGGGCTGCGCCGCCGGGTGCTCGACGTGGTCACCGAGACCACCGGCGACACCGAGCTGAGCCCGTCGGTGCGCATTCACGGTGCGATCGAGACGGTGGTGCCGAAGGAGGTCGGCGAGCACGCCCTGGCGGTGCTGCGCGAAGCGCTGTCCAACGTCGTCCGGCACGCGAACGCGTCGGTCGTGTCGGTGACCGTGTCGGCCGACGATGCGCTGCTGGTGGAAGTGGTCGACGACGGTGACGGGATGGCCGAGGTGCCGCACCACCGCGGGCTGGCCAACATGCAGCGGCGTGCCGCGCACTGCGGTGGCTCGCTGCAGATCACCAGCGAACCGGGCGCGGGCACGACCGTGTCCTGGCGCGTCCCGCTCCGGTGATCGGCGCGCCAGCGGCGCCCGGTGTGGCGGTGAGCCGAGTGGTCAGGTTCCCGGTTCGCGCCGTGGCGTGTCGAGCTCGGCGGCCATCGCGGCGAGCTGCGCGCGGCGCTGCAGGTCGAGCTTGCGCAAGATCTGCGACACGTAGTTCTTGACCGTCTTGTCCGACAGGAACATGCGCTGGCCGATCTGCTTGTTGGTCAGACCTTGGCTGATCAGATCGAACACCTCGCGCTCCTTGGCGGACAACTCGGCGAGCGGGTCGATCCGCCGGGAACGCATGCGCGCGCGCAGCGCG
Organism: Thermocrispum agreste DSM 44070; assembly: GCF_000427905.1. Lineage (GTDB taxonomy): Bacteria > Actinomycetota > Actinomycetes > Mycobacteriales > Pseudonocardiaceae > Thermocrispum > Thermocrispum agreste. Next base: position 113,078 of record NZ_ATYX01000005.1, on the reverse strand, counting down.
TCGACGTCACGCGGCTGGAGCAAGGACTTGCCTTCGCCGACCGCCCGCACCGATCCGATCAGGTCGACCCCGAGCACCTGCTTGAGCACGAAGCCGCTGGCTCCGGCCATGACCGCGTCGAGCAACGCGTCGTCGTCGGTGTAGGAGGTCAGCATCAGGCACTTCAGCTGGGGTATCCGGTTGCGCAGCTCGCGGCACAACTCGACCCCGTTGCCGTCCGGCAACCGCACGTCGAGGATTGCCACGTCGGCGTCCGCTGGGACGGTGGCCAGCGCGTCGGCCACCGAACCCGCCTCCCCGACGATGTGCAGATCGGGATGGTCGGCGAACAGCTCCCTGATTCCTCGCCGCACGATCTCGTGATCGTCGACAAGAAACACCCGGGTCATGCCCACCTCCCGTGCGCGGTCCATTGCCACACAGGCGACGGTATGCCGCGCGGCTCGCCATGACCAGCCCGAAGGGCCCCGACCGGAAGGGCCTTTCGGACGTTGTCCGCACCGGGGCCGAGCCGACGGCATAGAAGGGTGGCCCGACGGGTGATCGCGCGACGCGCGGAAGCCGCCGCAGCCGGCGGGTAGGCTCGGCGGTGACCAGGGGGCGGGCGCAGGAGGCGGCAAGATGATCGAAGTCTTCGTGGTGGACGATCACGAGATCGCCCGGCTCGGCGTCGCGAGCCTGCTCGAGGAACAGCCGGACATGACGGTGACCGGGCAGGCCTCGACCGCCAGGCAGGCACTGGCCCGGATCCCGGCACTGCGGCCGGACGTCGCGGTGCTGGACGTGCGGCTGCCCGACGGGGACGGGGTCGAGCTGTGCCGTGAGCTGCGCGGCAAGCTGCCCGAGCTGAAATGCCTGATGCTGACCTCGTCCACGGACGAGCAGGCGATGCTGGAAGCGGTACTCGCCGGGGCCGCCGGGTACGTCGTCAAGGACATCCGCTCGGCACGGCTGGTGGAGGCGATCCGGCTGGTGGCCGCGGGACAGTCGCTGCTCGACGCGAGGGCGTCGGCCGTGCTGTTGCGCAGGCTGCGCGGGGACGATGCGGACGCCGGTCCGCTGAAGGACTTGTCCGACCGGGAACGTGAACTGCTCGAGCTGATCGGCGAGGGCCTGACCAACCGTCAGATCGCTGAACGCATGTACCTGGCCGAGAAGACGGTGAAAAACTACGTCTCGCGCCTGCTGGCCAAATTGGGCATGCGGGGACGTGCCCAGCTGGCGGCACTCGCGGTGCGGCAGCGCGGCGCCGCGGGCAAGCCGCCGCCCGGGCTCGGCTGACCCGGCGCGCGGCGACACCACGACATCAGACCCCATGATCACGGGCCGATCGGCCGGGCCCGAAGGCCCGGTGCCGGGTGCACACTTGCGGTGACGCACCCATCAACGCACGTCAGGACGGTGAACGATGACGCAGCTTGCGATCGCGGTGACCTTCGTGTGGCTGGGCATGGTGCTGGCGATCTCCTTCCTGGAGGCGCCGCTGAAGTTCCGGGCGCCGGGCATCACTGTGCCGCTGGGCCTGGGCATCGGCCGGATCGTCTTCCGCGCCTTGAACACGGTCGAGGTCGTGCTGGCCGTGGTGCTGGTGGTGGCTGCGATCGTGGCCGGGATCACCGGGCTCGAGCTGGCGCTCGGTGTCGTGGTGATCGCCATCCTGGCCGTCCAGCTGCTCGGCGTCCGTCCGCGCCTGACGCGCCGTTCCGACCAGGTCCTGTCGGGCAAGTCCGACGGCTCGCAGCGGTCCCGCACCCACTACGTGTACGTCGCGTTCGAGGTGGCCAAGGTCGCCGGGCTCATCGCGCTGGGCGCCGCCCTGCTGGCCTGAGCCGCTCCGCCAGCCCCGTCACGAAGCTTGCGCCGAGTCCGGCACCGAACGCAGCCGGTCACCTACGTGGCGTGTATCTCAAACCATCGTGGGACACCCGTGCTAGACCGAACAGCCCAGCCGACTGCTCTGAACGGGGTAGCGTGGCCACGCTACCCCGTTCGGCACGGCAAGGGAGTTCGGACTCCATGGCTTCGGCAGTCAGACAGCGCAAGCGGCCCGGGCGCGGCGAAGGGGTGATCGCCGATCTGCGCGACATCGCCCTGCGCAGCGCTCCCGCGCTTCTGCTGGTCATCCTCGGCGAGTTCGTGCTTCCCCGGCGGCAGCCGGTGTGGTCGAGCACGTTGATCCGGGCGCTGGGCGAATGCGGCGTGGAAGCGGTCGCGGCGCGCAAAGCCATCCAGCGCACGGCCGAGCGCGGCACCATCACCGACGTCCGGCACGGTCGCAAAGTGCGCTGGATGCTCACCGGCACCGGGACCACCATGATCACCAAGGGGGCCGAGCGGGTGCTCGGCTTCACCGGCGAGACCAGGGAATGGGACGGCACGTGGCTGATCGTGAACACCACCGTGCCCGAGTCCCATCGCAATCTCCGCTACCACCTGCGCACCAGGCTCACCTGGGCGGGCATGGGATCCCCGGCGCCAGGGACATGGATCAGCCCGCACGCCGCGCGGGCCGACGAGGTGGCCGGCATCATCACCGGCCTGGGACTGGCCGACTGGTCCATGTCCTACGTCGGCCGGTTCGGCCCGGTCGGGGACGAACGCCGCACCGTACAGCGCGCGTGGGACCTGGAGGATCTGCACCGCCACTACGCCGAGTTCCTGCAGCAGTTCCGGCTGGCCGCGGTCGACGACGAGGCGTCGGCCTTCCGGCAGCAGGTCGAACTCGTCCAGGCGTATCGGCGGTTCCCCTACCTCGATCCTGCCCTGCCCGCGGCGTTGACGTCCGGGGGATGGATCGGCGTGGAAGCGGCGAAGCTGTTCCACAGCAAACGCAGCGAGTGGTCGGAGCAGGCGCACCGCTACTGGGAGCGGTTGTGCGCGGAAACCGAAGGCGGCTAGCCCGCAGCCGGCGGGCGGGCGACGGGTGCGTCGGTCGCCCGCCGGTTCCGATAGCCTGCGGGCATGGCGGGTGCATCAGCCGAGCACACGAGCGGGCCGGCCGTTCTGGTGATCCAGCCCGACGACATCGTCGGCATTGCGCGGTTCGGACGGTGGCTGGCCGATGCCGGGGTGGAGTGCCGGATCGTCCGGCCCTATGCGGGCGAGCCGGTGCCCGACCGGATGGCCGAGCACGGCCTGCTGATCCTGGGCGGGCGCATGAGCGCCAACGACGACCACGACCATCCCTGGCTGTCCGACGTCCGGAAGCTGCTCCGGCACGCGGTGGAGTCGTCGACTCCGACACTGGGCATATGCCTGGGCGGGCAGCTGCTCGCGCGCGCCATGGGTGGCACGGTCGAACGCGGCGACCGCGGCATGGAAACCGGTGTGGTGCGGGTGCGGTGGCGGCCCGAGGCGGATGTCGACCCACTGGTCACCGGCTTGCCGTCGCCGCTGACCGCGGTGTCGTCACACCGCGACATGGTCGCCGTGCTCCCGCCGGGCGCCAGCTGGCTCGGCAGCAGCGAGATGTATCCGCACCAGGCGTTCCGGGTGGGCGCCCGGGCCTGGGGTGTGCAGTTCCACCCGGAGGCGTCGATCGACGACTACCGGCGCTGGCGGGCGGTCAGCACGGCCTCGGACCCGGAGACGCTGGAGCGGATGCGCGTCGGGGAGCGTGAGCTCGAGCGGCTGGACGCCCAAGTCGCGGCGCACTGCAGGCAGCTGGCGGCCCGGTTCGGCGAGCACGTTTGCGCGCGGTGGAGGCAACGAGACGCGGCGCAGGCGTGATCGCTGCGAGGTCACGGCCGGTGATGCCCAGGGGCCTGTAGGGGCGGTTGGCCGCGTCCGTCCCCGTCACGACATCGCGGGCGGTGTCAGGCCGGTCTCAAGGGCGGCGAGCCGCCCACGCCATCCGCTCGGCCCGGACGGCCAGGTCCGGTCGGTGGCACACGCAGCGCGGGCCGTCCTGATCGACCAGGTCGTCGAGTGCAGCAAGATCTTCGGCCGGCACGAGGCCGGTCACTGCTTGCCGCAGGCGCCGCAGGCTCACGAGCGCGTACGCGCCCACCGCGGGGCGGCCGGCTCCGCTGACCTCGATCGTCAGCGATGTGGTGTCCTCGATGCGGAATCCCGCCGCGGTGAGCTTGGCCGCCCAGTCGGCACCGATGTGGGGAAGCCGCTCCGCCTGCCGGTGCTGGTGCGCGGCGTGGCATCGCTGCTCGAGGCCCGGACGGAACTCCGGGCCGTCCGGCGGCAGGAAGCGGGCGAAGCGAGTCAGTTCGACGACCGCGAGCAGCCCGCCGGGGGGTGAGCATCCGGTACGCCTCGGCCAGGGCTCGGTCCGGATCCGCCAGGTGGTGCAGCGCGTTCGCCGCCCACACCAGGTCAGCCGGGCCGATGTCCGGCCACACCGCGTCGAGGTCGGCTTGCACCAGGCGGACCCGGGTAGCCACGCCACGGGCGTCGGCTGTGCGCTGCAGGTGGGAGAGGTGGTCCTCCGCGGAGTCCACGGCGATGACACGGGCATCGGGGAATTGAGCCAGCAGCGCGAATGTCCCGGCGCCGGTGCCGCAGCCGAGGTCGACGATCGTGCGCGGGGGAGTGGACACGGGTAGCCACGCGGTGATCTTCGCGGTGTGGTCGGCGAAGATCTCGGCTTGCAGGGCAAGCATCTCGGCCGAGGGGTCGGCATGGCCGGAGTGGTGGGCGTCGTGCGTGCCGTGCATGCGTTGCACGGTAGTCGCGGCAGTGCCTTGCGTACGTGGCGTCCGCGGCAAGCGAACTCAACGCGGCGTGATCCACCCCGGCGTGGTGGCTCGGCGATCGCGGCGGTCTCGCCCCGGCCCGGCCACAATAGTCATCCGTGGTCATCCGTGGGGATTCGCCGCGGTTGCTGACCTAGGGATGCTCCTTGAGCAAAGCGGCAGCTTCGTCGGTCGCCACCACGGAGCCGAAGTAGCGCATGATGTCCTCCAGTGAAGCCCGCTCGAGATGCTGCCGATCGGAGTTGGTCGCTTCGCGGGGAACCACCACGGCGAAGCCGTGCGCGAATCCGTCCTGGCAGGTGGCGCGGACGCACACGTTGGTCTCCACTCCGGCCACCACGATGCGCTCGATCCGCTGCTCGTGCAGGGTCAGTGCCAGGTCGGTGGCGAAGAAGCCCGAGTACCGCCGCTTCGGCACCACCAGCTCACCCGGCCGGTCGACGGGGTGAAACCCGGGGTGGAAATCGGCTTCGAACGATCCGGCCAGGCAGTGCACCGGAATCTTCGGCTGTTCGGCGTCCGGCACGTTCGGCCAGTGCCGTTCGACCGTGTGCACGACGACGGCGCCCGCGTCGCGGGCGGTCGCCAACAAGTGCGTGAGCGGCTCGACCGCCTCCCGCACACGCGGGTAGTAGTGCGGCCCTGCGGGGTCGAAGAAGGCGTTGATGACGTCGACGAGGATGAGAGCCGTCTTGCTCATGCCTGGGCGCCCTCCGCAGTCGGGTCGTGGCCTGCTTGTCCCTGCCGCGGCAGGCGTCGTTGCCCGTACGTCGGCACCTACCAGGTGTACCGCGTGAAAGGCCGCAGCCCAGCACCGGCCAGGTGATCAGCCGAGGGCAAGGGGCCCGTCCGCGGAAGATCAGTTCGGCGGGGAGCGGGTCGCGGAAGATCGTGCTACGCGCGCTGCATCGCCAGCCACGCGGAGACGCGGTCGACGATGTCGTCGACGGGAAGGTCGAAGCGAAGCGTGATCCCGGCTTCGTCGGCGGCCAGCGGCTCCAGCGTCGCTTGCTGGGAGTCCACCAGCTCCGCCGGCATGAAGTGGTTCGTACGCCGCCGCACCCGTTCCCGGGCGATCTCAATGTCGCCGACCAGGTGCACGAACACGGTGGTGGGCGACGAGTCGCGCAGAACGTCGCGGTAGGCGCGGCGAAGTGCCGAACAGGCGACGACCGCACCGGCCTCGTGGCGCGCCAGCCAGGCACCGATCCGGTGCAGCCACGGCATCCGGTCGCTGTCGGTGAGCGGGGTGCCACCGGCCATCCTCGCTTTGGCCTGCGGGCTGTGGAAATCGTCGCCGTCCGCGAACGGCACAGCCAACCGGTCGGCGAGCGCCCGGCCGACGGTCGACTTGCCGGAACCGGTAATGCCCATGATCACCACCACGGGTGCCGATCGGCTGGGCATTACTGGTTCTCCCTCCGTCGCGGACGGCTCGAGGCTATCCGACGACGGCGGGGTCCGGTCGTTCGCCCGCTGAGACGAAGGCCCTGCGACGAGGCCTGGTCAGCGGGCGAGAAGCGTCATGCCTCCGGGTGGTCGGCGTCCCCGGGCGCGGCCTGCGTGCCGAGCACGAAGCTGGCCTGGCCTTGCTCGTCGACGGTGGCGTCGAGCACCTTGTCGTCGAGCATCATCGCGGCCTGCGGGTCCAAGAAGACCCGGGCCCCCGAGCTGTCCACCAGCTGGTCGTCCGCCTCAGGCGCTGCCGCGATCTCGACGTGCAGCCCCGGAGCAGGCGCGTCCGGGTGCGACGAAATGCGCAGGCCTGCGCCTTCCTCGCCCACCGCGCTGGTGAGGTTGTTGACCACGGCGACGGCGGTCGGCGTGAGTACGAGCATGTGTTCCTCCTGCTTCGGTTTCGTGGAGTCCGCCAGGGTAGCCGGGGCCGGGCGGGTTCGCTCGTTCTGTGACGAGGCGGGTGTCATCCGGACACCTGCCCGGCGGTCTCCGACACCGGATGCCCAGGACGCGCACAGCTGAAACGTGGCGACGGCAGCCGTCGGGGCCGGACGTCGGGGTGATACTCGAAGTGCCACCACTCGTTGTCGTACATCCGGTACAGACCGTGTTTGCCGCCGTGCCGGTCCAGCCAGTGAGCTCCGGCCGGTGGCCGGACGTCGACGGCGATGCCGCGGACGTGCGCGGACTCGTCCGGCGGGAGGACGCGGGTGCGGGCGGCCCACGCCGAGCCGGTCCGGTGGACCTCGCGCCGGAACAGCAGGCGTTGCTGGTCCAGGTCCCGGTATCCGGAGGTCACGCCGATCAGGACGCCGTGCCGCCACAACGCCTCACTACGCGCCGCCTCCAGCGCCTGCCTGGTCCGCGGCGTCAGGCCGTGCAGGGACTCGGTGGGGAACCGCAGCGCCAGCGCCCAGTTCGCCGCCACCCGCAACGGGTGGCCGGGGCTGCGCAGCGCGGCGACCGGCACCAGGAGCACGGCCAGGGCGTAGGTGAGCACCGCGAACAGTCGTTGCCGGGCAATGGAGCGAGCGGCCAGAACGTGTGATTCGGTCATGGTGCCCACGCTCGGCCACCGATGTCCGGTCGCTGCGTCCGTCGAGTGATCACGCCGCATCGGATGTGTCATCATTCGGCACGTTGGCCCGACATTCCGCCCAAATCAGACGTATTGCCGTGAACGGCGAGGCGGTCGCGGCAGTGTCGTGCGGTGAGGAGTCGTGCGGTGAGGAGTCGTGCGGTGAGGACGCCTGCAGGAGCGGTTCCCGGCCGGTGCGCAGTTGTGACAAGACGATGACATTCCTCGCACCGAACACGGACATCGCGCAGCGAAGATCGAGATGTGCTGACCGAAACCGCAACTGCCGTGACCACACCGTTGAAGCAGCCGCTGTCCCGGCCGAGCTGGTGGGGTGTCATGTGCGGGGCGATCGGCTGCGCGGTGGGGGTGGCGCTGATCTGCGTGGCGTTCGTGCGCACTCCTCTGGGGCAACACGTGGACGACGCGCTGATGCCCGAAGCGGCGCGTGGCGGCTATTACGCGGGAACGTCGGATGCCTACCAGGCAGCCAGGAGTGTCCTTCGCCTGGTGGGCAATCCCGTGCACATCGCGATCTTCGTCGCCGTTCTGGTGGTCGCGGGCCTGCTGGCCCGCCGGGTCGTCGTGGCGGTGGCGGGAGTGGGAGTGCTGTTCGGGTCGATCGGGGCCGCGCGGGTGCTGAAGGCGGAGATCGTCCGGCCGGACTTCGACGTGATCGGCACGTCCGCTCACAACAGCTTCCCCAGCGGGCACGTGGCAGCCGCGGCGGGAATGGTGTTCGCGGTGGCGTTGCTGATCCGTGCGGGGCACCGTCGGTGGATGCTGCTGCCCGGGGTGATCGTGTGCGCGGTGGTCACCGCGGCGACGATGGTGGCGGGATGGCACCGGCTGTCCGACGGCCTCGGGGCCGTTCTGGTGGCGGGCACGCTGTACTTCGTGGCGGTTGCCGTCGATCGGGTGATCAACCAGGACCTGGCTGACCTGCGATAGTGGGGGCCATGTCGCGCGTACTGCTGATCGAGGACGACGAGGCCGTACGAGACGGGTTGACCCTGGCGCTGGAGCGGCAGGGTCACAGCGTGGACGCGTTCGACAACGGTGAGCAAGCGCTGGCCCGTCTTGGCGCGGTGCAGCCGGAAGTCGTCGTGCTCGACTTGATGCTGCCCGGCATGGATGGCTTCGAGGTGTGCCGCCGCATTCGCGCCGACGGCAACCTGCCGATCATCATGCTGACCGCCCGCAACGACGACATGGACGTCGTGGCGGGCCTGGAGGCGGGGGCGGACGACTACGTGGTCAAACCGGTCCAGCCACGCGTGCTGGAGGCCCGGATCAGGGCCGTGCTGCGCCGGGCGGTGAGCGAGCCGAAGCAGCCGCAGGGGGTGGAGGTGCACGGCGCGCTGACCATCGACCGGGTCGGCCTGGAGGTGAGCAAGAACGGCACGCCGATCGCGCTGGCGCCGACCGAGCTGCGGCTGCTGCTGGAGCTGTCCCGGGTCCCTCGGCGAGTGCTGAGCAGGCAGCAGCTGCTGGAATCCGTCTGGCAGCACGACTACCTGGGCGACTCCCGGCTGGTCGACGCGTGCGTGCAACGGCTGCGTGCCAAGATCGAGGACGACCCGGCCAAACCCGTCTACGTGCAGACCGTGCGTGGCTTCGGGTATCGCTTCGGACCTGTGTGACCACAGTGGATCGCGCACCCCAGCCGGATCCGGCCCGGCCACCGGGCCGGATGGGCCTGCGCACGCGTCTGTTGCTGGCGTTCGCCGCGTTGGCCGTTGTGACCACGACGATCACGGCCGGGGTGCTGTACTGGCGGGCCCGGTCGGCCGTCCTGCAGGCCACCCAGGACGCCGCAGCGACCGCGCTGACCGACCGGGTCAAGACGCTGCTGCCGCTGTCGTCGGTGCCGCCCCGCCGCGCCGACCTGGAGGAGCTGGTCGAGGGGCTGAGCGATCGCGGGTCCGGGGCGGTCGTGCTGTTCCGCGGCCAGCAGGCGTCGTCCGGAATGCACCCGCAGTCGCTGCCCGCCGAGCTGCGGTCGGCGGTGCGCTCCGGGCGCGTGGTGTGGCAGCGGGTGATGTGGGGGGACACCCCGACGCTGCTGGTCGGAACCGAGCTCCGGATCGGAACCGGGATGGGGGACAGCGTGCCGAGCGGGCTCGAGGTCTACCTGGCGCGGGATCTGCTGGCCGAACGGGATTCGATCGAGGAGCTCACCTGGTGGGCGGGGGCGGTCGGCGCCGGGTCGCTCGGGCTGGCAGCGGCACTGGCCTGGGTGGCGGCCAGGGGGGTGCTGCGCCCGGTGCGTGAGCTCAGGCACGCTGCCCGGCGTCTCGGCGAAGGCGACCTGAGTGCCCGCGTCACCGTGCGCGGCGCCGACGAACTGGCCGAGGTGGGACGCACCTTCAACGCCACCGCCCAGGTGCTGGAGCACCAGGTCAACGAGCTGCGCCGGATGGAGGCCGACGCCCGGCGGTTCGTCGCCGACGTCTCGCACGAGCTGCGGACCCCGCTGGCCGCGATGACCGCGGTGACCGACGTGCTGGACGAGGAAGCCGGCGACCTGCCCGGAGACGCCGGGCGGGCCGCCCGGCTGGTCAGCAGCGAAACGGCCAACCTCACCCGCCTGGTCAACGACCTGATCGAGGTGACTCGCTTCGATTCCGGGTCGGCGGCGTTGGCGCTGGACGATGTGGACGTCGCCGCCATCATCCGGGCGTGCTTGCGCTCGCGCGGGTGGCTGGACCAGGTCGAAGCCGACCTTCCCGAGGGCATCACCGCGCGGCTGGACCCTCGACGGCTGGATGTCATCGTGGCCAACCTGGTCGGGAATGCGCTGCGGCACGGCGAGCCTCCGGTGACGGTCCGGCTGACCGCCGACGAGGCGTGGGTGATGGTGGACGTCGAGGACAGCGGTCCCGGCATGGACGACGCCGTCCTGCCGCACGTGTTCGACCGGTTCTTCAAAGCCGACACCGCCCGCAGCCGATCCCAAGGCAGCGGGCTGGGCCTGGCGATCGCCTGGGAGAACGCCCGCCTGCACCGGAAAGGCGACCGGGTCGGCACGTTGACGGCGGCCAACCGGCCTGGCGGGGGCGCGGTGTTCACGCTGGCGCTGCCCCGCTACGGCGAGGGAACGGGGGAGAAGCGGTGAAGCGGGCCGTTGTCGGCTGCGTGCTGCTGTTGGTGACCGCGTGCGGGGTACGGCCCAGCGGGGTGATCGCCGGGGGTGCCGCGCCGGAGGGCCCGATCCTGGCGCCGGTGGTGTTCTTTCTGGTCGGCGACTCGCTGGCGCCCGCCGTCCGGCGCTCGGAGGGCGTCGATTCCCTGCTCGGTTGGCTCACGGCCGGGCCCACGATGCGGGAACGCCAGGAAGGGCTGCGCAGTGAAGTGCCGTCCGGTGTCACGCTGCGCGAGGAGGTGCGGGACGGCCGGCGGGTGATCACCGCATCGGTCGATCCGCGCACTCTGTCGCCGCTGGCGCTCGAGCAGATCGTGTGCACCGTGGCGTTCGCCGTCGACGGCGCCGGGCCGGTGATCATCGCCGGCGAGTCCGTCACCTTGCCGCCGCGCTGGTGCGGCGACCAGCGCTCCCGGCCCGCGGAGGAACTCCCCACGGGCCGGGTGGCGCCACGATGACGTCGGCCGGCGCGGTTGGTGCCGGCCGAGGACGGCTCATCGCCCGAAGACCTCGATCAGCGTCTGGACGTGCTGCGGCTCGACCGCCTTCAACATCGTCACGCCGAGGTCGCTGTAGGTGCGCAGCGGGCTGACGTAGTGCTTGCCGTCGACCTCGACGGTGACCACGCCGAGGCTCTTGGTGTAGAGGTTCTGCACGATCTGTGCCACCGCATCGCTCGCCTGCGGCGGCATGCCCTCCAGCTCGGCGCGGATCATCCGGCCGAGGTCGTCGGCGCACATGCCCTGCTGCCTGCCGTTCTGGATCACGGTGTAGCAGTCGCCGTCCTTGACCAGACCCACCTGCTGCGGGCCGCTGCCGGTCTGCACGGTGATCTCGAGTTTCCGCAGCGTCAGCCGGGTGCCGCCGGTGACCTCCTCTTCGTCGGTCTCCAGCGTGGTCACGTCGAACGGCAACGGAGCCTGCCCGGGCGGGCCCGCCTCCTCGACCAGCAGCTGGCCGACGTCGTGCAGCACCGCCATCTCGTCCGGCGGCAGGATCTCGATGACCTTCTGCACGTCCTTGGTGCGGATCGCGTCGATCAGCTTCATCAGGGCGGCGTTCGGCGAGTCGGCGCCGACGGCCGGAATGGGGTTGGCCGGCCACTCCTTGCCCGCGTCCTGCACCGCGTAGTAGGCAGCGGTGTAGAACAGGCTCGGGTACCACTTGCCGTCGACGTTGACCGTCGCGATGTAGAGCGGTTGGCTCCTCCGCTTGACCGCTTCGCCGATGTCGACCGTCTGGTCGATGTTTTCCTTGGCCAGCTCGGCCCGAGCGGCCGGGGTGATGACGGCGTCCTTGAACGACTTGGCCAGCGGGACATCGTCGAAGTTGCTGCTCACCCGCAGCGTGCCGTCGACCAGCGCGGCCATCGTCAGACGATCGTTGATCTTCTTGGCCCGGCTGTCGTCGAACACCAGCTCCTCGGTCTCCTCGATGGTGACGCCGGAGACGTCCTCCGGGTCGGCGCTGGAGTCGAGCACCTGGATCCGCTTCAGCTCGTTGACGTAGTCGGTGACCATGTCGGACAGCACCGCGGCCTCGGCGGGCGCGAGCGAGTCCATCATCCCGACGACGTCACCCTGCTGCATCGCGGCGAGCATGGTGTGGGCCGCCTCGCCCGGCGAATCCGCGCCGGAGTCGCCACCGCTGAGCGACAGGGCGATCCAGGTCGCCACGCCACCCAGCACGGCGACCAGCGCCACGACCAGCCCGATGATCAGGCCGCGCTTGCTCTTGCGCTGCTGCGGGCCCTGAGGTCCGCCCGGCTGCCCGCCGGGTGGCACCTGCTGGTACTGGCCCTGCCCCTGGTACTGCTGCTGGGGGAACTGTGCGGTGGGCTGGTACTGCCCGCCCTGCGGGGGCTGGCCGCCCGCCTGCCACTGCTGCTGGGGCTGCTGCCACTGCTGCTGAGGCTGCCAGTTCTGCCCTGGTGGTGTCGGCTGGCCCGGCCCTGACTGCTGCTGCCACTGGGGATTGTTGGCCGGGTCGTTCGGGTTCCCCTGTCCTGGATACGTCATCCGGAGGTCCTCTCCTCGAGCCGCGGGCTGCCCGGGGCTGGTAATGTGCTCGGGATCAAGCGATGCCGGACGGGCGGCCTCCCCGCCGTCCGAGCAGCGCTCCGACGGAGCCGGCGAGGGCGACCGCCGCACCGATGCAGGTGGTCAGCGGGCCGGTGCCGACGACGGCGACGGCACCGGAACCGCCTGACCCTAGGACGTATGTCGCCAGAGCGACGGTTCCCGCTAGCAGGGAGACGATTATCGCCGATGCGGCGGCCGACCGGAGCAAGCCGAGGGTGAACAGGCCGACGCAGATCACACAGACGAGTGGAATCGCCACCCAGCACGCGAACATCACGTCGAGTATCGGGTACGCCCGCGAGCCGAGTCGTTCCGCAATGCCCGCGATTTCGAAGCTGGAGCGCACCACCAGGCCCGAGCGCACCCACGGCAGGAAACCGCCGATACCGACCGCGAGCAGGCCCGCGATCGCGACGATCGCGCTGACCAGCGCTGCCGGCGGATATCTCGACGTCAACACGGCTGGTACTGACCTCCCATGAAGGCGACGGCGGACCCGGGACCCGCAACGACAGTAGCCGGACCGCGGCCCGCCGTACCGGGGCACGCCGTGCCTGCCGACGGTGCCCGTCGTGTCCCTGCCGATGACGTGCTGTGACGAATGTGCTCGGTCGTCCGCGCGTGACAAGTGGTGCCAATGGGCCGGATGTGGCACAGTCAGCCTACTGAGGCAGGCGGTACACGCGGGTGGAGGGCCGTGTACCGCCGACGGGAGGTGGAGACCGTGACCACGCAGTCGTCCACGCACGCTCGGGGGCGTAGGTGGCTCGCCGCACTGGCGGTGGGGGTCGTGCTGGCCGCCGGTCATCCGGCGGTGGGGCAGGCCGTGCCGCCACCTCCGCCGAATCCCAGCGACGAGGAGCTGAAGAGCAGCCGCTGGCAGGCGCGCAAACGGGCCGGTGAGGTCGGTGAGCTGACCAACCGGCTGGCGTGGGCGACGGCGCGACTGAACCGGCTGCGGGACGAGGTCGCGCGGAAGCAGGAACTGGCCAACAAGGCCAGGGTCGACGCGCAGCGGGCCAAGGAGAAGGCGGCGGAGGCCAAGCGGGAGGCGAAGAACGCGCGCAACGCGTCCCGTGCGGCGGCCAGGAAGCTCGCCATGGCCGAGCAGGCCAAGGACGAGTTCGTCGCGGGCAGCTACCGCCAGGGCAGCACCATCGGCGGGCTGTCGGCCTACCTCTCCTCGGACAATCCGGGGGAGGTGCTGGCGCGCGCCCAGGTGCTCTCTGCGGTCAGCGCCAGCCAGCTGGACGCCATCGAGAAGCTGAAGAAGGCCCGCATCGCCAAGGCGAATGCGGATGCCGCGGCGCGCAAGGCGCTGCAGGTGGCCGAGCAGCGGAAAGCCGAGGCCGAGGAAGCCGAACGTGCCGCGCAGGCGGCCTTCACCGAGGCCGTCGAGGCCCGCAAGTCGCAGTACTCCCGCACCGCCGAGCTGCAGGCGGAAAAGCAGCGGGTGGCCACATTGCTGTGGCGCGCCCAGCAGAAGGTCCGCGGGCTGGAGAACCAGCGGCAGCGCTACGAGGAGTGGCTGGCAGCCAAGCGCCGCGAGGAACAGTTGAAGGCGCGGCAGGCGGCGCTCAACGCTGCGGGCAATGGCGGCGGTGCGGCCCCGTCCGGCTCGTCGAAGTCGTCGAACGCCCTCATCGAGGAGGTCGTCGCCAGGGCGATGTCGCAAATCGGCGTGCCGTACGCATGGGGCGGTGGCAATGCCAACGGGCCGACCTACGGCATCCGCGACGGCGGCATCGCGGACGCCTACGGCGACTACAAGAAGATCGGGTTCGACTGCTCGGGCCTGATGATCTACGCGTTCGCCAAGGTGAAGCCGCTGCCGCACTACAGCGGCTACCAGTACCACGCGGGCAGGCAGGTGCCGCTGTCCCAGGCCCGGCGCGGCGACATGCTGTTCTGGGGCAGGAACGGCATCCACCACGTGGCGCTGTACCTGGGCAACGGGCAGATGATCGAAGCGCCGCAGTCGGGCATGCACGTCAGGGTCACTTCGGTGCGCTACGACGACATCCTCCCGTACGCGACGCGGTTGATCGAGTAGCCCGGCCCGGCGCGGCCGGCCGGGCACGGATACTGGGGGCATGGCTGACCGGCCGCTGCACGCGGTGATCCTGGCCGGTGGCGCAGCGAGGCGCATGTCCGGCACGGACAAGCTCATGCTGCAGGTGGGCGGTAGGACGTTGCTGGAACACGTCGTCGCGTCGGTGCGAGCGGCGGCGGAGATCGTGGTGGTCGGCCCTCAGCGCCCCGCTGTGCCGGACGTGCGCTGGACCAGCGAGGAACCCGCAGGCGGCGGTCCGGTCGCCGGGTTGGCCGCCGGGCTCGCCGCGCTTCCCCGGCTGGCGGGCGCGCACGTCGCCGTGCTGGCCGCTGACCTGCCCGGGCTCCGCGCCGACACGATCGAGCGGTTGCGGGCGGCGCTGGACGCGAACGAACACGCCGACGGAGCGGTATTGGTCGACGAGAGCGGCCGGCGGCAGTGGCTGACCGGCGTGTGGCACGGGTCCGCCCTGCTGGCGGCGGTGCCCGGCGACCCGGCCGGGCGCTCGGTGCGGGCCACGCTCGGGCCATTGCGGGTGGTGGACGTGGCGGCGCGGGCCGGCGAAGCGGCCGATGTCGACACGCCGGACGACCTGATCCGGCTCCGGCGCCGGTGATGTGCTTTCACAGCGGTCACACCGGTGATCGCGCACCCTGGACGATGCAGCGGTGGACAAGGAGGCAGTAGTGATCGATCCCGGCCAGTCGTCCGACGAGCGGCAGCCGACCCCCGCGCTGGACGCCGAGCAGCTCGAGCGCACGGTGTTCGAGGTCAAGCGGGTCATCGTCGGCCAGGACCGGCTGGTGGAACGCATGCTGGTCGGCCTGCTGGCCAAGGGGCACCTGCTGCTGGAGGGCGTGCCGGGCGTGGCCAAGACGCTGGCGGTGGAGACGTTCGCGCGGGTGGTCGGCGGCTCGTTCTCCCGCGTGCAGTTCACCCCGGACCTGGTACCCGCCGACATCCTGGGCACCCGCATCTACCGTCAGGGCGAGGAGAAGTTCGACGTCGAGCTCGGCCCGGTGGTGGCCAACTTCGTGCTGGCCGACGAGATCAACCGCGCGCCGGCCAAGGTGCAGTCGGCGCTGCTGGAAGTGATGGCGGAGCGGCACGTGTCGATCGGGGGCAAGACGTTTCCGATGCCGGACCCGTTCCTGGTGCTGGCCACGCAGAACCCGATCGAGAACGAAGGCGTCTACCCGTTGCCGGAAGCGCAGCGGGACCGGTTCCTGTTCAAGATCGTGGTGGACTACCCGACGGCGGAAGAGGAACGCGAGATCATCTACCGGATGGGGGTGGAGCCGCCCACTCCGGCGCAGGTGCTCACCCCGGCGGAGCTGGTGCGCCTGCAGGGCGTGGCCTCCCGGGTGTTCGTGCACCATGCGCTCGTCGACTACACCGTGCGGTTGGTGATGGCCACCAGGACGCCTGCCGAGCACGGGCTGTCCGACTTGGCGGGCTGGGTGTCCTACGGTGCGTCGCCCCGGGCGAGCCTGGGCATCATCGCCGCCGCGCGGGCGCTGGCCCTGGTGCGCGGGCGCGACTACGTGCTCCCGCAGGACGTGGTCGACGTGGCTCCGGACGTGCTGCGGCACCGGCTGGTGCTGTCCTACGACGCGTTGGCTGACGGCGTGCCGCTGGACCACATCATCACGCGCGTGCTGCAGACGGTTCCGCTTCCCCAGGTGTCCGCACGGCCGCACGGCAACGGCGGGGCGAATGGCCCCGGGCAGCCGTTGCCCAGTCCCGCGGGACGGTAACGCGTCGTGGCTCGGCGAGGAGAGCATCCGTGGGCCCCGCCGGTGCTGCAGGGCGACCGGCTGGAGGCGGGGCTGCGCATGCTCGAGCTGGAGGTCAGGCGGCGCCTCGACGGGCTGTTGCAGGGCAACCACCTCGGCCTGGTGCCCGGCCCTGGTTCGGAACCGGGGGAGGCGCGGCCGTATCAGCCGGGTGACGACGTGCGCCGGATGGACTGGGCGGTGACCGCGCGCACGACCGTTCCGCACATCAGGGACACGGTGGCCGACCGGGAGCTGGAGACGTGGGTGGTCGCCGACCTGTCGGCCAGCCTGGATTTCGGGTCCGCGGTCTGCGAGAAGCGGGACTTGGTGGTGTGCGCCGTCGCGGCCATCGCGCACCTGACCGGGGGCGGTGGCAACCGGATCGGGGCGCTCATCGCCAACGGGGAGACGACCAAGCGCATCCCGGCGCGCGGTGGTTCGGCGCACGCCCGCGGCCTGGTCAAGGCGGTGGCCCAGACCCCGCGCGCCCCGGAGGGCACCAGAGGGGATCTGGCGAAGGCGATCGACCAGCTGCGCAGGCCGCCCCGCAGGCGTGGGCTGGCCGTGGTGATCTCCGACTTCCTGGGGGATCTGAGCTGGCAACGTCCGCTGCGGGCGCTGTCGCAGCGGCACGACCTGATCGGTGTGGAGATCGTCGACCCGCGGGACGTGGATCTGCCGGAAGTGGGCACCGTCGTGCTGTCCGATCCGGAGACGGGCAAGCAGCGGGAGGTGCACGCGTCCGCCCTGTTGCGCCGGGAGTTCGCGGCGGCGGCGCAGGAGCACCGGGACAAGGTCGCCAGTGGCTTGCGGCGAGCGGGTGCGGCGCATCTGGTGCTGCGCACCGACTCGGATTGGATCGCCGACGTGGTGCGGTTCGTCGTGGCACGCAAGAGACGCTGGTCAGGAGCGGTCCGATGAGCTTGTCCGACTTTTCCTCGCCAGGCTGGTTCCTGCTGCTCGTGGTGGTGGCAGCGCTCGTCGTGGGCTATGTGCTGGTGCAACGCAGGCGTCGCAAGCGGACCTTGCGGTTCGCCAACCTGGAGCTGCTGGAGAAGGCGGGCGCGAAGTCGCAAGGGCCGATCCGGCATCTGCCCGCCGCGCTGCTCACCGTGTCGCTGATCCTGTTGATCACCGCGATGGCAGGGCCGACCGCCGATCAGAAGGTCCCGCGCAACCGGGCGACGGTCATGCTGGTGATCGACGTGTCGCTGTCCATGGAAGCCGACGACGTCAAACCGACCCGGCTGGCCGCCGCCCAGGAGTCGGCGATCTCGTTCGTGCGCAACATGACACCCGGCATCAACCTCGGCTTGATCTCGTTCGCCGGCACGCCGAGCCTGCTGGTTCCTCCCACCACGGACCGGGAGAGCGCGGTCCGGGCGATCAAGAACCTCAAGCTGGCCGAGTCCACCGCGACCGGGGAGGGCATCTTCGCCGCGCTGGACGCGATCGAGGGGTTCTCCGCGGTCACCGGCGGGGCGTCCGGGCCGCCTCCTGCCCGGATCGTGCTGATGGCCGACGGCAAGCAGACCGTGCCGACGACGGACATGGACGACCCGCGCGGCGCCTACACCGCGGCGCGGGAGGCGAAGAAGGCGAACGTGCCGATCTCCACCATCTCGTTCGGGACCGAGCACGGCACGGTCGACATCGGCGGCCGCACCTTCGACGTCGAGGTGGACGACGAGGCGATGCGGCGGATCGCGGAGATCTCCGGCGGTCAGTTCTACAAGGCGGCGACCGGGGAGGAGCTCAAACGGGTCTACGCGGACCTGGGCGAGCAGATCGGCTACGAGATCAAGAAGGCGGATGCCAGCAGGCCGTGGTTGATGCTCGGCACGCTGCTGTTGATCGGGGCCGCGGGCTCGTCGCTGCTGATCGGCCAGCGCCTGCCGTAGGTGCCCGGCGGGCGGGTGGCCGCTGCTGTTGGTGGCGGACGGCGCCGTTGCCACCGTCGTGCCGGATGCCCCTGATCGAGCGCACGGACTGCGTGCAGCAGCGTGCCGTCAGGCAGAGCGCTGAACGGTCTCGTGCTCCTCGATGCGTACGAGGCCGGCATCGGGCACGCGGTACCCGACCCCGCGCACGGTGTCGATCAACTCCAGGTCGTCGCCGAGCTTGCGGCGCAACCGCCGGACGTGCACGTCGATGGTGCGAGAGCGATACGGTGCGGAGAGCTTCCACACCGCTGCCATGAGCGCGTCCCGGTCGTGCACCCGGCCGGGATTGCGGCAGAGGAAGAGCAGCAGGTCGTATTCCAGCCGCGTCAGCGGCACCTCCTGGCCGTCTCGCAGAACCCGGCGCTCGGCGGCGATGATGCGCACGCGTGGCTCGAGCTTGAGCCGCGTGGGCGGAGCGAACGAGGCCTCGGCGCCACCGGTGCCCCGGTCGCGCACGGTCAGCCTGGCGTTGCCCAGGGCCGCCACAGAGCGAATGGCCTGGGCGATCTGAGCCCCGACCAGGTCCGCGCGATCGGCGTCGATCGTCACCTGGACGACGACGGTCAGCGTGGCATTTGTGCTGCTCACACTCTGACACTGGCAGTGATCACCACAAGTGGAAAGATTTTCCATAATATGGAAACAGCTGGCAGGGCAGCTGGCGTTTACGACGCGGCAAATGTGTCGCAGAGATACCAGCCGTGTTGCCGGCGTGGACCCGGAGCTCTTCCATGCAGTGGTCGATTCCGCTCGCACCTGCCGGAACTGTCGGCCCACGGGCCACGAACGGCAAACGATCCGGTCGCGCACGTCGACGTGAGCAGGCGGGGTAGAACACCCGCGGGTGATGCGACGGGCGTAGTCGGCGCGCGACGAACAACTCCGGTGGCGGCGCTGCCACCGCGCCTACCCGAGCCATTGGAACAGCTCGAGGAGGGGTGTCTCCGTTCGAACGGGGCTGCGGGCACGGTCGATGAGAACGGCCGCCCGACCACGCGGTGTCTCCGTTCGAACGGGGCGGCGGTACCCGCGTGAACCACTCCGGCGGGCGGGTGCGGCCCGTCCGCGGGCGCAGCTGTGCCAGGATTGACCCGTGCCTGATCAGCGCCATCGCACCGGAGCCCAAGCCATCGAGCGCGCCATAGGCGTGCTTCGCTGCTTCGAGACGGCGACCGACCTGGGCATCACCGAGATCGCCCGCAAGCTGGGGCTCAGTATCAGCACGGCCCACCGGGTGACCAAGGCCCTGACCGAGGGCGGCCTGCTGGCCCAGGATCCGAAGACCGAGCGGTACCAGCTGGGGCCGACCCTGGTGGTGCTGGGCGACAAGGCGGCGCGGGGCCTGGGATACGAAGCGGCGTTGCCGTCGCTGCGGGCGCTGTCCACGGACACCGGGGAGTCGGTGAACCTGGGGATCCGTGCGGGCACGGACGTGCACGTGGTGCTGGACGTCGCCTCGCCGCAGCCGCTGCGGTTCTCCCAGCAGCCGGGGACCAGGGTTCCGCTGCACACGTCGGCGATGGGCAAGTGCCTGCTGGCGTTCGCCGGGGACATCGAGGCGGAGATCGCCGGGCTGGGTGAGCTGGCGCCGGTCACCGAGAAGACGATCACGGACCCGGAAACGCTGGCGGAGGAGCTGCGCCGGGTGCGCGATCGCGGGTGGGCGCTCAACGACGAGGAGCGGCATGCCGGGGTGCGCACCGTGGCCGTTCCGGTCATGGGATCAGACGGCCGGGTGGTGGCCGCCATCGCGGTGCAGGGCCCGACGGTCCGGATCACCGAGGACAAGATCAGCGCACTGGCCGAGCGGTTGCAGAGCGCTGCCGAGGAAGTCGGTCCGCTGCTGGTCGCCGCGCGGTAGCGTCGTCCGCCACCGACACCTGGGCCCGGACGATTCCCGGGACGGACTCGGCCACGACACGGGCGATATGCCGGTCGATGGGATCGTCGAGCACGTCGGTGATGGTTGCGACCCCGTTGTGCACCGCCACCGTCCAGCGGCCACGGCCGCCGTAGCGCTCCAGCCGGCGGCGGATTTCCTGCCGTGCCGCGGTCTGGTCGACGTCGACGGTCCGGACGAGGTCGCGGCGGGTGATCACGCCGACCACCCGGGAGTTCTGTACGACCGGCAGGCACCGGACGCCGCGGTCGAGCATGGTGGTCACCAGATCGGCCAGATCGGTGTCCACCTCGGCGGCGACCGTGGCCGGGGACATCATGTCGGCGACCAGCCGGTCGTCCTGCCGAGCCGACTCGCTGGCCACAGCGGTCAGGCCGGCCACGGAGACCACGCCCACCAGCAGATCACCGCTGCCGACGACGGGCACCAGGGGAAACCCGGACTCGGCCGCGAGATGAGCGGCGGTACCGACCGGGGTGTCCCGGTGCACCGTCACTGCCGGGCTGGTCATGATGTCTCGTGCCCGCATGCCGCGCTCCCGAGTGCTGCCGACGCTGGACTCCGAAACGTGCTGCCGACGCTGGACTCCGAAACGACGATGCCGATCGGAGCTCGACAGCGCTGGGGTCTTTGGTCCTCGCCGACGCCGACGGTGGTCACCGGTGGGCG
This sequence comes from Thermocrispum agreste DSM 44070, assembly GCF_000427905.1. Taxonomy (GTDB): domain Bacteria; phylum Actinomycetota; class Actinomycetes; order Mycobacteriales; family Pseudonocardiaceae; genus Thermocrispum; species Thermocrispum agreste. The sequence continues at coordinate 92,267 of NZ_ATYX01000005.1, read as the reverse complement.
TGGTGCGTGATCGTGGCTACCGGTCGCGGTCGGTCATGTCCCGCGCGGCTTCCTTGATCTTGCTCGCCGCGTCCTTCACGGCGTCCTTCGCCTTGGCGACACCGTGCTGGGTGCGGCCCTCGTTCTTCAGGTCGTCGTCGGTGGCTTTGCCGACGCCTTCCTTGGCTTTGCCCGCGACCTTGTCGATCTTGTCTCCGGCGGCCATCGTTCGTCCTTTCGTTGGATGGCATCGGCTACCCGGGATCGGCACGGCCGACACTTGCCCACCCGTGCGGCAGCGGCGCGGACCCGGGCCCAGGTCGCTCACGGGATGGCCCGTCCCGCCGGTCAGAGCTCTTCCAACGTGATGATCCCGTCCTGGATGGCGCGCACGACCAGTGCGGCCTTGGTCGGTGCGGGACGGCCGACGTTGGCGTACTTCACCCGCACGCGATCCAGGTAGGTGCCCACGGTGTTGGGGGTGATGCCGATGCGCCGGGCGACCGCCTGCTTCGACTCGCACTGGAACCACTCGATGAGCACTTCCTGCTCCCGGGCGGACAGCTGGGGCCGGTGCGACTTGGTGTCCGCGGCGAACGCTCCGGCCAGGGCCGGCGCGATGTACGGCCGGTCGTGTGCGGCGGCGATGGTGGCGTCCACCAGGTGCTGCTGTCCTTCCGCCTTGGTCAGGAAGGTGAACGCGCCCAGCTCCAGGCAGGTGAGCGCCACCTGCTCGTCCTCGCGCATGGTGTAGACGATGACCCGCCGTCCGGCGTCGGCCAGCCTGCGCAGATCGCCGTAGCACTCCGGATGCTCCGGGGCCAGCAGCAGATCGAGCACCACGACGTCGGCGTCCCGCCCCGGCGGGAGCCAGGCGGTCTGTGCGGTGCTGCCGGACGCCACGACGCGGATCGGCGGATCACTGGCGGCGTACCAGGCCTGAATGCCTGCGGCCACGGCCGGATGGTCGTCGATCACGGCGACAGTGATCTCTCGGCCGATCTCCCGGCCGCGGTCTCGGTCCGGGCCGTTCGGCCCGGTGCCTCCGGTGTCTCCGGTGGGGCCGTGGTCGATGTCCGTGCCGGTGGTCGAGCCGGTGTCGGCGGCCATGTCGCCTGGACCCACAGGGCACCTCCTTCGGTGTCGGTGCTGATGTCGACGTCCGGGTGCGACGGCGGCGGGCCCGCGGTGTGCACCGCGTCGTCGCAGTAACTGCTCAACCGGACGTGCGTTCCGGTGCGCAACACGGTGATGCGCGCGGAGGTCCGTGCGGTGAGCACGCCGTTGAGCACAGCTTGGATCAAGGTTCTGCGCACGTCCCGTGGGATGGCCAGCGGCTTGCCGCGCACCGCCAGGTGCACGGTCAGGCCGCGTCGCTCCGCCACGTCGATCGCTGCGCGAAGTTCGTGGATCAACGTGTCGTCTGCCGCGTCCCGCTCGGCGAACAACACCCGCATGCGGGCCGCCTCGATCGCGCACCGGGTGCGCGTTTCCTCGGAGTTCGGATCCAGCGTGCCGTCGGCGAGCCCGGTCAGCAGCGGAACCGCCTCCCGGCTGAGCTCGGCGTAGCGGCGGGTGTGGTCGGCATGGGTGTGCGCGGCGACGGCGGCCTCGCGCCGCATCGCCTCGTCGCGTTCGGCCAGCTGCGCGGCCTCGGTGGCGGAGCGCCGGATCAGCACCAGCGCGGCGGCGACGGCGAACTGGAACCCGGTCACGCCGACCGGGACGAGCCCGACGGCGGCCAGATCCTGCGCGCTGCCACCGTGTACTGCGACCAGGGCCATCAGCCACCCGGCGTGCGCGGCGAGCACGACACCGATGACCGGCAGGGGGAGGTCGAGCAGCAGCACGATCACGAACCAGCCGACCAGCCCGACGTACCAGTGGGTGCCGAGCAGAACCGGATCGTCCGGCACCGCAGGCGTGATCACGACACTCGCCGCGCCGATGGCCACCAGCCCCAGCCGCCGCAGCGGCCCGGCGATCGGTCGGCCGGTGACCATCGACACCGACAACCCGGCACCGACGACGGCGAGCAACGCCCAGGCGGCGAACCCGCCCATCCCGCCGTCGGCGATCTGCTTGACACACGCCACGACGAGCTCGGTGAGCACCACGCACAGCAGACCGGCGCGATACCCGTCGAACATCCGCTCCTTGATGAACCTGGCCAGGTTGTTCGGTGGCCGCGCGGGAGCGTCCGACCCGGCGGCGTCGACCTCCCAGCGGATCGTCGTGCCTCGGCCGGGCGCCGACCGCACCGTGGCGGTCGCCCCGGCCATCGCGCAGCGGCCTTGAATCGAATCGGCGATCCCGCGATGCCGGGCGGGAAGCTGCGCGGGGTCGAACCCGCGGCCGTTGTCGACCAGCTCCACCCAGACGGTGTCACCCGTCCGGCCTGCGCGCAGCCGCGCGACATCGGTTCCGGCGTGCTGCGCGACGTTGACCACGGCTTCCCGCACCCCGTACAGGATGGCCGAGGCGGCGCGGGCGGAGGTGGGCAACGGGCCGGAGATGCCGGCCGCGAGCCGGACGCGATGGTCGAATTCCGCCTCGTGCAACATGTCCGCGAGATCGACCACGCCGGTGATCTCGGTGCGGCGGCGCAGCGCGTCCAGATCGCGTCGGGCGCGCGCAGGCAGCCACGAGGCGTCCGACTGGGCAGCGCCGGTCGAGACCATCATGAGCGTGGTGCACGCCGTGTCGTGCAGGGTGGCCAGCGCCTCGCGTTCGGCGAGGCGGCGCGCGGTGGCGACGGCGGCCTGCCGTTGCTGTTCGGCGATTCGCTCGTGCGCGTGGTCCACGGCTCGAGCGGTGGCCCGGAGCACCACGAACACCACGCGTGCCAGCGCCGTGTGGATGGTCAGCAGAGCGGTGAGGCCAAGCGCCTCCGGCAGCGGGCCCACGGCCACGGTTCCGGCGGCGTACCCGCCGATCGCGGCGAACGAGACCGCCCACGCGGCACGGGCGCTGCGAGGCCAGTCGTAGTGGGCGACGACGGCGCAGAGGAACGCCACACGCGCGCCCCAGCTGATCACGGTCGGTGGGCCGAGCCAGAAGGCACTGAGGCCGACCAGGGCGGCCAGCGCCACGTCGCCGCAGAGAGCGATCGCGTCCGGCAGGCCGCGCAAGCGGAGCAGCAGCCACACCACCAGGCTGGAGCCGATGACGGCGATGGCGGTACGAGCGCTGCCCGTCGTCGCCACCACGCCCAGCACCGTGCACAGACCGACGGTGACGAGCTTGGCCAGCAGCCCGAACCGGACCGCGACGGCGAACAGGCGGCTCTCGCTCGATCCCGGTGACCGGATGTCACCGACCAGCGCTCGCCACATCAGTCCCTCCGACCGCGGACCGCCCGATTCGGGCACAGTACCGCGCCCAGTGGCAGCCGCGCTGGTTCCGAGTCGGATCCGCCAGGCCATAGGGTGGTCTGGCCGCTGAGGTGAACCGCGTGCGCCGGAGCATGCGTGTCCCGGAGCGGCACCCGACCGACCGCGAGGAGTGATCGTGCCCGACAAGCTCACGGTGGACCTGCACCCGTTCTTCCGCAACGAACGGGACATCGACCGAGCGGTGCGTCAGCTGGTGTTCCGCGCCGCCCAGAGCAAGGTGCCGGTCGCCGAGATCATCGTCGGCAAGGGCAAGGGCCAGCTGCGGCATCGGGTGCTGCGGATGCTCGACGCCAAGCACATGCGCAACCTCTACCGTTCGGTGGAGGTCGACCCGAAGAACTCCGGGCGCATCCTGGTGCATTTCTGATCGGTGCCGGGCGCGCAGGTCGAGGCGACCGTGGCCGCTCATCGGCCCCTCCCGGTGCGGTGCCGCCGGGTACTCCCCGTGACCGCGACGTAGCGACCCCGGACGTCAGCCATGCTCCGCCGCCGTCGGGCTGCGCCAGAGGGGTGCCCAGGTTCGCGAGGCGCTGGCGCCGCGCTTCGGCGACGGAGCCTCGCACCGACGCCGACCAGGAGCAGGCCGTCCGCCCATGTGTGTCCCCCTCGAGCCGGGGGTAGTTCCGAACCAGACCGTGTCACGGTGCGACGCCGTGACCGGGGACGGACATGCCGGAACGCGACCGGCAGACCGGTCCAGGCCCGGTGGCCGACGACGGAGGTGGGCGAATGGTGGAAGTACGGCGGTTCATCGCGGCGGAACCCCAGAAGGTGTTCGACGTGCTGTCCGACGGCTGGCAGTACGCGAACTGGGTGGTCGGCGCGGCGCACATCCGCGCGGTCGACCGTGGCTGGCCGGCCGCAGGCTCGCGGATTCACCACAAGATCGGGGCGTGGCCGGTGCAAATGGCCGACGTGACTCGCGTGCTGAAGCTCGATGCGCCTGCGCTGCTGGAGCTCGAAGCCGAGGTTCGCCCGCTCGGTACCGCCTGGGTCAAGATGGAGCTGTCGCCGGTGGACGGCGGCACCGAGGTACGGATGACGGAGCGGATCGTGCACGGACCGATGGCGGCGATACCGATCGGGGTGCAGGCGTTGCTCCTCAAACCGCGTAACGCCGAGTCGTTGTCCCGCCTGGCCGATCTGGTGCAGGGCCGCATCGCCCTGGCCGACGCGGCGACCGCAGCTCCCGGACAGTCCGGAGTGTCATGACGGCAGCCGCCGACACCGCCGACGCAGTGGTCGTCGGCGCGGGCCCGAACGGGCTCGTGGCAGCGAACATCCTGGCCGACCGCGGGTGGGACGTGGTGGTGCTGGAAGCCACCCCGAATCCCGGCGGGTCGGTGCAGACCGCCGAACTGACCAGGCCCGGTTTCCGCAGCGACCTGTGCAGCGCGTTCTATCCGCTGGGAATTGCCTCTCCAGTGCTGAACGCACTGGACCTGCAGCGATACGGGCTGCGGTGGCGGCATGCCCCGGACGTGCTCGCGCACATCCTGCCCGACGACCGCTGTGCCCTGCTGTCCCGCGACATCGGCAGGACGGCGGAATCGCTCGACACGTTCGCGCCCGGTGACGGCGACGCGTGGCGTCGCTGCTACTCGGAATGGCAGCGCGTTCGCGACGACTTGCTGCATGCTGTCACCGGTCCGTTCCCTCCGGCGAAGGCGGCCGCTCGCCTCGTTCGTCGCCTGGGCGCCGCCGACATGCTGCGCTTGGCGCGCATGGTGACGTTGCCCGCCCGCCGGTTCGGGACGGAGAACTTCCGCGGCCTCGGCGCGCAGGCATTGGTGGCTGGTTGTGCCCTGCACACCGATCTCGGTCCGGACAGCGCGGCCAGCGGGGTGTTCGGCTGGTTGCTCGCCATGCTCGGGCAGGACGTCGGATTCCCGGCGCCCGAGGGGGGAGCGGGGTCGTTGACCAAGGCGCTCGTCGCACGGCTGATCGACCGCGGCGGGAGGGTGTATTGCTCGCGGCCGGTGTCCGAGGTGCTGATCGCGCGCAACCGCGCGGTCGGTGTGCGTGACGTCCACGGCGAGCTGGTGCGGGCACGCCGTGCCGTGCTGGCCGATGTCCCCGCGCCGACGCTGTACCGGGACTTGGTCGGGGAAGAGCGGCTGCCCGCACGGTTCGTCGGCGATCTGGAGCGGTTCCAGTGGGACGACGCCACCGTGAAGATCGACTGGGCGTTGTCCGGGCCGGTGCCGTGGCGGGCCCAGGAGGCCAGGACGGCCGGCGTGATCCACTTCGACGCGGACGTCGACGGGCTCGCGGATTTCGCCACCGACCTGGCCTGCGGCCGGATGCCGGAGCGTCCGTTCGTGCTTTTCGGGCAGATGACGACCACGGATCCGACCCGGTCACCCGCGGGTACCGAATCGGCGTGGGCCTACACCCACGTGCCGCACGGCACCACCGACCGCGACAGCGTGCGCAAGCAGGCCGACCGTGTCCAGGCGCTGATCGAGCAGCACGCACCGGGATTCGGTGGCCTGGTGCTCGACCGGGTGGTGTCCGGTCCCGACGACCTGCGGCGGCACAACCCGAGCCTGCTCGGCGGGTCGGTCAACGGCGGGACCGCCGCGATGCACCAGCAGCTGTTCTTCCGGCCGGTTCCCGGCCTGGGACGCGCGGACACTCCGGTGGACCGACTGTTCCTGGCCAGCGCGTCGGCTCATCCCGGAGGGGCCGTGCACGGTGCGCCGGGGGCCAATGCCGCCCGTGCCGCTCTGGCGCGTGCCGGTTTGCTCGGCGACGCCTACGGCTCGGCCATGCGATTGCTGCACGGCAAGCTGTACGAAACCGCGGCCGAGCGGCCATGACGGACCCCATCGGCTCGAGCGCGCCCGTCGGCCGGGAGGAAATACGAGTGTTCTTCAACACAAGCTTCGTCGCGGACACGGCGGCACGGCGTCCCGCCGGTGCGGTTGCAGCGCGCTGAAGAATCCTGGTCAGGGGGTTGTCCGCGGGTGATCGGGGGCCGGCCGACGGCGGGAACGACGATGAGAAGTCAGTCGCAACCACAGGCTCGCCGGTACCCCGGTGACTTACGTTTGTGGTCGTGCCCACGCCCGTGCAGTCGCTTGCCCAGGCGGATGGCGACCGGACGGATACACACCAGCACGCCGCCGACGCCGTGCCCGGTGTGGCGGGTTGGGCACGGTGTCCGCGGGAGCATGGGACGTGAGGAGTCATCGTTGACGACGACGTTGGACGACAGGCTGCTCGACGTATACCGCGAGGTGGTACGTCGCAATCCGAACGAAAGCGAATTCCACCAGGCCACGCACGAGGTGCTGGACAGCCTCGGCCGCGTGGTGGGCAAACACCCGGAATACGCCAGCGTCATCCAGCGGCTGTGCGAGCCGGAACGGCAGATCATCTTCCGGGTCCCGTGGGTGGACGACAACGGTACGGTGCAGATCAACCGGGGCTTCCGGGTCGAGTTCAACTCGGCACTCGGCCCGTACAAGGGCGGCCTGCGGTTCCATCCCAGCGTGAACCTGAGCATCATGAAGTTCCTCGGGTTCGAGCAGACGTTCAAGAACGCGCTCACCGGCCTGCCCATCGGCGGGGGCAAGGGCGGGGCCGACTTCGATCCGAAGGGCCGGTCCGACGGCGAGGTCATGCGGTTCTGCCAGTCGTTCATGACCGAGCTGTACCGGCACATCGGTGAGTACACCGACGTGCCTGCCGGCGATTCCGGTGTCGGCCAGCGGGAGATCGGCTACCTGTTCGGCCAGTACAAGCGCATCACCAACCGCTACGAGTCCGGGGTGATCACCGGCAAGGGGCTGTCCTGGGGCGGCTCGCAGGTGCGGCGGGAGGCCACCGGCTACGGTACGGTCTTCTTCGTCAACGAAATGCTCGCCACCCGCGGCGAGGACTTCGACGGCAAGCAGGTGGTCGTGTCGGGTTCGGGCAACGTCGCGCTGTACGCCATCGAGAAGGTCCACCAGCTGGGCGGCAAGGTGGTCGCGTGCTCGGACTCCACCGGGTACGTGGTGGACGACAAAGGCATCGACTTCGAGGTTCTTCGCCAGGTCAAGGAAGTCCGTCGCGCGCGCATCTCGGAATACGTCGACCAGCGTGCCGGTTCGGCCCGCTATGTCGAGGGGCGCACGGTGTGGGAAGTTCCTTGTGACATCGCCCTGCCGTGTGCCACCCAGAACGAACTCACCGGGGCGGACGCCGAGGTGCTGGTGCGCAACGGCTGCAAGGTGGTCGCCGAAGGGGCGAACATGCCGTGCACGCCCGACGCGGTCCGGCTGTTCGCCGAGGCAGGCACGGCATTCGCGCCGGGCAAAGCGGCCAACGCGGGCGGAGTGGCCACCAGTGCGCTGGAGATGCAGCAGAACGCTTCCCGCGATTCGTGGGACTTCGGCTACACCGAACAGCGGCTGGCCGCCATCATGAAGGGCATCCACGACCGCTGCCTGGAGACGGCGGAGGAGTACGGGGCGCCGGGCAACTACCTGGTCGGCGCCAACATCGCCGGGTTCACCCAGGTAGCGGACGCCATGCTGGCCCTCGGGGTCATCTGAGCCCGGCGGCGCACGGCGGCAAGCATCCACGATCGCATCGAACGGCCGGCGTGAGCGCTCCACCCCGCCACGGAGCGCCGTCGCCGGCCGTTCCGCGCGTCACGTCACCCGCAGAGTGACGATCACTGTGCGCACACCGTCTCGCGTCGGCTTCCTACGAACGGCTGTATTGATGTCGGAAATTTCCGAGTATCTTCCGGAACTTACTCGTCGTTAACCGGAAAAATCAGCCAGATCGCCCGCTCCACGGACACCATCGGGTGAGCGCGAGAAGGGGTGCCAGCATGACATCACGCAGATGGCGACCGACCGTCGTCGCCGCGGCCGCGGCGCTGACCGCCGCGGCGCTGTCCGTTCCCGCCACGGCGGCGGCCGCGCCGCAGGCCGCCGCCGCCGCGCCACCGCCGGTGAACGCGATCTCCACCGACTCGATCATCGTCAAGTTCAAGTCCTCGGCGACGGCCGGGCAGCGGTCGGCGGTGCAGAAGCTGGCCGGCGTGGTCGGCAAGGTCGCCAACATCGCGGGCACCGGAGCGATGACCTTGCGCGTCGCCGGTGACCCGCGGAAAGCGGTGGAGCGGCTGAACAAGTCGGCGGTGGTGGAGTACGCCGAGGTCAATGCGGTGCTGACCACCCAGGCGCTGCCGGACGATCCGAGCTTCGGCGAGCTGTACGGCTTGCACAACGCCGGCCAGACCGGCGGCACCGTGGATGCCGACATCGACGCACCGGAGGGTTGGGACAACGCCGGGCTGAGCGACTTCCCGTCCACCGGCGGCGTGAAGGTCGGCGTCGTCGACACCGGCATCCAGAAGTCGCACGAGGAGTTCCAGGGCAAGATCGCCGACTGCGGCGGGGTGACCAGCTTCGGCATCAGCCTGATCATCATCGTCATCGGTGCCGACCCGACCATTTCCGACGATCCGGCCAAGTGCGAGGACGATAACGGTCACGGCACCCACGTGGCGGGCACGATCGCCGCGCGGGCCAACAACGGCAAGGGCATCGCGGGCGTGGCGTTCAACTCCGAGCTGGCGATCTGCAAGGCGCTCAACTCCAGCGGCTCCGGCACGCTGGACATGGTCGCCAACTGCATCACGTGGCTGAACCAGAAGGGCGCGAAGATCATCTCGATGTCGCTGGGCGGCACCACCGGGTCGCAGACCCTGCAGGCGGCGGTGCGGAACGCGACCGACAACGGATCGCTGATCATCGCCGCGGCCGGCAACGGCGGCAACTCGACGCCGAACTATCCGGCCGCGTATCCGGAGGTCGTGTCGGTGGCGGCCACCGACCACAACGACCAGAGGGCCAGCTTCTCCACGTACAACTCCGACGTGGAAGTGGCCGCTCCGGGCGTGGACGTGCTGTCGACGTGGAACAACGGCGGGTACCGCAAGGCTTCGGGCACGTCGATGGCCACGCCGCACGCGTCCGGCGTCGCGGCGCTGATCGCGGCGCAGGGCGGCACGCCGGAGGACTGGCGCGCCAAGCTGACCGCGTCCGTGGACGACCTCGGTGAGCCAGGGCGTGACGTCTACTTCGGTTTCGGCCGGGTGAACCTGGCGAAGGCGACGTCCTGACGATCCCGCAGACGACGAACGCCCCGCAGGCAGAGCCTCCTGCGGGGCGTTCGTTCGTGTCCGGGCGGATCACTTCGCCGAGTGCTCGGCCCACCACTGCTTGCCCTCGGCGGGCAGCGTGCTGATCGGGTCGTAGTACTCGTAGCGGCGGGTCAGCGCGTCCAAGTCGTTGCGTTCGAGCGCGGTGCGGTAGTTCTTCGTCCAGTACGAGATGCCCAGCTTGCGGTCGTAGTCGGCGAGCTGGTGCACCCACCGCTTGCCCACGTACGGCACGTCGCAGATGATCCGCGGGGTGGCGTAGCCGGGCAGATAGCCCATGATGGCGTGCTGGAGCTCCTGGGCCTCCCACACCGCGAGCCGCCAGTGCTCGGAGTTGGGAATCATGTCGCACATGTAGAAGTAGTACGGGAGGATGTTGGCTTCGCCCTGCAGCGCGAAGCACAGGTCCAGCAATGCCTCCGCGGTGGCGTTGACTCCCCGCATCAGCACGCCCTGGTTGCGCACGTCGCGCACGCCGACCTCGAGCGCGGTCCTGGCCGCCTCCGCCACCAGCGGCGTCACCGACTGCACGTGGTTGATGTGCGTGTGGATGGCCAGGTTGACGCCGCGGCGGGCAGCGGTACGGGCGACCCGCTCGAGCCCTTCCACGACCTTCGGCTGCAGCCAGTGCTGGGGGAGGCCGGCCAGCGCCTTGGTGGCCAGCCGGATGTCCCGGACGGTCTCCACGTCCAGCAGCCGCATCAAGAACGACTCGAGCTGATGCCACGGCACGTTGGCGACGTCGCCGCCGGAGACCACCACGTCACGCACGCCCGGCGTACGGCGCAGGTAGTCGATCATCTGGTCCTGCCGGTCGGCCGGCTTGAGCTGCAGCTTGTGCTTGTCGATCAGCGGCGTGGAGTTGCCGACCAGGTCCATCCGCGTGCAGTGGCCGCAGTACTGCGGGCAGGTCGACACCAGCTCGGCGAGCACCTTGGTGGGATAACGGTGGGTCAGGCCTTCCACCACCCACATCTCGGCCTCGTGCAGCGAGTCGCGTTGGGCGTACGGGTGGGACGGCCAGTCGGGGTCCCGGTCGGACTTGACCGGGAGCATGTACCGGCGCACCGGGTCGGCCAGGAAAGCGTCGGTGAACTCCTTCGGCGTGGTCGGCGCGTTCGGCGCCATCGTGTTGAGGATCTGCGGCGTGATCAGCATCGACATGGTGGCCATCTGCTTCTGGTCGGCCTCCAGGTCGGCGTAGAAGCGGTCCTCGAGCAGATCGCCCATCACGGCACGGAGCTGGCGGATGTTCCGCACGCACTTGACGCGCTGCCACTGGGCATCCCGCCACTCGGCCTCGGTGACGTCCGCCCAGCCCGGGAAGCGTCGCCAGTCGGGCTCGACCAGCTCGGTGCGCCGGTAGACGTACGGCTGTTCGAGCTCGCTCGCCGGTTGGCTCGCCAGGTTCTCCGGCGGGTTGACTACGGCGGTCATCTGGTCTCCTCACGGCGTCGATCGAGTACAAGAAAACATCCTGCCACAGTGCAGCTGGCCCGTAAATCTTCCGACGAAACGGGCCTTTTGCCGGTGATACGCACAGCAGGCAGACTGCACACGTGGCATCAACCAAGGCAGCGACGACATTGCTCACCGGCGGCCGGATCTACAGCCCCGCCGCCCCGGACGCGACCGCCATGGCGATCACCGGCGACACGATCGTCTGGGTGGGGCAGGACGGGCCGGGGCGAGCCCTGCACCCGGATGCCGAAGAAGTCCCGCTGGACGGCGCGTTCGTGACACCCGGTTTCGTCGACGCCCACGTGCACGCCACGGCGTCAGGCCTGCACCAGGCCGGTGCCGACCTGACCGGCGCCCGCGGGGCGCAGGACGTCCTGGCGCTGCTGCGGAAGGCGGCCGAGCGGACCCCGCCGGAAGGAGTGCTCGTCGCGCACGGATGGGACGAATCGGCGTGGCCGGATGCCCGCCTGCCGAGCCGGGCCGAGATCGACGACGCCGTCGGTGGTCGTCCTGCCTACCTCACCCGCATCGACGTCCACTCCGCGTTGGTCTCCACCGCACTGGTGGAACTCGCTCCGCACGCGCGTGAGGCCGACGGCTGGTCAGCGGAGGGGCCGGTTCGCGCCGAGGCCCATCACGTGTTGCGGGCGGCTGTCCGTTCGGCCGTGACGCCGCAGCAACGCGATGCCGCCCAGCACGCCTTCCTGACCGCGGCCGCCGCCCGTGGCGTGGTCTGCGTGCACGAGTGCGCGGGCCCGGATCTGTCCGGTTGGGAGGACGTGGCGGCACTCTTGGACAAGGCCGGGCCGGGCACCCCGGAGGTGATCGCGTATTGGGGTGAACTGGCCGACGACGCGGTGATCGACCGCGCCAAACGTCTCGGGATCCGAGGTCTCGCCGGAGACCTGTTCGTGGACGGAGCCCTTGGCTCGCACACCGCGCGGCTGCGAGCGCCCTACCAGGACGAACCGGACCACAACGGCCGCTTGTACCTCGACGCCGACGACGTCGCCGAGCACGTGGTCGCGTGCACGCGAGCCGGTCTGCAAGCGGGGTTCCACGTCATCGGCGACGGGGCACTCGACGTGGTGATCGAAGGCTTCACCCGCGCCGAGGCCGAGGTCGGCGCTGCGGCCCTGGCCGCGGGCATGCACCGGCTCGAACACGTCGAGATGATCGGCAGGCCGGAAGCGGAAGCGCTGGCCAGGTGGAACGTCACCGCGTCCGTGCAGCCGCTGTTCGACGAGCTGTGGGGTGGGCCGGACGGCATGTACGCCCAGCGCTTGGGCAAGGAGCGAGCAGCAACGCTCAACCCGTTCAGCATGCTCGCCGCCACCGGAGTGCTGCTGGCCGGCGGGTCGGATTCCCCGGTCACCCCGGTGGATCCGTGGCGGTCGGTCCGGGCGGCCGTGCATCACCGCACCGAAGGATCGGGCATCTCACCGCGTGCGGCGTTCACCGCCCACACCAAGGCCGGCTACCGCGCAGCAGGCGTCGACGACGGCATCTCGGGGACCCTCGTGCCCGGCGCGCCGGCCACTTACGCGGTGTGGGAGGCCGGCGAGCTGGTCGTCGCGGCCCCGGACCCGCGGGTGCAGCGGTGGTCGACCGACCCGCGTTCCCGGGTGCCGGGCCTGCCGGTGCTCGAACCCGGCACGCCGTTGCCGTCCTGCCTGCGCACCGTCCGGCGCGGGGTCACGATCTACGCCGCCTGACGACACCTGACACCGGCTACACCGGGTGGAGTCATAGGCTTCGGGTTGTGACTGTGACCGCGTCAGAGGACGTCGACGTCGCGGGGCGCGTCCAGAGAAGCTGGCGCGGCGTGCTGACCGGGGTGCCGGGACGGATGGCGCTGGCCGTCGCGTCCGGCGTGGTGCTGCAGCTGAGTTTCCCGCCGCGGGAGCTGTGGTTTCTGGCACCCGTGGCGTTCGCCGGCCTCGGCGTCGTGCTGTACGGGCGGCGCTTCCGCGCCGGCTTCGGCTACGGCCTGCTGTTCGCGGTGACGTTCTTCCTCTGGCACCTGGTGTGGATCGAGGACTTCCTGGGTGCCGACTTCGGGTCCGCGCCGTGGCTGGCGTTGTCGTTCGTGGAAGGTCTCTACGTCGCCCTGGCTTGTGCGTGCGCCACGGTGGTGCAGCGACTGCCTGCCGCGCCGGTGTGGATGGCCGCGCTGTGGGTGGGACAGGAGACGCTCCGGTCGTCCTTCCCGCTCAACGGGTTCCCGTGGGGGCGGGTGGCGTTCGGCCATCCGTCGGGCCCCTTCACCTCGCTGGCCTCGATCGGCGGCGCACCGCTGGTCAGCTTCGCCGTGACGCTGTGCGGCTTCGGCCTGGCCCGGGTGCTGCTGCGCATCGGCCGCCGGGAAGTGCGCGTGATCCCGGCCGTGGCGTGTGCCGTGGTGCCGGTTCTTGCCGGGCTGGCGGTGTGGCCGACCGTCGGCGTCGAGCCGACCCGCGGCGAGGTCACCGTCGCGGTGGTGCAAGGCAACGCCCCCGACATCGGCCTCGGCCTGCTGGGTGCACGCGACCGGATCCGGGCGAACCACCTGGCCACCAGCGAGCGGCTGGCCGGCGAGATCGCCGCCGGCGGCATCCCCGAGCCCGACCTGGTGGTGTGGCCGGAGACGGCGACCGACCTGGGCAACCAGGATCCGGAGCTGGACCGCCTGGTCGACCGTTTCGATGCACCGACCCTGATCGGTGCGCTCTACACCCGCCCGGACGGGCTGAGCGAGAACTCGGTGTTCGTCTGGGAGCCCGGTCGCGGCGCAGGCTCGCACTACGTCAAGCAAGAACTCGTACCGTTCGCCGAGTACGTGCCGTGGCGGCCGGTCGCTGCGTGGTTCACGCCGTTCCTGGGCAGGACCAGGGACATGCGGTGGGGGACCGAGCCGGGCGTGCTCACCCCGGGCGGCATCCGGGTGGGCCTGCAGATCTGCTACGAGGTCGCCTACGACTACGTCGGGCGGCAAACCGTGGAGCGGGGCGCGCAGCTGCTGGTCGTGCCCACGAACAACGCCTGGTACGGGCCGGGGGAGATGACCTACCAGCAGCTGGCCATGTCCAGGCTGCGGGCGGTGGAGCACGGCCGGGCCACCGTGGTCGCCGCGACCAGCGGGGTGAGCGCGATCGTCCGGCCCGACGGGTCCGTCGTCCGCTCCTCCGGCCTGTTCACCTCCGAGATCCTCGTCGGAACGTTGCCGCTACGGGACACCACGACCGTGGCGAGTGTCGTCGGCCCGTGGCCGGAACGGGTGATCGTCGCCGCGGGAGTCGCCGCCCTGGCCATGGCAGCGGTTTCGGTAGGGTGGCGAATCCGTGACCGGAGGAGGGCCGCATGACTGATCACCGCGTGCTCGTGGTGATCCCGACCTACAACGAGCGGGAGAACGTCGAGCCGCTGCTGCGCCGGCTGCACCGGGCGCTGCCCGAGGTGCATGCGCTGGTGGTCGACGACGCCAGCCCGGACGGCACCGGTGAGCTCGCCGACCGGCTGGCCGCCGCCGACGAGCGCGTGCACGTGCTGCACCGCACGCACAAGGCGGGGCTGGGCCCCGCCTACATAGCGGGATTCCGCTGGGGGATGGACCGCGACTACGACGTCCTGGTGGAGATGGACGCCGACGGCTCACACGCGCCGGAAGACCTGCCGCGGCTGCTCGCGGCGCTGGACGAGCGGAGCGCGGACCTGGTGATCGGTTCGCGCTACGTGCCGGGCGGCAAGGTGGTCAACTGGCCCAAGCACCGGGAACTGCTGTCCCGGATGGCGGGCGTGTACTCGCGGACCGCCCTCGGCGTGCCGACCAGGGACATCACCGCCGGATTCCGGGCCTACCGGCGTTCGGTGCTGGAGAAGCTGGAACTCGACGACGTCGCGTCGCAGGGCTACTGCTTCCAGATCGACCTGACCTGGCGCACCATCCGCGGCGGCTTCACCGTGACCGAGGTACCGATCACGTTCACCGAGCGCGAGCACGGCAAGTCGAAGATGAGCGGCGCGATCGTGCTGGAGGCGGTCCTGCAAGTCGGCCGGTGGGGTCTGCGGCACCGCGTGGCGCAGCTGGTGGGCCTGCTGAAGAAGCTGACCGGCCGGGCAGGCCGCCAGGCCCGCTGACCCCGGCGACGGCAGTCGCGGCGGGAGCGAGCGCGCGGTAGCGGTCACGCATCTGCTCGGGGTGGCCGCTGGATGGCTTCCGCCGGGCCCGGCGGAAGCCATCCGGTGCCGGCCGATCGGCCGCACGCAGTGCGCGGCGGTCAGCACCGCCCAGGGGTGGATCAAGGTGCCACCGCAGAAGTGTCGGCCGCGACCGTTCTCGTCCTCGTACTGCAGGCTCATCACGAACGGGAACACGCCGTCCGGCACCGGCGTTTCGCCCACGATGTGCGGCTTCGCAGGACCGGGCGGCAGAGCGGCTGGCTCGCCTGTGCGGCCCCCGCGACGGCTGCACCTCCCACCACGACTGCCGCGGCCAGCAGGGCAATCTTGCTTCCGCAACGACAGCTTCGTGCAGTTCAAGTTGTGCCGATTCACCGTTCTTCCTCGACACGGTTCGGTGGTCGGCCTGAATCCACTGGCACCGCGTCGAACGGAACGACGAAGCCGTGCAGCGGCGATCAGCTCCCCGCCGGGCACCGGGACTGCCTGCGCGTCCAGCGCGCGCCTACCGAGGCAACGCGCAGCGCGCTTTGCGTCGTCGTGCTCATTTCGCTCGGCGCTTGCGGGCCGCCACGGCAATGGTCGGGCCGGCCACCAACAGCGCCACCGCTCTGACGCCCCCCGTCCACCACAGGGCGCGGTGCGTCGGCGTAGGGTCCTCCTCCGGAGGTATGCCCAGGTCGACGTCTTCCGGCGGTGCCGCTGTCGCCGGGTCACGGTCGGGCACGATGGTCACCGCCGCATACGGGTTCACCACGCCGTAGCCGAGGCTGTCGTGCGGCAGTGCCGTCGACGGGTGGTCGGCGGAGATCCGCAGCCGCCGGTCGACGTCCTCGGCGGGCAGCTCAGGGTGATGTGCCCGGACGAGCGCGGCCACTCCGGCGACGTAGCCGACGGCCAGCTGAGGCGAGGAGGCCACCCGATGTCCCTTGCCCTCCGGTCCCACCCCGATGAGGTTCACCGCGGGGGCGGCCAGCGTGGGTTCGGCGCCCAGGGCGGCGTTCGACGGCCCGTCTTCACCGATCGGTGCCACCGCCACCACGCCGGGCAGCCGCGCCGGGAAGGCGAGCTGACCCGGTTTCGGTGTCGCCGCTGACGCCACGACGAGCACGTCGTGGTCGTACGCGTAGTCCACCGCCGCCCGCAGCGCCGGAATGCCCACGGTGGCCACCAGGCCGACCGCGATGACCTTGGCACCTGCGTCCGTGGCTTCCTTGATGCCCACCGCGATGGCCTCGGCGAGCGCTGTGTGGTTCTGGATCTTGGGCGGGTCGTCGTCCACCCGTACCGGGAAGATCGTCGCTTCCGGGGCCAGGCCGGCGAACGGCACGTGTGGGTCCGGGTCGGGGCGCGCCGCGATCAGTGCCGCGATGAACGTCCCGCTGCCGAAGCAGTCACCGTCACCGGTCTTCACCGCGCTGCCGGGGAGCAGGCTGATGCCGGGCAACACCGCTCCGCGGAGGGTAGGGGCCTTGCCGCTGACGCCGGTGTCGACGACGCCCACGACGATCCCGCGGCCCTTGGTCAAATGCCACACACGCTCGGGCGCCATCCGTTGCTGCGCCCACGACTTCTGCTTGATCGGGATCACCGACGGCGGCGTGCACTGACCGACCACGCCGCCGTCCTGCGCGAACGCGGGCAATGGCGCCTGGGTCAGCGCCATCCCCAGTGCCGCCGCGGCCGCGCAGCCGCGCAGCCTTCTGCTCACGCCGGTTCCTCCGTCCATCCGATCTGCAGTCCGACTCCGCCCCGCCGGGTGACCAGCACGGCGCGGCCCGGCGGGAGCTGCTTGCCGCGCTGGCCGTTGAGCAGGGGCATCTCGTTGGGCGGCATGGACAGCGCCAGCTCCGGCGTGTTGGACTCCTGCAGCCGCCGGGTGACCGGTTCCATCGTGGTGCGGCTCGATCCGGCCGCGGCCCGCGCCATCACCATGTGGAAGCCGATGTCGCTCGCCTGCGGGATGAGCTCGATCATCGCCCCGAACGGCCCGCTGGCGTGACCGAGCAGCAGGTCGTAGTCGTCGATCACGACGAACATCTCCGGTCCGCTCCACCAGTCCCGTTTGCGCAGCCGGGCGGGGCTGATGTCGGAGCCGGGCACGCGGCGTCTGAGCTCGCCGGTCAGCTCCGCGACCTGATCCTCGGCGGCCGGGGCGGACACCGCGACACCGCGGCGGTACGCCTCGGGGACGACGTCGATCAACCCGCGCCGGGGGTCGACCAGCAGGATCTGCGCCTGCTCGGGCGAGCACGCCGCCACGATGGACCTGATGATCAGCCGCAGCGCCGCCGTCTTGCCGCTGCCGCTGTCGCCGACGATGGTCAGGTGCGGTTTGGTGCCGAAGTCGTGCCAGACCGGCTGCAGGTCGAGCTCGCCGAGGCCGAGCGGGATCCTCGGCCCCGGCATCGTGGGCGGCGGCAGCTGCTCGGCGGGCAGCACGGTGGGCAGCACGGTGGGCAGCATCCGCACTGCGGGAGCCCGGTCCGCACGCCAGGATTCCGCGACCGCCTCGGTCAGCTCGCGGGTCGCCTCGGCCAGGCCCTGATCGGTGCACCGTCCGTCGATGCGCGGCACACCGGACAGGAAATGCTTCAGGTCCGGCGTCATGCCCCGACCGGGGATCTGCGGGATCTCGCCCGCCTTGCGCATGTTGATCATCGAGTCGATCTTGTCGCCGAGCCGCAGTTCCAGCCGGGTGCCGAACTGGTCACGCAGTGCGCTGTGCACGTCGGACCACCGGTTGGTGGTCACCACCAGGTGCACGCCGAACGACAGGCTGCGGGCGGCCAGCTACCGCAACGACACGTCGAACTGCTCGAACTCGGAGCGCAGCGCGCCCCAGCCGTCCACCACCAGGAACACGTCGCCGTGCGGGTCGTCGGCGAACTCGCCCCCTGGCCCGCCGCTCCCGGTACTCGTTCATGCTCTGCACGTCGTGTTCGGCGAACCGGCGTTCCCGGTCGGCGAGCAGCGACTGCACTTCCGCGACGGTGCGGGCCACCCGCTCCTCCTGCATCCGGGTGGCGACCCCGCCGACGTGCGGAAGCTTCTCCAGCGGGCCGAGCGTCCCACCACCGAAGTCCAGGCAGTAGAACCGGACCTCCTTCGGCGTGTGGGTCAGCGCGATGGAGCAGATCAGGGTGCGCAGCAGGTTGCTCTTGCCGGACTGGGGCGCCCCGGCGATGCCGACGTGCCCGCCCGGCCCGGACAGGTCCACCACATACAGGTCGCGGCTCTGCTCGAACGGCTTGTCCACCACGCCCACCGGGACGCGCAACCTGCCGAGGCCCTGCCAGTCCATCGCCTGCAAGCCGGGTCCGGATCGCTGACCAGCGGGGGCAGAAGCTGGTCCAGCGTCGGCGGGTCGGCCAGCGGCGGCAACCAGACCTGATGCGCGGGCGGGCCGACGCCCACCAGTTTCTCCGCGGCCACGGTGAGCACCGACTCGCCGGTTTCCTCTCCCTCGTCCGGGGTGGCGGGTGCAGATGGTGCCGGCGCCTGGGGAAGGGCCACCCGCCCCACGTTGAACGGCACGACCTGTTGCCGCACCTCCTCCCGCCGCTGCTTACGAGTCCGCCTGCGGTAGGGCCCCGAGACGTCGGCGGCCTTGAACCTGATCAACGTCGCCACGTCGCTGCGCAGGTAGCCGTTGCCGGGCGCGTTGGGCAGCTGGTAGGCGTCCGGGACGCCGATCACCGACCGGGACTCCATGGCCGAGAACGTGCGCAGGCCGATGCGGTAGGACAGATGGCTCTCCAGTTTGTGCATCTTGCCGTCCTCGATGCGCTGGCTGGCCAGCAGCAGATGCACGCCGAGCGACCGGCCGAGCCTGCCGATCATCACGAACAGCTCGCTGAACTCCGGGTGCGACGTCAGCAGCTCACTGAACTCGTCGACGATGACGAACAGCGTGGGCATCGGGTCGAGCGGGGTGCCGGACAGCCGCGCCTTCTCGTACTCCAGCAACGAGCTGTAGCCGGTGGCGCGCAGGAACTCCTGGCGGCGCTGCAACTCGCCCTGCAGTGCGTCCTGCATGCGGGTGACCAGCGTGGCCTCCTCGGCGAGGTTGGTGATCACCGCCGAGACGTGCGGCAGATCCTCCAGGCCGAGGAAGGTCGCGCCACCTTTGAAGTCGACCAGGACGAAGTTGAGGATCTCCGACGAGTGCGTCATGGACAGCCCGAGCACCAGCGTGCGCAGCAGCTCGGACTTGCCGGATCCGGTGGCGCCGATGAGCAGCCCGTGCGGGCCCATGCCCCCCTGCGCGGACTCCTTGATGTCCAGTTCGATCGGTGTGCCGCTTTCGGTGATGCCGATCGGGATGCGGAACCGGTTCCTGGTCAGGCCCGCGCGGGCCTGCTGGGTCTGCGCCGGATCCCACGTCTCCAGATCGTCGATGCCGAGCAGCTGGGGCAGTTCGAAGTTGGCCACCATCGGTTCGGAGACGTCGGTCGTCCCGCCCAGCCGGTACGGCGCGATCGTGCGGGCCAGCGCGGTGGCCTTGGGAATGCTGAGCTGGTCCGGCACGCACATCGGGGTGCGGCTCTCCTGGCCGGTGCGGTCGGTGCGGACCATCTCGACCTTCTCCTCGGTGACGTCCAGCCGCAGGGTGGCGCGGCCAATCCCGGGCACCGAGTCGTCCAGGTCGAGCACCGCAGTGTTGCGGTACCCCGTGCCCGCCAGCCGGGACTCGGCCGACACCTCCACGCCGTCCAGCACGATCACCACGTAGGGCTCGTCCGCGCTGGGGGAGGCCGCTGCCTCGAACCGGCCGCGATCGCTCAGTTCTGCGTCCAGCAGCTCGGTGGGCGCGTCGACCCCGTCGGCCAGCAGCCGGACGGTGCCTGCACCGTCCTGCTCGACCGGGTGCTGGGAGTGCGGCAGCCACTTCACCCAGTCCCACAGCTCGGCCCTGTCCTGGCTGGCGCACACCGCGATGCGCAGGTCCTCCGGCGAGTGGAACGTCGCGAGCTGGGCCAGCATCGCCCTGGTCATGGCGCGGACGACGGAGATGTCACCGCTGAACTTCACGGTGGAGAAGCCGCGCAGAAACAGCGACGTCGGCAGGTTCGCCACCGTGCTGTGCGCGTTGATGAACCTCCGCAGCGCCCGCGCGGAGAGCGGTTCGAGGTCGGAGATCGGCTTGGAGCTGACCGGCGAGATCTGCAGGGCCAGCCGCTGGGTGCCGGTGCCGATGCGGACCTCGGCGAAGTCGCCGTGTGCCGCGCGCCGTTCCCACAGCCGCCCGGACATGGCCACCGACCACAGCCCGTTCGGGTCCGGGTGCCGCCAGGCAAGCGATTCCCGCTGCTTCTCGGCGCTCTTGCGGACCTGCACCCGGATCTGGCTCAGGTCGCCGGACACGACGACGAACTCCAACGTCGCCGGACACGAGCAACCGGTCAGCCATCATGATCGCTTGCTTTCGCGCTGCCGGATCCTCTTGCATGTGGTTCCCGGGCAGGGATGGCCTGCCAAAGTCCACCGCGGCAGGGACTTGCGGCCCTCGTCGTCGTCCTTGCGGCGGACGACCGTTGCAGTCATGGGCGAGGAGGCCAGCCACCGGCCTGCCCGGATGACCCAGTGGTTGCGGCTGCTCAGGTCCCGGAACGGGCTGGTGCGCACGGCGGACCGCATCGAGGCTGCCGTGGTGGGTTTCTGCGTGACGGCCGCGCTCGGCGCCTTGCCGGTCGTGGGCGTCATCGGTTCCACCGTGCACGCGGATCTGCTGGAGCAGGCGGATCGGCAACGGGCGGAGAGCCGACCGACGATCGCGACGCTGGTCAGCGACGCACCACCAGCCCATCCGGGGACGGTCGCCCCGGTGAGCGCCCCGGTGGAGTGGACCGCAGCCGGGGGCCGCCACACCGGAACCGCGCACGTGCCAGCGGGGTCGAAGGCGGGCGTCACAGTGACGGTGTGGGTGGACGGCCGGGGGGAACGGGTGCCGCAGCCACTCACGGACGAAGAAGCAGCACTGAATGCGGCGCTCAACGCGACGCGGATGTGGCTCGGCTTCGTCGCGCTGCTGGCGACCGTCTGTTGCCTGGGGCATTGGCTGCTCAACCGTCGGCGATATGCCGCGTGGGCAGCAGAATGGCATCGGGTGAGCCGGACGTGGGGCACGAACTGAGTCATCCACGTCCGCGGTCGGTGAGGACGATCAGCCGACAGTCAGCGCCGGAATGATCGCGAAGAGTCCTCTCGACGGCTCGGGCCGAAATCGAGCGACCGGTCAATCGTCACTGCCCGACAGAACCATGATTCCGGTGGTGTTGCCGCCGGAATCGGTGATCAGGACGCACTCGCCGACGCCGGGTTGTGATGTCGATGTGGGTTCCGCAACGATCTTCGCGCCGGTTCGGACGCCCCGCCGGGCGCTGGCTGCCACCCGAATCAATTCGCCGTCGACGGCACGAGCACGGTCGGCGCCGAAGACGAAATGCACGACGGCCTGAATCATGGCGTCGTCCTTCGACGATCACGACGTCCTGCCTGGCTGCTACCGCTGACGTTCGTGCGTATCGGTGATCGGGCTCACCGAAGCTCATTCATGACATCCGTGCCGAACACGACCACTACGACACGGCAGGTCTGGGCACGGCTTGCTACTGCCGAACGTGCCAATTTTCTGGAGCTTCCCGATCGTCCGGGGCCTGATGGCGGGAAAAGAGGTCTTCGACACCGATCCGTGACATGAGCGGCCGCGCCTGGCGGCGGCGCAACGCGCCCAAGAATCTGCGCAACCGAAAGCCGCTCTCGGAGGAAGAAGTGGCATTTTCGGATACCGCATGAGACCAGCTGCTGACAGAATGTCACCATGTCCAGGCTGAGATGGTGGGCCATCGCCACGGTGTGGGCAGTGGGGGTCGCTGCCGTGGCACACATGGTCACGGCGTTCGTGCTGTCCGGGTGGGAGACGGCCGCCATCGTCGCGGACATCATCGCCGCGATCGCGGCCGTGGTGGGGACCGTGCTCTCCGTCCACGTGCTGCTGACCAACAAGGACGGGGTCGTGCTGGCGCCGCCGAAGGCCGGCGATCCCGAACACTGGATGGTTCCGCGAGACGAGGTCGACCAGGTCGTGCACGCCGCGTGCGGGGAAGGGCGCCGCACGGTCGGGATCGTGGCCGGGCTGCACGGCGGTGGCGGTGAAGCCGAGCGGCGCCTTTCTGGCGGTCGCCTCGGCCAGCGACGTCCGTTTGCTTGACGCAGCAACCGGAGCCCTGCTGGACACGCTCCATGCCGGTAGCAGCGAAGTGAAGTCTCTGGCCTTCAGCCCGGACGGCAGTTGGCTGGCCGCCGGAGGGCACGACGGCGCCGTCCGCCTGTGGGACGCGACGACCGGGGAGTACCTGCGCAGGATCGACGGCGCGAGTGGCCCGGTGTGCTCAGTGACGCCCAGCCCGGATGCTGCTTGCATCGCTGCCTGCTACGCGAACGGATCAGTACGGCTGTGGGATGCGGCGACGGGGGCGCTCCAGCGGACCCTGCACAGCCCCGACAGCGTCGCAGAGGCGGTCGTGTTCAGCCCGGACGGCAGGCGTCTCGCCACGAGGGATGCCAGCGGATTCGTACGGTTGTGGGACGTCACGACCGGTTCGCAGTCGCGTACGCTCAGTGTGGGCACACACGCGGTGAAGTCGGTGACGTTCAGCCCGGACGGCAGCTGGCTGGCGGCCGTGACGAGGACCGGTGCCGTGGAGGTCCGGACCATGCCCACCCTGGCAGCGGCCGC
This sequence comes from Thermocrispum agreste DSM 44070, assembly GCF_000427905.1. GTDB lineage: Bacteria > Actinomycetota > Actinomycetes > Mycobacteriales > Pseudonocardiaceae > Thermocrispum > Thermocrispum agreste. The sequence continues at coordinate 69,367 of NZ_ATYX01000005.1, read as the reverse complement.
CATGACACGGGTCGACGACGCGCTGGTGGGCGCGACATGGAGCCTTCGGTCGCAGACGATGTACGTGGTGGGATCCGCCGGGCTGCACAGCTTCGCCTTCGCGCCGCAGGAGGACGAGGCGGCCGACGCCGGGCCGCCCGCGGCACATGGCCGGGCAACGAGCGACGTGACCGGGTGATCAGGAGCCTGCGCACCAGCCTAGGCGTCCCAGGTGCCCTGCGTCCGCGTCCATGCCGGACGGTGCACGATCGTGCCGAGGGGTTTTCGTCCTGCCAGGACAAAGTGTGCAGCGCGGAAGAAGCGGACAATCGGCGACAGCGCATCACCCAAGGGAGGCGCCCGCCATGCCCAGCACACTCATGCGGATGTTCACCGACCGGCTCACACGCGTCGCCGACCACGTCGACGATCCGGAGCAGCTGCCGGCATCGGCGCAGACCATGCTCGCCGACATCATCGGCGACGAACGGCTTCTCGAGCGCAAGGAAATGGAGCCGGACCCCGACCACTACCGGCAGCACATCCTGCACGTGGACGAAAAGGGACGGTTCTCCGTCGTCGCTCTGGTGTGGCTGCCCGGCCAGGAGACACCGGTGCACGACCACGTCGCCTGGTGCATCACGGGCGTGCACGCCGGCCACGAGGTGGAGAAGCGCTTCGACGTCACCCGCGACACCACGGGCCGCCCGCGGTTGCGGCCCACCGGGGAGTTCCACAACGTCGCCGGAACGGTCACCGGGCTTCCACCGGTCGGCCGCGACATCCACCATGTGCGCTGCGCCGGCGACGAGATCGCCATCTCCCTGCACCTGTACGGGGCGGACATCGGCAGGCTCGGCAGCAGCATCAACGTGGTCTACGATCCCGCCGTGATCATGGAAATGTCGCGGCCGGGCGAACCGGCCGCGACAGCTTCCCGCCGACGGGGCTAGGCAGGCTGCGGCTCGCGCTTGGCCGCCAGCTCCCGGCGCACGATGCGAGCGCCGTCGGCCAGCGCCCTGAGCTTGCTCTGCGCGATCATCCTCGGCAGGTTGATCAGGCCGCAGTCGGTGGTCAGCCCGAGGCGCTCGGCCGGCACGTACTCCAGCACCTGCCGGATGCGGTCGGCCACCTCGTCGGCGGTCTCCGTCACCGTCGACTTGACGTCGATGACACCGGCCACGAACGGCTTGCTCCAGTTGTGTTCGGCCAGCGGCTTGAGGTCGTCCGGCCCGGTGCGGCCGACCTCGTAGTTCAGTGCGTCGATGTTGGCGTCCAGCACGTGCGGGAACAGGGCCCGGGCCCGCTCCGGGGCGGGGGCGTCGCTGGGCCGCTGGTCGAGCACCCACGCACCGAACTCGCGCGGGGCCTCGTCCGGGAAGTAGCCGGGCGTGCCGGAGTAGTTGCCCCAGCAGGTGTGCACCCAGAACTGGCAGTCCACACCTTCCACCGCCTTGTTGAGCGCCTCGATCTCCCAGTCGCCCATGCCGTACGGCCACACGAACTCGTCCAGCTGGATGATGTCGGCACCGTTGTCGGCCAGCTCCTTGAAGTCCTCGTTGAAGGCCTTCGCGATGGCCAGCGCCAGCTCCTTGGTCTCCTTGTAGTACTGGTTGTTGGTGGCCGCGGCGAGTACCTGGATGCCGGTGTAGGAGATCTTCACCGGCTTGTTGGTCGCCTTGCGCACCGCGCGCAGGTTGGCCAGGTGGAACGGATGCTCCCGGCGCACCTCACCGACGCAGGTCGGCGCGTACAGCGTCGAGTAGATCGGCAACCCGGGTAGGGAAGGCAAGCCCGCGCTCCTATGTCCCAGCGGGCCGAAGCGCCGGGTGACGTTGGTACCGGCAGGACACAGACGCCCCGGCTGCCGCCGCCTACGGTCGAAGGCACTACCAGCGGCGTCGTGCGGGAGGTCGGCAATCGTGGTGTGGGATTCGCCGGGGTTCTTGGACCTGCCTGCTCGCCCGGGCAAACCGCGCAGCGCAGGAGTCACCCATGTGCTCGACAGGGGCGTGCCGGTGCCGTATCTGGAGGCCGTGCTCACCCAGGCCGGTGACCTGGTCGACGTGCTCAAGATCGGTTGGGGCACCGCGTACGTCGACCCGGCAGCCAAGGACCGGGCGATGCTGTGCCGGTCGGCGGGCATCACTCTCTGCCTGGGGGGAACACTGCTGGAAATCTGCTACGCGCAGGACAAGGTCGACCAGCTCGTGGAGTGGGCGAACGGGATCGGCGTCGCCGCCGTCGAGGTCTCCGACGGGCTGTGCGCGATCGGCCGGGACCGCAAGGCCGAGCTGATCCGGCGACTGTCCACGGACTTCACCGTGCTCGCCGAGACCGGCGCCAAGGACAGCACGGTGCCGGTGGTCGCCGCCGACTGGGTGGACGAGATGGAATCCGACCTGGCCGCCGGAGCCCGCTGGGTGGTGGTGGAAGGCCGGGAGAGCGGCACCGTCGGGCTGTATCACCCCGACGGCAGCCTGCGCACCGAGCTGATCGAGGAGATCCAGACGCGCCTGCCGGTCGACCGGGTCATCTTCGAGGCACCGCGCAAGCCGCAGCAGGTGTGGCTGATCGACCACTTCGGACCGCAGGTGAACCTGGGCAACATTCCGCTGGAGGATGCGCTCGCGGTGGAAACCCTGCGGCTGGGCCTGCGAGCGGACACCGCAAGGGTGCACCGATGATCCCGCTGCCCGCGCCGAACACGATCACCCGCCCGTACCGCGGATTGTCGGTACAGGAGACGGACCTGGACCTGACCCCGGAAGCCGTGGAGGCGTGGCTGCTCGGCCGCGAGGTGTACCGCCGCACCGACTACCTGGCCCTGCGCAACGGGGACCGCGTCGCCCTGGTCGCGGTGCGCAGGGAGTCCGACGAGCCGCTGTTCTCCCCGGTCGTCGAGGCGCGCGTGCTGGCAGCGGGCCCGGAAGTCGTGTTCGTGCACTCGCCGGAGACGGACGTCGGCAACGCCACCGCCTTGGCCCGCGCCGCACAGGCGCACGCCCGGCCAGGTGCCAAGGCCTACCTGGTACAGGGCCGCCACGAGCACGTCAACTTCATCTGGCGGCCGCAGCCGGTGCGGATCGCCGTCACCGAGGTCGTGCCGCCCGAACCGCCGAAGCTTGTGGCGATGGCCGAGCAGGCGATCGCCTTCGACGAGCAGCTGCCGCCGATCGAGCTCGTGGCGGACGTGCTCGACCTGCGCACGCTGGCGGCCGAGCACCCGGCCGACACGTATCTCCTGCCCTGCCGTGGCGCGGGGACGCACATCGCCGGGCGACTGGAATTCCTCGACACCCGGCCCGCCGAACGCCTGGACTGGACGCTCGTCGGCTGTGAGCGTTCCGTGCAGTTCCATCGCCACTTCTACGGAAACGACGCGCCGCGGGTGGACATCTGTCCACGGAGCACGCACGACCTGGCCGCGACGGCGCAACCGACCCTGGCCAAGTGCTGCCTGCTGGAGCGCGGTGTGCAGCAGGTCGGCAGCTCCGTCGTCGTACCGTGGGGCTCGAATCTGGACGAGGTGCGCGGCGCGCTGCGCATGCTCGTCGGGCTCCACCCAGCGGAGCAACCGATCACGGCCGGGTGAGCGTCATGGGCGCCCACATCACCGACTCCGTGCTCTACCGGCACCTGTGGGGCACCGACGAGGTGCACGCACTGCTGGACGACGAGGCGAAGATCCAACGCTGGCTCGACGTGCTGGCTGCGCTGGCCACGGCGCAGGCGGAGGTGGGGTTGGTCCCGGCCGACGCCGCCACCGCGATCACCGAGCACGCCGACGTGGGGTTGCTCGACCTGGCGGAGGTGGCCGCCGAGACCAGGGCCTGCGGCCACTCGACACTCGGCCTGATCCGCTGCCTGCGGCGAGTGCTGCCCGAGCACGCCAGGGAGTGGGTCTACTACGGTGCGACCGTCCAGGACCTGACCGACACCTGGACGTCCCTGGTCATGCGGGACGTGACGGACCTGGTCGTCACCGAGCTCGCGCGGCTGGAGTCGGCCGCCGTCGCGCTGGCCCGTCGCCACCGGGACACGGTCATGCCGGGGCGGACGCACGGGCAGCCCGGCCTGCCGATCACGTTCGGCTTCAAGGCGGCGGTGTGGGCGGCCGAGCTGCGGCGCCATCGCAGCCGGCTGGCGGAGGGACGGTCCCGCTGGGAGATGGTCCAGCTCGGCGGGGGACTGGGCACGATGGAGTTCTGGGGCGAGCGTGCCCTGCCCCTGTTGGAGGCGTTTGCGCGGCGGCTCGGACTGGGTGTGCCGGACATACCGTGGATCACCGCACGCGACTCGGTGGCGGAGTTCGCCGGTGTGCTGGCGTTGATCACCGCCACGGTCGGCAAGATCGGGCAGGAGATCTACCAGCTGCAGCGCCCGGAGATCGGTGAGGTGTCCGAGCCGTTCACGCCCGGCCAGGTCGGCAGCATCACGATGCCGCACAAGCGCAATCCCGAGCTGTCCGAGCACCTGGTCACGCTGGCCCGGTTGGTGCGCGCGGACGCCGCCGTGGCCGTGGAGGGCATGGTCAGCGAGCACGAGCGCGACGGACGGGCATGGAAAGCCGAGTGGGCGATCGTGCCGGAGATCTGCCTGTACACGCACGCCGCGGTGAGGCTGGCCGTCCGGCTGCTGGAAGGCCTGCAGGTTCACGCCGACCGGATGCGTGCCAACGTCGACGCCGCGAGCGGCTACTTGCAGTCCGAGCGGGTCATGCACGCACTGGCCGCGCACGTCGGCAAGCACGCCGCGCACGAGGCCGTCTACCGCGCGGCGATGGCCGGGCGTGAGCGCGGCATCGACCTGCGCACCGCTCTGCTCACCGACGCCACCGACGCCACCGTCGCCACCTACCTGAGCGCCGAGGAGATCGACCGCTGCCTGGATCCGACGGCCGCGCTGGGAGCGACGGGTCAGCTGATCGACCGGGTGGTGGGGCAGTGAACGGACTGGACGCGCTGCCCCGGGTGCCCCTGGCGACATTGCCGACGCCACTGCACCCGGCGCCGCGGCTGTCCGCCGAGCTCGGCGTTGACGTCTGGTTCAAACGGGACGACTTGACCGGACTCGGGCTCGGCGGCAACAAGGCGCGCGGCCTGGAGTTCCTGGTCGCCGACGCGATGGAACGTGGCTGCGACTGCATCGTGACCGGAGCGGGGGAGCAGTCGAACTGGGCGGCGCTGGCCGCGCTCGCTGCACGCCGGTGCGGTCTCGAACCACACCTGGTCTTCTACGGCACCCCCGGCCGGCCGGTGGGCAACCTGCTGCTCGACCGGTGGGCGGGCGCGACGATCCACTACACCCGTGACGCCGAACGCTCTTCGGTCGACAGGACCATCGACGAGCTGTGTGCCCGGCTGCGGCGGGCGGGACGGCGGCCGTATGCGATTCCTCGCGGCGGCGCCACTGCACTCGGCGCGGTCGGATACCTCCTTGCCGGGCTGGAACTCGACAGCCAGCTGCACGAGGCCGGGCTGAAGCCGGCGACGCTGTGGCTGGCGACCGGCTCCTGCGGCACCCAGGCCGGCTTGGTGGCCGCAGCCCGGTGGCTGGGCAGTGCGTACCGGGTGGTGGGGGTCAGCGTCAGCCGCCCCGTCCGGGAGTGCCTGCAGCGGGTGGCGCACCTGTCCGACGGCGCAGCGGATCTGGTTGCGATGCGCGGCGAGGCGGACGACGTGCACGTGCTCGACGGCTACATCGGCCCCGGCTACGGCAAGCCGTCGGATGCCGGTGACGAAGCCACCGCCCTGGTGGCACGCACCGAGGGAATCCTGCTCGACCCGGTGTTCGGCGCCAAGGCGATGGCCGCGCTGATCGCGCACGCTCGCTCGGACCGGCTGGAGGGGCCGGTGGTGTTCCTGGTCACCGGGGGATCGGCAACGCTGTTCGCCAGGAAGGGGCCGGTATGACGACCACTCCGGACGGCTACCTCGGGGCCGACACCAGGATCGCCGCCGGGCCTGCTCCGGAACTGGTCGAGGCCGGGTATCAGGCGGAACTCGCCGACGCGCCGTTGCTGCATCGCGGGCTCGGCCTGGCGGACCTGGCGCACGTGCTCGAGCTGCACGACGTCGGGGTCATCCCCCCCATCGGACATGGCGGAACTGCTGCGGGTCCTGCTGGAGTTCGTCCGCACCCCGGCCGACGCATTCCCCTACGACGCCGTCTACGGCGACGCCTACAACAGCCGCGAACGTGAACTGGAACGACGGTTGGGCAAAGTCGCCGGCTGGCTGCACACCGGCCGAACCAGGCGGGAAGCGGGCCGGATCGCCTTCCGGATGGCCGTGCGCGAACGGCTGGTGACCCTGCACGAAGCGGTGTCGGGTTTCGTGGCCGCGCTGCGTCGGCGTGCCGAGGACGAAGCGGCCACCGTGTGGGCCGACACGACGTACCTGCAACCGGCTCAGCCGTCCACCTTCGGGCACTACCTCGCCGGTTTCGCCGTCGAGGCCGCCCGCCACCTGGACCGGGTGGAGGCCGCGTACCGCTGGTTCGACTTCTGTCCCGCCGGTGTCGGCGGGGTGGCGGGCAGCCGCGTGCCGCTGGACCGGGACCGCCTGTGCAGAGCGCTGGGCTTCGCCGCGCCCGGACCGCACACGCGCGACGTGATGTGGGCGGTGGACGGCCTGGCCGATGCCGCACTGGCGGCCACCCAGGCGGCGACCACCGCCGACCGGCTCGCCGAAGACCTGGAGATCTTCACCAGTCCCGGCTTCGGGTACGTCGAACTGGACGCCTCGCTGTGCCGGGCGTCCGTGCTGCTGCCCCAGAAACGCAATCCGTACGCGCTGGCGGTGATCCGCTCCGGGGCGAACACGCTCATCGGACGCACAACCGGGCTGCTGGTCAACCAGCGCACGCCGTCGGCCCGCACGGACAACTGGCTGCGCTCCTCCGGCGAGCTGGCAGCCGTCGTCGAACTGGCACAGCAACTGGTGTCCCTGGCAGCGAGGGTGGTGGACACGCTTCGGGTGCGGCGAGCTGCGCTGTTCGAGGCGGCGGGAAGCCACTTCACCGGGGCAGCGGATCTCGCCGAATGGCTGGTGTTGCACCACCGGCTCGACTACCGCACCGCATACCGGCTTGTCGGCCGCGCCGTGGCGGCGGCAGTCGAAGCGGGACAGGACGCGCTGCAGCCCGCAGGCCTGGAGCAGGCCGCACAGACGCTCGGGCTCACGCTCGACCTGACTGACCAGGAGGTAGCCGCAGCCATGGACCCCGCGGGGAACGCACTCGGCAGGCACGCGCTCGGCGGCAGTGCCCCCGACCAAGTGCGTGCCGTCGCCGAGCGGCTGGCCTCCCGGCTGGAGGCCGGCGAGGGTTGGCGCCGGGCCGTGCGGGAGCGGACCGGACGGGCCGAGGAGGAGCTGGTGCGGCGCGCTACAACGCTGTCCAGCCCCCATCGATGGTCAACGCGTGCCCGGTGAGATAGCGCAGCCGAGGATCGGCCACCAGGGCGACGGCTTCGGCGATCTCGTCCGGCTGTGCCACGCGCCCCAGCGGAATCGCGTTCTCCACCCGCTGGCGCAGTTCGGGGACGTCCAGGCGCCACTGCGTCATCGGGGTCTGTACGAACCCCGGGCACACCGCGTTGGAACGGATGCCCATTGATGCGTAGTCGACCGCGATCGACTTGGCGAACATCAGCGCGGCGCCTTTCGAGGCGGTGTAGGCACACCGCTGCGGGAACGCCACCTGCCCGGCCACCGACGCGATCGTCACGATGTGGCCGGAGCCGCGCTCGATCATCGACGGCAGCACTGCCTTGGTGCACAGGAACGGCCCGCGCACGTTGACCGCGATCACCCGGTCCCACTCGTCGACCGGGGTGGTGTGACAGATCGTGGCCTCGGCCGAGCCGGAGATGCCCGCGTTGTTGACCAGCAGATCGACGCGGCCGAACTCGCCGAGGACGCCGTCGATCGCAGCGGTGACGGATTCCGGGTCGGACACGTCCGCGTAGACGGCGATCCCGCGGCCGGGGGCGACCTGGTTCACGATCTTCTCGGCTGCGCCGGCGTCGACGTCGAGCGCGGCAACGGTGTAGTCGTCGGCGGCGAGCCGACGGCAGATCGCTGCGCCGATGCCCGACCCGCCGCCGGTGACCACGGCCACGTGCGCGGTCACAGGTTCTCCAGCCTCTTCCGGCCGGCGCGCAACCGGGACAGCTGGATGAAGTGCTCGGGGTTGAGGAACAGCTCGTTCATCCAGCCCAGCTCGTCGATGGTCAGGCCCTCCGGGCGATGAATGAGGTAGTCGAGGTACTGGAAGGCGTCCTTGGCCCCGTAGCCGACGTGGTGGGCGCCCAGTACCTTGCGGGAGGCGCCGTCGACCACGAGCTTCTGGAAACCGGACAGCTCCGGCTTGCGGAACGCATACAGCATCGTGCCCTCGGCGCACGGCAGCGGCAGGTTCACGGTGTCCAGCTCCGCCACGGTGGGAGGCATCTGGATGATGATGACGTCGTCGTAGCGTTCCCGCGCCTCGGCCTCGCTCAGCCCCACCCACGTGACCTCGTACGTGGTGTGCAGGAAGTCGGGGAACTCCGAGTAGTCGAATTCGCAGTGCTCGCCCATGATGGTGCGGGCCGCGGTCACGCCGGACTTGCGGGCCTTGAACATCTCCATCGGCCCGTCGATCATGTCTCCCACCGCGTAGACCCCCGGCACGCTGGTGCGCATGCTCCGGTCCACCACCACGCGACCGGTGTCGGAGACCTCGATGCCCAGGACGTCCCGGGCGTGATCGACGGTCGGCCGTTCGCCGGTGGCCAGGAAGACGAAGTCGGTCTCCAGCTCGACCTCGCGCCCGGAGGCCAGCCGCACGGTCACCCCGCTGACGTGGCCGTCGTTCGAGCGGACCGCGACGGGCTGCGCGCCTTCCAGGGTGGTGATGCCGCGCTTGCGCATGCCGTCGACGACGTAGCGCCGCAGGTCTTCGTCCACGTGATGCAGGTTCTTGGTGCGCATCAGCGGTGACCGTGACACGATGGTCGTCGGGCAGCCGGTGGCCTGGAAGAACGAGCCGTACTCCATCGCCACCTTGCTGCCGCCGATGACCACGCAGCTGGTCGGTTCGTAGTCGATGTCCTCCACGAACGTGGCGAAGTCGTAGACGCCGTGCGCATCCAGGCCGGGAATGTCGGGTTTCGTGGGGCGCGCACCCATGGCCAGCACCAGGTTGCGGGCGGTGAAGCGCCGCCCGGCCGCCTCCACCGTGGTGCGGTCGACGATCGTCGCGCGCGCGTTGAGGACGTACTCGACCTCGAGCTGTTCCTTGGTCTGCCAGTTCATGAAGGCATGCGCGCTGCTGCGGCCGGCGCGGAAGACCTTGACCATCTCCAGGATGCTCGCCCTGGCGGGATCGAACGGCGGGAAGAACATCTCCCCGGAGAACCAGCGCATCCGGTCGAGCTCCTCGGCGGCTTCGGAGAACAGATGGTGCGGTACGCAGGCCTGGTGCGGACACGACCCGCCAAGGAACGGCCAGGCGTCGACGATCAACGGCCGACCGCCCATGGCCTTCAGATAGGCCGCGCCGAAGCGCCCGGCCGCGCCACCGCCGACGAAGATGGCGTCGTACACCGGATCGGCGTCGCCGTCGATGTTGAGTATCGGCTCGGACTTCTCGTCCGCAAGGCTGGCCTCGATGAGTTCGTTCCACGCGGCCAGGTTCAGCTTCGTGTTCCTGATGTCCACCACTGCCACCGCCCGAGTCGGTCCTGAACGTGATCCCGACACTAGGGCCGCGCGCGGGCGTTGGCTCCGGCCCAGCGGGGCAAGGGTCCGGGCGTCGGTTGGCCGCTCAGGACATGGTGACCGTGGCCGGCGGCAGCACGTCCCACGCGGGCAAGCAAGCGCCGCGAGTTCGCCCCGGCAAGCCGAATCGCCCCGGCTCGAACTGCGTCAAGGTTGACCCATGACTTCACGCACCGACACAGTGACCGAGCTTGTGACGAGGGCGCGCCGGGCCCAGGAGGCGATCGCCGGCTACACCCAGGAACAGGTCGACGACTTGTGCGCGGCCGTGGCATGGGCGGTGGCACGGCCCGATCGCGCGGAAGCACTGGCGAAGCTGGCGGTGGACGAGGGTGGCTTCGGGAACTACGCGGACAAGGTCACCAAGATCAACCGCCGGGTGCTGGGGGTGCTGTCGGACATCCGCGACGTCCGCACGGTCGGGGTGATCGAGGAAGACCACGAACGCGGGCTGACGAAGATCGCCAAGCCGGTGGGTGTGGTCGCCGCGCTGATCCCGACGACCGGACCGGACGCCACGCCACCGGTGAAGACGCTGTTCGCGTTGAAGGGATGCAACGCCATCATCGTCGCGCCGCATCCGCGCACGGCCGAGACGACCGCGACCGTCGTCAAGTACATGCGGGAAGCGTGCGAGCAGGTCGGTGCGCCCGCGGACCTCGTACAGGTGGTGGCCGAGCCGTCGCTGGAGGCGACGCAGGAACTGATGCGGCAGGCCGACCTGGTCGTGGCGACCGGAGGCGCAGGCATGGTCCGGGCCGCGTACAGTTCCGGCACCCCGGCCTACGGGGTCGGTGTCGGCAACGCGGTCCACGTGGTCGACGAGACGGCCGACCTCGACGACGCAGCCGACGCCATCGTCGCGGCGAAGACGTTCGACTGGGCCACGAGCTGCCTGGCCGACAACGCGATCGTGCTGCACGACGACGTGTACCAGCCGGTCGTGGACCGGTTGCTGGCGCGTGGCGGCTACCTGTGCTCGGCGGAGGAGAAGTCGGCTCTGCAACAGGCGATGTGGAAAGAAGGCAGCTCGGTGCCCCGGCCGGACGTCGTCGCCAAGTCCGCCTCGGTCATCGCCGAAAAGGCGGGATTCTCCGTGCCGGACGGAACGACGTTTCTGATGGTGCCCGAGGAAGGGGCCGGACCGGAGTACCCGTTCTCCGGGGAGAAGCTGTCGGTGGTGCTCGCGGTGTACCGCTACCGCGGCGGGATCGACGAGTCGATCCGGTTGGTGAACGACATCACCGGGTACCAGGGCCTGGGGCACACCTGCGGCATCCACTCCACCTCGGAGGAGAACGTGCGGCTGCTGGCCGAGCGCACGAAGACCGCACGCGTGATGGTCAATCAGAATCTCAACGAAGGCGCAGGCTCCCCGCGCAACGGGCTGCCGTTCACCCTCAGCCTCAGCTGCGGAACCTGGGGCGGCAACATCACCACGGAAAACGTCAACGCCCGGCACTTCGTGAACGTGACCTGGGTTTCCCGGCCCATTCCGCCGCGCACGATCGACGAAGAGGAGCTGTTCGCACGTCACTGGGCCCGCTACGGGCGGTGAGGCTGCGCGGCCGGGAGGACTGGCTGGGGGAGACCGCGGCAGCGTCTCGATCCGCCGGCCCCCGGGCGCGTTCGTCCTGCGCGCCCGCAGCGGCCGCGGTGTCGGCCGGTCACGACCGCAGGGCTCGCAGCGTCCGCCAGGCGCGGGTGGCCAGCTGCAGGTTGAACTGCGTGTCCGGATCGGTCAGGTCCAGCCCCGAGATCTCCCGGATGCGTTGCAGCCGGTACTTCAACGTGCTCCGGTGCACGCACAACGCCGTGGCAGCCCGGTCGTACGCACCGCCGCATTCCAGGTACTGGCTCAGGGTCTCGACCAGTTCGGAGTGCCGCTTGGCGTCGTAGTCGATCAGCGCGCCCAGCCAGCGCCGTACCAGCCGTTCCACCACGGCGGGATCCTCGACCTCCCCGAGCAGCTGGTAGACCCCGAGATCGTCGTAGCTGACCGCCTGGTCCGGGCCGCGCGCGCTGCGCTGGATCTTCAGCGCGATGGTGGCCTCCCGGTACGAGCGGGGGAACTCGCTCGGCCGGTCGCACCGGCCCCCGATGCCGATCCGGCACCGGCCGCCGCCGAGCTCGGTCAGCACCGTCTCCCGGAACGCTTCCCAGTCCACCTCCCGGTCGGCCAGCACCACCACGGTGTCACCACGGGTGACCAGCATCGACCCCACCGCGGAAGCACGCATGGCGCGGCGCACCGCGTGGAAGAACATGTCGGCGTCCTGCGTTCTGCCCCGGCCTTCCAGCACCAGCACCCAGTGCGGCCGTTCCAGGTCGTAGGAGAGGGCACTGGCGCGCGCCAGCGCGCTTTCCTCGTCGGTGCCGGCCAGAAGTTCCTCGACCAGGTCGCGCCGCAGCCGCAGCTCCGTCTCGGCCAGGCTGCGCAACCGCACCAGCTCCATGGCCAGCACGGTGCCCGCGTACTCCAGCGCCAGCAGTTCCTGGTCCCCTGCGGTGGCGCTGGGGTCGATCAGTGCGACGACTCCGATCACGTCCGGCCGCGGGCTGGCCACCGCGAGCATCCTGCCGCCGTCACGGATCGGCCGTCCTTCCCGCAGCGCGCGCCGGAGCAGCTGTTCGCGCCGTGCGGGCGGGTCCTTGGGGTAGGGGATCGGCCGATGCGGCCCGGCCCAGGACTGCAGGTTCCCGTAGCGGTCCTCGATCGCCACCGGGTAGCCGGTCAGTTCGTGCAGCGCCGCCGCGATGCCGTCCCTGCCTTCGTCGGCCAGGGACACCTGGGTGAAGCGTTCGTGGATGCGGGTGGTGCGTTTCAGCGCTTGCACGGTCGCCCCTAGGCTCTCGTTCGCTGCGCGCAGCTCGGCGGCGGTGGCCCGCTCCTTGGCGTGCGTTCGCGCGTTGACGAGCGCGGAGGCGGTCTGCTGGGCGAGCGCGTGCAAGACGAACTTCTCGTCTTCGGTGGGTATGTCCACCTTTTCGTCCGCGCTGACCAGATGGTAACCGACGAAGCTTCCGACGCTGCCCAACGGCAGTGCCCACGACCAGGCACGGCCGGGAAGACGCACCGGCCCGCCGTTGCGGCCGAGTGCCGCCAACTGGGTGGTGACCGCCTCCCGGGCTACCGGATCCGACAGGGCGGCCTGGACGGCTTTCCAGGTGCCTTCGATGAGGTAGGCGCCTTCGGCCCGGCAGCGTGCGACCGACGGCACCGAGCTGGCCGCCAGGCGCAGGATCTGCTCCTCGTCGCAGCTTTCGGTCATCAGCATCGACAGAATGAGCAGGCCGCGCATGTTGGCCAGCTGATGCCGCAGCGCCAGGTCCGACTCCGCTCGCTGGGCCGGAACGACCGCCGAGCTCACCGCCGCCCCGCCAGGAACTCGTCCGGGTCGATGTAGTACGGGTTGCTCAGCAACATGCCCCCGAGGATGACCTTCGGATGGGTCTTCAGCACGTCCATGAGCACCTCGCCAGAGAACCGCTCCAGGTCGTACAGGCACAGGATCGCTTGCGGGTAGCGGGGGAGGAACCGGTTCAGCTCGGCCTCGTAGGCGATGAGCTCGTCCACCCCCGGCTGGCCGCTGAGTGACCACGTCATCTCGCCGACGGCACGCGTGAAGGCATACCCCTGGGCACAGGCTCCGCCGATGGCCTCGTCCCAGAACTCGAGCATCGCTTCGGTGGAGAACGCACCACCGCGCAGATAGGTGTCGGCCGACCGCCGCACGTCGAGGGTGCGATCGGCGACCGAAGTCGTGATGTCGATGTCGGACGCCAATGCGGCCAGCACGGCTTCCGGTTCGGTGGTGTCGACGACGCACAGGCACTTGTCGCCGTTGAGCAGCCCCTGGCGCAGGTAGGGGATCAGGATCTCGTCGCGTTCCGCCAGCCCGCGGTAGAAGACGCAGAGATGGTCACCAGCGGTGACGTGCACGCCGGGCCCGTCGAGCACGGCAGCGTTCGTGTCGAGGCCCGGCATCGTCACCACTTCCCTCCAGGGGGCCCAGCATACGGCGGAAATGTGACGCAGGATACGTCGGACTGGGTCGAGGAACCCGGAGAACGTCGTCCTGCCAGGACGAACCGAGGGCACCCGGTGGCCTCCGGATGGCGCATTCGCCAGGTGGGCATGGCCGCGGTCCGGCACAAGTTGTCCGACGCCGGTACGAGTCGGAAGAATCGGACCCCGCGTCGGGGGTTACACCGACGAGTGATTCCATGGCGTCCGACTCGTGGCGGCAGGTACGAGTCAGGCGCCGGACGTGGAGCGGAGTTGAGCAGATGCAGACCCTTGAGCGAGTGAGTGCGGTGGTCGGCCGGTGGTTCGCGCTCATCGTCGTCGTGGCGGGCGGAGTGGCGTTGCTGGCCCCGGAGACGTTCGCCGCGGGCGCTCCCGCCGTTCCCTGGCTGCTCGCTGTGATCATGCTCGGCATGGGCATGACGCTGCGGGCCGGCGATTTCGTGGTCGTCGCGAAGCGGCCGTGGGCCCTGTTGCTCGGTGTTGCCGCGCAATACGTGGTGATGCCGCTGATCGGCTACGGGCTCGCCGTGGTGCTCGGCCTGTCGCCCGAGCTGGCGGCGGGCATGGTGCTGGTCGGTTCGGCTCCGGGCGGCACCGCGTCGAACGTGATGGTGTACCTGTCGCGCGGCGACACGGCCCTGTCCGTGGCGATGACGACCGTCTCCACGCTGCTCGCGCCGCTGCTGACTCCGCTGCTCGTCCTGCTGTTGGCCGACGAGTTCCTGCCGGTCGACGCGGGCGGGCTGTTCGTGTCGATCGTGCAGATCGTGATCGTGCCGATCGTGATCGGGCTGCTGTTGCGGGCGCTCGTCCCGTCGTTCGTCGACCGGATGCTGCCTGCGCTCCCGCTCGTGTCGGTCACCGGGATCACGATCGTGGTGATGATCGTGGTCGGCGGAAGCTCGGCGACGTTGCTGTCGGTGGGCCTGCTGGTGATCCTCGCCGTCGTTCTGCACAACGGGCTGGGGCTGCTGCTCGGCTACGGGATCGCGGCCGCCTGCCGGGTCAGCGTGCCCTCCAGGCGCGCCATCAGCATCGAGGTCGGCATGCAGAACTCCGGCCTCGCCGCCGCGCTGGCCACTGCTCACTTCAGCCCGGTCGCCGCGCTGCCGTCGGCGATCTTCTCCGTCTGGCACAACGTCTCCGGTTCGATCCTCGCTTCCTACTGGTCGCGTCGCGGGGGAGTGCCTGCGACGTCCGACGAAGACCGCGAGAATCCCGTCGCCGAGCCGGAGAGCTGAACACCCCTCCGGGCGTACATGGCCGTCTCACCCGGGGCGTGCCTCGGGCAGCACCCACGGCAGGCGGCATTGTCAGTTGCCTGACAGGCGACGCTCTGCACGACATCGAGCAACGGCATGCCGTACGTGGCACCTGGGGACCGTCTCGTCTGAGACTCCGGAACACCGGAGGCTCGGCGAAACCGGCAAAGTTCTCGAAGGATGCGAGGGTAGCGGGCGGTCGCCCGGCGGACCCGATCATCCACGGACAGCGTCGCTCCAGGCTGCATTGTCCCGTGAGGTGAGTGGTCGTGTCCGGAGAAGGACATGCGTACTCGTCGCTCGGCCGTAGAGCGCTCGCGCGTCAACGGGACGAGGCGCGGCGTTCGTCGGTGGGAGACGCCTGACTCGCGGGCTTGCAGCGCCTCGCATGGACGATGCCTCCTCATCTGCGGCCCGCTCCGGAAACATCCTCGCGCCTTCGACTGTCATTGGCCGCGAACGAGTCTCCGGCCGGGGGAGCTGGTTCCGGCCGCTTTCACACTGACCGTCACGTCGTGTCGGCTCAGTTGCGGTCCGCTCCACCTTCGGCGGCAAGCCACGGACGTAAGGCACAGGCAGCATAGGCACCTTCACATCAGTCGGATCCGATCAGTTTAGTATTGCATCCAACTTAGGAAGACTGCATACTTCCGCCATGTTCACTGCTCCGCCTGACCGCCTGAGCCGCCCAGCCCTGACCGGATCGTTCGGAATGGCCGCGTCGACCAACTGGGTCGCTTCCGCCGTGGCGCAAAGCGTGCTGGAACGCGGCGGGAACGCGTTCGATGCCGTCGTTGCCGCAGGATTCGTGATGCACGTCGTGGAACCGCACCTGAACGGGCCTGGCGGAGACCTTGTCGCGCTGGTGACTCCAGCCGGCGGAGACACCATGGTGGTCAACGGGCAAGGTCCCGCGCCGCAGGGCGCCGACATCGCGCACTACCGGTCGCTCGGGCTGGAGTTCGTCCCCGGAGCCGGAGCGCTCGCCAGTGCCGTACCTGGCGCGGTGGAGGCCTGGCTGGTGATCTTGCGCGAACTCGGCACGTGGGAGCTGCGTGATGTTCTGTCGTACGTCCTGCACTACGCCGAGGTGGGGCATCCGCTGCTGCCGAACGCGGCCAGTACCATCGCGTCCGTCGCCGATCTCTTCCGCGACCACTGGCCGACGTCCGCCAAGCTGTGGCTGGTCGACGGTCAGGCGCCCGCTCCGGGGACACTGCACAAGAACCCGCAGTACGCCCGTACGTTGCGCCGCCTGCTTGCAGCCGCCGACACCGGCGCGACCCGGGAAGCTCGTATCGAGGCCGCGCTGCGCGAATGGAAGACCGGATTCGTCGCCTCCGCCGCCGCGAAAGCGGCCCAGACCCGGCACCGTCATGCTGACGGCAACGACTACGCGGGGGTGCTGTCGGTCGACGACTTCGCCGAGTTCACCGTGAAACTGGAGGAACCGGTACGGCTGACGTTCCGGGGCACCACGGTGGCCAAGGCGGGGTTCTGGTCACAAGGTCCGGTTCTGCTCCAGACGCTGGCCATCCTCGACCATTTCGACGATGCCGACCTCGATCCGTCGACCGAGCGCGGCGTGCACACCATCGCCGAGGCCCTCAAACTCGCGATGGCCGACCGCGATGCCTACTACGGGGACGCTCGCGACGACCACGGAGTCTTGCGGACCCTGCTTTCGCCGGAATACGCCAAACAGCGTGCCGCGCTGATCACGTCTCGCGCGTCGACGGAATGGCGGCCGGGAACAATTCCCGGCACCTCCCCGTACTTCCCGCCGCTGCGCACCAAAGCAGAGGTGGACGCCGCGGTGACCAATGCGTCCGCGATTGGCGAACCGACCGTCCGCCCGACCGGGGAAACCCGTGGTGACACCGTGCACATCGATGTGATCGACCGGCACGGCAATGTCGTGTCCGCGACCCCGTCGGGCGGTTGGCTGCAGTCCAATCCCACGATCGACGAACTCGGCTTCTGCCTGGGCACCCGCCTGCAGATGACCTGGCTCGACCCGGCGAGCCCGTCCGCGCTCCGTCCCGGCCGCCTGCCCAGGACGACGCTGAGTCCGACGATCCTGGAACGCGGCTCCGTCGCGGTGTCGGCGCTCGGCTCGCCCGGCGGAGACCAGCAGGACCAGTGGCAACTGCTGTATCTGCTGCGCACGTTGGTCGGCGGCTACAGCCCGCAGCAGGCGATCGAGTCGCCGATGTTCCACACCACCGCCGTCGCACAGTCGTTCTGGCCCCGGGAATGGACCCCGGGCGGACTGGTCGTGGAAGCGACTCTCGGCGCGGACGTCATCGAAGGCCTGCGCCGCCGGGGACACGCCGTCACCGTGTCCAATCCCGGCAACCTCGGCAGGTTGTCCGCCGTCGACCGGGACCCGGTCTCCGGCCAGATGCGCGCGGGTGCCAACCCGCGTGGTGCACAGGGATACGCGGTGGGGCGGTAGCCCCCGCCGTCCCGGTGCCGAAAGCCCCAGTTCGTACCGCACGTCTGACGAAGTTCACCGCTCACCCGGCACGAGGAGGCAGCACCATGAAACCGCACGGGAGCTTACGGCGCGTGCGCCGACGATTATCTGCGGCTCTTGCCGCGCTGACCGTCTTCGCCGGCTTGGCCGCCTGCGGGGTGTCCAGCGGCGCGGATTCCTCCGGTCGGCCCGATGAGCTGCATGTTCTGGTCGAGGCGATGCAGCCGGTGTTCGGCCAATGGCAGGGCGGGGTGTCCACGCAAGGCGTGCTCCTGCTGGTCAACGAACCCTTGATCCGCTACGACGGGGAAGGCTTCCAGCCGAACGTGGCCGAGTCGTTCGAACAGGTCACGCCCACCAAGTTCGTCTTCACCCTGCGCGACGGCGTGCGATTCAGCGACGGGAGCGAGCTGACCGCCGAGGACGTGAAGTTCACGTTCCAGCAGGCGATGCGCGACGACCACATGAGCACCACGCACATCGTCATGAAAACCATCAAGTCGGTCGCCGTCTCCGGCAACACCCTCACCGTCGAGCTCGCGAGGCCCCACTCGCTGTTTCTCTACACGGTCGCCCGGACCGGCATCGTCAGCAAAGCGTTCTACGACAAGCACGGGGACAAAGTGGGCACCCCGGACGTGGGGCAGCTGGGCACCGGTCCGTACCAGCTGATCAAGTTCGAGCCCAACAAGACGATGACGATCGGGCGCAACCCGCACTACTGGGGTGACGAGGCGGCGTTCTCGTCGATCACCTTCACCATCGTGTCGGACGATTCGGCACGGCTGCTGGCGCTGCACTCCGGAGAGGCCAACGCGATCTTCGAAATCCCCACCGGCCAGATCAAAGCGGTGCGGACCGTCGAGGACTTCACGTTCACCACGATCGACGGCACGTCACTGATCATGCTGATGATGGACGTGACGAAGCCGCCGTTCGACGATCCGGACGTGCGCGCCGCAGTCCGGCACGCCATCAACCGTCAAGGCCTGGTCGACTCCGCGCTGGCAGGCAACGGGCAGGTGGCCCGCACCCTGGTGTCGGTGTCCACGCTCGAACGCGTCGCGAGCAAGCAAGCGATCGAGAACACCCTTGGCAAGTTCGACAAGGCGAACGCGTTCGATCCCGACCTGGCGAAACGACTGCTGCGCAAGGCCGGGAAGCCGAATGGGTTCAGTGTGACGCTCCCTGTCGAGTCCGCCGACGCGGACGCCAGTCTTGTGGCGCAAGCGCTGGCGCAGGATCTCAAACGGGTAGGAATCGACGTCCGGCTCGAGCAGAAGGGTGACGACTACGTCGACGTCATCCTGCGCGGCAAGCACGAAGGCCTCCTGCTGTTCCAGTTCTCCAGCAACGCGCCCGACCCGGTCATGCCGATGGACTACTTCGTCCCGGCGAAGTCGCACCTCAACCTGACACGTCAGAACACCCCGGCCGCCGATGCGGCGGTGGCCCGCAGCCACGCCATCCCGGTCGGCGACCCGAAGCGTGGGGAAGCGCTCCTGTCCGGGCTGGCGGCTTACCACGCCGTGGGCGCGTCGCTGCCGCTGGCGATTCCCGACATGACGTTCGGCCTGAAGAAGCCAATGACGATCAACGGATTCACCAACTACTGGTGGATGCAGCGCTGGGATCTGCTGGTGGGGGTGAACCGATGACCACCGCCGAAGCCCCGGTAGCCGCCCGCAAACGCCCAGGCATCCCAGCAGGCTTGCTGCGCTACGTGCTGCTGCGGATCTCCGCATCGATCGTGGTCATGCTCGTGGTGAGTTTCGTGGTGTTCCTGTTCGTCCATGCCGCTCCGGGCGGACCG
This sequence comes from Thermocrispum agreste DSM 44070, assembly GCF_000427905.1. Lineage (GTDB taxonomy): Bacteria > Actinomycetota > Actinomycetes > Mycobacteriales > Pseudonocardiaceae > Thermocrispum > Thermocrispum agreste. The sequence continues at coordinate 50,037 of NZ_ATYX01000005.1, read as the reverse complement.
GAATACGCCATCGCCGGCAAGCTGGCGACCGAGGAACAACTGGCGAACATCCGGCAGATCTACGGCTTCGACCGGCCGCTGCTCGACCAGTACTGGACGTATCTCGGCCAGCTGTTGCAAGGCGAGCTCGGTGAGTCGGTGATCCAGCGCAGGCCCGTGGCCGCCCTGCTCGGCGAGGCGGCTGCAGTCACGGTGCCGCTGCTGGTGTTCACCTGGGTCATCGCGCTGGTGGCCGGTGTGGCGATCGGAGTCGTCACGGCCCACCGGGCGGGGTCCCGTGTCGACCGGTTCGCGCTGGGCATGACGACGCTCGCGGCAAGCACTCCGGCGTTCGTCCTCGGCACGGTGGTCGCGTGGTTCTTCGGTATCGAGCTCGGCTGGTTCCCGGCGCTGGGGATCGGCGACGGGGGCCTCGACACCGTCGCCCACCTCGTCCTGCCCGCGACCACCATGGCAATTGCCGTGCTGGCCATCACCACCAGGATCAGCCGGGTCCGGATCGGGCAGATTCTCGCCGAGGACCAGGCGCTGTTCGCCCGCGCCAGGGGCCTCGGACGCTGGTGGACGCTGCGCAACGTCGTGCTGCGGAACGCGGGTGTCCAGCTGATAACGCTGTCCGGCACCATCGTGGTCAGCCTGTTCACCGGGTTGATCCTGGTCGAGCGCGTGTTCAATCTGCCGGGCATCGGCAGCCTCATGGTGGAAGCCATCCACGACCAGGACATGCCCGTCATCCAAGGCGTGACGCTCTGCGCGGCGTCGCTCGTCGTGGTGGTCAATCTCGTCGTCGACCTGCTCTGCATGCTGGTCGATCCCCGTCTTCGCCTTCGATTGGAGTCCGCACGATGACCGCGGTGCCACACTCCACGCTCACGTCCAGCCGTTCTCGCGCGGCCCGCCTCCCGGTGCCGCGGATCCCGGTCCTGACCACGCTGGCCGGGCTCTTCCTGCTCGCCGTCGCGGCCTGCGCGATCTTCCCGGGCCTGGCTCCGGTGGACCCCGGCGCCATCGACGCCGCCGCCAGCCTGCAAGGGCCGAGCGGCGAGCACTTGCTCGGCACCGACCAGCTCGGCCGCGACATGTTCTCGCGGATCATCGCCGGAGCCCGGACGTCGCTGCTCGGCCCGCTCCTGCTGGCCGTCGGCGTCACCGTCGTCGGCACGCTGCTGGCCGTTGCGGCGGGCTATTTCGGTGGCCGCATCGACGCCGTGATCAGCCGAATGGTGGACCTGCTGTACTCGGTGCCCGCCCTGCTGGTGGCGATCGTGGTCGCCGGGGTCACCGGTGGAGGATTCGGCATCACGTTGGCGGTCCTGATCGTCTTCGGTCTTCCGCTGCACGTGCGCAACCTGCGCGCCGCCGTCATGGAGCGCGCGCATCTGCCGTACATGGAGGCCGCGGTCACGCTCGGCCTGCCCACATGGCGAGTCGTCCTGACGCACCTGGTACCGACCATCGTGCCGAACATGGTCGCCACGTTCTTCCTGGTCTTCACCTACGGCGTGGTGGAGTTCTCGTCGCTGTCGTTTCTCGGCCTCGGCTCCCCGCCCGGGGCGCCCGACTGGGGCCGGATGGTCTCGGACAACCGGGCGACGATCTTCACCAACGTGTGGCCCGCCGTCGTTCCCGCGGTGGCGATCGTCCTGCTCGCCGTCTCGACCAACCTGATCGGCGAATACCTGCAGCGCAAGCACGACCAGGCGAGGAGACAACGATGAACCCGACCATCGCCGCCGGCCGGCAGGCCGGTCTGGCCACGGACTCACTCAGCGTCTGGCTCGAGCAGGGCCGGGCCCGCAGGCCGATCGTGGAGTCGATCAGCCTGCGAGTCGCACCCGGGGAGTCGATTGCGATCGTCGGCGAGTCCGGTAGCGGCAAGTCCGTCACCGCCCGCGCGCTTCTTGGCCTGTTGCCGCCCGAGCTGACCAGCGAGGGCGACGTGAAGGTCGCCGGCACGTCGTTCTTGCGGCTCAGCGAGGCGGCGCGGCGACGGTTGCGGGGCAACGAGATCGCCTTCATCATGCAGGACCCGTTCACCATGCTGAATCCGGTGATGAAGGTCGGTGACCAGGTCACCGCGGCACTGCGGGGCGCAGACGGGCGCAAGCTGTCCAGGGCGGAGCGGCGAGCCGAGGCCGTGGCCAGGCTGAACGAGGTCGGCATCACCGATCCGGCCGTGGTCGACAAGTACCCGTTTCAGCTGTCCGGCGGGATGCGGCAGCGGGTGGGGATCGCCGCCGCGATCGCGGAGAACCCGCGGGTGCTGATCGCCGACGAGCCCACCACCGCCCTGGATGTCACCACACAGCAGGAAGTACTGAAGCTGCTCGACCGGCTGCGCAGGACCCACGAGCTGGGTCTGATCCTGATCACCCATGATCTCCGTGTCGCGTTTGCCACCTGCGACCGCGTCTACGTGATGTATGCGGGACAGATCGTGGAAGCGGGGCAGACGGACGCCATCCGCGCCCGGCCGCGACATCCGTACACGGCGGCGTTGCTGGCCGCCGAACCGCCGCTGGATCATCGGGTGCCGCGGCTGATGACGATTCCCGGCTCCGTCCCGTCGCCCGGCAGCCGGCCGGACGGGTGCCGTTTTGCCCCGCGCTGCCCCTACGCGGTAGCCGCCTGCACCAGTTCGCCGGTGTCACTGCGCACCACTGATGAGTCCGGGACCCATCGGGTTCGGTGCGATCGTGCCGATGAGATCACCCTGGTCACCGACGACATGACCGGCCGTCCCGCTGCCGGTGCGGAGACGGTCCAGCCGGGCGACCTCCTCGTCAAGATGCGTGGCGTCCGCAAGAATTTCCAGGACAAAGTCGCGGTCGACGGTGTCGACGTCGACGTGTACGCCGGGGAAAGCGTCGGGTTGGTAGGGGAGTCCGGCTCGGGCAAGACGACGCTGGCTCGCATGATGGTCGGGCTGACCCGGCCCAGTGCGGGAAGTGTCCGGGTGGGCGGCGTGGAGCTGGCCGCGAAGCGGGTGTCCAGGCAGCAATGGGCGATGGTGCGCGGGCTGGTCCAGATGGCGTTCCAGGACCCGATGTCGACGCTGAACCCCACCAGGACGATCGGATCCACGCTCCGTGAAGGCCTGCGCCTGGCCGGGGCGGACGATCTCGAGACGGCCACCTCCGAGCTGCTGGAACGGGTCGGACTGCCTGCCGGATATGCCCGCCGCTGGCCGGGGCAGTTGTCCGGTGGGGAGCGCCAGCGGGTGGCCATCGCTCGCGCACTGAGCCGCAACCCACGCATCGTGGTGTGCGACGAGGTCGTCTCCGCCCTCGACGTCTCCGTCCAGGCGCACATCCTGAACCTGCTTCGCGAGCTACAGGCCGACCTCGGGCTGACCTACGTGTTCATCACCCACGACCTCGCCGTCGTCCGGCAGATCACCGACCGAGTGTACGTGCTCAACCACGGCAAGGTGGTCGAGTCCGGCCCGACACCGGACGTCCTCGACCGGCCCCAGCACGACTACACCAAGCGGCTGATCGCCTCGATTCCGCGCGTCGAGCAGTAGCGCCTGGGCGGACACCGTGCCACGACCGGCAAGACGGCATCACTTCACCAATATGGGATGCAATACGTGATAAACTGGATTCATTCGTCCGGAAGGAGAAGGTCGACGCGATGAGCTTCAGCACCGTCAAGGTGGCGGAGACCGCAAACGGGCCGATCGCCTACCACGAGCTCGGCTCGGGCGAGGTCCTGCTGATGCATCACGGCGGGGAGTCCCATCGTGGCCAGTACGCCGGCTTGGCCCCGCTGCTCGGCGAGGGCATTCGCGCCATCTCGTACGACCAGCGGGACGTGGGCGACAGCTTCCGCTGCACCGAGCCCTACGAAATCGGCGACATCGCCGACGACAGCGTGGCCCTGCTGGACGCCCTTGGGATAGAGCGAGCCCACATCATGGGGTTCTCATTCGGTGGTGCGGTGTCGCTGCACGTCGCGATCCGCCACCCCGACCGCGTGCAGAGCCTGATCTGCGGAGCGGCCCCCGCGAGCTTCCGGAACGTCAACGAGTTCACCAAGGCCGCTCTGGCCCGTCCGCCCGAGGAGCGCTTCGACATCATGGTCCAGGCCATCCTCAGCCCCGCCGGCCAGTCCGACCCGGCGCAGCTGGAGCGGTTGCGCACGATGATGGCCGGGCAGGTCAGCGACCCCGATTCGTACCGGATCCAGTCGCTGCGGGCGCACGACCTGGACGAGGAGCTACGGACCATCAAGGCGCCGACGCTGCTCATCTACGGTGCCGACGACCCGCTGGTCAGGCCCGAGGACGGACGGTTCATCGCGGAACGAATCCCCAACGCCACCTTCGTCTGCCTGCCCGACGCGCGGCACGGCCTGAGTTCGGAGTTCAAGGAACCCGTCGCCCGGCTCGTCCGGGAACACGTGCTGGCGAATCGCACCGATTCGTGACCGCTGTTCACCTCACCACAGGATCGGATCACTCATGAAAGTTCTGGTAACCGGGGCCGGTGTGGCCGGCCTGTCCGCCACCATCACCCTGCAGCGCCGCGGCCACACGGTCACCTTGATCGAACAGGCACCTGCCGTCCGGACGACCGGCTCGCCGATCGACGTGCGCGGCGATGCCCTGGACATGGTCCGGGAAATGGGCATCTACCACGAGATCCGAGCTGCCGAGATCAGCATGACCGTCGGCACGGAGTACGTCGACGACGAAGGAAAACGCATTGCGGGCTTCTCCACCAGGTACGCCAACGACCGGCCAGACGACATCGAGATCCCCCGGCCGAAGTTGATGCCGATCCTGGCCGGAGCACTCGAGGAGAACACCGATGTGCGGTTCTCCACCACGGTCACCGAGCTGTCCGACAACGGCGACTCGGTCCACGTCGTGCTGAGTGACGGGACCGAGGACGACTACGACCTGGTCGTGGGCGCCGACGGCATTCACTCGCGGACCCGCGCGCTGGTGTTCGGCCCGGAAGAAGACTATGTCAACTTCCTCGGGGTCTACGTCGTCCTGGCGCCGGTCGGCCCACCCGCGCCTGCCGGCACGCCTGGGCAGATGCACTTGGCGCCCGGCCGGATGCTCAGCTTGCTGCAGACGCCGAGCGAGGAGATCGTGGCCGGGTACTTCCGGTCGCCGAAGCTCGACATCGACTACCGCGATCAGGCAGCTGTCCACGAAGTCCTGCGCAGCGTCTACCGGGACGACGTGTGGCGGATCCAGGAGCTCGTCGCGCGTATGGGCGAAAGCGATGGCCTGTACTTCGACGAATGCGGTCAGACCAAGATGCCGGCGTGGTCCAAGGGCCGGGTGGTACTGGTCGGTGACGCGGCCCACTGTGCCTCACCGCTGTCCGGGCGTGGCACATCGCTTGCCATCAGCGGCAGCTACTTCCTCGCCGAGGCACTGGAAAAGCACCCGAACGACCATGCGGCCGCTTTCGCCGAGTACGAGAAGCGCCAGCGCCCCTACGTGGACCGTGCGCAAGCCGGCGTCGAGGGGTCGATCGACCGCAACGTGCCCGCGACCGCCGAGGCCATCGCGGCGTACCTGCAGGAAGTGCGCGAACTCGAAGCCAGCAGGCTGTGACCAGACGACAAGGAGAAATCATGAACTCGACACCGCAGGGGTTTTCCACCGACCCGGGAAACGAACTGATCTTCGCCAACGAGCACGTGCGGGTGTGGGCGATGACGCTGCAGCCAGGTGAAGCGATCTTCTACCACTCGCACCAGTACGACCACCTGATCCTGTGGCCACAGCCGGGCCGCGCCGCGTCGATGGAGTTCGACGAGGAAGAAGAGTTCAGCCATGTCCAGAACGCCGAGGCGGGCTACGCGTTCTTCAAGACCGTCGGCCGGCATGGTGGCCTCAAACCGCACCGGCTGAAGAACCTCGAGGACCACCCGGTCACCCACTACATCATCGAACTGGTGCGGGAGTCGGCGACCGAGGAACCGGGCAAACCACAGTCCAACGGCCGCGGGCTGTCCGGTCGCGACCACGACATCATCGACCCGAACGACTTCGTCGAGCCCAAGGAGAAGCGCGTCACGTATGCCTGGGGCTGACCAGCTGCAGCGCAACGACGCCCGTCGCGCCGCGCAGGAACGTGTCCGGGACCGCCTGGCGGTGCTGCTGGCGGTGAACAGCGGAGCGACGGACGCCATCGGATTCCTGGCGCTCGGCGGAGCGTTCGCCAGCGTGATGACCGGGAACATGGTGATCACCGGCGTCGGCGCGGCGACGGCCGACGGGAGCCTGATCGTGCTGGCGGTCAGCGCGATCATCAGTTTCGTCGTCGGGTGCGCCCTCGGCGCACGGCTGGCGGGCTTGCCGCAATCCGGTGATCCGGTGTGGCCGGCCGCCGTCACCCGTGCGCTGGCGGTGCAGACCGTGCTGACCGTGATGCTCTCGGTCGTCTGGTGGGTCACCGGGCCCGAGCGTGGCGAAACAGTGCGCTTGATCCTGCTTGGCGGGCATGCTGTGGCGCTGGGCCTGCAGAGCAGCACCGTGCAGCGCTTCGGCGCCAGGGGCTTGTCGACGACCTACCTGACCGGCACGCTCACCGGACTCGTCGTCCGGCTGGCGACGGGAGGGGGTGTCCGCAGCGTCGGGCGCAACGCCGCGTTGTTGCTCGGGCTGATCGGCGGAGCCGCACTCGGCGCGGTGCTCACCGCGAAGGCATGGGCGCTGGCACCGCTGACGCAACTGGTGCCCCTGGTGCTGGTCCTCGCGCTGGGCGTGGTACTGCCGTCTGGCAGTAGACGTTTCGGGCGGACCACCCCAAGCTGATCACGCGAGTGGATGCATAATCCTCCCGTTACATACCAACAGCCGGGGTGAGGATTCCATCGCGAGGAGTGCGTATCCCATATGGACGACATCGAGGGTTCTGAGTCGATCAGCGACCGGGTGGCCGAGGAGCTGCAGCGCCGGATCCTCAACGGCGTCATTCCGGTCGGGTCGTGGTTGCGGCACAACTCGATCGCGGAGGAGTTCGGGGTGAGCCGAACCCCGGTCCGGGAAGCACTCCGAGTCCTGCACGCCCGGGGCATCGTCACGATCGTCAAGAACCGGGGTGCCCGGGTGAACGGGCACTCCGGCCGGGACGTGCGCGAGCTGGGAGAGGTCCGAGCGGCCATCGAAGGGCTGGCGGCCGAGCTGGCCGTGCACCGGATCAACGACGCCCAGGTGCTGCAGATGCAGCGCGCGCTCGACGATTTCGCCGACGCCATCGAGCGGTACACCGGCAGCCCCGAGCTGTCGGAGTCGGACGAGGCGAACGAGCGCTGGGCGAAGGCCAACAGCGACTTCCACGGCGCGATCGTGGCCGGGTCGGGCAACCGGCAGCTGATGCTCAGCCTGGAAGACATCGGCCGCAGGCTCCCGCTCAATTCGAGCTACCCGGCGTACAAGGGCAACACGCGGTTGCTGAAGCAGAACCTGCAGGAGCATCAACGAATCGCCGAAGCGATCCTGGCGCATGATGCCGAAGCGGCGCGGCGGGCGATGGTCGACCACATCAAGTCGGCCAGCGAGTCGCTGGCGCGCTACGTCGAGGAGCACGAGCGGCGGGCATGAACCGGGGCGTCCCGAACGTCCGTAACGGGCGGCATCTGTGGCTGGGACCGGCTCTCGGTATGGCCGTCCGGCGCGAGTGAGACGCTGAAGCCACGGCGAGCGGTCGCCCGCGAGGACTCTGACGCAATTCATCTTGACGCGCCGTCCATGCCGCCGCGGCAGATCGAACGGGCCGATCCAGCGCGCAACTGCTGCAAGATCTCGCCCCTGCTCAGCGCGTCTACCGGCTGGCAGTGGATCGGTGCGCTGACCATGAATTGGGTGGTAGGGGGCGGCGGCGTGGGCACGGTGTCCGCCGTTTCACCGACTTGGCAGGTCCGGCTCACCCGACGCCGGGACATCCGGTGTCCGCTGCCCAGCCCGCACGCTCGCCCGGTTCGGCTGCTGTGGCTGAGCACCCGCCAGCCGTCTGTATCCGGGCGGACGTTGTCCGGATGTGGTCGATGACTGGGTTGGCCAGCTGTTCTACCGCGCCGATGTCGATGCGACGGTTGCCGCTGTGGTCTGTTCGCAATCGACAGGCGGCACTCAAGTCGACTCATCGGCGCGGGAGCGAGCGGAGTGTACGCGGAGAGATGCCGAAAGGCGGCTACGAAGGCTGCAGGGACGCCATCGAAGTCGGGGGAGAGTCCGCCGCACTGGTCGAATCGATCAACGCCACCCGTGCCGAACGCGACGCAGCCAGGGCGGTCCTCAGCACGGCAGCAGTCAGCGACGCCATCGCAGAGGCTGAGATCTACGCCATGATCGACTCGCTGGGCGACGTCCGAAATGCCTTGAACACGGCAAGCCAGAGCGGCTTGCCGAAGCCTACTCGACGCTGGGCTTGAACGTCCTGCACGCGCCCGAGGACAAGATCGCGTCTGCAACCATGCAGCCCGCAGCGCGGGTGAACTAGCAACCGTGTCCGGAGGGGGACTTGAACCCCCACGCCCTTAACGGGCACTAGCACCTCAAGCTAGCGCGTCTGCCATTCCGCCACCCGGACTTTGCGGCGTCCAGGGTAGCGGATGCGGCAAGATCAATGCCACGGGGGGTCCCGTTGACGTTCACCACGGCGCGGCGCAGTCGGCCTCACCACGCGCAGCGGCGGGCAATGGTAGGAATCCCTATGTGTGCGCCCACCACGAAAGCCCGGCCGCTGCCGGCGGGATCGACGCCGCCGCAGCCGAGTCCGTCGTGCTGACCAGTGAACTCATCCAGATCGACTCGACCAACACCGGTGATCCGGCCACCGTCGTGGGGGAGCGGGAAGCGGCCGAGTACGTGGCCGCCAAGCTCCAGGAGGTCGGTTACGAAACCGAGATGGTCGAGTCCGGTGCCCCGAACCGGTGCAACGTGTTCGCCCGGCTGCCCGGGGCCGATCCCGGCCGCGACGCGTTGCTGATCCACGGTCACCTCGACGTGGTGCCCGCGGACCCCACCGAGTGGTCCGTGCACCCGTTCTCCGGTGCCATCCAGGACGGCTACGTCTGGGGCCGCGGCGCGGTCGACATGAAGGACATGCTGGGCATGACGCTGGCCATTGCCCGGTACTACAAGCGGGAAGGCATCGTGCCGCCGCGCGATATCATCTTCGCCTTCCTGGCCGACGAGGAGGCCGGCGGCACCTACGGCGCACAGTGGCACAGTGGCTGGTCGACAACCGCCCCGACCTGTTCGAGGGCGCCACGGAAGCCATTGGTGAGGTCGGCGGGTTCTCCATCACGCTCAACAACGACCAGCGCGCCTACCTGATCGAGACCGCGGAGAAGGGCATCCGGTGGATGACCCTGCGAGTGCGGGGGCGGGCCGGGCACGGGTCGATGATCAACCACGACAATGCCGTGACGAAGCTCGCCGAGGCGGTCGCCCGGCTCGGCAATCACCGCTTCCCGCTGGTGCTCACCGACTCCGTCCGCGAATTCCTCGCCGGCGTCTCGGAGATCACCGGCCTGGAGTTTCCCGAGGACGACCTCGACGCCGCAGTGGCCAAGCTCGGCAACGTCTCCCGTGTCATCGGTGCGACCCTGCGCGACATGGCCACGCCGACGATGCTCAAGGCCGGCTACAAGGCCAACGTCATCCCGTCGGTCGCCGAGGCCACGGTGGACTGCCGCATCCTCCCCGGCCGCATGGAGGCGTTCAACCGGGAACTGGACGAGATCCTGGGGCCGGACGTCGAGCGCGAGTGGCTGGAGCTGCCCCCGGTCGAGACGACCTTCGACGGCCCGCTGGTCGAGGCGATGAAGGCCGCGGTGCGGGCGGAGGACCCGGAGGCGCACACGCTGCCGTACATGCTCAGCGGGGGCACGGACGCCAAAGCACTCAGCAAGCTCGGCATCCGCTGCTTCGGGTTCGCCCCGCTCAAGCTGCCCGCCGACCTGGACTTCACCGCGCTGTTCCACGGGGTCGACGAGCGCGTCCCGGTCGACGCGCTGAAGTTCGGCACCCGCGTGCTCGACCGGTTCCTGCGGAGCTGCTGACGCGCTACGGTCGCGTCAGGTGATCAGCCCGGGCAGGCCCACGTTGGAAGGCTGCTGCTTGCGGCGCAGCCACACCCGGCGCGACCCGTCGGCGTACAGCCGCACGTTGGACAGCTCCCAACCGGAGAACTCCGCATGGATGGCCAGCTGCATGGCAGCCGTCGGTCGTGACACGCCAGGCGGAATGCGCAGCCGACGGTACTCCCACTTCCCGTCGACCACCGCCGTCTGGTTGTCCCCGTCGTCCACCGCCCCGGTAGTCACGGTCGAATCACCTGGTTCCCTTCGCCGGCGCCCGAAGCCACCAGCACGTCACCTGTGTGTGCATCGACCGTAACCGAATTCGGCTGCCGTACGGTAGGGAACCGATATCGTTCCTGCGGCTCGCCACCCGCGACGTCGAACCCGACGACCTCGTTCGTCTCGGTGACCGTCACCCAGGCGACGTTCCGCCGCGCGTCGTAGGCGATGCCGTAAGGCGACCCCGGCACGGGATAGCGCTGCCGCAGCAGCAGCGGCTCGAGGCTGAAAGCCAGCAGCGCCCCGCGCCGGGTGTCCACCACCAGCACCCGCCCGAACTCGTCGACAGTGCCGTTCGTGGCGCCTTGCCCCGCCCGCAACCCGAGCCGCACCTCGCCGGCTTCCACGTCCACCTGGAAGAGCGCGCTGCGCAGCCGGTCCAGCACCGCGGCATGCCCGTCGGCGACGAAAACCTGGTCCGCGCTCGCCAGGTCGTCGGTGATCATCTTCACGCGCTTGCCGCCACGCCGGACCTCGATGCCGTCCCTGCCGCGTGCGATCAGCGTCCATTCGCCGAGCCGAGCCGTGCGATGCGCCTGCTGAAGCGGCTCACCCGGCCGGACCGTGCCCGCAGGCTCGGTCGTGGTGGCGGGGGAGCGGGCCGGGGTGGCGGCGACCAGCTTGTCCGTGACCTGCAGGGGATCGTCCGGCATGCTGGTGCCGTCACCGCCGTCCGCGCACCCGGTCAGCGCCAGCACGGCTACCAGCAAGCTGGCCACCGCGCGCTCAGCCACGGCGTTGCTCCGGATATCCGAACTCGATGGCACTCACGTCGTCCAACGCCGCGGTGATCTCCGCAGGCAGCTCGAGCTCCTCCGCCGCCAGTGAAGCGGCCAGCTGGGCGGTGTCACGGGCGCCGACGATCGGTGCCGCGACAAGGTCCCGGTCGCGTACCCAGGCAAGGGCCACCGCCAGCGGTGACGTTCCCAACCCTTCCGCCGCGGTGGCTACCGCCTCCACGATGCGAGCTGCCCGGTCGTTGCGGTGATGATCGACATAGCCGGCATAGCCGGGATCCGCGCCGCGCGAGTTCGGCGGCGTCCCGCCGCGGTACTTGCCGGTCAGCACTCCGCGTCCGAGCGGCGCCCACGGCAACAAGCCCACGCCGAAATGCCGGGCAGCAGGCACAACCTCGCGCTCGATCCCGCGCTCCAGCAGCGAATACTCCGACTGCACCGACACGATCGGGTTCGGCCCGCCCTGCTGAGCGGCCGCCGCGGCGGCCAGCTGCCAGCCGGTGTAGTTGCTGACCCCGCAGTAGCGCACCTTGCCGGTGGCGACCGCGTGGTCCGCCGCCGCCAAGGTTTCCTCAAGCGGCACCTGGCCGTCCCAGACGTGGACCTGCCACAGGTCGACGTGGTCCACCCCGAGCCGCCGCAGCGACCCGTCCAACGCATTCAGCAGCGCACCGCGCGACGCCCCGGAACCGAACGGTCCGTCGTTGCGTTTCGCCGCCGCCTTGGTGGCGATGACGATGTGGTCACGCGGCACCACGTCGTCGAGCAACCCACCGAGGATGCGTTCGCTCTCGCCGTCGCAGTACACGTCGGCGGTGTCGACCAGGGTGCCGCCCGCCTCGACGAAGGCCGCCAGTTGGCTGGCCGCCTCGTCGGCGTCGGTGGCCTCCCCCCAGCTCATCGTGCCCAGGCCCAGGCGGGAGACCCGCAGACCCGAATTGCCCAGCCGCCGTTGCCGCATGCAGGCAGCCTATGTCAGCGATGATCGCTTCGCGCCACCCCCGTGCGGTGGCGAGTCGCACGAGCCATAGAGTCCGTGCCCGTGCGACTCGGACTGAACGTGGGGTACTGGTCGAGCACGGCCGCCAATCCGGCCCGCGCGCAAGCCTGGCTCGACGTGGCCGTCGAGGCCGAACGGTTGGGCTACTCCTGCGTGTGGGTCGCCGAGGCGTACGGCTCGGACGCTGCCACTGTGCTCGGCTACCTCGCCGCTCGCACCAGCACGATCGACCTGGGCGCTGCGGTGTTCCAGATCCCCGCACGCACGCCCGCCATGACCGCCATGACGGCCGCCACGCTGGACACCCTGACCGGCGGCCGGTTCCGTCTCGGCCTGGGGGTCTCCGGGCCGGTCGTCTCGGAAGGCTGGCATGGCGTCCGCTTCGACGCACCGCTGGAACGCACCCGCGAGTACGTCGAGATCGTGCGGCGCGCACTACGCCGGGAGAAGCTGCGCTATTCCGGCAGGCACTACACGCTGCCGCTGCCGGACGGCCCAGGCAAGCCACTGCACCTGCAGTTGCGGCCACCACGCGCCGAGCTGCCGGTGTATCTGGCCGCCATCGGCCCGCGCAACCTGGAACTGACCGGCGAGATCGCCGACGGCTGGCTGCCGGTCTTCTTCTCGCCCGAGCACGCCGGCGAGCAGGTGCGCCACCTGCGCGCCGGTGCCGACGCCGCCGGGCGGCCCCTCACCGGGCCGGGCGGCTTCGACATCGCTCCGTCGGTGCCGGTGGTGGGCCCGGACTGGCGCAAGTGCGCTGACGCCGTCCGCGGCTACGCCGCCCTCTACCTCGGCGGAATGGGCAGCCGGGAGAAGAACTTCTACAACGCGCACGCCCGCCGCATGGGCTTCGAGCGCGAGGCGGACGAGGTGCAGCGGCTCTACCTCGAGCGCAACTACCAGGCGGCGATGCAGGCGATCCCGGTGGAGTTCCTGGACGCCACGTCGCTGCTCGGTCCGGTCGACCGCATCGCCGACCGGCTGCAGGCGTACGCCGATGCCGGTGTCGGCACCCTCAATGTCCTGCCGTTTCCGGCAGGCGGTGGTTCAGGTTCGCTCGACGCGGTCGCGACGCTGCGCGCGGCCGCCGAGGCATGTGACAAGGCAGGAGTCTCGTAGTGGGGTGGTTGGAAGCGGCAATCTTGGGCATCGTGCAGGGACTGACCGAGTTCCTGCCGATCTCTTCGAGCGCACACCTGCGGATCACCGCGGCCCTGGCCGGCTGGGGTGACCCGGGTGCGGCGTTCACCGCCGTGACGCAGATCGGCACCGAGCTTGCCGTGGTGATCTACTTCGCGGGCAAGATCGGGCGGATCCTGCGTGCCTGGTTCTTCTCCCTGTACCGGCGTGACTACCGGCATCACCCGGACGCCCGGCTGGGCTGGTTGATCATCGTCGGCTCGATCCCCATCGTGGTGCTGGGCCTGCTGTTCCAGGAGCAGATCCACTCGGTGTTCCGCGACCTGCGGCTGACCGCGATGGTGCTGATCGTCTTCGCCGTCCTGTTGTGGCTGGCCGACCGTTACGGCAGGCAGGTCCGCGACCTCGACCACTTGACCGTCCCGCACGGCCTCGGCTTCGGGTTCGCCCAGGCCATGGCGCTCATCCCGGGGGTGTCCCGCTCCGGTGGCACGATCACCGCGGGTCGGCTGCTGGGCTACAAGCGGGCCGACGCCGCCGAGTACGCGTTCCTGCTGGCCGTCCCCGCGGTCCTGGGTTCGGGCATCTACGAGCTGCGCGAGATCGGCAACGGCGCCTCACCGGACTGGGGTCCGACGCTGCTGGCCACCGTCGTGGCGTTCGGCGTCGGCTACGCGGTGATCGCGTGGCTGATGGCCTACATCAAGCGGCACAGCTTCCTGCCGTTCGTGATCTACCGCATCGTACTCGGCGTGGTCCTGCTGGTGCTGGTGTTCACCGGGGTGCTGGATCCGCAGGCGGGTCCGGACATCTGATCCTTGCCGCCCGGGCCACGAGCCGGAATCTGCGGCTAACCTGAACCACGTGGGCACCGTGATCATGCTGCGGCACGCTCGCTCGACGGCCAACGGTGACGGCGTGCTGGCCGGGCGCCTGCCCGGTGTCGGGCTGGACGACCACGGCCGCGGGCAGGCCACCGACCTGATCGGGCGGCTGGCCCAGGTGCCGCTGGCCGCGGTGGTCCATTCGCCGCTGCAGCGGTGCGCGGAGACGGTGCTGCCGCTGACCAGGGAGCGCAACCTCGAACCGATCGTCGAGGAGCAGCTGTCCGAGGTCGACTACGGCGAGTGGTCCGGGCGCAAACTGTCCGACCTGGTGGAGGAGCCGCTGTGGCGGGTGGTGCAGCACAACCCGTCAGCGGCCGTCTTCCCGGGCGGGGAAGGGCTCGCCGACGTCCATGCGCGCGCCGTGGCCGCGGTGCGCAGGCTCGACGCGGCCATCACCCGCGAGCACGGCGAGCACGCGGTGTGGCTGTTGTGCTCGCACGGCGACGTGATCAAGGCCCTGCTCGCCGACGCGCTGGGCCAGCACCTGGACTCGTTCCAGCGCATCGTGATCGACCCGGCGTCCATCTCGGTGGTCCGCTACAGTCCGCTGCGCACGTTCGTGCTGCGGGTCAACGACTGTGGCGGCTCGCTGGAATCGATCGTCCCGAGGCCGGACGAGAAGAAGCCGGGGCAGGGGAGCGGTTCGCCCGCGGACGGATCCGACGCGGTCGTCGGCGGAACGACCGGAGCCTGACACGACGAACGGCCCGGCGGGCCGGAACGCCCTGCCGGGCCGTCGCACGCGCGAGGCGCTGGATCAGATCAGGCCGAGGTTGCGCACCGCGTCCCGCTCTTCGGCCAGTTCCTGCACGGAAGCGTCGATCCTGGCACGGGAGAACTCGTTCAGCTCCAGGCCCTGCACGATGGAGTACTCCCCGTTGGCGCAGGTGACCGGGAACGACGAGATCAGGCCCTCCGGCACGCCGTAGGAGCCGTCGGACGGCACGGCCATGGACACCCAGTCACCGTCCGGGGTGCCGTTGACCCAGTCGTGGATGTGGTCGATGGCCGCCGATGCCGCGGACGCGGCCGACGAGGCGCCGCGCACCTCGATGATCTCGGCGCCCCGCTTGGCCACCCGCGGGATGAACTCGTTCTCCAGCCACTGCTGGTCGTTGACCACCTCGGCGGCCGGCTTGCCGTTGACCTCCGCGTGGAACAGGTCCGGGTACTGGGTGGCCGAGTGGTTGCCCCAGATGGTCATCTTCGAGATGTCGGCCACCGACACGCCGAGCTTGGCCGCCAGCTGCGCTTTGGCGCGGTTGTGGTCCAGCCTGGTCATCGCGGTGAACCGCTCGGCGGGCACGTCCGGCGCGTTCTGCTGCGCAATGAGCGCGTTGGTGTTCGCCGGGTTGCCGACCACCAGCACCTTCACGTCGTCGGCGGCGCCCGCGTTGATCGCCTCGCCCTGTGGCTTGAAGATCCCGCCGTTGGCCTCCAGCAGGTCCCGGCGCTCCATGCCCTTGGTGCGCGGCCGGGCCCCCACCAGCAGCGCCACGTTGACGCCGTCGAACGCCTTGCGCGGGTCGTCGAAGATGTCCACCCCGGCCAGCAGCGGGAAGGCCGCGTCCTGCAGCTCCATCGCGGTGCCCTCGGCCGCCCGCATCGCCTGCGGGATCTCCAGCAGCCGCAACCGCACCGGCCTGTCCGCGCCGAGCAACTGGCCAGAAGCGATGCGGAACAGCAGGGCGTAGCCGATCTGGCCAGCCGCACCAGTGACGGTGACGTTGACAGGGGCGTTGGTCATGAGCACTCCTATGCGCGACGTCGAATCGTTGCGGATGCTATCCCACCCAGAGCGCCTGGGCACCGCCTCCGGGCGGCGGTGTAGCGTTCATCTCCGATATGGAACAGTCTCGACGCGAGGTGCGCGCAACATTCGTTGCCTCGCGCCTGCCGCTGCGCACGATCGCCGCCGGAACGGTCGGCAGCGTGCTGATGATGCTCGCCGCGCTCGGCGCGGGCGGGATCCTGATCTCCGACCCGGTCATCGGAGCGGGCCCGCTGTCGTGGATCCGCTACGGGCACGGCCGATGGCTGGCCACCTGGGTGCTGTACGCCGGGTTCGGGCTGACCGTGCTGGCGTGGATCCGGCTCGGCCGGTACGTGCTGCGGGGCAAGGCCGACGCGACCGCGGTGCTGGTCGCCGCGGCGTGCTGGATGGCCCCGCTGCTGATCTCGCCGCCGCTGTTCACCCGCGACGCGTTCGTCTATCTCGCCCAGGGCGCCCTGCTGTACGACCTCGACCCCTACACCAACGCGCCGAACATGGTCGAGGGCCTGCCGACCGTAGTGCAGAACGTCTACACGGCGTGGCAGAGCACCCCGTCGCCCTACGGTCCGCTCTTCCTGGCCATCGCCAAGGGCGTGGTCACGCTGACCGGCGACGACCCTATCCTCGGCGTCATCGTGCTGCGGCTGGCCCTGCTGCCCGGCCTGCTCGCCCTGGTCTGGGTGCTGACCAAGCTCGCCCCGCACCTCGGCGGACGGGCGGCGATCGCGCTGTGGCTGGCCGTGGCCAGCCCGATGATGGTGGTGCATCTGTGGGGTGGCCCGCACAACGAGCTGATCATGCTGGCCTTCCTGGCCGGTGGCGTACTGGCCGCGCTGCAGCGCAAGCACCTGCTCGCGGTGTTCCTCGGCACCCTCGCCATGCTGATCAAGCCGACCGGCGCGCTGGTCCTGCCGTTCATCGTGTGGATCTGGGCCAACCATCTGCCCGCCGAGCGCGGGCGGGTGCGCAACTTCGTCACCGCTTTCGTGCCCGCCGTCGGCCTGTTCGCCGTGGTCTACGCCGCAGGCACCTGGTTGTCGCTCGGCTCGATCAATTTCGGCTGGCTGGGCGCCCTGGACGGCCCGCAACTGATCAAGAACTGGCTGAACTTCCCGACCGGGATCGGCCAGCTGCTGCACTTCGTGGCCGACTTGTTCGTCGACGTCCCGCAATCGCCGTTCGTCACCGGGGCGCGCGGGGTGGCCTGGCTGGTGCTGGCCTGCTTCGCGACCTGGCAGTGGTGGCAAGCACGCAACGGCGGGGTCACGGCCGTCAAGCACCTGGCGATCACGCTGCTGGCGGTCGCCATGCTGGCACCGCCGACGCTGCCGTGGTACTTCTCCTGGGCCCTGGTGGTGGCGGCCGGCTTCACCTGGACGCCACGGGCCATGGCCGTGGTGGTCGGCGGCTCGGTCTTCCTCGTGCTGGCCTTCTACCCGACCGGGGAGCAGGCGCTCTACAACTGGTGGTACATGGCCATGGTGTTCGTGGCCATGTACCTGGCGGCGCGGGCCATGGTGCAGCCGGAACCGCTGGCGCTGCGGGAGCTGCTGGCGCGGGGGTGGCAGGAGATCCGCCCGCGCCGAGCAGCCCCCAGCGCCACCGCCGAGGCCGGCGAGCAGCCGCGACGCAGCCGAACGCCCGACCGCTAGCGCTCCAGCCGCAGCGTCGGCACACCGGCCGGCTCGAATCCGAACACCTGCCCGTAGAAGGACAGCTCGGACTCCAGCGCGGTGACGATCGACTCGGCGCGCCGGAACCCGTGCTGTTCGCCTTCGAACGCCACGTAGGCGTGCGGGATGCCGCGGCCCCGGATGGCGTCCACGAACGCTTGGGCCTGCTCCGGCGGGCACACTTCGTCCTCCAGGCCCTGCAACAGCAGCACCGGGCAGGCCAGCGAGTCGGTGTGGGTGATGGGGGAGCGGTCCACGTACTTCTGGCGGTCCTCCGGCAGCGTGCCGACGAGGCCGAACAGGTACTGGGATTCGAAGTCGTGGGTACCGCCCTCGACGAAGCCGAGCATGTCGATGACCGGGAACATGATCGTCGCGGCCGCATACGTCGTGCACGTCACCGCCGACAGCGCCGACGTGTAGCCACCGGCGCTGCCGCCCCGGATGCCGAGCCGCTTGCCGTCGGCCGTGCCCTCGGCCGCCAGTGCCTTGGCGACGGCTTCGCAGTCGGCGACGTCGACCACGCCCCAGTTGCCGCGGAGCCGGTTCCGGAAGGCCCGTCCGTAGCCGGTGGAGCCGCCGTAGTTGACCGCGACCACGCCGATGCCGCGGCTGGTGAGGTAGGCGATCTGCAGGTCGGCCGTGGGGCTGACCGCGCTGGTCGGCCCGCCGTGCACGTGAACCACGTACGGCGGCAGCTCGCCCTCCGGGGCGGCGAAGTCGGGATTCGTCGGCGGGTAGACGAACGCCGGGACGTCCCCGTCCGGTCCACTGAAGAAACGCTCCTGCGGTTCTGGCAGGTACTCGGCCGGGGGCAGCTCGGTGGTGGGATGGCTGAGCGTGGCCACGGCCGACCCGGCATCCAGGTCGACGGTCACCACCCGCCCGAGCTGCTTCGGGCCTGCGGCGACGCCGGCGATCCGGCCACCGCGCGCAGCCAGCGACGGTGCCCACGACGGGAGGTCGACGTCGACGTCGGTGAGGGTGCCCGCTGCGGGGTCGAGCACCGCGGGCCGCCCCTTGCGCAGCAGCACGTACTTGCCGGCGTGCTCGCCGCCCAGCGGTGCGAACCAACGGAGGCCGAGCGTCCACAGCGGCCCGCCGTGTTCCTCCTCCGCCGCGAACAGGCACTTGGTCGTCATCCCGTCGGCGGAGAGGGTGAGGCGGTGCAGGTTCCACCAGCCGTCGGGGTCCATGAGCGCCAGCAAGGAACCGTCGGCATCCCAGGCGACCTGACAGACCGAGACGTCCCGGCCACCGGCCACCACGCGGTGTGGTCCGAACGTGCCGTCCGCCTGCATCTCCGCCACAACCAGCTCCGTGGAGTCCCATGGCATGTTCGGGTGGTCCCAGCCGATCCACGCGGCCAGCCGACCGTCTGGCGACAGGTGCGGCGCGGTCATGAAATGGTGACTGGCGCCCAGCCTGCGCACCTCGCCGGTCAGCGTCACGGCCACCAGGTCGCGTACCACGTCCGTGGGATGCGGTCCGGTCACGGTCTCCCGCACCATCCATGCCTCGCCGGGCAGCCCGGGCTGCAGGTCGCTGTAGCGGTACCCGTGCGGGCGATCCGGCTCGGGTGTCAGCGGCCGCGGCTCCGCCTGCTCGTCCACGGAGACGGCGTAGACCCGCTGATCGTCCCAGTTGGTGAACACCAGCGTGCCGTCGACGGCTGTCCACGGCTGGCCGCCGTACTCGTGCACCCGATTGCGGGCGTTCCACGGAGCAGGCAGCAGCTCTTGCGGCCCGTCGGGTGTCTGCCGCACGACGGTGTAGCGGCCGCCCTCGGTGCTGCGCGGCTCGACCCACCACACCTCGTCACCGACGAATCCGGTCCACTGCAGCGGCCTGCCGACTTCCGCGGCCTGCTGTGCGGTGATAGGGGATGTCCAGCTTCCGTACGGGGCAATCGTCGTCACGGCAGCCACCTTGCCACGACCGCGCCTGCGCCGCTGCGCATTGCGCCCCGTGCCGACCAGCGCGTACGCCACGGGCGAACGCGCTGGTCGATCATGCCGGGCAGATTTGGGTAGCCTAGTCTCGAGCTGCCATGTCCAGGGTCATTCACGTATTCCGCCATCCTGACCGGTTCGTCTCCGGAACGGTCGGGCAGCCAGGTGACCGCACGTTCTACCTGCAGGCCAGCTCCGACAGCAGGCTGGTGAGCGTGCTGCTGGAGAAGCAGCAGCTGTCCGTGCTCGCCGAACGGCTGAGCACGCTGCTGGACGAGGTCGCCGCACGATTCGACGCCGACATCCCGGCGGAGGCGCCGGCCGACATGATCGACAACGACCCGCTCGAAGTGCCGGTGGAGGCCGAGTTCCGGGTCGGCACCATGGGGCTGGGCTGGGACGCCGAAACCGACTCGGTGGTGATCGAACTGCTGGCCGTCACCGACGAGGAAATCGACGAGACGGTGGTCCTCGACGACACCGAGGAAGGGCCGGACGCGGTCCGGGTGTTCCTGTCACCGGCCTACGCCAGGGCGTTCGCCGAGCGTGCCGGGCGGGTGATCGCCGCGGGACGCAAGCCGTGCCCGCTGTGCGCCGAGCCGCTGGACCCGGACGGCCACATCTGCCCGCGCCAGAACGGGTACCGGCGGGAACCCGGCCTGTTTGGCGGCGAGTGACCGTGACGCGGCAGCCGGAGCCGGACGACCTCACCCTGATCACCCACGGCACCCTCGAGCTGTCCGGCCGCCTGGTCGACGCCTCCAACGCCACCTTGTTCTGCACCGTCGAGCTGGACGGCCGCACCGCGCACGCGGTGTACAAGCCGATCGCCGGGGAGCGCCCGCTGTGGGACTTCCCGGACGGCACACTGGCCGGCCGCGAAGTGGCCACGTACACGATCGCCCGGCATAGCGGCCTCGGGCTGATTCCACCGACCGTGCTGCGGGACGGGCCGTTCGGGCCGGGGATGGTCCAGCTGTGGATCGACACCGCCGGCGAGGAGCTGGTCGACGTGCACCGGCCCGACGAGGTGCCGGACGGCTGGCGCCAGGTGCTCGTCGCCCGCGACCGATCCGGCGAACCGGTGGTGCTGGCGCACGCCGATCGCCCGGACGTGGCCGAACTCGCGGTGCTGGACGTCGTGGTGAACAACACCGACCGCAAAGGCGGCCATGTACTGCACGGGCCGGGCGACCGCGCCTACGGCGTCGACCACGGCATCTGCCTGCACGCCGAACCGAAGCTGCGCACGGTGTTGTGGGGCTGGGCGGGGGAGCCGTTGCCGGAAACCGCGCGCGAGAAGCTGGCCAAGCTGCGCGCCGCCATCGACGGTGAGCTCGGCGAGCACCTGGCCGAACACATCACGTCCGCGGAGATCCGGGCACTGGCCGATCGCACGGACAAGCTGCTGGCTGCCGGAGTGTTCCCCACACCGGCCGAGCAGGTACGGGCCATACCCTGGCCGCTGTTCTGACGCCGCGCCCCGACGCAAGCGCGTGACGGCGGGGCGTGAACGCCGCCACCACGGCGGAACCGGCGACGCGCGGGCGAGAACGGCGCTGCGGCGCCGCCCCGGCCGTTACCCTCTGCCGCGTGCGAGCTCATTCCTACGGCGACATCTTCTCCGGCAGGCGCCGGCGCCAGGTTCCCGAGGTTCCGGCCGATCCCGGTCTGGTGGTCGAGGATCCGGCGAGCGGGTTCTGCGGCGCTGTCGTCGGCGTGGAGCAGGACAGCGTGGTACTGGAGGACCGGCACGGCAACCACCGGGTGTTCCCCCTGGCCCCCGCCGCGTTCCTGCTCGAAGGCAAGCCGGTCACCCTGGTCAAACCGCGCTCGGGCAAGCAGCCGTCCAAGCGCCTGTCGGCATCGGGGTCGGTGCGCGTGGAGGGGCTGCGGGCCCGGACCGCCCGCGCGTCCAGGATCTGGGTGGAAGGCAAGCACGACGCCGAGCTGATCGAGCGCATCTGGGGCCACGACCTGCGCGTCGAAGGGGTCGTGGTCGAGCCGCTGGACGGCATCGACCTGCTGCCCGCCGCCGTCGCCGACTTCGGTCCCGCCCCGCACCGGCGGCTGGGTGTGCTGGTCGACCACCTGGTGCCCGGCAGCAAGGAGTCCCGCATCGTGCAGGCGATCGACGACGACGACGTGCTGGTGACCGGACACCCGTACGTCGACATCTGGCAGGCGATCAAACCCGCGTCGCTGGGTATCGGGGAGTGGCCGGCGGTGCCGCCGGGCCGGCCGTGGAAGGAAGGCGTGTGCGCTGCGCTGGGCTGGGGTGAACCCTACGAGGGCTGGCAGCACATCCTGTCGAAAGTCCGCAGCTATCGCGACGTGGAGACGCCGCTCATCGGCGCGGTGGAACGGCTGATCGATTTCGTCACCACGGGGACGTCCGGCTGACGGTGCATTCCGCACCAGGCTTGTCCTTCGTTCGGGTGATACCAGGGCGCCGAACCGGCCCCGGAACATCACGGCAAGATCACGCCAGCGCCTATCGTCACTGACACCTGGGCGATATCTGACACGATAGGCCGCATGGCAGCGTGGATCTGGCTCGGCGCGGGCATCGCCCTGATGGCCGCGGAGATGCTGTCGGGCGATTTCTGGCTGGTGCTGGTCGGTGTGGGCGCGCTCGCCGGTGCCGGCGCATCGGCGCTCACCGACAATCAGTGGATCGCGGTGGCGGTGTTCAGCATCGCCTCGCTGGGCCTGCTGATCTTCGCCCGGCCTGCGCTCAAGCGCCGCTTCCTGCACGGCATCGGCATGAAGACCAACACGGAGGCTTTGATCGGCGCCAAGGCCGTGGCGCTGTCCGAGATCGACAGCAACAGTGGCCTGGTGAAGCTGGCCGGCGGGGAATGGACGGCGCGCAACAACGTGCCCGGGCACGTCATCAAACCGGGCACCACGGTCACCGTCGTGGAGATCTCCGGCGCCACCGCCATCGTGTCCGCCGACCCGCTGATGGATTGACCACGCCGTGACCGCCGACCTCACGGAAGAGGAGAGTGACTTTTGTCCACTGGTGCATTGGTCGTCATAGCGATCATCATCCTGTTCGTCGTCGTCACCGTGGTGAAGGCGATCATGGTCGTGCCGCAGGCACAGGCCGCGGTGATCGAACGGCTGGGCAAGTTCAAGACCGTGGCGGCACCCGGCCTGAACTTCCTGGTCCCGTTCCTGGACAAGGTGCGCGCCCGCATCGACCTGCGTGAGCAGGTCGTGTCGTTCCCGCCGCAGCCGGTGATCACCGAGGACAACCTGACGGTGTCGATCGACACGGTCGTCTACTTCCAGGTCACCGACCCGCGCGCGGCGGTCTACGAGATCTCCAACTACATCGTCGGTGTCGAGCAGCTGACCATCACCACGCTGCGCAACCTGGTCGGTGGCATGAGCCTGGAGGAGACGCTGACCTCGCGTGACGCGATCAACCAGGCGCTGCGCGGCGTGCTGGACGAGGCCACCGGCCGGTGGGGCATCCGGGTGGCCAGGGTCGAGCTGAAGTCGATCGACCCGCCGCCGTCGATCCAGGACTCGATGGAAAAGCAGATGCGCGCCGACCGTGAGAAGCGCGCGATGATCCTCAACGCCGAGGGTGACCGGGAGTCGTCCATCAAGAAGGCCGAGGGGCAGAAGCAGTCGCAGATCCTGGCCGCGGAAGGTGCCAAGCAGGCGGCGATCCTGCACGCCGAGGCGGAGCGGCAGTCACGCATCCTGCGGGCCCAGGGTGAAAGGGCCGCCCGCTACCTGCAGGCACAGGGTCAGGCCAAGGCCATCGAGAAGGTGTTCGCGGCCATCAAGGCGGCCAAGCCGACCCCGGAAGTGCTGGCCTACCAGTACCTGCAGACGCTGCCGCAGATGGCGCAGGGTGACGCCAACAAGGTGTGGCTGGTGCCCAGCGACTACGGCAAGGCGCTGGAAGGCTTCGCCAAGATGCTCGGCGCGCCGGGCGACGACGGTGTGTTCCGCTACGAGCCACCGCAGGAGAGCGCTCCGCCGCCTGAGCTGGACGACGAGGACGTCAAGGACTGGTTCGACACCTCCACCGACCCGGAGGTCGCCGCTGCGGTGCGGGAGGCCGAGGAGGTCGCTCGCCGTCAGGTCGCCGGCCCGCTTGGCCAGGGCGGCTCGACCACGCCACCGTCGGCGTCCAGCGCGCTGAAGGGTGACCCGTCGAAGCTGCCGCAGTCGGCGCAGCAGGTCACCGAGTCGTCCGGCTCGTCGAGCTCGCCGGCACCCGCCGCCCCACCGGCACCTGCCACTCCGGCGGCACCGGCCACCCCGCCGACTCCGCCGCCACCTGCGCCTCCGGCGGCACCGCCGAGCACTCCGCCGACCGCGCCGCCGCCTGGGCCGGGGCAGACTCCGCCTCCGCCTGCCCCGCCGGCTGGTCCTCCGATGGGCGGTCCGCCTCCGCAAGTGTGAACCGGGATTCCGAATCCTGAGGAAGACGCCGCGGCTGCGTGCAGCCGCGGCGTCTTCTTGTCACAGGGCAGCTCGTGTGGGCGTGCGGCGCGGTCGGCCCACCGGCTGTCGTCACCCGCCGACGCGGGGGTCGTGTCATGTGCCAGTTCGGATTCGTGGGCACATGCGGTGCTGTGTCATGTACCGGTTCGGCTTCGCGGGCACATGCGGGGGTCGTGTCATGTGCCGGTTCGGATTCGTCGGCAGGACCGGATGGCTAGCAGCGAATCGGCCTGTGCCACACCAGGCACGTCGTGCTCAGGCAGGAGGCGGTCCGGCCCGTCGCGTGACGTCGTCGTAGGTCCGGGTGGGCCTGCGGGCGCTACAGCAGCGATGCATCGCAGGCCGGATAGCCGTATGTCCGCCCTCCCGTGTTCCCTGGACTGCCCAGTTCTTCTCCGGTTCTCCCGGCCACCACCGATGAGTTCACCGGGCTCAGCCGGTCATAGCAGGCGAGGGGCGGACGAAGTGAGGAGTGCATGCGCAACAAGGCGATGCAGAGATTCGACGTCCTGGTGGGCTCGTGGCGGGCAACGCTGAAGCATGCGTGGTTCCTGCCGGAAGGTACGGAAGTCTCCGGGGTCGCGACCGGGTCCTGGCATCGAAGATGCCTTCGTCGTGTTCCGGTGGCAGATCTCCGCCGACGTCGGCGGGACGCCGGGCGAGATGGTGCTGGCC
Organism: Thermocrispum agreste DSM 44070; assembly: GCF_000427905.1. Lineage (GTDB taxonomy): Bacteria > Actinomycetota > Actinomycetes > Mycobacteriales > Pseudonocardiaceae > Thermocrispum > Thermocrispum agreste. Next base: position 25,385 of record NZ_ATYX01000005.1, on the reverse strand, counting down.
ATCGGCCGGAGCGGCGGGCGGGCACCTACGCGACGCTCTACCACGACGAACGCGGTGTCTGCCGGATCTTTCCGACCACGTTCGACGGCACGACGTGGGAGATGGTCCGCAAGGACCCAGACATGCACCAGCGCCTCGTCGCCTCCGTCGATTCCGACCGCATCGTCGGCCATGCCGACACCAGCGAGAACCGTGGCGGCTCGTGGCGCAAGGACTTCGACTTCGTCTTCGAGCGCACACCGGGCTTCCTCGGCGCGGCCCCTCAAGATCAACTCGACAGGGTAGGGGAGTAGATGGCACAGCTACGGGTACACAACTTCTCCATCTCGCTCGACGGCTTCGCCACCGGCGAGGGCAGGGCCAAAGGGGAGTTCTTCGGCCACGCCGGGGAGCGCCTGCACGAGTGGATGGTCGCCACGGACACCTGGCAGAGCGGCGGCAGCCGCGGCGTCGACAACGCCTTCGCCGCACAGTACTGGCACGGCTTCGGCGCCGAGATCATGGGCGCGGGCAAGTTCGGCTACCCGGGCTGGCACGACGACCCGGACTGGAAGGGCCCGTGGGGCGACAACCCGCCGTTCCACACCCCGGTGTTCGTGATGACCCGCAGGCCGCGGCCGTCGATCGAGATGGAGGGCGGGACGACCTTCCACTTCGTCGACGCGCCGCCGGAGAAGGTGCTGGAGATGGCCCGTGACGCCGCGGACGGCAAAGACGTACGCCTCGGCGGTGGCGCAACGGTCATCCAGCAGTTCCTCACCGCAGGCCTGGTGGACTACATGCACATCGTGGTCGTGCCGATCGTGCTGGGCCGCGGGGTCAACCTGTGGACCGGCCTGGAGGGTGTCGAGAAGGACTTCCACGTCGAGGCGATCTCGTCGCCCAGCGGGGTCACCCACGTGACGTTCACCAGGACCACGAACTGATCCAGAGCAACACGAACTGATCCGGAGCAAGCAGAGGGGCCGGGCGGCTGCCCGGCCCCTCGTGCGTTCCGCTGCGCGGTGTGTCACGACACGGGAAGCGGTGGCCGTTCGAGCACGCGGGGCTTGTACTCGACCAGCTGGAGTCCGCCTTCGAACGTCCGGTGCTCGGTCATCTCCAGCGCGACGTCCGGGTATCCGTCGTAGATACGCTCCTCGCCGGTGGCCCCGGTGATGACCGGGAACATTACCACGCGGAACCGATCGACCAGGCCCGCCTGCAGCAGGGACCGGCACAACGTGAGGCTGCCGATGGTGCTCAGAATCCCCGCCTCCTTCTCCTTGAGCTCGCGCACCGCCGCGACGGCGTCGCCGCGGATCAGCGTCGTGTTGGCCCACTGCAACGGTTCCTCGAGCGTGGAGGAGAACACGATCTTGCGCGCCCTGGTGAGCTGGTCGAAGGATTCTTCTTCCTCCGACCGGAACTCGTCCACCCCTTCGGGCACCTGGCCGCTGGCGAAGCCCGACATCAGCGGGTACGTGTTCGCCCCCGTGAGATAGGTGACCTTCGGCTGCTCACCCAGCCACGCCAGGTACTCGGGGCTCTCCAGGCCCCAGAACCCGGGCCAGCCTTTACCCGAGGCGTAACCGTCCAGCGACGTGATGAAGTCGACGAGAACTTCCGCGGCCATGATGGCCCCTCCATGGTCCGTGATGTCTTGCCCGACGTTGGTTGGACAGACCGGGGCGCGCTCAATCATCGGTTGGCAGCCACAGAGTGCCGTTCGACCGTCGTCACAGTGTCCGGCTCGGCACCAAACCAAGAAGACGCGGGCCAGGACGGCAGGGGAGAGCCGGCAGGCGCCTGCTGGCTTCGTCCAGCGATGGCCGGCCGGTAGGCGACGAGGTGCATAAAGTGGAGCGCGCGAACCTGATACTCCGGCAACTGGACGCGTCGAGTGTGCGCTGGTCGTTCGTCTCCCGGCGCCGTTCTGGGCCTGGTTCCGAGCCGATCGCTTTTGTGATGACGGGAGCGATGACGTCGCGGAAGCGATCGGAGAGTCCAACTTGCGCAGGATGCGGCATGACTTGATCTCGCTGAGCATGCCGAGAAGCCGTCGCCGTTCGCTTCATGCCACGAACCGCCCCGGCCGCGTGCGCGCGGAGCAGTCCCGGCTTGAACGGGCGAACCCTCGCCTGCATCCGACACGCCGCTCACCCGCGCGGGGTAGTGCAGATGGGGGTAGCAGCCAGCCTGCAGGGAAGTGGTCTCGCTCACCCCGCCGGGGTCAACTTGACATAATGTGCATTATCGGCTTTCGGTCGACGCCTGAGCGAGGAGCGAGCGCGGCCACCCGAGAGCTAGCGCAGCTGCTCGACGTCCTTCGCCGCGGTCGCCAACGCGTCGGCCAGGCTCCGAAGCTCCGCGGGCGTCGCACCGTCCGACACGGCCGTCACGACATCCTCGGCGGCACACCGCAGCTGGAACAGTTTGTCCTGCAAGGCAGCGATCTCGCTGCCGGAAAATACGACCGCGTCCTCGGGCAATCCGCCACGCTGAACGGCGATGCGCTGCTCGTACGCCCGCTGTCGGCAGGAGTGTCCGCAGTACCTCCGCCGTCTGCCGACCCGGTCCCGGTCGTCCAACCGCGCCCCACACCATCCGCAGTGGCGCACTTCCGCTTCCCGTCGCACGACCCTTAATTCGTCACGTGACGAATTACCCTTGGTCTTGACGATCATGAAAAAGACGGTAGTTCCTCGATGCAGCATTACCACCGCGGCGCGCCGAGCAGGCACACTAAGAGCGTGCATTCCGTCGAGCACACCAAGATCGTGCATCCGTATCTGTCGTTCCCGAATCCCCGAGCTTTCGCCCATCGCGGCTGGCATGTCGGCGACCTGGCCGGCATGGAGAACTCCATGTCGGCGTTTCGGCGTGCGGTCCAGGAGGGCTACAAGTACATCGAAACCGACGTGCACGCCACGTCCGATGGCGTCGTCGTGACGCATCACGACGAGACGCTGGACCGCACGACCGACGGCACCGGGCCCATCGCGTCGATGCCGTGGTCCCAGGTCAGGCGTGCCAAGGTCGGCGGCGTCGAGCCGATCAGCCGGCTCGAAGAAGTGTTCGAAGAGCTGCCGGACGCGCACTTCAACATCGACGTCAAGGCCGACTCGGCCGCGGAACCGGTGGTGCGAGCCATCCAGCGTGCCGGCGCGACCAACCGGGTCGCGCTCGCGTCGTTCTCCTCGCGGCGCCTTGCCCGGTTGCGCAAGCTCGCCGGAGCGAAGCTGGCCACGGCCATGGGACCGCGTCACATCGCGACGATGAAGTTCAGCGGCCGGCTGCCGTCGGCGCCGGTGCGCAAGTTCATCCGCGGCCTCATGGCGCAGGTCCCGCATCGCTTCGGGCGGTTCACCCTGGTCGACCGCGGTTTCGTGCGAGCAGCACACCGCCTTGGCGCCGAAGTGCACGTGTGGACGGTCAACGACCCCGCACAGATGCGCCACCTGCTCGACCTCGGCGTCGACGGCATCGTCACCGACCGTCCCGACTTGCTGCGCGACGTGCTCCGTGAGCGCGGCGCTTGGTACGCGCAGAACTGACAGAGGCCGCACCACTCCCCTCGCCCGGCGGTGCCGGGCGTGACGTCGGTGACGACGGAGCGGGCTCCGGCCACCAGCATCGCAGCCGATGGGCTGGCCGTCGGTGCCCAAGCTGCGGCACCGGCACAGCAGTCGCTGCAGCCGGGATGATGGCCTGAATACCCGCCGACGCCCGATGCCGCGGCCAGAGCCGCAGCGCGAAGGCAAGCACCAAGGCCGCGTGGTTGGCATGCGATTGCCGGGACAACCGTCGTGCCCGGCGGTCATGAGCTCCCGGAGCGCGTGCGGAACCGCTCGTCCTGGGCAGCCCTCGTGGCTCGCTCCGCTCACGGATGGTGAGTATTGGCGCGGCCTGGCCCGGTGCCGGTGTCCGCTGAGGCCGGGTATCGACGGCGTGTGGACGACCAGCCCAGCGCCGTGATTCCGAGCGTGCCGCATGAGACAGCTGCACAGCGTGTCCGATTCACGTGGAATTTCCTGTTGTACCCCTTGATTCGGGGCCCGGTTTGCCTTACGGTCCCACTTGACCGGTCAACCGATCAACCGGAGAAGTCAATGCTGGACCGTGGTGTCGAGGCCCCTCCGCTGTACGCCCAAGTGGCCCGCCTGCTGGCCGAGCAGATCAACCAGGGGAAGTACCAGCCCGGCGATCTGCTGCCCAGCGAGCCCGGGCTGGCCAAGGAGCTCGGAGTCTCGCGCGCCACCATCGTCAAAGCTTTCGACACCCTGCATCGGGAAGGCCTCATCCAGCGTCAACAGGGCCGCGGAACGTTCGTGGCACCCCGCCCGAAACGGCACAGTTTGTCCGAACTTACCAGCTTCACCGCGGTGACCCGGGCCGGCGACGGTGTGCCGTCCCACCGCCTGCTCGCCTACCTCGAGATCGGCAGCGGCGACGAGCGCGGCGAGCCGGAATCCGCTTTCCCCGCCGCGCAGGATCTGGTGGTCCTGGAGCGGGTCCGATACGTCGACGACGTGGCCGTCGGCTTTCACCGGACCGTGCTGCCCGCCCACCTGGTCCAGCGGGCGGGCTTGACCAAGGACGTGGTCGCGGCCGCCGACTTCTCGCTCTACCGGGCGTTGGAAGCCATCGGCCAGCACCCGTGGTCGGCCGAGGAATCGCTGCGCGCCGTCGGCTGCCCGGCCGAGCTGGCCGGCCACCTGGCGCTCGCCGAGGGAGCCCCGCTGATGCAGGTCCGGCGGCTGACCCGCAACCGCACCGGCGATCTGATCGAAGCGGTCGTCGCACACTACGTCGGCTCGCTGTACGAGTACCACACCGAGCTGTCCTCGCATCCGGCGAAATTCGAGAAAGAAGGTCCTGGCGATGAGAGCACCATGGATCGCGGCGGTGATGTCCGCGCTGTTGTTGCTGAGCGCGTGCGGCGTGGAGCCGGGCAACGGTGACGGCGGCTCCGCCAAGCAGCCCGACAAGAAGGCGGCATTGATCATCGCCCAGGGCGGCTTGGGCGACGAGGCCTACAACGACCTCGCCTACCAAGGCTTCAAGGAGGCCACCGAGAAGCACGGCGTGGCGGGCCGCCCGATCGAGTCCAAGGACATCGTGGCGGAAGGCGAGCAACTGGTCCGCACCGCGGCGGGCTCGGGCTACGGGCTGATCGCCGACCTGGAGTTCTCGCACGCGGACATGCTCGGCAAGGTGGCCAAGGACTTCCCCGACGTCCAGTTCGCCATCGTCAACGTCGAGGTCGACGGCCCGAACGTCACCAGCATCCTGTTCAAGGAGCACGAGGGCTCCTATCTGGCGGGGGTGCTGGCCGGGCTGGTCACCAAGGACACGGACAACCCGAAGATCAACGGCGCGAACAAGATCGGGTTCATCGGCGGCACGAAGAGCACCGGCATCGACAAGTTCCTGATCGGCTACATGCAAGGCGCGCGATCGGTGAACCCCGACGTGCAGTTCGACATCAAGTACGCGGACTCGTTCGGTGACGCAGCCAAGGGCCAGCAGATCGCCAAGCAGATGTACGCCGACGGCACCGACATCATCTACGCGGTCGCAGGCGGCACGGGCGCCGGAGTGATCCAGGCGGCGAAGGAGACCGGGCACTACGCCATCGGCGTGGACACCGACCAGGACGCCATTGCGAAAGGTCATGTGCTCACGTCCATGATCAAGCGCACCGACCTGGCGATGTCGAACCTGGTGCGGGACTACGCCGAGGGCAAGCTCTCCGGCGGCACCACGATCGCCTACGGCCTGAAGGAGGACGGTGTCGGCCTGTCGCCGATGAAGTACACCAAGCAGGACGTCCCCGGGGACGTGCTGGCCAAGGTCGAGCAGGCCAAGCAGGACATCGTCGAGGGGAAGGTCGAGGTCTGGGACGTCACCGAGCAGGGCTATCCGAGCTGGGCCAAGTGACACCATGGCCATGGCAACGACCACCGCACGGATCGGTGCCGAGCGCATCTCCCGGCGGTTCGGCGCGGTCCAGGCACTGTCCGACGTCACGTTCTCCGTCACCGAGCGCACGATTCATGCGCTGCTCGGCGAGAACGGCGCGGGCAAGACCACGCTGATCCGGGCGCTGTCCGGCCTCGATCAACCGGACGACGGCTGGGTGATCAGCCGCGGCGAGCGGGTCCGGTTCTCCGGACCGCGGGAAGCGTTCACCTCCGGCATCGCCGTGGTGCAGCAGGAACTGGCCCTCAGCCCGAACCTGACGCTGCTGGAGAACCTGGTGCTCGGCACCGAGCCGGCGCGTGCGGGAGTCATCGACTGGCGGACGGCGCGCGTGCGCGCGGAGGAGATCGCCGAGTCGATCGGCGCTCGGATTCCGTGGGACCGGCGCGCGGGAGACGTGGAGATCGGCACCCAGCAGCAGCTGGAGATCATCCGCTGCCTGTACCGCGGTGCGGACACGCTCATTCTGGACGAGCCGTCGGCGGTACTGGCGCCCGCGCAGATCGACCGGTTACTGCGCCTGCTGACCGAACTGCGCGAACAGGGCAACACGATCATCCTCATCACGCACAAGCTGGACGAAGCACTCCGTGTCGCCGACGAAGTGACCGTGCTGCGCGGCGGCCGCGTGGTGACGACCCAGGCGGCGGACGAGCTCGACCGGCCGACCCTGTCCGAACTGATCGTCGGCGAGGACCTGCAGCAGGTGCGGGCTCCGCGGACGGCTCCACCCGGCGAGGTCGTGCTCGAGGTCGACCAGGTCCAGCTGGCGGGACGGCAGCGCCCGGTGGGCCCGGTCAGCTTCCAGGTCAGCGAGGGGGAGATCTTCGGCGTCGCGGGTGTCGCGGGCAACGGCCAGGAGGACCTCGTGGAGGCGCTGATCGGGTTGCGACCGTGCCGCGGCGGCGCCATCCGGTTCGACGGACGCGACATCACCACCGCATCCGTCGGCGCCCGGCGCGCAGCAGGCGTCGGTTACATCTCCGGCGACCGGCGCCACGAGGGGCTGTCGATCACCGAACCGCTGGTGGACAACGTGGCCATCGGATCGCACCACTCCCCTCCCCTTGCCCGGCGCGGGTGGTTCTCCCCCGGTGCCGCGCGCCGGCATGCGGCGGACATCCTTCGCCGCTTCCGGGTACGCCACGGGCGGGTGACCGACCCGGCGTCCATGCTGTCCGGCGGCAACCAGCAGAAGCTCGTCTTCGGTCGGGAAATCAGCAAACGCCCGAGGCTGCTGGTGGCGGCCCAGCCCACCCGCGGCGTCGATCTTCGCGGCATCTCGGAACTGCAGCAGGAGCTGGTCCAGGCCAGGGACAACGGCACCGCGATCGTGTTGGTCAGCCAGGAGCTGGACGAACTGCTCGCGTTGAGCGATCGCGTGCTAGTGATGTTCCACGGCAAGCCCGCGGGCATCTTCGACCCGGCCGAACCCGACGCCCGCGCGCGGATCGGCCGGGCCATGCTCGGTCAGCGCTCCGGAACGGAGGTGTCGTCGTGAGCACACCGACGGCGACCGCCACCACTCCCCTGGAGCCCGCCGCCCCACCGCCCGAGGCCGGCACCCGCAAGGTCCGCTCCATCGCCCTCACCGTCCTGCGGACGCTCGCGCCGGTCCTCGTCGCGCTCGTCGTCGGCGGGCTGGTGTTGCAGGCCAGCGGCATCAACCCGCTGGCGGTCTACGAGCTGATGCTCACCCACGCGTTCGGCACCCGGGAAGGCCTGGCCGGGACGCTCACGTCGGCCACCCCGGTCCTGTTCACCGGCGTCGCCACGGCCGTGTCGTTCCGCGCGGGCGTGTTCAGCCTCGGTGCCGAAGCCGGCTTCGTGCTCGGCGGGCTGACCGCGGCGTGGCTGGCGGTCGCGGTGAGCGGGCCGGTGCCGGTGGTCACCGTGCTGGCCATGGCCGGCGCGGTGCTGGCCGGCGCCTTGTTCTCCGTGGTCCCCGCCGCGCTGAAGACGCAACTCGGCGTGGACGAAGTCGTGTCCACGCTGATGTTCACGTTCGTGGCGACCGGCCTGGTCGGCTGGCTCGTCAACGGCTACCTGCTCGCCCCCGGCCAGGCGAATTCGTCGACCGAAACCGTGCCGTTCTCGTTGCCGCGGCTGCTTCCGCCGTCCTCGCTGAACATCGGTTTCGTCATCGCCGTGGTGCTGGTCGCCGCGTACTGGATCTTCCTGCGCCGCACCAGCGCAGGGGCGGACCTGCACCACGTCGGCGTCAACGCACGATTCGCCGCCGCGCAGGGCATCCCGGTCAACCGGGTCGTGTTCCTTGCCATGGTGGCGACCGGGGCCATCGCCGCGCTCGGCGGCGCAGTGCATGCGCTCGGCGTGGTCGGCAAGTTCGTGGTCGGCGGGTTCTCCGCACAGTACGGGTTCACCGGGATCGCGGTGGCGCTCCTGGCCAGGCGAAGCGCGTGGGGCCTCATCCCGGCCGCGGTCATGTTCGGCGCGTTCGCCAACGCCGGGACCACCATCCAGCTGTTCGACAACATCCCGCTGGACATCGTCGACGTGCTGCAGGGCACGGTCATGGTGTTCGCCGTCGCCAGCTTCGCGCAGCTGTTCAGGCGCAGGAGGTCGGTGGCATGAGTACCGTGGTGAGCTCCGCGCTGCTGCTCGTGGTGCCGTTGCTGTTCGCCGCCGTCGGCGGGCTGGTGCACCGGGCGTCCGGGGTGGTCAACATCGGCCTTGAGGGGCAGATGCTGGCCGGGGCGTTCGTCGGCGTGCTGGTCAGCGCGCAGACCGGCAGCTGGTTCGCCGGCGTCCTCGGCGCCGTGGTCGCCGGTACTGTCACCGGCCTGCTCATGACGCTGGTGATCACCCGCCTGCAGGCGAACCAGATCATCGTCGGGCTCGGCGTCAACATCCTGCTGGCCGGTGTCATCGGCTTCGTGCTCAAGTGGGAGCTCGGGGTCTCCGGCACGCTGCGCATCGACGGCCTGGACCGGGTGCCCCGCTGGACCATCCCCGCCCTGGCGGACGTCCCGGTGCTCGACGAGCTGCTCAACGACAAGGACGTGCTGTTCTTCCTCGCGCTCGCCCTGGTGCCAGCGACTGCGTGGATGCTGCGCAACACCTCCTTCGGCCTCCGCCTGCGCGCGTGCGGGGACGCCGAGACAGCGGCCGCCAGCCTCGGCGTTGCGGTCAACCGCATGCGCGAGTACTCGGGCATGATCGCGGGTGCGCTGGCCGGGCTCGGTGGCGCCTACCTGTCGCTGGCCCATGTGGGGCTGTTCAACGACCAGATGATCGCCGGCCGCGGGTTCATCGCGCTCGCGGCGTTCTACTTCGGCCGCAACCGGCCGGTGCCCACCGCGATCGCCTGCCTCATCTTCGCCTTCTTCGACGCCTGGCAGCACAGCCTGCAGACCGGAACCGCGATCGGCCAGCTGTTCACCGCGCTGCCGTATGTCGTGGTGGTTGCCGCGCTGGCCCTGTCGGCGGCCCAGCAACGGGCCCGAGCACGAAGGATGCCCACCGCATGAGCAAGACCGCACTGCTTCTGGTCGACGTCATCAACGACTTCTTCGATCCGGACGGACCGAACTACTACCCGCGCGTGCGCGATACGGTCGAGCCGCTCACCGAGCTGCTGACCACCGCACGCGCTGCCGGGGCGGTCGTGGTCCACGCGGTCGAACGACATCGACGGAACGTGCCGGATGCCGAGCAGCCGAAGCTGCCGGTGCACTGCCTGGACGGGTCGTTCGAAGCGGACTTCTTTCCCGGTTTCCAACCTGCCGAGCGGCCGGGGGAACTCGTGGTGCCCAAGCGGCGCTACTCCGGCTTCTTCGCCACCGACCTCGCGTTGACCCTGCACGAGCAGCGCGTGGAGCGGATCGTCGTCGCCGGGGTGAAGACCAATGTGTGCATCCGCGCCACCTGTCAGGACGGCTTCGCGCACGGGTTCGCGGTGGTGGTGCCGCGCGAAGCCACCAACTCCAACCGGCAACACCTCGAGGAGGCGTCCCTGGAGGACATTCAGCGCTACTTCGGCTCCGTCGTCCCCACCGCCGAGGCGGTCGCGATGTTGAAGGAGCATCCGTGAGCCCGGTGCGGTGCGTGGTGATCGGCTACGCCAGCCTCGACTTCAAGTACGCCACCGAGCCGTTCGAAGGGCCCGGCAGGACCACGCTGATCCGGCGTCCGCTGCACCGCCCCGGCGGCGACCCGGGAGCCGTCGCGTACTTCGCGCGAGGCCTGGTGCGCAACGGCATCCCCACAGACGTCGTCACCTGGGTCGGCTCGGACGAGCACGGTGACGTGTTCCGCGAACACCACCGTCTGTCGGGCGTCGGTGTCGACGGCATCGTGGCGTCCGGTTCACGCTCGCCGACGACCCGGATCTTCTGGCCGGGCGGAGGCGAACCAGTGATGTTCTTCGATCCCGGTGAACTCGACCAGTCCCTGACCGCTGCCCAGCGGGCGCTGCTGGGCGACGCGCGCGCGGTGATCGTCGCCGTCGGGCCCACCGAGGCCACGGCCGAGGCCCTGTCGGTCGTCGCCGCGGATGCGAAGGTCATGTGGGTGGTCAAGGCCGACCCGCGTTCGGTCACACCCGAGCTGAGCGCCCGGCTCGCCGACCGCGCCGACGTCATCTGCCACAGCGGATCCGAAACCGAGTTCCTGCACCGCACCTGCGGTCTCGATGTCAGCAAGCTGGTGGCAGGCGGCCGGCTCGTGGTCGAGACCCGCGGGGCGCAAGGCGCGGTGCTGCGCAAGCCCGACGGCGACATCGTGCTGCGGCCGCCCGAACCCGTGTCCGCGGAGGACACCACGGGAGCGGGCGACACGTTCGCCGCCGGGCTGATGGCGCGCCTGCTGCACGACATCGAAGTCACCGAGGCGGTCCAGGGAGGATGCGCCGACGCGTGCGCCTTGCTCCGCTCCCGCACCAACAGGGGGGACGATGCCTGAGAACTACTCCGAGCGAGCCTGGTACCTGCAGTGCTCGGCCGACGACGTCGCGGAACGGGCCGTGCTGGTCGGCGACCGCGGCCGGGTGCTGCTGGCCGCCGATCTGCTGGCGGACGCGCGCATCCTCAACGAAGACCGCGGGCTGACCACCGCCACCGGCACGTGGAACGGCACCCCGATCACGGTGAGCGCATTCGGGATGGGCGCGGCGATCGCCGCGGTCGTTCTGCACGAACTGGCCGCGCTCGGGGTGCGGTCGGTCGTCCGGCTCGGCACGGTGCTCGCCGTCGGTGCGGCCGAGCTGGGCGACTTCGTGGTCGCCGACAGCGCGTTGCGGGGCGAGAGCGCCTCCGGCACCTACGTTCCCGACGGCTATCCGGCCGCTCCCGACCTGGATCTGACCATCGCGTTGCGCGACGCCGCGCACCGGACCGATCGGCGGACCGTCGTCGGCATGATCGCCAGCTACGACGGCTTCTACACCGAGTTGTTCGCCCATCCCACGATGCCGTCCTCGCGGACGGTCGACATCGACCAGCTGGTCGAGCACGGCGTGGTCGGGATGGACATGGAAAGCAGCGCCGTACTGGCCGTCGGCCGCGCGCTCGGCGTACGCAGCGGCGTGCTGTGCCTGGCCAGCGTCGACGGCCGTAACCACCGGAAACTCCCCGAGGGCGAGCGGGCAGCAGCCGAACGGGATCTGCTGGTCACCGGGTTCGACGCACTGTGCGCGGCCGGGGCGGATCGCCTGACCGCGACGAAAGGAGCGACATCATGAGCGTCAGCAGGTCGTATCTGGACACCATGATCGAGCGGCTGCAGCGGATGCGCGACACGCAGCTGGACGCCATCACGGAAGCAGCGCGGGTGTGTGCCGACACCATCCTCGGCGACAACCTGGTGTTCACCTTCGGCACCGGGCACGGCGGCTTCGCGGCGCTGGAGATGTTCCCGCGCACCGGGACGATCACCGGGTTCCGCCCGATCGTCGACACGCCCATCGCGCTCATGCACCACGTGTGGGGCGACATGGGCACCTTCCAGTACCGCTTCCTGCACACCCGCCCCGGCTACGGCCCGGTGATCCTCAAGGCCAACCGGGCCCGCGACGGTGACGCGCTGATGCTGTTCTCCCACTCCGGGATCAACAACGTCATTCTCGACATGGCGTTGGAGTTCAAGCAGGCGGGCCGCCCGGTCATCGCCATCACCAGCGTCCCGCATTCCTCGGCGGTGCCCAGCAGGCACTCGTCCGGCAAGCGCTTGTACGAGGTCGCCGACGTCGTCGTGGACACCGGGGTGCCGAAGCTGGACGCCGCACAGTACATCGACGGCCTGGAGCATCCGGTCGGCCCGACGTCGACGTCGATCGCCATCGCGGCCGGGCACGCCATCGTGTCGGCCACGACGGAGGAGATCGTCCGGCGCGGCAAGAAGCCGTACGTCATGGTCAACACCAACACCGCAAGCGTCGAGGAAGCCCATCGCAAGAACGAGGAGAACTACGAGGAACTGTGGCGGTTGCTGTGCAAGCGGTGAACGATCGCGGACTGATCTTCGGCGGCGAGGTGATCCATCGCGGAGACCTGCGGGAAGTCCGCAGCCCGGCGGACGGATCGCTGGTGGCGCACTATGTCCCGGCCACGGCGGCCGACGTCGACCGCGCCGTGGCGGAGGCCCGTCAGCAGGGACGAACGTGGATGCGGCTGCACCCGGACGAACGGGCCCGCGTTCTGCGGGCAGCAGCGGAGGCGATCCGCGCCCATGTCGACGACATCGCCGAGGTGCTCACCCGCGAACAGGGCAAACCGGTTGCGGACAGCGTGAAGGAGATCCTCTTCGGCGCCTCGGTCTTCGACTACTACGCCGAGGAAGGCCGCCGGGTGCACGGCTCACTGCGACCGAACACCGACCCGGACACGGTCAGCATGGTCAGCTACCACCCGGTCGGTGTGGTCGCGGGCATCGTCCCGTGGAACTACCCGGTCGACCTCTACGCGTGGAAGGTCGCGCCCGCGTTGGCGGCCGGATGCCCGGTCGTCGTCAAACCGCCCGAGGAGGCGCCGCTGGCCATCGGCATGGTCTCGCAGCTGTTGACCGATGCGGGACTTCCGCCCGGCACGCTGTTCGACCTGCCCGGCGGCGCCGAGACCGGCCAGCGGCTGGTGTCGCGGCCCGAGGTCGCGATGGTCACCGCCACCTGCTCGACGGCCACCGGGAAAGCCATCATGCGTGCGGCCGCCGACAACATGACCCGGGTCAGCCTCGAACTCGGCGGACAGTGCCCGCTGATCGTGCTGCCGGATGCCGACATCGAGGTGACCGCCACGGCCGCCGCGCGCCGGGCGTTCTCCAACATGGGCCAGATCTGCATCGCGGTGAACCGGATCATCGTGCTGGACGCGATCGCGGACGCGTTCGTCGACGCGCTCAGGGCCGAGGTGGACTCCTACGTTCTCGGCGATCCGCTCCAGCCCGGCGTCGGCTACGGGCCGTGCACCACCGCGCAGGTGGTCGAGCGGGCGCAGGCGCATGTGGCGGACGCCCTGGCGCGCGGGGCGAAGCTGGTGACCGGCGGCAAGCGGCCGGAAGGCGCACAGTTCGCGGCCGGCCACTACTACTTGCCGACGGTGCTCGACGATGTGCCGCGTGATGCGCGGGTCATGACCGAGGAAACCTTCGGCCCGGTGGTCGCGGTGCACCGTGTCCGCTCGATCACCGAAGCGATCGAGGTCGCCAACGACACCGACTACGGCCTGGCCGCCTACGTCTACGGCGAGGACCTCGGGCAGGCACTGGCGGTGGCCGAACGCATCGAAGCGGGCGGCGTCGGGGTCAACGTCAACGACGTCTCGGAGCTGCAAGCGCCGTTCGGCGGCTGGAAGCAGTCCGGTCTCGGGCGGGAACTCGGCCCGGAGGGATTGCACGCCTATCTGGAGGTGCGGCACACCAAGGTGCGCCGCCCGGCCCTGGAGGTGGAACGTTGAGCGCACGACGATCCGGCACCCGGATCACCGTGATCACCGAAGACGGCTACTCGCCCCGCCTGGAGGGCACATGACCCGACCGGCACCGCTGGACGGCGTGCTGGTGGCCGACTTCAGCCGCATCCTCGCCGGCCCGCTGACCACCGTGATGCCGGCCGACCTCGGTGCCGAGGTGATCAAGGTCGAACGTCCGGGAACCGGTGACGAGACGCGCGCGTGGGGTCCGCCGTGGACCGAGGAGACGAGCACGTACTTCGAGTGCGCCAACCGGTCGAAGAAGTCAATCACCCTCGATCTGCAGGACCCGCACGACCTCGCCGCCGCGCGCGAGCTCGCCGCTCGCAGCGGACATGCTGGTGGAGAGCTTCAAACCCGGGACCATGGCCCGGTTCGGACCCGACGGTGCGGCGCACCAACCCGGGCGTGGTGTACTGCTCGATCTCGGACTTCGGCTCCGGCCCGGGAGCCGACCTGCCCGGGTACAACGTCCTCGTGCAGGCCGTCGGGGGTCTGATGAGCATCACCGGGCAGGCTGGTGGGCCGCCCACCAAGGTCGGCGTCGCCCTGGTCGACGTGCTGACCTCCAAGGACCCGGTGATCGAAGTGCTCGCGGCACTCGCGGCGCGTGAGCGGGACGGCCACGGTCAGCACATCGAGGTCAACCTGCTGTCCAACCTGCTGGCCGCCCTGGTCAACCAGGCTTCGGCCGATCTGTGGACCGGACGTGCGCCGGTCAGGCTCGGCAACCAGCACCCCTCGATCGCGCCGTACGAGACGCTGAGGTGCCGTGACGGGCTCATCGCCATCTGCTGCGGCAACGACGGCCAGTTCCGCCGTTGCGTCACCGTGCTGGGCAAACCCGGACTGGCCGACGATCCGCGCTTCACCACCAATGCCGATCGCGTCGCGCACCGCAGCGATGTGATCGCCGAGCTCGAATCACCTGCTGGCCGTCGGCACCGCCGACTCCTGGATCGAACGGCTCACCGAAGCCGGGTGCCCGCGGGCAAGGTCGGAGACCTCGCCGACGCCTTCGCCCTCGCCGAGCGGCTCGGCTTGGCCCCCACCGTGCCGGTCGGCCCGATCATGTTCCGCAGGTCCGGCATCCGATCCGCTACTCCGGCACCGCCGTCTCCGGCTACCGTCCTCCTCCCGGCCTGGGGTGAACACACCGAGGAGATCCGCCGATGGTTCGCCACCGGAAGGACCTCACGGCTTCCCCATCCGGCCCGCACGGCCTCGCGTGCGTAGCCTGGCCGACGGGGTCGTGCGTAGCCGCGTCGACACGGTCCGCCTGAGCACATCCCACAGGCCATGTCTGCTCATCGTGCAAGAGCAGGACCATCTCGGCGCCGGCCGGCCATCACGCTGACGGCGGCCTGGGGCTGCTTTCGCCGCGACCGCGGACGATGATCGCCATCCTCATGCGGCTGCACGGTCTGCGCGACGGCGTTGCGGTAGCCACTCGTGCGGCGACCGAGCAGACGACTTTCCTTCATCGCCGCGTCGCCGATCCTGCCGTCGCATGCGCTGGGCGCAGGCGCACAACCTGTCAGTTGAGCAATGTCAGCGTGGTGGCTTGCCTTTCCAGGCCGCGCGCCATGTCTTCGGTCCCAGGCGCCCGGAGTCCTTGATGCCGTTGGCTCGCTGCAGGTCCAGCACCGCACGCTTGGTTTCGTCGTAGTAGCACCCGGTGCC
Source organism: Thermocrispum agreste DSM 44070 (assembly GCF_000427905.1). Taxonomy (GTDB): domain Bacteria; phylum Actinomycetota; class Actinomycetes; order Mycobacteriales; family Pseudonocardiaceae; genus Thermocrispum; species Thermocrispum agreste. The sequence goes on along the minus strand of NZ_ATYX01000005.1, from coordinate 9,813 downwards.
CTGGAAGTCGTAGCCGAACTTGTTCATCCGCAGCTGGAACTTCCGCAGATGCGGCGAACAATCACCGAAGGCGTAGACCACCCCCGGCCATTTCGGCATGGTCGCCGGCCCGGTACCCGGCCGGGACGGCTTCGGCCTGCTCGGCTTCACGCTCGAGCCCCCGATGTAGGCGGCTTCGGCATACGTCGGTTTGATCTTGCTTCGCGCCGAGCGGTCCTCCTTGAGGTTCAAGAAGTTCGGGCGGGCGCATTCCCACGGTTGCCAGCCGCGCATCCGGTACAGGTACAGCGCGCGGTAGTCCTGTTCCCGCGGGCTGGCCTGATGCGGGTAGCCCTTGCCGCCGACGCTGCGCCACGTGGGCAGATCGAACTGGTACGCACCGTAGTAGCCGGTGCCGGTGTTGATCGTGTAGCGGTTGCTCGACTCGCACATGCGCAGCTTCGCCCAGTCCGCACGCGGCGGGTCGGCTGCTGCCGGGGGCGCCGTCCCGGTCACCGCAGGCACGGCCGTCCAGCTGGCCACGGCACAGGCCACCACCGCCACCCTGGCGACCCAACGCTGTACCGTAACCCTCTCAAGCCACATGAAAAGCACCGTAAACAACGGGCGCACCATTCACAAGCGCACCAGAAAACACAACAGAATCACATGACCCTTCCGGGTTAGGCGGTAGCGACACGCGGTTGCAGCCGATTTGTCACCTGTTCCGGTGGTGAGGCCAGTAGCCTCCGGCATGATCAGCCGGGTCGTCGCCCAGTGCCGGGTGCGTGGCGGCGCGACTGCGCCGGCGGAACAGCCGGCGAACACACAACGACAGACAGCGAAACAGATCGAGGTGGTATGACGACCGATCAGCTCGGCCCCGTCCCGGCGCCGGACGCCGCGGCCCGTCGCCGCGAACGGCGTGGCTGGTACTTCTACGACTGGGCCAATTCGACGTTCTACACCTCGGTGATCACCGTGTTCGGTGCGGCCTACGTCGGCTCGGTGGCCGCCGAGGCGGCTCGCACCGATCCGGCCAACGGGCCGAACGCCTGCGGTGGTCCCGAACTGGTCGCCAAGCTCGTCGACTGCGACATCTCGTTGCTCGGGCTCCGCTTCCCGGCGGGCGCCCTGTGGGGCTACCTGATCGGCGTCGCCACTGTCGTGCAGGTCTTCATCATGCCCATCGCCGGGGCGATCGCGGACCGCAGCCAGTCCAAGCGGCCGTTGCTGGCCACGGCCGCCTTCACCGGCGCAGGCGCCACTTGCCTGCTCGTTTTCGTGGCCGGAACCAACTGGCAGCTCGCCGTGCCGCTGTACATCGTTGCGCAGATCGGCTACGGCGTGTCGATCGTCGTCTACTACGCATTCCTAGCGGAGATCGCCGCCCCCGACGAGCGTGACGAGGTGTCGGCCCGCGGCTGGGCCTTCGGCTTCCTCGGCGGCGGCGTCGCACTGGCCGTGCAACTGGGCATCTACCTCGGCCACGAGGCGCTCGGGCTCACCGAGGGCCAGGCGGTGCGCGCCTGCTTCCTGTTGTCCGGCCTGTGGTGGGCGGGATTCACCGTCATCCCGCTGCGCCGGTTGCGGGACCGGCGGCGGCCACGTCCCGTCGAGCCTGGCGTCGGCGTGATCCGAGCCGGGTTCCGTGAGCTGGCAGACACCTTGCGCGAGGCCCGCGCCTTCCCGTTGACGCTCGGTTTCCTGGGCGCCTACCTGGTCTTCAACGACGGTGTGCAGACCGTCGTGACCACTTCGGCCCAGTACGGCAAGGAGGAGTTGCAGTTTTCCCAGGACACCCTGATCGCCACCATCCTGATGGTGCAGTTCGTCGCGTTCGTCGGCGGCTGGCTGCACGGCGTGGTGGCGCGCAGGCTCGGCGCCAAGCGCACCATCATGGGCAGCCTGGCGCTGTGGATCGGCGTCATCGTCGCCGCCTATTTCCTCGAGCCGCGCCAGGAGGTCCCGTTCTACCTGGTCGGTGCGGGCATCGGGCTCGTGCTCGGCGGCACCGTGGCGCTGGCGCGTTCGCTGTACAGCCAGATGATCCCGGCGGGCAAGGAAGCCCAGTACTTCTCGCTGTACGAGATCAGCGAGCGCGGCACCGCATGGCTGGGTCCGGTGCTGTTCTCCGCGATCGGGTCGGCGACCGGGTCGTTCCGGCCCGCCATCCTGGCGCTGATCGTGTTCTTCGTGGCCGGCATCGGTTTGGTGGCACTGGTGCCCGCGCGGCGGGCGATCGTCGCGGCGGGCAACACCCCGCCCAGCAAGCTGTGACGGGACGACCATCCGGGTGAACGCCGACGATGAACGCTGCGCAACCGCGCCCACACGTTACGCAGCGTGATGTTCGTCATGCACGATCGCGTACGCCGTGGCGACCGCACGCACCAAGTAACACCGTGAGGCGCACCGGCGATGCGAAGAATGCACCGTTCGAGGGAAATCCCCACGTCGGCGGGCTCCTTGCGTCACGTCACGCCACCATCCGACTCGCACTGGAGCAAGCTGTCCAGCAGTACGGGTCGCAAAGAACGTGGAATAACGACGGGCCGATCCGGGAATCCTGACGACCCGCCGTTCGTTGCATAGTGTGAGCAAGATCCGGGGTACGGAGTGGGGGCCGGCCCCGTTGCGCAGCAGAGAGGGAATGCACCATGGCCGATCGGGTTCTCCGTGGCAGCAGGCTGGTATCGGTGAGTTACGAGACCGACCGCAACCACGACCTGGCGCCTCGACGCAGCGTCCGGTACGCGTGCCCGAAGAACCACGAGTTCGAGGTGCCGTTCGCGGACGAGGCCGAGATTCCGGCGACGTGGGAGTGCCGCCTGCACGGCACCGAGTCGGAACTCGTCAACGGTGGGCAGCGGGAGCAGAAGAAGACCAAGCCGGCGCGCACGCACTGGGACATGCTGCTGGAGCGCCGGACCATCCCCGAGCTGGAGGAGCTGCTCAACGAGCGGCTGGAAGAGCTGCGCAAGCGTCGTTCTTCGTCGCGGTCGGCGTGACCGGCCTGCGGTAGACGACGTCACGGACCGAAAGCCCCGCGGCGGCCTCCCCCGACCGCGGGGCTTTCCGTGTGCCCGGACGCACCGCCCGCACAGCCGGGCGCGTCTGCCACGCTGATCGTGATGAAGCTTCCCCGCGTTTGCTTGGCAGCCCCGGCCACCGGCCAGGGAAAGACCACGTTGGCCGTCGGCCTGATGGCCGCCCTGTCTCGGCAGGGACTCGTCGTCTCCGGGCACAAGGTCGGACCCGACTACATCGACCCCGGCTATCACGCGCTGGCCACCGGGCGCCCGGGACGCAACCTGGATCCGTTCCTGGTCGGTGAATCGTCGATCGGGCCGCTGCTCGCGCACGGGGCCCGGGGTGCGGACATCGCCGTCGTCGAGGGCGTCATGGGGCTGTTCGACGGCCAGGTGGGCGGTGCGGGATTCGCGTCCACGGCCCACGTGGCGGCACTGACCCGCACACCGATCGTTCTCGTCGTGGACATCTCCACCGCCTCCCGCAGCATCGGCGCTGTGGTGCACGGCATGCGTACCTTCCAGCCGGATCTGATGGTGGCGGGCGTGGTACTCAACAAGGCGGGCTCTCCCCGGCACGCCGCCGAGACGGCCGCGGCGGTGGAATCCACCGGTGTTCCCGTGCTGGGGGTGCTGTATCAGGACGAGAAGCTGCGGGTCCCGTCTCGGCACCTGGGCCTGGTTCCGGCCGCCGAACGCGCACAGGCCGCCGCGGCGCTGGACGCCCTTGCCGAGCAGATCGCCGAGCACGTCGACTTGCAGGCAGTACGTGATCTCGCCCAGAGCGCCCCTGATCTGGACGTCGCGGCATGGGACCCGGCTGACCACGTCCGAGCTGCTGGTGACGGCGCCCCTGTCGTCGCGGTGGCGGCGGGTCGGGCCTTCACCTTCCGCTATGCCGAGACGACCGAACTGCTGGAAGCCGCTGGGTGCACGGTCTCCACGTTCGATCCGTCCCGTGACCGGCACTTGCCCTCGGGGACGTGTGGCTTGTACCTGGGCGGCGGCTTTCCCGAAGTTCATGCTGCGGCGCTCGCCGAGAACGCGAGCTTGCGTGCCGAACTGCGCCAGGCGGTGCTGGACGGTGTTCCGACCGTGGCCGAGTGCGCCGGCCTGCTGTATCTGTGCCGAAGCCTGGACGGGAAGCCGATGGTCGGTGCCCTCGAGGCGGACGCCGTCATGACAGGAGGGTTGACCCTGGCCTACCACCGGGCGGAATTCGGGTCGGATCATCTGCTCGGCACCGCGGGCACACCCGCGACTGCGCACGAGTTCCACAGCACCGTGATCACACCCGCGCACGGTGATCAGCCGATGTGGCGTGTCGGCGGGCGTCCTGCCGGTTTCGCCCGGCCGACGCTGGCAGCCTCCTACCTGCACGTCCACTGGGCGGGACATCCGGACCAGGCGCAGCACTTCGCCGATGCGGTCCACGCCGCGCACAGCACTCACGCCGCATCGCCCGCTCCCCCGGTCGCATCGCCCGCTCCCCCACTGTCTGCCTCGTCGGCCTCCGCCGGTGTGGACGCGCTGCGTCACCATGGTGACGCCGAGATCGCGAACGGCATGGCCGACTTCGCGGTCAATGTCAGCCATCTGCCCCGCCCCGGCTGGCTCGAGCAGGCGCTGCGCGCCGGCGTAGCGGAATCGACCAGCTACCCCGATGCCCATCGGGCACGCGCGGCCGTTGCCCGGCGGCATGGCCGCGAAATCGCCGAGGTCCTGCTGACGGCGGGCGCGGCCGAAGCCTTCTGGCTGGTTGCCCGAGCCCGGTCCTGGAAATGCCCGGTCGTGGTGCACCCGCAGTTCACCGAACCGGACGTCGCCCTGCGCGCCGCCGGCCACCGTGTCCTGCACGTCATGTGCCGTCCGGACGACGAATTCCGGCTTGATCCGGCGGCGGTCCCGGACGAAGCCGATCTTGTCGTCGTCGGCAATCCGACCAACCCCACGGGGCGCCTGCACGCACGGGACACGCTGCTGTCGCTGATCCGCCCCGGACGGGTGCTGGTCGTGGACGAAGCATTCATGGATTTCGTCCCGCACGAACGAGAAACACTTGTTTCCCACCGGCTTCCCGGAGTCCTGGTGATCCGAAGCCTCACCAAGATGTGGTCGATGCCGGGGATCCGTGCCGGATACCTCGCCGGGGACCCGGACGTGCTGTCCGACCTGAGGGACCACCAGCCGCCGTGGCCGGTGAGCAGCCCGGCTCTGGCCGCGATCGTCGCCACGAGCACGTCCCGGGCTCGCGGCGAGCAAGAGCGGCGGGTGCAGCAGATCGTGCGTGATCGCCGCGTCCTGACCGACGGACTGGCCGATCTCGGCATCACGACCGTCGAATCGGCCGCGCCGTTCGTGCTCGCCAAGGTCGGCGCCGGGATGCACGCACGTCTGCGGACCGCCGGGTTCGCCGTGCGACGGGCCGACACGTTCCCGGGCTTGGACGACACCTGGGTACGGATCGCCGTGCGCGGCCGCGACATGACCGAGCGCTTGCTGGACGCTGTGGCCGAAGGGGGTGGGGAGTGATCGGGCGCCGGCGGCAGAAGCGTGCGGCGACAGCCATGGGGCTGGCGCTCGGGTTCGTCCTCGACCGGCTGCTCGGCGACCCGGCCTGCTACCACCCGGTCGCCGGGTTCGGCCGATACGCGCGTGCCGTGGAGTCCCGGATGTACCGGGACGACCGAGCCGCAGGTGCGCTCTACGTCGGCGCCGTCGTCGCTCCCGTCGTCGGCGCCGCCGTGATCGCTCACCGAGCTACGCGCACACCCCTGTCACAGGCCCTGCTCACCGCCGCGACGACCTGGACCGTGTTGGGGGGCCGGTCGCTGGTGCGTGAAGGGGAGATCATTGCCGGTCACCTGCAGGCCGGTGACCTGGCCGCCGCCCGTGCGCGGGTGACACACCTTGTCGGACGCGACCCGCATCGGCTCGACGAGCGGGGCGTCAGCCGTGCCGTCGTCGAGTCGCTGGCGGAGAACACCTCGGACGCCGTGGTCGCCCCGCTGCTGTGGGGAGCAGTGCTCGGTGTTCCCGGCCTGGTCGGCTATCGCTCGATCAACACGCTCGACGCCATGGTCGGTTACCGCAGCGCCCGCTACCGGCGTTTCGGCTGGGCGAGCGCGCGGGCCGACGACATCGCCAATCTCGTCCCCTCCCGGGTGGCTGCTGCGCTCGCTGCACTGCTGGCCCCGCTGGTCGGCGGTCGAGGCACGGAGGCGTGGCACGCGTGGCGTCGCGACGGCCGGAGGCACCCAAGCCCGAATGCCGGCGTCGTCGAGGCGGCTTTTGCGGGCGCGCTCGGCGTCACGCTCGGCGGGACCAACCACTATCAGGGACGCGCGGAGCACCGCGCCACGCTGGGAAACGGACCCGTCCCGCGGACCGACGACATCCGCCGGGCAACCCGGCTTGCCACGATGGTCGCCTGGGCAGCAGCCGGAGTCAGCGTGGCGCTCGCAGGCTTCGCCCGCGCGGCTCGCGTCAGCTCTCGCCGAGGAAGTTGTCCGGCAGCTTCTTGCTCGACGGTCCGGCCTCGGCCGCCGGCTTGACCGGCCATCGCAGTACGACCTGGCTCCGCAGCTCGGCGCCCCGGCCGGCGGTCACGGCGTGCCAGACGAACGCGAGAGCGACCATGGCCAGCGACACGGCGAGAGTGGTCTGCGCATGCGGCACGAACCGGCCGAACGTCTCCGAACCCGCTCCGATGGCATCCCACGTCACCAGCTGATCCGTGCCGAGAAGATACAACCCGCTCGCGAACATCGAGCCGATTCCGGCGACAAACGCCAAGCACTGGGCGAGGAAGATCGGCTGCCGCTCGGAGTACTTCAGCAGCAGCCCGGCGGGTGGCCGCGCGGCCGCCGGGTTCTCCAAGGCGTGCCAGAGCATCCGCTTCTCCTCGCGCTGCAAGGTGGCATCGACCAGATACCCGATCGCCATGGCGGCCACGCCCAGCGTCATGGCGGCCCAGACGATCCAGATGAGGACGTCCAGTCCGGCTTCGACGGCGTCGATGTGCTGCACCCTGGTCTCACTCGTCGCGGTCCGCGCTCCCGGGTGAGCGACGAACTCCCACAGATGCAACAGCGCGTAGGCGAGAGCGAACAAGATGATCCCGGCGAGCTCCCAGCGCCCAGCCCTGCGCTTCCTCTCCGCCAGTTCCGGCGGATATCCGCGACCATCACCGTCGTCCGCGGGGACCGGAACGGCGCGTTGCGCGGCGGCGTCCCTGACGCGCTCCGTCCAGTGCGCCCTCATCACCCGCTGCCGGTCGAAGTAGCCCGGCAGCCAGGTCATGGCGATCACCATCGGCAGCGCGGCAATCCCCGCGAACGCGTAGATGGGCCAGATCTCGTCCAGGTCGTAACCGGAGAACGTCATCCCGAGGGCGATCAGCAGCCACAGGCCGCCGAAGACGCCGGACGAGACACGAGCGGATCGAAACGGGCGTTCGTCGTCCACGAGTTCTGCCTGGCTCGGGTGGGGCACAGCAATCATGGACGCGCCGTCGACGATGGCCCGCGCCAGGGCGCGTGACGTCAGCAGCTGTTGCAGGCCGGACAAGAAGCCGGCCACGACCCAGACGACCAGGACGAGCCCGACCCCCGGCACTGCCGACGCCAAGGCCAGCTTGGTGACGTCGTCACCGAGATCACCGAGCAGGCCTTCGTCGGCGAGCAACCCGAGCGCGATCAGCAACAGCAACGATCCCCAGATGCCGGCCCGGAACGGCTTGACCGCGTGCAACGCGGCATTGACCAGCTCCCCGAACACACTCACCGGGTACACACGCCAGTGCGGTTCTGCGGTGTTGCCGAAGCGGCCGAACTCAGCGAACGACGATCCTTGTGCGGTTGACATCGCGCGTCAGGCTATCCGGCCGGGTGCAGTTCGTCGGGCCGATCGCCGGCATGTCACCCGACTCGGCCATCGAACCTACCCGCCGGCCCTCAGCCGGCCTTGAGCTGCTCCACCGCAGCACCCAGCAAGTCCTCACCCAGGTCGCACTGTTTCTCACCGGTGCCGAAGTCGCGCACCTGAAGTTCGAGATAGGCCTTCGGCCCGGCCTCCACGTACACGTTGCACGTCTCGGTGTTCGGGAACCAGGCCGTCACCGACGGGTACCCGCCGAGCGTGCCCGATTCCGACGACCGGTACTTCGAGTCGCTGGCCACGTCGGCCGACTCCAGGCTTTCGTCGACCAGGCTCAGCGCGAGGATCCCGTCCTCCCGCCATTCACAGCCGTCGATGCCACCCATGAACGTGAGCGGTTCTCCCGGGTCGGTGAACCCGGCCGCAGACAGCTTCTCCTTCGGCAACAGGTCGCATACCTTGTCGCCCCGGTACGCGCTGACGTCCAGCGGCGACCGTTCGCTCGCCTGGCCGTCCCCGCTCTGGCCTTCCGGACCGTCGTCGCACCCGGCGAGCAGCGCGAGCCCGGCGAGCGTGATCGCGACCTTTGCCAGGTGACCGTACCTCACGTAGTGCTCCTTTCCCGCTGAGGGCGCGCCCGTGTCACCCCACCGCGAGCGCGCTGTATGGGCCGGCTAGCCGTTGGCCAACTTCTCGACGACGGCTTCGGACAGGTCCTCGGCCACGTCGCAGGGATCCTTCTGCCCGTCCGAATCGGTGACGGCCACGGTGAAGGACGCCGTGTCCGACACGCCCACGAACACGCTGCACGCGGCCGTGGGTGACTTCTGCGGCGTGGTGGTCACACTCGGGTAGCCGGCGATCTCGCCGGGTTCGAACGCGTCGAACCTGCCATCCGCCCGCATCTGGTAGACCGCGTCCAGACCCTTGTTCTCGTGCAAGGTCAGCGACACCGTGCCGGTGTCCCACATGCAGACGCCGAAGTCGTTCTCGGTGCCGGCGTCGGTGATACCGAGCTCGGCCAGCGCCTCCTCGGGCATCAGCGAACACTTGCTGCGTGCGGCCTGGGCGATGTCGAGCGGCTTGTCCACCTTGGGCGCCTGCCCGGGTTGCTGCGCAGGCGCCTGCGGACCGGCCGACGGCTGTGCGCCGGACGCCTGGTCGTCGTTCTGCGGCGGGTCCTCGTCGCTGCACCCGGCGAGCAGGCCGAGACAGGCGACTGCGGCGATCGCGACGGTGATCGGGGAACGCCAGGACAATTCGACTCCCTACCTTCTTCGCTGGGATCGGTTACCGAGCAGTGGCGGTCAGCGCAGGAAGTTGAACTGCTCGAAGTCGTCGTCGTCCCAGTCGTCCGGCCTGGGCCGCCGTGGCACGCTGCCGCCGGTGCCGCCGTAGGGGGATCGAGGAGCCCCGCCGTACGGTCCGTGTTCCTCGTCCTGCTGCTGAGCAGCGGCTTCCGCTTCCTGCGCCTCGGCCTTGTTCAGCTCGGCCTTGATCTTCTCGCGCTGCTCGGGGGTCAGCGGCGGGACGTCGGACAGCGAGTCGAACGCGGCCTTGACGTCGGGATCCATCGTGCCCGCGAAGTAGCTGGTGATCACATGCCGCCACGAGAAGTCGCCCTTGGCGATGCGCTCCATGACGACCTGCCACTCCGGCGTGCGCTCGCGCGCCAGAATGCCCGCCTTCATCGCTTCGATCTGCTTGTCGGTCAACCGCTCCGCGTCGCGCGCACGCTTCTCGCGCAGTTCCGCCGTGGAGTGCTCGACCTGCTGGATCCGCCGGTAGGCGGATTCGATCGTCTCGTCGAGCCTGCGCCGCAGCGCGTCCAGGTCGGGCAAGTTGACCCTGCCGTAATACGTCATTCCACCACTCCGACCGTGTTGGGTGAGGGGACTGCGCCCAGCCGGCGACCACGGGCGCC